>DEMD01000007.1:0-150057 GCA_002354735.1 Gammaproteobacteria bacterium UBA2679 | reverse complement strand
CCGGCGACGACGAAGCCATGTTCTATGATGATGAGTATATTCGAGCGCTGGAGCACGGCATGCCGCCTACGGCTGGTGAGGGTATTGGCATAGACCGCCTCATCATGCTGTTCGCAGATGTGCCGTCTATACGTGACGTGATTCTGTTCCCTCACATGCGTCCTGCCGCTCAGTAAGCGAATGGGGGCCAGGGAGGGTCGTACATGGGTTTTCTACATGATGCTGTCAGCGAACAGGCACCGGGGTATGAGCCGCATCTCCGGCAGGTGCTGAGTCAGGATTCGACCCGTGCGCTCGAAGCCTTTCTGATCGCTGAAGAACAGCAGGGCAGGGTAATTTATCCTGCCTTTGCGAATTGTTTCGCTGCGCTGCGGTACAGCGCCTTTGATGAAACCCGCGTCGTTATATTGGGGCAGGATCCTTACCATGGGCCGGGTCAGGCGCATGGTTTGAGTTTTTCAGTGCTGCCTGGGATAGCAGTCCCGCCTTCATTACGCAATATCTATAAGGAGCTACACAGCGACCTCGGCCTTCAGCCTGATCCCGGCTTTGGTTGTCTGCAATCATGGGCTGACCAAGGCGTCCTGCTACTGAATTCAGTGCTGACCGTGGAGGGCGGGCGCGCGGCTGCGCATGCCGGCAAGGGATGGGAGCCTGTAACCGATGCCGTAATAGCAGCATTGAACCAGCACCGGAGCGGCTTGGTCTTTCTGTTGTGGGGGAGTTATGCGCAGAAGAAGGCGGCATCTGTGGATACCAGGCGACATCTGGTGCTGAAGGCACCCCATCCATCCCCCCTATCAGCGCATCGTGGTTTCCTGGGCTGCGGCCACTTCTCGGCAGCCAACAGGTACCTTGAAGCTCAGGGTGGGCAACCCGTAGACTGGCTGCCGCGCCCGATGGGCGGGCAGCCCGGCTGCTAGCTGTTCAGAAGCGCCATGGCAGCAGCCATCTCGGCGCTCAGATCCTCTGACTCACCCATGTCGACCTGGGGATCCAGACCCAGCCGCTCGAACGCGGTGACGGTCGTCCAATCCAGAGAGGTATCCATCTGATCTGTGCCCATCGTGCTCTGCAGTTTTGCGACCATCACCAGGTCTGCATAGTCGGCTGTCGGCACTTTCCGGGTATAGTTCGAGTGTTCTTTCGGTACCATCCGTAGCTCTGGGGCGAAATCCCACTTGCGCAGAATATAGCCACCAATAGGCGGGTGCAGATTGTCTATGAGATTATCCAGCTGTACCGCGTTGATCCTGATTTCATGTTCTTCGATGAAGGTCAGAATTGGCAAGGCGCCAATCTTGTGAATAAGTCCTGCGAGCGTCGCCTGATCCGGTTTCAGCTTCGTGAAGTGATTGGCCAGAACATGGCAAATGCCGGCAATTTCCGTGCTGGTGCGCCAGATTTCACGCATACGCACATCGATCATTTCTGTTGTCGCCTGGAACATCTGCTCCATGGCCAGTGCTGTCGCCAGGTTGGCCGTATATTGCATACCTAGGCGACTGACGGCCATATTGAGGTTGCTGATTTCGCGTGAGCCTCTCAGCAGGGGGCTGTTACAGACCTTGATGATTCGTGCCGTGATCGCAGCATCATTTCCAAGGACGGCGACAATATGCGCAATGGTAGATTCGGGGTCCTCAGCGACAGACCGTACCTTCAGAGCAACCTCTGGCAGCGTAGGCAGGACAAGCTTGTCCTGATCGATAGCTGTAATGATCTGCTGTTTGATTTGACGTTCGAGGTCAGACATTCATTCGTTCCAGAGCAGTGAATCAGAGGGTGGTGAAACTTCAGGCGCAGCGATTGCCGCGCCAGACTCCACTATTAGGTATAGCAGAAATTCGCTCGCCCTGTGGTCGAAAGGTGCACCGGGACTATATTTTTTCGGGGTCGAGTACAGCCAGGCAGATACGCTTGAACGGCGTTAAAAGAGAGCGAACCGACGGGTCGGACTGTTTGGACGATGAGTCGGCTATAACCTGAGGCATATCGATACATTCAAGCACCTTCGCGTTGTGCTCAGTCAGGAAAGTATCCAGCTCGCTCCCGTCCAGAAACAGTCGGTCATTACCGGTCTCCGAGTGACTTCTGAACGTCTCCTCGACTACGGCCAGCCCTACCGGATACTTCTTGGCACTACCAAGGTAATGGGTGCGTGCGACGATTTCCTGACCGGTGAAGCAGCCTTTGCTGAAGCTGATGGCGCCGAGTGAATGAAGTCCTAACGCATGAGCTGTGAAACTCTCGCTGTTGTCCGCGTCTAGCCGAGGGATGCCGAGCGCAAGCATTGCGGCCTGCCACAGGTAATCGTCATCCTTTGTTGAGGCGAAGCGGCTGCGGAGTGCTCCGAGCGTGGCATGGCCACGGTTGTCTTTGTTCGCGCCATCGACAGTCCCGCTGCTAACGATCAACTCACTCCAGTAGAGTTTATGCTCAGGCAGGCTCTGAGAAAGCCTGCGCCGGCTGGCCTGCTTGACATCCTGCAGTACCTGATTGTGTGAGCCAAGTATTGCCCAGCCGGGATAGAGATCGAGCTCGGCACGAATGTCAGCATGCCTTGAAAGGGTGCCGACGCACTCTAGTTCAGGCTCAATTCGGAGTTCACATTTGAAAAACACCTTGTATTTTGCCAAATGCGTCAGCAGCCGCTGGCTGGCATCCTCCGACCAGCACAGGAGCAGAAAGTCTTCCGTCTGCTGCTTGTACAGCTTGAAGACGTCGATCACGCGGCCCTTGGGTGAGCAGGCAGCAGCCCAGGTCCACTGACCTGTTTCCAGTCGCGCTACATCGCAGGTCAGCTGACCCTGCAGAAATTTCGAGCTGTCGACGCCGGTGAGGCGGATGACAGTCGACGTATTGACTGAGCTGAGGTACACGGTTTTATGCTCCTGTCGAGGAATCGAAATTGATCATGATGATTTAGCTTACGTCCTTGTGAGCTACTCTGGCTTTCGCGACGCTACCGTATCGGACGGTGCAGCAAACTTGTCCTGAGCCGTCGGAACGCGGTGGGATCACAGTTATCCGGGCACAGCAGAACGCATTTGGGTAACCAGTGCTTCGGACGCCAGGCGTTCTTGAGCGGCCGCAATGCCAGAACGGTGAGCTGTGGATGAACAAAAGTGCTGGACTGAAGCCGGTAGTGCACCGCCTCCTTGTTTCTATAGGTGACGAGAATTCTGTCAGCATGGCTGGCGTCATAGTTTAGACGAAGCGGACTGCTGGGACTCTGCAAAAATGCGTGAACCCGCAGAACCTGCCAGCTGTATACGACCAGCGCCAAGAGGATTACGAACTTGATCTTGAATCCTACAGCGGCAATACCGATACATACAGCCAGCAATGCGGCAATGGCGAAGCTGAAATAGAACAGCCGCAGAGATGGGCCGAGCTTCAGGTCAATGCTGTCGGGCACGGTCGGTGTTGTAACGAAGGATACTATCGACCATGTCGGCGAGCAACGGGTCGTCCGGTCGCTCTGTCGTGAGAAACCACTGGAACAGCTCAGTGTCCTCGTGCGCCAGCAGACGCTCGTATGTGTCAAGCGCGGCGGGCTCGAGCGTAGCCACTACCTCCTGCACGAAAGGGACCAGCAGCAGGTCCAGTTCCAGCATGCCTCTTCGGCTGTGCCAGAAAAGCCTGTTCAGCTCAGCTTGTTCGATCATGCAAACTCCTAGAAATACTCGGCGAAGGGGTTGAGGGACGGTGGCTGCAGGATCGTATCATAGGTTCTGATGCTTCGCTTTGGATAATCCAGCGTGTAATGCAGGCCGCGTGATTCTCTGCGGAAGAGGGCAGAGTGCACGATGAGCTCAGCTACCGTGGCCAGATTTCGGAGCTCGAGCAGGTCGCTACTGATCCTGTACTGGCTGTAGTACTCATGGATTTCCTGCTGCAGCAGTGCAATTCGGTGCTGGGCGCGCTGAAGGCGCTTGTCGGTCCGGACGATGCCGACATAGTTCCACATGGTGCGGCGCAGCTCGTCCCAGTTATGAGCAATCACGACATCTTCATCTGAATCAGTCACCTGACTTTCGTCCCAGGGAATGACCTGGATGCCGCTGACGTCAGGCGCCTGGCCGGCGGCTATTGTTGCCCCGATATGATCGGCACAGGCTGAACCGAAGACGAAACACTCGAGGAGCGAATTGCTGGCCATCCGGTTGGCCCCATGCAGACCAGTGGAGGCGACTTCGCCGGCTGCATACAGCCCGTCGACCGTGGTTCTGGCGTGTTCGTCGGTGACAAGACCGCCACAGGTATAGTGTGCGGCTGGTACCACCGGTATGGGCGACTTCGTCATATCGATGCCGAAGCTCAGGCAGCGCTGATAGACAGTAGGGAAGTGCTCCTTGATAAATGCGGTCGGCTTGTGACTGATATCGAGAAACATGCAGTCTGCACCCAGACGCTTCATCTCGTGGTCTATGGCCCTGGCAACGATGTCCCTTGGCGCAAGCTCGGCAAGTTCATGGTGCTGCGGCATGAAGCGGCTGCCGTCAGGTCTGAGCAATAGGCCACCTTCACCCCGAACGGCTTCGGTGATCAGGAAGGACTTGGCATCGGGATGGTACAGACAGGTCGGATGAAACTGGTTGAACTCCATGTTGGCCACGCGTGCCCCGCTGCGCCAACCGATTGCTACGCCGTCGCCAGTGGAGCCATCAGGATTCGATGTATAGAGGTAGACCTTGCTGGCGCCGCCGCTGGCCAGTAGCGTAAAGCGGGCCAGACAGGTTTCTACCCTGTGCGAGGGCATGTCGTACAGGTACATACCGTTGCAGCGCTGGATTCGTTTATGCGGTCGTCCCCGACTATCGGCTGTACGAAGGACGTCTACAGCGATCTTGTTGGTGAGTATGGTGATGTTCGGTCTGGCGTTCACCGCGGCGGCCAGGGCGCTACCAACGGCCTGGCCAGTGGCATCGGCAGCATGCAGAATGCGTCGGTGGCTATGCCCGCCTTCCTGCGTAAGATGGAAGGATTTCACCGCCGCTTCGAGTTCATGATCAAACTTGACGCCCTGACTCACAAGCCAGCTGATCATTTCCGGCGCCTGCTGAACGACCTGTGCTACACGCTCCGGTTTACATAGTCCTGCGCCGGCTTGCATGGTGTCATCTATATGCTTCTCGAAGGAGTCGCTGGCTTCAGTCACGGCGGCAACGCCACCCTGGGCCCAGGGCGTCGAGCCGCTCATCAGTTCGGTCTTGCTCACAACGGCGACCGAGAGGTTTTGAGGCAGTCTCAGCGCTGCAGTCAGTCCTGCGGCGCCGCTGCCGATTATGAGCACGTCGTAGACGTGGTGGTGTTCCTTTATCGTCATCTGAAGGTCTTTTTATACGTCGGTGGCTGCAACTGTGCCACAGTATCCATGCTGGCATAAGGTTGTGTACAGCGAACCCGACTTCAAGTGAGGTAAGACTGAGTTGAATGTTCCAGAACAGCATTGCTTGCCGAGTGAAGGCAAGGTGAATGCGCTGGTGCGTGTTTCGGCCATTAGCGATACGCAGATCGAGCTCGAAGCGGTCGCAGCAGGCAGCGCCGGCGTGTGCGCCAGATGCGACGAAGGCCGCGGCTGTGGACAGTCGCTATTGGTGCGCCTGCGTCGAAAATCAGATAAACCAATCACCCTTAAGGTGGAGCAACTGGCTAATGGCGACGACTGGCGGGGCAAAGCGGCTATCGGTACCGTCTGCAGGCTTGAAATTGGCAGTGGCTCTTTGCTAAAAATGACAGTCCTGCTTTACGGGCTGCCGCTCATCGGGCTTATAGTCGGTACTGTGGTTTCGTACGCAGCTGTCACCAGCTTCAACACGGATGTTAGCGCGCTCCAGCAGGACCTGCTGGCTGCAGGTTCAGGGATGCTCGGCATGATCCTCGGTACACGCTTGGTTAAGAATCTGTCACCACTGAGCTATTGTGAGGTAAGGCTGCATCCCCAAGTATAGGTTTTCTCTGCCATGCCGGTTGGTCAACCGGTTCGACTCATATATGGAGATTATTAATGCCTCAAGTCATGCGAAGCGGACAGACCGAAGGTCCGCAACGAGCGCTGATATTCAGTTTCCTGGTCTGGTGCCTGATGCTGACCGGTGCCGCCAGGGCGGCAAGCCTGCCCGATTTTACGGAACTTGTCGAAGAGGCCTCGCCTGGCGTGGTCAATATTAGCACGAGTAGGGCTTCACCCAGTCCTGCTGGTTATGGCGGCCATCCCGATCTGCAGCAGATTCCCGAATTCTTCCGCCATTTCTTCGGTGATCAATTACCAGGCCCTGGCGGCAACGGGCAGATGCCTCGGCAAATGCAATCGACCGGCTCCGGCTTTATCGTTTCTGCCGACGGCATCGTGTTGACCAACAATCACGTTGTAGAAGGCGCCGATGAAATCATTGTTCGCCTGGCTGATCGGCGTGAGCTTGTTGCCGAGCTGGTTGGTACCGATCCGGACACTGATCTTGCGGTACTCAGGGTGAAGGCGGATGACCTGCCTGTGTTGAAGCTCGGCAAGTCTTCGAAACTGAAAGTCGGTGAATGGGTATTGGCCATAGGCTCGCCCTTCGGTTTCGATTACACAGTGACTGCCGGCATCGTCAGCGCGTTGGCCAGAAGCCTGCCGAGTGAGAACTACGTGCCGTTTATCCAGACTGACGTCGCGATCAATCCGGGTAACTCCGGTGGTCCGCTATTCAACCTGGACGGTGAAGTGGTTGGTATCAATTCCCAGATCTATACCCGCTCTGGCGGATTCATGGGCGTGTCTTTCGCCATTCCTATCGATGTCGCAATGAACGCTGTAGAACAGATTCGGGAGACGGGGCAGGTGAGTCGCGGCTGGCTGGGTGTGCTCATTCAGGAAGTGAATCGTGACCTGGCGGAATCGTTCGGTCTGAAAAAGCCTCATGGTGCCCTTGTTGCACAGGTCATGCCTGAATCGCCAGCCGCCAAGGCGGGTCTGAGGCCGGGTGATGTCATCCTGTCGTTCGAGGATGACGAAATCGACCTCTCTTCCGAACTGCCTCATCTCGTTGGTCGAGTCAAGCCGGGCACCGAGGCTGAACTTGAAATCATCCGCGCAGGCGAGCGGCAGACACTTGACATCATCGTCGGTCAGGTTCCAGGAAGTGATGAAGTTACTGCGACGACAGGCAAGAGACCGTCGACCGATGCCAGTACCCTGAATCTGGAAGTTCGCGATCTGACTGCCGAGGAAAAGGCGCAATTGCAGATCAGCGGCGGTGTAGTGGTTACGAATGTGATGGCAGGACCAGCAGCGGCTGCCGGCATCAGGGCAGGGGACGTCATCAGCACGGTGAACAATGAGCGGGTCAATTCGGTAGGCGATCTGCGAACGATTGTCGGCAAATTGCCGAACGACAAGTCGATCCCCGTATTGATCATCCGCAACGGCAATCCGGCCTTCGTGGTGATGCGCATCGAGGACTGAGCGAAGCGTCTCTATTGAATGCTGTCTAGAAGCCCGTAGTCTTGTTATGATTACGGGCTTTTTTTTCAGGACCGGCAATGTGAAGAAACTCGATTCCATCAGAAATTTTTCAATCATCGCACACATCGATCACGGCAAGTCCACCATTGCAGACCGCTTCATACAGCACTGCGGCGGCCTTGAGGCGCGCGAAATGCAGGCCCAGGTGCTTGATTCGATGGACATCGAACGTGAGCGCGGTATCACCATCAAGGCGCAGAGTGTCACGCTGCACTACACATCCCGTAGCGGGAAGGTGTATCAGCTGAACTTTATCGACACGCCCGGTCACGTCGACTTCAGCTATGAAGTATCGCGATCACTGGCCGCGTGCGAAGGCGCCTTGCTTGTGGTGGATGCCGCCCAGGGTGTCGAGGCTCAGTCTGTGGCGAATTGCTATACCGCTATCGAAATGGGTCTCGAGGTCCTGCCGGTCCTCAACAAGATGGATCTGCCACAGGCCGAGCCTGACAGGGTTCGCAAGGAAATCGAGGAAATCATCGGTATCGATGCGACTGATGCGGTTGAATGCAGCGCCAAGGCCGGTATCGGTATCGAAGATATTCTCGAGGAGTTGGTGGCACGCATTCCACCGCCTGAAACTGAAGAAGACTGGCCCTTGCAGGCCCTCATCATCGACTCCTGGTTCGACCCGTATCTCGGAGTGGTTTCGCTTGTTCGCGTCAAACATGGCACGCTCAAAAAGGGCGACAAGATCAAGATCATGTCCAATGGCGTGGTGGAACTCGTGACTTCGCTGGGTGTGTTTACACCGAAGCGGACCGAGCAGCCGCAGCTGGGGCCGGGCGAAGTGGGCTTTGTCGTAGCCGGTATCAAGAATATCCATGGGGCGCCGGTCGGTGATACCATCACGCATGCATCGAATGGCAGTACGAAGTCGCTACCGGGTTTCAAGCGGGTTCAGCCTCAGGTGTATGCGGGACTGTTCCCGGTGTCTTCGGATGACTACGAAGATTTCCGGACCGCGCTGGACAAGCTGACGCTCAACGATGCTTCGCTCTTTTTCGAGCCCGAGAGCTCCGATGCGCTGGGCTTCGGCTTCCGCTGCGGCTTTCTAGGCATGCTGCACATGGAAATCATTCAGGAACGGCTCGAGCGGGAGTACGATCTCGACCTCATCACAACGGCCCCGACCGTTATCTACGAGGTGCTGACCAAGCAGAACGAAGTGGTCTCGGTGGACAATCCATCGCGACTACCGGATCTGGGCAGCATAGAGGAGATGCGTGAGCCGATCGTCGAAGCGAATATTCTCGTGCCACAGGACTACCTCGGCAATGTTATCAGCCTCTGTGTCGAGAAGCGCGGAGTGCAGAAAAGCATGCAGTTCCTCGGTTCTCAAGTCTCGCTGAGCTATGAAATGCCAATGGCAGAGGTCGTGCTCGATTTCTTCGACAAACTCAAATCCGCCAGTCGCGGTTATGCATCGCTCGACTATCACTTCGTTCGCTTCCAGGCTGCCAACCTGGTGCGCCTGGATGTGCTGATCAACGCTGAAAAGGTTGATGCGCTGGCACTGATCATTCATCGCGACAATGCGGCCTACAAGGGACGGCAGTTGACAGAGAAGATGAAGGAGCTGATACCGCGGCAGATGTTCGACGTCGCGATACAGGCCGCACTCGGTGGGCAGGTCATTGCCCGTACGACGGTCAAGGCCCTGCGAAAGAACGTGACCGCCAAGTGTTATGGTGGCGACGTGTCCCGGAAGAAGAAACTGTTGCAGAAGCAGAAAGAGGGCAAGAAGCGGATGAAGCAGGTCGGCAGCGTGGAAATCCCTCAGGATGCCTTCCTTGCAGTCTTGAAGATCGACAGTTAAAGTTGCGCCAGCCAACCCAGCCCACATGGTAACGGCGACCTTGGAAACGGATACTCGTACATGATGGATTTCGACTTCTCGCTCATTCTGGTAGCGCTGACATTAATTACCGGCGCTGTGTGGCTTGTCGACGCGCTGGTTTTTGCGAAAAAGCGTCAACCAGCACCGCAGCAGACCAGCGCGCCGGCGCCGGCAGTTGGCGAGACCCGAATCAGCCAGGGCTGGACAGTAGATGGTGCGACCCAGGGCGATACGCGTACGAGCCAGCCGGTTGAGCCACTCATTGTCGAGTATTGTCGATCATTCTTTCCCATTCTCTTCATTGTGCTGATCCTGCGCTCTTTTATCGTCGAGCCCTTTCAGATCCCTTCACAGTCCATGCTGCCGACGCTCGAGGTCGGCGACTTCATCCTCGTCAACAAGTTTACCTATGGGCTACGCTTGCCTGTTCTAGGTACAGAAATCGTGGATCTGGGCGAGCCAGAGCGTGGTGACGTAATGGTGTTCCGAAATCCTGAAGACAATCGGACCAATTATATCAAGCGCGTGATCGGGCTTCCCGGCGACACTGTCACGCTTCTTGGCAAGGCACTGTACGTCAATGGTGAGCCGGTTGAAGAGCGGCTGCTCGCAGCGCTTCCACCGGATAATCCCAAGGAGCTCATTTACGAAGAGTCGCTTGGCGGCGCCACCTATAGAATTCAGAAAGAGAGCGGCCCCTCAGGGCTGCAGGCAGAATGGAAGGTGCCGGCGGGCAATTTCTTCCTGCTGGGCGACAACCGGGATCGAAGTCGTGATAGCCGTTATATCGGTATGGTGCCGGAGAACAATATCGTTGGGCGCGCTTTCGCAATCTGGATGCATTGGGAGAGCTTCTTCTCAATTCCTTCGTTTTCAAGAACAGGGCTTATCGAATAGCAGGCGCTGCCTGCCCCGGTCAGTCGCAAGTGCTACGATCCAGCTATACTGAGACTACGTTTACTTATCAGGACTATGCGTATGTGTCAGACTGTCTCCAGGTCGTCTATGGGATCGATTGCCCTGCCAAAGCAGCAAACAGGTGCATCAATGATGCAGTACCTGTTCTATTTGCTCGTGCTGGTATCGTTTATTACTGTGGCCATCAAGCTGATTCCGGTCTACATCGAGGATAGTTCGGTTTCGGGATCGCTTGAAAGTCTGTCGAAGAAAGAAAACTTTGCTGATATGACGAACAAGGAAATACAGTCCAGTCTGGACAGCCTCCTTACTATCAACAACATTCGCAGTCTGCCGCCAGAAGCCATCAAGATCGAACGCAAGGATGATACGACTACGGTGATCATCGATTACGAGGTTCGCAAGAATATTGTAGCCAACATCGATGCGGTGCTCAGTTTCCACCATCAACAGGAAAGCAAGAAGAAGTAGTGTTACGAACCGATCAGGCGCTCGACAAACTGCAGGCACAGCTAGGCTATCGTTTCAAGAACGAAGGTCTGCTCGAGCTCGCCTTGTCTCACCGGAGCTACGGCAAATCTAACAACGAGCGTCTCGAGTTTCTCGGCGACTCCATCGTCAACTTCGTCATTGCCGAGGCGCTCTATGCGCGCTTTACAGATGCCAGAGAAGGACAGCTCAGTCGCATGCGCGCCAGTCTCGTCAAGGGCGTGACACTTGCTGAAGTGGCCCGTGATCTGAGTCTCGGTGACGCCATGAGGTTGGGTTCCGGCGAACTCAAGAGTGGTGGCTTTCGCCGCGAGTCGATTCTGGCCGATGGGTTGGAAGCAGTAATTGGTGCAGTATTCCTGGATAGCGGCTTCGAAACCGTCCAGACGCTTCTGCGTGGACTCTTTGCCTCTCGACTCGATGCACTGAAGCCGGAAGATACCCGCAAGGATTCAAAGACCCGCCTACAGGAGCTTTTGCAAAGCCGCCAGGCGGAGCTCCCGGTATACGAAATTCTTGAAGTGCTGGGCGAGGCGCATGCGCAGACCTTCGTGGTCAAATGCACGGTCAATGGCCTGGAAGATGTATTTTCCGGACGAGGTCCCAGCCGCCGCCTCGCTGAACAGAAAGCGGCGGCCAAGGCACTCAAAAACCTCGAAGGTATCCAAAAGTCATGAGCTCTAATGAGATGGCGTCTGATGAAACAGGCCCTGAACAACCCGCGAATGGGCAGAAGTGTGGCTATGTCGCCATTGTGGGTCGACCAAATGTTGGAAAGTCAACGCTACTGAATAAGCTGCTCGGTCAGAAGATCAGTATTACCTCGAAGAAGGCGCAAACGACGCGGCATCAGATCCTCGGCGTCAAGACGATCGATGAGGTGCAGTACATCTACGTCGATACCCCGGGTATCCACAAGAATGAACGTAACTCGCTCAATGCGGTCATGAACAAGGCGGCTCTGAGTGCGTTGAACGATGCGGATCTCATTATTGTGATGATCGACAGGACCCGCATTACCGAAGAGGATCGCATGGTGCTCGAGGCCGCTACGGCCAGTAAGCGCCCAGTGATGCTGTTGATCAACAAGATTGATGAACTTGAAGACAAGACATCGCTGCTGCCGTTCATCGACGAGTTACGCAAGAGTTTCAGTTTCGAAGGCTTTGTGCCGATTTCTGCCATGAAAGGCTGGCAGCTCGACGAACTCGAAAAAGAGATTGCGGCTTATTTGCCGGCTGGCGTGCACCTCTTTCCTGACGATCAGGTGACTGATCGCAGCATTCGCTTTCTTTGTGCCGAAATTCTCCGTGAGAAGATCATGCGTCAGCTCGGGGATGAAGTGCCCTACGGCGTGGCGGTTGAAATCGAGCAGTGGGGGCAGGAAGGCAAGACCCTGCATATCGGCATGATCGTCTGGGTTGAACGTGAAGGGCAGCGCAAGATTCTCATCGGTAGCAAGGGCGAAAAGCTTAAGCGAATTGGCACCGATGCGCGTCGCGATATCGAACATCTCACCGGCTCGACCGTCATGCTCAAGACCTGGGTGAAAGTAAAGTCAGGCTGGAGTAACAGTGCCAGGGCGCTGAAAACACTCGGCTACGATGAGCGGTGACAGGCCGGGGCGGCGGCAGTTCTGCTGTAGCCCAGCAAGGCTGGCTGCTGCACGGCAGACCTTACCGGGAGAATAGCATCATTGCCACCATGCTGACGGCATCGAGTGGCAAGGTCAGCGGCGTGATTCATGGCAGTCGCGGCAAGCACCGCTCTGCTGCTGATAGCCTACAGGCGTTCCAGCCATACATCTTTTCCCAGTACGGTCGCAGTGAGCTCAAGACATTTTCGTCGCTGGATTTTGCCGGGCGCGGCTTCAGTCTCAAGGGACGTGCGGCCCTTGTAGGGCTCTATTTCAACGAGCTACTCTACCTGCTCCTGCCAGTCGAGGAGCAAGTGCCTGAGATTCATAGTTTATATACAAGTAGTCTGAAACGTCTCAACTCGTGTGCCGAAGACTCTGCGCGAGAGATCCCTGCGCCGACGGCTTTTTCTGCTCAGGATCCTCTGCTTTGGCTGATGCGTGAGTTCGAGCTGGCGCTGACCACGGCGCTCGGGCTGCATCCAGGCTTCAGCGCTGACGCAGCTGGTAACCCGATTTCGCCTGATAGCAGGTACATTTTTGTCAGCACATCCGGCTGGCTTGAAGAAGCCGAAGCAAAGGACGAACCGGCCCACCTTCGGGTTGTCAGTGCGTCGGGCCGGCTTTTACTGGCTGTCGGTGAGGCAAATTGGCAGGTGGGAGGCGCGCTTGGCCTTGCCCGCGAGCTGACTTCCCTCGTGATCGACCGAAGCCTCGATGGGCGAATGATCAACACCCGTCAGCTTATACAGGCTGCTGCCCGGCTGGGTGCAGTACGACCAGAACAAGCCGAACCGATAACAGAGGATCCCGGAAATCATGACGACTAAACGTAGAGTTCTGCTCGGTGTAAACATCGACCACATCGCAACGCTTCGCCAGGCTCGCGGTACCCTCTATCCTGATCCGGTGCTGGCTGCTGCGATTGCCGAGCAGGCGGGGGCAGACAGCATCACCATTCATCCGCGCGAAGATGGCCGGCATATCCAGCCACGTGATGTCCGTCTGCTGGCCCAGACGCTTCAGACCTCCATGAACCTGGAAATGGCTGCAACCGATCCGATGCTGGCATTGGCGCTCGAGGTGAACCCGCGTGACTGTTGTCTGGTACCTGAAAAGCGGGAGGAACTGACGACTGAAGGTGGCCTGGATGTCTGTAGCAGAGAGGCGATGCTGAAAGACTATGTGAGTAGACTAACCGATAGTGGTATTCGGGTTTCGCTGTTCATCGACCCTGATCCGCGCCAGATCGAGGCCGCTGTCCGGGTGGGCGCTCAGGCAGTTGAGCTGCATACCGGAGATTACGCCGAAGCCAGCGGTGGTGAAGTCGAGCTACGGCTCGAGGCGCTGCGGGAAGCAGCGGTATTCGCGCATCAGGCCGGTTTGCTGGTCAATGCCGGTCATGGCCTGCACTACCATAATACTCGGCCAATTGCCGCGCTGGACCACGTTAGGGAGCTGAATATCGGCCATGCGATCATTGCAAGAGCCGTAATCACAGGCCTTGATTCAGCTGTGCGAGAAATGAGAGCGCTGCTGGACAGTGCTGTTTAATACGGTCTATCCGGCAGAACTGCGACTGAGACCATCGGGTGCCCCGAGCATGAGCGGTTGCCAGTCGGTCTGATCGGCCCAGTAGAGCAGCCGGTCAATCTCGGCGTAGGTCTGTTTCAGGTGCTCGGTCCAGGGCTGCTTCTGTTTCAGCATAGTCTCGAGCGAAGCCACCGCCGCCCGTAACAGAGGCACGCCACAGTATCGTGTGCCGCCATGCAACTTGTGTGCGGCCTCTTCCAGTCCTTTGACATCATTCGCACGTTCCAGTTTGCGGAAACGTTCCTCATCCTCAGGGAGGTTTTCCAACAGCATCGAGAGCAACTCGACAGCGAGATCTCGCTTGCCTGCGGCCAGGCGGATCGACGATTCGATGTCGACACAGGGCTCTGGCGCTGCTTTTTGCGAGGGCCGCACCGTGCCCGAAAAGTTGCTGTAGACCTGATGAACTTCGTCGGCAGCCTTGGGCGGTTGGGCGAACTGCAGGTATCGACTGAGGAGGTCGAGCAGTTGCGACTCCGAAATTGGCTTGGTCACATATTCGTTGAAGCCATTGTTCAGCAGCTCCTCACGCTCCTCATTCAGCGCATGTGCCGTCAGCGCAAGAATCGGAACATGAGCGACCGGACCAGACAGGCTTCTGATCAGGCGGGTGGTTTCCATACCATCCATGCCAGGCATCTGTACGTCCATGAATACCAGGTCACAGCTGGTCTCCTTCAACAGCCGGAGCGCCTCATAGCCGCTGGTTACTGCCACTGGCTCGACGCCGATGTCCGTCAGCAGTGCTTCGATAAGACGAAGATTGGCGGCATTGTCATCAACCGCCATCACTCTGGGTTTTGGCCTGAACAAGCGGGCAGATTGTGGTTGCCGCAGTGGTGAAATGCCTTCGTGCTGTTTGGTTAGCAGGAGCATCATCATTGCGGCTAGCTTTCGCTGTGGTATCGGCTTCAGCGCATAGGCGGTGCAGGCATTCAGGATGGCCGCGTGTTCTCTCACACTATCGATCGTAGGCGTCAACAGTACAACACGGCAGTCGAGCTGTTTTTCGATTCGTTCGACGGCAGCGAGATGCACAGCACTGCTGAGCTGGTAGGAGGTAATGCCAAGAATGGCTGCCGAAAAGCCGCGGCCCGCCTTCTGCGCCTTGACGATGGAGTCACAGAGATCATCGAGGGTTTCGGCAATGACCACTTCTGCCGACCAGTGCTGCAGGATCTGCTGTGTGACCATGGCCGTTCGCTGCTGGTATTCGAGATAGATCAGGCGTTCACCGGAAAGATCCGGCGGCGCTTCGTAATGGCGGCTGTTTTCGTAATCTCCGGGCGTGAGGCTATCGTCCGCCTCTCTGGTGAGGTGCCTGAGTCCCGTCGCCTGGCCGAGACTTTCAAGCCGTAGCAGCACCGAGAAGGTTGAGCCCTCGCCAAGGGTGCTTTCAACGCTGATACTGCCACCCATCTGCTCCGCCAGTTTCCTGGAAATGACCAGGCCGAGGCCCGAGCCACCGAAACGGCGTGCGGTGGAGGCGTCGCCTTGCGAAAAGGCATGAAACAGCGCGCGTTGCTGGGTTTTCGACATGCCGACGCCGGTGTCAGATACCGAGATCCGAATCGTCACGTGATGGCCGTTGGTTTCCTGTTCCTCCAGCATCACGCGCAGTACGATCTCGCCGTGGCGGGTAAACTTGACCGCATTGCCTATGAGATTGAGGATGATCTGCTTCACACGTAGCGGGTCACCCACAAGTATGGCTGGCACATCGAGATAGACCATGGCCGCCAGATCGAGGTTCTTTTCGTGAGCCGCCGGGGCGAGCAGGGTCATCGCGTCGTCTATTGTGTCACGAACGTTGAACTCACTGTGGTCGAGCAGGAGCTTGCCTGCTTCTATCCGGGAAAAGTCGAGAATATCGTTGATAACGCTCAGCAGTGTTTCGGATGACTTCACGATAGTGGTCGCGTGGTCTTTCTGCTGTTGGGTCAGTGGCGATTTCAGCAAAATTCTCGCGAAGCCGATGATGCCATTGAGCGGGGTCCGAATCTCGTGCGACATGTTCGCGAGAAACTCGGACTTTATCTTGCTGGCCTGCAAGGCCTCCTTTCGTGCGATGTTCAGCTCGATGTTCTGGATTTCGATGGTTTCCAGGGTCTCGCGCAAGTCTTCAGTGGCCTGATCGATGTTCTGCTGCAACTCGCTATGTGCGTGCTCGAGTGTATCAGCCATGCTGTTGATACCATCACGCAACAGTTCGATCTCTCGACTGCCTTCGATGTCCAGGCGGGCGCCACTATCGCCGCGCTTGATGCGAGAGACGACGTCGACGGTATGGGCGAGCGGGCGGGTCAGCTGTCGTGACAGTCGCGAGGCGAGTACGGCGCTGAGAAACACGGTTAGCAAAATGCCGAGCACAGTGAGCAAAATGGCACGCGATTGTGCCAGCTGAGTCGGCGTGTAGGCGAACTCGACGGCAACCCAGCCGATTGGCATGGCGCGTCCTGCTGTGCTCTCGGCCGCTTGGGCGGTAGGCCATACGGGCTCGACTAACTGCAGATAGTCACCGATCCGACGACGACTGCCCTGAGCATTCAGAAGATTGCGTTGGCTTGCTCTCGCCGCTGGCATAGCTCCGGCATGTGCGGTGATCTCGCCGCGCTGATTGTAAATCACCACCGAGCGTACACCTTCTTTCTGAATGGTGCCGCCAGCAATGAGCTCCAGGGTGGTCGGGTCAGCCCGGCTTAGAAGAACGGCGCTCATATTCACCAGCTGGTCAGTCGTTTCCTGCGATCGTGTGGTGACGATATGTTCGAGTTCCATCATCCGGGCGGTAATGAACACGCTGCCGATGACAATCGCGAAAAGTGCCGCGGGAATCATCACGTAGGTGAAGATCTTTCTGCGCAGGCTCCAATGCTTTCCGGCAGCGCCGAAATGGCTGAGAAAGTTCTGCTCCCCAGAAGTGTCAATCATATTTAACGTGGTTCTGTGCTGGATGATTTTGTATTCTAGCAACCCTTTCGCATCATAGAGCGACTTTATGTCCCCCGTCTTCCCTTCGGATCATGCCCCCGATACGGCATCAGCATCACTGGACTGGCCTACGGTAGCTTCGCTCGTAGGTAATACACCACTCGTGCGCCTGCAGCGCCTGCCGAGGGATTCTGCGGTCTCTGGTAATGTCGTGCTCGGCAAGCTGGAGGGCACCAATCCGGCCGGTTCGGTCAAGGACAGGGCTGCTTTGAGCATGATCAGCGAGGCCGAAGCCAGGGGCAGGATCAGGCAGGGCGACTGTCTCATTGAGGCGACAAGCGGCAATACGGGCATTGCGCTGGCCATGGTGGCCGCTATGAAGGGTTACCGTCTAAAGCTGATCATGCCGGCCCACATGAGCGAAGAGCGCCGCGCCGCCATGAGCGCCTATGGCGCCGAGCTCATCTCGGTAACGAGAGAAGAGGGGATGGAGGGTGCGCGTGATCTGGCGAAGAAGATGGAGGCGGCAGGCGAGGGTATAGTGCTCGATCAGTTCGCCAACAGTGATAATCCACTGGCGCATTACAAGACCACTGGCCCGGAGATCTGGCAGCAGACAGGTGGTCGCATTACTCATTTCGTGAGCTCCATGGGCACGACTGGCACCATAATGGGCGTTTCGCGCTATCTGAAAGAGCAGAACCCGCATATTCAGATTATCGGGCTGCAACCTGCGTCTGGCGCCTCCATTCCAGGCATTCGACGCTGGCCGGAAGCCTATATGCCTTCAATTTTCGAAAAATCACGGGTGGACCGAATCATAGATATCGAACAGAACGCGGCCGAAGTGGCCATGCGAAGGCTTGCGACAGAGGAAGGCATTTTCGCTGGTGTTTCGTCCGGAGGCGCCGTAGTCGGCGCGCTGCAGATCGACGCTGAAGTCGAAAACGCAGTCATTGTGGCCATCATTTGTGACCGTGGGGACCGCTATCTGTCCACAGGCGTGTTCAAATGAGCAAGCGACGTGTTTCGAAGCGCAAGCCAGACCCCGCGCCGGTGCAATTGACCATAGAATCACTGAGTCATGAAGGCCGCGGTGTGGCCAGGCTCGATGGCAAGACCCAGTTCGTCGACGGGGCATTGCCGGGCGAAGTGGTCATGGCTCGTCGAATGCGGGCGCACCGCACGTTTGATGATTGTGCCACTATCGAAGTACTGGAGCCCAGTCCCGATAGAATCGAGCCCTTCTGTCCGCATGCGAAACTCTGTGGCGGCTGTTCTCTGCAATACATGCCCCAGAGCCTCCAACTCGAGCATAAGCAAGCCGTGGTGCTGGAGCTATTCAAGCATGCAGGCGCCGAGGCGCCCAAGGTCGTGGCGCCACCGCTGAGATCAGCGCCATCCGGCTATCGATCGAAGGCGCGTATGGGTGCGCGCTATGTGTTCAAGAAGGAAGAAACACTGGTCGGCTTCCGTGAGCAGTTCTCCAGCTTCCTCGCTGACATTACTCAGTGCCCGATACTCGTTCCTGCTGTCGGGGAGCGCATCACGGAGCTCCGTGCCTGCCTGAGCCAGCTTTCGGTTCGCCAGGCTGTACCCCAGGTAGAGGTCGCGGCTGGTGAGAATGCGGTGATCCTGATCATCAGACACCTCGAGCCGCTGACGAACGCTGACATCGAGCTGCTCGAACAGTTCGGCCGTGATCACGACTTCCTGATGTATGGTCAGGCCAAAGGGCCCGACACCGTCAAGCCGCTGGCCAGTTATCTTGATCCTGAGAAGGGTGCTGACCCCGCAGGCGAGTTGTTTTACGAATTGCCCGCCTTTGATTTGACCATGCAGTTCCGGCCGACCGATTTCACACAGGTCAATATGCCTTTGAACCGCGAGATGCTGTCACAGGCGATGGCCTGGCTGCAGCCTCAGGCGGAAGACAGTGTGCTTGACCTGTTCTGTGGACTGGGCAACTTTACGCTGCCGCTGGCCCGACTTTCGGCTCAGGTAACCGGTGTCGAAGGCAGTCTGGCCATGACGGCACAGGCGGAGCATAACGCCAGAAAGAACGGTATCGACAATGTCTCCTTCGCTGCGGGAGATCTTTTTGATATCGCAGCCCTGCGCAATGCTGATGGCGGTGCGCAATGGATACGTCATTATGACAAAGTGTTACTTGACCCCCCCAGAGCTGGCGCCGAAGATGTGGTACGTTCCATGGGCCTGTTTTCGCCATCTGCGATACTGTATGTATCGTGTAATCCGGCGACACTAGCTCGGGACGCAGCCATCCTGAACGCTCAGGGCTATCGGCTGCGTACACTGGGAATAATGGATATGTTCCCGCAAACAGCGCATGTCGAGTCGATGGCGCTTTTCGAGAAGGCAGGACGGAGTCGATAACACCGTGGTCAAGGTACGCGAAGACTATCCGGTCGGTAGTAACGGCCGTGTAGATATTCCCAGCTGGCTGGAGCAACTCGGGCGTTTTACGCCTGTGAAAGACTCAGCAGCTATCCTGGAAGCCTGTGAAGTGGCTCAGTCGCTTGCTGAACAGGCTGAAGTAGAGGGCAGCCGCTGGAGTGCCGAGAGTAATAGTTTTCTAACGGGCTTGGAGATGGCGGTGATCCTCGCCGAACTCCACCTCGACAGCGAAAGCATCATTGCCGCCATTCTGTATCGCTCGGTTCGTGAGAAGCGAATAACCCTTCAGGCGGTCGGCAAGCGCTTCGGCAGCTCGTGCGAGCATCTCATAGAAGGTGTCTTGCAGATGGCCGCAATCTCAAGTCTTCGCCACCCTCTGCAAGGCAGTGTGCTGGGTCAGACCCAGAACCAGGTCGACAATCTGAGGCGAATGCTGGTCACCATGATCGACGATGTTCGCGTCGCACTGATCAAGCTGGCCGAACGCACCTGTGCCATCCGTGCTGTAAAGGATGCTGAGCCTGACAAACGGCATCGCGTCGCCCGTGAAGTCTTCGATATCTATGCGCCGCTCGCGCATCGGCTCGGCATCGGTCAGCTGAAATGGGAGCTGGAGGATCTATCCTTCCGCTATCTCCACGAATCGGCCTACAAGAAAATTGCCAAGCAGTTGGACGAGCGGCGGATTGACCGGCAGCACTACATTACTGAAGTGATCGAAGCCTTGTCGAAGGAGCTCAAGGAGCAGGGCGTACAGGCCGACGTCGATGGGCGCGTGAAGCATATTTATAGTATCTGGCGGAAAATGCATCGCAAGGGCATCGACTTTTCCCAGGTCTATGATATCCGTGCGATTCGCGTGCTGGTGCCAACTATCCGGGACTGCTACTCCGTGCTCGGTGCAGTACATTCGCTGTGGCGACATATTCCCCACGAGTTCGACGATTACATCGCCAACCCGAAATCCAACGGTTATCAGTCCTTGCATACCGCCGTTGCTGGGCCTGGCAACAAGGTCATGGAAGTACAGATCCGCACCCATGCGATGCACCAGGATGCCGAGCTTGGTGTTTGTGCGCATTGGTTGTACAAGGGCACGGATCTCGATCAGAAGTCGCAAAGCTACGAAGACAAGATCGCCTGGCTGCGTCAGGTACTCGAGTGGCAGGAGGACCTCGGCGACCAGACCGGAGAGGCGACACACGATCTGGTCGAGCAGTGGCAGAACAACTTTGTTTCAGACCGCATCTATCTATTCACGCCTGAAGGTCATGTGGTCGATCTGCCGGCCAATTCGACGCCTATCGATTTCGCCTACAAAGTGCATACCGAAATCGGGCACTGTTGCCGTGGCGCCAAGGTCAACGGTCGTATCGTACCGCTGAATTACAAACTGAAGACCGGAGAACAGGTACAGGTGCTGACTTCCAGCCAGCCCAAGCCAAGCCGTGACTGGCTCAACCCTGACCTTGGCTATACCCAGACCTCGAAGGCTCGCGCGAAGATAGCGCACTGGTTCAGGATGCAGAACCGTGAGCAGCATGTCGAGTCCGGTGCGCAACTGCTGCACGAGATGCTCAAGCGCTTTTCCGTCGACAGTGTCAGTGGTGAGCTACTCGCCAAGGCGTTGCATTTTACCACCGTGGAAGATCTGCATGCCGCGATAGGTGCTGGTGATCTGAAGCCCATGCAGGTCGTGCAGGAGGCACAGTCACTGCTCGAGGCTCGCTCGCCAGAACTGGATTTCGAGGGTCGTGTGCCGCCGAAGCCGGGCCAGCAGACTCGGAAGGCTTCGCTGTTGCGTGCGCTCGAGCAGGCCGGTGACGCTCACCGCAAGCGTGGCAAGCCGGCCCGTCTGGAGGATCATACCCAGTCCATCAAGATCCTTGGCGTAGGCAATCTCCTCACGCATCGGGCCAGCTGCTGCAAGCCGGTACCGGGTGATGACATCATTGGCTTCATAACGCTTGGACGAGGGGTCAGTATCCACAAGCAGGACTGCCTGAATGTACTGCAGCTCGAAGCACAGGAGCCGAACAAGATCATCGAGGTGAGTTGGGGTAGTGCGCAGGAAACCTATCCCATTGATATTGAAGTGGAAGCCTACGACAGGCCTGGTCTGCTTAGGGATATCTCCAATGTGCTGGGGAATGATCGCGTCAACGTGCTCGCGGTATCGACGCGTAGCGACAAGGAGAACAGCACGGCCACAATGCGCCTCACCGTCGAGATCGAAAGCCTGGGTATGCTGAACAAGATTTTTGATCGGCTGCGGCAGGTGCCGAATGTGATTGATACGCGGCGTCTCAAGGAGGCGTGATCAAGCTATTTAGTGCGCAAAAACATGATTTTCATCAGCAATTTGCGAAACTGTGTCCCATTTCTCTCCCCCAAAAGGGGGGCGTACGCCCTTTGGTCGATTCTAATCGTTCTACAATAAGTAAGCATGCCGCTCCTGCTTTAGCTTGAGTAGCTCGAGATGAACAAGATTATTCTCCTGACGACCTGTGTTTTGGTCGCCGTAGGTGCCGTACTTTTCCTACAGGTCGACAACAAGCCAGCTTCCGTTCCCGCAGTCGCCGACGAGCCTGCAAGCCTGACCGACAGCGCCGCCGCGCAGCGCCCACTAGTTGACCGCCCTTTCAGCGAGGCCGATGAGGCCAATGAGGCTGAAGCCGATTCGGCTGGCCAGCCGCCTGCCACGACTGCTGCGGATTCTGCGGACGATGACGACACAGCTCCGGATCAGTCGACGTACGCCGAACTCTCTGCCTGGTCGGTCGCCGACGAAACGCCCATAGACGTCGATGGTGTCGAAGGACTCGCTATCCAGACAGATCCCGCTGCACTGCGATCAATGAAGGTCGGACAGAAAATCTCGCTCCCAATTCCGGATCTGCAGCCAATGCCTGAAGCCACCATTGAGTCGACTCACAGTCCGTTGGATGGCATCGACGTCTTCAAAGGCGCGCTGAACGACGGCCAAGCCAACGATAACGTCATCGTTACGCGTGGCGAAATTGACACTATCTTCGTGGTATCGACGTCGACCGGCGTCTACACCGCAATCGTCAACAATCGCACCGGCCAGGGTAGTCTCGTTAATGAGGCTGACGTCAATGCACGCGCAGTCCCCATAGCCGATGGTATTGAGGTAGCACCAGTGGAAATGCCGCTACCTGAACGGGGCCAGGGCTCCTGACCCCATATTTCGAGCACTACCCCTAACACAAGAAAGATAAGCTTCACAGGAGCAGATATGACCTTTGCAAAAAAAGTGCAGTCCGCAATAGTGGCTGCCGTTGCTGGCGCTGCCATGGCATCGACGGCGCAAGCCGCGCCTGAAACCATCGACGTGCTGGTGCTCTACCAGCCTGAAGTCAGCCAGACCACCAATGGTCGCGATATCAATGCCAGAATCGTGTCTTATATTGAGTACAACAACCAGGCGTATATCAACAGCGGCGTCAATTTGCGCTTGCGTCTGGTGGCGGCGAAGCCGATCAGTAAGGGCTGGACCTACGTCAACAGCGAAAATCTCGATGCGCTACGCAGAAACGGTGAAGTTGCGGCAATGCGTGAGCAGTATGGCGCTGACGTCGTCAGCGTGCTGAACCTGCGCCAGCCTATGCAGGGTGGCTACGTCTGCGGTATCGGCTATGTGCCTTCCGGAACTAGCAATGGTCAGCTCTACAGCAACGCTGAATCACTGGCCTTCAACCTGGTGGGTGTAGATTGCGGCTATAGCACCTTCGCCCATGAAATCGGTCACAACCTGGCACTGGGTCATTCCGCTGCGCAGAACACTGGCGGCGGTATCTGGAACTGGGCTCGCGGCCACGGTGTGTATGGCTCCTTTAGCACGATCATGGCCTATCCGCAGTCTTACGGTACCAGCAATCAGCTACAGCGTTTCTCGAACCCCAATATCCGTACCTGCGAAAACCAGCCTTGTGGCGTCAGCAGGAACCAGTCGAATGGTGCCGATGCTGTTGGTAACCTGAACGCACTGGCTACTAAACTGGCTGCGTTCCGTCCAACGAAGACCACTGGTGGTACCGACGGTGGCGGAAGCGATGGCGGCGGCACTCCGACGACACCAACGCCACCAGCAACTGGTTATACCGCCACATTTGAGCAGACCACTGATGGCTGGCAGACCTACATGGGTGGCAACGTCGCTCGCGTGCAGACGGCATACGCTGGCAGTTACTCCTTGCGCTCGTCGAGCCGCACCGCCTGGTATTCAGGCCCGGGGCTGAACGTACGTGGCGTCTTGAAAACCGGTCAGGACTACACCTTCAAGGCGCAGGTTGGTCTCACTGGCTATGGTAGTTCTACCAACAGTGAACTATGGGCTTACATTGTTGACGATCGAGGCGCCCGTTGGGAGAAGCTGATCAGCAAGGCTGCGAATGCGGGCTACTGGAATGCGCTTGAGGGTAACTTCAAGCTCAATACCACAGGCAACGTTACCCAGCTGCGACTGCATGTATTTGGCCCATCACCAAGCTACACGATGTATCTTGATGCGGTAAGCATTACGCCGGTCAACTGAGTCCATCTGTATATGGGAGAGGGTTCTCCGGAACCCTCTTTCGTCCCATACCGCTGATACCACAATTTACGGCGCCTGAATAACCATGCTCACACGACGGTTTTTCGCCCTGTTTTCTTCCGTATCGTTTCCAGCCACCGGCTTGGTTGCGCCGTAGCTGATCGCTCTCAAGCGCGATCCCTCTATACCATTCTCCGCGAGAAACTGAAGTACCTCTGTCGCCCTACTGGCGGCCAAATCCCAGTTGGAGCTGAAACGCGCAGTCTGAATCGGGTTTGAATCAGTGTGGCCCTCGATGAGAATCGCTCCGGAACTTTTCTGCAAAATCGGCACGAGTGCACGCAGTACATCTTCGCCCGACGTCAGCAGAACGGCATCGCCGGAGTCGAACAGAACGTTGCTGCCGATTTCAAGCTCTGCAAATCCGTCCTGAAAGCTCGGCGTCAGGAAGCCCTCGAGCTGTTGCTCGACGACGGCCTCCTGAAAGCTCAGATACCAGGCATTTTGATCGCGGCTGCCAGTTATTGGTGCTGGTATCACAGGTTGGATCGGTTCGAGCTCGCTCAGCAACGGCTCTCCGGAAGTCGGCGTGATATTCTTTTCGATCGTTTCGGTAATTGGCTGCGCCTGAATGGCGAGCATGAGCGCAAACACCGCCGTTATCAGTACAAACACGTCGAGATAGCTCGTGAGCCAGGCATCTCCCTCGTTGTCCTGCACCGTCAGGTCGTCGAGTGCTCCGAGATGTGAGTTGGCAAGAATTTGGGCAGACTGCTCATTACCTCCGCCAGAATGTTGGAAGCGATCAAGCTGTCCAGACCGCGAGAAATCAGGGGAGCGTGGCATGAGCGGACTCGCTGTCAATGGCGGGCTTGGCTGCGTGTCGCGCACCCAGTTCATCGTCGAAATGCGTCACGAAGGAGTACAGGCTCTCGCGGATGAAGGCTGGGCTGCGGCCGAGGCCAATGAGGGTGATGCCTTCGAGTATGAGGCTCATATGTAACAGCCGCTTTTCGGTCCGACGCTCAAGTTTTGTAGCTACCGGTTTGAAGAAGAGGTTCGAAAGCAGCAAACCGTAGAAAGTCGTGACCAGTGCGATGGCCAGGTGGCCACCCATGAGGTCGAG
The DNA here is from genome assembly GCA_002354735.1 of Gammaproteobacteria bacterium UBA2679. Taxonomy (GTDB): domain Bacteria; phylum Pseudomonadota; class Gammaproteobacteria; order Pseudomonadales; family Oleiphilaceae; genus Allohahella. The sequence continues at coordinate 125,035 of DEMD01000007.1, read as the reverse complement.
ACTCTTGGCATCCAGCACTAGCATCATGTTCACCAGGCCGAGGAGGGTGCCGACCATGCCGAAGGCGGGCGCGTAGGCGGATAGCGAGTGGAAGATTCTTGCCTCTGCCTGCTCTCGCGCTTTCAGCCGCTTGATACGCCAGGCCATTGTCCCGGCTACGTCAGCGACCGGCAGCTTGGCAATAATCATCTGCATGCCCATGGCGAGAAAAGGATTGATGTGCTGGTGTAGGCGCGCCTCAATCTTGCGGATATCGTTGCGGCTATAGTCACGCGCAAATTGGACCAGCTCATCAATCTGCTGCACATCGTTGAGATGATCGGGATGCCCCAGTGTCTTGACTGCCCGGAAGGCTGCCTTGATCTCCTTGCCCGGGAAACCGGCAAACAGAGCAGCAAAACAACCGCCCGCAACCAGAATAAGGCCGGGTATGTTGAAGAATATCATCGGGTTATCGGTCGACAGCACGACCGCAAGCACAATGAAGAATATGCCTGACAGGCTGCCGAGTACCAGCGTGAGTATCATTCGCTTGCAGCTCCAGATAAGGAAACAGTAACGCTCGCCCATCAAGTGGTGGGCAGCGGCAAAAAGTTGACGCACGGACGCGTATATCCCAGCTGATGCCAGATTTGTGCCAGAACTTTGGCATGGGCTGAAGGGCGCGCTCGAGGTGTGGCGATTTGCTGTCCCTCATCGGTTGATGGACTGACCAGCGATCTGGTATTCTGGCGCGCCATCGAAGCACGCAAATGGCATTCACTGTGAAATCAGCCTGAAGCCGTTTCGCCTCTCCTATCTCAAGTAGCCTGGAATCTGTATGACGCGCTATATATTCGTCACCGGTGGTGTCGTTTCTTCTCTGGGCAAAGGTATTGCATCAGCCTCATTGGCAGCGATACTCGAAGCGCGAAATCTCAAGGTTACGATTCTCAAGCTCGACCCCTATATCAACGTCGATCCCGGCACCATGTCGCCGTTTCAGCACGGTGAAGTCTTCGTGACCGAAGATGGCGCCGAGACCGATCTCGACCTCGGTCACTACGAGCGCTTTATCCGCACACGCATGACCAGGAAGAACAACTTCACCACGGGTCGGGTGTACGAGACCGTACTCCGCAAGGAACGTCGCGGCGACTACCTGGGCGGCACCGTACAGGTCATCCCGCACGTAACCGACGAGATCAAGCGTCGCATCGTCGAGGGTGCCGGCAACGCAGATGTGGCGATCGTCGAAGTTGGCGGCACAGTCGGTGACATCGAGTCCCTGCCGTTTCTTGAAGCGACCCGTCAGCTGAAGCTGGAAGTTGGCAGCGACCGGGCGATGCTCATGCACCTCACGCTGGTGCCATACATTGCCACTGCCGGTGAAGTGAAGACGAAGCCGACACAGCACTCCGTGAAGGAACTGCGGTCCATCGGTCTGCAGCCTGACATCCTCATCTGCCGCTCCGAGCAGCCGATCGATCAATCGGCCAGAAGAAAGATCGCGCTGTTCACCAACGTTGAACAGCGAGCCGTCATCTCACTGGAAGATGCGAAGACCATCTACAACATTCCGAAGATGCTGCACGCGCAGGGTCTTGATGAATTCATCGTCGAGCGCATGAGACTGAAGTGTGAACCGGCCGATCTGTCAGAATGGCAAGCGGTGGTGGACGCGCAGACCTTCCCGCAGCACGAAGTCACCATCGCGATGGTCGGCAAGTACATGGAACTGCTGGACGCCTACAAGTCGCTGAATGAAGCACTCATGCACGCCGGCATTCAGACGCGGACCCGGGTCAATATCAATTACATCGACTCCGAATCGATTCAGCAACAAGGTACTGAAGCACTTGAAGGGGCCGATGCCATCCTGGTGCCTGGGGGGTTTGGCGAGCGTGGAATAGAGGGTAAGCTGCAGGCGGTACGCTTTGCACGGGAGAACAAGGTGCCGTATCTCGGCATCTGTCTCGGTATGCAGGTGGCGGTTATTGAATATGCTCGCAACGTTGCTGGTATGCCGACCGCCAACAGCACCGAATTCAACCATGACACCGAGTATCCGGTTGTTGGACTTATTGCTGAATGGGTAGATGCCTCCGGCAAGACCGAGATTCGCAATGTCGATTCCGACCTGGGCGGTACCATGCGTCTCGGTACGCAGGACTGCAGTCTTGTCGAGGGTACGCACGTTCGGAACTGCTATGGCTCGGCTACGATACGTGAACGGCATCGACATCGTTACGAGGTGAACAACAACCTCCTGCCTGACCTGGAGAAGGCCGGTCTGACGGTTGCCGGATATTCCTCGAATACGGACTCTAATGGCAAGGCGCTGGTGGAAGTCATCGAAGTGCGGGATCATCCCTGGTTCGTGGCATGTCAGTTCCACCCTGAGTTCAATTCGACGCCGCGCGATGGTCATCCATTGTTCCAGGCCTTTGTCGAAGCCGCACTCGCGTATCATGAGGCGAAAGAATGACAGATTTGCAGCAACGGACCATTAAGGTCGGGTCAGACCAGACCACCATCGTCGAGTTTGGGAACCAGCGTCCCTTTGCCCTGATGGGCGGCATGAACGTGCTGGAGTCGAGAGATCTGGCCATGCAGATTGCCGAGCACTACGTCACCGTGTGCGCCGAGCTCGGAATTCCTTACATATTCAAGGGCTCCTTTGACAAGGCCAACCGCTCCTCGATCAACTCCTATCGCGGTCCCGGCATGGAAGAGGGTCTGCGTATCTTCGAGGAGATCCGTAAGACCTTCAAGGTGCCCGTTATAACTGATGTTCACGAGCCCCATCAGGCGGCACCAGTTGCCGAGGTCGTTGACATTATTCAGCTGCCGGCCTTCCTTTCTCGCCAGACCGACCTTGTGACGGCCATGGCGCAAACCGGCAAGCCCATCAACATCAAGAAGGCGCAGTTCCTGGCGCCGCGAGAGATGTCGCATATCGCGAAAAAGTGCCAGGAAGCAGGTAATTCAGAAATCATTCTCTGTGAGCGCGGTTCGAGTTTCGGTTACAACAATCTCGTCGTCGATATGCTGGGCATGGACATCATGAAATCAACAGGGTTCCCTGTCGTATTCGATGTGACGCATGCCTTGCAGAAGCCTGGCGGGCTGGCTGAAGCGGCTGGTGGGCGCCGCGAGCAGATCGTAACGCTCGCGAGGGCGGGCATGGCCGTTGGACTTGCCGGTCTGTTTCTCGAAGCCCACCCGGATCCTGAGCAAGCAAAGTGTGATGGCCCATGTGCGTTGCGCCTGTCCCAGTTGAAGCCTTTTCTACAGCAGGTCAAGGCTCTGGATGAGCTCGTAAAGTCCTTTGCTCAGCTTGATACCGCCTGAGCACTGTAATTGACCCTTATTGTTCCTTGAGATGACAAACGGAGATTTGAGAATGGCAGAAATTGCTGGGATACGTGGACGCGAAGTGATGGATTCACGAGGCAATCCCACCGTCGAAGCTGAAGTGACCCTGACGTCTGGTGTGATGGGCCGTGCCTGTGCACCATCGGGTGCCTCAACCGGTTCACGAGAAGCGCTCGAGCTGCGCGATCAGGATGCCAGCCGCTATATGGGCAAAGGTGTTCTCAAGGCTGTTGATGCCATCAACAGCAGCATAGCGCCAGCATTACTCGGCAAGAGCGCGACTGATCAGGAAGGCCTGGATCGCATCATGCTCGAACTCGATGGCACCGAGAACAAGGCCAAACTTGGTGCTAACGCCATTCTCGCCGTCTCACTGGCTGTTGCAAAGGCAGCGGCGACCGAGAAGGGTATTCCTTTGTATGAGCACATCGCGGAAATAAATGGCACACCCGGCCGCTATTCCATGCCAGTGCCGATGATGAATATCCTCAACGGCGGCGAGCACGCCGACAACAACGTCGATATCCAGGAGTTCATGATTCAGCCAGTGAAGGCCAAGACCTTTGCTGAAGCTCTGCGAATCGGCGCCGAGATTTTCCACAACCTTAAGAAGGTTCTGCAGAGCCGTGGCCTGAGCACAGCAGTAGGTGACGAAGGTGGATTCGCACCTGATCTGCCATCGAATGAAGCGGCGCTGGAAGTTATTCAAGTAGCTGTAGAGCAGGCGGGCTACAAGCTCGGCGATGACGTCACGCTGGCGCTCGACTGTGCAGCGTCTGAATTCTATAAGGATGGCAAGTACAATCTGTCCGGCGAGGGCAAGTCCTTCGATTCTGAAGGCTTTGCGGATTATCTTGCTGGCCTCTGCGACCGTTATCCTATTGTTTCCATAGAAGACGGTATGGATGAAAGCGACTGGAACGGTTGGGCGATTCTCACGAAGAAGCTCGGCGATCGTGTGCAGCTCGTGGGCGACGACCTTTTCGTCACCAATACCAAAATTCTCAAGCGTGGTATCAACGAGAAAATCGCCAATTCCATCCTGATCAAGTTCAATCAGATCGGTAGCCTTACCGAAACTCTTGAAGCAATTCGGATGGCGCAGGATGCCGGTTATACTGCCGTTATCTCGCATCGCTCAGGTGAAACTGAAGACACTACTATTGCTGATCTCGCAGTAGCGACGGCCGCCGGCCAGATCAAGACGGGTTCACTGTGTCGTTCTGATCGAGTGGCCAAGTACAACCAATTGCTGCGTATCGAAGAGCAACTCGGCACTCGAGCAGCCTATCGTGGGATGGCCGAAATCAAAGCTGCCAAGCAGACCGGAAGCTAGCGTCAGGAAGAGTGGCGGGTGCTGGTCATCCGCCGCTTTCTGCGGGTACTGGACATCCGTACACTACAGAATTTTTCGCTATACCTGCTAAGCTAGTTCGCATCAGGGTCTCGTCATTTATGAGGCTCCCCTTGAAGCGAGTAGTCAGCGAATGTCGGTGATGCAGCCCACAGGCCGCAGTGAATTTTCAGATGAGCAATTGCGCAGCCCGATGGTGCACGTTCCCTATGTGCAGATCGTATTGTGGGGCTTGCTGTCGATCAGTGTATTGTACCTCCAGTATCGCCTTTGGTTTGCACACGGATCGCTCAATTCGCTCAGCGAGATCAGATACGCCATCGGCATTCAGGCCGAACGCAACAACAAGCTTCTCATGCGAAACGAGCAGCTGAGGGCTGAGGTCGAGGAGCTCAAGCACGTCGACGAAGTCATCGCCGAGCGTGCGCGCGAACAGCTTGGCCTTATTGGTCATAATGAGACCTTCTACATCGTCACTGACTGATGAATTTCGTTAGCCACCGTTTTCCAGAATTTTATCTTTCCCGCACGGTTCTCCATGTCTGAAGCCACGCCTGTCTGGGTCGTATTGCCAGCTGCCGGCGCCGGGCGGCGTATGCGCGCGGCGGAACCAAAGCAGTATCTTCGTCTCATCGATACCAAAACGGTTATGCAGTGCACGCTTGAACGTCTGCTCGGGCTTGGATTGGAGCGGCTTATCGTAGCAGTTGCGCCAGGTGATACCCGCGCAGCCAGCGTCCTTGAGCTGCTCGAGCCGGAGCAGAAGGAGCGTGTGGAAATTTTGGCGACAGGTGGAAATGAACGCGCTGACACCGTACTCAACACCCTGCAGGCCCTGGATGGACGTGCAGCAGACGAGGATCTGGTGCTCGTCCATGACCTCGCCAGGCCCTGTCTCTGCCGATCTGACCTCGATGCAGTAGTGACAACAGCGGTCGCCAGTCGTTTCGGCGCCATTCTTGGCATACCTGTCAGTGATACACTCAAACGCTGTGTGCCCCTGGCCCGTCGTGACACCGAGCTGCCAATTACAGAGACCGTCCCGCGAGCACTGCTATGGCGGGCAATGACGCCACAGGTCATTCGTTATGCGGCCTTACGTGAGTCTCTCGAGCAGGCGGAGCGCAAGTGGATCACCGACGAAGCCAGTGCCCTCGAGCAAAGTGGCAAGGAGGTGCTGATGGTGGCCGGCCGGAGTGATAACATCAAGATCACACAGCCCGAGGATCTTGCTCTCGCGGCTTTTCTATATCGTCAGCAGCTCGAGAATGGTCTGGCCTTCGCCAGCGAACAGCGATCCTCGTGATGCCGACCTAAACGATTCCAGGTGAAGTCTCATGAGAATTGGCCACGGCTACGACGTTCACGCTTTCGAAACTGATGCCGAACAGGCCCCTCCGCAGGCCGGCGTCGCGGCGACCGGCGTCCCGGCGAGCGGCATCCCGCCGAGCGACGCCGCTGCAAGTATAGTGATTGGTGGTGTGCACATCCCCGCACGAAGCCGTCTGTTGGCTCACTCCGATGGCGACGTCCTCATTCATGCCATATGCGACGCGCTTCTGGGCGCCGCTGGCTTGGGTGATATCGGCAGGCACTTTCCGGATACTGATCCGGCCTACAAGAATGCCGACAGCCGACAACTGTTGCGAACGGTCGTCGCGCGACTGCGGGATATCGGCTTCAGTATCGGCAACATCGATTCGACGATAGTGGCGCAGGCGCCAAGAATGGCTGAGCACATCTCACAAATGCAGCGAAACATAGCTGAAGATTGTGAGGTCAGTCCTTCATCGGTAAATGTAAAGGCGACCACCACCGAAAAACTCGGTTTCGTGGGGCGGCAGGAAGGTATCGCCTGTCACGCTGTCGCACTCATCGAGTCGCTTGCCTGATGGTAAAACCAGAAAGACTGGCGTCGGATCTAGAGCGTATCGATAGCTTTCTCTGCCCCCCCAAGTACACGTCTCCCCATGTCGAAGCTCGCTGGAAAGTGATGCCAGAGGACTTCGTGGTCGATGAATGCTGGCGGCCGGAGACTGAAGAGGGCGAGCACCATCTACTGAGAATCCGCAAACGGCTACAAAACACCCAATGGGTGGCGGACAGTCTTGCCACTTTTTCGGGTGTGAGGCAGGTCGACATCGGTTTCTTTGGGCTGAAGGACAGGCAGGCCGTTACCACTCAGTGGTTCTCAGTCTATCTGGGCAAGCGCGAAGCACCCGATTGGCGAACATGGGAACTCGATGGCTGCGAAGTTCTGCACATCGGCCGCTATCCGAGAAAATTGCGCCGGGGTGACCACGTTGGCAACGATTTTCGCATTACGCTGCGTGATATACCAAAAAGCGCGCCTGTCGAAGAAGCTGTCGAAGTGGCACTCGATCAGGTGCGCCTTGAAGGCTTCCCCAACTATTTCGGAGCTCAGCGCTTTGGTTTCGACCACGGCAACCTCACACAGTTCGAATTGATCTACTGCCAGTCTCCAGAGCGTTCAGGCGGGGATACTCGCGACGACCCCGCACGCACCGGCAAGCGAGGCAGGGCGCGCGGTGGCAAGGGTAAAGGGCGGCGTGTCAATCCAATGTATGTCAGCGCCGCAAGAGCTCATCTCTTCAATTGTCTGCTGGCTTCAAGGCAGCAGGCGGGGGTGGCTCGCTCCGTCATCGACGGCGATGAGCCGCTGCTCGCAGAGGACAATGCGCACGGGCCAATCGGCATACTGCCCGGCGGCCCTGTTCGCTCCGAAGCGTCCAGCCAGCTGTCCGCCAGCGATATTCTTCGTCAGGAAGCCTGGGGCGACTATACTGGCTGGCTTGAAGCACTTCATTCGCTGGGTGAGCGGGATACGCCGCGCGCACTGTGGATGACACCTACAGACATGAGCTGGCACTGGCATGATGGCTCACTGGTGGTATGCTTCGGACTGCCCCCTGGCGCGTATGCGTCTGTTGCGCTTTCCCAGGTCGCTCACTTGATACAGGATGCTCGCCCTCGCAATGAAACTACTTCTATCCAATGATGATGGCGTTTACGCCGCTGGCCTCGCGGCGATGGCCGAAGCGCTCGAAGACCTCGGCGAAATTCGTGTTATTGCACCGGAGCGTGATCATAGCGGTGCCAGTAACTCGCTCACGCTGAATCGCCCTCTGATGCTGCAACAGGCAGCCAACGGGTTCATGTGGGTAGATGGCACACCTACCGACTGCGTGCATCTAGGACTGAGTGCTCGCTTCGGCTTCGAAGCCGACAGAGTGGTTTCCGGTATCAACACGCATGCGAACCTTGGTGATGATGTGCTGTATTCCGGCACGGTTGCGGCTGCCATGGAAGGCCGCTTTCTGACCTATCCGGCAATTGCGATTTCCCTGGTCAATGCAGGGAACAATCATTTCGACACCGCCGCGCGAGTGGTTCGTCAATTGCTCGAGAGCCCGAAGAGTCTCTCGGTGCCGCCACGAACTGTGCTCAATATTAACGTCCCCGACGTTCCCTTTCACGACCTGAGAGGGATTCGTATTACCAGGCTAGGTCACCGGGCAAAGGGTGGAGAGCCACAGGAGATCGTCGATCCGCGTGGCCGCAAACGTTACTGGCTAGCGCTTGCGGGTGCTGGAGACGATGCAGGCGAAGGCACTGACTTTGCGGCAATCGAGGCCGGCTATGTGTCCGTCACACCCATACATGCGGACATGACACGGCATGACGCCTTTGAATCCCTTCAGAACTGGATAAGCAGCGTTGATCATGACTGAGCCTACAAAGCGCGGCCCCGCGAAGACTGCGCGGGAAAACTTCAATGGCATCGGGATGACGTCTCTGAGAACCCGCCAGCGTTTGATTGGACGACTCAGAGACAAGGGTATAGCCGACCCAGTCGTTCTTGCAGCGATGGCAGAAGTGCCTCGCCATATTTTCGTTGATGAGGCGCTGTCTCATCGTGCCTATGAGGATGCCTCGCTACCGATAGGCTACAACCAGACCCTGAGTCAGCCTTACATTGTTGCGAGAATGACACAGCTCGTAGTCAGCGCAATTCGTGAAACCGCAGCGAGCGAAGTCTCTGACACGGTATCACCGCGTCGCCGCAAGGTGCTGGAGATAGGCACTGGCTCAGGCTATCAGACCGCTGTGCTGGCGCAATGCTGCGAGACCGTCTACAGCGTCGAACGTATCTCGGGGCTACTTGCGCAGGCGCAGGATCGCTTCAGAAGACTGGAGCTGAATAACATTCACTGCCAGCTCGCCGATGGAATGCTCGGTTGGCCGGATCGTAGACAGCGCTTTGATGTGATCATTGCCACTGCAGCGCCAGGCGCTGTACCCCAGCCCCTGCTGGACCAGTTAATCGAGGGTGGCACGCTCATCCTGCCAGTAGGTGAAGAGCGTCAGCATCTGACGACAATTCGTCGACAGGATGGAGAGTTCGTGACGACCAGAATAGAAGAAGTTCGATTTGTACCTTTATTGAGTGGCTTGGTGGGAAGTTGATGATAGTGACGTTTCTGAAAGGAATGGCAATGGGTGCCGCAGATGTCATACCGGGCGTATCCGGAGGGACAATTGCTTTTATTACAGGGATTTACCAGAGACTTCTCATTGCGCTCAGCAGCATAGGCCCAGCGCTGTGGCCGCTGTTTCGTACAGAGGGATTTGCTGCGGTGTGGCGGCGAATGGATGGCGCCTTTTTGCTCGCACTTTTCAGCGGTGTGTTAACCAGTATCGTGCTGCTCGCCAGTCTGATTTCACATCTGCTGGCGACCTATCCCCACCTCCTTTGGGGATTCTTCTTCGGCCTCATCCTGGGTTCCGCCATCTTCATTTTGCGAGTGGCTGGAACCATCAAACCGGTCCACTGGGTGGTTCTGCTGGCTTCTGCGGTGATCGCCTGGCTCATCACAGACCTGACCCCCGTCAGTATTGAGCCGAATGTTCTCAATTTGTTCGTAGGCGGTGTGGTAGCCATATCAGCGATGATTCTACCGGGGCTGTCAGGCAGCTTTCTGCTGCTGATGTTTGGTCTTTATCCACCAATCATGGACGCCATAAAGACTTTTGATTTTGAAATTCTCGGCGTATTTGCGGCGGGCTGCGTAGTGGGCCTTCTGCTATTTTCGCGAGTCTTGAGCTATCTCATGGCGCGCTATTACACCATGCTCATGGTAGCGCTGACTGGTCTGATGCTCGGCGCGCTCAACAAGGTCTGGCCATGGAAAGAGACCGTGAGTTATCGCACTAACAGCCATGGCGAGGAGACCCCGCTGGTGCAAATCAACGTAGGTCCCGCCGAATTTGCCGAAGCAAGCGGACTTGATCCGCAAGTATTAGCGGTGCTTCTACTATCTCTGGCTGGGGTTGTGCTCATCGTCGTACTGAACAGGTTCAAGGCGCCTGACCAACTAAATTAGCCGCTTATCGGCTATTCTTTGAAGATTGTGTCAACTGAGCGGGGCCTAGTGTTACCGCTCCTCTCAGCAGCGTTACTGGCGGTAGCAATGAAATCAGGTTGCAAAGCGTTTGTGCGACTAGAACAATTCAGAATATGTCGGCTTATTAGTTACTTAGAGCCGCGTTCTACAGATTCTTTACGCTATTTAGCTATATAAAAGGTATTTTCGGCTCCATTTTGGTTATCAAAAGCTGCGGTTGAACTATCAAAAACCACTTTTTTCTGGCTTCTTTGTAACTGTGTGTATAGGAGAACTGGCATGAAGTGTGCTAACTGGTTTGTGACTTCGGAGGGTGCTGTCCGCGGCACAGCCGCAGTAGGTATAGATGTCTAGGCCGCTACGCCTTGTTCTATGCGTTCTCGGGCTTGCGCTGCTTTCCTGTACCTCGCCTGATATCTATCAGGATCCGAGCTTCAACCCGCCGGTCCGTTGGGGTTCCCACCGTGTTCAGCCTGGTGAATCCTTGCACTCAATTGCCTGGCGCTATGGTCGCGATTTTCGCGAACTCGCAGCAGAAAACGATATTGCGCCACCTTACCGGGTCTATCCCAATCAACTCATAACGCTCGAAGATACCGGCGCATGGCGTCCAGCTTCTGCACCGCCCGCCAGACCCCGCGCTCAACCGCCTGTTAAAAAGGCTCCGCAAGGTCCTGTTTCCACTGCCAGTAACAAAAAGACACAAACCGCCAAAGCACCGATTACCAAACATACTGGTAAAGCACCCTCTGTGTGGAGGTGGCCTCACGCTGGCCCAATTATTGAAGGTTTCAGCAATGCAGGCTATGGCAGCAAAGGTATCGACATAGCAGGCAAGGAAGGCGATCCGATAGTCGCCGCTGCAGCGGGCGAAGTGGTCTACGCAGGCAGCGGGTTACTAGGCTACGGGCGGCTCGTGATCATAACGCACAATGAAGAGTTTCTGAGTGCCTACGCTCATAACAGCAAGATACTGGTTGCTGAGGGTGGCACAGTGAAGGCAGGCGATCCCATCGCTGAGATGGGGTCATCCGGAACCAACCGCGTCAAGCTGCACTTTGAAGTACGCAAGCGAGGCGTCCCGGTTGACCCGAAGGGTTATCTGCCGAAACGTTGAACAGGTGATCCCTGTGAGACATCAGAGAATGATCCTTGTGCGCGAAGACTGAATGATTTGAAAAAAATGAGTGTGTACGCGATAGGCGACAAAGAGCGCCCAGCAGCACATCAACAGCAGCGCAAGCCGGTGGCGGTTCCTGATTCGGGACGCCGGGGCAGACAGAAAAGGTTGGAATGACAATGGCAGCTAACGCAAAAGCATATGCAGAAGACAATGCGTTCGATTATGAAACTGCTGAGAAGCAGGACGACATGGATGCAGGATATGATGCGCAGGATAGCCTTGACGACGATAGCGACGACGATTCTTTTGATGAACTGAAGAACTCTGGCCGTTTCAAGCTGGCCGATGGACAATCCTATCGGAACCTGGATGCAACTCAGATCTATCTCAATGAGATTGGTTTCTCTCCACTACTAACGCCCGAAGAAGAAGTGCATTTCGCCCGTCTGGCCCGCAAGGGTGATGAGCGCGGTCGTAAGCGGATGATAGAAAGCAACCTCCGTCTGGTGGTGAAGATCGCGCGGCGTTATGTTAACCGCGGCCTGACCCTGCTGGACCTCATCGAGGAAGGTAATCTTGGTCTGATCCGTGCGGTCGAGAAGTTCGATCCAGAGCGCGGCTTCCGTTTCTCTACCTACGCGACCTGGTGGATTCGTCAGACCATCGAGCGCGCCATCATGAACCAGACCCGCACCATCCGTCTGCCGATTCATGTTGTGAAAGAACTCAATGTCTATCTCAGAGCCGCAAGAGAGCTGACTCAGAAGCTGGATCATGAGCCCACGGCTGAAGACATCGCCGAGCTGCTCGAACGCCCTGTGAAGGACGTCAAGCGCATGCTGGGTTTGAATGAGCGTGTCACTTCCGTTGACTCGCCATTGGCGGGCAATGCAGATAAATCGTTGCTCGACACCGTTGCTGATGAAGGCAGTGCAGACCCTGCGCAGGTGCTCCAGGACAACGACATGAATTCCTGCCTGGACCGCTGGCTCGACGAGCTGACCGACAAGCAGCAGGAAGTCATCTCTCGTCGCTTCGGTCTCAGAGGCTATCCGATGAGCACACTGGAAGAAGTTGGTCAGGAAATTGGCCTGACCCGTGAGCGCGTTCGTCAGATCCAGGTTGAGGCGTTGAAGAGAATGCGTGAACTCATGGAGAAGGAAGGTCTGTCCGGCGAGACGCTGTTCGGCTAAATTTCAGCACTATCTCTCGAGGCGCTTCTCAGGCGCCAGCAAAAAGCCCGGCAAGTTGCCGGGCTTTTTTATGACTGCGGTTCTTTCGATGATCCGACGGATCAGGTATTTTCGACACCTTGCGAGGGATCTTCATCGTTGCTACTACTTCGAAGGGCCAACGGATCCTTGAAGGTGAGTGTGCGGTAAGGAAACGGAATCTCAATGCCCGCTTCGTCAAGCGCAGTCTTGACAGCCTCTACCACCTTGTCCTTCGAACGGCGTATTTCCACAGGCCTTGAGCCTGTCCACCAAGTCACTTCAAAATCTATGCTGCTGGAATTGAACGCCTGGGCGAAAATTTCGACAGGCCGCTGCTGATCAACCGTATCCAGGTCTTTCAATGCAGCTTCAATGACACGGCGACCTTCGGCAACATCTTCATCGTAAGCGATACCTACGATGATGGTGACCCGTTTTCGGTCCCAATCGGTATGGACGGAGACCGCGTTCTTGTACAGCACGGAATTTGGCAGAAGTATCAAATCACCGTCGACCTGACGCAGATAGGTATCGCGTAGCGTGATCTTCTTGACTTCACCACTGATCCCTTCCACCTCGATATAGTCACCGATTCGCATTGGCTCCCGCAGTAATATGAGTATGCCTGCCAGAAAGTTCTCGAAGATATCTTTGAAGGCCAGACCGATCGCTATCGATCCAAGGCCGAGACCGGCAAGCAGCTTTGTCGGCGTTAGTCCGGGCATGGCTATAGTCGCGGCTATCAGGAGGCCAAAGGTCCATACCGCCACGCTTACGAGCGACTGCAGGGCAGCCTTCAGAGATGAGCGCATGTGGGTGCGGGCGAGCACACGGCTGTAGATTGAACCGATCAGCTTGTTGGCAAGCCAGACCACAACGAGAAATAGAACGGCGGCGAGAAGATTGGGAAGTACGGCGATAAAACTGGTAGTGAAGGCTTCGATCTGCTCTCTGATTATCTTCAGGGGGGCGATGTTGATGTTCATGAGGGGCCTAACTTTGACTGTGCCTGGCCTGGCACGCGAGAAGCGGCGTGAGGTCCACGAGGACGCTCACGCCAGCGAAATCAGCAGTCTGTATCGTCTGCGCCCGCACCTTCCTTGACGTTCTCACAGGCATCTTCGATCGCATTGCCTGTATCAGTGGCTGCATTGTCCATGCTCTCGCCGGCATTTTCTGCAGGGCCGTCTGTATCACAGGCGCTAAGGCCGACTGTGAAGACTGCAGCAGTCAAAAGCGTCATGAACCTGGCCATTACCTTAGAGATTTCCATGCTTGTATGCTCCATTACTATAATTTGTTTACAACTTGAGAACTCTCCGCCGGCGCATGCAGTGTGCTGAATCCGGTGTGTCTCCCGGGTATCTTACGCCACATCTGCAGCAGTAGATCGATAAAAGTCGACTTTTATCGTCCCCTCGACCATGGCGGGAGTGAGAACTGCTCTGCATTTCACCGCATAACATCTTGTTACACTGCGGAGCGCGCCGCAGACTGGCCGGGACCTGAATGCAGTCAGAGAACTGGAGAGGGTCGCCCATCATTGGTTGGTTGAACAATGCGGAAGCTGGGAAGAAAGCTACTCAGACACGAGCAGGCTCAACTCTAATAAATATTCATCACGAAGGGATCAAAGAATGAACGCCATCAAAAATCTTATCGCAGGTGCTGCAATTGCACTGTCCGTCAGCACCATTTCACAAGCTGCAACTGTAGCCAATGTTGAAATTCCGGACACTATGGAAGCCGCTGGTACCGATCTTCGCCTGAACGGCGCCGGTATTCGTGAAAAGTGGTTCTTTAACGTCTACGTTGGTGGTCTCTACCTGCCTGAGTCTATGAACGACGGCGCTGCAATCGTCGCTGCCGACAAGCCAATGGCTGTCAAACTGCACATGGTTTCAGGCATGGTGACCAGTGAAAAAATGAAAGATGCCACTATGGAAGGTTTCGAGAGCTCTACAGGCGGCGACATGGCGCCACTGCAGAAGGAAATCGATCAGTTCATGAGCGCGTTCGATGAAGAGATTCAGGAAAACGACGTATTCGACCTGGTGTACGTGCCTGGTACCGGTATCGAAATCTACAAGAACGAAGAACTCATCCAGACTGTAAAGTCTGACAAGAAGTTCAAGGAAGCCGTTTTCGGAATCTGGCTGTCAGACAAGCCAGCTCAGGAAGACCTCAAAATGGCGATGCTCGGCAAGAAATAAGACACCCTGCAATCCCGAACCGGACCTAGCGCAGCGGCGCCGGCCCGGTTCACTCCACTGTTGCGGGCTCGTTGTCCGACCGCTGGTCTTCTTTGTCAGACCTTTTATGAATTTCACTGGCTATAGCCTCAGCGAGTTCATCTTTTAGCGAAGCATGCTGCGGCGCGAGATAGTGAAACAGAATCACCTCATATAGCGCGTTTTCGTTCAATCGTCTGATCCGTTTCGATGCCGGTCTGACTGTCTTTGCCAGTTCAGCGGCCATCTGCTTCTCAAGCCCCACCACGTAATACACGCGCTTCTGCTCAAGCAGCCCAAGCAACTGCGCAGCAGAATTTACCCAAACAATCTGCTCTTGAGGCAGATATCGCTTGATCGTATCAAAACCCCGAATAGCCGCGATTGTGTTGCTGCCAAGATCTGCCCAGCTATCGATGCGCCGATCTGTGTCGAAGCCATAGATGTGATAGCGACTATCAAAGACCGGTACCGGCACGCGTACCAGATTGGTATAACGCGGCTCGATCTGCTCAGCCACGCCTGCAAGTGCGGCGTCAGCGGAACCCTGGTCTGCCATGATGTACATCCTCGCAAGCGGCACGTCGACGGCAAGCACTGCTATGTCCAACGATGCATAGGCTGCGCTGACGAGCTGCCAGACATACTCCGTCGACTTCTCATCGGCGTTGGTTGGTCTCGTAACCCGCAATACATCGGGTCGGGCCGCAGTACGGTCAGCTCCAGATATTCGAACGTCATCGGATGCGCCGGCAAAAGCAGATCCGAACAGCCAGCCTGACGCCATTAGAACAAGCAGTGAGCGAGATGGTATGGTGATCTTGAAATCCTCTGGATTCGCCTGAACGAGGCTGATCTATTATTGGTCGATATCTGGGTATTCTAGAAACAAGCTGTATGCCTGTCGAATGAGGCTCAGGCAGATTCCCGACACAGATCGATCCACGCGGTCATGGCTGCACTCAGAAATTTCTTCTTGTGCCAGACGAGGAAGAGCTGACGGCTGAAATTACGGTTCGCCGCTTTCAGTTCGATGAGGCGACCACTGTCCAGCATCTCCTGCACAGATAATCGTGAGAGGCAGGAGATACCAAGCCCCGCCGCCACGGCCTGTTTGATCGCTTCGATATGCTGAAGCTCCATACGCACATGCAGCTGCGGCAACAGACCAGCCATTGCACGGTCGAATGTCTGTCTGGTGCCAGAGCCCTGTTCTCGAAGAATCCATTGTTCGTCTCTCAGCTCATCGTCCGACAGAATCGGTGGCAAGTCTCCCCGCTGGTGTAGCCCTGCATCGGCCAGCAGATGCTCAGCACCACACACCAATATGAGCTCATCGTCCTGCCAGGGCTCGATGATCAGTTCGGGGTGATTTATTTCGCCCTCTATCAGCCCGACATCAAGCTCGAAGTTGATCAGTTTTTCGGAGATCCGTTTGGTATTGGCGATTTCGAGGGTAGGTGAGATCTCTGGATAAAGATCGGCGAACCGCGCCAGGTAGGGTATCGCGTTGTAGTTGCCGATCGACATGGTTGCGCCAAGATTGAGACCGCCAGCGTCCTGGTGATGCTGCAAGTCGAGCTCGAGATCGATGGCCCGATCCAGCAAGGCCTGAGCCTTGGGCCTCAGGACGGTGCCGAGGTCGTTGAGCCTCAGCTTCTTGCCGGTACGGTCGAACAACTGGATATCAAACTGTTGTTCGAGTGTCTTCAGTGATTCACTTGCAGCGGATTGGGAGAGCGAGAGGGCTTCCGCCGCCTGGCTGAGATTACCAAGGCGGGCTGTAGCGAGAAAGACTTCGAGCTGCCGGAGCGTAAAGCGCATTGGCGCTCTCCTTGTATTGGTCCTTGTATCGGAATATCCGATTTAGTATATCCGAATAATTGGTTTTCCAGTAGTGTCTGCTTTCGGTACCATCCCCTGCATCAGGTTTAGCAATAATTTTCCACTTTTTCGGGGTCTCTGAAATGGCAAATCTTAGAACGGAAACAGTCACGAGCGTACATCACTGGAACGATACCCTCTTCAGTTTCAAGACCAGTAGAGACCCCAGCTTCCGCTTCAAAAACGGTCACTTCATCATGATTGGTCTGGAGCAGGAAGGTGCAGCGCGGCCATTGATGCGAGCGTACAGCATCGCCAGCGCAAACTACGAGGAGGAACTGGAATTCTTCAGCATCAAGGTGCAGGACGGCCCGTTGACTTCGAAGCTGCAGAAGATCAAGGTCGGCGACCCGATCATCATGAGCAACAAGCCTACGGGCACGCTGTTGATCGATCATCTCCTACCTGGCAGAAACCTCTATCTGGTCAGCACCGGCACTGGGCTGGCGCCGTTCATGAGCATCATCAAGGATCCTGAAACCTACGAAAAATTCGACAAGGTCATCCTGACCCATGGCGTCCGCTTCGTTTCAGAGCTGGCTTATCAGGACATGATTCAGAACGAACTGCCGCAAAATGAGTTCTTCGGTGATCTGATCAAGAATCAGCTGATCTACTACCCGACAGTGACACGCGAGCCCTACCACAACAAGGGACGCCTGACTGATCTGATGGAAAGCGGTCAGCTATTCCAGGATATCGGCCTGCCGACCTTCGATCTCGAGAGTGATCGCTTCATGGTGTGTGGCAGTCCCAGCATGCTGAAGGATACCTGCAAGATTCTGGACGAGCGGGGCTTCATTGAAGCCAGACAGGGAGACTTTGGTCACTACGTCATCGAGCGAGCCTTCGTCGAGAGCTGATCTGAGCAGCTTGTTAGCTGGGTGACTACAGGTTCTTGTGCTTGTAGTCACACACCTCACTTACCGCGCAGGCCATACAGCGCGGCTTACGAGCGATACAGATATAGCGCCCGTGCAGGATGAGCCAGTGGTGCGCATCGTGCAGGAATTCTTTCGGTACGTTTTTCAATAGTTTCTTCTCGACCTCCAGGACCGTCTTGCCTGGGGCCAGGCCCGTGCGATTGCTCACCCTGAAAATATGGGTGTCCACGGCCATGGTGGGCTGACCAAAGGCTGTATTCAGCACCACATTCGCCGTCTTTCTGCCGACACCAGGCAAGGCTTCCAGCGCTGCACGATCCGCTGGAACCTTGCCGTCATGCTGCTCGACAAGCAGACGGCAGGTTTTCATTACGTTCTCTGCCTTTGTATTGAAAAGCCCAATCGTCTTTATGTGGGATTTGAGCCCGTCGAGTCCCAGATCAAGCATCGCCTGTGGCGTCGGCGCGACCGGGAACAGATGCCTTGTGGCCTTATTCACCCCAACATCAGTGGCCTGAGCCGAGAGTATGACGGCTATGAGTAGCTGGAACTCATCTGCATATTCCAGCTCTGTTCTTGGCTCTGGATTCTGCTCACGGAAAATCTCGAACATTTTCCGCCGCGTCTCTTTGTTCATGACCGTCTTATGCTCCTGACGAGGGCAACCATGAGCCCCAGGATAATGAACGCTCCCGGCGGCAGCGCCACCACCAGTACCTGTAATGTTACGCCCAGCCATTCCCGTATTGAGCCGAGCACAAGTATAACGAGTAGAAAGCCGAGACCCATTGCAGCTGCGTCCGCAACGGCCAGCGTGACCGGCTGCCGGCTTGCGAATGCTTCGGCTCGTGCGAGAATGAGGCAGTTGGTCACGATCAGTGGAATGAATATCCCGAGGTTGCGATAGAGCGAAACTGAGTAGGCCTGCATCAGCAGATCGATGCAAGTTACTGCCGAAGCGATAACGAGCACGAATGCAGGCAGACGGACTTCAGCGGCAATATGATGCCTTAATAGTGAGATCAGGGTACTCGATAGCACCAGCACGAACAGTGTCGCCAGCCCGAGTCCCAGCGCATTGTCCACGGTGTTACTCACAGCCAGCAAGGGGCAGAGTCCCAGTAGCTGGATGGTTGCAGCATTGTTGGTCCAGATTCCCTGCCTGAAAAGCTTGCCCAGATCATGCCCGGTGTCTGCTGAAGGTGAAGCATGAGACTGGGGCGGGGCGGGTGAAGTTACCGTCATGGGGCGGAATGACTCTTAAGGGTTGCCTGGTTGGCACGGGCAAAGCGCAGTGCGTCGTCTATCGCAGCTTTTACAGCTGAGGCACTTATTGTCGCGCCACTGAGCGCATCCGCACCGGCTACTGTGTGCTGCCCGCGAAACTGCGCAAGCCATTGACTCTTGTCAGCTTCGATCCGGTCGCCAATCCCCGGAGTTTCCCGATGGCGGGTGACTTCAACGGACACAATCGTTGGTTCCTGCTGTTCACCCACCAGCTGCACTCCGGTAATCACCTCGATACGGCCATTGTAGCCACGGCTACTGACGCTGGGTATGGCAAAGACTGCTGAAGCGCTTTTCTGGGCTGCCATGTAAATCGCCTGATCAGCCTGGACGAGCTCAGCGTCTGACCAACACTCCGTACACTCAGAGGGTGCCGGTAATTCGATAATGGCCTCTGAAGCCACCAGCGCAGTGGCGGACCCCGGTGTTTGCAACACCGCCGAGAGTCTGTGCTGGAACCAGCGCGCTTCGGCCGCTTCTATCGGTGCTCGTGTAAGAAGGTAGACGGCTGTGACCAGTGCGGCTGAAACGGCCGCAAACAGGCCGAGAGTGTGGGCAGGAGACTGCTGAAACTGGATGCTCACGCCTTGATGCCCCTATTGGCCTTTTGATGGCCATACACCCTCGGACGGGTGTAATAGTCCAGTAGAGGCACACACAGATTCATGAATAATATGGCAAAAGCCACGCCTTCCGGCCAGGCACTGTAATTGCGTATAAGCGCAAGCAGAACGCCGATACCTGCACCGAAAACCAGCTGACCCTGCCGGCTGGTAGCAGCAGTCACTGGATCAGTTGCGATGAAGAAGGCGCCGAGCATTATCGCGCCGGAGCTCAGCTGAAACAGGAGAAAGGTCAGCCTGGAACCACTCTCTGAGCCGGCAAGTAGCGTGCACAGGCTGAAAGTGGCCAGCATACCAAGCGGAATCTGCCATCGAATGATTCTTCGCGCCAGTAGAATCAGGCCCCCAAACAGAAAGCCAAGATTGATCATTTGCCAGGCAAAAGCCCCTGGTTCGACAAATCGGGTTGTCCCAGCGGACGCCGCTATTACCAGCGCCTGTCTGTACTGATCGAGAGGCGTCGCAGAAGATATGGCATCGATAAGCACTTGCCCATGTTCGCCAACAAGCGTGACAGTTGCATCCGTCGCCGCATCCGGCCAACCCTGAGTCAATTGCAATGGGAATGAGACGAGGACCAGAGCGTATCCGGTCATGGCGGGATTGAAAATATTCTGCCCGAGTCCGCCATAGACGTGCTTGCCGAGTCCGAGCCCCAGAATGCCCGCCAGGGCTGCCAGCCACCATGGCGCCAGCGGCGGAAAACACAAACCGATGAGCCAGCCAGCCAGCAGGGCAGAGCCATCCTGTAGATGACGCCAGACAGATCTTCCCCTAAGCGCTGCCGCCATGCTTTCTGCGGCAATCGCACCAAAGCTGGCTGCACCGATCTGCAGTAGCACGCCCGCACCAAAAAACCAGAGCATCGCCGTAAGGCCAGGCAGGGTGCAGATCAGTACGGTCAGCATGATCATCCGTGCACTGGCAGGTCGTGCAGGCACAGCTGTGGATCTGCCGATAGACAGTAAGCGGCGGATCCAGTTCAGGCTTGAAGGTTGCTTATGGCTCATCGCCGCAAGGCTATTTTATCGGCTGAACCAGTACAAGGTGCATCGCCGTTCCAGCGAAGATTTTATCCAGCATTGTGGTCAGGTCATCGATATGGCTGCTGGTAATTCGAAAGCGGAAGCGGGTACCCCGGCTGGTGATTGCATTGATTCGATACATACGCAGATCCTCGACAGACAATGGAACCGGAGTCGTCCTCAAGTTGGACATTTCCGATCGACGAGCCTAGTCTAGGCGGTAGAAACGACAAATAGTGTCGTCAACTGGATGAACTTACAGTATGCAGACCTTTGTAAGGCGTTTGGCCATTCTCGACTATCTGCGCAGAACTACGGTACCGCGCTCTACGGAAGCGATACTCGCTCATCTGCAGGATCAGGGTTATCTGGAAGAGTCGGGTGAGCAGCGGCGAAACAGCCAGCTTCGAGTAGTACAGCGCGACTTGAAATTCCTGCTGGGCGACGACCCCGGTTTTTTCGATGCTGACCCTGCTGAAGCCGACGATGAGCTTGAGGAGCCGCTCAATCCCTTCGGCCTGCGAAGTGTTCCGGCTGCGGGCAAGGGCAGGGCCTGGATGCTCGACCCGCTAGACCGACAGCGTTTTGATTTCGAGAAAATGCCGGGCTATCTGGCTGTTGCATTTGCAATGACGGCTAAACACCTGTCAAACCTCCTGCCTCAGAGCACACTGAACGAAATGACCGCCTTTTTCGCTGAAGCAGAGCGTGTGTTGCAGCGTTCAGAGCGAAAGTTGGCGCCGCAGCACTACCTTCGACTGCGTGATTCGATCGAGTTCTACCAGCGGGGCCAGTCATTGGAGTCACCCGATTTCGACATGCGCTGGCTGGATACCATCTATCAGGCGATCATCAGAGCTCAGCAGATCGAGCTCGTGTACAGCGTCTCAGCTTCAAATGGCAGCACCACGAAAACTTATCGTCTCAGCCCCTTGGGGGTCGTGCTCATGCTGCCGAAGCTGTATCTTGTATCGTTGAACGAAGCTGGTGAGTTCCGTCACTTTCTACTTCACAGGATCCGGCGCGTCGAGCTGCTTCGAGAGAATTTTGCGGATGAGGATTTCTCCCTGCAGGCATACCTCGATGCGGGACACATGGATGTTTTCATCGATGACAGCGATAGGGGTGACTACGACCTGGTTTTGGCCATAAAACGCCAGCAGGGTGACAAGCTGATCGAGGACCTGAGCGACTATCCCTTGAACGCAACACAATCAGTTACGCTTGAGTCTGCATCGGAAGCAATCGTTCGTGTACGAGTTCGTCGTACTATCCAGCTCAGAAACTGGATTCTCTCCCTCGGAAGCCGCGCTACAGTCTTGCAGCCTGAGATCATCAGGCAGGATATTCGGTCAGTGCTGACTGCGAGTCTTCAGAATTATAACTAACGGTATCTATGCATCATTATCCTGCGTTATCCGCATTTTTTCTGCTCGCGCTGCTCAGTGGTGCTGCTACAGCGATCGATTTGCCGTTCTTCGGCGACAAGCATCCTGATTTCAAGATCAGGAGTGAGACACAACAGGATCTGGCTGACACCATTGCTGAGGATCTGGAGACCTATCGCAAGCAGAACCCGGCTTACGAATTCTACGAAACGCCGCAGCAGTACATGGATGCCGAGCGCGAGTTCATTCTCAAGTATCTGCGATCGCAGGGGTACTACGAAGGCAGCGTCGAGCCGGAACTCGAGAACCCCGATGGCGACGATCGACGACTGATGTATGAGGTAGAGCCAGGCCCCTTGTATCGCATTCGCAAGCTTGAGCTGAAGTCGCCTGACAGTATCGACGTACCATCCCTTGCCGATCTCAAGCTGAAAAAGGGTGATGGTCTCGTGGCTGATCGCATACTCGATGCGAAGCGGAAGATAGAGGACTTCGTCTCCAGCAAGAACTGCCTCTATGAGGTGGACGTTGAATACAAGGCCAGTATCTACCCGCCAGATCAGTTGGCCTTCATTACCTTCAAGGTGAAAAAAAGCCCGCAAGTGAAGGTGGGTGAGATCCGACTGCAAGGGCTTGAGGAGGTCGATCCGGCATTTCTCGAGCAGGATCTCCCACTGGCTAGCGGCGAATGTTTCAACCGCTCCAAGCTCAACGAAGCTCGCCTGGAGCTCCTGCGGACGAATCTGATTGCGCGGGTGGATCAGCAGCTGACACTGAATAGAGAGGCAGGCACGGTAGACATTACGCTGGATTTGCAGGAGCGCAGCCACCGCACCATCAAGGCCGGTGGTGGCTACACCAGTGATGAGGGCGTCGGCGTTTCACTCGGCTGGGAGCACAGGAACTTCTTCGGCGCAGGTCAGCTATTCCAGACGGAATTGACGATTACAGAAGTCACGCAGGCCTTGACCTCGAAACTGACCCTGCCGAAGTTCTACCGAAAAGATCAGAAGCTCGAAATCTCCGCGAGCGCCAGCCAGCGCGATCTCGAGGCTTTTCGGTCGAAATCGGTGGAGACCTCGGCCATTGTCACCCGGCAGATTAGCGAGAACAGGGCAGCAAGTGCAGGCCCCCGCTTCAGGCTCAGTGAAATCGATGATGAAGGTGAAACCGAGCAGTACGTACTGTTTTCCTTTCCGATGAGCCTGCGCCTCGACACCACCAGCGAAATTCTCGACCCGCGTGATGGTGCAACTTTGAACCTCGGTGTAGAGCCCTTCGTGGATCTGAAGGACACGGACACCCGTTTCATCAAGTCGAATGTCTCCGCCACGACCTATTTTACTGCGGAGACCTGGTCATTGAAGCCAACGCTGGCCTTGAAAGCCGGTGTCGGTTCCATCACAGGTGCCGGCATAGAATCAGTGCCTGCCGACGAGCGCTACTACGTCGGTGGAGGTGGGTCGGTCCGGGGTTATAAGTTTCAGTCCCTGGGGGAGCTCGACGAAGATGGTGATCCGGTCGGTGGGCTGTCTTTCATTGAAATGGCTACTGAAGGTCGCTTTCACATAGGGGAGAACCTTGGTTTCGTACTCTTTGTCGACGGCGGCCTGGCAATGCCGGACTCTGCCCCACGTTTCGATCAGAACCTCAAATATGGCGCTGGTTTTGGTTTGCGTTATTACACGTCCTTTGCACCCTTTCGAGTCGACTTCGGTTTCCCACTGAGCCGTCGAGACGGCATCGATGACAGCTTTCAGCTGTATATCAGCATTGGGGAGGCGTACTGATGTCAGCGTTGTCCCGAACCGGCAGCATACTGCTGCGCATTGGCCGATGGGTGCTGGGTGGGATTCTTGCCCTGCTCACCTTTGTCATCATCCTGCTGCTGGCCCTGGCGCTGGCGCTATCGCAGCCGGATAGTCGCGTCTGGTTGGCAGAAAGAGGCGCCGCGCTTGCGAATGATTATACGGACTGGCAGATCGAGTTAAGTGAAGTAGAGAGTCCCGGCTTGACCCATTGGATCATTGGCGATCTCAAAGTCAGTCGTGTAGATACTGGTGATGCTGACCAGGAAACGGCTGCCGCTGTTGCAGAGGATCCCGCGGAGTACCAGCTTTTGACAGCCAGCCATTTCGAGCTCAACTTCCTTTGGAGCGAAGCGCTGGACGAGAAATATATTCTGGATGCGCTCGGCGCCAGCTCAGTCTGGGTAAACAGCAATGCTAAAGCGTGGGGCTCTCAGCCAGCCGAGGAGGCGGCGGTTGATGAAGAAGAGTCGCCGGCCGATCTCGAAGCCCAGGTCAATCAGCTGATCGATCAGTTGTTCGAAGTCGATAGCGCTGGATTGCCCCACGTCGTGGTCAACAGACTTGCGATAGACCGCATTGAGTTCACGGATGATTTTCTGCAAGGTGGCGCGCTGAGTCCTGAGCAGCAGGCCGAAATTCCGCTGGTCTGGAAAATTACGGGCGAAGCCAGTTTACAGGAGGCTCGAGCCAAGCTCACAGTGCAGGCGCTTGGCGATGCCGACGAAGCTGAGTCAGCTGCAAGCGATGATCAAACCGGCTTGCCAGCACTCAGCGCAAAGCTCGAGGCAATTCCACAGGATTCGGGTCCGGCCATGAAGCAGCTGAGCCTGCAAACTTCGCAGATTCCACCGGCCTTGCTGAACCAGTGGCTGCCAGTGACGCTCACGCGTCAGCCTGAATTGCGACTCATCGCGAAGACTGCCGGGACTGATTATGAATCGCAGCGGATCGAGATCGAACCGCTTGAACTTAGAGTCGAGGACGGCGTCGTCGCCGCTTCAGGCATCGTGGGGCGGGAAAAACTCACCTTCGATGCCGCCATCGAAGCGCTGCCACTTCAGCTTGTCCAACCCCTCCTCGACAAGCAGGCTACAGCAAGTTTGCCGCTTGACGAGCTGCATCCGCGACAGGTCACCGCCAATCTTGAAGGTAGTATGCCCTGGAGCGAACCGGCAGCTATCACCGCAGCAGGCGGGCTGAGCGTAGAAGCCACTTTCTTCAAGGCGTCGCTCGACCTGTCGAGTGAGCTGGGAATAGCAGGCGAGGCACTGAGCTTTTCCGAAACCAAACTCGACTGGGCTGATATTTCGCTGCGTGCAGCGGGCAGGATCGACGCTGAAAAAATGGCGGTGCAGGTGGAGGCGCTGACGGTGCCATTGAACAGCGCACTGGCACTGGTCGATGCGCTCGAGTTGGACCTTCCCCAAATCAATGCGCTCATCGCCGAGCCCGAAATCCTGCGATGTAGCCAGAACCAGACAACCGCAGCCACAGCCGCGGCCGGCGGCGCCGAGGCTGGATCCATTCAGGCAAGGCGGGCGCGACTTGGTAATCTTGGCCGGCTTTCGGTCAAGCAACTGACTGCCGAAGGCCCCTTTGCCACGCCCGTGGTCGCGGGTGACCTGGCGCTCAGCGTTTGTCCAGAGGGACGTCCAGCTGAGCTCACGGCGAGCGTCAAGGCGAATCTTAGTGAGGCACAGCGGATTGAGATAGTGAAAAGTCAACTGACTTATCGTGGGTCTGAGTCTGCTGTTTCAGGGTGGGTTGGGCTTCGTGACGGCACGCTCAAACTCAAGGCCAGCGTCAATGACTTCGAGCTCGATATAGTCAGGCCTTTCCTGCCTGAAGCCACCGCGGACCAGCTTGCCAGCCTCTCTGCCACAGTCGACCTCGATGCCGAAGCCAGTGGCCGGATGACTGACCCGGCCTTCGACGTCGATCTTGACGTTGCAGGCTTGTACGACGCCTTGACTTACAGCATTGCGCTTGATGCGAGGCGTCGTGACGACCTCGTGACGATATCGGGTCTTACGCTGAAGGCGAGCCCGGGACCTGGCGCCGCGAGCCGGCTTGAGGATGATGAGGACGATACGGACGAAGCTGCCGAAGGGCCCCAGGTGCTGCCGGCGATGCCCACCGAAGCAGTCGTAGCCCTGCGGGGGAGCCTGCAGGCCGATCTTGATGCATTGAGAGAGCGCGGGCAGATTCAGGGGCTGAAGACCGATCTCAAACTCGATGTCAGCGATATCGATCTACGCCTGCTTACACTGGCAGGCCTGGAACTGCCTCCGGAAGCCAGTGGCATACTTGATGGCGGCCTGACCCTGGACCTGCAACCGGACTCGCTGCAGACCGGCGGCCGTTTCACTTTTGTCCAGCCCGCCCCGGAACTTGATGTGCTGCTTGAGGCGCGCAAAAAGCTTCGAACCAATCGTAACGCCGATCTTGCGCTGGCTGAGCCGGCGAAAGCGCAGATTAAAGCGGTTTGGACTACAACCAAAGAGCGCCTGAAGCTCGAGCTTGATTTCATATCCGAAGCACTGCAGAAGCTGCAGCAGGCCGATGCAAGAACCGATATCAAAAAGCCCCTTGAGCTCACTGTTGCGGCTGATCTGTCGCCTTATCGCAAGCGCCTGTACAAGATCCTGTCTTCCAGTGCTGGGTCCGCACCGTCCGCACCGTGGCCACTCGAAGCGACCATCAAGGGTACGAGCCAGCTCGACTTCGTGAATGTATTTCTGAACGATCCGCTGCAAACGATTCGCGGCGATCTTCAGCTGGACCTTGATGTGCAGGGGAACACGGATGACCCTCGTGCCAAGGGCTTCCTGGCATTGAAGGATGGCTTTTACGAAAACAAGACTCTGGGAACGGAGCTCAGCAAGATCGACACTCGACTTGGGCTCGACGGGAGCCGCCTCAGCATCGAAGAAGGCACCATTGAAGTAGCAGAAGATGGCCGTATCCAGCTCGACGGTCAGGCAGACTGGGCTGCGATGACGCTCGACGTCAAGGCGGATCTTAAAGACGCTAATCTGCTACGCCAGCCAGGTCTGAGCGCTACGATTTCCGGTGATCTGTCGGCCAAGGGCGATGCGGAAGAGGTGGCCGTCACCGGCCGACTTGAAGCAAAGCCCATGAAGATACTGCTGGATAACGCACTCAAGTCGTCCATACCGACCATCGACGTGACGGTGGTGGACAATCTGCCATCGAAGCGCCAGGCCGGTAAGCCGTCGTCAGGTGGTATCGCAGGCACAACACAGCCTCCTGTCGAGGAGTCGGAGGCCGGTGCCATGCCTGTCATTCCGCTGGATATCATCATCAATGCACCGCAACAGGTCTTCCTCAAGGGACGCGGTCTCGATGCCGAGCTGCAGGGCAAGATCAGGGTCGTCGGTACGGCCAGTAATCCCATTTACTCCGGTGAGCTGGGCATCAAGCGTGGACACATGGACCTGTTCAACAAGCGGTTCGAGCTGGCTCGCGGGCAGGTCTCTTTCGCCAACGATGCCGTCGCGCTGGTCATCACCGGTGAGTATTCCGACGATACCTATACCTATCAGGCACAGGTTTCAGGAACCACTGCGGACCTCAAGATTGAACTGAGCTCGGTGCCAACGTTGCCTCAGGATGAAATCATTTCGCGCATACTTTTCGGTAAGTCGATACAGAGTATTACCCCAATTCAGGCGGTGCAGCTGGCTTCGGCGGTCAGGTCACTGCAGGGCGGCGGCGGTGGCTTCGATCCGCTCGGCAGCGCGCAGCAGCTGCTCGGGGTGGATTCACTGACGGTGGGCACGCAGGAGACTGACGAAGGCAAAGGTGTAAATGTCGGCGTGGGCAAGTACATCAGTGATAAAGTGTACCTTGAACTGGAGCGCACGCCAGAGGTCAATCAGCCTTGGAAGGGCAGCGTTGAAATCGAACTCAGACCCAACATCAGCCTTGAGACCTCTACTGGCAAGACTGGCTTCGGCGGCGTTGAGCTGAAATGGAAAAAGGATTACTGAAGTTGCAGGTACGTTTTTTAGGATCACAGGCTACAACGCTTACTACGACAGACGATCTCTCGCCACCCTCGGCGGCTATTCTGAAGCGCGAGGATCTGCTGAAGGCGGATTGTGTGCTGGTCTGGCCGCCGGCCGATGGTATGGCTGGCCTGCTGGAGGCTCAGCAGCGTCTTGCCGTCGTCGAGACAGCGGCTGCAGCCGATCGGTTCCTGAAGCACTGGCCCGCAGGCGCAATCAGGGTAGCCAGCTCAGTCGAGGGCATTGGTCGCATCAGTTTCGACGAACTGCCGCCGGAGCCACAGTTGCTTGTTTTCATGCCCAAGGCCAAGCAGGCGCTGTACAGCCTGCTACAAACGCTTGTTCAAAGCTCTGCCGCATCGCATGAGGTGTTGCTTGTCGGCGAGAAGCGTAGTGGTGTTGACGGTATTGGTAAATCCCTCGTGAAGGCGGGCATTGACGCCGGCAAGGTGGATTCACTGCGCCACTGCCAGATCTGGCGCGTCACCGTACAGCGCGATGATGGGGCGCTCTTGCAGTGGCTTACAGCAGCACTTGCTGCAGACAGAGCACAGTTCGAGTTCACTAATCCGCTTACAGGCAAGCCGCTCTCCTTGAACTCGGGTGCAGGCGTCTTCAGTTTTGGACAGCTTGACGAGGGTACCGAGCTACTGCTCTCTACGCTGTGTGAGTGGCTGAACGACTGTCCTGGCGATTCCGTGGCTGCTGGGAAGGATGGCAGGCAGAGTGGCGTACTGAAGGGCCGCGTGCTCGATTTTGGTTGCGGCAACGGCGTAATCTCCGCTGCACTGGCGCAATTTGACGGCAGGCTGGATATCGTGGCCGTTGATACCAGCGCCTCTGCCTGTGAGTCGACTGCGTTCAACCTCAGCCAGTTGGCGCCCGAGGCACAGGTCATCATGGCAGATGGCGTAAGGCCGTTGATCGACACCGGTGAACATGGCGCGTTCGATTGGATCATCAGTAATCCGCCATTCCACGAGGGCCTGAGAAAATCGCTGGAGCCGACACTTGTTTTCTTCGAATCGCTAGCAAGCCTGCTCAAGCCCGGGGGTAGGGTTCTGCTGGTGGCCAACAGCTTTCTGCCGTATCAGCAGTTCCTGCAGAAGCACAAATTCGAAGTCACTGTGTTGCAGGAGGATGCCCGCTTTACGGTCATGATGGTAAAGCGGGTACTGAAGCGCCAGACAGGGCACTAGCCTTCAGGTCAGCCGTAGCAGTAGCCATGAGAAGCCCAGGATCAGACCGAGCGCGAGGCCCGGCACGATCAGCGCCTTCCAGCCCCGTCTGGGCTCCGGTGGCGGCTTGAGCTGCGCCTCCAGGTAGTCGGTCAACAGGCGCATGTTCCGGTTATTCGCCTTATATACCAGATCGAAGGCGTCGCCTACGATGGGTAGGGCGCCGCCTGCTACTTCGATTATGAGATTGCGAAGCATCTTGCGTATGATTTCGCCGGACGCGCCGATCTGCACCGCTCGGGCAATCAGATAGAGCGACAGGCCTGCGCCAGCGATGTCGCCGACAACGGGGACCACACCTATGATTGAGTCCCAGCCGAAGCGAAGGCCGACGCCAGGCACGCGAAACTGGCTGTCCAGCTTGTCGGCAACGCGGTTGAGATGGTTGAGCAACTCGCGCTGAGCCGCTTCGTCGTTTCGAAAGCGGCCGTTTATCCGGCTCTGGTTGATAATGCGGGTGACTACACCGGGGTTTGCGTTCGGGCTGTCGTCCCTGGCCTCGAAGACTTCCGGAGCACGTTCGTCTGATCTCATGAATGTTCCCTTGCTGACATGGAAGGCTGTTGCCTATGACTACTGAAGCTTACGCCAGGACCCACCAGAGCTCCACCAGCACGTCCGAGGTCGTCCGATGTAGCTGGTGTGGCAGTGATCCGCTGTACCAGGCTTACCACGATTATCACTGGGGGCGGCCTGAAGCCTCCAGTCAACGCCTGTTTGCCAAACTTTGCCTCGACGGGCAACAGGCCGGTTTGTCCTGGATAACCATCCTGCGGAAGCAGGCTGGTTATGAGGCGGCCTTCTACGACTTCGATCCGCTACGCATTGCAGATATGAGCGAGGCTGATGTGGACCGCCTCATGCAAAACCCTGCCATTGTTCGAAATCGGCTCAAGATCAAGTCTGTCATCAAGAATGCTCGTGCTTTTCTCGAGCTCGAGCAGAAGCAGGGGCCTTTCAATCAGTTTCTATGGCAGTACGTCAACGGACGACCAATACAGAACCACTGGCGCTCGATGACTGAAGTACCGGCGACAACGCCGCTGTCAGATCAGCTGGCAAAAGACCTGAAGAAGCTTGGCTTCTCGTTCGTAGGCTCTACCATTGTGTACGCATTCATGCAGGCAACGGGCCTCGTGAATGATCATCTGTTGGCTTGCATCGCCCGTGAAGCCTGTGAAGCTGAAGGTGCTGCATTCGCGCTGGAGTAAAGCGCTAGCCACAATCCCGTAAAATGCCATTTGGTTGTGAAGGCTCAGGCCGTAGTATTGGTCTCTTTCCCGGCAGGTGGGTTACAGATGAGTACCATAGACAGGCAAACGGTGTACGACGCTATTGTCGTGGGCGCAGGCTTTGGCGGCATTGGTATGGCCATCACGCTGCGCCGGCAGGGCATCGAAGGTGTGCTGGTGCTCGAACGCGGTGACCAGATCGGGGGCTGCTGGGCAGTGAACACCTATCCCGGTGCTGCCTGTGATGTCCCGTCGCACCTCTACTCCTACTCTTTCGCAGCCAGGGCGGGGTGGTCGCGGAAGTTTGCACCGCAGACAGAAATACTGGCCTACATACAGGACTGTGCAAAACGCTTCGACGTGGAGCGGCAGGTGCGTCTGCGACAGGCTGTTGTCAGCGCCAGCTTCGACGAGGCAGAGGGGCTCTGGACGATTATTACGGCCCAGGGCTCAGTCTACCTGACGAAAGTATTCATACCGGCTACTGGCCAGCTGAGCGAGCCCTTGTGGCCGCGGCTCGAAGGCGAACCGTTCGAAGGCACTGTCATGCATTCCGCCCAGTGGGACCATCGGCTTGATTTGCAGGGGAGGCGGGTGGCGGTTATCGGCACGGGTGCCAGTGCAGTCCAGTTCGTGCCCAGAATTGCCGAGCAGGTCAGCGAACTGCATGTGATTCAGCGTAGCGCGCCTTACGTCATCGATAAGCCCGATGCCGAATATAGTGGCCTTCAGCGCGCGTTGTTTGCCAAGGTGCCTGGCCTTCTGAAAGCCCATAGACTCGCCCTCTTCCTCCAGCACGAAGCCCGATTCCTGGCCTTCGCCCGACCTGGTGGCCTCATGACGCTCTTCGAAAGAAAGGCCCGACAGAAACGCGTGAAAGAGCTGAAGGCCGATATTGTCGGTTCGATGACCCCTGATTATCCCATGGGCTGCAAGCGGATACTGATTTCGAATGAGTATTATGAGACCTTCAATCGCAGCAACGTCCACCTGCATCATGGCGTGCGTGTGCGAACGCATGCTCAAGGCCTGGAGTTACTGGATGAACACGGGAGCCGTCAGCTCGAGGTCGACACACTCATATTCGGTACCGGATTTGCTGCAACGGATTTCCTGTCGACCATCGATATCTCGGGCACAGGCGGCCTTGAACTGAAAGCCGCCTGGAAGGACTCGCCGAACGCTTATCTTGGTATAAGCGTCACCGGTTTTCCGAACATGTTCATCGTCTATGGCCCAAACACCAACCTTGGGCATAACAGCATAATCAGCATGCTGGAGGCGCAGTTCGGGTACATAGCGCAGGCTGTCAGCCACATAGTAGAGGGCCGCGCCCAACAGCTCGACCTGAAGCCGGACGTTCAATCGACCTTTGATAATGAACTTCAGGCCAGGTTGCAGAAGACCGTGTGGGGTAGCGGTTGTGACAGCTGGTACAAGACCGCCTCCGGGCGAATAAGTACGAACTGGTACGGCATGGTCAGCAGTTATCAACGCCTGACCAGGCATTTTGACCTGGGGAACTATCGTCAGTCCTGACAGTCGTCACTTACTGTCGGCAACGGAATGGCAGTACCCACTTTTCACGTTCCTTCCTTTTGTGGCATCGTGACGAACTTGCAGGGAGGACAGAATCACAGTGAAGAATGCCATAACAAGAACCGCCCTTCGGCAGACGATCCGGCGCATGGTCAAACCGGTGCTTTCGCCCTCGGTGAGTATCCGTCTGCAACGCAGATGGGTCGCAATGATGACGCAGGTCAATGTGATGGCCAGTCGGGTGAGCATCGAAAATGATGTCATTACAGGCCTACCGGTTGAGATACTGTCGCTGAAGAGGGTCGAAGGCCTGGGCGATACCTTGATCTCTCTTGCAGACCAGGGCCTCCACACGCTCGGCCTGGGCAAACAGAGAAAAGCAGCTGCGCACCCGCTCGTGGCAAAACAGTGTGACAATCGAGCGGTAATCTATCTTCACGGTGGCGCTTACTGTATCGGCAATGCCAGGAGCTACCGGGGCCTCACCTCGAGATTGGCGCGCGACAGCGGTGCGGAGGTCTTTGTGCCTGATTACCGGCTGGCGCCTGAGTTCGTCTTTCCCGCGGCCCAGGATGATGTTATCAAATTGTACCGGTGGCTGATGGATCAAGGCTATCGTGCCGATGCCATTACCTTCGCGGGTGATTCTGCCGGCGCGGGTCTCGCGCTATCAAGCTGCCAGCGTCTGATTCGGGAAGGTCTGCCTTTGCCATCAGGGCTGATACTGCTGTCGCCCTGGGTGGATCTATCCCTGCAGAATGCAAAATATCTCGATGACAGTACCGATGTCCTGCTGTCATGGGGCTGGATTGGTCGCTGTGCGCGCTTTTACAGAGGCAAGCGCTCGGCCACCAATCCTGATATTTCCCCGTTGTTCGGTAAGTTCGAAGGTCTGCCGCCCGTATGCATTCAAGCTGGGACAGATGAAATCCTGCTTCCGGAGATTGAAGATCTCGTCGAGCGCATGCGGGCTGCGAAACAGGAGGTTTCGTTCCGCGTGTTCGAGAACATGTGGCATGTGTTCCAGATGCACGCCGGCCTGCTTGACGAGGCCGACGTGGCAGTGGCTGAGCTGGTCAGCTTCCTGCAGCGGACTGCGCCGACACCCGGTCGAAACGCTTGATGGTGTCATGCACGAAACGAAGCTTGTCCTGAATCGGCTTGTGTAGCACGAAGGGGTAGGGGTCGGGCAAGCCCATGCTTCGGTTCAGGCTGTTCAGCACAATCGAAGCGTCGATCCACAAATCCATGATGGCATCGAAGTCACTGGCGGCAGTGTTGTCACGGCTGCCCACGGCGAATGGCAGCCCCACCTGCCGTACGCTGTCCGACAACACTTCCGAAGTCCGACTGAAGCTCTGCTGTGTCTCGAGCGTGTCGATGATATGCAGGTAGTGAGCCCAGGTTTCGGCCCAGTCCTCCCACGGATGCATTGTGGCATAGGTGCTTACGAAATCATTTTGCCAGTCGCTGGGTGGCCCCTGTTCATAGTGGCGGTCCAGCGCCTCCTGATAACTGGCCGTTTCATCGCCGAACACGGCACGGAACGCATCGACGAATTCGTTGTCGACGACCTTGAAGACATCCCAATAGTAGTGTCCACACTCATGACGGAAATGCCCAAGTAGCGTTCGGTATCGCTCCTGCATGGCTACCCTGGTCTGAACACGGGCAATGTCGTCGGCTTCGGCCAGATTGATGGTAATAACGCCATCGGCATGACCGGTCAGCACTGGTTCTTCACCCTTCAGGGGGCGCTGGAAGTGCGTAGTGGCATCCTTGTCTGACATGAAGCGAAAGGAAAGCGGGGGCGGTGTGCTCTCATCTTCAGGGTCATAGTTCGAGGCTACCGGTAGCCTCAGCTCGAGCAATGTAAACAGACAGCGTCGTTTAGCTTTCTCCAGCGCGTGCCAGAGTGGCACGTTTGCCGCTACGCTCAGGTCCGGTATGATCTCGTTGAGACGGCAGGCTGGGCAGAGTCCATCCGGGTCGGTGCTGAAATGGTACACGGCCTGATCGTTATCAGCGGGCGAGAGCGGCAACATCCAATTGCACACCTGATGCTGAGTCCAGTTCGCACACTGAATGTATTTTCGCCCCTCATCATCCTGCCACACCGGGGAAGCATTTGATCCGGCCTGTCCGGCTCCCTGAGACTCGGCGTTTTCCTCGCTCTCGACAGGTGTAAAGGGTCGTAATTCAAGATAGTCCGGGCAAAAGCCGGTTAGGCGGCCGCAACTGCCGCACTGGACATTTTCGAAGTATAAGATGGGACTGGTTTCACAGCTGCAGCGGAATAGTTTCATGGTCGTGTCGCACGCTAAAGCCCTTCATGGGCAGTTGATCGAGGTCGGGAGCCGACCTCGTGAGTCGGCTCCTGTTCAACCTGATACTACGCGAAAACCAGCGTGAAAGAGGGTCCTAAGACTTTGGCGCTGAAATAAAATTTCTTAATCAGCCCATTGTCTCTGTTGCGAGCCGGTATCGCCGGATCAATTGTTCGCGCCTGGATGGCAGGAAATTGATCTTGCCGGGATCGGCGTTCACCGCCTGGAGCAGGCGCGGATTCATGAAATGGAACCATACCGGCGGTATCCAGGCCAGGAGATACATGCCGGTATAGCCACTTGGCAGCTCCGGCAGCTTGTCGAAGTGCCGGAGTGACTGAAAGCGACGAGTCGGATTGGCATGATGGTCGGAGTGCCGCTGCAGATGGAAGAGGGCCCAGTTCGAAAACACGTGATTGCTGTTCCAGGAGTGGTGGGGCTGACAGCGTTCGTAGCGACCATCGGGTAGACGCTGACGTAGCAGGCCGTAATGCTCGATATAGTTGGCGGAGGTGAGTTGAAACGCACCCCAGAAGATGGTGATCGCCAGGAAGGGCAGCATGATCCAGCCGAAGATCAATACGAGCGAGGCGTACAGCACGACACTTAGCGCAAGGGGCTGAAGGATTTCATTGTGCCGGGACCAGACAGCGAGATTTCGACTACGCAGCCGCTCAGCCTCCAGACGCCAGGCGCGCAGGAATGCACCGGGTAACTCCCTCAGGGCGAACCTGTAGATGTTTTCGCCCATTCGGCTCGAGGCGCAGTCTTCGGGTGTGGCGACAGCCTTGTGATGACCCTTGTTATGCTCGATATAAAAATGCCCGTAAGCGCCGAGGCTGAGCACCATCCTGGCTAGCCACTGCTCACCCTTGGATTTCTTGTGGCCCAGTTCGTGCCCGAGGTTGAGCCCGAAACCACAGATCTGTCCACACAACAGTGCGACAGCGACTACGCCGTGCCACGGCAGATTCTGCGTTCCCACAAACCATGCTGAAAAGAGAAAGCTGCCCCAAAGGATTGGTACCAACGCATAGGTGCAGTAGCGGTAGTAATGATCTGCTTCGAGCAGGGGCACGACGGATTCTGGTGGATTACTGCGATCCTCACCTAGCAGGCGGTCGAGCAGCGGGATGATGGTGTAATAGAAGAACAGCGGAGTCCACAGCGCAAGCTCTACACCGGTTTGCAGGTAGAGCAGGGGGCCCACGACGACCGTGGCCGGTATCAATAATGACAGGACCCAGGCATAACGCTTTCGATCGACGTAGCGTTCGCCGGTTTCACTCACGAAAACTTGTGCTGACATAAAATCTCTCCCCGTCCATGACCTACAAGACCGGAACCTACCGGTGCTGGGGTGGTCATTGTTCGATTGTTGTTTTGTAGGACAATAATGGCAGATAGTTTTGTGCTTGTCAGCGTTTATTTAAGATCGTGTTGGCTTAGCGACGTCTCTGGCGGCCGCCTTCGCGGATTTTCGCCTGACAGGCGAGTACCAGCGCCCAGAACTCGGAGAAATCGTTCACCACGACATCCGGCTTGTCTGGAAACTGCTCACTGCCGGGAAAGATCCGGATCAACCAGTTCTGGTCCCATTGCGCGCCGTTGAAGAATACGCCGGTTACACCGGCTTTCGCGGCGGCCCGTATATCGGTGGTACTGTCGCCGACGTACCAGACATCGCGCCCCGGAGCACGCTTGAGATTGTCGAGTGCCTTGAGGATCTGATGCGGATGCGGCTTGCGGAGCTGGGTATCGTCACCGCAGATATCGGTATCAAAGAGCGAGACCCAGCTGCCGTCTTCAACAATAGCCAGCTCCTGTTCAAAGAACTCGCGGTCTCTGTTGGTAATGATGCCGGTTACGATACCGAGTTCATGCAGACCTTCGAGCATGGGGCGAATGCCCGGTTCGAATGGCAACACTGTGCCAAAGTGAGCGCGGTAGTGATGGGTGAAGGCAGCGTGGGCGCGATTCTTCGCGTCCTGATCGTCACCGAACAGCACTTCGAAAATGTCAGTTCGTGAGATCTTCCGGTCTGCCCGCACCTTA
This sequence comes from Gammaproteobacteria bacterium UBA2679, assembly GCA_002354735.1. Lineage (GTDB taxonomy): Bacteria > Pseudomonadota > Gammaproteobacteria > Pseudomonadales > Oleiphilaceae > Allohahella. The sequence goes on along the minus strand of DEMD01000007.1, from coordinate 89,006 downwards.
GGGTGAAGCTGGCGATAATGTCTGACATGTTCGACCAGTCGCGCGTCTTCCAGTGTACGGCTCTGCGACGGCGACATAAGGTGGCTCGTCAGTGCGAGCGAGTCCAGCTGTAACAGCATATCGTCGACGGCGTGATACATGGCGTCGAGTGTGTCGACGAGGGTAGCATGCCAGTCGAAGAGGATGACCCGCGGTTCGCTCAGCCGTGCCACGGCCGGGTGCCAGTCTGGTTCTATTCGTGAGGGCGGCGGCTGCCGCGCGTCGTAAGCGGGAAACTCCGGGTCTGTCAGTGCGATACTTGCGATGTCGGGCCCATCGTCAGCGCCGCTGAAGCAATTCGCCAGCAGCGTTCTCAGCTGGCCGAAACTGGCGCAGGCGGCCGCCGGTACCAGCGACGGCTCCCGTTTCTCCGCAGGCTCGGCCAACAGGGCATCCATCCAACTGGTATCCCAGTGCGCCGCGTTGAAATAAACGCCGCGGATCTGATCCGCGGCGGCTGTGCTTGTCAGATGCTGGCGGGCACGCCAGGCCGTGAGCATATCAGTCGGGCTGTCGCCGAAATACCAGGCCTTCACGGGCGCACCGGTGGATACAGAGGCCCGCTTCAGGACCTCGAGCAAGATCTCGGGTCGGGGTTTATAGCTGTCGACCTCGTCAGCACAGACGGTCACGCTAAAATAGCGCCCCCAGTCTCCCAGCGAGCTGAATTCAGCTTCAAGAAACTCACGGCTGCGATTGGTGGCTACTGCGAGCCGGATGCCAGCGGCCGCGAAATTGGCAAGATAGTCTTCAATGCCGTTCTGAAATGGCCTGACCTGGCCGTAGTTCTGCCGGTACTGTTCGTTGTAAGCCGCATGGGCTATCGATTTTGCCTGCTCGTTATCGCCGAAGATGATGTTGAACAATTCAGTGCGGGAGTGTTTTTTCTCTGCCAGGATCGACGGATGGAGTTTACGGTAGATCCTGATGTAACGAACGAGGCGTGCTTCAGCTTCAGTACGTGTGTCCGCCTCGTCGACGAGGTCCTTTAGCAGGTCGAGCGATTCCAGCTGCAGCAAAACCTCCTGCATCGAGGCATACACCGCATCCAGCGTGTCGACCAGTGTCCCGTGCCAGTCGAAGATGATGAGATCCGGCCGGTAGAGTGGCTCGAGAACCAGAGGGCCATTGGCGAAGGGGCTGCCAGCAAACGACTTAATCCTGGAGGGGCCATCGGCCCTTACTGCTGACTGATCCGCCCCCGAGTTCATGCCTGCCGCATCATCATAGGGAGAATGCGTCAAACTGGCTCTTGACCGTGTCGCCTGCGGCGATGAGCTGCTCAAGGCCTTGTTGACTCAGTCCAAGCGCCTGAATACTTTCGAGCTTCACCAGTTCGGCTGCATCGAGGAAATCGACCATGCCATGGCTGGCCAGGTCCACCGCAGCGGCGAGGAAGCGACTCTGTTGCTGCTCTGCTTCATCGACCTGGCCCGCTGCCTCCGTTGCCAACTGAAGACTGTTATCGGTATCACGCGATCCCAGATAGTTGCCGATGATGGCATTGATAGTCGCTGGTAACTTCCAGCTCTTCAAAGCCAGAGCGGTTGCCTGAGGCGTCAGTTCGTAGGCTATATCTATGACGAATTCGAGCTGCTCGGTGAGGTCCTGCATGCCAGTGGACTCAGCGACGTCCACGACTTCCTGCATCATGATCGGCAAGCCGACGGAGTGAAGCAGACCGCAAAGAAAGGCGGTATCGGCGTCACCGTGCAGGTGCTGGGCTATACGGCGGCTCCACAGCGCAGTCATGAGAGCATGTTCGCAGGCATTCTGCACATGACCTTCAAGACCCGGTGCGTCGAACAGGCGCGCGTTCAGTGAGCTGGCGAGGGCGATATCACGGATGATGTTCATGCCCAGACGGCCAATGGCCTGCTGTATCGAGGTGATGCCGCTGGCTGAAGCATACGCTGCACTGTTGGCGGTGCTCATGATCTTGCCGACAATAGCCTGGTTGGTCTGTACGACCTTGAGCAGGTCCTGTGCATCCGAATCCGGATCCTGTGTCACCCTGATGACCTGCAGGGCGGTGTCAGGCAGCATGGGAATATCGATGTCTCCCTTGTCCACCCGTCGCTCGACCGTGTCCACGAAACTGTTTGCTGTTCTATCGCTGATGACTGTCATATAGGCCTGCCTGAGGAACGTGCTTGCTTGGTTCGGCGTATGGAACTACGTCTCCTAAGTCTAATCGGCCTTGGTATTTTAACCAGCGAATCGGCCGTAGTTGAGAAGCCGGCCACGAATCAGGCCGGCGAGGCGCTGCCTTCAGGCCGTGAGTCGTCGGACCATTGGGGCAATCCACGCCTTCGGTAAAATGCGCGGAGACTGCACGATCAACTTGTTCAGCAGACCATGGACCTTCACCGGTTCACCCTTCAACATGGCGTGGTAGGCTTCTCGAGCCACTGCTTCAGCACTCATGATAGGCGTATGTTTCAAAGCCTTGACCTCGGTCGAGCCTGAGCGTGCGAAAAATTCAGATTCAGTCGGTCCGGGGCAGGACGCCGTTACGCTGACGCCAGTGCCTTTCAATTCGGTAGCGATGGCTTCACTGAAAGACAGAACAAAGGCCTTGGTGGCGTGGTAGACGGCGAGGTTGGGGCCGGGTACGAAGCCGGCGATCGAGGCGATGTTCAGTATGTAGCCGAGCTCGCGTTTTACCATGTCTTTGGCATACAGGTGCGAAAGACTGGTCAATGCCACTACGTTGAGCGCGATAGTGTCCTCGTTGAAATCCGGATCCTGCTCTATCCAGTCGCCAAAGGTGCCCCTGCCTGCGTTGTTGACCAGGCAATCTACCACGATATTGCGCGACTTCGTTTCGTCGAATAACACGCGCGCAGCCTTGTCGCGGCTAAGATCACAGGCGATGACCTGCACCTTGCAGTGATGATCGCGCTCGAGCTCGGCCGCCAGTTCCTCGAGGGCCTGCTCACGGCGTGCCACAAGGACGAGGTTCCAGTCATCCTTCGCGAATTCGATCGCCAGTGCCTTTCCGATGCCCGAAGATGCGCCGGTAATCAGTGCAGTTTTACTATCCATGTGTCTTTCCTTGTGGAGCGCGATCCCTGGATCCTCGTCATTCGGGGGCCCGGGAAGCTGAGTTGAAACGTATACGTCAGAGGCCGATCGCTGGGGCTTCAGATGCTTGCGCGATTCAGGCTGTATTGGAAATACGAAGTTGTTAAGCTAACCCACTTACTCCGAAGTTGGCAATATGACTCTATGAGCGGCAATAAGAAGACGGTGCCAGCTGAACGTAACGCTGGAGTGACCGCCAAATCGAATGACATAAACCCCGCCGAGAGCGACTCCGTTCGCGACCGGAAGCTGGTGGAGATCAATCTGCCAGTGCTGAGGCAGCAGACTGATCGTGCACTGCGTAGTGCAGGACGGTTTGCGCTCAGCACCATTCGCCTGCCCAAGGCCTTTCTGCCGGTGGTGCAGCTTGTCGTCCGTGAGGACACCATGTCACGCGAGGAACTTTCCGTCGCGCTCGACGAACTCTTCACTGCGCTGTACACCCATCCGATGGCGGATACTTCGCGCGCTTTTACCGGTTATCTGCGCCGTTATCGGCTTATTCCGAATGAGGAAACCACTGAGAACCTGATTCACTATCTTGTGAGGCAGGTCACTAGCCGCAGCCCGGTCGAGATTCCGGAGCAGGTTATCAACGAGTTCTGGGACTTCTTTCAGGAGCTGATCAGTGCGCCTGAACTCAAGGGCGTGCTCGAGCTCAATCTTGATATCACTCGTTCCGTATTGCGGACCTACGAGCCACTTCTCGTCGATTTGCTGAACCGAACCAAGCATATCCGCCGCTTCAATCAATCGGCCATGAGTGAGATGGTGCAGAAGTCGCGGGTACTGAGGAGTGATCTGCTCATCCTGCGACGGCAGATCAAGGCGATTCGCTACATCAAGCCTTTCCTGCAGACCGATCCCAAGGACTTCAAGACCCAGGCGCAGATCGTGGCGAAGATGGTCAGCGAGTTTGGACCGCTGTTTATCAAGATGGCCCAGGTGGCCGCCGCGAACGCTGACTTTCTGCCTGAGGAAATCGCACGGGAGCTGAAGGTTTTCCAACAGGATGTCGAGCCCATGTCGGCGGAAGACGTCAGGCAAGCCTTCATGGAGAGCTTCGGCAAGGAGCCGCATGAAGTCTATTTCAGCCTCGACATCAGTCGCCCGCTGCGCTCGGGCTCGATTGGGTCGGTGTATCTGGCGAAGCGTCCAACCATTCAGAATGGCGTTGAGGTGCTGATACCTGTCATCGTGAAAGTGAGCCGGCACAATCTGGAGCGGGAGTTTCAGATGAGCTCACTGGCGCTTGAGCTGATGCTGATCTCCAGCCAGTATTGGGCGCCCCACAGCAAGCTCCGGCCCTTCCTGGCATCGATGTCGAAGCAGGTGTCAGAGTTTACACGCGGATTTGAGCAGGAGCTGGATTTCCAGTCCGAGGCTCAGATTCAGACCCGTTTCCATGAGCGCTCGCTTGATAGCGGATTCTGGTCGGTGCCCAGGTTGTTCAATAACCGCGGCCGAGTTATCGAGATGGAGTATCTGGACACGGCACGCTCGGTCGAGCAGTTACTGAAAGAGCTGCCCGAACGGGAGCGGACCCGGCTCCAGCGCAGCATCGGCCGCGACTTCGTCCATGCTGTTCTGCAGCACGTGCTGTGGTACCAGGAATTTCATGGCGATTTGCACCCGGGCAACATTATGGTGGATGCAGACGGCCAGCTCTTCCTGATCGACTGGGGCAAGACTGTCGATATGGAAGGCAAGTGGGCGCAGGTCGGGCAGTATCTCCGCGGTGCGCTAACCGGCGACGTCGATGCGCTTGCGGACTCGCTCATTGCCATGAGCACTCAGCCAGAGGAGAACCAGCAACGGCGAGCTGCGATTCGTGCCGCACTGGCTGAAACCCTCGACAAGAAGCACGTCGATCGTCTGAGAGGGGTGCCATGGAAGCCGCGGTTCTGGCTGCAGCTGAAAGGTGAGGGCCTGTCTGGCCTACAGCGACGGCTCCAGGCGGTGATGCATCTGCTGTCGAATACCTATCAATTGGGCATTATCGTACAGAGCGATTATCTGCACCTGAGCCGATCACTCAGTGCGATGGTGGCGACGTACCTGCATATCCAGCAGAAGCGCTCGGGGCTCAAGATCACTGGGGGCCTGCTTCTGGATCTGGGCCTTTTCGCACCCCGGATGACGTATCTGGGCGCCCGAAAACGGACCTCGCGAGCGATAGGGAGAGTGTTTAAAAAATAGACAATTCTTGCAAATATTTACGCAACTTTACATACTGTTACATGGGCGCAGGCTGTTGCCTGCGGTAGCTGTTTCCGATGGCGAGCAAGCCGTACGGTATGTGAAAAGGAGCGTTAAACATGGATTTGCCACACTTCAAGATTCTCGAGCGCATGGCAAAAGAAGATCCCGAAGCGCTTGAACAGCTGCGACTGGCGCACGTCGAAGCCATAATTGCCGAAGCAGGTGAGTCCAACGAGCGCCGACTTCGTGGTCTTCAGTTCAGAATCGATGCCATTCGACGAGGCTCCTCAAACCCGATGGCCGCATGTCTGCGAATCAGCAAATTAATGCACGATTCCCTGATCGACCTCAACAGCGTGCTGCAGTCAGACCTGAGCCCGCCACCGGCCAGACTGGCTTACCGCAGCGGAACGTCCGCTGTAGCCGAAAGTGAACTGAATACCTGCCAGGTCTACCAGCTCGAAAAATTCCGCGCGGCAAGAGCCTGAGTTTCAAACAATTCTCGCAGTAAGGCCGACCGTTCAGGATCGGCCTTTTTTTTCCCGCACGAACAGCTTGTTCGCTGACGCTTGAAAAGCCGGCCGTCATCCCCACATTACAAACCACACAGGCTACACACTCGCCCGCGCGCGTCGCAGGGCTGCTGTAGCACCTTTAGCCTTGAACAAACAGTCAGAACAGGACACCGATATGAGCGATACGGTCAAAGAGACCTTAGGCTTCCAGGCCGAAGTGAAGCAGCTGCTTCACCTGATGATTCACTCCCTTTACAGTAACAAGGAGATATTTCTCCGCGAGCTCGTCTCCAACGCCTCCGATGCTCTGGATAAGCTGCGTTTCAAGGCGCTGGCTGATGACACTCTTTACGAAGGTGATGAAAGTCTGCGCATCCGCATCGATTACGACAAGGAAGCAGGAACGGTCACAGTTTCTGATAACGGCATCGGCATGGACCGCCAGGAAGTTATCACCAATCTCGGTACCATAGCGAAATCCGGCACTGCCGAATTTCTGGCAAACCTGTCTGGCGATCAGAAAAAGGACGCTGGCCTGATTGGGCAGTTCGGTGTCGGTTTTTACAGTGGCTTCATCGTAGCCGATCGCGTCACCGTACTTACCCGCAAGGCTGGTGCGCCAGCTGATGCTGGTGTGAAGTGGGAATCAGCCGGTGATGGCGAGTTCACGCTCGAGCAGCAAACTCAGGAGACCCGCGGCACGTCTATCATCCTGCACCTCAAAGCTGAAGAAAAAGAGTTTGCCGACGCCTGGCGCCTGAAGAGCCTGGTCAAGAAGTACTCCGACCATATTGCTTTCCCAGTGGAAATGCCGGTTGAAAAGGGGCCTGCAGACGATGAAGAAGACAAGGCGGAAGCGAGCGATGAAGCGGTCGCCTATGAAAGCGTAAACGCCGCCACTGCGCTCTGGACCCTGCCGAAGTCCGAGATTTCTGACGACGAGTACAAGAGCTTCTACAAGCACATCTCTCACGATTTCAGCGACCCGCTGACCTGGTCCCACAACAAGGTCGAGGGCAAGCTCGAATATACCAGCCTGCTGTATCTGCCTACGCGGGCTCCGTTCGACCTTTACAACCGTGAAGCACCACGCGGCCTCAAACTGTACGTCCAGCGCGTTTTCATCATGGACGACGCAGAACAGTTCCTGCCGCTGTATCTGCGCTTTGCCAAGGGCGTGGTCGATTCAAATGACCTGTCTCTGAACGTTTCGCGTGAGTTGTTGCAAAACGACAAGGCCGTGGAGAGTATGCGTGGTGGCCTGACCAAGCGAATTCTCGACATGCTGACCAAGCTGGCGAAGGACAACAAAGACGAGGAATACAGCAAGTTCTGGAAGGAATTCGGCCGGGTGTTGAAAGAAGGCCCTGCGGAAGACTGGGCCAACCGGGAAAAAATCGCGAAGCTTTTACGTTTCTCATCGACGCACGATGAAACCGGTGCTGAAAGCGTCACGCTGGACGACTACATCGAGCGCGCTCGCTCAGAGCAGAAGAAGATCTACTATGTCACGGCTGAAAGCTATAAGGCCGGTCTGCATAGCCCTCACATCGAGATCTTCCGCAAGAAAGGCATCGAAGTGCTCATCATGCACGACCGCATCGACGAGTGGATGATGTCTCACCTCAACGAGTATGCCGAGCACAGCTTCCAGGATGTCGCCAAAGGTAAGCTGGACCTGGGTGACGTCGAGAGCGAAGAGGACAAGAAGAAGCAGGAAGAAGTCGAGAAGCAGGTCGAGCCGCTCCTGGGTCGCATCAAGGAAGTGCTGAAGGACGACGTCGAGGCTGTTCGTGTCACGCATCGCCTCACGGATTCACCAGCCTGCCTGGTTGTCGCCGAGCACGATATGGGTGTGCAGATGCGCAAGATCATGGAAGCTGCTGGTCAGGCCATGCCTGAGTCCAAGCCCACGCTTGAGATCAACCCTGAGCATCCGCTGTTGAAGCGACTTGAACAGCAGTCGGGCGAGCGTTTCGAGGACCTCACCAGAATACTGCTGGATCAGGCTACTCTGGCTGGTGGCGATCAACTGAAGGACCCTGGCGATTATGTCAGTCGTCTGAACAGGCTGATCGTTGAACTGGCCGGCTAGGTGACTGACCCGCTTCTGTAAGTGCAGAAACAAGAAAGCCGCTCAATCGAGCGGCTTTTTTATTATCAAGCCCTGCAATAGGGCCGGTCAGAACCTGCGATCAGCGCTTGGCATCACGACGTACGGCTGAAGTCGAGAAGTCCTGTTCCTTCAGGCGCGGTGCAAAATCACGCGGCCGCTCCTTGTTATCCAGTCCTTCAACGAAGTACCTGCCGCTTTCCATGTCATAGGTTACTTCTGTAGTGGTCCATGGAACCGGTACAGTGTAGTAATTGATCATGTGCCCCTCGGCGAAGCGTGTCAGCTTGCCGTCTTCGTTATAGCCTTCCTCCAGTACGACCTGCCAGGAGTCTTCGTCGACATACAGTGTGCGCTTCGCAAACGCGTGCTGAATGCCTGTGCGGCGCTCGCCTTCCACAACCCAGACACGATGTAGCTCATATCGGGTGAGGTCCTGGTTAATGTGGCCTTTCTTGATGATGTCTGTTTCGCCAACCTTGCCTGAATGAAGTTTGTAGGCATTGTAGGGAATCAGGATTTCCTTCTTGCCAGCCATGGTCCATTCGTACTGGTCTGGAGCGCCGTTGTACATGTCGATTTGGTCGATAAACTTCAGGCCCTGACTGTTCGGGAATTCGGCATCGTAAGCCAGATAGGGCGAGCGGCGTAGACGGCGCTCACCAGCGACATAGCGCCAAGCCTTGCGCGGCGAAGCGACAAGGTCGACCGATTCATGAATGAGGTTGATGGTACCGGCAAGTTTTGCAGGCGCCAGTACTTCCGTTTTCAGCATGAAGAGGTTGTTGTCTATTTCGCGAATAGTCGCCCCTTCCTTGCTGTAATTGAAGAGGTATTCCTGTGAATACAGTATGGTGTTGGCTGTTCCATCTGGCGCTACTGCCGAGAAGCCAGTCCGCATGGCAACCTCTTCTCCACGGAAGCGCAACACGTGGTTCCAGACGATTTCCACAGCTTCCTGCGGGATAGGGAAGGGCGAAGTGGTTATCGCTTTTCGGACACCTGTGCCTCGCGGCATCAGTTCTGCGGTCGTGGCGTTCTTCTTGAGTGCTTTGTAAACGAACTCTGGATAGCTGGCCGAGCGATGCGTGGGGTAGACCGGCATGGTATATCCCGGGTGCTTTTCGAACATGGCCTTGTGCCCTTCAGAGAGCACAGAGGCATGCTTGTCCAGGTTTTCCTTGGTGACAACGAAACGGGTGCCGTCTTGCGAGAACGGATCGGCCTCGTGCTCACCTTCTACATAATTTGCAGGCGGGCTGGTAATTCCGCCCGTCCAGGGGGGAATGACGCCGTCCGGCGTGCCGTTCATCTCGGCACCGACTGGTGTCAGCGAAGTGCCCAGCTTCTTGGCTTGATCAGCGGGTACCTTCGCCTGAACGCCGACACTCGACAGGCACAATGCCGTGGCGGACAGCATAGCCAGGACAGCGCCTTTTCGTAACAGCAGCTTTGGTGCTCGTGCACCGGCTTTCAAAGCGATCAAACTCATAGCATGTCCTTCCAGATTCATAGACTCACCTGCGAGAGGTGTGGTGACCTACCAGACAGTATAGGCAAAGAAAATCATCTTGCTATGCACGGCCCAGGTGAACATTTTGATATGATGGGCGCTAAGGGCAGGCGGGCCCGCAGCCCCTACAGCAAGAGGACGTTTCGATGGCAGTACCAACCCTTTCAGAATGGCAGTCCTTCATCAGTGCCAATATTTTCGGTGCAGAGCAGATGCTGGCCTTGCAGCAGAAAGAACCTGCCAGGGCGCTGCAGGAAATACACGCGCGCGCTGCATTGCTATTCCTGCAAGCGGCGTGGACCGGGCTATTGCAATCGCTTGCTCGGCAGCAGGGCATACAGCTTGAGCAGCCTTCGCTAGACAGTCTTGAACAAGGAATCGGTCATGCCACCGCCGAGACTGGTATGTTGCGCAACCTCCTCGCCGCGCCCGACTCCTGGTTGGCCGCCATGCTCAGCTCGATTCATAAAATCACCAGTGCTCAATCGGGACGAGGCGCCCACGAGGAAAATGGCGTATCATCTGATAATCAGGATGCCGATGGATTAATCGCCATCGTCGATCTCGACGGGCCGGCTCGTGATCTGGCCCGCTGGTCTGGAAGTCTGCGCGCTCTCGTATATCAACTAGAGAGTTCCAGCCTTGAATGCTGATAATCAGCCCTCATAATGTGTTTACACATGTAGGAGATGACTATGCCTTCAGCACTTTTTGAAATTGTTCAGCTGTCGAATGGTAGCTACGCACTCCAACAGATCGGTTCAACCAGTGAACCGCTGCTGAAAATCGAATTCAGCAATGAGGCCAAGGCATTTCTGGAGAATCAGGATGTCCAGGTCGCGCGTGCCATGATTGGTGCCGCAATTCGGACAGTAGGACAGATGCGCAGCTATGAAGTTACCGAAGAAACGCTGTCTGCGGAAGAGCTTGCTGCCAGTCTCGGCGACGGGTCTGAGATAGATCCTGAAGACGAGTCTGCAGTTCGACGTGAAGCCTTCCGAAGAAAGCTGGCTAGTCAGAAGAGTGTTAGCCGGAAAGATGGCAAGTCGGATTACCGCCAGGTGAAGCCAGAATCTCACTGGCTGCACTAGTGTCCCGTCTAGCTGCCACCCCGGCGTCGTAAATGAGTACCGGGGTTGGCTGTTAAGCAGACCTTCGTGCTTAAACTGTAGTCCTCAGCACGCCGATGACTTCACCTTCGATTTCTGCTGAGCGGCTGCTCAAATCAATCCGCATCGTTTCGAAATCGCTATTGGCTGGCTCGAGATAGAGGATGTTGTTCTCCTGTCGGATCGTCTTGACGGTCACTTCATCATCGATTCTGACCACACTGATTGAGCCATTGCGAATGTCTGAGGTTTTCTTGATGGCCAGCAGGTCACCTTCAAGAATACCAGCGTCCTTCATGCTTAGTCCGCGAACCCTCAACAGGAAGTCAGGCAGCTGTGAAAACAGGCCCTTGTGTATGTCGATGCGTTGTTCAATGTTTTCAGTAGCCAGTATGGGAAAGCCTGCTGCAACTGAACCGACTACCGGCACGCCTGGCTCGGGTTCATCCAGCAGACGAATGCCCCTGGAGGCCCCGGGGATCATTTCTATGGCGCCCTTGCGAGCCAGCGCCTTCAGGTGTTCTTCAGCAGCATTGGCGGACTTGAACCCGATGATGCCGGAAATTTCGGCGCGAGTCGGGGGGCGGCCTTCCTCATGAATATAGGTGCGGATCAGTTCAAGAATCTGTGCCTGTCTTCTGGTCAATCCTGTCATGAGAGATGTCCGTATACTGGTTATATAATCAATACTGTTAATGTATACACAAGTCGCATGCATGTAAATACCTGAATATTCACCGGAAGCGCATTCATATCTCCAGTTGGCGTGCTCCCCGCTGCACTATTCTTCCCATTCGTTATGGACATCCAATGACCTTTCAGCAATTTGAATCCCTTAGCCTCTACGTCCTAGTGGGCGGTCTCATCATCTTCATGGGCTTTATCGTCTGGGATCTGGCGAAAAAGTCGAAGGCCGGGCGCTTCGGCACGGCCATCCTCTTCATCGCACTGTTTCTTGGCGTGGCCGGTTTCGTGGTGAAAACGGTCCTGGTGGAACTCTTCGAGATGGGCGGCGGCTGAAATCAGCCGCCTGCCGCTAATGACGCTCTTTCCGCGATTTGGCTCGCTCCGGATAAAGCGAAGTGGCAGAAACAGTCTGTTCACTGTCAGGGCCGCTTGGCTGAGAAAGCCATTCGCCGGTGAGGCCGATAATGGCAGCCTGCAATTTGTCTGGCGAATCGCCACCAGCGCTTGCTGCGTTGCCAAAACAGCTTTGCTGCAGCGAAGACAGCTTGCTGTGAATGCTGTCCAGGGCGCTAGCATTCAGGGGCGCTTCCGGTCGGCTAGACTGTTTCTGCAGCCAGATCGAATAGGCACTGGCGAAGCGACTGGGTGTCATGGCTTCGAAGACTGCCCGGTCGTGTCGCGTCCATTGTTGGCGCGGAGACTGCTGCAGATTTCGACGTGGAGCGATGCGACCAGGCGAGCGCACCGACAACTGGCGGTAGTGCCAGGCAGCCCAGCCCAGCAACAGGCACAATAGCGCGAGAACGAGGCTAAGCAGGGGCCAGAACCAGCCGGAATCTGCTTCTACAGAGGCCTGGTCTGTCACATTTTCGGCAGGCGCGGTAACCGGCTCAGCCTTGATGCTGAGGTCTTCGCTTCCCGGTGCCTGGCGTGGAGTCGGCGAACTGTTGTCCGCAGCGCTGCCTACAACCTGCATTACGCGCTCGGGTAGTATGGCGACACGTTGCTCGTTGTTCATGACATCCCACCAGGCAATTCTGATCTCCGGCAGCACGAATCGTCCTGGACGCGTTGCGATCAATGCGTATTCCTGCGATCTCACCCCGGTGATGCCTGCAGCATGCACCTCCTCACTAGTTTCGGATTGCCCCGGATAGACCCGTACCCCATCAGGTGTCTCGATGGTGACCGGCGGTAGTGTGGCACTTTCAAGCCCGAGGCCCTGAAGCGTGATAGTCCGGGTAACCGATTCGCCCACTTTCAGCTTCGCCAGGTCAGGTTCGTATTTCTCGGAAATACTAAAGCCCATGGCCGGCAGCCAGGTCCTGCCATCGAAAGCAGCTGGCGGATCCTTGATTTCGACGGAAATCGCCTGGCTCGCAACCGTCTCATAACGGCCTCGACCGAAGCGGCGATTGACGAAGCGCCCGGAAAATTTGACGGCAGGTATTTCAAGCTGACCATTGTCTTCGGCGAATACGGCATATTGACGCTCGACAACTTCAAAACGCTTACCGGCCCGTGTCTGGCTATACTCCTTCTGCTTCTCGAGTTGTCGGAATAGAGCACCTTTCGCATCAGGGTGTGCGAGTTGACCGTCGACAAGCTCATTACTGTAGAGCAGCTTGACAGTCAGCAACATCTGCTCGCCGACGTAGGCTGTCTGCTTGTCTATCGTCATCTCCACCATGAGGTCGCTATCTGCGGGGTTCTTCGGGGCGTCAGTGACCGCCACCTGAATGGGATCGGTCGATTCATCTTCTAGGCTCAGTGAGGGAATCGTCAGTGTCCCCGGCCGCTTTGGACTCAGCGTATAAGTCCAGGCCACGAGGGAGTTATTGACGTTGTTCTCGAATTGAACGCGGTAGTTCTGCTGGCGATCAAGAATCTCGAAATCCTTTTCAAGTGCAGTCACGTCCGGCGAGTCGATGTCCAGGGTGTTCAGGTTGAAGAGACTGATGCCGAGCGACGCATCGAGTTTGCTTGAAATGGTAAGCTGCAGCGTCTCGCCGACTGCAAGCTCTTCGCGGTCAACGGAGGCAGACAGGCCTTCAGCCGACGCCTCACTGCCAAGCAGCACCAGACAAACGAACCAGAGTGCCTGCAGAGGCTTGCGAAGACCATTGATGACCTTGTTTGATATGTCGTGGCTACGTCTGCTGCTATGTCTATCCTGCATTCTCTTTCTTCCCGACTTGATACTGTTGCCTGCTACCATGGGTTGCTGCTGGCGGTGCCTGGAGATGTGCGATCACTCGCCGATCCAGTTTCATTCTGGTCCGGCCTCGTTGCTCTGGGGTCATACCGGCTGTCCGGATTTCGATACTGATACAAGAATTTTCTCTGTAGCAGTTCACCAGGGTCGTCCGGTATGCGCCGCAACCACTGTTCCTGCTGTTGCTCGCTCAGATCGTAGTTCCGGGCCTCTCCCGGCGTAGTGGCGCTGGCAGCGTCATCTTCGGCTGCACCAGCCGTTTGTTCGGCTTCAGCTTGCTGTTCTGCGTCTCCAGGCTGCTCGTCACTTTCAGGCTGCTGCTGAGCTGCCGAGGCTTGCTGTTCGGCGTCCTGTCCCTGGTCGCTCTGCTGGCCGGCCTGGCTCTGGTCGCCTTGCTCGGGGTCCGTCCGCTGGGGTTGGCCCTGGCCATTATCGTCCTGGGGTTCACCGGATTGCGGCTGCCCATCCTGTTGCTGCCCATTCTTTCCGGCCTCACTATTCGGTTCACCCTGACCGTCATCCTGCTCAGGACTCTGTTCACCGTTTTCCTTGTCCTGCTGTTGCTTCTGCTTCTGTTGCTGTTGCTCCTGTTGCTGTTTGAGGAGCGCCTCGATCATGGCCTTGTTTTCCTTCGCCACCGTCATGGTCGGATCCAACTCCAGTGCAGCATCATAGGCGGTAAGGGCTGGTTCGAGCTCGCCAGCATAAGCATGAGCATTGCCCATGTTGAAGAGGGTGACAGGATCAGGTTCCGCACGGCTGAACGATTCGACGGCGCTCTTGTAGTCCTCAGCCCGGTATAGCGCCGCACCCCTCGGGGCTGGCGCCTCGTAAAGCTCGGCCGCAGTGGTATAGTCGCCGCGCTCGTAGGCGTCCTGCGCCAGTTGATCATCGCGCTGCCACAGGCGATCCCAGAGCGAGGGCGCCTCGGGCGGAGTCGGTTTCTGCACTGGTGTGCTTTCCGTAGCGGGCGCTTGTGCTGCGGCCTCCGACGACGACAGTGCCAGTAACGCAGGGGTTAGGAACAGACTACCAAGTGCCACGAGCACGGGGCCTACCGCTGCCAATAGCGTGCCTCGACGATGAAGCATCAGCCCAAGCACAGCCAGGAGTGGTAATAGCCAGAACCCCTGATCGATTCGCTGTTCAATCATCTGCTCGCCTTCAGCGGCTTCAGTGGCGCCCGAAATCGCTGCCGTCTCCGGCACGAGGCGGCGCAGGTCGCTGTCATCAAAGCGCGCCTCTGCGATGCGGTCGGATGTACGCGCAGAAGCGAAATCCTTCGCCGCTGCAAGGTCGGTGCGCGCAATAATCACCTCGCCCCCGCGTTTCAGGAAGCCCCGGTCAGGCAGTGAAATCGGACCGCCTGACGCCGTGCCCAAGGTCAGCACGGATACGTCCACACCCGGCTGAAGGCCAGCGCGGAGCGCATTCAGCGCCTCCAGATTGGAAGCTTCTATGCTGTCTGTCAGGAGCAGAATTCTGCCGCTATCGAGTCCGGCCTGCCGGATGAGATGACTGGCTTCGAGCAATCCGAGGCCTGGGTTTGCGCCCGGCTCAGGCATGATCGATGGATCCAGCGCAGGCAACATCGCCCTCAAGGTTTCCCGGTCGTCCGTCAGCGGCGCCACCACATGCGCCGAGCCAGCGAACACCACCAGTCCAGTCAGACCATCCTGTCGCAGGGCGAGCAGGTCATGTATCTTCTGCTTTGCCCGGGCGAGCCGGCTCGGTGCCTGATCTTCAGCGTACATCGACAGCGAGAGGTCGAGCACGATCACAACCGCATCCTTTTTCTGAACGACAGGCACCGCCTGCTTGACGAAACTCGGACCGGCGAGTGCGACGATGGTGAGCATTAATAGCAGCTGGGTCGGCCACCACGACCTCGATACAGCGTTCGCTGTAGCCGGCCCCTGCAGCAGACGCTCGATAACCGCCGCTGGCAGGTAGCGATGCCACTGTGAGGCATCGAGACGTTGCCGACGCAGGAGAGGCAGAAGCAGGATTGGCAGTAGACACCATAACCAGTCCGGTCGAAGAAAGACGAAGTCGACGCTCGTTTCCATCATGCCTGAACCTTCTGTCGATCACGGATCCGCACGAGCACTGCGCGCAGTCGTCGAGGAACAGGTAACAGCGCGACGATCAGAAGAAGCAACGCGCCAATAAGAGGTACCCAGAAATACTCGGTAACCGGGCGAAAAATGCGGCCATCCTGCCGGACGGGTTCAAGCTGGTTGATGGCCTCGTAAACAAGTTCCAGTTCGGATGTCGATCGCGCACGATAGAATTCGCCACCAGTGGTCTGAGCGATATGGCGTAGCAAGTTCTCATCAAGATCAGCTGAGGGATTATAACGCTGCCGCCCAAAGAGCCCTGCACGGTAAGCCTCATCAGCACCTAGGCCTATGGTGTAGATCCGCAGGCCGGCCTCCCTGGCGAGCTCAGCCGCCTTGATGGGATCCACTTCGCTACCCAGTTCAGCACCATCGGTCAGCAGCACCATGACTCTTGCGTCGGCAGGACGCTCCCGCAGTCGTTTGATACCCAGGCCAATGGCATCTCCGATTGCCGTCGCATTGCCGGCAAGACCAATCTGCGATTCGTACAGCAGCTGTTCGACCGTGGCAAGATCGAAAGTCAGGGGCGCCTGAATGTAGGGTTTCGCGCCAAATAGAATCAGGCCGACTCTGTCGCCGTCACGCTGCTTCAAAAAATCGCTCACTACCTGTTTCAGTGCGGTCAACCTGTCGGTCTGATAGCCCTTGAGCACCATATCCGGCTCCTGCATGCTTGGAGATATGTCTACCGTCAGCAGTAAGTCCCTCGCGCTGGTATCCAGCGGCACCGGCTCGCCATGCCATTGTGGGCGGGTGAGCGAGACGCATAGGAATATCCAGCTCGCGGTCAACATCCACAGCCGCCATGACGGCGGCTTGTGACGAGCCTGACCGAAGCCCCGTGATTCCATCACCTGCCTCACGGCCGAAAACTGTGGCATGAGTAAGGCCGGCGCGGCCGAAACATCGGAGCTGCCTTGACTGTTGATGCTTGGCTTGCCACGTGACAGTAGATGAAGAAGCGCGGGTAGCGACAGCAGAAGCAGAGCTAATGGCCAGGCAAACTGCAGTGCTTCCACCATCGTGGCAACGCTATCCATTTGGCTCACCTCCAGCTTCGGTCGTTTCATTTCGAACAGGCGCGAGCCGTCGGGTCAACAGCAATACAGTCTTGTTGAACGAGCGGTCGTCGCTTGTACTATCACCAGCTGAGGGTGGGCGATAACTGGCTTCACCCAGTGGCGCCAGCGCACTGGCTTCCCTGG
Source organism: Gammaproteobacteria bacterium UBA2679 (assembly GCA_002354735.1). GTDB lineage: Bacteria > Pseudomonadota > Gammaproteobacteria > Pseudomonadales > Oleiphilaceae > Allohahella. The sequence continues at coordinate 72,198 of DEMD01000007.1, read as the reverse complement.
GCTGAAGTTGGGCTGTACGTACCAGATATTCCAGCCATGCGCTGCCGGTAAGCGTCTTGCAGCGATGGTGCCCCAGCTTCAGTAGATGAGCTTTGAGAATCATGTTGATTGAAGTCGCAGCCGCCGGGCCGGGATTCCGCAGATGCGGTTGCAGCGCCTCACGAACCCGCTTTCTCTGTTGCTTCAGTTGCAGCGCCGGCTGAAGATAACGCTTATAGCCGATGAACCACAGCAGTAGACCGCTTACGATCAATATCAGCAGTAAGAGCCACCAGCCAATCGCGGGCGGCCACCACGATACCGGTGCAGGATCGATGAGGGGATTGAGCGGCAGCTGCTTCACGGCTTCGACGAGCTGTTGATTCATGTTCTATCGCGCACCGCTGCGATTGCTGATGCTACGCAATACCTCGGCCGGCGCCTCAGTGGTAGCAATCGGCACCACGATGCATTTGAGCGCTTCGAGTTTGCGAATCTTGGCTTCATGACGTTCCTGTAGTGCGAGATTGATTTCATCCAGCGCTGCCTGCCTCTCAGGGAGGGCCAGCTGCTCACCCGAGCTGTTACAGAGCTCTAGCGAAGGTCCCGGCAGCGCCAGTTCGAGCGGGTCGTAAACGAGAAAAGCAAAGATCTGGTTATGACGCCGCAACCTGAAGAGAATCTGTTCGCTACTCAATGCGGGCGCGCGCGAGCCTGCTGAATCGCTGGTCGAGTCGGCCCTGGGCAGCTCATCGAGCAGACCCTCAAAGTCAGAGACAAGCAGGCACAATGTGCCAGGGCGGGAAAGTCGGGTGATTTCATCGAGGGCGCTATTGAGACTCGATGCCGCTGAAGCTCGCGCTGAGCCGCGCTGTTGGCAGAGCTTGCCGTTGAACTTGTCGATGACATCGAAGAGGCGTACGGTCTGCCGCTTGTGCTGCGCCGGCTTCACATGCTGGTGGCTGATATCATCGAACACCAGGCCGCCTACTCTGTCGTTATTTGACAGTCCGGCCCAGGTCAATAGCGCTGCAAGTTCAGCAGCGAGCACAGATTTGAACTTGTCCCCGCTGCCGAAATACATCGTACTTCGCTGATCGACCAGTAGTTCTACCGGCTGCTGCGTTTCTTCCTGAAATACCTTGCTGTAGGTGTGCTGACTTCTTGCGCTTACGCGCCAGTCGATGTGGCGAATGTCGTCGCCAGCCTGATAAGGACGATGTTCGGCAAAGGTCATTCCGCGGCCGAGTAGGTGACTGCGATGGCTACCTGTCAGTCCCGGGACTTTTCGTGGATCGAGCTTCAGCGTCAGGCTACGCGCGTCGGGCTGCAGGCCAAGCATGGTGACAAGATCGATCCGGTCACGAAGCGGACTGCTCAAGGCACCGGTACCACATCGAGCAGACGGGCCAGAATGGCATCGCGACTCATGCCTTCTGCTTCCGCCCGGAAACTTGGAATGATGCGATGGCGCAATACGTCATGCGCAACCTTGCGAACGTCGTCGGGCGAAACATAGTCATTACCGGCGAGCCAGGCGGCAGCGCGGGCGCAGCGGTCTATCGCGATGGTGGCTCGCGGGCTGGCGCCATAGTCCAGCCAACCTGCGATGGTCTGGTCATAGAGGCCGGGGTCGCGCGTAGCCTGAATGATCCTGACAATATAGTGCTCGACGTTCTCGTTCATGAAAACGTCGAGAACGGCCAGACGGGCCGTAAAGATATCTTCATGGGTCAGTTGAACCTCACCCTTGGCAGAGTCGGAGGCCTCAGGTTGCGATGGTTCTGGCTGCAGCACCCTGGCGCCGGCCGGTGCGGTGTCGAGCTGCCGCCGCGCTTCATCCCGCGTCAGTCGCAGAATCTGTTGCTCGGACGCGACGTCAGGATAATCGACGACGACATGCAACAGGAAGCGGTCGAGTTGCGCTTCAGGCAGGGGATAGGTGCCTTCCTGTTCGATAGGGTTCTGCGTAGCCATGACCAGAAAGACGCCGGGCAGGGGGTAGGTTTTGTTGCCCACCGTAACCTGCCGTTCAGCCATCGCCTCGAGCAGGGCACTCTGTACTTTCGCAGGGGCGCGATTGATTTCGTCCGCCAGAATGAGGCTGTGGAAAATAGGCCCCGGCTGAAAATCGAAACTCTGGGTTTCAGGACGAAAGATGTCCGAGCCGGTTATATCGGCGGGTAGGAGATCCGGAGTGAACTGTATGCGTTGAAAGCTGCCGCTGATGCAGTTCGATAGCGCCTTGATGGCACGGGTCTTTGCCAGACCAGGCGCACCCTCGACGAGCATGTGGCCGTCCGCCAGAAGGGCGACGAGCATCTGTTCGACCAGAGCTGGCTGACCGATGATTTGAGTGCGCAGGTATTCCGAAACGTTCTGGAAATGTTGCAGAGAGCTCATTGTTGTCGGTTCTTTTGTAGGTTTGAAGATCGGACAGCGACTGCAGCCACTATGAACGTGACCGTGCCTGATTGGCCCTGTAGTGTCCATGCTTATGCGTATATAAGGCGTTGTCGCTCACAATTGACTGGCAAGTTTGCTATAAATTGTCTGGGGAGCCAATTACGGAAGCGTAAGCCCGACTTGACGCACAGAACAGCCCGGCGAGATTGACTCATTAATCTACTAAAACAATACAAAGGCGAGCGATGAAGCAGGTCAACGTGGACAATAAATCTCAGTTTCTCGACATGCTCGATGAAGCATTCAATCAGAAGCTGAGCGACCAGCAAGCCAGGCGACTCAGTGAGTTTGCTAGACTCTATCTTGAAAATCTACCACTCGAGGAAGTCAATGGGCGTCGGCTCAGTGATATCTATGGCGCAGTCATCTCGAGCTGGCACTTCGTGCAGCAGCGAGCGAAAGACGAGTGCAAGGTAGCTGTTTTCAACCCTGAGCTCGAAGCCCACGGCTGGCAGTCCACGCATACCGTCCTCGGCGTCCTTCACAAGAACATACCATTCATCATGGATTCGATCCGGATGTGTCTCAACCGGCTGAACTTCGATATCCACTCTATTCAGCACGCGGTGCTATATATCAGGCGTGACAAGAACGGCCGGTTCAAGGAACTGCTGCAACGATCCGGTCAGCCAGATCGTTCACTGGCAGAATCGACCGTCTATATCGAAATAGATCGTCACAACGACCCCCAGGTGCTCGCGACCATCCGGGACGAAATCATCAGTGTGCTGCGCGATGTGGACACCGCCGTGTCCGATTATGAGCCCATGAAGCAGCATGCTCAGTCACTCGCTGAAAGTCTGCGCCAGGGCCGGCCGGGACAGACCGCCGAAGCGACCAATGAAGCTGCCGATTTCATGGACTGGCTCATCGATGATCATTTTACCTTCCTGGGCTACGACGAGTATGAATTCGATCGCTCCAAAAAGGAGATCATGGTCAGGCAGGTGTCAGGTTCACCCCTTGGCATCATGAAGCAGTATGACGAGCGGCCGACCAATACGCCGTTCAAGAAGCTTCCGCTGAAAACCCGGCAACACCTGCTCAAGCCCGAGTTGATGGTGTTCGCTCGATCGTCCAGACGTAGCCGAATTCATCGGCCGGCTTACCCAGACTATATCGCCGTGCAGAGATTCAATGAGCAGGGTGACGTGGTTGGTGAGCAGCGCTTTCTCGGGCTTTTCACGTCTGCCGTCTATGGCGACCGGCCGCAGGAAATTCCGGTAGTTCGGAAGAAGGTCGAGTATGTCATGGAGCGCTCTGGCTTCTACGCCCGCGACTATGCCGGCAAGGAGCTTGATCAGATTCTTTCGGTCTACCCACGCGGAGAAATGCTGCAGGTGGACAAGGAAGTGCTGTTCCACAATGCGATGTCCATCCTGTACATCCAGGAGCGCCGCAAGATTCGTCTTTTTATTCGGGAAGGCGTTTACGGCCAGTTTGTAACAGCGCTGGTATACGTGCCTCGTGATGTGTACAACACCAACCTCCGCATGCAGATGTCTGACATTCTCGTAGCTGCAACCAATGCTGAGGATGTCGAGTTCATTACCTACTTCTCCGAATCGGTCCTTGCACGCGTGCAGTTCATACTCAGGGTATCTCCCCTGGAGGTGCGGCATCTGGACTGTGAAGAGCTCGAAGCCAAGATCATTGCAGCCGCCCAATCATGGCAGGACGGCCTGGCCGAGTCGCTGATCGAAAGTAACGGCGAGGAGCGTGGCAATAGCCTGTATCATCGCTATGCAGATGGCTTCAACGCAGCCTATCAGGAGGCGTTTTCTCCGCGCCGTGCCGTTCCAGACATTGAGCACATGGAAAGCATCAGTAAGGACCGGCCGATCGCAATGAGCTTCTACCGCGCGATTGAAGAGCCCGAGAACACAGTCCACTTCAAGCTCTTTCATGCCGACAATCAGGTGCCGCTGTCTGATGTGCTGCCGATGTTCGAAAACCTGGGGCTTAAGGTGCTTGGCGAGCATCCGTTCGAAGTGACCACCCGGGACGGTGATGATTACTGGGTGCACGATTTTGCGCTGCAGAACCCGCTTGGCGATCCCATCAACATTCAAAAGATCCGCAGCAACTTTGAAACCCTCTTTCTGCGCATCTGGAACAATGAGGCAGAGAACGATCTGTTCAACAGACTGGCGCTGGTTGCCCTGCTGGACTGGCGCCAGATCGCAATGTTCCGCTCATATTCACGTTATATGCGGCAAATTCGCTTCGGTTATAGCCAGAATTTCATCGCCAGCACCCTGGTCAACCACACCAGTATCACATCCTTGATCTGGGACCTGTTCGCCACCCGCTTCGACCCGTTCAGCGAGCAAAGTGATGTGCAGCGCCGTGCTTCTGAAGAGCGTATCGTGATCGACGTCAATCAGGCCCTGGAAGCCGTCGAAAACCTGACCGAAGACCGTGTGCTTCGCCGCTTTGTCGAACTCATCCAGGCGACCGTGCGAACCAACTATTACCAGACCGAGAACGGCGAGCTCAAACAGTACATCTCCTTCAAGATGTCGCCCGCGGCCATTTCGGAAATGCCGTTGCCACTGCCCATGTTCGAAATTTTCGTATACAGCCCCCGTGTGGAAGGTGTGCATCTTCGTGGCGGCAAGGTAGCCCGCGGTGGCTTGCGCTGGTCGGATCGCTTCGAAGACTACCGGACCGAAGTGCTCGGCCTCGTAAAAGCGCAGCAGGTCAAGAACTCGGTCATCGTGCCAGTCGGGGCCAAGGGCGGCTTCGTTGCGAAGAGGATGCCTGATGGTGACCGCGAAGCCATGCAGAAGGAGGGTATCGCCTGCTATAGAACCTTCATTCGTGGACTACTCGACCTGACGGACAACCTGGTCGATGGCAACATGATTCCACCACCAGATTTGGTGAGGCACGACCCTGAAGATCACTATCTCGTTGTGGCGGCAGACAAGGGTACAGCCACATTTTCGGATATCGCCAACGCTATAGCTGCCGAGTACAACTTCTGGCTGGGCGACGCCTTTGCCTCTGGCGGGAGTCAGGGCTACGACCACAAGAAGATGGGTATAACCGCGAAAGGAGCCTGGGTATCGGTCGAGCGGCACTTCAGGGAGCTTGGACTCAATACCGCAACTGAAGACTTCAGCGTGATCGGTATAGGGGACATGTCTGGAGATGTATTCGGCAATGGCATGCTGCTCTCGAAGCACATCCGCCTGCTGGCGGCGTTCAATCATTTGCACATCTTTGTCGACCCGGATCCGGATCCTGCAGCAAGTTTCGAGGAGCGCAGCCGACTGTTCAACCTGCCGCGGTCCAACTGGACCGACTACGACAGCAAGCTCCTGAGCAAGGGCGGAGGTGTCTTTCTGCGGTCGGCCAAGTCGATTCCGATCAGCGAAGAAATGAAGCGGGTCTTCGAGATCAAACAGGATCGCCTACCGCCGAACATGTTGATCAGCTACCTGCTCAAGGCGAAAGCCGATCTGCTCTGGATCGGCGGCATTGGCACCTATGTCAAGAGTTCTACCGAAGCGCATATCGATGTGGGTGACAAAGCCAATGATGGGCTGCGTATTGACGGTCGAGAACTGCGGGTGCGTGTCATCGGTGAAGGCGGCAACCTCGGTATGACGCATCTCGGTCGGGTGCAGTACGCTGCAACTGGTGGAAAATGTAATACCGATTTTATCGACAACGCCGGTGGGGTCGACTGCTCCGACCACGAGGTCAATATCAAGATTCTGCTCAATGGCATCGTCCAGGCCGGCGACATGACGCCGAAGCAGCGTAACGTGCTGCTCGCACAGATGACCGACGAAGTTGCCGCTCTGGTGCTCATGAACAATTATCGCCAGACTCAGGCGCTATCAATCGCCACGTACGAGGCCGCCGCCCGCGTGGAAGAGTACCGACGACTGATGAACTATCTCGAATCGATCGGCAAGCTTAATCGTCAGATCGAATTCATGCCGGACGACGAAGCCATCAGAGAGCGAAAGTCGGAGAACAGGGGGCTGTACAGGCCGGAGCTGTGCACACTTATTTCCTACGTGAAAGGTCATCTCAAAGAGGTGCTTTCGGCGTCCGATATGCTCAATGACGTGTACTATGTTGGCGAATTGCAGTCCGAATTTCCGGCAAGTCTGGTGAGAAAGTTCGAAGATCATCTCTGGAACCATCGTCTGCGGAAGGAGATCATCGCCACACAGGTCGCCAACGATATGGTGAATCTGATGGGAATCACCTTTGTTGACCGTCTCCGTCAGTCTACGGGCGCTACGATCCCAGCTATAGCCCAGGCCTACGTCATATCGCGCGATGTCTTCGGACTGAAAAACTACTGGCGAGCGATCGAGAATCTGGACAACAAAGTGCCCGCAGATACGCAGATCAATATGATGCTGGAATTGATACGGCTCATTCGGCGTTCCAGCCGATGGTTCCTGCGCAACCGTCGTGCAGAGCTCAAGGTGCTGGACAATATGGAGCGCTTCTCGACAGGTATCGCTACCATCAGCGCGGCTTTCGACAAGCTGCTGGTCGATCAGCAGCACAAGTCATTCACCCGCGGCAAGTCAGCCTATGAAGCTGTGGGTGTGCCCGCCGACCTGGCGGCAATCGCCGCTGGCGCAAGCCACCTGTACTCCTGTCTTGGCATCATTGAAGCCCAGTCGATTACCGATGAGCCCTTGGAGACTGTAGCAAGGATGTTCTTCGCAATCGGCTCGTCGCTCGATCTGATCTGGTTCAACCGGCAAATCAATGAGGCAAAACCAGCAACGCACTGGCAGGCGCTTGCACGCGAAAGCTTTCGGGAAGACCTGGACTGGCAGCAGCGCTCACTGACCGTCGGCATTCTCAAGACTACTGATCCAGACCTGCCAACCGAGCAGCGAATTCAGCAGTGGGCAGAGAAAGAGGCAGACATGGTCGAACGGTGGAGGCTGATGCTGACGGAACTGAAGGCGACCAAGGATCCGGAATTTCCAATGTATTCGGTGGCCCTGCGTGAGTTACTCGATCTCGCGCAGACGACTACCCACAAGATCATGCCACAGGAATGCCAACTCTAGTCCTCGACCTGTCGATCACGCCGGATGAATTTCTGCGCGTGTATCAGGGGCAGGCGAAAGCGGTTTCGGCGATATCCGTAGACGGTCGGCGGGTGCAGTTTCCCGCCGCCGTACTCAGGCCATACCTCTTGCATGAAGGTATACAGGGGCGATTCGAAATCGAGTTCGACAGCGAACACAAGTTCGCTGGTATCAGGCGCCTGAACTGAGACTGCCCGTGTTCAGATCAGGTGAGTACAATCCTCAGAACTTGAGGGACTCTGCTGCGCGGATCATTTGCGCTGCATAGCCCCACTCGTTGTCATACCAGATCATTACCTTAACCAGGTCATCGGCGACAACCTTTGTCTGCGCAAGGTCGACTATGCTTGCGTGCGTGTCCTGAACAATGTCCGAAGACACAATCGGGTCATCGGTAACGGTAACGATTGCCCGGTAGCGCTCGCTGTCCTGTTCTTCCCGCAATATGGCATTTACCTCATCGACTGAAGTCTTGCGCCTGGCCACAAAGGTCAGGTCGGCAATGGAGCCGACAAGTATCGGCACGCGAACAGCCAGACCGTCGAACCGATCCTTCAGTCCTGGCAGTATCTGTGTAGCGGCTTTTGCGGCACCAGTGCTGGTGGGCACCATGTTTACAGCGCCGGCGCGGCCTCGTTCAGGTTTCTTCGCCGGCGCATCGACCATGGACTGTGAGCTGGTGTAGGCATGGATGGTGTTGAGGAGAGCCTTGGAAATACCAATGCGTCGATCGAGAATTTCCATGACTGGCGCGATGCAGTTGGTTGTGCAGCTTGCAGCTGAAAACACGTCGGCATCGCTGGCATTGAGGCCGGGTACGACCATGTCGAGTGCCGGCTCATCGTCCCCCTTGGGTGGTGCCGACATGATGGCGCGTTTGGCGCCGGCCTTCAGGTGCTGTTCGATACCTGCACGGGTGTTGAACGCGCCCGTGCACTCGAACACGAGGTCGATCTTCAGATCACCCCATGGCAGCTGCTGTGGTTCTTCTTCCTGAAAAGTCTTGATGCGCTGCTGTTCTATCACAAGCTGCCCTTCCTCTACGGTGACTGGCTTCGGGTAGCGGCCATAGGCGGTGTCGTACTGCATGAGGTAGCGCAGGTCTTCCGGCTGTTGGAGATCGTTGATCGCGACGATCTCCAGCTCCGGATGGTCCAGTGCCTGCTTCAGCACGGCCCGACCAATGCGACCAAGCCCGTTGATTGCGATTCGAATCATCACTTCTTCTCCTTGAATGGCGTTAGTTGCCTCTTCAAGGTGTACGAAGGCTGTCTGCTGATTCTGTCAATCGCGCGTGCTTTCCAGTGCCCCTATTTACAACGCTGTGGTAAGCCGTTCTCTCTACGGCGACATCTGAATGCCTGCAGTTTACGGCTAACCCTAGTGCCGGCTGGTTTAACGTATTTGTAGGCGGCCGGCACAGCATTTGCAGAATCTCATGCCTAGTCAGCAACTCCACGAGGCACAGCGACTCATGCTCGAGAATAAAATCACATCCGCCGCACTGACCCTTATTCTTTTGGCTTCGCCATCAGCCTTTGCAGAACAGAACCCGGGCTCGCAAGCTGATCAAACGAGCCGACCGCCGGCAAGTGCCCAGCAGGAGAGTCCTGTACCGAGCCTGCCGGACCTGCAGGGCCATCCGAGCCTGCAGAGCGGTACCAGCAAAGTGACCACGCAGGAGATTTTTCAGCGCCTCGATACAGATGGGGATGGTGACCTGACCGAGGCAGAGCTCAGTGTGTATGGCAGCCCGGCTTCAGGGAAGAGCGCCGCGGAGAATGATCCCGCCATAGCAAAAGAGTTGATGCAGACCTACGACACCAATCAGGATGGTCGTGTCATTTATCAGGAGGTCGAAGAGGTGCATGAGACCTTCGAGCAGCAGAGAACCAGTCAGTAAAGCTGGCGCTCATAAAAAAGCCGCCAATCTGTCAGGACAGAGGCGGCTTTTATGAGGGTGGGCTTACATCAGCCGCACTTGCTGTCACCGCAATTGAGGCAGGTCATGCAGCCGTCAAGGAGAACCACTGACTTCTGCATGCACTTCTTGCAGCTAATGGCGCTGGGGGGAAAGCTGCCCTCGGCGCCGCTGGATTCACCATGGGCTGCCTCGTAGGCTGCGCGCTTTTCTTCCACCAGCTTGCGTTGCTCAGGGCTCAGCTTGTCTGACTTGATGATCCCGAGGAACATCAAGTGCTTTTCGATGACTGAGCCAATTTCAGCGACGAGTGAGGGGACGAATATACCGCCCTTCTTGTAGTACCCGCCATTCGGATCGTACACGGACAGCAGTTCCTCAAGCAGAAAGGTAATATCGCCGCCTTTTCTGAAGACCGCTGAAATAACCCGAGTCAGCGCAATGACCCACTGGAAATGTTCCATCGACTTCGAGTTGATGAAAATCTCATAGGGCTGCCTGCTCTCATGGTCGGTGCCTTCGTTCAACAGGATATCGTTGATCGTGATGTAGAAGGCGTGCTCCGACACTGGTGGCTTGATCTTGTAGGTACTGCCAAGCAGGAACTCGGGCCGTTCGATAGTCTCGTTCATCTCGATCGGCTGCTTTGCCGCATGAGCGGCTGCTTCAGCAGCTACCTCGCTCTCAGGCCGGGGCTTGTGCACCGCGTAGCTTACGATCTTCTTTTCTATCTTCACCGGCTTCATTGGCTTCGTAGACATATTCACGTCCTCCTGCGGTTTAATACTTTCCATAGGTGCCTTCCTTTAGCGCATCGAACAGATTCGCCGCCGTGTGCACTTCGCCGTCATATTCGACCTGTTCATTCCCTTTCAGCGTCATCTTGGTGCCGTCGTCGAGCATGAACTCGTAGAGGGTCTTTTCGAGATCCGACTCTTTGACGAGTACGCCCTGGAACGCTTCAGGGTTGAAACGGAATGTCGTGCATCCCTTCAGTCCCTTATCGTAGGCATACATGTAAATGTCCTTGAAGCTGTCGTAAGCAAAGTCGGTCGGAACGTTCGCCGTTTTGGATATCGAGGAGTCCACCCACTTCTGCGCTGCGGCCTGAATATCCACGTGCTGGGTCGGCGTCACTTCATCGCTCACGGTGAAATAATCCGGCAGAGCAGCTTCCGGATCATCCACGTACGGCATGGCCTTTGGATTGACCAGATGCCGATAGGCAAGCAGCTCATAAGAGAAGACATCGACTTTCTCCTTGGTCTTCTTGCCTTCGCGAATGATGTTCCGCGAGTAGTGGTGCGCGAAGCTCGGCTCGATACCGTTACTGGCGTTGTTGGCCAGCGACAGCGATATGGTGCCGGTTGGTGCTATGGACGTGTGATGCGTGAATCGAGCGCCTTCCTGCGCCAGAGCTTCTACCAGCTCGGCATCGACTTCGGCCACGCGCTGCATGTAGCGGCTGTACTTCGCCAGCAGCACCTTGCCGGCGACCTTGTCGCCAACCTTGAAGCCGTCTTTTTTCATTTCCGGACGACGCAGGAGCATTTCCTTGGTGACCTTAAAGGTCTGGTTCATGATCGGTGCCGGGCCCTTTTCACGAGCGAGCTCCAGACCCTGGCGCCAGCCTTCGAGGGCCATTTCACGGTTGACGACTTCAGTGAACTCGACCGATTCGGGTGACCCGTAAGGCATTCTCAACATGGCGAGGGTAGAGCCAAGGCCGAGGATGCCCATGCCATGGCGGCGCTTTGAAGTTATTTCGTCACGCTGACCTTCGAGTGGCAAGCCATTGATCTCAACGACGTTGTCCAGCATGCGGGTAAATACACCGACCACCTTGCGATACTTCTCGAAGTTGAAGCGGGCGCTTTCGGTAAATGGCAGTTCGACGAACTGCGTCAGATTGACCGAGCCCAGCAGACAGCTGCCGTAAGGCGGCAAGGGCTGCTCCCCACACGGATTCGTTGCTCTGATGTTCTCGCAGAACCAGTTATTGTTCATCTCATTGACCTTGTCGATCAGGATGAAACCTGGTTCAGCGAAATCATAGGTGGACGACATGATGGCATCCCAGATAGCCCGTGCCTTGACGGTCTGGTAGATGCGGCAGGCCACGCGACCTGTTTCATCAGCGATGAACCCTTCCTTGATCGGAAAGCTGCGATAGAGGAACTTTTCCGTGTCGCCAAGATCGAGATTGTCGGCTTCGGCCTCCTTGCGTGTGACGGGGAAGGAGAGTTTCCAGTCGGTATCGTTCTTCACCGCCAAAATGAAGTCTTCAGTGACCAGCAGCGACAGGTTGAACTGGCGCAGGCGACCATCCTCACGCTTGGCACGAATGAATTCGAACACGTCCGGGTGATGCACATCGAAGGTCGCCATTTGCGCACCACGGCGCCCACCGGCCGAGGAGACCGTGAAGCACATCTTGTCGAAGATATCCATGAAAGACAGCGGCCCGGATGTCTTGGCACCGGCACCCGCGACGTAGGCGCCACGTGGTCGCAGGGTCGAGAACTCGTAACCGATACCGCAGCCAGCTTTGAGAGTGAGGCCGGCCTCATGGTTCTTCAGCAGGATATCGTCCATGGAGTCATGGATGGAGCCGGAGACGGTGCAGTTGATAGTTGATGTCGCGGGCTTGTGTGCCTCCGCACCAGCGTTGGAGATAATGCGTCCGGCCGGGATGGCGCCGTTCTGCAGGGCCCAAACGAAGCTCTTGAACACTTCGGGACGAATCTTGGCATCTTCCACGCTCGCAAGCGACTGCGCCACGCGCTGATAGGTGTCCTGGATAGTCACATCGACAGGCTCACCGGCTTTGGTCCTGAGCTGGTATTTCGTGCTCCAGATGTCTGCGGAAGCGGCTTGCATTTCTATAGGAGAAACGAGTTGCTGAACTTTGGCGTTCATTGATACCCCTCAGGCTGATCTTATTGGTATGTCCGCCAAGGTCAGGGAACTGACCCGACAATGGCGGTGCAAACAATGTGTTGGTGACGACTCGAAAAGGCAGGCAAAAGCATGCCGAAGCCGGTGCTCGTAGTGAAGAGCTTGCCGGCTTACAAACTACATATGGGTCGTTGGTGGGAAGTATAACACTATATAATGTGATGAAAAGCGATTTCAGGCGTTTTTTTCAGCGCCTATCGCGGACGCCGGCAGTTCATTGTTTCGGCTACGAAAACCCTCCGCAACCCGCTGTCTTACCTTGTCCTGCGCAATGAGCCATGCGATGCAGTCCTGCAGAACCTGCTTCGCAGGCCGAGGCTGGAAATCGAAGGTCGTGTAGGTCCGGCTTGTGTCGTACCAGGCGTAACGCTCGACAACCTCGTGCACCAGATCCTGGGTGAAAGGCGGCGTAAGATGCAGCAAGCGACAGATCATTTCAATAGCCCTGGCAGCGACCAGTGTCAATTTCCGGCCAGTAGGCAAATGCAAGGGTCTGTTTCCGGTGAGCGTCTTCAGCATGCGCCCGAGTTCGATAACCTCGATATTCTCACCACCGACGATGTACCGGCTGCCGGGCTCGCCCTTGCTCAGCGCCTCTACGTGGGCACGCGCCACATCTCGAACATCAACGATGTTCATGCCGCCTCTATAGGTCTGACCACGGCCATTCAGCAAGTCCATCACCAGGCCATTCGATGGTGTGATTCTGTAGTCTCCAGGGCCAAGCACGATCGCAGGGCAGAGCACAATCAACTCGACACCACTTTCCGCGGCCATTTTCTGCGCCTGTCGCTCACTCTGGGTCTTGGCGAGGTAGTAAGGATTCTGCGCGTCGTCATTCCAGTCTTCAGCAGTTCGCATTTCGTCTCGGTTGTATGAAAACCCGATCGAGGCAACCGAACTGGTGTAGACGACGCGTTTAATGCCGAGTTCGGCAGCCACTTCGAGTACGTTTCTAGCGCCACTCACGGCGGGTTCGACAATTTCTTCCGCTGTCTTGGCGATGGTCTTGTACACCGCCGCGAGATGAATGATGGCCTCGCAGCCTTCCGCAGCTTTCTTTACGGCTGATCTGTCCTTGATATCGCCGTTGATGATTTCGATCTCACTGGCACGAACCCCGCGGAGGTCGGAACTCTTCCTGGCAAGTGCGCGAACACTGTGGTTCCTGTTCAACAACTGATCCACCACATGTCCGCCAATATGACCACTGGCGCCGGTTACAAGTACTTTCATATCGGTCGGAGCTCCCTGACCCAAGAAATTTGAATGCGCAATCATACGGGCTTACGTGCGCTATCAAAAGCAGGGTTTTGATCTAGACTAGGTGGAGAGATACCCGAAATCCGGTCAAGAATTACAAATGGTAGCCTTTTATGTCCAGCATCCTTGATTCAGTCGATCAGCGAACCAAACTGGTCGGGGAAAACCGCCTGGAGCTCCTGCTCTTCAAGCTTGGCGCGAACCAGGTTTTTGCGCTGAACGTGTTCAAGGTTCAGGAAGTGCAGAAGCTGCCAAACCTGACGCAAATGCCCAAGCGTCATCCCTCGGTGATTGGTGTCAGTACCATTCGCAAGCAGACTGTGCCGGTCATCGATCTGTCGCTTGCAATCGGCTTGGGGCCGACACATCGCTCGAAGGATGCCACCATCATTGTCACTGAGTACAACCGATCGGTTCAGGCCTTCCTGGTGGCGAGCGTTGATCGCATCGTCAACATGACCTGGGAGGAGATCATGTCGCCGCCCAGGAACGCCGGCAACTCGCATTACGTTACCGCCATAACCAAACACGACGACAAGCTCGTTGAGATTATTGATGTCGAACGTGTTCTGGCAGATATCCTCCCCTATGATACAGAGATCAAGGACCAGCAGTTGACCTCCGAGGTCAAGGCCCAGGCTGGGGGCAGGGAAGTGCTGCTCGTGGATGACTCGCCAGTCGCCATTGCGCAGGCAAAATCGACGCTGTCCCAGGTGGGACTGACTGTGCATACGGCGGTCAATGGCCTGCTCGCCCTGCAGAAACTTCAGGCCTGGGCAGACGAAGGCATCGACCTGTATGAAAAACTGCTCATGGTTATCACCGACGCTGAAATGCCAGCCATGGACGGTTACCGGCTGACGACAGAAATACGCAATGACAGCCGCATGAAGGATCTTTATATTGTGCTGCATACGTCGCTTAGCGGTAACTTCAACAAGGCCATGGTAGCCAAGGTTGGATGTAACGCATTTCTGAGTAAATTTCAGCCGGACGAGCTGGCCCGGGCGGTCAAGGCCAGGCTGGATTCCGAGGCGCAATGATGGCCAGGAGGTCTCTAGCATTCAATGCCTACCATTCAGTCTTTACACTGGTACCCCGTCAAATCCTGTGGCGGACTCGAAGTAGAAAAGCTTCACTTCAATAAGTCAGGTCCCTGTCACGACCGCAGCTGGATGCTGGTCGACGACGATGCGCACTATCTCACTGCCAGAACCCTGCCTCACATGCTCAGGCTGACGCCCCTGGTCCAGAACGGTGTGCTCCTGCTGAGCGTTCCCGTGGCGGATAAAGTACCGGAACTGCTTGAACTGGCCGCCGTAGATAACGCTGACGATGCAAACCCTGTGAATATGGAGCCTCTTTGTCTGAGTGATCAGCGCCTTGCGGTAGAGATCTGGGGCGACATCTGCGAGGCCTATGTCGCCAACGATAAGGTCAATAGGGTCCTCAGCGACTTTCTCGGCCGTAGTGTCCGCCTCGTCTGCAAGGCGGCAGACAAGCCGAGGCCAGTAGAGCAGGACTACATAGACACTACCTCTCTTGCTGGCCAAACCTTCGAAGTGGGCTTTGCGGACGCCTACCAGGCGCTCATCATTGGGCAGGCGTCGCTCGACGCGCTGAACGAGAAGCTATCGCAGCCGCTGCCAATGTCCAGGTTCAGGCCGAATATTGTGGTGCGTGAGTCCGAGGCATTCGCGGAGGACAGCTGGCATCAGATAGAGTCAGATGACCTTGTCATGTATGGCGTCAAGAGGTGCAGCCGCTGCGCGATACCCACAATCGATCCTGAAGTCGGAGTCGTGAGCAAGGAGCCTCTGAAAACCCTGGCCACTTTTCGCAAAGGCGACCGTGGTGTCATGTTCGGTCAGAACCTGGTTTATCAGGCGCGTGAGGATGGCCAGGCCCAGACGCTGTCTCGAGGTGCCGAGCTGGTGGTGAAGTCGCTGTTACCTGACTCAGCTGAGGGTGTCTGAATGGAGTGGATGATCATTGCTTTCGCCTTGCTCGGGCCCATCGGTGCACTGTACTGGCTGAAGCCATCACCGGCGAGACGCATACTCGAACGCACCCGGGTGTTGGCTCAGCAGAAGGGCTTCAAGGTGCGACTGTTACGTCAGGATGAAATTGGCAAGCGGTTCAATCTGGTGCCCGACCGGCCGATTGTGGAGTATACCTGGCGGGTTCGCGCGACGGATCCAGGCGGGGCTGACGCGAGACAGGTCAAGTCCGAGCCGGTGCTCGTCAGTTTTACCAGGCTTGCAGATGAAAACGCTCAGGACGCTCTGCCGAAGATCATTTCGAAGTTCGAGGTGGAACGAGCCGTTTATGCCTTCACTCTCACGCCCACCCGAGCCGTTCTGGTCTGGACCGAGCAGGTCACTCGAGAACGGGCGGAGCCGTTCCTCGATGAGCTCATCTCGCTGGTAAAACAGTCGGCTTCAGCTGGTCTTCGATAGGTTCTGCAGCAAGCTGTTCAGCTTGTCTACGATCTTGTTCGAATACAGGTTGACGACGTATGAGACGTTGTTCTCATTGGGATTAATGTACGAGTTCTTGATGAAGAACCAGCTGCTTTCGATCGACTTCAGCGCTTTGCTCGCGTCGGTGTTGCCACTGAGAGCAGTCTTGATCGCATTAAGTTGTCTATCGAATTCCACGGCCTGGACATCGATCGGTTCATCGCTCTGGGCTCCCTGGAAAACCTGCGAGACGGTAGAGGCCGATCGCGCGGAGTATTTGGTCATCATGCTTTCCATCAGCAGTGTGGCGTCACGCAGCTGCTCGACCATGACATCAGGTTGATAACCAGACGCATCGATGGCTGTTTTCCTGGCCGTTTCGGCTGCGGTAAGCAGATTCTGGTTAACCTGAGCCATATCAGCAACGAGTCTGATGTCTGAGTACTGCCGTTCTATGAGGTCAGCAATATTGTCCTTGAGGAGCGCTGCGTACTGCTTGTGGATAGCGGGCAGTTGCGATAACTGCTCGCGCAGGGGGCCTTCTTCGAGTTTGGCTGCCATCTCATTGATGCGGCCAATAGAGCCGGCGAGTTCTTCAGAGCGTTTAGTTACAACTGCACGCTCGTCCTTGTCGCCAGGTGCGATGCTGAAGTTGTAATAGCCATTCATGACCAGGTTGCCGCTGGAGCGGACCTTGAACAGCGTTGCAAGCAGGTCGGCGGCCTGCGCCTGATCGAGTGCGTGTGCGGGTAGGCTTGACAGTAAGCCCGTCACCAGTGCGTAAACAAGGGTCAAGGGCAGGCGGCGCAGGGCGCGGAGCGCGCCGACCGGACGCTTGTTGGACACTTCTTTGGTAAGGCTTGAGCTCGGCATAGTCTTCACCAGCATTCGGTTACTCTCCTGTCTCTTCGTAGGGCGCTTGAATTTTAATTATTGCCAATTTGCACGACGTCAATTCAGTATAGCTGCTTTCGCAAGCAGCACTAGGTCGACCGATGGCTCACGAAAATGCGTTCGTCCGTTCGCTGGCAGCATCGTTACGCAGGAAGGTCTGATCGTTCTGGTTAGTTTTCGAAAGGTAATTAGATTCAGGATCTTAGTCAAAGGGCTTAAGCGGAAGGTCAGGATATTCGGGACGGGCTTCGCGACTCAGAGGCACGGAGAGTTGACTTTCCAGGCGATTTTATCCATCTTAGCGCCCACCTAATTCAAACAAGCGTATGAATTAGCGCTGGGTCGGACGGCAAGTCCGGCTTGAATTAATAAAGCTGCTACGAGTCCCGTTAGCGTTATACTCGCGGGACGTATACGTACTTCGCGTAAGGTACCTTGGTCCCCCCTTTAATAAACGGATATGCAAGGGGCGCCGCTGGGCCATTAACCCGTGCTCAACAAGCTTGGAGAAGAGTTGATGATTTACGAAGGTAAAGCCATCACGGTAAAACTGATCGATGACGGAATTGCTGTCCTCACATTTGATTTACAGGGTGAATCGGTAAATAAATTCAACGGGTTGACCCTTGGAGAACTGGGCGAGGCAGCCGCCAAGCTTGGTAGCGCCAACGACGTCAAGGGCCTCATTGTCACGAGCGCCAAGGACGTGTTCATCGTCGGCGCCGATATCACAGAATTCAAGGACCTCTTCAAAGGCTCCGAAGAAGAGCTTGTTGCCAACAACCTCAAGGCCAACAGCGTATTCAGCGCAATCGAAGACCTGCCTTTTCCAACCCTGACCGTCATTAACGGTATCGCGCTCGGCGGCGGTTTCGAGATGTGTCTGGCCACCGATTACCGCATCATGTCTACCAAGGCGAAAGTCGGTCTGCCTGAAGTGAAGCTGGGTATCTTCCCTGGCTTCGGCGGTACAGTACGTCTGTCACGCGTCATCGGCGCTGACAATGCGATCGAATGGATCTGTGCTGGCGGCGAGAAGCGGCCTGAGCAGGCACTGAAGGATAAGGCTGTCGATGCAGTCGTTGCGCCTGAAGCCCTCATGGAAGCAGCCAAGACAACCATGAAGCGTCTCATTGACGGTTCACTGGACTACAAGAAGCGCCGTGAAGAAAAGACCGGCAAGCTGAAGCTGAACGCCATGGAAAGCATGATGACGTTCGAAACAGCCAAAGGCTTTGTTGCTGCCCAGGCTGGCCGCAATTATCCAGCGCCGGTTGAAGCCATCAAGGTCATGCAGAAGCATGCCGGCATGAACCGCGACAAGGCCATCGAAGTCGAAGCCAAGGGCTTTGCCAAAATGGCGAAGACCCCAGTTGCTGCAGCACTGGTCGGCCTGTTCCTGAACGATCAGGAACTGAAGAAGAAAGCCAAGGCGTATGACAAGCAGGCACTGCCGGTCAAGCGTGCAGCTGTACTCGGTGCCGGTATCATGGGCGGCGGTGTTGCATTCCAGTCTGCGCTGAAAGGCACGCCAATCGTCATGAAGGACATTGCTCAGGCGGGTCTGGACCTGGGTCTTAAAGAAGCCAAAGGCCTGCTTACCAAGCGTGTTTCACGTGGCAAGATGACTGCAGAGCAGATGGCTGACGTTCTCAACAAGATCAATCCTGCGCTCGGCTATGGCGATTTCAAGAGCGTCGATCTCGTTGTCGAAGCTGTTGTTGAAAATCCAAAGGTCAAGGATGCGGTTCTGCGTGAAGTCGAAGACGTCGTTCGTGAAGACACGATCCTGACCTCTAATACTTCAACCATTTCCATCACGCGACTGGCCCAGAACCTGAAGCGCCCTGAAAACTTCTGCGGCATGCACTTCTTCAACCCTGTGCACATGATGCCACTGGTTGAAGTCATCCGCGGCGAGAAGACTAGTGAGCAGGCTATTGCGACGACAGTTGCTTACGCCAAGGCCATGGGCAAGAACCCGATCGTGGTCAACGACTGCCCGGGCTTCCTGGTCAACCGTATCCTGTTCCCATATTTCGGCGGCTTTAATCTGCTGGTACGTGATGGCGCTGATTACAAGCAGTGCGACAAGGTTATGGAGCGTTTCGGCTGGCCTATGGGTCCTGCCTACCTGCTCGACGTCGTTGGCATGGACACTGCCAAGCACGCTGGCGACGTTATGGCTGAAGGCTTCCCGGATCGTATGCAGTACAGCGAGAAGACTGCTGTAGAGCTGATGTTCGAGAACGACCGTCTGGGTCAGAAGAACGACAAGGGCTTCTACAAGTATTCACTGGACAAGAAAGGCAAGAAGCAGAAGGCTGTCGACGAGAAAGTCGAGCAGATGCTTGGCGATGTCGTTCAGAAGAAAGGCGAGTTCACTGACGAAGAGATCATCGAGCGCATGATGGTGCCACTGTGCATCGAAACCGTTCGCTGTCTTGAAGACGGTATCGTCGAAACTGCTGCCGAGGCCGATATGGGCCTGGTGTACGGCATAGGTTTCCCTCCGTTCCGCGGCGGCGCCCTGTTCTACATCGACACCATTGGTGTTGAAGAGTTCTGCAGAATCGCTGACAAGTACAAGTCACTCGGCAAGCTTTATCATCCTACTGATGGCCTGCGTGAAATGGCTAAGTCAGGCAAGAAATTCTACGGCTGATTGCCGCAATACAGATTAGGACGGAGATAAGATATGAGTCTGAATCCAAGAGATGTCGTCGTTGTCGATTGCGTGCGGTCGCCAATGGGACGTGCCAAGAACGGCATATTCAAGCATACCCGGGCGGAAGATATTTCCGCTCGCCTGATCAATGCGCTGTTCGAGCGCAACGATGTGAATCCAGCTGAGGTCGAAGACCTGATCTGGGGTTGCGTCAACCAGACCAAGGAGCAGGGCTTCAACGTTGCCCGCCAGATCTCGCTGATGAGCGTGATTCCACACACCAGTTCAGCGCAGACCGTGAACAGACTGTGTGGTTCGGCCATGACTGCGATCCATACCGCAGCTCAGGCCATCATGACCAACAACGGCGAAGTATTCGTGGTTGGTGGTGTCGAGCACATGGGCCACGTACCGATGACAGAGGGTTTCGATCATAACCCTGCTGCCAGTAAGTACAGCGCCAAGGCTTCGAACATGATGGGTCTCACAGCCGAAATGCTGGCAAAGATGCACGGCATCAACCGTCAGCAGCAGGATGAGTTCGCTGTTCGTTCACATCAGCGTGCTCACGAAGCTACTGTCGAAGGCCGCTTCAAGAACGAAATCGTGGTCATGGAAGGTCATGACGACAACGGCGTTCCAATGCTGTGTACCGAAGACGAGACCATCCGTCCGGAAACCACACTTGAAAGCCTTGGTCAGCTGCGTCCGGCCTTCGATCCGAAGTCTGGTACTGTGACTGCAGGTACTTCATCACAGCTGACTGACGGCGCTGCCGCGATGCTGTTGATGTCTGCCGAGCGTGCACAGGCACTGGGCCTGAAGCCAATGGCGAAGATTCGTGCGATGGCGACCGCTGGCGTTGACGCAGCTATCATGGGTTACGGCCCGGTGCCTGCGACCAAGAAGGCGCTGAAGCGTGCTGGTCTTGAAATTTCAGACATCGATTTCTGGGAGCTGAACGAAGCATTTGCTGCGCAATCACTGCCGGTCATCAAGGATCTGAAACTGATGGACGTGATGAACGACAAGGTCAACCTGAATGGCGGCGCGATTGCACTGGGGCACCCGCTGGGTTGTTCTGGCGCACGTATCTCCACCACGCTGCTGAACATCATGGAAGCCAAGGGAGGAACCTTCGGTGTATCCACGATGTGTATCGGTCTGGGACAGGGTATTTCGACTGTCTGGGAGCGTCTCTAGGGCAGCTGAGGCGGCTCAAGGCCGCCTCGACAACTGATCCAGCTGAAAAAGCCGACCTCGTGTCGGCTTTTTCGGGTATATGGGTCAGCCAATGCCAGTTCAAACGATATCAAGTTCTTCGTCATCATCCTGTCTGTTCGCTCCGCCGGAGCCGCTATTCGTGGCACTTTCGGCTGCCTTCATCATATCGGAAAGTCGACGCACGGCTTCATTCTTGACCTCAACGGGCAGGCTGCTGCGTTTATAGATATCCCGTGCCTTTCGCAAATGCGCTATCGCTTCGCGTCGCTTATCCGCCTGAAGTAATTGTTCAGCGTGATACTCATGTGATTGGACCTGAACCGTGAGCTTCAGATGTTCCAGGTGGTCCAGCTGTTGCTGGTAGGTCTCGGCTGGAAGGCGGCCACGTAGCTTCAGTCGTAGCAGCTTGTTGCCGAGCGTTCTCAGACCTTCGAGTGCGGCATTCATCTCGCCGTCGCTGCGCATCACGCGCTCGTTGGCCGGTCTGATCCGGCCCTCTTCCAGTGCCGTCAGCTGGCCCTTGAGCGTATCGAGCTGCTGCAATGCATCCGCCAGACCCAATGAAACGAGTTCCTTCTGCATCTCCATAAGTGCTCCAGTCATGACCATTGCAATATCTGCACGATCATCGATTCTGAGAAGGAGCGCTAGGGCGTTTTCATAATCCTGTCTGCGCTGCAACAAGGCCTTGATTTTGGCTGCCCTATGCTGTGCAGCCTGTTGCCTGGCATACATGACAGCGCTCACGACTGCGGATATGAAAATGATGGCTAGCAAGATAACGACGAGTGTGGTCATAAGAAAGAGGCACGAAAAACAAGCAATTGAGGTAACTCAAGCTTAGTCCCGAATCCGCGGGTATGCTTGATTATTACAGGCCAACACCTTATATATGACGCCAAATCGAATTAAGAGACCAGTTTCTGAATGGCCAAATCACTCGTCATAGTAGAGTCGCCTGCAAAAGCCAAAACCATAAACAAGTACCTTGGGCCTGATTTCATCGTCAAATCCAGTGTCGGCCACGTTCGTGATTTACCGACGGGCGCGAGCAAGAGCGACAAGAAGACGACGGGCAAGAAGAAGCCTGTTGCCGCCAAGTCCCTGTCCGATTCTGAAAAGAAAGCCAAGGCCAAGCGGCAGCTCTTTGCACGGATGGGCGTGGATCCGGAGCACGATTGGGAAGCCGAGTATGAGGTCCTGCCTGGCAAGGAGAAGGTGGTCGAAGAGCTTAAGCGGCTCGCGAAGTCGGCAGACCACATCTATCTCGCAACGGATCTTGACCGCGAGGGGGAGGCAATAGCCTGGCACCTGCGGGAACTCATAGGTGGTGAGGATGAGCGCTTCAGGCGGGTTGTCTTCAATGAAATCACTAAAAATGCCATTTCCGACGCGTTCAAGGAGCCAGGTACGCTCAATATCGACCGCGTCAACGCCCAACAGGCTCGACGCTTCCTGGATCGCGTTGTCGGTTTCATGGTGTCGCCGCTGCTGTGGGCAAAAATCGCCCGCGGTCTGTCTGCGGGTCGGGTGCAGTCGGTTGCCGTCAAGCTGATCGTCGAGCGTGAGCGTGAAATCAGAGCGTTCGTTCCCGAAGAATACTGGCAGATGCACGCCGATCTCGCAGGCGAAGTTACTGATACCATGGCGGGCGAAGGCAAGCGAGCTCGTGCGCAGGCCCAGTTCGAAGTCACGCGAGTAGATGGCAAGGCTTATCGCCCACGCACCCGCGCCGAATCTGAAGCCTTCCAGGCTCAGCTCGAGAGCGCTGGCTACAAGATCGCCAAGCGCGAAGACAAGCCGACCCAGTCGAAGCCTTCTGCGCCCTTCATTACCTCTACACTGCAGCAGGGCGCCAGCAATCGTCTCGGCTTCAGCGTTAGCAAGACCATGCGTCTTGCTCAGAAGCTGTATGAAGCGGGCTACATCACCTATATGCGAACGGATTCGACCAACCTGTCTGCCGATGCTGTAGCCACGGTGCGGGATTACATCATTGGCGAATACGGTAAGGCCTATTGCCCGGATGCGCCGAGAGTCTACAGCAGCAAGGAAGGCGCTCAGGAGGCGCACGAAGCGATCCGGCCGACGGACGTAAACATCCGTGGCGATCAGCTACAAAGCCTTGAGAGGGACGCTGAGCGTCTGTATACCCTGATCTGGAAGCAGTTCGTGGCCTGTCAGATGGAGAACGCCCGTTTCCAGAGCACAACGCTCGTTGTGGAAGCCGGGCAGTTCGAGCTCAGGACTCGCGGTCGGGTCATGGAGTTCCCGGGTTTCCTCAAGGTGCTGCCGCTCGTGGTCAAGAAAGATGAGGATGCGCAGCTCCCGCCGTTCAAGCAGGGTGATGTTCTGGATTTGGAAGCGCTCAAGCCGTCTCAGCATTTTACCAAGCCTACTGCGCGCTTTACGGAAGCCACGCTGGTCAAGGAGCTCGAGAAGCAGGGCATAGGTCGCCCATCTACCTACGCCTCCATCATCTCTACCATTCAGGACCGGGGCTACGTACGTCTCGAGAATAAGCGGTTCTTCGCGGAGAAGATGGGCGATATCGTGACCGACCGCCTATCTGAATCCTTCAAGGATCTCATGAGCTATGGCTTCACCGCCAGCATGGAAGAGCGTCTTGACGCCATCGCCAGTGGCAAGCTTAGCTGGAAGACTGTTCTCGACGAGTTCTACTCCCAGTTCAGCCAGAATCTGGAGCATGCAGAATCGGCAGAATCCGGTATGCGTGCAAACGAAGCGGTGCCTACGAGTATCGCCTGTCCGACCTGCGCTCGGCCCATGCAGATAAGAACTGCAAGCACAGGTGTTTTTCTCGGTTGCTCAGGCTATAGCCTCCCGCCAAAGGAGCGCTGCAAGACGACCCTGAATCTTACACCCGGCGATGAGGCCATCGCAGCCGATGATGATGAGGCCGAAGCGCAGGCGCAGCGGGAGAAGCGTCGTTGCCCGATCTGCTCTACGGCTATGGACAACTATCTGATCGACGAGCACCGTAAGCTGCACGTGTGCGGCAACAATCCCGATTGTCCGGGCTATGAGGTCGAGGAAGGTCACTACAAGATTAAGGGCTATGAAGGGCCCAGCCTCGAATGCGATAAATGCGGTGCAGAAATGCAGCTCAAGAATGGTCGCTTCGGCAAATACTTTGGTTGTACCGCAGAAGACTGCAAGAATACCCGCAAGCTGTTACGGAACGGTGACCCTGCGCCACCGAAAATGGATCCCGTCCAAATGCCGGAGCTCAAATGTAGTAAGGTGGACGATCACTACGTGCTTCGCGACGGCGCATCGGGCCTCTTTCTTGCTGCGAGTCAGTTTCCCAAGAATCGTGAGACGCGTGCGCCCCTGGTGAGTGAGCTGCTGCCGCACAAGAACGAAATAGACCCGAAGTACGCCTACCTGATGAAAGCGCCGACCAAGGATCCAGAAGGCCGCCCGGCAGTCATTCGTTTCAGTCGAAAGACCAAGGAGCAGTACGTGATGTCGGAGAAGGATGACGGCAAACCAAGTGGCTGGGCTGCGTACTATTCGGGTAGCAAGTGGACGGTCAAAAGCTGATGCCAGAGCAGGGGCCTTGTCAGGGTCGGGCCCATTAGCCCGGCGCTGACAGCCTCAGTTTTTCTGTGGGGCAAACCTGCTGAGCAGACTTGAGGTGTCCCAGCGGCCACCACCCTGCTGCTGGACCTCAGCATAAAACTGATCGACCAGTGCAGCGACCGGCAAGCGCGCGCCGTTGCGCCGCGCCTCCTCGAGGCAGATAGCCAGATCCTTCCGCATTAGATCTACTGCAAAACCGTGGTTGTACTCACCACGAATCATGCTGTCATGGCGGTTTTCCATCTGCCAGGATTGGGCTGCACCTTTGGAAATCACATCGATTACAGCATGGGGATCCAGGCCGGCTGCCGTGGCGAAGTGAATGGATTCGGCGAGACTTTCTATCAAGCCAGCAATGGCAATCTGATTAGCCATTTTGGTCAACTGGCCAGAGCCGGCCGGGCCGAGCAGGCGGACCATCCTGGCGTAATGCCGGATGACGGTTTCCGCCTTTTCGAAATGCTGTTCGCTGCCACCGCACATCACCGTGAGCGTGCCATTAATGGCGCCTTGCTGGCCACCGGAGACAGGGGCGTCGATAAACATGATGCCGCGTGCTTCAGCAGCTGAATTCAGCTGCCGGGCAATATCGGCAGAAGCGGTTGTATGATCGATGACGAGGGCGCCAGGCGACAGATGCGCCAGCAGACCTTCGTTCCCAAGATACAGATCCGCAAGATCGCTGTCATTACCGACACAGGACACGACCGTGTTCAACTGCCTGGCTTCCAAAAGGCTGACGAAACGGTGTCCCGGGTGCTCTTTCAGCCAGTTCTCCGCTTTCGCTCGGCTGCGATTGTACACCGCAAGCTGCAGGCCAGCTCGCGCCAGGTGGCCTGCCATAGGTGCGCCCATCACGCCTAGTCCTATGAAGCAGACCTGCCTGTCTTCGCTGTTCTGCAGGTCGGTGTCAGCCATTGGCGATCAGCCGGGATAGTCGCGCTTGGTAGCGCCGGTATAGAGCTGGCGTGGGCGGCCGATTCGATAGTCGGTGCTTACCATCTCATTCCAGTGGGAGTACCAGCCAACAGTTCGCGCCATCGCAAAGATAACAGTGAACATGGAGACAGGAATGCCGATCGCGCGCAGAATAATGCCGGAGTAGAAGTCGACGTTTGGATACAGCTTGCGCTCGACGAAGTAAGGATCTTCAAGCGCGATCTGCTCGAGACGTCGGGCAATCTTGAACAGTGGGTCATCTTCGAGGCCGAGCTCCTGAAGCACCTGGTCGCAGGATTCCTTCATAACCTTGGCGCGTGGGTCGAAGTTCTTGTAGACGCGGTGACCAAAGCCCATCAGACGGAACGAATCGTCCTTATCCTTGGCGCGCTCTATGAACTCGGGAATGCGCGACTCGTCTTCAATCTCCATCAGCATGCTCAGCACGGCTTCGTTGGCGCCGCCGTGGGCAGGTCCCCACAAGGCTGCAATACCTGAAGCAATACAGGCGAATACGTTGGCCCCTGATGAGCCGGCGAGGCGGACGGTAGACGTGGAGGCGTTCTGTTCATGGTCGGCGTGGAGGAGGAATATCTTGTCCATGGCCTTGGCAAGAACCGGATTGACCACGAACTCTTCGCATGGGGTTCCGAACATCATGTACAGAAAGTTTGCCGCGTAGTCCAGATCGTTCCGCGGGTACATGAAGGGCTGGCCGATCGAGTACTTGTAGCACATGGCGGCCAGCGTCGGCATCTTCGCAATCAGGCGGAATGCCGCGATTTCACGATGCTTCTCATCCGTGGAATCCATGGTGTCGTGATAGAAGGCTGAAAGCGCACCCACCACACCACACATGATCGCCATCGGATGCGCGTCACGACGGAAACCATTGAAGAAATGATTCAGCTGCTCGTGCACCATCGTATGGTTCTTGACCATGGACTTGAAGTGGCCGAGCTCTTCGCTGGAAGGCAGTTCGCCGTGGATAAGCAGGTAGCAGGTCTCAAGGTAATCTGAATGCTGCGCAAGCTGTTCTATGGGGTATCCACGATGCAGCAATACGCCGTTCGTGCCATCGATGAACGTGATCTTCGATTCGCAGGCAGCAGTGGACACAAATCCGGGGTCGTAGGTAAACAGCCCCTGCTGAACCAGGGAGCGGACGTCGACGACATCAGGGCCGGTCGTGCCCGAATACATTGGTAAATCAATCTCTTTGCCATCAACTTTGAGTGTGGCGTGCTTATCCGTCATGGACGACTCCCGTTACTGTACATGGCCGGTCAGTCCGTCTGCCCGACGCAGTAGATTAGATGCGGATGCATCCGGCTTCACTCGGTCGTACACCCGCTCTTTGAGAGGCTAAAAACGACCGAGGCTGTGGATAGGCGCTTATACTAATGACTTGATCATCAATTGATAAGCCCTTTCTTGCATTTGTATGACCTCGCTCGATTTTGGTGCGCGGGCTGCCTTCGAGCACCGCATCGATGCATATGCTTGCATATTCAATCCTTAAGCCGAATCGGGCCGTATCTCAATTGTAATGTGATGCATGCCCCCATATACTATGCGCCCGAAACCAACCCGCTGCGTTTCGGCAGTGTTTCGGAGTCACACGCTTCCTCGCTTCACACGGCCCCCTACAGGGCAAAGTATTCAAAGGTGCTACACACTGTGAATAGAAACAGACCGGTCAACCTCGATCTCACGAAGTTCCACTTCCCCCTTCCGGCCATCACCTCGATTCTTTTCAGAATCAGCGGTGTGATCATCTTCGTGATGCTGGGCGTTTTGCTGTACCTACTGGACTCGTCACTTGAAAGTAGCGAATCATTCGCCCGCGTCGAAGGCTGGATGGATGGCTTTTTCGTCAAGTTCGTGGTGTGGGGCATCCTTTCCGCACTGCTCTATCACCTGGTGTCTGGGATCAAGCACCTGATCCAGGATATGGGTTATATGGAGACCATGGAAGGCGCAACTATTGGAGCCAAGGTCAGCATTGCCATTTCCATCATTCTTATCGTTCTTGCTGGAGTCGTCGTATGGTAACTACTATCACCAACTTTGGTCGAAGCGGCCCGTACGACTGGATAGTCCAGCGCGTGACAGCGGTTATTCTCGGCGTCTATACCATCTTCCTCTTCGGATATGTCGTTGTTACTGGCGATATCAATTATCTCGAATGGAAAGCCTTGTTCGAAGCGACATGGATGCGCATTTTTTCACTGCTCGCCCTCATCGCCTTAGGCGCCCATGCCTGGATCGGCATGTGGACCGTTGCTACAGATTATCTTCATAACGGGTTCGTCAAATTTATTGCGCAGGCACTGGGAGGCATAGTTCTCTTCGTCTATGTGGTTTGGGGCGTACAAATTCTCTGGGGACTTTGAATATGGCAGCAGTAAGAACGCTTAAGTACGACGCAATCGTAGTGGGGGGCGGCGGTTCAGGTATGCGAGCCGCGCTTCAGTTGACTCAGTCAGGCCTGAACACAGCCTGTATAACGAAAGTCTTTCCAACACGATCCCATACCGTATCCGCCCAGGGCGGCATCACCTGTGCCATTGCGAGTGCCGATCCGAATGATGATTGGCGCTGGCACATGTACGATACCGTCAAGGGTTCCGACTATATCGGTGACCAGGATGCCATTGAATACATGTGCTCAGTAGGGCCGCAGGCTGTATTCGAGCTCGAGCACATGGGTTTGCCTTTCTCACGTACTGAGCAGGGGCGTATTTATCAGCGTCCGTTCGGCGGTCAGTCAAAGGATTTCGGCAAGGGCGGTCAGGCTGCTCGAACCTGTGCTGCTGCGGACCGAACTGGTCACGCACTGTTGCACACCTTGTACCAGGGCAATCTGAAAGGTGGTACATCGTTCCTGAACGAGTGGTATGCCATCGATCTCGTCAAGAATGCGGCCGGCAAGATTACCGGCGTGACTGCGATCTGTATCGAGACGGGTGAGACTGTATTCATTCGTGCCAAGGCAACGGTCCTGGCAACAGGTGGTGCCGGCCGTATCTATGCTTCGACCACTAACGCACTCATCAATAGTGGTGACGGTACTGCAATGGCCCTGCGTGCAGGCGTGCCGGGACAGGATATGGAGATGTGGCAGTTCCATCCAACCGGTATCCACGGTGCTGGTACGCTCGTCACAGAGGGCTGTCGCGGAGAAGGTGGCTACCTTATAAACAGCGAGGGCGAGCGCTTCATGGAGCGCTACGCGCCCAACGCCAAGGATCTTGCCGGTCGCGACGTCGTCGCCCGCTCAATGATTCTGGAAATTCTGGAAGGACGTGGTTGCGGTCCTGACAAAGATCACGTCATGCTCAAGCTCGATCATCTGGGTGCAGAAACGCTCAACCTGCGTCTGCCAGGTATTGTCGAGCTTGCGAAGACCTTTGCGCATGTCGACCCTGCCAAGGACCCGATCCCGGTAGTACCGACATGTCACTACATGATGGGTGGCGTGCCAACCAACATCGGTGGTCAGGCTCTGACTCAGGATGCAAACGGTAAGGACCAGTCTATTGATGGCCTCTTTGCAGTTGGCGAAGCCGCTTGCGTATCGGTTCACGGTGCGAATCGTCTGGGCGGAAACAGTCTGCTCGACCTCGTTGTCTTCGGCCGGGCTGCTGGCCTGCACATCGAAGAGCAGCTGCGCGGTGGCTACAGTGCGGATGATCCGTCACAGTCAGATATCGATGCGGCGTTCTCCCGTTACAATCGTTTAAACGCAAGCACTGGCGGTGAGTCAGTCGCCCAGGTGAAGAAGGATCTGCAAAACTGCATGCAGTTGTATTTCGGCGTATTCCGCGATGGCGACAAGATGCAGATTGGTCTGAAGAAGCTCGATGAGATCGGTGAGCGCGTCGCCAACCTGCATCTCCAGGATAAGTCGAATGCCTTCAATACAGCTCGTATCGAGGCACTTGAGCTGGAGAACCTTTACGAGGTGGCTCTGGCTACGGCGATCCCGGCAGAGGCGCGCAAGGAAAGCCGCGGCGCGCATGCGCGGAACGACTATACCGAACGTGATGACGAGAACTGGCTTAAGCATTCGCTGTACTTCGCCGAAGATCGGTCAGTGCGCAAGCGTGATGTCAATTTTAGCCCCAAGACAATGGAGGCGTTCCCGCCTTCGGTACGAAGCTACTAGGACGCGTAGCGCAGGCCCACGAGGTTTGCGAAGACAGTAAACGTTGTCTGGCGGCTGGTTCATGACCACGCCGCTGAGTGAAAATTTGGCGAGTATCGTTTCACGAGTTGTGAGGTGAATTATGTTAGTTAGTGTGTATCGCTATAACCCTGAAATAGATCGTGAACCGTACATGCAGGACATCGAGATCGAGTTGCCGGAAGGTAAGGATCTCATGGTTCTCGACGTGCTCAATCTCCTGAAGGAGAAGGATCCTTCACTGACGTATCGTCGGTCCTGCCGCGAAGGTGTTTGCGGCTCTGATGGCATGAATATGAACGGCAAGAACGGTCTGGCCTGTGTCACACCGATTTCTGACATCATCGAGAACAATCAGGTTCGCCTCAGGCCACTGCCTGGCCTCCCGGTTATCCGTGATCTCGTCATCGACATGTCAATTTTCTACAAGCAGTACGAGAAGGTGCAGCCTTATCTGCAGAACAACACGCCCGCTCCCACCATAGAACGTCTGCAGAGCCCGGAAGACAGGGCAAAGCTTGACGGCCTCTATGAGTGCATCCTGTGTGCCTGTTGCTCCACATCGTGCCCGTCGTTCTGGTGGAATCCTGAGAAGTTCATTGGTCCCGCTGGTCTGCTGCAAGCCTATCGCTTCCTCAATGACAGCCGTGACACTGCGACCGAAGACAGACTATCGAAGCTGGACGACCCCTTCAGCGTCTTCAGATGTCGTGGCATCATGAACTGTGTGAGCGTGTGTCCAAAGGGACTCAACCCAACGCGCGCAATTGGCCATATTCGAAATATGCTGATATCCAGGGCAACCTGAGGCCCCATCACACGGTCGTCGTTGCCGCTGCTGTTCTCCTACCCGAGATTGCGGCTACCGACAGTGTGTTCGCAAGCGCTTGCCCGCTTCGCTGTATAGACTATTCTGAGCACGTTGGTCGAGAGGTCTGACGTGCTGTTTAACCTCATCTACCCGACGAGGTTGTTCGAGTGAAAGACCCACATCAGAGGCATCACTCACTAAAATAATGGCGGATATATGCAAGAAAGCAGAATGGAAGAGCTTTGGCAAAGCGCCCACCTGGCAGGCGGTAATCTGGCTTATGTCGAAGATTTGTTTGAATCCTACCTGACGAACCCGAATAGCGTTCCCGAAAAGTGGCGTGACTTCTTTGATAAATTGCCGGCACAGAACCCCGACAAACAGACAGCTGATGTGTCTCACGCTGTCGTGCGGGATCAGTTTCGAGCGCTAGCCAAACGCAGGCCAAGCGTAGGTGGCACAGGGGGGGCTGACTATCAGACCACTACCGAGCATGAGCGAAAACAGGTTCGGGTTATCAACCTCATCACGGCCTACCGACTGCTCGGTCACCAGAAGGCCAGCCTCGATCCCCTGGCTTTACAACCGAGACCCCACGTAGTCGATCTCGATCTTGCCTATCACGGCCTCAACGAGGCTGATAAAGACACTGTTTTTCAGGCAGGCACCCTGCGGTTTGGCGTAGAAACGATGACCCTTGGTGAACTTATCAAGGGACTCGAGTTTACATATTGCGATACCGTCGGCACCGAGTACATGCATGTCAGCAACACAGAAGAGCGTCGCTGGATTCAGCAGCGGCTCGAAAGTGTTCGCTCGCATCCGGTTTTCGGTCAGGAGAAGCAGAAGCATCTGCTGGAGCGCCTGACCGCAGCTGAAGGTCTTGAGAAGTATCTCAGCTCACGATATCCAGGCACCAAGCGCTTCGGACTCGAGGGCGGCGAAGCCCTGATTCCTCTGGTTGATGAGATCATCCAGCGCGCAGGTTCCTACAATGTGAAGGAAATCGTGATCGGCATGGCCCACCGTGGCCGCCTGAACGTGCTGGTCAACACACTCGGCAAGAATCCAAAGTCGCTGTTCGATGAGTTTGAAGGTAAGCATTCCATCGCCACCGACGATGGCAGTGGCGATGTAAAATATCACCAGGGCTTTTCATCTAACGTCATGACGCCGGGTGGCGAAGTTCATCTGGCGCTGGCTTTCAACCCCTCCCATCTTGAAATCGTTTCACCCGTGGTGGTGGGCTCTGTTCGTGCCCGGCAGACGCGTCGAGACGACAGGAAGGGCGATTCGGTAATGCCGGTGATCATGCATGGTGATGCTGCCTTCGCAGGTCAAGGCGTTGTCATGGAAACCTTCCAGATGAGCCAGACGCGGGGTTATGGCGTTGGTGGAACGGTCCATATCGTCATTAACAACCAGGTTGGCTTCACCACTTCCAAACGGGAAGACGCCCGTAGTACCGAGTACTGTACCGACATTGCCAAGATGGTTCAGGCACCGATATTCCACGTCAACGGCGACGATCCCGAAGCAGTACTGTTCGTGACACAGGTTGCCGTCGACTATCGAAATACGTTCAAGAAAGACGTTGTTATCGATCTCGTCTGCTATCGTCGCCGAGGCCACAATGAGGCGGACGAGCCGGCTGCTACCCAGCCGATCATGTACCAGAAAATCCGTTCGCTAGACACGACCAGAACGCTCTATGCGCAGAAACTGCTTGAAGAGGGCGTCATCGGCGAAGATGAAGCCAAAGCAATGGAGAGCGATTATCGTGATCGTCTCGATGCCGGCAGCCATGTTGTCAGCAGTCTGGTGCTGGAGCCGAACAAGTCCTTGTTTGTTGACTGGACACCGTATCTGGGTCACAAGTGGACCGCGAAGGCGAAAACCAATATTGCCATGAAGACGCTGCAGCGGCTCGGCAGGAAGATCGACCAGCTGCCGGAAGGGTTTACAGCCCAGCGGCAGGTGTCGAAGATTCTTGAAGACAGGCAGAAAATGACCCAGGGGGCGTCCCCAATGAACTGGGGTTATGCCGAGATCATGGCCTATGCGACCCTGCTGCACGAAGGGCATGCTATCCGCCTGACTGGCCAGGATGTGGGTCGCGGTACCTTCTCGCATCGTCATGCGGTGCTGCACAACCAGCAGGATGGCTCGAGTTATATCCCACTCAAACACATCTCCGCAGATCAGCCGCTGTTCGAAATCTATGATAGTTATCTGTCCGAAGAGGCGGTGCTGGCGTTTGAATACGGCTATTCAACGACCAATCCAAACCCTCTGGTCATCTGGGAAGCTCAGTTCGGCGATTTTGCCAATGGCGCCCAGGTCGTTATCGATCAGTTCATTACTAGCGGCGAGCATAAATGGGGCCGTTTGTGCGGCCTGACTATGCTTCTGCCACACGGCTATGAAGGGCAGGGACCTGAGCACAGTTCAGCAAGACTTGAGCGCTTCTTGCAGTTGGCGGCGCAACACAACATTCAGGTCTGTGTACCCTCTACCCCTGCGCAAGTTTTTCACATGTTGCGTAGGCAGGTTAAGCGTCCATTGCGTAAGCCGCTGATTTGTATGAGTCCGAAGTCCTTGTTGCGTCATCGTGAGGCTATTTCGACGCTCGAAGAGCTGTCTGAAGGGCAGTTCCAGACCGTTATAGGCGAAACTGATAGTGCGATTGAGCCGCGTAAGGCTACCCGTCTCATCATGTGTAGCGGCAAGGTCTATTATGATCTACTTGAGAAGCGTCGGGCTGATGAGCGCAATGATGTTGTGCTGGTCAGGATCGAGCAGCTGTATCCGTTCCCGGAAGACGATTTGACGGAGGTGTTCATGCAGTACAAGAACCTCAAGTCGATTGTCTGGTGTCAGGAGGAGCCCATGAATCAGGGCGCCTGGTATAGCAGCCAGCATCACATGAGGTCTGTGATCGCTCAGACCCACGAAAAGATCTACCTGACATATGCAGGTCGGGAGGCATCTGCCTCGCCCGCTGCTGGTTATGCTCAGGTGCATGCCGAAGAACAGCAAAGACTGGTGAACACTGCTTTCGACGGCTGATTGCCTGCAGAAAGCGCTGTTTTGCAACCAAGTAGAGACGATTAAGGATTACGCATGGCCATCGAAATTAAAGCTCCGACCTTTCCAGAGTCCGTCGCCGACGGTGTAGTGGCGACCTGGCACAAGAAAGCTGGAGAGCAGGTCTCCAGAGATGAACTCATTGTCGATATCGAGACAGACAAGGTCGTGCTCGAGGTAGTCGCACCGGCAGACGGTGTGATCGAGAAAATCATCAGGGATGAAGGAGCCGTGGTCGAGAGTGCCGAGGTTCTGGCAATCTTCAAGGAAGGCGCAAGCGGCACCGCTGGCGGTGCCGATGCCGGTCAGGCAAAAACCGAGTCGAAGAATAATGATTCGGTGAAGGCTGAAAGTCAGGCTCGTCATCAGGCTGATGGTAGCGAAAAGATATCGCAGGATGGAGAGATCATCGCCAGCCCTGCTGCCAGGAAGATGCTCGAGGAGAATGGCCTCAACGCCTCCGATATCGAGGCCAGTGGTAAAGGCGGGCGGCTGACTAAGGAAGACGTGGTCGGTCATCTTGAGAAAAAGAAATCAGACACTGGTTCGCGTTCGGCTACTGCTGCGGCAAGTCAGCCAAAGGCAGCAGCCGATGATATGCCCGCAGGCGACCGGACCGAGAAGCGCGTACCGATGACCCGTCTTCGAGCCAGTATCGCTCGCAGACTGCTCGAAGCGCAGCACAACGCGGCCATGCTCACGACTTTCAATGAAGTGAATATGAAGCCGGTCATGGATCTGCGTTCACAGTACAAGGCGCAGTTCGAAAAGCGTCATAACGGCACGAAGCTTGGTTTCATGTCTTTCTTCGTGAAAGCTGCCACTGAAGCCTTGAAGCGCTTCCCTGCAGCGAATGCTTCCATAGATGGCAGCGATATCGTCTACCACGGTTATCAGGATATCGGCGTCGCCGTCTCGAGCGACCGCGGTCTGGTCGTGCCGGTACTGCGTAATGCCGAGCATATGGGGCTGGCTGATATTGAGCGGTCGATCGGTGAATTCGGCAAGAAGGCCAAAGACGGCAAGCTTGCAATCGAAGACATGACCGGGGGCACTTTCACCATTTCCAACGGTGGCGTGTTCGGTTCACTCATGTCGACGCCTATCCTGAATCCGCCGCAGACGGCGATTCTCGGTATGCACAAAATCCAGGAGCGACCAATGGCGGTCGATGGCAACGTGGTGATCCTGCCAATGATGTATCTGGCGCTCTCGTATGATCACCGCATGATTGATGGTAAAGAGGCTGTGCAGTTCCTCGTCACCATCAAAGAGCTGCTTGAGGATCCGGCGCGCATACTGCTGGACATCTGATCCGGAGCACGCCCTTCAATCGACGCCAACTCAACCTTAGAATTCGGGAAAATGACAGATGGCAGATAAATTTGACGTAATTGTAATTGGATCAGGACCAGGCGGCTATGTTGCCGCTATCAAGGCGGCTCAGCTCGGTCTCAAGACCGCCTGCGTGGAAAAGTGGTCGAATGACGCGGGGAAGGTCGTTCTCGGTGGTACGTGCCTCAACGTCGGCTGTATACCATCAAAAGCGCTTCTGGAGTCGTCACACAAGTTTGAAGATGCCCAGCATCGCTTCGACGTGCACGGAATCAACGTGGGAGAAGTCTCTGTTGATATCGGTAAGATGATGGAGCGTAAAAATACCATTGTGAAGAATCTGACCTCTGGTATAGGCGGCCTCTTCAAATCCAATGGTGTTACTGCCATCCACGGCTTCGGTAAGCTGCTGTCGAACAAGCAGGTAGAAGTGACCGATGCCAAGGGCAATAGCACCGTCTATGAGGCGGATAACGTTATCCTGGCTGCTGGTTCCAAGCCCATAGAGATTCCGCCAGCGCCGATTGGTGAGCATATCGTCGATTCGGAAGGCGCACTCAGTTTTGAAGAAGTGCCCAAGAAGCTGGGCGTAATCGGTGCCGGTGTAATCGGCCTCGAGCTCGGCAGCGTGTGGTCGCGTCTCGGATCGGAAGTGGTGGTGCTCGAAGCGCTGGATACCTTCCTCGCCGGTGTCGATCAGCAGCTCGCGAAAGATGCGCTGAAGCAGTTCACCAAGCAGGGTCTTGATATCCGACTGCGTGCTCGTGTCACGGCGACTGAAGTCAGCCGCGGCAAGGTCAAGGTCACGTACACAGATAGCAAGGGCGAGCAGGAGATCAAGGTCGACAAGCTCATCGTCGCTGTTGGTCGTGGGCCAGTCACTGAAAATCTGCTGTCGGCAGACTCAAACGTCAACCTCGACGAGCGTGGCTATATCTACGCTGACGACAACTGCATGACAAACGTGCCGGGTGTCTATGCCATCGGCGATTGCGTGCGCGGCCCCATGCTGGCACACAAGGCCTCGGAAGAGGGCATCATGGTTGCGGAGCGAATCGCTGGCCAGAAGGCTCAGGTGAACTACGACACCATCCCATGGGTCATCTACACTCACCCTGAAATTGCCTGGGTGGGAAAGACTGAAGAACAGCTTAAAGCGGCCGGTGAGCCTTACAAGGTGGGCACCTTCCCATTTGCTGCTAACGGTCGAGCAATGGCTGCAGATGCTACGATGGGTCTGGTGAAAATCATCGCTCATGAAAAGACAGACAGGATTGTCGGTGTTCACATCATCGGTCCACAAGCTTCGGAAATGATTGCTCAAGCCGTCATTGCCATGGAGTTTGGATCGAGTGCTGAAGATCTGGCGCTGACTGTATTTGCTCACCCGACCCTGTCGGAGGCGGTCCACGAGGCTGCCCTCGCTGTCGATGGGCACGCAATACATATTGCACAGAAGAAGAAGCGCCCTACCGCGTGACCACAACGTCCAGGCGGCCTGATCGTCGCCACGGAGAAGGAAGAGAATTATGAATCTACATGAGTATCAGGGTAAGCAGCTGTTCGCCCAGTACGGCCTGCCCGTATCCAAGGGTTTTGCCTGCGAATCGGCTCAGGAAGCCATGTCCGCTGCCGATGAGATTGGCGGATCGAAATGGGTTGTGAAAGCGCAGGTTCATGCCGGTGGCCGTGGCAAGGCTGGCGGCGTCAAGCTGGTCAAGTCCAAGGAAGAGATACGCGAGTTCGCTGAGAAGTGGCTCGGCAAGAATCTCGTCACCTACCAGACGGACGAAAAGGGTCAGCCGGTCAACAAGATCCTGGTCGAAGCCTGCACCGATATTGCCCAGGAATATTATCTTGGCGCGGTGGTCGATCGTGGTTCACGACGCGTTGTGTTCATGGCCTCTACCGAAGGCGGCGTGGAAATCGAAAAGGTTGCTGAAGAGACACCTGAAAAGATTCTGAAGGCCGTTATCGATCCCTTGGTTGGCGCGCAGCCTTATCAGGGCCGTGACCTGGCATTCCAGCTTGGTCTTGAAGGCGATCAGATCAAACAGTTCACCAAGATCTTCATGGGACTCTCCAAGTTGTTCCATGAGTGCGATCTGGCGCTGCTCGAAGTGAACCCGCTGGTGATTACTAACGAAGGCAACCTGCATTGTCTGGATGCCAAAGTCACTGTAGACAGCAATGCGATGTATCGTCAGGGCAAGATGCGCGACATGCACGATCCCAGTCAGGAAGATGCGCGCGAAGCGCACGCTGCCAAGTGGGAATTGAACTACGTGGCGCTCGACGGCAACATTGGCTGCATGGTCAATGGCGCTGGTCTGGCTATGGGTACGATGGATATCGTCAAGATCCACGGCGGCGCGCCAGCAAACTTCCTGGACGTGGGCGGCGGTGCCACCAAGGAGCGCGTGACTGAAGCGTTCAAGATCATTCTCTCTGACGACAAGGTCAAGGCCGTTCTGGTCAACATCTTCGGCGGCATCGTTCGCTGCGATCTTATCGCTGACGGTATTATTGGCGCGGTCGAAGAGGTCGGCGTGAAAATTCCGGTTGTCGTGCGGTTGGAAGGCAACAACGCCGAACTCGGTACCAAGCGACTGGCCGACAGCGGTCTCAACATCATTGCTGCAAAGAGCCTGACCGATGCCGCTGATTCAGTGGTCAAGGCTGCAGGAGGTCAAGCGTGAGCATACTAATCAATAAAGACACGAAGGTTATCTGCCAGGGCTTCACCGGCTCACAGGGCACGTTTCACTCAAAGCAGGCGATCGAGTACGGCACCAAGATGGTTGGCGGTGTCACGCCAGGCAAGGGTGGCCAGACCCATCTCGATCTGCCAGTGTTCAACACTGTACGTGAAGCGGTAGAGCAGACTGGTGCAGAAGCTTCAGTTATCTACGTGCCTGCGCCTTTCTGCAAGGACTCTATCCTTGAAGCAGCTAACGCGGGTATCAAGCTGATAATCTGTATCACCGAAGGCGTGCCCACACTCGACATGCTCGATGCAAAGGTCAAGTGCGATGAGCTCGGCGTCAGACTGATCGGTCCGAACTGCCCGGGTGTGATTACACCAGGCGAGTGCAAGATCGGCATCATGCCCGGTCACATCCATAAGCCAGGCAAGGTCGGTATCGTGTCACGAAGCGGCACCCTGACCTACGAAGCGGTCAAGCAGACTACAGATGCTGGCTACGGCCAGTCGACCTGTGTCGGTATTGGTGGCGATCCGATTCCGGGCAGCAACTTCATCGATATCCTCAAGCTCTTCGAACAGGATCCACAGACCGAGGCGATCGTGATGATCGGTGAAATCGGTGGCACCGCTGAAGAAGAAGCTGCCGAGTACATCAAGCACAATGTCACCAAGCCCGTGGTATCCTATATCGCAGGCGTTACTGCCCCTGCAGGTAAGCGAATGGGCCATGCCGGCGCCATCATCGCTGGCGGCAAGGGTACGGCGGCGGAGAAGTTTGCTGCGCTGGAAAGCGCAGGCGTGACTACGGTCAAGTCACTTGCCGATATCGGTAAGGGTCTGGCAAAAGCCACAGGCTGGAGCTGAAACGGCTCGGACTGCTGCTAGCAGTGGTCTGAACTGAACGAAGCACACAAAAAAACGGCGTGTAAGCACAGGATGTTTGCACGCCTTTTTTTATTGTTGCAGGATATCGTCTTTCCATGATCAGACAGGTTTACAAGTGAGTTCGGTAGATTCGCAAAATCGCATCCTTTCGGGCATGCGCTCCACAGGCAAGTTGCACCTCGGTCACTATCATGGGGTTCTCAAGAACTGGGTAAAACTGCAGCACGAGTATGAATGCTTTTTCTTCGCTGCAGACTGGCATGCATTGACGACTCATTATGAATCCCCCTGGGGTATTCAGGGTGCAGTTTGGGAGATGATTGTCGACTGGCTCGCTGCTGGCGTGGATCCAGGTTCGGCCACAATGTTCATCCAATCGAAAGTGCCAGAACATGCTGAATTGCATCTCCTGCTGTCGATGATCACGCCGCTTGGCTGGTTGGAACGTGTACCGACCTATAAGGATCAACAGGAAGCGCTGAAGGAAAAGGATCTGGCGACCTACGGATTCCTGGGCTATCCGCTGCTGCAAAGTGCGGACATTCTCATTTATCGTGCGGGGCAGGTGCCAGTCGGCGCCGACCAGGTCTCGCATATCGAACTGACCCGTGAGCTCGCGCGTCGCTTCAATCATATCTACGGTCGTGAGCCCGATTTCGAAGCTCAGGCCGAGGCCGCCATCAAGAAGATGGGCAAGAAAACGGCCAAGCTTTACGTCAACCTGCGTAAGAAATACACAGAGCAGGGCGAGGATCTTGCGCTGGAGACAGCGCGAGCGCTGGTCCGGGACCAGCAGAATATTTCACTGAGTGACCGTGATCGGCTGCTGGGCTATCTTGAAGGCGGCGGCAAGGTCATCTTGCCTGAGCCTCAGGCGCTTTTGACACCCGACTCGAAAATGCCCGGTCTGGATGGCCGCAAGATGTCGAAATCCTACGGTAACTTCATCAGCCTGCGAGAAGACCCTGAAGAAGTCGCGTTGAAGATCAAGACAATGCAGACCGATCCGCAGCGGGTCAGACGCACCGACCCTGGTGATCCTGAGAAGTGTCCGGTCTGGCAGTTACACCAGGTCTATTCGCCCGATTCAACCAAGGCCTGGGTCTGGGAAGGCTGTACAACAGCTGGCATAGGCTGCATTGAATGCAAGAAGCCAGTAGCCGAAGCGGTCATCGATGAGCAGCAGCCAATGCGTGAACGGGCCAAGCGTTTCGAGAAGGATCCGCGTCTGGTTCGGAGCATTATTGCCGACGGTAACGACAGAGCACGTGATGCCGCCAAACAGACTCTGGAAGAAGTGAGGCAGGTCATGGGCCTGAGCTACGACTGAGCGATACAGCGTCGGGCCAACAGGCCCTGCCACTGGGAATCGTGGATGGAGAGCCCTATCTCGACACGCCCCAGGATCTGTATATACCGCCTGATGCGCTTGAGATTTTCCTCGACCAGTTCGAAGGTCCCCTGGATCTGCTGCTGTACCTGATTCGAAAGCAGAACGTCGATATACTGAATATAAACCTGACGCATATCACCCGTCAGTACATGCAGTATATCGAGGCCATGCAGGGGCTGCGTTTCGAGCTCGCTGCCGATTATCTTGTCATGGCGGCTATGCTGGCGGAGATCAAGAGCCGTTCGCTGCTGCCACGTCGCCAGGAGGTTGAGGCCGAAGAGGACGACCCGCGGGCCCAGTTGCTACGCCGGCTGCAGATTTATGAGCAGTTCAAGAATGCGGCTGACAATATGGATCAGCTGCCGCGTCTCGACAGGGATTTTCTGGTGGCATCTGCAGAAACGCCGGTTTTCAACCTGCATCGGCCACTGCCCGAAGTGGAGCTTGATGATCTGCTCGCGGCACTGCGCACCGTCTTGCACCGTTCGAGCCTGTTCGAGCATCATCAGATCAAGCCTGAGAAACTGTCAACACGGTCGCGCATGGCCAGCATTCTCGACCTGATCCAGACCCGTCGCGAAGCCGGAGCTAACAGCTTTATCGCCTTTTCGGAACTATTTACTCCCGAAGAGGGGCGTGCGGGTGTAATTGTGAGTTTTGTAGCCGTTCTAGAACTTGTGAAAAGCCATATGATCAAGCTTACCCAGAATGAAGCCTTTGGGCAGGTCTATGTCAGCGCCATCAGCGAGTCCGCATCCGATGACGCTTGAATACATTGTCGAGGCCTTGCTCTTTGCGGCCGAAAAGCCGCTGTCGATTGCTCAGCTACTTGAGTTGGTCAATTCGCGCGATCTTAATGCTGACGCCCTCCAGGTGCAGTCCGCGCTGAATACCTTGAGCGAACGTTATGCGGGGCGGGGTGTCGAATTGCAGCAGCTCGCCAGTGGTTATCGCTTTCAAACCAGCGTCGCTGCAAGTCACTGGGTGGCGGCACTTTTCGACGAGCGGCCACCAAGATACTCCAGAGCGTTACTCGAGACGCTCGCGATCATTGCCTATAGGCAACCCGTAACGCGAGGTGAAATCGAAGATATTCGCGGGGTGGCGGTGAACTCCTCTATCGTGAAAACACTTCAGGAACGGGAGTGGATCAAGATTATCGGACACAAGGAAGTGCCTGGTCGTCCGGCCCTGCTTGGCACCACCAGACAGTTCCTCGATTACTTTAACCTGCAGAGCCTCGAGCAGTTGCCGACAATTGCCGATATAGGCGAAACCTCAGACGGCTTGGTTGATAGCCTGACGGATGCATTGAAACAAGACCCTGGAGTTGTCCATTGAGTTCTACCAGTTCGTCCAATACAACAGCTACTGAAAAGCTGCAGAAAGTGCTTGCAGCAACAGGTGTTGCCTCACGTCGCCAGGCAGAAGTCCTGATTTCCGAGGGGAGAATCAAGGTCAACCAGCAGGTGGCCGGCCTTGGCGATCGAGTTGGTCCAGATGATGTCATCCGTCTCGATGGCCACGTCGTCAACAGGGTGGCGAAAGCCGATGAAGCCAGTGTGCAGGTGCTCGTCCTGAATAAACCCGAAGGGCTCATCTGCTCGCGTAACGATCCTGAGGGTCGGCCTACGGTTTTCGATAAGTTACCGCGTCCTGCAAGCGGCCGCTGGATAGCGGTTGGTCGCCTCGATATCAACACTTCCGGTCTTTTATTGCTGACCACTGATGGTGAGCTGGCCAACCGTCTGATGCATCCCTCATACGAGATCGAGCGCGCTTATCTGGTCCGGGTGAACGGTCGGGTGAACGACGCCATGATCACTGCTTTGCGGACTGGGGTAGAGCTCGAGGATGGCCCGGCCAAATTTGACAGCATTCAGGTCAACCCCAGCGATTCGAGTAACCAATGGTTCATGGTTAGCCTCAAAGAGGGCAGGAATCGCGAGGTGAGACGTCTTTGGGAGTCGCAGGGGGTGATTGTGAGCCGTCTGAAGCGGGTCAGCTATGGCACCCTGTCACTACCTTCCAGGCTGCGTTCAGGCCAATGGGATTTTCTGGGGCAGAAGGAAGTAAGCGCACTGTATAAGGCGGTGTCACTGGAGCCAAAACCGGTGACCGTACTCGCCCCCAAAGTGCAGGAGCGGGTGGACCGTGCGCAGAGAAAATCTGCAATCAAGGCGCCAGAAAAACGTTCGAAGACGGCGAGAGAGCGAGCGCCGAGAAAGAGCTATCGCGCCGATGACGGGCGTCACCGATAGAGTCCGTCCTGCACATCAGCCCATTTCGACCATAACCTTGTTACGGCCAGAATGCTTCGCTTTGTATAGTGCCTGATCGGCGCGCGCCAGCAGATCTGAGCGAGTGTCTTCAGGTCGATACGACGAGACCCCGAAGCTGGCGGTGCAGGGAATGACTACGTTGTTGAATGAAAAGCGGTGCGACTCGATTTTCAGACGCAGTCGTTCAGCAATAATGGAGGCCCCCTCGGCATCGGTTTTAGGCAGGATGATACCGAATTCTTCGCCGCCGAAGCGGAAGGGGAAGTCAGACTCCCGGCAGACCTCCTGCATGATGACAGCGGTCTGTTTGAGCACTGCATCACCTGCCATATGGCCGAAGGTATCGTTCACCATCTTGAAGAAGTCCAGATCGAGCATGATGACCGACATAGGCTCCGAGTGTCTGAAACCCAAGGCGATCTCACGTTGAAGCTGGCCATCCATCGCCATCTTGTTGGCGATTCCGGTAAGGGGGTCGCGCATGGCCAGGTCGAGAGCCGCCTGATATCTGATGGCGTTGCGGAGCGGATAGATCAAGGTTGAGAGCATGCTTTCGAAATCACTCAGCTCTTCGGTATTCATTTTGCTGGAACGGAAAATCGTGAGCTCACCAAGATGCTGGCCTTCGAGTTTCAGACCGTAACTCGCCGAATGACGTGCTTTTTCGTTGCGAGCCAGCGTAGTGTTGCGACCTTGATAACTGTATTTCATCCGGCCGACGCCGAGCCAGTCGGCAGCTTCAGTAAAGAATATATTGAGTAATTCGCCGAGATCGAGAGAGGTCTGCAGTTTCCTGACCAGAGATTGGTTAAGACGATCGAGCTTGAGGGATCTAGGCTCGCGACTGCTTGCAAGTGTGATGATATTCTTCTCAACCATGATGGTTCTCGCGTTCTCTGGTGGCAAAACAACTTGATTCGTTGCCGATCTGCTGTACAAGAAGCGTATTTCGTGCCACTTTCAAAAAGGCTATTTAAAATAACGGCTTGACGTCTCTGTTACGAAAATCAATTGAGGAGTCAAGTAAATTCATCTGCGCTGCGTCAAAAATTTGCCGCACAGCCGGCAGTCGCTCTGTTACTGGCCAGCGGGCACTTTCAAGTGTTCGGCCTTGTGATATAGTGGCATGCAATTTTTCAATCGGAACCATCAATGAGATTTCAGGCCGCAGAAAGCCTGGCCGAGCAGATCGCCCAGTACATCGGACAACAAATCATCACCGGCGCGCTTGCGCCGAAACAGCGTGTGCAGGAACTAAAGGTCGCCGCCGAACTCAACGTCAGCCGCGGTTCCGTGCGTGAGGCGCTCCTGCTTCTTGAGCGGCGACACCTGGTGAATATTTTTGCCCGTCGTGGTGCTGTGGTGGCTGATCTCACCGTTAGCGATGCCGAGTCCCTGTACGACATGTACGCCTCGCTGCTCGCTACCATGGCAAAGCTGGCGGCGCGAAACTGGCAGGATGGCGAGCTGGCACCAATCGAAGCTCATCTTCGTCACCTCGAGCGTCTCTCCAGCCAACCTGAAATCAATGCTGAGCAATTGGTTGAAGAAGGCTTCGGACTCATGGATCTGTGCATCCCGATTGCCGACAATCCTTTTCTGACTGAAACA
Source organism: Gammaproteobacteria bacterium UBA2679 (assembly GCA_002354735.1). Classification (GTDB taxonomy): domain Bacteria; phylum Pseudomonadota; class Gammaproteobacteria; order Pseudomonadales; family Oleiphilaceae; genus Allohahella. Next base: position 28,440 of record DEMD01000007.1, on the reverse strand, counting down.
CTGCAGAATTTTCGCTTCGCTGTGAGTCGGATGTATTTCCTGGCCACCCAGGGAAATCCGCAGGAGTTTCGACATTCTGTGAGCTTTTTTTCCGGGGTAATTGATGCTGTGCGTCAGCGTGATTCCGAGACCATAGATAAACTCGTCAATGCCTTCGCGCAGCATCAGAAGCAACTGCTCACTTCCTTTCTAGAAACCTCAGAGTCCACTGGCAGCCGCAGCGCCTTCAGTTCTCGTCCAGTTTCATCGGTCTGATCCGACAGCATGCGGCTCAAGTCCATCAAGCTGGCTGGTTTCAAGTCATTCGTCGATCCGACTACGGTACGCTTCCCAGGCAACATGAGCGCGATCGTCGGGCCCAATGGCTGTGGCAAGTCGAACATCATTGATGCCGTTCGTTGGGTCATGGGCGAAAGCTCGGCCAAGCATCTGCGTGGTGAGTCGATGGCTGACGTCATCTTCAATGGCTCCACTGCGCGCAAGCCTGTGTCGCAAGCGTCCATAGAGCTCATCTTCGACAACTGCCTGGGCCGCGTTACAGGGGCGTTCGCACAGTATGACGAGCTCGCTGTGCGGCGCATGGTGACCCGGGATGGCGTCTCGGCCTATTACATTAACGGTCAAAAGACCCGCAAACGGGACCTCACAGATCTTTTCCTGGGTACCGGCCTTGGGCCGCGCAGTTATGCCATTATCGAGCAGGGGATGATCAGTCGCCTGGTGGAATCCAAGCCGGAAGATCTTCGCGTGTTCGTCGAAGAAGCCGCTGGTATTTCGAAGTACAAGGAGCGGCGGAAGGATACCGAAAGCCGGATTCATCGCACCTGGGAGAATCTCGAACGTCTGCAGGATGTCAGGGATGAGCTTGGTAAACAGTTGCAGTCTCTGCAACGGCAGGCTCGAAACGCAGCCCGCTATCTCGAATACAAGGCAAGTGCCAAACAGGCTGAAGCCAGACTGGCAGCCATACGTTGGCAGCAGCACCAGGCCCGAGCGGAGCAGCTATCAGCTTCAGTAGAGGCCTATAACGATAAGATCAAGGATCGACTCCTCGGCCGCCAGGCTAGCGAAGCCGGTCTGAGTGCGAGGCGTGAGCGCCTTTCTGCCTTGCACCAGGCTATCGATGCAGGGCAGGCCGCCTTCTACGGGGCGAGTGGCGAAGTCGCAGAATGTGAGCAGGCACTCAATAGCCGCACCCGCGAACGCAGCACCTTGCAAAGAGAGCGCGAAACGCTGGAGTCGGAGCTGGCTGCACTTGGTGAGGAGACCGAACGCGAACACGCTCAGCTCGAACAGCTTCTCGAGGAACAGGAAGCCATAGTCGAAGCCATCGAAGTGCTTGCTGAAACAGTTCACGAAGCCAGTGCAGAGCGACAGACGCATTCCCAGTCACTCAGAAGCAGTCAATACAAACTGACGGAGCTGCAGACGAAGCGGCGCGAGTTACAGCGTGAGGCCGAATTGAAGCAGTCGCTGCAGCAGCAATCGGAACGCCTGCTCGCGCAACTGGACGATCAGCTCGAACAGGCGCGAATTGCATTGCAGCAGGACAATGACGACCAGGGTGATGAGCGGGCGCTGGTGCTGCGTGGCCAGCTGGCTGCAGCACAGGCTCGGATTGAGGAAGTCGAGCAGTCACTGGAAGACAACGAGGCGCAGATCGCCGCTCTGCGGACCCAGCTCGAAGTCGTGAGGCGCGAAGGACAGGCTCAGCAGCAGAAGCAGCAAGCCGCTGAAACCGAAATCCGCATGCTGGAACAGTTGGAGAAGGATGCGCTACGGCAGCAGTCCGGCTCCATCCGAGACTGGATCGAAAAAGCTGAGAAGGCTGGGCTCACGCTGACACCACTGCGCCAGCTAGTCAAAGCTGACCCTGCCTGGGAGCACTGTATAGAGGCGCTGCTGCAACAACGCCTCAGCGGCTACCAGATCGACGCGCATGACGCGCTTCAATCGATTGAGCCAGCCTTGTTCGCCAATCTGCCAGCTGGTCTTGTCCTGACGACGGCCAGAACGGCATCGCAAATTCTCGCAGATCGCCCAGCCTCAGCTTTCGAGCTCCAGGCACCCGCGGGCGTGCTCGACTGGCTGCAGGGCGCAAAGCCTGCGTCAGGTCTGAATTCAGCATTAGCGGATGCCGCCAGTCTGGGGGCGGGGGAGTACTTCTGTACCGTGGACGGGGTCACAATCGGTCGTGACTGGATCTGTGCCGATACAGTCGGCGCCGGCGCGGCCGCTGGCAGTGGCAAAGCGGCATCAGACAGCCTACATGGTGCACTGGGGCGACAGCGTCGTCTGGCCAGTCTGCTGCTCGAAGTTGAAGCTGGGCAGATGGGGAGAGACACCGCCGAGAACGCGTTCAAGTCGCTGCAGTCGGAGCTGGACCGGCTTGAAGGTTCGCAGCGTGAACTCAATCAGGTTCTGCGTGAAACTGCCCAGGAAGAAAGCCGCCTGAAAACATCACAGGGTGCGCTCGAGGAAAGCCGCAAGAAAGCCGAGGCCGCTCGAGAGCGGGCTCGTCAGCAGATTGAATCGATTCAGGAGAAGCAGGCTCGGGAAGAGGCGCATCGGCAAACCTGCAAGGTCGCCTGGAGTGACGCATTGCAGTCACTGGACGCAGTCATCCCCGAACTGGAGGCGCTGCAGGCAGAAGTGGCCACCTTGCAGCAGGCGCATGACGATGCTGCTGGCGACGTTCGCCAGCAGGAAATCCGTTTGCAGGAACTGAGACTCGCACAGGAGGGTCTCAAGGGTCGTATCGGTGGGCTACAGAGCAGTCTGGCCAAGAGTCAGCAGGCACAGGCCAGGGGGCAGGCACAGCTTGCCCAGATGACCCAGACCCTGGAAAAGGCCCTGCACAGCATCCCAGAACTCGAAGCTGCACTGCCTGGTCTGCTCGATGTACGCAACAAGCAGGAGCAGGAACTGGCCAAGTTACGGGCCACACTCAACGAACTTGAAAGCGAGATTCGTGAGGAGAATACCCGCTACGGCTCGCTGGACGAGGAACTTCAGGGTCTGCGCAGCGAGCAGGAAAAGCAGCGCCTGGAGCTGGTATCGCTTCAGCACGGCATGCAGACCCAGATCGACGTACTCGACAGGCTGGAGGAGAGTCTCGGCACTCAGCTTGAGCTGCTGGCGAACGATGAACTCGAAACCAGCGATCAGGCCGGCCTGGAGCAGTCGCTGATCGGTGAGCTGCGCCAGACCGAAGAGCGCATACAGAAGCTCGGCGCCATCAACCTGGCTGCTGTCGAGGAATATGAGACTCAGCAGCAGCGGGCGGAATACCTTCAGGGCCAGCAGGAAGATCTTGAAACCGCATTGACTACGCTGGAAGATGCCATCCGTAAGATTGATCGTGAAACCCGGCAGAAGTTCCGCGAAACCTACGACGCTATCAATGAAGGCCTGCAGCAGCTGTTCCCAAAGGTTTTTGGCGGAGGAGAGGCCTACCTAGAACTTACGGGTGATGACCTGCTGAATACCGGGATTGCTATCATGGCCAGACCACCCGGCAAGAAGAACAGCACCATCCATCTTCTGTCGGGCGGCGAGAAAGCATTGACTGCAATAGCACTCGTGTTTGCCATCTTCCGGCTCAATCCGGCACCGTTCTGCATGCTGGATGAGGTCGATGCCCCTCTGGATGATGCGAACGTGCTGAGGTACTCGAATATCGTCAAGGAAATGTCGGAACATGTTCAGTTCATCTATATATCCCATAACAAGATAGCAATGGAGCGTGCAGATCATCTGCTTGGCGTGACCATGCACGAGGCTGGTGTCTCGCGAATGGTGGCAGTAGATGTTGAAGCGGCTCTGGCGATGGTGGAAGAGGCTGGTTAAGATGCAGGTCTCTTACCATCTACATTTTCAATGCAAGACAAGTATAGAAGGCAGCTGAATGGACATAAGTCTCCGTGAATGGCTCATCATCATTGGTGTCCTCATCATCCTCGGTGTGATTATCGATGGTCTGAGGCGGATGCGCCTGGGCCGCAAGGATCAGCTCCAGATGAGTCGCCGTCTTGGCGGCGATCTCAGTGATGCCTCGCCGCTGGATGAAATTGAGAATCCCGAATTACCAACCCGGGGCTTCCGCGTGATCCGCCGTGGCGAAGACTCAGTGAAATATGCGGAAGCTGCTCGGGCTTTTGAAGAGGAGCAGGCGCGCGACCATCGTGAACGTGTGGAGCCCGGCTTTGATGAAGAGACGGCCTACGAGACCCATGATAATCGGGACGTCGACCCGCTTGGCTATAGCGAGCAGACGGCGCTCGATGAGCGGGTAGACGATGATGAGCAGTCCGGTCGCGCCTATGCCAGTGAAGACTTCGAGGAAGACGACTATGGCAGCGAGCACATCGAAGATGACGATGTCACTGCTGATGACCGCTACGATGAATCGGGAGCGGACGCGCATGAGCCGCTGATGAGCGAAGCGGATGATGACTATGCCGTGCCGGTCAGGCGTGATGCCGAGCAGCCTATGCATGCCGAGGACGATGATGAAGATCGCGTATCACGAGGCAGTAGCGTCGGTAGCCGGTCTGGCGGGAAAGCTGGCCTGGCAGCCGCAGCCGGAAAAGCTTCGGCGCCGAAAGAGGAAAATGGCTTCAGGGAGCGATTCCTGCAAAAGATGGAACCTGTTCGTCGAATGACGGAAAAAGTCCAGTCGATCAGTCGGGCAAAGCAGCAGCCCGCGAAGCCCGCATCAAAGCTCCAGCATCTGACCGTAGTCAATGTCGTGTCCAAGGACGAACTTGGTTTCGATGGCGCGACGCTCGATCGCATTCTCAAGGCAGTCGGCATGCAGCGCACTGCCCAGGACACCTTCGTACGTCATGAGGATGATTTCGACGAAGGCGAAGTGCAGTTCACACTGGTCAATGCCGTCGAGCCTGGTACCTTTCCGAAGGACATGATCAGCTTTCGGACGCCTTGTCTGGCGCTCATTCTTGTGCTGCCTGGTCCTGACAACACCATCCAGGCCTTTGATTATATGATTGAAATCGCACAGGTCATCGTGAAGAACTGTAACGGTGAGCTTCGCGATTCAGACCACAGTGCCATGACGAGCCAGACTATTGAGCATCATCGTCAGTCCATTCGTGAGTTCGAGCGGAAGTCCAGGTCGGTAAAGGTCTGATCGCGCAGTGACCAGCTCCGCAAAAGAGGCAGAGCAGCTCAGGGCAGAGCTGCTCGAGCACAATTACCGCTATTACATTCTCGACGACCCCAGGGTCACTGACAGTGAATACGACCGGTTGTTCCGTCAGCTCAAGATGCTGGAGGACGCTGACCCCTCACTGATCACCCCGGACTCGCCTACACAGCGGGTGGGTGCGAAGCCGAGCAGCAAGTTCGCCTCGGTCAAGCATCGCCTGCCTATGCTGTCGCTCGACAATGCCTTCAGCGAAGATGAGTTCCGCAGCTTTCATCAGCGACTGGTCGGCAGGCTCAGGTCAGAAAATGCCCGTCTGGATGATGCAGATGCAACGCCGGGCCAGGAGCTGGCCTACTGCTGCGAGCCGAAACTCGATGGCCTTGCTGTCAGCCTTGTATACGAAAAAGGCTTGTTGCAGACAGCTCTGACTCGGGGTGATGGCCACGAAGGTGAAGACATCACCGTGAACATCCGCACCATTCCGACAGTGCCGGTCAAGCTGAGAGGGCATGATTTTCCTGATGTTCTGGAAGTGAGGGGTGAAGTGCTCCTGCCAAAGGCCGCTTTCGCGGAAATCAATCGAAGCGCCGAGGCGGCCGGTGAAAAAGTCTTCGCCAATCCCCGCAATGCTGCTGCTGGCAGCCTGCGTCAGCTCGACCCGAAAATTACTGCGAGCCGTCCGCTGGAGATATTCATCTACAGTACAGGCTATCTGTCTAACGAGGCGGACTGGCCAGACTCGCACTACGAGCGCCTCACGCGTCTGCGTGAGCTGGGCTTCAGGATCAATGCTGAAATTGCTCTTGTCACCGGCGTCGATGACTGCCTGGCGTACTACGACGCCTTCGCCACGAAGCGGCCGGAACTGCCATATGAAATCGACGGTATCGTGTACAAGATCGATTCGAAGGCGATACAGCAGAAGCTTGGCTTCGTCTCGCGTTCGCCGCGCTGGGCAATAGCGCGCAAATTCCCTGCTGAAGAAGTTCAGACCCGTCTGCAGAGCATTGACTTTCAGGTAGGCCGTACCGGTTCGGTAACGCCTGTAGCACGGCTAAATCCGGTACTCGTGGGCGGTGTCACAGTCAGCAACGCGACCTTGCATAACATGGACGAGATTGCACGTCTGGATGCAAGACCTGGTGATGATGTGATTCTGCGCCGGGCAGGTGATGTGATTCCACAGATTGTATCGGTCATCCCGGCGCCAGCATCAGAGCGCGGCGAACCAGTTGCGGCGCCGACTCACTGTCCCGCATGCGGAGCCGATGTGGTGCGTGAGGAAGGCAATGCCGTGGCTCGATGTAGCGCACCTTTGAGCTGCCCGGAGCAACGCAAGTACAGTCTCACTCATTTCGCGTCTCGTCGTGCTATGGATATCGAAGGGCTTGGCGAAAAAGTTGTGGAGATGCTCCTCGATGCCAGGCTCGTCGATACAGCAGCAGACCTGTATACCCTTACCACCGAACAGCTCGAGACACTGGACCGTTTTGCTGCAAAGTCAGCTGCGAAGCTCGTCGATGCCATTGCCGCTTCGACCGGGGCACCGTTCAATCGCGTCATCTATGCGCTCGGTATCCGTGAAGTCGGCGAAACGACTGCCCGCCTGCTGGCCAAAGCTTTTCGGTCGATGTCCGCGCTGCGTGATGCCGATCAGACAGCGCTTGAAGCCATTCATGACATCGGTCCGATCGTGGCAGGCCATGTCGTCGAGTTTTTCGATCAGCCTGCGAATCTGGAAGTAATCGACCGTCTCGCTGCTGCTGGCGTCACTATGGCCGAGCCAGAAGATGCAGCAACCGGAGCCGGCGATGTTTCTCCAGGCGGCACTCAGGAGCCTGGACCCTTTGCGGGTCTGCGAGTGGTGCTCACAGGTTCGCTCGAGACCATGACCCGTGACGAAGCCGAAGATCGCATGCGTGCGCTTGGTGCAATTCCCTCCTCAGCGGTCTCAGCCAAGACAGATCTATTGATAGCGGGTGCGAAGGCTGGCAGCAAATTGAAGAAAGCTCAGACGCTTGGGATTAAAGTCATCGATGAAGAAGAACTCCGCGCGATGCTGGCGCCGTTTGTATGACGGCTTACCACTCATGAACGAAATACTGGCTCCAAATGTGATGATCCGCGTGTTTTGAGCCAGGCGGACTAGAGCCCCGCCTGGAAAACCCCTAGTATTTCCCGTCAACCCGAGTCATTCAAGAACATCTGGCCTATGCCCCTTACTCGTTGTACAGCACATTCCACTCAGCCGCCTCGATTTGCAGTCGGCCTTAGTCCACGCCGGTTGAGAGTCCTGATAGGCCTCGTATTCCTGGGCCTGCTGACTGGCTGTGAAAACAAGGCGTCTGTGCCGAAGATGCAGATCTTCGGCAATCCGCCCGGTAACGCGACCATCGGTGTGGTGTACGAGTACCAGTTCGGCATCAAGGGTGGAGACGGTCTGCTCGAGTATTCTCTGACCAATGCGCCGCCCTGGCTTTCAGTGGAGTATGTCGAAAACCGACTGCTACGCGGCATTCTGATCAAGGGGACGCCTGGTATTTCCGGCAAGGGAACTACCGACTACGAGGGCACCACTGGCGAATTCGAGGGTATCGAGCTTAACGTCACCGATGGCAAATCTGTAGGACGGCTTCGTTTCTCGATGTCAGTACGACCGAATCAGGTTCGCCTGCCAAGTCGTACCTTCGTCGAAGGCGAGACGATGACCCGCCCACGTCGCCTGATCGATACCAACAGCAGTGGGACGGAAGATCCCGGCGAAGTGTACGAAGATGAACCACTGTGTCTACTCGATGAAGCTGGTCAACCGCTCCTGAACGATGCCGAGCTGGCATTTCTGGAGACTGACCTGTTCCGCAAGCTGACGCAGCGTGAACTGAACCGTCGACCAACGCTCCAGTACCTCGATCTTACCCTGTTCCAGGCTTCGGTTATCGACGTCGAAGGGAATTACCAGCTCGCTGAAAGTGAGTTTCAGGATAACTTCAGGCCGGGTGTCGACAGTGTGAGTGAAATTGTCATCCCCGCAGGGCTGACAGACAAGTCCCAGTTCGAGAATGCCAGCACGCTTGCAGAACTCGAAGCCGCAACGGGTGGTCTAAAGACTGTGCGGATCGATGCTGGCCGCTTCATTTTTCCAGCTGGTAGAACCAAATGTCATCTCCTGCTGGTTGTTGCTGACGACACCGAGGCTGAGCGCGAAGAGACAATTTCGTATCGACTGAACGGGATTGTCGGGGGCTTGCTGGAGCAGGAAAACGGCTCGGGCTCGATCAGGGTCAAGGACAATGAGCCGTCGGTGAAGTTCACCGTAGACAAGGCAAGCGTTGCCCGGGACGGTGTGACGAACGTCATCGTAGAGCTCGATAAGGCGCCAGAAGTCGATGCGACAGTTCGTTTCCTTGTTGACGAAGTGGGTTCCACTGCTGAATTCGGCGCTGATGGCGATCTCACCGTCAGGCTGCGTCCCGAGGATATCGATAGCGGCACAGTCCTGAGCGATGATCTCGTGATCATCGATGGTGGCTTCGAATTGCGCTTCAATGTCAAAGACGATACCACCGATCCAATATTACGCACCGAGCGGCAGAAGCGCATTCAGCTTGTAGGCCAGCAGCCTGCTACAGGGCCAGCTGCACCCTTCCAGAGCGATCCGCTCGTGCAGTTTTCGGCCGAGCGGACGGGGACTATCAATCCTCCGCCTTCTGACACCACGTTTCAGGCCTTCATCAACGACTGGCTTACCCCCTACGTGGCGGCTATCGGCCCAGCTGGCAAAACCCAGGGCTTTGGCGCGACCGTTCTGGACGAAGCCATTCTCGCTGTGGCCAGGCCGGGTGGGGATGGACTCATGCAGTCTCAAATCACTCTCCTCGACCGGACTGGCACTGTGAGCGAGCAGATCCTGCTGCAAAGCCCTGGACTGAATGTTGAAATAAAGGACGTTGCATACCGCTCCACCGGCACGCTGGAGCGGGAAGATTTCGTGGAGGAAATATTTACCCTCCTTGAAGTTGACGGTCTCTTCACCGGTCCGCTGGATCGCCTTGGTCCGGATGAGCTTGGGTCGGGCGACCTTGTCGTGCAGAAGCTGAGACGACTTAATCGGGCTGGTGGCTTCCGTGTGGTCTGGCAAAAGCAGTTTGGCACCATATTCAATGAGTATGGCGGAGCACTTGCTGTTGACCGTGACGGCGGCGTCTACGTTGCAGGCGGCACGAAGGGTGATGCCCGCAGGGAAAATCAGGGTGGCTACGACGCCTACCTGACCAGGCTTTCAGCCAACGGCGAACAATTATTCGAGCAGCAGCGCGGCGGCGAAGCTGAAGAGGTTTATAACGCGGCGGTGAGTGTCGGTGGGTCCGATGTGGCCGTGGCGGGCACACTGGACAGTACCAGCATAACGAGTGACTCCACCAACCTCCTGGATATTTTGGTCGCATCCTTCAGTGACGAAGGGACGGTGACCCGTGCCGACCAGTTTGGTACGGCTTTCGATGAAGTTGGCCTCTCCATATCCGGCGTCGACCGTGGGTTCGTAGTGGTCGGCGAGACAAATGGCGCCATCGACCTCAGCCTTGTGAAGAATGATCGCCTCACCGATGCATTTGCGCTGTACTATCCAACGCTCGCTGCACCGGAGGCTGTCATGCAGCTGGTTTCGCCGGGTGCAGACGGTGCCGCGGACTCCGACGCGCTAGAAGAGCAGACCTACTTCGGTGGCTACACCGGGGGCAAACTTTTTGAAGGTCAGACTTTCTATGGCGATATCGATGCCTGGAGCGCCCGTTACGACATTCGTGATAACGAGGAGATCAATCGTCGACGCTTCTTCAAGGTGTGGGAGCGACAGCGTGGTACGGCTGGCGCCGAGCGTCTGGTCAAGCTGGACGCCCTCGAGTCCGCGAAGATGTTCGAGGTGATCGAGTACAACGTCGGCGGTGAGAACTACGTGAGCATTGCGCCTGTCGGGACGCTGGACGGTGGAGATCTGGCCAGCTGTAACCCGGCCATCAATCCTGACTGTCCGCCTCAGCCGGTTCCACCTGTCGAAGGCGAGTAGCCTTTCAAAGCGGCCCTGCGCGCCCAGCGATCAGGGTCTATACCCTCGGCTAGATCGGGTTCCAGGGGCGTCGGTTCCGCGAGGATGGCGCAGGCCAGTTGCTCGGCCAGGAGCGGCGCCAGTGCCAGGCCCTTTGATCCGAATGCGGTCATGTACCAAAGCCGACCCTCCTGACAGAGTGTTTCGGCTAGGCTGTGGTTCTGGCTGGCACTGTTGCGACCGTGTGGAATTCGAGCGTTTCCAACCACCGGCATGTAATCTGTCGATGCACAACGAATGGCTGCGCGCTCTTCACGGCTGATGCCAGTGCTGTCAAGCTGAGCTGCCAGTTCCGGCAGAGTCCTGGCCAGCTGTCGGCTGTTGTCGCTCATTTCCTCCTCGCTGATGCCCCTATCGCTTCTATTAACGGCGTAACTTGCCCCAAAGGTCAGCCATACCGTGCTATCCGTATTCAGCAGTGGTGGCATGACGTAGCCGTCGCCGCTTAGCACCTGGTTGGGCATCTGTGCCATGCTCAGCGTGTTGTCAGCGGCGATACACACTGAGCTGATCTGCCCGCGGATCGGGCGCAGAGGCAGGTGAGTTGGCGCCAGCTCATCGCCCGCCTGAGGATGTCCCCCAGCCCACACCACCGCATCCCAATCTCCGGTCTGAACACTCTGGTGAGTGAGCACCTGAATGTCGTGGGCCGCCAGAAGATGCTCACACAGCTTCGCCGGTTCCAGGGTGCCACCCTGCGGCATCGCCGCAGCCGGACAGTCGAGATCCGCGCCTGCCAGCCGCGCGGCATCCCGGAAACTGAGTGATCGGATGAAGCGCTCCGGATAAACCGCCTGCTGATGAAGCTGGCTCATACGAGCCCGTTCACGCTCATTCTGCGCGAGATGCAGGACCCCGCAGTGCTGCCACGGCGGCCGTGGTCCTGCTTCAGAATGTGACTCTCGGCCAAATTGTCGCTGATAGAAGCGATGTGCGAATTGATAGCTGAGTACATGGAGGCGGTTCTCGCGCGACCAGGCCAGAGCAGGCTTGATATACAGCGCGCCCTGTCGGTTGCCCGAAGCACCAGTGTGCGCCAATGCGCTGCGTTCAAATACGCTCACTCGAGCACCCCTGGACGCAAGGGCATGCGCCAAATTGCAACCAGCCAGCCCACTACCGAGTATTGCGATACGAGGCGCCTTGATATCGTGGCGGCGAGTAATACGGCACCCGTCGAGCTGTTCTGGCAGCCACGGGCCGCAAGCCAGCGACGCTGAGTCTTTCGACACCAGCAGGTCGAGGACCACACGACCATCGGCCAGGACCAGGCGTTGGCTGGCGAAGAAGGGTAGGGGTAACTCTCGTTGGAAGTCCCTCATTATATGCTGCCGCGAGGACGTGGACGGCAGGAGATGGCTGAACTGCTGAGCATCCCCGAGCCACTCCAATAGCTCGCTCAAGGCTTCAGGGGCAAGGAGATGACTCACGCGTGCCCTGCAATATAACCTGGAGGTCCGTGGGGCTGTCTCAATGAACCGTGAACCCAAGGCCAGCAGGAGCAGTGGAAAAGCCATATTCAATGAGGAAAAATCGGCCTCGAAAACAGCGGCTGGCGCGGTCGATACCGCAGCTACATGATCCAGCCAGTCAGCGTCAATCGCATGGGCCAGCGTCTCGAGTCGACTTCGAAGCGCAGGACTCAGCGTCTTATCGGCCGCAAAGAATGGTGTGCTCAGTGTGCCGCCCCATTTGTGCTGCTCGCTTCGACCTGATTACCACCCGCTCGTTTGGCTTCACGCAGGTTACGGTCGGCCCCCTGAATCAGGTCTTTGATATCTGGCTGCTTGTGAGGCCAGAGCGTCATGCAACCGCAGCTAATGGTAACCACAGCATGTTGAGGTGAGCCTTCGTGGGGTAACTTCAAGGCAAGTACCGAGTCGACAATAGACCGAGCCAGTAGCAGCGCATCTGCCGGATTCATGTCCGGCGTCAGCAGTGCGAATTGCTCGCTGGAGTAGCGGCACAACAAGTCACTCTGGCGGCGGGCTTTCTGCTGAATGGTTTCTGCCACCTGAATCAGCGTCCGGTCACCGGTCGCCCGGTCGTACTGTTCGTTGTAGTGAGTAAAGGCGTCGATATCGAACAGTAGCAGCGATACCGATTGGCGGCCGCGCTTGGCCCTCAGCCATTCATGGCTGAGCTGACGGTCGAAGTGTCGTCTGTTGCCGATGCCAGTCAGATCATCAGCCAGACTCAGCTGCTCGATCTGCACCCTGGCAGCCTTGAGCTCTTCGCGCTCAGTCGCCAGCAGCAGATCCTGCAGGAACACCCGTCGGCTTTCGCGCTCGAAACGATAATTCGCCAGCAGCACGATCACGGAAAGCACGCTGTAAACCAGCATGACGTAGAGGCTCTGTTCCGCCGGTAGCCGAATCCACAGGCTCGTTGCGAAATACTGCATGTACCACATACAGATTACGATGATGAGTGTGACCTGGAAACGCAGTCGCGTTAGCAGGCAGATAAACAAGAGCAAAAGCAGGGGGCCGAGCTGGTAGGAGAAGTGAAGATGCTCGGCAGCCACGCCGGTGATAAAGAGCAGGGTGGCCTGCGAATACAGTGAAAACAGTACCAGTAGGGTCGGATAAAGCGATCCCACCGCTGGCACCATTGTTCGGACCGCCATCGCGACGACAGCAAGCGAGGCCAGTAGCAACGCACCAGCTCGCAAGAGAATAGTCAGCCAGGCCTGGTCCGGCATCGCCCAGAAATCATTCACACCCGATATCAGGATGAACAATGCACCCAGCAAAGCGAACAGGCGATTGGTCCGGGCATGTTGTTCGTCATGGGAGGCAATGAATGTCCGCTCGAGTTCAGCGGGAAAATTCAGCCGTGAGGAGGGCCTGGCCAATGCCTCGGCTGCCTTTTCTGCCAGGGCTGATGGGCTTGTTTCTGTGATCTGGTTCCGGACTGTTTGCATAGCTTCACTGCTCTTTTCAAACACACACAACTCTTAACGCCAAACGCCTACCAAGTTGGTTAACCCTGAACCAGACTGAGATCATTACAGAAGTTCCAGGAGAACGGGGTCATGTTAGCAAAATTCAACAACAAAAGTGGTGGCGACTCTACGTTGCATGACTCGCAGAAATTGGCATCGATGACTAATTCAAGGTTAGGCCAGATTCTGGTCAACCGTGGGTATGTCACACAGAAACAGCTTGATCTGGCACTGCAACAACAAGCCGAGGCGGTCCGCGCTGGTCGGGGCGAAGCCCTGCGACTTGGCGAACTGCTCGTGGCTCAGTCGCTCATCAGTGAGCGTGATCTCAGGCGTGCACTTAAGCAGCAATCGCGGCTGCGCTTCGCGGCCACGGTTCTGGCCGCAATCAGTGCACCACTGCAGCCGATGCTGGCTATGGCCGCAACGACTACTGCGCCGGTTATCGTGCCTGCGCCGAAGCCGACTGAGACTGTTGCAGCCAAAGGGTACATGATCGCTGGTTTGCAGCCTATGGCGGAGTCTGAGATGGCAGGCATCACTGCTCAGGGTTTCGACGAAAGACTGGCTACGCGCCTCGATGAACAGACGCCGATAGGCTATGAAGCCGACAAACGGGACATTCGCAAAGCCTCTGCGCTGGAATCCGAACAGGGGCTCGATGGTGTAAAGGTTCTTGGCCAGCTCGGCAAGGTCCTGCTGCCAATAACCCAGGTGCTGGATTCAGATATTGAAGTCGTTGGTGTCCACATATCGGACGATCGTATCAAGCCCCTCTTTGACGACACTGGCGCAATGAACGTCATTCTGCCCAATCTCATTGAACGGGTTAGTTTCCGGGATATCAGACCGGCTGGTCAGGTCGGCGGCCCAACCTTCGGAACTATCCAGCTCGAGGGTATCCGCTTCAGCGACGAAGCCAGCATCAAAATCCGTCCGTTCTAGCGACAATCGCTCAGCAGTAGAAATACAGAAGGCGCCACCAGGGCGCCTTCTGTCTATCGTGGCTCTACAAGCGCACCTTTTATTTGCAGCCTGGATAGCATGAGCGGCAAGCGCTCATGCTGTCACGCGCTTGCTATCGCCCGGCCATGACCCGCAGCCGCTGACCTGGCCGCTGCGCCATAGAGCGAAGGCGCCGCAGTCTTGCCTCGCAAAACATCCATGATGCGCTCTACACGCTGCTGGCTTAGCTGGATAATCTTCTGATTGACCCGATTGAGACTGCTGACCGCCTTGAGAAGATCCTCTGCTTCTGTCAGCAGTTCGAAAGCCTTGGGTACGCGCTCACGAGCGAGCTGACGGAATTTCTCGATGGTCAGATTGTTGGCCTTGAGCCATGAGGTCTTGAGACCGGCGTTCCGCTCAATCTGCTCGAGACAGGTGATCTTTTTTTCGCCGGCCAGTTTGAACTTTTCCAGCTCGCCTTGCTCGAGAAAGGTTCTTTCGAAACGCAGGAGGCGATGGAGTTGCTGAAGACTGGCGATATCGGAACGAAGGAGATCCAGAAGGGACTGAATGTTTACTGCTTGATTTGACATACTGTTGCCTGCTTCCTGACCTGTGGGACCAGTCCCACAGGTTCGTTACTACTAGAAGCTAAGCAACTTTCCTGCCACAGATCGAGAGTTGACCTGGTATTCGCCAGAATCGATGCGGGCCTTGAGATCCGCCACGCGATCGGTATCCACTTCAGGCAGATCGGAGATCTGACTTTCGAGCTTCTGCAGACTGCGGGCCTGGGCACTCAGCACTACGGAATCACCCGCAGCGGTTTTGCCTTTTTCAGGCGCAGGCGCTGCTGGCTTGGCCTGAACACTGGCCTCACGCGTTTTCGCCGCATCTTTGGAAGCAGAACTTAAGGGGTTGTCTTTCCCCGGAACGCCACTGAACCCGTTGATATTCATGATTCGATACCTGCTGTCGTACAGCTGTAACCTGAATTTGTCTGCGCCTTCCCAGCGCCCATATTCAATATATCGGCCACCGCTCGAAAAACTTTAGGACTGAATTGAAAAATTTCTCCGGCGGCAGTTTTGCGCCTATGCCTACTATAGCAGCCATGCAGAGCGCTTTCTGCAACGGCTATTTTTTGCCGCCATTGCAGAGTGACTCCGGGAGCCTAGAGGATAACCTCG
Source organism: Gammaproteobacteria bacterium UBA2679 (assembly GCA_002354735.1). GTDB lineage: Bacteria > Pseudomonadota > Gammaproteobacteria > Pseudomonadales > Oleiphilaceae > Allohahella. Next base: position 13,081 of record DEMD01000007.1, on the reverse strand, counting down.
ACTTCTCCACGGGCGACGACTCGTCCGCGAACCACCCGTTCAGAACTCAGGTTGCGGACCGATATCTGCTGGCCCACTGTGCCATCAGACAAAGCCTCGCCCTGCATGCGAATACTGATACCTGCGGTACTCGCCACAATGATCACCCGATCGCCTCGAGCGACGGCCTTTTCCTTGACCATCATGCCTGGACTCAAGGTTTCACCAGCGCGGATGGTGCGCTTGCTGCGCCATCCCCTGAGCGACTTCCGGTCGCGAAAATAGCCCCGCTGTAACTTGCTGATGTCGGTATCGACCGCAATCAGTTCCGCGTCGGCAACGCTACCGCCGCGCGGTATTGCGTGACGCGCCTGCATGACACTCACCGTGTGAACGATTCGGACCTGGGTATAGATCGTCCATTGCTCTGGCGAATCGCAGGAAATCTTCAGCACCAGCCGACCGCCACTATGCAGCGCCTTGCTGTCATCGCGACTGTTGGACTCAGGTGCGAGCGCTTCAGGCATTTGTCGACAGGCAGGATAGTTCAGCCGAGCATCGGGTGAGTTGATCTCGTACTCGAGGCGCTCGCCTTCGGTGTCCAGATTCAGTCCCCTTACATAGGCACGCATGAAAGACTCAGTAGCCGCAAGCACCTGCTGCTGCCAGACCGGCTCTTCGCCCGGCGTTGCCGAGGCGCTAAAAGTAGCACCCATCAACAGGCACAGACGTATCATCTGTACACAGGTCCACCGCTTGGGCTGAGGGATCTTGAATTGGTACATATCACTGTCCTGGCAAAATAGAAATATCCAGAATCTTGCCTATGCTTGGGGGAGGCCTGAAATGACTGTGACTGTCCCTGCGGCAGCAAGCTACTGAAGATAGCTAAAGCAAATACCAGGCCATTCAGCGTAGAGAGGAGTATTCAGGCATGGCCGGCGTTCTAGACAGTGTTAATCAGCGTACACAGCTCGTCGGCCAGAATCGACTGGAGCTCCTGCTGTTCAGACTGCGCGGCAAGCAGATCTACGGTATCAATGTTTTCAAGGTCAAGGAGGTACTGCAGTGCCCCAAGTTGACCATGTTGCCACAGCGGCATCCGGTTGTGAGAGGCGTGGCTCACGTCAGGGGCGGCACGATTCCGATCATGGATATGGGCATGGCCACTGGCCAGCAGGGTATTCCGGCCGAAGAAATCCCTGAGTGCTTTGTCATCATTACCGAATACAACCGCAAGACCCAAGGCTTTCTGGTCTCGGGTGTAGAACGCATCGTCAACCTGAACTGGGGCGACATGCAGCCACCGCCGAAGGGCGCTGGACCAAACAGCTATCTCACCGCTGTGACCAGAATCGAAGATACGCTCATTGAGATCATCGATGTCGAAAAGATTCTGGCCGAAGTGGCGCCAACGCGTGACACCGTAGCAGCGGAGTTCATCGACGAGGACGTCAAGGAGAGCGTCAAGGACAAATCCGTGCTCGTGGTCGACGATTCATCTGTGGCAAGACGGCAGATCGTCCACTGTATGCAGGCTGTAGGCCTGAATGTGGTAACAAAGAACAATGGCCGGGAGGCCCTGGAGTATCTGGAAAGCCTGGTGGCAGACGGCAGTGATATCCGCGATCATCTGAGCCTGATGATTTCCGACGTCGAAATGCCCGAGATGGACGGCTACACGCTCACGACGCTGTGTAAAGGCAATCCGCAGCTGCAGAATCTGTTCATTATGCTTCACACCTCGCTTAGCGGCGTGTTCAACAAGGCGATGGTAGCCAAGGTTGGAGCCGACGACTTCATGGCGAAGTTCAGTCCCGACGAGCTTGCCCAACGAATCAATGAAATTATCAGGGATGAATCCCGCAGCGAATGACCTTTGAGGCGCACGAATACGATGTGTTCAGAAACTTTCTCGAGCGTAGCAGCGGGATTGTTCTTGGCGACAACAAACAATACCTGGTAGCAAGCAGGCTTCGGCGTATTCTGATCGAAACCGGCGTGTCCAGCTTGACGGAGTTGGTGAGGCGCATCGATGTGCGCCATCCGCTACCGCTGCGTGAAGCCGTCATCGATGCCATGACGACCAACGAGACGCTCTGGTTTCGCGACATGCATCCTTTCAACAACCTGCGTGAGCATATCCTGCCCCAGTGCTATGGCCTCGAGCCGATTGGGGCCACCCGTCCTGCCCGGAGCGGGCCGAATGCAGCAGGTCTGGCCAACTTGGCCTCGCGACAGTTGAGAATCTGGTCGGCAGCCTGTTCGACTGGCCAGGAGCCGTATTCTATTGCCATGACGCTAGAGCAGTTCAGGCTGCATCAGGGTGCGGAAAGGCTCAATGCGAAAATTGTTGCAACTGATCTCTCAGCCCGTGTTCTCGATAATGCCAAAGAGGGCCGTTATGACCAGCTGGCGCTCGGCCGCGGTCTCGACCAGAGCACGCTGACACAGCACTTCATCGACCGCGGTAACGGTACCTGGGAAGTGGGGCCAAAGCTGAAGGCGATAGTGGAGTTCAAGATCCTCAACCTTCTCGACAGCTTTAGCGGACTCGGTCAGTTCGACATCATCTTCTGCCGTAACGTGTTGATCTATTTCGCCGGTCCGGTCAAGAACGATATTCTGCAACGAATGCACGCCGCGCTAAAGCCTGGCGGCTTTCTCATGCTGGGTGCATCAGAGTCACCGGGGGCATTGTCTGATAAATTCAGGATGACCCGCTTCACTCCCGGCATTGCCTATCAGCGAATCTGACTGACGCCAGGGCCTCTGGGGTATTCACGTTCTCGAACATCTGCGCGCTGTCTGAAAAGTTCACCTCTCGTATCGTCAGCTGTCTTGCCCACGCCATCATGCCCGGCTGACGCTCGCGCGGAATGGCCATGAAATTCGGCAGCTGCTGTAGTGCGCTTTTTCTTAGCAGGCAGTGCAGGGGTTGGGTGCGTTCCCCGTCGCTGGCCATGAAGCCGTCCACGCCAGGCTCGGCCTCGGCCGCGGCAAGCATGCGTTTTGCGAAGCATGGGCCGAGTTGGGGTGAATCGCAGGGAACGATGAATACCCAGTTCGACTGCAGGTGTACTGAAGCCGCAGCCAGGCCGCCCAACGGCCCCCTGAAGCTCGTATCCAGATCCTGGACCACCAGACCACCGAGGCCCCCGGCGATTTCACGGTAACGATCGAGATTCCGGTTCGCCGAAATGAGTGGTCGAATTGGGGTGCCGGTAAAAGCTGCAAGCGTAGCTTCGATAAAGGTGGTGTTGCCAAGACTGACCCATCCCTTATCCTGCCCACCCATCCGTTCGCCACGGCCGCCGGCCAGAACAATGGTATCCAAATGCTGATGGGGTGAGGACATAAGAGCTCATCCGTGCGCGTTCAAGATGCAAAAGGTTGGCCTGAGGCTGCAGGTGAATGCAATACTCTCGTCTGGCCACTACTTACAGATTACAGGAGTCCTCATGGCAAAGTCTCTTCAGGAACAACTGATGCAGGCTGGCTTGGTCGATAGCAAGAAAGCCAAATCGATTAAGCAGGAAAAGCGCAAGGCAACCAAGCAGGCACCCAAGCCCAAGAAATCGGAAAAGGTCGATACCGCCGCAGAAATGGCTGCCCGACGAAGGGAAGAGCAACAGGCGCGTGATCGGGCACGGGCACAGCAGGACAGCGTACTGCGGAAGCGTCAGGAGTGTACTGCGCAGGTTCGGCAGATGGTGGAAACAAACCGGGTAAAGCACGGTCAGGAGGCTGGGCTGCGTGAAGATGCTGAAGTGCCATTCCAGTTTGTCGATCAGCGCAAGGTGAAGAAAATCCGGGTAGACAGGGCGCAACAGGGTGCACTACAGCGTGGGCAGCTCGCTATCGTGACCAGTAAAGGCCGTTACGAATTGGTCCCTGCAGAGACTGCACAACGTATTATCGATCGCGAACAGGCGCTCAATGTCCTGCTCGCAGAACTCCAGATCGACCCGATCGCAAGCTCGGTGCTGTTGTTCAACAAACAGAGTGGCCTCAGACCCGAGGACGCCAAGACAGATGCTTCGAGCGATGACAATGATGACCCTTATGCCGATTACCAGATCCCGGACGACCTCATGTGGTAGGCATGCCTGGCGTTTCGCCTGCGCTGCCGCCGCCGCATTATCGGCTGAACCTCTGCTCGCTGAAACGGAAGAGTCGGCAGACACCTCCGCAAATCAGGCCACAGCCGAGCAAGCTGCGGAAGTCAAATCGGTTGTTGGCGCGTTGGCTCTGTATCGACCTGAGTATCTCGGGGGTGAAGACTACGAGCTGACGGCCTTGCCCTTCCTGGACCTTCAGTACAATCAATATTTTCTTAATCCGATAAACGGGGCGGGTGTCGGTATCCGTCCGGTCAAGGCGCTTACCATAGGGCTTGGCCTGGGCTACGCCTTTGGCAGGGATGAGGACGATGGCGACCGCCTCGAAGGCCTCGATGATATCGACGGCGGTGCGAAGCTCAACTTCTTCGCCGACTACAAGTTCAGGGTCGAAAATCTCGGTGGGCTGCTGAACGCCGGTTATACGCTGGGCCTTTCAGTCGATCACCAAATTAGCGGGAGCAATACCGGCGTGAGTGGGGATATTAGCTTGAGCCGAAGCGATCGTCTGGGCGAACGCTTTCTGCTCATTAATGGTGTCAGTGCCAATTTCGGCTCCGCTTCCTTTCAGGAGGCCTGGTTCGGTATCAGCGAACGGCAATCAATAAACAGCGGTCTGCCGGCCTATGACAGTGACGATAGCTTCCATGCCGCCGGTGTCTCCAGCCGACTGCTGTACTTCATTACGCGCGAGCTTAATCTGATAACCGCCATCAGCTACCAGCAGCTGATCGGCGATGCTGGCGACAGTCCCGTTGTCGAGAGCCAGGATCAAATAAGCTATCAGCTTGGCTTTAGCTACGCCCTGTAGCGAAATGCCCTGATATGATGCGCGGCTGATAGAGGTCGCTGCATCTTTGCAGTGCGATTTTCACCGCCTCCGCACCATTACCACTCCGTGTTCGCGCCAAAACCTTCCACTTGAATCAGCAACCATTTGAATTTTATACATAAATCATGTGGCATGCTTTCTGCTACCACCAGTTCAGCTACACACACCACGCAAGGAACTGTGCATGAACTGGTCAACTTCATTCAAGGCAGCCGCCATCAGCTCGGCGATTTCACTGGGCGTCTCAGCAGGCAGTGCCCACGCAGAGAAACTCGGTTTCCCCGAAAAGGAGGAGCTGAGATTCGGCTTCATCAAGCTGACCGATATGGCTCCGCTGGCCATAGCCTATGAGAATCGCTACTTCGAAGATGAAGGACTGTATGTCTCGGTGGAAGCCCAGGCAAATTGGAAGGTACTGCTCGACGGCGTGATCGATGGCCAGCTCGATGGTGCCCACATGCTCGCCGGTCAACCACTCGCAGCAACCATGGGCTATGGCACCAAGGCCAACATCGTCACGCCGTTCTCCATGGACCTCAACGGCAACGCCATTACAGTATCTAACGACGTGTGGGCGCAGGTGAAGCCCAAGCTGCCGATGGATGCTGATGGCAAGCCGGAGCATCCCATCAAGGCCGACGCACTCAAGCCGGTCGTCGACAAGATGAAGAACGAAGGCAAGCCGTTCAAGATGGGCATGGTCTTCCCGGTGTCGACCCACAACTATGAGCTGCGATATTGGCTCGCAGCAGGAGGCATCCATCCTGGCTACTATGCGCCGCATAAGGGCGATACTTCAGGACAGCTGCAGGCCGAAGCGCTGCTGTCGGTGACCCCGCCACCGCAGATGCCAGCCACCCTCGAAGCGGGCACTATCAATGGCTATTGCGTTGGCGAACCGTGGAACCAGCAGGCAGTGTTCAAGGGCATCGGCGTCCCTGTCATCACCGATTACGAAATCTGGAAGAATAATCCTGAAAAGGTCTTCGGCATGACCGAAGCCTTCATCGAGAAGTACCCGAATACCGCAGTGCGCGTGACCAGGGCACTGATCAGAGCAGCCATGTGGCTGGATGAGAATAACAACGCCAACCGCGCCAAGGCCGTGAAGATCCTGTCTCAGCCGCAGTACGTGGGCGCTGATTACGACGTTATTGCCAACAGCATGACCGGTACCTTCGAATACGAGAAGGGCGACAAACGCCAGGTGCCGGACTTCAACGTCTTCTTCCGCTATAACGCCACCTATCCCTACTACTCGGACGCGATCTGGTACCTCACGCAAATGCGTCGCTGGGGCCAGATTGCTGAAGACAAGCCCGATGACTGGTACAAGGACCTGGCGAAGAAAGTCTATCGCACGGATATCTATACCAAGGCCGCCAAGTCACTGATCGAAGACGGACTGGCCAAGGCTGAAGACTTCCCTGATTTCGCTTCCGAGACCGGTTTCAAGCCTGTGCAGACTGAGTTTATCGATGGTGTGTCCTACGACGGCTCCAAACCCAACGCCTATATCGACAGCTTCAAGATCGGTCTGAAAACCGGCGATAAACTCTAAAGGAGCACAGTCATGGAAAACACAGCAGCCACGCCACAAGCCACAGCAGGTGCGACAGCGAAATCAGCGGTCATCGCACCCGTGCCGTCCGATCGCGATATCGACCTCGGCCAGTTGTTTTCAGTCACACTGAAACCATTCATAGCACCGGTCGTGGGCCTTGTGATCTTCCTCATGCTGTGGAACTTCGCAGCGAAGAATATCGAGACCTCGCTTGGCGCCTTTCCCGGCCCGGCTGCGGTGGCCGAGCAGTTCGGCAACCTCTACGACGAGCACAGAGTTGCCGGTGAAAAAAAGGCGGAATTCTATCAGCGGCAGGAGGCGCGCAATGCCGAACGCGTTGCGGCCGATCCCAGTTACGAGCCCCGAATTCGCGACTATACCGGCAAGGAGACCTTTCTTGACCAGATCGTCACCAGCCTGCTGACCGTGATGAGCGGTTTTGCGCTGGCGGCAATCATCGCCATTCCACTGGGCATTGCCATCGGCCTCAACAAGACCCTGAGTGCAGCGGTCAATCCGGTCATCCAGATCTTCAAACCGGTCTCGCCACTGGCCTGGCTGCCGCTGGTGACGATGGTGGTGAGTGCGGTGTATGTAACCAGTGATCCAATGTTCGCCAAGTCCTTTGTGACCTCGGTGATCACCGTGACGCTGTGCTGCCTCTGGCCAATGATGATCAATACCGCACTTGGCGTGGCGACCATCGACAAGGACCTGGTGAACGTGAGCCGCGTGCTCAGACTGCCAGCGCTGAAGCATGTTCAGAAAATCGTGCTGCCGGCTGCCGTGCCCCTCATCTTTACCGGTATGCGCATGTCATTGAGCATCGCCTGGATGGTATTGATTGCCGCTGAAATGCTCGCGCAGAACCCGGGGCTGGGCAAGTTCGTCTGGGATGAATTCCAGAACGGCAGCTCGTCCTCACTCGCCCGCATCATGGCCGCTGTCGTCGTGATCGGTCTGATCGGCTTCATGCTGGACCGCATCATGCTCACGCTGCAGCGCTACGTGTCATGGGACAAGAACACAGCCGCCAGCTGAAGCTGCGCGACGCAACAGACATTCACCTAGTGGAGAACAGCTCATGTCCATCACACTGAACATCGACCATATCGACATGGTTTTCGAGACCCCAAAAGGGCCATTCACAGCGCTGCAGAACGTGAGCCTGAAGATCAAGAAAGGCGAGTTCGTCTCGCTGATCGGCCACTCCGGCTGCGGCAAATCTACCGTGCTGAATATTGTGGCTGGCTTGTATCAGGCAAGCCGCGGTGGGGTGGTGCTGAACGGCACAGAAGTCAACGAGCCAGGCCCTGAGCGCGCCGTTGTATTTCAGAACCACTCACTGCTGCCATGGCTGACCGCCTTCGAGAACGTCGAGCTGGCCGTGGACCAAGTCTTCGGGCGCAAGAAGAGCAGGGCGGAGAAGAAGGACTGGATAGAGCACAACCTCCGGCTGGTGCATATGGAGCACGCCATGCACAAACGACCCGGTGAGATTTCAGGCGGCATGAAGCAGCGCGTGGGCATTGCCCGGGCCCTGGCGATGGAGCCACAGGTATTGCTGATGGATGAGCCTTTCGGTGCATTGGATGCACTGACCCGTGCCCATATGCAGGACTCGCTGATGGAGATCCAGAACGAACTCAACAACACGGTGATCATGATTACTCATGACGTGGATGAGGCTGTTTTGCTGTCCGATCGGATTGTTATGATGACCAACGGACCTGCCGCGACAGTTGGTGAGATACTCGAAGTGGATCTGGAAAGGCCGCGTGATCGGCTGGGGCTGGCGGAAGATCCTCAGTACACCCATCTGAGGTCTGAAGTGCTGCGCTTCCTGTATGAGAAGCAGCGGAAGGTTGAGGAGATCGGGAGTAAACGGGCGAAAGCGAAAGCTGGCTTTGGCAATCAGGGACGATTCAACGCGGCATAGTTCCGCAATGATGGCAGTTATTCACACAAGCGGAATCGTGTCGAGCGGGCTGATGGTGCCCGCCCGCTGATTCCCCACAACGTGGGTATAGATTTCAGTCGTTCGCAGGTCGCTGTGCCCGAGTAACTCCTGCACCGTTCTGATATCGCTGCCAGTCTCGAGCAGCCGAGTGGCAAAAGAGTGCCGGAAGGTGTGTGCCGTGACTCGCTTGCACACGCCACTCTTTGAGACAGCCGCGCGCAGTTGTCTGGCGTAGGCGCTGCTGTGAAGATGGTGGCGACAGACTAACTGGTCGTAAGGATTGACAGATTTCATGCAGGATGGAAAGAGGTACTGCCAGGGCGTCTGCCTGAGCACGCCTTTGTACTTTTTGAGCAATGCGGGTGGTAGCGAGGTGTAGCCGAAGCCTTCTGCAACATCATCTTCATGAATAGCCTTCGCTCTCTCCATCTGCTGCTCAATTCGTGCGAGCAAATTTGTTGGCAGGAGGGTGTAGCGATCTTTGTCGCCCTTACCGCCGAACACAAGGATAGACTTCCTCACCATACAGATGTCCTTCAGGCGTAGCCTTAGAACCTCATGAATGCGAAAACCACAGCCATAGAGCAGGGCAGTGATGAGCCAGTATTGACCGTCCAGATGCGCAAGAATAGCGCTCACTTCATGCGGAGCAAGCACCGTTGGCAGCCGTCTGGGTTTGCGCGACAGACTGTAAGCGAGGTCTTTGACCTCGATTTGAAGAACGTGCCTATACACGAAGATGACGGCGCAGAGCGCGATGTTCTGTGTGGCCCTGCTCACCGAACGATTCACCGCCAGATGATTGAGGAAGCGCTCGATCTCAGGGGCCCCCATGGTCTCTGGGTGTCTGGTGTCATTAAATAAGATGTACTGTCTGATCCAGTACAAATAGGTCTTTTCCGTCTGTAACGCGTAATGCCGTGTGCGGAGCTCCGTGCGCACACTTTCCATGAACCTGGACTTCATCAGAGATCCTTCTCTGTCTGTATATACATACAGTGTAATGAGTTTATCGGGTTCTGGGAAGGGCGCTGCTTAGTAAACCCGGGCGCGGCTGCTCGATATGGCGCTGCCGAGTTCGTCTAAGGTTCTGTCGTAAATAGAATTTTAGAATGTTAGGCGGTGCTTATGTGGCAGGAGTGTGCTCTGTTTGTGCGCGAGCTGGTTTTCTGCGGTGCCCACCTCGATGTTCCCTGGTACACCAGTCCAGAAAGCTCGCGCAGTTTCTTGTTCTAAAGGGATTTTCTGACATACTGAATGCATGAGATCAAAAAACGCGCACGAGGCTTTCGAAGCACGCATTGTAATAAGCTGTTATTTGTCGGCAGTGTCGCGGTAGGCCTCGGCGGGAGTAGTCCCTGGAGGCACCAGCTTTGGTTCGGTAGTCCGTCTTAGCTGCAGAATTCAGCTAATCTTTTGGCAAGCTCCGCCGATCGGGATTATGAGGCCGGTTGTAGTCTCGATCAGCGAGTCTGGACCGGCTTTCGAAGACGACATAGTCTCAATAGTGCAGGTTTTACGGCATGGGTAATTTGATCGAGACAGCCGGGTTTCAAGAGTGCAGCGTCTTCAAGCCCACGCCAAATAACAAGTGGTTGCTGCAGTCGCCAAGGCGCGGTGCGCCTTGGTACCTTCGCTGCGCTCAGCGCAGCAGAACCAAGCGTTACGTGGGTTTCGGATGTCTATCCTGATTAGGAGGGAGCCATAGAGTGCGAGACGATATTGCAGAGGGCTTCTTCCATACTATCGGCCGCCTCTTGGCCTATGTGTTTATAGACTTTCTGTACAACGGCGTTTTCTATTACTCCGGCTGGTTTGTACTCCGAATAGTTACTCTCGGAAACTACCCGCCGAAGCGAAACCCTTACAGCTGGGGTGGGGAGAATCATCCTCGAGGCTGGGTGGCGTTCGTGGGAGCTTGTACATGGATTGGGGTAGGTCTGCTTTATGCGAGTCACACCGGGTGGTGACCTACCACGTAACAAGGCCCTGTTGTCGGACCTTCACTCCGTGAGCTGCATTGCGAGTGGCTGCGCCACTTTATCGCAATCCAACTCACTCCGTTCAGGCCGCAAAGGGCGGCGTTAAAGGTGCAGACAAATGCTTCGCCACATAGCTGAGTGGTGGAAATCAACTTGGCAGTTTTTGATAACCATTGCTGCTTTAGCTCTGCCACCCCTGTGCCTAACAGGATATTGTTGGTACAAAGTCGCGACTGGCGAGGGCGCAGAGCAGTTTAGGCTAGGCTTTGTAGATATTCCGAAATATCTCGGTGCCGGTGCTTCGTATCTGGACGTGCTGATACTAAACATCTGCGTGTTGCTGGTTTTGGCTGTTGGATTTGCTGTTCGCTACTATCAGTATCGCCACGAAAGGGACTTTATGCGCAAATATGGCATTAAGGGCGGGACTGGCTTTGTGCGAGATCTAAGAGATCCAGATTCTTCACGCTCTTTCGACGGCGACTATGACCTTTAACAAGTTGCTGCAACCGGCATACGCTCTTCCACGGGTTTTGCGCATGTCGCTTCGCGCCATTATCGCGCAAAACCCGCTCCAGCGCGTACGCGGCTGAGCAAGGCGTTACATCTCATCTAGAACGGCGGAATAGCTATTGTCAAAAGTACGGCATTGCCGTATATTTTGCGTATGATATTTATCGAATCCACCACCTTCACAAAACTTCTTGGGAATTACCTCACTGACGAGGAGTATCACGCGCTGCAGGTGTATCTTCTCCAGAAGCCAGATGCTGGTGATCTGATTAGAGGGTCGGGCGGTGTCCGTAAAGTTCGCTGGGCTCCCGCTGGCTCTGGTAAAAGCGGCGGTATCAGAGCGATCTACTACTGGAAGAAGTCAGATCACGAAATATGGATGTTGACGCTGTACAGTAAATCAGAGCGAGCTTCTATTCCCGGGCACATGCTCAAACAGATAGCCGAGGCAATCAAAAATGACTAGCAGAGATCTTGGTGCAGAAATTCTGCAAGGCCTCAGTGAAATCAAAGAGTACAAGAAGGGCAATCTGGGTCTTCGTACTCGTGAGCTCGCTGAACCATCTCCACCACAGGTAATTCGCACAAAGCTCAGGCTTACCCAGTCTGCGTTTGCCGGACTCATGGGGGTCAGCATTCGCACGCTACAAGACTGGGAGCAGGGGCGCCGCGAGCCTCAAGGCCCCGCTGTGGCTCTACTTCGGATAGCTGAGCAGCATCCAGAAGTATTTGGCCAGCTTCACTGATGTCGAAGCTCGATGTAACAAACGCTTGCAGCGGACAAAGCCTTGCCGTCACCTTTTTTGCCAGTGGGCAAAAAAGCCGCCATCAAGACTTCGCGCGCTGAAGCGGGCGTTATGTCTTAAACAATGCATGAGCTATTGAGTCACCTGGAAGTGTGGAAAAAATCGAAAGTTAAGATTTTCGATTCCGAAGGGTACAAAGTGTCGATTTCAGAAGAGCAAGGTGATTCCAAGAAGGCTCGCTACATTGACTTGGGTTCCGATAAGTTGGTCGCCAGAGCAACCTTATGGGAAACAGGTGAGCTAGAGCTTGAAGCTCTCGACGCTCAGTCGGGTGAGCAAGTCCTACAGAAATCGGTTGTTGCACCTAAAATTTGGCAGCTGGACGACGAACTGAACTGGTGGCTGAGTGAAGTGAGCCTACGAGCAAATGAATAGACCTAGGTTAGAAATTAGGCTCTGCCGGCTGCTGACCGTCATCGGTCTCATTCTTTTGGTCTATGCGGCTTTAGTCCTTGCTTCCGACTGGCTGCCAGTCGATTTCTGGATGTCACTTAGTCAATTGTTTTCTGGCCAAGACCGCGACGCGTACTACAAAATAGTTGAGGTTGGCGGTAGAGAGCGGTATGAGGTAACGGCGCTCGTATTAGGATTTAGCCTTATCGTTCTGGCGATAATGTGCCGTGCCAGAGTCAGGACATAACCAGGCCATGCAAGGGACAAATTTCCGTTCCGTATTTTGTGCTTTCGCTCCGCTCAATGTTTGCACAAAATACTCCACTCCAATTTGCCCATGATGGCAGCGTTAGTTTTTCAGAGAGGGCTCTTTTGCACCTTGAATTAATGCGGGACAAGTCGAAGCTCTTCCCCTCGATGCAAGCTGCTGACCAGGTGATGTCCGCACGAGTGTGGCACTGCAGCTACGAATCTCTTTCAGCTCTCAGCGAGTGCGTTAATCTCGAGGTTTTGGTTATAGCGACTTTGCCGAATGATAGCTTCGAGTTTCTAGCTAAATGTAAAGCCCTTCGCTATCTGTCAGTACTACATCTGCCGCAGGTATCTGATCTTCATGGGTTAGCCTGTCTATCCAATTTGCAGGTTTTGTCTCTGGCTACTTCACCTGGCTGGGACAGCTCCGGCAGGATTCAAGAAGTTCGGTCGCTATCTCCGCTGGCCCACCTTTCCAACCTTAAAAATATTGAATTGCTAGGCGTATGCCCTCCGAGCAGATCACCAGACGAGTTGCTGCAATGCCCCCGCTTAGAGTCAGCGAGGTTTTCCAAGTACAATAAACAACTCGTGACGCACTTCCACCAACATACCGAAGTGAAGGATGAGTTTGCTCCTGAGCCGCCGATACCAAACTAACACATATGAGCCTTCTCTG
>DEMD01000006.1 GCA_002354735.1 Gammaproteobacteria bacterium UBA2679 | reverse complement strand
GGCTCAATCAGTATCAAGTTGCTCCAACTGACACAGCGGTTTACGCTCCTTTTTGTGCATTCGCTTCGCTCATTGTTGCACAAAAATCCACTACAACCGCTGTGCAGCTGAGCAAAGCGTTATATTCAAAGAGTAATCGATCACCAGGTGGGAGGTAGCTAGATTGAAGATGATTTATCTCATCATAATTGCCGTGTTGGCCTTAGCGATTCTGTCATGTACTGCGCATAACCGAGACACCAATCAGGAAAGCCAGCCACTGCTTACGCTCACTCAAGAGTTGTCAGGTGGTAGCGAGCAGGCCTTAGGAGAGCTACAGCTCTTTCTGTCTAATAGGCAGGAGTATTTTAACCGCTTTGAAGATGAGCTATATCAGAGAGGCATCGAAAGCTCAGAGGAGGTCTCCCCGGAAGTAGCGTTGGTGGACGCCTTAGTGAGAACTAAAATGCTGGTGTATCAAGATCACAGCTCCGATCCTGCCGACACCTTGGTCTGGCTGAACGAACTGTCTGAAGGAAGCCTGGGGCAGAGCGTATGCTACAAAGAGCTGGAAAAGCATTATTCCGAAACAGAATATGGTCTCAGCGCCTTTCTCGAAGCCCCAGGCTACGGCCCTTCCTTGTTCGACTGTATAAGTGGAATCGGCTATAAACTGTTGGCCATCAATGAAGACTCTGATGCTTATGCACTAATACTAGTTGCTGAAGAGAAAGTCCCCAACGTGACGAAGCTTGCTAGGGACGCTGATATACCTCTCTACTTCGCGAACAAATAGGGGCCGCGGTGTGGGAATATAACAAGGCCCTGTTGTCGGACCTGCATTCCGTGAACAGCCTTGTGAGTGGCTTCGCCACTTTACCACAAGGCTGTTCACTCCATTCCGGCCGCAAAGGGCGGCGTTAGGCACACAAGCGATGAATATATATTTTCTAACGAGGTGGGGTAACGGAGAGGAAGATGACGGCCCTGACTCAAGCAATGACACTCACCTGATAGTTCGAGCGAGTAGCCTAGAGAGAGCGAGCGACTTAGCCGACCCGCTTTTGAGCCGGCTGCCTAAACGGACCGAAGAAGGCAGGAAAGTTGAGATGTTTACACACTCTGCGGTATTGCTCGGGGCTACTAATGACGTAAAGGAGCCAGAGGGCGTGATTTGCTGGCCATGGTACAGTTTTTCTCCCCCGCAATGTTGTGCTTCTAAATGGGTGAGGAAGTCGGTAGCTGAAGGCTGGCTTACCTACGAGGAGTGTTATGGCGAACCACCGCATATCGACAATGCCTAACCAGGCCAAGCACAGCGACAGCTTTTCCGTTTCGGCTCCGCCTCCACTACAAAGCTGCGCGTGTTGGCGGCGTTAGGCAAAGAATCACGTTCAACTCGGAGCGGTGCTTCCCTTGGATCATGCTAGAAAGAATCATAACCTGAGATTATTCGCCCGTATGGGAGGGCCGTTCAACAGGTTGTTCTTCGAACTGAATATATCTGGTGACGATCTAGACCCAGATGAGATAACCGAGATTTTGGGTGTGGTCCCGGACTTGTGTTACCGAAAAGATGATGAGAGGCCAAGAGGGTCCCAGTACTATAAAACCGGTGGCTGGGATTTGCAGTCCGGCGAAGTATTACTGTCGAATGGTGGGACTGGGGAGGCTGAGTTCGAAAAATGGGTCCAATCACTCCCGGTTGAAAAAGCGGCTTGGACAATCATTCAAGAAAGGTTCACCGTGCGGGTTCGCCTCATTGGCTACACTGATCAATGGAATGCCGATTTCGTGGTTTCGCCAACTGCGATTGTAGAGCTTGCAAACCGTGGCCTCCCTCTGATGATCGAACCATTCTTGTCCTTGGATGAGCCCGATGCCTAACAAGTGACTGTGGTGTCAAATCTTAATATTAAGCAGCCACAGCACGCCATGGCTCACCGTTTTTCACCATCGTATTCAGCACCACGATGAGCTTACGCATGCAGGCAACCACAGCAACTTTCGGTAGCTTGCCCTGGGCTTTCAGATGCTCGTAAAAGCGTTTGAACACAGGATTGCATTGGATGGAGGAGAGCATGGCCATGAACATGACCGTTCGGATTTTCGGCCGTCCGCCTCTGGTTCTGCGCTTGCCACTGAACGTCCCACTATCTTTGTTTATTGGCGCCACACCGACCAGGGCTGCGATCTCTTTCCGGTTGAGTGAGCCGAGCTCTGGGAGGTCACTGAGTATTCGTGTAGGCGAGGACTTTGCCCACCCCAGGTACGCTGGTGAGGAGTTCGGTTTTGCTTCGCCACTGCTCAACTTTTGCGACTTCCTGATCAAGCTGCTGAGTAATTGTTTTGATCTGGGTCTCAAGTGATTTTAGAAGGGTATTGATAGAGCGGTGCAGTGATTTCGGCAGGATCTGTAGCCGATTCTTTTCCATCGTTGCCATTTCCAGAAGTTGACTGCGTCTGACGAGTAGGTCCTTGATGAGTTGAGAGTTTTGGTCTGCTGCGGGCTTGAACTCCGGTTTAATTGTTGCTGCGTATCTAGCGATTACCCCGGCATCGAGCTTGTCGGTTTTGGCTAGTACACCAATGACCTGAGCAAAGCGTCTGACACTGATTGGGTTGACGACAATGATGGGGAGTTGTGCCTTGTGACAGGCAGCGACCAGGGCGCTTTCGTAGCGACCAGTGGCTTCAACAACGATGCGGGCAACTGGTTGGCCCATGAGTGTCTTGACGAATGCCACGATAGCCTTTTCGGAGTTGGCAATCGAATAGCATTCGTTGAAAGGATGGAGCACGATATCAAGTTGGGCTTTTCCGACATCAATGCCAACGTTGAGTTCAATTTGGTTTTCTGGTGTGTTCAGAATAAGCTGACTCTGCCTTGCTATACGGGCTCGAGGCCCCGATGACTGTTCGAGTTATCGCTTTAAGAGTCATGCAACGCTCGCACTTGTTACCGGTCTCTCGAGAGAGGAGCCATGCATGCAGTGCTGTTAAGGACATGGATTTGCCGGGGCTCCGTCTTCATCAGCTCGTGGGCAATCGATCAGGCGTCTGGTCTGTCACTGTAAGCGGTAACTGGCGGGTTACCTTTCGGTTCGAAGACGGCGATGCTGAAATCGTGAATTACGAGGACTACCATTGAGGCCTACCTATGATGATGCATAACCCTCCCCATCCAGGTGAAATTATTCGAGAGCTCTGCTTAGAGCCTCTTGAGCTATCTGTCACAGCAGCAGCAGAGGCGCTTGGCGTTAGCAGGAAAACCCTCAGTGCTTTGCTTAACGGTAAAGCTGGTATCAGGCCGGAGATGGCGGTGCGGCTTTCCATTGCATTTGGCACATCTGCTGAGACTTGGTTAAACCAGCAAACACAGTATGAGTTGTGGCACGCCGAGCAGCATCGGCACGAGTTGTCTGTGAAGAGGCTGGTAGCAGCGTAGTCGCATCACATAACCAGTTGCTGCAACCGACGTACGCGCTTCCACGGACTTTGTGCATGTCGCTTTGCGCCATCGTTGCGCAAATTCCGCTCCACCGCGTATGCGGCTGAGCAAGGCGTTAGTGCACTGACACCGGACGTTTTGTACATACAATGTACATATGATAGATTTCGAGTGGGACCAGGCTAAGGCCAAGGCGAATTTGAAGAAGCATGGAGTATCCTTTGGCGAGGCTAAATCCGTGTTTTTCGATGAAATGGCTACTCAATTCTTCGATGAGGAGCATTCGGATACTGAGGACAGGTTCATTCTCTTGGGCATGAGCCTTGAGTCGAGGATTCTCGTTGTTTGTCATTGCGAAAGAAACTCCGGTCACACGGTTTGAATCATATCGGCCAGGAAGGCAACCGGATCTGAGAGCAAATTCTACCGAGGGTCGAAGAAATGAAAGATAGCTACGATTTTTCGAAGATGAAGTCCCGCCCAAACCCATACGCTGCTCGTCTAAAGAAGCCAGTGACAATGCGGCTGAGCGAGGAAGTCATAGAGTACTTCAAGGGTATGTCCGAGGAATCAGGCGTGCCTTATCAAAGCCTCATCAATCTGTACTTGCGTGACTGCGTCGCCCAGCAGCGAAAGATCGACATTTCCTGGGCTCAGAAGCACTAATCAGTTACTGCAACCGACATACGCGCTTCCACGAGTTTTGCGCATGTCGCTTCGCGCCATTGTCGCGCAAGATCCGCACCAGCGCGCATGCGGCTGAGCAAGGCGTTAACCCTTTGGAAAATCTTTGCACATAGGTACGTCAATGACGTATTATGGCGCTTATGTATACGATCATCGAAACACCTACATTCAAAGCAGATGTCGACAAAATCTGGTCGGAGGATGAGCGCAATAGCTTCTTTTCTTGGCTTGCAGCTAATCCAGAGGTTGGCGATCCGATTCCTGGTAGCGGCGGGTGCAGAAAAGTTCGGTGGTCAGTTGCGGGTTCTGGGAAACGTGGTGGGGCTCGAGTTATCTATTTCACTAAGTTAGCTAGTGGTAAAATTTGGCTGCTCGTCATCTACAAGAAAGCTGTTAAGGAAAACATACCCGCACATATCCTGAAGTCGATTCGAGAGGTGCTTGAAAATGAGTAATGACGCCATGACTGCCGAGGAGCTTGGCAACAAGTTGCTCCAATCAGTCAAAGAGATGAAAGCTGGTAAGTCTGCACGAGTTAGTCTTGTAGAGCCGAATGAAGTGGCAGAGGCTCGTAGTAAGACTGGTCTGACACAGCTTCAATTTGCTGAGGTGCTTCATATTTCTCCACGCACATTGCAAGAATGGGAGCAGGGTCGTCGCAAACCATCGGGGCCAGCCCAAGCACTTATCGAGATTGCTTTCCGCCATCCCGAGGTTATCCGAGAAGACCTCGGACTTAGGGGCTAGCAAGTTTCTTCGCGAGACAGCCGCTTCGCGGCCGCTCTTGAGACAAGCGTTAGGGCTATGACTTTGCATAGGAAAGTGCTCACTTCGATCGCAGGGGTATTCTTTCTTACAAGCCTTGTATCACCGGCTGTAAGCTACTCCCATCAGTACCAGCAGAGTTTCAAGGTTTTTTTGCCGGGCTGGGATTTGTTCGTGCAAGGGCTCTTGCTGTCAATAATGGGCATCGTCACTTTGGATTTTGGGGCAATCTGGCGCTGCCTGCCATGGTTCGGTAACCTGCTATTTGTTGTCGCTACAGTTCACTTCATGCGCGGGCTGGACAGGAGGGCAACGGTTTTTTCCTTTTTGGCTGCTGTTTGCATGCTTTTCTATGCGATAGAACCTTCAGCTTTCCCAACCGAGAGGGTAGGGGGAGGCTTGGCCGAGGAGGCCGTTCAAGTGCAAAGGGGCTATTTTTTCTGGCTTTCGGCACCAGCAGTAGTTTTTGTAGCCAGTGTTACGCTGCTAATTAGCAAAGCCGGGGACAGGCGGCCCTAACAAGCGCCTCCAAGGACAAAGGCCTGATGGCGGGCGTTAGGGCGGAGGAACGTCCAGCTACTGTAGGAGATTGGGTGAAGATTCCCACTATTTATAGCGTTCTGCTCGTGCTTTGTGCATGCGCACCGAGGCCGAGAATCGAGTACGAATATGTCTTCCACGATGGCACGCTTGCTAGTAGCAGTGAGGTTACTGAAGCAAAGGCTGAGTGTCAGTATGATGCCAAGATGAGAGAAGCAGACAATTACTATAGTAAAGCTTTGTCTGTAGCCCCATCGGAGTCCAAATATGTTAAGACTCAATCGAAAGCTTTCAATATGGCTGCGGGCGAAATCATTCTGGAGTTCTATAGATGTCTTCATGATCATGGTTTACAGAAGCGCGAGAAGGTTCAGCCCTGACAAGGCGAAGCAAGCGACAGCCTTTCGTTTTGGCTGCGCCTTCACTACAAGCTGCGCATGTTCGCGGCGTTAAGTATTCACCTAGGCGAGGATCTGACCATGGATTTGGAATTTGAGCCAGGCCAGAACATTGCAATGAAAATCCCTGCGCACGAGTACGAAGATACCGTACGTTTCTACCGAGAAGTTTTGCGGTTTAAAGAAATTGCTGGAAGTGGCGCGCACGACACCTCGAAATTTGAGTTTGGCGATAAAGTGCTTTGGCTAGATCGTGTGTCGAGCTTGAGTCAGTCTGAAATATGGTTAGAAGTCGTCGCTAGTGATATCGGCAAGGCTGCTGAATACCTTAAAGAGCAAGGCTGTCATCGTCGGGATGAGATTGAGCCGCTTCCAGATGGGCTTAAGGCATTCTGGATTTCTAGCCCATCGAACATTATTCACCTAGTTTCCAGTAATTATGATACGTAACAAGCGGCTGTTGTCGGACGCAACTACGCTAGCGCTCCGGTGCGCCGCAAGGCCTGGGCATCTTCCCGACAACTATGAATGCATGGATCCGGAGCTTGTGCGGCTATTAGAGATTCGGGTGTCGAAGCACATTCGGCTTTAGTGAGGCGCAGCACGTATCAAGTCGCTTGAATGCTTTCCGGCCCTTTGGTCCTCCACCAGACAGTCGAAGCTGCGCCTGTCTCCTGTTTAGCGAAACGTTATGCGGTTAGATCATGCCTAGACTCTTCAAACGGCTCGATGAGGTCGGCGGATACCTGCTTGCGAACGTCTTACGGGCCCTTTGCGGGACCTTTTTCTATGTCTGCTTGATAACGGTAGTATTTCAGCTTGTTCTGGCTCACCACAATGAATTTCGGCAATGGTACGCTGACTTGCTGTTCTACCAAGCCGACGCAGCGGCGGATTTCAACACTTTCGCTGGAGCTGCTGCTGGTATGTTGGGCGCGTTGCTTTACCTAATCATCCCTATACGTCAATTTGCAATCCTGTTACTCCCTTGGATCTTTTTCGTGGGAGGAGGAATCATTATTGCAGTACTCGCATAACCAGCGCCTGCAGTGCCGCTATATACGTTGCGCGCTGAGACGTGCGTCAAGCACACAGGCATTGCGGTGATTGTCCTGAGGAGACTGAAATAAACAGTACAACTGCAACTAAATACATTCATTACGGGCAAATCGTTGCCGAGGTACGAGCTACACCGTTAACGAGGTAGAAGAATAACCGCTAAACGCAGCTGCCTCACGTGAGAATGGACAGCACTCTCGCACTAACGGAGTCAGCCAAGAAGGTGCCCTGTCTTGACATAAATAACCGCGCCCTCCTCCATGGTGAAGGGGCGATGCTGGCTCAGGTGCGGGTTGCGTAACCACGAACCCCTGGGGTAGCTGCCATGCTCATCATGGAACACGCCGTCCAGCACCAGTATTTCCTCACCACCCCAATGGCGGTGCGCATTGAACTGAGTGTTCGGTGCCCATTTCACCAACGCCACATGCTCAGTCTCGAACTCATGCAGCGGCATGACTGTAAGGCCTGCTACAGAGCCTTGTAACCAGGGCTGAGTGGTAGTGTCGATCACCCTCTGCTGTGTGTCGGATGGGCTGAACTGGCGCAATTTCACGAATATGGTGGCGCCCTCCTTGCCGATTTTTGGTGTGTGAGATGAGCCGATCGGATTGCGGACATAAGTGCCTCTTGCGTAGGACTGATGCTCATCAGCGAAGACACCTTCGAGAACAAGAAATTCTTCACCACCTTCGTGGGTGTGCGATGAGAATTCACTGTAAGGCTCGTAGCGAACGATCGAAGTCGCTCGTGCAACTTCATCGCCGATCCTGTCCAGCATCATGCGCTCTACACCCTTCATTGGTGATTCAACCCAACGGTATTCATCGGGCCTGATCACGATGCGCTGTTCGAAGTCCGCATTGATAAATGTAGTCATGGCAAGACACCTTGATTTCGGTTGGAGACGACGGACTGGCGAGCAGTCTCGCCAGAACTGCTGCCCCCGGGTGCGCGCGTGGATGCCGGAGACTGACGAAGATCAAGCGCTATAGTCTCACCATCTTCCGGGATGATGAAGCGATCAGTCAGACTATGTTCAACTAATAGCTGTGTAAGGTCCCTGCGCGTGATCCGGCAATGATCCAGCGCATTCATGTGATTGGCGATAATCTTCCCCGTACTCAGCGATGCCAGTTCGATAATCTCTTCCTCGTTCAAAAGCAGCGGCACGCCCACGTCGAACTGTGCCTTCCCAGTCGGAGCAACGATGTAGTCGGGCTGTTGTCTGCTGACAAACTCCCGTATTACATCCGTCAGAATCGTGTCGCCCATGAGATAGAGGCTTGGCTCATTCTCCAGCTGAATGAAGTAGCCAACTCCATGCTCCATGAAGGGCGTGAGCCAGCCCGTCGTGTGCCTGGCGGGGATCTGCTCGATGGTGCCGGTGAAAAAGGTGCTCACTTTGTCTTTCAGCGCCTGTGCGGGAATGCCCTTTTTTTGCAGGTAGCCTGCATCATGAGTCGTGCAAAAAGTGGTAATGCTGTGCTTGCGCAGCCAGTGCACGCCGGCTCTGTCGAGATGGTCGAAGTGCCTCTTCTGACAGTGGGTGATCAGCGCGTAATCGACCTGCTGCTTCAAGTCATGAAAGGTCTCAGGCAGTTCGACCAGCGGATTTCGCTGATTGCTCTTGAAGTAGCGGAGCTTGGGCAGGGTGGATTGTCTGGCGAGCATGGGGTCTACCAGAATATGAAAGTCTCGGGTTTCAATGATCAGGGTGGCACTTCTGATTTGGGTGATTTTCATCGGATCTCCTTAGCGATGAAACCATGGTAAAGTATGGATTAACTCCACAGTCAATGCCTGCCGTTCACGCTGCAGAAAACCCGGAGGCGCTACAGATGAAAATTGCTGAGTTTGAGAGGGTGGCTGGGGTGTCACGTGACACCCTGCGCTATTACGAGAAGATCGGACTGCTGAGCCGCCCCGAGCGATCAACGAACGGCTATAGACGCTATGGAAAGGCGCACATCCAGGAGTTGGCCTTCATCGAACGTGGCAAGGCCATCGGCTTCACCCTTGCTGAAATAAAAAGGGGATACGAGCAGTACGAAAAACTGGGTAAGTTGTGTCCCGAGTTCAGGCAACAGTTGAATGACAAGCGAGCGATGCTGAGCCTGCGTGCTTCCGAGGATCAGAACGCGATCAGGCAAATCGACAAGATGCTGAAGTAGTCCACAGCGCAGCGTACTGATTACAAAGCGCCCTTGCTCGCCAAGATCACACTCTGGCGGCGTTGCACATATGCCAGAGCAGAGGCGTGCACTGCACCGCTGCTGCCGGTTTCAAGCCAGCGACGCACGCGATCAGCATCGCCGATGTGCGAACGTTTGCCGAACGAGTCCAATAGCACTATAGCCAAGCGGCGTTTCTGGATTTCGGCTTGTAGTAAGAGGCAACGGCCTGCCGGATTCGTGAAGCCAGTCTTGCTCGCATCGATGCGCCAATTCGACGCCCGAACAAGGGGGTTGGTATTGTAGAAGGCACGCACATGCCGCGGAGAGCGGAAATGGAAGTCTTTCTTTGGGGTAATGCTGAGCGCTGAAATTAAAGGATTATTTGCGGATGCCTGGATCAGCAAAGCTAGATCACGTGGCGTGGACACGTTGCCGGCGGCTAAACCGGTTGGCTCAACGAAGTGACTGTTCCGCATGCCCAGCGCCGCGGCTTTAACATTCATGGCTTTAATAAAAGCGTCGTAACCACCGCTGTATCGGTGCGCCAAAGTGGCGGCCGCGCGATTTTCAGACGCCATCAGCGCCAGTAGCAGCATGTCACGGCGCTGTAATTGGCTACCGATGCGCACATGGGAAAAGACGTTCTTCATTTCTGCAGTCTGCGCGACGTCAACCGTAATCCATTCATCAAGTGAGGCCTTGTCCAGATCATCCAGTACAACCAACGCAGTCATCATCTTGGTTACCGAGGCAATGGGTACAACCGCATCGGGATTACGTGAGTACAGAACCTCATTGGTGTTCAGGTCCATGATCAATGCATTCACCGAAGCCAACTGCAGCTTCGCAGGATCCGGTGTAACAGTTTGTGCGTGAACGAAAGTGGAGGCAAACAGCGACAAGACGACCAGAACGAAAAAAGTCCGCACAAAAATATCTCGAAATATAATGGAATAAGGCGCAGCAGTTGGACTACTTTTGGTGTAACCCTTTTAGTCTAGTGTGCTTTATAGAGTAGTACTAAAAAAATATGCGACGTTCTCCGCAAGATTCTCACGTGCAACCGATGACTGATGCGTCCCTTACTGAAAATGATTCGGTTCTGGCGACGCAGCCTCAACCAAAGCCAGCCAAGCGAAGGTATTGGCGCTGGTTGTTGCTGTCCGCTGCGCTGCTGTTCGTGGCGATTGCCGGGCTCGCATGGTTTGAGGCGCGCACCTCCTGGCTGCAAGCGCGGTTGCTTCCGGACTACGCTCGTTCGCTGTCGTATGACCTTGAGGAGGGGCCGAGCCAGAGCATCCGCTTTCCGGTGCAGGGTCCCTTTGACCAGCGTTTGGGTTATGCACACTTGCCTGCGATGCTCGACCAGTTGCAAGCCAATGGCTACTACATCGATCGTCAAGTACGTTTCTCGCCGCCACTGCTTACCTTCGTAGAAGCCGGCTTTTACCCGCCGTATCGTGAAAAAAATCAAGCGGGGTTGTCGGTGCACGATGTGGATCAACAGCTTATGTTCGAGTTTGGCTATCCCCGTCGTATCTTCGAGCGCTTCGAAGACATTCCACCCTTGATGATCGACTCGCTCCTGTTTATTGAGGATCGCCGCCTGCTTTCCGGCAATCGCCAGCACATGAACCCGACGGTGAACTGGGGTCGGTTCCTCAAGGCCGCTATATTCAAAGCTGGCGAGGCTATGAATCTGAATACGCCGTCGATGGGCGGAAGCACGCTAGCTACGCAGATCGAAAAGTTTCGCCATTCAGATGATGGCGTGACTGGTTCGATCATGGAGAAGCTGAGGCAGATGGTGTCGGCCAGTGTGCGGGTTTACCAGCATGGAGACGACACCATGCCAGCGCGTCGGCAACTGGTTCTGGATTACCTGAACACAGTACCCCTTGCGGCGGCACCGGGCTATGGAGAGGTCAATGGCATTGGTGACGGGCTTCGCGTCTGGTTCGCGGCGGACCCCGCGGAGGTGAATCGCTTGCTCGCACTCAAAAATCCTGAGGAAGATGACTTAAGACTGCAAGGCTTTGCGTTGCGCCAGGTGCTGGCGCTGATGATTGCCCACCGGCGGCCATCGTATTATTTATTGCAGAATAGAACCGAGCTCGGAGAGTTGGCGGACGCTCATCTGCGTCTGCTACGTGCCGGTGGCCGGATCAGTCCGGCGCTCGCCAAGGCCGGACTCGAGCAGGAACTTGTATTTCGTAACTTCCGTGAGCAGCCAGCGGTGATACAGGGGGAAACTAACAAAGGCGTCAATATGGTGCGCAACCGCTTGAGCAACCTGCTTGATGTCTCTCTGTATCAGCTCGACCGAATGGACCTGATGGTCACCACCACGCTGGATCGGAGCTTGCAAGAGCAGGTCACCGCACATCTGCGCAGTTTGCGTGATCCCGCTGTGGCTGAATCCAACGGTCTGGTTGGTGAATATCT
This sequence comes from Gammaproteobacteria bacterium UBA2679, assembly GCA_002354735.1. GTDB lineage: Bacteria > Pseudomonadota > Gammaproteobacteria > Pseudomonadales > Oleiphilaceae > Allohahella. Next base: position 87,338 of record DEMD01000006.1, on the reverse strand, counting down.
GCTTCGTCCCGGTCAGGCGGCAAGCCTGCGTTACAGTTTCACACTGTTCGAACGTAGCGATCTGGGTAATCAGGTACGGGTGCAAACAGACAACACCGACATTCCCTTCGACATCAATGAAGGCAGTAAGCTGGAGTTGGGCTCTACGGCCAAACTGCGAGTGCTGGCCTCCTATCTGGAGATCATTGCCGAGCTTTACGAGCGCTATGCCCCGCTGCCACGCGCAGCGCAGCCGGACGATACCGACTCGCTAACCCGCTGGGTATTGGGGCAATTTCTTGCTCAACCCGAGATCACCCTGGAGCAGATGCTGGCCGCGGCCATGGATCGGCGCTATTCCGCCAGCCCGGCTGAGTCGTTTTTCACTGGCGGTGGCAAACATACCTTCAGCAACTTCCGGCGCGAGGACAACGGTCGCAATCCGACCGTACGCGAAGCACTCAATGAATCCATCAACTTGCCCTTCGTGCGGATGTTGCGGGATGTGATCAGCTATCTCACTGAGCAGCAGTGGCAAGACCTGCGCGCAGTGATGAAGAATGATGATGACCCCCGTCGTCCCACGGTATTGGCGCGCTTTGCGGATCGGGAAGGGACCCAGTTCCTGTCCCGCTTCTGGGGCAAGTACCTCAACAAAGGCCCCGACGAGCGCGTAAGTGCTTTACTCTCCGGGCTGCAGCTAACGCCGGTGCGGGCCGCGGTAATTTACCGATACCTGTATCCGTCGGCGGATCTGGACAGTTTCAGCCAGTTTGTAACGGAGCAGTTGGTTCGGGCACCAGATGCCGCTACCTTGGCGCGTTTGTATGAGCGCTACGATCCCAAGCTCTTTAATTTGCAAGATCTGGGTTACCTCGCCAAGGTGCATCCGCTGGAATTATGGTTGGTGGGTTATCTGCTGCAAAACGACAAGTCCACCTTTTCTGAGGTATTGACGGCCAGCACCAATCAGCGGCAAGAGGTCTACCGCTGGCTCAGCCGTACCCGCGCCAGCAGCGCACGCGATAGCCGCGTACGCACGATGCTGGAAGTCGAAGCCTTTGCCGAACTGCACCGGCGCTGGCGCCGCATGGGCTTTCCCTTCGACCATTTGGTACCGTCCCTCGCCACGGCACTGGGCAGTTCCGGGGATCGACCCGCAGCCTTGGCGGAGTTTATGGGCATCACGATGAACGAAGGCGCGCGTATCTCGCCCCGTCGTATCAATCGGCTAGTGTTTGCGGCCGATACTCCCTATGAAACCCACTTGAGCCAACCGCTGGCAATGGCGGATCAGGTGATGCATGTAGAGGTGGCTCGCGCCATGAAAATCGCCCTCGCCGATGTGGTCAACAAAGGCACGGGCCGTCGCCTGCTGGGAGCCTTCAAGCGAACGGATGGTAGCGACCTGAACATGGGCGGAAAAACAGGGACGGGCGATAACCGCCTGGTCTCAACCGCAGGCGGCCAGCGCGTCACCGGTCGCGCACTGAGCCGCACCGCTACGCTGGTGTTCTATCTCGGAGACAATCATTTCGGCACGCTGACTGCGTTCGTTGTCGGTGATGAGGCTGGGCAATTCCGATTCACTTCAGCGCTGCCTGCACAAGTGCTGAAAGGTATGGCGCCGATCATAGAGCCGTATATCCAACGCGCAGCGGCGATCGAGGTTCCAATTCCAGAAGCTGCCTTCCCCGTTGAAATCTGGGACGAGGAGATGTACCTGGACGAGGTTCCGGAATTGGTCGAACCTGCAATGGAATGAACGACCTGCTTTTCGAGCGATGGCTCTGAGCCGTCGCATCAAAACGTCTCGGTATGGATACGATCCGGCATGACACCGCGCTCGCTGAGGTCGGCGATGATGCCCGCTAAAAAGTCGCCCGGGCCACACAGGTAAAAGTCGGCATCAAGTGCCGGGATAAGGTCCTTGAGCAAGTCAATATCAATCCGTCCTTGGTGATCGTAATCTTCCCCTTGATTATCGCTGTCGCACGGTTGACTGTAGACGGCGCAGAACCGGACATTATTATTGCGCTCCGCTAGTGCGCGAGCTTCACCAGCAAAAGCGTGGTGATGGCCGTTTCGGGCGCCGTGGACGAAATACACCGATCGGCGGGCTGGCTCGCGAACGAGGGCCCGCAGCATGCTGATCATAGGTGTTACGCCGATTCCCGCGCTGATCAATGCGACCGGACGATCGCCCTGGGTGAGCACGAAGTTACCGTCGGGTTTCAGTGCATTGACGACGTCGCCCACAGCGAGTTCGTCGTGCAGGAATCGAGAAACGCTGCCCTGTGGTTCGCGCTTCACACTGATTCGGTATCCCGCGTCACCTGGTGCATTGGACAACGAATAGGTCCGCTTGACGGGCTGTGTAGCATTCTCGATCTGCAACTCGATAGGCAAGTATTGACCGGGTTTGAAGGCCGGGAGCGCTGCATCGTCCAAGCCTTCAAATTCAAATGATGTTACGTCATCGCTCTCCTTTGTCTTCCTGACCAGCTGGAGGGGCAGATGAGGCTCGGGCTCGCCCCATCGCAACGGCAGCCCGCCGTCGAGCTGCACAATCTGCTGGATGTCGATCAATATCAGCCGCTGCGCGCCGTGATGCCTCGCCACTTCGGCGGAACCCCAGTCGATGGTTGCCTCGCCACTGAGCTGCAGCAGGCTGCCTGATTCGAAGTCTACGAATAACAATGCCACCCGGGGGTCCGCAACAAGGTTGCCGATGGTGTTGAAGTAGTTGTTGCCTGAATAGTCCGGCAGGATCAGCCGGGTGTCGTCCTTAACCATAACGAAGCCTGCTGCGCCACCGCGGTGGGACGCATCCATCCCGTATGCCGGATGTTGGCCCACGCCCCGGTAGCCGCTGGCGATGAACAGGGTAGTAGCCGACCCGATCCATCTCCGCATCCTCTCGGTGAGGCGCTTGTATCTGCTTGCAGACCTGTCCATCGGCCTGACTTCAATTTCACGGCAGCGCCGCGCGGTGATGTACTGCGGGCAGTTACCGAACGACTGGCCAACCCTGAATTTGAGATTGTTTCCAGCCGCCGCGCTAATCGTGCCGTTCACACGATTGCGTCGCCTCGTCTCAAGCTCGATGCCGAGCAGACCGAGTTCTGCGCCCGCAGTCAGTGAGCCTTGTAATGCATCTCCCGGCAGTACATCGGCAGCAATCTGCAGACTCACAGGGTCCGAAGAGCTTATGAAGCCGGGTTTACCAGCAAGCAGGGTCACCCATGGTCGACCGGTCGCATCTCGTGCAGCGGCAACAACAAAGGGCAGCTGCCGGAAAAACGCCCGATGCTGTTCTGGTAGAAAAGGCCGGACCACCTGACGCGCCCAAGGCTCGATGACGTCACGAACACCAAGTCGCGTCTGCACTGCCTGCTCCCCGATATGGAAAGGTGATGTGCCAACGAGCTTCGAGCGGGGTGCGGGAGTCAGTTCAGTCCTCATTGGTTAGCCTGCGATCAATTCGAGTCGGATGTTGCCCGGTATTCGGCACATCATGTGGCGCATCTCTGAGCTACCCAGGCCCTCAGGCTCGAATTCGATCTTCACATCGTCCCGCTTTTGGAACTCCGCATACAGCTGCTCAAGATCCGAACGGTCCCGCACACGCAGCGCAAAGTGATGCAATCCAATATTGGCGCGCCGGTCGAAGGGCGTGGCACTGGCCGGGTCTTCCGCTTGCCACAGCGTGATCATGGTCGCGGCGTCGCTCAAGAAAACCGCCGGATACTCTGCGACCTCTCCGACTTGCTGAAAACCGAGCGCCTCCACAAAGAAGGTGCCAGCAGGCGCGAGGTTCGGCACTGTGAGGGCGACGTGGTGCACGCCCTGTGTTCTGGCTTGTTGTTCATTCATCGTCTTCTCTCGGATCGAATTGTTCGCTGAAGGTTCAACTGTAAGGAGAATAGGGTGGCTGATAAATGCAGCAAATCTGATATCTTTACTTCATTTAGTGGAGTAATCGATAGTGGATAAACTAAGCGCTATGCGGGTGTTCATAGAGATTGTGGACCGCGGAAGCCTGACCGCTGCGGCAGAATCGCTGGACCGCTCCCAACCCGCCGTAGTGCGGACGCTTGCCGCGCTCGAGACGCACCTCGGAACCCGGCTGCTTCGACGTACGACACGCCGTATGTCCCTGACGCCGGAAGGCCGCGACTACCTTGAACGCTGCCGTCGCATTCTTGCGGACGTGAATGATGCCGAACTCGCGCTCGGGCAGGCAGAGGGCGAGCCGTACGGCGGGCTTCGTATCACGGCGCCTGTGCAGTTCGGACAATTACACCTGGTGCCGGCACTCTCCGACTTTCTCACGCGCTACCAACAGGTGCACGTCGACCTGCTGCTGCTCGACCGTATCGTCGACCTTGTTGAAGAAGGCATCGATCTGGCGTTGCGCATTGGCCCGCTGGCCGACTCTACGATGATCGCGGTCCGTATCGGCGAAGTTCGTCGAATAGTGTGTGCCAGCCCGGAGTTGCTTGACCGCACAGGTGTTCCTGACCATCCACGAGCACTAACTGGGCTGCCATGTATACAGTTGCGAAACGCACCCACTAGCGTCTGGCCGTACTGCGATCGCGGGCGTGATATCACCATCAGGGTGGGGGGACGATTCAGCTGTAACCATATTGCGGCAGGCGTTACCGCTTGCACTGAAGGGCTTGGTTTCGGACAATTCCTCTCCTACCAGGTCCAGCAACTCATCAGGGAGAAGAGGCTGCGAAGAGTGCTCGAAGCATTCGAGCCGGAGCCCTTGCCGGTACACCTGGTTTATCCAGGCGGCCGTCTGATGTCGACGAGATTACGAGCGCTTGTCAACGCCCTGAAAGATTCGCTCCAACTGAATGATGGGATAGGGTAAGACACGGATGGAGATGACGATTATTTCTTCGAATAAGACTGATATTTCAGTACACCAAGCTGACCTGACTGATCTCGATACTGCGGCCAGACTCTTCGATGGATACCGCCAATTCTATGGTCAGCCCAGCGATTTAGATGCGGCCGCGACCTTTTTGTCAGAACGCCTCAGACATCATGAGTCTGTTATTTTCCTGGCCCGGGTCAGTGGGCAAGCCATCGGCTTCGCACAGTTGTATCCTGCCTTTTCGTCTGTCTCCATGGCACGTACTTTTATTCTCAACGACTTGTACGTCTGTCCCGAAGCTCGTGGTCAGGGCGCGGCGAAGAGATTATTGCAAACAGTGGAGGCGTTTGCTGCTAGCGTAGGCGCAATCCGTGTCACCCTTTCGACCGCTACTAGCAACGAGCAAGCGCAAGCCTTATACGAGTCTGCTGGGTGGAAGCGGGATGAACAGTTCCACGTCTACCACCGAGCCATCCATGGTTGATCATGCGGCAATCACGATGAAATTTGCCGTTAAAATTGATACCGCAGCAGACGCTGCCGGACCGCGAGGCGGGATCAGCTTAGCGGTACCAACGACACGGCCACTACAAAGAGCAAGCCGGCCATGCCGCTATCGAACAGGCGCCAGTGAAGAGGTGATCGCAGCCAGATGCGAAGCTTTGGCGCCAGCTGGGTAAGGGCAGTGAACCAGCAGAAGGATGCCAAGCACGCGCCTGCCGCGAACCACAGCGGAGCTGCTTGTTGCGCACCGACGCTGCCGATGAGTACAACAGTATCAAGATAGACATGTGGATTGAGAAGGGTGATCGCCAGGGCGGTGGCGCCTGTCTTCCACATGCTGTCTTTTGCGCTCGTCGCATTTGCATCGGAGGCTTGCAGTGCCGATGAGCCCTTGTACGCTCGCAGTGCGGCCTTTGCTGCCAGCCAAAGTAGCAGGCCGACGCCGAGCCATGTGAGCACAGGTATCAGCGGTGGTAGCCGTGCCTGAATCTGGGCGATGCCAAAAACGCCGAGGAAGATGAGTCCGGCGTCACAGACGATGCACACGGTTGCGATAACGCCGCGATGGTTCCCTCGCATGCTCTGACTCAGTACCCACGCATTTTGTGCGCCAATCGCCACGATAAGGCCGAGTCCGACGACGAAGCCGGTCGACAACGATCCCATAACACTAATCTCCAATCGCCCTGTAAAAGTAGGCATAGCATGTCGCAGCAGATAGCATTAGGCTAACGACTAATTCTACTGATGCATTAGCCAGGCTTATGATCGATTATCGACTGCTTCAGGCGCTCAGCGCAGTGCTCGATCAAGGTGGATTCGAGCGGGCGGCACAATACCTGTTCCTCACGCAATCGGCGGTCAGCCAGCGTATCAGACAGCTGGAGGCTCAACTCGGGCAGCCGGTTCTGGTAAGGAGCACCCCGCCGCGCGCCACGGTCGTGGGCTTGCGGCTATATAACCATATGCAGCAAGTGCAGCAGCTCGAAGCGGAGCTAGGTTTGAGTGGTGCTTCGGAGGCGATGACCATTCGTATGACTGTCAATGCAGATTCACTCGCCACCTGGTTGCCGTCAGCGCTGGTGCTACCTGAGCATACCTCGCTGCGGTTCAACATCTCTGTAGACGACCAGACGGTAGGTCTGCGACAGATGAAACAGGGTGAAGTGATGGCTTGTCTTTGCGCGAGTGCCGAGCGCCTCAATGGGGCCGCGGTCGTCGCTTTGGGCAAGATGCGATATCGAGCTGTCGCCACGCCTGATTTCATCGCGCGTCATGGGCTTCGTCTACGTGAGGGCGAAGTCGCGCAGGGGAAGGGGAGCACGACTCACAGTGAGCGGCTCGCCCAGGCACCGTGCCTGGTGTTCAACCGGGACGATCCACTACAACACTGGTTCCTGGCGGAGGTCGCGAATGCTGAGCCTCGTCGTATCCATCTGTGTCCATCGTCCGAGGGCTTTGTACAGTCAGCGCTTGCGGGTCTTGGTTACGGCATGATGCCGGAGTTGCAGATTCATCAACACCTGAGCGCCGGCCGGCTTATCGACATTGAACCAGGATACGTGCTCGACACACCCCTGTACTGGCATCACTGGCAGACTGAAAGTCAGGTGATGGTCGCGCTACGGCAGTCGATCGTGCAGGAAGCTGACCGGCACCTGTACCCCCTTCTGGATCCGACTGCTGGCGGGATACGCTCATGATAATAACCCTGCTATCGAATGAGAGGACTTGATGTGGTGGCGTAAACGGTTCCGAGACTTGTTGGTTGCCCTGCGCCGGGGGCTCCGTGTGCTCGCAGCGCCCGTCAAGGGAGACAGTGGTCGCGGTGGATTATTCATTCAGCCATACCTGGGTTATGGCTCCAGAGGCCGTGTATTCCTGATGGGACGGGTATTCCATCAGCCAGGCTTTGGTTCATCCTTGAACGAGCGCCGGCTGAAACGGGATCTGATCGACCTGCTCCGCAGGTTGCTGCGCAAGCCAATCGTAGGTGCTCGGGTCCGGGTGAAGTACAAGGATACTGCGACAGTGGTCGAAACAGATCGGCATGGTTTTTTCCGCGTGGATATGAAACTCGGAGCGATGCCTTCAGACGTCACCTGGCACTCTGTCGGCCTGTCGCTGGACGAGCCTGTCGATGAGCGTGCCACAACCACTGGACAATTCTTCACGCCAACACATACCGCTACCTACGGCGTTATTAGCGATATTGATGACACGGTTGTCTACACCGGTGTCGCCAATACGGCAAAGATGATGTGGCGTCTGTTTGCGATGGACTCGGATAGTCGGGTCATTTTTCCAGGCGTGCCCGAACTGTATCAGGGTTTCTATGGGGGGCGCAGCGGCGAGGACGGCAATCCCCTCGTGTATGTATCCCGAGCGCCCTGGAGCATCTATCAAGTGCTTGCGACCATGTTCCAGATGCATCAGATTCCGAATGGCCCCATTCTGATTTTGCGAGAGTGGGGTATGAAGCGTGGCAGCCTTCTGCCCAGGCGGGCTCGCGATCATAAGCTGGCCGCTATCCGCCATGTGCTCGATTTGTACGACACCATGCCATTCGTACTTGTGGGAGATTCCGGCCAGCATGATCCGGAAACCTATACCCGTATTGTGAAGGAGCATCCCGGGCGGATTCTTGCCATCTACATCCGCGATGTCAGCCTGGACCCCGCACGCTCAGAAGCTATTCTGAACCTGGCCCAGGAGGCGGGAATCGAGTGTGAGGTGATAAGTACTACGGATAGTGCCGAGATGGCCGAGCATGCGGCAGGGCAGGGGCTGATTCTGAAGCAGGCCCTGGAGGCTGTGCAGCGAGTTTAAAAGGCCCAATGGAGCTGGACACACCAGCCGCCAGTTGACTGCGTTATGAGCGTGCCACTGCTTCAGGCACGCTTATTTGGATGCTGAAATTTTGGAGCCTTAAAGCTCGATATTCAGCCGGTAGTTCTGGCCACTATTGTTATCCCAATAGGTCATGCCGTTGACTTCATATTGGACGGCATATTCTATGGTAACGCTTTGACCGCCGGCCCGAGTCTGGCCCGTCACGTAATTGGTCCAGCCCCCTATGTAGTATGAGTCGAGTCGCCCCAGGGGCGCGAACTCGGTTCCCCACACTTCGTAGCCGTTTGGCAGTTGGTACTTGTACTTCAGATCGGACACCTGAGAAGTCGCCCAGGCGTCATCGGTCCAGAGAACACTGACTGCCTTCCGATACGCAATATTCTGAACAGTGACATCTAGCCAAAAACCTTTCTCCGCCCAGTATTCCGGGGTGGTGCCTGTCGATACATCCCAGCTGCCCTGGCCTCTGACTGCTACTTCTGCCGCAGAACTGGTGCTGGAGAACCCAAAGAAAAGCGAGCACAGCAGTGCTGCCCCTAAAGCATTTCCTATACTGCTAGCGTCGGTCGTACGAGCCTTCATAAAATCTCCGATAATCCCAGTTGAGTGTCTAGACGCGTCCATTTGCTCTACTACTCATGTTCCAATGGAAGGCTATGTAGTTATATAACAACGTGTCTTATCGATCAATGCTTTGATGTGGGCAAAATTCTGTCATTTTCAGAGGTTTAAGTGGGTTCTGATGTAATTATGCTACATTTCAGGCCGCTTCAAGGCAGTGGAGATCTGGTGGAGGCATTCAGTATGCAGCTCTGGCATCGTTGGCGTTTGGCACCAGGAATCCAGAACAGGTTCACAAATCGTTAGCCCAGCCCCATTCGGGGAGTAGTCTTTGCAAACCCCGCATGCCACGCTTTGGGCATGCCTCAACCACTGCTTATCTACAAAAACAACAGAAAATGGACATGCCAGCATGCTTGAAAAGACGCCTTTGAAAGTTTCGATACTGACGACCTCTCTGACCTTGCTCATCACTTCCGGACTCGCCCACGCCAGCGACTTTGCGATACTGGATGAAGCACTGCCACCCAATGGCATAATCAACAACAAACAACCCGTCTTTGATTTTGATGGCGACGGCTGTTTGCCCAGCGCAGGCATTAGCCGCTGGGGTCAACAGAATCCGGGACTCAAGACCTCGGGGAGGATTACCGGTGATTGTCGTTCAGGCAACTTCCTCATCACCTCCAATACCGTGCACCGCTATGTGTGCAAGATAGCTGGTGGCAACCAGTATTGCGGCCACATCTATGCGCTGTACTTTGAAAAGGACCAGCTCTTCGACTGGTTCGGTGGCGGTCATCGCCATGACTGGGAGCACGCCGCGGTGTGGACAACCAACGGTGTGGTGACTCACGGCACGTATAGCTCGCACGGCAATCAGACGACAAAACCCGCGTCAGAACTGCCTTTCGAAAACGGTCACCTGAAGATCGTGTATCACAAGGATGGTGTTACCACGCACGCATTTCGCTTCGCGAAAAGTAACGAGTATGCAGAAAACCCTTACGGCTCATTCCTGACCCCGACCATCGTGAGTTGGTATCAGATGGTAGGGGATGGCCTGTCTAATCAGGACATGCGCTGGAGACTCAACAGCTTCGACTACGGCTCAGCGAATCTGCCGGTGAAGGACAGCAACTTTCTGAATAATATCAACAATGGAAAGCCGTCAAACTATCCCGTGTTTTCATCTGCCGATGTGAATGCCTCGAACTGACACATTTGATCAAAAGGCAGGGAAAGGGTAGCCACCGGCATTTCCGCCGGAGGCTACTGAAGTACAATTAGTGGCAGGCAACACCAAGCCTGCCACGCGCGCATGAATCTGATATTGTGAGCGGCGCACTCACAGCACTATCAAGGAAGATCATGACCAAGCTACTGAAGATTACGGCATTTGCACTCGTCTCCATTTTATCACTGCCCGCCTATTCGCAGGATAACACCCAGGTTTTTGCTAACTGTCTGGCTGACTCGCTTAACGGCAAGGAGCGCAAGGAGTTGGCAAAATGGATATACCTGTCGATGTCGGTTCACCCCACGCTGCAGTCTTACTCTAAGTCGAGCGACGAAGACAGGGAACAGATCGATCAACGCATTGGGGAACTGGTAACCCGTCTGCTCACCGAGAATTGCCCGTCTGAGCTGCGTGCGGCCAACAAGACCGATTCACTGGCTATTCAACGCGGTTTCGAGTTTGTCGGGCAGGTGGCCATGCAGGAAATCATGACGAATAAGGCGACGGCCGAAGCCCTGGCGGGTTACGCGCGTTATATAGACCAGGAAAAGATAGCTGCGATCGCAACTGGTGAGGCGGCGAGCAAATAAGCTGCCCTATGCTGATGCACCAAATGCCGCGCCAGGGCGCGATAATTCGACTACAGGAGTTCTCATGCGATACCTGATTCTGGCGATGCGTACCGCCAAGTTTCAACAATCAGCCATTGAACCACACAAGGCCTACCTGGCTCAGCTCAAGCAGCAAGGTTTGCTGGAGCTGACCGGGCCATTCACCGACAAGTCCGGCGGCGCGTACCTCATCAGCGCAAAAGACCTCGAGTCGGCACGAGCGATTGCTTTCGAAGACCCGATTCACACGAGTGGTTCCTCTGTACTGACTGTTTATGAGTGGGATGCCGTGTAAATGCTCATTGGTGATCTCGCTAAACGGACCGGCGCCTCTCCAAAAGCTATTCGTCTCTATGAGGCTCGTGGGCTGCTTTCGCGCGTCAGCCGACAGGGCGCGTATCGCGTTTATACTGAGGAGCACTTCCAGCAGGTACGGTTGATTCGTCAAGCACAGGCTCTTGGTTTTAGCCTGTCCGAGTTTGGTTCGTTGGCCAATGAGCAAAGCGAGCCTGATTGGGAAAAGGTTCTGCAGCAGCTGGATGACAAGCGAGCGAGCATTCGTGAAGAGATGCGGTCACTGGCGCAGCTCGAAGCGCAGATTGCGCAGGTACAGATGGAGCTCCAAACCTGCCTTGTGGAAATGCCATCTCCGGATGTTGCTGCCTGCGAAGACACGAGGAGGCCAGCACTAGCAAGCCAGAGCAGACTCGCTTGACTCTGCCCCTAGGGGCAAGCCTTAGACTTCTCTGATTCTCAGAGGAGTTACGATATGAACAGCAAGCGTGTTCTGGTGGTGGCGCATCCGCCCAGCGGAAGCTTCGGCCACGCCCTGGCAGAAGCCTACGTGGCGGAAGCTGAACGAAAGGGCCACGAGGTGAGGGTGATCCGGCTGGATCAACTCATCTTCGATCCCGTCCTGCGTAAGGGTTACAGGATGGTTCAGGCCCTTGAACCAGATCTGCAGTCGTCACAGGCGGATATTCTTTGGGCTGAGCACCTGGTGTTTGTCTATCCCGTCTGGTGGGGCAGCATTCCCGCCTTGATGAAGGGCTTCCTTGATCGCACGTTCCTGCCAGGTTTTGCATTCAAATATATGCCGGGCAAAATGTTTCCAAAACAGTTGCTGAAAGGCCGTTCCGCCCATTTGTTGATTACCATGGATACGCCGCCGTGGTATTTTCAGTGGGCTTATCGTGCACCGGCAATACATCAGATGAAGAAGACGACGCTGGAGTTCTGTGGCGTTCGGCCGGTCCGCACGCTGGCGGTCGGGCCTGTACTCAACTCGACCGCAGCGAAGAGAGAGGCCTGGTTGAACAAAGCTCGTCGTCTCGCAGCAAGGATTTAAAAGCAAAGTGCAGCAATCGGAAATCTCAAAGCTCATTCTCGAGCAATATCACGGCCTCGTTGCGGTAGACGCCTGGGGCGAACAATCGTTTTTCTATAACCCCGAAGGTCGTCTTCCGCGGGGCGTCTATTTCGCAACGCTCAAGAGCAAGGATGGCGATAACGACAAGGCATCTCAACTCGGACGCGCCGGTGTTTTCCGCTTCAATTTCGGTATCAGTAAGTCTGCATACGAAAAAGTGCTCGGCGCGAGACCTGCGAGACCCGCTGCTGGTGGGGTGGTGGACACGGGTCACGATTTCACCCAGTTGAACACGCTCATGCCGCACCCCGTTTATGGGTGGATGGCCTGGGTATGCGTCCTCAATCCGGACCTGGTGATGTGGCAGGGTTTGCAGCCACTGCTGAGTGAGTCATACGGACTGGCTGTCGAGAAATACACCAAGCGTGTGAAGGACTGAGTAGAACACCATGGCAGTCGGCATCGCGCTTTCGCGGTGGGTGCGTTCTACGGCGTCATTGGCGCTGGTCTAGGCACCCTGGCGCCTGGTAGAACGATCCACCAGTGGATCTTTGGCTAACGAGCTCGGTAGGCCGACTCGATCTTCGAAACGTCGATCAGCGGACTGCAAATCGACAGCAACAGAAAAATAATCTCGGAGGGAGATATAATGCCTAAACACTCTTACCGGCGCTGGACACTGCATGACTGACGACATCAACTATCAGAATAACCCGCTGCACGGCGTCAGCCTGAAAACGCTAGTGACCGAACTGGTCGACCACTATGGGTATGAGATTCTTTACGCCTACCTCGAGATCAATTCGTTCAAGAACAAGCCCAGCATTGATTCCAGCGTGAAGTTCCTCAAGAAGACCGATTGGGCGCGCGAAAAGGTGGAGGCGTTCTACCTGTATCAGTTCAAGAACCTGCCACGGGCCTCTGCAGAGCAATTCGAGCTGCCGCCTAGAGACCGCATCGTGCCGGAGAATCAGAAACCTGGCGAGCCAGCGCATCTGAGCCTTGAAGATGCTGAACGTCTGCGGGAAAAGCGTGCCAAGAAAGCAGCCGAACGGCGTGAAAATGCATCCGGTCGTTCTCGTCCTGATTCAAGAGCTGGCTCAGGGTCTGCCAAAACCTACGGCACTCGAAAGGATACGAATAGAACTGGCAATGGTTCGAACGCTTCAATCCCCGGTAACGTTGACCCATGGGCACACTGGCGAAACAAGTCCAGTTGACCAGAGCGCGACTATATCTTTGCAGCTCGCTGCAGCTTTTCTTTGTCCTTCACTAGCTTCAAAAGCTAGCAGGCCTTGATTGCATTTCAGGCCGCTTCATAAAAACGATTACCTCATCCTGACAAGCAGCCGCCGCTGGACCTCTGTGACGCCCGTCACGGTTTTCGCTAGTTCCCCCATTCGGGGAGTAGCTAGAAAAGCGGCCGTCGGTCTAATTTTGACCAAGCGGCAGGTTGTGATGGCGTTCTGGTCGACCAACCTCCGCGGTGCACACCGAGCTAAACAATAAATATAAAAAAGGATAACCCCTATGAAATACTCCGTTCGAAAATCATCCCTGCTGGCTTTACTGGCATCAGTCCTTTTCACCGGTGCTGCCCACGCAGCCTGCAATGCAAGTCCCATCGTCTTTATCCACGGCTATTCCGGCTGGAAATCCCAGTTCGACGTCATGATCAATCGCTTCAAGGACGACGGTACGCCAGCTTGTGCACTCTACAAGTTTGGCTACAACAGCCTGGGCCAAAGCAACAAGACCAGCGCCAAGGAACTCAGATCCTTCATCAATAACATCAGGCCCAATCATGGCAACCGTCAGGCCAAGATCATCGCCCATTCCAATGGCGGCCTGGTTTCGCGCTGGTACCGTGTGTTTGAAGGTGGAAGCTCAGCGACCGATCGACTCGTTACACTGGGAACGCCTCACAAGGGCACCTCCTGGGCCTATGCCTGCTTCAGTCCTGCGTGCTCGGAGATGCGTTACAACTCGTCATTTCTGCAGTCACTTGCTGGGCGCGGCTGTGATGTCTCCCTGTGGTCAGCCCTCGACGAAATCGTTATTCCGCAGACCAACGCCCAGTGTGGCAACAGCCGCCGGACATCAAGCGTCGGCCATCTCACGCTGATGGTCTGGAAAGACGTCTACAACGACGTTAGACGCTATCTATAATTACTGATGCGCTCTGCTCAGTGTGATGCAGGATAGGGATTCCTGGGTGAGCAAGTCAGTCAGCTGACTTGCTCATTTTCGATGAATGTGATGAAGGTTACTTTCCAGTCGAGACGATGAATGAAAAGTCCGTTATTAATGCTGTTTTTCGCCTCCTTGGTGATGTCTGTCGGTACCACCCATGCTCAGGAGGATCTCTCTCGCAGCAAAGCCGTAGAAAACGATCCGGATGTCTTCGCTACTGTAAACGGCACACCATTGGGTCTGAATCTTTACCATTTCCTCTTGGGCTCCCGAGAGCAGGAAAGTCTTGAACGACAGGCTCAGGATGAGGGATTCGATGCCGCAATGAATCGCCAGCAAACCGCAAAGGATCTGGTGATGACCGAAGTTCTGGCACAACAGGCCACCCGACTCGGTATGCATGAAACAGAACTGGTCAAAGTCGAGATGGCGATGGCTGAGAAGACTCTCCTCGCACAACTTTTCGTAAAACAGCTGATGGATTCGATCGAAATCGACGAAGCCGAGATTCGAAAATATTACGAACAACAACAACAGGACCAGGCCATGTATCGCTTCATGATCTGGCGCACGCCGGAAGAGGCCAAGGCTCGGACTGTCTTGAAAGCACTAAAGGCCGGTCGCGAGGTAAACCTTAGCGATGTTATAGAGACACCCTGGTTGCGAGATGTCGATATTGCACCGGAAGTGAATGCACTGGTGCGCGGGCTCGCCCCAAACGATTTTGCGGAACGACCCGTTTTCCAGGATGGCTTCTGGAAGCTTGTGCAGGTCATCGACAAGAACGTCATGGCGAAGCAAAGCTATGATGAAGAACGGGAAATCATCAAGGCCGAGTTGGCGCGGCTCAAACTGGACGAGAAGCTGGAAAGCCTTGCTGAGCAGGCATCTATCGTTTTCAATGAGCAGCGCGTTTCCCAACAGGTGAATTGAGCGGACGATGCCAACGAACAACCAGTCCAGGAACAAGATCCTCGGCGCTGTAGTGCTCCTGCTTGGACTGACCTTGGCTTCGTTTCTCGCCTATTATTTTTCTGCCTCGGTTGACGGCGTTGCGTTAGAGGAAAGCCCAGCCGCAGATGTGTCTCAACCTGCAGAACCAACTGGTCTCGAGAGGGCAGAGGGTGGAGAGCCGATGAAGGCGCCTGATGCACCTGTTCCCATGGCTGACCAAGAAGAGAGTGACGCACTCGGGGCAGAAGCGAATGCGCCTGCGCCAGCCGATTTGCGGCTACAGAAGGCCGAGCTCGATCATCTCGGCGATGTGTTTCTGAATAGTGTCTATCCTTCCTTCCAGAATGGCTTTCAGCTGGATCGTGATGGTCGTGCGGCTATCGACGTGTTCGTTGCCAGCATGCCGGATAATCTCGGGGATCAAGATCTGGATGCCATCTCTGCCATTATCAAGGCGCAGCTTCCAGCTGCTGACGCCGAGGAGCTCGCGTTTATCATAACCCAGCTCTACAGGCTGGAGCAGGAAGAAGCTCGGCTCATGAGCGAGGAGCCGGTCGCAACCATGGCAGACCAACTGGAGGCCCAGCAGAAACTTTCACGGCTACGTGAAGAGCGATTTGGGCCCGAGCTGGCTGCCTTGCTCTTTTCGCAGTCGGATGATACCGCTGAACCGCTCGTATCCAACGACTCAGGCGCTGCGGGAAAAGCACAGGCTCTGCCGGAAGCGCAGGAACAAAAGCAGGCTGAACTTGCCGGTATCGAAGACGGATGGGAGGCGCGTTACCAGAAATTCCTATCTGACAAACAGGTCATCAGCGAAGCGGGCCTGGACCAGAGTGAAAAAGACAGACAGATCGAAGCCCTTTTGCGGCAGCACTACCCTCCGCAGGAAGTCGAGGCTGCAAGGGCGTATGATCAGGCGAAGAATGAGCAGCGTTAGGCGCCGCCATCATCTCTCGGAAAATGGTTCTACTTGCCTGGCCTGACAGCTCGTAGCAGCCGACCATCAGGCGCATCAGTCAGTAAGTAGACGGCGCCATCGGGACCTGTTCTGACATCCCTGATGCGCTCATTCAACTCCTCGAACAGGGGTGTCTGCTCAACTGGCTGGCCATCTACAAGCTTTACGCGATGGACGCGCCTGGTCACCAGTGCCCCAACGAGCAGCGTGTCTTGCCATTCTGGAAACATCTCGCCCTGATAAAACGTCATACCAGATGGCGCGATCGACGGGGTCCAGTGAAGAACGGGCTGAACGGTGCCTGGGTATGCCTGATAGGGCGTTACGCGTGCCCATGTATAGTCCAGTCCATGTGTTGCAATGGGCCAGCCATAGTTTTCACCAGGCCGTATGAGATTGATCTCATCGCCGCCGCGGGGACCATGTTCATGGGCAAAGAGTCGGCTACCGGACTCGTCATAGATCAGACCCTGAACGTTGCGATGACCATAGCTGTATATCTCTGGCCTGATGCCGGGCTGGCCTATGAAGGGATTGTTCTCAGGAACACTGCCATCCCGGTTGAGGCGGAAGATGCTGCCTAGGTGATTCGCGGGATTTTGTGCCTGCTCACGATAGTCGAATCCATCGCCAAAAGTCAGGATCAAGGTGTCGTCCGACAGCCAGGCCATTCGGCCACCAAAATGCGCTGCACCGGCTTTGGCAGGTTGAGTGCGGAAAATTTCCTCCACCTCTACCAGCTCAGTCTCTTCCGCCTGATTCCCCAACAGCCGACCTCGCGCCAGGCAGAGGTGATTCGCCTCGACATCGCCGCAGGCGTAGCTGAGAAACACGTACTGGCTTTGAGCGAAGTCCTTCGCAGCTAACACTTCCAGTAACCCGGTCTGACCTTGGGCGAATATCCGTGACGGTAGTCCTTCAACAGGTTTCGCCATGAGCTTGTCATCAGCACTGATTACCCGCAGACGCCCTGGTCGTTCGGTCACAAGTTTACGACCGTCAGGGAGAAACGCCACTGACCACGGGTGCACCAGACCTTCAGCCACGGTCTCCAGCTCATAAATCTTCTCAGCCCGTGCGTCAGCCGACAGCATCAGGCTGGAGAGTGAAAACAGACCGATCAGAGGAAGAGCCGCAGAGGCATTAGAGCGCAAACGGCTTCCGGCGAGCAGTCCACTAAAAGTCCATCCCGCCAGCGCCGCGCTCGCGGCCATGGCCAACATGCCCATTGTGCTTCTAGTGGCGGCGATGAAGGTTGGCATAGGCGCCAGGGCGTCCACCAGCCGCACCGCAGCCCATAAACCGAGGCCAGCTCCGAGCGCACACAGTAAGCTTGTCCAGCGCCTTCCGGCACGCTTTGCCAAGGCGACAGCAAATGCCTGAGATATTGCAAGGCTGACGCCGAGGATGGCGCCGTATATTGGTCCGAAATGCACCAGGTCCTGCATTGTCACCACCAAGCGAGTGGTCGAATCAAAGTCAGCGCCAAGGCGGCTGAGCGCCAGCAGATTGAGCTGCGTCTGAATGATACTGCCGAGTATTGTCCCCAGCAGTAGCGCGACCACATAGGCAAAAACAACCTTGGGCCAGCGCCTGCGATGCGTCATGTGAACACCTCTTATGCAGTCGAGCAGTTGTGGAGTTGTGACGCCTTACTCCCGGACTGTCTGAACAAGATCTCAAAGCTACGCTTCTAAACCAGAAATCCACCCACCACAGCGAATCTTCGAGGCATCATTGAGCCCTGAACTCAAACTCATGATATCGGAGAAGCGCTATGAAGTGCCGCATTGTACGAGTCGCCTGGCTCGCGGGATTCATGACGATCGTCGGTCAGCTGCCTGCCACCGCCTATGGCTATGGGGCTAACGCTGAAGTAACACGCAACAGCAGTGGCAGCTGGCTGTCACGAGTCGATGGCGGCACGGTGTATCAGGGTGGCCGATATTTCGATGCGGTGAATGCCGCTATCAACAGCATGGGGCCAGGCACCATCAATATCCGCAACTCAGGCAACAGTGGCCCGGATGGTGGCAGAATTCATGCAATTCGCCCACAGCCGAACCAGACGCTGGACTTCCATGGGCACCAGATTCACGCCAGTGGCGGAGATCTCATTGTACCGATCTACTGTGACCGCCGGGATAACATTACCGTGAAGAACCTGCGGGTTACCGGCAGTCCGCGGTACGGTGTGTGGTTCCGAGGCTGCTCGGATGTGGTTCTCGAGAATGTCTCCATGGATCTGAGTGCCCACAGTTATGTCGGACTCGGCATTCGTGTCGACGCCTCGACTGGCCCAGCTAACAATCTGGTTATTCGTGGCCGGACGGTGATCAATGGTAGCCATGGCCATGGTATCGAGACCTATGGCGTGGATGGTTTTACCATTGGCGATGTGCAGATCAACAATTCCGGTGGGGCCGGTTTGCTTCTGAACGACTCCCGCAACGGCACGGTCGGTCGGATCGTTGGCGACCGCAATAACAGGGGCGGTGGCTATGCCACCTTCCGTGTAGCGAATACAAACGGTCCCAACGTGCATGTGAAGAGTGTCCGCTCTCGCAACTCCGGTCGCGGGTTCTTCAGTGTCAGTGGTAGCCATGGCACCACGATAGAAGAGGTGGACATTGCAGATTCGACCTCCCAGGGGATCTTCCTGGAGGATGCCAGAGATACCTATGTGTTGTCAGGCTCCGTAGCCTATGGCCGACCAAACTGTCAGTTGGTTCGTACTGCATCATCCAGCGTGCAGGTAGCTGGCTGTGAGTCTCTTGGCGGAGGTTCTCCTGTTCGACCCGATCAGATTCATGGGACTTACCGAATTGCGCCTGTTCACAGCGGTATGGCACTGGACGTGGCTCAATGCGGTCGCACTAACGGCGTCAATATCCAGCAGTGGGACTGGCTCGATAACAGCTGCCAGAAATTCGAAATACAGCCTGTCGAGGGTGAATGGCATCGCATCGCCTCGGTGAACGCTGTTGGTAAAGTGCTCGATGTGGCTGGTGCCTCGATGGAAGACGCGGCGAATGTCTTGCTCTGGGGCTTCACAGGCGGCGCCAATCAGCAGTTCCGTTTCCAATCAGCTGGTGCGGAGCGGTGGCGGATTGTCAGTCGACATAGTGGGCAATGTTTGGATGTCTCAGCCCGATCACGAGAGAATGGTGCCAACCTCGTACAGTGGCCTTGCACGGCAAACAGCGAAAACCAGATGTTTCGACTTATTCGCGCGGACTGAAGGCGAGCCTGCGGCAGGCCAGGGACACGCAGCCAGCTTGGGTGATTGCGCGTGTTTTGGCCGCACCAGGTGCCAGGTCATCGCCTTCAATATCTTCGTTGATTATCAGCGGCGTCCTTTACGATCGGTTTCTATAGATACTGGCTCACCCGGGTGACTGTTGGCTATCGTATGCCTGAGGTAGATGCCTGACATAAAGGACCCGCGCCCCATGGCTTATTTGCAACTCATTACGGCACTGATGCCTGTCCTGGCGGTATTCCTGCTGCTTGTCGTCTTCGGCGCGGGCTTGAACGGGGCGGAGCTCACGTGAAGTCATCCCGTAAAACGGCGAGCCTCGGTATCATCTTCGTGGTCCTTGCAGCGCTCATCTGGGGCCTGGCAGGCGGTATCGGCGGGATGCTGATTGACGATGGCTGGGACCCCTTCGTGGTGTCTTTCTGTCGAGGGGCTATCGGGCTTCTTGTCGTTCTCGCCTGGCTCGCTTTGCGTTCTGAGAACAGCGGATTGTCGAGTAGCCGATTATGGCTCTGGTCATCGGTTGCCGGGCTGGGCGTGGCCGGTAATTTCAGCTTCTATTTTCTCAGCATCGCCAATGGCAGCGTCTCGGTTGCCGCGACACTCATGTACTGCGCTCCCGTCTTCGTCTTCCTCGTCTCATTCGCACTCAAACTTGAACGACCCGATTTGTTCAAGTGGTGTGCGATGGCGACTGTGATACTCGGTATCGTTCTACTGACAGGCGTCTATGAGGGTGGCGCTGGTGGCGTGACAGCCATCGGCGCCATTGCCGGACTTTTATCCGGCTTGTGCTACGCGGTCTTCATATTCGGTTTCAAGTTTGCAGCACCACACGGTAGTCCGCAGGCCATCCTCTCCATCGCGTTATCGGTGCTCGCTGTCGTCCTTGTATGGCCTGCTGAAGCGGGGCAGGTCCTTGAAATACTGAAGACGCCGGCCTGGCCATGGTTCCTGGCACTGGGGGTGTTTGGTGCAGGCGTTTCGTTCATACTTTATATTGTTGGTCTCAATCACACTGCGCCAGCGGTTGCTTCAATTGTGGCGATGGTTGAGCCGGTTACCGCTTCGTTATTCGGCGTCACCGTGTTGGGCGAGCACCTGGCACCCTTGCAGCTGCTGGGCATGACGATAGTTTTGGTTACCGTGACGGCCTTGAGCGTTCGTTCAGGTAAATAGCCTTGGTCGGTCGCCAGCTCGGGACCGTTCAAGATTATCTTCGGCAGCCTCTCGCTAGCGCCAGAGAGGCTGCTTCAGCGTCTAGTTGCAGCTGCGATATACCCGCACCCAGTCTACCTCCATCTTCGCGGGGAAGATGCCCATATCAACCCCCTGCTGTCCGCCCCACATGCCACCAATAGCAACGTTAAGAATAAGGTGGAAGCGCTTGTCGAATGGCCATGTTGTCCAGCCCTGGCGGGGATTGGTGTAGGTGCCATAGACGCGGCCGTCCATCATGAACTGGATGCGACTCTGGTTCCAGTCGACCGAATAGACGTGAAACTGATCCTGTACCGTCACGTTATTCTTCGTCGTTACCGTAAAGTTATTACCCAGCATATGGTTGCGACCGTTGGAATGGATCGAACCATGGACGGTCCAGGGATCGAAGCCCACATTTTCCATGATGTCGATTTCGCCGCTATTCGGCCAGCCACCATATTCCGAATCACTCGGCATCATCCAGATCGCGGGCCAGGTGCCGCGGCCTTTTGGAAGCTTGGCACGGACCTCGATGCGGCCATTGAGCCAGTCACCTTTGCCATGACTCTTCAGTCTCGCCGACGAGATCTCATGGCCGCCGAACCAATCGCGGCGTGCTTCAATCGTCAGGACACCATTACCGACGCGGGCATTTTCCGTGCGGTTGCCAGTGTAGTTCTGCCATTCATCGTTGACCCAGCCAGGACGCTGCACTTCGAAGCTCCACTTGCTGGGATCAGGCAGGCCGCTGTAGTTGAATTCGTCTGACCACACCGTGGCCGCTGTACATGTGCCGCCACCCCCGCCCCCGGGCGTGCCAGTGACGCCCGCGACTCGCCATTTCTGGTTGGCCTGGCCCTGGTACTGATGCTGCTGAACGTTACCGCCGTCGTAAGCGGCCCAGTCAGCTACATCCACAACCTTGCCACTGTGCTTATTGCGTATCTGATACTCATTGTTGCCGACACTGATGAAGGAGAAGAGCTGTGCATCGTTGCCGTTGTCACTCCACTGCTGAATGTTGGCGGTATTAGCGGTTGAAGCGCCAGCAACATCCAGCATATGACCGCTATGACGTGACTGAATTTTGTAATAGCCGTTGCCGGTATTGATCAGATTCCACTGCTGGTTCGCGCCGCCACCGTAGCCCCACTGGTGAATATTGGCGCCTGGAGATGTCGAAACATTGGCAACGTCGAGAGCCTTGCCGCTATGGACGGAGTCTATGCGCACAGTTCCCGAGAGATTGGTCGCCGCCCCGACCGGGATGATCTTCCACTTCTGATTATTGTGGTTGCCCCAGGTCCACTGATGTACGTTGGCGCCGTTGTTCTGATTCCAGGCCGCCACGTCGAGTACCTTGCCACTGGCAACACTCTCCAGACGATAGATACCCTTTTCCATTTCGACGATTCGGAACTTCTGGGCGTTGCCACCGTTATAGTTCGCCTGCTGAACATTAGCGCCGTCATGAGCCGCGCCCCAGGCCACATCAAGATAGAGCCCACTGTTACGATTCTTCAGGAAGAAGACGCCGCTGCCGGCCGACTGCAGCTCCCACTGTTGATTGCCACCATTGCCGTAGGCCCACTGGTGCACGTTTGCACCTGCCGATCGAGCGTTATCGGCGACATCGAGCGCTTTGTCTGAATGGACGTTCACCAGGTAATAGCTACCGGTGAAGGTGGTGCCAGCAAGTGCGGGGAGACTGGTCGCTAAAACGAACAGGCCACCGCATACGAACTTGAAGGGGACCAGAAGTCTCTGGAACTGCATACCTTTCTCTCCTGTTTCTTATGGGCAGTGCGCAGCCTGCCGAAGGAGGTTGCCGCTGAAGCGAACTCTAGCGGACGAACTCTAGCGGACGAACTTCAGCGGCGTCATCGTCGGAACCGACGAGGAGTAGGCGCGTCGTCTTTATTTCTTCGGATTGTGTGACGGGCGTCGGACTTACCTGGAGCTTGGGCGGAGACCCTTTAAATGGGCGTTATCTGAAACAAAAAGTAACAGGAGGTGTCGCACTGTTACGACGGGTGACGAGTTCTGCGTTACCAGAAAGATCCTAAACCAATGTTAATGCTTGGATTATGGGGCGTACATGCAGGGTTTGGTTCTGGCACAATCAATGCTAATGCTGGCCGAATGGCCTAGCGCGCCCAGAATGTCTGGTGGGCTGGCAAAACAACAATACGATTAAAAGGCAGTATCGTATGAAAATAAGAAGCCGCACAGCTGCGAGCTGGCTTTGCTCCGCTTTTCTACTCTCCATCGTTCATTCTCAGGCTCACGCCGACAATGAATTTGTTGCCCAGCACAGCAACAAATGCATCGACGTCTCAGCAAACTCAAAATCAGATGGCGGTAACGTACATCAGTGGGAGTGCACTGGTCGCAGCAATCAGAAATGGCGTCTCGAGCCGACACGAGATGGCTATCACCGACTCGTAAGCGAACACAGTGGCAAGTGTCTCGACGTCAACAATCATGCAACCCACAACGGCGGTAACGTCCATCAATGGAGCTGCACCGGCGCGCCCAATCAGAACTGGCATCTGGATTATGCTGGGGGTGGATTTTACCTGCTAAGATCCGAGCTCAGCGGAAAGTGCCTGGACGTTAACGGACCCTCCACCAATAACGGTGCGAACATCCATCAGTGGGATTGTCATGGTGGTCCAAATCAGCGCTTCAGAGTCAACAACTTCAATAACTATACCCAGACGCGCAACCCCATCGTGCTGGTGCACGGCGTCTCCGGCTTCAACAAGATTGGCGGATTCTTCAACTACTTCTTCACCATTCCTTATCAGCTGGAACGAAGTCACGCGACCGTTCGCATCGCCAGCGTTTCGGCATTCAACAGTTCCGAGCAGCGGGGCGAAGAGTTGTTGCAACAGATTTATGGCTGGGGCTTTCACAAGGTCAACCTGATCGGACATAGCCAGGGAGCGCCTACGGCACGATATGCAGCGGCCAAACGTCCTGATCTTGTCGCCTCTGTTACGTCCGTTAACGGGGTCAATAAAGGTTCGAGAGTCGCCGATGTGCTGCGGGGCATCATCCGACCGGGATCAAATTTCGAGGGCAACACGGCTGATTTAGTCAATCGAGTGGGCAAGATCGTCAACGTGCTGACCGGCTCTTGGCATGATCAGAATTCCCTCGCGGCGCTCATTTCCCTCTCCAGTCCCGAGATGATGAACGGCTTCAATCACAGGTATCCCAGAGGCATGAACAACTCGTCCTACTGTGCTGGTGGTGGAGAGCATGGTGCCTGGTCTCATGATCCCTGGGGTAGGGCGCACTACATCCGGTATTACTCCTGGACTGGTACGGCCCAGTCTACGCATTGGGCGGACATTACCGATCCCCTTCTGCACTTCACGGGCAAAGTCTTTGAGATACCGAACGATGGTATGGTGGATCGCTGCAGCGCAGCTTTCGGTCAAGTCATTCGCGATGACTATGACCTCAACCATGTGGATTCAATGAACCATCTGTTCGGGCTTCGAGGCTGGACTGATCCCGTAAGCGTGTACCGGCAGCATGCCAACCGTCTGAAGAATGATGGTCTGTAGCCAGTCGTCCTGATGCAAGCCAGCCCGGGAGGCTGGCTTTTTTTTCTGAACGATATCCAAGGCAGAAACATGAACAGAAAAATTGCGTACGCCGGCTTGTTGGTCGTCCTTGGCATTACCCTAATTCTGAATACCAGCGACGATGTTGACAGTCCGCCTGCTCCGCCGCCTTCTCAGGCTTCTCAGAGTACGGTTACGCAAGTTCCTGCCGCCCCGACAACTACGCCCCCGGCTTCTTCCGGAATGCCCATTGAGGATGCTCCAGGAGAACCACAAACTGAACGCGGATATTTCGCGCCTTCGCTCACCGGTACTGATGTCGATGGCGAACTCAAAGTTGACGAAGACGGTAATCTGGTAGTAACCAGAGGTACACGCGACCTGTTCGACTACTTCCTCTCGACCTCGGGCGAACGCTCACTCGAAGCCATTCTCGAAGAAATTCGTCAGTACGCGGCTCAGCGGCTACCACCTGATGCGGCGGCCCAGGCTATCGTCCTGCTCGAGGACTATGTTGCTTACAAAGTGGCTGAACAGGACTACCTGCATCAGGACATGAGTCAGCAGGAAAATGACGAGTATGTCGACACACTGGATCGCGTTCTTGACCAACTTATCGCTTTGCGGCAACAGCATTTCTCGCCGGAGCAGTCGCAGGCTCTCTTCGGGGTGGAGCAGGCCTATGGTGCGTACGCACTGGAGCGAATGAGAATTGCATCAGACGGTGATCTCGCTGCTGATGAAAAGGCGCGACGTCTTGCCGAACTGGCCACCAATGCGCCGGTGGAGATCAGGGAGGTCAAGCATCGCACAACGGGCTTTGTCATGATGGAGCAGACGGTTGAAGAAATGCGGGTGCGTGGGGCTACAGAAACGGACATACTTCAGTATCGAGAGCAGCAGGTAGGTGCTGAGGAAGCTCAACGACTTGCTAGGATCGACGCGGAGAATGCAGACTGGGAGCGCCGCTACGCGCAGTACAGCGAGCAACGGCAGCAGATCAACCAGACGCCTGGCCTCAGCGCGATCGACAGGGAAGCCGCACTGAAGCAAATACGCGCGCAATATTTCGCAGGTCCCGAACTAGATCGTGCACGGGTATACGATCAAGTGGCGGTTCCGTCCCCTGATAACTGAACACGGGGGCTTTGCACATTCGTTTTCAAGGAAGAATCACATGCAGATAACTGATTTACCCTTTGGTCTTACTGACTGGTCGAAGGTGGCAAGGAGCGAGCACAAAGGGGAGCAGGGTAAGGCCTTCTGGCAAACTCAGTCGTTCGGTAGCATACGCGTACGTATGGTCGAATACACACCCGGATACCTCGCAGACCACTGGTGCACCAAGGGGCATGTTCTGTTGTGCCTTGCGGGAGAGTTGCTTACCGAATTGGCGGATGGACGAAAGTTCGTGCTCACCCCCGGGGTTAGCTATCAGGTTGCCGACAACGCCGAGCCGCATCGTTCGTCGACTGTAACAGGAGCCAAGCTGTTCATCGTTGACTAAGGCGATCGACTCGCGGCATCCGGGTAGTTCGCTAGCCAAGTGGTTCTTGCACACCATACCCTTAACATAGAAAGGCAGGCCAAACTACGATGACGTATCTAGACGATGCTGTTCAGAAACCTGCTTTCGAAAGCTTGCTTATGGTGACGTTGCTTATTCTCGGGTTGCAGGTGCAGGCAGATGACGCAAAGCCCGGTCCACAGCAGCTTGAAATTGCGACCTATACCCAGGCGCCCACGGTTCGTATTTATCAGCTACTGCTGAAAGAAGCTTATGCCCGAGTTGGACCCCGTGTGGTCTATCACCAGATGCCTGTCCCCCGCGCCGCGAAAGAAGTAAGTACAGGCTCTCTGGATGGGCTCCTCATGACGAGCAGGACGGTGGATGACGATGATAGCCTCATTCGCATCCCTGAACCTTTCCCAACAATGAATTTCAAACTTATGGCACTCAAGGGCTTCTCGTCTGAAGCGCTAGATGCAAAGCTTGAAGGGTATTCGGTGGGCTATATTCATGGCATTCAACAGCTTCAGGAGCAGTTCAGCAAGGCTGATACGATAGCCGCTCAGGGTGGTTACGATCAGTTGTTGAATCTGCTCCGCCGAAAGCGGGTCGACCTTATTGCCATCGGGGAGTGGGATGCTGCCGCTTTTCTGCTGCAATTCGATGATCTTAAGCTTTTCAAAGAGCCGATTTTCCCCTTCACGGTTTACCATGTACTTAACAGTCGTCATCGGTTTTTTGCTGACGAGCTGGCTGCTGCACTCAAAGGAGCCAAGGCGGACGGGTGTTTCGATCGCATCGTTACACATGTTTTGAATGAGAGTCTCCAGGAAAGTCACGCGCCGCGAACCGCACCAGGCATTGCGCCTCTATCGGAGAAGGACATCAATGTTTGTCGTTAGTGAAGGAACGGAGCCATGAAGCTAACAGGAAGCTGTCTCTGCGGCGGTGTGCAATACGAAATCAACGGCCCGCTTAGCGACGTACTCAACTGCCACTGTACGATGTGCCGCAAGCTTCATGCTGCCGCATTCCGCACACGGGCGAGGGTGCGTGCGGTAGACTGGACGACGCTCGAAGGGCAAGCGCTGCTGAAATTCTACGAGTCCTCCCCGGGGGAGCACAAGGCGTTCTGCTCTAAATGTGGCTCCAGCCTATACACCAGATTCGACGCTCAGCCTGAGGTCTATGGTTTCCCATTGGGCACGCTGGATACCGACCCCGGCGTAAAGCCGCAGCGTCACATGTATGTCGGCAACAAGGCGCCGTGGTTCGACATTACAGATGATCTTCCGCAGCACTCGTAGGGGACCGGCAGCATGGCCGCGCTAGATAAAAAGATACCGCCACTAGTTTTGCTCGGGGCCGCAGCAGCTGGCATGTGGGGCTTGTCGATGGTTTTGCCTGGGTTCGCCCTGCCAAATGCGCTGCGACTGTTGACCGCCATGATTCTGCTCGTTGCAGGGGACGGTGTCTGCTTGGCAGGCGTAGTGGAGTTCAGCCGTGCCCGAACCTCAGTCGATCCACGCAAGCCGGAGGCGTCTTCGTCCCTTGTGACGTCCGGCATATATTCAGTTACCAGAAATCCTATGTACGTAGGGTTCACATCGATTCTTCTTGCCTGGGCCGCCTGGCTGTCCTCTCCATGGTCGCTGCTGATCGTGGGCGCTTTTGTCGTCTACCTCGACCGGTTTCAGATCCAGCCTGAAGAGCGGGCGCTGGAAGAGATATTCGGTCATATATTTGCTGATTATTGTAGAAAAGTGCGGCGGTGGATTTAAATGCGTTGACCTGAATGCTTTCAGCACGGTAGCGATTGTAATCAATTGTCAAATTACTCTGCGCGCACTTCTGCATAAGTCCCTACATCTATAGAGTTTGGCGCCTTCGACCTCTGGAGCACTAAACTCATGCGCCTGTTCACGAGCCGCGCGTGCCTTATGGCCTTTCTCCTGACTGGCCAGCTGCATGCTGCCACTTCAATCACAACACCGGCTTTGTCATTGCCGCAAGCGTGCAGCTATGAGGTTGAGGTGCGCGAGATGGTCCTCGACAACGGGCTGCGCGCATTGCTCGTCAGTGATCCTGATCTCGAAGAGTCAAGCGTGGCCATGGTGGTACAGGCGGGCAGCAAAGACGATCCCCGCTATGCGCTTGGCCTCGCTCACTTCCTCGAGCACATGCTTTTTCTGGGCTCCGACAAGTATCCGGGCGCTCATGAGTATGCCAGCTATCTCAGTCGCTACGGTGGCCGTAGCAATGCCACTACGGCATACAACATCACGAACTATTTTTTCACTGTCCGTCCTGAGGGGCTGGAAGGAGCCCTGGATCGCTTCGCATCGCAATTTGTAGCGCCACGGTTCGATGTCAAATATGTAGAGCAGGAACGTTTAGCGGTTCATGCTGAATATGAGTATCGCAAGGACCATTCCGGCTGGCGGATTTCGGATTCGCTGAACATGGCTCTGGCCGGTGATCAAGCTGATCAAGCGAAGCCTGGTGATCTTCACCCGATGTTGAGATTCTCCATCGGCAATCAGAAAACGCTCGGTCATATGTCGGCGGAAGCGCTTTCCGATCTGCTGCAAAAATGGTGGGCGCTGAATTACCATGCCAGCGGCATGCGCCTTGTGGTGCGGTCGTCACAGTCTATCGAGTCCTTACAGCGTGCAGTCGAAGATCGATTCGCCGCCATACCATCGCGCAAGGACTTCAAAAGCTATTTTCCGCCGGCACTGGATGTCAGTCCAGCGGTTCCAGGCTTCGTGCGAACCAGCGTCTCTCCCAACGCCTACGACATGAGCGTTATGTTTCCATTGAACGCCGGAGTGGACTGGCAAAGCGGATCCAGCGCCCAGCTGCTTGCTCACCTGCTCACCCAGAACAGTCCTGGCACCCTCATGAACGCTTTGCGTGGCTACGAGTATGCTGACGGCCTTACTATTACCCTGGGGTTCGAAGATCCTAACTCGCCGTATCTGCTCCTGAATTTCGACATGTTCCATGCTGGCGGGCGCTCGTATTGGGAGATATTGCGCCGATTATTCGTTTACGCAGATCTGATAGCATCGAGCCCAATGGAGCAGTGGCGGAGTGACGAGTACATGCTGCTCCAGGCGCAGCGATGGTGCAGGGATGCTCAGGATATAGAGGATATTGCTGAACAATACGAACGTTCCGGTGCTGCGCTGGCGCTCAGCGAGAGCGCGGGAGTAGGCGGGTTGGATGCCGGTAAATTGAGTCAGCTGGCGAACGCGATCCGACCAGAGAATATGTTGTTGGTCTTGGCTGATCCAGATTTCAGCAGTTTTTCCTCGACGCCGTGGTTTGGTGCGCCTTATGCCTTTGAAAAGCTCGCAGACAGCGATGTAGAGCACTTCAAAGCCGATCAGGAGACCAGTGCTCGTTACTATCTCAAGTTGCCTGCTGCCAATCCTTTCGTGGCCAAGGCCTTCGACGAAAATGCTGTTTCGACGGGCGACTTCCTGCGCCGCCTGAAAGTAAGGTCTGGCATTGAGGCGTGGTACGGGAATGCCAAGGATGATCGCAGTTCACTTGCAACATTCAACATCATGCTTCGATCATCGGTGCTTGATGAGAGTAAGCGGAACGCGGCGCAGGCCAACCTTTTCGTTTCGCTGCTGAATGAACAGCTGACAGCGATGGTCGCTACGGCGTCAGATGCCGATGCGGCGCTATCCATCGATCATGTTACTAACGGCATTATGCTGGAGTTCTCCGGGTATCCCGATAGCATTGAGCGTCTTTTAACAAAGACACTTGAGCGAATTGGCGGCTTTTCAGTGAAGCCTCGTGAATTTAGAGGCTATCAACGCGGATGGGAACACTGGTATGACAGACGCGAGGATGACGGCGCCGAAGACCATGCTTCCAGGGTTCTGGCAAAACTCATGCAGAAGCCGGCCTATAGCTATGAGGATCTTATCTCCGGAATCCGTGATGCCTCCTATGCGAGGCTTCACCCCATGCTGCAGGATTGGCGTGAGACGATGTCGGTGACCACACTGGCCTTCGGCATGATTCCTGAAGCCAAAGTTCGACTCTGGAATGAAATGATCTCGAAGCACATGGATGGCGACGGCAGAAGAGCAGTGTTTAGCCCTGCAGTCACCCGTCTCAGGCCGGGCTTGCAGCGGCTGCTTCTTCAGACGCCCTATGATGACTCTTATGCGCTCTTGTATATCCAGGGTGACCAGAGTCAGCCGAGCGAGCGGGCATTTTTTGCATTGACTGAGTCGCTGGCTTCGAGCGAGTTCTTTTCTACCCTTCGCACTGAGGCTCAGCTGGGGTATGTGGTCAACACGAGCCGGCTTGATTTCGGTGGTGTGCCCGGACTCAGGCTAGCTGTGCAATCGCCTTACGTCTCCGCTGATCTGTTAGAGACACACATGCTCACATTTTTCCATAGCTTCGGGGGAAAACTGTCATCAATGGACGATGCCCGCTTCAAAAACTATGTTGATAGTCTCGTCGATCGCCTTGGCATACCTGCCAGCTCAGCACAAACCAAGGCAGAGCGCGTCTGGTTCCCTATCCATTCCGGCGCCGTTGGCCTGGATGATCGAGAGCGCCAGGTGGAAACACTCAAGACACTGACATTGAAACAATATATCGACTGGCTACATCGTCGCTTCATCACAGAAGCTGGTATGATATCAATTCTCGTCGAAGGCCAGAAACACAGAGTTGCTCTGAATAAGTCTACTCGATCCAGCAATATCGGCTCGGTAGAAGATTTTCATGAGGCCAATCCCGCGATGAACTAGCCGCATTGCGCGCGTCGAACGGCCATTTCAGAGTTTTGATGTAGGCGTATCGCGGATTCTTTCCAAAGCGAGGTCAAGATAGCTCGTTGAACCGTCTCAATTCGAAACCGGTCTTCTGGCGCGACCCTCTCATGCCGTACATCGAGCTCCGCAAGATCGACGATGGGAGCCAGGTCGCTTACGCGCCCCACAGCCATACTCAATGGTCGCTGGGCGCGATCACCAACGGTATGAGCACGTTTCGCTGTCGAGATGCAGAACAACTGATCAAAGCTGGCGATCTCGTTCTTATAAATCCCGATTGGGTGCACGCCTGCAATCCCATTGAGGATCAGCCTTGGGCGTACGTCATGATATACGTCGATACCCTCTGGCTCACCAGGCTGCGGTTCGAAGCCGGCTTATTACCAACAAATGACTGGCAGGATCTATCGACGGCCGTTATATCCGATAGTGGATGGTATGAGAAATACTGTCAGGTTGCTGACTGCCTTCTGGGCCCGGAGCATGATCTGCTGGACAAGCAATCACGGCTGGTCAAATTTTTGCTCGGTCTGATGCATGAGCTGGCGAAACAGCCTGTTCAGGCTTTGCCACAAACCCCTGAGGTCATGGTCAAGCTGGTAACATATCTGGATGGTCACGGCGAAGAGGATGTCGACCTGGAGACGCTCGCTGAATTGTCCGGACTTAGTCCTGGCCATCTCATTCGCGCCTTCAAGCGATATTTTGGACTGACGCCGCATGCGTATCTGGTGAATCGACGGGTGCAGTTCGGGCAATGCGCACTCAAGAGCGGTGCACCTATCGTCAACGCTGCCCTCGCGGCTGGCTTTGCAGATCAGCCTCACTTCCAGCGTACCTTCAAGCGCCTGGTGGCTGCCACGCCGAACGAATACCGTTCCGTCTCAATCAACAAGTAGATAAACGCAACTGGCAGCAAGTAGCAGCGCCACCGTGCGATTGATCGTCAACATCACGATCGGACGATGAACATATCTTCGGAGAAAGGCGCCGGCGTAGACCCAACTACTCAGTGATAGCCAACAGATCGGGAGATAGACTGTAGCAAATACAAGGATCGGTTCCAGGTCATTCCCGCTGGTAAATGCGCCGATGCCGGAGGCGGCAGCCAACCAGGCCTTGGGATTGAGCCACTGCATGATCACGCCGCTCATAAAGCCAGGAGCCTTTTCCGAAGACCTCTCCTCAAGGCGCCCACGATCACGAGCGAGCTGAAAGCTCAAGTAGAGCAGGAAAGCCACGCCGGCCAGGGTGAGTGCCTCTTTCAACGCAGGCACCATCGATAGTAGCGAATAGAGGCCAAGGCCCACCGCCACAAACAGGGCGATGAAGCCAAATGTGGCACCCGTTACGAAGATCAAACCTTGCGCGATCGGATAGCGAGTGCCACTGCTCAGGCAGACGAGGTTCACTGGTCCTGGCGAAATCGATGCCGCCAGGGCGAACGCCGACATGGGTAGTAGCATTGAAAGTGTCATAGTCTATCTCCGAAGGGTCAGATTCGGAGTGTGCAGTGACGACATGCCACAATATTGAACAAAATTGATGTGCCGCGGTTTATGCAGCAATCATGCGGTCATACGGCCCACGAGCCCTCGCACCCATGGCGCAACGACCGCGACCGTCGGAAAGGCGATCGGCCAGGTGGTCAGACAACTTTTTAGCCACTGAGCAGGCAGACCCGGATGCACGCCCTGTGCCACGATGAGCACGAAGGCAGAGACGATACAAACCATAACGGCAGAGAGCAGGGCGCTAAAAAGTATAGGTGCAAAACGGACAGGTAAACGCATGTAAGTCTCCTAATTGAGTTTGAGCAGTAAGGGTTGGGCAAGCCACGCGGAGGCATAAAGACCGAGTCCGAAAATAGAGTGCGTTACGAGGCTTTGCAGTCTGGCAGCGGCAGGGTTGGGCATTTTCGAAGCTGCTAGGCCGGCACCCATACCGGGCTGCATGAGCAGGAAGGGTGCTAACACGGTGCCGATGCCAATAATGAGGGCTGGCGCAAGTGTCGGGCGCTGAATCCACTCCAGCCCCGAGAAGCCAATAAGCAGGCCTGCGAAGGCGATGCCGATAAGATAGTGCGCTGTCCATCCGATGGCACACTCGCCACGCTTTCGGGTCGCGCTGGCAATGCGCTGATGACGAAAACGCCCCTGCGGCATGTGCGCCACCCATCGTCCGACGAAGCAGTAATTCGGAGGCGCGATACCAAACAGCCAACCACGTACTGCGACCCATAAATCCATCACGACGGTAGCGCCGAGTCCGACAAGGATTGCTGAAATCAGATAGTTCATTTCTTCTCTCCATAAACACCCTTGATCTGGGCACGAACTCAGCGTACAACTTCAAGTCAACTTGAGGTCAAGGTGTATTTATGGATATCGGTAAAGTCGCCAAAAGCTCGGGTCTGCCTCCCTCGACTCTGCGCTACTATGAAGAAAAGGGGCTGATCAAGTCGGTGGGCCGGCAAGGTCTGCGTCGGTTGTTCGCCGCTAGTGTTCTTGAGCGACTGGCCCTCATCTCGCTTGGCCGAGCAGCGGGATTTTCGCTCGATGAGATCTGCCTGATGCTAGGCCCTGACGGGCAACCCCGGATCGATCGACAGCGCCTTTCGGACAAGGCGGATGAGCTTGATCGAACCATTCAGAAAATGATGGCGATGCGTGATGGGCTGCGACATGCCGCCATCTGTTCTGCGCCGAGCCACATGGAGTGCCCGAAATTCTTGCGTCTCGCTGGCCTCGCTGGCACTGGGGCATTCGGACCAAGAAAAAAGTCATCGCCCAACAGGGCCGACAGAAGTGTTGCCGGTGCAGGGTAAAGGTCTGATACTGTGGACTTCCTTCGTGATTCTCACAGCAAGCTTGCCAGGAGCTGCCAATGAACAGCGCAAGACCAAAGGATGGTTTCCCTGAGACTGCCGCTTACGCAGCAGGTGTATTATGAAAAGCGCTCAAGCATTTTGGGACAAGACGGCGGCTCGCTATGCCAAGAGTCCCATTAGCGACGAAGAAACTTATCGAAAGAAGTTGAAGATCACCCAGCGCTATTTCAAGCCTGATTGGTCAGTACTGGAGTTCGGCTGTGGCACCGGGAGCACAGCACTCATTCACGCGCCCCATGTTCGAGAAATTATCGCGACCGACATTTCGGGCAAGATGCTGGAAATTGCACGCAGCAAGGCTCGCGATGCCGGTATCGAAAATGTAGAGTTTCAGCAAGGTACCCTCGACAGCCTCAAGTTCGAACCCGAACACTTCGATGCAGTGTTAGGTCTCAACATTTTGCATCTTCTGGAGGACGTGGAAGGCGCGATAGCGAGGGTGGGCCAGTTGCTCAAGCCAGGTGGGATATTCGTTTCGAGTACTGGCCTGATACCCATGATGAAGCTGCACTGGCGGCTGCTGATTCCAGTTATGCAGACGCTGGGCTTTGCGCCTTACGTTGCTCGTTTCGATAAAGTTGAGCTCATCGCCATGCTGACAGCTGCGGGCTTCACTATTGAGCATGAGTGGCAGCCAGACAGAGGGTCAGTCTTTATTGTGGCTAGAGCTGGCGAATTTCATCCGAGAGCGTGAACAGCTATCGTGAATAGAGCTAGCGTGACACGCTCCTAGCCCATGGAAGGTGATTATCATGGATAAGACCATCTTGATTCGTGAATATTTTGACGACTTTCAGGAAGCGTTCGCAAGCTTCGATGGTAGCAGGGTGGCGGCCAAATTCAGCTTGCCTTTCATGGCTAAAAGTCTTGATGGATCGTGCACAATCTTCGATACGCGCGATAGGCTGAGCGCTTATTTTCAGGCCTTTCTCGATGAATATGGGTCGAAAGGGTGTCACGAGTGCCGCTATTCAGAGCTAGACCTGAACTGGCTGGGATTGGAAAGCGCGCTCGCAACGGTGAGCTGGTCGCTGCTCGGTGACTCCGGTGAACCTGTTATGGCATGGACTGAGTCCTACTTGCTGTCAATCGTCGAAGATCTGGTTCTCGCCTTCGCAACAATTGATCATAAGGCCGGAAACGACACGCCCGGCTATGTGTACACGGACGAAAAACAGGTTCAGGAATGAAACAACATTTTGAGCTACTGGCCACTTACAACCAATGGATGAATGAGAGGCTTTTTGGAGCCGCAAGCCAGCTCAGCACTATTGAGCTCGTCAAAGCTCGAGGCGCTTTTTTCGGCTCTATCCTTGGCACGCTGAACCATATCGCGGTTGGGGACACCATCTGGTTGAAGCGTTTCGCGACACATCCTGGGAGTGCTGAAACATTGAGACAAGTCAGCGAATTGCGGACACCCGCTAGTCTCGACGAAATGCTGTTCGAGAATTTCAGTGAACTGCAGGCGCACCGTAGATGGTTGGACGAGCAGATCATAAGATG
Source organism: Gammaproteobacteria bacterium UBA2679 (assembly GCA_002354735.1). Lineage (GTDB taxonomy): Bacteria > Pseudomonadota > Gammaproteobacteria > Pseudomonadales > Oleiphilaceae > Allohahella. Next base: position 52,462 of record DEMD01000006.1, on the reverse strand, counting down.
GGTTCGGGCGTTAGACGACCAAAGCATGGATTTCGTTCTCAGCTATCGAAACATGAAAGGTGTTGCCTCAGGCAGGCGTCTTGCCTTCCTCATCATGCATTTCTTCAATCACCAGACGCACCATCGAGGGCAAACCACAACCCTCCTGAGCCAGGCGGGGCAGGATGTTGGCGTCACGGACTTACTGACACTCATACCGCAGGAAACCGTATGACAGCGCACACTGCAAAGATAATCTGGACCCGAGACGGCGCTAAGTTCACGGACAATCGCTACAGTCGAAAGCATCAGTGGCATTTCGATGGTGGACTCATCGTGCAAGCATCGAGCTCACCTCATGTAGTCCGCGTGCCGCTATCAGATGCGAGCGCCGTCGATCCTGAGGAGGCCTTCGTCGCCTCTCTATCGAGCTGCCATATGCTCTGGTTTCTTTCAATGGTTGTCAGCAAGGGCTTCGTGGTCGACAGCTACGTCGATGAGGCTACGGGCGTGATGGCGAAGAACGCCGACGGTAAGCTCGCGATGACTGAAGTGACCCTTCGGCCTTGCGTGGTTTTCTCAGGCACGAACCAGCCAAGCCAATCGGATATCAATGCGATGCATCATCAGGCGCATACCGAATGCTTCATATCGTCATCAGTCAAGAGTGAGGTGCGCTGTGAACCAGTATTTTCGTGAGGAATTCCTGAACCCGGTATTCGCTACAGGGCAGGGGGCATGCGTTCGTGAGCACCAATACCGTGGCGACACCTACGTTGAAAAATCTCCGCGCCGATATTCAAGCCTCGGACGAATGGTTCGTTGCTTACGTCGGTGATCTGGCGCCAGAGTCATTGCGTGAGATATTGGCTTTCGAGTTCACAGACGGTGAGGGCGGGTCGATGAGCCGAGCAGAAATTCTGCAGCACCTGATCATCCACGGCGCCTACCATCGCGGTAACATTGGAATGCTGCTAAATGCCTGCGGGCTCACAAGACCAAACGACACCTTCACCAGGTTCCTGCACACGTACGAGCCTGATAGGCGACAGCAACGCTAGTGTTTCGGTCAGTGCACGGCAGTGCTGCGGAAGGTCACAGGAAAGGATTCGATGAAGGGCGCCACGGCGCTCACTTCGAGCGGTCGACTGAGCAGAAAGCCCTGGGTGATATCGCAGTTCATTTTCTTCAGCTCTGCCAGCTGCTGATGCGTTTCGATGCCCTCCGCAATGACTTGCAGCCCCAGACTCTTCGCAAGTGACACAATGCTTCGGCAGATAGTCTCACCACCGTTGCCGCTGCCGAGCTCTCTGACAAAGGATTGATCAACTTTCAGCGCTGCCAGCGGCAGGCGGTGGAGCTGACTGAGTGATGAGTAGCCGGTACCAAAATCATCGACATGAAACTTGAAGCCGAGATCGCAGGCCTCCTGCATATTTTCTGCCGCCTGAATGACGTCATCGACAAGGCTGCGTTCCGTAATTTCCAGTACCAGCTCAGCAGCAGTAACCCTGGTTTCGGCAAGTATCCGCTGGAGCCATAGGGTGAACTCAGGGCGAAGCAGGTCTTGTGCCGTCAGGTTCACCGCAACAGGCTGCATGGCAATGCCACAGGAGCGCCATTCCACGAGCTGTTGACATACGGCTCGAAGAACCCAGTCGGTCAGGGAAAGAATGAGTTCGGAATGCTCTGCCGCCGGGATGAATTCCGCTGGAGATACCTCGCCAAGTGCAGCATCTGTCCAACGTAGCAAGGCTTCAAAACCAGCTATTGATCCTGTCTCCAGGTTTATCTTCGGCTGATACACCAGCCGCAGGGCATCTTCCTCGATCGCACTGCGCAAGCGGTTCCCGAGCTGAAAGCTGCGCTGGAGATTTTCTCCCATCTTGAACGAATACAAGCCGAGCGCCTGGTCTGGCGACGAAATCTGGTGGGGGCGCGCAAGCTCTGCCTGTCTTAGAAGCTGGGTGATGTCGGCTTCGCCTTCCTGTGACATGCTGACGCCTACGGTTGGCAATAGGCGGTGCCGCGCATGCGCCAACGGCTCGATAAAGGCCTGATACACAGCGTGCGCAGTGACCGCGAGGGCGGTGCCATCAGGTGTCCATGGATAGAGGGCTGCGAACCGACCCTCGCCAAGTGCACCAACGAAAAACGCAGTCTGGAATATCTCGCCGATGCGCTCTGCGATATCTGTATCAAGCTTGAGCTGGTCGGCCTGCGTGAGGCTCAGGATAGCGCTGGAGTACTCGTCGAGTCCCAGAACAAGGACCACTGCCGTACCGTGTTGCGCAAGATAACCCGACGCTCGATCTATGAAGAGTCGCCGATTCGGAAGACCCGTCGCGGGATCATACAGTGCACCACGAGCTATGATTTCTCGATGTTCGTGCAGCTGCAGATCATGATTCAACTCCCGCTCGACGACCGAAGCGAGTTGAAGAAGTAACTCGCGGTCTTTGCCCTCCAGTACTCTGGCTACTGTGTCCACAATACAAAGTGTGCCCAGTGCACGCCCCTTGCTACTGCGCAGAACGGCGCCGGCGTAGAAGCGGATTCCAGGTTCACCAACGACAGAGGGGTTTTGACTGAATCTCGCATCGAGCAGCGCATCTTCGATGACAAGCAGCCGCTCCTCCAGAATGGCATGACTACAAAACGAGACTTCTCGAGGCGTCTCGTCGACGTCAAGGCCCTGGCAGGACTTGAACCACTGTCTGTTGGCGTCGATCAGGCTGACAAGAACGAATGGCACATCGAAGATCCTCGCTGCCAGACGTGTGAGGTCGTCGAAACGTTCTTCGTGGGCCGTATCCAGGATGTTCAGTGCATACAGGTCTTCGAGCCGTTGGTCTTCATCCACCGGTAACCTGGCTACACTGAACCGCTCACTAGATGTCATTTCAGGAAGCGTACTTCGATTCGATGCCATTGTTCTTATACTTCGTGGACTGGTCGATCTTTGAATAATCTAGTGACCTGCACTTCGAGTTCTACATTAAAGATGTTAAGAAATGTATCGGCTCGTAGCCAGCGCAGCCACAGCAGTCGGATCCGGACGGATCGAATCCGCGGTCTGTTTCATCGGCCCTTAAGCCTTGGCATGCAGTCATTTGCCCTGTAAGTCTTTAGGCTGTCGTACTATCCAATAACATGAGAAGACCAAGGATCAGCAATGTCCAACGATATCTATACACCGCCAAAAGTCTGGGAATGGGATCAGGAAAACGGCGGCGCCTTCGCCAAGATCAATCGTCCTGTAGCCGGTCCGACACATGAGAAAGAGCTCCCGGTAGGTCAACACCCATTACAGCTGTACTCGCTCGCCACTCCTAATGGCGTTAAAGTCACCATCATGCTGGAGGAGTTGCTGGCACTGGGAAAGACCGGTGCTGAATACGACGCTCACCTTATCAAGATCACTGAAGGCGACCAGTTCGGCAGTGGCTTCGTAGGCGTAAATCCAAACTCGAAAATTCCTGCAATGCTGGACAACAGCACCAGCCCATCCACGCGCATATTCGAATCTGGCTCAATATTGCTGTATCTGGCAGAGAAATTTCAGGCCTTCATTCCCAGCGACCCTGCAAAGCGAACTGAGTGTCTGTGCTGGCTGTTCTGGCAGATGGGCAGCGCGCCGATGCTCGGTGGCGGCTTTGGCCATTTCTATGCCTATGCACCAGAGAAATACGCGTATCCGATCAACCGCTATACAATGGAGGTGAAGCGACAGTTGGATGTGCTGGATCGGCAGTTGGGTGAAAATCGTTATATCGCTGGTGATGACTATAGTATCGCCGATATTGCCATCTGGCCCTGGTACGGCGCGCTGGTCACGAACAAGGTCTATGAAGCTGCTGAATTCCTTGAGGCGCACAAGTACAAGAACGTGCTGCGCTGGACTCATGAGCTGGAGCAGAGGCCTGCTGTGAAACGCGGCCGCATGGTGAACCGGACCTGGGGTGATCCTGCCGAGCAGCTGCACGAGCGACACGACGCCAGCGACTTTGAGACCAAAACGCAGGATAAGCTCGGGGCTTCTGCGGAGCAGTGAGTCTGCCAGACTTGCAGTTGGTAGACGACCGGTCTATTATGTGTCGCATGACATCAAACGACACCCGCAATCACATCATTCAGACCGGCGCCGAACTTATCGGGCAGAAGGGCTTTGGGTCCACGGGCATCAATGCCGTACTCACCGCCGCTGGTGTGCCAAAGGGATCGTTCTATCACTACTTTGCCAGCAAGAATGATTTTGGGCTGGCCGTAATAGATACATTTGCGGAAGAGTACGATGCGAAGCTCGAGGCGATTCTGAAAGACACGACTCGCTCTTGTGTCGAGCGTCTGCAGGCCTATTTCGATATCGGACTGGAAGCCATGGCCAGCTGTGAGCTCACTCGTGGCTGCCTTATCGGCAACCTGGGCCAGGAGCTGGCAGGGCAGAACGAGGCCTTTCGAAAGCGGCTGGATACAGTGTTTCATAGCTGGGAAAAGCGCTTCGAGCAATGTATCGAAGAGGCTCAGCAGGCTGGTGACGTAGATGCTTCAGTGAATGCGGCTGATGCTGCGAGCCTTCTGCTGTCTGGGTGGGAAGGCGCCATTCTGCGAGCCAAGGTGCTGAAATCGCCTGAGCCGATGGAGCGTTTCGTCAGAGTCTTCTTTCGTCAGTGCCTTGGCATTGGGTAAATTTTTTTCGCGACCTTTCTAGTAGACTGGTCTAATCAAAGCTGGTTTTATCAAGTGAATTCAGAAGGAGATTGTTTATGAGTGATTCAAAAGACATCCTGTTCCAGTCATATGACATCGGCTCACTAACGCTGCCAAATCGCGTCCTCATGTCACCGCTAACCCGGTCACGAGCATCTCAGCCGGGCGATGTCCCCAACGACATGAATGCCCGTTACTACGCGCAGCGCGCTGGTGCTGGCCTGATCATCAGTGAGGCCACCCAGGTTTCGCCACAGGGCAAGGGTTATGCTTTTACGCCGGGCATCCATTCCTCGGATCAGATTCAGGGCTGGCGCAAGGTTACAGACGCGGTGCACAAGGCAGGCGGTCGGATTCATCTGCAGCTCTGGCACGTGGGTAGAATCTCGCATCCGGACCTGCAGCCTGACGGTGCGCAACCGGTTGCACCCTCAGCTATCAAGCCCGAAGGTGCTAAAACTTTCGTCAGCGCGGAGTCAGGCATGGTTGAGATTCCAGAGCCGAGAGCGCTGAGGACTGAGGAGATTCAGGACATCGTCGAACAGTTCCGCAAGGGCGCGCAGAATGCCAAAGAGGCCGGGTTCGATGGGGTGGAAGTTCATGGGGCCAACGGCTATCTCCTGGACCAGTTTCTCAAGAGCGGCAGCAACAAGCGCACCGATGAGTTCGGAGGCTCGCTCGAGAATCGCCTGCGCCTGCCACTGATGGTCGTGCAAGCCGTCGTCGATGTGTGGGGTAAGGACAAGGTCGGCATTCGTGTCAGCCCGACCGGTAGCTTCAACGACATGTACGACGAAAACCCGCTGGAAACCTTCGGCGAATTTGCCAAGCAATTGAACGATATGGGTATCGCCTATATCGAGGTCGTAGAGGATTCGTTTCAGGGTAATCATGCAGATGGTCGCCCAGAGGAGGTCATCGATGCGATCAAGGCCGGCTTCAAGGGCACCTATATCGCCAACGGCGACTACAGCGCCGACGAAGCTCGCAAGCGTATCAGTGCTGGTCGCTGCGACCTCGTCACCTTCGGACGTCTCTATATCTCGAATCCGGATCTTGCAGAGCGCTTCCGTCAGAACGCACCGTTGAACGATTGGGATGGCGACACCTTCTATGGCGGCGACGAGCGCGGCTATACCGATTATCCGGCACTGGAAGAAGCTGAAGCCACTAGCTGATTCTCACGAAAACCATTCAAGGAGTATTGATATGAGCAAAGTAACAGATTCAATAAAGGGTAAAGTCGTCATCATCACTGGCGCCAGCAGCGGCCTCGGCGAAGCCACCGCCCGCCGCCTGGCTGAACGGGGTGCCAGACTGGTACTGGCAGCTCGCCGTGAAGAGCGCCTGCAGAGCCTGCAAGAAGAACTCACCGCCAAGGACGCAGAAGTCATTTATCAGGTGACCGATGTGACTGACCGCAAGCAGGTCGAATCCCTGGCGAAGGCTGCGAAAGACAAATTCGGTCGCATCGACGTTCTGGTCAATAATGCCGGGCTCATGCCCCTGGCACCGCTCGACAAGCTCAAGGTGGATGAGTGGGAGCAGATGATCGACGTCAACATCAAGGGTGTGATGTACGGCATCGCCGCTGTATTACCGACCATGCGTGAGCAGCACAGCGGTCATGTGATCAACCTGTCTTCCGTTGCAGGCCATAAGGTGTTCCAGGGCGCCGCAGTCTACTGCGCAACTAAATATGCGGTAAGGGCCTTGTCGGAAGGGCTGAGAATGGAGGCTGGCGATGAGATTCGTAGTACGAACATCTCGCCTGGCGCTGTAGCGACTGAGCTAACGAGCACCATAACTGATCCGAAGGCGGCCAGGGCAGCGGACGAGATGTACAAGGTGGCCATCGATCCGGATGCTGTTGCGCGCGCCATCGTGTTTGCCATCGAGCAGCCACATGATGTCGATATCAATGAGATCATTCTGCGGCCTACTGCGCAGGAACTCTAGGCCATCGCTGCCTGATCGGTGTCTCTGGTCAGGCAAAGCTTCTTCTGAGGCTCAAGCACGGGTAAAGTGCATCCTCTGAAACGGTCCGCATTCGACTTCAAACCAGTAAAGAGGGTATCCAGGTGACTGAGCTTGTAGATTATCAATTGAACGATGGCATCGCGACGATCACGATCAACAATGGCAAGGCCAACGCGCTCAGTCATGAGGTGTTCGAGGCGTTGAACAGCGCACTTGATCAGGCGGAACAGGATAAGGCGATCGTAATCCTGACAGGGCAGGCAGGGATCTTCTCCGGTGGATACGATCTCAAGGAAATGCAGAAGGGGCCCAAGGAAGCTGTGGCGCTGGTCACAGTCGGATCAAAACTGACGAGACGCCTGTCTGCGTTTCCACTTCCAGTGATCGGCGCCTGCACCGGCCACGCTATTGCCAAGGGCGCCTTTATTCTTTTGTCAGTTGATTACCGGATAGGTATCGAGGGCAATTTCAAGCTCGGCCTGAACGAAGTGCTGATCGGCATGACCATGCATCGCGCTGGCATCGAGATCGCACGTCACCGGCTGACACCACCACACTTTTATCGCTCCGTCATCAATGGCGAAATCTATAGTCCGGCGGGTGCGGTCGAGGCTGGTTTTCTTGATGAAGTCGTTGCAGCAGGTGTTTTGACTGAACGGGCGAACGCGGTGGCTCAGCAGTTCAAGAATCTGAATATGCGAGCGCATCAGCAGACCAAGGTGAAGGCGAAAGCTGAATATCTGGCACTGCTGGATCAGTGCATCGAGCAGGACAGCATGCATCTGGGCCTCGGCGGCTAAAGCCTGAGCAAGTAGTCCGTCGGTGGTGCATCAGTACCTGGGTGCACCAAAACGGTCCGGCTTTAACCCCACTCTCCGCACCCTCACAGTGCGCCTGGCGCACGTTCCGTTCAGGTCGCTGAGTGTTCACAAAGATTATCACAATGTTTTCAAAGGATATTTAGGAAGGCGGAATGGCTGATGCTCTTGTCTCGGTCATACCTTCCCACTAATCCGAAGAGAACGTTCCATGGCTTATATAGAACCCAATGAATTTGCGACCAAAATGGTCGACTCCGGTGAGCAGAAACTGTTCATGTCCACCAAGGATACTTTGGTCAGGGCATTCATGGCTGGCGCCATCCTCGGTCTGGCGGCTTTCTTCGCCATTACCGTAATCGTTCAGACCGGTAGTCTGCTTGTGGGGGCCATGTTGTTCCCGGTCGGCTTTATCATGCTGTACCTGATGAAATTTGATCTGCTCACCGGCGTATTTACGCTGGTGCCGCTGGCACTGCTCGATAAGCGACCAGGCTGTACACCCAGCAACGTGTTGAGAAACTGGGGCCTAGTTTTCGTCGGCAATTTTGCCGGTGCGCTCACGGTTGCCTTCTTCGCATCCTTCATCCTGACATACGGCTATAACACTGATGGTGGCGAACTGGCTGCGAAAGTCGGCTCGATTGGTGAGTCGCGGACATTAGGCTACCAGGAGCACGGTATGGCGGGCTGGTTTACCATCTTCATCCGCGGCATGCTGTGTAACTGGATGGTGTCGATGGGTGTTGTAGGTGCCATGATTTCCACCTCGGCCACTGGCAAGATTGTAGCCATGTGGATGCCGGTCATGCTCTTCTTCTTCATGGGTTTCGAGCACTCAATTGTCAATATGTTCCTGTTTCCATTCTCGATGATCATGGGTGGTGAGTTCACCATCATGGACTACCTAGTCTGGAACGAGATTCCTACCGTGCTAGGTAATCTGTTCGGTGGTCTGCTGCTGGTGGGTCTGCCAATCTACTGGACCCATGTCAGGACTAATCCGGAGCGTCGTGCGGCCAAGATCGCTACTGAAGGCCGTCTGGTATCGTAACGATCACTACGCTATCTATGAGGAATCCCCAGCCTGAAAAGGCGGGGATTTTTTTTGTATGAAGAAGCAGCTTTCGGTAAGTGCCGGTCAGTTCAGCAGCAAAGGCCGGAAACAGATCAATCAGGACTTTCATGGCCTGCTTGTCCCGCTTGAACCCCTGCTATCGACCAAGGGCATTGCGGTGGCGATCGCTGACGGGATCAGCAGCAGCGATGTAAGTCAGGTTGCCAGCGAAACCGCGATCAAGGGCTTTCTTTCCGATTATTACTGCACCTCGGATGCGTGGTCGGTGAAAACGTCGGCGCAGCGGGTCCTGAAAGCGACAAACTCGTGGTTGTATTCGCAAACACGCAATGGCCCCTACCGCTATAACTTGGATCGGGGCTATATTTGCACCTTCAGTGCGATCGTGCTCAAGTCCAACACCGCTCATCTCTTTCACAGTGGCGACTCCAGAATCTACCGGCTGGTAGACAAGCGTCTGGAGCAGCTCACGACCGACCACCGTCGCATCGTTTCCGCAGAGACCAGTTACCTGACTCGTGGTCTGGGCATTCAGGACGATCTCGAACTCGACTATCGTGCGCATGCCGTGGAAGTTGGAGACACCTTTGTTCTGGCTACAGATGGACTGCTCGAGTACCTCAGCGAAACGGTCATTGCCGATGCCATAGTGCAGACCGCCACTGAGGACAGTGACGAGAGTCTGGACGACCTTGCGCGGCGCCTGGTTCAGGCAGCCTATGACGCAGGCAGCCATGACAATCTCACGCTGCAGATTGTCAGAATCGAGCAGTTGCCCGAGCGGGATCTGAATGAGCTGCATCAGCAGGCGACCCTGCTGCCTCCACCGCCGTCTCTGGCTCCCAGGATGCAGTTCGATGGCTTCGAGATTCTGCGTGAAATTTACATCAGTAGCCGTAGCCACGTTTTCCTGGCCCAGGATAGCGAGTCTGGCGAGACGGTGGTTATCAAGACGCCCTCGGCAGAAATGCGCAGCAACGAAGCCTACCTCGAAAATTTCTTCATGGAAGAATGGATTGCCAAGCGGATCAATAACGCACATGTGCTGAAGGCGATCGAACCACGGCGGAAGCGGAATTACCTCTACACCGTTACGGAGTACCTGGAAGGCAAGACGCTGGCTCAGTGGATGATAGACAACCCGTCGCCAGGCATCGACGAGGTTCGATCCATCGTCGACCAGATCTCGAAGGGCTTACAGGCCTTTCATCGACAGGAAATGGTGCATCAGGACCTGCGACCCCATAACGTAATGATAGATGGCGCAGGCACGGTGAAGATCATCGACTTTGGCGCGACCAAGGTGGCCGGGATATCCGAGATTATCAGCAAGAACGAAACCCTGGTCGGTACGGCACAATATACCGCTCCCGAATACTTCCTGGGGTACGCCGGCACGAGCCAGTCTGATGTGTTTTCACTCGGGGTGATGACCTATCAGATGCTGTCGGGTGAGTTGCCATATGGGGTTGCGGTGTCTAGAGCGAGGACTGTGCGCGAGCAGCAGCGTCTTAGCTATCGCAGTCTCACAACCATGGACAAGGCGGTGCCAGGTTGGCTCGATTTTGCGATCAGCAAGGCTGTGAGCATCGAACCTCTGAAACGCTACGGCGAGGTATCCGAATTCATCTACGAGCTCAAGCATCCCAATCCACGCTACCTCCATCAGTCCCGTCAGCCTCTCATTGACCGGAATCCGACCCTGGTCTGGCAGGGAATTTCCTTCGTCCTGCTGTGTCTGTTGATCTGGCAAAGTAGCAGCTGATCGGCAAGGTTCTTTGAGTTCGCTTGCCTCCATCCTTCGCGTCCGAAGTGCTTGACATCAGCGCAAGTTAGGTGGATCTTTGGCACATGCGCAAACGTTTGCGCATTTTGCCTTGTAGTTTCTCTGCATCCAATAAAAATAAGGAACAAGGTCATGAATCTTCGTACTGCAAGCTCTGGCGCGCTCGCCGCCTTCCTCTTTACATGCAATGCACACGCGCTGTCCGGCGTTGAGCCGGTAGATGCCTCATCGCTCCGGTTCTTCGTAGACACGCCCGCATGGGCAGATGTGCATTACCGCGTAGATAACGGTCACCAGTTGAACATCCGCATGCAGCAGGCTGGCGGCCGCAACACCTATTTATTGAGTGAGCTCGATGAAGGGGCGGACGTGAGTTACGCTTTCACCTATTGGGACCTCGGCTGCAATTGCGCCAGGGAAACCGGCTGGAACAGCTACCAGCACGACGGCGGCAGCGGGCCGGGCGACGGTGGCGATCCGGGTAACGGCGGTAACCCGGACGGTGGAGATGATGCGGGCTGGTCAGTCGTTTGGGAAGATACCTTCGACCAGGCCGGCGCGCCAAATTCGGCGAACTGGAATTATCACGTCGGTAACGGATTCAATCCAGGACTTGGTGGATTTCAGGGCTGGGGCAACGGCGAGTGGGAGTGGTATCGACCAGAGAACAGTTACGTCGAAAACGGACAGCTTATCATTCGCGGCGAGTTTGATAGCGCACCAACCGAGATCAATGGTCGGTCGTGGTACCAATGGTCAGGTCGCCTGACCACCCAGGGCAAGCAGTCTTGGCAATACGGACGCATTGAGGCGCGAATTGCGGTGCCAGGCGCCCGTGGTACCTGGCCTGCGTTCTGGATGATGGGTGACGCCTGCGATGGCAGCGTTACCACGGCATATACCGCCCCGATGAGTCGCTACGATGTCATGGCGAGTAACTGGTCCAGCTGCGGTGAAGTCGACATCATGGAACATCGCAATACCGAGCAGGCCTACACGCAGAATCTGTTCTGGGATATCCGCGCCGGCCTTTACCCCTGGGCCGGCGACACGACTGCCAATGTGCCTAATTCTGCCCCAGTGGGCGATCCTCGCCAGTTCAATCTATATACGATCGAGTGGCATGCGCAGGAAATTCGCTGGTATCTAAATCGTGAGAGTAATCCCGAGCCCGTGCACGTAATTGACATCAGCAAGCCGAACATGGAGGAATTCCACCGGCCGTATCACCTGATACTGAACCTGGCATTAAGTGGTACGTTCACTGGACCAACGGATCCGGACATCAACGATTTTCCGCTCTACATGAAGGTGGATTACGTGCGCGTGTGGAAGCAAAACCGCTGAAGCCTCCATCTCTTCTCATCTTATGGGACGACATTTAGGCGACGATTCGAAGTAACAGCGTTACCATCGTCTGCGAGTCAATGCCCGATGCTGAGAAGAGAGGACGCCAAAGCGCCAATGACCACAATAAAGGAGATCGCAAAACTGGCAGGTGTTTCTGCCGGAACGGTATCCCGAGCGCTGAATAACCAGGGCCGGATTGAGCGACGAACGAGAGAGCGCGTCATTGCACTGGCCGCCGAACTTGGCTATCAGCCAAATTCGCTGGCTCGCTCACTCGTGACCAGGCAGGGGCACGGTATCGGCCTGCTGGTCGGTGGTTTCGATGGCGTCTATTACGGGCCACTCATGGCGGCGGTTGAAGCAGCCTTGCGTGAAGCCGGGCAGATGCTCATCGTCGCCAACGGCGAAAGCCTGCCGGAGCTTGAACGGCAAGCCAGCAGTTTTCTGAACAACCAGCAGCTACGGGCCTTGATTCTGCATCCACTGCACATGACGGATGAAGAATTGCTGGCGCTGAATCTGCCCGACCGACCTGTGGTGGTCATCAACCGCCTGGTGCCAGGTCTGGAGGCACAGTGCGTGGTGATCGATCACGAATTGGGAGGCGCGCTGGCAGCGAGACATTTGATGACGAGCGGGCACAGGAAGATCGCGACCATTACTGGGCCCCAATCGCTTGCCGACGCCAGAAGCCGACACAAGGGCTTCTTGCAGGCATTGGCGGACGAAGGCCAGGCTTTGCCCGAGTCGCGGGTAGTCGAGGGCGACTATTCAGTCGAAAGCGGGCGGCGTGGTGCCACCGAGCTGCTGGCAAGCGGGCGTGACTTTACGGCGGTATTCTGCGGGAACGATGACACCGCCATCGGTGCCATGGCGGTGTTTCGCGAGAATGGGCTGCGGATACCTGATGATGTCGCGCTGATTGGCTATGACGACTCGCGTCTTGCGGAGCATCTCGTACCGCCGCTCACGACCGTCCATAGTCCTTTTACCGACATGGGCGAAGCAGCGGCTCTGCTGGTGAGACAGCTGACGGGAGAGATTGGGCTGAAACCAGAACGATTTTTGCGCCCAAGCCTGGTAGTGCGCGAGAGCGCCTGATACGAGCGGTACTGAGCAGGTTTTAACAGATATTTTTGAGCCGATGCGCAAACGTTTGCGCACACGGTTCATGGTGGAGAACAACAACAAGCGAGGAAAGGTGTTATGACAGAAAGCAATAATTGGTGGGCCCTCAGAACATGGCTCACCGGTGGTACCTTGGCGGCGAGCCTGCTGCTATCGGCGTGTAATGACTCAGACGACCGCAAGCCCGGTGTTGATGTCCCAGAAGACGATGCATCACCCTGGTCACAGCTGAACGTTTCGCCGCCGGTGCAGGACCCATCCGGACTTGAGGAGCAGATCAGCACGCAGATTACTGCAATGACCCTCGAGGAAAAAGTGGGGCAGATGGTCATGCCTGAAATCCAGCACGTGACCCCTCAGGAAATCGCCGACTTCAATATCGGCTCCGTGCTCAATGGCGGCGGCTCATATCCAGGCCTGAACAAGCAGGCGGGGGTTGCCGACTGGCTCAGCCTCGCTGACGCCTTGTTCAATGCCTCCCTGGCATCCACCAGCGGCATACCGCTGCTGTGGGGGACCGATGCGGTGCACGGGCACAGCAACGTCTATGGGGCGACGCTGTTTCCGCACAACATCGGGCTCGGTGCGGCGAGAGACGAGGAACTGCTGTATCGAATCGGCCTCGCAACCGGAGCCCAGCTGCGCGTGACCGGGCAGGACTGGAATTTTGCGCCCACGGTCGCTGTTGCACGTGACGACCGTTGGGGCCGAACCTATGAATCCTATTCGGAGGATCCTGAGCTCGTTCGCGCCTACGCGGATGATATGGTTCGCGGCCTCCAGGGCAACCTCGCAGAGCCTGGCAATGTCATCGCTACTGTGAAGCACTTTCTGGGTGACGGTGGCACCACTGACGGCGTGGACCAGGGCAATACCGAAGTGGACGAAGCCACGCTGGCCGAGCTCCACGGCGCTGGATTCTTTTCAGCGCTTGAGGCTGGCGCGCAGTCTGTCATGGTGTCCTTCAACAGCTGGAATGGTGAGAAACTGCACGGGCAGCGCTATCTGATTACGGATGTGCTCAAGGGCAGGCTGAAATTCGACGGCATCGTCGTCTCCGACTGGAATGGACATGGTCAGGTCACTGGCTGCACCAATAGCAATTGTGCGCAGGCAGTCAATGCAGGTATCGACGTCTTCATGGTGCCCTATGCGCCAGAGTGGAAGGATTTCATAGCGACAACCGTGCAACAGGTTCGTGATGGTCTGATCCCGGAGTCACGTATCGATGACGCGGTGAGTCGGGTGCTCCGGGTCAAACACCGCTACGGTCTGTTTCAGGCGCTACCGCCGTCACAACGGACCAACGCCGGCAACGCCGCGCAACTGGCTTCTGCGGAAACTCGCGCGCTGGCCCGTGAAGCTGTACGCAAGTCTCTGGTGCTGCTCAAGAACGCTAACGGTGTACTACCAATCGAGCGAGCTACACGCGTTCTGGTCGCTGGCAAATCCGCTAATAACCTGCAGAATCAGACCGGCGGCTGGTCGCTGACCTGGCAGGGCACGGACAATACCAATGATGACTTCCCAGTTGCGGAAAGCATCTGGAGTGGCATCAGTGCCATCGCCCCCAACGCAACACTTGATGAGACTGGCGAATCGGTGAACCCACAGTTGCATGATGTCGCGATCGTGGTCATTGGCGAGAAACCATATGCAGAGGGCATCGGCGATATTCGTGCCGCCGACACATTGGAACATGCTCGTCGGTATCCTGAAGATCGCGCCTTGATCGAGCGAATTCAGCAGGCTGGTGTGCCGGTCGTGACCGTGTTTGTGTCCGGTCGTCCAGCATATGTGAATCCGGAACTGAACATGTCCGAAGCCTTCGTCGCAGCCTGGCTGCCCGGCACCGAGGGCGGAGGGGTCGCTGACGTTCTGTTTCGAGATGGCGGTAATAATGTTGCACACGATATGACTGGTCGTTTGAGCTTCAGCTGGCCAGGTGAGCCCTGCGCGACACCACTGAACCTGGGCGACGAAAACTACGCGCCACTGTTCGCCTACGGCTACGGACTTTCGTATGGCGAAGGCGATACGCTTGGAAGCAGCCTGCCCGAGCCGGAGCGCAAGCTTGGCTGTGGTCGTGATGAGACGGACGGCGGCGGCGACGGTGCCACCACGCCCTTGTCACTGTTCGACGGCCAGAACTACGCACCATGGTCTTTCATGATCGGAGATCCATCCAATTGGGGCGGCGTGAATGTAGCGACTTCTACAAGTAGCGTAACGGCCCTGGAGAATATCAGTGTCGTACCGGTAGACGGTCCCGGTGGTATCCAGTGGGCGGCCATGGAGGCGACGGTAAGCAGTACTGCCCAGGTTTACATACAGGCGGAAACTGAAACCGATCTTTCGGCATATCTCAATGGTGATGGCGCGCTCGTATTCGATCTACGCATTCTACAGGCGCCCGAAAGCCCTGTCGCCCTGAGAGTGGACTGTGTCTATCCCTGTATCGGTGAGATCGATGCTACAGGCATCTTGAATGAACGGGCTGATGGGGAATGGCACTCGGTCACGCTGCCGCTGGATTGCTTCTCGAATGCCGGCACCGATTTCAGCATGGTCGACACTCCCTTCCTGATGTTCACCGAAGGTGCGCTACGGATGCAGTTGGCGAACATTCGCTGGGAGCCTCAGCATGATGGTGTGAATACCTGCGATGGCTAGCGACTTTGCCTCGCCGATTCGTGTATCTTTCTGATAACAATAACTAAAGAAAGGATGCACCGATGGCGTTCACAAGTCGTCTTTGCACTGCACTCCTGCTCATTATGCTCGCGTCATCGCCGATGGCCGACGAAATCCGTTTCGAAGGCTTTCCGGATTACGATAGCCTGATGGCTCGAGTGCTGCCGGCATTCGAAAGCAGGACAGGGCTTGAGGTTGATGTGCTGATGAATCAGTGGGCTGATCATCACCGCCGTATTGCCACTGTGCTGGCGACTGGTCGGGGAGCTGCTGATGTCGTGCTTGTGGACGTCAACCGAATTGGCACCTTCGTAAGCGAAGCTGCCTTCGCCGACCTGACCGATCGCTATAGGGACGTAGCGGCTGACTTTCCCGCCTATGCAGTTCATCAGGGGCAGGGGGCAGACGGCAGGCAATATGCCGTTCCAGTGGATCTGGGTCCTGGTGTGACCTACTACCGCAGGGATTTCATGGAGGACGCCGGCTATCGCCTTGGCGAAGCCATGGCCTCATGGAAGGGCTATATCGACTACGGTCGATGGCTGCGCGACACTCACGGTGTGCTGCTGATAGGCAACGCCGAGTCGGTGGCTCTGACAATCATTTTTACTGAAGTCGCGCCAGGAGATGGCTTTTACTTCGACGGGGGAGGGGAATTGCTCCTCACCAGCGAACGCTTTTTCAAAGCATTCGAGATCGCCAGGCTCATTCGTCAGGAGGGACTGGACGGCCGTATCAGTGCCTGGAGTGAAGACTGGTATGAGGGTTTCAGAACCGGCAGGTTCGCTACTGAACTGGCCGGCGCCTGGTTACTGGGTCATCTGCAGAACTGGATCGCACCTGAGACTGCCGGACAATGGGGCGTTAGCCATCTCCCTTCTGGGGCTTATGGCGCATGGGGCGGTGCCTTCCTTGCGATCCCCGAGCAAAGTCAACACAAGGCAGAAGCCTGGAAGCTCGTCAGCCATATGATCAGCAGGGATACTCAACTGGCTGGCCTCAAGCACATCGCAGCCTTCCCGGCCAACATCAGCACCTATGATGATCCAGTGTTTGATGAACCTATTGCGTTTCTGCGCGGCCAGCGCGCACGACGGGTATTTGCCGACATCGCTCGCAACATCGAGCCGGTGACGCCACACAGTGGTGACCATGTGGCCGCTGATCTGGTGCTGGAGGCACTGCGGCGTGTGCTGGATCAGAATGTGGATGTACAGGTGGCGCTCGAGGACGCCGAGCGGCAAGTCAGACGCCGCTTGCGTCTACCATGAGCCTTGGATTTGAGGGGCGGGATACGCGGCGATGGGCCCCATACGCTTTTCTCTCGCCATTCTATCTGCTATTCGCGATCTTCTGCCTGTTTCCTGTCCTGTTCATGATTTATCTGTCCTTTCACATCTGGAATCCCGCAGAAGGCCTTGGCAGCATGACCTGGGTCGGCGCCAGTAATTACAGGCTGGCCCTGAGCGATCCACAGCTATGGCAGTCCCTGTGGAATACACTACTGATCGCGTTGATGTCAGGTATCCCCCAGCACCTCGTGGCATTACCCACAGCCTACCTGCTCGTAAAACTCGGAGCCAAGGCGCAGCGGTGGCTGAGCATCTCCTATTTCATGCCCTTCGTAAGCTCCACGCTCGCTGTATCCCTGATCTTTTACCTGATGTACTCACCGAATAGCGGCATCATCAACAAGACACTCCTTGTTCTATCAGAGATGAGCCTGACGCGCTGGGCCTTCGGTTGGGTGCCGGAAGCAATGCCCATTCGCTGGATTCAGGATAACTACCTGATTCGGTACTCGATATCATTCGTGGTGTTCTGGAAGTATGTCGGTTTCAATATTCTCATTTATACTGCGGCCCTGATGACGATTCCGAAGGATGTCTATGCAGCTGCCCGAATCGACGGCGCCAACGCCTGGCAGCAGTTTTGGTACATCGTTCTGCCCATGTTGCGACCGTTCATCTTCGTGGCGGTCACCATGACCATCATCGGCAACATGAATCTGTTCGAGGAGTCATTCGTGCTGACCAGGGGGCTGGAGCAGGCCACGCAGGGTGGCATGACGATATCCAACTATCTGTATCGAGTAGCCTGGGAGCATTTCGATATGGGCAGCGCCGCCGCGATTTCCTGGATATTGTTTGCGATCATTGCACTGATAACCTACTTGTACTTTCATCTCTTTGGTCACAGGGGGCAAGACGCTCACTGATGTTGCTGCCCATGATGCAGAGCGATCGCTACCAACGCGCGGTGAATACCGTGCTGCGGATCCTGCTATGGTTTTTCTTGTTACTAGGTGCGGTTGTCACGCTGTTCCCCTTCGTCTGGTCCATCCTGATGTCGACCCATGGCCGGCTGACCATGTTCAGCACTGAGCTGACATTGCAGATGAGTGACCAGCTTCTCACCAACTATGAGCGTCTGTTGGAGGTAATGCCATTCTGGACCGCCATGTTCAACAGCTTTCTCGTCGCCGTGCCGGGGACCGTGGTCTCGCTCCTGTTCTGCAGTATGGGTGGTTATGCACTGGCAGTGTATCGCTTCAAGGCCAGGAATCTGACTTTCCTGCTCATGGTGGGTATCATGATGATTCCACCAGTGCTGACGCTGATTCCGTACTACCTGGTCGTCGATACGCTGGGCCTGATGAATACCCACCTTGCCGTCTGGCTGCCGGTGACCATCAACCCACTTGGCATTTTCCTCATGCGACAATTCACGATTGCCGTCGTGCCGAAAGCCTTGCTGCAAGCTGCTCGACTCGATGGCGCTGGCGAGTTCCGCACCTACTGGCGAGTCGCCTTGCCACTGCTACGGCCCGCTCTCGGTACTCTGGCCATTATCCAGTTCGTATTTCTCTGGAACAGCTTTCTGCAACCACTGGTTGTGCTCACCAGCCAGGAAACCCAGGTCGTCACACTTGCATTGCGAAGCGTGCAAAGCCTGCCCAATACCCCCTGGGGTGCCGTGATGCTCGGCACCATGATTTCGATGCTCCCGCTCATCGTGATTTATCTTGTCGCATCCCGGCAAATGATTGCTGCCATGACTGAAGCCAGGATAAACCGGCGGACGTGCGAGAGGTTTGAGTGATTATCAGAACAGCGTTGGAGCGCGACTGGCCCAGGCTCCAGGTCCTGGCCAGGGCACTTGGCCCATTGTTGGACGATCCCGCGGAACTTGAGAAGAGTTTCACCGCGATTCTGACGGCTCGAGATCAGCGCATCTGGGTCCTGGAGGTTGATGACACGGTGCTTGGCTGGCTACATGCAGTGGTGGCGCTTCGGATAGGCGTAGCGCCTTTCGTCGAAATAGTAGGTCTTGCGGTGGCGGATAACTATCGACGCAGAGGCGCTGGGCAGAATCTGGTTGCCGCCGCTGCAAAATGGGCTGCTTCTCGGAATCTTTCCCTCAAGGTGCGCAGCAACTCGAGAAGAACAGGCGCGCATGACTTCTACTATGCGCAGGGCTTTACACTCCAGAAGCAGCAACATGTTTTTGAGCGGCCGACAACCGCGCAGTTCCCGAGAGCGTCTGGATGACTTCAGCACTTTACGCTTATGCAGCCGATGCCATGCTGTTCGTGCACGTGCTGTTCGTTGCCTTCGTCGTGGTCGGCCTCGTCCTGATCTTCGCTGGGGGGATATGCAGATGGCGCTGGGTACGAAATTTCTGGTTCAGGCTCGCGCACCTCGCTGGCATTGGGATCGTGGTATTGCAGGCCTGGCTCGGGATGATCTGTCCGTTAACGATCTGGGAAATGCAGCTTCGGGAGCGCGCAGGAGAATTCCATTACGACGGTTCGTTCATAGCTCATTGGCTTAACGAGCTTCTGTATTATCAGGCGCCAGCGTGGGTCTTTATCGTCTGTTACACCGTCTTCGGTGCGCTGGTTGTGCTCAGCTGGTTTCTGGTGCCGCCTGGAAAACCGAATGGCGCTCGCTAAGCCACTGCTTCAGTTCTTCGACTGGCAGCGGGTGGCAGAGCCAGAAGCCTTGGAGTCGATCGCAGCCCATAGACTTCAGTAGACGAGCAGTTTCCTCGTTTTCCACACCTTCGGCTACCAGGCGATAGCCCAATCCGTGCGCCATGTTGATTGCGGTTTCGACAATCACCTTCGAGCTCTCGCTGGTGCAGATATCTGTGATGAGCGATTTATCCAGCTTGATTTCGCTGGCCGGCAAGCGCTTCAGATAAGACAGGGAAGAGTAACCACTGCCGAAGTCGTCGATCGACACTTCGACCCCGAGATCCGCAATTTCCTTGAGGGCGAGCAGCCCTTTTTCAGGATCTTCCATGGCCGCTGTTTCGGTGAGCTCGACCGTGAGGCGGCGGGCGTCGATGCGTGTGAGCATCGGCTCGATCAAAGCCTTGAGGTCGCCCGACACGAGATCGCGAGCGGAGATATTGATCGAGAGCTTGAGTTGCGGAGCGTCAACGAGAACGCTGGCGAGTTCATTGATACTGTTTTCGATCATCCAGCGTGTCAGCTCCGTGATGACGCCGGTTTCTTCGGCCAAGGGTATGAAGTCGACTGGAGAAACCCAGCCGCGCTCAGGATGATGCCAGCGGATGAGCGCTTCGACGCCGACAATCCTGTCAGTGATCAGACAGGCCTTGGGTTGATAATGAATAGTCGTGACGTCGTTTTGCAAAGCTTCCCTGAGATCGGTCATCAGTGTGAGCCGACTCTCACTGTAAATATCGTAGTTTCGTGAGTAAAAACCGACAGTACGCTTATCACGAGGCGCAATTTCCATCGCCACGTGTGCATTGCGTATGAGCAGTGCCGCATGATCACCATGCATCGGATAAGTCGCGGCGCCGAACTTCGGATGCAGCTCAATGGCCAGGTTGTCCAGCAACAATGCTTCGGAGAGACGTTTCAGCGCCGTTTCCAGCGCTTCGAAGTCGTCCTCGACCTTACTGGCATTCACCAGCAGACCAAAGGAGTCACTGGAGAGTTGATACACCCGCTCCACGCGCCCCATATCATCACGCACGGTGTGCACGTAGGGCAGGCCTGCTGCCAGGGTATTCATCTGTGAAGCGACGTTCTGGATAAGTTGTTCGCTCTGAGTCAATCCGAGCGTGCGATTGATTTCCTCCATGCGGGTCACTCGACCTACGCCGACCATATAATGACCTCCTGGATCCCGCTGCAGTTGCTGATTCACGACCCACTCAAAGCGATTCCTGTTGGGCAGGCGCGTAACGGGGTCGTGCATCATCGCGTAGGTCAGTTTCATCTGCGCGTCGTGACGGGCTATCTCCATGCGCAGACGGTCGGCCTGCGCCTCGATCTTGTCTTCACGCTCCCGGTGCAGGCGGTCGGCCAGGGCCAGCGTTAGTATAAACGCTTCAAGGCCAGAGCCGATCTGCATGGCATATTGAGTGAGAAAGTTCTCAGGGAAGAAGCCCATCGTACGCCCGGCTGTGGCCAGTACGCCAATGGTCAGCGGAGTCCATGCGATACTGAAAAACATGCCTGCGCGTGAACCGGCTGCCCAGGTGATGGGCCCCGCTACGAAGAGCAGTGAGAAAAAGACGAATGAGGAATAGGCAGAGAATTTCACAGCAAGATTGTAAGTGAAGAACGAAGCCGCCAGAAGATTGAAGACTTCGAAGTAGATCATGGCCTTGATGGCGAGGTCGAGCCTGGGGCTATGTTCCCTGGTTTTCAGAAACTCCCGGCAGAAGAGCACCGAAAACAGAGCCAGAAGAGGCATCGATAAGAGTAAGGCTCGGCTGTGGAGACCCGGGAGCTGCGGATAGAGGTGCTGAAAGCCGTACCCACGCATCGACACGAAAAATACCAGATAGCCCGCTATGGCCAGCGCGTAGAAAAGGTAGAGCTTTTCCCTCAACTTCAGAAAGATCGCCATGTTGATCATGATGATAATCGTCAGGCAACCGAAAAAGAAAAAGTGAAATTTCTGCTCCCTGGCAGCTGCCTCGAAGAACTGGTTCTCCCGCCAGACTTTCAACGGCAGGATCATGGAACCGTCGGTGCGGACGCGGACATAGATGGTCTTCACTTCTTCAGCTGCGAGCGATATGCGCAGCAACATGTTGGGGTGATCCACCTGTCTCGGTTTGAACGGTCGCGTATCGCCGGTTGCGAATTCGCTGAGCTTCTCACCGTTGGACAGTACGTGAAACACCACATCATCCAACAGGGGGTAGGCAAGCTCGGCGATCAGGTCGCGACGGTAGGCACTGTCGTTCCGCACGGCGAAGCGCAGCCAGTAAGCATCGTCAGAGATACCGAAAGTCGCGTTGTCATTTGCTACCTGCTGCCACTGGTTTTCGGGAACTTCGAGGACATCTTCGAGCGTCGCGTTGCCGCCTGTATCAACCAGATATTGATAATGCGACTCGACGGGCGTCGAAGTCGTAACTGGAATGGGGCGCAAACTCGCGTGAGCCATCTGCCATGCGCACAGCAGTGCTATCGCCAGGAGACAAGCCAGAGGAAAAGTTAAGACGCGGGATGAACTCACATAGATGCCTCGAGCCCTTGAGCAGCGACTGCGCTGACAAGGTTCACAACGGAGGTCTAAGTGTAGTCAATTCTCGTTCAAATCGTAACCAGCCTCATTCACTGCAACACATAAAATAGTAGCAAGATTGTCGGGGGGCGCCTTAAAGCCCCCATTTTTCCTCAATCGCGGAGTACATGCCCGATGTGCGGATTTTCTCAAGACCGGCGTTCAGCCTGTTCACGATCTCGTCGGGCGTCGCCAGGCTCATTGCCAGGTACAGCTCCGTATCATTGAACGAATACACCGGCACCAGTTCATCCACATCCTGTTGCGATGCGAAGTATGGACCCGCAAGCCGGTCGGCGATCCAGAGGTCGATTTGCTTCAGCGCCAAGCGCTTCGGATTGAGATCGTCGCTCTCGAGTTGGGAAACGTTAAAGCCGCGATCGAGCAGATAGTCGGTCATGACATCGCCGCGATAGCCACCGATAGTCATGGTTTTCGCGGACTCCAGATCCTTGAGCTTCAGCTTGCTGCCGGGCGGAGCAAATATTGTCCAGAGGTTTCGTGTAAGCGGGCCAACCCACTTGAATTGTGGCGCGCGTTCATCGGTATAGGTCGTGCAGAAGATGCCATGATTTTCCTTTTCCAACGCGCGGCCGTAGCCATATCCCCAGTTACGCAACTTCATCACGTAGTCCAGGCCAGTGTGTGTCATCAGCGTCTTGATCATCTCCGTGCAGAGCCCGTCGATGTCATCTGCCTTGTGCTCGTAGGCGCGACCGTTGACACTCATGTTGTAAGGGGGGAAATTCTCCGTATAGAGATAGATCTTTTCAGCTGAAGCGCTGACAGCAGGCATGATTAGCGCGAGAAATAGTGAACAACGAGCGAACGACAGGCTCATGGCTTGATTCCTTTCATGTGCGGAAGGGCGCGCTCAATGCGACCAGTAGTAAAGGGAAGCTTGCCTGTTCAGGGCAGATCGCTGCTGAAAAGGCGGGCGTATCCTAGCATGCTGAGTATTGACCTACTATTGCGATCGTCTGAATTTGAGACAGCAGTCAATGCTTGAAAAATCGCTGAGCAAGTTGCCATAAAAGAGGTGCAGGAATGACGATAAGAGAAGCCACAGCAGCTGACTTCGATGAGATCTGGCCGATCTTTCATGAGGTCGCAGCCGCCGGTGAAACCTACGCCTACCCTCGCAATATCACTCAGGCAGAAGCTCTGAAATTGTGGCTGACGACCCCGCTGAAAACCTTTGTGTTCGAAGATCAGGATCAGATCCTGGGCACCTACTACATCAAGGCCAATCAGCAGGGTCCGGGTGATCATGTGTGCAACTGCGGTTATATGGTTTCGTCTGCCGCCCGAGGGCGTGGTATCGCCGCCACAATGTGCGATCACTCGCAGCACATTGCACTCGAGCTGGGTTTCAAGGCCATGCAATTCAACTTCGTGGCATCTACAAACGAGGGCGCAGTGCGCCTCTGGCAAAGACTGGGTTTCGACGTGGTTGGTCGACTGCCGAAGGCGTTCAAGCACCCGGTAAGCGGTTATGTCGATGCACTCGTCATGTACAAATGGCTTGAGCCTGGGACTGCCGGCTAGGTCATGCAAAGCTTCAGGAACGCAGCACTGCACTTCAGTATCGATGTCCCGCCCGGGTGGGTCCTCCTGCCTGGCGCTTGGGCGAAAAAGCTGAAGATGACTGGCGCCTCAACATCAGAGGGGCTTGCGCACACACTCAGTAAGGCGAGCGAACCACTGATGTCGATGTACCTCCCGCAGGAGAATCCCATTGCGGCCGTGCCTACGGTTCAGTGCACAGTGAAGCCGACATCGATCATGTCGGCATTCGGTACGCTCGGCAGCGTCATCGAAGCGACCATCCCCCAGCTCGCTATGGCCTTCCCTGACTTCGAGCTTCTTGAACGGTTTGATACGCTGCTGTTCGCAGGGGTGAGAAGCGCCTATATGAAAAGTTCGATGAGCGTACTGAATGAGGACCATGTGCGTTACCCGTGCATGTCTGAGCTCTATATCTGCCATTCACCCCAGGCGATTTTCATGTTCGGGTTCACCGGCTCCTCGGATCCCGCATTGCGTCCGACCGACGACATGGCAGCGATCAAACGCTCGATTCGTCTTCACTGATTCACCGTGTTGGCGGTTAAACAGATTGGGGGTGATCTGTTTCACATTCCTTCACACTCCGCTCTAAAACGCTTGCATAAACCCTTGTTGCTGAACATTAATGTATTGTCATTTCCGGCGACGCCCCACAACAGGGCGTGCTGGCACTGGCTGAATAGTGCATTAAAACTTTACCTCTGACTCCGCTGATGAGAGGCCTTTCCGGGCCTATGCAGTCCATCGCATAACCCCAAAAGGGAAGGGAATACTCTTGAAAACGACCAAGACTCTTCTAGCCGGTCTTACACTGGCTGGCCTAGGAACCATTACGTCCGCATATGCCGACCAACCCGTCGCGCCACCGGGGACTGATGACGTCATCATGTACATAGTGGGCGGCACGCCTGCAGAAGATGGCCCATACCGTTTCACAGTTTCGCTGCAGCGCAACGGCAGCCACTTCTGTGGTGGGAGTTACATCGCCAATAACTGGATTCTCACGGCCGCACACTGCGTACCTACAGGTTCGACCAGCGGCCTGAGCGTGCTGATTGGACGCAACGACCTCAATGCAAGCGGTGGTGAACGCATCGCTGTTTCGCAGGTCATCGTGCATCCAAGCTATAACGACCGTACAAGCAACAACGATATCGCGCTCCTGCGGCTGCAGTCACCCGTGACGGTCTCGGCAGCGAAGGTCAGGCTGGCCAACGCCAGTGAGACATCACAGGGGGCTGGTGAGGGCGATCTGGTCACCGTTACTGGCTGGGGTGCTACCCGTGAAGGCGGCCCAGGCTCGGCTGATCTCCTGAAGGTAGATGTACCGGTTGTCAGCAACAGCAGTTGCAACTCGGCTTATGGCAACATCACCTCGAACATGCTGTGCGCGGGCTATACCTCAGGAGGGCGGGACTCATGCCAGGGCGACAGCGGTGGTCCGCTGGTATTCCAGAGCCAGGGTCAATTTTATCAGGTGGGTGTGGTGTCATTTGGCAATGGCTGTGCGAGACCTAATTATCCTGGCGTCTACACCCGGGTATCGCAGTATACAGACTGGATCGCCCAGTACACCGGCAGCACGCCACCGCCACCGCCGCCGGCTGACAATGTTCTGAAGAATGGCGAACCGCAAACGGTTTCCGGAAGCCGTAATCAGGAGAAGATCTTTAAGGTCAATGTGCCGGCTGGTGCCGATAATCTCGCCATCAAACTTTCCGGCGGTAGCGGCGATGCAGACCTATACGTTCGCTTCGGCAGTCAGCCAACAACCAGCACCTATGATTGCAGACCCTACCAGGACGGCAATAATGAGAGTTGCAGCGAAGCCGAGCTTGGTGAGACCAAGGCCGGGGTGTACTACGTGAGCGTGCGTGGCTACAGCAACTTCAGTGGTGCACAGTTGGTCGCGACCTATACCTCTGGTGGTACTGGTGGAGACACTGGTGGCGACAACGGCGGCGCTACGCTGTCCCAGCAGAACCTGTCAGGCAGCGCAGGCTACTGGCGCTACTACACCATCGATGTCGCACAGGGTAGCAGTGCGCTCGAGGTCGTAACTGGTGAAGGTTCAGGCGACGCCGACCTCTACGTTCGCTACGGCGCTAGACCAACCAGCAGTTCTTATCACTGCCGGTCCAATCAGAATGCCAATGAAGAGCAGTGTCGGTTCAGCAATCCTCCTGCTGGCACCTGGCACATCGGCATTCGTGGCTACCGCAACTACAGCGGCCTGTCTCTGGAGGCTGCAGCCAACTAGGGCGTCCCCCGCCCAACCCACCCTCGGCCAGCCGGTCGGGGGTTTTCTTATTGCGCTTCGAGTGCCCGGCGCTTGCCTACTGACTGAAAATATTGCACATCATCTTGTAGTATTAACCGATGGCGGGTGGCCGGTTCTCATCTTCGATGTCACGCGTTTCCTTGTAAGACTCCCTATGGCTGCGGGCTCGCGCCGAATCCGATGATCGACGCATAATGCCCGGCACACTCTTTGCTTTTCTCCTGTTCGGTAACTTTAAGGATAGTGTTAGCGGTAGCAACAAAGGCGAGCAGATGGAGCCGCCGACTACCGCGTTATTCATGGTAGAAAGGAGAGTATTATGAACATGAAACTCAATTCGATAGCCGCCAGTATGATTGCAATCGCGTCAGTTGGTTTCACACCAGCTGCGGTGTATGCGGCAGAAACGACCAAGGTTGAAAATCCTGCTGAGACCCGAGCGGAGTCCAAGGACACGCTGCAGGAAGCTGCCAATGTTCTTGAGAACATGAAAAAAGAGCCTGATGCAGAAAAGCTTCTCCAGGATGCCAAAGGCGTGTTCCTGGTGCCTAACTACGCTCGCGCAGCACTCGGGGTCGGTGCGGCTGGTGGTGAGGGCGTGCTTCTTACCAACCAGAATGGTGAATGGAGTGGCCCAATGTTCTATAACATGGGCGCTATCAATGCCGGGCTTGAAATCGGTATAGAGGCTGGCCAGATCGCCATGGTATTAAGAACCGATAAAGCCGTTGAAAAGTTCATGGACGAGCATAACTTTTCGTTGAATGCCGACGCAGGGCTGACCATCGTAGACTTTTCCGCGCGTGGACAGGCTTCATGGGGCAAGGGCGATATCGTACTGTGGTCCGATACTGAAGGCGCTTTTGTCGATGCGGCAGTGACGGTCGAGGATATCTTCTGGGATGAAGAAGAAAACATGGCTTTCTACGGCAAGGACGTTCAGCCATCAACTGTGGCCGAAGGCAAGGTGAAAACAAGGGAAGAAAACCCAGTTATAATTCTGCTGGGCACCCGATAACGGGTCCTTTCTGGAGGGGCTTGCCCCTCCAGGCTCTTCAGAAAGTCAATTCCACTCCAGCATAGAACGCTCTCGCCGTGGCAGGCTCGAAGTATCTGCCATTACTGGCATTTATGCGGACATTCGCGAAATAGTCCTCATCAAGAACATTCCGGATTCCCGCGAAAGCATCTAGCCGTGTAGAGGGGCCCAGTCGCCACTCGTCACCCGCTCGCAGGTCTACCAGCCAATAGTCTTCTACCTCAACATCATTGGCATCGTCCGCCACGATATTGCCGACGTATCGAGTCTCGATTGCCAAATAGCGCTCATTTGCCCCGCTCCACATAAGCTCGGTGTTCCAGAGTTGCTCTGGTAAGCCAGGCAGCCGATTGCCATCAAATACCCCGTTATCCCGCTTGTAGTCTTTGAAGGTATAGCTTGCCAGCGTCAGTGCGGAACTGAGGCGCCATGCAGGCGTGACGCGCCAAGTGACTGCAGCCTCGAATCCTTTTCTAAGAGTATCGCCGGCATTGCGGTAGAAGGTACGACCATTCTGATCCTCGAGCTCGAAGGGAATGAGTTCGTCATGTACATCCACCCAGAAGAGCGTGAAATCATAATCGAAATCGTAGCCGGCTCTACCTCGTACACCAATCTCGTGATTGAGCGCATCCTGCACGTCTACATCCGGGTTGAAGCCGCCACCAACGGCAGGATTCGCGAATTCCGAGAATGTCGGTGTTTCGAACGCGCTGCTGATATTGGCGTAAACCTGGTGCAGTGGTTGGTAGCGATAGCTGAGTCCAGTAGAGCCACTCCACTCTCTGTAGACCTGCTTGCCGCTCTGATCGCCATCCGAGATGAAGTCATCGTCGATACTCAGGCGAACCCGATCGAAGCGCAGTCCGCTGGAGAGGGTTACTGACTCGCTCAGATCCACATCAGCCTGTCCGAAAACGCCGAGGGATGTGGCGGTCTGGCGCTCCCGCTCGCTCAGTGTGCCGACGTTGCCTTCGAAGCTGACCTCGCGCCGCTGACGATCATCAGCCTGCCGGCGGCCTTCCACACCGGCTGTGTAACGCAGCGGTAGCCCAGCGATAGTATGCTCAGAGTGAAAATCGATACTCGCGCCGTAGTAGTCGCGATCGTAGGCAATGAGGCTATCACCAGGGTAGGGGAGCTGTTGTTCAAAATTCCGCTGTAAATAAAAGGTCTTCAGAAAGAGCTGGCCTGATCCGACAGACAGATCTTCGAACTGCAGTCCCAATACCTGCTGATCTACGCGCTGCCCGGTATCGAATTCTTCGGTGAAACGACCGGCCTGCTGGCGGTCCTCGCTGACCTGATCTTTCGTCAGCGCGCCCGGGTCTTCGGCCTGCGGGTTGTCCAACAGGTTCACGATTGTCGTAAGGGCCCTGTCGTTAGCAAGTGAACGTCTGAACTTGCCGTTTAGCAGGTATTTATCCACTTCGCTATGATCGCGATAACCATCGCTATGTAGCGCTGATACGCCGATATGGTGCGACCAGGTATCACTGCTGCCACTATTGCTGAGGGCTAGCTTGCCAAGGCCATCGCTGCCCCCTGTGAGTTTGGCGCTGCTCTGCTCGCCGCTTAACCGGCCGTCAGCGGTCTGCACACTGATCACCCCGCCAGCGGCGTTGCCGTAGAGCACTGATGCGGGCCCGCGGATGACTTCGATGCGTTCCGCAGCGTCAAGATCAATAGCGTCGAGTTGGGCCTGCCCGTCGGGCAGGGTATAGGGGATCCCGTCGACCAGAATGGTGATACCACGCACGCCGAATGGTGCACGCGCACCGAAACCGCGAATGGAAATTCGCTCCCCCTGCGCATAGTTTTCCTGGTTCTGCAGTGCGAGACCCGGGACACCATCCAGTGCCTCCTCCAGTTTGAGTCCGGGCCGGCCTTGCTGAATCTGCTCGCGAGCAACCAGCGAGGTGGCTGCCGGTGTGTCGTACAGCGTGCGCTGCATGCGGGGCGTGGTCACCACGATAGTTGTCTCGCCAGCCTCACTGGTGTCCTGGTCGGCCAGTACGGTTGACGGGGGCGGCATGACGCCGGCCAGCAGACAGGCGCTGAGCCAGGATTTAGGCCTGGAAGTGTTTGATATGCAGTCCAATAGCGACTCCCCTTGTTGTCAGCTGATAGGTGGATTCCGATCTGATTGTCTCGGAAAACAGTACGCCGCAGGACGGCATTCGACCTACTCTCGATTGATCAGAGGCCCGAGGGAAATTTCAGTGGATTCGTCTTGGTGAAGCAGGTGGGGTGCTAGCTGATGGCTTGCGGTGGCAGACTCTGAAGGCTACCGGCCCCTGCCGTTGCAGCAGGAGTCGGTAGCGTCAGGCACTAGTGCGCGCTGAATTTGCCGCTTCTACGCGGCGACTTCGAAGCGTCCGAGATTCATGACCTTTGTCCACGCCGCGATGAAATCCTTCACGAACTTCTCCTTGTGGTCATCCTGGGCATACACCTCTGACAGCGCACGAAGTTGTGAATTATGACCGAACATCAGATCAACCCGCGTCGCGGTCCACTTCACTGTATCGCTGGCGCGATCACGGCCTTCAAACAGATTGCCGGTTTCCGAGATCTGCTTCCAGGCTGTTCCCATGTCAAGCAGGTTGACGAAGAAGTCATTGGTCAACACGCCGGCCTGCTCAGTGAAGACACCATGCGCAGAGTCATCATAATTGGCATTGAGCACACGCAAGCCGCCAATCAATACAGTCATTTCAGGGGCCGATAGCGTCAGCAGTTGAGCTCGATCTACCAGAACTTTCTCGGTAGGGATCTTTACGTCAACCTCCAGGTAGTTGCGAAAGCCATCTGCTCTGGGCTCGAGTGGTCTGAACGATTCAGCATCTGTCTGCGCCTGCGTAGCGTCGGTGCGACCGGGGGTGAATGGTACTTCGCCCTGGTAGCCGGCATCGTTGGCGGCTTTCTCTACTGCAGCGGTTCCTCCAAGCACGATAAGGTCAGCGAGTGAAACTCTTTTGCCGTCTTTCTGTTCGTTATTGAAGCTGCTTTGAATACCTTCCAGCACTTCCAGTACTCGTCGCAGCTGATCTGGCTGGTTGACCTGCCAGTCCTTCTGCGGGGCGAGCCGTATACGCGCGCCATTCGCACCGCCTCGCTTGTCCGAATTTCGATAGGTTGAAGCAGATGCCCAAGCCGTTGAAACGAGCTCAGAAGTGCTTAGACCAGCGTCTAGGATTTTATCCTTGAGCGTCTTGATGTCGCTTGCATCAACCAGGGCATGGTCCACCGGTGGAACTGGGTCCTGCCAGATCAGGTCTTCATTCGGTACCTCATCGCCGAGATAGCGAACCCGTGGCCCCATATCGCGATGCGTGAGCTTGAACCAGGCTCGGGCAAAGGCATCGGCAAAGGCCTCTGGGTCTTTATGGAAGCGTCGGGAAATGCGCTCGTAGCTCGGGTCGACTTTCAGCGCCAGATCGGTTGTCGCCATCATGGTGGGCACTTTTTTCGCCGGATTGTGGGCTGCTGGCGCAAGATCCTGGTCGGCAGGGTCCTTGGCCTTCCACTGATGGGCGCCAGCGGGGCTCTTGGTCAACTCCCAATCATAGTTGAAGAGCATATCGAAATAGCTCATATCCCACTGGGTTGGGGTAGGGGTCCACGCGCCCTCCAGGCCACTTGTGATGGTATGGTCGCCATGGCCACTCTCAAACTTGCTGGTCCAGCCAAGACCCTGTTCGGCGATATCCGAGCCCTCAGGCTCGCGACCGACGTGCGAGGCTTCGCCAGCACCGTGACATTTACCGAAGGTGTGACCGCCAGCGATAAGTGCGACAGTTTCTTCGTCGTCCATTGCCATGCGGCCGAAAGTCTCGCGGATATCGTGTGCCGAGGCCGCCGGATCTGGCTTGCCATTTGGACCTTCCGGATTGACGTAAATCAGGCCCATCTGCACAGCGGCCAGAGGGTTTTCCAGCGCTCGTCCTTCACTGTAGCGCGAGTCGCCGAGCCATTCGTCTTCTGTACCCCAGTACACATCCTCACCTGGCTCCCAGGTATCTACGCGACCACCGCCGAAACCGAAGGTCTTGAAGCCCATGGATTCGAGCGCACAGTTACCCGTCAGAATCATCAGATCCGCCCAGGAAATCTTGTTGCCGTACTTTTGCTTGAGCGGCCAGAGCAAGCGGCGGGCCTTGTCGAGATTGGCGTTGTCCGGCCAGCTGTTCAGGGGTGCGAAGCGCTGCGAGCCGGTGGACGAACCACCACGGCCGTCACTCACCCGGTATGTGCCGGCGCTGTGCCAGGCCATGCGGATGAAGAAGGGACCATAGTGGCCATAGTCAGCGGGCCACCAGTCCTGTGAGTCAGTCATCAACGCGAAGAGATCCGCTTTGAGCGCTTTCAGGTCGAGCTTGGCAAACTCGCTGGCGTAGTCAAAGCTTTCTCCCAAGGGATTCGAGCGGGTGGAATGCTGGTGAAGAATATTCAGGTTGAGTTGATCGGGCCACCAGTCGTTGTTGGTACGGCCTTTCTTTGGTGCGTGCATGACGGGGCATTTGCCTTCGCTACTCATGATCTCTCCTGCTTTTGTTGATAAGTGGGCACAAGGTTTAGAAAGACATTAGCAAAATCTGAAGGCTGTGCCGGTAAAAGTTTTCTATGGCATCGATAGTGGGTGATCCCTCAACGCTGTCGGTGAGAACTGGGTTCATCAGTCGTGGAAGCTGCAGCGTTCGCCAAGCCAGAGGTATCTGGGGCTGCTCCGAGTACGGGTAGAGTGACCGCGAATTCGCTGCCCTGGCCGGAGTCATTATTTCTGGCTGCGACCTTGCCATTGTGCAGTTCGACCAGGCTTTTCACCAGCGCCAGCCCTAGGCCAAGACCGCCCTGAGATCGATCAGGAGAGCGTTCAGCCTGCGTGAAAAGCTCGAAGATATGCGGCAGAAGCTGTGGTTCCAGCCCGATCCCACTATCAATGATTCGCACCTGGACATGTTCACCTCCGCCATCGATCTGCACCTGAATCAAAATTTCGCCCTGTTCTGCCGTATAGCGGCTGGCGTTGCTCAGGATATTCGAGAAAACCTGCACGAGGCGGGTGTGGTCGCCGAGCACCTGAGCCGTAGCGTCTGAATAACGCACCGATAGCGACTGCCGCTTTCCCACAATGAGTGGGTTGATCTGTTCGACGGCATCGCGAATGACGTCCGTCAGGCTTACCGGCTTCCGCTGTAGATTCACCAACCCTCGAGTAACCCTTGAAACATCCAGGAGGTCGTCGACCAGTTGCTTCATATGACTGACCTGCCTGGTAATGATCGCACTGGTTGCCTTAATCTGGCCATCTTTCAGTCCAGGCAGCTTGAGCAATTCGGCGGCAGTGCTGATGGGGGCCAGTGGGTTGCGCAACTCATGCGCCAGCATGGCGAGGAACTCATCCTTGCGCCGACTAGTCGCGCGAAGCTCCTCCTGGGCCTGCTCAAACTCGTGAATATCAGTGCTGGTGCCGAACCACTGAACCGTATTGCCGGCAGCATCAAGAAGCGGAGCTGTCTTGGTGAAAAAAGTCCGGAACTCCCCGGATGCCGATCGCAGAGCCCCTTTCATTTCAAAGGGCTCGCCGGTGGCTATAAGCGTCTTGTAGCGCTCGATGCCCGCCTGTGCGGTCTCAGGGGGGTGCACTACATGCCAGCCCCAGCCTTCGACCTCTTCCAGTGTCTTACCCGTGTAGTCAAAGAACCGATCGTTGAACCAGTGTATGTAGCCATCGGGCCGCGCCATCCAGGCCAGCTGGGGGATGGTGTTGGCCAACTGACGAAGCCGCTCTTCGCTCTCCTGCAAGGCGCGGTTGACCAAGACGGCTTCGGTGACATCGCTGCCCTCGACGAAGATACCGCTGACCTGACCCGCGCTGTCGCGAATTGGCTGGTAGACGAAATCGGCAAATCGCTGTTCGAGATCGCCATCTTCGCTACGGCGCAGTTTTATCGGCACTGCTCGGCCGACATAGGGTGTTCCGCTGCGATAGACCTGGTCCAGCAGCTCGAAGAGACCCTGACCCTCAACCTCGGGCAAGGCCTCACGTACTGTTCTCCCAACCAGCTCACGATTGCCGACCAGTTGATAGTACGCCTGGTTGGCCAGTTCGAATGTGTGGCTCGGGTGCCGTAAAATCGCCATGATGCCTGGCGCCTGCTGAAAGAAGTCACGCAGCCGGTCGATCTCGTCTCGACGCTCCCGCTCCGCAAGCACCTGTCTGGTGGTTTCAGTACAAGTACAGTAGACGCCGCAAATAGCCCCAGACTCATCAAAAACGGGAGAGTAGGAGAAGGTGAACCAGGTCTGTTCGGTGAAGCCCTTGCGTAGCATCGTCAGCGGCAGGTTTTCGAAGAATGAAGCTTCGCCTGCCAGAGCCTTGTTGATGATAGGTAGAATGTCATCCCAGATTTCGGACCAGATATCGGCAAAAGGACGCCCAAGGGCCTTCGGATGCTTCTGGCCGAGTATTTCCGAATACGCATCGTTATAGAGAAAGGCCAGCTGCGGTCCCCAGGCCACGAACATTGGAAACTTCGAGTTCAGCATCAGGTTGAAGATTGTTCTGAGGGCGTGCGGCCAGGCCTCGGGGGCACCCAAGGGTAGCGCCTCCCAATCAGTTCTGCTGACGAGCTCTGCAATGTCCCCTGTACCTAGCTGCAAAATATTCACTACCTTTTTCCGACAACAGGAAGTATCTGGCACTGATAGTCGTATCAGCGATGAGCACGATACGTAGACAATCAGTATTCGGCGCTTTCGAACCCGGGTGAACAAGCCAAAAGCGATGGCTATCCTTGACTTCGTATGTAAACCTGATGAGAGCCAAAACAATGCGCAGGAGATCAGAACGACTATGACTAGCGACGAGATGACAAGCGTTCTAGAAGCAGGCTGTGAAGACCGTTATGATTACTTTCTCAGCGCGGTGGCGGAAAACCGGGATATATGGATTCTGGTCAACGGCAATCAGCAGTTTCTGAAAATCTATGATGAAGATGACGGCATAGAATATCTACCAGTGTGGCCCGACAGGACATTCGCCGCTGCCTATGGCGACGATGCCTCCGGCCTGGAACCCAAGAGCATATCGCTGCCGGAGTTCTTTAAAAAGTGGATCGACGGGCTGACACGTGATGGCCTGCAGGTCGGCGTGTTTCCAGGCTCGGATGCTACCGTCTGGATGTTGACGCCGTCAGAGCTGAAGAATGACCTACAGGAAGCCATGTCTGCACCGTGAACTAGAACTGTGCGAAGGTGATCCTGCTATTCGCCAGCTTCGCTCAGCACCTGGGGCTTTTTGAAAGCTTTCTGAAAAAGCTCCTTGTCTTCGGCGATGACCAGTGCACATTTGTCGGCAAGTTCGTCGCTCATGCCTTCGACTTTCCTCAGTAGGTATTCCCGGATCTCCTCCGACAGCTCGAGCACCTTGTCTCGGGCATCAGCTTCAGCCTTTGTGTTGAAGAGAAGTTCATCAGGTCGCTTCAACGCCATTTCCAGTCCATCCCTATCTGAGTAGTAAACTGCCTGTACTGACATGTTCCGTATACCTTTTCGGCAATAAGTGGTGGCTGTATGTTTATACAGCCAATCTTCGGTTGCTGCAAGTGGACACTAGCGTTTAACCTGGACTTCAGGGCCTGCCAGATGTTGCAAGAGTGGGTTCCTGGTCCAGACCCACTTTCGCAGAGTGGCGCCAATTGCCAGGCCTACCGCGAAACCGCCGATGTGCGCCCAGTAATCCACGCCACCTTCGCCCAGGCTCATGCCGAGAAAGTTCAGGCCCAGCCAGATCGCGAAATACCACATGACCGCGAGCTTCTTCTGCCAGACCACGAACATGAAGGTCATGCTCGCCTTCGGAAACCAGAGCAGGTACATGCCAAAGAGTCCGGCTATGGCCCCGCTCGCGCCAACCGACGGGATAGTCGAGTCGAGATTCGCCAGCACGCTGCCAGCGCCCGCCAGTACGCCGCAGACAAGATAGAGCGCCAGGAAGCGGCCGTGGCCGAGTGCATCTTCGAGATTGTCGCCAGTCAGCCACAGGAAGTACATGTTTCCGGCCAGGTGCAGCATGCTGCCATGGAGAAAGGTCGCAGTGATGAACGTCCATAAGCCGTTACCGCTCTGCACTGTGGCTGGCGCAATGGCGAAGTTGGCGTACACCTCATTGGCCATCTCGAAGTCGAAGCCATAGGAAATGAAGATCAACGAGTTGATGATGACCAATGCGATCGTCACCCAGGGCGTAATGCGGGCTTTGACGTTATATTCGACCGGCATGCGTAATAGTGCCTCGAATACCCAGGTCTTCCAGTTCGTGGACTGGTTCATGTCATTGATGGCGTGTTTGATGGCGGCAGATTTCACGACTTTCGAGACCGTGCCGCGTTCCACCCATGCGCCATCGCAGCCTCTGCATACGTCGATTGCGACATGGTAGTCGTTGAGCAGATGGTAAATCTGCATGGCGTGATTGCAGTCGGGACACTCGCGGCCAGAGTAGCCCAACGACGGTCCCAGGTCGGCAACATAAT
The DNA here is from genome assembly GCA_002354735.1 of Gammaproteobacteria bacterium UBA2679. Taxonomy (GTDB): domain Bacteria; phylum Pseudomonadota; class Gammaproteobacteria; order Pseudomonadales; family Oleiphilaceae; genus Allohahella. Next base: position 16,950 of record DEMD01000006.1, on the reverse strand, counting down.
CGCCACTGTCAGTCCGCTGGCACTTTGCGGCGACCAGCGAATCGAGATCAGCCTTTTCAAACCAGACACCGCCACACTGACGACAGATATCGACTTCTTCGCCGTCATAGTCAGTAGCGGTCAGGTGGCTTGTTCGGCAGTGAGGGCAGAATTTTTTTCCAGGCATCAGCGTTGTTCTTCCTTGAGCAAATTGATGTCGACACCCTCGGCGCTGAGGCTTTGGCCAAGGGTTTCGTAGTTCTCTTTGAGTTTGGGCAGCGTGCCCTGTTCCATGCGGTCCAGCACTGCTGTCAGCAGTTTTGCAGCATGACTGGCGCCGTAGAACCGGTTCTCCGCCTTTTCGATGATGTCTGTGGTGTCGGCGTAGAAACGTCGGCTGGCGTTGAGAAACTCGCTGGGAGTTTCGAATGTAGCCGGCGAATACCGCATCGTTTCCCAGATGAACTCCGACAGCGCCGGATGCTGCGCCTTGAGGTCATCTGGGTTCCTCTTGAGCACCTCATCGACATAGCGCCTTAGCAAACTTGTATTGTCCTGAAGCTCATCGTGCAGCGACGCTTGAAGGTAATAATTCTGTTCCTGCGCCTTGATATTGTCGAAGCGGATGGCCTGTTCGAGGCCGGCATTAGCAGCGAGATAGACGCCGATTATTGTCGCGAGCACGACGAAAACCTGAGAAACCCAGAACCCCGACTTCTGCAGGTCACCGTGATCCAGGTCCCTGATCTTCTGAATGGGTGCTTTCATATTTCATCCCTGTAAAACGCCGGCCCGACCTGGCGCCATGGCATATTCCTGAGGCGCGGGAGCATAAGGGATCAGCGCTGAGAGTTCCAGAAACAGTCCACGTATTGGCGCATTGCCAGGCAGCACCTTGAGCGCTGCAGGGTGCTACACTGCGGATTCTTCCGATAGAAAACTGATGTAAGCCATGCCCGACCAGTTGAATCTCCGTCATCTACAGTACTTTTACGTGATCAGCCGCGAGGGCTCCATCGTTCGCGCCAGCGAAATCCTCGATCTTGCGCCACAGACACTGAGTGGCCAATTGGCAACATTCGAGACTGCGGTAGGTGGACGATTGTTCAGAAGAGAGCGCCGCTCACTGGTGCTGACCGATCTCGGGCGGATGGTGTATGGCTATGCCGAGGATATCTTCGCCACGACAGCAGAACTCAACGAAGCGCTCCGGCAACCGGCGGCCGAGCGACCGACGTCCCTCTCGGCGGGCGTCTCCGCCTCGATTCACAAACTCATCGCCTACCACCTGCTGCAGCCGGCTTTCACGCTCGATCGCCCTGTGAGCCTGCATTGCCAGACGGGCCGTACTGCTGATCTCCTGCTCGCTCTGAAACGACAGGAACTCGATGTTGTACTGACCGATCGAATGCCGCACCTTGACGATCAGACTCGCCTGACCGTGCATCCGATCATGCGTTCGACCATCAGTCTTTTTGCGTCGCCAGCACTGGCGGGGAGGCTTCGCGGTGATTTTCCTGCTTCGCTCGAAGGCGAACCATTCCTGGCGAACGCAACAGACGCGCCGTACTACGACCAGCTGATCAACTGGTTCTCCCGGGCGGGTATCCGCATGCGTCTGGTGGCTCAGATCGACGATAGTGCGCTCATCAAGGTGTTCGGGCGCGAGGGTGTTGGTGTATTCGCAGCACCTACAGCCATCAGTGCCGAGGTATGCAGGCAATACGAAGTGGAAGCGATCGCCAGTATCGACGCGGTAAGCGAAGAGCTGTTCGCTGTCACGCGAGGCCGGACGATACTGCACGACGGCGTACGAGCCATCTGCAGGCCGGCAACCTTGTTCAACTGAGTCCCATTCATCGATAATGTCGATGAACGCGACTCGTTAAAACATGTTTTCTCGATCCTGTTAATCGGCGATCATGGCGCCACATGCTGAACGCCAGGACCTCCCATGCCCGATATTATTGTCATGTTCTTTTTGCTGGGCCTCATTGCCGGCGCGCTTAAGTCCGATCTGACCATACCGAAGGCCGCTTACGACATCCTCAGCCTCCTGCTGATGCTGACCATAGGCCTCAAAGGTGGCATGGCCTTGCATGGCAATCTGGGCTGGAACCTGCTGCCCGAAGTCCTTGGCGTCATCGCGCTGGGCTTCTGCTTGCCCTTGTTGATGATCCCGATACTCCGCCACCTGGTGGGGCTGAATGTGGCCGACTCAGCGAGCTTCGCCGCTCATTATGGCTCGGTCAGTGCAGGCACCTTTGCCGTGGCGCTGGCCTGGGTCGAGGCGCGGGGGCTTCCCATTGGTGGTCAGGTCACGCTCTACCTGGTGCTGCTTGAGCTGCCCGCTATTCTGGCGGGCCTCTGGTATTTCAGGAGTCAGCAATCTGCAGCCGCACAAAGTGCACGCGTGCCGCTTTGGCAGGAAACCCTGACCAATCGCAGCGTGGTCCTGCTTGTCGGCGGTGTAGTGATCGGTGCGCTTTACGGACCCGACCAGGGTAATGGTGTAACGAATACACTGACCGGCGCATTTTCGGCTGTTCTGTCGCTCTTCCTGCTTGAGATGGGCCTTGTTGCCGCGGAAACGCTCAGAGGACTGCGACTCAAACAATGGCGAGTTGTCGCCTTCGCGCTGGTCATGCCGCCGATCCTGGCAGTACCAGGTCTGCTCACCGGTGTGGCGCTAGGACTCGAAGAAGGCAGCATCGTGATTCTGGCAACGCTTACTGCAAGTGCCTCATACATCGCAGCACCGGTCGCGGTGCGGCATGCCATCCCTGAAGCCAATATTGGTCTCGCCATGCTGGCCTCGCTGGGGGTCACCTTTCCTTTCAATGTGCTGGTTGGTATCGGGCTTTACCATGGCTATATGAAAATGATGATAAGCTGATGCGGCCTGAAAAAGCTGGCGTAATATATTGAAAAGATTCAATATATCCCTTTAAAAAATCTTAAAGGGATATAGCATGAAGGCAGGATCTGGCATGAGGATGGCAGTCGCTGCTGCTGTTGCGTGGATCACATTGGCAATACAGGGCTGCGCAGACGACTCGAAGGCTGCTGAGACAACGGATTTCACCCGGATCAGCTCGGGTTCATACTCTGGCATTCAGACCAAGACGCTGACCATTTACGACAACCAGGCAGATTTCGAAGCGGCTTATTACGCCGATACGGATTTGACGCTGCCTGCACCGATCATCGATTTTCAGCAAACGCTGGTGATCGGTGCCTTCATGGGCGAGCAGCCAATCCTGAGTAACAGTATCAGTGTGGAGTCCGTCGTCACTGACGACGAGAAGATCGTAGTCCAGGTAAAGTCACTGGAATTGGCCGATGGTTGCATCAGTCAGCCCGCAGTAGGTTATCCGTATGAACTGGTCAGTATCGCCAGGCCTACCGGGAAGCAGATCCTGTTCGTGGAGTCGCTCGGCAGCAAGCCCTGTACCAGTGGCTGAGCTTTCATCTGTCGGCGCTATCAGAAGGCAGTGGTAGATTGCGCTCTGCGGTTAGGGCCCTGATCAGGGCCTGCCCCTCTTGCGTTGCCCGATTCACGTAGATCGCATGCGGGAATCGATCGAGAGCGCTTTCGGAGAACTGGTAGTCTGTCCGGTCCATCTTGAGCAGGTCCATGATATACCAGCCGGTCTCCTGAATCGCGAGCACGTAGTCGATCCTGCCACGTGCGAGCATGCGGAAAGCCTGCGAAATATCATCGATGAACACGAGTTTGGCACCACTTTCGACCAGTTTGGCATTATACGCCTGCAATTTGCTCGACCTCGTCACCGCGATCTGACGGCCAGCGAGCTCTGTGAGATTCTGCCAGCGGAAGGGCGCGTTTTCACGAGCTCTGAACAGCCCGTAAATAAAGTTGCCATCTTCAAGAACGAGTCTTATGGTGGTTTCGACATCACCCGCCTGAGGCACGTATGAGGCATGCCAGGCTTCCCTGTCCATGGTTTGCTGGACGCGCCCTGGCGGCAGGAAGCGCGGGGCGATTTCGATACCTGAGCCCTGCAGTCGCTCACGCAGCAATGTGAAAGAGGAGCCCTGTGAGGGTTCAGATTCGGTGGTGAAGGGGGGGTACTCGATTGTGAGGACCTTGACGATAGTTGAAGCGGGCAGTGGGTCGGTCTGAGCGTGAGTCATCAAAGCCGCCGAGGACAAGGTGAACCATATGAATGTCAACAGCAGTCTATTCATGGCAGTTTTCTCACGCTCACAGAACCCTTTAGTCTTCTCATCATAGATCGCCTGCGAGCACCGGTCCATGGCGACTTTTTCGGCAGGATATGGTGAGTTGACAGCGGAGGCCGACACGCCGTATCAGTATCCTTAGCGAGCAAGGGTTACACGAGAACATGACTATTTTCAGAACGCATCTACTGATGCTGCTGGCTTGGGCGGCGACAGCGTCATATGCCGACGACTACTGTGCTTATGGCCATACAAACCAGCTGGTATGGAACGAGCACTTCGAGCGTTCGCTGAACGAATTTTTCGTCGGTAGCCGCGCAAGCCTGTTCTGGAGTAACTCGGCAATAGCTGACCAGGTGCTCACCGGTCTTGGCGGCCCACCAGAGAAGCTCAGACCGCTGAGTGAGGGCTACGTGCTGGCCAGCGCTTGCCGAGCCGACAGTTGTACCGAAAAAGCCGCAGTAGTGCTGTCCTGTCCTGACACCGTCGAGGCCGTGGCTGTTATTCACTACACCTGCCAGGAATCTTCAGAATGGCAAATCTGTACCGATAAGCCTGTGCTCACACTGTTCCGGGACAAGAACAAGGCGTCACCTGTTGCGAGCAGCGCCCTCAAGGCCTGGGCGATCAATGCGGTACCGAAGCGCCTCCTACCGTTGACCTATGACTATCGAGATCGTCATAACGATCTCATGGAGGCGCCGGTCTTTCATGGCGTTAGTGTGCTGCGGTGACCGAGTATTTTATTCAGGCTTTCGTCTATCTCGTGGCCGCCGTAATCGCTGTGCCCCTCGCCAAACGTTGGGGCCTGGGCTCTGTACTTGGTTATCTTGTGGCGGGGGTCGTCATAGGGCCTGTTACCGGACTGGTGGGGCAGGAGACTAATACCATCCAGCACTTCGCCGAATTCGGCGTCGTCATGATGCTTTTTCTCGTCGGCATGGAGCTGGATCCGAAGGCCCTGTGGGCGATGCGGGTCCGCTTGGTTGGTCTGGGGGGGCTGCAGGTTGTCCTGACGGCGGGTGCAGGGATGGGTATAGCGAGCTGGTTGGGTCTGCCCTGGCAAAGCGCCATCGCCGTCGGCCTGATTTTCGCCCTGTCGTCGACTGCAATAGTTCTGCAGACCCTGAACGAAAAGGGACTTTCCAAAACCGATGGCGGACGCAGTGCATTTTCGGTGCTGCTGTTTCAGGACATCGCAGTCATTCCAATGCTCGCCCTCATACCTTTGCTGGCACTGCCAGAACTTGCGGGCGTCATCAATGATACGGGCGCCCATTCGGACAGTATCAGCCTGGTCACCCATTTGCCGGGCTGGGCGCATGCCCTAGTCGTGGTTGGCGCAATTGCCGCGGTCATCGCCGGTGGAGTCTTTCTCAGCAAGCCGCTGTTCCGCTATGTGGCGCAGTCGGGTCTTCGCGAGGTATTCACGGCAACGGCATTGATGCTCGTGATTGGCATCGCCGCCCTGATGGCATTGGTGAACCTGTCGCCCGCACTCGGCGCTTTTCTCGCTGGCGTGGTGCTGGCTAACAGCGAATTTCGCCACGAACTTGAAGCCAACCTTGAACCGTTCAAGGGGCTGTTACTGGGTCTCTTTTTCATCACGGTTGGGGCCGGTATCAACTTCGATGTCCTGCAGGCCGAATGGGACACGATTCTCGGGCTCAGCCTGGCTGTCATCGTAGTGAAGGCGCTGATCCTGCTGGGGCTAGCCCTGCTTTTCAAAATCAAGGGGAGTAACGGCTGGCTCTTTATGCTTGGTCTCGCGCAGGCCGGAGAGTTTGGTTTCGTGTTGCTCACATACAGTGTCCAGAACAGCGTCATCGCCGTTGAAACGTCGCAGATCCTGTCGGTGGTGGTGGCGTTTTCGATGTTTCTCACGCCAGCACTATTCATTCTCTACGACCGGGTCGTCCTGCCGAGATATAGAAGTGCGCAAAACGATGCGCGGGAAGCGGACACGATAGACGATCAGGCGCCCGTCATTGTGGCAGGTGTCGGCCGCTTCGGACAGATCGTCTGTCGTCTGCTGCGGGCCAATAATATTCCAATCGTCGTCCTGGATCATGAAATTGCGCAAATCGAGAACGTTCGTCAGATTAATATCAAGAGCTTCTTTGGCGATGCGAGCCGTTCGGACCTGCTTGAGACAGCAGGTATCGAACATGCACGGCTATTGATTGTTGCGATAGACGACCGTGAGCGGGCGGTCGAGATGGTTCAGCACGTCAAACAGTTTCATCCTGGTGTGTGGATACTCGCGCGGGCATTTGACCGTGGTCATGGCTACCGGCTGCGTGTCGCTGGTGCTGATGACATTGTTAGCGAAACCTATCATTCGGCACTTGAAGCTGGCAGCCATGCCCTTACAGCGATGGGCGTGCACCCTCTGCGAGCGAAGCAAATGACCACGGCTTTCGTGAACAAGGAAAACGCGCACGAAGATGAATTGTTTCAGGCCTGGAAAGAAATGGACGGGGGTGTGGATTTCAGCCCGCGTTATGGCGAGCTGTTCATGAAACTCGAGGAAGCCTTGAGCAGTGCCATGCAGCAGGACTTCGAGACTCCAGCCCATGTCGAGGAACCGATCTGGGCGGCACCTGAATCAGAGACCGAACGCGGACCTGCGGGTACAGTCAGTCGGTAATGGAAGCTAGTGCCTCCTTGATGGTTCGGTCGTTGACCGGGCGGACCAGACGGTTGATCTCCTGGCCATCCTTGAGAAACACGAGCGTTGGCCAAAGCTTTACCCGAAACGCGCGTCCCAGCGGTTTACCCTTGCCATCTTCGATCTTCAGATGTGGTACCTCGGGATGCGCTGAGAGCGCCATGTTCAGATGCGCCTGGGCGGCTTGGCAGTGTCCGCACCAGGGCGTCCCGAACTCGATCAAGGCCGGTCCCTTCATGGCCTCCACGTCAGCCAGCGCTGGTTCCTCTGCCTCATAGCGGGTGCTCATCGTCATGCCGTCTCTCCTTCCTGCCTGTTCGCGGTAAGATACGAACACGGCACCGAATGGATTCATCCGAATGACGGGGACTGGCTCAGATTTTCAGGCCAAAGATCTGAATGAGACCGATGGCGATGAGGTAGATCGCGACGACGTAGTTCAGCAGCTTCGGGCTGAGCAGAATGAGTATGCCGGCCAGGATTGAAAGCAGTGGGATAAGCTGTATGTGTAAAGTCATGGTGTTCTCGCTGCAGCAGATATGAGTAAAGTTGAAACGCTTCTTCATAGTAGCAGCCAAGTTGGCCACTGACAGCGTATATTGAGCCTCAAGCAACAGAGGCGGGTTGATGAGGTCGATCGGACAGCAAGGCAGGTGCCTGACTTGAAAGTTGATGTCATAAAGGCTCATTTCCTGGTGCTGCTGGCTACTCTCCTCGTTGCAGGCTCATTTATCGCTTCGGCCGCGCTGGCAAAGGTTTTGAACCCGTATTCTCTGACGCTACTGCGCTTTGTCTGCTCGGTCGTGATACTTGCGCCGTTTATTTTCCTACAACCAGCCATGCGCGCCCGGATACACTCGGTGCTGCCGCGTGCGCTCATCATCAGCTTCTTTTTCTCGGCATTTTTTGTATGCATGTTCGAGGCGCTGAAGACAACGAGCGCGCTGAACACGGCCGCCATTTACACCCTGGTGCCGCTTATTACAGCTGTTATAAGCCGGCTTGTGTTGCGTGAGCAGCTGGCCATTCCTCGCGTCGCTATCTACCTGCTGGGGGCGGCTGGCGCCTGTTGGGTCATCTTCACGGGGCAGTCAGCCGGCGTTGTTTCACTCACACTGAAGCAGGGTGACCTGATCTTTCTCGGTGGCGCGGTGCTGATGGCCTGCTACGCAGTTTCGATGAAATTGCTCTACCGTAATGACGAAATGATTCTTCTGGTTTTCGCAATTCTGCTCGGCGGCTGTATCTGGATGAGCCTGGCCCTCATGTTGACCGGTAACGCGCCTCACTGGCAGCTGCTGGACGGCACCGCAATCTATCAGATGGCTTACCTCGTCCTGGGCGCCACGATTGGAACCGTTTACCTCTTTCAGCGAACCATAGTCGCGCTCGGGCCGAGCCGTGTAAACGCCTATATCTACCTCAATCCCGCCTGTGTTGCGTTGCTGGCGCTTGTCATCGATGATGAATCGATTGCGCTGACGGTGTTGCCAGGCATCATCGCCACTGTATTAGCCACTATGCTGCTGCAGAGGCGGGGGCCGGGCGCGCGCTGATTCGCCGATCGACCTCGCTCAGAGCAGTCTGCGTCCGCGTGGTCTTTCGTATAACTGACACTCGCACTTGCGACATTCGCTTCACCAGAACAGGACACACACATGACAGGTATTGATATCGGCATCGATAAGGATCACCGAACAGCGATAGCAGAGGGCCTCAAGCGCCTGCTGGCTGACACCTACACGCTGTATCTGCAGACGCATAATTTTCACTGGAACGTAACCGGTCCAGCCTTCCGCGAACTGCACCTGATGTTCGAAGAGCACTACACCGAACTTGCAGTGGCGGTGGATGACATTGCTGAGCGTATCAGAACACTCGATGTGGCAGCACCCGGCACTTATAAGGAGTTCGCAAGGCTCAGCTCCATCAAGGAGGTTGATGGTGTGCCTGGCTCGGATGAAATGGTCGACCTGTTGACCAAGGGGCATGAGCAGGTCGTACGAACCTCGCGGGAGGTGCTCAAGGTAGCACAGGAGGGCGATGACGAATCAACCGCTGCGCTGGTTTCGGATCGCATGCGGGTGCATGAGAAAACCTCGTGGATGCTCAGAGCCATCAGGAAATAGTTGACGATCTTGAGTCGACTGCGAGCCGCTTGAATATCGGTGTAATCGCCGACACCCATGGCCTGCTCCGCCCGCAGGCAGAGCAGGCTCTCGCGGGCGTTGATCTGATTATTCACGCTGGTGATGTGGGCAAAGGTGATGTACTCGAACGGCTCGGACAAATTGCGCCAGTGGTCGCGATTCGGGGCAACATCGATACCAGTGGCCCCGCGGCTCAGCTGCCAGATACCAGAATGCTGGAGCTGGCAGGCCATCGGGTATTTTTACTGCACGATATCAAAACGCTCGAGCAGCCGGCTGCGGCGGGCTGTGACATCATCATCGCAGGCCACTCACATAAACCTCGAAATGAGATGCTTGATGGTGTGCTGTATTTCAACCCAGGCGGGGCAGGTCGCAGGCGCTTCACACTGCCAATTACGGTGGGGCATCTGGCGCTTGCCGAAGGATCAATCGTGGGCACCATTATCGAACTGGAGCAGTCCGCCTGAGGGCGTGGTACCGCTATCGGCAGACGAATCGCCCGAAAGCTTCGCCTCGGGGTGCATAGGCAGTTTTCGCAAGGAGCATCGCGCCTGAATGTTAGCCTTCCTGATACTCCACATCACTGCGCTGTTACTGTGGGTGGCTTCTTTAATGTATCTGCCGGCCTTGATTGCAAGTGGGTATGAGTGTACTGCCCAGCGTGCGGTTGGAGCAGAACGGCCTGTTGTGCTTGCCCGACTACTATTCACAAAAATTGCTACGCCAGCTGCGCTGGTGGCCATCCTTGCAGGCACAGGAGTGTTTGTGCTCAATAGAACGGTTGACGCCTGGCTCATTATCAAGTTGACGCTGGTGACGGGTCTGGTGGTCGCTCACTGTACAACAGGTTTTCTCGTTGTTAAGAGCGAAGCGGCAAAGCCGAGGCCGGTCGTCCTATGGTGTTGGCTCACTGCGACGTTTTCTGCGGCCTTGGCTACGGGCATCGTATGGATCGTGCTGGGCAAGCCGGATTTTGAGCGTCTGCTGTGAAGCGCCATGCACTACGCCATAAGCTAACTGCCGTGTCTGCGCTCGGCCATCTTGTCGGGGGATACTGCTACCGCCTGGTCATAAACGAGGAGCCCGCCAAGCAGGCTGGCAAGTGCAATCATGAATCCGCTGAGCAAGGACAAATACAGGCCCCACGGCGAAACGACTTCGTCATGAGGCTCGACGATCCGGAGCAGCCAGTTCAGCGTCGATATCGACAGCAGCATGACAGCCAATATCGCATGGCACCACGCCGCAATGAGATTGCGGATCTCTCTGACCAGAACGAGATCCATAAATCCGATTGCACCAGAAACCCAGCCACCTACCGTTCCCACGCCGACCAGCCAGAGGCTCGCTCGGGCCCAGAAGTTATCGGCGGTGTAGAGGTAAGCCAGATCTGCGGGTATCAGCATGAGCAAGGCAGCGACTGGAAAGTGAATGAGCATCGGATGAATCGGATGACCAAGAATCGACATCTTGCTGGGAATGGATTCTCGGGCCATGAACATCACTCTGGTGGGTCCGCGCTGCGGGACGTGGGCTTCGGTATGCGAGGTATTACGTGCGTATGAAGGACCGTAGCTCAATCCAGTTCTGCGCTGCAAGCCTCTGTGGCTTGCTCTCCGCATGTTCAGGTCCGCTGTCCTCGCTAGATCCGGCGGGCCCCCATGCCGCCACAGCAGCGCAACTCTGGTGGGGCATGTTCGCCTTCCTCACTGCCGTCTTTCTAATCGTTATAATTCTATGGCTCTATGCCATGAAGCGAAAGCCCGGGCGCGTTTCTGACGAGAAGGCACAGCGTATTCAGAATCGCTGGATTCTTGGTGGCGGTCTTGCACTCCCTATCGTCAGTATCAGTCTCATTCTGCTGATCGGCATTCCGGCGGGCCGAAGTATGTTGCCGCTTCCACCGCAACAGGGCGAGGCGCTGAGGGTCGACGTCCAGGCGGCGCAATGGCAGTGGCGGGTCAGTTATCCCAATATCGATGTGACGTTGACAAACGAGCTTCACATACCTGCGGGGCAGGCGGTAGACGTTCATTTGACCACCGCCGATGTCATTCATTCCTTTTGGGTGCCGAGATTGGCCGGCAAGCTGGATACGATACCAGGGCGTACCAATGTGCTCCGTCTGGAGGCGACTTCTCCGGGGGTGTATCTGGGCCAGTGTGCAGAGTTTTGTGGTCTCGAACATGCCGCCATGAAATTCACTGTTATCGCACATTCGCCAGCCGATTTCGAAGCCTGGCTGAAGGAGAAGCAGGACAATGACTGAAGGCATTGCAGCGCATAATGAATCGAGGCATGAGCGTCTGCACCGTGTCTGGCGTTACCAACCCGGTTTGGGTGCGCTTGCTGCAGTGAATCACACAACTATCGGGCTTCGATTTCTATTCACCGGTGTGATCTTCTTTCTGGTTGGCGGGCTGCTGGCCATGCTCATCCGCACACAGCTGGCGCTGCCCAACCAGGACATCGTCAGCCCGGCCATGTACAACCAGCTCTTCACAATGCACGGCACGGTGATGATGTTTCTGTTTGCCATTCCGGTGCTCGAAGGTGCTGCGATGTATCTCATTCCCAAGATGATTGGTGCGCGCGATCTCGTCTTTCCAAGGCTGAGTGCCCTGGGCTATTACTGTTACCTGTTCGGTGGGCTCATCATCATGACGAGTCTGCTGCTGGGCATCGCGCCCGATGCTGGCTGGTTCATGTACACCCCACTGAGCAGTATCGAATATTCGCCCGGTCTGGGATCAGATTTTTGGCTGATTGGCATCACTTTCGTTGAAATATCGGCAGTTTCGGCGGGTATAGAACTGGTGGTCTCGATATTGCGCAGCCGCACAAGCGGTATGTCGCTCAACCGCATGCCGATATTCTGCTGGTACATCCTGGCCATGGCCTTCATGATCATCTTCGGCTTCCCGCCACTGATACTCGGCAGCATACTGCTCGAGCTCGAACGGGCCGCAGGCTTTATCTTTTTCGATGTGGATGGGGGTGGAGATCCGCTGTTGTGGCAGCATTTGTTCTGGCTCTTCGGTCATCCCGAGGTCTACATCATATTCTTGCCTGCAGCCGGCATCGTCTCGACGCTGATTCCCGTATTCGCACAGCGCCCGCTTGTCGGGTATCGCTGGATCGTGCTCGCCATCATCGTCATGGGCTTCATCAGCTTCGGGCTCTGGGTCCATCATATGTTCACGGTAGGAATTCCGAGCCTGGCGCTAGCCTTCTTTTCCGTGGCGAGCATGCTGGTGGCCATTCCCACCGGGATCCAGATCTTTGCCTGGCTCGCGACCCTGTGGTCGGGCAATGTGAAATACAGCCTGCCCATGTTGTGGCTAGTGGGCTTCCTCGTGGTTTTCGTCTGTGGCGGCCTGACCGGCGTCATGCTGGCCCTGGTGCCATTCAACTGGCAGGTGCACGACACGCACTTCGTTGTTGCGCATATGCACTATGTGCTCGTCGGCGGGATGATGTTCCCGCTCATCGCTGGTTTCTATTACTGGCTGCCGCACGTCTCTGGAAGGATGGCATCGGAAAAGCTGGGCCGCTGGGGTTTCTGGCTGTTCTTCATCGGGTTTAATCTCACCTTTCTCATCATGCATCTCACCGGCCTGCTCGGCATGCCGCGGCGAGTGTTCACGTATGACGCCGGTCTCGGCTGGGAGTGGTTCAACCTCGTGTCATCGATAGGTGGCTTTGTGACGGGAATTGGTGTGGCCCTGATCGTCCTGGATATCGCCCTACATTTCCGTTTTGGCAGAAAGGCGGGTACGAACCCCTGGAATGCCGATACGCTCGAGTGGGCAACGCCCATGCCGATAACGACTTACAATTTCGCCAGTCTGCCCTGGATTGAGACGCGCACACCGATGTGGGACCGTCCTGATCTCGCGGCGCGGATCGAAGCTGGTGAGTTTGGTCTTGCGGAGCCTCGACATAACCTGCGCGAGACCTGGGGTTCGGATGCGGTGACCGGTGAGCTCAAAGAAATCATTCACCTGCCGGCCAACTCCTGGCTGCCATTGATCAGCGCGGGCTTCATCGCCGTCATGTGTATCTGTCTTCTGGTCAAGAGCTATCTGCTGGCACTGCCTGCATTCATAATGGCCATCATCTACCTGCTGCAGTGGAGCTGGCATAATGGGGCACATCCCGTTGCGGCACCGTTCTATGACGATGAACCGTACGATCCCCCCTTGCATTCGCGAACCTGTGACGGGCCAGGGCGCTGGGGCATGATCGTGACAATGATGGCCAATGGCACCCTTTATGCCTCGCTGCTGTTCGGCTGGTTCTATCTCTGGACGGCGGCGCCGCTGTGGGAGACGCCTGAAGATGGGCCGCTTTCACTCGCGTTTTTGTTAGTGACTGGTGTGCTGCTGAGTGCCGTGGTTCTGCTCTACCGCCAAGCCGTGGGTCGCCTGGCTGCCGGCGACGCTCGCGGCCTCGAGGCTCGTCTATGGCTGGTGAGTGTTCTCGGGCTGCTGCATTTCGCGGGTCTGCTCTGGGTGTTGCTGGACGCGGGCCTGTCGCCTCGAAGCTCGGCTCATGATTCGGTGTTGATGGTCATGCTGATCTATCTGCTGCTGCACGGCGGGCTGGCGGCCATATTGACCGGCCTACAGGCACTGCGTGTGCGAATTGGCTATGTCGGCGCGCGAGCACCCTACGAGCTTTTCGTTCTGCAGCCGTTCTGGAGCTACACAGTTGGCATCTACTGGATCAGTTTCGCAGCATTCATCCTGCTGCCGATGGGATGGGGCTGATACATGGGCGCTTTCAGCTTTGGACCAGGCCATCCCGCACATCTCGTACTTGGTCTGGTAGTCTGGATCCTGTGGTTCGTCTTGCTCTACGGTGGCTTGTCAGTAGCTTGTGCGCTGGTTCCTCCGGAGTCATCGCAGGGCGCCTGGAACTGGCTCAACGGCACTATGCTAGTGCTTGCGCTTGTCTTCGCTGGCGGCCTGCTCATGGGCGCCTGGTCGAACTGGCGTCACGCGCCGTCCGCTGACGATGGCAAAGATCGTCAGCGCTTTCTCTGCCGGACCGCAGCCGCAGTCTATCTGTTCGCAGCGCTTGCCAGTCTCGCCATCAGCCTGCCAGCCCTGTTGCTGCCGCCATGCACCTGAGAGCCCCTGGCGCCATTCTGACGGCTGCTATTGCAGCTTCGTTCGCAGGACCCGCATGTGCCCACAGCTTATTGGTAGACGACGTGGCCGAGCAGGCAGCGGGCGTTCTCAGTGCGACGATCCTCGCTGCCTGCTGGTTGCTGTACCTGACCGGGTCGAGACGGCGACCACCGCGCCGCGTTCAGCTCGTCTGCTTTCATTCAGCCATGGTGCTTAGCGTTCTGGCTGTCCACGGGCCGCTTGACGGCTGGGCCGAGCGCAGCACCAGCTGGCACATGGTGCAGCATATGTTGTTCATGGTGGTCATTGCGCCGCTCTGGGTCCTGGCTCGTCCACTGCCGCAATTGGTGGCGACGGGTGGCCGGCGGCTGGCCAGGACGGCGGAGCCGCTGCTGAAATGTGCTCGGCATCCTATGCTGGTGGCGTATGCCCACGCATTCATCATCTGGTTCTGGCACACGCCGTACTTCTACACCCTGGCTCTCGAAAACCCCTGGTGGCACATAAGCGAGCATGGGCTCTTTCTCATATCGGCAGGTCTGCTTTGGTGGGTGGTGCTCCGCAGCAGCCGTGGGCAGTTCGGCTGGGCCCTGACCGCCCTGTTGTTTACGCTGATGAATACCGGGTTTCTGGGCGCCTTGCTCACATTTGCCAACGCACCGCTTTACGGGGATGCCCGGGGGCTGGAGGATCAGCAGCTCGCTGGCCTGATCATGTGGGTCCCGGGTGGGCTGCCCTATCTCGTGGCTTCTGCCTGGATAGGCTATCGCTGGACCTTGCAGCTGCAGCGGCGGGTCAGTGCGCGGTCCGGTCAGCCGCCGGCGGTGCGGCAGCCTCTATAAGTTCCGACTCACGGCGCCAGGAGAGCTTGATGTTCAGTGCACTTAGTTAAGTAAGATGCCGCCTTTTGCCGAATGAAGACCTGTCTGCTGGCAGTTTCTGAACCAGCGACTGAAATGCTCGGTCGCTAGTGGTTTCGCGATGAGATTACCCTGGGCCTCGTCACAGTCCAGCCCGTTGAGGTGATGATAGCTCTCACTCGTTTCCACGCCTTCTGCCACAACCCTGTATCCCAGATCGTGAGCCATGTTGATCATCGATTTGACCAGGGTCTGGCTGCGTTTCCGCTGTTCCAGATCAGTGATGAAGCTGCGGTCAATCTTCACAACATGAGCAGGAACATGCTGCAAATAGGCGAGACTGCTATAGCCGGTGCCAAAGTCGTCAATTGCCACGTGGATGTCCAGGCTGATGAGCCTTGCGAGCTGTTCGCGTGCGGCCCGGCCATTACTGAGCAGACCGCTTTCTGTAAGCTCGAGTTCGATGCAGTCTAGCGGCAGCTTCTCAGCGGCCAGATAGCCCAGAAGCCGATCGGTGAAATCATCCTCCAGCAGATTCGCCGCAGCAATATTGACCGCCACCCGAATATTCAGGCCCTGCCGACGCCACTCGGCCACCTGGGCCAGTGCGTGGCGGAGTACCCAGTCCGTAAGCGGCCTACACATGGGCGACTGCTCCAGGAGTGGTATGAATTCGGTGGGATAGATCGTGCCAAGGGTGCGGTGGCGCCAGCGCAGCAGTGCCTCGGCACTTCGGCATTCACCGCTCGCCATCATCACACGCGGTTGATACACCAGGTGTAACTGGTCTGAAGAATCCACTGCATGGCGGAAGTCGGCCAGCAGGTTGAAGGTGCGCTGGTGCAAGGCATCGGAAGCTGCTGAATAAACGCCTGCAACAAGGTCATGATCACGAGCATCGCGCGCAGCGCAGTGGGTCCGCCGCAAGGTCGTTGTAGGGCTCACCCGACCAAGTCGAAACGGCACAATGCCAAAGGTGGGATTCAGCGCCAGCGGGGCTGCTTCGTCTTCGAGAGCGGTGACAAGTGCTTCGCGCAGTCCGTGAGCCCGCTGCAGCACCTGAAGCTCCTCACCGCGCTCCAGGTGAGCGAGCTGGCCTGGACCAACATGGTAAAGCTTCTTTTCAGCCGGCCAGGCGGGAGAAGCCTGTAAACGGTTCCGGCCAGTACAGACAAGCTCGGACAGATAGCCCGGTCCCATGATTCGTTGCAGGGAACCGACATGGCTCAGATCCACCAGGTCGGTACTCACCGCGTGATACCGTTCTCCCGGGTGGTCCTTCGCCAGATCGTCGAGATCTTCGATAAATTGGATGTAGTTGGGCAGGCCACTGCTGAAGTCGACACGACCAACTGCATGCTGAAGATCGACCTGCGACATCACCATGCGTGAGCAGTCCTGCAAGGCTGCCAGCTCGTTATCCGAAGCCTCTCGTGGCTCGTGACCCAAAACGCACATCGAACCGAGCGTGAAGCCGTCATGGGTAATGAGTGGGGCGCCTGCATAGAAGCGAATACCGGATTTCGCGAGCGCGCTGTCGACGTAGAAGTCGGAGGCCAGAAGATCGTTGATGACCACCACATTAGAGGTCATGGTGACTTCGGCACAGCACGCTTTATAGCGGGGGATTTCCCAATGCTCTATACCCACACGCGACTTGAACCATTGGCGATCCCGGTCGGTGAGTGATATCGCTGCAATAGGCAGGTCATAGATCTGCCTTGCCATTCGCACGATGCGATCAAAACTCTCGCTAGGTGGCGTGTCCAGGAGATTGAGTTGCCGCAGAACGGCGAGACGTGCCTTTTCGAAACCGTCCATACGCTTCGATATGCTCATATGACGAATGAAAGCGGAATTCAGGTTGTCTTACAATCAGATAGGACCTGCCGCTATTATCGTTATTATTATTTCTGTTAACCTGCCTAGTGTCCCGTCTGGTTAAT
>DEMD01000014.1 GCA_002354735.1 Gammaproteobacteria bacterium UBA2679 | reverse complement strand
ATTAACCAGACGGGACACTAGCAGGTTTAAATATGCTTCTGCCTTGAGCAGGCATAATCGGTCAGTTGTATTGTAGGAAAACCGCAGCGCCTTATGGCGATTCTGCACCCAGACCTTGAAACTCATCAGGCTTACGGCGCTGGACTGTTATTGGTTGCTCCGACAGAGCTTCTAAGCTTTATTTTGAAGTTATCTATGCCTAGGTACATTGTTTCGCGTTTGCCGAGACTGTGGGACATCCAGCCAAGAAGGTACCCAGTGTCCAAATAGTTACCAAACTTGGAGTAACGAAGCTGCCTATTGCCCGCAGGGCTCTCTACTGACGGCAGAAGGCTTGGGAAGCTAGTTCCCGTTACCAGCCTCCCATTCGAAAATACCTCTACCCGTCCATAATCTCCGGGCTCTTTCGCAAGTTCGATATACACATGAATACGCTGCCACCGCCCGGCCCTATTGTCGTAGATTTCAGCTTTGTCCTTCAGAAATGAGTGCCCCATGTTCCAGTGATCGGTCCCCAGATTCAAGGATGGCGTCGCCCCATCGTCAGGAAATCCTGGATGCCCCCCGCCCCAGTTCTCTTGGCCAATATGTATGTTCGCATTGACTGCGCGGTAGGGTCCGCTGTAGAAAACGAAACCTTTATGATTTTCAGCGCCGGCGACATAATTTTTCGGGAGGTATAGGTCGTAGCTCATCTCCAACTGCTGTACATTGAAAGGAAGCTTGAAGCCCAACTGACTCCACGCATCGTACGGCGTTTCAGATGTCTCACCGAGTTGGGCGTACTTGAAAACCATGATTGAACTATCACCATCGGTCGGCGCAGCTGCAGAGTCGGTAGGATGAGCGCCTTGCCAGGCTTTTTCACGATGATTGAAAAAACCTTTTGACGTAACTTCGCCAGAGCTGAAGTTTTCCTCATATGTCCAATCTGGATCAAGAATCCGGGTTACTTCGTAGTTGTTCACGTCGGAGATGATGGGCTTTGGACCGACGAACGTGTAAGGCCTGATGTCGTTAGGATTGGACCGTGTATCGCTTCCCCCACCAGCATCACCAGAGTTCGTTGAAAGCGCTACGGAGGTCAATGTCGCATCGTTTTTGTTCATCCAGTGCAGGAAAAAGCCTGGTCGGAGATCTACAAATGCTGTCGTGGATACCGTTTTCCGAAGAATAACGGAACCGTTATAGCGCCCAACTAATTCTCCAGTGGCCGAGTCTAGCTCGAGTGCACATGTGTCTGCTGGCCCAACAGAAACAGTAACTGGGGTGGCAAGCGAAACGGAAGAACCATTGGTGAACTTGAGCAGCGCAGCTTTATTCCCATTGCGCTGAATGTAGTAGCCATTCCCTTCTGCATCAAAGAGACCTGGCCCATTCAGGTCCCACCAGACGACGCCATTTCCAAACGTTGTGCTTGATGTCAGTCTCTCAACATTGGCAGGTTCCGCAGATCGGACGTGGGTTCTACTCTGATTCAGCGGCTTCACTCCCGCTGCACTGATCTTCATGCCCGCGCCCAGCACCGTTTCTAGTTGGGGAGCAGTGAAAGGGGCGGCCACAGGTCCGGTGAGATCGACAGTATCTGATGTTGCGGTATCAGTCGAAGCAGCTGTCTCACTTTCGAGACTCGACTCGAAAGAGGACAGGCGGGCCTGATTGGTATTCGTCCATTTCATAAAAAGCCCTGGCCCCAATGCAGCTCCCGCGAAGGACAAGGTGGAGCTCTGAATAACCACTGATCCGTTGTAATGGCCTTCGAGTGCTCCAGATTCGTTATCGTAAACAACCTTTGCAGTATCCCCTGCTCTAACGCTTACATTGACCGTAGGGCCTAGCTGAGTAATTAATCCACCGGAGTACTGGAATAGCCTGACCTGATAGCCATTTCTCTGAAGGTAATATCCATTGCCATTGGCATCGAAGATGCCGGGGCCATTCATATCCCACCAGATAGCTCCAGTCCCGAAGACAACGGTCGAATCTATGCGATTGCTTGCGGGATCGCTGGCGTAGCGAACATGTGTCTGCGTAGTATCAATGGGCTTGAGACCGCTGGAGTCCCGAGCCAAGCCTGAGCCAAGTACTACTTCCAGTACGGCCGAAACGAACGGCTCTTGTACCGTTCCCTCAAAAACTATTGCAGCTTCGGTAGCTGATGACCCAGTGGTCAAAGCAGCACTTGCCGCTATAAGAAGAGTTAGTCCAAGACTCTGTTGCTGAAAGCTAATTTGCTTCAATTTGGTCCCCAATTTGTACAAGCATTTTGAAGTTAGACGCGTGAAAGGAATCGGGACACGGGCCCTTCAGCTGCCAGAAAGAAATAACTCTCTGCTCGCTCCCGTCTATGTCGGCGCTGGAAAGACAAGTCGTCCGCTACTCAACGTCTTCTTTCGACGACATATTGCTTAAATATCTTATTTATCCGCTATTTAAGAATTTATTGTTGGCGGGGTGCAATTGCCACTGTATGTTTTTTGAGCATAGCACAGATGGCAGATTGCGCAGGTTCGCTAAGCTAGAGAAGATCTTTTAATGACTGGTCAAGCTGCGAGGATAGGCAACACAATTTCCTGCAAAGCGAGGGTTTAGGTGGTCTTGATATCGAAACCATTTAGCTAATGAGGGGCCAGACACCAGTCTGCGAGATAGCTGCGAGCAAGCTGCCCCTGCCCGAAACAGCCACCATTTAGCTATGCCCAAAGATTGCTTTACGGCTGCTATAAGGCCGCGAGTGGTGCGAGGGGGGTGAGAGAGATCGTGACCCTCATTTTTCCCTGAGTATTCGGATCAATAAATTCTGACCGCGTATGTTACACAAAACGTGGTCCAAAAAGGTTACCATGCCTCTGCTATGCCCATACCTAATAAGCTACAGCAGGAGACATCATGAACAACCTTAAAGCGTTTTCTCTAGCGGGGCTCCTTTTGGGGTCCATGTCGGCTCAGGCCGGTGTAATAACCTTTCCAGATTCCGTATCCTTCGATATCAACGCTGATCCCTGGACATTTTCCATCCCTTTCACTGGCGATCCGAGGGACGGATTCAGGGTGGACGTACCGAGCGTCTATTACACTCTAGAAAATGACGACTACTACGCCCAATTTGATGATGCTGGATACAACGACGGAACCATAGACTTTGGCTTGCGGATACTGTTTGCCGCTCCGCGTCCTTCAAGTGAGGCTGCGGCTGTAGGCAAGGAAACAATAATCGGACCTTTGCTTGACCAGGTCTACACCTACACCGTCCGATTTAACTTCCGTGAGCTGCTCCCCTGCGAAGATGGAGAATGGTTCTGCGGTTATGGCCCTTCTAGTGGTTTAGTCAATGAGAGCGTGCAAGTATCGTTCTTCGATAGCGCCGCTCAGGAAGTGCCTGTAGGACCAACTGGTGCACTGTTGCTGGTGGGTTTGGCTGGCATGCTAGTTCACCGCAAACTGAGTTACTCTGCTCATCTATGTTGACGAGGTTAAAATCGCGGAAGGTTCATGTAAATGATTAGATACCAACACCAATGGGCGTAGGGTCACCGGATCTGCAAAATAAGCTAGACGTCGCAGGGTCTCCAATTTTGGGGACCCTAGACGGAGGAACATCCTTGCTGTGAAACATTATCTTCGAACAGCTGATCTCGTAGAACCCGGGCCGGAGCCGATGAGAATTATTGATACATCCGGCGAATCTCAGCCCCTATAGACTCATAAGAAAAATTTTTCTCGATAAGCTCCCGCTCGTCGGAAGACATTCTAGAAAGCACCTCAGGCTGCTCTAAAAGCTGCACAATTGCCGAACAAAAATCTTCCGCGGACTCAGCAAACCTAACTGTTTGGCCGTCTTCAACATTGATGCCTTCGCAGGCAACGGGATGAGCAACAAGCGGTACACCCATAGCCATCGCATCAAGTACTTTCAGCTTGGTTCCACCGCCATCACGAATTGGGCAGACAAAAATCGTTGCGGATTCGAAGACTGGTCGAATGTCGTCAGCGAAGCCTGGCGCTTTGAAGTTAGGGTCACTAGCTGCTAGTTCGTCGAGTGCCGTGATTGTTCCGCGACCAACTATCGAGCATGTGATGTCCGGCATGGCTTTCTTCAATAGAGGCCAGAGCTTAGTCGCAATGAACGTGGCCGCATCTCTGTTCGGGTACCAGTCGAGCCCACCAACGAAAAGCAAATGCTTGCTCAGAGGCGCATAGGGCTGACTTCGCGTAAAGTAGGCAAGGTCGACACCATTCGGGACCACCTCTACATTATCCACACTATGTAGCTCTCGAAGCCTTGACGCATCCAGCTCAGAGCAAACGATATTCAATGCGGCACGCTTACACGCTTCTCGCTCAATAGAAGCCAGCTGATGCGCTTGCCACTTCAAATAAAACGAAAGCGGAGCGTCGGCATTTTCCGCTCTGCGTGCGAGCATGGCCGATTCGATATTGTGATGGTTGAGTATTAGCTTTGCAGATAGATCCTTCGAATTCAGGAATTGCCACAACCCAATAGAGTCAACATGGATAACATCAAATTGGTTCTCGGCTAGTACAGTATCGATTTGCTTCTGAAACAAAGCCGATTGGAGATAGACATAATCGTATGGGCGGAACAACAACAGCGACTTGAAAGCTGTGAAGATCCGATTCATCTTGCGATTGAGGTGCCCATGCTTGACCAGACGAACATCAGTGCAGAACTCTCTAAATGCCGCTTCTATCGCCACAACACCTGTATCAAAGTCGGTATAGTAAGCCTTGACACGACTGGAATGAGCCAATCCCACGAAGGTTAGATCAGTCCCTCTCCCCAACTCAGCAAGCATGTTATAACTACGCTGCTCTGCGCCACCTTTCGGTGGATAAGGCGCAAAGTGAGAAAGCCAAAGAACCTTGGGCCTTTCTTTTTGTCTATTCTGCAAGTGAGGATAACTCCAGAAAATATATTGATATCACCACGCTTTAGCCCTTTTATAAATTGGATTGAATGGGTGGTTCTTAAGTTTCAGGCAGTTTCGCTCAATAAGAAACCATGACGACAACGCAATCACCGTAGTGAGCAACATAGCGGTTAAAGCAAAAGTAAAACTTCCCGTGAGGCCAAGGTAAACCATGCAGTTAATTACTGGCATATGGTAAATATAGATTCCGTAGGAAACATCATTACCCCGAGTCACGCGAGAAGCTAATGTAGGGAACGAGTAGGCAAACGAAAAAATTAGAGGGGCAAGCAATGCAAAGAATAACGGGTTAACGTTGTTGCCAAAATTCGCATTGTACTGAACAGCAACAAGTCCGATAGCGAGATAGACTGGCAGTACATACCAGAATTTCCCTGCTAGAAGGTCGTGAATTCGGCTGAAGTTCCTTTGAAAGAAAACGCCAATAAGAAACATGTAAAACCAGGGAATAAATGACACCCTGATGAGCTTGTATATCACTTCACTTTGATATTCGTAAGGCACGAAGCTGAAGATTCTGTTGAAGGCAAAGAAAATCGCAATCAATGCTAACAAGCGTACGTTATTATCATCTTTCAGCTTGAAAAGCGTATAGACAATGGGCACGAGCACATAAAACTGAAGCTCGACAGTAATCGTCCAGAGACTACCGTTTAATACACCATCACCATACGCCCTCATAAATTCAGGGTTGTAAAACTGAACCACGCTAATTTTCGCGAAATACAGGAGCAACCAGTCGAAAAAGGAAGCATCCGCTTCAGCCGAGTAACCGCTGGCAAAAATCAGGACAAAGGACAGCGTAACCGCAATGATCAAAGCTGGAAAAAGTCGTAGAATTCTGTTGGATGAATAATCGTCGAGTCTGGAATTGCTTTCATACGACTTACTGATCAAGTAACCACTGACAAAGAAGAATATGGGCACGCCTGGAAATATATATAAAAGACCTAGTGCAGATTGCACAAAGCTTGAAACAGAAACATTCATGACATGCAAAGCGTGTAAAATAGCGACTTGACTAGCTGCGAAAAGTCTCAGCAGGTCGAAGTTATTTGTGCGAAAAAGCATCTTGGTAGACTGAGTGTCCGACATTATGAGGATTTCGTTGTTAGAGGGTTTAAACAAGAAACATACAATTCGAAGTATGCTTGCTCACATCGGGCTAGGCTAAAGCGCTCAACTATCGCTTGTCTACAGCTTAGGAACTGTTGTTTTAAGTTCGAATCGTCGGTTAAGAGATCCTGAATTGCTTTTTCCGCCGATGGTAACAACGGCGCCTTGAGCAACAGTGCCGGATAAGGGCGAAGGATCTCTCCTACTCCACCAACATCGTGGCCAAAAACTGGCACGCCCAAGCCGATACTTTCCAGCAAATTCAGAGGCAAGCCTTCATGATCTGAAAGTATGAAGACTGCATCTAGCTCTTTTATAATTCGATTAACGTCGCTCCGGAATCCAAGGAAGTGAATACGCGCAGACGCCGGTGAACTACCAGCCATCGTCTTAGTAGTCTCCAACATCGGTCCGTCGCCAATAATGAAAAACTGAACAATTTCTTCCCGGGCGCTAAAGGTCCGGCTCGCGAGCTGAATAAACAGGTCATGTCGTTTTACCGGCACCAGACGGCCTACTATTCCGACTCGCCAGGCTTTGCCGCCAGAACACGGAAGGAGTGATGCTGTTAAAGGATTAGCATCGGAGGCTCCAGTATCTCCTTCAAGTTTATCAAAGTCGATTCCATTGGGAATGGTGGTAATTGACCGCCCCCTGTAGCCGCATCTACTTAAGTCGCTCTCTAGGTGCGCTGCGACCGCAACGTGGCGACTTATCAAGAACTTATAAAGATATAGTTCAAGCCGCTTTGCCGCCCTTTTTCTCAAGTTCTCCGTCGTGACATGTTCATCGGCACCATGCATGGTGCGTACAACCTTCAGACGCTGTCGAAGTGCTACGAGTGCAGCGAGCAGGTTCTCCTTTCGCCTATGCGAGTGAAGAATGACATCGCCGTACTCACGCTTGATCGCTTTCACGAAGCTCAGCGCATCGGACAGGATCTTGAAGAATGACTCTTTCGATTCGTCACATAAGAGAACTTCAACCTTAGACTCGCTCAAACGGTCATACAACTGTCCACGATTGAGTATGACCACGCAGACTTTGAGCCCCTCTCGTTCAGTCTGTTGCTTAGCCAATTGGTAGACTTGATTTTCTGCGCCTCCCCAAAGGTCTCCAGACACGAAATGAACTACTGCCGTCGTGCCCACTACACTGCCCCTGCGTGGACAGGCTTGGCTAGCAGCCTGCTGATCTCATTGACGCTGGACGCAATGAGATCAAAGCATCGTTCGTAATACTGCTCTGACCTTACGATTGGATCTTGCACATAGGGCGATTTCGGCTGAGACCACAAACCAGCCAGAGTAAACTGAAGCGACTTGTTCTCGGCGTGCACGAGTCGACTGAGCAATGCAACGTGCCCCGGCTCAAAACCAACAATTAGATCACCGTCACGAACTTTGAATGAGGAGAAGGACGTGGTTATGTGGTTTGTCAGGTCAAGTCCATCTCTGCAGGCTCGCTCAAGCGCCTGGACGCTTGCAGCATCAGAATCATTGGCGCTCAAACCGAAAGAGGAAGTCTCTACCGCTGCCAACGACTTCAATAAGCATGCTGCGTAAGCACTTCTATTAATATTTCCTTTGCAGAAGAAAACTACCCGCTGGACGCGATCGAACTCGATTCGTGCGAGACTTCGGTAGCGGCCGAAAATACTGCAAATATGCGAGCGAAGCGACTTCAGAAGAGCTCGCTTTCCTCCGTGGTAATGAGCTTGCGAGAGTCGTCCCATCGGTTCTTGAAGCTGCGCATGCACGCATCTCCGTCCAAGTTGCAACGCTTCCTCCAACGTTGACGGGCACGCCAGCTGCGGAACCAATCCAGCGGCGATTGCGGCCGGCGTGCAAAGATGGCCGGAAAAACTGTAGGCGAACATCACAGCCTCTGCTGAACCTGCGCGAGTAAACTTTTCCCAATAGTCGTGCCTGAACGGCATGCTGTAAACGTCTCGAAGCGGGCGTAGCCCAAGCGCCTCGAGCTTCCGAACTGTCTCCCTGACAGACGTGTCGAATCCAGCGTGGTTCAATAAGCGACTACTGCAGTTTTCGGGCATTGGAGCAAAACTAACAAGATTGGACTCGAAATTGCCGAATATACCAATAAACGACCTCTCCTCTGGCCGGGAAGGTATTGAGCTGCTCTGTTTTAGCTCTTGCTCAAGGTCCCTGATCGCCCTGTCTCGATCACCACGACCCATAACGGCCATCCTACGTACAACATCGGTCACTACCTGAGAGACAGAGGTTTCACTTACTTCGTATTTAACGACGCCAGCTCCTAACTTCAGGCTTGGCATGCCTGATTCCGAACCAGATAGGATCCTCTCAACTCTGCTAGGCCAGTTAGCATTCGGACTCGTCAGAGTATTACTATTACAGACTAGGAGAAAAGGTACAGCGAGCGCGGAAAGCCGTTGCGAGAGCAATGCCGCAAACTGAAGATCAAAAGAATGAACTACCAGAAACGCAGACTGATCGTGCGGAAAGCAATCTGTATCTTTCGCATTAAAAAACTCGGCGACCGAAATAAATCGAAATCCCGCCCGAAGCAGATATTCCACTTTCGGTACAGCAGACATACCGTCTTCGAGCTCATCGACTCGCAAGACTGCACAAGCTCGACTCATTACTTACCGCTCGTGAGTCTGGACGGCTTAGCTGGAAACGCTGGCAGCTTAGTGGATTTCTGTTGCGCGGAAGGTTTTACTATTCGAGCTGCATTTTTCACAGGCGAATAGCGCAACCGTGCGACTCCGTAGAGGGTTGCAGACAATATGCCTTGCATCCAAAAAAATGGGTAATATAGCGCCGAGATAAATGCGCAGGTTACGAACAAACTAAACGAGCCGTAATTCAAGCCTTTTGCCACGTTTCGGTAGAAGTCCGCCATTTCCTCGCCCTCATGCTGCAGCATAGCTTTGCTGGTGGATCTGTTCAGCCGCCAGGTAACTCCCGCGAACGAAATGAGTATGATCAGACCGGTGTATCCAAGTTCCGACATCGCTTGAAAGTAGGTGCTGTGCACTTCCTCAGCTTTGTATTTGATGGAGGGATCGAAATAATATGCCTTATAGTAAGGTATCCAGTTCATATAACCAATGCCGAGAAATGGATTGTCCGCAGCTATATCTCCTGCAAGGCCCCAGTAGAACAGTCGAAGATTTGACGTTCCGTCGTCGCCGGCCGTTTCGAAACGTTCCTTAAACTTATCTGGCAGCATGAGGTAACCGACGCCCACGATCAAAAGCACCGCCATCAGCCGTTTGAACATCTTCTTCTTCTGAAAAAGAATGAGAAGACCCATCGCTACTAGTCCTAACACGCCACCTCGGGAACTACTTGCAAGAACACAACTGAACGCGCTTATGGGAAACAAGAGCATAAAATAGTAAAGCAGCTTAGACCATCGGTGCTTAAAGGAGTTAATGAAGGCTATAGACACTGGCAAAAAGATAGCCATCTGCATGGCAAACTCACCGGAGTTTTGGAACCAGCCGGGCGAACCCGTGACTCCAAAGTCCGCGAATGCAAAACCTCTAGAGACCCAGGACACGAAACCATGCTGAGACATTTTGAAATTGCAGAGCAGGTAAAGCAGGAAGAAAATGAGAAAGCGTTTTTCAGTGTTGATAATTTTCAGAACGAGATAATAAATTATGAACCACTGTCCCATGATACTCAGTTTGCTGAAGGCGAAAGCACTGTTATAGGCAAACGCACTGGAGGCTAATATAAGTACCAAAAATGCTAGAATTGAAGCATGCAGACCGAAAAGCCCTTTTGATGCAGCTATCTTATCGCCTTTTGCCAGCGACAGAAGAAACGCTCCGATAATACAAGTCTGCGACCAAGGCAGGATATCCATCCACGGATAGATCGCCTGCGGCTTGATATACTCAAAAAACAACCACCCACAAATCGCCCAGAACGCCAGATGCTCACGTCGCACCGACTGCCAGATCGTCTTCGGGCTCAGGTTCGCCAGTGACTCGACACTACCTTGCTCATCGTCGCCCTGAGCGACCGCGACTTTCGATTTAAATCTGTTTGCTGTCGTATTCTGGCGCATAGCAGTTAGAATCCGGTACGTCTCAACGCACTCAATAAGGAAAATGTAGTGGAAACCGTTCTCGTTCTCGACGCACAGCAGCGCAGCGCACTGGCTGTTACCCGCTCTCTCGGTAGCCGGGGCATCCGCGTGATTACTGCCGATACCGTTGCCGAGACATTGGCCGGTGCATCACGATATAGCGCGGAAAGCGAAGTCTACGCCTCGCCATCCGATCCGGACGCCTTTCTCGCGTCAATCAATGCGCTTATAAAAAAGCACTCGATCGATGTTCTATATCCGGTTACCGAGATCTCGCTATATACCTTGCTCGCCAGGCGCGACGAACTTGCCGACACAAGACTTCCGCTTGCGCCATTTTCAACCATCAAGCAGCTTGCCAACAAGGCTGAATTGGTAGCGCTTTGTAACGGTCTGGGCGTCGCGGCGCCGCAGAGTGTACAGTATTTCAGTGCTGCAGCGGCAATCGATGATGTCAGGAAATTTGCGTATCCGGCGATCATCAAACCTGCCCTGTCGCGCATCCAGATTGACGGTCAGTGGGTCAACGCGGCGGTGCGTCACGCCGCTGATGCCGAGGCAGCAACGGCAATTCTGAAAAACGAACCCGCGCTGCAGCAACATCCGTTCATGGTGCAACAGTGCATAGAGGGTCACGGCGCCGGTGTCTTTCTTCTATATGACCATGGCGAGTGCATCGCTCATTTCACGCATCGCCGTGTTCGTGAGCGTCCACCCAGTGGCGGCGTGTCCGTGCTCTCTGAAAGCGTGGCTACCGATCCTGCCCTGCTGGCACAGAGCAAACGCATCCTCGATGCCGTGAACTGGCATGGCGTGGCGATGGTGGAATATAAAGTGGCGGCTGACGGCACGCCTTACATAATGGAAGTGAATACGCGCTTCTGGGGATCACTGCAGCTCGCGATCGACTCTGGCGTGGATTTTCCTTTCCTGCTGCATGAAGCCACCATGGGCAGAAAAACTCGCGGGCCGGAAAAATATCGCACCGGCAATCGGCTTCGCTGGCTGATGGGTGACTTTGACCGTCTGTATCTCGTCCTCCGTGGACAAAATTCATCCCGGCAAAAAATATCCGAGACACTACAGTTTCTGAAAATTCTTCAGCCGGGAACTCGCTACGAGGTCAATCGTGGCGGGGATTTGCAGCCTTTCTGGCGAGAACTGAAATTGTACTGGAAGGCCCTCAGAGGCTGAGTCCTCGTAACTTTTTGTGTAGTAAATGGGCTAAATACCCTATGAATGTAAAGGTTTACACAGTTTTGTAGGATTTACCAAGTTTAGGCCCAATGGCCGATTTTTCGCTGTCTACCACCTGTTAATCTTGCCGCACATTACGAACATGTACGGATAAGAGATTAAGTCGGGAGGCAACAGCGATGAAGCAGCAGAATAGAAAACTGAGCACAGCTCGGGATCACGCTTCTGAGAGAATTCTCAGCAGACCACTGTTCTGGGTCTCGACCACCGGTTCAATAGGCGCTTTTGTTGTAGCCCTTACAATACTTGTGGATGCTGTCCCTACTGGCGACCATACCGTCGCCCTCCCCGTTGTCGATTCCGCTGAAGCGGTCACCACAATGGTGGCACCGGTAGCTGAGCCGGATACGTTGCAAATGAAGGCGCCAGTCCAGCCGGCCCCACAGCGCCTCGAGGGGACAGTGGCCCAGACGACGAACGATGCACCGACAGATTTTGAGTCGGAGCATCTGGCAGACGAATCAGGCAATTACGGCTTCACTGTTACCCCCGCACAAGAATCCCAGTACCAGTCCCTCAATACCAACTCTGATTACCCCAGCCTCGAAACCAGAATGCTCGAAATGCAGGCTCGTCGCGGCGGCAAGGTCTTCGACCCTGAATCCGTTCTGAAAGCCCTGGCCCAAGAGCACCCATGGCAGGAAAGTGCCGAGGCTAGTGACCAGCTCGACCTGACCCCGGAACAGCGTTTCGACGGTCGTGAGTTCGTCAAGGTCGATCAGATGAAGATTGAGACACTGGTCCCTGGCGACACGCTGGAACTGCCTGTGTCCTTTGAAAGTGGCAGCATGGAAATGGTCGTGGACAACGTGGAAGTGAGCGAAACCGGTGAAGTGACCTGGTTCGGCCGCATAAAGGATTACGAACAAGAAAATCAGGTATCGATCACGCAGGGTGAGACAGTCACCATCGGTGGCATCACCACGCCAAACGGCGAATACATGATCGAGTCCCGGGCAGCTGCAGGCTGGATCGTTCCGACCGGCACACTGTTCAATCCGGGAGACGAGGACGACCGCGTCTACCCACCAGAACAAAAGAATTCCTGATTACAGGCGTCAGGAACGAAACATTTCAAGAACTTTGCTGCTGTCCCGAGGGGCAGCCTCTAAACACTACGGATGATAGGAGAATTACCTTGAACAACCCGAACATCACGAGCCAAAAGAGTCACCGACGGTCAGCGAACCCTCTTCTCACAGCAATTCTCGGCACTGGTATGCTCGCGTCAGCAGCTGCAGCACAGGCAGCAACAATGGATGTGCTCGTGGTATACGATAGCGGCGCAAAATCACAGCTTGGTGGCGAGCCTTCAACAGTTGCACGCAGCTGGGTCAATCAGATCAACAGCTATTACGCCAACTCGAAAGTCGATATCAAGCTCAACCTGGTTGGCACTTCATATCACAGTGAGTCTGGCAGCAGCGTGACTGACCTCATCACCAACCTGCAGAAAGATTCGTCTGTTCGCAGCAAGCGTGACAGCCTGGGCGCCGATTTCGTCGTCATGATGAGCGACAAGGCCAATTGCGGCATTGGTTATGTCACCATGTCCAGCCAATATGCTTACAGTGTTGTCGGCCCGAAGTGCGGCCCGATGACCATGGCACACGAACTCGGCCACAACATGGGTCTTGACCACTCGCGCAAGCAGGGCAAGACTAGCGGCTCGCGCTACTCCTACGCGCTGGGCTACGGTGTCGAGTACTCCTTCGCCACTATCATGTCCTATGCTCACCTCTACGGCACAAGCCGTATTGGCAAGTTCTCCAACCCTAACGTGTCATGCAACGGCAAGCCATGTGGCGTGCCTGCCGGCAAGTCGAATGAAGCTGACGCAGCTCGAGCACTTCAGAACGTTCGAAACGAGCTTTCGAACTACCGCGCGAGCAAGAGTGGCTCAACAACCACCACATCGCCTTCGACACCAACTAACAACACCAGCTCTGGCTCGACTTCGTCAATCACCGACGGCAAGACCTACCGTCTTCGTGCTAAGAACAGCGGCAAGTGTATCGACGTAAGCGGTAACGCGAGCTACTCAGGTGCCACTATCGCCCAGTGGTCATGCCACGGTGGTTCGAACCAGGCCTTCACAGCCTCAGCGACTTCTGGTGGCTACTTCACACTGAAGGCACGTCACTCAGGCAAGTGTCTGTCTATCGATGGCAACGGTGATCGTGCTCGTGCGATCCAGGAAAACTGCAACGGCAGCTCTAGCCAGCAGTGGAAGCTCACTGCCGATGGCAGCCACTTCCGCGTATCGAACAAGGCCAGCTACAAGAACCTGGACATTCGCGGCCAGTCTGATGACAACCGCGCAGCGGTTCAGCAGTACAGCGCTAACGGTGGCGACAATCAGCGCTTCGGTCTGGAAGGCGTCTAAAGACACCTGACACACCAGAACGCAAAAAGGCCCTTCCTTGCGGAAGGGCCTTTTTTATTGCCTTCAGAAAACAGGTACGAGATCAGTTTGTCCTGTTTCCTGCGCTTTGTATCAAGAAGCTTGGCTGTTCTTCCTGCGTGAAAGACAGGTCACTGCTATGCCAAGCACCAGCAGACCGAGCGTCGCTGGCGTCGGAACGTTGATATCCGGCACCAGGTCTTCGTTGTAGTTCAAATCGAAGTTCAGGTCCCAGTGCTTGCTACCGGTATACAGCGGCTTACCATTGGCGGCATAGATATCCATCCATACAGAGCCACCAAAGGCATTGGTCTTGTCGTTGGCACCCGTACCAAACTGAAAGACGGGCGCTTTGCCAGACTTGCCTGGGGCAGCAACCAGTTGCGCATAGTAGTCGATGCCATCCACAGTAATACGGCTATCGCTCGACATGCCGGTATAGAAATTCCAGTCAGCGGTATTCGAAGAGCCACCCTTCTTGACGACTGAATAGCTTTCGGTAAAGCCGGTGAACAAGAGATCGAAGGCAGCGTTGATTCCATAAGGATTCAAAGCGGTTCCCGTCAGGCGTGCTGTACCGTCGTCTGACTGCAGAAATGTTGACCCACTGCCGATGCTATATGATCTCGCTGCGCACTTCTTGGAACCCAGTTTGAGGGAGTTGGTATACAGGCCATGACTGGCGCCACCACAATCCTTACTGGCGGTATCGGTGACATCGTAGCCACTGATCACAGTAGCCGATACGGACATGGACAAAGTCATCGCCAGAGCCGACAGTGCAAAACGTTTTGAGATTACAGCCTTCATTTATTTACAGCCTGTGTAAGCCAAGTGTTGAATGAGTACGTGGGGACGTTGGGTATGAGAAGGACCGTCGCTGACCGTCATAAGCATTTTCCAGGCCAGAAATAATAGCCCACTGATTTCACGACAGCTTTAGAAGATAGACAAGGGTAGGAACGGAGACATTGCCAGACGATCTGTATGCTTTCTGGACAATTGGGGAAGTGACTAGATGCGGATAATCGACGCTTAACAAAAAGCCTCCCGAAGGAGGCTTCTGCAAATCTTTGAAATCTTATGCTTGCTTGCGACGTGACAGTCTCAGAGCAGCTACACCAAGAGCCAGCAGACCCAGTGTTGCAGGTGCTGGTACGTCTACGCCTGAACCTGGGTTGTCAGGAACGAGGTCTGGGTTGTTTGTCAGGTCGAAGTTGATGTCCCAGTGGTTGTCACCGAAAAGGGCTTCGCCTTCAGCATTGTACATATCGAGCCATACAGAACCACCAAAGTCGGCAGTCTTGTCGTTCGCGCCAGTGCCGTACTGGAATACAGGCATAGTGCCAACGTTGTCTGGAGCGCCGACCAACTGGGCGAAGTAATCTACGCCATCAACAGTGATTTTGCTGTCTGCTGTCAGACCAGTGTAGAACTTCCAGTCATCCTGCTCTTCCATGCCACCAGTCTTGACTACTGAGTAATCTTCAGTGAAGCCAGTGAAGGTCAGGTCGAAGATTGCGCCAACGCCGCTTGGGTTGGTAGCAGTGCCAGTGAAGGTTGCAGTGCCATCATCTGAACGGATGAAGGTTGTGCCTGTCTGGATTGAGTAATGAACATCACCACCAGTGTTCAGGGTGTTGGTCCACAGACCAAAGCTGTTGCCATCCGCACTGACGGCAGCATCGCTAACGTCAAAGCCTTCGATTACAGCTGCTGAAGCTGGCAGTGCGACTGCAAGAGCCAGAGCCGAAAGAGAGAGTGATTGCGCCAATTTTGAGTTAAACATGAGAAACCCCTGTAAGGTTGTAGTTGGTCGTGAGTTGTCATCCTGATGTCTACAGGTACAACGTTTCACAAAAACATTCCGTGTATTGCAGTAAGTTAACATACAGGAAATGTGCCAACTTTGTAGATGCCTGTTCTACATAGGGTTTTAACGCTGTCTACGTAATTATACGCAGCATTTCAGGGGGTAGTTTTTACAATTCACTACACTGCTCGCCGTCAAAGTTACAATGGCTATCCAAAGGGATTATTCCGTTTGGTACAGAGCTGGCTGGGTACGAGCAGAGAAATAAAAAAGCTCATAAAAAAACCCTTCCGAGGAAGGGTTTTTCTTTCGCTAACCTTGCCGGAAGATCAAAGACCTCCCGATCAAATGTCAGTGAATACTTACTTGCTGCGACGTGAAAGACGCAGAGCAGCAACACCAAGTGCCAGCAGGCCGAGGGTAGCAGGCGCAGGAACGTCAACGTCAGGAACCAGGTCTGGGTTCTCAGTCAGGTTGAAGTTGATGTCCCAGTGCTTGCCACCAGTGAACAGCGCAGTGCCGTCAGCAGCATACATGTCCATCCAGACAGAACCGCCGAAGGCTGCGTTCTTGTCGTTTGCACCAGTGCCGTACTGGAATACTGGCATTGAACCAACGTTAGTCGGTGCACCAACCAGCTGCGCGAAGTAGTCTACGCCGCCAACAGTGATCTTGCTGTCTGAAGTCAGACCAGTGTAGAAATTCCAGTCAGCCTGCTTGGCAGTGCCGCCAGTCTTAACAACTGAGTAATCATCCTGGAAACCAGTGAAGGTAAGGTCGAAGATCGCAGTTGTACCGAGTGGGTTCAGCGCTGAACCAGTGAAGGTTGCAGTGCCATCGTCTGAACGCAGGAACGTAGTACCAGTCTGGATAGAGAAGTACTTGGAGCACTTGCTAGGGGTCAGGCTGTTAGTCCACAGGCCGTACTGAGCGCCACCGTTGCAAGAAACGTTTGCAGCGTTAGACACGTCGAAGCCCTGGATGATGGCGGCTGATGCTGGCAGAGAAACTGCAAGAGCGATTGCAGTCAGGGAAAAACCTTTTACTACTGAAGTGAACATATGAACTCCTGATGAAAATCCTTTAGATCGGCTGTAACGCTAAGTAATCTAAATTACCTGTTCGTTACATTAAGGTAAGCACTTGTCGTGCCAACTTTGTAAGCACATGTTTTACTTAGACTTTCTTCTACAGAGAGATTATTAAAAGAAACCACATGTATAGAAGATTGACACACTGTTACAGAAGTCAGAATGTCGTATCAAAAATATACAAATCGGCCGATAGCAAAGCGATCAGGGGCTTGGGCCCCAGTCTTTGCTGATGCAGAAGCGTTTTAATATCAGTGGATTAGAAACAACGGGAGAAACCGCTCGGTGGGATAGCGGGGAACTAAAGGCCTAGGGTCTAACCATAACGTCGGATATTTTTACACTTTGCGCTGATAGAGTTCAGCGTATCGCTTGGCCATCAAAGCGGCATCATAGCGCTCTGCCAGCAAGCTAAGTCCATGATTCGAAAGCGCTGTGCGAAGCTCGCTATTTCGGATCAGCTTATCGAGCGCTTCCGCCAGTGCTTTGGGATTGCCTGCTGGAACGAGTAAACCGGTATGGCCGTCCGTCAACACCTGTGGGATGCCCCCCACGGCAGATGCAACGACCGGGCGTTCGGCAGCCAGACTCTCCAGGATGGACAAGGGCAGCCCTTCGCTCAACGATGGCATTGCGAATATATCACACGCCCATAACAACTCTCGGGCATCATCTCTGAAGCCGAGCAAGGTGCACTGCGCCTGCAGACCGAGTGAGTCTATTCGACTCTGAAGGCTATGCTCCTCCTTCCCTCGTCCAGCGATGAACACCTTGATTCTGGCGCCGTTGCGAGCGAGGCGCGCTGCTGCCTCTATAAGATGTATATGACCTTTCACCGGATAGAGGTTACCAACCGCCAGAATCATATGCTCATCGTCCGCGACGCCGAGCTCAGCACGGTACCGAGCCCGCACTTTCGGATCAGGCTTGTAGCTGCTCACATCAATCCCGTTCTCGATCACAACGACGCGCGAGGCCGGTATGTCTGCGTCAGTCGCAAGGAAACTCTTGATATCGTGAGAGACGGCCACCAGCGTACTGAGCCTGGCGGTCAGCCGCATGAAAAAGCGCCTGACTGACTTCTCAGTGTAATAATTCTTACCATGAACAGTGGCGATATGCGGCACGCCCAGAGAGCGTGCGACAAGCGCCAGGTGCATATTCATCGCAAACTCATTCGTATGAACGACGTCTATGCGGTATGTCTTCATAAGCCGTCGCACTGTGAGTAACCACTGCGCGCTCAGGCTACGTGGCAACGGGATCAGGTCGTAGTCGATATTAAGACGTTCGAGCTGAGCCGTGAGCCAACCAGGCTTGATAACGAGCACACGACATTGATGGCCTTCAGCCTTCTGGCTCTGCACCAGACGCAGCATGAAGTTTTCTGCCCCGCCAGGGCCCGAGGTCTCGATAGCATGGAGAATGTTCATTTGAGCGCGCTCACGAGGCGCCTGCGCCGCGGTAGAGTTTGGCCAGGAAGGCTTCAGGCGTGTTACTGGCATCTTCGTGTAAACCGATGCGCTTCAGCGCAAACAGGGAGTCGTTCGCCTGGTTGATGCCATTGCCGGTAGTCACTGCAGCGGCAAAACGTTGTTCCACCGCCGTCCGGGCATAGTCGCTTACGTCGCCATTGGGATAGCAGAACAAGGCCGGCGGCGATCCGAGATGTGAATGAATGGCTTCGATACAACCATCGAGTTCTGCATCGACGTCGGCCGGATTGGCCGCCTCGTTGAGCCTGAGATGATTGACAGTGTGCGCACCGACGTCAAAGGTGGGCGTCATGGCGCTGACCTGATGCCAGTCCAGCATCTCTTCGGCGGTATTCACCGAAAGTTCGCTATCCTGCTTCAGGTGCGCAAAGGTGTCATCGAGAAACTGGTAGATCTGGGCATCGGTGAACTGTTTGCAGGCGGCGATGACTTCGGCTGCATATTCCTTGTTGGCGTAGCGGCTGCTGTCAGGTTTAATGCCTGCGGATGAAATGAAATGTTCCAGGCTGCCTTTGGCGCGACTGTCAGGACCGAGCGCCGCTGCCAGTTTGAGCAGCCGATTGAGCTGCTCCGGCCAGAATGTGCGTCCGGTGCCTATGAAGCCCGTAGCCAGAAAGATTGTCGCCGGTACGTCGTGCTGCCTCAGCACAGGCAAGGCAAACTCATAGTTATCGAGCCAGCCATCATCGAAGGTGACAGCACAGCACAGTCGTCCATCACCACCTTCAAGCGGGCGCCCTTCACGCCTCGCCCTCACCCACTGCGCGAGTTCGACGAAACGTACCAGCGGCTGCAGCGTTCGCAGCTGCATATCCAGGGTCTCTGGTGTGACATACATCCCGGGCTCTTCGAACGCCAGTCGCTCGTCCTGCTCAGGCAGTACGCGGTGATACATCAATATCAGCAGTGGCTGCGCGGTGGCATCGCCTTTTGCTTCTCCACCCATGCGGCCAAGCAGGCGCCGAGCCGCTCTCGCCTGATACGTGTCCCGGATGTTCTTCAGTAAGGCCTTCATCTCTCAGTCACAACCACTCAAGGAATGTATTTAACAATAGCTGGACCCAGACGATTTGCGAAACACAGTGGCAAGCGTTGCCATATCGCCACGAGCAGTTTGAACTTGGGATTATTGTTATTGATCGCGGGCAATTCGTCGGCCTGGAACAGGGCATAATGCCAGTAGAGCTGCACAGGCATGGCGCCCCACTGCTTCTTGAAGCGATAGGTGCCGGCGTCTTTGCTGGAACGGCCAAAATCGAACACGTCGAAACCAGTGTCAGCTGCGTGACTCAGTATTTCCCAGTACATCACCATGTTCATGTTCAGCGAGTTGAATGCCTGCCGGGTGGACGCCCAAGGTATCTCAAGCAGCTTCACAGCACCGGTTTCCTGTGCCACTAGAAAGCCACAGGAGGCGGGCTCGCCTTTGCAGTATATGACGATGAGTCGGGCGCTACTGCCGAAGTTCGTCAGGATGCCTGCGAAGAACGATTTGCCATACACCGGGGTGCCCAGATCACGCATGTTCTCGCTGAATACCCGGTAATAGTCGTCAAGTAGTTCCATGCCACCGATGCGGGATTCGTATTCGTTTTGCTGGCCTTTTCGTATCTGCGAGCGGACCTTTGAGCTGAAGCCTTTCCACAGGGTCTCACTATCTGCGGGCAGTGGCAGCCACATGTTGACCTTATCTGTGCGTTCTGGCCAGCCGGTCGGCTGCTTGTGATAACCGCGAACTTCCAGATGGCGTGCACCGCTGCTTCTGGCGAAGTCAGCAGCTGCTTTCAGCACGTGCTTTTCCGCGTTTTTGTCCAGCGCGAGTGCGCCGCCATAGTTGACCAGCGGAATGGAGGTCCAGATATCACCGAAAAGACGACTCTTCTGCCGGATCATCGGCAGCACCGCCTGAAGCTGTTCTTCGGCAGCCGACTCCAGATAGCAGGCAACATAGGCGATTTCATGCCCCATGGTGTCTACGACGGTCTTCAACCAGACCGATTCGTGATAGAGCGTGGCCCTGGGATGCTGACGAACGAAGTCGTCCCAACCTGCCGGCGGAGTCTGGCTAACGTCACAACGGTAGCGCCCGGAGGACTGCGCAGCTTCAGTCAGTTCAACAGGCTCAGGGTACACTGGGGGAATAAGTGCCTGAAGACGCTCCAGCTCGGAGGGTTGGCGTTTGGCTTTGGTGACTGCGGGGGCGCTTGGTGCGGCTTCAGAGCCTGTGGGCTGCTTTACCGAGACCTGGTCAGGCTGCTCTGACGCCATTTTCGCTTTGAGCTCTGCGATCGAGGCTTGCACAGCCTTCTTGCGGGCAATCAGTTCGTCAGCGGTATCCAGGCCCTGCTTCTTGGCCTCACCTATCAGGCGACTGAGTTTCTTGGATTCGTCAGTAAGCGCCTGAATCTGTTCGGTCATATCTGTCACAGAGTTTATCCGCCACTCCTGGGCTCGGCTGGCAGCAGCTGCTTGTTTCGAAGCACGTCACCAACCGTCGAAAACTGAAAATCGTCTGTAAGATTGCGCAGGCGATCCATGCACTTGTCGAGATTGTTGTAGTGGCGGAACATGGAAAATGCACTTGCCTTCACCCGTGGCTGTTCCGTGTCGATCTCCCATGGATGCAGATAAAAGATAAAGGGCTCCTGCTTCCGGTTGATCGACCCCAGGCCCCAGCGCGAGAACCAGTAAGGGAACAACCTGAAATAGCCGCCACCGGCAATGGGTATCGTACGTCCAAGCAGCTTCGCCGTAGAGAGCGGAAACTCGATGATCTCGCCACCGTTGTCCGTTTTCAGGCGATAAGGCAGCTCAGGTGTACCAGGCATACCATAACGGTCGTGATTCACCGGAAAAATGCTGGAGTCCCAGACGAAACCGAGCTCGACCAGAATATCGAGCGCCCACCGACTCTGGGCAGTGATGCTGTAAGAGGCTGCGCGATAGCCATCGACCGGCGCCTGGATGAGACTTTCAAGCAGGTCCTTGGAGCGCCGGGTCTCGTCGCGAAACACTTCGGGAGTCTGCTTGTAGACAAGCTGATGGCTGAAGCCGTGGGAGGCTACCTCATGACCAGCTGCTGCGATTCGCTTGACCAGATCCGGATAACGCTCGGCCACCCAGCCAAGCACAAAGAACGTGCTCTTGATGCGTTTCTCGTCGAAGAGCGCCAGTAGCGCATCGGTATTGGCTTCGACGCGGCACTCATGCGCATCCCACTCATCAACCTTGATGGACTCAGCAAGCGCAGCAACGTGGAAGTAGTCTTCCACGTCAATCGTCATGGCATTCGTTATCATGCTCAGAGCCTGAACCAGGTAACGCCGAAGCTGAAATAGACTTCTTCTATGCCATTCAGGCCGCGACGCACGCCGAGTGCATCGGAAATGATGATATCTTCCTCACGCTCGGTGTAGCCGACAGCGTATTCAAGCCGTACGTTTTTCAATGGCCGGTGTTCGACGCTCGCCTCAACGTAATAGGTCACAATCTCCCTGAAGTTGTTGCTGAACTCTTCCTGATCGCGGCGGAAGCTGATGTCACCAAGCACCTGCGGTGTGAATGTTCGGCGATACAACAATTCGGCTGTGTAGCGCTCGTCTTCTATCTCCTGGGTCTGATATTTCTCAAGGGAGACAGAACCAACGGCACTGATTTCATCGACCGCTGTGAGGGGGTAACTACCCAGCAACCTGAACTGCGTTGTTTCGATAGTGTCGAAGCGATCACGTGTATCGAGGGCGTCGAAGGTTTTCACGTTCTGGTCAGAGAAGGTGTCGCTGAGCGAGTGCGACAATTTCATATCGATAACGCCCTGCGTGGTAACGCCGCCATAGACATAGCTCAACTGCGCGGTCGGTCCGTCGAACTCGGTCTCTTGAGTTGGCGATTCCGTGTTGACAAAGGTATAGCCACCACGGACGGAATAGCGCGAATTCTCATACTGCTTGGAGAGCTGCGCGAAAAGCGTCTGGCTGTTGCTGTCTGTCTCGATAGTGCCCGTGGCGCCTATTTCTGTCGGTCGACGCTCGATCCAGGCGCGATCTGCTTCGACGCCGCCTTCGATCTGGTGACCAGTCGCCAGTTCGGTGACCAGCGCAGCCGTACCAGTGATCCGGTTACTTTGCTCATCACTATCTTCGAACCAGAGATTTTCGTATTCGGAGCCAAGTCTGAGTCCAGTGCGACCGCTAAGAGGAATCATCCACTGCGGACCGGTCTCAAATACGTTGATGAGCTGACGGTTATCCGGCGTACCCACCTCGGTGGAGTTCTTCCGCACCTGGTTCAGGGTGTCACGAAGTTCCCACTTGAAGTTGGGACTGAATTCATAGGCGCTGTTGACGTCCATGGTCGCAACAAGATCGCTGTCATTGGCGAACACGTCGTTAAAGTAGTGCTCATAGCCGAGGTTGAAACCGATGTCGCCAGAAAGCCTTGTTCTGCTAAGCACCTTGTAGAAATCCAGCGTGGTGCGATTTCGGGTATCAGCTTCCTTGTTCTCCTGGAGCGCCGCATTCGTCGAATACAGGGTCTCGTTGGTCACCGAAATTTCGGCGGGCTCAGCGCTGACGACCGAAGCTGTCAGCGTGCCAGCCAGAACGGCCGTCGTGCAGGCTGCAAGTGTGAAGGTTTTCTGCATGTAATCTCTCATCCGTTAACGACGACACCGGCAAGCTTTGCCTCTGGAATGGCGGACGCCGCTTCGACGACCTGGCTTTCGGTGACTCTTCCATGTGGGGCGATCAAAAGCGTGTAATCGCAGACTTCAGATAATATGCGTGCATCAGGTGATTCCAGAATCGGCGGCGTGTCCAGGATGATGAAACGATCCGGGTAGCGGCGACGCAGTGTCTGCAGGAACTGATGCATTCTGAACGAAGTAAAATACTCACTCGCAGATTCTTTCTGGCTGCCCGCCGGCACAAGACGCAAACGACGAATGCCAGTTGGATAGATGATCGTGGAGATATCCATGTCTGGATCTTCGAGGAAGTCTGTAACGCCCCTGTCCGGCAACAGATCGAACACACTGTGCAGCTTTGGATGGCGCAGATTACAGTCGATCAGCAGTGCGGTCTTGCTGCTATCAAAGGCAAATGCTGCAGCAAGATTGATCGCGTTGAACGAGGCTCCCCCGCCGGGCACTATGCTCGAAACCACGAGCGCAAAGTTGTGGCCGCGACTGATTTCGAGCAGCTTTGTTCGCAGCTCCCGGAATCGCTCGACCGATTTACGATATGGGCTTTCGGGGAAGATGATGCGCTTTTCGCAGAGATCGTCCGGCGACAGCAGTCCCGGCTCGCGCATGCGCACGATCTGCTTGCTGACCACATAACGTTCGAGGCCACCTTCCTGAACCTCCCATGAACTCGGTACCAGCACCGAATCCTTGGCAGCACCGCGTCCCCCGTCGTTGGAAACGACTTCGCCACGCTGGGCTTGCATATCACCGCCGCCCTGACTATCGATGGACTTAGGCTTCTTGAATTCGTCAGCCATTATACGCCTCCTGCATATATGAACCACGCAACGACGATATAGGCAACGGCTGCGAAAATGGAAAGTATGATGATGGTGCGCGTTTTCGAACGGTTCTTGCGCTCTTCGTAAGGCGTTACCAGGTACTGAATGTGAGAGAGCACAGGCACGCCAGTGTTCTCATGCAGCAAGGCGGCCGAACGAACCCGCGGATCGACCATACAGAAGGCGATGGCGATAGCGAATGGCGCAAGCAGACCAAGTGGCAGACCGGCAAGCGCGAAATGGTAGAATGCGAGACCGGAAGGCTCTCTTGGGAGGCGCGCGCTTTCATGCAGCACGTAGTTCACGCCATAGCCTTCCACGTCGATGCGAAGCGAAACCCGTGCACGCTCGCGTCGCTGCAGCAGGTCGTCGTAGATTTCCTTGTTCACTTCGTAGTCACGGGTCAGTTCCGAGACCTTGGCGCGGGTATCCTGTACACGCTCCATCCTGCCCTGTTCGAGCTCCAGTAGCTGTCCCAGAGAATTAAGCCGGGTACCAAGTGTTTCGATTCTGGTTTCGGTCGCCAGCAATTCAGTCTGGAGGTCACGGAATCCAGGGCCGGCCGGTGATACTGCGCCTGGATTGCTCGCTCTCAACTGATCTCTGAGGCCTTCGAGCTCACTGATCTGCTGTTTCAGGCTGACGATATCGGGATAACTTTCCTGATAGGACAAGCGCAAGGTATCGAGCTGCTGCTGCAGGCTCAGTATGCGGTCTTCATAACGGGCGTATTGACCCTGCTCCTGTTGGTTGTCGGAACCGCCGCCAACCTTGGAGCGCAGTACTCTGGCCTGGGTTTCGGCTTCCTGCTTGGCAAGCCTCGTTTCCTCGATCTGACGTTCGAGATCGATAACCTTGTTGGATACCTGGGCTTCACTACCCACAGATTTGGATGCCAGGAACTCTTTCAGCCGACGCTCGCTGGCCTCGATCTGACTCTGGTAGGCCCTCACCTGCTTGTCGATGAACTCGTAGGCTGCCCGCACATCTTCACGCTTATTGGAACTGGTGACGTCAATCAGGAGCTGGGTCAGCTTCTGGGCAATGATAAAGGCGTGCTCAGGATCCGGCGAAGCATAGCCAATCTTGACATATTCCTTGCCCTGCTTTTCAACGGAGATATTCAACCGCATTTCCTGAACAACCCGCTCTTCATCGGCAGGGGTCTTCACCTCGCCAAAGATCTCTTCCAGATCGGCGAGCTGCAGCAGGATCTCCCTGGAGTTCAATACATCGAGGATGGCTGCGGCGCGATCGGGCCGCTGATGGGCAGCGGGCGCCTTATCGTTCATAAGCGGATTGATAAGGTTCGGGTCATCAATCTTGATGACCGCATGGGAGATATATTTCTTTGGGAACACGACGCCAATTAGAAGCACAAAGGTCGCGACAAGCAGGAAGAGGAAGAACCAAGTCCATTTGCGCGCCCTGAGCACCTTTACGACTTCACTGGGAAGATCGCTGATTGCAACTGCCATAAGCTTACTCTGGTTTCAAATCGGGTTTTCAATCCGGGTGTTCAATACATTGCCAAGGGCCTGAGCGTGCCCAGCGTTCTTCCCTGTCTAGAGAACTTTCTCAGGCACAGTAACGACGTCGCCTGGCAACAGGCGGTAGTTTGCCCTGATATCGCCGCCATTCATGATGGCTTCGAGATCAACCGGGATCACCACGGTCTGCTGTTGGAACTGCCTGTACAGAATGGCGCTACCGCCTTTCGCAAAGTCGGTCATGCCACCAGCAGACAGCACGAGATCAAGTATTGTAACGCCTTCCTTGTAAGGAATGGACTGCGGATTATTGACTGCACCCGTAATTCTAACCCGATTTGTGAACTCATAACTGTTCGAGTTGCGCACTATGACGCTGACTTTGGGTTCCTTAAGGTAAACCGAGAGTCTGTCTTCGATGGCGGTCGCCAGTTGCTCCGGTGACAGGCCAGCTGCCAACAGGTCGCCTACCAACGGACTGGATAGCTTGCCGTCCGGCCGGATAGTTGTTTCTGTAGATAGGTCGGGGTTGCGCCAGACCGATACGCTGACGGCATCGCCAGGCCCGAGAACATAGGTTTCCAGGGACTGAGGCTTGGCCTTCAGTGCGGCTTCGATCAGCTCCGAGTCCGAGTAGGATACAGATTGACATGCACCCAGAACCGCTGTCACGGACACGATCAGCAGTAAAGCGGTTGCACGACGTAGCAACTGCATCGACAGCAGCAGTTTACCCGGTAATTTCGACATTAAGTTTCCCTTTCATAGCCTATCATGTGAGTACAGCTGCCCCGAGTAGGGTCCTGCTAACGTGAGCCTTTCTTGAACAGGATGACTTCGGCTGTCTGCACCAGCACGATCAGATCCAGCAGCAAGCTCTGGTTCTTGATGTAGTACAGGTCGTAGCGAAGCTTTTCCTTCGTGTCTTCTTCATTGTCTGCATACGCAAAACAGAGTTGAGCCCAACCTGTGATGCCGGGTTTTACCCGATGTCTTTCATTG
Organism: Gammaproteobacteria bacterium UBA2679; assembly: GCA_002354735.1. Taxonomy (GTDB): domain Bacteria; phylum Pseudomonadota; class Gammaproteobacteria; order Pseudomonadales; family Oleiphilaceae; genus Allohahella. The sequence continues at coordinate 127,133 of DEMD01000014.1, read as the reverse complement.
TAGTAGCTGATGTTCTTCGCGAGTTGTTTCACGAACACCGGCCGCTCCGGGCGTGGCCCGACGAAGGCCATGTCACCCTTGAGTACATTAAGGATCTGCGGCAGCTCGTCAATTCGCACTTTACGAACAAATGCGCCTACTTTCGTTACACGTACGTCATTTTTCTGAGCAAAGACCGCTCCGCTCTTCTCGGCATCAGTACCCATGCTACGGAATTTGATGACATTGAACGGCTTGCCATTGAGGCCGACCCGCTCCTGTAAATAGAAAACGGGCGCCTTGATACCGTCCTCGATCTTGATGGCTATTGCCGTCAGCAACATGATGGGCCAAGACACCAGCAGCAGCACCAGACTCGCCGCAACATCGAAAATCCGCTTCACGAACTGGGTTGCCGATACGCCACCAAAGCCATCTGAATAAATCATCCAGCTTGGCTGAATGAGATCGAGCGCCACCTTACGTACCTCACGCTCGATGAAGCTGGCGGCATCGATGATGTTTACGCCGAACATCTTACATTCGAGCAACTCTTCGAGCGGCAGCTTCTTGCGACGGTCGTCTAGCGCAATGACGATCTCATCGACCGGATGGGTCTTGCAGTATTCGCTGAGACTTTCCGGCGTAAAGATATGATTCTCTTCACCAATGTGAACCTCGTCACCGTTAGACGTGACAAAGCCGATCAGACTGACGCCTTGTCGGCTACTCGGTTCGGCGAGCTCATGAATCAGATCGGCAGCGCGTTTGCCAGCACCCAATACGAGCACCTGGCGCTTGAAGTACTGCTCGCGAACGAAGAAAAAGAAGATCAGCCGCCACAGGCCCAGAATGAAGATGGATAACAACGAGGCCAGCTCGAGCACGCCGCGTTCGAGCGCCCAGAACACGGGCGAGAATACATAGACAATAAAACCGATAAAGAGGGTCGCGGCCAGGATACTGATGATGGTTCTCAGCATCATGCCGGTCATGCCCTCCGTCAGCTTTGCCGGGTAGACGCCCAGCGCGGTGATGGCGGTGAAATTGACAACCGTGAAGAGTATCGGCGCGCTGACGACTTCCAGGGCATAGGCCTTGAAATAGTCGGTCATCTGGAAGTACTCGAAGTAGATGGCCAGATAGCACGCGGCGAAGATGAAGGCCGCGTCGAGTAGACCCAGCACCATGTACGGCATGTAGAAGTAGTGCCGGAATATCCTGACTCGTGCCAACGAAGCGCCCCTGAAGAATTCATGCGCAGCCGTGTGAATCACGCTGCGATACAACATTACAAATGACAGTTTACAAGTGACTGAAAAAACGGCGTTACTCTACCAGAGCGACCCTTGCTTTTCTATCCGGCGAATGCATCCTTTACAATTGTTGACAATTACACATCCGCAACTGGTAAAAATTCAGTATAGCTGGCAATCTGCGCCGCTCCATGACAGTTTTCAGCCAAACGATCTCAATGGTGCAGACAGAACAGCATGAGTAGTCACGATCCAGCGCCGGACTCGCAGTCGGTGCATACAGTAAGCTCAGATGCCTTGCCAAACAGGCGGGTGCCTGACCAGTTCTGGCCAGTGGTCGTCTGGCTTGGCCTCTGCGGCGTGGTTTTCGCCCCAACCTGGACATCCCTGTTCGGCAAATGGGTGGAGCTGGACCAGTCCTACGGTCACGGCTTCCTGGTACTCGCACTCGTGCTCTGGCTGGTCGTGCGGGCCCTGCCTGTCAGGCCAGCATCAGGCTTGGCATCTGCAGCACTCACCACCCCGTTTGTCGCCTTTGCGGCTACTGGCGCGGCTGCGCTCTGGACCCTGGCCTGGCTCACCGGTGTCGAGTTCGTTCAGCAACTCCTGCTCCCCGCAATCATTTACGGTGGACTGATTCTCATTCTCGGATCCGGCGCACTGTACCGAATGTCCGTCCCGGTTGGCATCCTCTATTTTGCCATGCCGGTCTGGGATTATCTGAACTACCCACTACAGTGGCTGACGACCAAGGCCAGCGAGTTTGCCCTTTGGGCGATCGATATCGAAGCGGAAATATACGGCTTTTTCGTTAAGATTCCCCAAGGCACCTTCGAGATTGCCGGCGGCTGCTCGGGCCTGCGGTACCTGCTGGTGAGCCTGCTGCTGGGCATTCTCTATGCCCATCTCTATCTCGACAACAGACGACAGATCATGAAGTTGATCGTGTCTGCGATTGTGGTTTCTCTCATCACCAATTGGGTGCGGGTCGCTGCCCTCATCGCGATTGGCTACTACACCGATATGCAATCGCCACTGATGCAGGATCATGACAACTTCGGCTGGTACCTCTACGCAGGCGCAATGATTCCATGGTTCTGGTATGCGCGCCGACTGGAGTCCGACCCTGTCGAAGGACAGCGAGCTGAGGCGAGTGCGGGCACACAGGCAAACTCCGGAACGCCTGCGCGGCGCTGGTTCTGGATCGCGGTGGCTGCGGTCGTCCTGTGCGTTCCAGCAGGTACCCAGCTCATGCATGGGCTGACCAAGAAACAGAGCGTTTTCGCGCCAATCGTCATGCCGGCGAGCCTCGAGACGGGGCCTGACAGCATGGATTGGAATCGCATTGCGTTCCGCTTTCCGAATGCGCCACGTGCTGACATGAATGGCTATACCCAGAAGTTTGAAGGCAGCTACGTTGCGCTGGAATCGAAGCAGCAGATGACGATCGATATCTATCTGTATTCGCGAGAGGAACACAGGGCCGAGCTGATCCAGTACAATAATGCATTGTTCGACGGTCGGCTGTGGCGTCCTCTCGATACCTACGCCGCAGAGCTGCCAGGCTATCAGTGGCTGGAGCTGGAGCACAGGGGCTCCGGTGAGCGGTCGGCGGTGCTGTATAGCTATATGATCGGCGGCTCGTTCTTCACCGGCGGCGTGTCGGCGAAGATCGGCCAGCTCGAGAGTCTGTTCCTCAAGGGGCGCAGCGACGCTGCCCTGCTCTACACTTCCGCGCCTTGCGAGCGTGAAGATTGCAGTACAGCCAAAGCCGCCTTGCAGGCCTTGATGACCTCGCAGGCTGGCAACATCGAATCAGCTATTTACAAGGCCTATAAAGATTCACATTGATTTCGCTTTGACACGCGGCCGGGGAAGCTATACTCAGTGCAGACTCGGCAGTCGGCGGATACTCAGGCAGGGACTGGCTGACCATAATTTTCTCGAGCGCACCTCGAGCATTCGGAGGAAGGATCTACTGTGCAGGATAATGTTCATATCGGGATCGTAGGACTTGGCTACGTCGGCTTACCGTTGGCGGTCGAGTTCGGCAAGAAGTATCCCACGCTGGGCTTCGACATCAACAAGCGCCGAATTCAGGAGCTGCGGGGAGGCGAAGACCATACGCTTGAAGTTGAACCAGAACTGCTGGCCGCTGCCGACAAGCTCGATTACAGCGCTGAAGTTGCTGACCTCAAGCGCTGCAATATCTTCATCGTGACCGTACCTACACCGATCGATGCGTTCAAGACGCCTGACCTGAGCCCGCTACGCAGTGCCAGCCGGATGATCGGCAGCGTGCTGAAGCAGGGCGATATCGTGATCTATGAATCCACGGTATATCCAGGCGCGACGGAGGAAGTCTGTATTCCAATACTCGAGGAAGTCTCGGGACTGGTGTTCAACACGGATTTCTATGCTGGCTACAGTCCTGAGCGGATCAATCCAGGCGATAAGGAACACCGTGTGACCAATATTCTGAAGGTCACTTCGGGCAGCACACCTGAAATTGCTGACAAGGTGGACGCGCTGTATGCCTCGATCATTACGGCAGGTACCCACAAGGCCAGCAGCATCAAGGTGGCTGAAGCTGCAAAAGTTATCGAGAATACACAACGCGACGTCAACATCGCACTGATCAACGAGCTGTCGCAGATCTTCGAGAAGCTTGGCATTGACACCCTCGAAGTGCTCGAGGCGGCAGGTACGAAGTGGAATTTCCTGCCTTTCAGGCCTGGTTTGGTCGGCGGCCACTGTATCGGTGTAGATCCGTATTACCTGACCTACAAATCACAGGCCGTAGGGCATCATCCCGAGATGATCCTTTCGGGTCGACGCATCAATGACGGTATGGGTCGAGGTGTGGTGGAACGTGTGGTCCGCCTGATGACGCAGAAGCGCATCCAGGTCGGCGGCTGCAAGGTGCTCATCATGGGCCTGACCTTCAAGGAAAACTGTCCTGACATTCGAAACACCAAGGTCATCGACCTGATTTCGGCGTTCAAGGATTACAATGCCACTGTCGATGTGTTCGACCCCTGGGCGAGTCCTGCCGAGGCTGAACATGAGTACGGTTTGCAGTTGGTGCATGAGCCGAAGGCGGGAGAATACGACGCGATCGTGCTGGCCGTTGGTCACAAGCAGTTTGTACAGCTTGGGGCTGAACGCATTCACTCGTTCGGCAAGGCTGAGCATATACTGTTCGATGTGAAGTACGTGCTGCCGCGATCTGAAGTGGACGGCCGGCTCTAAGTCCGGCTCATCCTCGACCGTCGTCTGAAGGACAAGACGACGGTTCAGTCCAGTTTTTCTCAGACTACGAACAGGTCCATGAACTCGTTGACCGGTGTGTTTTCCAGCGTGTCCTGATCCTTGCACAGCGCGAAGATCTGATCACAGCGGAAGGCCGGGAAACGGGTCGCCAGGTTGTTGCGGAACTTGTCTTCCAGCAGCGGGATACCCTGCTCTCTCCGACGACGATGCCCAATCGGGTACTCGACTTCAACCTTGTCGGTTGAAGTGCCATCCTTGAAGAAGACCTGAATGGCGTTCGCAATGGAGCGCTTTTCTGGCTCGTGGTATTCCGCGCTGTAACGCTTGTCTTCCATCACCACCATCTTCTCTCTCAGCTCATCGATAATCGGATTGCTGTTGTGGAAGCTGTCCTCGTAATGCTCGGCTACCAGATTGCCAAAGGCCAGTGGCACGGCTGTCATGTACTGCAGACAATGATCGCGGTCTGCGGCGTTGGCCAGGGCGCCAACCTTTGAAATGATGCGGATGGCTGATTCGTGGGTAGTCAGCTCGATGCGCTCGATCTCATGCAGACGATTCTTGACCTCAGGATGCAGCGTAACAGCTGCTTCGGCAGCGGTCTGGGCGTGAAATTCTGCAGGGAAGCTGATCTTGAACAGCACGTTCTCCATGACATAGCTGCCGTAGTCACGCTGGAAGCTGAAGCGTCGCTTGTCGGCGTCCTTCATCTTCTGGTCAGCGTTGGTCTTGCTGAAGGAGACGTCGTAAAAGCCCCACTGCTTGGCAGTCAGTACACCAGGTATACCCATCTCACCACGCATGGTGATGTCGGCCAGGCGCACGGCGCGTGAAGTGGCGTCGCCTGCTGCCCATGACTTGCGTGAACCCGCGTTTGGCGCGTGGCGATAGGTACGCAGTGCCGAACCATCGACCCAGGCCTGTGAAACGGCAGCCATGATACGCTCACGGTTGCCGCCCATCAGCTTGGCCACGACAGCAGTCGATGCCACACGAACCAGTATCACGTGGTCGAGACCAACGCGGTTGAAGCTGTTGTCCAGCGCCAGTACGCCCTGGATTTCGTGAGCCATGATCATGGCTTCGAGCACAGCCTTCATCGTCAGCGGCGCCTTGCCTGCAGCGACCTGCTTCTGCGACAGGTGATCGGCTACGGCGAGGATGCCACCGAGGTTATCGGACGGGTGGCCCCACTCGGCGGCGAGCCAGGTATCGTTGTAATCCAGCCAGCGGATGATACAGCCAATGTCCCAGGCGGCCTTGACCGGATCCAGCCTGAACTGGGTGCCGGGTACTCGCGCACCATTGGGCACGACCGTGCCTTCAACAATAGGACCGAGGTGCTTGGTGCACTCAGGAAAGCGCAGGGCCAGAAGGCCGCAACCGAGGGTATCCATCAGACAGTTACGCGCGGTATCCCACGCTTCGCTGGAAGAGATATCGAAGTTCAGCACATAGTCGGCTATGGCCTGTATGGCGTCGTCGTAATCCGGGCGATCGTTGAGATCGACATTTGCACTCATTTGTTTAGCTCCTCAAGTGTTTCCACGAAATTAATAACGAAGATTTTAGCGGTCGGCCAGATCGACCCATTCAGCTGATTCCGGGCCTGTGTACTCCGCCGATGGACGGATGATTCGATTGTTTGCACGCTGTTCTTTCACGTGTGCAGTCCAGCCACTCACGCGCGACATGACGAAGATCGGCGTGAACAGCTTGGTTGGGATGCCCATGAAGTGATAGGCGCTGGCGTGAAAGAAGTCGGCATTGCAAAACAGCTTCTTCTCGCGCCACATCACTTCTTCGCAGCGAACAGAGATATCGTAGAGACGCTCGTCGCCGGCATCCTTGGCCAGCTTTTCTGACCAGCGCTTGATGATGGCGTTACGCGGATCGCATTCGCTATAAACGGCATGACCAAAGCCCATGATCTTGTCCTTGCGCGCCAGCATCTGCATCAGGCCTTCTTCAGCGTGATCAGGCGACTGGAAGCTCTCGATCAGTTCCATGGCCGCTTCGTTGGCGCCGCCATGCAGTGGCCCGCGTAGTGTGCCTATCGCGCCGGTGACGCAGGAATGAATATCCGACAGGGTCGATGCGCAGACCCGGGCGGTAAAGGTCGAGGCATTGAACTCATGTTCGGCGTACAGGATCAGTGAAGCATCCAGCACACGCTCGAACAGCGCTGACGGCGGCTTGTCGTGCAGCAGCGTCAGGAAGTGGCCAGCGATGGAGTCTGCTGACTCAGCAGCCGGGTCGACTTGAATGCCATCGTGGCTGTAGCGATACCAGTAGCAGATGATGCTTGGCAGCAGCGCCAGCAGACGATCGATGCGTTGGTCCTGCTCATCAAAACTCTGTTCGGTTTCCAGGTTGCCCAGCATGGAACAACCGGTTCGCATCACGTCCATAGGGTGCGAGTCGGCGGGTATCTGTTCGAGCACGGCCTTCAGTGCTTCCGGCAGTTTTCTCATGCTCTTGAGCTTGGCCTTGTAAGTGCTCAGTTGAGTCCTGTTCGGCAAGTGCCCACGTAGCAGCAGATAAGCGACTTCCTCAAAAGTGGCCTTCTCCGCGAGCGTCTCAATATCGAAACCTCTGTACGTCAGGCCATGACCTGCCTTGCCTACCGTCGAAAGTGCCGTCTGCCCCGCTACCTGGCCCCGCAGACCCGCGCCACCCAGTTTCTTTTCAGCCTGCTTTTCAGCCATCTTCAGTCTCCGCTCTTGTTGAACAGCGCATCGAGCTTCTGCTCGAAGGCGTGGTAATTCAGAAAGTCGTAGAGTTCCATTCTAGTTTGCATGCTGTCGACAACCGCTTTCTGGTCGCCATCTTGGAGCAGGTGCTCATACACGTTTAGCGCAGCCTTGTTCATTGCCCTGAAGGCGCTGAGTGGGTAGAGCACAATTGAAACGCCCACCTCTGCCAGTTCGGCCTTGTTATACAGCGGCGTCTGGCCAAACTCGGTAATGTTGGCCAGAACCGGCACATCCAGCGCCGATGTAAAGGCCTTGTAGTCGTCGAGTGCATTGACCGCCTCGGCGAAAATACCGTCAGCACCAGCTTCGACAAAGGCATGTGAACGATCGATCGCTGCCTGCAGGCCTTCATTGGAAAAGGCATCCGTTCGCGCCATGATGAAGAAATCTGGATCAACCCTGGCATCGACGGCTGCCTTGATACGGTCGCACATTTCAGCTGTGGTCACGATGGCCTTGTTGGGACGATGACCGCAGCGCTTCTGCGCAACCTGATCTTCGATATGTATGGCAGCCGCACCAGCTCGCTCCATCTCTCGAATGCTTCTGGCGATATTGAAAGCGCCGCCCCAGCCGGTATCGATATCCACCAGCAGCGGCAGTGATGATGCTGCGGTGATGCGACGGACATCTTCAATAACATCGTTGAGGCTGGTCATGCCCAGATCAGGCAAGCCGTAGGAGGCATTCGCGACGCCGGCGCCGGAGAGGTAGATGGCCTTGTGGCCTACCCGCTCGGCGAGCATGGCGCAGTAGGCATTCACAGTGCCGACCACCTGCAGCGGTGACTCGGAAGCGATGGCCTGCCGGAAACGCTGGCCTGGGCTGATGGTATGCGAGGTATCGTTCATGGTTGTGAGCTCCTGTTCTGTAGCAGCGTAGTAGCGCTGAGCCTGGTAAGCAGATTGTTTCTGGCTGCTGAAATGTGCCGACGCATCAGCAGCTCGGCCAGATCCGGGTCGCGCTCATCAAGCGCATCGAGCACCCGCATATGTTCCTTGAGCGCCCGTTCCGGACGGCCCCGCAGCGTACTGAGACGATAGCGGTACAGCCGCAGCAGATGGTAGAGGTCACCCGTCAGCTGCCGCGCGAGCTGTTCATTCTTGCAGCCAGCAATTATTCGGTAGTGAAAGTCGAAATCACCTTCGCGCTGATAATATTCCAGACCGCCTTCGCGCCGAATCTCGTCAGCATGTTGTTCAAGCAGTTCGCGAAGACTGCGTAACTCTTCATCAGTCATGGCCGTGGCCGCAAGCCGGCAGGCCATGCCTTCGAGCGCTTCACGGACGAGATAGAGCTCGTCGAGCTGCTGCGCGGACAGTGAAATGATTTTTGCACCGGCATGTGGGCGGCGCACGATCAGCCCACGCGCCTGGAGACGTTGCATGGCTTCACGAACGGGCGCCCGGCCTAATGCAAAGCGCGTCATGAGGTCTGCCTCACTGACCCGCGTGCCGGTCTCGATATCCCCACGAATGATTGCCGTCTGCAACAGATCGAATGCTTGCTCGCCCAAGGTTGCCTGGCCGGCTTGTGGCGTGGGCTCTGTAGGCTCTATTGAATACAAGATTCCTCCATAAACACGAAAAGATGGGGTTTTCCGGCTTGTTTACGCGTAATCGGAGGTGAATTGTATACAATTCAGCGTGCGGATGATAGCGGAATGCGTATGATTCCAGCGGCGGCAATTCAGCTCGGCCGCCAGGGCTAAATTCCAGGCGTCGTCTAGACTTGATGGTATGAACCTACCTCAATCGGCGACCATCGCTTGCATCAACTAAGCTCTGCTGCCCGAGCCAACCATGGTGCTTGCACATTTCGGCCGCTGACGAGTTTGCAGATCGTCTGGGTTCTGCTGATTTGGCTGTGGGTGCTGAGTGGGCAGGCGGAGGCAAACGACCGCAGGCACGGGCAGCCAGAAGCGATCAACCAGCTGCCGCTGATACCAGGACTGATGATGTTTCGTGATGCCAGCGCCGAGCTGCGCCTGGAAGACGTTCTGGCGCCCGAGCGTCTGTCACAGTGGGAACGGATGGACGAGATTCCCAATCTCGGCCTGACCACAGATCATGTCTGGCTGGCCTTTGGCCTCGAATGGTCTGCAGGGGTAGCGGTCAGGCGATGGATCCTACAGATTCAGGCCCCCCTGCTCGATCGCATCGATGTCTATCGTATCCATGAGCCGGCCGAATTGGGTGCCTCGCGGGCCAGCCCTTCAGTGATCGACAGTGCGCGTGGACGCGGTGGCCCCGAGCGCCAGGTCGATGTCATTCTTGCCGAGGCACCGAACACAGCCACAAGCTTTGCGTTCTCCAATATAGAAACGGAGCCGCCGCCACAGCTACGCTGGAATCTGAGCCAGGTGAGTGCATTGCTTGAGCAGGCGGAAACCTTACAGCTAAGGCATTACACAGTCGGTGCCAGCCTCCCCTTCGACCTTCGCCTGATTCGGGACAACAATTTCAGTTTCCTGCTCCTGCCCGATGAAGGTGCCACCGACTGGGTGATCATGCGGGTCCAGAGCCGGCAGAGCATGCGGGTGCCCATGCGCCTGACCTCGGAAAATCTGTACGTGGCCGACGTCGCCAGTACCAATCTCATCCAGGGCAGCTTCTTTGGCCTGATGGCCATCATGATCCTGACCAGTATTGCGGTCTTCGTTGCCATCAAGGATCGGGCGTACATCTATTACAGCATCTTCGTTCTCTCCACCGTAATGTTCATTTTCATCAGTAAAGGCTACGCCTACCAGTTTCTCTGGCCAGACAGTGCCGACTGGAACCAGCGCGCCTTTGTGCTCGACCTGATACTCGGCGCGGGTATCAGCGTCATGTTCACCCGAGCGTTCCTCCGGCTGCCTGAACACTTGCCGCGTTTCGACGTGGTTTTGCGGATACTGGCCTGGCTCTGGGTGCTGCTTGGCATCTACTGCCTGTTTGGTGACTACAGCACTGCGCTGCTGCTGACGAGCATCATTCTGCCGCCGGGTGGAACACTGCTCTTCATTGCCGGCCTCATACAGGTACGCAAGGGTTATTTCGAAGCGATGTTCTATGTTGCCGGTTGGTCGGCCCTGATTTCCGGTGCCGTCGTGTTCATGTTGCTTGAGATGGGCCTGATTCCTGCGAACGCGATGACCCTGCATGCGTTCCAGGTAGGCATTGCTTTTGAGGCACTTATCCTGTCGATAGCTCTGGCGTTCCGGCTGCAGATGCAGTGGCAGAGGCGAGCTGCAGCTGAACGCGAAGCACTCGCAAGACTGAACCAGTCGCAACTTCAAACCATCGAGGCGCAGAAACAGACGCGGGTGGAGCTCGAACTTCACGTTCGCGAGCGGACACAGGCCCTTGAGCAGACGATGGCTGAACTGGCCGACGCCAATCGGGAGCTGAAACTGTTGAGTACCACCGATGAGCTAACCGGGCTGAGCAATCGGCGGTCGATCAATGCGACGCTGCAGCGGGAATGGAGTCGCGGCGAACGTCAGGGCACCGCATTGTCAGTATTATTGCTGGACCTGGATCACTTCAAGGCCGTCAACGATGAGTATGGCCATCCCTTCGGCGATCAGGCCCTGCGCGAGGTGGCGAAACTTCTGACCAGTGTAGTGCAGCGACCGTCCGATCTGGTCGGGCGCTGGGGCGGTGAAGAATTCATGATTCTGCTGGCGGATGCCACCGGCCCTGCAGCTGTGACCATTGCCGAACGAATCCGTCAACTTATCGCAAGGACTGTGGTGCGGCATGAGGCGATCACTATCAACATAAGCGTGAGCATTGGCGTTGCCGCCACGATTCCGGGCAACACCGGCACCGGCTACAGCACACCGGACCTGCTAGTTGATGCCGCGGACCGAGCCCTGTATCGGGCCAAACTGAATGGACGAAATCGAGTAGAGCTCATGGACGAACATGGCATTGCGCCAATCAGTACTGATCAGGCTCGATCTCAAGATTGACGGCGAAATGTCTGGCGATATCCTGCTGAATACGGCTGGCGAAGTCGAGTACCGCTGCACCACTGCAACGGCCAGGATTCACCAGCACGAGCGCCTGCCGGTGGTGCAGACCCACGCCGCCCGAGACACTGCCCTTATGGCCTGCCCGGTCTATCAGCCAACCTGCTGCGAGCTTCACCTGCCCGCCTGCGAGCGGATAACCGACGATACCCGGCCAGCGCATCTGCAAATCTTCGAAACGTTGTGCGTCGACGATTGGATTCTTGAAGAAGCTCCCCGAGTTAGGCGTGACCGCAGGATCCGGCAGCTTGTAGCGCCTCAAGGCTGCAACCACCCGGGCGAGCCGCTGCGCCTCGTCAGCAATCTGTAGTTCACTTTCATTTAGCCACTCTGACTGCGCTGCCCAGGCCGCGGCCAGTTCAGGGTAAGCGAGATTCAGGCGCGCCTGTGTTCGAAGCTGCAGATCCAGCGACAGGATGATCCATTGCCTGCCCTCCGGCCCCTTGAAATAGCTGTCGCGGTAAGCGAATCGGCATTCATCTGCTGAGAAAGATCTGATCTCACCACTCTGCCTGTGCATCGCCCGCACGGCGGTGACGAACTCGCCAATTTCGACGCCATAGGCGCCGATGTTCTGTATCGGCGCTGCACCGCAACTGCCGGGGATCAGTGCAAGATTCTCAAGGCCATAACACTTGTGCTCGAGCGTTCGCTCAACGAAGCCATGCCAGTTCTCCCCGGCGGCGACGGTGACGTGGCCATCACCCCGAAAGCGGATGCCCTTCATCTGCAGGTGCAATACAACCGGGTAGCGCGGCTGTGTCAGCACCACATTGCTCCCGCCACCCAGTATCAGCGCCGGCTGCAAGCCAGAGGCCTGAAGGCTGGCGAGCTCCTCACGCAGCTGCTCGGGCGTAGTGACCTCGATGAAGCGTTCCGCAATTGCTGGAATCGACAGCGTATTGAAGCCTGCAAGATTGAACCCAGCGACCCCGGGGGCCGTGTCAGCCTCTGTCTTCAAGAGCCTGGCGTCTGACTTCGAGTCGCTCCAGCAGGCCCGCGCAGGCATCCTCGAGATTATCGAGCATGCGATCGAAGCCCTGATTATCACCGTAGTAGGGATCGTCGATTGCGCGCACGTCGGGATTTCTGGCGTAATCCGAGAGTTTGGATATCTTGCCGAGGCTCTGGCTCGGACAGATATTCATGACGTCTTCGAAGTTTTGATCGTCCATGACGACGATGGCATCAAAGGCCTGGAAATCCTCGGCCGAAAGTTGTCTGGCGCGCAGTTCCGAAAGGTCGAGTTCACGTTTACCAGCAGCTTCGATAGCCCGAGGGTCGGGCGCCTTGCCCACATGCCAGTCACCCGTACCTGCCGAATCCAGCCGGTAGTGCTGCTGCAGGCCCTGCTTCTGGACAAGCCCGCGGAATACCGCTTCAGCAGAGGGCGATCTGCATATATTGCCCAGGCAAACAAACAGTATGTTCATCATGCTTCGGTCGCTCCGGCGGCCTGCTTCAGCAATTTCAGTACATGTTCGACATCCGCCTGCGTATCGATTCCAGGGCCTAATGTCTGATGGGTGACATCGACGCGTATACGCACGCCGTGCCACAGCGCACGCAGCTGTTCTAACGCTTCGATATCCTCGAGGTCGGTGCGCACCCACCCCACGTACTCCCGCAGGAAACGTGCACGATAGGCATAAATGCCGAGATGACGCAGCCCATAATAGGCACCCGTTTCAGGCGTGGCGCCGTCCCTTCGAAATGGAATCGGTGCACGCGAAAAGTAGAGTGCGCGGCTATCGCCATCCAGTACAACTTTGACGGCATTCGGGTTTTCGAATTCTGCCTGGGTGGTAATTGGCGTAGCCAGTGTCGACATCTGGGTCAGATCATCATGCAGCAGTACGGCGGCCACCTCATCGATAAGATCGGATGGCAATAGCGGTTCATCGCCCTGAACGTTGACCACACAATCGTCCGGCGCCAGCTCCAGCAGGTCCACGCACTCAGCCAGACGCTCAGAGCCCGAGCTGTGCTCGGCACTGGTCATCAGCACTTTGCCGCCGAAGGCAGACACGGCTTCCGCGACCTGCACGCTGTCAGTTGCCACGTACACAGCCGTTGCACCGCTTGCGCTGGCCTGTTCATAGACGCGCTGTATCATGGTCTTGCCGGCGAGATCGATCAGCGGTTTACCCGGCAGACGTGTGCTGGCGAAACGTGCCGGAATGATGACGATGAAGCCCGGCATCAGCTCAGTCTCTCGTCGGTCGTCAGGGTTCGGGCTTCGCTTTCGAGCATCACCGGTACGCCATCCCGAATCGGAAAGGCAAGGCCGTCGGGCCGACAGATGAGCTCCTGCTTCTCACGATCGAACTTGAGATCACCCTTGCACAGTGGGCAGGCGAGAATACTGAGTAATTTTTTATCCACGATGACTGAACTCCGTTTATCGAAAACGAGGACAGCGCGTCAATGCGCTGCTTCTGCTGGCTCTACTTTACCGTATTCCTGGCGCTTCGACACCGAGTAGATGTCTTACGACGTGCTGGTAGAATTGGTCCGGAAGTGTGGCCGTGACGCCAAGCACCCAGCACGTTTCGTCAAATGTCGACAGGAGCTTTCGGCATTTCACGGCGTCCTTCTCGGTCATGACCAGAGGACCTTGCAGGCCACTGAAATCGTCCACCGTAAAGTCGTGGTGGTCAGGAAACGGCTTCTCTATCACCTTATATCCGAGAGCGCGGAGGGTATCGAAGAATCGCTTCGGATTGCCAATCCCGGCTACAGCGGTAAGCGTTTTGCCCGGCTGCGGCAGCGGCTGCGATTGCACAGCGCCGGCAGGCTGCCCGGGTGCAGAGACTTGTAGCGGCCTGAGGGGCTGTGGAACCAGGGTCATGGCCCAGCTGTGCTTCCCGTCAAACCCTGCACTACCGCGTAGGGCGACAGCGGATTCAGGCTCGGCCCCTCCGACGACAGCACCGTGGTTGATCACTACGGCATCAATCTCTGTAAGTCTTGAAGGCGGTTCCCGTAAGGGGCCGGCGGGCAGACAATATCCATTGCCAAGGCCGCGTTTTGCATCGATGACAACGAGCTCGAAGTCGCGTGAAAGCGCGTAATGCTGTAATCCGTCGTCGCTGATCACAAGATCACAGGGATGGTTTTTCAGCAATTCGCGGCGCGCGCGCGGCCGGTCCGGATCCACGAAGACGGGAATGCCTGTAGCGCAATGAATCAGCAGAGGCTCGTCACCAACCTCAGCAGCCAACGGATGCGAGGCCACATCGAGCGGGTATTCGCCAGTAGTCGGTTTGCCGCCATAGCCACGACTAATGACGCCGACTCGGTATCCGTCAGCCTTGAGGCGCTGGATGAGCGCAATAACGAGCGGCGTCTTACCAGTACCGCCCACGCTGAGGTTACCGACGATGAGCGTAGGCACCTGCGACGCCTCAGCGGACGCCGTCAGTCGCCGTCGACGGCGGCTGGCAATGCTGGTAAACAACCAGGAGAGTGGTACAAGCAGCAGGAGAACCAGTCGCTGCAGCGGGGAGAGATGCTCATTTGCTGCAGGATACCAGATTTGCTCCAGCCAGCTGGTCATGGGGCACTCAATCGTTGCTGTCCGGACTCTGCGCGGACGAAGGACTTGCCGGCTCTTCCGCTTGCTCTACTGTCTCACTCGAACGATCGTTGACCTGCTGACTGTGCAACATGGCGTAGGCGCCCTGCTTCGCCAACAGCTCCTCGTGCGTCCCTTGCTCGACGATCCGACCATCATTCATGACCACAATCAGGTCTGCCTGTTCGATGGTGGAGAGCCTATGGGCGACCAGGATGACTGTCCTGCCTTTCATCAGGCGTTCGAGTGCATCCTGAATGGCTCGCTCAGAGACGGTGTCCAGCGCCGAGGTCGCCTCGTCGAGTACGAGCACCGGTGCATTTTTCAGCAGTGCACGGGCGATTGCGATTCGTTGACGCTGTCCGCCGGACAGACGCTTGCCATCATCACCGAGGTTGGTATCGAAGCCTTCAGGCAAGGCTTCTATGAACTCCAGTGCGTTGGCGTCCCTGGCTGCCTGCCGCACCGCTTCTCTGGACACATCGCCCAGATCACCGTAGGCAATGTTGTTGTGCACAGTGTCGTTAAACAGAATGGTCTGCTGTGTTACCAGAGCGATCTGCTGACGAAGGCTGCGGAGCGTGTAATTCTGCAGTGGGAGGCCGTCGAGCAGAATCTGCCCAGGCTCACAGTCGTAGAAGCGCGGCAGCAAGCTACTGAGCGTTGACTTGCCACTACCTGATGCACCAACGAGCGCGATGGTCTGCCCGGCCTTGATCGAGAGTGAGACGTCCCTCAACACGGGCTCGTCCTGACCAGGATACGTGAAGGTCAGATGACTGATCTCGATGTCACCCCGAACCCGTTCCGCCACATGGGTGCCGGTATCGGCTTCACGCGGCTCGTCGATCAGCATGAATACATCCTGGGCCGCAGAAATACCCCGCTGTATCACAGCATTCACACTGGTCAGTTGCCTCACCGGCTTTGCACAGGTGACCGCAGCAGTGAGGAACGCAACGATTGCACCCGTAGACATATCCTGAAGAATCGCCGGATCCAGCACGACCCAGACCAGGACCGCGATACACAAGGAGATAATGATCTGAATGATGGGTGTAGACACCGCCTGCGTCAGCGCCATTTTCAGCGACTGACGAACATTGTTCTTGCTGACCTTGGTAAACCTGGCAACCTCGCGATCTTCGCCACCGAAGGTCCGTACCACCTGATAGCCGCCTATCAGCTCACCGGTCACGTGATTGACATCGCCCATCGATAGCTGGATCTGTTTGCTCAACCGATGAAAGCGTCGCGTGACGACGCGGATAACCAGCGCGATGATCGGTCCGGCTATGAGAAAGATAAGCGTCAGGCGCCAGTTCTCGTACAGCATGTAGATGAGCAAACCCACCACAGTCAGCCCTTCGCGCAGGATGAGCGTCACCGCATTGGTGGCGGCGAACGTCACCTGCTCGATGTTGTAGGTGAATTTTGCCAGCAGATGGCCTGCACTATTTCGGTCAAAGAACGTTGCGGGCAGCCTGATCAGATTCTGGAAGAGCTTCTGCCGCATGTCGTGAACGATGCCCCGCGACACATTGGCCATGAAGTACTGGCCCATGAATGCGCCTAGGCCGCGCAGCATGAACAGGGCTACGATAAGACCAGACACCAACAGGCGGTTGGTCTCGGTCGGGTTCTCGATGCTGTTGATGATGTACTTCAGGCCGGGCGCCATGAGCGCGCTGGCCGTGGCATAAATGACGTTGCCGATAATGGCGAGAATGAACCACTTCTTGAGCGTTTTGACATACCCGAGAATTCGTCGGTACACCTGCCAGCTCGGGTATTCATCGGCATCGGACGACAGGCCTTCCAGGTTACTTTGTCTATCGGCCACTACGGGTCCACCTGGCAACACTACGGATTACGAAAATGCTGATGACCTTACTGAGCATCAGCACCGCCATCGACCCCAGCTGCGTCATCTTCTGGCGCCTGCGCTGCAGTGGTGATACTCAGCTTTGAGAAGCCGAGCTGACCGGCAGCGTCCATTGCCCTTACCACGAACTCGTGCGGCGTCTGGGCATCTGCCGTGATGATGAATGGCAGGGACGAATTACCTTCCGAGAGCTGCTCGACCGCCCGCTTCAGCGTGTTGAGCTGACTGTTGACCAGAAGCCGGTCATTGACCCGGTACTTGCCCTGGGGATCGATAACCACTTCGAGCTGTGTGGTTTCGGCAGCAACCGGATCGCTGGACGCCTTCGGCAGATCGATCTGAAGCCTCGACTCCTTGGTGAAGGTCGTCGATACCATGAAAAAGATCAGCAGCAGAAAGACAATGTCGATTAGCGGAGTCAGGTTGACCGACAGCTCTTCCTTGTGTTGACGCTTGAACTTCACAGCGGGCCGGTCCCCTCTTCGTTCACCTCACGCTCACCGTGGACGACTTCGACCAGCTTCAGCGAACGCTGCTCGAGCTCGACGACGATTTCATCGACCCGACGCTGAAAGTAGCGATGCGCAACAAGCGCCGGAATGGCAACAGTCAGGCCAACCGCTGTAGTGATCAGTGCTTTAGATATACCGCCGGCAAGTGCCTGAGTATTACCGGCTCCGGCAATCTGGATCTCGGCGAATACTTCGATCATGCCGATGACCGTACCGAGCAAACCCAGCAATGGCGCTACAGCAGCTACCGTACCCAGCGCCGTGAGAAACTGCTCGAGGTCGTGAACGACATGGCTCGCTTCTTCCTCGATGCTTTCTTTCATGATCTCGCGGCCATGTTTGGCGTTGAGCAGACCGGTTGAGAGCAGACGGCCGATTGGCGCCTTGTCTCTGAGGTCCTTGAGGTAGCGTGTAGTGAGCTGCTTGTTCTTGAGCTTGCCCAGCACATCGTTAATCACTTCCTGAGGCACGATCTTGCTGTGGCGAAGCGTCCAGAAGCGCTCGAGGATGATCGCGAAGGCAATTATTGAGCAGAGCAGGATGGGTATCATGATGAACCCGCCAGCCATGAGCATTTCCAGCACTGTTTTCTCCCGTTCGTAATTCAGCTGCCGATTATTCGGCGGTCACTCTAGCATAAGTAAGGCTTTGGAAGCATAGACTAATCTCTGCGCACAGGCCTGGTAAGCCTCCTTACAGGGGATCGGTGAACTCATAGTAACCCTGCGTCCCGGTATTCCAGATCTCCACACCGCGGCGGGTAAGCCAATCTATAGGCTGTGAATGCGGATGGCCAAAGCGGTTATTGGCCCCTGCTGGCACGATCGCCTGCTCAGGCGTCACTGCGCTTATGAAAGCGGGCAGAAAGCTCGAACGGCTGCCGTGGTGGGGCAGCACCAGTATATCGACATCCAGCAGGCTGCCCGGACGCTGCGCTGCGTTATAGTGCCGGACCATCGCCTGCAGCGCTGGCTTCTCGATATCGCCTGTGAGCATGATGGTTTTCCCGGAGGGCGTGGTTACCCGGAGCACACAGGACAGATCGTTGCCTGCGAACCTCGCCCCCTCCGCCGGGCTGAGTGGCCACAGCGTCTCGACACGATATCCTCTGGAGCTGAAGCCCCGACCCGCCAGACACTGAGCGAAGTGCACCGGCCCGGCTTGTGGGTTGGCAGGGTTTGGCCGCTCTGCGTGATCGACCGCCAGGATGCGGTTGAGCTTGTCCGGTTCACCGCTGACCAGTCTCGACACATCCAGATGCTGCAACAAGACATCCGTGCCACCTGCATGGTCGTGATCTGCATGACTCACGACGAGGTAGTCCAGAGTCGGGCGCGCGTTCAAAGGGGCTTCATCTTCAGTTCCACGCGTCCGCTGCGTCAGGTAAGGCAGGATCTGATCGGCAGCCGGATTGAAGGGCCGTCCACCACCGCCAGGAATTAATCGACCGCCACTGAAGCCGCTACTGATGGGAAAAACTGGCCCGGTATCAAACAGAAGCGTCGTCTCACCATCGTCCAACAAGGCCGCATGCCCCTGCCCTACATCAAAGACGATAAAGCGGAATACTTCTGCCTCTGCAGGCACCGGGCTGCGGGTGGCGGTGGTGACCATGCCAGTCAGGAGTAGAAGCTTGCTCGCATGCAGCCATGGCGAGAATGGCATATGCCAGCACCAGAGCGTCGGCACCGACAGCAGCAGCAAGAGCCCAAGTGCGCCAGGCGATAGCGGCTCCGTCGTAACCACGGGAAAGTGCTCACCGCTATTGACGATGACCCAGAATGCATCGAACAGCGTGTCAGTGAGATCGATAAGCAGCGGCACCAGGGGCCAGCTTCCAGCCCAGACCTTGGTGAGCAGGGCCAGGAAACCAACAGGCACTAGTAGTAGTGTGACCAGTGGTATGGCAACCAGGTTTGTTATCAGGCCGGCCAGACTGACCTGCTGAAAGAACACGGCCAACAACACACTCAGTGTCGCAAAGAGCTGCCATTGCACCCGCCAGAATGCGCCCAGCCAGGCCTTGAGCGCTTGCCATTGCTGCTGTAGCCGCTGACGGCGTTTCGTCGGCAACGACACCTCAGCCGGTGCTGGCCCCAGCCGGAGACGTCCAGACATCACAAGTGCGATGACAGCCACCGCCCCGAACGACAGCCAGAAGCCGGCGCTGATAAAGGCGAAGGGGTCAAAAAACAGGCAGGCGGTGAGCGTGATCAGCCAGTAATCGGTCACCGGAATTCGCCGCCGCTGCAGTGTCAACGCGATGAAGAGCAGCGCCATGATCGTCGCGCGCAGCACTGGCACTGCGTAGTCTACCAGCCAGAGGTAGCCGAGAAGACTGAGCACCGTGCCCAGATAGACCGGCACACGCCAGGCTGGAAGCTTGAAGAGCCTGGCTGCCAGCCTTAGCGTGAGTGTAACGAAGCCTGCCATCAGCCCGACGTGCAGCCCGGAAATCACCATGAGATGAGACAGACCTGATACCGACAGGGCGTCACGCTGCTGATAGCTGAAGCCAGTTCGATCGCCCAGGAACAGGGCGTGATAGCTTTCGAGATGGCGCGAATCCGCCACCGTGGCCATGAGCGCCTGCCGAGCTTCGGCCCGTAGGCGCTGCGATACCCTCGCCGGCAGCGACGAATCTGGCTGCGCAGTCAATAGCTTCGCTCGCACAGGTCCGCCCTGGCTCAGCGCCCTGTAGCGCTCGACTCGCAGCTCCAGCGCACTTTTAACCGGCAGCGCTCGTTTGTCTGTTAGCAGATCGATCTGCAGCTGATAAGGCTGGCCGGGCTGCGGTCTGGCGCAGCCGCTGCATTCGAGCAGGATACGACGGCCCTCAAGTAAGCTGACGGAAGGGCTGCGCTCGACGTCGAAACAAATCCGCACTACTCGCGGGCGTTTCATGAATGCTCCGGCAATGAGCTTACGTTCGCTGTCCAAATCCAGCGCGCAGAAGTACCCTGCAACAGCAAGACGACCTCCGGCAGCCAATTGCTCCACCGCGCCGTCGGTCATGGCCATAGCGCTATAAGGCTGTAGGCGAAGGCCGCCATGCAAGGCACCGGTACCGAGCGCAATCAGGAGCAGAAACACCAGCCGCGATAGCTTGAGAGCACCCGGCAGACGCCTGTGAGCGGTAGATCGGCAGCGCCTGGCCAGCAGGCGATACCCCAGGAGGGCAAGTAAACTGAGAAACGCGGGCAGCATCGCCCACTGCGGCGCCTGACCGACCAGCTCTGGTGCGCATACAAACACCAGAACGAAGGCAGCCAGATGCAGCACTATCCATGTGCGCATATCGAACATCCTGTTCGTAAAACTTGTGCATTCGCTGCTATTCTAAATTGAAAGTCGCTGCTATGGTATCGGCCAGCAACACCGGCTCTCAAAATCACTGTCATTCGAAATCATCGCAGACCATGCCCAAGAAGCTCATCAAGAAATGGATGCCGAGTCCGGAGAAGATCCAGTCGAACAAGTCGCTCCATTTTCTGGGCGATGTGCTGCATGATCCGAACCTCTGGCATATCAACCGCCGCTCAGTATCCCGCGCGTTTCTCAATGGGCTGTTCTGGGCCTTCATTCCCATGCCAGCCCAGATGGCGTTTGCAGGCTTCGTGTCCATCTGGCTGCGCAGCAATTTGCCCCTGTCGTGCGCCCTCGTCTGGATCAGCAATCCACTGACCATGCCGCCGCTGTTCTATGCCAACTATGTCATTGGCGCCTGGCTGTTGGGCATGGAGCCGCAACCCTTCGCTTTCGAGCCAACCATGGACTGGTTTCTCAACAAGCTCGGTGATATCGGCGCGCCGCTCTATCTAGGATCTTTCGTTGTTGCCGTCGTGGCCAGTGTAGGCGGGTACTTTGCTATTGACCTGCTGTGGCGCCGGGCCATCGCCCAAAGCTGGAAAGCGAGACGACAGCGACGCAAGGCTGAACCCCAGGACGAAACGGAGCGCCCATGACACAGAGCACACCGATACTGATTGGCCATCGCGGAGCGAGAGGCGAAGCGCCGGAAAATACCTTGCAGGGTTTCGAATGGGCCTGGCGAAACGGCATCCACAGCTTCGAGTTCGACCTGCAGCTCTCTTCCGATAATGAAATCTATATTCTTCATGACGAGGACCTTGCCAGAACCTGCGGCGTCAGCGGGCGAGCTGCTGACAGAACCCTGGCTGAACTGGTGACGCTGGATGCCCGAAAGGTGGGGCCGCCATGGCCGGTGGAGTGCCAT
Source organism: Gammaproteobacteria bacterium UBA2679 (assembly GCA_002354735.1). Lineage (GTDB taxonomy): Bacteria > Pseudomonadota > Gammaproteobacteria > Pseudomonadales > Oleiphilaceae > Allohahella. The sequence continues at coordinate 105,640 of DEMD01000014.1, read as the reverse complement.
ATTCCTGCCCTGAAGGATGTGCTCGACCTACTCTTACAAGCGCCTGACTCTGTCGAGCAGGTGCAGTTGGAGGTTAAATCGACCGACACAAATACCTTGATGCGGCTGTGTGATCAGCTGACCACCATGCTCGGTGAACTCCCGCCGAACCTGCTCGAAAAGTGTGTGGTCACCAGCTTTCATCCACTGGTACCGCAATTAGTGCAGAAGGCAGGCGTGAAGGGGTTACGGCAGGGACTGGCGGTCGAAGTCGAGAAAGTCCTGCAAGCCCTCCTGAAGACGCCATCGCCCCCATACGATATTGTTGCCCTGAATCATCAGATGGTCAGTCGCGAAGTGGTGGATCAGCTACGGGCGAAAGGCCTGGCAGTTTCCACCTGGACGGTAAACGCCAGTCAGGACTGGCAACGCGTCTGTGACGCCGGCGTAGACTCCGTCATCACAGACTATCCGCTGCGAATGCAGCAGATTCTGCAGGATCGCTTCTAGAAAATCCGGTTCAGGCCATTGAGCGCCGCCACGCGATACGCTTCAGCCATGGTGGGATAATTGAAGGTCGTGTTGATGAAGTAGTCGAGGGTGTTCAGCTCTCCCGGCTGACTCATGATGGCCTGACCGATGTGGACGATCTCCGAGGCCTGGTCGCCGAAGCAGTGAATACCCAGCAACTGCTTCGTTTCGCGATGGAACAAAATTTTCAGCATACCAACCGTATCCCCGGTGATCTGCGCCCGTGCCAGGTGCTTGAAGAAGGCTTGCCCGACTTCATAAGGGACACGTTGGGCGGTCAGCTCGGCTTCTGTCTTACCGACTGAACTGATTTCGGGGATTGTATAGATACCAGTCGGGACGTCGTCGACAAAGCGGAAATAGGCATCCGAAACCAGATCCGAGGCTGCCGACCGACCCTGATCATAAGCGGCACTGGCCAGGGAGGGATATCCGATGACATCACCTACGGCGTAAATGTGAGGGACTTCCGTTCGGTAATGGTCATCCACCTTGAGCTGACCTCTGGAGTTACACTCGAGACCAACGTTTTCCAGCCCAAGCTTCTCCGTGTTGCCCGAGCGGCCGTTGCACCAGAGAAACGCATCGGCACGAATCTTCTTGCCGGATTTCATGGTGAGAATGACGCCGGTTTCGTTACCTTCGACTGACTCGTACTCCTCATTGTGGCGCATCAGCACGCCGTTATCGCGCAGGTGGTAACTCAGCGCGTCGGAGATTTCATCGTCGAGAAAACTCAGCAGCTTTGAGCCGGGATTGATCAGGTCGACCTTGACGCCGAGCCCCACGAAAATCGACGCATATTCCGACCCGATGACGCCAGCACCATAGATGATGAGCGTACGTGGCGTATGGCCAAGCTTGAGAATGCTGTCGCTGCAGTAGATGCGGCGATGATTGAAATCGATATCCGGCGGCTGATAAGGGCGAGAGCCCGTCGCAATGACGATTTCCTTGGCGACAAGCACATCATTGGCCGTGCCGGCACCACGCACCTCGATGCGATGCTCGTCCAACAGGAAGGCTTTGCCATGATACAGATCTACCCGGTTACGGGCGTAGAAACCGGTTCTGAGCTTGACCTGTTTGGCAATGACGCGTTCAGCGTCCTTGAGCACGCGTGGAAAAGAGAACCACCGCGGCTCACCAATATCCCTGAACATGGGATTGGTATTGAACTGAATAATCTGTCTGACATTATGACGTAGAGCCTTCGACGGAATGGTGCCGCGATGGGCACAGTTACCGCCGACCTGCTTCTTGTCTTCGATGACGGCGACACGACGACCGTGCTTTGCCGCGCTCATGGCAGCGCCCTCGCCCGCAGGCCCGGCGCCTATGACGACTACGTCATAAGTATGCTCTGCCATCTCAGGCGTTTTCCTTCTCGCAGCGGTTCTTGTTGCCACCGCAGACATCGCATTCTGTTTCCATACCCAGGGCGCTCATGCCGCCGCAGCTACCGGTAATGGGCTTGCGGCCGAGCAATACACCTACCGACATCAATGCCATCAGTACAAGCATAGCGCCGAGAACGATCAGAAAAGTTTGCATGTGTTCCTCCTAAGACTGAGTGCCTAGCGACCTGTCTGGTTAATCTGCCTACTAGCGCTGATCTGCCGCTGGCTCGACAGGCTGCTCGCTCTGCAGGGCCTCGAGCCGCGGTGAAGTCCAGGTTTCGAAGCCTTTACTCCCCATCATTATAAGCAATACAGCAAGATTATGTGACTGTGAAAGCGTTTTCGCAGTTTCAGGGCCTACCGCCATCAATGCCGTGGCCCAGGCGTCCGCAACTGCAGATTGATCCGAGACGATGCTGACGGAAACGAGCGCGTGCTGTATCGGGCGGCCGCTACGTGGGTCTATGGTGTGCGAATAGCGAACACCGTCTTGCTCGAAATAGTTACGGTAGTCGCCAGAAGTTGCGATGGCAGCTTTATCGAAGGAGAAAATCTTGAAGATCTCCCTGATTTCGATTTTCGGTGCTTCGATGGCAATTCGCCATTGCGAGCCATCCGGCTTGTGGCCAGACATTCGCAGTTCGCCGCCGATATCTACGAGATAGTCGCTGATGCCTTTGCTTTCGAGCAGTTCAGCGACCTTGTCGACTGCGTAGCCCTTGGCGACCGCTGAAAGATCGACATAGATGTCTGAAGTCTTGCGGATGCGTGAACGCTCTAAATCCAGCTCAAGTTTATCAAAGCCCGAGCGCTCTCGCGCCTTGTCGATATCTGCCTGCGAGGGCTCATGGGTGACCCGTCCTTCCGGGCCGAAGCCCCAAAGATTGACCAGAGCGCCGACTGTGACATCGAGAGCACCACCTGAGGCCTGATTTACCTCCCTGGCAACCTTCATGGTCGCAAGCGTTTCCGGTGAAATTTCGAACCATTCACCGACCGGGCTCTGGTTGAAACGCGACAGTTCCGAAGACGGGTCGTAGGTGGACATGAGCGAATTGATTCGCTCCAGTTCTGTGTGGATGACGCGCTTGGCGTCAGTAAAGAACTCGCCCGTCCACTTTACCGAGTACTGTGTGCCCATGATGGGACCGGACACCTCTCGCAGGGCCTCCTGCGCAGTAGCTGCGGAGGCACCTACCTTATCTGGCGCTGCGCCGTCGCAGGCTGCCGTCAGCACGAGCACAGTGATCAGTCCGAGATACCGAGGCAGCCTGGCAGCGCCACGAATGAGAAACGAACAATAAAAAAAGCAGGCTTGCGCCTGCTTCAAAGTCGTAACTGTCAATCAGCCTCCGAAGTCGTCGAGCATGATGTTCTCTTCTTCGACACCGAGATCCTTGAGCATCTTGATTACGGCAGCGTTCATCATCGGCGGCCCGCACATATAGAACTCACAATCTTCCGGTGCCGGGTGGTTCTTCAGATAGTTTTCCAGCAGGACGTTGTGAATGAAGCCAGTTGGGCCTTCCCAGTTGTCTTCGGGCAGCGGATCGGAGAGCGCAACGTGCCACTCGAAGTTCTCGTTTTCGGCCGCAAGATCGTCGAAATCCTTTACGTAGAACATTTCGCGCTTGCTTCGCGCACCGTACCAGAAGGAGATCTTCCGCTTTGAATGAATGCGACGCAGCTGATCGAACAGGTGCGCACGCATCGGTGCCATGCCCGCACCACCGCCAACGAATATCATCTCCGCGCCGGTCTCCTTGGCGAAGAACTCACCGAAAGGACCGAACACCGTTACCTTGTCGCCCGGCTTCAATGAGAACACCCATGAAGACATCAGGCCTGGCGGGTGATCCGAACCAGGAGGTGGCGTCGCGATTCGGATGTTGAACTTCAACACACCTTTTTCATCCGGATAGTTCGCCATCGAGTAGGCCCGAATGACAGGCTCCTTGTTGACGGCCTTGTACTGCCAGATATTGTGCTTGTCCCAGTCTTCCCGGAAGCGCTCTTCGATCTCAAAGTCCTTGAAGTGCACTTCGTACGGGGGTGCCTCGAGCTGAACGTAACCACCAGCGCGGAAGTCGACATTCTCGCCTTCAGGCAACTGCAACACGAGCTCCTTGATAAAGGTGGCGACGTTATGGTTGGAAACGACTTCGCATTCCCACTTCTTGACGCCGAACACCTCTTCAGGCACTTCAATTTTCATGTCCTGCTTGACGCTGACCTGACAGGCCAGCCGCCAGCCTTCACGTTCCTCACGGTTGGTGAAGTGAGTCTTTTCCGTTGGCAGCATGCCGCCGCCACCGTCCAGCACCTTGCACTTGCATTGCGCGCAGGTTCCGCCGCCGCCACAGGCTGACGACAGGAACATGCCCTCGTTCGCCAGTGTCTGCAGCAATTTGCCACCGGCTTCCGTCGTAATGGCGCTCTTGGGATCATCGTTGACGATGATCTTGACGTCGCCGGTGCTGACCAGGCGAGATCGCGCAATCAGAATGACTGCCACGAGGCTCAGAACGATGACAGTGAACATGCCAACGCCGAGCATAATTTCCGTATCCATGTTTCTACCTCTGTCTGGGTGAGGGCCGAATTACAGCGAAATACCAGAGAACGACATGAAGCCTAGCGACATCAGACCGACCGTGATAAAGGTGATACCCAGCCCTCTCAGGCCATCAGGCACGTCCGAATACTTGAGCTTCTCTCGAATACCGGCCAGCGCGATGATGGCCAGCGCCCAGCCAACGCCTGCACCCAGTCCATACACCACACTTTCGCCAAACTCGTAGTCCCGCTCGACCATGAACAGTGAGGCACCGAGGATTGCGCAGTTAACCGTAATCAGGGGCAGGAACACGCCCAATGCTGCATAGAGCGCAACAAAGTACTTATCCAGCACCATTTCCAGGATCTGGACAATAGCGGCGATAACACCGATATAGGTCAGCAGGCCCAGGAAGCTCAGATCGACGTTCGGCAGGCCCGCCCAGGACAGAGCCCCTTCACGCAGCAGACTGTTGAAGATCAGGTTGTTGACTGGAACGGTAATGGCCAGCACTACCGTTACAGCAATGCCCAGACCGATAGCCGCTTCGATCTTCTTGGAAATAGCCAGGAAGGTACACATGCCCAGGAAGAAGGCCAGTGCCATGTTTTCAACGAATACGGCCTTGATGAACAGGCTCAGATATTGCTCAAACATCAGAAGGCCTCCCTGACACGATGCGGTGCAAGCTTGTAGTCCTTAGGTTCGACCTGTTCGACTTTCCAGCTTCTGAGGGCCCAGATAGCCAGGCCGATGATGAAGAACGCGCTCGGCGGCAGCAGCAAAAGACCGTTAGGCAGGTACCAGCCACCGTTTGCCTGGAGGGGCAGTATTTCCACGCCAAAGAGCTTGCCCGCACCGAGCAGCTCGCGGAAGAAAGCTACAAAGATAAGCAGCACGGCATAGCCGAGACCATTTCCGATGCCATCGAGGAAACTCAGCACCGGCCCATTCTGCATGGCATAGGCTTCAGCACGGCCCATGACGATACAGTTGGTGATGATGAGACCAACGAAGACCGAAAGCTGCTTGCTCATTTCGTAGGCATAGGCCTTGAGCAGCTGGTCTACGACGATTACCAGAGAAGCGATAATGGTCATCTGCACGATGATTCGGATACTGCTGGGTATCTGGGAACGAATGACCGAGATCAGCGCACTGGAGCATGCGGTAACCAGCATGACCGCCACACCCATGACCAGCGACAACTGAAGACTGGTCGTTACCGCAAGCGCGGAACAGATACCCAGAATCTGCAGGGCAATCGGATTGTTGTTGAAGATCGGATCAAAGACGATCTCCGCGACACGATTTTTAGACATTGCGAATCTCTCCGTTCTTTATGCGCTCAAGAAAGGGCTTGAGGCCGCTATCGCCGAGCCAGTACTGGATCAGGTTCTCGATACCGCGGCTGGTCAGCGTCGCGCCCGAGAGCGAGTCGATATGATGTTCAGCACCAGGTGCAGATGGATTCGCGCCGCCCTTGATCAAGCGGATCGCAACCTCACCATCCTCACCGTAAACTTCCTTCCCGCTCCACTGAGCCTTCCAGGCCGGATTATCGACCTCGCCACCAAGACCAGGTGTTTCACCATGCTCGTAGAAGCCAAAGCCGGCAATGGTATTGGCATCATTTTCCAGTGCCATGAAACCATACAGCGTCGACCAGAGACCGTAACCGCGAACAGGAACGATAACCCGATTGATTTCACCGTTCTCTTCAGCCAGATAAACCTTGGCGTATTTCTCCACACGGCCCAGGCCAGCAATGTCTTCAGCCTGGCTCAGGGTGTAGGACGTCCCTTCCCTGGTGGCGACTTTCTGCTGCTGAAACTCTTCAATGCTCTTGAGGCCGATTTCCGAAGGCTCGATGAAGCGCCCGGTTTCCAGCTCGACCAGCTTTGGCGTGATACTCGCGAAACGCTCTTCGACTTCGGCCTTCGATGACCCGGGCTCAATCATGCCAGCCGCCCGCAGGATGTTCTCCTTGACGTTCAGCTCGCGATTTTCGGTCTGTACCGGTCGCAGCATGACGGCAGCGGCTGAAACCACGACCGAACACACGATGCACAACAGAAAGGCGACCGTAAGGGTTTTTCCAGTTGATGATCCTTTAGCCACGGGCGAGCCTCCGCTTGATATTCGCCTGCACGACGAGATGGTCGATGAATGGCGAGAACAGGTTCGCGAACAGTATCGCGAGCATGATGCCTTCGGGGAAAGCCGGGTTCACGACCCTGATCAGCACGGTCATGGCGCCGATAAGCATACCGAAGATCCAGCGACCTGTTTGTGTATGCGAAGCAGACACAGGATCTGTCGCCATGAAGAACATGCCGAAGGTCAGACCGCCGATGACGAAGTGCCAGTGCGGAGGCAAGGCGAACATGGGGTTCGTATCCGAACCGACCAGGTTGAGCAGGCCAGCAGTCAGCACAACACCGAGCACCACACCGAGGACGATACGCAGTGAGGCGATACCCATGATGAGGAGGATCACGCCGCCTATCATGATGGCGAGGTCGCTGGTGCCACCGATACTGCCCTGGTGGAAACCGAGGAAGGCGTCGAACCAGGTCAGACTGCCCTGCAGGGCTTCCATACCGCCGGAAGCGGCAACGCTAAGCGGCGTCGCACCACTGAAACCATCCACTGCTGTCCAGACCGAGTCACCCGACATCTGCGCCGGATAGGCGAAATACAGGAACGCTCGACCCGCCAGCGCAGGATTGAGGAAGTTCTTGCCCGTACCGCCAAACACTTCCTTGCCGATGACGACACCGAAGATGATGCCCAGTGCAGCCTGCCACAAGGGCAGATCCGGCGGGCAGATCAACGCGAAGAGTATCGAGGTGACGAAGAAGCCTTCGTTGACCTCATGCTTCCTGATCGTGGCGAAAACGACCTCACAGGCACCACCGACTATAAAGACCGTCAGGTAGATTGGCAGGAAGTGCATTGCACCATAGATCATGTTGTCCCATATACTGGACGGATCGTTGCCTGCAAGCGCAGCGATCAGGCTGTAACGCCAGCCCTGATCCATGGCGATGCCGGCTTCTGCCAGATAGGTGTTTGCCTGAAAACCGATGTTCCACATACCGAAGAACATGGCGGGGAAGACGCAGACCCAGACCGTGATCATGATCCGCTTGAGGTCGATGCCGTCGCGAACGTGGGTGTTCGCTGCAGTTACGGAACCAGGCGAATAGAAGATCGTGTCGACGGCTTCGTACAGCGGGTACATCTTTTCATACCGCCCACCCTTGTGAAAGTTGGGCTCTATCTTGTCTAGAAAAGTTCTTAAGCTCATGACATCAACCCTCTTTTTCGATGGTTTCGAGATTACGCCTGAGTATCGGCCCGTACTCGTACTTGCCTGGGCACACGAATGAACACAGCGCAAGATCCTCTTCATCGAGTTCGAGGCAGCCCAGCTTCTGGGCAACTTCAGTATCTCCGACAATCAGGGCACGCAGCAGTTGCGTTGGCAGAATGTCGAGCGGCATGATGCGTTCATAAGTACCGATTGGCACCATTGCCCGCTCACTGCCATTGGTTGTCGTCGTCATGTTGAAGCGCTTGCCCGGCATGAGCTTTGACAGATAGATGTTGATCACAGAGAACTTGTTGAGACCAGGAGAAAGCCAGCCGAAAAGCTCGCGGTGGTGACCTTCTTCCAGACAGGCGATCTGGTAGTCGTATCGACCGAGGTAGTCGACGGAGTCACGGGCGGATCTGCCACCCAGCACTGAGCCTGAAACTGTACGAACATTGTCCGATTTCAGTTCGTTCAAGGTGAGCTGACTGACCGAGGCGCCAGTGCGGGTTCTGATCAGCCGCGGCCGTTTGACGGCAGGGCCGGACAGCGCCACAACGCGCTCAACGAACTTGTAGCCAGTGGTGAACAGGCGACCGATTGCGATCACGTCCTGATAGCCTACCGTCCACACGCTCTTGTACAGGTTCACCGGATCAAGGTGGTGAATGTGTGTGCCGACGAGCCCCGCAGGATGCGGACCGGCAAATGTTTCATGCTCGAGACGGTCCAGTTTCGGCAGCTGCACGTCGACATCCGGCGCGGAGCAGACGAAAACCTTGCCCTTGGTCAAACGACTCAGCACCCTGAGGCCGTTCTGGAAGTCTTCATTGGCCTGGGCGATGATGACCAGCGGATCAGCGGCCAGCGGCTGCGTATCCATAACAGAGACGAAAATTGAGTGGGGCTCGGCATCGAGCTCGGGAACCTTGCTGAACGGCCGTGTGCGGAAGGCTGTCCATTCCCCCGACTCCACGAGCAGATCGACGGCCTGCTGCCGTGAGAGCGACTCGAGCTGATCGGCTGGATAATGGGTGAATTGTACCTGACTCTCGCCATCTTCATGCTGATCGACAGCAATCACTATGGACTGAAAAACCCGCTTTTCGCCACGATGAATGGCTTTTACGGTACCTGTGGCCGGCGAAGTGTAGCGGACACCTTCAGTTTTCTTGTCAGTAAACAGCAGTTGACCACAAAGCACCCGATCGCCCTCAGCGACCTCCATGGTGGGCTTCATGCCATTGTAATCGAACCCGACGATAGCCACTTCCGTGACCGCTGGGCCCTGATCGATGATCTGCTTGGGCTCACCCGATATCGGGATATCGAGGCCCTTCTTGATTTTTTTCATTCAGTCAGCCTGTCTTTTTTCTTGATTGGCCTGCGAAGCAACGGTTTACGGTCGCCAGTATACGTGGCGACGTAAGAAAAGCACGTGACGATCGTCAACGCCAACCTTGCCCGCACTTATGATAGCGCACCCTGGCGAACGTGCCGCCAGGGATGGAATCAGACCGTTGCTGCCGGGAAAACCTTGTAATGCACGCCGGCCATCTGGTTGACGATGCGCACGACCTGGGCGCTGTAGCCAGCTTCGTTGTCATACCAGACATAGAGCACGATGCGATTGCCACTGGCGATAGTCGCCTGAGCATCGACAATACCTGCGTGACGTGAGCCCACGAAGTCGGACGACACAACTTCCGGGGAATTCACGAAGTCGATCTGCTTCTGATACTTCGAGTGCAGCGAAATAGTGCGCAGGTAATCGTTCAACTCCTCGACGTTGGTATCCTTGTCCAGGTTGAGGTTCAGGATCGCCATGGAAACGTTGGGGATGGGAACGCGAATCGCGTTACCGGAGAGCTTGCCAGCCAGCTCAGGCAGCGCCTTCGCAACAGCCTTGGCAGCGCCGGTTTCTGTGATAACCATATTCAACCCGGCACTTCGGCCGCGTCGACTACCAGCATGATAGTTGTCGATCAGGTTCTGGTCGTTGGTATAGGCATGAACGGTTTCGACATGCCCATCGCGGATGCCGTAGCGGTCGTTGATGACCTTGAGTACTGGCGTAATGGCATTGGTCGTACAGGATGCCGCAGACAGGATGGTGTCTTCAGCCTTGATATCTTCGTTGTTGATACCGAAGACGATATTCTTGATATCACCCTTGCCAGGCGCCGTGAGCAGTACACGGGCAACGCCCTTGGCCTTGAGATGCTGGCCCAGGCCGTCCTTGTCGCGCCATACGCCAGTATTGTCGACAAGAATGGCGTTGTTGATGCCATAGCTGGTGTAGTCGATAGACTCAGGTGAGTTGGCGTAGATGACCTTGATGAAGTTACCGTTGGCGATGATGCCCTGGTTTTCCTCATCGATGGTGATGGTGCCCTTGAAGCTGCCATGTACCGAGTCGCGTCGCAGAAGGCTCGCACGCTTCTCGATGTCGTTTGACGCCTTGCCCTTTCTCACCACGATGGCACGAAGACGCAGGTTCTCACCGCCGCCTGCCTTTTCAACCAGAATACGCGCCAGCAGACGACCGATACGTCCGAAACCGTAGAGTACAACGTCCTTGGAAGCAGCACCCGACTCTTCGCGCGGCTTATGACGGTTAACGACTTCCTTGAGTTCCTCGGCCAGGAAGTCCTGAAGCGGCTTGCCACTACCGTGGTCGCTGTAGCGCACGGCCATCTTACCAATGTCGATATGGGCAGGTCCAAGATTCAGCTTGTCCAGCGCGAGCAGCACCGGCATGGTTTCATGAACGGAGAGCTCACGGTTCTCGACCTGGCGTACGAAGCGATGTGCCTTCAACAGACCGATGACGGACTGGTTGATGACTGCTTTGCCATAGATCGACGTAATGACGTTATATTTGCGGTAGAGCCTGCCGATCAGCGGGATCATGGCCTCGGCGACATTTTCTTTCGCCGTCCAGTCACTAAAACATGCGTCCAGTTTATCTTGACTCACTACAAGGCACCTCGGTTGATCCGACAGGCAGGACGAATTGAGCCATTCCCGCACAATGTCGGCAGAGCGTAGTCAGGCTCTGAGTTTAAGCATAAGAGTGAAAAATTGGGCGCATATTATCGCCGTTCCAGCCCCAGGATGGAAGACCAGCATTGCCATTTATAGCAGCCACAGTACAATCTGCGCCAGCACACCGGCAGAGATGTCATGAAATGAGGTCCAATCGCTGCGCCCGGAATGGTAAGCGGCAACGTACTCTTCGATTGGCCACAGCAACACTACACAGACCGGACCAATGACAAGCACGCCTTCTGCAAGCCGAACGACTGCCAAGCGAAAGCTGGCTACAGCCCTGCCTTTCCCTCTGCCTCGCGAGATGCCGGCCGGTCAGGCTGCACGCTGGCCAATTTTGCCAGGCCGCGCCGATGCCATGTTCCTCGCGCAACTGGAACAACAACAGCCCGATACTCTCACCGTGGTGGTGACGCCAGACATGGCGACGCTCGAGCGTCTCGAGGCCGGGCTCGACCTGTTCCGCCGACTGGACGAGCGGGATGCCACGCCCACCCTGGCGCTGCCGGACTGGGAAACCCTGCCCTACGACAGTTTCTCGCCGCACCAGGATATCGTGAGCCGACGCATCGCCACGCTGGTGAGCCTGCCGCGCCAGAAAGGTGGGCTATTACTGATCTCGGTTGCCACGCTCATGCAGCGCCTTGCCTCCCGACGGCACCTGCTCGGCACCACGCTGTGGATCAAGAAGGGCGATACCATCGACATCGGCAGCTATAGAGAACAGCTTGAACAGGTCGGCTACCGCAATGTGAACACTGTTTTCGAACATGGCGAGTTTGCGGTTCGTGGTGCCATCATCGATCTGTTCCCCATGGGTCATGACCAGCCGTTTCGAATCGAGCTGTTCGATGATGAAGTCGACAGCCTGCGTTATTTCGACCCGGAAACCCAGCGTTCAGGCGATCAGATCGATGAAATCGAATTGCTGCCGGCCTTCGAGTTCCCCTTCGACGAGGCGGCCCGAAGTCGCTTCAGGCAGAACTTCTACGAAGCCTTTCCGGAGTCGCCACGTCAGACGCCCGTACTGAGAGACGTCGTAGAAGGCATCGTCACGCCGGGCATCGAATACTACATGCCGCTGTTCGACGCTGACACGTCCACCCTCTTCGACTATCTGCCGCCCGACAGTCAGCTGTATCTGATGCCGAACCTGCATGCGCGCGCAGAGGAGTTCTGGGCTGATGTGCAGTCTCGTTTCGACAGTCTGGGCCATGATCGTCACCGCCCGCTTTTACCACCGCACAAGCTGTATCTGCGACCGGATGAGCTATTCGCCGCGCTGGCGCGTCAACCTCGAATAGAAGTTACCCCGAAAGCTGATGGTGAAAAGGCGGTGGTCGCCGAGCTGCCGGCCGTGGGCGTTGAGACGCAGCAGAACCAGCCGCTGCAGAAGCTCATCGATGCGGCGGGCAAGGACACCGTTGTGCTGGCGGCAGAGTCTGCCGGTCGTGCGGAAGCTCTGAAGGACCTCTTTGCAGCGCATGATCAGGCGCTCTTGAGCGCACATAGCTGGCAGGAAGCACTCAGCCGCCCTGGTAGCTGGCAGGTACTGACAGCGGATATCGACCGTGGCTTCCGCTTGCTTGACCCGCCTGCCCTGCTCATCAGCGAGTCCGATCTGTTCGAACTCAAGGTGCCGCAGCGCCGCCGCCGAAAGCAGTCAGCCACGGATACCGATGCCCTTATCCAGAGCCTCGCCGAATTGAAGGAAGGTATGCCGGTCGTGCATATCGAACACGGTGTCGGGCGCTTTCATGGGCTGGTCAGTCTGAACGTGGGTGACCAGGAACAGGAGTTCATCCTGCTGGTATATGGCGATGATGCGAAACTGTATGTACCCGTAGCGCAGCTGCAGGTGCTCTCACGCTATGCCGGGCTCAATGAGGAATTCGCGCCACTGCACAAGCTCGGCAACGACAAATGGCAGAAGGCGAAACGGGCAGCCCGCGAGAAGATTCGAGATGTGGCGAGCGAACTGCTGAAAATCTACGCGCGGCGCGAGGCCCGAAAGGGGCATTCGTACAAGGTCGAAGAAATCGAATACAGCCGCTTTGCTGATGACTTCCCTTTTGAAGAAACGCCCGATCAGGCCAGCGCCATCGGCGCCGTAGCGTCCGATCTCAAGCGGCAGCAGCCCATGGACCGGCTCATTTGTGGCGATGTCGGCTTCGGCAAGACCGAGGTGGCGATGCGAGCAGCCTTCCTGGTGGCCAACGCGGGGCGCCAGGTCGTCGTGCTCGTGCCAACCACATTGCTGGCACAACAGCATTTCAACAGCTTCCGCGATCGATTTGCTGGCACCGCCATGCGTATCGAGCTGCTCAGCCGCTTCCGTTCGACGCAGGAAATCAAGACCTCGATGGAAGCGATGAAAGCTGGGCAGGTCGATATCGTGATCGGCACCCATAAGCTGATTCAAAAGGATGTCGAGTTCAAGGATCTCGGTCTTCTGATCATCGATGAGGAACACCGCTTTGGCGTGCAACAAAAGGAGCGCCTGAAGGCCCTGCGCGCCGAAGTCGACATCCTGACGCTCACTGCGACGCCAATTCCACGAACACTGAACCTGTCATTGCAGGGCGTGCGAGATCTGTCCATTATCGCCACCCCACCCGAACGACGCCTGGCAGTGAAGACTTTCGTGCATGAGCATGAAGACGGCATCGTGAAGGAGGCTGTGATGCGGGAACTGCTCCGCGGCGGCCAGGTCTTTTACCTGCACAATGAAGTGAAGACGATACAGAAGACGGCGGACGCACTGGCAGAACTGGTGCCCGGCGCGCGAATCTGTGTGGCGCACGGTCAGATGCCTGAGCGCCAGCTTGAAAAGGTCATGTCGGAGTTCTATCACAAGAAATACAACGTGCTTGTGTGTACTACCATTATCGAAACCGGCATCGATATCCCCAGCGCCAATACCATTATCATCGACAGGGCCGACAAGCTTGGGCTTGCCCAGCTGCACCAGCTCAGGGGCCGGGTTGGCCGCTCGCATCACCAGGCCTACGCCTATCTGCTGACAGTCTCACCTCGATCGCTGACAGCAGACGCGAGGAAGCGGCTGGAGGCCATCAGCGCGGCGCAGGACCTCGGCGCCGGCTTTACCCTGGCGACCCACGACCTTGAGATCAGAGGTGCGGGTGAGCTTCTGGGCGCAGAACAGAGTGGTCACATCAATGCCATCGGCTTCTCGCTGTACATGCAGCTGCTGGACAGTGCGGTGAGGGCTATGCGCGAAGGTAAGGAACTGTCGCTGGATGATCCGGAAGAGAAGGTTTGCGAGGTAAACCTGAGGGCACCTGCATTGCTGCCGGACAGCTATATCCACGATGTGCAATCGCGGCTCGTGCTATATCAGCGCATTGCTGCGGCGAAATCGCCCGAGGCGCTGAAGGATCTCCAGGTCGAGCTGATCGATCGTTTCGGCTTGCTGCCTGATGCAGCAAAGAACCTGTTCCGCCAGGCCGCCATTCGCATGGAAGCCGATCAACTGGGTATCGTACGGATCGATGCCGGTGAGAAAGGCGGCGTGGTTGAGTTCGCAGCGAAAACCCGCGTGCAGCCGATGAAGCTGATCGAACTGGTACAGACTAAACCGAAGCGCTACCGGCTAGAGGGTAGCCAGAAACTGCGCGACAACGTACCTTTGGTTGATCCAGAGCAGCGCCATCAATGGGCAGAACAGATTGTAAGGATGTTTGCGTGAACCTTTTTCGATTACCAGCACCTGCGCTCGTATGCGCTGCCGTCATGAGTACGGCACTCCTGCCCTTACCCGGCCAGGCGCCGGCACTGGCGGCCGACAATGAAGCGAGTGTCTATCAGCTCGAGCTGATCATTTTCCGCAATTATCCCATCAGCGATTCAGAGCGGCTGTTGCCGCTGCCGCCGCGCGATATCGAAACAGACCAAGCGGCCAATTCTGGGGGCGCGGGAATCACGGCAGGCAATGGCGTCTCTACTGAAACTGCAATCGATACAAGCGCTGAGGGCTATGGGCCCGAGGCCAGCTTCGGTGGCAAGAAGCCCGATGGCTCTCCATTGCTGAACATGCGCGATGATGCGATATCTTTGGGCGATGCCAGCGAAGATCGTTGGCCACTGATGCTTCGCAAGGACTTCATGCTAAACGACGCGCTGACGAACCTTGAACGCGCCTATGGGTATCGCGTGCTCTGGCATGGCTCCATGATGTTGCCGATGGTGAAACAGCGGGACTATCATTTCACGTTGGCCACCTCGACGCTGGACGACAACCGGTGGTCGCTGCAGGGCGAGCTACAGTTCAGGCTGTCGCGCTTCATGCACATGAACGCAACGCTGGTGCTGACCGATCATACCGGTCCGCAGGGGGAACCCGTGTACACCAGCGATGAAAGCATCGAGATTCCTGGAGCGAGCGGGGAGATTTACGGCCGTTATGTACTGCAGCAGTCGCGACGGATGAAGTCCGGTCAGCTGCATTACATCGATCATCCGGCCATTGGTGTGCTGGCCATGATCCAGTCCGTCAGTGATGAGTCCGCGGTTCGACTGCGCGGCCCTGAAGCGTCCAATGGGCTCGAAGTCGAAGAACTCGGCGACGAGGAATAGCCAGCTCGGCCCGCCAATAACAGCGGGCCTGCACGGCCTGCGTATTTAGCGCTGCTGCTCACCCACCAGGGTGGCAATGAGCTGGCGCACGTTTGACATGCCATCCAGCACGGCCTGTTCGATATCCGCCATCGTGATTTCACGATCCGGCGCACCGTCCGCCTTCACGCCCGCCGCGGGATTCACCACGAGGCACAGACTGGCATAGTCCAGGCCAGCTTCTCGAGCCAACGCAGCTTCCGGCATGCCGGTCATACCAACAAGTGTGCAACCATCGTTCGCGAGGCGACGAATCTCGGCGGCCGTTTCCAAACGCGGCCCTTGGGTGGCCGCGTAAACGCCGCCCGTCTTGACCTGAACATCAATGCGCTTGGCAGCCTCGATGATTCTAGCCATCAACGATGCTGTGTAAGGCCACGAAAAGTCGATATGCTCGACAGCGGTATCAGTCGAAAAGGTGCTCGCTCGGCCCCAGGTATAGTCAACCAACTGGTCTGGCAGTACCAGGTCGGTTGGCTTCAGACTGGGATCAATACTGCCTACGGCATTGACGCCGATGACTGCAGTCGCACCCATTTCCTTGAGGGCCCAGATATTGGCGCGGTAATTGACGGCGTGCGGGGCAATGCCATGCGGGTGGCCGTGCCGCGCGAGGAAAAAGGCTGAGCTTTCCGGATGTTCCGAATGGCCAACTTCCAGTACTGCAGCAGATGGCTGACCGTAAGGCGTATCGACTGTCTTTTCATTGAGAATTTCGAAGCCTTCCAGCCTGGTCAGGCCGGTTCCACCGATAAAAGCGAGCATTCAATCCCTCGACTGGCTAACGAATGATTACGCGGCAACCTGGCTGCACACGTTCGAAGAGCGCTGTCACGTCATCGCTGGCCATACGAATGCAGCCATGTGAGGCAGCGGTACCCAGCAGATGTTCGTCAGCAGTGCCGTGAATATAAATATAGCGCCGCTGTGTGTCGACCCCGTTTCCACGGTTGTTCCCCAATTCGAGGCCACAGAGCCAAAGTATGCGGGTGAGTATCCAGTCGCGTTGGGGATAGCGTTCCGCGAGCGCTGTATCAAAGATCTCACCGGTCCAGCGGCGTCCGGCAAGCACCGCCAGTGCCGGCAATTCGCGACCGATGCAGGCGCGGATGTAGTGCCAGCCGCGCGGCGTCTGCAGGCTGCCATTTTGCTCGCCGAGGCCAGCTGCTGCTGTCGATATGGTGTATATAGGGCCACAGGCCTCGGCTGCCTCCGCGTAGGCTTCCAACTCGGCAAGCTCTCGGGTGGCACCGATCCGGGCATCCGCTGACAGGCACTCGAGGGTCTGCGTTGCAGCACTGATACGCAGCAGATTGAGCATCAGTGGCCTCGCGGTTTTGACTCGGCAATCTTGATGGCAGCAGCCAGCGCAGCCGAACGTTCATTGTTATCGAGATGCAGCTCGTCTGAGGCCAACTGCGCTTCATCCCCACTCAGGCACTGTGCGTCGGAAGCCGTAAGCGAGCCGCGTCTATCGCTCTCGGTACTGTCACGTCGGTCGCCGCGCTGCTCACCCTTCGGTAAATTTTCGGCGCGCCCACCACCGGCCTTGAGTCCCGCCGACAGGAACCTGACCAGTTCGACGACGATATCCTGCGGCGAACTACTGATATCGAGCTCATTCTTCAGTATGCTGCTAAGCGCTTCGGAAGAGGACATCGTGAACGTTGTGGCGCCCAGCATGAACTGCAGTCGCCAGAAGCGTTCGACGCTCGACAGATGCGGCGTGGCCTTCTTCAAGAGCTGCATGAATTCGCGGAACTCGAGGCTGTAATTTTGTTCCAGAAAGCGCCGCAGGTGGCCCTGACTCTGGGTATAGGCCAAGCCCAGCAGGCGCATGAAGACGGCCAGCCCGTTGGCGTTACGCCTGTTCTGCGTCTGCAGTATCGATCTGGTTACCACCTGGAGCAATTGCTCGAGCATGGTATCTGAATCCTTGGCGTCGATTTCGCTCAGACGCTCGCGCAGATTGCGTGTGATGGGATTGAAAAATCGCGCAAAAACCGCCTGGATCAGTGCATTCTTCGAGCCGAAATGATAATTGACCGCGGCGAGGTTGACGCCGGCCTTACTGGTGATCTGGCGCAATGAGGTTTCGGCGAAACCCCGCTCTGCAAAGAGCATTTCTGCGGCATCGAGTATTTTGTCTACGGTATCGGACTGTGCCATCGACCCTGCCATACTAAGATTGGTACGCGTTCCGTTCGCTACGAACAGCTGTTTGAAACATACGTTTGAAACGCTGTCGTGTCAACCTGTCCCCCTGGCCTAGTCGTTATCCCCGACGTCCCCAAACTCCGTTCTCAGACGATGATTGATAGTGACGTAGTCACGTTTCAGTGAAAGATACGCCGCCCGGGATAGCATCATATACCGCAGATACAGCCGTATGGCGCCGGCATGACGCATGGCCTTGAGCAAGAGGCCCTTCCGGCTGAGCATTACAAGACGGGTAAACTGCCTGTGTCTGAGTGCTTCGAACTCAGCGCTCATCATCTGACACTGATACGCCAGGCCATTCCGCCCTTCGAGCATGCGAATGTGATTCAGAGCAGCTGACTCGAGCGACTTGCGTCTTGCCTGCAGGCCCGAATAACTCATATCGGAAAACAGTAATGATCGCACCGGCCCTATCTGCAAGGCCGTTAAGAGAACAGCGCCGCCCAATAGAGATCCGGCCACCCACGGGTTGAGGTTGGCCATCAGCGCCGTAAGAAAAACACCGAGACACAACAGCACGCCCAGCCACAGCAGATTGGAACGCCGCTTTGCCAGCAGCATCTGGGCCGGCGTGGGATAGCCACTCATCTGCAACGCCTCGACATTAAGCAGTTCGAGCGCCTGGCATTCAGCAATGACCTGCTGAATGAGTTTCAGCCGTCG
Organism: Gammaproteobacteria bacterium UBA2679; assembly: GCA_002354735.1. Lineage (GTDB taxonomy): Bacteria > Pseudomonadota > Gammaproteobacteria > Pseudomonadales > Oleiphilaceae > Allohahella. Next base: position 87,285 of record DEMD01000014.1, on the reverse strand, counting down.
GGCCATACGCGAGCGTTCACGCTCCCGCTCTTCAGGCGTCGGGGCTGCTGAAGCCGCATTTGCTTCAGCAGGCTTTCGACCAGCATCAGGATCAACTTCATAAGAACGCCGACCCTCACCGGCGCGATCCGGACTACGGCGCTCGCGCCAGGCTGCAGCCGATTCTGGACTGGCGATTTCACGCGATCCACCACTTCGAGCGCCCTGCTCGATCACCGCCGGCGCATTGCGGCCCGCCCCACTCTGGAGACTCTGCTCGAGCGATTGCTTCTGGGTGGCTGCCTGACTGCGATGTGCAGCCTCCTGAGCGAGCACCTCGCGAGGGTCGAGATTCAGTGAGGCCTGTTCGACCAGCTGCCGAAGCGCAGTAGGGCTTAGATCGATATCGCCGGGGTTGTGGATCTTCATAAGTCTGAATACTATGCCGATGAAACGCACACAAACGGGCTGACGCCGCCGCACCATTGTCGCCAACGTCAATTTAATGGCAGCTTTTGCCTGTCAAAGCACCGCCTTCTGACCATATAAGCACGATTCGCGCCAGGCGGCGCAGTTGGCAGGCGATGTGCCCCAGCCACTCTCACTTCCTGCAGGGCAGAATCAACATGTTTACAGGCATCGTCCAGGGCAAGGCCCGGATAAAGACCATCGACAGGCTCGAAGGGCTATCGAGACTATTGGTTGAGTTCCCCTCCGACCAGTCTGCCACACGCTGCGGTGCCAGTGTGGCGATCGATGGCGCCTGCCTGACAGTCACCGCCGTCGATGGTAGTGAACTGGCTTTTGATGTGATGCAGGAAACACTGCGAATTACGACCCTCGGCAAGCTGCAGCAGGGCGACTGGGTGAACTTCGAACATGCTGCCCGCCTTGGTGATGAAATTGGCGGGCACCTGTTATCGGGCCACGTTCATGCAGTGGCGACCGTAGCAGCCGTTACCAATACACCCAACAATACCAATATCGCCTTCACAGTACCTGAAGCGCTGCGCGCCTATATTTTCCACAAGGGCTATATCGGGGTTAACGGCGCCAGTCTGACCGTCGGACATTTGACGCCCGATGGCTTTTCCGTCGATCTGATCCCCGAAACGCTGCGAATGACCACCTTTGGTGAACTCGCTGCTGCCGACCAGTCTCAGCCAGTTGGCGTGAACCTGGAGATCGACAGTCAGACGCAGGTCATCGTGGATACCGTAGAGCGCATACTGAAGCAGAAACTGGGGTGATCCGAGCCTGCGGGAGCTAGCGCAGCAACTGCTGGGACTGGGTCAGCGCGGAAAGAAAATCGACTGGCCGCACTGCAGCTGGTTTCCCCGCCTTCTCATCATTCCTGCGGCCCTCACGCAGCTTCATGAGGCTCGCTTCCAGAAACAGTGGCACCGAGGGATTCCGGCCTTCGTTGAACTGTTGCCTGAAGGCCAGCAAGGCCTGGTAGGCTGTTTCTGCGGCCTCTGACTCAAGGCTTGTCACCAGCGTCTGCAGATCCTTCAACGCAGATGATTGCGCCAGCGTCTGGTCTGCCTCGCTCGCAGCAGCCTCGCTCAGCTGCAGCCTGAATACCGAAGCCCACACCCACAACAGTAGATCCAGCAACTCTTCCACAGGCACTTTTGCCAGGACCTGGGCGCCGGCAAAAATATCCTGACGCCCCTCCACACAAGCGGCCAGCGTTTCCATGACGGTCATGAGCACAGGCTGCTGATGGCCGTCTGCACGCAAGGCCTCCAGCGTCCGCCAGGGGCTGAATTGATAGGCCAGCGTCATGGCTGCAACCAGTTCAGGCAACAGTACCTCGTCGTGCTTCGATGTCGCCGCAGATTTTCCGGAGACGAGCCGGCCGGCGACCCAATCGTTGAGTTCGGCCAGCGCAGGCTTTGGCAGCCTGAAATACTGACAGCGGCTACGAACCGTCGGCAGCAAGCGCGAGCGCTGCTCACTGAGCAGGATGAGCGTCACGTCGCTACCCGGCTCCTCCAGTGTTTTCAAGAGGGCGTTGCCAGCCTGCAGGTTAAGGGCATCTGCCGGGTCGAGTATCGCCACCTTGCGCTTCGACACCTGTGGTCGTGTATAGGCAAAGTCGGTGAGCGAGCGAATCTGGTCGACCTTGATGACGCGGCTGTCGGCAGGCGCGATCACGATGAAATCAGGATGGCTGTCAGCGTTCATCAGGAGGCATTGACGACATGCGCCACAGGCCTGCAAGGCCCCGTTAGGCTGCGAGACGGGTTCTGCGCAAAGCGCGTCCATGGCCAGATGTCTGGCCAAGGCGAGCTTTCCGCTACCTCGGACGGCTTCCAGTAGCAAGGCCGCGGGCCAGCCCTGATCCCGCCACCGCCTGGACAATTCGGAGCGAACCGCCTTGTGCCAGGGCAGCAGCAGACGCGCAGCGCTATCGTTCTCGCTCATGCTGTTCTCGTTTCAAAGGGGCCGTGCTGTAGAGATGGCAAATCTGATACCCAATATGCATTATTCGAAGATTCAGCGCGGTGAAGCATCGCTGCGCTTGCGGAGGTTCAGTTTCCGCAACAGGCTCCGAAGTTGACGGATTTCGTTGGTCTGCAGGCGTGAACGGGCTGCACCCATTTGCGGGCGCCGCGCATACAACAGACGCTCGAGGCGCTGGCTAATGGCCATGGCAGTCTCCTTGTCGGCGCCTGCGGACTGCATGATGCCACAGAGCTGGCGCGGTGTAATCGCCATTGATGAAACATCGGCACCTGCGCGCCGAAGTCTGCGTAGCAGACGGTCATAGAGCCGGACCACAGGATCCTGTGCCCGCAGATGCCGTCTGCCTCGCATGAGCTGCATCAGCCCGATCAGGATGATGATTCCGGCGATTGCGCCCGTAGCAATAAAGCCAATCTGCCTGATATCAACGTCACCAAAAAAGGTCGCCAACAGACTCTGCTGTGTCTTCTGATCGTAGTTGATGACCCATTTCTGCCAGAGGTAATTGGTATACTCCAGTCGCATGTCGATCCAGTTCAGGGCACTGATGCCGGAAAATCGCGAAAGCGATATTTCGTTACTGAGAAAACCACCCTCTTCCGCCACCGCCGTACGTAGACCAGCCTCAATACGAAGCGGAGACACAGCCGCCGTAGGATCGACACGCACCCAGCCGATACCTTCGAGCCAGGCCTCGACCCAAGCATGGGCATCGTACTGACGCACGACCAGGAAGCCACCAGTCGAGTTGAACTCGCCACCCTGATAGCCGGTCATGATCCTGGCTGGAATACCTGCCGAGCGCAGGATGACCGCAGTCGCCGAGGCGAAGTGTTCACAGAAGCCGCGGCGCTCGCCAAACATGAAATCGTCGACGTTACTCTCCGGGTCGAGCACTGGCGGATTGAGTGTGTAGGTGAAAGGCTCGGTACGGAAGTAATTGAGCAGGTCGTAGATGAAGGCTGCCTGATCATCGTGCTGCTCGCGCAGCTCTGCCGCAAATTCACGCGTTAGCGGATTACCTTCTGCTGGCAGTTGCAACAGACGACGGCGGTCAAAATCTGTCAGCTCGACCCCTGCTGTTGAGCCGAGCGCAGTGACATCCGGTAGACCCGGAATATGCGCCGCATCAAGTCGGGACTGTGCCTCCATAGCGGCCTTATCCAGCGGCAGTGACTGCAGAGTGTAGGCGGAGGGACTCTTCACCGGACGGCCGAAGCGAATCAGCCCGTCGAGGGTCTGCAAAACGGCACCACCACGCGCACTACTCTGGCCACTCAGCTGCCGGCTGGTGGGTATCGTCGCATTGAGCGAAAAACCCCAGTCTCGGTTATGCGGATCCAGCAGGATCTCGTAGCTGGATTCTGGCGTCGAAAGCGCCGCTTCTATCGCTTCGTCACCCAGGCCCAACCTGCGCAGCCGGGTCTGTGGCAACATTCTGGATTCATCGATGCCACGCTGCTGGTTTGATCGCGACCACTGCCCCGCCGTGAACAGATCCATGGCGAGGGCACGCCAGTAGAGGGTGGGCGAAGGCGGCGGCGGTCCATCAAAATCAGCACGGAAGGCCCGCTCGGAGGACTGCGCCAAATTGGCGACCTGTCCCGGCATCATGCTGTCGGACAGCCCTGTAAAGGCCGAAGTGCTGTTCAGCGGCATCGACCAGATTGGTCCAAGCCTCGGAAAAACGATGTAGGCGACAACGAGAATGGGCAAGGCCCAGGCGAACAGGCCGAATGCCCGCTTCAGCGCGCCGAAATAGGTCGTGCGCTCCAGCGAACCATTGATGCCCATGAGCGCAATAAAGGCGAACGCCAGTGACACGAAAATGAACAAGGTTGCGAAGATCGACTGGCTGAACAAAAAGCCCAGCGGCATCAGGAACAGCGTCATGAACACGAAGAGATAGGCATCCCTGGTCGAGCCGGTTTCAAGCAGCTTCAGACCATAGGTGAGCAGGAAGAAACCGACCGCGTTTTCAATGGTGAACTGCCCTTTCGAACTCACCAGAAAGAGCGTGATGCCCAGCAGCAGGAGGATGACCTTGACCCAAAGCTGAGGCAGCCTGAAGCGCCCTCTGAATACCATGATGCGCCACAACAGAATCCCGACCAGCGCGATGTTGAGCCAGATGGGCGTATGGTCGATATGCAGCAGCGCCGCCAATGCCAGCGATAGTAAAAGCCAGGGCATCCCTTGTGGATTGATGCCGGTAAAGTCGGCGTGGCTGTTGGTGCTGAAGCGTCGCTCAAGCATTGGGCGTTAGCTCCGGATAACGTGCGAGCGCTTCCAGGGCGTCCCGCTTGTGCTGTGGCCCCAGGCCCGGCGCCAGCCGCCACTTCCCCAGCTTGAGGCCGTAGGGCTGCTGACCCTTGTCACGCACGAGCACTTCGGCACAAAGATTAGACATCTGCAACTCGATATCCCGCCCCGCGTAAGCCGCCTGATCGATCCAGACCGGGTCAGCCGATTCAGACGAGAACAGCTTTGTGTATAGCACACCCTGCTGCGCATACTTTTTCCAGGCAATGCGACTGCGCGATTCGCCGAGTTCATAATTCCGCAACCCGTCAAAATCCACCGGCTGCTGCTGTCGCAGCTTTCGGTCCGGCTGGCTATCACCTTCACTCACGGCGTCGGCCGCGTTGACCTCACCGGCAATTGGTCGTGGGTACACCAGCACATCGATATCGAGGTCGAGCCATGACCAGACCCGGACTAGCCCCAGTGGATAAACACTGGTCGCCAGCAATCTCGGTGCCCGCTGTATCCCACGCTTCAGACACTGCAGCGGCAGCGTAACTGATTGCAATTCCGACTCACTGCCAGGCTCGCTGGGATGATCAGTGGGTGGCAAACCGGTATGAATGAGCTGATGTCGAATACTGGCGGTGCTTTGCGGCCAACCCAGTTGTATGGCGACGTGCCGATCACCAGTCGCCGGCTCTCCGCGCCCACTGCCGGAGTCCGTGCCCGCTGCCCGGGTCGAGCAAACGGTAAGGGTAATCAGCGCTTCCTCACCCACATGAGCCGGCTCCGCATCATGAAAGGCGACGGTAAGGCCAGCGAAGTTGTTGAAGCTCATATGGATGTGGACAACGAACACAGCAAAAAACAGGAAGGACGTTGCCAGAATCATCGAGTTCTGATAATTGATGCCCGCGATCAATACCAGCACCACCGTCATCAGAAACATCAGTCCCCAGCGGGTCGGCAGGATGAAGACGTTCTTGTGCCCTAGCCGAATCCGCGACTGCGGCGGCAGACGGCGCGTGACCCAGCGCTGGATCAGGTTGGCGAAGTAGCCGCTTCGTCTGGATTCGAGTTCAGCGGGGGCAGTTGGTTGCAAGACGTGCCTCATCAGTGATGCTTTTGTTCTAGGTTCGCTGATCGCGATCACAAGACTAGAGCATAGCCGATACTCCAAGCTGAACATAATTCAACCGTATCGCACACCGCTGATACCTATCGGATTTTCGCGTGGGAACCTTTGCTAACCGCATCACAGAACAGGAGCAGTCAGCGGCCTACCATGGCCTTTCACATCCAAAGGACACTGGAAAACTATAATGAAATTAACCATCTGTACACTTATAGCCGGCATAGCCGCAGCAACTGCCGTTCAGGCTTCTGATACTCGGGTTTTTGGCGAGCGGATTATGATGCCTGTCGACGGTTCCAGTACGATAGGGGCAATCAGCGCTGACGGGTCAGCAGTACTTGGCACCTCGTCAGCAGACCACCTGATATCTAATGACTTGAACGGGTCTGGGCTTGACACTTTTCTCTGGAACACCGTATCGACTGACTATCAACTCGTAAATCTGGATACCTCTGGCGCTCAATCTGCTAGACCAACTCTGCCAGTAGCGCTCAGTGCAGATGGCAAAGTTGCGCTTTTGCTTGATACCTACAACGGGCACAAAGCACTAATCTATCGCTCTGATAGTCAATCAGTAGAACAGCTGCCGTTCGTAAAGCCTAAGGCGATAAGCGGCGACGGCCAACTAGTTGCGTTCGTAGACACGGTGGACAGTAAGCTCTACATCCATTTGTACTCGTTGAGCACCGGAGAACGTACTCGATTACCCATTCGCGTTTCTCCGTCCACCGACATAGCCTTGTCTATGGACGGAAAGTTCGTTGCATTTACCAAGGAGACGGAAGCTTTCAGACTTAACAGAGAAACGGGTCAGTTGATAAAGATTCCTTTCTCCGTATCAACCAACGTTTCCTTAGGTGGCCTGAGTCACGACGGCAATGTGATAGCCTATAGCGCAGTTAACAATGGCGGCTGGGTCTACAAGTTTAACTCCGCGCAGTCAGAAAAGTTGTGCGTCGACTCGCGAGCTATGGCTCTCAGCGGCAACGGACAATTCGCAGTGTGCGACGAACGAAACGTTCAGCTCGTCGTGAAGGATCTCAGCTCTGGCAAGATAAATAATATTCCTACAGGAGCCGCGAACTTCTTTGCTCTTGGTGGAGTTTCCAACGCGGGTACCGTGGTTTGGGGAACCACTAACCCATATGCGCATTATGACACCAATGGGAAGAGCGACCTGCTGATCACGAAGTTCAAATAATAACAGAGGCTTTGACGGGAGCGATCCGCATGGATTGTTCCCGTCGTTAATGAATCACACGCTCATTTGAAGTATACTGATGCAAAGTTGGCTGGGGGCTTTGAATGATTGTTTCAACGGATTTGGGAGTTCTCAATCGAGTCGAGAGAACACCCACAACATTGATTTTACGCGGTGCCTTCTGGGCGTACGTTCTCTCAGGTTCGGCGGTAGCTGAAGTCAAATCACTAACGAGCGATGAGTTAACCGAAACCTACATCAAGGACTCCACCATCATCGTCACGCCAGCGGCTGCACCTCAGCCCGAGCGGCAGTCGATGACGTATACCATCACGCCAGGTCAGCCCACAAAAACCGAGCCGGAGCTCCAGGCCGACCTTGCCAACGCTACCGCGGAACAGCGCCAGCAACTTGAGCGCGCGATCGATGCAGCTCGCCAGGCGAATCTTGAATCGCCTTTTGTACCACCGCAGGAAGTTGCTGTAGCGCCATTGCGGGAACCTATTCCCATTCCCTTCGGTGTTGAAATTCCTGAAGGGCCGTTCGACTTGAACACACTATTGGGTCAACAAGGCATCGAGCAGCTGCCGTATGGCGACCAGCTCAATCTCGTCAACAATGGTGAGCAGCTCATCATGACGATTGGCAATATACCTGGCTATGCGCCGCTGCAGGTGGATGAAGCGATTCGCGGCCGATTTATGGAAGTTATTCCCCTCCCACAGGGCGGCGCAGAAATTCGCTACAACCTGGATGCGCTTCAGGCCAGATAGCGCAATACGGTCACAAAAAAAGCACCCGAGGGTGCTTTTTTTACTATGAGATGATCGCCGACCTTTAGAGACCGTTACCGCGTACCACCACGTTGAGACCGTCGATATTAAGCGTCAGCAGTTCGGCACCACCAAGGCTGCTCAGCATGCCGCCCTCAACTGTTCCAGCAGCACCGACTGAACTCAGGTCAAAGCTCTCGACAAAAAAGCCCATATCACCGGTTTTAAAGTTGAGCTCTGAGCGCGTAAAGGTCAGGCCGATACCACCGTCGCTGTCTGCCACGTTACCACCATTGGCTACTACGTTTTCAAGATCGGCTGTCGCATCCAGGGTGATGTCCAGAGTGCCTGCTACGGCGATGTTCTTCGAAATTGCACCACCAACCCACTTCTCTGCATTGCCGTACGAGGTGTTTGCACCGAGGTTAGTATCACTGTTCCAGCCGCCTTCGATATCAACCAGCCATTTCTGAGCATCGATGGTCACGCCAGCTTCACTCCAGTCGACGCCGTAGAAATCGTCAACGCTGGCGTCCACACCTGAAATTGAACCGATACCAATTTCGAGCACTATTCCGCTCTGCCCTGTGATACCGGCAAGCTGAGTATCTTCAAGCGCCTGGATTTCTGCAAAAGCTGGGCTGCTCATAGTCACTACTACGGCAGAGGCTATGAGTGACTGGCGTAAGAATCTTGCGGCGTCGCCTCCGCACTTGTCATCGTTGTTCATCGGTTCTTCCTAATAGTATCTAGTTATGATTTTTATGGGTCGGTCTGCGCTTGCGTTGCTTTTCTCTTTCCAAATTCATCTTTGCGCCAAAAAAAAGCGCAGCTCCTTGCGGACTGCGCTTTCTGCATTCACTGATCAGTGCTGCTTTTCGCAGCGCTAATCTACTGGAAATGCTTGACGGGCACAGGCGCCAGAGACGCATCATAGCCAGGCACGGTAAAGGCTCCGTCGCCACCAGCTGGTGCGTTCAAAAATACAATTCCTTGATTTGTCACAAAGACCTGATCGTTGATCACGGTGGTCACATCTTCAGCCTTGATATCGATAGGTAAAGCACCTGTGCCCATACCGATACTCGGCGCAAAACTGAAGATGGCTGCACCACGATCCAGAATACCGTCTTCGTCGATATCGACCGCGCCATAGCGCAGCGGCATGACAAAAGACATCACATCCATCAAGGTGCCGGTCGTCTGATTGGCAAAGGTAATGCCCTTGATGGCGCGGTCATAAGGCTGTACAGCACCGGTGGTCGAACTTTCACCCTGCCGGATTGTTTCCTTGTTACCCTGAGCATCGGTATACACGATGGCTTCGTAGGTAATCTGACCACTCATTTCGATAACCGGTGCTGCCTGTCCAGTGACTTCGCTCATTGTCGCGTCGTCAATTGGCTTCAGTTCAGCCTGTACCGACAGTGCACTCAGCAAAAGACCCATGCCTAGCACGACGCCTACTTTCCCGCTCAAGCGGTCAAGATCAGCGGGGGCGCTGCCTGAAGCAGACGACCCTGAGCAAAGCTGGCTTTGATTTTTTGCTGAATGAACCATATACACCTTTAAAAAAGTTGTAGGAGAGAGACAGAAAGGGGCGCCGAAGCGCCCCTTTCCTGAGCACGAGGCTCTAACTAATCATTCGCGTTAAGCGGACCTTACAGGCCGTTACCACGGATAACCAGCTGGAGGTTATCGATGTTCATACCGATCAGCTCGATACCACCGAAGCTTGATACCTGACCAGCAGCAACAACGCCAGAGGCACCAACGTTTGCCAGGTCATACTCTTCTACGAATACGCCCATGTCGCCAACTTTGAAGTTGATGTTCGAGTTCGCGAAAGTGATACCGATACCGCCGTCGCCTTCAGCAACCGCACCACCGTTGGCAACAACGTTCGCAAGGTCAGCAGTCGCATCGATAGTCATGTCAACCGAACCAGCTACAGCGATGTCCTTGGCGATGAAGCCGCCGAGTGCTGGAATTGGGTTACCAGAGTTCATGTTGGTGCCAGTGTTAGTTTCCTGATCCCAGCCACCTTCGATGTCTACGATCCACTTGAACGCTTCGATAGTGATACCGGCATTTGACCAGTCAACACCGTAGAAGTCACCAGCTGAACCAGCCTGCTCAACTTCGACAATAGAACCGTCTGGCTGACGAACTTCAGCCTTAGCTGTGTAAGCGTTTTCTGCAGTAGCATCAACACCAGAGATGGTGCCGAAGCCAGCTTCGATTACGATGCCGCTCTGACCAGAAACTTCAGCCATTGCTGCGTCGTCGATTGACTTGAGCTCAGCGTTTGCAGCAGAAGCAGCAACGATTGCAGAAACCAGTACTAATTTGTTCAGGCCTTTCATATTAAATCTCCAGAAGGATTATTTTTATACCTAGGCTTCCCGATGAAGCCGATTTCACAAAAGATTGTAAGTCTCCCACAGATCAGAGCGCCTGGTGGCTCTCTGGCCCGGTTACGACTCGGAGGTCTTACAACCCGTTTTGCAACCTAACGATGCCTACTCTACGGATACACCCGCTTACGTTCCGTGACACTACTCACATTTTCTTTATAATTCGTAATTAGCTGTTCACTAAGTGTGTTTGACGTCGCAAGAAGCGTGCTGAAAAGGCGGAGATACGATTCTGAGCGTTTGGCGTTTCAAGATGACAACTGACACTACAAGCCCCATGATATCAGACATTTAGCGCGAAGCCCACCGGCCGCTCGCAGCAGGCTACGAGGCTGCCACTCACCAATTTACAAGAACACATTATCTTACACAGGAGCGCATCGCGTTTGTTGCAGATCATCACGCTGGAGTACTCAGAAAGCATGCTGGAGCAGCTGCGACGGGCCTGTGCGGTCGCATCTGGGTTTATCTGGCTGGACAGTGCAAGCCCCTGGAACGCCAGCGCAGACCAGCCCAACGAGCTACTTCTGTTCAATCCGGACTGGCAAAACACGGCTGATGAGGACGTCTTGTCGGCAATGCTCGAGCGCTGTGACACCTGGGGGGATGAACAGCAGCAACGATATACGTCCACCCTTGATGCGCATTCACCATCACTACGCTTTCGCGGCGGGCTTGCCGGTGTCTTACCCTACCCGGCCCTCGAGCCGTCAGACCAGCGTGTCTACCCCGCGGTTGGCGACTACCGGAACTTTGTCGAAATACAGCACGATACCCAACGTATATTTGCTGTGGTTGCCGATGAAGAAAGTTATGAGCTGATTCAGCAGGTCGTGGATGATAAGCGACCAATTGGATCGCAGCCGGACTTTTCGCTGACGAGCGAATGGCAGTGGGCGTGGGATCGCGGGGCCTACCAGGCAGCCTTCAATCAGGTTCAGGCCTACCTGGCTGCCGGGGACTGCTATCAGGTGAATCTGACGCAGCAATGTCGCGCCAGCTTTGCAGGCCCCCCCTTCGAGGCGTACTGGCAGCTCCGGGGCAAGGCGCGTGCTCCATTCAGCGCTTATGTCAGCCTGGGTCGTGACACGCAGACCGATGCCCTGCTCTGCTTCAGCCCGGAACGCTTTCTCAGAATCGAAAAAGGACAGATGCTCACCAGCCCGATCAAGGGCACGCGTGCTCGACTTGCTGATGAAGTGCTGGATAGCCAACAGCGGCAATCACTCAGCGGGAGCGACAAGGACCGCGCCGAAAATCTGATGATCGTGGATCTGTTGCGCAACGACCTGAGTCGCTTTGCCAGGAAAGGCAGCGTCAAGGTGCCTGAGCTTTTCGCACTGCATTCGTTTAGTAATGTGCATCATCTGATCAGCCATGTGACGGCTGAGCTTGATCCTGCCTTCCACCCCTTGGAAGCCCTGATCGGCTGCTTTCCGGGTGGATCGATCACGGGTGCGCCGAAGCAGCGTGCGCGGGAAATAATAGAGGAACTAGAAGCGGTACCGAGGGGATATTACTGTGGCACGGTGTTCAGCTACAGCCGAAGCGGCCTGCTGGACAGCAATATTGCCATTCGCTCAGTACATTGTGCCGGGGGCAGCGCCAGCGTCAGTGGTGGCGGTGGCATCACCACTGGCTCAGTCTGTGAGGCAGAGTATGACGAATCAGTCGACAAGATCCGTCATCTCATGGAAGGCCTGTCCCGTCTCTAGGGACAGCAGAAGCGGGGCAGCTAGGCTTTGACGGTCTTGCTGGCCTTGAGGAATTCCTGGCGCAGGTCGTCATAGGTGTGAACGGCCGGGAACTGTGGGAACTCCCTGATCACATTCTCTGGCGCGTGGAACAGAATGCCGGCGTCTGCTTCAGACAGCATGGTGGTGTCGTTATAGCTGTCGCCAGCGGCGATCACATAGTAGTTGAGGCTATGAAATGCCTTCACCGACATGCGCTTGGGGTCTTTCTGTCGCAGCGTGTAATCAACTACCCGTCCAGACTCGTCAGTAACCAGCTTGTGGCAGAAGAGCGTGGGGCTGGCCAGTTTCTTCATGAGCGGGCCGGCGAACTCATAGAAAGTGTCTGACAGGATGATCACCTGGAAGCGCTCACGCAGCCATTCGACGAACTCCACGGCACCCGGCAGCGGGTCAAGCGTCTCGATGACGGCCTGAATATCGGCCAGTCCGTAGCCGTGCTGGTCCAGCAGCTTCAGGCGCTGCTTCATGAGCACGTCGTAATCAGGGATGTCCCTTGTTGTTGCACGGAGTTCGGGAATTCCCGTCTTCTCGGCAAATGCTATCCAAATCTCTGGTATCAGAACGCCTTCCAGATCAAGACACGCCAGTTCCACTGTATTTTCCTCTCCTGCTGAATGCCGGGCGAGTGTAATTGGCCTGATTCGCAAATACCAGACTGGCATCGCGCCACGGTTGACGGCAACATAGGCACCCCCACACGGAATGCAAGGTCTACCATGCTGAATGATCCAACCGCTGAGCTGGAACAGCTCACCAAAGCCCTCGAGGGGCAGACACCCCGAGAGCGGCTGCGTATTGCCATCGAGCGCTTCGACTCCATCGCCCTGAGCTTTAGCGGCGCCGAAGACGTGGTGCTGGTGCATATGGCGACGAAGATCAAGCCGGATATCAATATCTTCACCCTGGATACCGGGCGTCTGCCTCGGGAGACCTACGAGTTCCTTGATAGGGTGCGTGAACATTACGGCATCAAGCTGGAGGTGATGTATCCGCAGCCTGAGCCGCTGCAGGCCATGGTTAGCCAGAAAGGTCTGTTCAGCTTCTACAAGGACGGTCATGAAGAGTGCTGTGGCATTCGCAAGATCGAACCGATGCGCCGCAAGCTGGCGACTGTGGACGCCTGGATTACCGGTCAGCGCAAGGATCAGAGCCCGACACGCGGCAATGTACCGCTGGTGCAGGTCGACACGGCCTTCGGACGGGAAAACAGCACACTATTCAAGTTCAATCCGCTGGCGGACTGGTCGTCAGCCGATGTGTGGAACTTTATCCGGATGATGGATGTGCCCTACAACGCGCTGCATGAAAAAGGCTATATCAGCCTTGGCTGCGAGCCCTGCACCAGGCCGGTGCTACCGAACCAGCACGAGCGCGAAGGCCGGTGGTGGTGGGAGGAAGCCACACAGAAGGAATGCGGCCTGCACAAGGGTAATATCGAGTTGCAGCCAATAGATGACACAACGCCGGTTACGCCTCTGCGTAGTACGCCACCTAATAAGTAGGCAGCACCACGGAGTCGAACAGCGCGTCGACCTCCTGGCGGCTGTGACAAGCCAATGCCGCATCCACCAGCTCCCTGGTGAGGTGGGGCGCAAAACGCTGGATGAATTCGTACATATAGCCCCGGAGGAAGGTGCCACGACGCATGCCGAGCTTGGTGGTGCTGGGCTTGAACAGGCGGCTGGCGTCTAGCGCCACCAGCTCTGAATCCTTGCTTTCATCGAATGCCATTCGCGCAACGATACCCACACCCAGGCCGAGACGGACATAGGTCTTGATGACATCTGCATCGGCGGCGGTAAAGACGATCTTCGGTTTCAGATTTTTTTCAATGAAGGCTTCGTCGAGATTGGAGCGGCCGGTAAATCCGAAGACGTAGGTGACGATTGGCCAGGCGGCGAGCTCTTCTATAGTCAAGCGACCCACGCTCGCCAGCGGGTGGCCTTTCGGTACCACGACGCAGCGGTTCCAGCGATAGCACGGCATCATGACGACGTCCTGGAAGTGCTCCATCGCTTCGGTGGCGATCGCAAAATCGACGCTGCCCTCTGAGGCCATTTCGGCAATCTGCATCGGCGTGCCCTGCTGCATGTGCAGCGACACATCCGGATAGGCTTCTATGAAACTGCGGATGACAGACGGCAGCGCGTAACGGGCCTGTGTATGCGTGGTTCCAATGCGCAGCTCACCCTTGCGCTGGTTGGAGAACTCCTGCGCCGCCTTCTTGATGCCTTCAACCTTGCGCAGTATTTCACCGGCTTCCCGAATGATGGATTCGCCTGCAGGTGTTATCCGGGTGAGGTGCTTACCGCTTCTGGTGAAAACCTCGACGCCCAGCTCGTCCTCCAGCAGGCGGATCTGCTTGCTGATGCCGGGCTGCGATGTGAACAGGCTTTGAGCGGTGGCGGAGACGTTGAGGTCGTGGTGGGCGACTTCCCAGATATAACGGAGCTGCTGCAATTTCATGGGGACAACCTGAGCAAGATGGGGCCAATTTGAGCCGTTGCTTATAAAAATATAATTAAATATTCTTTTTAGAAATAATCAAGCCTCTGTAGTGTGGCTGTAATTCCTCCTGAGTCTAGACCATTGACAGAAATCCTTCTTCTAGTTCTCGCAGGTGGCTTCGTCGGCTTTCTCGTGGGGCTGACCGGTGTTGGCGGCGGGTCACTGATGACCCCGCTGCTGCTGCTTTTCGGCTTCCCGCCCCACATCGCCATCGGCACCGACCTGCTGTATGCCTCGATCACCAAGGCCAGCGGCGTGTACTCGCACAGCCGGCACAGTTCGATCAACTGGCGCCTTGTCGGCGTCATGGCATCAGGCAGCATACCTGCTTCCATCCTGACCACCATCGTCCTTTCGCTCTGGTTCAGTGATGCGTCGCAATATGCCGGCGTGCTGGTCACCAGTCTTGGCGTCATGTTGATACTGACGTCGATCGTGCTGCTGTACCGCACCCGCCTGCTTGCGTTCCGCGAAGGTGCCTCCTGGTTCAGTGGCATCATGAGGGAACGCACGACCCTGCTGACTTTTAGCATGGGCGTATTTCTCGGCGTGTTCGTTACCCTCACTTCGGTCGGTGCAGGCGCTATCGGTACTGCGGTTCTCATGGTACTGTACCCGCATCTGACAGGAGTCAGGATCGTTGGTACAGATCTCGCGCACGCAGTACCGCTGACGCTCGTAGCCGGGCTTGGGCACATGCAACTGGGAAACATCGACTACACCCTGCTGCTGTGTCTGCTGATTGGTTCGCTGCCCGCGACCCATCTGGGTACGAAGCTTGGCAAACACATGCCATCTGAGGTGCTCAGACCGGTTCTGGCCACGATGCTCCTGCTTCTGGGTCTCAAATATGCGTTTTTCTGATGTTCATACTGCCAACGAAACTGTTGCCACCTCAGCTTCCAGCACGTCTGGTCAGCCGACCGCGATTGACGGCGCTGTTTGCCCAGCAGTCATTGCCACGCTTCACGGGCTTCTTTGCGCCGGCAGGTTACGGTAAGACCACCCTCGTTCAGCAGATTCTTGCTGAACATCTCGAAGCGGAACCCCAGGCCCAGCTAGCCTGGTACGCCATCGACGCCACCGATAATTTCTTCAGCGGCTTCTGGAACTACATCTGGGCCACAACCTTTGGGCGCGAAACCAAGCTCGACGATAGCATTCCGGGCGATGCGGCCTTCGAAGCGCCGTCTCCACAATGGCTGGACGAGTCGCAGCCTGAGCAGATTGCGGCTGCTTATATCCAGGCGGTTCATTCGCTGCTCGGCAAGCGGCAGAGTGGGCAGCAGAGTGGGCGGATCTTTCTCGTACTCGATGACCTTCACCTGGTTCAGCGGCCTGCAATTCTGCGCTCCCTCGCCTACCTGATCGATTTCGCGCCAGCTGGTCTGCACGTCCTGGCAACCTCTCGCTCCGAGCCGGATCTGCCACTGGCTCGTTGGAAAATAAAACAATACGCCATGCTGATCCATGCTGCGGATCTCGTTTTTACCAGCGAGGAAATTGGCTACTGGTTCGGTGACAGCTTCGAGCCTGAAGAATTGGCCAACGCGACCGGCGGTTGGGCGGCGGCGCTTCGATTGATAGACAGTGGCGAAGCGCGGATGCGGTCGCGGCCGGACGCACAGGCAGAGAGGAAAAATCTGCCCAGCACACTGAATCAGGACGAAGTCGACGTCTATGTGGCTCAGGAAGTGCTGGTCGAGCTGCCGGAAGACCTGCTGCAATTCGTGCTCGATGTCGCGCACTTCCAGCAGTTCACGCTCGATCTCTGCGATCTGGTGCGGGACGAGGACAATACGCGGGAGTGTCTGAACGAGCTGCTGCGCCGTCGGCTGTTCATCATCGAACTGGACGAGCAGTCACAGTGGTACCGCTTTCATGACCTGTTCCGCAATGGCGCGCTGTATCTGCTTCGGCACGAATACCCTGCTCGCTATGAGAATCTCTTGCAGAAGACAGTCGCTGCGCTGATCGACAGCGACTGCTATCTTGAGGCGGTGCAATACCTGTTCATTCGTGAGCGCTGGGTGCAGGCAGCTGATGAACTCGAGCGTGTGGGCAACCATATTCTTCGCCAGGGCTATCACCAGCTCGTGCTGTCATGGCTGCAGGATCTGCCCATGGAAATCGCAGCGATCAGGCCAAGGCTGACACTGATGCGCGCCTGGTGTCTGTTCTTTGACAATCGCTTTGCGGCAGTGACTGATACGCTTGACCAAATGGCGATTGCTTTCCCCACGCTATTCAACGCGGATCAACCGGCGACCGGTGAAGACAGCCAGCTGCGCCCTGAACTGCACTTGCTGTCCGCCTATGTCGACCGTTTCAGTGGCGACTATGAACAGGCCCGGCACAAGACCACGGCAGCCTTGAAAGAGCTGCAGCACATCGATGTGCCCATGAAATCATTGGCGTATTTCGGACTGGCCAACGACAGCTACATTGCCAGTGACCTGGACAACGCGGCGATAGAACTTCGCAAGGCCTCGCTCGAGGCAAAGGTCGAACAGCGTTATTCAACCTTCCTGTCGAGCATCGGCCTGCTGGTGTGGATCTACTCCATTCGTGGCGCGGGTGAAGATGCGCTGGCGCTGCGAAAGAGTGCAGTGGAATGGATCACCAGCTTTCACCGCAATGAGCGTGATCCCAATGTCGTCTCCTGCTGGCTCAATAGTGGTCTGGTACTGACACATTTGGCCGCCGGAAACCTTGTGCAGGCCAAGGCGGCGCTGTCGCCCATGCTCGAATTCGTGGCAGATGCGGAACCTCAACAGCAGATCTTTACCTGGTTTGTGCAGGCGCGGCTGTATCTGGTCGAAGGTAAGTTCAAGGACGCCGCGGGGCTTCTGCATCAGGCTTGCCGGGTGCTGGAGTCGGCCAGCGAAGATACGCAGGCGCTGGCACCACCGCTGACGGCGCTATTGAATAAGGTGCACCTGTTTCGCGCCCGCTACGAATGCGCCGATGCAGCCTCCTTCGCAGCCGCTCTGAAGGACCTGCCAAACAGTGAATGGACAGAAAACAATGCGCATATCCTCACGCGCGTGGAAACCCGGCTTGCCTTTGCAGAGTGGCAGCTGCTGCGCTGCGAGCTGGATAATGACCAGTTCTGTGAGCAGGCACTGGATGCTGCCAGAGTACTGCTCGACCTGGTCGCGTCAACTGAGCTGCACTACCACCAGACCGTGGCCCACCTCCTGCTTGCCTTGGCCATAAGACGATCTGGTGGCGAACATGCCGCGGTTCAGGAGCGTCTCATTGCAGCCGTCAAGATGGCAGCCCGACTCAAGCTCGTCGGCTGTGCACTGCTCTTCGCAGACGAGGTCCGCCAGTTATTGGCCGAGCTGCCGGAGTCTGCCACCATCGGGCTCGACAGGACCTTTCTCGCGCAATGGATACAGCATCTCGGCAACTGGAGAAAGGCCCCTGCAGACGGGCTTGCGTCAGAGGCAGAACTGGCGAGAACGACCGGACGGGTTGCGTCAGCTCCGATTCTTCCGGATGCGTCGGCTAGTGCGTCAGATACTATGGTCGAGGAGGATTCGAGCGCCAGCACGCTACTGAGCCAGCGGGAGATCGAGGTACTGGAACTGATCAACAAGGGCCTGCCGAATAAGCTGATCGCGAGCGATCTGAATCTAGCTCCGGCCACTATCAAGGCACATATCCGCAATATCTACGGCAAACTCGGGGCCGGACGGCGTACGGAGGCGCTGGCCATCGCGAGATCAAAGGGCTTATTGAGGTCTTGAATGGTGGGCTTAGCGTTCGAATAGTCCGTTTTTACGCCCTTCGGACGATTACCGCTAGACCTGACAGCAGTAAGATAGCTGCATATGAATTGGTTAGCGGGCCTTGCAACTGATTCAGAAGGATGATTTACCGCGGGATGATCCGATACTGGCAGCAACCTAACAACTGTCAGCCAGTATCGGATTAGGACGCGAAACAAGTACAGCTGTTCCACGAGTTCTTCCTAACGGGGTGTAAAAACCTCGGTTTGCGCTTGCGGCGATTACGGATTCGGCTCTGTAATCGTCGTCTTTTTATTGCAAGTCCTGAAAATAACAGAACATTCCTGCCAACATAGTGATGCTGATCTCAGTTTTCAGTTTTTCACTGAGCCTTCCCTTTTCCAGGCTGTTTCCGTCCAGTATCTATTCAAGTGGTGGATCGAAGCGCTGAATCCGACATCTTGGTAAAGCTTCGATGAATCGCCGGCCATAGCGTTTTGTGAGCAGACGTGAATCAAGTACCGTTACTCTGCCCTGATCCTTCTCTGTTCGTATGAGCCGTCCGAAGGCCTGTCGGAAACGAATGATGGCATCCGGCAACGACACTTCATCGAAGGGCTTGCCGCCGCGTGCCTGCAACCATTCCGAATAGGTCGATTCGACCGGGTCGTCCGGTACGGCGAACGGTAACTTGCAGATAATCAAATGCGTCAGTAGCTCACCCGGCAGGTCGAGGCCCTCGGCGAAGCTTGCCATTCCCAATAGTACACTACCCTGCCCGGTGCTCATGCGCTTCTGGTGCGCTGCGATCAACTGCGCTGGCTGCGCTGATAGTTGGCTGAGCATCGACTCGTACTTCGTCTTGTCCAATAACTGTTCAAGACGAGCCATTACTGCAGTGAACTGCTTGCGCGAGCTGAACAGCACCAGGGTGGCCTCAGTGAAGTTCAGTGAATTGGCAATGGCAGCGCTCAGCTCTGCAATATAGCTGGCTGAGTCGCCGGGCCGCTGTTTTGCATTCATGATTCGCAACGTGCAGTGTTGGCTGTAATCGAACGGGCTTTCATGCACAGCAAAAACACTTGCAGAGGGCAGACCTGCGGTATCGCTGAAGCGCCGGAACGCTGAAGCGCTCTGGTCATGGCCGTCACTCATTGTTGCTGAGGTGCAGATGGCTGCGAAAGCATTCTGCCACAGCTGCTCGGCGAGGTAGCTACCACCATGAGTGGGGCTGGCGTGAAGCACAAGATCGCCACTGTCGTGACTCATCTTCGTCCACCAGACGGCAATGGGCGGTTGCACCATTCGGCTGGACTCGTCAGGGATCTCCGCAATCTGGTGATAGAGCCGCTGCAGCGTCTCGACGTAGGTCTGGTCTGCGCTGAAGCCGAGGCTTTCACCCTGGAGGCGCTCACTCTCGTCCGGCTCTATACCGTCGCTATCCAGCATCTGGGCAATGCCGCTGAGAATATCACCAAGGGCAGCCTGTAGCTTATCGGCTTGCTGGCTCAGCTTGCTGGCCAGCACACGCAGAGGCTCTGGGCAGGCACCAGCCTCGTAGCGCTGCAACAAGGGCTGTTGCTCGAATCGGTCGGTCTTCTCCGGCCATTGTGCCTGGGTCTGCTGCCATTCCCACAGTTCACGCAGTAGTTCTCCGGCTTCAACCGCGTGCTTGCTGATTTCACCCAGCCGCTGCTCCAGCTTGTGATCTTTCACCCGGAGGTGCTCGGCAGCATCGGCACGGGTCTTCATTTCGGCCAGTTGCTGCTGACTGGACCCTAGCCCTGCAAAGGCGCTGAAGTGATTGAGCGCCTTCTCCGGCAGCTGGTGCGCTTCATCGATGATCAGAATACTGTCTTTCAGAGCTGGCAACACAACGCCGCCGCCGAGCCTGATATCTGACAGCAGAAGGTCCTGATTCGCGATTACGATATCGGCCGATTCAATTTGCGCCCGCTGCCTGAAATAGGGGCATTGGCTGAAAAAAACGCAGTCCCGGTTGAAGCAGCTGCGATTATCAGTGATGACCGTCTGCCACAAACCGTTCGGGAGTTCATCATCGAGACTGTCGATATCGCCGGTCCACTGTCGCGAGGTGAAGCGGCTGAGCAGCCCCTCATAATGCTCGCGTGCAAAGCCTTCGATAAGTTGGGAATCGGCTGTATTGATCAGGCTGCCAGTCGCGCTGACCGGCTGAAGTCCAGGGAAAAGACCTTCGCTTCCAGCCAGCAGGAGTTCAAGCCGGTTCAGGCAAAGAAACCGCCCGCGACCTTTAGCGAGCTCTACCTGCAAGGGCCAGGCAGTAGCCGCCCGCAACCTCGGCAGTTCACCTCGGAGAATTTGCTGCTGCTGGGTAACGGTGGCGGCGGCAATGATGATTTTCTTGCCCAATCTGACTGCATAGGGAATGGCTGCCAGCAGATACGCCAGGGTCTTGCCCGTACCAGTACCGGCTTCGACGACGCATACGGCATCTTCGCTGGTTCTCAGCCCATCAGCATTTGTCTGTATGGCGCCGAGATAGCGGGCGATGTCGGCTATCATGCGCTTCTGACCCACACGTCCATTCACACCATGATGTTTCAGGTATGCGCGGTAGCCTGACTGTATGGTTTCATTCGGCTGATCGTGGTCTGGCGAAAGAATATCTGCTGCTGTACTCACTGGAAATTGACGCTGTATGCCATCAGGGCTTCCAGTCCCTGATTACTGACACGTAGAAGGTGTGGGGTGCCTTGAAGAGCACGACGCCTTCGGCCGTGATTTCTCGTACGCGCAGACCGTCGAACTGCTGTCCTTCACGCAGATACTTATTGTTGATCATGATGCGGCGACTGGCGGGATCGCTACTGTAGATATGGCTGTTGAAGGTCAGCGCTGGCAACTGCCGCCTGAAATCTTCTGGCAGTGTATTGATGTCGTCGACGGCCGGGGCGGCCGGCTGCTCGGGCTCTGCGGCGACGGGTGCGGGCGATGGCCGTGCCGGGGACGCCGGCATGGGCAGTGCACTGTTGTTGGCAGACGAGGGTCGAATCACTTCCATGCCCTCTTCATCAGCGTAGGTCACCGTCGGACGCGACAAGGTTTCCTCATTTTTCGACGCTGCCGGCGGCGTTATCGGCAGTGGCTTGAGCGCTTCGCGTGGTCGCAGGCGTTCGAACCTTGCGTCCAGCTTGTCGCTCAGGCGGCCACCAGTTTCGACTTCGGCCTCGGCCGAAGACTCTCCCGAGGTTCTGGCCGGCGTGTTCACGTAGCCCACATCCGGGAGAATGGATGCTGGCTCCTGATAGGCTTCTTCGTAGCTCGTGCTGTTATCGGGGCCGTAATCCGTCAGCGATGAGGGGGGCATGACCCGCTGCGGCAGTGGCCTGCCTTCCCGTCTGAGCAGCTCCTCAGGCACCGCGTCCTCGACCCTCGGCTCTGGCAGGGCCGTGGCGGTCGCTGCAGGTGTCGAAGCTGGTTCACGGTTGAGATAGAGATACACGGCGCCCGCGGTCAGCGCAGCCGCATTCAGCACCAGAATGGCAATCAACAGAACCTTCAGCCCCGCAGGCTGTGGCGCTTTGACCGGCATGACCAGGCGGGTGCGGGCCTCCTGCGGGAGTTGATCGCGATGTCGCTCCTGCTCGGATTTGCGTAATGCGTCGAGGATATATGACATGGGCCTGGTCTAATTCTGCTGTAGGTCAACTGGTTCAGGATCATACACCAGTCTGGGTGCATCCGAACCTGTCCAGTTGTTTAGCGTGATGAGTGTTATGGCACCGGGCAAGCCATCTGCCAGAATGCCCGCTTGCCGCTGGAACCACACGACCTTGGCTTTCAGATCGAGTGCGGCGAACTCGACGCTGCTCATCTCTGGCTCATCGGTGTTCTGGCGATAGCGCTCAAACGCCAGCTTGAGCATGCGATCAAGCCAGCTGGCCTCGTCCTCGTAGCCAGCCATGGCGGGTGTCATGCTCATGTACGGTGGTTGCTTCCACACGACAGAATAGACACCGTCCCAGTACCGGTCGATTGCTTCCTGTTGCAGGTCGAAGACTTCGTCGTCCAACACGACACTGACGCTATCATTACTGGCGTCGTAGCCGACCAGTGTGATGAAGAACAGCTTGCCGTCGTCGTTGCGCACCCGCAAGACTGCGGGCCTGTCGAGGCGTGTAAGGCTGCGCCAATTGCCCTCGCGATGCAGACAGGCGAGACC
The DNA here is from genome assembly GCA_002354735.1 of Gammaproteobacteria bacterium UBA2679. Taxonomy (GTDB): domain Bacteria; phylum Pseudomonadota; class Gammaproteobacteria; order Pseudomonadales; family Oleiphilaceae; genus Allohahella. The sequence continues at coordinate 64,855 of DEMD01000014.1, read as the reverse complement.
ATAGCGGCTCACGAAATCACAGACCAAAAGTCCACGATCGGGCTTTTCATCGATGCGCCAAGCTGCGAGCAAGGCCGCATAGGCACGTAGTTTGTTATCGTCAGCCGGCTCGTATTCACCAATCACCACAGGTGGTGCCAGGACTGGTCGCAGGGCTTCTGTCGGTGGCGTCTCGTCGGTCTCTGTTACTGTAGCCTTCGTAGCCGCTGCCTCCGTAGCCGTAGCCGCCGTAGCCATGGGATCGGCCAGCTGATCATTGGCAGGCGTCGCGCTTCCTCCCATACGCAGCAGGTCCGGAATACCAACTGATGACCCGGCTGCAGTATCTATGGTCTGTTCGGGCGGCCCCTGGAGCGTGATCAGCGCCAGAACGAAGAAGCCGGCCGCGAGTCCGATGAGGCTACCGCGATACCACCACTGTCCAGCAATGTGACCGGTATTTCTGCGTTTGCGCTCGAACAGACCGATTTCCTTCGCAGCACTCTTGATATACTCCGGACCGACCTTCGGCTCATTCATGCTGTACGCACCCAAAAGCGCCCGGTCACAGATCAGGTTGACGAGTCGGGGTATACCCTTCGAGAGCTTGTACAGCGACTTCACCGCCTTGTCGGTAAACATCGTCTCCCGCAAACCAGCCACTGACAGCCGATAACGCAGGTAACCGTGGAGATCATTGAGACTCAAGGCCTCGAGGTGATAGCGGGCGGTGATACGCTGCGAGAGCTGCCGAAGTTCCTCACGCTGAAGAATCTCACGGAGTTCAGGCTGGCCGAGCAGTATGATCTGAATGAGCTTCTTGCTGCTGGTTTCCAGGTTCGTCAGCAAGCGCAATTGCTCGAGCACGTCGATGGAGAGGTTCTGCGCTTCATCGATGATGATGACGGTGTGACGTCCGGTCGCGTGACGGTCGAGCAGATGGTGATTGAGCTCATCGACCAGAATCTTGATTGACGATCCGGACGGGTAGCGAATTTCCAGCTCATCACAGATCGTCGCCAGCAGCTCCCGCGCAGTCAGCCGCGGGTGCACGATGAATGCAACGTCAGTCCGCTCAGGCACCTTTTCCAGAAAGCTGCGACAGATTGTGGTCTTGCCAGTGCCTACCTCGCCGGTAAGCAATACGAACCCGCCTTCCTCACGCTGTAGACTGAAGAGTAAATGCGCCAGAGCTTCGCGGTGGCGCTGACTCATGTACAGATACCGCGGATCAGGCGCTATCGAAAACGGCGCCTCATGCAAACCATAGAAGGCTTCATACATGGATCAGGATGCTTTCCCTACTGAAGATTCACCGACAACCGACAACTCCGCACGCTGCCCACGCAGCCGCTCCTTGAGTTCAACGATACTCTTCTCAAGCATCTGCGAGATCTTGGCATGCGTGGCAATCATGGATATTTTTGGCCAGGTGGCGCGCTCACCTTCGAGGGTGAGCCGTCGCACCACATCAGGCGCCGGGTTCCTGAATAACTGCGCATAGTGCCACCAGGTATAGCGTGGCGAAATGGTCACGTCGCCAAAGTACTTCTGGGCAAGGATATTGTAGATCTGGCCGCTAGCCTGACGCATGACACTGGAACTGAGATTGGTCCGCAGATAATCGAAAAGCCCCTTGCCGTGGAACTCCATCTCAGCCCTGATCACCCGCATGGGTATCGAAGACAGACTGGTCTTGCCGCCATCTGGCAGGTCGTTATTGAGAAACGGCACGATGTGAGGGTTGGTCTGGCTCACTATCGAGAAATTGACGTCGTACAGGTGCATGAGCCGCTCGACCGGCAGGTCACTGACCACGGAGCCGTCGACCCAGCGCAGCTTGGGCATGAAAGGCACCGCGTTACCAAACTGGTCCTTCTTCATCAGCTTGACTGGCGGAAAGATAATAGGCACCGCTGAAGAAGCCAATGCTGCGCTCCAGACGAAAAGATAGGGCGAGGTATAGCCGCACAGCAGCCGCTCCTTCTGATGCTGTGCCGTCGGCGAGACTGATATATTGATACTGCGGTTGGTGCGCTGAAAGGCCTCGAGAAAACTGTATTCTCCAATGTTGGCTCGCAGACAGCGTTCCAGCTCCCGCACATCCATGAAGCCACCTCCCCGCAGACCATGCAGCAGACCCATGAAGCGCCAGGCCTTGAGATTGTGCCGATGAGGCAGCAGCATCTCCGGAATTTCATCATCGGTATGTGTGCCCAGCATGGCTGCGATGATGCTGCCAACACTACTACCGGCGATGACCTGTGGCAGTAGTCCGCGCTCCCACAGGGCCTTTACTACGCCCAGGTGGAACAGACCGAGGGTGGCACCACCGCTCAGCAACAAGGCTGGTCGGCCGTAACTGAGTGCCATATCCTTGAAGAAGTCGTATTTTTCGCGCAATGGCAGCTGTGGAATGTCAGTTTCGCGCAGATGTTGAAGTATCAGGCAGACCTGGCCTATGTACTCTTCGATGAGATGCTTGGTGCCGACGTGAGAGCGCGTATAAAGCTGCGCACTCCCCATGTTGCCGAGATCGTGATGCTGCCCTTCCCTGAGATGGCGCAGAAGTGCATCGTAATCACGCCGTTCAAAGCTGGTCTTGAGCGCGGTGATGCGCTCGTAGATGAGTTCATAGTTGTAGAGATCGGAGGCGAAAGACTCCTTCCACTCCATATTGCCTTCGATATAATCGAGCTCGAGAGCAGCCTCGCGCCAGCTCTGATAGTTGGTCGCGTTGGCCATGGCTTCACGATGTTTTTTTCTTCGACTGCGAAATGCGCTCATGCTCGATAATCCCTGCTGGGTGTCTTCAGTCCTCTGTTCAAGCTAGTCCAGGCTGGCCCGTCTGGCTAGTAAGCGGGCCGAGGTGACGCCTTAGAAGTCGTCGTCAAGAAAGGGGTCATTTACCACCTGACCATCGTTGATAAGGTAGTTTCGCTGCTGGAGATAGGCATTGCGAATGAAGATATATTCATCGCCCACAATGAGATGTTCGCCGGGAATGACATCCGCACGCTGGTCAACGACTTCGAGGAAGTTGGCGAAGTAAACTTCAGGTTCGCCGAGCATGTTCACCGGATTGATGAAGCCGTCCGGCACTGCACCAATCGCATCCGTCACTGTCGCAGGGCCCAGCACGGGCAGCATCAGGTAATTGCCCTCGGGCACGCCCCAGAAGACCAATGTCTGTCCGAAATCCTCCTTCTGACGCGGCAGACCCCATCCCGTCGCCACATCGAACAGGCCAGCCACACCGAAAGTGGTATTGAACATCAGACGTGAAGCGGTCTGAGCGGCCCTGCGATGCTTGAGCTGCAGCGCCGCGTTGGCCAGCGACACGACATCGCCGACATTACGAAAGAAGTTGGTTACCGATCGATCAACGACTTCAGGGGTGATCTTGCGATAGCCCGAAGCGACAGGCCGCAGGAACCAGGTATCGAGAAAGTTGTTGAAACGATAGACAGGCCGGTTGAAGGACTCCCAGGGATCCTGCGGATGTTGGGGCCTGCTGTAGTCACGCTGGGCGACATCGGCTTCGGTCGCTGCTTCATTCGCAATGGTGGCTGCTTCACCTGTCTCCAGCGCCATGGCGGGCGTGGCAAGTAGCGCAAGCAGAATCCAGAGCGCGCGAGCAGACCGCTTGGCCTGGCTATGGGCCGTTGGCATCTCAGCGAACACGGACAATGACACTGCCCGCCGAATAACCTGCCCCGAAAGAACAGATGACCCCCACGTCGCCCTGACCGAGATCATGGTGATACTTGTGGAAGGCAATGATCGAGCCTGCAGAGCTCGTATTGGCGTAGGTATCAAGAATGGTCGGTGACTCCTCGGCACTGGCCTCGCGCCCGAGTACTTTCCGGCTGATGAGCAGATTCATGTTCAGATTAGCCTGATGCAACCACATTCTCCGGACTTTGCCGACTTCGATGTCGTTGTCATTCAGATGCCTGATAATCAGATCCGACACCAGAGGGACGACCTCCTTGAAAACCTTCCTGCCGTTCTGCACGAACAGCTTGTCTGGCTTGCCCTCGCCCGATTCGTCCAGGCGGTTGAGAAAGCCGAAGTTATTGCGAATGTTATTAGAATACTGGGTGACCAGGCGCGTGCCCACGATATCGAAAGTCTTCTTCGCTTTTGGCGAAGCTTCGGCCTCGACGACCACCGCCGTGCAGGCATCGCCGAAGATGAAGTGGCTGTCGCGATCCTTGAAATTGAGGTGAGCGCTGCAGATCTCCGGACTGACGACCAGAACCGCCTTCGCTTCACCGAGACGAACCGCATTCGCCGCAGCCTGGATGCCGAAAGTGGCAGAGGAACAGGCTACGTTCATGTCATAGGCGAAGCCCTGCATACCCATCGCTGCCTGGACTTCTATTGAAACCGCGGGGTAGGGTCGCTGCAGATTTGAACAGGCCACAATCAAGCCATCGATTTCGTCGATACGCCGCCCTGCCCGCTCGAGCGCCTCGTTGATGGCAGCCACCGACATCTCACACTGAATGCTCGGCGCTTCGTTACTGCGCTCGGGCAAATAAGGCCGCATGCGTTTCGGATCAAGTATGCCCTCTCTCGCAACCACGTAACGGCTGTGAATGCCGGATGCCTTGACGATGAATTCGGTCGACGACGGTTGCAGTGGCTGAACCTCGCCTTCGGCTATCGCCGCGGCATGCTCATCGTTGAAAGCCTGCACAAACGCGTTGAACGCCGAGACGAGCTCGTCGTTACTGATCGAGTACGGCGGCGTATAGAGACCTGTTCCGGTAATGATTGCGTGTTTCACTTAATCTCTCTTGTATCAGTCGATACCAGCTGAAGATCTCCGCACTGGGCGACAGCTTCAGCGGCAGGCAGATTCAGCCAGCTGCTTCACGGACCTGTGCAAACTGGCTGCGGATTTTCTTGTCCGAAACCTTCACCCGGGTACCTAGTGTCTGCGCGAAGTAGGAAACTCGGTATTCCTCAAACATCCAGCGTAGCTGATCAAGCGCTTCACTGCGACGGCCTTCGAGCCTGAATTTATCGCGAAGCGCCGTATAAGCGGACCATTCCCGCGACATGAAATCCTGAAAAAGACGTTCATTGGGAACATTGCGGGGCATCTTTTCCAGACGTACAGCGGCGGCTGTCAGGTATCTGGGGAACTCCCGAAGCCATTCATAAGGAGTATTCAACAAAAAGCCCTGATACACAAGTTGTGCCAGATGAGCCTTGAGCTCACTCTGGTATAGCGCGACTGCCAGCGTGGTTTTGCCCATCAGCTGCTTCTGGATATCATGATGCAGCTGCAGAATCTGTTCGAGCAATTCCGCCAGTGCCTTCGCCTCTGCAGCAAAGTGCCTGGCGTGCGTCTTCAGCCGCTGGGAAAATGCAGCCGCATCACGCGGAAAGTCCTCTTCCTGTTCAAGTCGGAAACTCCTGATGGCACTGAGAATCAGGAGGTCGTCCAGAAGATCCCGGGCCTGACCGATCGTGCTGTATAGCAGGGCGACCGAGCGCCATGACTTGAGCCCGCTGACCGCATCACCGGGCCGACCCGGCATTCGAAGCAGAAACAATCGGGCGAGCCCCTGACGGGTAAGCGCCGCGGCTTCTGTTCGATCAAGATGCACATCCAGGGTGACACTGTCTTTCCGATCGGCGAGGAAGGGGTAGACCTCGATAACCAGGCCTGCCCGCTCCGTCTGCATCGATGCTTGCAGCGGGCCGAAGTTCCACTCCGTAATGCCTTCGACTTTCTGAAAGGTATTGTCCTGCTCCGCCCAAGCGCTTGCCGATAACTTGTCTTCCAGCCGCTGGCGCAACTCATGCACGTCGTGACCCTGAGCCAGTGAGCGCCCCTGCTCGTCGAGCGCCTCGATATGGATACGCAAATATTCTGGCAAGGCCGATTCCGGCGGCCAGTGTTCTGCGGGCACATCCACACCGGTGAGTCGCTTCAGGTAGAGGCTCAGCGCCTCGCGCAGTGGCAAATGGCGGGTGGTCATCTCCGCTGCCGCTTTCGCCGCAGTTTCCGGCACCGGTACGAAGTGGCGCCGCCACTGTTTCGGCAAACCTTTCAATAACAGCGCGATTTTTTCCTGCAGCAGGCCAGGCACCAGCCATTCCAGGCGATTCGCCGGCAGCTGGGTCAGCGCTGGCAGCGGCACGTTCAGCGTGATGCCGTCATTGGCTTCGCCCGGCTTGAACTCGTAGCGCAGCCCAAGCTGCATGCCATCCCAATCGAAGCGATCAGGAAACGCGTTGAGGAGATCGTCGCCGACCGTGGTATGCATCACGTCAGCCTTCGTCAGCTCGAGACGCTGCTGCGCAGCCTGATCGAGGCTCCTGTACCAGACAAGCAGATCAGCGACACGAGTAACGTTTGCGGGAATTCGACTGTCGTAGAAACTGTACAGCTCATCTTCGCTTACCAGAAGGTCCCGCCGCCGCAAGCGGGCTTCAAGCGCATCGACATCTTCGAGCATCTTCATGTTCGCAGCCACGAATGGCAGTTGCAGCAGTTTGGCCTGCATATTCTTGCGCGTCCGCCTGGCCGACCCCTTCCTCGCCCTCGGCGTCTGTGTCAGCGCCTGTTGAGTGCTGAGTTCAGGCGAATAGGCCGGTGCAATGAGGCCTTCACGCAGCATCAGCTCGCGACTGAATATCGGGTCGATGGCGCTGTACCCGACCGCCCGGCCCGGTACCACGATGAGACCGTACAGACTACGTTGCAATGAAGCGAGCGCCTCGCCCCGGCTAGTGGACCAGTACGGCTCGAGATATTGATCCTTGAGCACATGGTCCGCCGCGGCTTCGATCCATTCCGGCTGGATACGCGCGACCATGCGTGCAAACACGCGACTGGTCTCGGTGAGTTCTGCCGCCATGATCCATTTCGGCTGCTTCCGCCTTAAGCGGGTCCCGGGCGCAATGAAGAAGACCCTGTTTCGCGGGCCCTCATAGGCGCCCTTCTGCTGCCGGAGAGGTATCCGCTGATCGCCTGCTGCGCCGTCACGAGACTTGCGTTCGTTCGTTGTTGGCTTGATCTCGAGCAGCGAGCCTGTCTGCATGAACAGGCCTGAGAGCAATGACTGGTGCAGGCGTTCGTAACTCAGTGGCTGACCAGTGGTAGCGTCGTCCGACTGTGCGGAAGGCTGCGCGGTCGAGTGCCTGTTCACATTGGCGGACGGTTCTGCAGCAGGCGGGGCGGCGACATCCGCGGGCAGTGCGCGCTGAGTTCGCCTGAAACCAAGCCGATGGCACTGCAGGCTTAGCTGCCGATGAATCTCGCGCCATTCACGCATGCGCATGAAGGACAGAAAGCCCTGCTTGGCATAGCTCTTGAGTTGATTGCCGGAGAGAGCCTGCCGCTGAGCCTCATAGTCATCCCACAGCTTCAATATCGAAAGAAAATCTGATTGGTCGTCGGCAAAGCGGGCATGCATCTCATCAGCCTGCTGCCGTTTTTCCAGCGGCCGCTCCCGCGGATCCTGGATTGAGAGCATCGAAGTAATGATGAGCATCTCAGGCAGTACACCATTCTCGGCAGCGGCCAGAAGCATGCGGCCAAAGCGCGGATCTGTGGGAAATACAGCGAGCTGACGCCCGATCGGGGTGATGTGACGCTTGGCATCAACCGCGTTCAGCTCGTGTAGCAGCTTATAGCCGTCATTGATGAGCTTGGAAGCTGGCGCCTGCAGGAAAGGAAAGTGCTCGATGTCACCCAGTTTCAGATCCAGCATCTGCAGAATGACGGACGCGAGATTGGTTCGCAGCAGCTCCGGCTCGGTGAAATCCGGTCGCGTCTCGAACGCCTCCTCATCATAGAGTCGGAAACAGATGCCTGGCGCGACCCGTCCGCAACGACCTTTCCGCTGATTCGCGCTGGCCTTTGAAACGGGCTCTATGGGCAATTGCTGTATCTTGTTACGAAATGAGTAACGGCTGATCCTGACGAGGCCAGGATCGATGACATAGCGAATACCGGGTACGGTAATCGACGTTTCGGCAACATTGGTCGCCAATATGATTCGCCGCCTGCCGCCTGATTTGACGTTGAATATCCTGTTCTGCTCGCTGCTGCTCAAGCGCGAATATAGAGGCAGCACGTCAAGCTCATCAGGGAAACGCTTACGCAGTGCATTGGCTGTTTCCCGAATCTCTCGCTCACCGACCATGAAGACCAGGAAATCACCTGCACTGGCACCGGCTTCACGCTCATGTGCTCGTGTAAGCTCCAGGCACTCCCCAATGGCATCCGTCAGCTCGAGCTCACCCAGTGGCCGATATACGACCTCCACCGGAAAGGTGCGGCCACTTACTTCGATCACGGGGGCATCGTTGAAATGCTTCGAGAAGCGCGAGACGTCGATGGTTGCTGAGGTGATGATCAGCTTCAGTTCCGGACGCTTCGCCAGCACCCGCTTGAGATAGCCCAGCAGAAAGTCGATGTTGAGTGAGCGCTCATGGGCTTCGTCGATAATGATCGTGTCGTAGGCCCGTAGCCACTTGTCCCGTCGAGTCTCGGCCAGCAGAATGCCGTCCGTCATGACCTTCACCCGGGTCTCGGGTCCCGAGGTATCCTCAAAGCGGATCTGGTAACTCACCAGCCCTTCGGGCGCACCCGATGCGGTCAGCTCAGCCGCTATCCTGGACGACAGTGCCCGTGCCGCCAGCCTTCGTGGCTGGGTATGCGCAATCTTACCCGCGCGGCCAAGCCCTGCCTGCAGACACATCTTCGGGAGCTGTGTAGTTTTTCCAGAACCGGTCTCGCCGGCCAGCACAAGCACCTGATTCGATCGAATGGCTTCGATGATAGTCGGCGCGTGTTCGCTGATCGGAAGTTCGGGAGGATAAACGATGTCGAACTGGCTGCTATCAGCAGCCTGCGGGTCTGTCATGGTGTTTTCTACGTGCACTTTTGGCAGAACTCTCAAAGAGCTATTGATTATAACAGAGGAAGGAAATAGCCTGCTGCATGAGTCGATATGTCAGGAATAGACATGAACAAGAATATGAAAATGGACACTGAACAACTTTGCACTATCAAGGCCGATGACGCACATATAATTCGAATTCGCTATTGGTCGGCAGAGACTGACGTCCAGCCTACCGTATGCAGCCGCCCACGCGCCATCGTTGTGGTTAGCCACGGCATGGCAGAACATAGCCGGCGTTACGCACCACTCGGCCAGTTTCTCGGCCGTCATGGCTTCATGACTATCTGCCATGACCATCGTGGTCACGGGCCGTTCGCCACACATCTGGGGCATTACGCTGACAAGGATGGCTGGAAAAAGGTCTGGCAGGATCTGGCTCAGGTCATAGAAGCGGCGGCGCTGCGACATCCAGGCGTCCCCATTGTGCTGCTGGGCCACAGCATGGGCAGCTTCATTGCCCAGGCGGCACTCATGAACCGTCGGCTACCGGTCAAGGCGGCCATTTTCTCGGGCAGCAACCTGAGCGATCAGAGCCGTTTGAGTCTCGGCAAGGTCGCGGCCCGCGGCTCCAGAGTCATCTTTGGTCTGCGCAAGCCCAATCCTCTGCTGCACCACTTGTCTTTCGGACACTTCAACAAGCATATCGAGCAGCCTAACACGGATCATGACTGGCTTTCGCGTGACCCTGAGACGGTCAGTGACTACCTCAATGACCCCTACTGCGGCCAGGTCGGTACTACACAGCTCTGGCTGGACTTCCTGAGTGGCCTTCAGGCCATTTCCACACCGGCCAATGTGGCGCGGATGCCAGCAATACCTTACCTGCTGTTCGCCGGCGATGACGATCCTGTCGGCAATCACGGCAAGGGCGTGCTTGCGCTGGGCCGTCTGCTGCGCAGCAAGACCTCTGATGATGTGAGCACCAGACTGTATCGCCATGGGCGCCACGAGATGCTCAATGAAACCAATCGTCAGGAAGTATTCGACGATCTGCTCCAGTGGCTGGTGGCCAAAGTGCACTACACTGAACAACAGGCCGCCTAATATACTGCGTACCCTGCGGTTTACCTGAAGGCACCTGTCTGAGACAGGGTCATACAAGAGAATCTAACCAAGCGAATTTCGACCTATGGATGCACTCGAAAACCTGACCTACGACGAACTCGAGGTCGGTGACACCGCCACCTACACCAAGTCACTCACCGAAGATCAGATTATTCTTTTCGCCGCGATGTCCGGGGACGTCAATCCTGTCCATCTCGACCAGGACTACGCAGAAAACACGATCTTCAAGGGTCGTGTCGCGCATGGCATGTGGTCAGGCGCACTGATTTCTGCCGCCATCGCAACCGTTATGCCTGGACCTGGCTCCATCTACCTGGAACAGAGCATGAAGTTCCGGCGGCCAGTCAAGATCCATGACACGCTGACCGTTAACCTGAAGGTCGAGGAAAAGCAGACCAAGAACAGGGTGCTGATCAGTTGCAAGGTCTGCAACCAGAACAACGAGGTCGTACTCGAAGGCGATGCCAGAATCATCGCCCCTACTGAAAAAATGAGTATGACAAAGCCCAGCCTGCCGCGTATCACCATCGGCGATCCTGACCACCAGGATTGAGTTTGGCGTCTGCCGTCCCGTCTGCTTCTTCGAAGGGAGCAGCAGACGGGACGCGAACGTTCGGCTAGCCTGGAATCAGGTCTATGGGGTACGGCACCACATACTGATCGATGCCGCTCTTCGCTTCAAACTGCATCAACTGAAGCATGCTGCAAATCTTGGCTTCGAGCGCTGGCGCACCAAGATTGCTCTTCACTATTCTGCACTTCGAAACCGCACCATCTGGCTCGATCGTCAGTTCCGGAACCAGCGTGCCCTGTAGAGCCGGGTTCTGTCTGAGCTCGCGCTGATAGATCCTGAAAATCGTCGACTTGTTGGCATCGAAGACCTGGCGGATTTCTTCACGGCTGCGACCCTGTTTCGCTGGCGTTCTACCCTGTGCCACCTGCTGACCGCCAGCCTGATCGGCCACGGCGATCTGCTTCACATTACGTCGTCCCAGTTCGACCTGCTTGTTGGAGGCGCCAACTGCCGCCGCATCTGCTCCACCACTGCTGGCAGTTTCAAGTGCCAGTGCCCGGGCTGAGGCAGCCTGACCTGCTGGCGCTGGTGTAGCTGTCTCCTGTGGCGAAGTAGCGGCCGCAGCACCGGACATTTCACGCAGATCGGAAAGCTGATCCTTTAGCGCCATCAGCCCTGAGCTCCGGGCCTTTTCACGCGCCTGTTCAACCGTCTGCACCGGACGTGGCTGTGGTGCGGGTTCTGGCTCAGGTTCTGGCTCAGGTTCTGGCTCAGGTTCTGGCGCTGTTTCAGGCTCCGGCTCGGGTTCAGGCTCCGGGTCGGCTTCGGGTTCAGCTTCGGGCTCTGGCTCAGGCTCTGGCTCGGGTGCTATGGCCTCCGCCGGTGGCTCTTTCTCTATAAGCAATTGAGCCAGTTGTGGCGGAATAGCCTCGAGCTCTTCTCGCGAAGGTTCCGGCAGTGATATCAGCGGAATCGCGATTGACAGCAACAGCAGTAAGACGAGTGTTGTATAGAGTATGCGCCTGAAGCGACCACGATCGTCGGGCAGATCGCTCCACGGGAGTGTGTTTTTCAGCAACATATCAGCCTGACACTCCCGTACCGGCGTCTGTTGTCTGGCCGTCTTGTGGTTCCACTGCCTGCATCAGCTCGCGCTGGGTTGCCAGCGAGATGCGGCTATAACCAGCATCGACGCAGGTTGCCATCACGCGTTTGAGCAGGCTGTAATCGAGCGACTTGTCGGCCAGCACCGTGATTGGCAGGCCTTCACCGCTAGCTTGCTCTTCGGCAGTCCGGGGGCGCCGTTCGGCCTGATAACGCAGCTCCTTACGCAGTGGTTCGATGATGAGCTCGGACGACTCCTGAATAGCCGAAACTTTTCCAACCACCCTGTTGCCTACGGCTATCTGCTCTGGCGTTACACTTAGCGTGAGCGTCTCACCTAGCTCGCCTTCGGAAATCGACAATGGCAGATCAACCTTCGCTGTTGTCTCCAGGACTTTGACGTCGCTGCTGTTCACCATTAAGAAGAACACCAGAATGGTGAAAATATCCATGAGTGAAACAAGGTTCAGCCCACCAACCTTCTTGTGCCGACGGTAATGCCGATTATGTCGACGCGCTTTTGCGGACTGTTTCATGGTGGCCCACTCCCCTCGGTGACCGGTTCAGCCCCACGGGTGCTTCCGGCATTGGCCTCTGGCGCATCAGCAATTGAAATATTGGGAAACAGCTCGGCCTGAACCAGGCTGCCTGCAACCAGGGCCGGATAGGCACGCACACGGTCCATAACCGAAATGAGCGTCTGATAGTCAGTCTGGGGACGTGCCATCAGTACGATGTCACGCTTCTCTGGCAGCCTGGCCTTGATCTGCTGCATGACCTGGGTCAGTTTCTCAAAATCGTAAGAAATCTGCGCGGTTTCAGTGCGACGTTCAGTGGCCGGGATCGTGGCAATGACACCGCCCCTGTCGTCGCTGACGATGAGTTGCTGAGGATAGATCATGACCTGTAGCTGCAGCTTTTCATCAAGCGCTTTGTCCGCGCTTGAGCCTAGCGGAAAATTCAGATCGAGCACGCCGTTCGAGGCGAATACCATGTTGATGAGCAGGACGGGAACCAGCACGATCATCAGGTTCATGAACGCCGTGATATCGAGGTCAGCTTCCTGCTGTAAACGGCGGTGTTTGCGTCTCATCATGATCAGGACTTGTTGTTCGCTTCATGCCCACTAATGACGTTCATCACCTTGATGCCGGCCATTTCGAAACTGTCGATGATCTCGTTGGTTCGTGTCTGAAGCACAGCGTTCATCAGCAACAACGGAATGGCGGCCATGAGACCGAAGGCCGTGGTGTTCATGGCGACCGATATACTTTGTGACAGCAGGTTCGCTTTCTCTGCCGGGTCGGCATTGGCGACCGCCGTGAAGGCTGCAATGAGGCCGATGATGGTACCGAGCAGGCCGAGCAGAGTCGAGACGTTGGCGAGCGTCGCCAGGTATGGCGTACGCTTTTCAAGTCTTGGCAGCGCCTCCATCAGCCCCTCTTCCATGGCAGTTTCTATCTCGTCGCGAGGCTGTCTGTTGAGCAGCCGGGAGAGGCCGGCAGCCAGCATATTCGCCATCGCCGTGCCTGAATTGTTCGCCTGTTCCAGCGCACTGCGGTAATCACGCTTGCCCACCAAGGGGAGTAAACGGTCAAAATCGTGGCGATTCGCCCGCTTGGCTTTCGAGAGATAGAAATAACGCTCGACGGCAATGGCCAGACCGATGGCAAGTACCAGTGCGATCGGGTACATGAAAACCCCACCTTCCTGAAAAAAGCGGATTATGGTCTCCAACATTTAGTTCTCTCCTGCTCAGAGCAATTTCTGCTCAATTACGTTCCATGATGCCTGCATCCCGAAATGGGCCAGGCCGTAGTTGTCAATTGGGTTAGATCCAGCGCGCTGTCAGTCTTCTTTCAGCTCTCCGAGCTCCAGATTCTTGCGGAAATACAGTTCTTCCCTGAACCGTTGCCGCTCGAGCGGCTTCAAGACATCGTCCAGATCGGTTCGTGGTGGCGGAACCGAGATATCCGGGCTAGGTGGCGGCTGCCACGGCAGCAGGAACAATACCTGAGGCTGTTCCTGATCGCCACGGATTGTTGCGCCTTCCATTTCCGTGCGCTCTGCAGCTTGCGCCACAATTGCCAATGTGCACAGCGACGCCATCACGAAGCGCATGGCGCCAGCGCACAGATTGCGAAGGAGGCTCGTCATGAGTCAGTCCCCAGCCTGTTTTTCAGGTCGACAATCCACAGGCTGACCTGCTCATCCTCGCCGACCAGCTCCAGATACGTTTTATACTGATCCAGCGCAACGGCAGGCTTGCCAAGATAGATATCGTAGAGAATACCGATATTGCGATGATAAAGCGGTTGCTCCGGTTCTATCTCGAGAGCGGCCTGATAATGACGCTCCGCCGTCTTGAAGTCTCCCCGCTTGCGGGCGAGCACGGCAAGCTGGTGGTGTGCCCGATCTTCACGACGATTGGCGCGTAGAGCCCGTTCGTACCATTGCTGAGCCTGCTGCTCGGCACTCTCGCTGTCCTCGCTCTGCTCGGCCAGCAGGCCCAGCGTGACGTAGGGCTCGCTGAGCTCCGGCACCTCACGGGTCAGTGCGATTAACTGGCTTTGCGCACCTTCGAGGTCACCGGCCTCCATGAGCTCGAGGGCGGCCGCATATTGCAGCTGTGCAGCCTCAAGATTCATAGCCGCCAGCTTCTGTTCATATTCACCCTTTTCACCGAGGTTGAATGGCTCGTAGGGCTCGAGCGGCTGATCGGCGCTGTTGGTTGGCGCGAGCACCGGCCTGATCTGCTGGGCGCATCCGCTCAGGAACGCCAGCAGCAGAGAGCAGACTGCAAGTTGAACGCCCAGGCTGAAAGGCCTAGCGAATCGACGGCGCAACATTAATCGATGTCTCCTTCTTGTTGTAACGCACCGGCAGCAACTGACTCAGAGAATCGATACTTTGCTGCACATAATCGTCATAGATACCTTGTTGCATGACCGAGACATTACCTTCCAGGATACCGATAGCTTTTTCCTCGAATGGATAAGCCTGGTCCTCGAGCAGTATGGCGTACTGCTCGCTTTCAAGCGCATTGAGGCCCTCGGGGCGCTCGCTGTCGAGTATATCCTTGCTCAGAGTCAGATAGGCAGCGCCCAGCGTATGATTCGCAGCAGTCGTATATCGAGCAATGGCGTAACTCTGACTCTGCTCTATGTCGGCGACCAAGGCTCGCAGTGCGGTCGTCTTCTTCTCCAGCGAGGCATTGAGCGGTAGGTTCAGGGCAACAGCCTCGAAACGGTCTCTGCTTTCTTCGGTGCGCGACCAGGCCGCCTCGGCTGCCAACGCTCGGGTCTGACCTGTCCGGCTGGAACCACCTGCTCGCTCGAAGCTGATCAGCTCATCACGGAGCGTTGAGGCCTGCTTTTTCAGGCTCGATGGACTGCCAGCCGAGGTCGCCAGGGCAAAGAGCTCGTAGCGCACGTCCACGCCCGCCTCGAAGGGTCGTGGATATTCCCGCGCGTATACCTGCAGGGTCTTGGCAAGATCGGCTGTCTTGCCCGCTTCCCTATAGAAGCCAGCGACTTGCAAGAGGGTTTCGCGCCGCTCGTCCGCGGGTTGCTGTTGTTTCAGGGACTCAGCCAGCGCGTCACCGGCCTGGGCTGGTTTATCGAGCGCGTCGTAGGCAAAGGCGAGCTTGGCCGGAATACCTTGCGCGAGCTCGGTCGCTGGATGCTTCTTGCGATAGACCTTCATGAGGTCGATCGCGAGTTCCCAGTCCTTGATATCGAGCGCGCGCATGGCTGCATCGTAGCGGGCAGTTTCAGCAAGCGGTGAGCTTGGCGCCACGGCGACAACACGCATATATTCCTGCAGTGCACCGTTCATGTCGCCCTTCTCTTCCCACGCTTCGCCCTGCTTGTAGATACTGGCAACATAGGATGTCATGAAATCGTCACGCCGCGCCCTTTCTGCATCGCTCAGCTTGTTGCGTCGATCATCGATCAGGATAATGGCAGCATCGAAACCTCGTTCAGCCTGGGCAAAGTCGCCGAGCTCAAAGGCACTACTGGCAGCAATTTCATAGGCATCGAGTTGATGCGAAGCCTCTTTGGTGAGTTCAACTACGCGATTGGCCTGAGCCAGCGCCGCATCATATCGCTTCGCCTGGTACAGATCGTTCGCTGCCAGCAGCACGACCTTGCCGGACCGCTTGTCCTGAGAATAGGTATCGCCGAAGCGAATGGCCGCGTTGATCCGATCCTGTATGAGCGCTGCCTGGTCTTCGGATTCAGCAGTCTGCGACTGTTCCAGCATACGGGTGCGGGTGGTGATGCCCGCGTAAGCCGCATCGGCGGAAGCTGGCGTTATGGCATAGGCGTAACCTGCCCGATCATAGGCCTCGACCGCTTTGGCCAATGCGCCCAGCTGCAGCCATGTATCGCCCAGCAGGAAGCTGATTTCCGCATTGCGTGGATCTTCCGGACTGAGCTGCAGCATGGCTGTAAAATGCTTTGCGGCTGAGTCAAACCAGGTCTGGCTACCTGCCATAGCACCGGCCTTGGCTTCGGCCTGCGCGAGCGCGTAGGCTCTGCGACCAAGCTCATCGCGTAATCCAAACAAGCGTGGACGCAATTCGTTCTGCTGTTCAGGGCTAAGCTGTTTCCAGTAATCCGAGTACTGTCCGAGCTCGTCGACGTAGCGTTCACGCTCCTGCCAGACCAGCTGAGGTAGCTTACCGGCTTCAAAGGCCTGCAGTTTCAGCTCATGAAATTCAGGTCGCTCCGCAGTTTGTGCAAACCTCTGGATATAACCCTCAGCGACATCTGCTGCATCCTGAAAGCGCTCCTGGCCAAGCTGATAGGTAAACAATCCCTTGTAGAGCACGGGCGCCAGCGCAGTGCTGCCCTGTCTCGCCATAGACGCGTTAAGGAAGCTCTCGCCACCATTCTGCGTCGCGATGACGCTGATGATACGCGCCACGTCGTCTTCCACGGCCTGGTTATTGGATTCGTCCGGATACTTGTTTGACTGGATGTCGACCAGTACGTTGAGAAACTGGTCGATGGCAGCCTGGTTGCGGTCGCTTTTGTACATCGACCAGGCAAGCATGTACTGCGCCTTCGGAATCAGGGCAGCATTACCACTCTCTGTGACCTCGCGATAGCTGCGCTCGGCCAGTTCATATTGACCTTTGGTGTACTGCGCCTCAGCAATTCTGAATTGCGCTTCGGTCGAAAACTTGGACGACGGGAATCGCTCAAGCAGCGTTTGCAGAGCGACCAGGCTCTCCTGCTGTCGGCCACGCATATCAAGCGCTTTCGCGAGCTGATATTGCAGCAGATCTCGACTGAATGGCTCCCGCTGGCTAGCCGTAGCCGGCGGCAGCGCTATGACCTTCCGATACACTTCTATCGCTGTATCCCAGAGTGCGTCGGTGAAGAAGCCATCCGGACGCAGGTTGCCGTAGCGATCCTCGAGACTCTCCA
This sequence comes from Gammaproteobacteria bacterium UBA2679, assembly GCA_002354735.1. GTDB lineage: Bacteria > Pseudomonadota > Gammaproteobacteria > Pseudomonadales > Oleiphilaceae > Allohahella. The sequence goes on along the minus strand of DEMD01000014.1, from coordinate 47,822 downwards.
TACGCAGCAGTGCAAGAGCCTGGATACGTGGATCATCCGCCCGGTTGATCAGCTGTATATACCGATCGATAACTTCGTCAATCGAGACGCGCGGCGCTTCTCTGAACGCGAAGTCGACATAGGCCGGCTTGAGCTCGCCAATAGTCTTGTTGTTATCAACTTTGTCTATAACGACGAATGCACTACGGGTTTCCGCCATTACGGCACTGGGAAGCGGTGCAAGCAAACACGCGGTTGTGAAGGGAATGATCAGCTTCCGCATCATTTCGCTCCAGCCTCTCTCTCTGATCGCATCTTGTCAGCCTGCATTTTCTCGAGCTCGTCTATCGCGAGATCGTCGTACAGGTTGACCAACGAGAGTTGACTGCGCAGATAAAAGTCTTCGATGTTGTCATAGTGCCGCTGCAGAAGCTCATCGCCCCTCTTCGCAAGCAGACCTTCATACTCGGCGATGACTGCATCACTGCGTTCCAGAGCTGCTGAATAGCGATCACGTAATGTCGCGATACGGTCATTGAGATCTGAAAAACCAGACTCGGCTGCAGCCATCTGTTTGCGCAACGAGACAAATTCCTGCCTGGCCTGCACCAGTATTCTGTCGACATACTCGAGCTCGGCGACAAGGCTGATCGAGCCGGTCTTCAGATCTGGCGCAAGTTCATTCCGGCGAGCGATCACCTCGTTGAGATTACTTGTGTTCAACAGGGCCTTTCGGTCACTGCGCGCTTTCTTCACATCCGAGGCCTTTTTAGCCAGCGCCTGCTCATAGATATCAAGACGGTCGAGCGCAGATCGGGAAAACTTGCGCATGCCATCGAGCTGCAGCAGTGTTTTGGCCAGCGCATAAAATTCGTCGTCTGACATCAGGAAATTCACGAAGGCCACTGTGGGTGTATTGGTGACAAGGTCTGTGGCAAGGAACCACGCGGCCTCGTTATGCTGCCGCCTTGCCTTGTCCAGTACGGCCAGCATGCCGTCCGCCAGCAGGGATTTCCTGATCTCAGCCGTATGACGCATTTCCTTGTCGTAAACCGAAACGGCTTCGAGATAGGCATCAATGGAGGTAGCCCTGAGGCCTTCCTGCTCATACCCATAAGCGATTGCCTGAAAGGCTTCAGCCACTCCCGGGACGACAAGCGCAAATTTCTTCGCACGATGCCAGGCCTGGATGGCCACCCGGTATCGCTTCAGCCCGGCAAATGCGAGGCCGTAATCGTAGATGCCAGCGGCTGCGCTGGCGCCATCAGCTCGCACGTTCTGCAGAAAGCCCAGCGCCTTGTCGTACTCATCCGACAAGAGTGCCAGATGTCCGGCGGACAGATAAATTCGGTCCTTGAGCTCGAGCCCTTCTTCCGTATTCGGCGTCATGGCCGCGGCCACGCGAAAGGATATGAGCGCGCGATTGACGTCAGGGTCATTTTCACCGTAGTACACGGCGAGATTGTAGTAACCGTAAGCCGCCCAGAACGTACCTTCAGTGACTTTGCCGAGGGCTCGACCAGCGTCAGCCGGACGCTTCTGATGAATATAGCACCGCGCCATCAAATAATAGGCCTCGTCGAGCCCTACACGATCGAGGGAGTCGAGCGACTCGCTGAGCTTCTTGAGCGCATCCGTATATTGCCCCGCCTCATAGGCCACGCGACCCTCGTAGAGCTTCGCCCGCTGCAGCACATCTTTTTCCCGAACGGTAAAGGCAAGATGCTCTGCAATTTCAGTATTGGCCTGGAACATGCCGTAGCGGGAACCAGCCTCGATGGCGAGAATATGGTTGAGGTTGTGGAAACGATTCGCAATATGATTGGAGCCCATATGACGATTTTCCAGCAAGGTTAGCGTGCCAAGATCATCATTGGTGTAGTGACGGAACAGTGCCTCCCTGTAGAGCAGGCGATCGCGCGCGGTAGCCTTGGCCTCTGCCTCATCGCCTATGACATCACTGCCAGAATCCGCAAAGGCGGGACTCGCAAGGGCGATGCCCAGGATCAGCACGACTGAAGCCATCGGCGCTGCGAAGTAGCGTCGACGACAGGGACTCAGCAGCGTATCGAGTGTTCGCCTGACCGCAGGATGAATCCTGTAGTTGACGGCAGTGAATCGAATAGTCAAATCAGGCAGCTCAGCGAAGTTCTTGAATACGGAAAGTCGGTTGCATGGGTTGCCCCGGTCTTGGCTCTACACGTAGCTCAAGATATTTTGCGCCAGCCTGCTTGCTGAAACTGGCTTTCGCAGTGGAGCGAAAGAACTTGTTGTCAGCGCCCCGACCGTTGAACACAGCCTGAATGTTATGGCCGCCGGTGGTAAGGTTACCGACGTGAAGACGCTGCACACCGCCCCGCTTGAGCGCCTGGATCTCGCGGTCTGAATACAGGTAACTGGTGGCAAACTTCTTGTCGATCAGCAGCTCGACCGATTCGAGCGTGAACGGCGCGTTTTCATCGACCCCGAGAAAGATCACAACCTGCGTGTCCAGCGGATAGAGCACATCCTCTTCCAGCTTCATCAGTTCACGGTTGAGGTTGACTATATCCTGCTTGAGCTGCTCGGTTTTCTTCGCCAGCTCAGCAGTCGGCACCTCGGCAGTACTCGTGGCACTCCAGAAGCAGAAGAACAATGCCAGCACGGCAGATGCTATTCGCAACCTGCCATTCATGGCATTCAGGGCACTCAGCCAATCTTTAGCCACTCTCAAGATACAATCCTTATTCTCTGCAGCAACAGCAATTTTGTGGAGGGAGTCTATCACTCATCAGTGGGAATGGGTGTGACGAACACCAAATCTACAGGAGACTGGGCCAGCGGGCCCTTCCGGCCTACTGACTCAGATATTTCATACCAGCTTCGAGCCCTTCGATGGTGAGTGGGTACATCTTGTCGTCCAGCAGCTGCCTGGTCATGCCAAGCGACCCACCCTGCCCCCAATAAGCCTCGGGTAGCGGGTTGAGCCAGATGACCTTGTTGAACTTTTCCCTGATTCTCTGCATCCAGACAGCGCCAGCCTCCTCGTTCCAGTGCTCGATACTGCCACCAGGATGCGATATCTCGTAGGGTGCCATACTGGCATCACCAACAAAAATAACTTTGTAATCAGCACCATAGGTGTTAATGACATCCCACATCGATGTCGTTTCCGTGGTGCGACGCACATTATTCTTCCATACCACCTCATAGATGAAGTTGTGGAAATAGAAGTTCTCCATGTGCTTGAACTCGGTGCGTGTTGCCGAGAACAGCTCTTCGCACACACGGATATGCGGATCCATTGAACCGCCGATATCGAAGAACAGCAGAACCTTGACGGTATTATGCCGCTCAGGAACCATCTTGATATCGAGATATCCCGCATTGCGAGCCGTGCTCGAGATGGTGTCAGGCAGATCCAGTTCATCGGCGGCACCCTGCCTCGCGAACTTCCGCAAGCGACGTAGAGCGACCTTGATATTGCGTATGCCGAGGGTTATCGAGTCATCGAGATCCCTGAACTCGCGCTTGTCCCACACCTTGACCGCGCGATTATGCCTGCTTTTCTCCTGCCCTATACGGAAACCTTCAGGATTATAACCATTGGCGCCAAATGGCGAGGTACCACCGGTGCCTATCATCTTGTTACCGCCCTGATGACGCTCCTTCTGCTTTTCCAGACGCTCCTTGAAGGCTTTGATAAGCTCTTCCAGGCCACCGAGAGACTCGATCTTGGCCTTGTCTTCTTCGGAGAGTTGCCGCTCGAACTCAGCCCTTAACCAGTCTTCCGGTATTAGCGCTTCGAGCGCGAGATCGATGCTCTCGATGCCCTCGAAGAAATGACCGAAAGCCTTGTCGAACTTGTCAAAATGCTTCTCGTCCTTTACCAGTATGGTCCTGGTGAGGAAGTAGAAGTCATTCATGTCGGCGAAGGCCAGCCGGTGCTGCAAGGCGTTCATGAGATCAAGAAACTCACGCACACTTACAGGCACCTTGTGCTGGCGCAGGATATCGAAAAAGCCTAGCAACATGGTATCAGCCCCGGCGGCGCGCCATGAACGCCAGTTTCTGCAATAAGTGTACGTCCTGCTCGTTCTTCACCAGCGCGCCGTAGAGCGGCGGAATGGCCTGGGCAGCGTCCTTCGCATGCAGCACATCCTTGGGGATATCGTCCGCCATCAACAGCTTGAGCCAGTCGATGAGCTCGGACGTCGAGGGCTTCTTCTTCAAACCGGGCACTTTGCGGATATCGAAGAAGATATCCATAGCATCGGCGACCAGCTGTTTCTTGATACCCGGGTAATGCACATCGATGATCTGCTGCATGGTTTCGCGATCAGGAAAATTGATGTAATGGAAGAAACAGCGACGCAGGAAGGCGTCTGGCAGTTCCTTCTCATTATTCGACGTGATGATCACGATGGGCCGGTGAATCGCCTTGATCCGCTCCTGCGTCTCGTACACGTGGAACTCCATCTTGTCGAGCTCCAGCAGCAGATCGTTGGGGAACTCAATATCGGCCTTGTCGACCTCGTCGATCAGCAGCACGCACTGCTCTTCGGCCGCGAAGGCTTCCCACAGCTTGCCTTTCTTGATGTAGTTGCCGATGTCATGCACGCGGTCGCTGCCCAGCTGGGAGTCTCGCAGACGCGATACGGCGTCATACTCGTAGAGGCCCTGTTGAGCTTTGGTGGTGGACTTGATGTGCCACTGAACCAGCTTCATGTTCAGTGATTCAGCCAGCTGCTCGGCCAGCATGGTCTTGCCCGTACCTGGCTCACCCTTTATGAGCAGCGGGCGCTGTAGAGCGATAGCGGCATTGACTGCCATCTGTAAATCTTCGGTGGCAACATACTCGCCGGTACCAGTGAACTTCATAGCGCGCATCGACCTCAATGTGATTGGCGAGCCAGTATACATTTGTATGCCTGTGATGTGTAATGAACCCTATGGGAGAGATTCCCAGTTGATTCCCCACGCGAAACAAGGACAAGAGAGGCGACCATGGGCAAGATTTATGAAGACAACTCCTATTCGATAGGCAATACGCCGCTTGTGCGGCTCAACCGGGTCACCAACAAGAATGTCTACGCCAAGATTGAAGGCCGAAACCCCGCGTTTTCCGTGAAATGTCGCATTGGCGCCAACATGGTGTGGGCTGCGGAGAAGGCTGGCAAATTGAAGCCAGGCATGACGTTGGTTGAACCTACAAGTGGCAACACGGGTATCGCGCTGGCATTCGTCGCTGCTGCTCGTGGTTACAAGCTCAAGCTGACCATGCCCGCTTCAATGAGCCTGGAGCGGAGAAAGGTCGTGAAGGCACTGGGCGCTGAAGTCGTCCTGACCGAGCCACCGAAAGGCATGAAAGGCGCCATTGCGGCAGCTGAAGCGCTGGTGGCTGAAAATCCTGACACGCATCTGATGCTGCAGCAGTTCGAAAATCCCGCCAACCCCGAGATTCATGAAAAAACCACTGGCCCGGAAATCTGGGATGACACTGACGGCAAGATCGATGTGTTTGTCGCAGGCGTGGGCACGGGTGGCACGCTCACGGGGGTGTCTCGCTATATCAAGCAGCAGAAGAACAAGCAGATCATCACCGTGGCCGTCGAGCCGGAGAGTTCACCGGTTATCTCACAGACCATGTCGGGCAGCGAACTCAAGCCGTCCCCGCACAAGATTCAGGGCATTGGCGCAGGCTTCATACCTGGCAACCTCGACCTGTCGATGATCGATCGTGTGGAGCTGGTCAGCGATCAGGAGGCCATGGCCTTTGCGCACAGGCTGATGAAGGAGGAAGGCATCTTGTGTGGGACCTCTTGCGGCGCGGCTGCCGCTGTTGCGGTTCGGCTGGCGGAGCTGCCTGAGTTCGAAGGCAAGCACTTCGTGGTGATCCTGCCAGACATGGCCGAACGCTATCTGTCGTCCCCTCTGTTCGAAGGTCAGTTTGGCGACCAGGAAAACATTCAGTAGCCTACAGCTGGCCCTGCATAGCCGGCGCTGCTGCCCGGCATTCTCTACCAGGCCGACCGACTAGCGCGCTGGGCTATTTTTTCCTGGCGGGCTCAGTCTTGCCGGCATCAGGACGCTGCCGACTCTCGTCCTCGGTGTCCGGCAGCTCATCGGTGTCAGCAATATCGAAGTCTTCGAGATTGAATTCTCCATCGTCGGCTGACACATCAGCTGCAGCCTCTTCGCCTGCTTCGGCCTCCTCATCTCCAAGTCCGGCCTCACCCGCAGCGCGACCTTCATCCAACAAATCGTCGATATCGTCGAAGTCCGACATATCAATCTCCGGAAGATCGGCTTCATCAACTGGCGGTGGTGCAGGTTTTGTGCGCGCCATCGGCTCGGGCGCCTCCTCATCCAGCTCCATCGCAAATTCGAGATCGTCATCGTCTTCTGCTGCCGGCACGGGCTCGGCCGTTGGTTCTGGCTCCGGTGCTGGTTCTGGCTCTGGTTCTGGCCTGGCGACAGGGTCCGCCTGCGCTCTGAGCTCATCCGCGAGCCCGCGTAGATCATCCTCCTCATCTTCAACAGCAGCCACTGGCGCCGCTGGTTCGGATGGCGCCGGCGGTGGCTGCTTCGCAGCAGGCCTGGGCTCAGGATCCGCTGCTGGCGCGGCGACCGGCTCTTCGCCGAACAGGTCCTGATCCAGGTCGTCATCTGCATCCAGACTGGCCGTAGCAGCTGCGACGGCGGCAAGCTCCTCTGTACTGACGTCTTCCTCTTCGGGCGCTTCAGCGACTGCGTCCGACTTCACGTCGGCCGCTGGCTTACGCGATTTCCACCACCAGAAACCCAGGCCGGCCAGCAAGAGCACCGCGCCACCGCCTCCAATAGCTAACCAGAGTAACAGCTCATCATCATCTTCCGGTTCGACATCGGCTGGCTCGGGTGTCTGAGCGTTAATGGTGTCGGCCGGAGAAGTCGGTTCAATCGGTGTCACGACAGGTACGCTCGCAGGTTCCGCTTGTGCACCCTGGTCCACACGCGTCCGCTCGTCATCAGCAAGTTTCTCGTTGATCTGATCGATCTGTGCGGAATCAATGAGCGAGGTGAATTCGTTGGGACTGGCTTCCTGGCGGGGAAACTCAGCCTGTACGGCCTGCGGCGTGAATTCGAACTCTGTCAGCGCCTGTGTGCGTCCTTTCACCTGAAGAGAGACTTCGTAAATACCATCGCCACGAACAGGCGAAATCGGTAAGCTCCAGCGACCTTCCTCGGCGATGTACGGTATCGACGCGATTAGCGTTCCGCCGTCTGGCGTCTTCGTCTTGGCCACGATGCTTGTGGCTTCACGATCGATATTCGGGCTCAGAGGCGTAATGTGAACTCGCCATGATGTCGCATCACCGGAGCCGGTTGCTTCGGCTTCAACGGCAACAGGCGGACTCAGCTCCATTACCCTTCGAGTCTGACGCTTGAAGGTTTTGCCGTCAGCCTGAACGAGCACTGAGTAGCGTCCTGTCTTCTGCAAATTGCGGATAGGCGTGGAAAACACGCCATCGGCTGGCGGTGCAGCACTGTCGCTGATGAGCTTGGTGCCTGACTGGCCGCCTTCCGCTGCGATCGTGACCGACACGTCAATCAGCTTCAGCAGATCCTGACTGGTAACCGGCTCACCGTTCTCGAAAAAGCCGATATTCAGCTGTAGCTCTTCACCCGCAAAGAATTGGGCGGGCAAATCCTTCATGATCATACGCAGATTACTGACCACGGTAACGCGGCTGCCTGGCGCGAGCTGACCTTCCAGACGCCACGAACCTTCGACTGGCCGTTTGATGGTTATGAGGTCGTAATTGCGTGTGGATATCCAGTTAATTGATGCCGGGTGGGCCGTTTCTGTCGAGCGCTCACCGGCTGGATCGATGATGGCAATTGGATCGCTGTCTTTTGCGCGGAATACCAGCGCGGTGAATTCTTCTACCGAGGAGTCGATATCGAAGCGGTTACCTTCCAGCGGCACCTCCTCCGCCTGGACGGCATTGTCGAAGGCCTGCAGGAACACCCGGCTAAGCTCTTCCGAGGTCTCTGCCAGCGAGTAAACGCCCTTCGTCTGCGCGCTAAGCTGTTTAAGCAGGAGACTATCGGCGTTACCGGAAAGGGCCACGGAATGAATGGTCGCACCGGCATCCTTGAAGCTCTGCACGAGCGATGTCAGCACCCGGTTACGCTCCGCGACATTGACACCCGGATCCTTGGCGATATCCACCACCCCATCGGTCAGCAGAATGATCTGCGCATTCGACAGGTCACCCGGCGGTGAGATCCTGCTAGCGGCGGCGTCTTCAGCGGACCGTTCGAGTGCGGCACCAATGTTGGTGTACATCGCCACGGAATTGATGAGTTTCGACTTTTCCTTGGCATCCTGACGCCAGGCGTCATCGACTTTGCCATAGGGCACCAGCATGTTGACATACTGACCGAAGGTCCATACGCCTGCTTTGCTGCCCTCAGGCAACAACTCTGTGATCAGATTGAGGGCGGGTTTGCGAAGATCTTCTGGATCATTCTTTTTCATGCTCCCGCTGATATCGATCAGGATACGCACATCAGCTTCAGGGGGAAGCTCAAGCGCAGCGTTGGCTGCCTTGGGGCCGATCAGGGTCACGGCCAGTAGTGACAGTAGCAGCCAGATGGACAAGTTCCAACGTGTCCCAGCCTTGAAAAACTCGCCAGTGTCGGCCGGAGCCCGGTCATACTTCATCACTGTTCCCTGCACTGCCCTTGAATGTAAACATTCAAAGTTATAGCAGCGATCAGCTCAAAGCGCTAAGTTGCGGTTTTCCAACAAGCCTCAGGCGGAAGCAGCTGGCGCAGCTCTCGAATCCCGGGTGTGACGAACTGCCGCCGCCGCTCTACGCTGCTGATCCTCGCGCTCATCCTTCCGATGAGTGATCCAGGCCTGAACAGCACCAAGCAGCAGACCGACCGCGACACCGGCAACTAGCGCCATCAGCGAAGTCTGCACGACATCGTCAGCCTTCTGTAAGACCCCATAAAGCGCCGTGAACCATGCAGGCACCAGCAGGCGGAGCTCCGACACCTGCACAAGTGCTGGCGTGAACAGGACGGCTGCGGCCACGCCTCTCAGGAGAAACTGCAGCCATAGCGGACGCACGGCGCGCAAGGGCCATAGTAATAACAAATAGGCCACGATTGCGGCCGCAAGATACGCCGCCCAAGCCAGGAAGATGTCATGGCCAAGCACGAACGATAGCGCCGATTGTGAATTCATTCGGAAAATCCTGAATCAGTTGAGTCGGTCTCGTTGCCGAGCCGCGAAACTTCGATAATCTCTGGCATCAGCAGCTCACCGCGCCATCCCGTTGTGAGTGCAACCGCATCACTTTCCTCAGCCCTGACGCCTGCTGGAACATGCGAACGATTGACCCAGCGTACGAGCTCTTCGATCTGCTTGCGTCCCGCCAGCACTTCCGGGGCGATTCGTTCGCGCTCGGCTACTTCCGCAATATGGGCCTTGACCCGCTTGACCACGGACTTGAACGATTTTGGCAGAGGCGGCGTGATCAGCCTGAAACCTTCCTCAGGCCCCGCTGCCATGGCTTGCGCTGTGAGTGCAACGAGCGTCGGCCCATACCGTCGCAAGCCAGTGAACTTCTGACCCATGCGGCGAACGCGGTGCAGACCATCCGGTGCGTGAATCTGCTCTTTCGCCATCACCATGAGCAGGTCGTCGTCGCAAATCTTCTTGCGGGCGATATTCCGCTCCCTGGCTTCGACCTCACGCCAAGCGGCAAGCGTCTGCAAGATCCGCTGACCGAGCGGCGGCAGGGCAAATGCCTTGCGCATGTTCAGATAATAGTCACTGAAGTCAGCTGCAGTGAAATCCGCACCCTGCTTGCGATCCGGCTCAGGGTAACGCAGCCGCGCCTCCTCGAAACAGAGTTCGAGCCGACGCCGGGCGCCAGCGTCACTGCGCATGGTCTTGAGCCTATGCGCTGCAAGGGCAAACAGGTAGATAACGTCAGCCACCGCATAGTTGAGCTGCGCATCACTCAAGGGTCGCTGCAACCAGTCCGATCTGGTTTCACCCTTGTCGATCTCGATGTTCAGGTGGTGAGAGACCAGTGCCTGCAAGCCAGCGCCCTGCGCTTCAGAGGGATCGAACAGCTCGGCAAGCTGTGTATCAAACAGTGGCAGTGGCGTCGGGAGCCCCACCATATGAAATATTTCGATGTCTTCAGACGCGGCGTGCATGGCTTTCACACAATGTTTCGCGAGGAAAATCGACCTGAGTGGCGTGAGATCCACTTCCGACAAAGGATCAATCAGAAAGCAGTGCCGGCCATCATGGATCTGTATCAGCGCGAGCGCCGGATAGAAGGTACCGACTCTGATGAACTCCGTATCCAGCGCCAGCAGCTCGGCCGACTGGAGAATCGAAACCGCGGTAGCGAGATCATCAGCGTTGTCGATCCAGTACACCGTGGCGTCATGCCGCGCGGCTACAGGTATGGACTGATTGAAAGGACGCAGTTCAGGCATAAGGCTTCCTGCCACTCAGGGCATGTCCGAGAGTGATGCTATCGACTGCACCCAATTGGCCGCCCATAGGAACACCTTGCGCCAAGGTTGTGAGACGGATGCCGCGCTGTTGCGCGAGTTCAGCGATGAAGTGTGCTGTTGCCGCACCCTCCACAGTGGAGTCTGTGGCCAGTATCACCTCGTCCAATCCAGACTCATCAAGACGTTTCTCGAGCTCAGACAAACCTATCTCATCCGGTCCGATGCCATCAATCGGCGAAAGCAGGCCCTGCAGGACAAAGTAATAGCCCCTGAAAATACCGGTATGCTCGATGGTGATGAGATCAAGCGGAGACGCTACGACACACAAGGCCGTAGCATCGCGACCATCATCTTCACAGATCTGGCAGAATTCCGCTTCGCAGAGGTTCCTGCAACGACTGCAGGGTCTTACCGCTTCCAGCGCCCGCCCGATTGCCAACGCAATATCTGCAGCATCCTGCTGACGCTGGCCAAGCAGACGCAGCGCCATCCGCTGTGCGGACTTCTGGCCGACACCCGGAAGCTTCTGCAAACTTCTGATGAGCTGTTCAATACTAGGGCTAAGGCGAACCTGCATCAGATTAGAACGGCATCTTGAAATTCGCCGGCAAACCCATGCCTGATGTAAGCTTGCCCATCATGTCCTTGTTTGAAGCCTCCACCTTGCGGACGGCGTCATTGACTGCAGCCGCCACGAGGTCTTCGAGCATGGCCTTGTCTTCGCTCATCATCTCATCATCGATAGTAATTTTTCGAACGTCGTGACGACCAGTCATGATCACTTTGACCAAACCACCGCCTGACTCACCCACGACCTCTGCCTTGGCCGCGTCTTCCTGGGCTTTCTGTAAGTTTTCCTGGACCTGCTGCGCCTGTTTCATCAGGTCACTCAAGTTACCGACCATAGTATTCTCCAGTTTGCTGAGCGTACCGGGCAGGTGCGCTACTATCCCTTGTTGATACGGCTAGCGTCGTCATCCATCTTTGCCAGATCGTAAACGACACTATCTTCTATAAGTGAGGCTCCGAACGCCGCTTTGAGCGACCCAAGACCGGGCGCCGAAGCGAGCACCGACCGAGCCAGCTCCGTGCGGCGTTCATGCAGATAACGTTGATAGGCCATCGGTGAGAGCGGGCCACAACTATCGGGCCCATCCTGTAGCGCGAGCGGCTGCACATCGAGATCAACCGCTTTTCCAGTGATCTCACCGAGCGCAGCTGCCAAGCCCTGCCGATGCTTCTCGCTGAATAGCTCTGCTTCATTCTCGGCCATGACGAAGCCAAAGTGAAGTCGATCTTCCCGCTCGGTCAGCTCCGTGAGCATGAGCGAGGCGGCCAGGCTGTGGCCCATGCCACGCAGACCGTACTGGCCTACGTGGGGATAGAGCTCTGGCCAGCTGGTCGTGCCTGCTGCCCAGGCTTCAGCGTTGGCTATTACCGTAATGAGGGGACCGAGATCTACCGCCTCACTGCCGGACCCGGACGCTGGCGATCCTGAACCCTTGGAATCACTGGCAGATGCAGATGGCTGGGGCCCAGAGCCCTTGCCCTCATCGATAGGCGCAGAACGCTGCGGCGGCCGAGCGGACTCCGGCTCGGGTGGTGACGCCACCGATGACCTGGCCTCAAGCGCTGCAGGTGTCTTACGAGCACTGCTGCCCGTTTCAGCAGACAGCTCTTCGTCAAACTGACTGTTGAAGTCGTCATCGACCCAGGGAGGAATACCATCGTCTTCAGCTACTGCAGGTGCTGCAGGTGCTGCAGGTGCTGCGGTTTCCGCTGGCTGCTCACCGCTAGAAAACGATGTAGCTTCTTCAGCGACAGCGGTAGTGGCAGCCGGTGCGGCAGTCGTTTCTACGCCTTGGCCCGGATTGGCTACGGGGGCTGCAGCTACGGATTCAGGTGTTTTTTTTTGAGCCGCCACCTCAGTCTCGTCGTCTTCTTCAGGCGACTCCAGGGCTTCAGCTGGGCCGAGGAAGGCCAGCATTCGAAGCATGAGCATGGCAATAGCCGTTTGTGCATCTGTCGCGATCTGCAGGTCACGATGACCCAGCAGCGCGATCTGATAGAGCACTTGCAGGTCGGCACCGTTCAGCTGACTGGCAAGCGACTGCTGCCATTGTGCCTGCTGCTGACTCAGACCCGAGAACAGCGCGGCCTCCTGCCCCTGCGACCCAGCCGATGACAACTGCTGGCGCAGCGCGATCTGATAGAAAATTTCGCAGAGCTGGCTCAGTAATCCGCCGTAATCAGGATTGGCTTCTGCAAGCGCCTCCAGTGCAGCGTTCAGCTTTACTGGCTGACGATCGACCACCGCCTGCAGTAAGGCATATACGGTGTTGCGATCAACCGTACCCAGCATGGTGGTGACCTGCTCTCCAGACAGCCGACCATCGCCATAGGCAATGGCCTGATCAGTCAGGCTAAGCGCATCGCGCATACTGCCAGCGGCAGCACGCGCGATATCCCAGCAGGCCTCTTCGTCGAACTCGACATGCTCCTGCTCCAGCACCCAGCTCAGATGCTTCGAAATGCGGTCCATCGACAGGTTCTTGAGGTTGAACTGCAGACAGCGCGACAGGATAGTGACCGGCAGCTTTTGCGGATCGGTGGTAGCGAGCAGGAACTTGACGTGCGATGGCGGCTCTTCGAGCGTTTTCAGCAGCGCATTGAAGCTGTGGTTGGACAGCATGTGCACTTCGTCGATGAGGTAGATCTTGAAGCGGTTTCGACTGGGTGCGTACTGGACGTTATCCAGCAACTCGCGCATGTCCTCGACCTTGGTGCGTGAGGCCGCATCAATTTCGATGAGGTCCACGCTGCGCGATTCGATGATTTCGAGACAGCTGGCGCACTGGCCACAGGGTTCGGAGGTAATGCCGGTTTCGCAGTTCAGCGAACGGGCGAAGATACGCGCAACGGTCGTCTTGCCGACGCCGCGAGTACCTGTAAATAGATAGGCGTGGTGAACACGACCGGAGTCCAGCGCGTTGGACAGCGCCTGCAGAACATGCTCCTGACCAACCATTTCCCCGAATTTTCGCGGCCGCCATTTTCGAGCCAGGGCGATATGCGACATTGGGTTAACGTGAGTCCATGGGAGTGTCTGACCTTAAGACTGGAGGCAGGTCCAGCCAGCCACACCCCGGCACCCGAATCCACCGCTGTGGCTGCTCCCTTCCGGGCCTGACCAGGTTCACGGCTTATCGCTGCGAGGGGACCAACTGGACCCACCCTATTATTCGCCAAACGGTATGCTTGTTCGGCGAGGTGGTGGACTATAGCAAAGAGCCCAGCGGCAGACAACGCCGGTGAAGGCAGATTCACAATTCTCATGCGGCCAGACCTAATCCGCGATACCAGCTGGTCTTTTCAATCCGCAGCGATTACACTGTGCGCCGTTTTACGGAGAGGTGTCCGAGTGGCTGAAGGAGCACGCCTGGAAAGCGTGTATACAGGAAACTGTATCGAGGGTTCGAATCCCTCTCTCTCCGCCAGTTTTTCCGCTGGCTTCCAGCTCGCACAACTTCATCCTCAAATATCGGCAGATCAATTTCAGACGCCTGTCCCTCATTGCAGATATTGATGCACCGCTCACAATTCCCGCATTAGTTACACCAAGCTACTGGCCTTTCTTTTACCATCCTGTAGACTCGTTACACACGAGTAAATTTTCGTAACATATATTTACACTGGAGCGTTGTATGACTGCTATCGGTAAGGTCTTGGTTTTTACTGTTCTGTCGGCTGCCAGTTCAATGGCATTCAGCGCGTCTGTTCCAGCCCAGTACACAGCATGTAACGGTAGTGACAGCCAACGTGCTTTCGGTCTGACCGCTGCAACAAGCTGTCTTGCCTACGGCAGCGGAAATATCAATGGCAATGCTTCGGATCCTTTTCTCACTAGCACCAATGGTGCTGGTTATGAGTTCATCAGCAACACCGAAAACAGTTCAGCCTGGACTGAAGTAACTTCACAAGGCTCATCGCGTGCTTTCAGCTTTTCAATCGACCCAACGCTCTGGGCTTCCTATGACAGCCTGGCTATCGGCGTCAAAGTCGGCAACAACCTCGACCTGAGCTGGGCCGTATGGTCAGTTGAGAGTCTGGCGAGTGCTTTCGAAGTTTTCATCGCACCAAAACAGGGTGCTGGACTTTCTCATTTCAACATTTACGGTAGCGGTGATGGCCCAGGTACTGGCGTAGACAACCCTACCCCAGTGCCACTCCCGGCTGCAGCGTGGCTATTCCTGTCAGGCCTTGCTGGCCTGGTAGGATTCCACAAGCGTAAAGCTGCTGCCAAGGCCTGAGCTTCAGCAGAGCCTCTTGAATAGTCGAAGGGTTCGCTCTTCGGCTGTTTCGCTAAATCGGCGTGCTCCTTACGGGGCTCTCCGATTTTTTCGTTTCTACCGCGTGAAAAACGGCAGTTGCCGAACTCGCCGGTTCGCGAACATGGCTTTGACCACCCGTTTAAGGTAAGCTGCCCCGCCTCTGGCGTATAAACAGCCATTGCAACGTATCAATTCTGCCCGTCCCGATACTTATTGAATTCCCACCAAGAGAAATCTGCCTATGAGTTTTGCCTCACTCGGTCTGTCGACTGCCATTCTTGAAGCTGTTGCTGAAGAAGGCTATACAACGCCTTCACCTATACAGGCCCAGGCTATCCCTGCCGTCCTGAAAGGTCGCGACGTGATGGCTGCCGCACAAACCGGTACCGGTAAAACAGCTGGCTTCACCCTGCCGCTGCTTGAAATTCTCTCCAAGGGTGACAGAGCGCAGCCAAACCAGGTGCGTGCGCTCGTACTCACACCAACACGAGAACTCGCAGCCCAGGTCGCCGAAAGTGTGGCGACCTACGGCAAGAATCTGCCAATGCGTTCCGCAGTGGTCTTCGGTGGTGTAAAGATCAACCCGCAGATGATGCAGCTTCGCAAGGGCGTCGATATTCTCGTCGCCACGCCTGGCCGTCTGCTAGACCTGTACAACCAGAATGCCGTCAGGTTCAACCAGCTCGAAGTGCTGATTCTCGATGAAGCCGATCGCATGCTCGACATGGGCTTCATCCACGATATAAAGCGCATCCTGGCGGTGCTGCCGAAGCAGCGTCAGACGCTGATGTTCTCAGCGACCTTCTCCACCGAGATTCGTGCCCTGGCGAAAGGCCTGGTGAATGATCCTGTTGAAGTGTCTGTCAGCCCGCCGAATACGACGGTTGCACTTGTCCGCCAGTGGATCAGCACTGTCGACAAGAAACAGAAAGCACCACTGCTGTCATACCTCATCAAAGAGAACAAATGGGAGCAGGTGCTCGTCTTTACCAAGACCAAGCATGGTGCCAACAAACTGACCAAGTACCTGGAAATTCAGGGTATCAAGGCGGCCGCAATCCATGGCAACAAGAGTCAGGGTGCGCGGACCAAGGCGCTGGCGGAATTCAAGGCTGGTGACACGCGGGTGCTGGTCGCTACTGATATCGCGGCACGTGGACTGGATATCGACCAGCTGCCGCAGGTGGTGAACTTCGATTTGCCGAACGTGCCTGAGGACTATGTGCATCGCATTGGACGCACCGGCCGTGCCGGCGCCAGTGGTCAGGCCGTATCGCTGGTCAGTGCCGATGAGTCGAGAATGCTGGCGGACATCGAGCGCCTGATCAAGAAGAAGATTCCACGTGAGACTGTCGAGGGTTTCGAACCGGTGCATGACGTACCTGATGCCATGCTTGATACCCGTGGACCACGGCAAGCCCGTCCAAAGCGTCCGAGCTCTGGTCATCGAGACGGCCAGCGTAGTGGCGAGAACGCCCAGGGTCACAAGCCAGCTTCAAAGAATCCACGTCATGCAACTGGACAACGCTCGGGCCAGCGAGCTGCAGCACCAGGTGGCGGCAGTGCCAACGGCGGCCAGCGGAGCGGTGCACGACCGGATGGTCAGAGATCTGGGTCGGGTGGACGCAGTGACGCCGGCCGACCAGGCGGCCAGCGACCACAGCGCTCTGCGGGCCGACCCGGCAGCGGCGGAGCTGGCGGTGGCAATCGGTCACCACAGAGAGCAGATGTGAACGGCAATCGCTAGAAAACGCCCTTCAAGACGGCTGCTGTGTCATCGCAGCAGCTGTTTCGATCGACAAGTGCTCACCGCAGAGTGAGCGCGACTGTACTGCAAGCGCCCCACATGCAGCAGCCAGTTTCAGACAGGCCTCAAGTGGGTAGTCTGAGAGATGGCCTTTTAGAAAACCACTGAAGAACGCGTCGCCAGCACCGTTGGTATCCACGACCTTTTCCACTTTCAATGCCTCTTGCTTATACCAGTCGCCCGCCCTGTTCAACAATGTGGCGCCGGCTTCACCATGCGTGCAGATAACCAGCTCCGAGCGCTCGATGAGTTTGCGCATGGTGGCGCGGTAATCGGTCAGGTTCGTATCGGATAATAAGATGACATCCGCGGCCTCGATAAAACAGTCGTAATATTCCACGCCATCGCGGTAGTCATGCAGGTCCGTCCAAATCGGTTTGCCGAGGCGCGTCAGCGCCGGCAATGCATCGCGGACATACTCAAGGATATTGACGACAATGATGTCTGCGTCATTGGCTTCTGTCGCAAATCTGTCCCAGTCTGTATCAGACTGGGAGGCTGGGGGATGTGTATAGATCGAGACTCTGTGTCCCTCAGGTAGCATGAGGTTCACATGCTGCTCTGTCGGCGCTAGTGCGCCATCCGCCTGAGTGTTGGCGGCAAGTTCGAGGACCACTCCCGCGTTGGCTATTGTCGTCTGTACGGTCCGGCCCTCAGCATCATCACCGAGCAGGCTGTGCAGGTGAACATCAATGCCAAGCGCCTTCAGATTGAGGGCCTTGCCAGCGCCGGTGCCACCGACTGCTTTATAGCTATCACGGGCTATCACCGTCCCCGACCCACCAGTCGGTAGTTCATCAAGGTGGATGATGCTGTTCACCGAGCAACCGCCGATCACGACGACTTTATTCATGTTTTCTCTCTCACTCATATTTATGCCGAGAGGCGTCGCGCCCGAACGGAGCGCCCCTTCAGCTTGTTACTGTTAAGTTGTCTGAGCGCGTGCTCCGCGACCTGCTGGCGGAGCGCGACGTAGGCGAACTGATCGAAGATCTGGATCTTGCCGACCTGGTCGCCAGGTATACCGCCCTCACCTGTTATCGCGCCGAGGATATCGCCTGGCCTCACTTTCTGTTTCTTGCCAGCGTCGATCTGCAGCGTGGTCATCGCCGCAGGTGGCAAAGTGCTGTTCCTGGGTGGTGGTGGCAATTCGCCAAGCAGATCAAAGGTCTTATCAAGGAAGGCCTGAAGCTTGTCGACCTTATGCTGCTCCCTGGCTTCGAAGAGCGTTATGGCCACACCACTGCCGCCAGCCCGTCCGGTACGGCCTACGCGATGGGTATGCACTTCAGCATCGTGGGCGATATGGTAGTTGAGCACGAGGTCAATCGAGTCGATATCGAGGCCGCGTGCCGCCACATCGGTCGCGACAAGTATCGAGACGCTCCGATTCGCGAACTGAACGAGGGTCTGATCACGATCGCGCTGTTCCAGATCGCCATGCAGGGCGACGGCGCTGTAGCCGGCATCCCTGAGCGTATCGGCGAGCGCCTGAGTTTCGATCTTGGTATTACAGAAAACCAGCATGGAATCTGGGCGATAATGCTCGATCAGTGCACGTACAGCGAGTGTTCGGGCGGTCTCACCTTCACCGCCACTCTGGCCCACAGGTGTGCCTGCAACACGGTAGAGCAGCTGCTTTATCGTGGCATCAGTGTGCTCGGATTCTACCTGAATGAGGATTGGACTCTGCATCACTCGGCGGGCGATAGCCTGAATTTCAGGTGGGTAGGTCGCGCTGAACAGCAGTGTCTGACGTGCGGTGGGCAAGGGCTCGACGATGGCATCCAGCACCTCCTGAAAGCCCATGTCGAGCATGCGGTCGGCTTCATCGAGCACCAGCATCGAGACCTCTTCAACCTTGAGAGAGCCTTTGCGCAGATGCTCGTCGATGCGGCCCGGCGTTCCCACGACGATATGCGCGCCGTGTTCCAGTGATCCTATCTGCGGACCAAACGGCATGCCACCACAGAGCGTGAGCACCTTGATATTGTGAATGCCTCGCGCCAGCCGTCGAATTTCGCGGGCCACCTGGTCTGCCAGCTCCCGGGTTGGGCAGAGCACGAGCGCCTGTGTGCGGAAGCGCTCGACTTTCAACTGATTCAGCAGGCCGAGACCGAAGGCCGCCGTCTTACCGGAGCCCGTCTGCCCCTGGGCAATAACGTCCTTGCCCTCAAGTATGGGCGGAAGACTCCGGCTCTGGATGGGCGTCATGCTGGCAAAGCCGAGATCGGCGAGATTGTCGGCAAGTTCGGGGCGTAACTGCAGTGCGGAAAACGCATCCTGCTTCATGGCAATTCCTTGGGATGACTGTGAGGCTATGAAAGGGCTGGGGGCTAGTTCTGATACCACTCACGCTACGGGGTTTCGCTGTTGCAGGCAAGTCTTATAAGGCTCCTATGCGCCCTCATTCAGCACCACGCCCGGCGGCATCGGTAGGCCGCATGGAACCTGCCTGTCCAAGCAAGCGCTCAGGAGATTGCTGCCCTTAGCGTAGCCATATCTACCGGCTTCAACAGGCAGTCATTCGCGCCCGCGGCCTTCGCAGCGTCGAGTGATACGGTTTCCCCGGAGAGGATACAGATTCGACAGTCGGCGAAGCCAGCCTCCCGGATACGCTTCGCGAGATCGAAGCCATGAGTATCAGGCAGATTCAGATCAAGCAGTATGAGGTCTGGCGTGGCCTGCTGGAGCCGCTCAAAGGCTTCGGTGCCACTCCCAGCGGTGGCAACAGTGCAATCAAGATGTCGAAGCAGGTAGGCCAGTGCGTCTGCGGCATCTGTGTCGTCCTCGACCAGAAGTACGTTGACCACCTGGCCGATGGTCGATGGCTCAGGCATTGCCCGCCGCAAGGCCGATACAAGCACACTTGGGTTGAGCGGCTTACTTAGAAAACTGGTGCAGCCGCTTTGCAGACACTTCTCACGATCCCCCTGCAGCGTCGCTGCGGTCAACGCGATGATAGGGCCGTCAAAACCCAGACCACGGATCTGCCGCGTCGCTTCATGTCCATCCATCAGTGGCATCTGAATGTCCATAAGGATAACGAGGGGCGCGCGTTGCTTCGCCTGCATGCTCGACACAGTTTCAACTGCCGCCCGACCATCAGCGGCAAATAGCACCTCTGCGCCTGTCTGACTCACCCACTGCCCGATGAGATGACGAATGTCTTCCACATCATCGACCACCAGGACCGTACCCCTGAGCGCCGGCTCGATTCGCCGGGGCTCGATGCCTCGGCGGGCATCAAGGGTCAATGGCGCGCGTGGTGCGTCTGCAATTTCGCCGACCCCGATACGCAGCGTGAAACAGGCGCCGCCACCTTCCGGCGCGTGAAAACTCACCGAACCGTCCAGGCGTTCAGCGAGCTGCTGACTGATGGCGAGTCCGAGGCCAGTTCCCTCCATCCTTGTCAGACTGGTGCCCGCCTGCGCGAATGGCTTGAAGAGGAGATGCTGTGCTTCCGCGGGCACACCGGGCCCGGTGTCTCTTACTTCGAATGCGAGTTGATTCGGCGCACGACCGCCCTCTGCTGGCGGCGCGCTCACAGTAAGGGTGACTGAACCTTCATGAGTGAACTTGACGGCGTTACCAATGAGGTTGATGAGAATCTGACGCAAGCGGACCGCATCCGTCATGATGGCTTCCGGCAGCATTTCACTGGTCTTGAACAGCAGTTCTATGCCCTTGTCTTCGGCAGCTACGCTGAAAATGGACCAGACGTCTGCCAGCACATCAGCCAGCCGCACCTCAGCAACTTCGAGCTCGAGCTGTCCCGCTTCGATCTTGGAGAAATCAAGTACGTCATTGAGCAGGCTTCTCAGGTGCTGACCGTTGCGCTGTATGACCTGTAGCCCCTGAAGAACATCCCGATCCGGATCCTTGTTGATCATCAGCTCAGTGAAACCCAGGATGGCCGTGAGAGGCGTACGGATTTCATGGCTGATGTGGGCGAGGAACTGACTCTTCGAATCGTTCTCCGACTGCGCCCGCAGGCGCTTGAGACGCTCGACCTCGGCTTCCCGCCGCGCGAGTGCGTAACGCACGGCACGAGACAGCTGGTGCGCGTCGAGATGACTCTTGAGCAGGTAGTCCACCGCGCCCAGCTTCATCGCCAGTGCGTCCTTCTCACTATCATCCTGCCCAGTGAGCATGATGATGGGCGCCGTGAAGCCCAGGCAGGGCGCCTGTTTCAGCAAGGCAGTGCCTTCCTCAGGCCCTAGCCGATAATCCATCAGGCAGATATCATGACGATTGAGGCGCATTTCCCGTCGAGCATCATCCGGCGTCGACACCCAGTCGAGGTCGAACTCGACGTTGGGAATGTCTTCCAGAAGATCATTCGTCAGCAGGTAATCATCTTCATCGTCTTCGACCAGAAGCACGCTTACCCGCAGAGCTGCTTCCTTGACCATCTAGTGATCCGACCCGGGGAGCGTCACGAACTCCACCCAGTAATTCCCCAGTGCCCGCATCAGACCTACAAGCTCGGTAAAGGTCACTGGCTTGGTGATGTAAGACGCAGCGCCGAGATCATAGCCGCTCAACAGGTCTTCTTCGGCTTTCGAGGTCGTGAGAATGACAACCGGAATCCGGCGCAGCGCCGGGTCCGATTTGATTTCCTTGAGGGCCTCGCGCCCGTCCATCCGAGGCATGTTCAGGTCCAGCAGAATCAGGTCCGGACGGAGATACTTCTCCTTGTCCGCGAATTCTCCACGGTTGTGCAGATAGTCCAGCAGTTCGATACCATCCGTCACGAAATCCACCGTGTTCAGTACGCGACTTTCTTCAATAGCGTCGCGACACAACTCGCGGTCGTCCTCGTCGTCATCAGCCATCAGGATTCGAACAGCTTTACGGGTGTTTGGCATCAGAATGTCCTTGTGTCTCGGCCATCGCCTGTGGCGCGGTAGAAGTGTTATCGAGCAGTTTTTCCATTTTGGTATTTATTGGGCCATTTGTCAGCCCTTTGCGCCCTCAGCATCAGTTGCAAGCGCGTTGGCAGCTTCATCCGGCGAACCCGGCTCCGCGACGGTGAAATCTTTTTCGGGCGCCACGGCAGGCAAGGTCACTATGAAGGTCGCGCCTTCGCCCGGCTTGCTCTCGAGCTCGATACTCCCGCCATGACGCTCCGCTATACGCCGGCAGATCGCTAGGCCAATGCCAGTACCCTCATATATGCCTCGCTGATGCAGGCGCTGAAAAGGTGCAAATATCCGGTCGATAAAGACCTCGTCAATACCGATGCCGTTATCTTTGACACGTAGTTCGACAGCAGGCGTCTCGCCGTCTTCGAGGTAGCTGCCCATTGCAGTGATCGTGACATGAGGTACCGTATCGGGCTCGACAAACTTGAGGGCATTGCCAATGAGGTTCTGCATCAGCTGCCGAAGCTGGACGGGCACGCCGAATACCGCCGGAAGCGCCTCATGCACCACTACAGCATTGCGCTCATTGATGCGGACTTCGAGATCTTCCAGCACATCGCGGACTACAGTTTCAAGCTCTACTGCTTCAAATTCCTGCGTGGTGGTCGACACCCGGGAATAGGTCAGCAGCGCGTCGATCAGGGACGCCATTCGCTCTGCTGCGGCCTGCATCCTTCGAATATAGTCGCTGCCGGTTCCAGCGAGCGCATCGCCGTACTTCACTGCAAGGCGGTCGCCAAAGGCGCGAATCTTTCGCAGGGGCTCCTGTAAATCGTGCGAGGCGACGTAGGCAAAATCCTGAAGCTCGCGATTGCTGCGCTCAAGTTCCTTGGAGAAACTGTTCAGCTCCGCAGTTCGGGCGATAACCTTGTCTTCGAGCTCGTTATTAGCCGCTTCGAGACGCAGGGTGTGCTGGCGATTTTCAGTGTGGAAGCGTCGCAGTAACCAGGCGAACGCGAGTACGAGCACCAGGCTGAACAGTAGCGACAAGGCCAAGGTCAGCAGAGCCTTGGCATCGGTCCGGCCAAGTTCATCAGTGAGTCTTGAAAGCGTCTGCAGGCCGCGCTCTTCTATGGCGCGGATCCGATCCCTGATTTCAGACATCAGCCTGTCGCCGTTTTCCGCTCTCATCAGGGCCAGCGCTTCATTCATCTGCCCCTTGCGGGCCAGGCTGATGGTCTGGTCGATCTCAGTACGCTTCGCCAGTACCAGCTCTCTGAGCACTTGGAGGTGCGGGCGCCGCTGCCCACCTACCGGGATGAGGTCGTCGAGGATGCGAAGCGCCCTGTCCTGCTGCTCAATGGAGGCCTGGTAGGGCTCAAGGTAAGCCTCGTCACGGGTCAGGAGAAAGCCACGCCGCCCGCTTTCAGCATTCTGCACAGCAGCCAGCAGACTCAACAGGGCCGTATCGGTCTCCTGCGACACAGTGCGTTTCTGTGCGACTTCCCCATAACTACGGATGGCTTCGAAGGCAACGGCTGAATTGATCAGAAGCGCCGCGATAACAATCGCAATAATCACCTGCCAGTTGATCGGCTTGACGTCGGATCCGTCGCTAACGAGCCTGGCTTGCTTACCGGCTGGGAGGGATTCCTGACTCATGACTGTAGCTTGTTCTGGCACTCTCACCTCAAGACTTGTTCCGTGTGGGATTATCAAGAGTACCGTTTGTTGAAGTGCGACGTATAGATGCATTCGGCCGATCGAAGACACATTCTCCGTTGACCCAGGTTGCCGCCACAGCGCGCTCGTCGCCAAGCATCATCAGTACAAACAGACGCGCTTCGAGGCTGCGGCAAGCGCCGATCCGGCGACGGATAAGGTCGGTGCAGTGGTAATCCAGAACAACGAAGTCCGCCTCTGTACCTGGCTCGAGCGTGCCGACAGCATTGTCTAGACCTAACATGCGGGCGTTGCCCAGGGTGGCCAGATAAAACGCTTTCAACGGCGACAGCGTCTGCCCCTGCAGCTGCGCAACCTTATAGGCTTCATTGAGCGTCTGCAGCATCGAGAAGCTGGTGCCTGCCCCGACGTCCGTGCCCATACCATAGGCTACACCAGCCTCATCCAGTTTCCCCAGATTCAGAAGTCCGCTGCCAAGGAACAGGTTCGATGTGGGACAGAACGCAATGCCCGCGCCAGCCGAATGGAGGCAGGCATGCTCACGTGAGCTCAGATGCAGACCGTGTGCAAACACGCTATGCCGTCGCACGAGCCGGTGTTGATCGTAAACGTCCAGATAATCCCGACTGTGCGGATGGAGCTGCTGCACCGCCTCGACTTCACTCAGATTTTCCGACAGGTGAGTCTGCAGATACACACCCGGAAACTCATCGAGCAGGTCCCCTGCCCGCTCCAGCTGCTGCGGTGTCGAAGTGATGGCAAAGCGCGGTGTTACCGCGTAAAGCTGGCGGCCGCAGCCGTGCCAGCGCTCGATCAAGGCTCGGCTTTCCTCGTAGCTCGACTCTGCTGTATCACGCAGGGCGTCTGGTGCATGAGCATCCATCATCACCCTACCGCAGATCATGCGTGTACCCAGGGCTTCAGAGGCTTCGAAGAAGGCGTGCACAGCATGTGCATGGATAGTGGCAAATACCATTGCTGTGGTAGTGCCCGCCTGGATGAGTTGGCGCAGGAAGAAATCGGCAGTTTCTGCGGCGTGCGCTGGATCGGCAAAGCGCTGCTCCGCCGGGAAGGTATACCGCTCAAGCCAGTCGAGCAGCTGGGTGCCGTGCGAAGCAATGACGTCCACCTGCGGCAGATGAACGTGACTATCGATAAACCCAGGAAGAATGAGACCGTGAGTATACGACTGAATCGGTATGTCCGGACCGAGCTGAGACAACAATGTCGATGCAGGCCCGACATCGACGATCTGGCCACCGTCGAAAAGCAATAGACCATCGGCAAGGTGAACGACAGCGGCATCTTCCGCGCCGCGCTCTATCGTATCTGTCTGTACTGCATAGGCTGGATCGGCTGGTTGATCACGGAAATAAAGGATTTCGCCACGAACGGCCTGAACGCTCACTAACGCAGCGCCTCAGGACGGGGTAACCCAGACGCCCACTTCCATTCCGGTGCTTGCAGGCCCGCTAAAGGAACCGGCTATCGGAGGAACGGCTTCCGGCAGGCGGGATACGGCCACTGGAATGTGATCAATAGCTGTCACCACGCCAGTGGTGGGGTCGAAGCCTTTCCAACCAGCGCCTGGCAGATAGACTTCTGCCCACGCATGCGTGGAGCCATAGTTGGTCATCGACGGGAGAGAGTGCAGATAGCCGCTAACGAATCTCGCCGCGAAACCCAGACAGCGCGCCGACTCCATGAACAGTGTCGCATAGTCTCTACAGGAGCCGGAGCCGTATTCCAGCGTCTGAGCCGCACTCTGTACACCGGGCTCCTCACGTATCTGATAGGCGAGACGCTGATTGACTGCAGTATTCAGCCGCTGAAGCAGTGCAAAACTCTGAATGGCTTCGCCAGCCTGCCAGAAGCTCGCTATCCATTTGTCCAGCTTCAACTTGATCGCTGGCTCCGGAAGCATGCGGTACGGGGCCAGCGTCACGCTGTCCTCATAGGCATACTGGAAGGGATAATCGATGGCACTTGGCTCGACCAGGAAACTGAAAGGATCCTGGTTGTAGTGAATGATGTGTGCGGTGCTCTCGACGAAGAGCTGATCACTTGGGGCGTCGAATATCGCGACGCCGACTGAGTTGCCCTCCACATCCTGCTGCCAGCGAATCACCGGCTGGGGCATAATGTGAACGGAAAAGTCGACGATCTGAAGCTCGAAGTTCTCGCGCGGCCGGAGCCTCAGAACATGCTGCCCCAGATTCACCTGGCCGGAGAAATTGTAGTAGGTCCGGTGCAGTATCCGGTAGCGTTGCATGAGCGCGCTATGTCAGGCTTTTCCCCCAAGTGTTATCTGCTTTGGGCCAGCAAGACTCTGCTGACCACTCACACCTGAGCGAATTTCGTCTATCTTGCCGCCAGCCTTCATGAAGGCTTCGGTCTGTGCTGCGATTGACTGGGAAGTTTCATGTGCCTGTGGCTGCTTTTTCTTGGGGGCCGCAGTCTTAGGACGCGATGCTGCTTTTATTGCTGCTGCTGATTTCAGTGCCATGATAAGCCTTCCGTAAGCTGAGGATTCAGGTTGTGGCATCATCATACACGAATTCATGATCAAATGTTGGACTGTCTCATCGCTTATCTGCAGCTGATCAACAGCTTGCTTTCGCCTCCGATTCCAAAACAGCCTGATCTAGGGTATAAGGCGCTATGAAAATTCCCAAGCGCCTACAACCACTCGTTGAAGATGGCCTCGTCGACGAGGTCCTACGTCCGCTCATGAGCGGCAAGGAAGCTGCTGTGTACGTTGTACGCTGCGGCAATGAACTTCGCTGTGCGAAGGTCTATAAAGAAGCCAACAAACGCAGCTTCCGTCAGGCCGTGCAGTATCAGGAGGGCCGGAAGGTCCGTAACACACGCCGCGCACGGGCCATGGAAAAGGGGTCAAAGTTCGGGCGTGGGCAACAGGAAGAAGCCTGGCATAACGCCGAGGTCGATGCCTTGTACCGCTTATCGGCAGCTGGGGTGCGCGTCCCTACGCCACACGGCTGCGTCGATGGGGTACTGCTGATGGAACTCGTTACCGATGAGGATGGCGACGTTGCACCGCGCCTGAACGATGTTTCAATGTCGGCTGAGCAAGCGCTTGAAGATCATGCATTCATGATGCAGTCCATTGTACGGATGCTTTGTGCAGGCCTTGTACACGGCGATCTTTCGGAGTTCAACGTGCTGGTAGACGCCTACGGACCAGTCATCATCGACTTACCTCAAGCCGTTGATGCAACCCAGAACAATCATGCCCGGTCAATGCTGGAGCGAGACATCGCAAACATGACCAGCTACTACGGACAGTACGCCCCGGAGCTGAAAAGCACTCGCTATGCGAAAGAGATCTGGGCCCTGTACGAGGATGGCGAGCTACACCCCGACAGCGAGCTCACCGGCTTCTTCGAGGACGACGAAGCGGATGCTGATGTCGACGGCGTGCTCGAAGAGATCAAGGCTGCCTTTGCTGAGGAGGCAGCCCGTCTCGAGCGAATCAGGGATGCCGATTCAGACTGAAACCGCCGAAGGCCGGCGCGCTTCATCTTCACTGGAGCCAATCGCATCTTTCAAGGCGTTATAGACTTTCTTGAGCCAGGCCCGGACACGCTGACGCTCTCCGATTGAAAACATCTCACGATTATTGGCAGCCGCCCAGAAACTCATGTTGTTGAAGTCGATCTTCTGCGCTTGCGGCGCAGCCAGTTTCGGCAGGGTGACGAACTTTGCATATCGGCCCTGGGCTTTCCGGTAGGCCTCGGACGACTCGAACTTGCTGAAGTTGCCGCCTCGCCCCTGATTCTGCACCACAACAAGTTGAATCTCGTTGAATGCCTGCTGGTCCAGCAGGGACTCGAGCAATCTGATCGAATCGGCACCATCGTCCATTACGTGCCAGTAGTAGACTGTCTTGCCCAGTTCATTGAAGGCCGCGAAGGCATCACTATCATCTATCCATCGTTCAAGACTTCTTGACGATTGTGCAGCAAGATCGACGATGACATCAGAGTCAGGATAATCCTCTGCAGTCTGCAACAGTTGATCGAGGCTCTCGTACTCATCGATCGTCACCTGCGAGCTGAACTCATCGTAGAAGCGGGCGAAGGTGCTGTGCGACGAGTCTGCATCGAAGCCGACGAAAGGTCGCCCTTCATCGATCAGGAACTGCGCCAGCACCCTTGCCGTCATTGACTTCCCAACCCCACCCTTCTCACCACCGATAAAATGAATCGTACTCATGTCTGTCTCCTGATCCTCGTTACATTGTTACTGTTTTTGGCAACCATCCACACACTTACCAGTTTTGTCGAACGACATGGTGCGCCCGCTGAGTGGCAAATGCACCGGAACATTGCTGTGCTCGATAAAGCTTTGCGTTTTACTACCTGCTCGCACAAGCCCGTTTTCGGTCGCAGCCTCATTCGCGTGAGAGGCAATGACTGAGCCAGGCTGGATGAGCTCGTTGATGACATAGGCGGCTTCTTTCGGCCCCGTGGTATACGTGTCGCCGATGTTCATGACAACCAACTGCGGCTTGTAGTGGGCCGCGACGGTCGTCTTCTGTTCGGCAGTGATGCCGGTATCGCCAGAGAGATAAACAACCAGGCCGTTGCTGAAGGTCATCACGTAACCGGTCGGCGGACCGGCATAGGCGGTTACGCCTGCGGCCTCCATACTTTCGCCGAGTGAGCCGCCGATCATCCCAGGCGCGATGCCATTACTATGGGTAGCGGGCACCGTCGTAAAGGTAATGCCTTTTTCAGTCACGGAGCCGCCGAAACGTACCAGGACGGCGTCCTCAGCATTGCCACCTGCCGATTTCAGCTTTGCCGAAAAGAATTTTGGCATTTCGGAGCCTGTGATGATGCGGGCTTTCCTGGCAACGGCAATTTTCACACTGAGCGTTTCAGGTAATGCGGATTCGCTGACTGCAGGCTGGGCACAGGTACCGGCATTCGCGGCTTTCACATGTCTGTCTCCAACGTGATCGCCGTGCATGTGACTTACCAGCACAAGGTCTATTTCACCGAGCCGCTTATCGCCGACCCCAGCAACGGTCTGGCCAACGTCATAGAGCACTCGCGTGCCGTTTGGGTCTTCGAAGACGAGGGCACGGTCCCTGCCACAGAACTCGCCATCATGACTCCCCAGGGGCGTCACCTTTACAGTGTCTGCCGCCTTGGCCATTGAAACAGGCGCGAGGCACAACATACCTAGCAGAATTGCTCGAGCAAAGTTATCTGAACGGGCGAGTTGTCTGACGGTGAGTCTTTGCATGGGAGGCCTCTGGCATGGCTGCAGGATCAACGATTTCAATACGAAGCCAGAGAGTGGACGGGCCATAACAAATACCGTGAACAAGGTCACATAAAGCGGCAGCACTGTCGACGCAAGTCACTGATCTTTCGAGCTGTCACCCGTTTGGGCTGTTGTTCATCACCTATGGTCAAAGGATTCTGGAAACAGTCAGCGCAGCCTGACGCACCAAAAAATTATAAATACAATATTGGAGCTCTACCATGAAGAAGCTTGTTGCAGCGGCCAGCATCGCCGCCTGTACTGCATTGATATCGTCCCAGACTCTCGCCGCCGGCTGTTCGAAGTGGTGGGGATCTGGCGGCGGATACACCGACACTCGACACCCCATCCTCCTCGTTCACGGCCTCAGCGGATTCAGCACCATTGGCGGCCTGATTGGCTATTTTCATACCATACCAATGAACCTGTGTCGCTCCGGCGCCGACGTCAAGGTAGCCAGTATTGCGGCTTTTAATGACAGCGAACAGCGCGGCCAGCAGCTCGCAAACGACATCAACAACAACCGCTATGGTGGCAGCAAGTTCAATATGATCGGTCACAGCCAGGGCGCACCTACCGGTCGTGTAGCGATTACGTTCGACGCCGCGAAAAACAGCTGGGGTAATGGCCGCATTGTATCGATGACGTCTGTGGGTGGCGTGAACAAGGGATCGAAAACTGCTGACGCTCTGAACGGCGCCATCCCTTCCAACATCCAGGGTGGTGTGGCAGCGATAGCCAATGCCTTTGGCGGACTCATCAATGCGCTGTCGGGGAGCAACAATTCCCAGGATGCGCTTGGCGCACTGAAGACCTTGAGCACTGCAGGCACAAATGACCTCAATACGCGTCACGGCTACGGGATCTCTTCAGGCTACTGTACAAACGATCGCGCCTCTCAGGTTAACGTGAGAGGCAACAATATTCGCCTGTACTCATGGGCCGGAACCAAGGTATGGACGAACGTATTCGATATCACCGATCCCTTCCTGGGTCTGACGTCCCTGCCTTTCAAGGGTGAAGCCAACGACGGTCTGGTATCTGAATGTTCGCAGCGCATGGGACAGTTCCTGGGTGCACGCGACGCGAACCATGTCGATGAAGTCAACCATCTGCTGGGCACACGTTCGCTCTGGCACGATCCCGTCGGCATGTATCGCCAGCAGGCAAATCGGCTGAAGAACGCCGGCCTCTGATCCTGAACAGCTTCAGTAGCCAGTTCTGCGCTACTGAAGCTGGTCCTACCAGAGATAGCGCATGCCAGGGATAGTGACGCCATGCCCTGACCGTTTGATTGATATGTGACCCCGTTCGCGCCCAACCTGCTCCCACCCTCCCTTGTTGTGACCCCCGTCACAAGCCTGAAAACTTTTCCGACAAAGATCACCGTCTAACGCTTAAGTCTAGCGGCAATCACCCGTATGGGTGCTTGTGAGATAGTCGTAACAGGCGAATTCTGGCGGCAGCTGGGAACATCTGGTGGCTGTCTGCATCAGAGACCACGGCAAGGTATCCAATAAAAATAATTCCGGAGATCGGTCATGAAAAAGCTCATCGCAATGGCGGCGATTGCCGCATCCTGTTCCATACCTGCAACTCAGGCTTTCGCCGCCTGTACTGCATGGTCCGGCACGGCTGGTGGTTACACCGACACCAAGAATCCAATTCTGCTGGTTCACGGCGTTAGCGGTTTCAGCACCGTTGGCGGCCTCATCGGCTACTTCCACACCATTCCTCTCAATCTTTGCCGCTCTGGTGCCGACGTCAAAGTCGCCAGTGTTTCGGCCTTCAATTACAGTGAGCAGCGCGGCCAGCAACTGGCGGACGACATCAACAACAATCGTTATGGCGGTGGCAAATTCAACATCATGGCGCATAGCCAGGGCGCGCCCACCAGCCGTGCTGCCATCACCTTCGACGCGTCAAGAAATGCCTGGGGCGGCGGTCGGATCGCATCGGTCACTTCTGTTCATGGGGTCAACAAAGGCTCGAAAACTGCCGATGCACTGAACGGCTTGATTCCCACGCAGGTACAGGGCGGCGTTGCTGCATTGGCCAACGCGGTAGGCGGCCTGATCAATGTCCTTTCGGGTGCCAATCATTCCCAGGATGCCCTATCGGCATTAAAGACGCTGACCACCAATGGCACCAACGACCTCAACAGCCGGCACGGCTATGGTGTGTCTTCGGGCTATTGCACCAACGATCGCGCCACTCAGGTCAGCGTCAGAGGCAATAACGTCAAGCTCTACTCCTGGTCTGGTGATCGCGTACTCACCAACGTCCTGGACGTGACGGACCCCTTCCTGGGCATAACTTCCCTGCCTTTCGGTTGGGAACAGAGCGACGGCCTGGTTTCGGAATGCTCGCAGCGCATGGGCTACTACATTGGTGCGAGAGCAGCCAATCACGTGGACGCTGTGAATCATCTCTTTGGGGCACGCGAGCTCTGGCACGATCCGATTTCGATGTATCGTCAGCAGGCCAACCGTCTCAAGAACGAAGGTCTATAGTGCCTTCGGCGCTGTACCCGATGTACGGCGCCGTTTTTCAGCTATTCGAATCAGTGTCCCGTCCGGCGACCTGAGTCTGGTTTCGACCACCGGTCTTGGCCCTGTAAAGGGCCTCGTCGGCCTGTCTTAATAACAGCGATGCATTTGGCGTCTGGCCAGCCTCAAAGCAGCTCACCCCAAGACTGATGGTCAACTGAAGCGGACCTGCCTCGGTCGTAATTGACAGCGAGGCCACCCGCTGTCTGATCTTCTCCGCAACGATAATCGCACCTTCACAGCTCGTTTCGGGCAGTATGATGAGAAATTCTTCCCCGCCGTAACGGCAGATCTCGTCAGGCGGACGCCTCAGCAAGGGCACGATAGCGGTTGCGAGTGCCTGCAGGCACTGATCGCCTGCAAGATGCCCACAGCTGTCGTTGACGCTCTTGAAGTGATCGATATCAAACAGTATCAGCGATAGCTCGCTCTGATTCCTGCTCGCTCTTAAAAACTCGCGCTGCAGAATGTCGTCCATGTGCCGACGATTGCGGAGTCCGGTCAGCGTGTCGGTCGTGCTCAGTTCGCGAAGCTCTACGTTCAGCGATTGCACCTGCTGGAGCGCATGCTCAAGGGCTTCGGTTCGCTCGGCGACTGTCGTTTCCAGCAGCAAGGAATGGCGTTGCTGCTCGGCAAGCAAGGCTTCATTGGCGGTTCTCGCCTTCAGTTCAGCCTTGAAGCCCTGACGGTTGGCTTCATGAAGACGCTCCGCGAGTGCGTAAGACAGCAGGATGATCTCGAGTGCTGAACCGAACTGGGCCGCGTATTCGGTGACGAAGGTTCTTGGCAAGAGCCCGAACTTGTTCAGAGCCAGGCAAAGTACCCCAAACAGGAACATGGTCCAGGCCAGTGCGAACAGCGCGGCATACTGACGCTTGCTTTGCAGCCAGACGTAATAGCTGATCAACAATATCGAAGAGCAGGTGACGATGATCAGGACGACCGTGAATCTGATCATGATGCTATAGGGGGCGAACAAGCCCAGCACTGCCGCGAGCGCTGCCAGTATTGCGATGATACCGAGAAAGCGCTCGAGCAGCGGAAAGCTGGTTCTGAGCTTTAATGCCCGTTGTACGAAAACGCATGCAAAGAGTACTACGGTCGAGCCAAGCACCACGATACTCGCACTATTCCAGGCCACAGCCCCAGGCCAGATGAGCTGGTAGGCAAAGCCTGACAGCGCCATCTGCACCAGCGAAAAGCTCGAGATATACATGACGTAGTACAGGTACACCCGATCCCTGATCCGGGCGAACAGAAACAGATTGTACAACACCATCACGAACACGATGCCGTAGTACAGGCCGTGCCAGAACACGTGGTACTGGTCGTTCTCATAAAAGTCGACGACGGGCCAGAGCTGCAGCGGGAACTGCATGGCGCTGGTACTGCTGATCTTGAGGTAAAACTGCTGACGGCTCTCGGCGGCTAATACGACTGGAAACAGCAAGCCCCTGTGGTCCATGACCCTTTCCGAATAGGGAATGCCGTCGCCAGCCTTCTGTACCAGAAATGTGCCGTCAGTCTTCCGCTGGTACAGTGATACCGAGTCAAGTAATGCGTAGCCGACTTCGAGCAGGAGCTGCTGCTCGCTTGATGAGACATTATTGACGGTGAAACGGGCCCAGTAGGTATCATCGGTGAAACCGTAGGACGGCGTCTCGGTCGTCACTGGCTTCCAGCGCGATTCTGGCTGGGCCAATACCTGAGCGAGTTCGAGCGTGTTGGTGGAATCAACCAGAACTTCTGTACTGCTACTGAGATTATGCTCGTCGAGCCCTGGCGAGAGTACGAACTCGGTGGCTTGCGCAGCAAAGGCTGTGCATAGCACCATCAGCCCCGAGAGTACCACCGTCGAGGCTTTGCGCCACCCAGGGCCCGAAAAGCAGGCAGCCGAGAGGAGCGATAAGAGGGCAACGCTAATCAGTTTGACCACGATGCGCGCCGTTAGAGACCGATATTGGCAAGCGGAAGACCTTGCTGGAGTTTAAAGCTGTATATTGAGAATAGCAGTTAAATCGATTTATGATCGAAACTCGAGTGCTTCAGACAAGACCTGCGTCAAACCGGAATTGGCGACTTTACAAGACTGTAGCGGGCATTCAGTCGTCCAGGGTCACAGAGTAGACCTGAGTGCTGTGACAGCCGGGAAGATAAGCAGGCCAACAGGAATCAATGATGAGCTTCGCCCGCACCTTGTTCGATCATCTCCGCGAAAACGCCGAGTACCGGCCGGGTCGGACGGTGGCGGACTTCGGCCCGACACTTGTGGTAGCGCCGCATCCCGATGATGAAAGCCTCGGCTGTGGCGGGACCATTGCCCTACTCCGCCGCTATGAACGACCAGTCCATATACTTTTCGTCAGCGATGGGACCATGTCTCACCCAAACTCGCTGCGTTTCAAAAAGCAGGTCCGCCGGATGATCAGGGAAGAAGAGGCCCATGCTGCAGCGGCAGTTCTGAATGTTGCCGCTCAGAATCTGCATTTCCTGCGACTCCCCGACACCCGCATCCCCTATCCTGGCAGTGAGCCAGAGACAAGCCAGGCCTTTGAGGCAGCAGTCGCTGATGTAGGCCACATCCTTGATCGGGTCAAACCCGCAACTGTGCTGCTGCCCTGGCAGTACGATGAGCACCGTGATCATGCAGCAAGCTGGCATATTGGCGTTAGCGCGCTGAATCGGAGCGAGCTGCCGGTTCGACGTCTCGAGTATCCAATGTGGGGCATGGAGCGCGACTGTGACAGCCATGCGAACCTGCTGGCGCAGCATGACTGCGTCGCTATCGATATTCGCAACGTAGTGCCGGAAAAACAGCGTGCCATTGCGGCTCATCGCTCGCAGGTGAGCGGCGTGTTCAATGACGACCCCGATGGTTTCGTGCTCGATGAAGCGCTGCTCAGCCGGTTCCATAATTCGTTCGAGTATTTCTTAGCCGAGCGCCAACCATAGCGCTACACCGATCATCATCAGCCCCGCGATGCGGTTCAGCAACTGCACCTTACCTCGCTGGAGTAGGACCTGACGCAGCGTTCTGCCGCCGCTGGCATAGATCAGCAAGCAGACAAACTCAAGTAGCAGAATGAGCGAAATCAGTGCCAGCAGCTGCGGCGCGACCGGCGTGGCGTAATCGATGAAAGGCGGCAGCAGCGCGATGAAAAACGCCCAGCCTTTTGGATTCGCGATGGCTGTGACGAAGCCCTGACTTATCAGTGAGAAGCGGCTACTGGACTGTCGTGAGTTATCAAGTTCGGCAAAGGCCAGTTTTCCGCGACTCAGCCAGAGCTGTATCCCCAGATACATCAGATAGGCGCCACCACCGTATTTGAGCAGTAGAAAGAGTTGCGGACGCTCGATCATGAGCGTAGCAACGCCCACGGCAGAAAGGGTGGCCACCAGCGCCACGCCCGCCAGCTCCCCCACCATCATCCACAGCGTGCGACGAACGCCAATACTGATGCCCAGGGACAGTGCGAGCGTCATACACATGCCGGGGGTTATGGACACTACGAAGAAAGTCGGAATGAAAACGCTAAGCACTGTTGCAGAAATTGCCACTCTCAAGCCCTCGGAAATGGACTGGTATTCTGGCAGATTCAACAGGCTTTGCGGTAGTTCCCTACTAGCCGAAGCTGCAAGTCTGGTCGGGATCAACCATCGAGGCGGGCGAGCATCTCCTTCGTGATCGACTGTGAGAGCTCCTCGTATTGCGCCCATGGGTCGGGCTGGGCCAGTCGCTCAATAACCTTCGCAGGCGTGAAAGTAGAGGCCGCATCGAGTCCGTCCAGCTCTGACCACGCCACTGGCGTTGCGACCGGCGCACCTGCCCTGGCTCGCGTTGAATACGGCGCGATGGCAGTTGACCCGCGATCGTTCCTGAAGTGATCAATGAAGAGCTTTCCGACCCGTTTCTTCTTCGACATCGTGGCCGTGTAGCGCTCAGGAAACTGTTTCACCAGGTGCGCGGCAAATGCTTTCGCGAACGCTGTGACCTGGGGCCATTCCGCAGTCCGACGCAGAGGCACCACCACATGCAGGCCCTTGCCCCCGGTGACCAGCGGAAGACTCTCCAGACCGAGCACCTGCAGCCCGCCACGAACCAGCTCAGCGGCCTCCTTTACGGCTGAAAAATCCAGGCCCTCATCCGGGTCCAGATCAAAAACAAGGCGGGCGGGCTTTTCAAGACGATCACGCCGGGAGCCCCATATATGGTATTCCAGCGTCCCCATCTGTACGCCCGCAACAAGCCCTGCTGCATCCTGAAGATAGAGATAATCCTTGTTCTTGCCGCTGCTTTCGGTAATCGGCACGCTGTGAAGTGCCTCCGGGAAACCGTCCGAGGCATGTTTCTGGAAAAAACAGCTCTTGCTGCTGGACGAGCGCCCTGAAGGACATCGAACCAGGGAGAGTGGGTAATCACTGGCCAGCGGCAGCATCCGCTCGGCGACCGCTTCGTAATAGCGTGCAAGATCGAGTTTGGTGAGCCCCTGGTCTGGGAACAGTATCCTGTCTGGATTAGTCAGGATGATGCCCTGAACGACCTGCTTTTCATGATTGTCGGTAGAATCTTGCTTCATCGCTGCCCTCTCTGACTGGCCTTTTGCGGGGCCTGCGCTCGCTGGCTTTTTTACAGAAGTCTGAGCAGGCTGCCCTGGGCGCTCGAATTGGACATCCGCGGCGGGCTTGTCTTCCCTCAAGCCTTGAAACACCCCATGACGAATATGGCCGCCATCCGTCAATTCGGCAAATTCTATTTCCGCCACAAGCCGTGGCGTAAGCCACTGCGCCTTTCTCGCGATCGAGGCTGGTATCGGGTCTGTGTCCCCGACTTCTGCTTCGAACGGTGAGGTCTTCCGAAGCAGGGGTTTCATCCTTGAGTACAGGTCCTGCATAACGTCGCTGCTGAATCCTGTACCGATGCGGCCGTGATAAATCAGCCGTCCATCCTGATAACTGCCAACCAGCAGCGAAGCGAAAGGCCTTGCTGGTTTGTCAGATGAGGAGAACCCACCGATCACGAACTCCTGCCGCCTTGAACACTTTATCTTCAGCCACGATTTGCTCCTTGTACTACGATAGCTGGCGGAAGCCCGCTTGGAAATGATGCCCTCACGCCCTCCCGCACATAGCGCCTTGAAGACTTCGGGGCCGTTGCCAACGATGTGTTCGCTGAAGCGTATCAGGCTGTTGTCCGGGCGTGTCTGTAGTAGCGAGCGAAGCCTCTCCTTTCGATCGATCTGCGGCTTGTCCCGCCAGTCCTCGCCGTCAATTTCGAGCAGATCGAAGGCCATGAATTCGAGCCCTTCGGCTGCACCGTCTTCGCTGGCCGACAGAGCGGCCTGCAGTGCTGAAAAATCGGAGCCTTCGATGTTGCCACCAGCAATGACTTCGCCATCGATGAGTGCAGAGCGGCAGTCGAGTTGCGACAAAGCGTCGGCGACTGTCTGGAACTTCGCAGTCCAGTCCTTGCCAGAGCGGGTATAGCAACGTGCACTACGCTGCGCACCATGTTTACCAATACTGCAGATCAGGCGATACCCATCAAACTTCGCTTCGTTGAGCCATTCGCTGCCTTCTGGCGCAGAAGCAACCAGGGTCGCAAGTTGTGGGCTGCTGAAGTCTGGGGCGGGCAATGATGAGGCGCTGCGCTGCCTGCCGTTCTTTGGCTGCCCGCTGCTGCTTTTTGCGGACTGGGAACGCCGGGACGTGGACTTGCGGGCTGGCGCATCCTCGCTTCTGGCAATTTCATCCATGCTCCGCTGGGTAGTGATGCTGCTTTGATGCGTCTCGACAAGCTGCTCGGCATCCTCGAGCGCAAATTCATCCCGGCTCTTGATCAGTAGCCAGTTCTCCCGGCTCGTTTTTTCCTTGACCCGCATGCGCACGAGCACCCAGCCGCCTTTCATGCGCTGTCCGGCCAGACGAAATTCGAGCTTGCCCTTTTTCAGACCAGCCTTCGGATCGCCTACCGGCTCCCAGCTGCCCTGATCCCAGAGCATGACCGTTCCCCCACCGTATTCCCCCTTCGGAATAGTGCCTTCAAAGGTGGCGTAAGAGAGTGGATGGTCCTCGGTGCGGACGGCCAGCCGCTTTTGTGCAGGATCGGGACTGGGCCCCTTGGTAACCGCCCAGCTCAGCAGCACGCCATCCAGCTCAAGCCGGAAATCGTAGTGCAGTCGGGTGGCTGCATGCTTCTGAACGATGAACTGCAGTGCTTCACCCTTCGCCTTGGCTTGCCCGTACACGGAAGGGTCACCGGCGGGCTCGCGGGTCTTGCTGAAGTTGCGCTTGGCGTTATAAGTGTCCAGTCCGTCGAGCGGGCCTTTGCGGGCCTGTGACTTTGCAGATGCAGCCATGGATCAGGCCCGTTTCTTTCGAGCCTTGGTGGCTGGCGTCTTGTCAGGCGCTTTGGCCGCGGTTTTCCCCGAGCTTTTGACGCCACTGCTGGTTTTCCGTGCCGGACCCTTGCGGGCAGCGGCGGTTTTCGAGCCACCTTTTCCTGCGCCTTCAAGACTCTTCTTGAGCGCGGCCATGAGGTCTACGACGTTGTCCTGACGTCCACCTGCGACTGGTGTCTCGTCTTCCTCCTGCACACGCTTACCGGATTTGCTCTTCATTTTTTCCGCGATCAGCGCCTTGAGCGCATCACTGTAGTGGTCCTTATAGGTGGCTGCATCGAAGGGAGCGGTTTTCTTTTCTATGAGCGCTGTGGCGACATCGAGAAGATCCTCAGAGACGGCTTCGTCCTTGATGGAAGAGAATAATGGATCTGCGTTGCGAATCTCGTCGGCGTAATGGAGCGTTTCGAGCAGCAGCCCATCACCGCAAGGCTTTACGGCAGCGAGATACTCATGACCGCGCAAGGTAATCTGGCCAATACCGACACGACTGGTCTGGCGCAAGGCGTCACGCACAACGCGGTAGGCGTCCTGTGCGAGATCGTCGGCGGGTACGAGGTAATAAGGTTTGTCAAAATATAAGGGGGGAATTTCACAGGCTTCGACGAACTGAACCAGTTCAAACGTTTTCTTGGATTCAAGCTTGACGGACTCGATCTCTTCGGGCTTTAGCAGCACATAGTTATTTTTCTCGTACTCGTAGCCTTTGACGATGTCATCCTTGTCTACAGGCCCGATGCCCTCGGCTACCTTCTCGTACTTGATTCGCTTCCCACTCGGCTCGTGAATCTGCCTGAAGCTCACTCTTGCGCCGGTGCGGGTCGCTGAATACAGCTCTACCGCAATGGAGACAAGAGAAAGTCTGAGCTGTCCTTTCCATAGAGAGCGCATCGCCATAGCCGTACCTTCTGCCAGTGATGAAAACGTGACTTGAAGTCACGAAAGCAAGTAGCGTGCCCTGAGGGTTAATATCCAGCCAAACCGGTCAGAAGGCTCTTGAGTCAGATCAGCGGGCGTCGCCCGATGGGCCCTCGGTGGTGCCGAGCGCTTGTAGCATTTACAGCGAAACGAGGGCAGGCTGTAAACATCGCAGCATCACTTGCCCCTCCATTGAACGTTATAGAGATCGTGCCTGCGATCCTGCAGGTTCTTGACCGTACCACTGTTCCGGGCGGTGAGCAGGACGTCACTTCGCAGATCGGCAAAGGCAACAGTTTCAACGTTCGGTGTCGTGTCGGCCGCGATACCATCACGCGCGAAAGGAAAATCACAAGGCGTAAGAATGCAACTCTGGCCGTACTGCAACTCCATGTTTGGTACATTCGGCAGGTTGCCAACGTTGCCTGACATGACAACGTAGAGCTGGTTCTCCACCGCCCTCGCCTGGCAACAATAGCGAACGCGTAGATAACTCTGCCGCTCATCGGTGCAGAACGGTACGAAGAGGATCTGAATACCCTGGTCGACGAGGTGTCTGGTCAGCTCAGGGAATTCGGCGTCGTAGCAGATCAGTACACCGATGGGGCCACAGTCGGTCTCGATTGCCGTGACCCGATTTCCACCTGTGATATTCCACCAGTAGGCTTCGTTCGGTGTGGGATGAATCTTCGGCTGTTCGAAAACCTGTCCGTCCCTCAGAAACACATAGGCCATATTGCAGACGCCACCGTTGTCAGCCATGACCGGCGTGGAGCCGCCAATAATGTTGATGTTATAGCGCAGCGCCAGATCGCGCATAAGCCCTCGGTAGGCCTCGGCATACTTCGTTACGGCCTGGATGGCTGCAGCTGGCGAAGCCTTTTCCTGCTCGATCGACAGTAGTTGTAGCGTGAAGAGCTCGGGAAAGACGACGAAGTCGCCCTTGTAGGTCGATACAACGTCCACGAAGTACCGGACAATTTCGCTGAACTCTTCAAACGAAGCGACTGGTCGCTGCTGATACTGAACCGTACCAATCCGAACCGTATTCTGTTGCCGTTTGCCGTAACGCTTTCGTTTCTCATGGTCTTCGTGACGAGCCACCTTCGGATTTCGCCAGACCATATGCATGCCATAGCCCAGTGAGGCATGGTCAGCGTCTAGATAGTGCGGAATGATGCCGTGAAGTTCGAAGCCATTATGTAGCTGGAACGACAGCACAGGGTCGCGCTGCTTCTTCTGCAGCACAGCATCGACATAGGCCTCGACGGTCTTGAACTTCTTCAGACGCCGGCTCAGTGTAGGCAGCCGTCCGGCGAACACGACGCCCTGTAGACCAAGTGACTCACACAGATGCTTGCGCTCATTGTAAAGCCGTTGCCCAATGCGATAGCCGCGGTAATCCGGATCGACACAGACTTCCATGCCGTAGAGCCAGTCTCCCTCCGGATCGTGCCGTGAGGCATAGCCGTTGCCGGTAATCTCCGTCCAGGTATGGGGCTTGAGTGCGACATCACCTTCGACCATGAAGGTTGCGCAATAGCCTACTACGACTTCGTCCGCACCCTCGGCAGCTTTGGCGTCGCTGCTTTCAGCGAGTACGGCAACGAACTGCCCTTCAGGAAATGTATTGATCTGGCCGATCAGGGGGCCTTCCGTATAACCGTACATCCCGGTGCCTTCATAGACCCGTCGGCTCAGTTTGATGATAGCCGGCACATCGCGCAGGGTGGCATTGCGCAGCATGAGGTGCTGACTGGTGTCGGTAAACGGTGGCGTCATGACTGACCTCTAGCGGAAACTGAAATAGATTGGCTTCGAGTATGGGCTGAGCCGCAGGCGGGCGCAAACAGGAAACGTCGGCGAAGGTCCATGGGTCTGGCCAGCGAGCGCCCTACGTATCTCGATAGATCACGACCGCTTGCAGATCAAGGAGCCGATTACATGAGCCACCCGGGCGATGCACCCGAAATACTTAAACCCGATGCCGATACTGAGCA
Source organism: Gammaproteobacteria bacterium UBA2679 (assembly GCA_002354735.1). Classification (GTDB taxonomy): domain Bacteria; phylum Pseudomonadota; class Gammaproteobacteria; order Pseudomonadales; family Oleiphilaceae; genus Allohahella. The sequence continues at coordinate 7,479 of DEMD01000014.1, read as the reverse complement.
GGAGACCGATGAGCCTGCGCCTCACGAAGCAGTGTTGGAGAAAGGGCGCGGCCGCACTGCGAGATCGCCGCTCCAGATACCTCTCAAAGGCTGGCGCGACATCCTGATCCGCGTCGTGAGTGAAACGCTGAAGGACAATCTGGGGTTGGTGTCTGCCGGCGTGGCCTTTTACTTCCTGTTGGCCGTGTTTCCCTCGATCGCCGCCTTCGTATCGATCTATGGCCTGATCTACGATCCTGCTGATGCCCAGCAGCAGGTTAGCAGCATGATGGGCCTTCTACCGGAGGAAGCCCGGAAGCTGATGCTCGACCAGATGCAGGCGCTCACGGGCGGCTCTCAGAAAGCCCTGGGCATCGGCGCGGTCGTCAGTATCCTGCTGGCGCTCGTGAGCGCGATGAGAGGCACGATGGCGCTCATGATAGCGCTGAACATCGTTTACGAGGAAAGGGAAACACGCAATTTCATCATGCTTCGGCTGGTGGCCTTCGCACTGACCATCGCATCGGTTCTATTCATCATTATTGCCCTGGCGCTTGTTGCCGCCCTACCCGCCGTTCTGCAACAGATCGGTTTCGGCTCCTGGGTTGCGACGGCCTTCTCGCTCGCCAGATGGCCCTTGCTCGCGCTGCTTTTCATCATCATCCTCTCGACCATGTACCGCCTTGGACCATCGCGAGAGAAGGCAAAATGGCGATGGGTCACTATGGGCTCGGTGGTTGCGACACTGCTATGGCTGTGCGGATCCGCGCTGTTTTCCTGGTATGTGTCAGGCTTCGCCAACTATAACGAAACCTATGGGTCTCTTGGCGCGGTGGTCATTCTGCTCATGTGGTTCTACGTGACCGCTTACATCATCCTCATCGGCGGTGAGCTGAACTCCGAGCTGGAACACCAGACTGGCGAAGATTCGACCATTTCGCCGGAGCAGCCGATGGGACAGCGAGGGGCTCACGTGGCTGATACCCTGGGAAAAACGCCGTAAGAAGGCGCTACTGTGTCTGCACCAGATCATCGCTGATGCGATAGCCCCCAGCGAGCCAGTCGAGTACTTCCCTGGCGGCAGGATGGTCGTATGCGGCATAACTGTCGTGTAGGGTCTTGAGTCGGGCCACGCCTATTCTGTCCAGTCCAGAGTCGTTCAGACTCAGCAGATCGCGCTGCAACTGTGCCGCCAGGGCTTCGCCGACCACCAGTGTCGCGGCCCTTGTGAAAGCGTCCCCATATTGATAATCCTGTCCAAGCCGATAGCTATCAGCCAGCGTGAGCGCTGGTATGCAGGTGAGCGTTGGCTGCAGCGCCGGATTGATGCCATGCGCAGCAATGAACTCCGCATTGGCGGCCGGCCGTCCTGTGAAAGATCGCAGGTGCAGAAACTGCGACATGCGCTGGCCGTCGTTGACGGGATAGTTATCCCAGAGAAAGGGCTTGCGCCTGAGCTGGCCAGCCACTCTCTGTAGGTGTCCTGGAGAGAGTTCACGGGAACAGACCTCCTCCCCGGTCCAGAATACCTCGATAGCAGGATCGAGCAGCCGGCCCAGATCCTCGAGATAGTCTGGCGGACGCTGCCCGAACACCCGGTCGAGCACCGGATCATCCGAATAGTAACTGGGGCAGAATAACAGCCGCTGAGCCGGCACGCGCGACTGCACCCAGTGCATGATTTCGACCTGACGCTCCGCCAGATCTGCTTGAGTTGAGGGCATGTCATCAAAGAGAATTGCCAGATCATCAAGCCCGAGGCTCAACAAACTATCCAGCTTGCGGGCAAGCGCAGACTGGCTTGCGGACGAGAAATCTGTAAACAGTTCGTAGGGGCTCAAGCCTACGCCGAAGCGGACGCCTAGCGTTCGGCAATGGCTGGCAAAGGCCTTCATCGCCGCAAAAGCATCATCCTCATGAGGCTCCTGCCAGCGTCGCCGCAGAAAAGCGTCGGTCTTGGGCGCATACAGATAGAAGCCATAGCCGTGCGGCGCGAGAAAACTGACCAGCGTCGTACGTGCGGCCCATGACCAGGGCTTGCCGTAAAATCCCTCTATGATACCCAGCTCGGTTGTCATTCTGGCTCTACTCCTTCTCTTCATCCAGCTTGCGCTTGCGGGTAACTGTCAGCCAGTCGAGTACGACACCGCTGATGGGATTGAAACGGGCAACCCTGAAAACGATCTGCAGCATTTCTGGACGCTTGCGTATGCGCGGCTCCTTACAGCGCGGAATGAACCATAGCGCGATGCACGCACGCAGGAAACCGGAGATCAGGAATACCAGGAAGACGCCATGCTCCAACTGCAGAGCATCCGGCATCATCGCGATCAAGGTATCGGCATAAGTAACGCATAGGCCACCAAGCAGTGCTCCGCAGAAGACGGCCGTAGCGCCAAGCGCCTGCTGAATAGCGGCATACGCTGCAAAGTTTGTCTTGTGCGGCCGTATATCATACAGAAAGTTCGCCGTACTAAGGGTAAAGCCGCTCCAGGCAAAGCCCGATATCACCTGCACCAGCAGGAGGTAGGAGTACTCTGGAGAGAATAGCCAAAGCACTGGCAACAAGGGCAGCAGACAGCTGGTAATGAGCATGACCAGCCTATTGCCATGCCTGTCGCTAAAGCGCCCCCAGAAGCCAAGCAATGCGAATTGGGTGGCCACCGACGCGACACTGTTGAGGGCAAACTGCAGATAGCTCAGCTCAAGAGTCTTGAGCATGTAAACAGCGAAAAACGGTGCAGAAATCGCCACCACGCCCTGCATGCCGGCGATGAACAGCGTGTAGTGCAGAAAAGTCCGGTCCGACAGGTAGTCTCTCAGAGATCCGAAACGCACAATCGGGACGGTGGCACCGGGCTTGTGACGCAGGTACTTCCGATCGGAAGGATCATGCATGCGCCAGAGAAAATAGCTGGACGCTGCCCTGCCCGTCGAGGCTATGGCAAACAACACCGCAAAGCCTATACCGATTGCACCCAGCTTTTCGAAACCTGTGAGCAGCGCGCCGCCCCCGAGGAAGACGGCTAGCGACGCAACCATACTGAGCCGGGTACGCGCAGCAAAGAACGCACCCCTGCGCCGTCGAGGCACGATATCCCCCATCCATGCGCGCCACTGCGGCTGAATCAGATTCAGGCAGCTATGGTAGAGCACCACGAGCCCGATTAACCATGGCACTTTCGAGGCATCCGCATCAAGCGCAACTATCGGCAGCGCCAGAAGCGCGAGCAGTCCCACGACGCAGCACTGGACGATAGCGACGTTGTAAACCAGCTTGCGCCGCGGTACGACCTGCCCCAGCCAGATTGAGAGAATCTGCATCAAGGCACCGAAGAACTGGGGAAGCGCTGTCAGTACGCCCATTTGCGCTGCAGACGCATGCAGATGGATGGCAAAGGCATTGATGAAGTTATCGCTCGATGCCGTCATCGTGGCCGATGCAACAGCATCCTTCTGCGAGTAGTTCAATGTGCGTCGAAGAATGGTCTTCTGACGCGGCTGCCGATGCGGGGCTTCACTTCTGGATCGTGGCATGGCCGATCTATCTCCTGTCGGGGCCATCCCTATTACTGCGGTTCACTGGAGCCGTGGGACATTGCCATGACGGCACGATTTCGGCCGCTGTGTTTTGCCTCATACAGGCAGGCATCCGCACGCTTCAATAGCTCGGCTGAATGCTCCGCATGTTCAGGATACAGAGCGATGCCGATGGAGACACTCAGGTTCATGATCGCCTGTCCGCCGGTGAGTACGGTCATTTTACGTACCCCCTCGAGAATGCGCTCAGCACAATGCATGGCTATTTCCTCGTTGGCGCCTGGTAGCAACAGCGCGAACTCCTCTCCACCGTAACGGCATGGCAGATCGCTTGAACGCAGCAGCTTGCGCAGGAGACCGCCGAGCTTTGCCAATACATCGTCTCCGGCGGCGTGGCCAAACTGATCATTGAGTTTCTTGAAATGATCCAGATCCAACATCATCACCGCCATCGGCTGCTCGAGGCGCTGGGCCTGAGCGAGCTCGATGGGTAGCACAGTGTCGAGGAATCTCCGGTTGAACAGGCCGGTCAGCACGTCCTGGTTCGACTGCATGCGCAGCGACTCTCGCAGACGCTGGTTGGAAATGGCGAGGCCGGCCTGTTCGGCTATGGTGGCCAGGAACGCTGGATCCGGTAATTTGCCAACTTTTCCGGTGTCGGATCTGGTTATTCTCAGCAGCAGCATGCCAAGTATCTCGGCATTGGTCATGACAGGCACACAGACGCTGGCTGAAAACTGGTGGATGCCATTCTGCTCCAGATGATTACAGACGATATCCGCCTCGGGCTGGTTCACCAGGTGCGGCACGCCACGCTTGATGCACCAACAGTTTTCGGTATCGAACGAGGCCACCAAAGTGCCGTTACCGATGTTCCAGGTTTCAACCAGCTCAAGATAATCCTTGGACGCCTTGATGAGATAGATCGCACCTTCGATGGCCGGAAACAGCTTCGCCAACGATTTCTGCAATACACGACAGGTCTCCATCACCGAATTGCAGGACTGCAGCAGGCTGCTCATGTCATTAATGGCACTCACTTCGAAGTTCTGCTTCTCCAGCTGTTCCAGACCTTGCGTAAGCTTCTGATTGAGAAGACGGTTGTCCTGAGCAGCCCTGGCCGAGGCAGACACATCGGTCAGTACAGCAACGACCCCATCGGTATCGCCGCGTGCCGATGTCATCGGCCTGACGCTGATACGAATGGTCGCGGGTTGGCGAGTGCCCAAGCGACGAAGAAGCATTTCTGCCTCACTCCGATTGTCACCGTCCAGCACCTGTCGCAGTGGGAACTCACCTGCTTCGAACGGGGTTACCCCATCAGCCCGAGTGACTTCGAGCTGCTCCTGCCATGCCTCTGGTGATATACGCGAAATACCGCTCCCAAGCATATGTTCCAAGGCTGGATTATGCAGCGTGAGACGCCCCTGCGTGTCCACGACCGCCACGCCATCCGACATGTTTTCAAGCACAGAACCAAGGATGCGCGCCTGTGCCGTGGCCGCCGTTTCCACTTCTTCACGCTGGCGGAAGTTCTTGACGACATAGTAGAACAGGGCGCAAGCGATCAGGATGTTGAGCAGGATGGTCAGCAAGAAGCTGCGAAACGAAGCCTCCGTGTTGACCTTCACCAACAGCGAACGGTCTGCCAGCAGTTGCTCCTCCATATGTCGCATGCTGGCAAGTTGCTCACGAATCTGCTCCATGAGAAAGGTGCTCTGCTCGATAAGCGCAGGATCTATGGCAACGACACGGGCGCGCTTGCGCTTGCCATCCGGCATTTCTTCCAGGGCATCAGCGACTTCGAAAGACAGATTATCCGCGAGGTCTTCACTCTCAAGGGCGTTATCTTTCAGGTTCGAAGCGCGCAGCATTACACTCAGTTTCCTGCTGATCAGTTGCTCCAGCGCCACTATCGCCAGCTGCTGCTCAGGATTGTCGGCTGTGAGCTCCCGCACCTCTTGCAGGCGTTCCTGCAGTACCCGGCGACTGAAGCGTGCCCGGTAGAGATTATCGCCCCGGTGCGTAAGTTGATAGCCACGGATGCTGGCTTCTGTTTCCGCAATTGCGATATGGACGCCGTCGAGTGCCAGCAGGACCTCGTTGGTGTGACGAACCCGCTCTTCACTCGCGAGGAGCGTCTCCATGCTCTTGTAGGGAATCCAGGCGCTTGCCGACATGACGACGAGCACCAGCAGGAAGCCCAGGCTAACCAGGGTCGGTGTCACCTTCTTCATCGGGACAGGCCCTGCAGCAATGATTTATTCGTTGGCATTGTATGTGCTTTCAAGCAATTGACCCTGACTCTTAACGTCAATTGCCAAGCATAGACTACTCCACGTTCAGGCGCGCAAGGGGCCAGACTGCTGAAACGATCAGGAAGGTGCAGAGACGCCCTTGCTTATACCGGCCTCGCCCTGGGGATGTCGGCACCCCCGGAGCCGGCAATATAATGACTATCGCGCCGTAGGAAGCGCTTCTCCACCAGGTGCCAGAGTAAAATACCGCTGACAGCGGTGAGAATAGTGACGCTGAGCAGGAGCATCCACGGCTGGCCGGCGAAGATCTGTGAAGCCAGGAGCACCTGAATTATCGGAAAATGCACAATGTACACCCCATAGGAGAAGTCACCATACTTGCCGAAGTCACCGACATAACAGAAGAGTCCGAAGAAGATCACGAGGGTGGCAAGCGCAAATGGTACGAGTGTTGGCAGCAGGTAAAACTGATCGAGCACCAGTACCAGCACCGCCGGGATCACGAACACGGTGACGCGGCGGACGAACAGCTCGAGAAAATAATGGAAAAATGCACCGGCGAGAAAATACGAGAGTTGCCCGGGCAACTGGTGGGCCAGCCGGATGTAAAACTCGGCACCGGTCTGTTCGCCATGATTCTGCAAAGCGTAGGTGTAAAGCAGTGACAGCACATAGCCAGATAAAAGCACAGGAAACGGCCCGAAACGTCTTGCCAGCCAGATCAGTACCGGCACGGCCATGTAGAACATCACTTCGATTTTCAATGTCCATAGCGCGCCGTTAACTGCAGTGAGCTCGTTGCCATTGAATACACCCGGCAGGTCTGGCTGTAGAAAATTCAGGAAAACCAGGTTAGCCAGAAGATACTCCAGCCAGGCGAGCGAGAAATAGGTTTTTGCGGGAACTGTGCTGACGAAGAACAGGCCGACTGCTGATAAGATGATGACAAAGGCATACGCCGGGTAAATGCGGCGAAAACGTTTGATGGCATAGGCTTTGTGCGATGCGCTTCGCTCGAAACTCCTGAAGATGAGAAAGCCGCTGATGACGAAGAATGCACTCACTGCGACCCGCGACGAAAAGATCTCGCCAAGCCAGGCCAAGGCAGCGAAGCCTGACAGCTCCCAGACATGAACCAGGCAGACCGTGGCAGCCAACAACAGCCGGATGAGGTCAAAATTATTCCGCTGAAGACGCTCCTCCGGGGTCACAGCGCGCATCACCCTGCGCTTCGAGCTCAATTGAGCCCCATGAACAACGCCAGGATCAGCATACTGCCCAGCAACGCTACAAGGCCATTGACGCCGAGCCCCCAGCGTGGCGCATAATTATCCGGGAACTCTACCGCTTGCAGGGTCTTCAGAACGAGGCTGTACTGCCGCGACGAATAAACCGCAGCGAATACCCCAACCGCGATAAAGGCCAGACCTATCCAGAATGTCATCACGTCGCTCCCGTGTTTGATCTGACCGGGCGAAACGGCATCCAGAAATAATGCGGAGCGTTCGATAAGAAAGCCAAAGGCGATCAACGCAAGACTTGTTCTGTTCCAGGCCAGCAGGGTCCGCTCCGCGGCGAACAGGACTCTTGGGTCTTTCAGGTCGGACACACAGGCTCCAATGACATCATGATGCAGAAATTTTGCTGTTTCCGAGGGAGTTAACGGCGTAATACTATATACTAGTGTCCCGTCTGGTTAATC
>DEMD01000009.1:162704-555626 GCA_002354735.1 Gammaproteobacteria bacterium UBA2679 | reverse complement strand
CGCAGCGGGGCTTTTTTTATGCGTGTCAAAAGGCCAGAAGCTCCTGTTATATAGGCCTTTTGTACTATTTTTGCCTCTTCGTTACAATTCGACGCTTTCTGAATGTAAAGCTCTGTAACAGATTTTATTCCGCGTATCCCTGAGTAGAACTTCCGTAAGTTTAAGCGCTTGCCCGATGTACATTGTAAGTTGCTGAGCGGGAGAGGGGCGCGTATGCAGTGCGGGGATACGTTTTTCCTACATAAGCAAACAGTGAAATACACAGCCACTGGGTACTATCAATCCACGAACTTCAGCAATCAGCGCTTTTCACGACCGCGCAGATGCTGACGAAGTTTCATCGCCGCTGCCGCCCTATGAAGACATGTCAAACATGCATTGGCTGGCCGCTCATAAAAACTTTCGCTAACAGTGGATACTATATGCAACCCAACATTACAACTTTGACTCGTGCAATTGGTTTCGCCGCCTTTCTGCCCGTGCTGTTCTCAGCTGAGACAGTTTTTGCTGCAACGCCTACTGGGCTGACGCTTGACAAGAGTACCCATCAAACTATTGGTGGCCGTGGTGATAACTGGACCTTGACCTGGGCAAAAGACGGTTCGACGCTTGTGACCATGGATGATGGCAACTGGTTCAGCGATACCGCCAATACATACAGCCACACTGTATATCGCATCAACTATCCAAGTTCCACATCCAGCAATTTCAGCATGTCGAACGTGAGCCGGCTGTCAAACTATCCGACCTTTTCGTACAAGAAGAGCTGTTCATTCGGCTATGGCCTGCTTGCCGTCGATGGTGTCATTTACAGCATGGTCAGCCGCTGTGAAGGTGTGAACTGGAACCAGTTCTACGGTATGAAACTGCTGAAATCGTACGACAATGGCAGCACCTGGTATCGAGTCGACAAGAATGGCGGCGAAGATTATATGGGCGCCTGGGACTCCGAGCGTGATAGCCGCGACAGCAGTGAATACTTTTTCTACAAGGGCAATGGTGTGACCCATTGGGACAGTGCCAAGGGCAACGTCACCTACTACCCGTTTGTTTATAATACCTTCGTACAGGCTGGCAAAGACTACCAGCATGGTCTGCAGCGAGATGGCTATATCTATATCTACTCGCCCGACCCATCCCATGCTTCCAAAGTAAACATGGCCCGTGTAAAGCACTACGACATCGGTGTGCGTGCCAACTGGGAATACTTCACCCGTTACGACAGCAATGGCAACCCACAGTGGACCAAGGATATCAATCAGCGCGGCGTCGCTTACAGTCTGAGAAGAACTGACAGCAACGGTAATCCCATTAGCTGGTATTCTGGCTTGCCTGATATCGTCTACAACCCAGGCCTGGGCAAATACATCATGGTGAATGGTGGTATGTATGCCAAGACATACAACGGTCTGGATGCTGGCAAGAATAACGGTTCGGGCTCGTTGACATTCTACTCTTCAGACAACCCATATGGACCGTGGAAAGAATTCAAGCATATTGACCATTTCACAGCGACATCGAGCACTGAGCGTACGTATCAGCCCAAGCTAGATCCGAAGAATATGAGCAGTGACGGTCGTCAGATGAATCTGATCTGGTCGGATCACGCTGGTCCTTTCGCTACCAAGTACTACACCTTCAATCAGATGAAGATCAATCTCAGTGTGGGTAGCGACGGCGGCGGTTCGACTGGTGGCGGCTCGGGTGGTGGTACAACTGGAGGAACCACGACTCCACCTGCATCCGGTCCCGTAAAAGTGACTGCATCGAGTGTTGAAGCGGAAGCGCTCACACTGAGCGGTTACAGTGTTGAAGGCGGCAGCAGCGGTAGTGTAGTCAAGGTGGCCTCATCCTCACATAACGGAACTGGCAGCCTGTCGATGATTTTCGGCAGAGCTTCTGGCAATTACGATGTCAACGTTCGCGTACTGGCAGAGAACGATGGGCAGTCGACTCTGAAGCTGTACGTAAATGGCAAATACATAGCAACCAAGACGTTCCCGAAGGTGGCCAATTTTGCCACGCTAAGCTTTGGCAATGTCGCTATCAACTCTGGCGATACGGTGAAAATCGTGGGTCAGAAGGACGGCTATGCGACTTTCGCACGGGTCGACAGCATCGCATTTGCTGCTGCTGGCGGCACGTCGACGCCTGCGCCGACTGAGCCTACCGGGAATACCGGTGGTAGCAATGGTGGAAGCACAGCTACAGTCGTCTCATCGATCGAAGCTGAAACCATGTCTTTATCCGGCTTTAGTGTTGAGCAGTCTTCACGTATCAAGGTCAGCAGCTCTGCTGCCAATGCGAGTGGTAGTGCTAAGGCGACGTTTAATGGCAATAGTGGCAGCTATACAGTCAATATCGACGCGATCGCTGAGGATGATGGTCAGTCCACAATTGAGCTACATGTCGGCGGCAAGCTGATCGGCGCGAAGCGTTTGTCACGAGTTGCCAGGGATGAGACGCTTGCTTTTACAGGCGTCTACATTGCAAAAGGGCAGGAGCTCAAGATAGTTGGTCATAAAGATGGTTATGCGACCTTCGCAAGAATAGATCGAGTCCGCATCGAGTCTGGCGGTTCGACTTCTCAGCCGGCGCCGACCCCAACGCCTACTGAGCCGACAAGTGGCGAAGGTTCTTCATCCATGGAGATGGAAGCTGAGTCAATGGCACTTAGCGGTTATGGCATCGAAAGCAATGCCCGGATCGCGGTCTCCAGCTCCGCCCATAATGGTACTGGTTTTGCCAGCTTCACCTCCAAAGTGAAATCAGGTACCTACACGCTCGGCGTCAAAGTTCTGGCTGAAGACGATGGACAGTCCAAAGTGTCGCTCTATGTCGATGGTGCCTATATGGGTCAGCAGAGCTTTCCCCGAGTGGTCGGCTACCGCACACTGAACTTCACGAATGTGGCATTGAAGTACGGTCAGACCATCAAGCTGGTCGGGCAGAAGGATGGCTATGCTACCCGAGCTCGAATCGACAAAATCAATATAGATTGATGTAATCGCAAGCGCAGTGTTGACTAGCACCGGCCAGTAATGGCCGGTGCTTTTTTGTGTGCTGAAATAAATGGCTGGTTATACTGGAGGCAAATTGAAGGCTACTGTATGACTGCTTTACCCACTACCGATGGGATATATCTGATATCCCTCTCTGACGACCACTATATAACGCGGTCAACTACTGGGCACCTGTCTGAGGTAGAAAAGCAGCGCGCTGAGACAATCGCTCATCCCCTGGCTCGCCGGTGTTTCGAGATGGGACGCTTTTACTTGCGAACTTTGCTAGGCGCCCGGTTAGGCCTTGAGCCTGCTGCCGTGCCCATCAGGATAGGGCCCACGGGGAAACCAGAGCTGGCACTAGCCTCTGATTGCCGGCCATGTCATTTCAGTCTGTCCCATTCAGGAAACTGTATAGCAATTGCGCTAAGTGAGCAGGCCGTGGGCGTAGATCTGGAGACGCGCTGTCCGCCAAGCTGGAAAAGCATTGCCCGCCGTTTTTTCAGCGATTCCGAGCAGGCCTGGATTGCTCAGGCCGAATGTCCTGAAATCGCTTTTGTGAGGCTTTGGACCATGAAAGAGGCGGCCGTCAAACTATCAGCCGGAACACTGCTGCGAGGTCTGCGGGATTTTGAGCTATTAAGCCCCGAAGCGAGCGCCCTGATGTCTCCGTCTGATAGACCGATCAGGACATCCAGCTACGTGTTATCTGAGAAGCAGTGGCTGTCGACAGCAGCTTTCTCTGATGGCCAAAAGAAAGAGCGAATTTTTCCGCTTTTTGAAAGGGCAGGGAAGGATGCCTGGTCATTAATTGAACGCGTGGAAAATCAATACCTTATGCGTGGAATTTGTGCAAGCGGGCAAGTCTGATTTCGCGATGCGTTCGTGCTTTCTGAACAGATCATACGCATTTACCCCAATTGGACGATTCTCTAGTCCCTCTCCTTCCCTATACTCCGGGCACTTGGCAGAAAAACAAGACCGATGCCAAACGAGATGCTGTTCTGCATTCAGTGGGTTCTGGTGACGCTGCGCTTAATCTATTAGCGCTTGTCAGTTGGGCCTGAACGCAGGATCAGCAGTATCGCGTCCGCGTGAATATCGTTATTTGTCCGCGGCTAACCCAAAATTTGGTGAAGTGATCATTATGCTATTCAAGAACTTCCATGCGTCATCATTAGTCAGGATCGCCTGTCTGATGCCAGCGCTGGCAATGGTGCCGACACTCGAAGCTGCAACGCCAAAGAGCGTCACGCTTGAGACAAGTACGCATCAGAAAATCGGTGGCCGTGGTGATAACTGGACACTGACATGGGCCAAGGATGGTTCTACGCTGGTTACAATGGACGATGGCAACTGGTTCAGCTCCAGCGCAAACACCTATAGCCACGCGATCTACCGCATCAACTATCCAAGCTCGTCCTCCAGCAACTTCAGCATGTCCAATGTGAGTCGGCTGTCGAACTATCCGACCTTCTCGTATAAGAAGAGCTGCTCCTTCGGTTACGGTCTGCTTTCTGTTGATGGCGTTATCTATAGCATGGTCAGCCGCTGTCGCGGAGAGAACTGGAACCAGTTCTACGGCATGAAACTGTTAAAGTCGTATGACAACGGCAGCACATGGTATCGCGTCGACAAGAATGGCGGTGAAGATTACATGGGTGCCTGGGATTCCAACAGGGACAGCCGTGACAGTAGTGAGTACTTCTTCTACAAGGGCAAGGGCTACACGCACTACGACAGTGCTGTCGGGGCCATGACCTACTACCCCTTCGTCTATAACACCTTCGTGCAGGCTGGCAAAGATTACCAGGAAGGTCTGAACCGCGATGGTTACGTCTACATTTACAGCCCTGATCCTACCCACGCTTCTAAGATCAACCTTGCTCGAGTCAAGCACTATGAGCTGGACGTTCGGGCGAACTGGGAATTCTTCAAGTATTACGATACTAGCGGCCGTCCAGTCTGGACCAAAAACATAGATGATCGTGGCGTAGTGCATTCGCTGCGCAGGACCGACAGCGCTGGCAATCCAATCAGCTGGTACTCGGGTCTGCCTGACGTGGTCTATAACAAGGGTCTGGGCAAGTACATCATGGTCAATGGTGGTATGTACGCCAAGACTTATAATGGCACCGACGCCGGCAAAAACAATGGATCAGGCTCGCTGACTTTCCATTATTCGGACAACCCGTACGGACCGTGGAAGGAGCTACGTCACATCGATCACTTCACGGCGAGTAGCAGTTCCGAACGCACGTATCAGCCCAAGCTCGATCCTAAGAACATCAGTAGTGATGGCACCAGAATGACGCTGATCTGGTCGGATCACGCTGGTCCGTTCTCAAGCAACTATTACACCTTCAACCAGATGCAGATCAAGATCGGTGTCGATTCTGATAGTGGTTCAGGTGGTTCAGGTGGCGGCGAAACAATTGATCCGCCTTCTGTTCCATCAACAGGTGGACCCGTCGTTGGTTCGAGTGCGGAAGCCGAAAAGCTGTCTCTGAGTGGATACAGTATTGAAAGCGGCAGCCGTATCAAGGTGTCTTCCTCTGCAGCTAATGCGACCGGCAGCGCCCAAATGAGCTTCGGTCTCAGCTCTGGTACCTATGATGTGAATGTGAAGGTGCTTGGAGAGGACGATGGTCAGTCTACGGTCAAGCTCTACGTAAACGGCAAGTATGTCGGTACGAAGACCTTCCCGCGCAAGAATGCCTTCGAAACTCTGACCTTTGCCGGCGTCTCGCTCAGCAAGGGTGATGTCATCAAGCTGGTCGGTCAGAAAGATGGTTACGCTACGTTCGCACGGATCGACGGACTGAGCTTCAGCCAGGGCGGGTCAGCACCTGCTCCTGAGCCGACTTCGCCAACGCCGACGACGCCGAGCGCTGGTGAAATTCTTGCCAAAACCCTCTCACTGAGTGGCTATTCCGTTCAATCCAATGGCTTGGTTGGCGTCAGCTCATCAGCCGCGAATGGTACCGGTAGCGCTCAGTTGACCTTCGGACAGAGCTCGGGCAGCTATACCGTCAACGTACGTGCGCTTGGGGAAGACGATGGTCAGTCCACTCTGAAGCTCTATGTCAACGGTAAGTATATCGGCGTTCAAACCTTCCCACGGAAGGCTGCCTATACAACGCTTTCATTTGCAGGTGTGCAGATAAACAAGGGTGATGTGGTCAAACTGGTTGGTCAGAAAGACGGTTACGCAACACGGGCACGATTTGAAAGCCTCAGCTTTGCCAGCCAGGGTAGCTCTGCGCCAAGTGAGCCATCCGCCGGTGGTGGTACTTCAGCTGGCTTCAGTTCGGCTATTGAAGCCGAAGCCATGAAGTTGAGTGGCTATAGCGTTGAGAGCGGCGATCGCATCAAGGTGTCGAGCGGTTCAGCCAATGCGTCAGGCTCTGCTTCCGCAACCTTTACCGGCACGTCAGCCCGTTACACTGTGAACGTGGATGCGATAGCCGAAAACGATGGGCAATCGACAATTGAACTCTATGTTGCTGGTAATCGCGTCGGTTCGAAGAAGCTGAGTCTTGCCGCAAGGGACGAAACTTTGTCCTTCACTGATGTCGCTATTAACAATGGCCAGGAAGTAAAACTGGTCGGTCGGAAGGATGGCTATGCGACGTTCGCAAGAATCGACAAGGTACGTCTCGGTGGTGGCTCAGGTAGCATCAGCAATCCCGAGCCAACAGCGCCTACAGCACCAACTTCGCCAACAACCGGCGGCGGTTCGTCGATGAGCGTTGAGGCCGAGAAAATGTCCCTTAGCGGTTATGGCATTGAGGGCGGCGCACGCATCGTGTTGAAGAGCTCAGCTGCCAACGGCACTGGTTCAGCAACATTCAGCTCTACTGTAGAGAGTGGCAACTACAACGTTGTGGCAAGGGTGCTTGCGGAAGATGACGGTCAGTCGAAGCTTAGTCTCTATGTCGACGGCGCCTACAAGGGACAGCAAACGTTCCCTCGTGTGGTTGGATATCGCGACCTGACCTTCAGCAATGTGTCGTTGAAGCCGGGGCAGACCATCAAGCTGGTTGGCCAAAAAGATGGCTATGCCACCTTCGCGCGAGTCGACAAGGTTACGATACAGTAAGCCTCAGTTGCTCGCTCAAGATCCGGCGCTGTTCCAGCGTCGGATTTTTTTTGTCTGAAGTATTGTCCTCGCATCGCTGGGATCTCACCAAGCTGGTGCGATTGTCAGAGCATAGTCCTGTCGCGCCAGTGTCTTTCAATCAGAGGTTTGTTTAAACATGATCAAGGTTTTTTCGGGTGGCACAAAGCACTCAGGATTCATATCAACAAGGCCACGGAATGCGGCGCCACCTGCTCTGTCTGTGTCGCTGGCACTCGCAGCATTGTTCACTGCCCAAGCTTCGGCGGCTAAGGAGCCGGCGCCGGAATGGAGCGGGATTGTTCAGGCGGGAGTCGTTATGACGAGCGGCAATGCTGAATCACAGACTCTGTCGGGCAAGTGGACGCTGATCAGGGAGGTGGAGAACTGGCGCTCCAATCTGCGACTTGAAGGCATCAATCAAAGTAGTAATGACGAGCGTAGTGTCGAACGCTATCTTGGTGCAGTGCAGCAGGACTACAAATTCAACGAACTTCAGTATTCCTTCCTTCGCAGCGAGTACATGACCGAGCGTTTTACTGGTGTGGAGTATGAACTGACGGCGGCATTGGGTTATGGGCATCGGCTGATCGATACGGAGGCCCAGCGTCTGGAGATCGAGTTTGGCCCTGGTTATCGTCGGACCCAGCTGGAGGAGGGCGGAGAGGTGACCGAAGAGGCGATACTCCGCTCTTCACTTGGCTATCTATGGGAAATCAACGATACGGCACGATTTGAGCAGGAGCTTACGAACGAGACAGGCTCGGAAAAGAGTGTGACCAAATCCACTTCCACGCTTCAGACGAAGGTCAGTAATGAAATCTCCCTGAGCGTCGGCTACACACTCAGGCATACCAGTCAGGTTCCGGTAGGCAAAGAGAAAGTTGATACCGAGACTACACTCTCACTCGCCTTTGCCTACTGATGTTTCCTCCGCCTCATTCGATTAGTAGTCATGACGTAGCACTGCAGCTTGCCGAGGGTTATAGTCAGCTCAAATCGTTCATTGATGAGGCCTTGGTGCATTGGACGACGGTATGCGCTTGTATTACCAGAATGAGGCGGAGTAACAATGGAAGTAATCGAAGAGAGCAAGCTTCATGAGAGCCCGGTCGGTTTTATCAATGGCTGGGTGGTGGAGAATGGGTTTACAAGTATCGCCTTTTTGGGTTCGGCGCCCCCGCTGTCTGCTGCTAAAAGTCGCGATATCACGCTGAGTGACGCAGCAGGTATGAGCCCTCTGGAGCTTGTGGGTTCGGCATTGCCCCCAGACTGTCTGGTGGTTTCGGACTACCTCGAATCAATGGAGGCTGAAGCAGCCATACAGTTGCTGGCTGGCTATCGAAATGCGTTGATCGTCTCCGTCATCGTTTTTGTCGATCTTGCGGCGTCTCCGTTGACGGCAAAGGATTTCGTGGCTCTGGGTTTTCATCATTGTGCGTCTTTCGAGCACGAGGCGCATGCGCTTCATGCCTTCGAATACAATATCAACTCCTATAACTTCAGGCGTTTGTGGAACAACGCCGAAAATTGGGCAAATCCGGAAAATTTCGGCAGGTACTGGTGGTAATAGTGGCTCAGTCTACTGCGTCATAGCCGGTAAGCTCCATGTAGCCGATACCACCCGGACCCTCTGATAGCGGCTTGGCATCGACCCGCCCCTCCCAGTAGGGCACTGCAGTTTCCATGAACTGTTCCGGATTCTCGGTCGAAACCGTCCAGCCGAGTTGCTTGCCTGGTAGTTCGAGGCGCCAGTGCAGCGGCAGTGCGATGCCATTGCTCAGTGTTGTTGTGCGCAAGGCGGTCAACTGTATGTCGTGGTCGTCGAGCTGCTGCACTTCACCGGTGCTTTCGACCAACGAACCACTGAGGTGATCTTTCCCCTGCGTGTTGCGAAGTCGATAGACCATAAGTTTTCGCCCGTCCTCGAGGTGTAGTGCGAACCAGTCCCAGCCGGCCTGATCTGGCGCCAGGAATGCCGAGCTCCACTCGCGGTCGAGCCACGCAAGCCCTTCAAGCTCGAACACCGCGTTCTTGACAGCGACTTCACCCTGAATGGCCAGATTCGGATGACTATAGTAATAGCTGGCCTGTCCATCAGCTGACTTGCGGCTGTAGCCGCTTTGCCCTTGAAGGACTATCGGACCAGTTGCCCGCAATTGAAACTTGAGCTGGGTCTCGCCGACAGTAAAGTGCAGCGAAGCCGGAAACAAGGCCATCGACTGATCGCTTTTGAAAAGCCAGTCATCCAGCCATGCCTCGAATCCTAGAGCCGCGATGTCAGCGGGACTGCTCACGCCAGCCTGACCGATTCCGCCCCGGGCAAAGCGTTGTTCGAATTGATGGCCGGGCAGGGCCGACACATCCAGCGGCGGTGATAGCGCTGCGTGCGCCATCCAGATCACTGGGCTTTCCCAGCTCAGCACCGCGGACTCGTCGCCAAGAGATGTACGAAAAAGCGTCCATTGTAACCCCCAGTCCCTGTGCTGCTCATCTTTCAGGTTGGCGGTGAGATACCACCACTCGATACGGTAGCCGGGATGCGCCGCATGATCTTGCGGAAACTGAAAGCTGCGACCGGGCTCAACGCGCCTGAACTCGAAGCGATCATCACGCACGGCTTGGGAGGGATTGTGATGGAGGATACTCTCGTGCTGCTCTGAACTTCTGGCTCGAGTTGGGGAGGTGCCTGTCAGCGCCATTAGAAGCGCAAGCAGCATAGTGGCGAATCGCAGGCGTATCCGCGGAGTAAGGATTGTGGGACCCTTCATGCATCTGCACCAAGTTCGTTTACAGCGCTTGCAATTTGCCGACTGAGGCGGGCGTGCACGAAGGCCAGCGATACCACGACAAGAGACATCGAAAGTATTCCGAGGTGCAGAAAAGGCGTGATTTCAATATTCAGCGGCATACTCCAACCGAAGGAAACGAGGTTGAGACGGTTGACCAGAGCCCAGGCAAGACCCATGCCCAGCGGGATGCTCACGAGCCAAGTGAGTCCGGTCATCGTAGCCACGGGCGTCATGATGAGCCGCGCAATCTCGAGGTGCGACAGTCCAAGGGCGCGCCATAGCGCGAACTGAGGCAGACGCTGGCTCATGAGCCCAAGCAGGGCCGCCAGCAGCGCCGTGCCGGCGATGAGCAAGGTAAGCACATTCAGCGCTGCCGTGATCAGAAAGGTTCTGTCAAAGATCTTCAGCGACAGTGTTCGCACGTCATCCTGTCGAAACCACTGTGCGGTGGGTATTCCAGCCTGAACGATTGCTGCTGTGGCCTGTTCCAGGCTGTCGGCACGGTCAGGGTTGAGCCAGAGCGATGCGCCGGCCACGGTCACCTGGGGCCAGCTATTGCGCATTGCTGCAGCCGGCAGGAAGAGCGCAAACTGTGAATTGCCGTAGTCATAGAATACCCCTTCGATGCGCATCGGCACCAGCCGCTCACCGTTATCCACCGCAATCTGATCACCCACATTCAGCTGGCGCAAATAACTTGCCTGCTCGTTAATGAGCACAGGCAAAATCTGCTGCGATGGCTCACCGCTATACGAGCGCCAATTGTCGAGCGTACCTTTGGCCAGCATCAATGTACTGGTATCGGGTGCTGCAGGATCTAAACCACGAACTTGCGTCGGTCGTCCCTGCCAACGTGTTTCGCTCGTGATTCGGTGGTGGACCGAGACAAGCCAGCCCGAATCCCGGCCCGAGCTGATGATCTCGTACAGAGCAGCATCCATGGCCGGCGTCTGGTCCAGCGTGATGAAGAGGTCCGCAGATAGGCGATTTTCGAGCCAATTTTCAAGCGCAGAGCGGAAACTGCTGATCATGAGCTCGATCCCACCTGCAGCACTGAGCGCCAGCAGTAGGGCCATCATTGCAGGTTGCAAGCTTGGGAGTTGCGCGACGCCTTCGGCAGCGCGCCAGCGTTTCAGTAACCTTTGGTTTTTTTTCTTTCCGGGTTCGACCTGCCGCTGAGATTTCATCGCTAAGGACTGATGCAGTAGAGCTGGCAGCAGGAGGGCTGCGCCAAGCAGGCCGAGCCCGATGGCGAGGAAGCCCTCATTGCTGCTGTCGATACCTGAAAAGAGCATGGCGCCACCAGTGATGCATATAAGGAGGCCGAAAGCGGGGAATCCCCAATGGATACCAGTGCGGGAGTGCGAGGGCTTGTGACGACCAACGGACATCTTCAACAGCGCAGGTACGGCGACTGCTAGCAGGAGTCCGGATAGGCTCAGCAGCCAGGCGACCGTGATGGTCTCAATGCGAAGCAGCAGCTGTGTGGAAAGGGGCGCACCATACAGACTGTTCAGTGTCGCGGCGAATTCCGGCAGAAGTGCTTGTGCAAGCACATACGCTGATAGCAGGCCAAGGCAAGTGCCGACAAGACTCCATACCAGGGTTTCCGCAAGCACACCGAGCATCAACCAACGGAAGGAGACGCCGAGATCCGTGAGCACGGTAAAAGTCTTCTGACGGTAAACCAGCGCAAAGCGTTGTGCACTGAACACGATGAACGTACCGACCACGAAGGCCAGGAAGCCCAGTGCGTCGAGATGTTGGTGGAGACTGGCTGTTAGCGCCCTCAGGTCAGGTGCGGTGGTATCCCGCTGCAGTCGGAGCCCCTCCGGTAGGGCGGCCGACAGGGCCGCTAACTGGGCCTGGTCGAGCGAGCTGGACGCGAGATAGCCTACCGTATCAGTGCGCTCGTATTGAGGAAACAGGCTGCGTGCTGCAGCAATATCCATAAACGCCGCTTCGCCAGCTGGCGAGGCCGTATCAATGCTCAACGGTGGTAACAGACGCCCATTCCGGAGCCTGAGGCGTGCGCCTGATTCGGTCGCAAGGCGATCGGCCGCTGCCGTCGAGAGCAGCATTGAGTATGGCGGCTGGATCAGCCTGAGCCAACGAGATCCCACACCGAGGTCGGCACGTGTAATCTGTGGTAGTGCGAGTAGATCGCTGGCAAAGATACGCAGCGAGCCGCCGGCTTCAAGAGCGACCTGTTCTTCGATAACAGGGAAGAGACTGTGGAAACCCGCACGACGCAGATCGACGTAAACCGATACCGGTACGCCCAGCTGTCTGCTGCTCACGACGCGCCAGGCTATGCTCGAGCCGGCAACGCGGTTTGCCGATTCATAACTGGCTTTTGCCTCGGCATTGATGAGCTGCACCGCCGCCCAGAGTGCCACACCCGCTACAAGTCCGGTGAGTAGAAAGAGACTTTGCCAGGGATAATAGCGGTAGTGGCTCAGCAAGGTTCTAACGACGGTAAGTCCGGGCTGAACATTTAGCACAAGCGGGTGTCCAGCCTGCCGTTTCGAAGCTTGAGGACAGTCTGGTGGGTATCGGCCAGAGTGGAGCTATGGGTCGCCGTCAACAGGGCAGCGCCTGTACGCGCGGCAAGTTCGAGCAGTAGGCCTGCCACGGCCTTGCTGGTATTTTCGTCGAGGCTTCCGGTCGGCTCGTCCGCCAGTATCAACTGCGGCTTATGATTGAGCGCTCGAGCGATGCCTACACGCTGTTGCTGCCCACCAGAAAGTTGGGCAGGGAATTTCTCAAGTTGATCGCCGAGACCCAGCGTGTGGATGAGGTAGGCCTCGTGATCTGCGTCCACGCAATTGTTCAAAGCCGCCATAAGGCGGATGTTGTCGTGCACCGTCAGGGTCATAATGAGGCGGAACTGTTGAAAGACGAGTCCGACGTGTCGGCGACGGAAGGCAGCTCGCCCGGCATCGGTCATACTTGCAAGCTCCCGTCCCGCGATTGCCACTGTGCCGGAATCGGGCTCAAGCAATCCCGCGATGAGTTGGAGCAGCGTGCTCTTGCCACTGCCACTTTCACCGGTCAGTGCTGTTGAAGCGCCAGCAGTCAGTTGAAGGCTGACATTTTCGACTACCTGGACTCTGCCATCCGGCTGCTCAAAGGCTTTGGACAGGCCACTCACGACTAATATCTCTGTGGCCATTGCAGCGCCTCCAAAATTTTATTCCAGGAATCGACGGTATAGAGCGAAAGCGGCCTGATGGACTATGCCATGCACTTCGGCAAGCCGCCTCAGATCTTTCATATAGCCACCACCAATGACGCAGGCGACTGGAATCCGACGTTCGAGACAGGCCTCGATGACGTGGGTGTCCCGCCTGAAAATGCCGCCATCGTCGAGGGCAAGCAAACCGAGTGCATCTTCGCGATGAACATCTACGCCAGCATCGTACAGCACGAGATCTGGCTGATGCCGATCCAGCAGAAGCGGCCAATAGGCATCGAGCAGTTGCAGGTAGGTCTGTGAGCTGCAACCTTTCATGACTTCGATATCGTAGTCGCTGTCGGCCTTGTCGAAGGGGTAGTTGGCCTGGCAATGCACCGACACGGTAAGTGCATCCGCATCTTCCGACAGTATACGAGCGGTGCCATCCCCCTGGTGTACATCGCAATCAATAATCAGCACCCGATCTACATCAGGGCGGCGCAAGGCATAGCGAGCTGTTACAGCCAGGTCATTGAAAATACAGAAGCCTCGAGCTTCCGCGTGATGGGCATGGTGAGTGCCGCCAGCCAGGTGGGCTGCGAGTCCGAATTCCAGTGCAAGGTCGGCGGTGAGCATGGTCCCTCTGACCGCAGTAAAGGTGCGCTGCATAATGGCTGTGGACCAGGGCAGACCCAGTTTACGGCGCGCCGGTGCCGTAAAAGCATCCCGTCGGAACGCATCGATGTAAGCCTCATCATGCGCAAGGGCAACATAGTCCACTGTGCTCTGTTCGGCGTCGGCGAAATGGATCGGATGGTGAGGCGGGTTGTCTGCAAAAAGCCCCAGCCCCAGCAGCCGTTCGTAGAGTAGCGCGAATTTCTGCATGGGGAACCGGTGCTGGTTCGGGAACGGCGGGCTGTAACATGGGTGGTAGACGAGAGGTAGTGGCAATCAGGCCGCCGGTGTTTCGTTAAATTGAATCCCGGCGGTTGAATCGTGCTGCCAGCGCACCGTTGCACTACGAACCCGCTGATCGTCCGTCTGGAACTGAACGACATTCCCCGGGCGCAGCGCAGCGGTATCGCCGCAATCTATACGGGCACCACGGTCTGAATAATCGAGTATCTTGCACGGCAGGCGCTGTTTCTGTGAGCCGGTTTCGCTGCCAGCGCCGAAGTCGACATGAATGATACTGCCAGTCTTGCCATTGCCGGGGAGGGTGATTCTGGCGGCATCCCGTTCATAGTAGATAGCCATGCCATCTCGTAATGCTTCGCGCAAACAATCACCATTCTGAAAAGTGCCGCCAGCATGCAGTCGTTGTATGGTGGATTCGTGGATCTTCTCGTTTACAGCAAGCTCGAGCCCGGCATCCATACGCTGCTGATCACCAATGGGGCGATAGTAACGCGAGGTCAGTCGATAGACCCCTTTGTATTCGTCGTTGATAATCCATTTCACAGGCGGGCTATCGGGTGCCACGTCGCCGGCCGCCTCGTAAAACTGAAGTCCATGTCGGCGCGCCTGTGCGATCATGAAGGTCAAGGCCTGATCTGAAATATCGGAGTCAGCCGAGCCGCCACCGACATCACTATGGGCGCCTGGAAACCAAACCTGTAGCACCTGGTCGGCGCCGGCAGCCGGGCCATTCGCTTCTTCGTCTGCTTCTACAGGATCAGCGGGATAAGTCCATAGATTCGGTTGGAACTGTGATCTCGTTTCGTCGATCGCCAAAGCGTGAACAGCATGCTGTATGGTCGATGACAACTGCGTATTGTGGAAGCCCACCCAGTTTCTTGAAAGCGACTGCAACCCTGGTATGGCTACACCAAGCGCGCCTACGGTATCCCAGACACCAAGAAAATGAATAGGCGGCCGGCGATGAGCTTCGCGAATCGTTGTTCGTAGGCTCTCGACCAGTTCTGCCTGCTTCATGCCAGGCCGGTCCTTGCTGAAGGCCTTGTAGTACGAATAGCACAGCGGAAAGGCTGGCATACTCTCTTTATGTAGCAGGCCCATGAAATGGATGAAGCCCGCCAGCGATCTGACGGTATAGGCGCCTCGGCTGAAGCCGAGCATGAAGATGCGGTCGCCCTCAGCCCAGTTGTTGGTGAGGAAGCGATAGGCGTCCATGATGTTGTCGGAAATACCAAGCCCGAAAGCCCCGCCCATATACTTGTCCCAGGGGCCACCGGTGCCGATGCCAGTGTCGTAATAGACAACCTGATGCTGCTCGTTGTCCCTCGGTTTCAGCAGCCGCAGGAAGCGGAGCACATTGGTAGGATGTACAAGCCCGTGTTCATCTTCTGGCTTATTCCATGTGCCATCACAAAAAAGCACGATCGACTTGTTCATGAGCTTAGGACTCCGTTATTGTTTTAGAAACAGTCATCCTGAGTATAGTCTTCCACGCAAGTTGCAGTGTGGGAAAATTGATGGTTTAAAGTGATAATTTTCCATAAGGGTCACTCATGTCTAGTAAGAAAATCAACATAGTAGACGTTGATTATGATAATCCACTGCAGGCTGAACATCTTACAGCCTTACTCGATGACTATGCGCGGGATCCGATGGGTGGTGGAGTAGGTCTGCCTGAGGGCGTCAAGCAGCGTCTGCCGTCTGCATTGGCGGACACGCCCGGGGCTTTCAGCATACTGGCCTATGTTGATGACGAGCCAGCAGGGCTCACC
Organism: Gammaproteobacteria bacterium UBA2679; assembly: GCA_002354735.1. GTDB lineage: Bacteria > Pseudomonadota > Gammaproteobacteria > Pseudomonadales > Oleiphilaceae > Allohahella. Next base: position 539,844 of record DEMD01000009.1, on the reverse strand, counting down.
AATTGTTTTCCGGGCTTTTCTACCTTCAAGTGCAAGCCAATCGTCAATATCCACGACATTACCGTCAAGGCGGCTTACCGTGGGCTTGGCCTGAGCCAGATGATGCTGAACCGGGTCAAGGCTCTGGCTGAGTCACGCGGCTGCTGCAAGCTTACGCTGGAAGTGCTCTCTGGCAATGAGGTCGCTGCGCAGGCATACAGGAAGTTTGGTTTCGCTGCCTATGAGCTTGACCCACGGCAGGGGCAGGCACAATTCTGGGAGATGGGTCTGGCCTAGCCGGGGATAATTATCCGTTGAGCCTTAACGGCGGATACTCTGATAAATGCGCCGCGCCAGGTCTCGAGCTGCGAGTCTGATGAAACGATGTTTGGCCGCGGTGCAGCTCGAGCTGATAGGGCGGGTATGCGTCGCCAGGTGGGTCTTGTAACTGGCCTCGGCCAGCCGGCCCGACCCGGCGAGAAAACTGTACTGGCGGAGTCCAGCTTCGCAGGCGGCCTCAATGGCATAGCCAAGATGCAGGGTGCCGAGAGACAGTTTCTTGTCGAAGTCCTCTGCGAAACCCATCTGCATGTTGTATCGGGTATCACCCACGACGACATCGTAGAGCAGGGAAATCGTCCGTTCTTGATGCGTCATTACTGAAACAACGGGCTTGACGCCAACTGCAGGGATATCAGCACAAAAGCCATTCCAGCGCTGACAGAGATCAATGAAACGGGACTGAAAGCTCAGGCCGTCCTGACCAAGAAAAGGTTTGTTCCATCGAAGCTGGTGGAATCGGTCGAACTCAGGCTGGAACGCCAGGAACTCGCTTGAAGCTGCCCCATCGCCTTCGCTGCCGACGAGTTCACGCTCGTGTACGCTTGTGCCGGGGTAGTGCTGCTGCAGATAGCTTCTTCGATTGAAGAGTTTGAGGCGGCTGTTTTTGCCGAGACCACTCACGTATGCCATAAAGCCACCCTGGCAGTCCACTTCGTAGACTGTGTCTTCTGTCATAGTGAGGTGGCCCAGAACCATCGCGCCCGAAGATACTGGCAGTCCCTTGAGTATCTTTCCAATACTGGCATGCCGAGGCACATCCCCAGCGAAAAAATCAGCGCTGGCCATGAGTCCACCGAGATGCGTACTTAAGCGTGCCGCCACGGTAGCTTCATAGTCGGGGTCGATCAGGGCATCGAGCAGTTCGCTACGGAAAGTCGCGCGGGGCAGGGCGCCAAGGAAGGCATACACCTTGTCTCGAGGGCTGAAACAGATTGGCAGCAAGCCGACTAGCCGTTCGGTGTCATCATCGAGATAGGTAGCGACGAGGTGAAGCTGTAGATCGAGCTTCTGAGACCAGACCTGCCACCAGGCCCTCTGCCAGGGCCAGCTATTGAACAACGCGTCGCATGAGCTGCGATGAAGGAGATTTGCCCAATCTGCTGCCAGTTGATCGAAATCGACTTCAGTGGTGATGACCTTCAGCTTCAGAGCTTGCTGGGCGGGCTCACTGGTGCTTTTCAGGCGCGGCACCGGTGTGGAGTCGCCGGTGCCGCTCATCCGTGTTTCAGGCTTCGTGCTTGTTGACAATTTTCCGGATCGTGTACGGCTTGTTGTTCTTGGCATGCGTGAAGATGATGGTTTCACCTACCAGGCCAATCGCACCAAGCTGTACCCCGAGCACCAGCAGGAGGCTGAAGAGCACCAGCAGCGGACGATCTGCCGCTGCAACATCGAAAAATATCCGTTCTATCGCCAGCCAGCCCAAGCCGATGAGGGCGACGATAAGACAGGCTGCCCCTCCCGCCCCGAAGAAGCGCAGTGGTTTCTGATTGAATTTCGTCAGGAAGACGATGGTCAACAGATCGAACAGTCGGCCAAGATAGGTGGAAGCAGAATAAACCCGCTTCCGCGAGTCCTGCGGCGATTGCTGAATGTCGATTTCCTTAACTCGAAAGCCCTGCTGTTCCGCCAGCAGTGGAAGGAAACGATGCAGGTCACCGTAGAGCCGAAGTTCGCGCAGAATGTTCTTCCGGAACAGCCTGATGCCGCAACCCATGTCCTTGAAGCCAGAGCCGGACGAGTTGATCAGTATTCTGCTGAACCAGCGAGCCATGGTCTGGTTGAACTTGGCATCGGTACGCGGGCTCCGGTTGACGACTACCATTTCAAGATCGTCAGTCAGGGCATCGAACAGCTGCGTGATAGCTGCTGGCGCGATCTGCTCATATGGGGGCAGTGTGATGATGAGGTCACCGCTGGCCATTTCTCCGCCGACCTGCAGTATCGTCGCCTCACCAAATCCTCTGGACATGGTGATGGTCTTGCCGTTGATGCCAGACATGCACAGGTTTTCAAGCTGGGGACCGTATTGGGCGTACTCAGGACTCAGCAGGAAGATGAATTCATGGCTGCGACCGAGGCTGGCGAGCGCCTCGTCGTATTGCCTGATAAGAAGATCCAGGTTTTCCGCTCGCTCCGTGATGGGAACCAGTGCCGTGATATCGACCTGGGGCCTCTGGTCTGGTGTGTGACTCATGTCTTTTCTTACCTGTATCTAGATAGAGGCGGATCGATGATCAGCCCGGGAATTGTTTGGTTCTGTGCGCAGTTCTGCTGATCTCGCTGTTTCATCAACTTCGGTTTTTCCCGAATACAGGTCCAGCCTCGCCGTCAACGGCGCGACTTCGCCGAGGTCGAGCGGACTCTTGTTGTAGATCAGTTCGCTAATGAAGCCGAGGGAAACCAGAAACAGTGTCAGGTTGAGGAATAGAACAGCATGTGTTGCGCTGACCACAATGGGTTCACCGGCGGTGAAGCCGCTGACCACGAACGCAAGGCTCACCAGCGTCAGCAATAGCGGGATAAGCGCCAGGCGCAGGAACCATCGTACTGGATGCGTGATGAGCGAAAGTATCGTCTTCATGGTCAACAGGTCGAACAACACCTTGTAGATCCGGGACAAACCATATTTGGACTCACCAAACTGCCTCGCATGGTGTTTTACCTTGACCTCGGCAACACGAGCGCCGCCTAGCGAAAGGAGGGCCGGGATGAAACGATGCATCTCGTTATAGAACGGCATCTTCTGCATGACTTCGGCACGATAGACCTTGAGAGAACAGCCATTGTCCTTGATGGGCACGCCGGTGACCTTGCCGATAAGCCGGTTGGCGATCATGGACGGTATCTTGCGGGTGACCAGCTTATCTTGCCGGTTATGGCGCCAGCCAACTACGATGTCATAGCGATTGCCCTCGCCATCGCCAGCACGAAGCTTTTCTACCATGAACGGAATATCAGATGGATCGTTCTGCAGATCGCCGTCCATAGTCACTATGAGCTCACCGACGGCATTGTCGATACCAGCAGCCATTGCGGGCGTCTGGCCATAGTTGCGACGGAAGGTGATGACTCTGAGATAAGGCGTTGTGGCGGCAATTTCACTGGCAACCTGAAATGTCCGGTCACGGCTGCCATCATCGACGAAAATGATCTCGTACCGACCCTTGAACGGCTGCAGGGCTTCGTCGATCCGTTCGAACATCAGCCGGACATTGTCTTCCTCATTATATAGAGGTACGACGACGGAAAGTTCAATTGCCATAGGGTTCATCAATCCTTTACATGATCAGGCATCAGCGAGCGACTGCTCGACTGCCCCTATCAAGCGTAGCCGAGTTTAAGCAGGCTGTGCATCCGTGGAAACGCGAGTCCAGCAACGCTAGGACAGGGCTGAACGACAGGCACTCAAACAGGTCGACGACTCGAAACGGCGCTAGTGTACACGGGTTTTTGTATTGAAAAGTCTCCCAATTGTAAAACTTTGTCAAAACGCAACGAAACAGACCAATTTTTAGTCGAGAGTACTGTTCTTTAAACGGGTATCAAGTTAGCGTATGCCACCTTCGCTGAGGCATGTCACGGACGGCACATCTCGCTGTTGATATAGTGGTCGTGATATGAGCGGTAAAAAAGCACAAGAGTCGTTGGCAGTAGCTTCAACGATGCTGGTTTAAGGATGGATTCGGAAATGAATGAGCAAGTGACGACAACAGACGGTAACCCTGGTGTTACTGCGGGGCAAGCGACTTTACCGCCTCTCTGTGTCGATCTCGATGGTACGCTTATCAAAAGTGATCTACTGATCGAGTCCTTTCTGCGCTTTGTGAAGCTCAACCCGCTGCATATCTTCTGGGTGTTGGTCTGGCTTTATCGTGGCAAGGCCCACCTCAAATACAAACTGGCCGCACAAAACTGGCTTTCGCCAGAGCTCATCCCTTATAACCAGGAAATTGTGGTCTTCCTCCGTGCCCAGAAGAAGGCCTGTCCCGAGCGAGCCATCATTCTCTGCACCGCCAGCAACGAACGCTTGGCGCGCCAGGTCGCTGAGTATGTAGGTGTTTTCGACGAAGTCATCGCGTCTAACGAGCGTGACAATATCATGGGGCTCGCCAAGGCGAAAATTCTCACTGATCGCTTTGGCCACGGTGGCTTCGACTATATCGGGAACGACTGGAACGACTGGAAGGTCTGGGCAAACGCTCGCCAGGTGCTGGTCGCTACCCAATCGGACCGTTTTCTGCGCCAAACCCAGCAACGTTTTACTGTTGACAGGATTTTTCGTGACGAGGCGCCGTCGCCGCGCGAATACCTGAAGGCGCTGCGCGTTCATCAATGGACCAAGAACGCGTTGCTATTCATACCGTTTCTGCTCGAGCAGCGTTTCGATGACATTGGCGGCTGGATCACGCTGATATTCTGCTTCATATCATTTTCTCTACTGGCCTCAGCCACTTATATATGGAACGACCTGCTCGATCTCGACAGTGATCGTGTCAACAGCATCAAGAAGAAGCGGGCGTTTGCAAGCGGTCGTATTCAGCTGCTGACCGGAATCAAGATGATGGTCGGTCTGGTGGGTATCAGCTCCTTCATCTTTCTGTTTCTTCCGCCGGCTTTCGCTGGCGTAGCGCTGCTCTATACCGTCATCACCCTGGCGTATTCGTTCAAGCTCAAGAAGGTGCCTATTCTCGATGTCTGTCTGCTGGCGTCACTCTACACCTTGCGAATCATCGCCGGGATGCTCGCCGTTGATGCGGCCTGGTCATTCTGGCTGCTGGCCTTTTCGATGTTCTTCTTCCTCAGCTTGGCCCTGGCGAAACGGGTGTCCGAGCTGAAAAATCTCGAGAAGCGCGAACTGAATCAGGCCAGCGGCCGTGGCTATGTCACCAGCGATCTCGTTCTGCTGCAAATGATGGGCGTAGTGTCCGGTTTCATTTCAGTGCTCGTGGTGGCGCTGTATATCAATAGTGACAAGGTCGCCTCCATGTATGCTGTGAAAGAGCTGCTGTGGTTGCTGTGCCCGGTACTGTTGTTCTGGGTGGGTCGTATCTGGATGGTCACGTCCAGAGGCAAGATGCATGAAGATCCAATCGTGTTCGCGATCCGCGATCGCGTGAGTCTGCAGACGATCATGATCTGTGGTGTCATCGTGGCAGCTGCAATGTCGGCCAACTTTCTGTGAGTAACGCCTATCGAAGCTGGGGCGTAGATCCGCAGACGCCCCAGAAGGCCATCCGGTGGGGCTGGCGCGATGCTCCGGCAGAGCAGATGGCTGGCCAGCAGAGTGTGCTGCCCTTCGGTAATGGCCGCAGTTACGGAGACTCCTGCCTGAATACCGCAGGGGCCTTGCTGGATACCCGGGGGCTCGACCGTTTTGTTGCACTTGACGCTGCAACGGGGGTGCTTACAGCGGAAGCGGGGGTCAGCTTTCAGCACATTTTGCAACACGTTGTGCCCAGAGGATGGTTCCTCCCCGTCACACCAGGCACTCAGTTTCTGACACTTGGCGGCGCCATCGGCAATGATGTGCACGGCAAGAACCATCACGTCGCCGGCGCCTTCGGCCGTCATGTCAGGCAGTTCGAACTGCTGCGCTCAGACGGAACGAGACTGATCTGTTCGCCCGAAAAGAACAGCGAGTTGTTTGCTGCGACCATCGGCGGACTCGGTCTGACTGGCCTCATACTAAGCGCTGAAATTCAGCTGATCAGTATCGACTCACCGTTCATGGATGTCGAAACCGTTCCTTTCAGTGGGTTGGAGGCTTTCAGGGCAATTTCGGCAGATTCGGCGGACTTCGACTATACCGTCGCCTGGCTGGACTGCGTGGCTAGTGGGAAAAACTTTGCGCGGGGCCTTTTCTATCGGGCCCGTCATTCTGCGGCGTTGAGCAGCGACGAACTGACCCGTGAAAAACAGCCGGTAGAAGGCCGCCTGTCGATACCATTCAATTTTCCGTCGATAGCGCTGAATGGCTTGAGTATCAAGCTCTTCAATGAACTGTACTACCGCAGCAACAGCAAAAAGGCTGCGCGGGGCGGAATGAGCAGAGATCATTATCAGCCATATTTTTATCCGCTCGATAGCATCGCCAATTGGAATCGCATCTACGGTAGCAAAGGGTTTTATCAGTGTCAGTTCGTCGTGCCAGCCGACTCAGGAGCCCTGGAGATGATTCTGCGTAGCATTGTCGAGTCCGGGATGGGGTCTTTTCTGGCCGTTCTGAAGGAGTTCGGCGAGCTTGCTTCACCTGGTCTGCTGTCCTTTCCCCGGCCAGGCCTGTGTCTGGCGCTGGACTTTTCAAACCGCGGCCTGAAATCGCGGATCCTGATCGAGCGCATCGAGCAGCAGGTTGTTGCTGCCGGTGGGGCGGTCTATCCCGCAAAAGATCGACTGATGAGCGCATCGGCGTTCAGAAGCTTTTTTCCAGCGCATGAGGCATTCAGTCGCTGGATCGACCCTGCGTTCAGTTCCGACTTCTGGCGCAGGGTCAGCATGGAGACACACTTTGAGTGAACATGGAATGACAAGGGAAATGAGCGACAGTGAAGGAAGGGGTCTCAGGCCAATAGTGGTCTTCGGGGCAACCTCAGACGTGGCGATAGCGCTTTCGCGGCGCTATGCCGAGGAAGGTGCGTCTTTGATTCTGATTGGCCGTAACGAGTCCAGGCTCATGGCCGTGGCCGACGATCTTCGCGTGCGCGGTGCTGCATCGGTGCGTACCTTGTTGCAGGATTCCCTGACATACGAGGATCACCCAGCGCTGATAGAATCGCTGTTTTCCGATCACAGACCTGCAAGATTCTATTTCTTTCAGGGTAGTCTGCCTGACCAGAAAGCCTGCGAAGCGAGCTTCGAACTGACGAGGGAAGCGGTCGAGGTCAACTTTCTCTCGATCGTTTCATACCTCACCTGGCTGGCGACAGCACTTGAGCGCTATCCACTGGAAAATACGACCGGCGGCGCCACCATCATCGTGGTGAGTTCGGTGGCTGGGGATCGTGGACGTGGCAGTAACTACGTCTATGGCGCTAGCAAGGGTGCATTGACTGTTTTTCTGCAAGGTCTCCGAAACAGGCTATACAAGGTCAATCATGGTGTTCTGACCGTCAAACCCGGTTTCATAGATACCAAGATGACAGCAGACATCGACAAGGGTGGTCCTTTATGGGCAAAGCCGCAGAAAGTTGCAGATGATATCCGTAGAGCTGCGGACGGCGGTCGAATGGTGCTCTACACGCCATGGTTTTGGCAGTTCATCATGCTGATCATCAAATCGATACCCGAAACTATCTTCAAGCGTCTAAGCCTGTAAGGGCTCAGACGAAGTCGCCACACAACGATTATTTGTAACTCAGGCTCAGGCAGTATATGGCAAAGTACATTCCACTCATTCTCTTTACAGTGCTTACGAATTTCGCTTCGCAGATTCTGCTGAAGAAGGGCATGACCTCGCTCCCAGCCTTTGATATTTCGGCCGCAGGTATAAAGGGTGCTGCGTTCGACATCATCTTTAATTTCTATGTTATTACCGGGCTCTTCGTGATGGTAGTCAGCATGGCGTCGCACTTGGTCGTGTTGTCAAAAGTCGATATCAGTTATGCCTACCCATTTCTTGGACTGTCGTTCGTGCTGGTGACGGCCTGGGGTTATTTCGTCTTGGCCGAAGGCGTCAACATGTGGCGTATTGTCGGCGTGCTTTTCATCTGTCTTGGCGTGTCGCTCGTCGCCAAGAGTTAATTCTTTCTAAAACTTACTGATTTACTACAGGGACTGCCTATGAAACATATCATTTTTGGTGGAGATGGATTTCTCGGTACCGAGCTGACCAGGAAGCTGACGGCTAAAGGCGAGAAGGTGGAAATCTTCGATCTGAAACAGACGAAGAGCTCCGGCATTTACGATAACACCGCGCTGGTCACCTACACCCGCTTTGATGTAACCGATCCCAAACAGTTCGATCTCGTTAAGGCAGAGGCGGGCGATGTCATTTATCACTTTGCAGCGAAGCTGTTGGTACCTATCGTGCCGAGAGCTGAGCGCAAGGAATACTTCTGGACATCGCTCTACGTCGGCACCGAAAACGTTCTTGAATGGATGCAGAGGACCGGCCTGCGCAACCTGATCTACTACACCACGGATATGGTGTACGGTCACACCCGCTTCCATCCGCGATTCGAAGATCACCCACGTGAACCGCTCGGACCTTACGGTGAAGCCAAGTACCAGACTGAGCTGCTGTGCGAGCGGTATCGCGAAAAAGGCTTCAACATCACCATTTTCCGCCCTCGTCTCATTATCGGGCCTGGAAGGCTGGGCATTCTGGAAAAGCTGTTCAAGCTTGTCGATGCCAACTTGCCGGTTCCCACGATCGGGAACGGACGCAACTACTACCAGTTCATCTCGGTAAGCGACTGTGCCGAGGCTGTGATTTGCGCCGTCAAAGCAGGCTTCCCGAACGAGGCCTATAACCTCGGCTCGCTCAATCCGCCTACGGTGAATGAACTGCTGAAGCGATTGATTAAAGAAGCAGGCAGTAAGTCATTTCTTGTACCAACTCCGGCCGGGCTGGTAAAGATGACGCTGGCAGCCTTGGATCGTATGGGTAAGCCGATTATGGATCCTGAGCAGTATGAAATCGCTGATGAAACCTGCGTGCTCGATGTTTCGAAAGGCGAGCGTGATCTTGGCTGGGTGCCAAAGGATGATGACGTCAGTATGCTGATTGCGGCCTATCGTGACTACAGGAAGAATCGCAAGGCCTGATTTGGGCCTCATGCTAATCTGGAGTATAGCGTCTTGACAGCACAGGTAGCACACCACACCAACCTGGATGACCGTATCAGTATCTGGGACGGCTGGCGCGGGATGGCGATCCTGTTAGTACTGATCGATCATTTCGCCAACATTCCTTTCCTCAAGGAAGGGCGGATGGGCGTAGACGTGTTCTTCGTGCTGTCTGGCATGTTAATGAGCAAGATCCTGTTCGAAAAGAGGACGTCGTTGTCGACGTTTTATATTCGCAGGTTCAGTCGCATCATTCCGCTGTACTGGCTCTTTCTGCTGGTTCTGTTTTCTGGAGCTGCAATTGCGGGTTTGCCGTTTACGTTTGGGGAGGTCGTTGCGAATGTCTTCTTCCTGCGCACCTATCTTCCCGGCGAGCCGCACATCTGGAGCTCGCCGCTGCCCGCAGAGCACCTGTGGTCACTGAATGTCGAAGAGCATGCTTATGTGCTCATGAGCCTGGTGACGCTCATGCTCACCGGTTTGCTGAAGCCGGCACTAGCCCTGCTCGGGTTGGCGGGACTATCTCTGCTGGCCGTACTGGGCTTCTATTTCGGCACTGATTACCCGAAGGAAATTTACTTCATCAGGACTGAAACAGCTGTCTGCTTCGTTTTCATTTCGGCCGCCTACAATCTTTTGAAGGCTCACTACGGCATACGGGTCAACCCGATGGTGCCGGTAGTGACACTGTTACTCGCGTTCGCCTGCTACAGCATGGAAATACCAAAGCTTTTCAGGCTTGTGCTTGCACCTTTCCTGCTGGCCTTCACCATCAATCACCTGCAGGAAATAACGCCGATCGCCCGCCGTCTCCTCACATTCGGCTGGTTGCGATATCTTGGCCTCTGGTCGTTCTCCATATATATATGGCAGCAGCCGTTCTATATCTACAGAGATTCAATTCCGCTGCCTGATCCGCTGATTGCCTTGCTTACGATAGCCGTCGGCATAGCTTCGTACTACTGGTATGAACAGCCAGTAAGGAGCTGGATCAATGCCCACTATGCCCGTAAGCAGTCGGCCTTGCCCAAAGACGAATATTTTCGAAAGACAGCGAGTGACCGGACACCCGAGCTGAAGCCATGAATCTAGTCAATGATCGTCTTATCACCAGTTGGGTCTTCAGTACGCTGATTCTACTCGCAATATTTGCAGTGGTATCCGCAGTATTCTTTCCTGTCGACAGCCTATGGGTAGATGAAACGAGCAGCCTGTTTTTTGCCTCGCAGCCTTGGCCAGCATTCTGGTCGACGCTCTGGCACAGCGAAGCCAACATGTCGCTGTATTACCTGTTCCTCAAATTTTATCTTTACCTCGATCTGCATTCTGAGTTCATGCTTCGTTTGCCATCGGCGGTATTTGCGCTAATCGGTCTCATGTGGATCTACCGATTCGTCAGGCAGGAGCGAGGGGCTGGACAGGCGCTGGCGGTTGCAGCGCTGATAATCGTGAACCCGATGTTTATTAAATATGCCTGGGAAGCGCGTTCGTACAGCATGGTCTTCATGTTTACGGCTTTCGCAATACCGCTGTTCTGGCACGCTGTGCGAACCGGATCGATGCGGTATTTCGTTGGCTTTGGCATGCTCGCCGGACTGTCACTTTACGCCCACATTTTTCTGTTACTGCTATATGGGTCGCTTGGCCTCTATTTGCTGCTGAGTCTTGCAGAGGCAGAAAACCGCATGAAGCGTTGCAGAGGCGCATTGCTCGCCTATCTGCTTATGGGGCTTATTGCTACACCCATACTGGCTTTCTTCGTGTTTCAGGGGAACAGCGCGCCCAACGTGAATTGGATCGAGCCTACTGGTCTCTCAGTAGCTGTCGAGTTCTACGTTGACCAAATTGTGGGCCGTTTCACCTATGACTGGTATTTGAGAACGGCAGCCTTGGCCATTCTGTTTCTGCTGGGTGCCTGCGCAGCCTACGCAGTCTTCCTGTTCTGGGGCTACAGTGGCCCGAATGCGCGCACCAACCATCCTGGTTTGCGGCTTGCCCACTACCGTCTCATGTACTGTTTCTGTGCCGGTGGCCCAGTTGTCATTCTGGCAATAGCGGCCAAGATCAAGCCGCTCTTTGTCGACCGTTATCTCATCTTTACGCTGGTTGCATTTGCCCCACTGGTAATTAGCTTATTAAGCATGTTGCCGCGCAAGCTAGGACAGAGTATCTACGCGATACTGTTTGGGTTTGGGCTCTACGGCTTGTACAACCAGGCAGAGCGGCCTCAGTTTGAATTCCGCGACCTTTACACCAAGCTGGCAGAACACTGTGCGCCAGGTGATTCCGTACTGTTTCCAAACCCCAGCGTGTACACCACCTTCGTATACTATCAAACCAGAATTGAAGGCCTCGCTGACTGTAAGCTCAAGCAGCAGCCGACGATATTGACGGTTGATAATTTCTACCGTCGTGTACTTATAGAGGAAGTGCAGTGGCCGAGCGCAGAGTCCGATAAAAATTTGTGGGTGGTGTATTCCTCAGTGGGCAGTCCGCTGCATTCGATCACGGGCCTGCTTCACGAGAAGGTCCGCGTTGAGCATGGTGTTACCTTGATACACGACACGAGCTATCCACTTCGCACTAACCTGCTGGGACTACATGCTCGGCCTGCAGCTGAGCTCGAGTCGGCTCAGTAGCCTCGGTAGGGTTTCGCTGCCCCACGGGTCGACCTCGCTACTGAACCCTGGGTGCGACCCGCTTCAAGCGCCTCTTTGCCCGTTAAGAGGGCAGAGTTGCCAATACTGAAGCGGAGTGGGATCTAAGCTGAACCGGTTCTGAAGTAAGCCGCAGCCGCCAGAAAGGCAGCTGCGGCTTTTTACGTCTTGCGGTACTAGCCGCGCTTGGCTGAAGCTGCCTTGGCTTCTTCGAGATGCTTCTTCAACTCTTCGTTTTCAGGCTCAGCGGCAACGGCTTTTTCCAGTATTTCGATCGCCTTGGCCGTCTCGTCGGTTTGTTGGAGCAATACGAGCGCGTAAGTATCAGCTATGGCACTGTTATCCGGCCGCAGGCGATAGGCTTCAGCGGCCGCTTCGAGTGCGCGCTCATCCTTGCGCTCATAGTAGAGCCAGGCCAGATTGTTCAGCGCGACTGCATCAGCCGGTCGTGATTTTCTGATCTTCTCATAAAGCGCTATGGCTTCCTCGTTCATGCCGGCGGCCTGGTAACCCATGGCCAGCAATGTTGATGCCTGTGGGCTGTCAGGACTGATCTCCAGCCACTGCTTCAGTGGTTCGAGAGATTTGACTGTGGAGTTTGCTTCGCGCAGGGCCCGGTGCATCTTGATTGCAAGCGCCTGGCTCGGGGCGCGCAGCCATGCCTTCTGATAAACATCGACTGCCTTCTCAAAAGACTCCTTGGTGAAGTAATAGTCACCAAGGAACTCGAATGCTATCGGCTGCTGTGGGTACTTGCGGTTTATCCTGCTCAGCTGATCGAAGCCTGCTTTTTCGTCTCCGGCACTGAGCTCTACCTTCGCCCTCAGCAGCTGTGCTTCAGGAGAAGACGGAAAGCTTGAGCCGACAGAATCCGCCAGCTTTCTGGCCTGGTCCAGTCGCTTGGCCTGTATCAGCAAGGGGATCTCGGTCTCTGCAAGCAATAGCTCCAAACCTTCGACAGCAGATGGATCAGCGCCAGCCTCACGTGCACGATTCAGAAACGATCGGGCATCCTTGAACTGATTGGTCCGACCGTAGTATTCCGCCAGGACAAGACTTGGGGCCGAGTTGGTACCCTGCTCAGCCACTGTACGAAGAAACTCGATGCCTTCTTCGAGTTTCTCCTGGCGCGAGGCCAAGTCGAGATAGGTACGGATCATCATCATGTTGGCGGGCATGCTTTGAACACCGGCTCTCGCTTCAGACAGCGCCAGCGCATCTTCCTGCTGCGAAAGGTATAGGCGAATGAGGTTGAAGTAGGGCGTTGCCAGTTTTTCGTTAGCCTTCTTGGCTCTTTCGAGCGCCCGAATCGCTTCCTGTTTTTTGTCCTGCTGCATCAGCAGTGCGCCTTCGGCGTTGAAGGCCAGGGCGCTGTTCGAGGATCTGCGCTTCCATGCCTCGATGGCTTTTTCTGCCTTGGACCAGTCTTTCTGGCTTGCGTGGACGGCCACGATCATCGAGCGGATCTTTTCCTGGCCAGGTGAACGAACTATCGCTTGCTCAAGTGCCTGAAGCGCCTCTTCCGGTCTTCCCTCCTTGAGCAAGGCTTTGGTGAGCTGCTCAAGAATGCCAACGTTGCCTTCGTCAAGCGCGAGCGCTTTGCGGAGCGCGTCGATACCCGCTGTGAGATTGCCAGTGGCAATTTCCGCCATACCGTAGATCGAAAGATTGTCGCTAGTCTCACGTGGCAGACCGCTCATTAAGGCTTTGGCCGCTTCAGGCTCCTTCATGTGCAACTTGGTTTCCGCCATGACTCGCGAGACGACATCATTCACGTTATCGCCGCCATACTGGCTCAGGTACATGTCCGCCATCGCCCATTCTCCTTGCTGGAACTTGACGATACCAAGCATGATGCCAGCCTGCTTGTGGCCTGGCGCAGACTCCAGAATGCTCATGAGCAGACCCTCTGCCTTATCCAGGTCATTGGCCTGTATTGCTTCGAGCGCCTGTTCGTAATTCGAACGGATATTGCCAGGCCCAGACTTGTCGAGAATTTCCTGGTAAGTGAATGCTTCGGCAAATTTGCTTTGGGCACGCAGCGCTTCGACAAGTTGAGAAATGGTCTGGAACTTCTGCATGGTCATGACATCGTACTGACCAATCTTCTCCAGCGCCTTGATATACGCCGTCTCAGCTTCTGCGAAACGATTCTGTGCCGCAGCGAACTGTGCTTTCCACAACCAGAGTTCGGAGGAGTCAGCTTTTATGCTTTCGGCTTTGGCGATAGCGTCGCCGGCAGCATTCATGTCTTCCTTGATGAAGGAGACTTTTGAGAGTCCGATGTAGGCATCGATACTGGCGGCATCCTTCTCGATCGCCTGAGAATAAAAATTCTCCGAATCGGTGAGCTCACGCCGGGCTAGAGCGAGATTACCGCGAAGGACCAGTGCTGCAGCCTGCTGTTCTGCAGTGGCTTCCTCGAGTTCATCGAGTACCTTGGTGGCGGCCTCGATGTCGCCCAGCAACATCTGTGTTCGCGCCATACCAAGCCGCGCGCTGTTCAGATCGGACTGTTCGGTCTCAATCTTCACAGCACCGCTCTGTGGCTTGGCTTCGTCGCCGCCCAATATTTCCTGATAGACCTGTTGAGCCTGCCGCGCATCACCGGTAGTGAGCAGCGCGTCTGCCATCAGCAGATAAGGCTCTGGTTTGGTCGGCAGGAGCTTTCTGGCGTTCTGCGCTTCGAGCATCGCCGCCTTGAGCTGGCCCTGGTTCATGAAGAAGCTGGCCTGATCTATATGGCTGGCGAATTGCACCTGGGCGCGCTTCAGAGCCTTTTCCTCATTGCTCTCACAGCCTGAAAAAATCAGGATGATGAATGATGCAATACAGACTTTCAGCGCGTTTCGGCTTGCTGAATGGCCGAATGCCTTGGCCTTGAAATTCCGTTTGTCGAACATTTGCTTCATAGATAACGCCCTGCGAGATTGCAGACCTCAGTTGGATTGCGTGTGGATATTGTACTTGTCCGTCATATTGTAGAGAGTGGGCCGGGTTACGCCCAATAAACGCGATGCTTGCGCCATATTGTGGCCCGAAAGCTCCAGGGCGTGAAGAATGGCGTTCTTCTCAGCAGTTTCACGGACCTGCCGAAGATTCAATGCGTCGGGGGATCCCGCATCATGCTCGTTCAGTTCCAGGTCAGACGCTTGTATTTTCTTACCGTCTGCCATGATAACTGCGCGTTTGATCTTGTTGATGAGCTCCCTGACATTGCCAGGCCACTTATGATTCTGAATGGCTAGCACGGCGCCACTCGATAGGGACATGTTCGGCTTGTCCATCGACTTACAGTATTGCTCAAGCAGATATTTGGCGATGACTACAGCATCGCCGCTCCTTTCGCGCAGCGGCGGCGTGCGCAGCGTAATTTCGCTGACACGGTAAAAGAGGTCCTCACGAAAACGGCCTTCGCTGATAAGTGTCTGTATATTCTGGTGTGTGGCACAAACAACTCTGACATCGACCGGGATCTCTTTCATGCCACCCACACGTTCAATGACGCGCTCCTGCAGAAAGCGCAACAGTTTGGCTTGAAGGGGCATCGGCATGTCGCCAATTTCATCAAGAAAGAGTGTGCCGCCATCTGCTTGCTCGACTTTACCCTTCTTCTGCGCGCTGGCGCCGGTAAACGCGCCTTTTTCATAGCCGAACAACTCACTCTCGAGCAGGTTCTCGGGGATGGCGGCGCAATTGATGGCCTGAAAGGTGTTTGCCGCACGGCTGCTCAGCTGGTGTATGGCCTTGGCCAGCACTTCCTTGCCCGTACCCGTTTCGCCAAGAATCAGTGTAGTGACATCAGCGGGTGCTATTTTTTCAACGGTTCTACAGATTTCGAGCATCTGCGGGCTCGAAGCTACGATGCCTTTGAGGCTGGAAGCACTGTGTCGCTGTTGCTTTTCCTCATGCTCCCGTTCGAGTGAATACAGTCTGAAGGCCCGCTCCACCACGAAGGCGAGGATGTCGCCATCCAAAGGCTTCTGATAGAAGTCGCTTGCACCGTTGGCTATCGCCTTTACAGCGTTTTCCCGTTCTTCACGCCCGGTGACGACGATGATCCGTGTTGAAGGTGCTAGTTGAAGAAGATCATGCAGGAGCTGGAACCCGACGCTGGACCCGCCTGGGTCCGGCGGTAGGCCAAGATCAAGCGTAATGACCTGCGGCTCGTGCCGACGCAGGGCCGCGATGGCGGTTTCATGATCCTGCGCCAGAATGACTTCGACATCCTCTGCGAAGCACCAGCGCATCTGGCTCTGCAGACCCGGATCGTCTTCGATGATCAACAATTTTTTCTGCATTGTCTTCCCGTTTCCTGATGTTCGGCAGCTTACAGCATAGTCCGAGTCTCCGGCCATGCTCATTCCGGCTCTACGGCTGGCAACTTGATCGTGAAACAGCTACCGACACCAAGCTCACTGGTCACGTCGATGGCGCCGCCCAGCTTGCGCACATATTCCTTGCTCTGATACACGCCTATGCCCATGCCGCTCAGCCCCTTGGTGCTCTCGAACGGCTTGAACAGCTGGGTCTTGATAAATTCATCACTCATGCCTGACCCGGTATCCTGGATAAATATGACGATCCAGCCCGGGCTTTGCTTGAGAGATACGATAATTTCGCCCGTCTTGGCTGTTGCATCCTGCGCGTTGTGCAGAAGATGAACGAAAACAGCCAACAATTTTTCCCTGTCCGCCTCTACATACAGACTGCCTGTTGGACCGTCAAGTTTCGGGCGAGGCTGGCGGCGGGCGACCTGCTCGAAGGCCTGCGCTATCAAGGCTGCAATATCTACCCGCACCACAGTGTCACGGCTGACCGGGTTGCGGATCTGCTGCAGCAGGTTGTTCATCTTGCCAAGCGCGTGCTCCGAAGTATGAATCATATCATCGATGAACTGGGGATTATGACGATGTTTGGCCGCGTTTTTCACCAGGAGCGAGAGCTGGGCGATAATGGTTTTGAGATCGTGGATCAGGAAGGCAGATGTGCGATTGACAGCATCAAATTGCTTGGCTTCGGAAAGGTCGTCCTGCGCTTCCAGCATGGCCAGATAGCTGCCGGCCTGACGTGCAACCGTCTTCAGCAGATCATAATTCTCCCAGTTGAGATCCACGTGCATGTCGGCCTTGAGCACCAGCACGAAGCCGAAGAGTTGTTCGCGAACATAGAGCGGCACCACCAGCCAGCCCTTCGGGTACTGCTCTATGGGGTCTGGCAGTTCCATCAGGTTGTAAAGTGTAGGATCTTCCCGGTACTCCCGCAGGTTTACGATCCATTCGTGCTGCGTCATATAGTCAACCAGTTCGGAGGTAACGTCGATCTGGTGGTGACGCAAACGCTGACAGTTCCATGCTGCCTGCTGAGCATAGTGATTATGTTCGTCTCTGAGCCAGAGCGCGCCCGCGCTACTGTGGACCAGCGAGCAGATGATGCGCACCACTGACTGACTCAGATCAGGGTCCGAGTCGAAGGTGGTGAGATCGCGGGTGACTTTCAGCCACTCTTCGCGATAGTCATATTTGTAATTGAAGAAATGCCGTGTGACAAAAACCAGCAGCCGTGCACGGATGCGATGTGAGGAGCCGGCAACGATCAGCAGCAGTGTGAAGAAGAACAGGAGCGTGATCAGAACGGCTTTCGACCATGTTCCACCAAGGGCGTTGATATAGTAGCCGCCGATAGCCATCAACATGAGGTAGAGGGCGGTGAAGACGATTACTGAGGTATGGAATACCATCTTCCGCGAAATGCGCACATCGAATCTGTTACGACCCCGCGCCACCAGGGCAACGCCAAAGAGTGGGCTGCTGAGCAGATTTATGGCGCCCCGAGCTTCCCAGAGAGCGGGCGATATGCGACTGAACAGGATGGCATCGGCATACAGGAAAAAGTCGTAGCCGAATATTGCACCGGCGCCGATGCACAGATATTTGGTGTGGTTCATCGCATTCTGGTCGCTGTTGCGCCAGAGTTGCTCGACAAGTACCAATCCTCCAATGGCGATGAGTACCTGTCCTACCGGAACCAGCGCCGTAGGAATCAGCTCAGGGGCTTCCAATAGTCTTGAGATTGCGTCCGCACCCAGCGTGGCCAAGAGTATCAAGAGCCCGAGCAGAAACCAGCTGATGGTAATGGTCGCGCCTTTACGAATTTTCCTGACGCTGACCCCAAGAATCACCGAGAACAGGGCAATCCATCCCCCATTGCGAATGATCTCGAGGCTATAGCGATATTCGTAGCCCGGCTCGCCACTTAACGCCTGGGAGGTGAGCACCATCAGCCATACGCTGTTGCAAAGCAGCGCTAGCAAGAGCGCCTTGTCTGCCTTGGTCGAGAGCGGTCTGGATACCAGCAGGCCGAATATGAACAAATAAGCCATCGCGGCCATGGCCAGCGTGACGGAGGCGAAATCTATAGTCATGTATGCATCACGAACAGCTGACTCACAGGCGCGATCGAGCGAGCAGGCTCAATGCTTCACTGATCGATAATATCTGAAAATTTCTTTCAGCGAGTACTTTGCTTCGAAGCCGAAAGTCTTCTCGAAGTGCCGATGATCGAGTACGACCGGGTACTTGAAGTAATTCACCAGATAGGGCGGCAGGGGGTGGCCAGGCATCAGCGCGAGTAGTTGCCTGGCGAGGAAGGGTGGGATCGAAGGAATCGGCATGCGCAGGCAGCCACATGCTGTGACCGCATCCTGAAAGCCCACCCAATCCGGAGTGGCTACGTTATAGATGCCTTTCTTGTTCTTGCGATAGGCAAGCGTGATGGCCTCTGCCATGTCGTCAATATGGATGAACTGCATCATCGGTGAGAAGCCCGTGAGCACTGGGCATACCCGCGAAGAGAGCAGATTGGCGATGGTGTTGCGAATGCCCGGCCCGACGATATTGCAGGGTCTCAGTATCGTAACGTTGAGGGTAGGGCAGCGCCAGAGGTAGATGTGGGCAAGGTTCTCAAGCTCTACCGAGTCGATCAGGTCCATGGTGAGCTCTGCCGCTTTCAACGGTGCAGATTCGTCAAGCATGGCCGGGTTATAGGCGTTTGCGCCATAGACGTGAAAAGTCGACAGAATGACCACCCTGTTAACCTTGTACTTTTCACAAAGTTTGAACAGTTTTGCCGTGCCGAGAACATTGGAGTTGTAGCGGCGATTTCTGGGTTCCTCACTGCTCATTACCCTGCCCATATGGATGACGCCGGCAATGTCGTGCTTCCTGAACAGGTCTTCAAAGCGTCGCTTGTTGATGTCGATGCAGTAGCTCTGAACGCCGCTACAGTGATAAACCTGCTCACGGAAATCAACGGCGACGACCTCGTAGCGTGGCAGGAGATTTTCGATGACGCGCTGCGCAAGGGCGCCCGCGGCGCCCGTGATCAGTACCACCGGCTTCCTGCGAGGCGGCTGAGTGTTGGATGTGGCGCGCGGTCGCACTGAATTCGACATGGGATTGAGCTCTCCGCTCAGAAGAAAATGGATTTGCGGGCTGTGAGACCTTCGCGGAGCAAGGAATCGATGGCATTCTTGACTATTCTGGCCCTGGCGCCAATCTCGCTTTCGTCGGCATCGTCATCGGCAAACACGATGGGTTCACCGTAATGAATGTGAACCTTTGCAGGCAGCACGGCCGGCAGGCAGACCGGCACATAGGGCAAGCCAAGGAGCTTGGCCAGAGGTCTGAGACTGGTTAATGAGGGAATCGTTTCTTCGCACCCGATGACGCCGATTGGAATGATCGGGGCCTTGTACTTCATCGCCAGGTGAACGAAGCCTTCGCCGAAATGCTGTAATTGATATCGCTTGCCCCAGGGCTTTCCGGAACCGCGTACGCCCTCGGGAAACACTATGACGGCCTCGCCCTGATCAAGCATGGAGGCACAATTTACGGGGTCGCCCAGCACGCCGCCCATCTGGTTCAGCAGATTGCCAAGGAACGGCACCGTACCAAAAAAGCGCTCCACCATGGCGCGCGGCAGCCGCGGGTTCAACTGACGCGTCGCCATACTGAACCCGATCAACACGCCATCGATGGGTAATTGTCCGCTGTGATTCGCCACGAGCAGCACTGGTCCGGTCGCCGGAACCCTTTCGATGCCGGTCGTTTCCACACGAAAATAACGTCTGAAAAGAGGGCTGAAAATCGCGGCAGCAATCTTGTTGGTGTCCCGGTTGAAGCCCCAGGGGTCGTAGCCCATGGAACCAACGGGCTTCTCTATGGCATCGAACTGCTTGTCAAGTTCCTTTGAAACAAGCTGTCGCTTAAGCCAGGTACGAGTTCTCATTGCTTACCTTTTGCCTGACGGCGATCTGAATGGGAATCAATCCGTGATCATGGACCGGCATGATATAACGCAGCTGCTTACAAGTGTATGATGAGGTTCAAAAAAAGCTTCACAGCTGCTGTTTCCATTTCTGTGTGGCGACCTGCTGCTTGGCGAACTCGAGAACGTCATCGATGAGGTTCAGCAGTATAGCGTCCAGGGCTTCCCAGCTGGCGTCGCTGGTTCGGAGGCTTGCGCGGAGACTATCCTCCTTGAGCAGTTCGGGGAATTCATCGATAAGACAGGCGATACTGTCGATGACCACTTCGGCCACGGCGTCTTCCAGTGTATCGCTCAGCTGCTCACCGATCATGGGTATTGTGCTGAGCCGCTTGAGTTCGGCGTTATTCTGCATGGCGGCAATTACACTGGACCTGAGCTTTTCGGAAAACGGATGGTCGACGTCTGATTTCATGGCACCCGCTATGCTGCTGGTGACCGCCTTGGCAGAAATCAGCAGTTTGTCGAGTCGGGGCTTCACAAGCTCTTCAACGGCTCGTCGGGTCAGTGTCTCATCACTACGGATATCCTCCTGTATCCCATTAATGACCTTGATGACGACCCGATCGCTCAATTCCTCCAGTAGCGCCTCGTAGTAGAACAGGCAGAACCTGTAAATGGCGGTCTGGCGTACATCGATAATGCGGTATTTCTGCAGGCGATGGATGATGGAAAATACCCGCAGAAAGCGCAGTAGTCGTGCGCCGCCCAGTGGAATACAGCCGACCAGGTCGTACCAGTGTATGACGGGATAGTAGAACCAGCGGGCATAATCACTGTTGCGTACCGAGACTGCCCAGCGCAGGCAGAATTCACTGAGGAAGATCGCGACAAAGCAGAGGTCGATGAAGAGAAAGTTTTCCCGCAGATATTCCAGAGCGGGGGATAAGGCTGGGAAATAAGTGGCTATCAGCTCATCGCTCGTGCCTATTCGATAGACCGAATCGACAATGATGAGAAAGAGGTTAAGGCTCAACAGGAGCAGCATGACCAGGTCGAGCGCAAACCAGAAACCTTGCCTGCTCGACCTCAGATGTTCGATACTGAAATTCAGGAACCGCTTGTTCGACTGCACCAGGTCATCCGACTGAAATAAGAATGGACTATACTGACAGTTATTCGGTACGGTCAGCAACACCAACGCCAGCCGCTCAGGTAGCAGGAGAATACCATGTCTGAACAGGACCCTCTCAAACAGCTTTCGGGCCGAATAAAGGACTCTGCGCAGCAGATCTGGTTAGCCGGTCTGGGCGCGTTCAACAAAGCCGAGGAAGACGCGGGCAAGGTCTTCGACAAGCTGGTTCAGGAAGGTGAAGAGCTCGAGCGCAAGACCCGCGGCGTCGTTGAAAAACAGATACGTGTAGTCGAAGGTCGCGTGGAGGAAGTGAAGGACCGCGCGAACACCACCTGGGACAGGCTCGAATCCGTATTTGATCAGCGGGTATCGAAAACACTCGTTCGTCTTGGCATTCCGACCCAGAAGGAGATTGATCAGCTCCGCGTTGAAGTGGCCAAATTGAGAGCAGCAGTCATAGCACTGTCACTGGCCGAGCATGGGGACGGATTGCGCGATCCCGAAGACGCGGGCGACGACAATGACAAGCGCTCGAGCAAGAGCAAAGTCAAGAACGGCGCTCGCGCTGACCAACGTAAGCCATCCGGCAGGTCCTGACAGCAATCCCAGCCATCAGACGCTTCTAGACTTCCCGTTCAGGACTGCCTCCGGGAGCAGTCGCCAGATATTCGCGACTCAGGGCCAGAACTTCGGCACGCTCTGCTTCACGCAGGTACGGGGCCACCTGGCTGATCGTCTGCGCTATACCCCTGTTCAGATCCATTTCCTGCGGCAGTTTCGCCGTGACGACATCGTAGCTGGGCCACCAGGTCAAGGTGAGTACGACGTTGTGGGCCAAGGCCGCAAGCTCTGAATCTGCTGCGTCGATGACATGCCGCTCTTTCAGGCGTTGCAGAACACTGTGGGTGACGGCCAGTTTTCGATTCAGTATCTTGCGGAATCGAGGCGCTATGCGTTCGTAGCGTTGCAGGATATTGACCAGATCCTTGTACAGGAACTGGTATTCGGCAATACATTCGAACACCAGGTGCAGGACTATCCAGTAGTCATCAATGGAGACCTCGGCGTCGGGCGCGCTGATCAGGTTCAGCATCTGACGCTCGAAACGGCCAAAGAGGTCATTGATGATTTCGGTCTTGTTCTTGAAGTGGTAGTACAGGTTGCCAGGGCTGATATTCAGTTCGTCGGCAATCTGTAGTGTGGTGACGTTGGGCTCGCCAAAATGATTGAACAGCGACAGGCTCGCCATCGCAATGCGTTCTCTCGTTTTCATACCTGCCATAAATTCAATACCAGAAGTCGGCGGAAGCGGCCCTGCACCCACCGGATTTCGCTACAGTACCACCAGCAGCCGACAGGTGCACGAGAGCAGCCGACTGCTCAGGGTTCCCGGTAAAAGTGGGTGATTGATACATCCCTGAATTTACTGAAAAAGTCGCTCTGGTGTGTGATGTCCGAGTACGTGCCGGTCCGCTTGTTCAACACTCGGATTTCACGATAGCCACTGCCTATCTTGGAGAAGCGAGCCTTGAGGGTGCAGTGCAGGACGCCATTACCGGCCTCGATGCCAAGCTCGTCCTCGAGCGTTCTGGAGAGGGTTTTCAGCGTTTCCGCGTCCGCATCCTGAACGGTACGAAGATGCTTCAGTCGCCGTCGGTTTATGATGCGCTCCGACCATGAATTCGGGTTCGTGCGTGCGAACCGCCTGAACTGTTCCCAGAAATAATTGTCGGTCAAATGGCGGAATTCCTGAATGTCCGTGAGGCAGTCGTAGACAAAGTCTGACACCTCACTGTCGGCCATGACCTCATTGATTGCGTGCTTGAGAATGAGATCGAAGCCTTGGGACGTCTTGTGACCATAGACCTTCCGGTACATCTGATAGCGGCTGTAGACGAAGTCTTCAAGCGCGCCGAGGCCGTTGCCAGTGACAGCAAAACCCATCCAGTTCGCCTTGGAATCCCAGCCAATATGAAGATTTTTGAGGAGATGATCGATATTGAAGCCGCCGATCGTGACCGACGAATGGAAGCCGTCCCGGAGCATGTAGTCCGCTCGGTCAGCATCGAACTCGCCAGATACCACCAGCCCCAATGTCTCGATGAGATGACGGGCAGCATCGTCTAGCGCGTCCTGAGAGGATAGCGTGCCCTCTGCATCACCGGTGAGCACCGGCCAGATCGCAGCTGTTGCCGCCATGAACGCTTCGCTGGGCTGTATCGCGGTCGTTTCCATCAGGCAAAGCACATCGTCCATGGTGAAGTCCGCTGACGCAGGCAGGCTATCCTGGAAAATGGCCATCGCACACCGCACTGAAAAATGCTCATGGACAATCTTTTCCGGCGGTCTCCCGAATAATTTCGTCGTGTCGATGCCTTTCCAGAGTGTCTTCACCGCCTTGCCGTCAGCGAAAAGCTTGTGAATCGACTCGGCGCGTGAGAACTGATGAGAGAAGCTGCTGTGGCCGCAGTCGTGGAGCAGGCAGGCCAATCGCACGATCTGGGTGAAAAAGTGCAGCGCGCCAAGCTGGCTTTCACTCAAGTCGTAGGCCTGACCGTGCTGTTTTACCCTCTCGGCCAGAGCGTTTTCCAGGAGCTGACTGAATATTCGATGGCCCACGTGCATGGTGCCGATGCTATGCAGGAAACGTGAGTGGGTAGCGCCGGGAAAAACCAATGACAATATATCGTTCTGACAGATGTAGCGAAGTCGTTGAAACAGGGGGTGGTCGATAATCGCCACCTCGATTTCGCTGAGCGCGATGCCGCCATGGACGGGGTCCATGATCAGACGATCCCGAAGGCCAAGCAGCTCGAAACGGGGAGAAGAACGGGTGTGCATCATAGTCAGTAGTGCTTATCGGTTGGTGATGGGTCTTTTAGTATGATCACTCTAACTTTTTTACCTAGCCTCTGGTAATGGAATTCTATAACAACGACAATGCCGGCTGCCGGGACTAACCTAGACTGTACGCTACGCAGCAGGAGGGTCTGGATGGAAGAGAAATCTGTGGGTAGGGAAGCTATTGCATTCATCGTGACCTCGGACAAATCGTGATACAAAGCAAAGAGCACTTACTGGTCATCGATGCGGACTCAAGGTCCTCAGGCTGGCTAGTTGAACACTTTGCTGCCCAGGGTTTCGAAGTCACTGCTGCCGCCACGCCAGAGTCGTGTGCGGAAATGCCTGCGAATCAACGCCCCGATGTCATTATCGGCGACCTTATGCCGGAGGGTGTGGCATGGCTGACCGATTTTCTCGAGCCCTTCGAGCCGCGTCCACCCGTCGTCGTTCTCACCAATCCCATTTCTACCGATCATATTCTGGAAACACTTCGGGCCGGTGCCGCAGATGTGGTTTCCAAGGTTGCCCTTGACATCACTGCGCTCGATGAAGCGCTGGCGCGGCAGCTCGAGCGGGTCCGTCTGTTCAAGCAATCCAAGCGCTATCGACAGGATCTCGAGAGAACCGTTTCAGAATTCAAATACAATCTGGATGAGCTCAGGGCGGACCAACGAGCCGGACGGCAGGTACAGATGAAGATGCTGCCGGAGAAAGGCCTGCGTTTTGGCAAGATCAGTATCGACCACTGTATCAAGCCCTCGCTGTATCTCAGTGGCGATTTCTTCGATTACTATCACATCGATCAACATCGTGTGGGGTTCTATTTCGCCGACGTGTCCGGGCACGGCGCTTCCTCGGCCTTCGTCACTGTTTTGCTCAAGAACCTCAGCAACCGCCTGCAGCGCAATATCCGCCGCCAGTCGAGCGACGATATCCTGCATCCAGAACGCCTGTTGGCGCGAGTGAACAGTGAATTGTTGGAGACCGATCTGGGCAAGCATCTCACGATGTTCGCTGGCATCATCGATACTGAAAAACGCATGCTGACCTATTCTGTTGGCGCCCACTATCCAATGCCAGTGTTCTGTGACGGCAAGGACTGTTCATTTCTTGAAGGACGCGGCGCTCCCGTGGGGCTGATGGCTCAGGCCCACTACAAGACTTTCGAGCGCCCCCTGCCGCCAGGTTTTTCAATCATTATCGTCTCGGATGGCCTGTTTGAAGTGCTTGATGCGCCCTCGCTTGATGCCAAGGAAGCGTTGATGCTTGAAAGAGTGCGTTCATCGGGCCACACTATCGGCGAACTGGAGTCGGTTTTTCAGCTCGATGCCCTGTCAGAGATCCCTGACGACATCGCCATCGTCTCCATCACCGAAACGCTGGTTTAATGATGGTTGTAAATCCCGGCTTCAAGATTCTTCAGGCAGAGAAGCGTGGCGTCTACGTCATCAAGTTTGTAGGCGAGATCCGGCTGAACCTCTGTTCTACACTTGATCGCGTAATCGAACGCATGCAGGCTGACGAAGGCTTCGTCACGGTTATTGTGGATCTCACCGAAACCACTGTCGTGGACAGTACCACGCTCGGCCTTATCGCCAAGATCGGGCTGTTCGCCAGGGAGCGGGATCGCATACTGCCGACCATCATATCGGTCAATGCCGACGTTACCAGGTTGATCATGACCATGGGGCTGGATGATCTGTTTGTGATCGTCAGCAAGGCCGCTGCCCACGCGAGCGATCTGCTCGAGATTCCAATTCTTCAGGCCAGTGAGGATGAAGTGCGACAGAAGGTGCTTGCCGCCCACCTCACGCTGATGGAGATCAATGATGCGAACAAGGAAACCTTTCGTGATCTCGTAGCTGCGCTGGAGTGTGATCAGGCAGAGAACGAAAGCCGCTGGGCGACGCTCGGGCGCCATGGCTCCTGATAAGACAATGCCGGCGCCGATCTCCAAAGTCTGCATTCTCGGCGGCGGCAGCTTCGGCACCGCTATGGCGACTATTGCGGCTGCGAACCCCCAGGTCCTGGAAACAATTCAGTGGATTCGTGACGGTGATGTGGTCACCGAAATCAACACGCGCCACAGTAATGAGAAATATCTCCCTGACACGGCCTTGTCGCCAGACCTGAAGGCAACCACCTTCCTGGAAGAGGCGGTGCGCGATGCCGAACTTGTTATGGTGGCGATACCAAGCGAGCACTTTCAGGCTGTCTGCGGCGATGCGGCTGCCTTTGCCCACCCTGGGCAGTTCTGGATTTCTCTTACCAAGGGCATAGCCCAGCCTGGGTTTCAGTTCATGAGTGGCATACTCGCCAGCACGGTACCAGGTTGTCTAACGGGGGTGCTGAGTGGCCCGAATCTGGCCCGGGAAGTCGCTGCGCAAGTGCCTACGGCAACAGTCATAGCCAGCGAGAGTGCTGCGCTTCGTGCAGCGACTCAAGCCGTACTGGGCTGTGATTCCTTCAGGGTCTACGAGAACAGTGACGTGTTCGGCGTCGAGCTCGCTGGAGCGCTCAAAAATATCTACGCCATCATCGCTGGAATGGCAGCGGCCCTGAGTCTGGGTGAAAACACCAAGGCGATGCTTATTACCCGCGGCCTTGCCGAAATGAGCCGCTTCGCGGTGCGCATGGGTGCGAACCCGATGACTTTCCTCGGATTGGCGGGGGTGGGCGACCTGGTCGTGACCTGTTCCTCACCCTTGAGTCGTAACTACAGAGTGGGCTATTCGCTGGGCCAGCACGAATCGGTCGAATCGATCGTATCATCGCTCGGGCAAGTGGCGGAGGGTGTGAATACGACACGCCTCGTCGCGGAACGTGCGCGGGCCATGGGCATCGATATGCCGCTGGCCTTCGGTCTCTACGCCATTCTTTATGAGCAGGTCCCAGTCGATAAGGTTCTTCGCAGTCTTATGGCGAGGGGGCAAAATAGCGACGTTGAATTCATTCTGCCGAGAAGCGGCTCAGATGCCGCTCCGGGCAACTAAGCTTCAGATAACAGGAGTTCCCATTGGCAGTTCAAGAATTTCTTTTGATGCGTCACGGTCAGGCCGAGGCCTACGGTATCACGGACGAAGAACGTGAGCTGACCTCGAGAGGTGCACGGCAGGCCGAGCGTCAGGGTAGAGCGCTCGATGCATTTTTTCGCGATCAGGCTGGCCCGGTGCCGGCTTACCGGATTATTCAAAGCACCTACTTAAGAGCGCGAGAGACTGCAGAGCTCGTGATGCAGCAGGCAGACTGCGTTTCCCGGGACGCCTTGACCATCGATGGTATCACGCCGGAAGACTCCCTCCAGGATGCCATAGATAGCCTGTCGGCGGTGTTTACAAAATATCCCAACCAACATTTTCTTGTGGTCTGTCATATGCCGGTCGTGGCGCTGCTCGACGGCCACTGTCTCGAGGGTGCGAAGACTGATGGCCGTGCATTTGCTACTGCTGAAATTCGCCGCTACCGATTCCCTGATGCAGACACTTATCAGCATCTTGCTGCTGGTTGCGCGGCGGCGCCAGCCCATTTTCTAAAGGCCGATGAATGAGTCAGGTTCCCGACATCGATATCAAACGGTTGCTGGCGGAGCAGGCTCAACAGGTCGGTGACGATGCGCCCGCTGCACTCGACCCGTATCCAGTTGAGCGCTGGCATCCCGAGCGCGTTTATGATCTACCGCTGGAAATTTCGGCAGACAATACATGGCACTACCGGGGGGCACCACTTACACGTGAGCCGACCAGACAGGTATTTGGTCGTATCATGTCCTGTGAAGATGGCCAGCACTACCTGACGACGCCGGTCGAAAAGGCCCGCATCGAGGTTGCTGATGCGCCATTCCAGATACTGACCTTCCACAGACTAAGCGAAAATGGCACTGAGTTCCTGGCATTGCAGCCGGACTACGCGCCCGCTGTCGTTCTCGATGCTTCACGCACCTTTGAGCTTCACGACGGCGTGCCATATCTCACACTGCATCGCAATCTCCGCGCGCGTCTGAGTCGGTCCGTCTTTTATCAGTTGACGGAGCTATCGACTGTCGAAGACGTTGACGGGAGAGCCTGTGCAGTGGTGCACAGTGGTGGTAGATCGCATGTGCTGGGGCCGATCGAAGCCTGATCGTGTCACTTCGACGCGAATAGCTGCCAAATAAAAAGGCCCTGGTACATCGCTGTACGCAGGGCCTTTTTCATGCAGTCCGGTCAGGCTACATGTTGGGGTAGTTTGGACCGCCACCACCTTCAGGCGTTACCCAGGTAATATTCTGGGTAGGATCCTTGATATCGCAGGTCTTGCAGTGCACACAGTTCTGCGCGTTGATCTGGAAGCGCTTGCTGCCATCATCCTGTGCGACCACCTCATACACGCCGGCAGGGCAGTAGCGCTGCGCAGGCTCATTGTACTTCGGCAGGTTGTACTCGATAGGCACAGATGGGTCTTTCAGCTTCAGGTGTACAGGCTGCTCTTCTTCATGGTTGGTATTCGAGATGAACACCGATGTCAGCTTGTCGAAGGTGAGCTTGTTGTCCGGCTTCGGATACTCCATGCGCTTGCAGCTGTCTGCAGGTCGCAGGGTTTCGTGATCCGGTACCATATCGCGGATGGTCAGCGGCAGGCTGCGATGCAGAATGTTCTGCTCGAAGAAGGCCAGGGCGCCACCGAGGAAGTTGCCGAACTTGTGCATGCCCGGGCCGAAGTTGCGCTCGTCATACAGCTCTTTATACAGCCATGAGTTCTTGAAGTTCTCGGTGTAGGCGACCAGTTCCTTGCCGCCAACATCGTCCTTGACCAGCGCATCGACGAGTGTGTCAGCAGCAATAATGCCTGACTTCATCGCACAGTGAGCGCCCTTGATCTTGGAGAAGTTGAGCGTGCCGGCGTCACAGCCAATCAGCAGACCGCCCGGGAAAGTCATCTTTGGCAGTGCGTTGAAGCCACCTTTGGTGATGGCACGAGCCCCGTAAGACACGCGCTTACCGCCTTCGATGTGTTTCCTGATTTCCGGGTGCAGCTTAAGGCGCTGGAACTCATCGAACGGCGAAAGGTGTGGGTTGTAGTAACTCAGGTCGGTAATCAGGCCGACATAGACCTGCCCATTCTCCAGGTGATACAGAAACGATCCGCCTGTGGAGCCGCTTTCGGTAAGGGGCCAGCCAGTCGTATGAACCACGAGGCCCGGCTTGTGCTGTTCCGCCGGCACGTCCCAGAGCTCCTTGATGCCGATGCCGTAGTGCTGCGGATCCTTGCCTTCATTGAGATTGAACTTCGCCATCAGGCGCTTGCCGAGGTGGCCGCGCGAGCCCTCGGAGAAAATCGTGTACTTGGCGTGAAGTTCCATGCCTGGCGTGAAGCTGTCGGTAGGTTCGCCATCACGGCCTACGCCCATGTCACCGGTCAGGACACCCTTTACGCTGCCGTCATCGTTGTACAGGATGTCTGCAGCCGGGAAGCCCGGATAGACTTCGGCGCCAAGTTCCTCCGCGCGCTCAGCCAGCCAGCGGCAGAGGTTGCCGAGGCTGATGATGTAGTTGCCTTCGTTGTGCATGTTCTTTGGCACAAGCATGTTCGGAAACTGGATGGCCGAATCCTGACTGCGAAGGTAGAAAATCTCGTCATGGTCGACCGGCGTGTTCAGCGGTGCGCCGAGCTCTTTCCAGTTGGGAAACAGCTCGTTCAGAGCTGTTGGCTCGAAGACGGTGCCTGCCATGATATGAGCGCCGACCTCAGAGCCTTTTTCGACCACACAGACTGTCAGTTCCTTGCCGGCATCCTTGGCACGCTGCAATAATCTGCAGGCCGTGGAGAGTCCGGCTGGACCTGCACCGACAATGAGTACGTCGAACTCCATTGACTCACGTTCCACAAGCAATCTCCTCTAGAAAATTCGGCCTCATGATAGCGGAATTCGAAATTCAAACAAACGTTTGTTTGAATTCTGCCGCCATTTGAATTTAAATACGGCCAGTATGGACGCTGCGGCCTTGGGCAGATCACGCGCTGGTCATGCGCCTGAAGCCACTCAATATGCCTGTCTGGCGTCTTATGCATGTATGTCGCCGAGCTATGCGTCATCTATTTAGGGTATAATGCTCGTTTATTCCACCTCAAACCAACGAGGAATCTATGAAGGTTCTTGTCGCTGTCAAACGTGTCATCGATTACAACGTAAAAGTACGAGTGAAGTCTGACCATTCAGGTGTCGATCTGGCCAACGTCAAAATGGCCATGAATCCATTCTGTGAGATTGCCATCGAAGAAGCTGTTCGCCTGAAAGAAAAGGGTGTGGCTACTGAGGTTGTAGTTGTGTCTATTGGCCCGAAAGCCTGCCAGGAGCAGATTCGTACCGCGCTTGCGCTGGGCGCTGATCGCGGCATTCATGTTGAAACCGACGAGGAAATCCAGTCACTCGCCGCGGCTAAATTGCTCAAGGCGATTGTCGAGAAGGAAGAGCCGAAGCTCATTATCCTCGGCAAGCAATCGATCGATACAGACAACAACCAGACGGGGCAGATGCTGGCCGCCCTCTGCGGCTATGGCCAGGGCACTTTCGCTTCCGAAGTGAAGGTTGAAGGTGACAAGGTTGAAGTTACTCGTGAAATTGACGGTGGTCTGGCGACTGTTTCGCTGACACTGCCCGCGGTAGTGACCACAGACCTGCGTCTGAACGAGCCACGCTATGCCTCGCTGCCGAATATCATGAAAGCGAAGAAGAAGCCGCTCGAGGTCATGAGCCCTGCAGATCTTGGTGCTGAAATCGCGCCACGAATCTCTGTGGTCAAGGTCGAGCCACCTGCCCAGCGTTCAGCTGGCGTGAAGGTTGCGAGCGTCGCCGAACTGGTCGACAAACTCAAGAATGAAGCGAAGGTACTTTAATCATGAGCGTACTAGTCATTGCGGAACACGATAACAGTTCCCTCAAGTCTGCCACACTGAACGTGATTGCAGCTGCCCAGAAGATCGGCGGCGATATCACTGTACTGGTCGCAGGTAAGGATTGCTCTGGCGCTGCTGAAGCGGCTGCCAAGGCTCAAGGCGTTTCAAAGGTCCTCAAGGCCGACGCCGATGTCTATGGACATCAGCTTGGTGAAAACCTGGCGGCACTCGTTGTCGAGCTGGGCAAGGACTATGCAGCGATCCTGACGTCTGCTGGCACCACTGGCAAAGATTTCATGCCACGCGTTGCAGCCCTGCTGGACGTGGCGCAGATTTCTGACATCATTCGCGTTGAATCTGCTGATACCTTCGTTCGTCCAATCTATGCCGGCAACGCCATTGCCACCGTAAAGTCTTCGGATGCCATCAAGGTTATCACCGTACGGCCAACAGGTTTCGACCCGGTTTCTGGTGAAGGCGGTTCTGCGGCAGTCGAAGATTGCAGCATTGCCAAGGATGCTGGCGTGTCTTCATTCGTGAGAGAAGAGCTTGCGAAGAACGATCGCCCTGACCTCAGCGGTGCGCAAATCGTTGTTTCTGGTGGCCGAGGCATGCAGAACGGCGAGAACTTCGAAATGCTGTATAAGCTTGCCGACAAGCTTGGCGCAGCAGTCGGTGCATCGCGAGCAGCTGTCGACGCAGGCTTTGTGCCTAACGACATGCAGGTTGGTCAGACGGGTAAGATCGTCGCGCCGCAGCTGTACATCGCCGTTGGCATTTCTGGCGCTATTCAGCATCTTGCTGGTATGTCCGAGTCCAAGGTCATCGTTGCCATCAACAAGGACGAAGAAGCGCCGATATTCCAGGTGGCTGATTACGGACTGGTTGCCGACCTGTTCGAAGCTGTGCCGCAGCTGGAAGCAGCAGTCAGCTAAGTGCCGGCTCCCGCACGACCTATCGAAGCCGCACCTTGTGCGGCTTTTTTTGTTTTAAAGGATAGAAATATATGAAGAGATTTCCTGTGACAGCGGCGCTGGCGAAATTCCGCTTGATCGTGTCGGTGCTGCTGCTTATCGCCGCTGGCAAGGCCGTGGCTCACGGTGCCAGCGAGGCGGGATTGACGATTAGTCATGCCTGGACGCGATCTGTGCCGGTGGCAGGTCTGAACGGCGCTGGGTATGTGACTATCAGCAACAGCGGCGAGCAGGCCTACAGACTTGTCGCCGTAGAGACCGAAGTCGCAGCACAGACTTCATTGCATGAATCTGTGACCTCTGAGGCAGGTATGATGTCTATGAAGCCGCTACCGGAGGGCGTCCTGATTCCGCCGGGAGCGACTGTAGAGTTGGCGCCTGGTGCGGTGCATATCATGTTTATGAAGCTGGTTTCGCCGACGACGGCCGGTGAGCGTCTTCCGGCAACTTTTGTATTCGAGCCTTCTGAGGTGTCTGGGCAGACACCCATTCGTCTCGATTCCTGGTTTGCTGTCCAGCCGGTCAGTGGTGAGTCGCACGCCCACCATTAGGCAGGCGCCATTCAGTCGTGATGGCAGGTGCGACTAACGATAGGCAGCTACACCCTGGCGCCTCTCGCGCATGCCGTCGGTCGCTTCTCCAGGCTCGAGATCAAGAGCAAAGCGTAGTATGGCTCGGGTGTCGGCGGGATCAATGACGCCGTCGTCCCATAGCCGCGCCGAAGCGTAGACGGTGTCCGATTGCCGTTCGAACTGTCGTCGGACCGGCTCTTCTATCGCCGCTTTCGCTTCTGCATCGAAAGGTAGGCCTTTTTTGGCAAGTGCTTCGGCCTTCACTGTCGATAAAACGCCAGCTGCCTGATCCCCGCCCATCACCGAGATCTTTGCACTGGGCCAGGTCCAGAGAAACCGTGGATTGTAGCCTCGACCGCACATCCCGTAGTTCCCGGCACCAAAGCTGCCACCAATGATGATGGTGTATTTGGGCACAGTTGCGCAGGCGACCGCCATGACCATTTTGGCACCGTGCTTGGCGATGCCGCCCTGCTCATGCTCAAGCCCAATCATGAACCCGGTGATGTTCTGCAGGAAGATCAGTGGCGTATTGCGCTGTTCGCAAAGCTGGATGAAGTGCGTGCCCTTGAGCGCCGACTCGCTGAAGAGCACCCCGTTATTGGCGAGGATGCCGACACGGTGGCCCCCGATTTCAGCAAAGGTGCAGACAAGCGTCGGCCCGTAGAGCGGTTTGAATTCATCGTGTACCGATCCGTCCACAATGCGCTCGATTATCTGTCTGACGTCGAAGGGCGTCCGAAAATCTGCGGGTACGATGCCTCGAAGCTCTGCGGGATCGAACAGTGGTTCAGTGATGGAAGCCGGCTGCTGAGCCGCATCGATTTTTCGCGGTAGACCAGCGTGACACAGAATGCGGCGGGCAAGCTGCAAAGCTTCAGTGTCGTTTGCTGCAAGATGATCGGCTACACCTGATATCGTGGCATGCATCCGTGCGCCGCCAAGTTCCTCGCCATCAACTTCGGCCCCGGTGGCGGCCTTCACCAAGGCTGGACCGGCAAGGAATAGTGAGCTTTGCCGTTCAACCATAATGCACTCGTCGGCCATCGCGGGCACATAGGCGCCACCCGCCGTGCAAAAGCCCATGACGACAGCAATCTGCGGAATACCCTGCGCTGAGAGATGAGCCTGTTTATAGAAAATGTGGCCGAAATCTTCCTTGTCGGGAAAAACCTCATCCTGAAGGGGCAGATGTGCGCCGCCCGAGTCCACCAGATAGATGCATGGCAGCCGGAATTCTCCGGCAATTGTCTGCGCCCTGATGTGTTTTTTGACGGTGAGCGGGTAGTAAGTCCCGCCTTTAACGCTGGCGTCGTTGGCTACAATCATGCACGCAAAGCCGGAGACGTAGCCGATGCCCGCAACCACACCGGCGGCGGGGACTTCGTGCTCATAGACCTCATGAGCGGCGAGTATGCCTATCTCCAGAAAAGGCGAATCGTGATCCAGCAGCTGCGCTATGCGCTCACGACAGAGCAGCTTGCCTTTGTCCCGCTGTTTTGCCTGGGCTTCTGCGCCACCACCCTCACGTATTTTTGCTTCGAGGGCCTGTATGTAGGCAAGGCGCTGCGTCATTTGCTCGAGGCGTGCGGACGCGGCTGAGGCTGTTGTCGTAGCAGGTGTGCGGCTCTCTGTCATGTCACCGTCCCCTCAGGCCGTCTCGTTGAACAGTTCGCGGCCTATCAGCATGCGTCGCACCTCCGATGTGCCAGCGCCGATTTCGTAAAGTTTGGCATCCCGCAGCAGACGTCCGGCAGCGTAATCGTTGGTGTAGCCGTTACCACCGAGTATCTGTATCGCATCAAGCGCCATCTTCGTGGCGTTTTCTGCGCAGAACAGTATCACGCCGGCGGCATCCTTTCTCGAAGCTTCTCCGCGATCGCAGGCTTGCGCTGTCGCATAGAGGTAGGCGCGGCTGGCATTGAGCTGGCTATACATATCGGCCAGCTTGCCCTGGATCAACTGGAAATTGCCAATGGCCTCGCCAAATTGCACCCGTTCGTGGACATAGGGGATCACGATATCCATACAGGCCTGCATGATGCCAAGCGGGCCTGCAGCCAGGAGAACCCGTTCGAAGTCGAGGCCGCTCATGAGTACCTGGACGCCGCGATTCACCTCGCCGAGAATATTGGCAGCTGGCACATCGCAATTATCGAATACCAGTTCACAGGTGTTCGACCCGCGCATGCCGAGCTTGTCCAGTTTGGCCGAACTCGAGAAACCTTTCATGCCGCGCTCCACGATGAAGGCCGTAATGCCTTTCGAACCCGCATCTGGATTCGTTTTCGCGTAAACCACCAGAACGTCGGCGTCGGGGCCATTGGTAATCCACATTTTCGTGCCGTTAAGCCGATACATCTCGCCATGCCGTTCAGCTTTGAGCTTCATGCTGACGACATCACTACCGGCGAGCGTCTCACTCATGGCCAGGGCGCCTACATGTTCCCCGCTGACCAGCTTTGGCAAATAGCGTAGGCGCTGCTCCTGCGTACCGTTCTTATCGATCTGATTGACGCAGAGGTTTGAGTGCGCACCGTAGCTGAGCGCTATGCTGGCCGAGCAACGGGAAATCTCTTCAAGGGCCAGGCAGTGGGCGAAGTAGCCCATGTCGGCGCCACCGACATCTTCACCAGCCGTGACACCAAGCAGGCCGATGCGCCCGAGTTCCTGCCAGAGTTCGTTGGGAAAGGCGTTGTTTTTGTCGATCTCAGCGGCGATGGGCGCAATTCGCTCCCTCGCAAAGCGACGCGCAAGTGTCTGCAGTTGAGCCTGATCCTCGCTCATGGGGAAGCGAAGGGTAGGGTAGTCGGCCTGGTAGGTCATTGTTGTTTTATTCTCCCGCGAATTTCGCGCTTAGTTGGCTGTGGATCCTGGCATGGCTTGCCGAACGCGCTGTTCGGCTGCGTCAAGTTCCTGCTCCAGGACCGCAATGTCCTGCTTTTGCCGCTGCAACTGTTGGCGATGCTGAGCGATGAGCTCGAGAAAACGCTGCAGCTGCTCGGTGTTGTCGGAGTCAGCGTTATACAGCTCGATAAGCGACTTGGACTCCGCAAGACTGAAGCCAAGACGCTTCCCGCGCAGGATCAGTTTGAGCCGAACCCTGGCCCTCTCACCGTAGTGCCGTGTCCCGTGCGATTCACGAGACTCTGGCTCCAGCAGCCGTTCAGACTCATAGAAACGAATGGTGCGAGGTGTGATGCCAAATTCACTCGCCAGGTCGCTTATCGTATAGAGCCGGGATTGATTCTTCAGGGGCATTCAGGGTCCTGTACACCACTCTGGCGCAGTTGACGTTAACGTAAACTGTAAAACGCCGGCGTAAGGAGGTCAAGTGGAGTTGCAAAGGCGAATTGGCAGGCGGGCGGAACCAGGAGGTGTGGCGAAATGGTCCGGTACTAGAAGGCGACGATCACGTTGAGATCTTGCGACGGTAGCGACTGGGCATTCTGGCGGCCGCCGTTGTGGCGCTGATGAACTTTGCGCTCGAGCAAGGGGCCCGGCCAATCTTCACCAAGATGAATGGGCTGTGTCTGAATGCTTCGCTGGTTCGCCTGACGCGCTGATATTTCAAAAGTCAGGGTAGCCAACACGATCAGGACACTGAACAGACTCAGTACTATCGACATCTTGATACGGCGATGGGGGAACATGGTAATCCACGACAACAAACTGGTTAAAAGAGTATATCCAGCGGTGCAGGGGATCACTTTATGAGAATGGTATCGCTATGTTACAGATCGTAGGCTTTCAACGGCACTATTGAGCCTGCGATCGAATGGTTTCACGCATTTTCTGCAGTCGGTCTCGGATTTCCGCTCTACGAGCCTCTTCAATTTCGCTTACAGCCTCAACAGGCGGGGCAGGAATGGCATCCGGCACTTCATAGCTGCCGGCATCGAACTGCTCGCCTGGTATCGGTGCGCCCTCATCGGGCATGACTTCCGGCGCATATTCGTTGATCTCCTGAACTTCCGGCTGGTACACAGGTGCCTCGGCTGACTGATCGTAGGCTGGCTCCTGGTACTCCTGCTCATAACTCTGGTTATAGCTGTCGTCTGGGGGAGAGTAGGCCTCGACGCTGCTACCACTGCCGATTTCCTCAGGGAAGAACAGGTTTTCGAGTTGGCCGCTTCGGTCGATGACAACACGGTTGGCATAAACCGAGTGAAGGCTGGCATTGCCGGGCATGCTTTCCCCGACTCTGAAGAAATCGGTAATCCGGTCCGGACCTTCGATAAGGGCACCGCCCACGTCGTTTGCGTCTGACGAAGAGATGCCCCGCAGGGTCAGCTGGAGATTTGTTTCTGGCAGCTCTTCAGTGGTCTGCACCGGCGCCTCGGTTTTGGCAGTGGGGCTACCGAACAGATTTAGGCCGAGCAACTGTCGCACAGGCCGCTGTACGACTGCGTTGTTTCCCTGGGCGCTGATGGCAACTGGTGAGCGCTGAAACTGCTGATAGTCGCGCCACAGTGCGAGCGAATGAGATGTCAGGTAGACTGCTGCGCCTACTACGATTAATGTCGTGAGCAGCCAGGGCAGCCATTGTTGTAGTCTTGAAGGCATCAAGCCCGCCTGAATTTAAGGGTTTACGAAAATTTTAAGACTGTGACGCAGAACATCGAACGCGCCTCAGCTATGATTAGTATACTCTAGCCGTCGAAATAGCTTACACAAAACTATGCCAAACA
Organism: Gammaproteobacteria bacterium UBA2679; assembly: GCA_002354735.1. Classification (GTDB taxonomy): domain Bacteria; phylum Pseudomonadota; class Gammaproteobacteria; order Pseudomonadales; family Oleiphilaceae; genus Allohahella. The sequence continues at coordinate 502,719 of DEMD01000009.1, read as the reverse complement.
ACAGCCAGTCACAAGCCTTTGCAACGCCGGAACGGGAAGCGGTTAACATCTATCGCCTGCCTTTTAACTTTGCCAAGCGCCACGGAATCTTTATTTCGCAACCTGATGAACAGACAGGGCGTCAGCTCATACAGTTCAGACCGCCACTCAATCCACAGGTTTTCGCCGAGGTTAACCGGTTTTCCGGTGGGCAGTGCGAATTCAGGGCAGTCAATGCCAGTGAGTTCGATGAAGCGCTGGGTCGTGCCTATCAGAATGACAGTGCCGAAGCCATGCAGATGGTCGAGGGGCTTGGTGACGATATGGATCTTGCCAGTCTGGCAGATTCTGTTCCCGAGACCGAAGACCTGCTCGAGCAAGAGGACGATGCCCCGATCATACGGCTTATCAATGCCATCCTGACCGAAGCTGTCAAATCAAGCGCCTCGGATATTCACATCGAAACCTACGAAAAGGATCTGGTAGTCCGCTTCAGGGTGGATGGCGTGCTCCGCGAGATTGTGAAACCGAAGCGCGCACTCGCACCGCTGCTGGTCTCGCGTATCAAGGTTATGGCAAGGCTGGATATCGCCGAGAAGAGAATACCTCAGGATGGTCGAATTTCGCTGCGCGTTGGTGGCAAGGAAGTCGACATCCGGGTGTCCACCATGCCTTCGAGCAATGGTGAGCGTATCGTGCTTCGATTGCTCGACAAACAGGCAGGACGCCTGCAGCTCGAACGCATCGGGATGTCTGAGCGCGATCTCAAACTCATGCGCAAGACCGTTCACCGGCCTCACGGCATCATGCTGGTTACAGGGCCTACCGGTTCGGGTAAAACCACGACGCTCTATGCTGCGCTGAGTGAGATCAATGACCGCTCGCGAAACATCCTCACTGTCGAAGATCCAATCGAATACAACCTGCCGGGCGTCGGGCAGACCCAGGTAAACACGAAGGTCGACATGACCTTTGCGAGGGGGCTCCGGGCCATCCTGCGCCAGGACCCCGACGTGGTGATGATCGGTGAAATTCGTGACCTTGAAACTGCAGAAATAGCGGTACAGGCCAGTTTGACTGGTCACCTTGTGTTATCCACCCTTCACACCAATAGTGCAGTGGGTGCGGTTACGCGACTCATGGATATGGGCGTCGAACCGTTCCTCATTTCATCGTCGTTCGTGGGCGTCATGGCTCAGCGATTGGTCAGAACACTTTGCGAGCACTGCAAGGAAGCGTATTCACCTGATGCCGAAATCTGTGACTTCCTGGATGCGGATACGGCCAATCCACCTCGAATCTATCGGCCGACAGGGTGCCCCGAGTGCAATCAGCTCGGCTACCGTGGGCGTCTGGGGATCTATGAAGTGATCGAAGTTGATGAAGGCATGCGGCAGCTGATACACAAACAGGCTGGTGAAATGGAAATGGAAAAATATGCGCGTGCCCGCGGGCCGAGTATCCATGCCGACGGTGTGCAGAAAATCTTGCAGGGTGTGACCTCTGTTGAAGAAGTACTCCGCGTGACGCACCGCGAATAATGGCAGCCTTCGATTACAAGGCACTCGATGCCAAGGGCAAGAACCAGAAGGGTACCCTCGAAGGCGATAGCGCCCGACAGGTTCGACAACTGCTGCGTGACAAGGGCTGGATGCCGGTCTCTGTCGAGCAATCGAGTGATTCGCAGGCCAAGAGCAAGACCAAGGGTAGCGTCAGGACTCGCAGCAACTCGCTGAGTACACCCGATCTCGCGCTGCTGACCCGTCAGCTTGCCACCCTCATTCAGTCAGGTATTCCGATTGAGGAGTCGCTCAGTGCAGTGGCTTCGCAGAGTGAGAAGCCCAAGGTCAAGAGTATGATGCTCGCGGTACGTTCGCGCGTGCTCGAGGGCTATTCTCTGGCTGACAGTCTGAGCGAGTTCCCGAAGGCGTTTCCTGACCTGTACCGGTCCACCGTTGCAGCGGGGGAGCACGCAGGTCACCTCGAGCTGGTCTTGAACCGACTCGCGGATTACACAGAGCAACAGCAGATCTCCAGGCAGAAGATCAAACTGGCCGCGATCTACCCGATCATACTTTCAGTTGTAGCATTTGGTATTGTGGGTTTTCTGCTGGCTTATGTTGTGCCGGACATCGTCAAGGTGTTCGTCGACAGTGGTCAGGAGCTGCCGCCGCTGACCCAGGTTATCCTCACGCTCAGTGACTGGATCGTCGGCTATGGCATTTACCTGATCATCGTGATCGCGCTGCTCGTTTTCGGCTTTACGGCAATGATGAAGCGGCCCGACTTCAAGATGAAGATACATCGCTCGATGCTTCACGTCCCGGGGCTGGCCAAGATGGTTCGGGGACTGAATACAGCCCGCTTCGCCAGTACCCTCAGTATTCTCAACAGTAGCGGTGTGCCGCTTGTCGATGCCATGCGGATTTCGGGCGAAGTACTCGACAACCAGTGGCTCAAGCGACTGGTGGCCGAAGCCTCTCAAAAGGTTCGGGAAGGTGGTAGTCTGCACCGTTCACTGGATCAGACCGGTTACTTTCCACCGATGATGATCCACATGATCGCCAGTGGTGAGGCCAGTGGTCAGCTGGGCGAAATGCTGGAGCGGACGGCGGCCAGTCAGGAAAATGACCTCCAGGGCAAGATCGCCACGATGATCGGCATGTTCGAACCCTTCATGTTGCTGTTCATGGGTGTGGTTGTGCTCCTGATCGTCATGGGTATCATGTTGCCGATACTGAGCATGAGTAATCTCGCCGGATAGTCTTCCGTCGATTAAAGCAAATCAAAGACAAAGGAAAATGGTAATGAGATTTCAGCACCCCCCGGTGTCCAGAGAACGTCGACCAGCGCTAGCCCAGTCGCGGCAGCTCGGTTTCTCGCTGATCGAGATCATGGTGGTCATGATCATACTCGGCATGCTTATTGCCGCGGTTGCGCCTCAAATTCTGGGTAGGACCGATCAAGCGAAGGTGACCGTGGCCGAGCAGGATATTCGCACCCTCGAACAGGCCTTCGACATGTACAAGCTCGATAACCATACTTATCCCAGTACCGATCAGGGTCTGCAGGCGCTCGTTTCAAAGCCTTCCGGCTTCCCCGAAGCGAAAAACTGGAATCCCGAAGGCTATATCAAGACTCTGCCAAAGGACCCTTGGGGGAATGACTACAACTACGTCTCTCCAGGTTTGAACGGTCCCTATGATGTGTTTTCCTACGGTGCTGACGGCCAGGAAGGTGGTGAAGGCTACAACGCCGATGTCGGCAACTGGGCCAGCAGCGAATAATTCTGGTGACAGTCCGCTGTTCGAGGCTGTGTAAGCAGAGCGCTCTGCGTGAGCGCGGTTTTTCCCTCATTGAACTCCTTGTAGTCATGCTGTTGATCTCGCTGGTCATCGGTGCCGTGACGCTGGTGCCTGGCGGCAACGCGCAGCGTCGCGAGCTCGACCAGGCGGGCAGGCAGCTGCTTGCCACGATGCAGCTGAGCCGTGAAGAGGCGGTCTACCAGAACATGGAGATCGGTCTCGAAATCAAGGAGGACGGCTTCAGCTTCCGCGGCTATTCCGAAAAGGAGCAGAAATGGATCGAGCTGCCGCAGGGCTTTATGCAACCCAAGCCCTTTCCAGAGTGGCTCGAGGCCGAGTTCAAGGACGCCACCTCCTTTTTCGAGCTGAAGCCGCCCGAGCAGGATGAGGTGCGCATGTACGGTGAGGAAAAGGAAGACTTGTTCCTGCCCCAGATCCTTTTTCTCTCCAGCGGGGAAGTCACGCCTTTTACCCTGACGCTTAGAATCAGCAGCGATGCGGACGCCCAGGTCGTCCTCAAAACCGATGGCCTCGCACCCATCGAGATAGTCAGAGATACGGACGAAGAAGACTGATGAAGCAGGCTGCTCAAGGCTTTACGCTGATGGAAGTGCTGGTGGCCCTGCTTATTTTTGCGGTCACCTCTGCTGCCATTGTCAAAGGGACGGCCGTGCCGCTCAAAGCGCAAGAGCGTCTGGAGCAGAAAACGCTCGCGAGCTGGATTGCCAGTAATGAGCTGGTGATGCTGAGCGTCGAGGAACAGTTGCCACCAGCCGGCGTAGTGAAAAAAGAGGTGAGTTTTGCGGACCGCCAATGGCGAGTGACAAGAACGGTCAAGATCCCGGCGGAAAAGCGGCTGCGAGAAGTCACTATGGACGTCGCTTTTTTAGCAGGCGGCGGCTTGAACGAAGTTCCTGTATTCAGTCTCATCGGCTTCCTCGGTGAGCCATGATGCGTATTAAGGCACCTGCGCACGGCTTTACGCTGCTCGAGATTCTTATCGCCATCACCGTAACTGCGATCATTGGTACCGGCACAGCAACGCTGCTGAGTCAGACCATTCGCGTCAACGACACGCTGGAGCTTCGTGGCGCCCAGCTGCGCAGCCTCCAGCTGGCCGATTCGGTCATCAGCCGAGATTTCAAGCAGATCATTGCCAGACCAGTCCGAGATGGTTTTGGCGACCTTCAGCCAGCCGTTCGCACCACAGACACCATGTACGATATCCAGTTTACCCGCACTGGCTGGCGGGATCCTCGGCAGCTGCTCCAGAACATCAAGGATTTAGAGCAGATTCCTATTCGGAGTGAGTTGCAGCGCGTCGCCTATGTGGTTGAGGAAGAAGAGCTCATTCGCTATTACTGGTCGGTACTTGACCAACCACAGGACTCGGAGCCCGTGAGACAGGTACTCATGACGGATGTCAGTGATTTCACCATCCGGCTGCTGGACGATGCCAACGAATGGCAGACGGACTGGCCAACTGCGGCGCAGCTGGGCGCTGGCAAGGTCGATATCAATACGACGGTTCCTCGAATAGTAGAGGTCACGTTCACTCATAAAGTATATGGCAAGTTGCAGCGCCTGTTTGCATTGGCCGGGTTCGAGCAGCCGGCCGTGCCCCAGAATGCTGGCCAGCAGGCTCCTGGCGCGACCACGCCTGGCGGCAATGAGGGGCAGAATCCAGGCGACCAGAGTCCTGGCGAGCAGAGTCCTGGCGAGCAGAGTCCTGGCGAGCAGAACGGCCAGAATGGTGGCAGTCAGGTGCCCATCGATGGCAGCCAGTCCGGCGGTGGATTTCAGCCGGAAGGTGAGGGTGGCGCAGGGCAGGTCCCAATAGATTCAGGTGGCTTCGACCAATGATCGGTATCCGTACAGTCACTGGTGCGTCCCAACGCCAGCGCGGTGTGGCGCTGATACTCGTGCTACTTGTCGTCGCTCTCGGTACAGCCATTGTCACCGCCATGCGCACCACAGCAGAAATCAGCTTCGCGCGCACCGCTAACGTGCTCATGCAGCAGCAGTCTGTGGAGTTTGCCCTGGCGGGCGAGACCTATGCGCGACTGCTGCTCAAGAAAGACCTGGAAGAGGACAAGAAGACCGGCGAGCTGGTGGATTTCGATGTCGACAACAAGGCCGACCCGCTTAATGAGGTCTGGGGCGTACGGGCGGTACAGATACCCATCTCGTTGACCTCTGGCATCGAGGGCCAGATTGATGACCTGCAGGGCCGTTTCAATATGAACAGTCTGCTGAAAGTCACAGGGGGGCGGGACGCCAGTGGCGCTTTGCGAACGACGGTGAATACCCTGGCGTTGGAGAAACTCAATCGGCTGCTCGATAGTCTCTACGACGATGAAGGCTCAATTCAGCGGCCGCCAGAGTTGCACCGGGAGCATTTTGTCGACTGGCTCGATGACAATCAGGACTCACTGAACTTCAAGGGCGCCGAGGACTATGAATACCTTGGTAAGGTGCCGCCATACCGAACAGGTGGTACCTGGTTCAGAGATATGACCGAGCTCTGGCTCATCGAAGCGATGACACCGGAGGTCTATCGGGCGCTCGAGCCCCACGTGGCATTCCTGCCCTGGTGGGTGACCCAGGTGAATGTGAATACGGCAACCGTACCAGTGTTGATGGCCACCCTCTCGATTCCACGGCAGAATGCCGAGGAAATTGTGGCCGAAAGGCTCAAGCTTGGTGGCTTCAAGGATCTGACCAAGGACTTTCTGAGCTTGCCTGCATTGGCCGGTAAGGGAAGTACGTCACAGGACCTGACGTTGGCGAGCAGTTACTTTCAGGCTAGTATAAGGTCTATAAACGAAGACAGTATCATGCGCCTGCTTTCTACGCTGTATCGTGACCCCAACGACGGCTCAACGCTCGTGCTGCAGCGTGATTACGGCAAGAAATTCGAGCTCACCAAACAAATAGCAATTCTGGACCAGTAGCCTATATGAGTATCCAACTTTTTGTACGACCTGTTGATCCCCATCGGGATCAGCTCGCACCGGTCTCGCCGAAGGCGGATGACGAACAGGTCTACGAATGGGCGCTGGTCGATTTTAGCGGCCATGAGCTCTCTGCTGGTGTGGATACCTTCGAAGGGATCATGCAGCTGACAGAGCAGCAGAACCTCGAAGATGCGCTGTTATCGTTCATCATGCCTTCGCAGCATTTCGGTTATGTGCTGGCGAAGCTGACGCCCAAGCAGGCGCGATACATGCAGCAGGCATTGCCGTTTGCTGTCGAGGAGTTGATCGCGGAGGATATCGAGTCGGTTCATCTGGTTGCCGATGCCCGGGTCAAGCTGGGTGACGAGAGTGGCTTCCCTACCTGGGTCTGCCGCCGCAACCTGTTTGCAAGCTTCTATAATGAGGCGATGCTGAAACCTGTGCCGCTGGACTCGATCACTTGCGAAGCCGCCATCGTGATCGCCGCACATGACAGCATCGTGAAAGCTGCTGGTGATGACCCTGACAAGGGGCAACACATTCATTTGTTCTTCGATCAGCTTGGTGCATCAGTAGGCGACGATGGATTTGCGAACAGCTTGCCCGTCAATACGCTGATCTGTGCCCCCGGTCGCATGGCGACTTCTGTACCTGCCGAATCGGTTGAGCTCGTTATCGACTCTCTGAGCACCTTTGGACAGGCTGAGAGCGAGAAGCCTGAGGGGCTGACGGCGTCGGTCGAGCAGAGTCTGCAGGATGCCGATGCGGCGGAACTCGGCCTCTCCGCTGGCGGCAGCGATGTCACGTTGCATGTCACCATTTCGGATGCCATGGCAGAGCGCTATGCTGTATTGCTGACCTCACTCGAGAGTCATCCTGGCTTTACCGTCAGGGTGCATCGCCACCAGGCTTCACCATTTACTGTGCTGTGTGACTATGCCACCCGCTTCCCCGTGGCGAATTTCTGTATTGGACCGTACAAGGCCCAGGCCGACGGTCGTAGTACTGGACTGAGCCAGTGGAAGCCCGTGGCCATGGCTGCCGGTCTCGTGTTTCTGGTGCTACTCGGTTTTAATGGCGTACGGGGCTTCTTCTACCAGCAGCAGGCCGAGCAGCTTCAGCAGGAATCGTTGGCGCTCTACAAATCGATATTCCCAGCCGACCGCCGTGTGTCGAATCCGCGGCGCCAGATGGAAGGCCGGATCAGAAACGCCAACACAAGTTCTGCTGCGACTGATTTTCTGCAGATGCTTGGTGAGGCCGGGTTTCGTTTAAGCACCCAGCCCAACAGCAGCAGCATGAGTTTCAGCAATCTGCAGTACAATGCGCAACGCGGCGAGCTCGCTGTTGAAGTGCGCGCAGCCGCTCTTGGCCAGATCGACCAGTACAAGACAGCCTTGAATCAGGCAGGCTATCAGGTCGATATCGGCTCTGCGATCAAGGAAGCCAATGGTGTCAGAGGCAAGATAACGCTACGTGGAGCGCCCGGGGCATGATGAACAGATTACTCGACAAGAGCCCGGCACTGCGTTCGGCACGTGCCAGCTACCTCAATCTATCGCGTCGCGACCAGCTTGCGGTGCAGCTGTTGGGCGTCGCCCTGGCTGCCTTCCTCGTCTATGCGCTGATCTGGCGTCCCGTCGCAAGTTATGCAGATGCAGCAGAAGCTGCTGCACTTCAGGAAAAAGCAGCGTTGGTGTGGATGAAGGAGAACGAGGCCAAGGCTCGCTCTGTCGCCACTACACTGGGGGCCGACTCATCTGCCGGACTCCCGCAGGGACAATCGTTGATCTCTGTCATTGGTAATTCGGCACGCAACTTCGATCTGGAGCTGCAACGCTTCGAGCCACGCGGCGAAGACCAGGTAAACGTCTGGCTCGACAAAATCGAATTCAATCAGATGATGCTCTGGCTCGAGACTTTGCGGGAGCAGAGCGGTATTGTAGTTTCGCAGATCAATGTCGATCGTACAGATGTCAGTGGTCAGATCAGCGCCCGAATCTCGTTAACCCTTTAAGGGGCCAGATTCGGCCATATGAACTGTAGTCTCGCGGCCGGCACTGATATATCGTTACCCGCTCATTGAGTCAGCTGAACAACAGGTAGGGCACATTCATGGCGGATTTCCTGGACGTGGAAACCGAAGCGCAGTTTGACGAGAAGCTCGAGGCAGTCGCCCAGCAGGAGCCGACGATCGTCAGGCTGCACAGCAGCGCGATTCCTGAAGTGAAGTCCCTGCTGTATCACGCGTACCGACACGAGCCGACATTCAAATATCTTTTCGAAGCCTCCCGGCCTGGTTACGAGCAGCGAGTCAGAGCGACGCTCAGGGAAGGGTTAAAGCTGCATTTCGAGCATCAGCAGGATGCAATCGGCCTGCTTGATCACGATGTGCTGGCGGCGGTAGCCCTCATAGGCGCGCCCGAACATCGTTTCAATCTTGCCGACCAGCTAAGCTGGCGGCTCAGGATGATGATGACGGCCGGCATCTCAACTACCAAGCGCTATCTCGATTACCATGGCCAGATCCGGCGCTGTTTCCCGGATGACCTCTATCATCACCTGCCATTCATAGGCGTGCATCCCAAATACCAGAGCCGTGGCTATGGCCGCCTGCTCATGGAGACCATCGAGGGATTCTGTGCTGAATCACCGCGCAGCTCAGGAATCGGTCTTGATACCGGCAATGCACGCTATTTGCGATTTTATGAGAGTCTGGGGTATGAACGTATCGGCGAAGTCCGCTTCGACAATATCACCGAGACTGTACTCTTCAAGCGAGTTGTATAATGTATGATCTCTTAGTAATCGGGGCAGGATCTGGCGGTGTGCGTGCGGCGCGAATGGCCGCTGCATTCGGCGCCAGAGTTGCTATCGCAGAAGACCGCTTCTATGGCGGAACCTGTGTGAATGTGGGCTGCGTGCCCAAGAAGCTGTTCATGTACGCGTCCCATTACGGTGAAGATTTTGCTGACGCGGCAGGCTACGGCTGGTCGGTCGGACAGGTCGATTTCGACTGGCCGACGCTGGTGGCCAATAAAGACGCTGAAATCAATCGTCTCAAGGGCATCTATCGCAACATGCTGGTGCAGGCCGGCGTCGACGTGATCGATGGCCGCGCACGTTTTGAGTCGAATAATGAAGTCAGCATCGAGGGGCAGCGGTACCAGGCGAAAAACTTTCTCATAGCGAGTGGTAGCCGCTCATTTCTGCCTCACTTCCCCGGTTCCGAATTTGTCAGCCTGAGTGATGATCTGTTCTCTCTGCCAGCCCTGCCCAAGCGCGCCGTAGTTGTTGGCGGTGGCTATATCGCCGTCGAGTTTGCTGGCATTCTCAACGGTCTGGGTGTCGAGGTCACACTCCTGCATAGAGGGCCGCAGCTGCTGCGACGCTTTGATATCGATATCAGGCAGGAGCTGCATCGCGAATTGGCGGAGAAGGGCATCCGACTGCTGCTCGAACGCCAGGTTCATGAAATCAGTGAAGTCTCTGATGCGGAACAGGCGCAGGGGCGCTTGAAGCTCGATCTCGGGCACGACGAGGCCGAGTTCACCGACCATGTATTCTACGCCACCGGCAGGGTGCCCAATAGTGATGCTCTGGGCCTTGAAAACACGGAGGTCGAGACCGGTGCCCGCGGTGAAGTATTGGTGGATGAGCGGTACCGAACTGCGGCTGCAGGCATATACGCCGTAGGCGATGTGATTGATCGGGTGCAGCTCACGCCGGTTGCGCTCGCAGAAGGCATGTTTGTGGCAAGGAGCCTCTTTGGTGGTGAAGACAATCCGCCAAGGGCCATTGACTATACCCAGATTGCTTCGGCGGTATTCTCGCAACCCAGTGCAGCCAGCATCGGGCCCTCCGAAGAAGAAGCGAGAATGAAGTATGCTGATATCAGCATCTTCCGCAGCAGTTTTCGCCGACTGAAGAATACCCTGAGCGGCAATCCAGAGCGTACGCTGATGAAGCTGATCGTCGAAAAAGCGACTGACAAAGTGATCGCCGCCCATATGGTGGGCCCGGATGCGGGCGAAATAATTCAGGGGCTGGCAGTTGCAATCAAGGCTGGAGCGACGAAAGCGCATTTTGATAGCACTATTGGTATCCACCCCACGAGTGCCGAGGAATTCGTAACAATGCGCACGCCGGTTGAGCCAACGTAAAAGGCCGAGTTTTATGCTTGACACCGGGGTGCAAAAAGGTAGAATTACGCGCTCTGAAACGTTGTAGGCATAGCACCTCGAACGAGGTCACCACAAGGCTGCGGCGGTTAGATAGTTTAGCGGGAATAGCTCAGTGGTAGAGCACAACCTTGCCAAGGTTGGGGTCGCGAGTTCGAATCTCGTTTCCCGCTCCAGATTTTGCTGAACCCCGAGTCTCTCGGGGTTTTTAGTTTTAGGCGCGGTGGCAGAGTGGTCATGCAGCGGACTGCAACTCCGTGTACGCCGGTTCGATTCCGACCCGCGCCTCCATTCTTACGTTAGATTTAGATACAGGTGCAAGCCTGTTGTTCCTGCCCGGATGGCGAAACTGGTAGACGCAAGGGACTTAAAATCCCTCGGAGGCAACTCCGTGCCGGTTCGATTCCGGCTCCGGGCACCATTGAATCATTCTTCAACTAATACCTCCAGATAGTTCTCCCGTAGTCTTTCTCGTGGCAAACTGCCGCCTCGCGCGCACGCGCTCATCCTGTCCGAGAAAGGAGTTCTGTTGACCATGGTAATGACCATTGTATATCTGATTGGCGGTCTGGTACTGCTGGTGGCGGGGGCTGAGGTGCTGGTCCGAGGTGCGGCCAGACTGGCCGGTATCTTTGGTATTTCGCCGTTGGTCATCGGTCTCACCGTGGTCGCTTTTGGCACGAGTTCACCCGAGATGGCTGTGAGTGTTCAGTCCGCCTACGCAGGGAAGGGCGATATTGCCATTGGCAATGTCATAGGCAGCAATATCTTCAATGTGCTTTTCATCCTCGGCCTGTCGGCCATGATTATCCCGCTGGTTGTCTCCCGCCAACTGATTCGCCTTGATGTTCCCGTCATGCTTGGTGCCAGTGTGCTGGTCGTGGCGCTAGCCTTTGATGGTCAGCTCGGGCGCTTCGATGGCGCGATCCTGTTCGGTCTCGTGATCATCTATACCACCTATCTTGTCATTAGTAGTCGGAAGGAGCAGGCTGCTGCTGCCAGCGACGAGTTTGTCGATGAATATGGTCTGAGGGAGAAGCCTGGCCAATTCGCCTGGCTGGTTAATGTCGCTTTTATTGCTGTGGGCCTGGCTTTGTTGCTGCTGGGTTCCGATTTCCTGGTGACAGGCGCCGTTGATCTCGCTCGAGCCTTCGGTCTGTCTGAACTGGTCATTGGCCTGACCGTAATTGCGGCGGGCACTTCGATGCCGGAAGTTGCTACATCCGTCATGGCGGCCATCAAGGGTGAACGTGATATCGCCGTGGGCAACGTCGTGGGCAGCAATATCTTCAACCTGCTGTCTGTACTGGGACTGGCTTCACTGGTGTCACCAATTCCGCTTTCCGTGTCACCAAGCGCATTGGCATTCGACTTCCCGGTCATGATCGCCGTGGCGCTCGCTTGTCTGCCGATTTTCTTTTCGGGCTACGTGATCAATCGCTGGGAAGGTCTGCTTTTCTTCGCTTACTACATTGCGTATACCGCTTACGTGGTCATGTCGGCGACTGAAGCACCTATGACCGCTCAGTTTACTGACGCCATGGTCTGGTTCATATTGCCGCTGACGGCGGTTACGCTTCTTGTTGTTGGCGTAAGATCATTGCAGGCCCAGCGGCACAGCTGAGCCGAATTTGCCAGCCGGTTCGCTCGTACACAGCATGCGGGCGAACCGTGTGCTCATATCGCAATTTAGCTCCCGAAATTTTATTTGTACTGCATGCTTCTCCTCGTTTGACACCCCCCTGATCACATCTAAACTTCGACTAACACACGTCGTCGCCGGCGTGCAATCCCCCTCGTATGACACGCTCAGCCGAGCTTCAAGGTACTGAGCCAGTTCATTTCACGCTGCCATATCGGGCTTACCTTATGACGTCGAATGCCATTGTGATCTTCAAGCGCTATCGGGGCTACGCAGTGTCGATCGTCGTGCTGGCCGTGGTGATCGCTTCGATGGGGTTCATGGGCAGTGCCTATCCAGTGTTTGCGCCCATAGCTCAGGTGGGCTGTCTCATCGGGCTTCTTCTTCTTGTACTGGCCTTGGTCTCGAATGCGGCCGAGCCTGGTACCGCCAGTGGCGTAGCCGAAGACGAGCTCAATGCTGGCACGGAAGAGCTGGGGGTGGGTTATCAGCGTCTCCTGTCTGTCTACCTTGAAGGCCTGAACGATACTTCGGCGGAAGCCAGGCAGATGTCAGATCTGTTGCAGGACTCGGTGCCACCGCTGATGAACCTCTTCGTCAAGCTGAATGAGCACATTGAAGAGCAATCGAATGTCGCACGTTCGCTTTCTGGGAGTGGGGAGAGTAACAGCGGTGAGCCCGTTTCGAACTTTGAGCAGCTGGTCAGCGATGTCAGCAGAGTGCTCAACAGTTTTGTCGAGGCCACTGTGAGTACCAGTAAGGTGTCAATTCAGCTGGTGGACGTTATGCGTGACATCACAACTGAAGTCGCGAATATTCGCAAGACGATTTCGGAGCAGGACAGCATAGCCAAACAAACCAATCTGCTGGCGATCAATGCTGCTATCGAAGCTGCGAGAGCAGGGGATGCGGGTCGCGGCTTCGCCGTGGTTGCCCAGGAAGTTCAGAGTCTGTCCCAGCGTTCGACGCAGTTCAGTGATCTGATCAAGAAACATGTCAGTGATGTGAGCGGCTTCGTGTTGCAGGCCGAGGAGGCTATCAACGGTGTTGCCTCGCATGACATGAATTTCGCATTGCAATCGAAGAAGTCAGTCGAACATCTAATGCAGGAAATCCAGAGCGTAAACGAGCGGCGATCGCTCGCGACGGACTCCCTGGCCGAGATCGCCCTGGCGGTGCAGGCGGATGTTTCTTCCGTAACGATGAAGATGCAGTTCCAGGATCTGATTGCGCAAATTCTGGTACATCTCGGTGAGCAGATTTCGATTGTCCGGGATTCGGTAGAGCGTCTGAGCGCCGGACTTGAGGGACAGTACAGTGCAGCGCAGCAGCATGAGGTGCTCGATCAGGAGATTGGTCGTGTGAGCGATGCGCGGCAGAACTCCAGAAAAAGTCCTGTAGCCCAGCAGTCCATGAGTGCCGGCTCGATTGATCTGTTTTGAGGAAATGAACACCATGTTTTCATCACGTCTCACTCATTCGGCCCAGGCCTCGGTACTTGAACTCACCGGGCGGTTCGATTTCAGTACCTATGGCAGTTTCAAGCCTATTCAGGCAGAGCTACTCAACCAGCCGGGTACGAGTAAGATCATCATTGATATGAGCCAGCTGGAATACCTCGACAGTGCAGCGCTCGGTATCCTCCTGTTGATGCGGGAAAAGGCCGCCGAGCGCAACAAGAAGGTTGCACTTCGAGGTGTGCAAGGCATCGTCAGAGAAATTTTAGGTGTGGCGCATTTCGAGAAACTTTTTGAGTACATCGGCTAGACGATGGAAGCGCTCGCTTCTCCGGAAATTTCTGCTCTGAGAGTACTGCTTGCAGAAGATGACCGCATACTTCAACGCCTGCTCGCTGAGTTCCTGCTGGCACAGGGCCACGAGGTCATTGTCGTCGGCGATGGCAACGAGGCTGTAGATCGTTACGAGGAGACAGAGTTCGACCTTGTAATACTGGACGTGAACATGCCGGTGCTAGGCGGCATTGAAGCGTGTCAGCGGATAAAGGCACAGGCCGCGTCGCGATGGGTGCCGGTTATTCTGATCAGTGCCGATGGTGAGGAGCAGGACCTGAGCTTCGGCATTGCCGGCGGCGGTGATTACTATATTACCAAGCCGATCAGCTTTCCTATTCTTCAGGCCAAGATTGTGGCAAGCCGGCGCATTGCAAACCTCTACCAGTCACTTGAACGCACCCATAGCGAACTCGCCGAGTACTATAATCGCAGCAGAGCGGAGAACGACTTTGCCAAGGGCATCATCGAGAAGATGATGAGCTCGAGTTGTGGGCGAGCCCACTCGGTCGACAGTAGCGTCCAGCCTATGGATACCTTCAGTGGCGACCTTGTGGCTACCGAACTCTCACGTTCAGGTCAGGTGTATGCGGTTGTCGCCGATGCGACGGGGCATGGGCTGCCCGCTGCAATGACGCTGATGCCGGCGCTCGAGATATTCTACGCCATGAGCCGGAAAGGCTTCACCGTTTCAACCATTGTTCGCGAGATGAATCTGCGTTTGAAGCAGCGACTGACCGCGGACCGCTTCCTTGCGGCACTCGTGCTCAGCTACGACCCGCACAGCCGAATGCTCGAGGTCTGGAACGGCGGCTGTCCCCCAGGCCATCTGCTTCAACCAGACCACTCCCTGAAGATGAGCCTTCCATCCCGACAACCCCCCTTGGGCATTCTTTCCAATGAGGACTTCAGCTGCACGACCGAACGTGTGCTGGCTTTGGAACACAGCACGTTCGTTGCCTGTAGTGACGGCATCATCGAAGCACGCAACCTGCAGGGTGAGATGTTCGGCAATCAGCGGCTCCTGGATATCATAACTGCACCTGGAACAGAGGGCATTGCAGCTGGTATTCGTCAGGCCTTAACCGACCTGTGTGGCTCTGCCCAGCAGAGCGATGATCAGTCGGTGCTGGTGCTGAAGTTACCAGGTGGTGGCATGTCATCGGCTAACGCTTTGAAGGATGGCGGTGCGGACGCAGCCGGCCATTGCACTGACTCTGAGCCTTCACAAGCGGCAAGGCCACTCGGCCCTGTCATTACCGGGGGCTGGAATTTTACTATCGAGTTGACTGGTCCCCAGCTGGGTGAAATGGAACTGGTTCCGCTCGTGAATAATGTGTTGGATCAGCTGCGATTATCGGCTTCGGTGGCTACAAAGACATATGTGGTGCTTACCGAGCTTATCAACAACGCCATCGACCACGGTGTGCTCGGCCTGGACTCGGGTCTCAAACAGGGGGCACTGGGTTTCGAAGCCTATTTCAATCAACGCGAGAAACGTCTGGCTGAACTCACAGATGGCTATATTCACGTGAGCTGTAGCCGAGAGTCTCGCAATGGTAATTCTCTACTGCGCCTGCTGATCAGTGATAGCGGGAACGGTTTTGACTACCGGGTCTATCTCGATGCCCCGACTGGCGCCGATACCCGTGCTACCCATGGAAGAGGCATTCGTCTGGTCAACAGCCTTGCGGACTCGATGAGCTTTATCGGCCGAGGCGAAAGTGTAGAAGTTGAACTATACCTAGATCAATAAAGTGTTCCTTAGAACCACGGCGATGTCGCCGCACAAATTCCTTATCAGAGGCAGTAATGGCCAAGAAAATCATGATCGTAGACGATTCTGTTTCCATCCGTCAGATGGTGTCCTTTACCTTGAAATCAGCGGGTTACGAGACCACTGAGGCGGTGGACGGGGAGGATGCGCTTGGCAAGAGCCGAGCTGGCCAGTATGACGTGGTCATTACCGACCAGAACATGCCCAGGCTCGATGGCATTGGCCTGACAAAAGCCCTGCGTGCATCCTCCGGTTACCGCACGACGCCGATCCTGATTTTGACCACAGAAGCGAGCGATGCCATGAAGGCGCAGGGTAAAGCGGCTGGCGCGACAGGCTGGCTAGTTAAGCCCTTCGAGCCGCAGAAGCTTCTGGACGTGCTCAAGAAAGTTGGCGCTTGAATTCCTCTGTAGGTTAATCAGTCCATCATGTCTATCGATCTCAGTCAGTTCCATCAGGTATTTTTCGAGGAAGCTCAGGAGCACCTGGCAGAAATAGAAAACCAGCTGCTCGCCATGGATCTTGAGACGGCAGATGCGGAGTCACTGAATGCAATATTTCGTGCCGCACACTCCATCAAGGGCTCTGGCTCGATGTTCGGCTTTGTGTCTATATCAGGCTTTACTCATCACCTCGAAACACTGCTGGACAAGGTGCGGCAGCACGAGATCGAATTGTCACAGGACATCATCGACCTGGTACTCGAGTCGGTGGATATCATTCGAGCCATGGCTGATATCCTTCGCAACGGCGGTGAACCTGACATGGACACCGACGAGCTGGTGCACAGGCTGGAAGCCGCGGGCAACAGCGTAAAAAGCGCCGAGAAGACTGTGTCGACAGATGATGAGTTCGGTCTTTTCGAGGACGATGTGCCGGCAGGGCAAGCCGCTGTAGATGAAGATTTCGGTCTGTTCTCAGATGAGCCGGCCGCTAAGGCGGCAGAGGCGGCTGACGAGTCTGAAGCATTCGGATTGTTTACAGAAGCTGACAGTCAACCAGACACGCCGGCAGCCGATCACAAACCTGCACCGAAGGCTACTGCGAAAACGCCTACCAAGGAATCCAAGGCTAACGTAGAGGCAGCCTCCTTACGAGTGTCGGTCGACAAGGTGGACCAGCTCATCAACCTGGTGGGCGAATTGGTCATAACCCAGTCCATGCTGCTGCAGACTGGCAAGGCCCTTGATCCGGTCAAACATGAGAAGCATATGAGCGCCCTCATGGCCCTCGAACGGAGTACTCGGGACCTGCAGGAGTCCGTGCTCTCGATCCGCCTGCTCCCCGTCAGCTTCCTGTTCAGTCGCTTTCCCCGAGTCGTGCGAGATCTCGCATCGAAACTGAAGAAAGAGGTCGAGCTGGTGATCATCGGCGAGCAGACCGAACTCGATAAAAGCATCATTGAGCGGCTGACAGACCCACTTGCCCATCTCGTTCGCAACAGCATCGATCATGGTATAGAGCGCCCCGATGAAAGAGTGGCGAGCGGTAAACCGAAGAAGGGCCAGGTCACGCTGTCTGCAGCGCATGAGGCAGGATCGATACTTATCGAAATCATCGACGACGGCAAAGGTCTGGACCGTGAAAGGATTCTGGCCAAGGCCGCCGAGAATGGCTTGCCCAGTCATGATGCGATGACTGATGGCGAAGTTTGGAATCTCATTTTCCTGCCTGGCTTTTCTACGGCGGAAACTGTTACCGACGTCTCCGGCAGAGGCGTCGGAATGGACGTTGTCAGACGAAATATCCTCGAGCTTGGTGGTCGAATCGAGATCTCGTCGGTGAAGGGCGAGGGCAGTCGTTTCAGTGTCCGACTGCCGCTGACGCTAGCGATACTCGACGGCATGATCGTATCGGTCGCAGGGGAGGTATTCGTGCTTCCGCTTGGGGCCGTCGTTGAATCGGTACAACTATTGCCTGAGCGCATCAAGGACGTGCAGGGCAGGAACCCCCTGATGCAGATGCGCGGTGAATATATTCCGCTCATCGATGCAGCCAAGGAGTTTCACATGGCGCGCGCGCAGGAAGCTGAGACAGCAACCGCGGTTGTTATTGAGAGCGAAGGCCGCCGCGTAGCCCTACTGGTGGATGAGTTGCTCGGTCAGCAGCAAGTCGTCATCAAAAACGTTGAAAAAAATTATCGAAGAATTCCCGGTTTTTCAGGGGCTACGATCATGGGTGATGGCAGCGTCGCACTTATTTTGGACGTCAGCTTTCTCATTTCGCATTCTGCTGCTTAACTATTTCTACATATCATTTTTGTAAAAAATGCTTTGAGAGCAAATCTGCTCGCAGTAACACCGTCCCTTGGCCTTAAGCGCTCACCAGTGACGGCCTAGAAATATTCATCACTGAAGGTCGTGATACCGCCATGAATCTTTACCGTAATCTCCGTCTGTCAGCGAAGCTGGGCTTCGGTTTTGGTCTTCTGCTTGCCCTCATGCTTGGCTTGGGCGTTTTCAGTATTTTCCAGCTTGAGAAAGTCAGCAACACGTCGACCGAAATGAAAGAGTCATGGCTGCCAAAGATAAGAATGCTGGGAATGATGGATGTCACGATGAGTGACTTCAGGGTCGCAGAGCTACAGCACATTCAGTCGCTGACTGACCAGGAAATGGCTTTATTTGAAAAGCAGATGAAAGAGTACGTGATCTCGTTTGAGCAAAACCTGTCAAATCTGGCTCCGCTTCTGGTTTTTGAAGCAGGACGGCAGCTGCATTCGCAAATCAAGACCAGTTGGAGAGACTATCTCGCAGCCCATGACCAGGTGATCACGCTCTCACGTCAGCAGAGAAACGACGAGGCGCTGGGGCTGATCCGGGGCGAGTCGAAGGCCTTGTTCGATAAAAGTACGCTAGCCATGCAGCAGCTGGTAGATCTCAATGAAGAGGGTGCCAAAGCGGCGAGCGATCTGGGCGATCAGATTTACGCCGATTCCCGCACGCTCATCATTGCTATCATCGCTGGCGGCATATTGCTTGGCATACTCGCAGCTTGGATTATTACCAATAGCATCGTTCGTCCGCTGCGCCGTGCAGTTTCGGTCGCGGAGTCAGTCGCCGCAGGTGATCTTACACAAGATGTTCAGGTCGTCTCGAAAGACGAGACCGGCCAACTGTTGCTTGCGCTGAAAACCATGAACGCCAGTCTGGTCGATATAGTCAGCAACATCAGAAATGGCGTCGAAACCATTGGCAGCGCCTCGGGCCAGATTGCTACCGGCAACGCAGATCTTTCCCAGCGCACAGAAGAGCAGGCTTCGAATCTCGAAGAAACCGCTGCGAGTATGGAAGAGCTGACTTCGACCGTGAGGCAGAATGCCGACAACGCCAAACAGGCTAACGTGCTGGCGCAGGGCGCCAGTGATGTGGCGGTCAAGGGTGGCCAAGTGGTGTCTCAGGTTGTCGATACCATGGCGACCATCAATGAAAGCTCGAAGAAGATTGTTGATATCATTAGCGTCATAGACGGAATTGCTTTCCAGACCAATATCCTCGCACTGAATGCGGCCGTCGAAGCTGCGCGTGCAGGCGAGCAGGGACGGGGCTTCGCTGTAGTCGCGGGCGAGGTTCGAAGTCTGGCGCAGCGAAGCGCCGGTGCAGCCAAGGAGATCAAAGCCCTCATTGGCGCTTCGGTCGAAAACGTCTCCTCAGGCACGCGCCTTGTTGACCAGGCCGGCACCACCATGCAGGAAATCGTGTCCAGTATTCGCCGCGTGACCGATATCATCGGCGAAATTACCGCTGCATCGCTCGAGCAGAGTTCAGGTATCGAGCAGGTGAACCAGGCTGTGACCCAAATGGATCAGGTTACCCAGCAAAACGCGGCGCTTGTCGAAGAAGCGGCAGCAGCGGCGGAATCGCTGCAGGACCAGGCTGTTGAACTCGAACAGACGGTTGCGGTGTTCCGGCTGGAAAATCAGAACGCACGCAAGGTCAGTAAAAAAGCTGTGGCGGCCAAAGCGTCAGCGGCACCGGTCAAGACAGCCATGCCTTCACCCAAGCGTGCCTCCGCGGTGGCCTTGAAGTCTGAAGGGAACATCGCACGCACTCGTGCTGACGACGAATGGGAAGAGTTCTAGGCCGGCTGAGAGGACACGATAATGGCAAAAGCAGATGTTCAGTCAGTAACGGCTGGTTCGATGGCGGTTGGCAGGGAGTTCCTCACCTTCACGCTCGGAGACGAAGAGTACGCAATTGATATACTGAAAGTGCAGGAAATTCGGGGCTATGACTCGGTAACCAAGATTGCGAATGCGCCAGCCTTCATCAAAGGCGTTATCAATCTCAGGGGTATTATCGTCCCGATCGTCGATCTTCGAATCAAGTTCAATCTCGGTCGGGTTGAGTATAACGAGTTCACCATCGTGATCATCTTGAACCTGTCAACGCGCGTCGTTGGCGTGGTGGTCGATGGCGTCTCCGATGTCATCGGACTCGAACCGGAGCAGATAAGGCCGGCCCCTGAGTTCCGGGCCTCTGTGAATACCGAGTATGTCCAGGGTCTGGCGACCGTAGGCGATAAAATGCTCATCCTGACCGATATAGAAGGTCTTATGATGAGCGACGGCATGGAGCTGGTCGCTGCTGAGGCTTGAGTCGTGAGTAATAGAAAAGCTCGCGATTTCGAGTATACCGAGGAGGACTTCGAAAAGGTCCGACAGCTCATCTATCAGCGAGTCGGCATCAACCTCGGCCCGAACAAGATGGAAATGGTCTACAGCCGGCTTTCTCGTCGGCTGCGGACGCTCGGCGTCCCTGATATGAAGGCTTATCTGCAGCGCCTCGAGCGGGCGGATTCGTCCGAGTGGCAGGAGTTCGTCAACGCCTTGACCACCAATCTCACGGCTTTCTTCCGCGAGGCCCACCACTTCGAGTATCTGGTCAGTCACCTTCGTAAGAAGGCTCGTGGGCAGAAGGTGAAGCTCTGGTGTTGTGCCGCTTCGACTGGAGAAGAGCCGTACTCCATCGTCATCGCCTTGCTGGATGCCTTTGGAACGGATTATCCCTTCGAGCTCGTGGCCACCGATGTGGATACCAACGCTCTGCAGGCCGCCAGAAATGGCGTCTACGATCTTGAACGTCTCAAGGGCATGGATGACGCAATGGTTGCGAAATACTTCATGAAGGGCGTGGGGAAGAATGCAGGCCTGGCCAGGGTCAAAAATGTATTGGCAGACCGGGTGACTTTTGCGCCACTCAACCTGTTGTCAGGCGGCTGGCAGGTGCCTGACGCCCTTGACATCATTTTCTGCAGAAATGTCTTTATCTATTTCGACAAGGAAACGCAGGGCACGATCCTTCAGCGCTTCCACCGGATCCTCAAGAGTGACGGTCTGCTTTTCGCTGGCCACTCGGAGAGCTTGCTCACGGTTGGCGCTATGTTCCAGTCTATCGGGCGAACGGTTTATAAACCGACGGCTCAATTGGTGCGACACAGCGACGAAAGTTCAGGTGATGAGTCTGCGCCCTTGTCGGCGGCTGCTGGTTGATGGGTGACAAATGCAGGGCGGGCCAACCAGATAACACGTCGCAGGAAAGTTGCCCCAACGTCTATTACGATCGATACCACGACATTGAAGCAGCCAAGCTTTTGCCAGGTGAATACTACGCCACCGCACGGGACATGGTGATCGTGACGGTGCTGGGTTCATGTATCTCAGCCTGTATCCGCGACACACGCTCGCAGATCGGCGGTATGAACCACTTTATGCTGCCATCGGTCGGAGACCCGGATAGTCCTATCGCCTCGTCAGCCCGCTATGGCGCTTATGCGATGGAGAAGCTGATCAACGATCTCATCAAGCTGGGTGCCAGACGTCAATATCTGGAGGCCAAGGTCTTCGGCGGGGGCGCTGTCATGCCGACACTGGCCTCCGCAAATATTGGAGAGCGTAACACCGAGTTCGTCTACGCCTATCTTGCTGCAGAGCAGATACCAGTGGTAGCCAGCGACGTGCTTGATAACTACCCACGCAAGGTGTACTTCTTTGCCAGGACCGGTCGGGTGCGGGTGAAGAAGCTCTGGTCACTCAACAACAATTCCGTACTTGAACGCGAACTGGACTATAGTCGAAAGCTAAGAGCTACCCCCATTGAGGGTGGCGTTGATCTGTTCTAGACCCTCCGAGGCTGTATGACCGTTCGTGTACTGGTAGTTGATGACTCTGCACTGGTTCGTAAGCTGCTCACCGAAATCATACAGTCGGACCCTGCATTTGAAGTAGTCGGCACCGCCCCAAACCCAATTGTCGCCAGACAGCTGATCAAGGATCTGAATCCTGATGTGCTGACTCTGGACGTCGAAATGCCGCAAATGGATGGCATCGATTTTCTCGAACGATTGATGCGGCTGCGCCCCATGCCGGTGGTCATGATCTCTTCGCTCACTGAGAAGGGTAACGAGATCACGCTCCGGGCGCTCGAGCTTGGCGCCATAGATTTCATCACGAAACCGAAAGTCGGCATCTCGGAAGGACTGCACGAATACTCGATCGACATCCATAACAAACTTCGGGCGGCTGCCAGCGCAAGGGTTGCTCGACGCACACCGGCTGTTGCCAAAGCCGCCTCCGGCCCGATCAAGACGGTGCGCTTGAGCAGTGAAAAACTGGTGTTTGTCGGGGCGTCCACCGGTGGAACCGAGGCCATCCGGGTCTTCCTCCAGCAGATGCCGAGTAGCGCGCCAGCCATACTTATCACTCAGCATATGCCGCCCGGCTTCACCAGATCCTTCGCCGATAGACTCAACAGTCTGTGCGCCATACATGTGAAGGAAGCCGAGGATCACGAACGGGTACTACCTGGCCATGCCTATATCGCGCCTGGTGGCCGCCATATGCGCATCGCACGTAGTGGTGCGAATTATCTTATTTCACTTTCGGACGATGCCCCGGTTAATCGACATCGCCCTTCGGTCGACGTGTTGTTCGACTCAGCAACTCAACACGTAGCGCGCAACGCCGTGGGCGTAATCCTCACCGGCATGGGGCGCGATGGTGCTGCCGGCCTGCTGGAAATGAAGAACGCTGGCGCGACGACCTTTGCTCAGGATGAGGCCAGTTGTGTCGTATTCGGCATGCCGAAGGAAGCTATCCTGCTTCACGCGGTCGATCACGTGCTGCCGCTCTCTCAAATGGCAGAACACGTGGTGGCGCTGCTGGCGCATGGTGGGCGTTCACTACGGATCTGAGGAGGGAACTAATCATGATCTGCAAAATTACGAATGGCATCCAGGAAGGCCGGAAGGTCCTCGCCGAGGCGTTCAGAAAGATGCCGACAAGCCACTGAGTCGCCTTGACGAGCAGCCAGTTCGAGCCGCTCTATTGTCGTCAGAAGCTCGTTTTGACCGAAGTAACCAGCAGAGCCCTTGAGGCTATGAGCCGCGGTTTGTACAGCTTCCAGATCAGCTTTGTCTATTGCAGCGCTGATGGCCAGTATGTAACGGGCGTGTTCCTGGAGAAACAGTTTACAGAGTGTGTGCAATAGACCTTTATCGTTATTAAGACGCTTGAGTGCCTGCGTCCAGTCAAGTCGTAGCGGCGGCAGTGTGCCGTAGCTGGCCTGGGCGTTTGCGACGTGGCTGCTATCTGTGATTCGCCCAAGTGCGTGCGTCAGCGTCTGGTTCAATGCAGCGAAGGTAATCGGTTTGGTCAGGTGCGCATCAAAGCCAGCCTTTTGACAGGCTTCGAGCGTTTTTGCATCGGCATGTGCCGTGACCGCCACCACCGATGTGCTGCTGTGCTTGTTCAGCCCGCGCAAGGTTTGAAGCAATTCAAAGCCATTCATGTCCGGCATGCGCAAATCTGTCATTACGATATCAAAGCGGTCTGATTGCAGAACATCGAGTGCCGCAGCAGCATGCTCGCAGGCCAGGACCTTGGCTCCGCAATCGGTCAGCATGGCTGATAGCACGGTGAGATTTGTCGCGCTGTCGTCAACGATAAGCACCTTCAGGCCTTCAGCCAGGCGCTGACCACTCAGCTGTCCCTCGACACTCGCCTCTGTGCTGGATGTCGTCAGTTCCGTGTTGGTTCCCGCACTGCTTGCGATTTCCAGCTTGATCGCAAAGCTGAAGACTGAGCCTTCCCCAGGTGAGCTGTTGACCGTCAACTCGCCGCCCATCATCTGAACCAGATCATGGCAGATTGCCAGGCCGAGCCCACTGCCTCCATATCGTCGGGCAAGTGAATTGTCCTGCTGCGTGAAAGCTTCGAAAATATGAGGCAAGGCCCTGGGGGCTATCCCGATGCCTGTATCAGCCACCTCAAAGCGGCAGATGACACCGTTTGAATCCTGGCCTTGACGATCACAGCTGATCCGCACACGACCGTCAGCGGTAAACTTGACGGCATTGTTGACCAGATTCATGAGCACCTGCCTCAAACGAAATCCATCCCCCACACACCATTCAGGCAGATCGGCATCCACCACGGTCTCGAGGCTGACGCCTTTGTCGTCAGCGCCAGCCTTGTAGAGTGCGCCGGCAGTTTCGATGAGCCTGGGCAGGTTAAAGGGCTCATGCTCCAACTGAAGCCGCCCGGCCTCTATACGAGAAAGATCCAGCAAATCATTGATGAGCACGAGGAGGGTGTTTGAGGCCTCGGATAGAATGTCCAGAAGCTCGGCCGGGGGGACAACTACTCTTCGCAACAGCTCCACGGTGCCGATGATTCCATTCAGCGGCGTACGAATTTCGTGACTGATCATGGACAGGAAGTCGGTTTTGATCCGATTGGCCGCCTCGGCTTGCTCTTTCGCATCCTCCAGTGCTTTTTCGAAGGCCTTTCTTTCGGTGATATCCGTTCCAATCGAGACAAAATGACGAACGTTTCCGGCGTCGTCAACAACCGGTTGCATTTCGAGCACCAGGTCATATTCGCCGCCGTCCGGCGTGGTGTTATGCAGCTCCTCCAATACAGGTCGACCTTTCTTGAGCGCATCCTGCATCCGCTGAATCTGGGTGTTGTCTCTGCTGCCGCCTAATAAGTCGCGAAGCGAGCGACCCTGAACCTCAGCAAGCGTCAGGCCGGTTAGCCTGGTAAAGCTCGGGTTGACCCATTCAACCTGTCGCTTCGCGTCCGTAATCAGAACAATGTTGCTTGTGTGGCTGGCGACCAGCGCGAGCTTCATCGCCTGAGTCTGTGCCTTGCCAAGCTTATCTTCGGTATCAAGCAGATCGGAGATATCCTGGGCTATCAGTAGTAGTGCTGGCCGGCCATGGATGGCCGTCGTGCTTATCTTGAGCTGGACAGGTATGGGTGGTCCGGCCTTCCGCTTGAGTCGTGTTCGCCGCAGCTGCCATTCCTGCTGCGGGGTGTGCTCATCCTTGTGACTGGACTGCCAATGCGCGTAATCGACCTGATCAAAAACGAGATGGGGTTCAAGCGTGGCCAACTGCTCGCCGAGCATCTCCATCGACCTGAAGGCTGCCGGATTGGCGTATACGAAACGCATTTTTTTGAGATCGACCACAAAGACGTAACTGGGACTACTATCGAACATCTGCCCGAGATATTCACGCCTGCGGTCAGCTCGATGGGCAGCGAAGAGCTGAAGTACTGTTCTGGAAAGCGCAAGGAGTGCCAGCTTCTGTGCGGCATTGAGTCGCTTGGGTTGCTGATCGATTACGCAGAGGGTCCCGAGCGCGTAGCCATCCTCATCGATGAGCGGCACACCGGCATAAAAGCGCACAAAAGGCGCTGACGTGACAAGCGGGTTGTCGCAAAATCGCAGGTCCTCATGAGTATCGGTGATTTCGAAAAGCGCCCCAGTCTGTATCGCGTGACCGCAGAATGAGACCGAGCGCGGCGTCTCCCGCACCTCGCCTAGGCCGATGGACGATTTAAACCACTGCCGATGAGAATCCACAAGTGATATGAGGGCTGTTGAGCACTGACAGATGTAGGCGGCAATACTGATGAGATCATCGAACTTCTGTTCGCCGGGCGTGTCGATCAGGCCATAGCTATCGAGGGCCTGAAGACGACATTCATCATCCTCGGGAATGGGGGCTTCGAGCATGAATACACTCCAGACGCTTCTGTATCAGTACAGAATAGCCAATGAGTGCAATGTGGCCAGAGTCTTCAGACGTCTGTCGAATCACCAAACATGACGGGGAGGATAACCGGCTCCATAGACAAGGCCTCGACATCCTGCTGGTCACGATCTTGTAAAAGCTTGGCAAAGGCGAAAAGGAGATCCCGCTCCCGGGTTGGAAGGGTGATATAGAGAGAATTCAGTGCCAGCTGCTGCTCATCGTGTTCACGATTATCCGCGATGGAGAAGACGTCAGACACACGAACGTCCAGCGATGCAGCAAGCCGGTACAGCAGATCCATGCTGGGCATTGTCGAGCCGCGCTCGATTCGTGAGAGATTGCCCACGTGCGAAGCTGCCTTGAGTGCAACCTCGGCGAGCGTCAGACCTTTCGACTTCCGAAGATGTCGCAATGCGCTTCCAACATGCATATTACCGTACCACCACTTCCTTGAACGGCCAGCTGCCGTCAATACACTGCTCTCTAAGATGGCTCATTCCCCGTACGAAACCAAATAGATTGTAATTATGGCTGGTATTGCGTCGTTCTATGTACGAGGCGGGGCGGTAGGCAAATCTAGTTGAGATCTGCAGCGAACTGCTTCAGTTCCGCGAGCGGAATAATATCGAGTGCGGCAAGATGCGTCGCCTGCAGACGCACCCGCGGCGCGCTGTTTGCCCTGAATGCATCGCGCCAGCGGCTCGCGCACAGGCACCAGCTGTCACCAGGCTTGAGACCAGGGAAACCGAACTCCGGGCGCGGGGTCGACAGGTCATTTCCCTGACGCTTGGAAAATTCGAGGAACTCGGCCGTCAATATGGTGCAAACGGTGTGCGAACCGCCATCCAGCTTGCTGGTGTTGCAGCAACCATCCCGAAAGAAACCGGTCATGGGCGAGGTACTGCACGACTGAAGCTTCTCGCCAAATACGTTCAGAGCGGGTTTCATTTCCATCGGAATTCCTTAAGGAGGCTGCCAGCGCAGCCGACGATTCGAGAGATCTTGTCAGTCACGCCCAATGGCGCGAGTGCTGGTCAGGTCCGGCCAGGCGGCACGAAGATACAGTATCATTGACCAGAGCGTCAGCACCGCAGCACAGTAGAGCAGGGCCAGGCCCAACACGGCACCCCAGTGATCAGGATCGAAGGCCAGCAGCACGGTAATCGAGCCCATCTGCACAAAAGTCTTGATCTTGCCGATCATCGATACGGCGATACTGGCGCGTTTACCGGTTTCAGCCATCCATTCCCGCAGTGCACTGATCACGATCTCGCGACCGATGATGACCATTGCCGGAATCGTGAGCAGGAGGGAGGCATGCAGTTCGATCAACATGGAAAGTGCGACAGCGACAATGAGCTTGTCCGCAACAGGATCAAGGAAGGCGCCGAAGGGCGTGGACTGGTTCAGGCGCCGTGCCAGATAGCCGTCAAGCCAGTCGGTGAAACACGCCAGCGCGAAGATAACTGCAGAGGCAAATGGGCCCCATTTATAGGGAAGGTAGAACACCAGCACGATGATGGGAATGAGGACCAGTCGTGCGAGCGTGAGCGTATTCGGTAGATTCAGAAACATGGTGGACAACTGTTACTCGCGAAATGCATTGTGGAGCGCCTTGGCAAGCGTCTGGCTGACACCCTGAACCTTTTGCAGATCCTCGATGCTCGCTCCGGCGATGCCCTTCACGCTGCCAAAGTAGTTCAGCAGGTCGCGACGCTTCTTCGGCCCGATACCCGGAATATCCTGCAGTATCGACTCGCCCATCTTCTTGCTGCGCTTGTTGCGGTGCCCGGTTATGGCAAAGCGGTGAGCCTCGTCACGAATGTTCTGCAGCAGATGGAGCGCGGCTGAATGGGACGGCAGCGTTATAATCCTGCCGCTATAGCCAAGTATCAGGGTCTCGAATCCAGGCTTTCTCGTCACGCCTTTGGCGATGCCTAACAATAGTACATCATCGATACCAAGTTCCTGAAACACTTTCTCGGCCATGGTGAGCTGGCCCTTTCCGCCATCAACGATGAGCAGGTCCGGCAGGCCGAGATCGCTGTCTTTGATCCGCTTGTAATGGCGCAGCAGGGCCTGCTCCATGGCGTGGTAGTCATCGCCGGCGGTCACGCCAGTGATGTTGAAGCGACGATATTGCGATTTTACCGGGCCCGAGGCGTCAAAGACCACACAGGATGCTACCGTTGCCTCGCCGAAGGTATGGCTTACGTCGAAGCATTCCATGCGCGACATTGGCGTCTCGAAGCCGAGGGTGTCACTGAGCTGCTGCCAGCGCGCAGCAACAGCCTGCTGGGTGTCCAGCTTGAGTGTGAGCTGCTGTTGGGCATTCTGCTGGGCCAGCTTCAGCCACTGTGCCCGATCCTGTCTGACCGCATGTGCAAGACGGATCTGCACGCCTGACTGCTCGCGAATCGCAGCGGACAGCGCTTCTGCTTCCTCTATTGGACTGGAGGTGACGATTTCACGCGGCAGGCCATGCACCTGGTGGTCTGCGAGATAATACTGGGCCACGAAATCCCTGAGCAGGGCGGCTTCGGGCTCGCTGGCAGACTCGTCATCGTCCATGGAGTTGACCACATCCTTGAAATGAAAGCTCTGCGAGCCGATCACCTGACCATCGCGGACGAAAACGCCATACACCAGCGCCTCGCCACCTTCGATGACCGCGGCGAACACATCGACATCTGATGCTACTCCAGCCTCGATGCCCTGGTGTGTCTGAACCTTGCGCAGATAAGCGATCTGGTCTCTGAGCACGCTGGCGCGCTCGAAGTCGAGCTCATCGGCCGCCTGCTGCATCTGCGCCATCAGCGCTGCCATGAGCTCCGGCTTCTTGCCCTGCAGGAACATGACCGCGTGTTGCATGTCTGTCGCATACTGTTCCTCGCTCACGAGATCGACGCAAGGTGCGCTACAACGGCCGATCTGATGCTGCAGGCAGGGCCGTTGCCGATTGCTGTAGTAACTGTCTGAGCAGGAGCGGATACCGAAACCCTTCTGCAGCGTGGTCAGCGCCTCCCGTACAGCATGGGCACTGGTGTACGGACCGAAATAGCGGCCCTTGTAGCTGGCCTTCTTGCGGCGGATCCGGCGTAGCGTGAGTGAGGGGTGACGCGGGTGGTCTGACAGCAGGATATAGGGGTAGGACTTGTCATCCCTGAGCAGGATATTGAACGGTGGGTGCAGTCGCTTGATGAGGTTCTGCTCGAGCAGCAGGGCCTCGGTCTCATTCGTCGTTGTGGTATAGCGAACGTCGGCTATGCGCTCGACCAATGCCTGTGTTCGCCGCGCCAGACCTGAGCCACGGAAATAGCTGGACAGACGGTTTTTGAGGTTCCGGGCCTTGCCGACATAGAGGATGTTGTCACTGGCATCGTACATGCGGTAGACGCCGGGGTCCTGCGGCGCCTGCCTGAGAAAGGCACGGGCGTCGAAAGCAGTGGAATCACTGTCGGTCACTATATCTTCAGAACCCCTCGACCTTGCTTTCATCGACGATGCCGTGTCTGACGGCCAGCAGGGTCAGTTCGACGTCGCTGCTGATGCCGAGCTTTTCGAACAGTCGGTATCGATAGGTATTTATGGTCTTCGGACTCAGGCAAAGCTGATCCGAGATGTCCTGCACTTTTTTGCAGCTCACGACCATGACTGCAATCTGCATCTCACGTTCGGAAAGCGTGGAAAACGGATTGTCGGCAGCACTGCCATGAAAGGGCTTCAACGCCATTTTCTGCGCAATGTCCGGGCTGATGTAGCGCTGGCCGGAGTGAACCAGGCGGATGGCCTTGATCATTTCGCGCAGGTCGGCCCCTTTCGTGATGTAGGCCGAAGCCCCACTCTTTAACACGCGCGAAGGGTAGGGGTCCTCTTCCACAGCAGTCACGACAATGACGCGGACGCTGTCATCCAGTCGCTGCAGGCGCTTGATAGCCTCGAGCCCACCCATCCCGGGCATCCTGATGTCCATGAGAATGATATCAACCGCGTTTTCTCGAACGAAAGAAATCGCTTGCTCACCGGAATCTGCCTGGCCGACGACCTCGATGCCCGGCTCATCTTCCAGCATACGTGCGAGACCTGCTCGCACCAGGTCATGATCGTCTGCGATCAGCACTCTAATCACTCGATATCCCCTCTGCTGACTGGCGTGATTCGGAGTTTTCCCAACTCCCTATTCTTATGCAGTAGCTGTGCTAAGTCAGGCGCCCAGTATAAGGGAGTCGGGCGCAAACGACTACAGTTCAGGCTCCGCAGCTTGGGCAGAAACAGCATCTTGCATGGTTATTGCGCTATGATACGTGTCAGAAAGGACAGGGGCGTCACTGGATGCCCTATCATCATCGCAAGTTGCCGGGGTACAGCAGGTTCATGGCTATTCAACACAGCCTTTATGGCGGTCTCAGACAGTGGATGGCATCGGATACACTTCCGCTCAGCGGCCTCCGAAGTGCCAGCGGCCTGGTTGCCGTCAATACCTTTGTAGGTCTTGCCATACCATTCGCCCGACGCTGCGGGTTCAAGGTGCTCGCGCTCGAGCGAGGCTATATTCGCGCCCAAGTGCCGATCGGGCGCAACAGGAACCACCTCGGTACGATGTATGCCGGTGCGCTGTTCACCCTGGGAGAGATTCCGGGCGGCGTGCTGGTGCTGTTTGATTTCGGTGGGCGTTTCGTGCCCATTCTCGAGCGTTACGATATCAACTATATTGCGGCTGCAAAATCCGATGTCTCCGTTGAATGTCAGCTCTCACCCGAGACACTGACTCAGCTTGAGACGCAGATGACACAGTCTGACCGTGCCAGCTTCGAGCTCGCCAGTACCATGACCGATAGTACTGGAAAACTCGTCGCCGAAGGTATCGGTTACTATCAGATGCGTTACAGTCGCTGACCTGACGAGCCGCGCCTGAGCCGGCCGTTCTCTGTTCCAGTTCTCCATTCAAGGCTGCCTATTGGCAGCTTGCAGTATTCAGGAATTATACATGATGAAAGATGACGATCATTCGATCGAGCGAGAAGTCTCTTCTCTGGACGAGACCAGTGAACACAAGCTGCTGCTGCGGAGCCTCAAGCTCTCTGACTTCGATGAAGTCCGCAGCATCATGGAGCGTGTGTACGCCCACCTTGGCGGCAGCTGGACCAAGCGTGAATACAGTAGTCAGCTGAAACGCTTTCCTGACGGTCAGATCTGCATTGAGGATAACGGCAAGGTCGTCGCAGCCGCATTTTCAGCGATCGTCGACTACGACAAGTTCGGTGATCGCCACACCTATGAGGAAATCACCGGCGATTATTACCTGACTACACACGATCCCAAGGGGAACGTGCTCTACGGTGTCGATGTCTTCGTTGACCCTGATTATCACGGCATGCGCCTTGGCCGTCGCCTTTACGAGGCCCGCAAGGAGCTGTGCAAGAACCTCAACCTGCGTTCAATCATTGCTGGTGGCCGCATTCCCGGATACAAGGCGGTCTCCGATACGCTGTCGCCATTCGAGTATATCGAAAAGGTCAGCAAGCGGGAGATCTACGATCCCATCCTCACCTTTCAACTCGCCAATGATTTCGAAGTCAAGCAGCTGCTACCCGGATACCTGCCTGAAGACAAGGAATCCAAGGGCTATGCCACCCTGTTGATCTGGCACAACATGTATTTCCAGCCGCAGGAACGCAAGCTCATTGGTCGCAAGAAGACGACCGCAAGGGTAGGCTGTGTGCAATGGCAGATGCGCGAACACCAAAGTGTAGAGGAGCTGCTGAAGCAGTTTGAATACTTCACCGACGCCTTATCGGATTACAAGTGCGACCTGGCCGTATTTCCGGAGTTCTTCTGTGCGCCATTGATGGGTCTGAAGGAACACGAAAACTCGGTCGAGGCCATCCGCTTTCTGGCCGGCTTCAGCGAGCAACTGCTGGAACATATCAGTCGGCTCGCGGTGTCGTACAACATCAATATCGTCGCAGGTTCGATGCCGGTACTTGAAGACAATGAGCTGTACAACATCGCTTATCTCTGCCGCCGGGATGGGACCATCGAGAGCCAGTACAAGATCCATCCGACCCCTTCAGAAAAGAAGGACTGGTACATGCAGGGCGGTGAGCAGATCAAGGTGTTCGATACCGACTTCGGTCGCATCGGCATACTCATCTGCTATGACTCCGAATTTCCGGAACTGGCCCGTCTGATGTCGGACCAGGATGTGCAGATACTCGTCGTGCCGTTCTGGACCGACACCAAGAACGGCTATCTGCGTGTCAGGCTGTGTTCACAGGCGCGGGCGATCGAAAACGAATGCTACGTGGCGATCGCCGGGTCAGTCGGTAACCTGCCGCAGGTGGACAGTCTCGATATCCAGTACGCTCAGTCAGCGGTGTTCTCACCATCGGACTTCGCCTTTCCACATGATGCCATCATGGCCGAAACGACGCCCAATACCGAGATGACCCTCATCGTCGATCTCGATCTGAGCAAGCTGGAATTCATCCGAAACGAAGGTTCCGTTCGCAATTTTCTTGATAGACGGCGCGATTTGTATACAGTTGGATGGGTAGGACACAAACACAGTCAATGAGTTCATAATAATCACAATAAGCCCGGGAGTGGGAGATGTCGCAGGGAGTTCAAGTAAATACGATGCGCACGGCTAGCGTTCGTGCCACTGACCAGGCGCGCAGCCGAAATGTGCAGCCCAGTGTCTATGCGGATGGCGTCAAGTCTCTGTTATTGCGAAAGATCAGGAAGGCAGAGCATGAGTTGGTCCAACTGAAAATGGACTACTGTCGCTTTATTTTTGGTCTGAGCTTTGGCGCGCTGGTCGTCAGCAATGGCAAGCTTTACGTTGTTGATCAGGTGGAAACCGAAACCATGCAGCTGCTCGACACGGGTGACTGGTCTCGGCCAGCACTGCAGGCGCGACCAGTCGATGCACTGGCGGTGAGCAAGAAACAGTTGTCGGCGCCGGTGCAACTGGCCCCGGACTGGGAAATCTTCAGGCCGGCCGATAGAACGGGGCGCATCTGACCTAGTGGGACGTGGTATTCGTGGGCAAGGTCGATAGCCAGTTCTCGCTGCCGGCCTGTCCCACAGTGTCTTCAGGTGGGTAGAGACTCAGTTCGAACTTCTGGCGACACTCATTGCGCTGCATGAACTCGTTCAGGCCAGTGTAGCTCAGGGGCTTCGAGAAGAAGTAACCCTGCGCATAGTCGCAGCGGTTGATCATCAGGAAGTCACGCTGGTCGATGTTCTCGACACCCTCGGCGACCACTTTCAGACCGAGCTTGTGAGCTACGGCAATCACGGCTGCAGTGATTTCCATATCATGAAGCTGTTCGGGAATATCGCGTACGAAGGCGCGGTCGACCTTGAGGACGTCTACCGGCAATTTTCTCAGGTAGCTCAGTGAAGAGTAACCCGATCCGAAGTCATCGATAGCGATGCTCACCCCGGTAGACTTCAAACGGGTCAGTCTTGCCACGACCATTTCCACATCGCCCATCAGCATGCTTTCGGTGACTTCAAGCTCGAGATACTTGGCCTTGAGCCCGGAGTAATGCAGTGCCTGGGCGATAGTGTCCTCAAGGTGTTCATCGTGGAACTGACGCATTGAGAGGTTGACAGCAACCTTGATATTTCGGCCAGAGACAACCTGCAGCTGTCTGATCTGCTTGCAGGCGTTGCGTAACACCCAGTCTCCGATTGGCACAATGAGGCCTGTCTCTTCGGCTACCGTGACGAAGTCGTTAGGAAAAACGGTACCGTGGGTTGGGTGATTCCAGCGCAGCAGGGCCTCGACGCTGATCAGGCGCCCCTGCTTGAAATCGAACTGAGGCTGGAACGCCAGACTGAACTGGTTGGTGTTCAGTGCCAGCCTCAGTTCCTGCTCGAGCACAAGCTGGCGAATAGCCTGCGCATTCAGTTCCTCTGTAAAATAGTGGTAGCAGTCGCGGCCCTGATCCTTGGCCCTGTACAGCGCCAGGTCAGCATTTTTCACCAGACTTTCGGCTTCCAACCCGTCAGTCGGCGCCAGGGTGATGCCAATACTGGTTGAGACGATAATTTCATGCTGGTTTAGCGTGATCGGCTGCTTCAGCGACGCGAGGATGAGTTGCGCAATGTGCGTGACGGAGAGCGGGTCGGTGATGTCTGTGAGCAGGACTACAAATTCATCGCCACCGAAACGGGCGACGGTATCGTTGGCCCTCACGCAGCGCTTCAGTCGCTCCGCCACCGTGATCAGGAGCTGGTCGCCTGCATCATGACCCAGGGTATCGTTGATACGCTTGAATTTGTCGAGATCGAGAAACAGCAGTGCGATCGAATTCTTTTCGCGGCGAGAAACCCTGAGCTGCATTTCGAGCCGATCTACAAACAGACGCCGATTGGCCAGGCCGGTAAGGTCGTCGTTGAGTGCAAGACGCTCCATCTCGTGGTTCAGGTTTTTTAGTTCGCTGATGTCGATGGCAGACACGACATAGCCCTGAGCCTTGCCAACGCAGCTCGAGTCGCGCTCGGCTTCTGCAGCCAACGGCAGTTCATTGTTGTCGACAACGGACACTGAGACTGATGCCCAGACTACCGCACTATCCTTACGGGTAAGATGAACTTCGCTGGTCCATGCGTCCTTGAGCCACTCAGTCCGGTTAATCAGCTTGAGCTGACCGCCGACAAAAATCTTCGGGTGCAGGATCTGCATGCCGTTTTCAATGATCTCCTGCATCGAGTAGCCGGTAGTCTGCTCAAACTGCTGATTGATGTACTCGACGCGCCCGCGGCTGTCGAGAATCGCGATGGCACAGCCGCTTTTGGTAACAGCCTTGCCGAGCTTCTTGAGACGAAGGTCCTGTTGCCGACTTTCGGCGATACTACGGGAGAGGGTTCTGTTGAGCTGGAAGAGATAGAGTGCAAGCGTGCCAAGCAGACAAAGCGCGCCAGCCACGCTCAGCTTGCCCAGAATGCCGACACTGTAGCCACTATCGCCTGCTGCAAATACCCAAACGGTAGCCAGGGTGGAAATCGAGCCGAGTGCCAGGAAGAGTAGTGGCAGCACTTTAGTAGAAACTGTCAGCTGCTGTGCAGCCTGAGCCAGTTCCGTATCAACCTTACCGCTCAAATTCGCTGCCTCACAGAACGCTACGCAACCACACCGGTCTTGCTCCAATAATTCTAGAGAGCAGTTGATCAGGCTGGTAGTGGGCAATTGTAAAAGATTGACAAAACTGAGGACTGGCGCAGTCTTTCTTTGTAAGCGTTTGTAACAGTGGGGCCGCCTTCCGTGGCGGGTCCCATCACTCTGGCGTGAAGGGTTTGACGAGCTGGGCCTTATAACCAAGGCGAACGGCTGTTTTGGAGAATTCTTCAATGGTCTGCTTGTCGGCTTCAGGTTCTTCGAGCAGCACCAGCGCTTCAACCAGACAGCCTGGAATGCTGCCCTTGCTCCACTGCGGCATCTTCGGGAAGGCCGTGAATTCCGGGTTGGTCAGCACGGTTTTTTCGACTTCGATGCCTCGACGCCTGAGCGCCTGACGCAGCGGGGTCTCAATCGACGGATGCGTGTCATCCGCCAGAATTGCGCCGCGTGGCAGGAAGGGCAGGAATTCTTCGACAGCTGAACCGCGGGCCGTGAGGACGATGAACAGCTTATGGTCGCCGAAATGCATGGGATTTGAAGTTTCGAGTATTTTCTCGGTCGACTGGAAGTCGATATCGTAGCGCCGGTCGAAGGCTATGACCTGATCGAAGTATTTGGCGAGATCGTCGCACAACGCGCGCCCAATCCTCCCGGCACCACCCAGGACCACTATGGAGGTTTCCTGCTGATATTCCGGTCGAGCCTTCAGTTCCTTCGCCAGCTCCAGAATCATGAAGCGGGTACCGAGTGAGCCTTCGACGAATGGGGCTTCTATGGGATAACGCGCCTTCATGGCGAAAGTCGGCAGGCGTCCCACGAGGGCAACCTTGTTTACTGAGGGCCAGACCTTGCGCAAGTTATCGAGATACTTCACGACCTTGGCCGAATCTTCGGCAAGCTCGTGTTCGAAGGACTTGGATGCCACCACGAATCCCTTGAACTTTCCCTTGCTGATATAGTTGCCCAGGGAAATTTCGGGCAGGCGCGCATGCAGGTCCTCACTGATATAACGCGAAACATCTCGCTTATTTCCATAGACCGCAAATAAAAAACCGGGTTGAACAGCCCTCAAGATCGCATTACGGGCGAACTTGTTGATGCCGAAAATGCTCCATCTACGAGCCTGTATCCAGACCTGCTTGCGCATCTGGTACAGTCCGAAACGACTGCCAGTTTTCTTCGCTGGCTTGTCGATCAGCATCTCGTGTTCAGGGATGTGAGAGTGGATCAGCGTATCGAATTTCAGGCCTATCGTTCCTGCGTTGCGGTGCATCACCGCGGCTCTGAGGTTCTGCACTGGCAAGGAGTCGATACAGAGATTGATATGTGAGGACTTGCGAATACCGGCAGCTGCGATTTCACTTTCGGCAGGAATACTCAACAATATACCGTCACTTGAAATATTGAGACAGTGCGCAGTAACTGTAGTCTTATCAATCAGCAGTTGGGCTTGACCGGAAAATTCATGGCGAGGCATGCGCCTCTGTTCCGCTCTATTTAGCGATTCTGACGACTTCATAGATGAAATAAATCCTGAGTCATGACCGTAATCATGATCTATAGTTAAGTTTCAGATCCTGTCGTCGGGATCCGGTGATTGTTTTTTGTTCTGATGGTGCGAAGTCTACAGCGCTTTTTACGGACTTGGCATGCCTGTCTTTATTCAAACTAGTACTATGTTGGCAAATTTGGAATTCGAATGCAGTGGATTCTCTGGACGAGCACAATTCGACAAATTTATCTGATCCTCATCTTGGCTGGATTCGGCACTACAGTTATGGCTGCAGTACCGCCAGTCAATGTCGATCAGAGCTTCAGTCGACTGAATTTGAACCCCTTTGTCGCCTACACGCTTGATCATGCGGATGCACTCGACGCAGAGAATATAGGCCAGTTCAGTAACTGGCAGGCAAATCCCAGCGCAGCCCCGGTCAACCTTGGCTTTTCCGAATACGAGGTGTGGATTCGGATCCGCTTCGAAGCGTCAGACGCGCTTGAAGGTGCCACGCTCGCCTTGCCGTACCCACTGCTTGAAGACCTGACGGTTTACCATGACGACGGGCAGGGCAATATGAGCAAGTTGCTGCGCTTCGGCTATCTGGGACCAGACCAGCACGACAACCGTTTCCCAGTCATCGATCTGCCAGCCTCGCTCACCGGCGGTGGTACGATTTATATATCCGCCAAATCCTCGACTTCTCTACAGCTTCCACTCGAGCTCTGGCAGCCTGATCGTTTTATCGCCAATGAGCGAACGCAGGTCATGGTCTGGGGCAGCTATCTTGGGCTGCTTGCCGCGCTGTTGGTTTACAACTTCTTCCTGTTGCTCAGCACGGTTGACCGGCAGTACCTGTTCTACGTGCTCTATCTCGGCAGTATCATTGGTGCCATGTTACCCATCTCGGGCCTGGACAAAGTCTATCTCTGGCCAGGCGACCCTCAATACAGTATTACGCTGCTGACTGTCGCCACGCTGTCGAGCTGTATTTTCGGTCTGATGTTTGCGCGTGCACTACTGTTCGAGAATGCAATCCCTTTGGCCATCAATCGGACTTTCCGGTTGCTCATGGGAACCGCCGCGCTACTGCTCGTGGTCACATTGGTATGGCCTGAGCTGGGTGCCAGATTTGCGGGCATCTGCTCTGGCATAGCGATGCTCTTCGTGATTTATGCCGGCGCTTACGCGCTGCAGCAGGGTGTCATCGTGGCGCGTTATTTCATGGCCGCCTGGCTGCTCTTCTGCGGCGGTCTCGCGCTCTATCTGCTGAGCGTCTTCGGCGTAGTAGCCTCGACCGATATCAGTAGTCACGCGCTGCAGTTCGGCTCTGCAGCCGAAGTCTTGCTGCTGTCTTTCGCGCTGGCCTATCGCATCAAGGAAGATCGCCGTCGCCGAATGAAGGCGCTTGAGCAGCGGCATCAGATGGCGGAGAAAATGAAGGCCGTAGAACTGCAGGCGCTCGAGCGGGCCACGCGGGACCCTGTGACCTCGGTTGCCAACGAGTTCCCACTCATCGATCGCATGCAGGCGCTCATGCGTAGCAAGCACGCTGAAGACAATGTTTTTGCGGTCTTGTACTTCCGCCTGCCGCAATGTCGTGGTGCCATTTTCAGTCTGGGCCGGTCGGTAGCCGAGTCGCTGTTTCGCATGGTCGTCGCCGAAGCCAATGACTACCTGCAGACTGCCAGGAATACAGTGCGCCTTGAGCGGGACAGAACCGGCCTCGTCTGCGTTCCAGAATTTGGTTCCGTAGTGTGCCTCGTCAGATCTGGACAAGGTGATGCTGGGGTTCAACATACTGCAGACGCTCTGCGTGCAAGACTCAGTAGAGCCTATGAGGTCGATGGCATATCAATACATACCGACGCGTTCTGCGGCATCGCGTTCTATCCCACTGACTGCGACGCACCGCTGAATCTGCTACAGCGGGCTGGTTCCGCCTGTGAAAGCGGCATGATGCATGGCGATCCGATTACTGTGTATCACAGCAGTATCGAACAGAGCGGGCGGCGTCGCCTGCAGCTGATTGCCTCGCTGGCGGAGGCTCTCGAAAGTCAGGAGATCTCGGTGGTACTGCAGCCGCAGGTCGATATACTCACGTATCAGGTTATCGGCGCGGAAGTGCTGGCTCGATGGCACTCTCCTCGCCACGGAGACGTTCCGCCTGATGAGTTTGTGAAGCTGGCCGAAAGCGCAAACCTGATCGATAAACTGACCCTGCTGATTATCGATCTCAGTTTTGGGTGCATACAGCAGATCAACAAACGCACGCCCGGCTTCAATATCAGTATCAACATATCGGTGCATAACCTGACGCGTCCAGGCTTCGCCGCTCATATCGTCTCAAGGGCACGTGAAGAAGCGATAGATCTCTCTCAGGTGACCTTCGAGGTGACAGAGTCCACTTTGATCGAAAACATGAGTAGTGTGCTGCAGAACCTGAATCACCTCGTTCAGCACGGCGCGCGACTCTCGCTGGACGATTTTGGCACGGGTTATTCATCGTTCAGTTACCTGAGTCAGTTGCCCATCCATGAGCTCAAGGTCGACCGCGAGTTCGTCAAGCGCATGCGTGAGGCAGAGAACGATGCCAGTATCATCGCGACGATCATGAAGCTGGCGAAGACGCTGCAGCTCGAAACCGTAGTGGAAGGTATAGAGGACAGCAACACGCTTGAGCAGATCGCCAGGCTGGGCGCTGACCGTGTACAGGGCTACTATTTCGGTAAGCCAATGACTCTCGAGCGTTTTCTGCAATCGGCCAGCCGGCCAGTATGGGTCAGTGGACTGGCCAAGTCCCCAGCAGCACTGTTTGACAAGCAGCAAAAATTCCTGCGTTAATTCAATTCAATAGAACTGCATTCGCTTGAGGCAACCGTTCGCCTCCGCTACCATGGCGTTCCGCCCAGCCGAAGCATGAGCGACGGCTTTGACTTCTTTTCAGGTGCTTTCAGTCCGCTATGCCAAAGAGACTTCGTTTATCGGTGAACAACCCGCAGATTTCCAGTGAGCGGCCATTGTCACCCTCCGTTTATGTCACTCAATATCACTGGCCACGGATCATCGGGGCAGGCGTCGTTCTACTTGGACTGATCGCCGCGCTCTATTTCTGGGCGGCATCCGGTGATGACGACGAGGCGGGACTGGCGAGTGATGGCGACATCGAGATTGCCTCGCCAGCGCCTTCCGAAGCTACTGAAGCGCCTGTATTTGTAGAGCCGGTCGACCCGGTCGCTACGAGTGAATCGGTTCAAGAACCTGCCCAAGCGGCTGCTGGGCAAGCCGCGGGGGGGAGCGCTCAACGGGTCCCCGTGCCGCGAGACGCCACGCGTGAAAATGCTTTCGGCAGCGGGCGTCCGCTGGCCGAATCACTCAGTGACCAGGTTCATCAGAAGCAGCAACCGGCCGCTACGGCCTCTGTACTCGCACCAGAGAGCGAGGCTGAGCGCTCGAAATATCGTCTGACGGTCCAGGATGAGCCGGTGAGGCAGCCCGGTGCTGTCCCAAGCCCGCAGCAAGGCCCAGCGCCGGCTGGTCTCATGACCGTTCAATCCAATAAGGTTGCGCGCGCCGTAATCACTGACGAGGTCAGCTATAGCGAACCTGCGGAGCTGTTGAGCGATCCTGTCAAAGTGGCAAAGGGCCGCCAGACCACGATTCACCTCTTTGCCGAGGTCGAGGATATGGAAGGCGAAACGCTACGCCTGCTCTGGTTCCAGGGCGGTCGCGAGGTGCAGAGTCTGCCTCTCACAGTGCATACATCAAAAGCTGTGGTCACTTCCAGCGTGGCCATTGCGAGTAGCCAGGCAGGCGCCTGGCAGGTTGAAATACGTGATAAAGCCGGAAAGCCTCTGGCCTCAGGACATTTTCAAGTGAAGATTCAATAGATGAGAAAGACCAACATGAGAGCACTCCCCAGTATTACTCAAGCGCTGCCAGCCAACCTCCCGTCAGCTGGAACGGGTCGGCTGTTGCAGGCCGGGCTTATTGCTCTGATCCTGATGCTGCTGCAGGCCTGCGCGGGCTACTCGGTGAAGACCGACAAGGACGATGGTTTTGCCCTGGCTGATTACTCAACTTTCCGCTTTGCAGAGCCGGTCACCGCAGTAACCAAGTCGGCCGATCTGGTCAACCCGCTCGTGGTCAATCGAATACAGGAAGCCATTGCGAAAGAGCTCAAGGCCATGGGACTGGAACAGACCCCTGGCGCTGAGGCGTCGGAAGGCTTATTGATCGTCGATTTCACGTTGCAGTCTGAGGAGCGAGTGAGGTATCGCCCAAGCACACTGTCGCTTGGTTTCGGCGTGCGTCGAGGTGGGCTCCTGATGGGTGGCGCGAGGGATGTGCTGCCTGAGGATTATACCTCCGGACGCTTCGCGGTAGAACTCAGAAAGCCCCGCCCCGCGGCCCTTGACGGCGATGCTGAGGCGCGGTCCGACAAGGTGGCCAGTGAGGTCGTCTGGTTCGGCGTTGCCAATCATAACTTCCTCGGCATGAGCGCCAATGATAGCCAGCAGCAGGTCGATGAAGTTGTCAGGGCGCTATTGGAAGAAGTCCGGCCTTCAGCGGAGGATTGATGTGCCCCCAGTCCACCCCGGCTTGACGCCGGTGCTGGCTGGATAAGTTCCCGGACTACACTCAAAAATAGTAGTTCAGTCCCAGTTCGGCGTAGTCATCATTCCGTAATGCAAAGGCACTGTCATCCTGGGCCGCTTCGGTGATCATTCTGATGGCGAATTCGAGCTTGATGTCGTCTCGCAGGCGGCGCTCGGCCTCTACACTGACGAAAGTCGCCCCTCCCTGAAGGTCCACAATGGCGCCGCCAAGTACCGATGTGCCATCGATATCATTCGCGGCCCAGCGTAGCCCCGCAAAAATATCGTCGTCACCCTGAACCGGATCAATTCGCTCATCACGGCGATCATTGAGGTATTCAAGCAGCAGGCCCAGATCGCCATCAGTGCCGAAGATTTGATACATCGTATACTCGAAGCCGCTGACAGAAGCGAAAAAGTCGTCGTTCGGGGTCGAGCGGTAGATAGCTTCCAATTTAAGAAGCCATGAATCTACAGTGTATTGCAGGTCCAGGCCGTATTGTCGCATTTGCGTATAGCGTGGGCGCAGGCTGGCTTCAGGTGGCAGCCCAGCAGCGGCAGGTGGCGAGAGTTCCAATTCATATACTGGCTCGCGATTGGTGCCGTTGAAATAGCTGAGGCCGAAGTCAAGGCTGTCGATGTAATGACTGTATCGAAAGGCCAGGTCCGGATGCCACTGCTCGTCCCCGCTGTCATAGGCAGGATCGTCTTCAATGGAAAGCGGCAGGCGAAAGCGATCATTATCATGAGGCAGGGTTCGCTCACGAAAGTAGGGCAGTACGAAAAAGGCCATTCGCCCCCAGGCTGCCTGCATATTGAGATTGAGCATGGGCTGCCCAAGCTTGTCTTCACCGTCGATATCTTCGATCAGATCGGACTGATTGATCACATCGACCAGATGCCGTGATTCAGTGACCCCCCAGAACACCTTATTGGCGCCAACGACGAGATCCCAGCTGTCGCCCTCGTAAATGGCATACAGCTCCCTCACATCAGCATGAGCACGGTGGCTGTCGCCGATAAAGTTCTCTCGCGCAAAGCCTTTGAAGTATAGGCTTATTGGAGACTCGCCTCGCCAGGCAATCTCGGGTTCCCAGGCTATTGATGGCCGAAGCGGACTCGTCTGCCCATACAGGGCATCCTCCCAGAAATATCGCAGTTCACTCTGCAGACGATTGCTGAAGCTGACATCGTCCAGAACAGCCGCGACGGCAGGAGTTGCGGTCGTGAAAAGTAACAGCAGTGTCGGTGCAAGCCGCTGAACTCGGCGTTCCGGTGAATGAAAAGAAAAGCTGATGCTCATAAAGGTCTCATGTGCGGTGGTCTTATTTTTTTCGGCTGATGAAGTCGATGAAGTCGCGCTCGGGCATCGGTTTGCCGAACAGATATCCCTGTACCGAATCGCAGCCATGCTCCTTTAGAAAGCGCAGCTGGTCGAGGTGCTCCACACCTTCGGCCACCACGTGCATCCCGAGATTTTTCGCCAGCGAAAGAATGGCCAGTGCGATGGCCTGGGCCTGCCTGGGATCAGCCTGATTCAGGCCCGAGACAGAGGGTTGTGCCTGCTCATGCAGTGAGCTGTAGTACGAGCTCAGTTCATTGACGAAGGAGCGGTCGATCTTGAGCGTATCGACGGGCAGCTTGCTCAGGTAGGACAGTGATGAGTATCCGGTGCCAAAATCATCAATCGAGACCCCGCAGCCAATCTTTCGCAGCCGGGCTATCACACTACTGGCTCGATTGAGCTCATCCATGAAAATCGATTCTGTCACTTCGA
Organism: Gammaproteobacteria bacterium UBA2679; assembly: GCA_002354735.1. GTDB lineage: Bacteria > Pseudomonadota > Gammaproteobacteria > Pseudomonadales > Oleiphilaceae > Allohahella. The sequence goes on along the minus strand of DEMD01000009.1, from coordinate 460,044 downwards.
AGCGGAGCCTGGAGGGGGAGACGCCGTGCTCGAGCATGATGTTCTCGATCGTCTCGAACAGGTCGTCCTGGCGGAACTGCACTGCCGACAGGTTTACCGCAATTCTGAAGTACTGATCATTCGCCAGAAATGGCATTGCGCCGGACTGCAGGCGCTTGAGAAGGATGCAGACCTGTTCGATCACCCAGATACCGAGCTGGTTGATGAGGCCGGCACTTTCGGCAACCGGCACGAATTCCGCCGGTCCTATCATGCGAAATTGTGGATGGTGCCAGCGCAGGAGCGCTTCGGCACCGACGATCTGATGATTGTCGACCTGTACGATAGGCTGGTAGGCCACCTGCATCTGCCGCTCACGCAGGGCGATTCGCAGGTCAGTCGCGATCATGTGCCGGCGCTGATTGCGCTTGTTGATCTTTTCGTCGAAAAAGCGATAGGTATCCCTGCCGTCTTCCTTGGCTTTGTACATTGCACCATCAGCCATCTTGAGCAGGACGTCGCCATCATCAGCATGTTGTGGAAACCGGGCGATGCCGATGCTCGCCCGGGTCGAAACGACGTGGCCGGAGATTGTAAACGGTTTTGCCAGGGCAGCGATGCACTTGCTCGCGAGTTCGCCAAGCCTGTCGTCAGAAAGCTGGCCATCAGGCGCAGCCGCGATAATGAGGAACTCATCTCCACCCAGCCTGCCAAGAACACCCTGATCGCCCAGGGTCTTGTTCAATCGTCCTGCCGCCTCCAACAGCAGCGCGTCGCCTGCTTCATGCCCAAGAGAATCATTCACCAGCTTGAAATTGTCGAGATCGATGTACATAGCCGCGACTTCGCCAGCGTTTCGGCGGGCGGCCGCAACGGCATCATTGAGTGTTCTGAGGCTGGCGTTCCTGTTCGGCAGGTGAGTAAGCCCGTCAAAATTGGCAAGCCGGTCCAGTGTGGCAAGGGCTTTGTCCCGCTCCTTCCGTCGCTGCGCGATAGTGCTGAGCATCTTGTTGTAGGTTTCGACCAGGGCACCAATTTCATCATCGCCCTCGACCGCCACGCGTTGATCGTAATCGGCGCTTGCGAGAATCGAGTTGCTCACGCGCTGCAGCGCACCGAGCGGGCGCAGGATGGCGCCTTGCATGCGGTAGGCTACGAGCGACGCCAGTGCTACCGTGGCCAGCACCGCGAACAATAGCAGCAATGCGAGCGCCAGCACGCGGTCAAGTAGCATGGCGGCGTCAGCTTCGATGGCAAGATAGGCTACCGCCATAGTTTCGCCTCGACTGACGAGTCTGCCGACCTCATAGCTACCTGCGTCCCACTGCGAGAACGTGCCGCCGGAGCAGCTAGCCACTTCCTGGTGGTCTACTTCTGCCAGGGCAGGGAGCGCGGTCGCCGACTTGAACTTCAGACCGAAATTTTCCATCGTTTCAACAAGGCAGACAGACACATCGAGGTCGTGTGTTGTGACCTGGGACGAGAGATTGCGCAAGAAAGAGAGGGTCGCAGCTTCCGATCCGTTCAATGGATGGGCCTGAATGATCTGGCTGAATGTCAGAGCCTCGGCCTCGACAGCACTTACGAAATCATCGCGTTGCTGGGTGGCGTATAGCAGCACCAGCGCCAGCGACATGCTGATTGTGACCACAAAGGTGATCGAGCAGAACACGAAAGAAAACTTCGTCCGCAGGGGCGCATTGTTGTACCACTGTCGCAGGCGCTTCAAGCATTCACCCCGGTCTGGACGCGCCATTGCCGATGATATGGACCATCTGCGGCCAGGAGCTCGGCATGCGTGCCCGACTCCAGGATCTGACCATCTTCCACAACCACGATGCGATCGGCGTCGACAACCGTGCTGAGCCGGTGTGCAATGATGATAAGGGTTCGATCCTGGCGGATCTTCACCATGCTTCGCTGTATGGCCGCTTCGGTTTCATTATCGACGGCACTCGTCGCCTCATCGAGTATGAGAATCGGGGGATCTTTCAGTAGCGCTCGCGCCAATGAAATTCGCTGGCGCTGCCCGCCCGAGAGTCGCACGCCGCGCTCGCCGATCTGTGTATCCAATCCTTCCGGCAGGCGACTGATGAAAGTCCAGGCTTCGGCCATCCGGGCCGCCAGTTCGACGGTTTCACGATCGGCGTCGGGGCGGGCGTAGGCGATATTGTCGAAGAGTGTGCCATCGAAGAGGAAAACATCCTGGCTCACCAGGCCGATACCGTCACGTAGATTCTGCAGCGATATGTCGCGAATATTGTGCCCGCCGATGGTGATATCGCCCGCGCTGGGGTCATAGAATCTCAACAGCAGCTTGATCAGAGTGGACTTCCCGCTGCCAGTAGTGCCGACCAGCGCAAGGGTACTGCCACCTCTGATGGTAAGGTCGATATCTCGCAGAGTCGGGGCCGAGCTGTGCTCATAGCCAAAGCTGACTGCATTGAACCGGATATCGTCAGCCACTGAAATCGACATGGCCTCGCCGCCTGTGGAGTCGATGACTGTGACCGGTGTCTCCAGCAGCCCGAGGATGCGCCGGGTACTCGCCATCGCGCGCTCGTACAGGTCTACTGTGCCCGCCAATGAAGTGAGTGGCCAGAGCAGGCGCTGGGTCAGGAAGACCAGAACGCCGTAGGCGCCAACGCTCAAATCACCATCCAGCGCCTGCATGCCACCAACTACGAGCGTAGCAAGAAAGCCGGCAAGAATTGCCATTCTGATGATGGGAATGAAGGCAGAACTCACCCGGATCGCTGCGCGGTTCGATGTCACATAGGATTCACTGATCTGCCTGAGCTGAGCGGCCTCTCTCTGCTCTGCGGTGAAGCTCTTGATGGTCGCAATGCCGCCGATGTTATTGGCCAGCCGGCTGGAAAGATCCCCAACGCGCTGCCTGACATCATCATAAAGTGGCTGTGCTCGCTTCTGAAACGCGAAAGCACCGTAAATGATTACCGGTATAGGAGTGAAGGCGAGCAGGGCGATCATCGGACTGATGTAGAAGAAGACCCCACCCACGGCTATCACCGTAACGAATACCTGTATCAGCGCGTTCGCGCCACCGTCGAGAAACCGCTCGAGCTGGTTGACGTCGTCGTTCAGTATCGAGATGAGCTCGCCTGAGCTGCGCGACTCGAAATACGCCATATCCAGCCGCTGGAGGTGTTCGTAACCATCCTGTCTCAGGTCCGACTGTAGTTGTTGGGCAAGGTTACGCCAGAGGATGAGATAGGCATATTCGAATATGGACTCACCGGCCCAGATGAGAAAGGTGAGCACTGCGATCAGCGTGATCTGCATGGCGGGTGATTCGACGCCCATCTGGGCCACGAAGCTCGTCTGCTGGTTTACGACGACATCGATGGCGATGCCGATGAGAATTTCGGGCGCTATATCGAAGAGCTTGTTGATCGCTGAACAGATGCTTGCAGAGATGATCTGGCGACGGTAACCACGGGCATAGCGGATGAGGGAGTACAGCGCCTGGAAACTTGAGCTGGCCACTACGATTGAGTCCTGCCGTTAATTGAGAAGTAGAGAGATTCATCGAGCAGCTTGCACCTGCAAACCGGGCGTATCATAGTAGCGCGATGCAGTCCGGCGCGCTGAAGAGCAGAAGCCTGACGCAGTTGCCTGATCGCCTGCAGAACAAACAAAACCAAGGAATTCATAATGAAAGTAGCCGTTCTGTCCCGGAACAAGAAGCTGTATTCGACCCGCCGCCTGGTAGAAGCTGGCGAGGCACTTGGGCATGAGGTCCATGTGGTCGATACCTTGCGCTGCTACATGAACATCGCCACCGCCAAACCGACCATACACTATGCGGGCAAGCCGCTTGAAGGCTTTGATGCAGTCATACCGCGAATTGGTGCATCGATCACGTTCTATGGCGCAGCTGTGCTGCGACAATTCGAGATGATGGGAGTCTACCCTCTGAACGAATCTGTTGCCATCACACGATCCCGCGACAAGCTGCGTTCTCTGCAGCTGTTGTCGCGAAAAGGGGTCGGTCTGCCTGTCAGCGGGTTTGCCCATGCGCCTGGCGATATCAACGATCTCCTTCAGATGTGCGGCGGCACCCCGGTGGTTATCAAGCTGCTCGAAGGTACGCAGGGTATTGGCGTCGTTCTGGCAGAAACCAGGAAGGCTGCCGAGAGCGTTATCGAAGCCTTTATGGGCCTGAAGGCCAATATACTGGTGCAGGAGTACGTGAAGGAGGCTGGCGGTGCCGACATACGCTGCTTCGTCGTTGGTGACCGTGTTGTGGCTGCCATGAAGCGCCAGGCGCAACCAGGAGAGTTCCGGTCGAACCTGCACCGTGGGGGTACTGCAACGCTGGTCAAGATAACGCCCAAGGAACGTCAGGCGGCGCTCAAGGCTGCTCAGGTCATGGGGCTCAATGTGGCTGGGGTCGATCTGCTGCGCGCTGAGTCCGGGCCCAAGATCATGGAAGTCAACTCCTCGCCAGGACTTGAAGGCATAGAGAATGCGTCCGGTAAGGATGTCGCCACCATGATTTATCGGCATCTTGAAAAGGTGATGGAATCCAACAAGGCCACCACCAAGACCCGCGGTAAGGGCTAGGGCAGGTGAAAGGTCTAGTAGGTTGGCGCGAGTGGGTAGGGTTGCCGGATCTGGGTATCAGGTACCTCAAAGCCAAGATTGATACCGGTGCAAAGACATGTTCGCTGCATGCCATGCACATCAAGATCGTGGAGCAGGACGGCATGCGCTATGCGCGCTTCCATACCAGTCCTGTGCAGGGGCGCAGCCACGCGCTGGTGCTTTGTCAGGCACCATTGGTAGACGTGCGCGACGTGACCAACTCCGGAGGGCAGACAGAGACGCGGTACGTCATTCATACTCACATGCGTTTCAGGGATCACAGTTTTGACTGCGAAATGACGCTCACGGAGCGGGGCGACATGGCCTTCCAGATGCTGGTGGGCAGAAACGCCCTGCGTAATCGTTTCATCGTCGATTCAGGCGGGTCATTTCTGCAGGGCAAGCCACCGCAGATCATTCCGGTGCCGAAGTCGGCCAGGAAGCCTGCGAAACCGAAAACCGTTCGCAAGACAGTACCGAAGCAAGCTGACAGTGACTGACCATCAACCGACTTTATCCAGAAGAGCACTTGGACAGACGACATGCTGAAGAAGATACTCATCGCCAACCGGGGCGAAATTGCAGTGCGGATCATCCGTGCCTGCCGTGAACTCGGAATCCCTTCGGTCGCGGTCTACAGCGACGCTGACCGATTCGCCCTGCATGTCAAGAAGGCCGATGAAGCCTATGGGCTTGGCAGTGATCCGCTGGCAGGTTATCTCAATCCACACCAGCTGGTGAATATTGCGGTGGCCGCCGGCTGCGATGGCATCCATCCCGGCTATGGCTTCCTATCCGAATCCGCCGAGTTTGCGAGCGTCTGCGAATCGCGTGGCGTGACCTTCATCGGGCCCACTGCCGACGTGATCGCCCGTATGGGCGACAAGACCGAAGCCCGGAGCAGCATGATAGCGGCGGGTATTCCAGTTACCCCCGGTAGTAAAGGCAATCTCATCGACGTCGAAGACGCGGTAGGGCAGGCCGCCGCAATTGGCTATCCCATCATGCTCAAGGCGACCTCCGGTGGCGGCGGACGAGGCATCCGGCGTTGCGACAATGAACGTGAGCTTCGTGATAATTATCAAAGAGTCATTTCAGAGGCCACCAAGGCGTTCGGGAAGGCGGAAGTCTTCCTGGAAAAGTGCATCGTCAATCCGCGTCATATCGAAGTGCAGATTCTTGGTGATCAGATGGGCAACGTGGTCCATCTCTATGAGCGCGACTGCTCCATTCAGCGCCGCAACCAGAAATTGATCGAACTGGCGCCTTCGCCACAGCTGAACGATGAACAGCGACACATGATCGGTGATCTTGCGGTCAGGGCTGCCAAAGCAGTCGACTACACAAACGCCGGAACGGTGGAATTTCTTCTTGATGACAAGGACGACTTCTACTTCATGGAGATGAATACCCGCGTCCAGGTCGAGCATACCATCAGCGAAGAAATCACTGGCGTGGACATCGTCAGGAAGCAGATCGAAATTGCTTCGGGCATGCCGCTGGGGCTGCAGCAGTCGGATATCAAGATCAATGGTTTCGCTGCACAGTTCCGCATCAACGCTGAAGACCCGCAGAACAACTTCCTGCCCAGCTTTGGCACCATCAGCCGCTATTATGCCGCTGGTGGCCCAGGCACACGAACCGATACGGCGATCTACTCGGGATACACCCTGCCTCCCTATTATGATTCGATGTGCGCCAAACTCATCGTCTGGGCAGCCGACTGGGAGAGTCTGCTGAGCCGTTCGGAGCGGGTTTTGAACGACATCAGATTGTTTGGTATCAGGACGACGATCCCGTACTACCTGAACATATTGCAGCACCCTGATTTCAGGACCACGAATTTCAACACCGGTTTCATTGCCGCGAACCCGCAGCTGGCCGAGTACAGTCTGAAGAAGACGCCTAGCCAGGTGGCCACGGTCATTGCAGCGGCACTGGCCGCTCAACAGTCATGGTAGAACAAATATCATTTCAATCAGCTTCAAGCTCCAGTAGAGGGTAGGACAGGTCATGGCGAGAAAGATTCATATCACGGACGTCGCGCTGCGCGACGGCCATCAGTCGCTGCTGGCGACACGTCTTCGCACAGAAGACATGTTGCCGGCCTGCGAAGCACTGAACAAAGCTGGCTATTGGTCACTCGAAGTCTGGGGCGGTGCGACTTTTGATGCCTGCGTGCGCTTTCTGAAGGAAGACCCGTGGGAGCGACTCATCGCGCTGCGCAAGGCCTTGCCTGACACGCGACTGCAGATGCTGCTGCGAGGACAGAACCTCCTGGGGTACAGACACTATGCCGACGATGTCGTACGCGCTTTTGTCGAAAAGAGCGCCGAGCTCGGTATCGACGTCTTCCGAATATTTGACGCGCTCAATGACGAACGTAACCTGCGAACGGCAATCGAAGCTACCAAGGCCGCTGGCAAGCACGCCCAGGGCACGATCTGTTACACCGTGAGCCCTGTGCACACTATGGAGCGCTTCGAGGATCTCGCGCGGTCACTCGTTGATATGGGCAGTGATTCGGTGGCTATCAAGGACATGGCTGGCCTGCTCACGCCCTCAGCTACCGCAGAGCTGGTCGAACGCCTCAAGAAGATCATAGAAGTGCCGCTGTTCCTGCATACCCACGCGACCTCCGGTATGGCGCCAATGTGTCTGATGAAGGCGGTGGAAGCGGGTATCGATCACATCGACACGGCCCTGTCTCCTTTGGCTGGGGGCACCAGCCATACGCCGACAGAAACCATGGTCGTAACCTTGGAAGCCGCTGGTTACGACACTGGTATCAATCTCGACGTGCTCAAGCCGGCGGCTAAGCACCTGCGTAATGTGCGCAAGAAATATGCGCAGTTCGAAAGCGATTATTCAGGCGTAGATACCGAAGTGCTGACCTCGCAGGTGCCGGGCGGCATGATGTCGAACCTCAGCAACCAGCTCAAGGAGCAGGGCGCGCTCGACAAGATCGACGATGTCTTCACCGAAATTCCAGCTGTGCGCAAGGATCTGGGCTATCCACCACTGGTCACGCCAACTTCGCAGATCGTCGGCTCACAGGCTGCCGTGAACGTCATGAGCGGTAAGCGCTATGCTTCCGTTACCAATGAGGTCAAGCGATACCTTCAGGGCGGCTATGGCCGCACACCGGCGCCTGTCGATCAGGACCTGCTCAAGGCTGCTATCGGTAATGAAGAGGTCATCACGCATAGACCTGCGGATGACCTGCAGGATGAGATGGCTACATTGAAGTCGAAGGTCCAGAGTCTGCTCTCTGCCGATGGCGGAAAGGCCGAAGTGACCGATACCGATGTCCTGATCTATGCGATGTTCCCCGACCTCGGCGGCGAGTATCTGAAGCAGCGCGCGGCCGGCACGCTGCAGCCTGAAGTACTGCTGGATCCAGCAGTCGCCAGTGCCTCGCAAGTCGGCGCCGCAGTGTCGAGCGAATTCAAGATTGCGCTGCATGGCGAGCAGTATGATGTGGCGATCACGGGTCTTGGGCCAAAAGGCAAGGCGCAGCGCCGTATTTATCTGACGGTCGATGGCGTGCCTGAGGAAGTGATTATCGAAACCTTCGACACAGCTGAAACCGGGCAGACCGGTCAGCAGCGGCCGCAGGCAGGGAAGCCAGGTCATATCGCAACGTCCATGCCGGGTAATGTGGTCGACGTGCTGGTGAAGAAGGGCGACAAGGTGGACGCCGGTCAGGCGCTGCTGATCATCGAAGCCATGAAGATGGAAACCGAGATCAGGGCGGATGTGAGTGGCACCGTTAGCGAAGTCTACGCGAAGAAAGGTGATCGCGTAGCGCCGGCCGAAACGCTTGTGGCCATTCAGCAGGACTGATCAACTGTTAGCGGTACGAGGCGACAAGTCGGTCTGCGCCACACCTGGACCAGCCCCTAGCCGCCTCGGATTGCCGACCTGGGCATGGGTCACGCGGCCCACTCAGGCGGCCCACACACTAGAGTTGTGTCTAAAGTGTGAACAAACCTGTATACTGCGCAGCCTGATTCTGTCAGGTGATTTTGATTGGCTTAATTTGAAGCTCGGAGGCCCCTGTAACGGTGATGCTACCAGCTTGCGATAACCCCGCTTCCCCCCGGCCGGCTTCGATGTCTGCCCCTCTGAAGCTGGCCAGACGCGCTCATCCCTTCAGAACATCCTGTACAACATTTGGCTGCAGGACCAGCAAGCGCGGGTCCATAATCTTACCTGCCGGTTGCTTTGTGACTCGCTGGTTATTTTCTCAATAGGTAAACAATGTCTATACAAAACGAAGACGCTCAGTCTTCAACACAAGCTTCTATCGCTGACGATCAGGCTCAACAGCCGGACTTCCTCAGCCTTGGCCTTCCAGCCAGCATGCTGGATACAATTTCAAAGCTTGGCTATGAAACGCCGTCGCCAATTCAGGCCAAAACCATTCCGCTGCTGCTCGGCGGCAATGACGTGGTCGGTATGGCTCAGACGGGCACGGGTAAGACGGCGGCCTTCGCGCTCCCGATTCTGGCAAAAATCGATACACGCAGTGCCGATATTCAGGCGCTGGTGCTTTGTCCGACGCGTGAACTTGCGCTGCAGGTCTCAGAGGCCTTTCAGACTTACTCCGCTGGTATGGGCGGGAAGTTCCATGTCCTGCCGCTATATGGTGGCCAGGACATGCGGGCCCAGCTTCGCTCACTGAAGCGTGGCCCACACGTCATTGTTGGCACACCAGGCCGTCTGCTTGACCACCTTGAGCGACGCAGTCTGGACCTGAGCAATCTGAAAACGCTGGTGCTCGACGAGGCTGACGAAATGTTGCGGATGGGCTTCATCGACGACGTCGAGACCATTTTGCAGAAGACGCCGGCCGAGCGTCAGGTTGTGTTGTTCAGCGCTACCATGCCGCAGGCGATTCGTCGCGTGGCAGAAAAGTACCTTAAAAAGCCTGTCGAAGTCAGGATAGAGAGCAAGGCAACTACTGGCGAGAACATCAAGCAGTTCTTCTGGCTCGTCCGCGGCATGCAGAAGCTGGATGCCCTGACCCGCATTCTCGAGATCGAACGCTTCGATGGCATGATTATCTTCGTGCGAACCAAAACCGCGACCACAGAGTTGGCCGACAAGCTCAACGCCAGAGGCTTCAACGCCGCCGCGCTCAATGGCGACATCGCGCAGGCTCAGCGCCAGCGCACCGTAGAGCAGCTCAAGGAAGGTCGTCTCGACATCCTGGTAGCAACAGACGTCGCCGCGCGAGGTCTTGATGTTGAACGCATCAGTCACGTTATCAACTACGACATTCCCTACGATAACGAAGCCTACGTCCATCGCATCGGCCGTACCGGTCGGGCAGGGCGTGAAGGTAAAGCCATTCTGTTCGTCGCCCCCCGTGAGCGCAACATGCTACGATCCATCGAGCGTACGACCAGGCAGCAGATCCCACCGCTGGAGCTGCCGTCGCGCGATGACCTGATCGCACAACGCATCGATCGCTTCAAGACTGAAATTCTCGAAACCATCGAATCGCAGGATCTCGCGTTCTTCCAGCAGGTCGTCGAAGAACTGTGTCGCGAGCGCACCTTGACAGAAGTTGAAGTCGCCGGCGCCCTGGCGTATCTGCAACAGAAAGATCGTCCACTGCGACCGAAGCCCGAGCGTGAGGAGCGTCATGAGAGAAGCCAGCCGGAATGGACTGGTGGAGCGGATGCCAGGCCGTCTCGTGCCCGTAATGACAGTGATCGGGAGCGGGCGCCCAGGCCGCCGCGGTCGAATTCTGCAGGTCCTGAAGCTGGTATGCAGCGTTACAAAGTGGCCGTTGGTCATCAGGATGGCGTAGCACCAGGTGAGCTCGTGGGTGCCATCGCCAACGAATCAGGCATAGAAGGACGCTACATAGGTCGAATTCAGATCTATAATACATTCAGTACAGTAGATCTGCCGGCGGAAATGCCAGGCGAAGTCACCGAGCTGCTGCAGAAAACCCGTGTCAGGCAAAAGCCATTGCGGATCACCGTGTTCGATGGTGAGGTACCTGCAGATGAACTGGGCGGCGGCTTCCGCAAGCCTCGTGGTCGTAATGACGGTGGACCTTCTGGTCGACGGCCGCCACGACGTGACAAGCCTGGTTTCTCCCGTGAGGATGGGGCCCGCAAAGGACCGCGTAAGCCCAGGGACTGAGGTGGATCTGCTCCGTTGACTTAATCAAGTGGAGACAGATCATAGATGGTGAAGGCAGATTCTTTCGAGTTTCTCGATGAAGAGGTAGCGCCCGGAACGCGCAAGATATTCAATCTGGCGATAGGCGGGCTCTACACTCAAAAAGACATTTCGGTGCCGATCGCAGTTGTGCACGGCAAGGTGCCAGGCCCGCGTCTGCTGGTCTGCGCCGCCATTCATGGCGATGAGCTCAATGGCATCGAAATCGTCCGACGTGTGTTGCACAGCAGCTGGCTGAATAATGTTCGGGGCACGCTCATTGCCGTACCGGTGGTGAATGTGCTCGGTTGCATCCAGCGCACCCGTTATCTCCCAGACCGACGTGACCTGAATCGCTGCTTTCCCGGCAGTGAAGATGGCTCGCTGGCCGGCCGTATTGCGCATATCTTCAATACCAAAGTCCTCCAGTCGGCTACACATGCTATCGACCTGCACACCGGTGCAATAGATCGTAGCAACCTTCCCCAGATCCGCGTGCATCTTGCCAGTCCCAAGGCCGAAGAAATGGCGCATGCGTTTGGCGCACCCGTAATTGTCAATGCTCCGATTCGGGACGGCTCACTGCGTGGTACCGGGGAAGACCTCGGTATCCCGATTATTACCTATGAAGCTGGCGAAGCACTGCGGTATGAAGAGCAAAGCATCGCCGGCGGTGTGCGCGGCGTTCGGCGCGTCATGGAGTCCCTCGGTATGCTTGCCATGCGCAAGCGTGGACGAAAAATAGTCAAGCCTGTCGTGGCTCGTTCATCCGCCTGGATACGCGCCCCTGAAAGTGGATTTCTTACACTATACTGCTCTCTTGGTGATCGCATCAGAGCGGATGAAACCATTGGCATGATCTGCGGCCCCCTTGACGATGAGGGGGTGCTGATCAAGGCGCCGCACTCCGGCGTCGTCATTGGGCGCACGAATCTTCCTCTGGCCTATGAGGGCGAAGCGGTCTACCACATTGCACGCTTCGACAAGGTGACTGAGGCCGTAGAGGTGGTCGGCGAATTCCAGACACACATGCAGGAGCGTTCAGCAGAACAGTTCACCCCTATCCAGAACGCCTGAGGCGTCTGGTAATTCTCTACAGGGAATCTACATGCCGAGCGCGCGTTTCTTCTATCCGCAGTTCGCAGGTTTGGCGCTGTCGCCAGACCTGCTGATTTTTCGCCTTCCCCACCTTTTTACGCTTACTCTGTCGCTGTTCCTCACGGCCTGTGCTTCGCAGGCGGTGCTGGACGACAGCGTTATCGAAACTCAATTTCCACTGGTGACGGAGCTTAGGGATGCGCTCAGGGCAGCGGATGGCGAAGAGCTTGAGCTGTTGGCTCCGGCGACTCACGAGCAGGCGACCAGTGCCTATGAGGAGGCATACAAGCTTGCTCAGCGCGCAGACGACGCCGCCCAGAAGCAGGCCACCAAGGGGCTGAAAGCACTCAGTGAAGCCAGAGCCCAGGCGGAAGTCACTGCTGATATCTTTGAAGATATTCTCCGCACTCGACGTCGAGCGCTGGCAGCCGGTGCGGCCGAGCACGCGACCAGTAGTTATAGGGAGTCCGAAGCAGAGCTGATCTCACTCAGTCGCATCGCGGAAGAAGGGCGTCTCGAGCAGGCCAAGGCTGGACGGCAGACGCTGATAGACCTGTTTGAAGCGCTGGAGCTCGAAGCACTCAAGACCGATACCGTGGCGAGAATCGAGACAGCGCTGGCTCAGGCTGAACGCGAGGCGCTTGAGGACTTTGCACCCCAGACTTTGAAGCGTGCGCGCGAGGAGCACAAGCTGGCACTCGCGACCCTCGATGCAGACCGCAGAAACAAGATCAAAGCGGAGAATCATGCACAGCGGGCAGTGTTCCACATCAACCGGGCAATAGGGATAAAGGACATCATCCAGGTTTTCCAGACATCTGACTTCAGTGAAGAAGACAAGGTGCTCTGGTATCAGGGACAACTGGCTCGTCTGGTCGAGCCGATGGTTCATGCGCCCAACTTTGACGATGCCAACAAGGTGTTGATCGCGGCCCTGCGTAGTCAGATTGAACAGCTGGTGCAAAACCGAAACCGTTTGCAGCTCCAACTCGATGAGGCCGATCGAAAACTGGCTGATCTGGTGCTGGCGCAACAGTTGGTTCTCGAAGATGTTCGCGCTGAAACCGAGGCTGAACGCAGTGCCGAACAGGCGCGTGCGGCGAGGTTCGCGTTCGTACAATCACTGTTCGATATCGATGAAGCAGAGGTCTACCGCCAGGATAATGACGTATTGATCCGGGCTCAGGGCTTTGTTTTTTCTCCAGGTAACAGTGAGATTGCGGCAGTGAATTTTCCGCTGCTGAATAAAGTCATCGAATCGATCAGGACTTTCGAAAACGCTCGAATCGTCGTGTCCGGCCACACTGACAGCTCCGGCGACGGTAACTCCAATATGCGGCTATCTCAAAATAGAGCATCGAAGGTTGCAGCCTTCCTCAGCGAAGTTGGTGGTTTCGAAGCGAATCGCTTTACCTCGGTCGGGTACGGCGAGCAGCGCCCGATCGCCAGCAATGAAAATAGCCGCGGACGGTCGGAGAATCGACGGGTTGAAGTCCTGATCGTTAATCAATAGGCGGCACGTGCCGCCATGGGAGAACCAGGTGGCACAGTCTGATTCAGACTTCCTCGACAAGAACGATATTCCAGAGAAAACTTCAAGAACAGTTGAGCGTGAGCGGGAAGAGATCCGCTACACCAATGTCATCGTCAAGCGTATAGACGAATCTACCAGACACCCTGATGATATACTCGAACGTACGATAGAAGAGGGCCAGGAGCAGCTTTACAGGCCCTTTATTTCGCTTCTTCTATCATCCTTCGCCGCAGCCCTTATACTGTCTTTTACTGTTATGGCAGTCGCCCTGGTGGTTTCCGGGCTCGCCGATGCCGACATGCCATTTGTTTCCCGGGTTGCTGTGGCATTTGTTTATCCGCTTGGATTTATCCTGTGTATTTTCAGTGGCACGCAGTTGTTTACCGAACACACCGCCACCGCAATTTATCCAGTACTCGATAAACGAGCGAGCCCCAAACGTTTATTACGTCTCTGGGCTACGGTCATCCTCGGTAATTTACTTGGCGCCTTCAGTGGCGCCTTGCTGCTTACGTCTTCAGATGTAGTCATTGGCGCTTCAGCTGGCTATGAAGCAATAGGACATCACCTCGTAAGCTATCCTTTCAAGGATCTGTTGCTCAGCGCTGTACTGGCGGGATGGCTAATGGCTATCGGTGCCTGGCTTTTACGGGCCAGCGCAGATGCGACCAGTCATATCATCGCCATATTTATCGTGACCTTCCTCATTGGGTTGGGCGGGCTACATCATTCTATAGCTGGTGCGGTCGAAATGTTTGCCGCACTGCTTGTTGCGCCACACTTTACAATTCAGCAGGCAGCATTTTTTATTGCAACTGCAGTGGCCGGTAACCTTATTGGTGGAAGCATATTTGTCGGTGTGCTGAATTACGCGCAGATAAGAAGTACCCAGATACCGGCAGCTGATTCCAAGATTTAAATTGCACTCGTCTGATCTTCCATTAATAATAGGCACCGTTTATTTATAACGCCAACATGTAAGAAGGACGATGTAATGAGCAAGTTTGTGGATTATATTGAAACAAAAAATGCCATAGAGGCATTACAGAAGAAGCTGGCGACGCTCTCGGAGAATGAAACGGTCCAACGCGCCAATGAGTTCAAGGAGAAATTATCTGCGCTCATGGATGAATACGGCTTCTCTGCCACCGACGTATTGCGTATGTGGAATCTCGAATCAGGCACCGGAGACAGTGGTGGCGAGCGTAAGCGCAGCACCAGAACACTGAAGACCTATCGGAATCCGAAAACTGGTGAAGAGGTGAAGACTCGTGGTGGTAATCACAAGACGCTTAACGCCTGGCGCAAGAAGTATGGGAAGGAGGCAGTGAACAGTTGGGCTTCCTAGTCCGTCTCATCAAGCCGAACCGCTGTAGTGAGTTCGGTCTAGGGTGGGCGATGTATGGGTTTGTCACATTGTAAAACTGCTGCCGTTGCCTGATCATGGTCTATGCTGTTGTATATTTGCGATCGGCAGACGCGGCTTCATCAAGTCGTCCGCGTGGACCAGTTAGCTCGAGCCCCGACCTCCTCAGAGAAGCTGTCGGACCATATTCGGCCAATGGAGCTGCTAAGCAATGGATAGGCGGACAATGATTGCATGAAGCAGAACGGATTGATTAATACGCTTTTGACCCTCGACCGGCGGCCAAAGCAGGTGATTCTCGTCCTCATCGACGCACTGCTGCTTCTTCTGGCTACCGTAGCAGCCTATAGTCTCAGGCTGGAATCTCTTTTTGACCCGACGCGTGCGCACTTCATCGCGTTTGCGGTAACCATCTTTGCCAGCATCAGCTGTTTTGCACTGCTGGGTCTGTACAAGGCCATGGTTCGTTTCCTGAGCCAGCGTGCTCTGTCATCGGTCATCTCCGGCGCTATCTTCTCGTCGCTGATGCTGCTGATGATGACGTCTGTCACCGATGCCTTCATTCCACGATCTGTCCCGATCATCTATTTCATGATGGTGATCATGCTCGTGGGCGGCTTCAGGATAGGCCTGCGCAGCCTTATCGCCATCATCATGCGCTATAACGCAGGCAAGGCGAATAATTACGAGCGTGAACGCGTGGTGATCTACGGCGCCGGCTCCGCTGGCCATCAGCTTCTGACAGCTCTGCAGCATCAGCCTCTTTTTGAACCGGTCGCCTTTATCGACGACAACCGTGCCATCCAGAAGACCACGATCAGTGGGCTTTCGGTACACCCGGCCCGTAATCTCAGCACACTGGTCGAGCAGCATGGGGTAAGCCGCATTCTGTTGGCCATCAGCTCGGCGTCGCATGCACGCAGGGCAGAAATATTGCTCTTTCTTGAGCCCTTTGGTCTGAAAGTGCAGACTATTCCCAGCTTTGAAGATCTGGTGTACCGCAATCATGGCATTGGCGAGCTGAGAGATATTGAAGTCGAGGACCTGCTCGGTCGGGACCCGGTCCCAGGCCTTTCCGAGCTGGTATCGATGCCGATTACCGATCGATGTGTAATGGTCACAGGCGCGGGTGGATCCATAGGTTCCGAGCTCTGCCGACAGATCGTCAAGCAGGGTGCCAAGAAGCTCGTACTGTTGGATATCTGCGAGTACGCGCTGTACAAGATCAGCCACGAACTCACTGGCATGAAGGCCAAACTGGACTCGCGAATCGAAGTGATTCCTGTGCTCGGCTCCGTGCAGTCGGCTGCGCGCCTGAAGTCCATCGTGTCAAGTTTCGGCGTTCAGACGCTATACCATGCGGCAGCCTACAAGCATGTGCCCATCGTCGAGCAGAACATGATCGAGGGTGTGCGCAACAATGTGCTGGGCACCTACAACGCCGCTGAAGCAGCGCTTGCGGCTGGCGTCGACTCATTCGTGCTGGTCTCCACCGACAAGGCTGTGCGTCCTGTGAATGTCATGGGTGCATCAAAGCGGCTTGCCGAGCTGGTGCTGCAGGGCATGGCCAAGCGCGATTCGCAGACCAAGTTCTCCATTGTTCGCTTTGGTAACGTTCTTGGTTCCTCTGGCTCGGTGGTGCCTCTCTTCAGGGAACAGATTCGTAATGGCGGCCCCGTTACGGTCACTCATCGGGATGTCATCCGATATTTCATGACGATTCCAGAAGCAGCAGGTCTGGTTATCCAGGCCGGCGCGCTGGGATCCGAGCTGGAGTCAGGTTCTCTGTTTCTGCTCGACATGGGTAAACCGGTCAATATCGCACAGTTCGCCATGAAAATGATTCGCCTGATGGGTCACAAAGTGCGTGGTGTGGACTCGGCTGAGGGCATCGAAATCGTGTACACCGGCCTTCGTCCTGGTGAAAAGCTGTATGAAGAGTTGTTGATCACCGAAGACAGTCAGCAAACCCGTCATCCGCGGATACTCACGGTAAGAGAGCCTTCGCTGGAATGGGCGGAGGTGCAGGATTTGCTGCGGCGTGTGACCAGAGCCTGCGACAAGTTCGATTGTGAGGCGATGACCAGCTTGCTCAGACTGGCACCACTCGGTTACGAGCCTGCCGGCGACTGTGCCGATTTGGTCTGGCACCAAAGCCTAAACACGCCGACACGCCCTCTAAGCCTTCCGGCCGATACTCAGTCAGGTGCAAAGGTCGTCAAAATAGCCTGACCGGCGTCGGACATCACTTCGCACTTCTTATATATTGGTCCCATGATTGAATTGACTGATGTGATCCATGATCACAAGGCTATAGTCCTTGCGGCGTTGCTGATAATTTCTGCTCTGGGGGCCTGGGCGTGTCGAGCTGTGATGCGACGACTTGCTGTCGTCGATACGCCCGTCAGCCGGTCTTCGCATGTTGTGCCGACGCCACGTGGTGGCGGTCTTTTTTTCGTATTGCTTATCTCGCTCGGATTGCTCTGGCTACAGGTGCATTTCGCTACGCTTCTCGCCGTCAGCGGCGGGTTGGTTGCTGCTCTGGGGCTGGCAGATGACTTCCGCGGACTGTCTGCCCGCCTGCGATTCCTGGGGCAGGGCGTCATTGCACTCGGTTCCATTGTCTGGATGTTACTGGCGCTGGAGCCACTGCATCAGATCGATGTCCTGTTCTGCCTGCTCGTTTTCCCGCTCGGTGTCCTCTGGCTCACCGGGGTGACCAGCGCCTACAACTTCATGGATGGTATTGATGGCCTGGCGGCTGGTCAGGCTGTGATCATGGGTGGCGGTATCGCGGCGCTGGCTTATCTCACCGGTGAGACCGGCTGGATGATGGCCGGCATCTGGCTTGCCCTGAGTGTCTTCGGCTTCCTGATTTTCAACTGGGCGCCTGCCTCGCTGTTTATGGGCGATGTCGGCAGCACCTTCCTGGGCTGGCTGTTTGCGGCCCTTTCGCTCGTGCTGCCGATGATGACCGAGATCAGCTGGGCTTCGCTGCCACTCCTGCTCATGCTCTTCCTGGTCGACGCCGGACATACTGTCATTCTGCGCCTGGTTCGTGGCGAAAACGTTACTACTGCCCATCGGCATCATATTTATCAGCAGATGGTTGACCGTCTGGGCTCGCATGCAGCTGTCAGTGTGCTGTACTTCCTGGTCACCCTGATCGCGCTGCTGCCACTGAGTCTGCTCGCGACCATGCGACCGGACCTCGAACTCCAGCTGGCACTGGCTGGCCTGGGCTCAGTCTTCCTGCTGGCGCTCCTCGTTCGCTACAGGCTCAAATCGCTCGGCTACCGCGCCCAGCGGGCGCGCATGCTGGCGCGGAAATGAAGCTTGTTGTTACCGGCGCGAATGGCTTCATTGGCCGGTCCGTTGTCCGCGCCTGCCTGTTGGCTGGCCACGAGCTCACGGCCGTGGTCAGAACCAGCGCGGCCAGCCAGACGCTCACGGATGAAGTGGCCCGTTATCCCAACACGCTGAATGTTGTCGTAGTACCTGATCTGACAGCGATCACTGACTCTTCCGATGAATCATGGCTTGAGGGTGCGGAGGTCGTGATCCATTGCGCAGGGGCGGCCCATGCAGCCAAGTCTGATCCAGCCTTCTACCTGGTCAATTCAGAGGGCGTGGATGCCTTTGCAGCGCAGTGCGCCAGACATAATGTTCAGCGCTTTATACTGCTCAGCACGATCAAGGTTTTCCCCTCTGATTGCGGTAAGATTGACCGCTACACGCTTGCGGATCCCGATACCGAGTATGGGCGCTCCAAGCGCGCCGGTGAAGTTGCGCTGCTGCGCCACTGCAGTCAATCCGGTATGGCGTGCTCAATTCTGCGCTTTCCCCTGGTGTATGGCGCAGATTTCAAAGGTAATCTGGGTCTGCTGAAGATAGCTGCGCGCGTAGGCTTGCCACTGCCACTCGAAGGCGTAAGCAACCGTAAAAGTTTGATTCACCTGCCCACCCTAGTATCCTTGATAGAAGCGTGTGCCAGCTCGCAAAACAAGGAGGAAATTCTTCTGGTCGCAGATCCGCACCCATACTCCACCGAAGCCCTGTATCGATACATCTGTTCACAGCTCGGCGTGGAATGCAGGACATTCGCTCATGACGCGCTGCCTGGTCGCCTTGCCAGGCGAATTGCCGACAAGCTCGGCTTCGCGGAGAAGCTGTTTGGCGACCTGGAAGTCGACATCAGTGGTGTGGAGTACCCGTCAAACTGGAAGCCCGGTAGGGGTGTGCTGGAAATCCTCAACGATGGCGAATAGTAGAGGGAGCCGCGTCAACGACCTCTCCAGTGAGATGAGGGCGGTCAATGGCCTCAGACTCGACGTCGCCATCGTGAGTTTCTTTTCAGATATTGGCCGTCTGAGCGGCACCTTGAGCTCGCTTGCCGATGCCTTTCGACATTTGCAGACCTCTCTCCCCGATACACAGCTCACTATTACGATCGTCGATAACACCGGTGACCATCTGCAGCGCTATTCGGTTCAGTTGAAGGCGGTATTGGCACATGTTGGGGTCCACCTCGAGATCATCTACAGCAGTGCCAATCTTGGCTACGGGTCGGCCAACAACCTGGCGCTTAATGATTCGGCAAGCGATTATGTCATCGTACTGAACCCCGATGTGTTGCTGGCGGAAGATATGCTGCTGAACGCAGTCCTCTACCTGCAGGAGCGGCCTGATGTCGCGCTGCTCGCACCCGATGCTTCAGATCCCGAGACCGGTCAGGCGCAATACCTGCACAAGCGGTATCCCGGCGCACTGACCTTTGCGAGCCGGTTCCTGGGTGTTCGGGCGGCCAGCCGTGACCGTGCTTTTTACGAAATGCATACTGAGCGCGATGCCGGCACACCCTACGAGCCGCTGCTGGTCAGCGGCTGCTGCATGATCTTGCCGACCTCATGCTGGAGGCAGTTGGGCGGTTTTGCGGAAGATTTCTTTCTGTATTTCGAAGATTACGACCTGTCGCTGCGGGCTGGCATGCTCGGGCGGGTGGTCGCTCTGCCAACGCTGCGTATCAGTCACTACGGTGGTGGCGCGGGGCGCAAGGGCCTGACGCACATCCGTCTGTTCCTGCGCTCTGCAGTCAAATTCTTCAATCGCTATGGTTGGCAGCTGCTATCCAGCGCTCAGCCGCCGTCCAGAAGCTCTGAGCCGGCCTCAGACAATTCGACAGGGCGCTAGGCAGCGGGCTGGGTGGTGAGAGGTTCAGCGCCCAGGCAGGCTCTAAGCGCTTTACGAACATTGCCATAGAGTTCAGAGAAACTGGCAGCCTCCACGCCCAGCGGGTCTGCTACAACCGTCCTTGTCCGAGCATGCGCATCGTCGGCTAATCGGGCCATCAGACGCTCGACCGGTTGCCGGTACTGTGGCTCGGCCAGCATACAAACTTCGTTTTGCGATGCGGCTTCCAGGAATGCGGCAATTGCGGACGGGGGCACGCCCGATTCGGGATTCTTCGTCAGATAGCCTTCATCAGGAATGCCAAGATCCGCCAGGAGATAGTTGAAGGCGGGGTGATAGCTATAAATCAGCGGAAATTTGTCTACGATCTCTGATCCGCGCAAGGGGAACGACGATCTCAGCTTATCTATGAATCTCTCTCGTGCGGAGCTGAGTTTTTCTCTGGTCGGCGCCTCGCGTGCCGTGTCGGCCTGCGCGTTACCTGTGTGCAAGCGCACGATAACTGGCTCAAGGGCTATCAATAGGGCCTCGACAGCGTCCAGACTCAACCAGAAGTGGGGGTCGATGCTGCCAAGGGCATGGCTATGCCCGTCTTGTTCAGGCTGCTCTTTGTCTTCGGCGATTTCCTTCCCATCCTGGTATTCGACAAGCAGGTGGCTCGGAAGAACTGTAAGCGCAGCGAGCTGAAAGCGGGCCCCGTCTGGCGGTATCGACGCTGGTTCGGCGCCAAGCGCTTTGAACTCGAACCGATCCAGCAGGTTGGGGAGAAAACTCTCGAGCTCTGGCCCCGCCCATAAGGCCAGGTCGGCGCCCCTGAGGCGATTGACCGCAGACGGTTTCAGGGTCACGTGGTGGGGCGACTGCTCTGGTGGTACCAGATAGCTGCTTTCGACGACATCGCCGTAGACCTCGTCGATAAGTAATGCGAAGGGTTTGAGCGAACTGATGATCACCACTTTGTCGCCACTCGAGCTGACCGCGCCAACTGGGGGCGTTGTCTCCTCGCGGGAACAGCCGCTCAGAAGCAGCAGCCCGACTGTGGCTCTCAGCGCAAGTTTGACTATACTTCTGAAAGTCTGACTATTGTCAGACCGATTATCAATAGTTGACGACGCGGAACAGATTTTATGATTCCTTCAGGCGGACGTAGCGGCATCTTGACGCTCACGATCAAGGATAAGGGCGTACTGTATGCGAGCTACATGCCCTTCATCAAGCGCGGTGGCTTGTTCATTCCCACGAGCAAGACCTACCTCTATGGTGACGAGGTCTTCCTCCTGCTGTCGCTGATGGATGAGCCTGACAAGATACCTATCCCTGGCAAGGTCGTCTGGCTCACGCCCAAAGGGTCCCAGGGCAACAAGGCTGCGGGCATCGGTATACAGTTCACCGGTGACGATGAAATCGCCAAAGGCAAAATCGAAACCTATCTCGCTGGTGCGCTGGGGAGCGACCGACCGACCCACACCATGTAGAGAGCGCTTGCGTTCGCTTCGGTCAATGGGCAGACTTTGAATCTAAACCAGATTCCAGTGTTGCCTATTTTCCGTGTTGCCAACGAAAGGTTCCTCATTGAAGTTCATAGATTCTCATTGCCATCTCGACCGTCTCGATCTGGGCGATGCCGCCACACCCGATATTTATGCAAGCCGCCTGGCTGCGGCGCTCGAAGAGGCACGTGGCCGTGGCGTCGACGGTTTTCTCTGTGTCGATATTGATCTCGATAACTTTGAAGCGGTCAGGGCCGTGGCCGATGCTCACGATGATGTCTGGTGCTCGGTCGGCGTGCACCCACTGGGTGAAGACGAGTTCAGCATCGACCCCAGTGTCGATACGCTGATACAGCTTGCGGGCAGCAGCGAGAAAGTGGTGGCGATTGGCGAGTGCGGATTGGACTACTTCAAAGGGCAGGGCAACAGGCAGGATCAGCTCAATCGCTTCGAAACCCAACTCATTGCGGCATGCGAACTCGGTCTGCCAGTCATCGTACACAGTCGGGAAGCTCGTGAGGACACCTTGAGGCTGCTGAAGGCCTATGTGGGGCAGGGGCTCCGCGGTGTATTGCACTGCTTCACGGATACCCTCGAAATGGCTCAGGCAGCCGTCGATTTCGGCTTCTACGTTTCCTTTTCAGGCATCATCACATTCAAGAATGCTGCCGATCTCAGGGCCACAGTAAAGGCGCTGCCGCTGTCAAACCTGTTGATCGAAACCGATTCGCCGTATCTGGCGCCCATGCCCTACAGAGGTAAGAGCAATCAGCCGAAGTGGGTGGTTGAAGTGGCGCATTGCATGGCTGAGGTTAAGGGTGTGGCGCCGGCAGTGATCGCTGAGCAGACTCGGAACAACTTCTTTGAACTGTTCGATCGCGCAATCCCGGTGAACTGAGCGATGCAGGCATCGTCAGAGACCATAGCTGCGCAGGCCTTCAGCATCCCGACGGCGGTGGGCGAACTGGCGGCACTCTACTGGAGTACCGCGACTAAGCCCCTAGCAAACCGACCCTGTTTTCTGGCTTTGCACGGCTGGCTGGACAATGCGGAGTCTTTCCATCGCATCGCCCCGCTACTGGCGCAGGATGCGGATGTGCTGGCAATCGATCTCCCTGGGCATGGTCTGAGCGAGCATCGTCCTCCGGGTGGGGGCTACCATGTTGTCGATTATGTTCAGACGCTCGACATCGTAATCGACTGGCTCACTGGCGAGGCTAGTGCGGGCTTTCCCTTCAACTGCGAGCCGTCTGCGGTCGAGAATGGCGAAGTGGCGGCAACAAGACCACTCTATCTGCTCGGTCATTCGCTCGGTGGTGTGATCAGCCTGACTTATGCCGCAGTAGCGGCGGAGCGCGTGACCGGTCTGATCAGTATCGAAGCACTCGGCCCTCTCAGTGGGCCCGCGGAAGAGACAGCGGCGCAGTTACAGAAATTCCTCGTCAAGGCGCGCAAGCGGCGTCGCCTGGATAACGAACGACCGGTTTACCCGAGTATCGACGCCGTCTGCAAAGCGAGAATGCTGGGTTTTGGCGGGCTTTCCGAGTCTGCTGCCGAAGCGCTCGTGACCAGGGCGCTCAAGCCCTGCGATGGAGGCTGGACCTGGCGCTCAGATCCCCGTCTGCGTTTACCCTCGAGTCAACGCATGACCGAGCCGCAGGTCATTGATCTACTGAAGAACCAGACATTACCCACACTGTTGATCGTAACCAGCAAGGGTTTCATATCGCCCGATGAGAGTCGCAATGATCGCCTGCGGATTTTGCGAGAGACACTCGGTGGCAGCGCCGGTTTCCTACAGGTCGTCACCGTCGAAGGTAACCATCACGGTCATCTGGATGGAGATTATGCCGCCATGGCGCGACACATCCAGGCCTTCCTTAAGCAAATTCGGAGCACCTCATGATGCGAAGCATATGCCTCCTGGTGCTCATGGTCTTTTGCCATTCGCTATGGGCAAAGGACCTGCTCCTGAGTCCGTTTCCGTTCTCGGAACTTGAGAGCAGCAGCGAAGACAACAAGCCTGAATATGAGGTCATGACCGGCCGGGTTTCAGACAGCAACAGTGGACTCAGGGCCGTTGGCGCCGTGAGAGTCAGTGGAAACCGTGTTACCGCCACCTATGAAATTCCCCAGCGCCACGACGTCGACGAAGTGTTCGAGCATTACATGGCAGAGGTCAGTCGTCAGAGCGGGCTGCTCCTGTTCAAATGCGAGGCCCGGAACTGCGGGCGTAGCAATGACTGGGCGAATACGGTATTTGATCGAAGGATTCTCTATGGGCGTGACCGGAATCAGCGATATCTGGCCGCTCGTCTGTGGGAAGGGGACGACAGCTATCTCGTAACAGCCTACGTCATTCGTCGTGGCAACCAGCGGCTGTACGCGCATGTGGAACAGATTCGCTACGAGCGGGTACTGGCGCTCGAGGGCGACGCGAAACTGCTCTCCACTCAGCTTAACGCCAGGCGAGGTGACTTGCCCTCGCCCGAAACAAGGCCACCGACTGCGGAGACCGAGCGACCGACACCGCTCCCGATAACGATAGACCCAGAGGCGCTCGTCGAGATAAAGCGCTTTGATAAGCTACTGAAAACGGCTGGTGATGTGCGGACTCTGGTGGTCACGGCTGAAGGCGTACAGTCCAGCAGGACCTTCGATTCACGGCTTGAGCAGTGGTTCGCGGAAGTAGCTTCGCTCGGCTTCGACAGCAGGTCGGGACGCATCATCATCGGCAGTTTCAGTGAGCAGCCCAATATCGACGCCAAGCGAAACTACCGGGAAGCTGCGAAGCTCGGCAGTCTGGTGCGAACCTATCTCCGCCGCCGATATGTGCAGCTGGATGAAGTCGAGGCCCTGACCATAGGTCCGTGGCGAGACCAGTTGCAGAACCTGGCTCCCATCTCGGACAGGTCGAGCGTCGATGCGGAAGTGGGTGGGCTCGTGCGCTATGTAGAATTGGTATGGCTACCGGCTGGAGATGCTGGCAATGACTGAAATCAATCCACTTGAAGCGGCTGATCTTGAGGCGATGGCGACTGTTCGCGATTGGGTTCGTCTGAGTTGCTCGCTGTTTCGACAGCACGAAGTTCACTTTGGTCATGGCACCGATAATGTGTGGGATGAAGCCATTCGACTCGTCTTCGGCGCACTCCATCTGCCGGCTGAAGGTGATGATCGCCTACTCGATGCCAAACTGCTGGTCTCCGAGCGGCTGCATCTGTTTGAGCTGCTTCGACGCCGCGTAGAGGCACGGGAGCCGGTGCCGTATCTGCTTGGTGAAGGCTGGTTCATGGGCTTGCCTTTCCATATCGACCGCAACGTGCTTATCCCGCGCTCACATCTGGGCGAACTATTGGCAAACCAGCTGGAGCCCTGGCTAGGCGGCAATGCACCGACTCATATTCTCGATCTTTGTTGTGGCTCAGGCTGCATTGGCGTAGCTGCCGCAATGACCTTCCCGGAAGCCACGGTTGTGCTCAGCGATATATCTGAGGCTGCACTCCAACTCGCAAGGCGAAATGTCGCGCGCTATGGGCTCAGCGACGCCACGGTGATTCACAGCGACCTGTTCGCAGGTCTCGGCGATTATCGCAAGCGTTTCGACGTGATTCTTTGTAACCCGCCATACGTTGACGCCGAGGACATGGCCGATTTGCCGCCCGAGTATGCACATGAGCCGGAGCTTGCGCTGGCCTCAGGTGAAGATGGTCTCGATTTCACCAGGCGGCTGCTGCGTGAGGCACCTGACTACCTGACCGACGATGGCATACTCATCTGCGAAATCGGCAACAGTCTCCCCAGGCTGCTCGAAGCCTTTCCAAGGCTTTCGCTCGTGATACCCGAGCTTGAGGAAAGTCCTGAGGATGAGCGTGGTTCGGAGGGCGTATTCATCGTTTCCAGAGAACAGCTGCTGAACTTCGAAGGCTAAGCGGCTACACTGGCGCGTTCGATTTCAATCAATATCAGGGCATTCAGCGTCTATGTCAGGCAATAGCTTCGGTAAGCTTTTTACAGTCACCACCTTTGGCGAGAGTCACGGGCCCGCTCTAGGCGCCATCGTTGACGGTTGCCCGCCGGGCATGACGCTCAGTGCCGAAGATCTTCAGGTCGACCTCGATCGCCGTAAGCCTGGTACCTCTCGCCATACCACCCAGCGAAAGGAGCCGGATGAGGTCGAAATTCTCTCTGGCGTATTCGAAGGCAAGACCACTGGAACCAGCATCGGGCTGCTTATTCGCAATACCGATCAGAAATCCAAGGACTACTCGAATATCAGTGACGTGTTTCGTCCGGCCCATGCCGACTACACCTACTGGCACAAATACGGCTTTCGTGACTACCGCGGTGGCGGTCGAAGCTCAGCCCGAGAGACGGCCATGCGGGTCGCAGCCGGTGCGATCGCAAAAAAATACCTTCTGGAGCAGTACGGTATACAGGTCCGCGGCTATCTCTCCCAGTTGGGACCAATTCGCCTGAGTCACTTCGAAGATGAAACCTTCGACTGGGCCGAAACCGACAATAACGCCTTCTTTTGTGGCAACTCTGCACAGGTAGAAGCGCTCGAGAATTATATGGATGCCTTGCGCAAGGAAGGCGACTCAGTTGGTGCCGAGGTTACGGTAACAGCTACGGGCGTGCCTGTTGGTCTGGGCGAGCCGGTGTTCGACAGGCTGGATGCAGAGCTCGCGCACGGCCTGATGAGCATTAATGCGGTCAAGGGCGTGCAGTTTGGCGCAGGCTTCGACTCGGTGAGTCAGAAGGGGAGCCGGCATCGCGATCTGCTCACGCCTGAAGGATTTCTTTCGAACAACGCGGGCGGCATTCTCGGCGGCATCAGCAGCGGTCAGACCATTGTCGCCAGTATTGCGCTGAAGCCCACGAGCAGTCTGCATCTGCCGGGTGACAGCATCAATGTGGCTGGTGAGCCGGTCGTGGTGCGCACGCTTGGTCGGCATGATCCCTGTGTAGGTATCCGTGCTACACCGATTGCCGAAGCCATGATGGCACTGACCCTCATGGATCACATGCTGAGACACCGTGGTCAGAACATGGGTGTACAGGTCGAGACGCCAGACATCGAGCGTGTAGCGCGCGAGAAGAAAACACCGTAAGGCGCCAGTGAGCGCTTCTTTTCGACCCATCTCGGCAGCGTATTTCTGGTATTT
Organism: Gammaproteobacteria bacterium UBA2679; assembly: GCA_002354735.1. GTDB lineage: Bacteria > Pseudomonadota > Gammaproteobacteria > Pseudomonadales > Oleiphilaceae > Allohahella. Next base: position 433,431 of record DEMD01000009.1, on the reverse strand, counting down.
TGCGCTGGTCGGCACGATAGCGCCGTTTCTGCCTGATTATTTTCGCCTGCTTGGGCTGAATCATGCAGAGATTGGCCTGCTGGTGGCCTCTGTCATGGTCACCAAAATACTTGCGCCCAACCTCTGGGCCATCGTTGCCGATGCCACCGGTCGGCGGCTGCGACTGATTCGCGTCGGGATCAGTTTCGCCCTGGTCGCGCTGCTCGTCTTCCCGATGCTTGAAAGCTTCTGGCCGCTGCTCATCCTCATGGTCTTCTTCAGCGCGTTCTGGAATGCAGTGCTGCCTCAGTTTGAAGTCATCACTCTGTCGGCGCTCCGTGAGCAGGGGCGGCAGCATCATTACAGCCGAATCCGCTTGTGGGGCTCGGTCGGCTTCATCGCTGTAGTGATCGGGCTCGGTGCCGTTTTCGAGTATTTCGGCCTGGCCCTGCTGCCGTATGCCATGATCCTGCTCATGGCCGCTCTGCTATGGTCCTCACTGATGATTCATGCGCCTGACTCGACCGGCGGGATGGGCTTCAGGGATGTGCTCAAGGTCTTCACAAAAGAATTCAAAAGTATCCCTATCATATTGTTTTTCATAATAGCATTCCTCGTTCAGCTCTCTTTCGGTCCATACTATACCTTCTTTACAATCCACCTTAAAAACGTGGGCTACTCATTTGATATTATAGGTATTCTCTGGGCTGTCGGCGTGTTGGCAGAGGTTGGGCTCTTCCTGGTGATGCATCGCTTCCTGAAGAGTTACTCCTTGCGCGTTCTCATGCTTGCTGCGTTGACGCTAACGGCGCTGCGCTGGTGGGGAATCGCCGAGTTGGCCGATCAGGTGTGGCTACTGCTGCTATTTCAACTCGGCCACGCCCTTAGTTTTGGCTGCGTTCATGCCGTATCGATTGAGTTCGTGCACCGCGCCTTCGGGCGAGGCTCGGTCGCGGGGCAAGGGCAGGCGCTCTACAGCGCTGTCAGTTTCGGGGCTGGGGGTGCCGTCGGAGCCTGGGCAAGCGGGCAGATTGCTTTTCATTATTCTGCTGGCGATACCTTCTATTTTGCGGCCGCATCAGCCGCCGCTGCCATGCTCGTGCTGCTGCTTGGCTGGCGGTCCTGTGGTCCCGAGACGTATTGGTGTCGTGCGGTAAAGGCTGCTCCAGCCTGAGCGGGCGCGTGCGTTTGCCGGGGCTCGTAGCCCCGCAGCATTGAATTTTCGGGCCTCGAAGCGTAGCATGATGAGCCGTTTTTTGAGGAAGACCACCAGGTCTGCGAGCGTATATGTCGATAGATAGGTCTAATAATAGGTCCGCCAAGACCCTGTATGACAAGTTATGGGACAGCCACGTCGTCACCCAGCGCGATGACGGCAGCGCACTGATCTACATCGACCGACAACTGCTACACGAAGTCACGTCGCCGCAGGCCTTTGAAGGGCTGCGGATCGCCGGGCGCAAGCCCTGGCGCATCAGTGCCAACATTGCCACGCCCGATCACAATGTGCCCACTGAGAACCAGAGCGCGGGCGTGAGTGGCATCGTCGATCCGGTTTCGCGCATACAGGTGCAGACGCTGGATAGTAATTGTGACGATTTCGGCATCCTCGAGTTCCGGATGAACGACATGCGTCAGGGCATCGTCCATGTGATCGGTCCGGAGCAGGGTGCAACGCTGCCAGGCATGACCGTAGTCTGCGGCGACTCGCATACCTCCACGCATGGCGCGTTCGGTGCGCTGGCCCACGGCATAGGTACTTCCGAAGTCGAGCACGTGCTGGCAACCCAGTGTCTCGTTGCGAAGAAAATGAAGAATATGCTGGTGCGGGTCACCGGCAAGGCGCCACAGGGTATTTATGCCAAGGACATCGTCCTGGCAATCATCGGTCGAATCGGCACCGCTGGCGGTAATGGTCACGCGATAGAGTTCGCTGGCGAAGCCATTGAAGCGCTCTCGATGGAAGGTCGAATGACGGTCTGCAACATGGCTATAGAAGCTGGTGCACGAGCAGGCATGATTGCCGTTGATCAGACCACCATCGATTATTTCGCCGGTCGGCCATTCAGCCCCGGCAATGACGATCCGGAAGAGTGGGATCGTGCGGTAGATTACTGGCGCACACTCACAAGTGATGCGGGTGCCCACTTCGATACCGTGGTCGAGATCGATATCAGTAACCTGGCCCCACAGGTCACCTGGGGCACCTCGCCTGAGATGGTGGTTGCTGTTGATGAAAACGTGCCTGATGGTAGCGAGCGCAGCGCAGATCGTGTGCAGCAGAATGCTGACTCGCGGGCGCGGGCACTGAGCTACATGGGTTTGAGCGAGGGTCAGGCAATCACTGACATTCGGCTCGACCGCGTCTTTATCGGCAGCTGCACGAATTCGCGCATAGAAGACCTGCGCGAGGCTGCGGCCGTCGTGAAGGGTCGCAAGGTTGCATCGACTATCAAGCAGGCGCTCGTTGTGCCTGGTTCCGGACTCGTCAAGCGGCAGGCAGAAGCCGAAGGGCTTGATGTGATATTCCGTGAAGCTGGTCTGGACTGGCGTGAGCCTGGCTGTTCGATGTGCCTGGCCATGAACGCGGATAAACTGGGGCAGGGTGAGCATTGCGCCTCGACCTCCAATCGCAATTTCGAAGGCCGACAGGGTTTTGGTGGTCGCACGCATCTGGTATCGCCTGCCATGGCGGCGGCAGCGGCCGTATTCGGTCACTTCGTTGACATAAGAACACTGCAACCTGTTGATCCTGATCATTTGTCAGCTGGCGAGTCACCCAACGGAGTTGCGGCATGAGAAAGTTCACTGTTCACACGGGTATCGTGGCGCCGCTCAATCGTGCCAACGTTGATACAGATATGATTATCCCGAAGCAGTTCCTGAAGTCGATCAAGCGCAGCGGCTTCGGACCGAATCTGTTCGACGAGTTGCGTTATCTCGATGAAGGCCAGCCTGATGCAGACAACAGTCAGCGCCCGCTGAACCCTGATTTTGTGCTCAACAAGCAGCCTTATGACGAGGCGAGCGTGTTACTGGCCGGTCCAAACTTTGGCTGCGGTTCGTCACGTGAGCACGCGCCATGGGCATTGGAAGACTTCGGCTTCCGTTCGATCATCGCGCCAGGCTTTGCTGATATATTCTTCAATAACTGCTTTAAGAATGGCTTGTTACCTATTGTTCTGAAAGAAGAAGAGGTAAAGATCTTGTTCGACGCGGTTGCACGGGTGCCTGGCTGTGAAGTCACCATAAACCTGCCGGCTCAGACGGTCACAGTGTTCGGTGGCAGCGCTGATGAACTGGTGTTCGATTTCGAAATCGATGGTTTCCGCAAGAAGTGCTTACTGGAAGGTTTGGACGAAATAGGTCTGACGCTGAAGGAAAGCGATGCCATTCGCGCCTATGAGCAGCAGCGTAAGCAGATCACCCCCTGGATGTTCACCGACGTAGAAAGCGCTGGCGTCTAAGCTCGCCCACGTCGTAATCCCATATGGAAAATTGAGTATGAGTTCAGTGTTGTTACTCCCGGGCGATGGAATTGGCCCAGAGATTATGGCTGAGGCTGCCAAGGTGCTGAATCGTGTCGATCAGCTCTTCGGGCTTGGTCTGCAGATCGAGCATGGTCTGGTCGGTGGTGCGGCCATAGATGCCCATGGCACGCCGCTGCCAGATGAAACGATGGACAAGGCTCGCGCTGCGGATGCCATTCTGCTCGGTGCAGTCGGTGGACCCAAATGGGATGCCATTGAGGCCGGTAAGCGTCCGGAAAACGGCCTGCTCGGCCTGCGTTCGGGTCTGCAGTTATTTGCCAATCTGCGTCCCGCGATCCTGTATCCTCAGCTTGCCGCGGCAAGCTCGTTGAAGCCGGAAATCGTGTCGGGTCTCGACATTCTTATCGTTCGGGAACTCACCGGCGGTATCTATTTTGGCAAGCCACGGGGCGTGCATGTCAACGAGGCTGGTGACCGCGAAGGCTTCAATACCTACCGCTACAGTGAGCCGGAAATTCGCCGGATCGCTGCAGTGGCGTTCGAGGCTGCACGCAAGCGCTCTGGCAAACTCTGCTCTGTCGACAAGGCAAACGTTCTGGAAGTGACGCGGCTCTGGCGTGAAATCGTGACAAGCATGGCTGCCGACTATCCTGACGTCGAACTCTCGCACATGTACGTCGACAACGCGGCGATGCAGCTTGTTCGTGCACCAAAGCAGTTCGACGTTATCGTAACTGGAAACATGTTCGGCGATATCCTCTCGGATGAGGCGGCGATGCTGACTGGCTCGATCGGTATGCTGCCTTCGGCCTCACTCGATGCTGACAACAAGGGCATGTATGAGCCTTGCCATGGCTCTGCACCTGACATTGCGGGTCGTGGCGTGGCCAATCCGCTGGCGACGATCCTGTCGGCTGCGCTCATGCTGCGATACTCAATCCGAAGTGATGCGGCCCTGCAGGCAGCCGATGCCATTGAGCGTGCGGTAGGCGCAGTGCTGGATCAGGGTCTGCGAACCGCAGATATTGCTGATGTGCCAGGGCAGAGCGTCAGCACGAAGCAAATGGGTGAAGCCGTAGTGGCTGCGCTCGCGCTGGCATAGCTGGCGCACAGAAAATTCTTATTCTGAATTCTCCGATCTGGATTCAGTGAATGCACCATAGATATGGATGAAGTCATGAAACAGAAAGTAGGTCTTGTAGGTTGGCGTGGCATGGTTGGCTCGGTGTTGATGTCCAGGCTTGAAGCCTGTGGCGATCTCGATGCTATCGATGCCTGCTATTTCTCGACGTCGCAGGGTGGCGAAGCTGGTCCAGATGGGCGACCACTGCTGGACGCGACCGATATCAGGGCGCTCGCAGAGATGGATATCGTGGTCAGCTGTCAGGGCGGCGATTACACAAAACAGGTCTTCAAGGACCTGCGCGCGTCTGGTTGGGATGGTTACTGGTTAGACGCTGCTTCGGCGCTGCGAATGCAGGATGATGCGGTCATCATTCTCGATCCGGTAAATCGCAATGTCATCGATCGTGCCCTCGACTCAGGCGTTCGCACTTATGTCGGCGGCAATTGCACGGTCAGTTTGATGCTGATGGGGCTCATCGGTCTGTTCCGCGAGAATCTTGTGGAGTGGGCAAATCCTACCACGTATCAGGCTGCTTCTGGTGGTGGTGCGCGCCATATGCGTGAACTGCTCCAGCAGATGGGGCGCCTGCATGGTGACTGTCGCGAGCTGCTCGACGATCCTGCCAGTGCAATTCTGGATATCGACCAGAAAGTTATCGCCAGCATGCATGACAAGGATTTTCCGGTGGAGTGTTTCAGTACCCCACTGGCTGGTAGCGTGATTCCCTGGATCGACAGTCTTGTCGCCAATGGTCAGACACGTGAAGAGTGGAAGGCTGGGGTTGAGGCCAACAAGATCCTTGGCAATTCCCAGCGCCCGATCCCGATTGATGGCTTGTGTGTACGTGTCGGCGCCATGCGCTCACATAGCCAGTCGGTCACGGTGAAGCTGAAGAAGGGTGTGTCGGTTCGCGCCCTGGAAGACATCATTGCCAGCGGAAATGAGTGGGTGGAAGTCATCGACAATACGCCGGAAGCCACCCGCGCCAAACTCACGCCTGCCTATGCCAGCGGTTCCCTGCAGATCCCGGTGGGTCGCATCCGCAAGCTCTCACTGGGGGATGACTACCTCAGCCTGTTCACGGTTGGCGACCAGCTCCTTTGGGGTGCCGCAGAGCCTTTGCGCCGAATGCTGGCAATCCTGGTCGGCAGGCTCTGATCAGCTCGTCCTGATGCCTCTCTCGCCCCGCAAGCCCGGGGGCGTAAGTGTGCCCGCGGAGCCCGCGGGCTATTTTCTTGTAAAAAACTGATCCCTCATCAATACTTACTTTCGATAAGACACTTCAATTCTAGGTACGCTAGAGGCTCTGCCTGTCTCTGCAAAATTGCAGGGCTCACCTCCGCGGACTACTTTGACTCAGTATTGTGACACTAAGGAAATGGCTATGGTTCGCAAGTTCGCGGTTGCACTCTTCGCAGCATCCTCGCTCTCTGCCAGCATCGCACAGGCACTAGGCCTCGGCGAAGTTACCGTCAACTCGTCGCTGAACCAGCCCCTAGATGCTCAGATCGAGCTGGTGAACACGGAGGGCCTGCAGCCGTCTGAAATTGTCACGGCCCTGGCAAGTCAGGAAGCGTTCAGGCGGGCGAACATCGATCGCGCGTTCTTCCTCAATGACGTTCGCTTCAAGGTCGAATGGAAGAACACTGGCGGCGCTGTGATCCGTCTTAGCAGTTCAAAACCGGTACGAGAGCCTTACCTTAATTTCCTTGTCGAAGTGAACTGGCCTTCCGGTCGTCTGCTTCGTGAATATGCTTTGCTGATCGATCCGCCGACCTATAGCCTCGACAATACAACGTCGGCTGCGCCGGTACAGACCGTCCAGGCGAACACGACGTCTCAGCCGCCGGCACGACAGAGCGCCCCTGCGCCGAAAACGCCTGCCGCGAGCACTCAACAAACGGCTCGTTCCACCGTGCCAGCCAGTTCGGCACCGCAGGGTGGTGGACAGACTGACGCTTACGGTCCCATTCGCGCTGATGAAACCATGTGGGAAATAGCGCTCAAGACCCGGCCCAATAGTCAGATTTCTCCACAGCAGATGATGCTGGCGATTCAGGATCTGAACCCGGACGCCTTCGTCAACAACAACATCAACCTGGTCAAGCGTGGCCAGATGCTGAAGATTCCGGATGAGCAAACCATTCTCGAACGCGACCGTCGTGATGCGACCAGCGAGTTCGCGGTGCAGAATCGTGAATTCGAGGTCATCACAGGCAGCGAAGGGTCCCGAACGGATCAGATGCGAATTCTCGCTGACGAGCGTGGAACAGCGACCGGCTCTGAAGCCAACTCCGGTGAGGGGCAGGTTACGGGTACAAGCGTTCGCGCCACCGATCCGGTTGTGCTCGGTGAGGATCTTGCGGAGCAGACGCGCGCCAATGAAGAGCTGAAGAGTCGACTCGACGCTGTGCAGGAACAGCTGGCGACCGCGCAACGTCTTGTGAAGCTCAAGGATGATGAGCTCGCGGCATTGCAGGCACAACTGGCCAAGCAGCGGACTCAGAATGAAGGCGCGGCATCTTCTGCAGCGGGCTCGCCTGAGAAGCCGGCCGCCACCAATACTGTAACCCAGCCTGAAACCTCGCCTGCAGATGGCGCAGGCGGACAGGCAGGCGATCCTGCCACACAAGCCAGCGCCCCGGCTGATGGCATGACGAGCAGTGACCCAGCCGCGCCTCAGGGCGAGGCAGGCGAAACCACCGCAATTGATCCTGCCAGCCCGGAAGCCGAAATGGCCGCTGGTGAGATGACCGAGGGCGCAGGCGATGAGCCTGCAGCCGAAGTGGCGGTATTGACTGAAGAAATTCCAGTGGTTAAGCCACGGGAAGCAGCAGAGCCGGTTGCCGCAGAGCCTGAGAATCTGCTTGACCAGATTGCGTCCAATCCGCTGTATCAAATGGCATTGGCTGGCGGTCTGCTCCTGATACTGTTACTACTGTGGGCCATGTCCCGTCGAAAGGCCAACAAGGAAGCAGACGATTATGAGTTGGCTGAGAATGCTGCTAGCGGGCCTTCAGGCGCAGCGATAGCGGCATCACGAGCCGGCATGTCGCGCAGCGCCGTAGATGCCGCCTCTGACGAGTCCGACCCGGTCGCTGCTGCCGACGTCTACCTCGCCTACGACCGCGAAGATCAGGCTCGGCAAGTGCTCGAAGATGCGCTCGAGAAAGAGCCTGACAATCAGCGCTATCGGGTTAAATTGCTTGATGTGCTTGGTATGGCTGGTGCTACAGCCGCCATGCACCAGGCTTACGATCGCATCATGGCTGGTGAAGACGAAGACGCCATCGTCGAAGCGCAGAGCGTGATGAATCGCTATGACATCGCCACCGACGAAGATGCCGACGAAGCGGACGATACCTCGCTTGAGGCGCTGGAAGAAGAACTGCGAAACTCATCGTCTTCACCGACGTTGGCTTACGCCAGAACAGGACACCCGGATACCGAAGATGAGTTGAGTGATGACGATCTGGCGGATGTTTTTGGAGATTCCGACGAGTCCTCTGATCGCAGCACCCCTTCGGCCAGCGATGAGCTTGACGAGCTGGATGTAGACTCCGGCTATGATATCGCAGCTAGGACACCTGACTCGCCGGATAATACTCGCGATCTGAGTTTCAGCCTGGACGACACCACAACATCGGGCGCGTTTGATGAGAGCGATGATCTGGATATCGATTTCCGGATCAGCGATCTGGATCTCGACGATGCAGATGGTTCCCCAGCCGCCGTGTCGACGAGCAGCCTCGAAGACGAGGCAGACTTACTTGATCTCGACACACTCGAGAGCGTCGATGGTGACCGCAATGGCGACCCACGCAGTACCGATTTCGATCGCTCACTGCAGGCTGCTGAGGCCGCTGCTGACGAAATCAATGCTTCCTTGGAAGAGCCTATCGAACTGGATTCGGCGGATGACGAGATCGAACTGGATAGCAGCGATCTGGATCTCGAGCTCAGTGAAGCTGACGAAGACGAACTTGCCGACTTTGATCTTGAGCTCGATGAGGAAGATACCATTCCCACAGCGGCGCCAGTGGCTGAGACGACGCCGGCCGACCGACAGCTGAGCGAAGGGCGTGATGAGACGCTGGACCTGGCTGATCTTGAAATGGACGACCTCGATATCGACAGCATAGATCTTGATGATCTTGATGATGGCGACCTTGAGTTGGATGAGCTTGACGCCGGCGCGACAGAGGATTCACTGGCCACTGCCGCAGATTCGCCTGCTGGCTCAGGTGATGATGCCGAAGTTGTAGAAAGCAAAGACATCGAAGATGATTTCGATTTCATGTCAGATGCTGACGAAGCTGCGACCAAACTGGACCTCGCCCGCGCCTATCTCGATATGGGTGACAAGGATGGTGCACGTGATATCCTGCTCGAAGTTGTCGAAGAAGGCAGCGATGAGCAGAAGACAGAAGCCAACGAACTCCTCGCTGGCCTGTAAGATGGTGGTAATAGGGATGTCGGGGAAAGCAGGATTTGCGATCAGCTCTAGAACGATTCAGTAATGAGCCGCTTCCGGCTGGTCGCATCGCCCTCGTCGTCGCCTACCAAGGTAGTCTCTATCATGGCTGGCAGGCGCAACTGTCCGATCATGACACGGTTCAAGGTGCCTTACAGAAGGCACTGAGCCGGGTGGCAGCGCACGACGTTGCCCTCAGTTGTGCCGGCCGAACGGATGCCGGTGTTCACGCGACCGCCCAGGTGGTCCACTTCGATACCCTTGCATCCCGTTCTCCCCATGCCTGGGTTGCCGGCACCAACCATTTCCTGCCGCCGGATATCGTGGTGCGGTGGGCTGGCCCCGTCTCGACTGAGTTTCATGCCCGTTACAGTGCGACCGCACGCGAATACCGCTACGTCATACTCAACCAGACTGTGCCGCCGGCCCAACGCCATCGGCAAAGCACGTGGATTCACTACCCATTGGATGAGCAGCGTATGCACCACGCTGCTCAGTTGCTGTTGGGTACGCATGATTTCAGCGCACTGCGTGCTGCGGAATGTCAGTCGAAGACACCAGTGCGCGAACTTCATTCAATCAATGTCAGCCGTCATGGCGACTATGTCCTGCTGCAACTTCGGGCCAATGCCTTTCTCCACCACATGGTTAGAAACATTACCGGAACACTGCTGCCGATAGGTGAGGGCACGCGCCCCGTCTCCTGGATCTCTGAGGTGCTGGCTTCGCGGGACCGCCGCTGCGCCGGCATCACAGCACCAGCTCATGGTCTCTACCTTGTCGGCGTGGATTATCCGGCGCACTTCTGTCTGCCAGCACTCCCCAAAGGGCCTGCCGTATTCCCACCTGAGATCTGACACAGGTCTCTTGTCTTTAATGCAGGCATGAGCACATGTATACTCCGGGATCGATTTATCTTCGGAGGTCTGCCCGATTGCAGCGAGTGCGTGTAAAAATCTGCGGTATCCGCGAACCCGAGCACGCTCTGGCGGCTGCGCAGGCGGGTGCCGACGCACTGGGCTTCGTCTTTTACGCGCCGAGCATACGTGCGATCAGTCCTGGTCGCTGCGCTGAAATCTGTCGTGAATTGCCGCCTTTCGTTACTCGGGTGGCCCTGTTCGTCAATCCGGCGGCTGATGAAGTACGGCGGGCTATTGGCGAGTCTGGTTGCCAGACACTGCAGTTTCACGGTAGCGAATCTCCCGAGTTCTGCGAGCAGTTCGGTCTGCCCTGGGTCAAGGCGATAGGCATGACCGACGCCACTGACCTCGCGGCGGAGGCTCATCGCTTCAGCAATGCGCAGGCCCTGTTGCTCGACAGTTTTGATCCAGTGCGCCACGGCGGTACCGGCCGCACCTTCGACTGGGGGCTGGCCGAGGGCAGCATCGGCAAACCACTTATTCTCGCCGGTGGACTCACCGCTGCCAATGTCGCTGATGCAATACACTCAGTGCGGCCGTATGCTGTGGATGTCAGCGGCGGCGTCGAAATAGAGAAGGGCGTCAAGTCCTCCCAAAAGATTCAGCAGTTCCTGCATGAGGTAATGGCTACATATGCAATTCGATAAAGAATATCTCGCACAGTTTCCTGACGTTAACGGCCGCTTCGGCGAATATGGTGGCCGATTCGTGTCAGAAACGCTCATGGCCTCACTGCTCGAACTCGAGCAGGCATATGCCAAACTGAAAAATGACGAAGCCTTCCAGCGCGAGTTTGATCGTGATCTCGCTGACTACGTGGGCCGGCCATCGCCACTCTACCTGGCCGAGCGTCTGACCAAGCAGATCGGCGGCGCCAAGCTGTATTTTAAACGTGAAGACCTGAACCATACCGGCGCCCACAAGGTCAATAACACCATAGGCCAGGCTTTGTTGGCCAAGCACCTGGGTAAGAAGCGAATCATCGCTGAAACCGGCGCCGGGCAGCACGGCGTGGCATCAGCCACAGTGGCCGCCCGTCTTGGTCTCGAGTGCGTCATCTTCATGGGCGCCGAAGATATCGAGCGTCAGTCGCTCAACGTATTCCGCATGAAGTTGCTTGGTGCCGAGGTGCGCTCGGTCACAAGTGGCACAGCGACACTCAAGGACGCCATGAGCGAGGCATTGCGTGACTGGGTCAGTACCGTCGAAGACACGTTCTACATCATCGGTACGGTAGCAGGTCCGCATCCTTACCCTCTGCTGGTCAGAGACTTTCAGGCGGTGATCGGACGCGAAGCGCGGGAGCAGCATCTCAAAAAAGAGGGAAAGCTGCCTGATGCGCTTGTGGCCTGTGTGGGTGGTGGCTCCAATGCCATCGGTCTGTTCTATCCATTCCTCGGTGATGAAACAGTCAAGATCTACGGCGTCGAGGCCGGCGGCAAGGGTCTCGAAACCGGCCTGCACGCGGCACCGCTCTCTGCTGGACGGCCTGGTGTGCTGCACGGCAATCGCACTTATCTCATGGAAGACGAAGACGGCCAGATTTCGGCGACCCATTCGGTGTCTGCTGGTCTCGATTATCCCGGCGTCGGCCCTGAGCATGCCTGGCTGAAGGACATTGGCCGCGCCCAATACGTTGCCGCAACCGACGACGAAGCCATGGCTGCGTTCCATACCATGACCCGTATCGAAGGCATCATGCCAGCGCTGGAGACGGCGCATGCGATCGCTTATGCGATGAAGCTGGCCAAGGAGATGAGTCCGGAACAGAGCATAATCGTCAACCTCTCTGGTCGCGGCGACAAGGACATACTTACTGTTGCGAAGTTGGATGGGATTTCACTATGAGTCGATTGAAGGCGCACTTCGAGGCACTTGAAGCCAAAGGTCTCAAGGCCCTGATACCCTATATCACTGCGGGCGATCCGAATCTTGATGCTACATTGAAACTGATGCACGCTCTGGTCGAGTCTGGTGCCGATGCGATAGAAATCGGCATACCGTTTTCCGATCCGATGGCAGATGGTCCCGTGATTCAGAAAGCCTGTGAACGCGCGCTCGCCAGTGGCACCAGTCTGAAAAAGATCCTCGCCATGATCAGCGAGTTTCGCAAGGATGACACGAGCACGCCGCTGGTATTGATGGGTTATTTGAACCCGCTCGAGGCCATGGGTTTCCAGGTGTTTACCGATGCTGCTGCAAAGGCTGGAGTAGACGGCGTGCTGACGGTTGATCTGCCGCCAGAAGAGGCTGGACGGCTCGCTCCAATGTTGCAGGCTGCAGATCTCGATCCGATCTTTCTTATCGCCCCAACCACGCAGACTGCCCGCATCAGAACTGCTGCCAACAATGGTGGCGGCTACATCTATTATGTCTCTCTCAATGGTGTGACTGGTTCAAGCAAGCTGGATGTCGAATCAGTGCGGACACATGTAGAAGCCATCAGGAAAGAGTCTGCGCTGCCGGTCTGCGTAGGTTTCGGTATCAAGGATGCGGTATCAGCGCGCCAGGTCGCTGCGGTTTCCGACGGCGTCATCGTCGGCAGTGCGCTTGTCAATATCATCGCCGAGCATGCAGAGCAGCCAGAGCAGATGATCGAGCAGGTGAAGGGCTTGATGACATCGATCAGACAGGCGCTTGACGATCTGAGCGCGCAAAACCGATAACAACTCATTTATTGTAACAGGATTGAGGCATGTCGAGCTGGCTCGAAAAACTGATTCCCGGAATGAGCAGTGCACAATCCAAGCACAAGAGCACTGTTCCAGAGGGTCTTTGGAAGAAGTGCCCGAACTGTGAGTCCGTCCTCTACAGGCCTGAGCTTGAGAAGAATGTCGAGGTCTGCCCGAAATGCTCGTATCACATGCGTATCAGTGCGCGGCGGCGGATCGCTGTGTTTCTGGACAAGGTGGACGAAGGCGGTATCGAGCAGAAGGAGATTGCGCCGGAGCTCGAACCCACCGACAAGCTCAAGTTCCGTGACACCAAAAAGTACAAAGACAGGATCGCAGCCAATCAGAAGAGTACAGGCGAAAAGGATGCCATGATTGTCGTCGAAGGTGGCCTGCACGGTATTCCAGTGGTGGTAGCGGCCTTCGAGTTCAAGTTTCTTGGCGGTTCGATGGGTGCAGTTGTCGGCGAAAAATTCGTCCGGGCGGTGAATCGTTGCATCGAGCTGCGTGCGCCGCTCATCTGCTTCTCGGCCAGTGGAGGCGCGCGAATGCAGGAGGCCCTCATCTCACTGATGCAGATGGCGAAGACTGCAGCCGCGCTGGAGCGTTTGAAGCGCGAAAGGCTGCCGTATATTTCCATCATGACGGATCCAGTATTTGGCGGGGTTTCGGCGAGTTTGGCCATGCTCGGCGATATCAACATCGCTGAACCGAAGGCTCTGGTTGGCTTTGCAGGCCCCCGGGTCATCGAGCAGACCGTGCGGCAGACCCTGCCCGAAGGGTTCCAGCGCAGCGAGTTTCTGCTTGCTCACGGTGCCATCGACATGATCGTAGCTCGGCCAGAGATGCGCGAGCGCGTTGCGAGCCTGCTGGCCAAACTGATGCGGCTGCCGGTCCCGCGGTCATTGCTGAGCAGCGAGGAGCTCGAGCTTGCACAGTCTAAAGACCCCGCGCCACTAGCCAATATCGAAGCCGAACAGCCACCGCGCGTTCCCGAGCAAACCGACGAGGGTCAACAGGCCTACGTTGCTCCGGCAGAGTCTGTGCACCAGCGCCTGTCCGCCATTGGCTCCGAAGAAGCCTGGGATGAGGTCGAAGGCGCAGCCTATTCGCCTGTGAATACAAATCAGCCAGCGAAACTGGCTTCGGTTGAGCCGAAGCGCGGCAATTCGACGTCCTCTGAGTGAGCGGGACGACCGTATGACACAGGAGATTGCTGAATCACCGGTCCCAGGTAGCCGGGATCTGCCGGCCTGGCTGGCTTATCTGGAGAACATGCTTGGTCCAGAGTTCAGCATGCGGCCTGGTCTCGAGCGCAGCGCCCTGGTCTGGCAGCAACTCAATCCCGATGATCAGAGACTTGCCCGGCAGATCGTTATTGTCGCTGGTACCAACGGCAAGGGATCAACCGCCGCGGCGATTGCGGAGTTGGGTCGTGCCAGCGGTCTGCGTGTCGGCGTTTACGGCTCGCCTCATGTGCTCAGATTCAATGAGCGCTGCCGTATCGACGGCGTGGAAGTCAGTGATGCAGCATTCTGCGCCGCTTTCGAGCGCGTGGAGGCGGCTCGCAGGCAGTGCGGCGGACCGGCCGTCGCGCCGCTGTCCTATTATGAGTTCACGACCTTGGCCGTGTTTGCCTTGCTCCGTGATGCCGCGGTGGATCTTGTGGTTTTGGAAGTCGGGCTGGGTGGCAGGCTCGACACCGTCAATCTTATCGATGCCGACCTCGCTGTCATCACCCGTATTGGCCTGGATCATCAGGCTGTGCTGGGGGATACCCTCGACGCTATCGGCGCCGAAAAGGCCGGTGTTCTGCGAAGCGAAGCCCTGTGCGTGCTCGGGTCCAGGGATATGCCGAACAGTGTTCTGACGCGCGTGCAGGATCTGCGCAACGAGGTGAGAATCTATGGCGAACACTTCGATGAGCATCGTTACGGGCTGACAGATGTCAGTCCTGGACATTCTGGCACTCGCCTGCCTGCTGCGAACCTGGCAGCTGCCTGTGCAACGTTCGAGCTGCTCGGTCACCAGCTGCCGCGCAATCATGTTCAGCTGCTCGATTCACTGACGCTGCCCGGGCGCTTGCAAATCCTGCAGTCCGACCCAATTATCTGTATAGATGCCGCGCACAATGCACAGGCGGCAGTGTATCTGGCTGAATGGCTCGAGCGTCAGACCGGTCGCCAGGCAGGCTCGTCGCAGGCCACTCAAGGCGAGAAGACCGGGGAGATCCGGGCAATCTTTTCCTGTTTTGCCGACAAGTCGATTGAAGCGCTGATCTTGCCAATGCTGCATCTGGTGAGTCGCTGGTACTTGTTTCCTCTGCAGGGTGCGCGGGCAGCGGCTTTGCCACGTCTGAGGCAGGCTGCCGACACAGCCATTGCGACGGCTCGCAAAGACCGCGGCGCGGGCGAGGCGTCAGCGTTTGTGCCTTCGATCGAGGCACACGAATCTCTCGTGACTGCGCTCGAGGCCGCTACTGATGGTCTGCGGCCGGGCGATTGCCTGGTAGCCTTCGGGTCCTTCCAGGTGGTGGAGGCCATGCTGCTGCAGTGGCAGCGCCGCTCCGACAACAACTTAAACGCATCATGAACGGATAAAACTACAGATGACCTCATTTAAAACCCGCGTCATAGGCGCCGTTATTCTTGTCTCACTGGCTGTCATCTTTGTGCCCATGCTGTTCAAGAGTCCTGTCGAGCAGCCAGGCCGGGTGGAGACGCCGCTTAGTGATGATGCGCTCCGTACTGGATCAGCGGATCGCACACCAATGACCGAGACCGATTCCCGGGCATCGCAGCGTCTGGAAGTGCCGCCTACTCCGGATGTGCCTGAATTCACGATAGAAAAGCCGACGGCGCCTGCGCTGCAATACTCTGATCGCGCCACAGAGATTGAGGCCGAGAGGTCGGCCGTCGAGGCTAGAGGCAGTGATGACTTCAAGGTGGAATCTCCGGCTGAACCGCGAAGAGAGCCTGCGAGTGCGCCGGTCGGTTCTACGGCTGATACAAAGCCCGCGTCTAGCTCGACGTCTGTAGCCAACCCTACAGAGCGAGCCGTGTCGAAACCTGCGACATCCAAGCCGGCAGCAACTTCGGCGCCAGTCCCCAACGGTGGCTTTGGGGAGGCGTGGGCCATTCAGGTTGGCTCGTTCTCCGATCAGGCGCGGGCCCAGAAGGTTCGGGCGGATTTGCAGAAAGAGGGCACGGCTGCCTATGTGCAGGAGGTTCAGATGGACAATGGGTCTACGATGGTGAGGGTTTATGCAGGGCCAATGCTCGAGCGCAGTACCGCCGAAAAGCTGAAGGTCACCCTGGACAAGAAGTTAGGCGTGAAATCCCTGATTATGCGATACCGCCCTGTGCAACCTTAATCTGAGCTGTTACAATCCGCGCCCTTCGAACACCGACCCGAATCAGGATTGAAGCATAATTGGCAGCACTGAACTGGTTTGACTGGGCCATCCTTGGCGTTATTGCGCTCTCGACGGTGGTCAGCCTGATGAGAGGCTTTGTAAAAGAAGCGCTCTCACTGGTCGGCTGGTTTCTGGCATTCATCGTCGCCAGGCTGTTCTACATTGAATTCGCTTCGCTGCTGGTGGATGTCATCGAAACGCCTTCGATGCGGCTTATCGTCGCCTTCGGTGGTCTGTTTCTGCTGACCTTGCTGGTTTGCTCGCTAGCCAATCATCTGCTGTCGGCGCTTGTGAAAGCGACCGGTCTTGGTGGGTTTGACAGGGTGCTTGGTACAGTCTTTGGCGCCTTGAGAGGTGTGATCATCGTTCTCGTCATTACCGGTACCTTGCGGATGACGCCCCTGGTCGAAGACGACTGGTGGCAGAATTCTGCATTCATACCATCCTTTGGAAGGATCGAAACCTGGGCGCGTTCTACGCTGGGTGATCCTCTCGAACGCATCGATTTCCAGGCACTTTGATGTCTGGTTCTGAAAATTGCTGCGTTACTCTTTACACTAACAAAAAACAGCAGTCTGAAGTCATACATTGCAGTGTCATCGTGTGAAAAGCAGGTAGCCTATGTGCGGAATTGTCGCAATCGTAAGTAAAAGCAATGTCAATCAGGATCTCTATGACGCCCTGACGGTGTTGCAGCATAGAGGCCAGGATGCCGCTGGAATAGTAACCTGTCAGGACGACCGGTTCTTTCTTAGAAAAGACAACGGCCTTGTAAAGGATGTGTTTCGAACCAAGCACATGATGCGTTTGGCTGGCAACGCCGGTATCGGCCATGTCCGGTACCCCACGGCGGGTACCAGCAGTTCAGCTGAAGCCCAGCCGTTTTATGTAAATTCTCCCTACGGCATAACGCTTGCCCATAACGGGAATCTTACCAACACGCATGATGTCGCTGAAGACATCTTCAAGACGGACCTGCGGCACGTTAATACGCACTCCGACTCGGAAGTGTTGCTTAACGTGTTTGCACATGAGCTGCAGAAGCAGGGCAAGTTTCGTCCAGGCCCAGACGAAGTGTTCGAGGCTGTCAGATCCGTGCATCGACGAGTGCGTGGTGCCTATGCCGCTGTCGCGCTCATCACCGGTTTCGGCGTTGTGGCCTTCCGCGACCCCCATGGCATCCGTCCTGTCTGCTACGGTTCACGTGAAACCGCAGATGGCAAGGAGTACATGGTTGCGTCCGAAAGCGTTGCGCTGAACTCACTGGGCTTTAAGCTAGAGCGCGACATTGCACCTGGCGAAGCACTCTATATCGAAATCGATGGTACCTTGCACAGCGCGCAGTGCGCCGAAAATCCCGTGCTCGCACCATGTATTTTCGAGCACGTGTATTTCGCCCGGCCGGACAGCATCATCGACAACATATCGGTGTATAAGGCGCGCATGCGCATGGGCGACAGCCTGGCGGCGCGTATTCGGGAGAACTTTCCTGACCACGATATCGATGTCATCATTCCGATACCGGATACCAGTCGAACTGCCGCGCTGCAAATGGCGTTCAACCTTGGGGTGAAATATCGCGAAGGCTTTATCAAGAATCGCTATATCGGCCGCACCTTCATCATGCCGGGACAGCAGCAGCGCAAGAAATCAGTGCGTCAGAAGCTGAATCCGATCGATCTAGAATTCCGTGGCAAGAATGTGATGCTGGTTGATGACTCGATTGTGCGTGGCACGACCTGTCGCGAAATCGTGCAGATGGCGCGTGATGCCGGTGCCAACAAGGTCTATTTCGCCTCTGCGGCGCCGCCGGTGCGCTATCCTAACGTCTACGGTATCGACATGCCTGCGGCCAGTGACCTCATTGCCCATGGACGTACTGAGAAGGAGGTGCAGGAAATCATCGGCGCCGACTGGCTCATCTATCAGACGCTCGAAGATCTGATTGCTTCGGCGCATGAAGGTAATCCTCATATCGTTGAATTCGACTGCTCGGTATTTACTGGCGAGTATATTACCGGTGATATTACCGAAGACTACCTGACCAAACTTGAGAAACTCCGCGGTGACAGGAACGAAGCGTTATGGGAGGCTTCCAAGGAAGCGTCGCATACGCAGGTGCCCCTCGACCTGCATAATGATGTCTAGGAGCACGAGAACCGCCCATGTCTGAAGAGCACCAGAAGCCGAAAGCCGTGTCATCTGCACCGGCTGGAAGCAACCCCGACGGACGTGGCCGGCTCGGCCGAATACATCAGGCAGACTGGTCCACCGAAACACAGGCCATTCGTAGCGGGCAGTACCGAACCGAAGAACAGGAGCATTCGGAAGCTATCTTCCCGACCTCGTCCTTCGTGTTCAATTCAGCGGCAGAAGCCGCAGCCAAGTTCTCCGGTGAAGTACCAGGCAATATCTACAGTCGCTTCACCAACCCCACCGTTCGCATGTTCGAAGAGCGTCTGGCGGCCATGGAAACACCGGCTGGTCAGGATGGCAGTGAAATCAGCTGTGTTGGTACCTCCAGTGGCATGGCTGCCATACTAGCCACCTGTATGGCCTTGCTTAAGCAGGGCGATCATATCGTCTCATCTCGCCAGGTCTTCGGTACCACGAACGTCGTGTTCGATAAATATCTCGCCAAATTTGGTGTGACGACAACCTGGGTCGATCTGACTGATTACGCGGCCTGGGCCGCTGCGATCAGACCAGAGACCAAGTTGCTGTTCCTCGAGACGCCTTCCAATCCACTTAATGAAGTCGCCGATCTCGATCGGCTGAAAGCCATTGCTGCTGCTGGTAATTGCCTGCTGGTGGTGGATAACTGTTTCTGTACCCCAGTGCTGCAGCAGCCCTTGGCCTTTGGCGCCGACCTTATCATTCACTCTGCGACCAAGTATCTTGACGGCCAGGGCCGGGGCATCGGCGGGGCGGTAGTCGGGCGCAATGAGTTCATCAACGAAATCAAGACCTTCATGCGCAGTGGGGGCTTCAGCATGAGCCCTTTCAATGCCTGGATATTTCTCAAGGGCCTCGAAACTCTGGGTATCCGGATGAAAGCGCATTGTGAACAGACTGCCGAAATTGCACGCTGGTTGACTGAGCAAAGCTGGGTAGAGAAGGTGTACTACTGTGGTCTGCCTTCGCATCCCAGCCATGATATTGCTGCTCGGCAGCAGAGTGGTTTTGGTGGCGTCGTCTCCTTTACAGTGACCGGCGGTCGAGAGGCGGCCTGGCGCTTTATCGACGGGACCCGCTGGATCTCCATCACTGCCAATCTCGGTGATGTGAAAACCACGATGACGCATCCTGGCAGCACCACGCACGGGCGGCTCACGCCAGAGGCCAGAGCGCAGGCAGGCATTGACGATGGCCTCATCAGGCTGTGTATCGGACTTGAGTCGGCAGAAGATATACGCAAAGATTTGCTCAGTGGCAGTAAGGCCCTCTAGACTCCTGTAATGTCCACAAAAAACGCAGCACCAGTTGCCGGCAAGAAACCGGCACGGGGATCAAATCCCTCATCGTCCTCGGCCTCCACCAAGGCAGCGCGTTCACCTGCGTTTGCCCGTTACCTGGAGCACGTCGAGCGCGAGGGCTCGCTCATCTTCTGGCTGTTCATGGCAGCCTTTCTGATGATAGCTCTTGCGACCTACAGTCCCGCCGATCCTGGCTGGTCCAGCACCAGTGATCGGGAGTTCGTCGAAAATTATGCTGGTCGCAGCGGTGCCTGGGTGGCGGACATTCTTCGCTTCTTCTTCGGTCACGTCGCTTACCTGTTCCCATTCGTATTCGGGCTTAAGGCCATCAGTGTGCTCCGCAGTCGGATAACCGGTCGCATCGTGCACTGGCCGGTGATTGCGATGCGGCTGTTCGGCGTCATGCTGATTGTCTGCTCGCTCACCGCCATCTTTGATCTCTATGCCGTCATGGCCTTGCCTGTGCAATCTGGCGGAGCCTTGGGTCATGCGCTTGGTGCGCTTTCAACCAGCAGTCTCAACATTGTCGGCAGCACCCTGCTATGGATCGCCGCGCTGTTTTTCGGCTTCAGTCTTGCGACCGGCTTTTCCTGGTTACGCTTTATGGACCTGACTGGCGAATATGCGCTCAGAGGGGTGCGGAGCTTCGGCAGTTGGACAAGCATCGTGGCAGCCTGGTCGGGTAGCGGCCTTCGCAAAAGTTCCTCGGCTGCCGCTGAGTTCCTGCGCAAACGCAATGCACAGCGGCAGGCAGAAAAAGCCGCGAGGAGCAGCGTGAAGCGTCTGCCGCGCCTGCCGCCGGAAGGCAGTGAGCGCTCTGCGACCCAGTCTGCACCGCAAGCAGCACCACAAAGTGTACCGGCTGCCGCTCAGGATACGCCCGCAGCGCAAGCACCTCGTCCCGAGAGTCGTGTACAGGCCGCTGGTAGGGCAGCCGCAGCAGCGGCTGCGGAAGCTGCAGAAAAGGCCGTTAGAATTTCGCCGTTCCAGCGCAAGAAAGAGGGCGGTGCCCGCAGGGATCAGCCCTCACTCTTCGATACCAGCGACAGCCCTATACCACCCCTGTCACTGCTTGACCCGTCTGAAGTGACCAAGAAAGGTGGCTACTCGGAGCAGGCGCTTATCGATATGTCTCGTCTGCTGGAGGCAAAACTTGCCGACTTCGGCATTTCTGTCGAGGTCGTCGAGGTGAATCCCGGTCCGGTCATCACCCGCTTCGAAATCCAGCCGGCGCCCGGCATCAAGGTCAGCCGCATCAGCAATCTGGTCAAGGATCTGGCGCGATCACTGGCAGTTGTTGGTGTGCGGGTTGTCGAAGTCATACCCGGCAAATCGGTTGTTGGCATAGAGATACCCAACGAGAACCGTGACATAGTTCGCCTGCGGGAAGTTCTCAGCTGTAGTGACTATGAAAATATGCGGTCGCCGCTGGCGCTCGGTCTCGGCAACGATATTGCCGGCAACCCAGTGGTCGCGGATCTCGCGAAGATGCCGCACCTGCTGGTAGCCGGTACGACCGGTTCGGGTAAGTCGGTTGGCGTCAATGCCATGATTCTAAGCATGCTGTTCAAGTCGACGCCTGAAGAACTGCGTCTCATCATGATCGACCCCAAGATGCTGGAATTGTCGATCTACGACGGCATTCCGCACTTGCTGACGCCGGTCGTGGTGGATATGAAGGAAGCTGCCAACGCCTTGCGCTGGTGTGTCGGCGAGATGGAGCGGCGCTATCGCCTGATGTCGGCACTTGGTGTACGAAACCTGGCAGGCTTCAACCGCAAGGTGAAGGATGCGCTCGCGGCAGGTGAGGGCATACCGGATCCGCTTTGGAATCCGTCAGATTCGGCGCTGGTGCATGAGCCACCCGCATTGGGGCCTGTGCCTCATATCGTGGTAGTGATCGACGAATTTGCCGACATGATGATGATCGTCGGCAAGAAGGTGGAGGAACTTATTGCCCGAATCGCGCAGAAGGCGCGGGCAGCGGGCATACACCTGATCCTTGCCACACAGCGTCCTTCGGTCGATGTCATAACGGGCCTCATAAAGGCCAACGTTCCAACCCGGATGGCCTTCCAGGTCTCATCCAAGATCGACTCAAGAACCATCCTCGATCAGGGCGGCGCCGAACAGCTCCTCGGTCACGGTGATATGCTGTACATGCCGCCGGGTACCTCGCTGCCGGTTCGCGTGCACGGAGCCTTTGTCGACGACGACGAGGTGCATCGTGTGGTTGCTGAATGGAAGCGCCGTGGCGAACCGGACTATCTAGACGAGATCCTCGACGGGACCTCGGACAGTGATTTCGTGCAGAGCATCGATGGCAGCAGTGGTGGCGGTGATAACGGCGATGGCGAACAGGATGCGCTGTACGACGAAGCCGTGGCCTTCGTCATCGACTCACGGAAAGCGTCTATATCTTCTGTGCAAAGAAGGCTTAAAGTAGGCTACAACAGGGCAGCGAATCTTGTCGATGCCATGGAAGCCGCCGGTGTCATTAGTGCGGCCGGTCACAATGGTGCACGAGAGGTCCTGTCCCCACCATCACGGGAATAGTTGCTGTCGATTATCAGCTTTCATACAAACAGGGACCTGCAATGACAATGAATAGAATCTTGCGAACTGGTCGGGTGCTGCTGCTTGGTCTGCTGGCCTTGCCATTGCTGGCTACGGCGGCTGATGAGGCTGGCGTGCCGGAGGCGGTGAGACAGTTGCAGAAGGGATCACCGGAAGCCGATCTGCAATTCGAAGCCGCCCCAGGGGAGGCTCTGAAGGAGCTGGTGCAACTGCTCAAGCCACTCGACACGCTAAGCGCTGAATTCACTCAGCGCGTATTTTCGCAAAACGGCAATGCCATGCAGAGTGTCGAAGGCAGTTTCAAGGCAAGACGGCCTGGGCATTTTTACTGGAAGACGGATCCCCCGTCTGCCCAGACGCTTGTCACCGATGGCGATTTTATCTGGCTCTACGACCCGGATCTGGAGCAGGTCACCGTGCAGAGGATGTCTGGCGAAATTCAGACGACCCCAGCCCTCCTGTTCAGTGGCGAGGTGGCAGCCATTGATGAGCATTATACGGTCAGCCTCGTCGTAACTGGTGACAAGGATCCTGATGAATTCCGTATGTTCGAGCTCAAGCCGAAGGCGAAGGAGTCGCTGTTTGAGACCTTACGGATCAGTTTTCTGGAGGGCAGGCCAGTTGCCTTGCTTATCCAGGACGGACTGGGACAGTTCACCGTGCTGGAGCTGCGTTCGGTGAAGGTCAACCCTGCAATTGAGGGCAGTGTGTTCAAGTTTGAAGTGCCTGACGGCGTCGACGTGATCAAGGATTTCTAGGTGAATTTCTCGCTGCTGCTGGCTGTCGCAACCGGTGGCGCCCTTGGTGCCGTAGCCAGATACGCGGGCGGTAGTTACATCATCGGAAGGTTCGGTCCCAACTGGCCGCTACCAACCTTTACCATCAACGTTCTCGGCTCGGCACTGATGGGTGTGTGTCTGGCAGTCCTCTTGGCCTGGACTACCGCGCGTACCGGTGCGTCGATGAGTCCAGCCTCGGTTTCGACGAGTCCATCAGGCATCTGGTTGAATCCGGAGCAGTTCCGAGCGTTCGTCATGATCGGCTTTTTAGGCGCGTTCACGACTTTTTCCACCTTCTCCATGGAGGTGGTGAATCTTCTGGAAGCTGGGCGCGTCGCAATCGCATTGTTTTATGCTGGCGGCAGTCTCGTCTTTGGCTGTCTCGCCTTTGCTGGTGGCTATATGTTCACCAGGCTGCTGGTACAATCGTTCACGCAGGCTTGATGCGATATCATTCACCTGATTACTTATTCTTTTCATTGTTCGGATAACGGATTTCTCCCACATGCTTGACCCAAAACTGCTGCGGCAGGACATCGACAGCGTCGCAGGCGCACTGGCCAAAAAAAACTTCAAGCTCGACGTAGATCGATTCCAGGCCCTTGAGGCCGAACGCAAGACACTGCAGGTCGACACGGAGCAATTACAGAGCGAGCGTAACGCCACTTCAAAGCAGATCGGCCAGGCCAAGGCGAAAGGGGAAGATACCTCAGCCATCATGACTGCAGTAGCCGGTTTGGGCGAACGTCTGGACGAGAAGAAAAAAGCGCTGACAGTGCTTCAGGAAGAGCTCGATGCCATGCTCGCAGGCATTCCGAACCTGCCTGATGACTCCGTGCCCGAAGGCAGGGACGAATCTGACAACCAGGAGGTTCTGCGCTGGGGCGAGCTGCCGCAGTTCGACTTCGAGCCCAGGGAGCACCATGTGCTTGCCGGCGAAAACGCTGCACTGAATGGGCAGATGGACTTTGCCGCTGCCGCAGCACTGTCTGGCAGCCGTTTCGTCGTGCTTCGTGCTGATATTGCCCGGCTTCATCGTGCACTCGCTCAGTTCATGCTCAACACTCAGGTTGATAAGCATGGCTATCAGGAAGTCATCGTGCCCCTGCTGGTTCATGAAGCCGCCTTGATGGGAACCGGCCAGCTGCCAAAGTTCGCCGATGACCTCTTCCGGATTCCCGGCGACCGTGACTTCTATCTGATTCCCACTGCAGAAGTGCCACTCACCAACCTGGTCAGCCAGCAGATCGTCGACGCCGACGCGCTGCCACTGAAGTTCGTTGCACACTCGAACTGCTTCCGCAGTGAAGCCGGTGCCTACGGCCGTGACGTCAGTGGCATGATTCGCCAGCATCAGTTCGAAAAGGTCGAGCTGGTTCAGATCACCAAACCTGAAGACAGCGATGCCGCGCTCGAAGCCATGACCGGTCACGCTGAAGCGATACTCCGAGCGCTGGCGCTGCCGTACCGCAAGGTGCTGCTATGCGGCGGAGATATCGGCTTTTCAGCGGCCAAGACTTACGATCTCGAAGTCTGGCTTCCTGGGCAGAATGCTTATCGCGAGATTTCTTCGGTCAGTAATACGCGTGACTTTCAGGCGCGGCGGATGCAGGCGCGATGGCGTGCGCAGGCCGGTGCAAAGCCGGAGCTCGTGCATACCCTCAATGGCTCAGGGCTCGCCGTTGGCCGCACCCTGATCGCTGTGATGGAAAATTATCAAGAGGCTGACGGCAGCATTCGTATTCCTGAAGTACTGCGGCCATGGTTTGGTGAGCGCACCCACATCGGGTCTCTTGCCTGACATGAGCCAGACTGCCGACTGGCCCCTGTTGCCGCTTGCTCTACGCCTCGAAGGGGCCAGCTGTCTTGTAGTAGGTGAGACAGTCCAGGCTGAGCGAAAGTGCGAGTTGCTGATAAAGGCCGGTGCTGATATCCGGAGAATGAGCGCTGAGCAGTTCGTAAAGACATCCAGCAGCGGTTCACTTGCTACCGCGCTCGAGAACGTCATGCTCGTCGTCTCTGCTACTGGTGATACGGCCACTGATGAAGCCGTCGCGGCTGAGGCTCATGCCATTGGTGTCTTCGTCAATGTCGCAGAAAACCGTCTGCTGAGTTCGGCCATTTTCCCATCCATCGTCGATCGCTCTCCCTTGCTCATCGCTGTCTCGAGCGGTGGAGAGGCCCCGGTCCTCACACGTCTCATCAGGAATCGTCTCGAAGCGTTCCTGCCTGCGAGACTGGGACATCTCGCGCAGTTGGCCAGTTCGCTAAGAGAGCGCGTGAAAGCGAAGCTGACGAATATCAATCAGCGCCGCCGTTATTGGGAGTCAGTACTTGAAGGCCAGGTGCCAGACCTGGTCTACAGTGGCGCAGAGGACAAGGCTCGAGCACGCATGCTCGAAGTGCTCGACGCAGCCGATGATATCGACAGTGGCGGTGAAGTCTATCTTGTGGGCGCCGGCCCCGGCGATCCGGATCTGTTGACCTTCAGGGCCCTGCGGTTGATGAGGCAGGCTGACGTCGTGCTCTACGACCGCCTGGTATCGCCACAGATCCTCGATCTGGTCAGGCGCGATGCCGAACGCATCGATGTCGGCAAGGCGCGTTCGCAGCATACGGTGCCGCAGGAAGAAATCAATGAGATGCTGGCGCGTCTGGCGCTCGAGGGCAAACGGGTACTGCGTCTGAAGGGTGGGGACCCATTCATTTTTGGTCGGGGCGGTGAGGAAATCGATCTGCTGGCATCGAAGGGCGTGCCCTTTCAGGTCGTGCCTGGTATCACTGCGGCCTCAGGCTGCGCAGCTTACTCGGGTATCCCGCTTACCCACCGGGACCATTCCCAGTCGGTGCGCTTTATCACCGCACACCTGAAAAACAACACCAGCGATCTGCCGTGGTTCGAGCTGGTGAGGCCGCGGCAGACGCTGGTTTTCTATATGGGGCTTGCGGCGCTGCCGCTGATCGCAAGGGAGCTGGTCGCACATGGCATGGCGGCCGATATGCCTGCGGCTATCGTGTCGAAGGGGACACTACCGGAGCAGCGCGTACTGACGAGCACCATCGCCGAGTTGGCGGCCCTGGTGGCCGCCGAGGAAATACCAGGCCCCACGATCATCATCGTGGGGACGGTGGTCAGGCTCCGTGACCAGCTGGCCTGGCAGACAGACGCTCTCGACGCTGCTTCATGATCGGCTGCAGCTTCTGATCCATCTCCAGGATCGCCTTCTCGGTGGTTTCCCAATCGATACAGGCATCAGTCACTGACACACCGTACTTCAGGTCAGCCAGGTTTGCAGGGATAGGCTGGTTGCCCCAGTTGATGTGACTTTCAACCATCACGCCGATGATGGACTCGTTGCCTTCGGCAATCTGACGGCTGATATCCTGCAGCACCAGTGGCTGTATGCCAGGGTCCTTGCTTGAGTTGGCATGGCTGCAATCGATCATGATCGCCTTGCGCAGCTTGGCATTCTCCAGCTCCTTCTCGCACAGCTTTACGGACACAGAATCATAGTTCGGTTGTCCGCCGCCGCCTCGAAGCACCACGTGACCGTAGCGGTTGCCCTTGGTCTTGATGATGGCAACATTCCCTTCGTTGTCGATGCCCAGGAATGCGTGGGGATGCGCGACTGATTTCATGGCGTTGACCGCCACGGTCAGGCTGCCATCCGTGCCATTCTTGAATCCGATAGGCATCGAAAGGCCACTGCTCATTTCCCGGTGGGTCTGCGACTCAGTAGTCCGCGCACCGATCGCTGACCAGGCAATGGTATCCTGCAGGTACTGCGGTGAAATCGGATCGAGTGCTTCTGTCGCAGTCGGCAGACCCATTTCGCAGAGCTCCAGCAGCAGACCGCGACCCAGACGCAGACCCTCTTCGATTTCGAACGAGTCGTTCATGTGAGGGTCGTTGATCAGGCCTTTCCAACCCACTGTTGTTCGTGGCTTCTCAAAATAGACCCGCATGACCAGAACCAGTGTTTGGTCGACTTTTTCGGCCAGACCTTTAAGGCGTCTGGCATAGTCGCGGGCGGCCTCGAGATCATGGATGGAGCAGGGGCCGATTACGACGAAAAGGCGTGGGTCCTCGCCATCCAGAATATTCTGGATAGTACGGCGACCTGTATAGACGGTCTCCGCAGCCTTTTCACTCAGCGGCAATTCGGATTTAAGTTGTTCTGGTGTGATAAGCACCGTCTGGCTTTCAACGTTGACGTTGTGAATCTGGTTCATGGCTGCAAACTGCTATGTTGTTCTTTGGAGGCTGTCTTGAGCGACATTCGGGGTCGTTCCCTACCAGCAGTTTTGGCCAGGGGTTCTGGTCAGCAGTTCTGGCTGGTCTCGCCGAGCAGAGAAGCGTCAATAAGTGTGCTGCAAACCAGCGGCTAAATCAATCGACGATGCAGGACCGACGGTGCTGCAGTCGGGAAAAGCGCCAATGGCACTACGTTTACAATACGCGAAGCTGTAAAGTCTGCCGTATACCCATTGCAGCAGGCCATGCCTCTCTCTATATGCCTCTTTACCAGGACATCACATGCCAACCATTGAGCTCCTCATCAGCGACTGTGACGGCGTCATCGTCGACAGTGAAATCCTTACTCATCGTATTCTGGTGGACGCCTTGAGCGTCTATGTCCGGCGCGATGAACTCGATGCAGCGCTGGAGGGCACCTTCGGTCTTATGGTGCCCGATATCATCACGCTCATCGAGAAGCGCTTCGATCTGGAGGTGCCGGCGGATTTCGACAGCAAACTGAGGGAGCGGACCGAGGCCTTGCTGGCCACCGATGTTCAGGCCATTCCAGGGGCGAGGGATGCGCTGATGACGATTGATCTCCCGCTGGCTGTGGCCTCGAACAGTCGCCGCCATAATCTGGCGTCCTCAATCGATCGAGCCGGCCTGACTGAGCGTGTGGCCGGCAATCTGTTCAGCTCGGACATGGTGCCGAACCCGAAACCTGCACCTGACGTTTACCTGCTCGCTGCTGAAACCATGGGCGTGCCGCCAGGGCACTGTCTCGTCGTTGAAGACAGTCCGACTGGTGTACTCGCTGCGCGCAGAGCCGGTATGCGAGTGATCGGCTTTACGGGCGCCAGCCACATACCGCCGGGGCATGATGCAGTACTTCGTGAGCTCGGGGTCACTGCGGTGATCAACGACATGCGCGACCTGCCAGCCACAGTTATCGCTATAATGGCCGGCCAATCAGCGAGCGCGGGCAAATGAATCTCGAGAAATCGCACAAGAGAATAGCAAAGCAGGTCAGGAAGGGGTTTCAGGGTTATCCGCTCATCAGTATCACCTATCACGGCCCGAGCGATTCTCTGGCGACCAAGGTCGTCGTAGGTTTCACCGCCGAGGAAGATGCGGAAATGATGACCGAAACCTTCAGTACTCAGACCAATATCCGTGAGGACGTGGCCGTGCAGACGACGATCATAAAGATCATTGATCGCTCCGGCGCAAAGTCTGTGTCCATGGATGATGGCGTCCAGCCGCTCTAATCGCGCGCGGGCCTCGGCCAGGTCGCCACTGACATACCCGGCGCCCTGGTTCGATCATCAGGATTTGAAGACTTCATCGCCCCTGGCATAGGCCTTGATTTCGATCGGGTTGCCCGAGGGGTCACGGAAGAACATCGTGCTCTGCTCGCCAGGCAGGCCTTCAAACCGGGTCGTTGGCTCAAGAACGAACTTCATCCCTCGCGATCGAAGCCGTTCAGCGAGCGCTGTCCAATCCTGCTTTTCAAGCACCAGCCCGAGGTGGGGCATTGGCACCATATGTTCGCCCACGCGTCCGGTGTCGGCAGTGCGGAACGGCTCGCCGAGATGCAATGAAATCTGATGGCCGAAGAAGTCGAAGTCGACCCAGGTCTCGGTGCTCCGACCCTCCTTACAACCCAGAAGCTCGCCATAGAACGCCCTGGACTCGTCGAGACTGGTGACGTTATAGGCAAGGTGGAATATCGAGCGCATATCTGTTCTCCTGGAGATTCACGAGTGCGGGTGTCTGAGCAATGGTTGCAGCCTGAAGTAGGTCAGTGTTCGCCACAGCCACTCAACCGGACCCTGCATAAAATACCTGAGCCAGATAATCGAGAACAGGATCTGAACGCACCAGAGCCCCGCGATGATCGGCAGCAGCTCGAGCCGTGAGAGTGAGCCATAGAGCCCCAGGCCATAGCCGTAGAAAATGAGAGCACAGATTAGCGACTGCATCAGATAATTCGTCAGCGCCATGCGACCTACGGCGGCCAGGGCCTTGGTCACAGCTGATGCCATCAGGTATCGCAGCGCCAATATGATCAGTGCGGCGTAGGCCACCGTCATGAGCACCGCGCCCAGGCTCTGCGGAATCGTGCCGAAGGCGTACCAGGCATCCATGCTCCACCGCTGGGCATAGTTCCACCACAGTCCGAACGCTGTTATGGCCAAACCGGCAGCGAGACCAATGCCAGCAATCCACCTGTAGTCCCGGGTGCTTCGCCAGCCCTGCAGGACCCCCAGTTTGTACAGCGCCATTCCCAGGCACATCATTCCAAAAACCCTTACCAGCAAGGCCAGACCCAGGGTTGCCCATATGAGGTCTGCATTGTGCTCGCTACTACTGACATCAGGGGCCAGTGTACCCCGCGCAGCAGCAACGGTGTCTTCATAGCTACCCAGATAGGTGGCTCGCTGTTCCGCAATCTGCGACATGTCAGGCTGAAACCAGGCCTGCAGATCCTGGCGTCCTTCTGTACCAATGCTGGCCTCGCTGATATCAGTAAAGTAGCTGAGATACAGCGAAAGATTGATGGCACAGGCGGCAATTGCCATGAGGCTCAATGCGTTGAGATGCCTGAACGGATACAGGAGCAGCGCCATCATGGCGTAGATCTGCAGTACATCGCCCTCCCAGAGGTACCAGGTGTGGGCAAGCCCGATGATCAGCAGCCAGAAGCTTCGACGATAGTGGATAGCGGCCGGACTACATCCGCGGGATTCCGACTTTTCCGCGAGCAGCAGCAGGCTGGCACCGAACAGCAGCGTGAACAGGCCCATGAACTTCTGGTCAGCGAAGAGGTAGAAGAAGCCGAACAGCAGCTCGTTCATATCGTGAGCCTCTCCCCAGGCCCACGGGTTCACGTAAGCGGCTGCAGGCATGGCGAAAACGATGATATTCATCGTCGGCAGGCCGAGCAGCGCAAGGCCCCTCAGCACATCGAGACTGGCTATTCTGGAGGGTGCATGGGGTTCAGTCACAGGTGGCCTGAACCCCCAGGGTGGCTAATTGGATTCAGGCAATTCCGCATTGTGATACACGTTCTGCACGTCATCCAGCTCGTTGAGCATGTCGAGAAACTTCTCGAACATTGCCACGTCCTCGCCGGTCACTGGCGTGAGTGTCTGCGGCAGGAAATGGATATCGTCGGCTTCGTAGTCAATCGCTCCGAAAGCTTCCGCCAGCGCCTGTTTGGCGTTGTTGTAATCAGTGTGCGGCGTGAACACGGTGATCTTGCCGTTTTCACTCTCGATGTCGGTGACTTCGACATCGGCCATCATGAGGGCTTCTAGTACGGCGTCTTCATCTTCACCGGCAAAGGCGAGTACCGCGCAATGGTCGAACATGTGGCTTACACTGCCAGGCGTGCCGATCTTGCACTTGGTCTTGGTGAATGCCAGGCGAACGTCACCGAAAGTCCGGTTGGGGTTGTCTGTAAGGCAGTCGACGATGACCATGGTCTGGCCCGGGCCGTAACCTTCATAGCGTGCTACGGCGTAGTCTTCGCCACCCACACCCTTGGCCTTGTCGATAGCCTTGTCGATCACGTGCGCGGGCACCTGATCCTTCTTCGCACGGTCGATGATGCTGCGCAGTGTCAGGTTGGCATCCGGGTCAGGGCTACCCGTTTTTGCCGTGACATAAATGGCGCGTGCGTACTTGCTGTAGACCTTGGTTTTTGCATCGGCCGTTTTGGCCATGGATTCTTTGCGGTTCTGGTAGGCTCTGCCCATACCGGTGTCCTGGAGCTGATTCGTGAAAAGCTGAGAGTTTACACGCAAGTGGGCTCTTGCCGATAGGCTGCAAGTTTGCGATTGATCAACTTACGCACTACGCTTTCCCTAACCCATTGGCAATACCCACAGCGTCCGCGAATTCTCCGCGCGCGTGTCGAATATTGGACAGACTTCTGACTTCACATGAATAAACCGATCGACTTCCAGGCGCTCTCCTGCAAGCAGTGTATCGAAAGCGTCGATCTCGGCTTTGAATTTACCATGGCTTTCCAGCCGATCGTGGCGCTGGCCAGCAAAAGCATTTACGGGTACGAAGCGCTGTGTCGCGGCACGAACAACGAATCTGCCTGGTCGGTGATTCAGCAGGTCCACGAGGGCAACCGCTACCGCTTCGACCAGGTCTGCCGAGTCAAGGCCATTACTTTGGCAGCGAAGCTCAAGATGCCCTCGGTACTCAGCATCAATTTCTTCCCCAACGCGGTCTATAAGCCTGAGCTATGCATCCGGACGACGCTCGAGACGGCCAGGGTCTGTGGCTTTCCGATAGAACGGATCCTGTTCGAATTCACCGAATCGGAAAAACTGACCTCAGCCAGTCACGTAAAACGGATTGTCGAATCCTATCGTGAAATGGGCTTCAAGACGGCGACCGACGATTTCGGTTCGGGGCATTCAGGACTGAATCTGCTGGCTGACTATCAGACCGATGTCATCAAGTTCGATATGGCGCTGGTACGGAATATCGACCGCGATACCGTGAGACAGAAAATTATCAGGCACTGCGTCAACCTGTGCCTCGATCTTGGAATTACACCGCTGGCGGAAGGTATTGAAACCAGAGCCGAAATGGAGGTGCTGCAGTCGCTCGGTATCGATCTCATGCAGGGCTACTATTTTGCCAAACCTGGTTTCGAATGCCTGCCCCAGGTGAATTTCGATTAGGCCTGGTTGTAGCTCCAGAGCTCATCAAGGTTCAGTGTCGGTAAAACCTTGGGTACCACCACGCCGACTATGGTGAACTCCGCCTCCAGACTGTCACGTTTCAGACCGCCCATATAGGCATTGCCCTTGGCACTGACCACGGCCTGCATAAAGGGTGGCGCACCCTTGCGTTGTCGTGTGATAACCGCTGTTTCACCTGTTTGAATCGTAACCAGACTGCCCGGTGGAAAATCACCCAAGCCATCGAACAGGGCGTTATATACCGACTGATCAGGATCTTCGGCGTAGGCCTGAAGTATTTCGAGTCTGGCCTGGTCGCAGCAGTAACGGTCGCGGTATGCCCGCCTTGTTACCATCGCGGTATAACGCTCCGCCAACGCGAGCGCCTTGGCTTCGGGCAGAATTTCGTCGCCATTTAGCCCATTTGGATAGCCCGTGCCGTTAAACACCTCGTGGTGCTGCTCGATGATGCGGAGGTAGCGGGGCTGTTCGACCCCGGCAGCCTGAAGCGCAGCCACGCTCAGAAGTGGATGCTTGTTGATGATGGCCCGTTGGGCTTCGGTCAAGGCCAGCTTCGAATTGTTCAGCTTGTCCTGATGGGGCAGCAGCGCAATATTTGCGGACAGGGCTGCTGCAGCCAGAAGAATCGTGCGCTTTTCGATAAAGTTCAGGCGCTGGCCAATGATGCAGCAGAGAATTGCGTAGAACAGGACCTGCTCATAGGCGGTGGGCTCGACCGAATAGATGTGAACAAGTGCTATGCAGGCGTCTGGATCGCTGGCGCACATGTCGGCGATGCGCTTGGCGAGAATCAGAATCTTCTGACTGGCCCGAGGATCCTTTACCAGCACTGAGTGCAGGCCAGCTTCAAGGTCTTCCAGCAGGGGGGCGTACTCTGCAAAGGGGCTGACCCTGCGGCCTTCCTGACGCTCTTCCGAGTTGTGGGCCCGGGCCGACTGCAGGGTTTTCTGAAACATGCCCCGCTTGTACAACAACTCAAGCTGATACTCGCTCTGGATGACATGGCCCTGACTCAGCAGGAAGCCACCTTGTTCGTCATATACCGGCCAAGGCAGAGGCTTGCCGACGTAGAGCGCGCCGGGAATGAGCTTTTTGAAATCTGCCATATAGTGACTGCTCGACTACTATCGTTCTAAAAACATGGCCCATAGGCGGGCAAATTAATGAATTATTCCAATCAAGTTAAGCACATATTGAGCAGACTGCGACTCTGTCCGGTTTGTCTTCACCGGTGATGCCGAAAGCCCTGAAACAGATTCGCGCTGCTGGACAAGTCCACCCTACACCAGTGTATGGTGACCACCCAAGCTATCCGACAAACAAAAGGAGAGGTCTCGCATGGCACAATTCCAGATCAACAAGGGGCGGTTTACCAGCAGCCGCATAGTCGCGACTGATACTGCGGCTGAAATAGAGTCACTGCAGGATGGCGACGTTGTCGTTGCCATCGATCGTTTTGCCTTCACCGCAAATAATGTGACCTATGCGGTAGCGGGCGATCAGCTCGGGTACTGGCAGTTCTTTCCGCCTGTACCCGCTGAAGCCGGTGAGGATGCGTCTGGCTGGGGCGTCATCCCGGTGTGGGGATTTGCCGATGTGGTGGCTTCCCGCAACGAGGCGGTGCCAGTTGGCGACCGCCTTTTCGGCTACTTTCCGCCGGCAAGCACACTGCGGATGACACCTGTGCGCGTAGGTGACACCCGGCTCATCGACGGTTCGCCGCACCGCGCCAAGCTACCCCCAGCCTATAACAGTTACAGCCGAGTCAATAACGAACCAGGCTACACGAGCAGCTTCGACGACCAGCGCATGCTGCTCTGGCCCCTGCACATCACATCTTACTGCCTCTGGGACATGCTCCAGGAACAGGACTGGTTCGGGGCTGAGCAGATCGTGATCCTGAGTGCCTCGAGCAAGACGAGCATAGGGCTCGCTTACGCCCTGGCCAGTGACGAATCGGCCCCGGATGTTATCGCTGTGACATCACCCCGGAATATGAATTTTGTCGAAAGTCTTGGCCTGTATGCACACTCGCATACGTATGACGAACTCGCTGTCATCGATGCCCGCGTACCCACAGTCATCGTCGACATGTCTGGCAGTGGCAAGGTACTGGGTCAGCTACATACGCATCTTGCTGATAATATGAAGCAATGCATCAGTGTAGGCCTAACCCATTGGGACGAAGCGGTCCCGGGCCAAGGCATCATCAAGTCACGCAGTCAGCGCTTCTTCGCACCGAGCCATGTCCAGAAACGAATCAAGGACTGGGGCGCGGATGGCTTTGCGGCGCGCTCGTCGGCCTTTCTGCGAGATAGCGCGGAGAAGAGCTGGAAGTGGATGAAACTTGCGACTATAGATGGACTCGGCGGGCTTGCCGAAGTCTATCCCAAGGTCTGCGAGGGCTCGGTAGCCGCCGATGAGGGCATTATAGTTGTACTTGAGCAAGAGACATGAGAAAAGAGCATCCGCTCGAACGATCTGGTAGTAGTGGTGACGCATGACCCTGAATGTTGATGATCTTGATTTTGAACGCTGTGAAGATGAGCCGATCCATATTCCCGAGTCCATTCAGGGCTACGGTTATCTATTCGCGCTCGATCGGGCCGAAGGCAAGATCAAGATCGTCAGCGAGAACGTCAGCGATCTACTGATAAGCAGTGATAACCTCATCGGCAGCAACTTCTTTGAGTTGCTGGATAGTGCAGAGGCAGTGTTTGATTTCCTCAAGGAAACCTACCATCGAGCCAAGCAGAAGGAGACCAGGCTGCCGGTAGAGGTCAAGTTCAAGCGATCGGTCATTTCCCCTGACCAGAGCACTGACTACTACGCCGTGGTTTACGACAGTGACGACCGTTTCGTCATCGAACTCGAGCCGGCCGCCGATTTCCGCGACTCCTATTCGGCAAAGCATTTCATCAAGCTGTATGCGCTTGGGGTCGCACCGAAATTCAAGAAGTTCGACAGCCTCGAAATCATGGCTCAGGAGATCGTCGATACGATCAAGTACGTGACCAACATGGATCGCATACTCCTCTACCGCTTTAACGACGATGCCTCTGGTCGAGTGATAGCCGAAGCCAAAGAGCCGGACATGGAGTCCTATCTCGATGTTTATTATCCGGCCTCGGACATCCCACCGCAGGCCAGGGAGCTGTACAAGAAGAATTGGGTCCGGCTCACACCCAATGTAGATCTCGAGCCTTCAAGGCTGCTGCCCACCGTTGTCGACAGTGGCCGCAAACCGCTGGATCTGACTCACTCGATTCTCAGAACACTTTCCCCGATACATCGTCAGTACATACGAAACCAGGGCTTGAAGGCTTCGATGTCAATGTCGCTTGTCACTCACGGCAATCTCTGGGGCATCATCTCCTGTCATAGCAGAGAGGCGACTTACATACCGCAGAACGTCCGGCTCGAATGCGAAATGATCTCCCAGTTATTCAGCTGGCACCTCTACGCCAAGGAGGAGGAGCTGTATTTTCGCAAAAAGGACAAGGCCGATCAGGCTATCAGTCGAATGCTGTCGATGGTGTCGAGCGAACTCTCGATCATCGATATCTTCAAGCAGCATGAGAGCGAAGTGCTGCAGATAATGGAGGCTGACGGCTTCGTCTTCTTTTCCGAGATCCAGGTTGTGGCGATCGGTGCCACGCCCGATCTCGAAGTAATCCAGGAAGTCTGTGCGCGCTTTAGTGATTCACAGCAGAAACCGTATGTGTCCTCTGATATCAGTGCTGACTTTGATGCGCCTGATCGTCTCAATGGCATCAAGGGCGCGCTTTTCATGCCACTGGCGGAGAAGCAGAATTACTATACCGTCTGGTTTCGCAAAGAGGAGAAGCTGATCCAGAGATGGGCGGGCGTGCCAGACGAGAAAGCGGTGTCCAGTTCGAAACGGGAGCGACTGATGCCCAGGACGTCGTTCAAGGTTCACATCCGGGAAATCAGCGGAAAAAGCAAGAAGTGGGACCAGAACGATGTTGGCATGGCGGAACGCTTCAATCGTGTCTTCATGGCCTATGCGCTTGAAACCCAGGAGCGGATGCACCGAAACCTGACCAATCTCGAGAAGCAGGATCGCCACAAGAACGAGTTTCTCGCCACCCTGGCGCATGAGCTACGCAATCCGCTTACGCCCATCAGCACGGGCATAGCCATACTCGAGCGCGAAGGTACCGAGGCCGTACGTGAGCGAGTAATCCAGACCATGACCCGTCAGGTCGATAGCATGACGAGAATGATCGACGATCTCATGGAGGTTTCAAGGGTCACCCAAGGGAAGATCCGACTGGACCTGCGCACGCTCGCCATTCAGGACGTGATTCGCGACGCGCTGGAAACCTGCGAAAGCCTGCTGAAGGAAAAGCAGCACACCATTGAAATGAAAATGCCGGACAGCGTGCTTTTCGTGACTGGTGACAATACGCGCCTGGGGCAGGTATTCGGTAACATTATTAACAATGCGGCGAAGTATACCGATGCCGGTGGCCGCATTCAGATTCGCGCACAGGCCGCCGGTGACACGGTATCGGTCAAGATCATTGACAATGGTGTAGGTCTGGCGCCGGAAAGCACCGGGCTCATCTTTACCATGTTTACTCAGATGGACACGCATTCCAGTCGGGTCAAGGGCGGGCTTGGTATCGGGCTCACTCTGGTCCAGAAGCTGGTTGAGCTGCATGGCGGCCGAATTATTGCCCGCAGCGCTGGTATAGGGCAGGGTGCCGAGTTTGAAGTGCTGTTGCCGCAGTCGCAACTGGATCAGAACGCAGAATACAGCGGGCCGGTTGAGCTGGTCAAAGTCGCGACTAACCGCAACAGAATACTTGTCGTCGATGACAATGAAGACATCGCCGCCATGTATGAAATACTCCTGAATGCTGCAGGCTACGACACCAAGAGTGTTACGAGACCGCGTGATTCCATTGAGCTGTTCAAGCGCTTCAAACCCCATTTTGCGCTGCTGGATATCGGCATGCCGGATCTCAACGGTTATGAATTATGTCGAATATTGTCTGCCTTACCTGAGGCAGAACATACCGTTTTCCTTTCCCAGTCTGGCTGGGGCAACAAGGAGGATGTCGCCAAGGCCTATGCCGCAGGCTTCCGGGAGCATATGGTCAAGCCGCTTAACAGCCAGACGCTGCAACTGGTACTGCAGAAGTATGCGCAGGAGACCTGAGCTTTTTCGTCTGGCGCCAATATGAAATGAAAACCCGCTCGTAAGATCTTCAACAAGTCTAGATGGATCAGCTCGCTTAGCAGTCAGCCTGGTCACCTCCCGCTTGATAAGGATGCCTACAGCATGAGCGACAAGAGCAAGACACAAGACGAAGATCTCCCATACTACGACCACCCAACCGGTGGCTGGGGTTCGGTCAAGAGCCTAGCCAAAATCATCGCCCGGTCCCGTCCAGACCCTGGCATCATGCAGACCCTCTGGCGCCAGAACAAGCCGGGTGGCCACATGTGCACCTCCTGCGCCTGGGCCAAGCCAGACAAGCCACACACCTTCGAGTTCTGTGAGAATGGCGCGAAGGCTACAGCATGGGATCTCACCAGCCATCGCTGCACTCCAGATTTTTTTGCCGAACATAGTGTCGAAGCGCTCAAGAGCTGGAGCGCCCACGACCTCGAAATGGCCGGCCGGCTTACGCACCCGATGCGTTACGACGCTGATAGCGATCACTATATCGAGACGACCTGGGAGGAGGCATTCGAGGGCATTGCTGCAGAACTGAAGCAACTCGATCCGAAATCAGTCGTGTTCTATACCTCAGGGCGAGCTGCGCTGGAAACATCTTACCTCTGGGCCTTGTTCGCCAGGCTCTACGGTCACAACAATCTGCCCGACAGCTCGAACATGTGTCACGAGACCACTTCGGTGGGTCTAAAGAAAGTCATTGGTTCTCCGGTAGGCACCTGCAAGCTCGAAGACTTCAATGAGTGCGACATGATCATGTTCTTCGGTCAGAACACCGGCAGTAACAGTCCAAGATTCCTGCACACCTTGCAGGCGGCGGCAAGACGCGGCTGTCACATCGTCACCTTCAATCCGGTTCGCGAGCGCGGACTCATCGGTTTCGCGAATCCGCAGAGCCCCATGCAGATGCTGACAAGCTCTCGCACCAAGATATCGGAGCATTATCTGCAGGTGAAGCCCGGGGGCGATATCGCTGTGCTGGCCGGTCTCTGCAAGCGCGTCCTGGAACTTGAGGAAGAAGAAAATGGTGGCGTGTTGGACAAGGCCTTCATAGAAGAGCATACGACCGGCTTCGAGGCATTTGCGCAATCGATGCAGCAGACGAGCTGGGCAGATATCGAGCAGGCTTCTGGTTTGAAGCGGACCGATCTGGAGATCATCGCTGGCATGTATGCCAATGCGAAAAAGACCATCGGTATCTACGGCATGGGGCTCACCCAGCATGTCCATGGCTTCGTGAATCTGGCGATGTATGTGAACCTGCTACTGATGAAAGGCCATATTGGTCGCTATGGTGCCGGCATCAGTCCGGTACGCGGTCACTCCAACGTACAGGGTCAGCGAACCGTAGGTATCTCGGAGAAACCGGAGCTGGTCCCGCTCGACAAGCTGGCCGAGATGTTCGACTTCGAGCCCCCTCGGGACGAGGGCCGCACTACGGTAGAGGTGGTTCGCGGCGTCCTCGATGGTTCGGTCAAGGCCTTCCTGAGCCTGGGCGGCAATTTCGCCCGAGCGATTCCTGACCAGGGTCAGGCTGATCCAGCCTGGAAGGACCTCACGCTCAATGTCCAGATCGCTACCAAGCTCAACCGCTCGCATCTGCTGGTCGGCAGGAAGACCTGGCTGCTACCGTGCCTTGTCCGCTCCGAGGAAGATATGCAGGCGACGGGCCCACAAGCTGTCAGTATGGAAGATAGCCTCAGTAATATTTATGGCTCCGTTGGCAAACGAAAGCCGGCGGGCGAGCATGTAAAGTCGGAAATGGCCATTGTGGCCGGTCTGGCGAAGGCGACGCTGAAGCCGAACCCGAAGGTCAAGTGGGATGAGTGGCTGGGCGACTATAGCCTCGTTCGGGATCTGATAGAAGAAACCTATCCTGACGACTTCAAGGATTTCAACGCCCGCATGTTCGAACCGGGCGGCTTCTATAGAGGTAATCCGGCCCGGGAACGGCAGTGGCAAACCGAATCAGGCAAGGCTGAGTTCACAGCGCCCAAGGTGCTTACAGCGCTTGGTGAACTACCGGGGGAGGGCCAGTACACCATGATCACGCTGCGCTCCAACGACCAGTTCAACACCACGGTCTACGGTTACACCGACAGGCTGCGCGGACTTGAAGGCTCACGCTATATCGTTCTGATAAACCCGAAAGAAATGGCGGACGCGGGTTTGAGTGAGGGTCAGATGGTGACTCTCGAAAGCGCAGTGGACGACGGCGTGGAGCGTCGGGTAGCGGATATGAAGGTCACTGCTTACGACCTACCGGATGGATGCGTGGCCACCTACTATCCCGAGGCGAATCCCCTCGTTCCGCTCGAATATCATGATCAGGAGTCCAAGACCCCGGCGTACAAGGGCGTACCTGTTCGCATAGTGGCCTAGCCTGACCACCAGGCCCGGTGGCTGCTGGCGAACAGCCCGGCCAAGGCCGGGTCTTCCTGGCCTGTGATCCAAAGTTTCCTGAAGATGTGACAGCGGTGATCCTTATTGACTCACTGGGACAGGAGGACGGCCGCGCACAGGTGAGACCACCAGTAGCACTAGCAGCGACACGAGCAGCATGAATGATAGCCCCGTAAAAGCAGCTCTCAGGCTGAAGGCCTCTGCCACCCATCCAATGAGGGGAGGAAAGGTCAGCAGGCCGATATAGCCAAGACCCACTACCAGCGTAAGGCCGCTGCCGTGTGGCAGCCCCGGAACATTCGCTGCCATGAGAAAGTAGACTGGCACCACATTGGCCAGTCCCAGCCCGAGCAAGGCGTAGCCGAGGGTGGTGACCACAACGTTGGGCGAGTGGACGATCACCATGTAGGCCACCGCGCCCACAATCAGGCTCAGCGCAATCACTCTACGGTCGCCAAATCGGGCTCGAAGAGCGTCGCCGCTGAAACGCAGTATCGCCATCGATAGGGAAAAGGCAGCAAAGCCCACACCGAAGAGCGCCGGCTCAACACCCATCACCGTGTCGAGATACACACCAGACCAGTCAATAACGGCGCCTTCGGCAGTAAAGGCAACCAGGGCCGCCAGCCCGATAATGACCAAAACGGGAGAGAACGCTCGCGCAGCCGCTTGCCCATCCTTGCGGCTCGATTCCGGCTGCTCATAGAGCAGACCGCGGTTGATCACGGCAAACAACAGCAGCACGGCTGTGCAGGCGACGACCGCCATCCACTCGAGGCCGAGCAATCCGCCCGCAGGACCGATCAACAAGCCGGCCAGCCCCCCAGCTGAGTACCAGCCATGACAGGATGACAGCATCGGGCCTTTGCCGGTCGACACATGTAGCCGCTCGACGGCTACCGCATTCGCATTCATGGCGATATCGGTAGAGGCAAGGAGAACGCCGGCCAGAAAGACCGTAACGACCAATAAGGCGGGAGCCGGCATCAGCGCCGGCAGCGCCAGGGCAACGAAGGCGAGAAACGCGGCGCAGCGAGTGATGGTGGCACTGGCGTATCGGGCCAGTAGGTAGCGCGCAAGCGGTAAGGCAACTAGCGCACCACAACCAAAGGCGAGCAGAAACCGTCCAAACTCTGCTTCGGAGAAACCAAACTTGAGACGAATAAGTGGCAGCATGACCGAAACCAACGCGACATTGCAGCCGACGGCGAAGAAGGTCGCGCTGATGGCGAATCTTGGAGTTATTGACATGTTTGGCTCGAATGGGAACAGACGTGATAAGCACAGACAATACTCGTCCGTGTTGGCATCGGATCATTACGCGTTCACCGCATAAATTCCATACGCAGCTACCCTTGTGCGTCCAACGGCCGGTCCGCCCCCAATTCAGCAAGCATGCGAACTGCTCGCCGCTTGACTGAATGCTCCATCGTCGGCTTGCCGAGTGCCCGCCGCAGTGCAACACTGGTCATCATCCAGAGCGGCGACACGCGGAAACATCTTGAACCTAGGTAAGTTATGAATGATTGATAGCACCCCCAATAATGATGCAATCCTCGATGCTGTTCGAAACTGGGTCACCACTGTGGTGGTCGGCCTCAATCTCTGTCCGTTTGCCAAACGTGAACTGGTGAAGAATCGAATCCGTTTCAGTATTACTGAAGCGGCCAACGAAGCGGCGTTACTCCAGGCGCTCAAGGAAGAGCTTATTCTGCTCGATGAAGACGCTTCGATAGAAACCACGTTGCTGATTCATCCCCACGTGCTGTCCAACTTCCGCACCTATAATGATTTTCTGCCGGAGGCCGACAGCCTGCTGCAGCTGCTTGACAGGGAGGGCATCTATCAGATCGCCAGCTTTCATCCCGACTATCAGTTTGGCGGTACTCAGCCAGAAGATGCCGAGAACTACACCAACCGTTCACCCGTGCAAATGCTGCACATTCTGCGAGAGGACAGTCTCGAAAAGGCTATCGATGATCACCCGGACGTGGAGGGGATACCAGAGCGGAACATTGCGCTGATGAACGAGATCGGCGTGGAACGTCTGCAGGTACTTCTGGCTAGCCTGTCCCCGTCGGCGGCAAAGTAAAATGTAATCAATTGTCAAAAGAGATCGTGTGCTCTGTTACTGCCTGTATACCTCGTTTACGCTTGCGCCGTTGCTGATCGCAGAATGATCAGGATTGCTTTTTCAGGCCACGAGGTGAGTCCCGATGCTGATGCTAATGCCCTACAGAATAGACGCGCGAAAGCGTGGGCTGCCACTGATCACAGTGCTCATCTGTCTCATCAGCGGTGTCGTGTTCTGGGAGCAGGTGGAGTCGGAAAGGCAGTACAGGGCATCCATAGAGAGCTTCTGTAGCTCTGCACTCGATGACCATGCCATATCAATTCTGCAGACGATCACGCACGATAAACGTCAGAGACCCTGTTTCAGTTTCTTCAATCCGATCCGTGAAGCCAGTGACCCAGAAGCCGCCATGGCAGAACTGGTGGCGCAGGCTGAGCCACTGGATATCTTTGTCTCTCCGATCGATGGCCAGGCATATATTGCTTCAGTTCTGAGGGACAGTTACGAGTATTATGATCGCGCCATCCCGGAACTGCTGACAGACAAGCTGGCGTACGACCCCAAGGATCTCGACTGGACGCGCATGATCACAGCGACATTCTCGCATGGTGATCTCGGGCATCTGCTCGGCAATCTCCTGTTTTTCTATATCTTCGCGGCATCAGTCGAACTGTTGATGGGCACGCTTACCTTTGCGGTCTTTATTTCTGTAGCGACTATCGGCACCAGCCTGGCCTACAGTTTCACCGTCATGCATCTCGAAACCGCCTTGCCGACAGTCGGCCTGTCCGGCGTCGTCATGGCATGCCTCGTCGCGCTCGCATTGATGATGCCAGGCGCACGTATCCGTCATTTGCTCTGGATCATCCTGTATTTCAGGGTCATCCGAATACCCGCTTTCTTCCTCATGCTCTGGTACGTCGGCTGGGACATCTACGATATGCGACGGCTTGGTAACGACAGTCTCATCAACTACGCGGCTCACCTCGGCGGTGCGCTCATTGGCGGACTCATCGGCGCGTACTATGCCTTCTTCAGACGTGACCTGCTTGACCGGGCACGCGTGCACTACAGCTGATCTGCTTGCAGGCCGGTCACACTTTGGCTAAAGCCTACGGAATACGCCTGGAAGGCTCGGCACGAGCCAAATGATGCATCAACTCATTCCAGCACTTTCGTCAACGCTCAGGCAGTAAGCAGTGAGTTCACTGATGCGATCACCCCTAAGCGTATAGATGTCACAGAAGACGTAGTGTTTACCCGCGTCCCTGCCGCTGAAGGTGATGTCGCCAGTAAGTGCTGCGTAGTCACCGTCCACGATGAGCCGTTCGATTGTGATATGGGCCTGGCTTTCGCAGCTGTCCATCGACTTCAGCCAGTCGGCAAAAGCCGCCTTGCCTTCGATAGGCGTCTCACTGTTTGCCATACGAAAGCGTATGTCATCGGTGACCCCGGCAAGGATGGTCTCGATATCCGGTTTTGCCCAGGCATCGTTGAATTCCCGCAGGAACTTCTTGAAATCTTTCATGGCAGACTCCTTAAGGCTGTTCGTTCTGTAAAAGAATGTCTTCACCTATTTGTCGATTGCATAGAACGGAAATCGACATCGCCATGAAAGAAATTTTCTCAGATCGCCGTTGCGCCGCCATCGACCGGTAAGGCGACGCCAGTTGTGAAGGCAGCACCCTCGGAACACAGATACAGCACTGCCGCCGCAATCTCACTGCTTTGCCCAATGCGGCCTACCGGATGCATAGCGGCTGCATACGCTGCTTTCTTGGGGTCCAGCTCCGCAGCACGGCGGAACATGTCGGTATCGATGACGGCAGGGCAGACGGCATTTACCCGGATCCCCTTCTTGCCGTATTCGACCGCCGCCGATTTGGTCAGGCCGATCACCGCATGCTTGCTGGCGCTGTAGATGCTCATCTTGGGCGCTGCGCCCAGACCCGCTATTGAGGCAGTGTTGACGATGACGCCACCACCCTGGGGCAGCATGGCTTTGATCTCGTGGCGCATGCAGTGCCACACGCCCTTCACATTGATGTCCATGATCCGGTCAAAGGTCTCTTCGTCACCATCCGCCAATTTGCTCTGCTCGACCTCGATGCCTGCGTTATTGAAGGCGAAGTCAAGGCGGCCGAATGCCTCAAGCGTGTTCTTGATCAGCTGACGCACCTGCGAATCCTGACTCACATCGCAGGCAATGAAGACGCTATCGCCACCCTTGGCGGCGATAGCGTTAGCGGTAGCTTCACCGGACTGTACATTGACGTCTGAAACGACGACTTTTGCGCCCTGGCGAGCGAATGCTTCAGCAGTCTCTCGGCCTATACCTGCGCCGGCGCCGGTTATTAGCGCCACCTTGCCTGCGAATTGGTTCCGCATATCGATCTCCTGAATCAGTAAGGGTTCGATTACAGAATACCGCTTCGACTCTTCATATCGCCAGCCATCCAGATCTGCTCGAATGGATGTTGCGACGGAAGCTTGATCTGGTGGCTTAGCACATTGTGCCGCCGAATGCGGCACTCAGCAGCATTATGGCACCTGCGATGATAAGCAGCAGGCCTGTGAGCTGGCCGATTGGCCGGGGCCAGGGTGTCAGCTTTTCCACCAGAAAGTAGAGGGCCAGGCCAGCCATCCAGATCAGACTCATTACACCACCCACGAACATCAGCAGCATGAGTGCCCAGCAACAGCCTGTGCAGTAGGCGCCGTGGCGGATGCCCATGAGGAGTGCCCCGGTGGGGCCTTCGCGCCATTCGGTCATGATGAAGCCGATTGGTGAGCGGCATATGCGCAGACAGGCCTGCTTGAGACGACTGAACTGGAATGCGCCGGCCAGAATGAGCAAAACCCCGCCTAGTGGCGCGCTCGACTTGCCCATGGCAGCGCTTAATAGCCCGGCGTGGTACAGCGCCCATTGAGCTGTGGCGGCAAGCGCGCTGAAGCCGAGCCACACGCCAAGATAGCCCGCCACGAACAGGCCGGTAGGTGCCACTGCCTGACCTCTGCCGGTACGCTGCTGATGAATCCGGGTATAGGTCAGAATCATGGGACTCGCGCTTGGCATCATCATGGCCACCATCATCAGGCTCCACATGAGCGCGCCCATCACTGCCACATCCAGATGCCACTGATCTGCCGGGGCCTTGATGCCAGGTAAAGCCATACTCGCAGACATATCCATGAGGTAAAGCTGGCCCCATGCCAGAAGTGTGATTACGAGCAGTACAGTGCCGATCAGCATCCGCTCGAGTGCGCGAGCCCTGGCTACTGTGAGGG
The DNA here is from genome assembly GCA_002354735.1 of Gammaproteobacteria bacterium UBA2679. Classification (GTDB taxonomy): domain Bacteria; phylum Pseudomonadota; class Gammaproteobacteria; order Pseudomonadales; family Oleiphilaceae; genus Allohahella. The sequence continues at coordinate 388,581 of DEMD01000009.1, read as the reverse complement.
GCACACTACTTTCTTTGTTCATGGTCCGGCGTAGCTGAAAGGTGAATAGTAGGCGGTGCGTTCGCTCAGATCGAAATTGAGCCCGTAGGCCTGGTGACGCAGGGACTGAGAGCTCGCGACCACCAGCGAGTTACCCGGCGCTACGGCCAATGGATGGTTGATAATATGCACCTCGGCACCGGCCTGGCCTTCGATGGCTTTTATCTCTGCACCAGCATACTCACCAAGCTTGAGATGTCGCCGACCCTTGCTCGTTTCGAAAAGGATTGATAGGTGCTCCACGCCAAGCACTTCACCAATGAGCGAGGCGAGCACAGCTGGGTGGCCGCCGGCCTGCCCACCGAAAATGGCGCCGAGCGCCTCAAGTTGCTGCTGGTTGCCACGCTGGTCCAGGTATAGCACGACTCTCCAATTGCCTTCCGCCATTGGGCCGGGAGACAACAGCGCCACCACAACATTCAGATCATCCAGCGGCAGGTCACCAAAATGGCCACGGCTTACATGCCAGCCTACAAGCGCAGTGCACTCGCCCTCGGTGGGTGCACCAAGGTACGGGCAGGGGCAGGCGCCCTTGCAATTGCAGCTTTCGAGATAGTCGCCTTTCAGGCTCCACGCTGTTTGCACGGTATTGTTCATGACAGTACACCTCCCTAATCGGGCTGATTTCTGTGACTTCAGTTATACCACCCGATGAACAGATGGACGTGAGGGCGTGATGAGAATACTGTGAGAATTCGTGAGGGCCTACTATGACCAGACGAATGTCGGAATGGCTTGCAAGTCAGGCTCAGCAGGCGTTCACCGGACGAGAAACTGAGCTCGATTTCCTGCGGAGTGTGCTCACGCCTGAAGGACCATGGGTGCTGCATGTGCACGGCATTGCTGGCATAGGCAAAACGGCCTTGCTGGAGAAATTTGCGCGTGAGGCGAGAGACGACGGAGCGATCGTTATCCACATCGACTGTCGCAATGTGGAGCCGACCGAGCGCGGCTTCCTTGGTGAGCTGAGCGAAGCCGTGGGGGGTGTCGGTCATGCCGCTGAAGCCCTCGCACAACGTCTCGACAAGCTCAACACCGTCATTCTTCTGGCCCTCGACAACTATGATGCGTTCAGGCTTCTCGATGTCTGGCTGCGGCAGGTTTTTCTACCGACCTTGCCAGACAGGGTGCGAGTGCTGTTGTTCGGTCGGCAAAGGCCTTCGGCTGGCTGGTATGCCACGCCGGGATGGGGCCACAGACTGCAGGCTGTGGCCATGACGCCGCTGAATGCGAATGATGCCATATCAGTCCTCACACAACTCGGGCTCGGCCCTGAGGAGGCGGCGCTCATCGCACGTTCCACCCATGGGCACCCACTGGCCCTCAAACTTGCCGCGGCGAGTGTGCGGAACGAGCCGCCTGGCTATTGCTTCTCTGAAGCGCCGATTCAGCAGGCGGTCGATGAACTCACCCACGTTTTTCTTGCCGATGTAAGCGATCCTGTTACCCGGCGCGTGCTGGAAGGCGCGGCGGTGACCCGCCGGTCGACGATATCCTTATTAAGAGCCATCTTTCCTGATCTGGCGCCGCAGGATGTCTATGAGCGCCTGAGCGATCTACCGTTTGTCGACTGTGTCAGCGACGGCCTGGTCGTACAGGAGGCTGTACGTGATGCCATCGCCCGTTCCCTGCATGCCAGTGATCCTTGTCGTTATCTTGAGTATCGGCGGGCAGCCTGGCGCCAGCTCGTTTCCGAAGCGCAGTTTGCAGGGAGCGGAGATCTCTGGCGCTATACGGCAGACATGCTTTATCTGATCGAGAACCCTGTGGTGCGCGAGGCCTTTTTCCCACGGGATACATCGGCACTTTCAGTGGAGATGGCTCAGCAGAGCGACGCCGAAGACCTACTCAGCATCGTTCATGCCCAGGAGGGCATTCAGGCTGCCGAGAGCTTGCTGTCATGGTGGCGAAGGCTGCCACAGAGCTTCCATGTCGTGCGTGATCGGGTGGGGCAGGTGGTGGGCCTGTATTGCAAACTTCGTTCGGATCTGGTTGAACCCCGCTGGCTGCGTGACGACCCGGTGACCGCAAGCTGGTGCGACCACCTCAGGTGCAATCCACTCCCGGACGATCACATAGCCTTGTTCTGCCGGCGCTGGCTGGCGAGCACTGAAGGTGACTCACCTGGCGAAGTCCAGGCTGCTGTATGGCTCGATCTCAAGCGGCACTATATGGAGTTGAGGCCGCGTCTGCGTCGCGTTTATCTCCTGGTGCGTGATCTTGCTGCCTACGCGCCGGTCGCTCAGCGCTTAGGCCTGGTAGCCTTGACTGGGCGCGAGCTCTCGCTCGATGGCGCCGTCTACCACACTGCGATGCTCGACTTCGGTGTGGGCTCCGTCGACGGCTGGCTGGCGGCACTGGCAGCTTCAGAGCTGGGTGTCCAGTCAGCAGTCGACCTGCTCGACCTCGAAGCCCGCGAACTTGTGATGGGTACCGGTCGGGTGAGTCTGACGCCGCTCGAATTTGGTGTGATGCAGTTGCTGGCCGCCCGGACCGGCAAGGCTGTGTCGCGCAGCGACCTGCTGCGGGAAGTCTGGGGAACACGCTATGAAGGTGGTAGTAATGTAGTCGATGCCGTTGTGCGCACCCTGCGCCGAAAACTGGGTGAGCACGCCGTTCAGGTTGAAACCGTCACCGGCGTAGGCTATCGCTATCGCGCATCACATCTTGTCTGAACCATTTCGTAAGCTTGAAGAATGTGCTGTGCGTGCGCAGGCGCGTTCAGCAATGCCCGTTGGTAATGATTGAGTGTTTGCGTCAGATAGCCTCTTGCGATTTCTGCCTGCTCCGGCGTTTCAGCCTGCCAGATCAGCTCACCGACCTGACTGATTTGGCTTCCGAGCATCGTCTTGGAGCTTACGAAAAGAATTTCGTAATATCGCCGGTTTTCTTCCAGCAGCGCTTCGTGCTTTAGAGCGAAGTTCAAACGAATGAGTTGATTGCGCAAGGCAAATTGCTGCCGGACAGGGCAGAGAAGGAAATCAATCGTCAAGTCAGACGAGGCAGCCTGTATCGCCTCCACGAGCTGTCCGGTGAGATCGCCACCTACGCCTGCGATGATGATCAGATGACGCCCATCGTACTGCGCCAGCGGCAAGGCATGTGCATCGATGCAGTGCGCGGTCCAGGTTGCCGATGAGGCTGGCTGAAACTGCTGCAGTCTCACCTGCAGATCGCTCACCAGGGCAGGGACCACATCCACGAAGTGGATATGAGGCGCCGCTGCGCGGGATAGCAGTGTCGCGCCCAGGAGACCGTGATCACAACAGCAGTCCCAGATGTGGTCATAGCCCGGCGGCACCATGGCATCAAGCTGCTTCAATCGCTTACCAAGTTTCAACGTAAAATCCGTCCCTTGCGCGGCATCAAAGGCGTCTGACACCTCGTTATCGGCTAATATAAAGCGAATTTCTAGCAGCACAAGCGCCCAGGGCAATTGAGTGGATACGGGTCGCCACAGCTTCTGGATGTTAAGGTATTGTAAGTGGCGGCTGGAGCTAAGTCGTTGTTATCTTAGGGGTGTTGAATTGATTCTGAAACCACGGAGGTTATATGAAAGACTCAAAGACGGATAAGGCAGAAGGCACAATCGACAAGATCAAGGGTAAGGCGAAAGAAGTCTTCGGCAAGGCTACTGACGACAAGGATACCGAAGCCGAGGGTAAGGCCCAGCATACCAAGGGCCACGCCAAAGAGACTAAGGGCAAGATCAAGGATACAGTAAAATCAGTTACCAGCTGATCCTGATCGAACCGTACTCGAAAGCAGCCAACTGGCTGCTTTTTTATTGTCCGGCGAAAGCCCGATCATATGAAGGTGTAGCATTCGGTGCAATCAGGTCTTGCTGTCTCCGCCCGCCGAGTTAAGATGCAGGCTGCAGGATTGATGACTCAGGAGAGACTGAATGCGTTCGTTGGAAAGTAAGATCGAAGCCGGCATTTTTGCGAGCCGCTGGTTGTTGGCGCCGTTTTTTGTGGGCTTGATTGCAGCGATTCTGGTTTTGCTGGTCAAGTTCATGAAGGAACTGGGCATGCTCGTGAAGAATGCCTGGACCGCAGACCAGTACGAAGCCGTCATCTCGATCCTTACCTTGGTCGATACCGCTCTTATTGCCAGTCTGTTGTTGATCATCATCTTCAGCGGCTATGAAAATTTCGTCTCGAAGATATCAGTGGGTGGTCACGAGGACCGTCCAGCATGGATGGGTCGCGTCGGTTTTGCCGACCTCAAGTTAAAGCTGATCGGCGCCATAGTCGCTATCTCGGCGGTCGAACTGCTCAAGGCCTTTCTGGTCAGCAGTCAGTTCACGACCGAGCAGTTGGCCTGGAAAGTGGGCATCCACTTTACTTTTGTACTTTCAGGCGTGTTCTTTGCGCTCACGGACTGGATATCCGAGTCGCGTAAGAAGGATCATTAATCCAGCTGCATTGATGCTCAGGCCGCAGTAAAGCCAAATTTCATTTGCTCGTCGTCACCGTATCACATGGATGTCCACCGGTTTTGAAGGCACCTGAACACCGCCGTTTGACATGCTGGCTGGCGCTGCTATCCATCCTGCTCATTTATCTGGGCCCGATTCTGACCCAGCTGCAGTTCGACGCCAGCAGAGATCAGACGCGGTCCACACCGTCCTCTTTAACTGATTCCGCTGATTTCGCCGCTCGCTCGAAATCAGGCCACGAGCACCATCCCCCTCAGCATCACGCCCCTCAGCACCACGCTGACGCTCCGTATGGGGAGCAAGGCCAGCATGCCGCTCACGAGCGTTCGCAAATGGACCCGCCGCCAGCTGATCAGCATGTCAGTCATGCCGATTGCGGATACTGTGCCCTGCTCACAAAAGTGCCGCCGAATCTTGCGGCGGCCATGGTCAGCGTTGCTTTCAAACTCGACTTCGTTCAGCCGCTTTTACCTCGCACTACATCACTCCCCAGAGAAGCACCAGTCTTCCCGGATGCGCCAGTTCGTGCGCCTCCAGCCTTGGCCTGACCCCGGAACACAGTTCTCAATCCAAAATCAGGGATACTCATGCCTACTACAATTCGAACCAGTGATGAACGCTGGGGCTACCCCTTGCTCGTTCGTCTGCATTTTTACGCCGGCTTTTTCGTCGGACCTTTTATTTTTGTCGCTGCACTATCGGGCGCACTTTTCGCGCTGACACCGCAGGTAGAGCGTTGGCTGTACGATTCCGTTTTGACCGTTCAGCAGGGGGGTGAGCACCGTCCTGTCGCTGACCAGATCCGGGTTGCCCGGCAGGCAATAGGGCACAGTGCCATTCTGTCGGCCGTGCGTCCGGCGCCAGCCGACGGCCTGACGACACGGGTCATGTTCTCGGTCGATGGACTTGCCGAAGGCGAGCATCAGGCGGTTTTTGTCGATCCATCGACACTGGATATCCGGGGCAGCCTTGTCGTCTATGGCACAAGTGGCACGCTGCCATTTCGAATCTGGATCGACTTTCTGCATCGGGAGCTTCATCTAGGTGAGGTCGGTCGTTACTACAGCGAACTTGCAGCGTCCTGGCTCTGGCTGGTGGCACTGGGTGGGCTGCTGCTCTGGTGGCGAAGACGTCGCGCTGACAGCGGACTCAGCGGCGACAGTCCTCGCAGTCGACTCAGATACTGGCACAGCACCCTGGGTGTGGTGCTCTCGGTGGCCTTGCTCTTCTTCTCTATCACGGGCCTGACCTGGTCGAATTGGGCGGGCGCTAATATTGCTGCCCTCAGAGCTCAGATGGACTGGAGTACGCCTGAACTGAACACGGCACTTGCGCCTGACCAGCCAGCGGGTGAGGTCCTGCATCATCAAGGTCATGGCGCAGCCAATCCTGAACCGGTCCAACAGATCGACAGGCCCGAGTTGTTTGATCAGATGTTGGCCAAAGCCAGAGCTACAGGTATCGATGCGGCGATTCTGGAAATAAAGCCCGCTGCCGATCCTGCAAGCGCTTGGGTGGTGCGTGAGATCGACAGGGGCTGGCCTACCCAGGTCGATGCCGTCGCCATCGATCCTCGCACCATGACAGTAGTCGGTGAGCAGGTTTTCAAAGACTTCCCGATAGTAGCGAAGCTCACCCGCTGGGGCATCGATGCGCATATGGGTGTCCTGTTCGGTTTACTCAATCAGCTCTTCGTGGCCTTCTGTGCGCTGGCGCTCTGTCTGCTGGTCATACTGGGCTATCGGATGTGGTGGCTACGAAGACCCAGCGAAGTGCGGCAGACGGCATCAGGTCCTCGGCGGGTCTTTTACCACCTGCGAAAGGCGTCATTGAAGTCTCTTCTGATCATGGCACTGGGGGCCATCCTGCTTGGCGTGTTTGCGCCGGTGATGGGCGTGAGTCTGCTGTTATTCCTGGTGATCGATGCCTGGCTGAGTCGGGGTAATATCAGCAGCCGGGCGCCTGCACTGTAGGCGGTCCGATATCGATGGAGGGGCGCGCGACAGGCCAGCTAACAGTGGGCGTCGCGTCCCCGAGATCTTACGCTGGCAGTGCTGCTTCCGGTTCCGCCGTCCGTGAGGCTAGCAGCGCATCATCGAGCTGATTGGCCCTTTTCGCTGCTGGTCGCGCTTCAGTACGGGCGACATAAGCTTCGAAAGCCGGTCGGGGCTCGAGATTCTTCTGCATCATCTCCCAGCCAACATAGCTGCTCACGACAATATCTGCGGCCGTAAATTGCTCGCCACAGATATAGGGCCCTTTCTGTAACACTGATTCCAGTACATCGGCCGCGTCGCCGATACGTCCACAGCCGACAGCTGGAGCGTTGTTCTCGTCGATCCGCCAGCCATAGGCTTTCGCACTGGTCGACATTTCAAACGGCCCCGCCATAAAGAACAGCCATCGATAGTAGGGGCCGCGCTCAGCGCTCTGGGGTGGCGGTGCCAATTTTTTCTCCGGGAACTGGTCAGCGAGATAAGCACAGATCGCAGCGACTTCAGTCACGATGATGTCGCCATGTTTGATGGCAGGCACCTTGCCCATGGGATTGATGGCGAGATAGTCGGGCTCTTGATCGACTGGCCGAACTCCAGAATTTCGAGTTCGTAAGGCACCGCGAGCTCTTCGAGCATCCAGCGGACGACACGGCCTCGTGACATTGGGTTGCTGTAGAACTTGATTTTTGACATGGGATCACTCCTTTGGTTCGGGCTGGCTCTTGTTGTACTGCAGATTCAGAATAAGCCCGATATAGGCGAGAAACCGTCCTAATTAAGGTGCAGAATACAAATTTATAGCAAGTTTCTGCAGAGGCGAACCATGTCTGGACCGACCACTCGTGTGCTTGCAGCACTCGAGCTATTGCAGTCCCATCAGCAAATGAGCGGCTCCGAGCTGGCCGAGCGGCTCGGCGTGGACCCTCGAACGGTCCGTCGTTATATCTCGGTACTCGAAGAGCTCGGCATACCGGTGATGACGGAGCAGGGTCGATTCGGTGGCTATCGTCTCGTAGCAGGCTTCAAATTGCCGCCGATGATGTTTACTGAAGAGGAAAGTCTCGCCGTCTCGCTCGGCCTGCTTGCTGCCCAGCAGCTCGGACTGGCGGCATCTGCCCCATCCATCGCCAGCGTACAGGCGAAACTCGAACGGGTGATGCCCGCGAACCTGAAGCGACGTGTCAGAGGTATAGTCGAAACGACCAGGGTTGTGCTTCCAAAAGGCGAGCCTACGCTGGACGAGCATGCGCCGGCGATACTGACTGCCGCCGCAGAAGCCGGACGATGTGTGACATTTCTGTACCACCCTCCGCAACAGGCGGTCATGACACGAATTATCGATCCCTACGGCCTGGTTTTTATGGGGGGGCGCTGGTACGTCATCGGCAACTGCCATCTGCGTTGCGCGATCAGATCGTTCCGGCTGGATCGAATCAGTCAGGTTGCGCTGCTGGCAGATTATTTTCAGCGACCGTCGGGCTTTGATGCTGCCGACTATCTCCGCGAGAGCATGTGCGCCTGGGGCCAGACGCATGAGGTTACCATAGCGCTGCATACCGACAAGGCCAGCGCCCTGAAGGCACTCGGACTGCGGGATATGAATCATACTGGTTTGGAGCAGGTGGAAGACGGTATGCTGTTGCGAACCCACACAGACAGTTTCGAGTGGTTTGCCTGGTGGCTGGCACAATTGCCTTTCCGTTTCAGCGTTCTGGCGCCCTCTGCGCTAAAGCGAGCGCTGCAGGATCATGCAAACCGACTGCTCGAAGCCTGCCACTGAGCCTCGGCTGGCTTCGATCCGGGAAGGTAATGCGATAGCCGCCTTTCGGTCAGTTACTGCAAGAGAATGATGAAGATGACGGCCGCTGCTCCTAATCCACTCACTGAAATATACCGAGATACATGGCTGCTGGTTGTGCACAAACCGGCGGGCCTGCTGGTGCATCGCAGCCCGATCGACAAGCGCGAAACCGAGTTCGCATTACAGTACGCGCGCGCGATGAACGGTGGTGAGCACGTTTATCCTGTACATCGTCTGGATCGACCAACCTCCGGCCTGCTGGTCTTCGCCCGCGATCAGCAGACGGCAAGTGAGCTTGGACACGCGCTCATGTCAGGTCTTGTGAACAAGACTTACCTGGCTATGGTTCGTGGCTGGACGCCTGAACAGGGGAGTATCAATCATCCGCTACGCGAAGAGCCTGAAGACCGACGGCGCAAGGGCGAAGCTCAGGCGGTGCGTGAGGCGAGAACCCACTACAAGCGGCTGGCGACTACGGAGATTGCGGTTGAAATAGAGGGCTATCCGGTCAGTCGTTACAGCCTGGTAGAGCTGCAACCGGAAACAGGGCGCAAGCATCAGCTTCGCCGACACATGAAGCATATCAACCACCCCATCATCGGCGACGCAAACCACGGGCGCGGGCGCCATAACCGCTATTTTGCCGAACGTTTCGGGCGTGGACGACTAATGCTGGCCGCTACCGGCCTCATCTTCAAACATCCGGTTACAGGTGAGCAGCTGCAGCTCTCAGCCCAGCCAGAAGACAGCTTCCTTGAGGTGCTCTCGGTATTCGATCAGACCTTGCCCGCACTTGCCCCTGCCTTCTAGAGCCGGATTGATCTGCCGTCTGGCGCAGGCCTATCCCCGAAGCCCCGTCATCCAACCCTGACCACCCTCCCGTAACCCAAGTATCTTCTCATGTGAATCGCCGCCGGGTGGGTCACGCAATTAAAGGAACGTTGATATGAAAAGCAGGACTTTGCTCATAGGTAGTAGCGGCAAGATAGGTAAGTTGCTCGTACCGATGCTTCTGGAGGCAGACATTCCAACGGTAGCCATGGTTCGGGACCGGGAAAAGCTGGAGAACAGAGAGGGGCTGGAGATCGTCGAAGCTGACCTGGAGAAAGATATTGGCCACGTCTTCGAAGGCTGTGATCGCGTGATTTTCTGCGCGGGATCTGGCCCGGATACCGGCCTCGATAAAACGTTCCTGGTCGATCTCTGGGGGGCCAGAAAAGCCGTGGCCGAAGCCAAGAAACAGGGCGTCGAACAGTTTATCCTGGTGAGCTCGCAAGGCGCGGATGATCCGGAAGCCGGGCCTGAAAAGATGCGACCTTATCTCATCGCCAAACATCTCGCTGATGAAGGTCTCATCGACAGTGGCATACCCTATACCATCGTTCGGCCGGGTCAGCTGACTAACGACAAGGGCAAGGGGCGGATCACCACCAGCCTTCCGGGAGATCCGGACCAGCAGAAGATCCCTCGCGAAGATGTCGCAAGCGTACTTCTGGAAGCATTGAAGCAGAAGGCGCCTTTGAATGGCATCATCAATATCTGGCAGGGTGAGCAGTCTATTGAAGAAACCCTGTCTTCCCTCTGAGGCGCGATATGGAAATCAAGACCTTCGAAGATCTTATCGATTGGACCCGACAAATGCACGCCCAGCTCGGGCATTGCTTCAACGAATGTGCACAGCAGAACCCGGATGAGCGGGCTCGCCTCCTGCTCGAATATCTCACCGCTCATGAGCGTGAGCTGGAGACGATTGTCCTTGAATTCGAACGCCAGGCAGATCCGAAAGCGATGAAAACCCGTCTCTACGATTGGCTGGAGCACAAACCGTTTAAGTCGCATCAGACCTGCGATGGGCATTATGCCAAGCTCAGCTATGACGAAATCTGCCGGGAAGTGTTCGATTTACACGACCAGATTATTGGTCTTTTTCGGGACTTGTCCACGCGTGCGACCATTCCGGAAGCGAAGGCGCTCACCGGCTCATTGCTGGAAATGGAGGAAAACGAATCCATGCGTCTTGCCCAGCAGGTTAATAGGGGCACCGACTTCTGATCATCACGGGCATCCCCCTGGCAGGCCGTCTATCCATGCGGCAATCAACGCTGCGCCCTCCTGATGTGCCAGGTGTCTGCCGATTTCCGGCATGCGGTGGCGGGCTTCAGCGGTGTTGATGCGGTAATGCAGAATCGAACTGCTGGCGTCGCCAGGCACCAGGTCATAGTTGAGCCCCTCAGCCGCCCGATAGGCGACCGGCAACTTGCAGGTGCCGTGCTTGACTGGCTCATCAGCCAGTGAGCGCCAATATTCAAGGTGAAGGCCGGTATTACTGGCGCCACCTTCGGGGCGGTGACAGTGTGCGCAATTCACATCCAGATAGCCTTTGGCCAGCGCTGTGAGTTCGGCGGTGGTCCTGCCGGCCAGTAAACTGGCATCCGCATCAACGTAAGCCGGAACAGTCGTTACAGGGCTCAGATCATCAGGCAGCCCTGCGAGTATGCCGGCCTTGCGCCAATGCTGCAGTTGGTTCTCAGGCCCATTATCGTAGTCAAATGCTCTGTTCAACAGCCGGGCTTTCGGTCCAATTGGCACTATGGCATTGCGTACGCCATCGTTGAACTGATGACACTGCTTGCACATATTGGTATCTGGCACTTCATAACTGAAATCGATCTGCTGACCATCATGAATCAGGCTGACTGGTATAAAGGCACCAGCCGCGCTGAATTCAGCCTCGGTCTTGTCGGCGTTCCACACGTAGGGCAGCGCTGTCCACCCGCTCTCACGGCGGATCAACAGGCGGGTCTCCAACAGGGTCTCGTTCTCTATCCCACGAAACGCGGTATCAGCTGGCAGTGCGAAGGTCTTGCTGATGACCGTGCCCACCGGAAAGTCGAAGGCCTCCTGAGTCGAGTACTGTGCGCTGCTGCCGTCTGGCAGAAATACAAAGCGATACTTGCTGGTGTAATCACTGAACAGGGCCGTCGTCAGATCATATGGCACAGCTCCAACCGCGGGGTTCGCAGTCGGATTTGTCTCATCCTTGAACAGACGATAGCTACTGAGGTATTGGCAGTTGGTGCTCATCAAGGCCCCATGATTGATGCCGCTGCCAGCGTCGCCACAAACACCGGCCTCTTTCGGGCCGTCCTGTGGCGGCGGGTTTCCACCGGCAGTGCCGCCGCCATCGCCACCACCGCCACAAGCGGCTAGCAAAAGTGCCGAGCCAAGCACCGTGCCCCTTATCAGGCGTTCAGGATATCGGTCCATATCAGAGCCCACAGGAAGTCGCGCTTGCATCTGTAGCGTCGTCAGCGCCGCAACCAAATGTCTCACCACCGATCGTAACTTTCGCAGGCGTGAGGGCAGTAAGCGGTTGTGCACAGGTCAACAGGTCCGCAGGGCTGGCTTCGAAGAGGAAGTCAGGTGTGGTGGATATCGCAGAGCCGTCGCCCGCCGGATCATAGACGACGCCATGGCTTACCCCGCCATTGTTGCTCGCGCAGACGCTTGCAGCATCGTCAAAGGGCTGGCCGGCAGTGGCGGGGTCTGCGCCGATGTTGGCAATGAGCTCGCCCAGGCCGTCATACAGAATGGTCGGAAAAGCGCCGTGGATCATCTGATAGCCGGTGATCAGATCTGCGATCAACGAACCCGCGGGCGCAAATCCCGAGTTGGTGATGATGTTGTCGTGAATGTCGATACTGCGCGGCACCGCATTCCAGCCGTCGTCGATCGCACTGGTGTAGGTGGGGTTCATATAACTCAACTGGTCATCTGCGATGTAGTAGCTCGTAACGGCAACCGAGGTGGTCTGATGATCGCTGATCTGGTTGGCGTAGATTTCCACATCGTTGGTCGAAAGCACGATGACGCCAGTGCCAGGTGGAACGATGTGTACGCCGCCGGCAAAGTCGCCCACCCGTGCGAAGTTCGCAGTGTTGTTGGCGGTGATCACGTTGTCGAAGACTCTGACGTTGGTGCCGTAGATGCCGTTGCCGATAGGGAGGTCGAAGATCAGGATGCCACCGGTGTTGGCTTCGGCTCGATTATCGTAGACGTCTGCATTGATAGAGTTCTCGATCTCTATTCCAGCCACGTTCTCCTTCGCGAGATTGCGACGCACGACGATATTTTCCGACTGCCCGACATAGATTCCGGCATCGGCCGAGCCGCGGACATACGATTCTTCGATCAGGATATTGCTGGATTCGACCGGATACAGGCCATAGGCGCCGTTGTTCTCGTCCAGGGCGCCCTCCCAGACCGTGGCGACCGACTGTATCCTGATGCCATCAGTATTCTTCAGCTTGATCGCATTGGCTGCAGCTTCATTGACGGCGAGGTCTTTGATGGTCACGTTACGGCCGTTCTGTATGAACAGGCCGTCACCGCCACTGGACGTCGCGAAGTTCAGGATCGTCTTGTCCTGCCCATGGCCGATGAGGGTGATGTTATCGACCGGTATGCCATCCCCATCGGAGTCGGCATCGAAGGTGAGGGTACTTTGAATAGCATAGGTGCCTTCAGGAAAGACAATCACGTCGCCAGACTTTGCATTGATCAGTGCATTTTTGGCGGCAGTCGTCAGCGTCGCATCCGCGGGGAGCATGATGGCGCCTGCCGGAAAAGGCGACGCAACTTTGTCATCGTCATCATCGTCGTCGCTGCACCCAGAGAGCGCGAGTATCGCAAGCATTATGATGAGCAGAAACTGCTCGTGCAGATGAGTTGTACTGGGCATGTTGACTCCGATGGCAGATGACTGGACTGACATCACCACGCTAGCGGAACGTCCTGATCTGGACGAGAAAATAGGCTGTGCACGATCGGACTATCGCTGTGCAATTTGTTTAAACGCCTATGAGAGTAAGGCTCAAGAGGAGTTTTTTGCGCGCTGACAAGCGTATGCAATTTATCAAATCAAGGAATTTGCACAGCCTGGCGCGCTGCCAGGCCCGCTTTGCTCGAGCTGCTCTCGACGATGATCACTTGGTGTATGACCGGTAATATCCTTGAAGGCTCTGTTGAAGGAGCTCAGGGAGCGGTAGCCAATATCTAGAGCGATGTTCAGGATAGGCGTATTCGGTTCAGTGCTGAGCCTGTGCATGGCTTCTTCAATGCGAAGCTGGTTGATATAGTCGTTGAAATTGCGATAGCCCAGCGTGCTGTTGATGAGCGCCCGTGTCTTGTATTCGGGCAAGCCAATCTTCGTCGCCAACATTTTTAGCGTCAGGTGTTCGGTGCGGTAGTATCCGGCGGCCATGACTGCCTTGAGCTGCACTTCATGTTCGCCGGGTGCTGCGGGAGGCTGGTCAGGTGGCGCTGGTACTTCAGCCTGCACAGGCTCAGCGCCGCGCCCTGGCTTGAGCAGATCCTGCGCAAAAGCGCCGTGCCGCCCCCGGAGTAGAAAGGCTGCGATGGCAAGTCCAGCAATAGACACGACCAGCCCCCGATCCACGCTTACACCGATGCCGAGGTTGAACAGGAGCGCCACACCCAGCACTGTGACACCTGCCACCATAAGCACCAGGGCGCGCAGTTGTCGCCGCGGTTCTACGAGATCAGTCGACCAGTGGGCAAAAATCGTCCAGAAGCCGTGCGCAATCAGCAGGAACTCGAACAGCTGTGCCAGTTCCCAGCCAAAGAATAACCTGGCACCAGTCGCTTCGGCATGCAGGCCGTACATCCTGGCGGTCCACGGCGCGAGCACGCTATAGAGTGCCAGGAAGGTATAGATGGAGAGCCATTTCAGGCGGGAGGCGAATGCTGTCTGGCACAGTAGCCAGAACAGGGCAGGTAAGGTGACTTCCAGGTTGAGCGTCAGCCACTGCCAGTCGGGCGAGGTGAGAGGGTGCAGCAGAAAACCGGCAGACGCGATGAGAAAGGCTATGAAAGCCTTGGCTGCCGGCGAGGACCTGCTATCACGTATGAACGCCATGAGCAGAATGAGTATGCACGCCAGGCCGAAACCGGTGAATAAAAGCATGACCGTCGCCGTCCATCTTGTGGTTATTTTTCTGACTGCCGGTTGAACCAAATTGTCACTGCGGCGGAGTCCTGTCAAGTACTGGCGTAGTCCGGCACCCACGCCTATGGCGGGGTCCGCACGGCTCAGGCATAGGCGTTGAGGATTTTGCATAGCGAATGTAGATTTTGATCATTTGTTATTCTGGCGCCTGTCAAATGCCTGTCATAGCTTGAAAGCGGTCAATTACGTCAGCGACTAAGGGCTCTCATCATGCGTGCGATAACAACAAGAACAGGCAACCACTACGCCACCTCGAAGGCGGATTACTCGAGTATTCATGCCAGCTGCACTGTGGCGATAGTTGCCCTGGCGACCTCCTGTGGCATGAATGCGCACGCGATAAGCCCTGAAGATGCCGTTCACGACCTCGCCCAGGGCTGCTTTGCGATACAGTCGCCGGCGACTGGACGGTTCCTGCAGCCATTTCATCAGGGTGGGCCGATCGACAATGGTCTGAGTTACCGCTTCGCGGACGGACCGGTTACGCAGGCGGAACGCTTCTTCTTCAAACCCACCTCTTTCCAGAATTACCTGATCACCGGTCGCGATGGACGCTTTCTCGCCACACATTTGCCTGGCCTGATCTCTGCAGGTACAGCTGCAGGCAACTTCGCAGAGTGGAAAATCTCCGCACAGGCTGACAGCCAGGGCGGGCACCTGTTCAGCTTCAGGGGCAACGCACTGAACATGACGCTCAGGCACAATACCTGGCGCCAGACGCTGTATTTTTTCGATCTGTTCAATCCCTGGAACTGGTGGAGCGAAAATCGTTTCAGGCTGGTTGCGCAGTCGGATTGCACGCCATTTCCTGAGGCAGAGCTCAATGTGGCCGACGCACCTGAGCCAGCTACGGGCTCTGTGGATCTGCCCATCCGAGGGTTCGTCGACCCCCACACCCATATCACATCCTATGAGTTCATGGGTGGCAAGATGATGGCGGGCAAGCCCTTTCACCGATGGGGTATTCAGACAGCCCTGAAGGACAGTTCAGATGTGCACGGGCCGCGAGGGGCGCTCGATATCATCGGCAACCTGCAAGCCTATGGGGACGTCAATTTCCGCTATGACACCAGGGGCTATCCTGATTTTCCGTTCTGGCCGAACTACAAGCAGCAGTCACACATGGGCTACTACTATCGATGGATCGAGCGCGCCCACAAGGGCGGCCTGAAGCTCATGGTTTCGCATCTGGTCGAGAACGAGGTGCTGTGTAACGTTCAGAAAACCATCAATCCCGCTAGCTGGATCAATCCGAACAGCTGCAATACCATGGAGAGTGTGGACTTACAGATACGGCGCCTGCATGAAATGCAGGCCTATATCGATGCACAGGCCGGCGGTCCCGGTGAAGGCTTTTTTCGCCTCGTCTCTTCACCCGCCCAAGCGCGCAGTGTTATTGCTGACGGCAAGATGGCGGTACTGATGGGCATCGAAGTTTCAGAACTGTTCAATTGCGGCTACAAAGATCAGTGCAGCGAAGCCACCATAGAGGCCGGACTACAAAAGGCCCATGCCGCCGGCGTGCGAGTGCTGTACCCGGTGCATCGTCTGGACAACCAGCTTGGCGGAGCCCGGCTCGAAGATGGCCTCATCAATGTGGGTAACTGGCTCTCGACAGGACACTTCTTCGAAACAGAAGCCTGTGACGCCGAGACCCGGGGCGCCTGGATGACCAATGGCTTCCCACTCATCGGCCAAGTGCCGGTGCTGAAGCAGATTCTGGACCTGGCTGGTGCAAACCCCTATTACGATGAGAGCCGGCCGCACTGCAACGTGAGAGGTCTGACAAGGCTTGGAAACTATCTCGTCAACCGCATGATCGACCTTGGTATGATTATCGAGATTGACCACATGTCGAACAAGACTGCTGCCGCTGTCATGGATATCGTCGATGCCCGTAACTATTCAGGTGTCGTCTCCAGCCACAGCCATATGAATCGTGATCGACTCGGTGGTGTGCATGAGTTGACCCGAAGGATAGCCCTGGCGGGCGGCGTGCTTGCGCCCTATAACTCGGCATCGACCTCACTTGCCAATGACATCAGCGAGTATCTCGATGTTGTGGAGACGACGCCATACCTGCACGCTGTGCCATTCGCGACCGACATGAGCGGCTTGGGCAGTCAGGCAGCGCCGCGGAGCGACACCGCGGTGAACCCGTTGGTGTATCCGTTCACCACCGAATCCGGGGTCATCGTTGATCGGCAGAAGACCGGGAATCGCGTTTTCGATCTGAATACGGACGGTGTTGCGCATTATGGTCTCCTGCCTGACCACCTGCAGGATATTCGAGAGCAGACCAGCGATCGTATCTATGAATCGGTGATGAATTCGGCCGAAGGCTATCTCCAGATGTGGGAGCGTGCGCAAGCAGGGCAGTGATCTGTTGCCATCAGTAATGTGCCTGCGTTGGCGGCAACAGCAAGGTGCCGCTCGGCTTTGTTTCGCTTACCGAAAACCTGATGATGATCGCCATGGGCCTGTGGATGCTGTTGAAGTAGAAGATACTGGAGCAGCGTCCGACACGATCGCGTGCCTGTCGACCAGCAACTCCGGTTTGTGAATATGCCAGCCTTGGGCGTAATCCACGTTGAGGTCATCCAGCATAGCCATGATTCCGGCCGTTTCGACATATTCGGCCACGACTTCGATGCCCATGGCGTGGGCAACGCGTGTCATGGATGACACCATCTCCTGGTCTACCGGATCTGTCCGCAAATCACGAATGAAGCAGCCGTCGATTTTCAGACAGGTAACCGGCAGGCTCTTGAGGTAGCCGTAGGAGGCGAAGCCACTGCCAAAGTCGTCCAGAGCGAAGCGACAACCGAGCTCACGCAGGGTCGCAATGAGACTTTGCGTTTCGTTGATGCTCGCCACTGCAGCGCTTTCCGTGATTTCGAAACAGATCTTGTGTGGAGGGATGTTATAGCGCCTGAATGCACTCAGTATGAAGGCGGTAAGCTCCGTATTGCCCACTGACTGTCCGCTCAGATTGATGTTGGCCTGTGCGAGCCTGTCCAGACGGTCTGGGTTCTCAGAGAGCCAGCGGAAGTAGGTTTCGATGACCCAGCGGTCTAGTTCGACGATCATGTTGTAGCGTTCGGCAGCCGGAAGGAATGCGCCCGGCGGTAGAATTTCACCATTCCGGCGCATCCTCACCAGCAGTTCATAGCGGTCACCCTTGATGGTGCCGTTCACGGCTGCGATGTTCTGGTGGTAGAGAATCAGGTCATCGTTGGCGATGGCCTCTCGAATCACCGCAACCAGCTCCATTTCGTTCTGCCGGCGGACGATTTCGCCACTTTCCGTATCGTGAACAAAGACGCGGTTCCGGCCACTGTCTTTTGCGGCGTAACAGGCGGTATCGGCAAGGCTCATCAGCTCGCCCACCGTACCGGCATCCTTTGTGACAGCAACGACACCTATGCTGATGCCGATGTTGAAAATTTTGTCTTCCCAGTTGAAGCGATGATCGGCTATGTCCTGCCGCAGGCGCTGCGCCTTTTCCGCAGCCTCGTCCAATGGCGAGTCGTGCAGTAATATGGCGAACTCATCACCGCCAAGCCGTGCCAGATGATCAGTGGCACGGGTATGGCGTTGAAACAGCAAAGCGATCTGTTTTAGCAGCTGGTCACCCGCGCCGTGACCACAGGTGTCGTTGACGATCTTGAACTGATCGAGATCCATCAGCAGCAACGCATGGCTGTCGTCTACCCGATTTGTATTCTGTATCGCTGATTCCAGACGCTTTTCGAACTCAAGGCGGTTAAGCAAACCGGTCAGCGTATCGTGAGTAGCGAGATAGTTGAGCTTATGCTCACCGGCCTTGCGATCTGTGATATCCACAAGCGAGCCTTCGAGTAACGGCAATTTCGTGAGGGGATCATGAATGACGCGCCCGTATACCGCCACCCAGAAAAGGCTGCCGTCGACACGGCGACATTCCGCCTCGAAACCATCGAGTTTCCCGAAACGGGTCAACAGATCCATCGTTTCATGGAGAACCTCTCGGCGCGCTGGCATGAGTGTCCGGGAGTCGGCATGGTGAACAACCAGTTCCTCAACGCTCTGCGAACCGAAAATTCGCGCAAGGGCGGGGTTAGCTGACAGGAAACGCCCCTTGCTGTCGATCTGGAACCGACCCTCCATGGACTCATCGTGAATGACCCGATAACGCTCGAGGTTGGCGATTGCATTTTTCTGCGCCTGCTCTCGCGCAACTTTCTCGCGATTGATCCGGTCGGCCAGAGCGAAGGACAGCAGCGCAACCACTGAAATGGCGCCGAAGTGGATGGCGTATTCAGCCAGCCAGGTTCGCGGGACAAGGGTATACTTGCTCAGAATGAGATACACGGCGAAAACCGTGAACAGTGTGAATGCGATGACGAGATAGCGCGCATCCGTGATCCGTCGACCCACCCAGAAATACAGCCCCGTCGCATAGGTGCTCAGCGAGACCAGCGCAACCATGACCAGGGTCAGCTGAATGGTCATCTGATACGGCGCAACAAAGGCCAGGCCGGCAAGGGCGAGACAGATCGCTGCTTCCATATGGAAGAGCCTGGCCAGGCCAACCGAACGTTCACTCAGTTTGAGAAAACACTGGGTGAACATTGCCAGCGCAAACAGGGCAATGCCAGCCGAAACCACTACGCTGATCTGAGCCCATTGTGGTGAGTCTGGCCAGACGTGCTTGAAAGCGATACCGGTCAGGCTGGCCTCGACCCCGATATACCCGAGAAGACACAGGGAATAGTAGAAATAGCCGCTTTCGCGAATCGATAGCCACAGGAACAGGTTGTACAGTGCCATGATGCTGATCATGCCGATGATGGCGCCGAACAACTCGCCTTCACCGTATTTTTCGGTTGCAAGCGCTTCGGGGGTCCAGAGCGTCAGTGGCGCCTGCATCGCTGATGTGGTCTGGA
Source organism: Gammaproteobacteria bacterium UBA2679 (assembly GCA_002354735.1). Classification (GTDB taxonomy): domain Bacteria; phylum Pseudomonadota; class Gammaproteobacteria; order Pseudomonadales; family Oleiphilaceae; genus Allohahella. The sequence goes on along the minus strand of DEMD01000009.1, from coordinate 369,347 downwards.
TACGCATGACAGCCACATAGTCAGTAGCTGCTTTCAAAGTCAGAGGGAAGACAAAATTCGGGAAATGTATGGGCCGCTCTGCGAACGGCAGTTCATCGCCAGCCTTGATGACCTGAACAGGCTCCCCAGTGAGTCCGTCGAACAGCGTCAGCCGGATATCATCGAGCAAAGGATAATTGATGTCGAGATACACGCTGCGTAGCTGGGCGGAGTCGTTCTTCAGCTTGAAGCGAACCCATAGAACCTCCTTGTTGAAACCAAGATTCAGGTTGTCTCCAGCAAGCCTCGTCCAGCCTTCATCCAGATCTCTCACATCCGCTGCGGTCAACGCTCGATCCTGATCTGTCTGATACACGAGATGAGGCCCCAGCGCGAGGCCGGCATAATCTGGTAACAGGCTCAGCGGCACGGCATCTTCGGCCGATGCTGCGAAGCTGAGGGTGAAGCAGAGGGCGGTTACGAATCCCAGAACCCGCGAAGTAGCGCGGGAACAATACAGCAGGGCACGCAAATACATCATGACTCTCAGAAATAGGTAAAAGGGCGCTATTTCTGAGTATAGGCGGCGTGCCAGGACTCACTGTTACGTTTTGTGAGGCGGAGCACCCATTGCGTCAGTAAGCGTAGCCAGCACACGGTCGCGGTTCATCAGCCAGTCCTTAGTCAGTACGAACTCGATTTGCCAGCCGAAATTCTTCAGCAGCTCAGGCTTGTGGAATTCACGCTCGAGCAGATCGCTTTGTGCATAGAACTGCTCAGAGTCGATGAGTATGCCCAAGGCATACCTATCGTCGCCTGGCCTTTTCACACCGAGATCGCATTTGAAATGCGATTGACCGACGGCGATATCGACTTGCCAGCCGCGCGCCTCCAGCTCGGATTTCAACTGACTCGAAACCGCCGATGGCGGCGGCGCAGCGGGTCTACTGCGTTGAGCGGTCAAGCCGATGTCCATCAGTACCTGATTGGCACTGGCAATATCGCCGGCGGACAGGGCCTGACTGTAGCGCAAATAGTTTTTCAGGCTATTCGCGCCTTCGTTGTAATCATTGGTGATATCCACGGACTGTATCGATGACACTACCACCATGTGGTGCTTGGCGCGGCTAAACGCGACGTTGAGTCGTTTCTCGCCGCCGCTCTGGTTGATCGGGCCGAAATTCATACGCATCTTGCGGTCCTTGCCGTAGCCATAGCAGATGCTCATGATGATGATATCTCGCTCGTCCCCCTGGATATTCTCCAGGTTCTTCACCAGCAAGCCGACGAACTCACCGTCCTCCTCACGTTCCTGCTCCTGCTCATAGCGCAGCGCAAACTCGCTGTCTTCGGCCGCGAGGCGATCGAGCGCGCTTTCGATTTCATCCTGCTGGGCTTCGGAAAAGGCGATGATGCCCACGGATCGCGGCTTGTCCTGTGCCAGCAGATGCCGCACGAGCTGCGCAATATACTCGGCTTCTCCAGTGTTTCGTCGTTGGTCATAGACGTTTTCGGGCATGTGATGAAAGCTGACCGGGCGGCTGAGCAGGTGCTGGATGTGGTGCCCGGCATCAGCTGCGGATGATATGGTCATCGGCGCCTGAACACGCGGCACGGTCTTTTCATCAGGCACAGTCAGCAGCTGCCCTTGATAGAAGGCCCAGTTGGAAAAGCTGATGAGGTGCTCGGAACGGCTGCGATAGTGCCAGCCGAGCATGTAGGATTTGAGATTTTTTGCGACATGATTGAGAAAGCTGTTACTCGATAGATCGTACTCGACCTGCTCGCCCTCGTCGGTTGTCACCATGACCTCATCTTCAGTGTCTGTTCGTGTCGAGAAGAAGTTGGTCGGCGGCAGCTGCATCTGATCGCCCACCACTATGGTCTGCGGCGCGCGGAACAGGGAGGGAATCGCACCCTCGAGGGTGATCTGGCTGGCCTCGTCGAAGATGATGACATCAAACGTGCGACTGTTCAGCGGCAGGGTGTCCGAAACGCTCAGCGGACTCATGAGCCAGACCGGCTTCAGGTCACGAATGACGGCACCAGACTCGAACGCCACCATGTCACGAATAGGCTTGTAGCGCATTGATTTGGAAAACTCGTGCTCGAGCTCCCTGCGGCCCTTGGCATAGACTTTCTTGAAATCCTTCTGCGCCTGGGTCAGCTGTGCAGCTGGCGCGGCGCTGATGCGAACGTGTTCGAGGAACTTGTTGCGAACAGTCTCGAGAATGGCTGCGCTGTTGTGGTGTTGCCACTGCTGGTAGAGCGTGCGCAGCCGGTCGATATAATGGCGGCGTTTGCTGCCATCGTGTTCTCGCAGGCTGCGATTGCTGTTGAGAGCCTGGCTCAGGCTGCGCTCGGCAGACATCAGCTCCAGCTGTTCGATTGACCAGGGCTGGTGGCGGAAGTTCCGCGTCAGTTGTTCGGGTAGCTCGCGCAATGGCTTCAGCGCGAACAGAAACTCGCTGACATTGTGCTGCAGCGCACCTTCCATCTGAAGCAGTTCTGCCTGCAGGTCTTCTACATTCAGATCCTGGTAATCCACAAGGATGTGCCCGAGCCCCTGTCGCAGGTTCGACAGCGGCAGCTCGAGACTCAGCAGTTGCGAGATCAGCGAAGCGGCTTGCTTCGGGTCCTGCAGCGTCGGACGCAGCGCTTGCACCGGCCCGTCCAGAGTGGCCATGATCCGCTGAGCCTCGACGACATGGCCCTCGAAAGCCTGAAGGCTCACATCGAACCCAAGGCTTTCCTGCGCCTCGCTCTCAATAGACTGCAGCGCCTTCCTGGCTTCGTGCTCCTGTGTAAGCTGCTGCAGCACATGAATCCAGCTGGGTGCGATGGCATGTGCCGCGAAATCATAGCTGTGTTTGAGCAGGCTTCGCAGCTTCCAGTAGGACGGGAAGAAAAAGCGAAACACGCTGTCGAGGCGTGTCGCCTGTGCAAGGGCGATGCCGGTATCTTCTGCGCTCAACCGGCTGTTCCAGTGCTTGTTCTGCTCGTGCTTGTCGACCAGCTCCAGCATGCGCTTCTTCTTCTGCCGCTGCAGCTTCTGGTACTCGCTGAACTGCTGGCTATGTTCGTCCAGTAAGCCCAGTAGTCCCCATCGGCTCAGCGGCTCGAGCTGTCGCGCGATAACAAGCATGGCTTCGATATGGTCGAGCGTATCCCAACTACCAGCCGGCAACCCCAGGCTGGTGAGCCCGCTGAGAAGCATCCTGAGATTCTGCAGCACATCGGGTACCGTGGTTCGCAGCAACCCCAGTGGTGAGTCGTGATCAGCCAGTATCGGGTTCAGCAGGCGCAATGGGTGCTCGCTGAACACCTGCGAGGGCTGCAAAGGCGCCAGACGCTGTATGAAGCCATCAATGGTGGAGCGGTTTTGCACCCACACGGTATAGTGCGGCAGCTGCTCGAGTTGTTCAGGGTCCAACGAGGGATGCGATGCTGGTGCCGCTATCAGCATTTGCATCAAGTGGAGCAGGCTGCCCCCTGCCTGCTCCAGAACCGTTGTCGTCTGCTCGCTGAATGCCTGCAGTGGTGCCAGAACCTCTTCCATGGCGGTCAAGGTATCCTGACGTCGCCTTGCCGCCTCGCCAGGGCCCTGATCTGCACCGGCGCCATGGCCAGCAGCCAGGAAGTCCTCATAGGTCTTCTTCAGATCCATTACGAAGCTTTTCTTGTCCGCCTGCGAGTCGTGAATCAGGCAGCAGAGTGGATCAAGACCCTTCTGCTTCAGACGCAGGAACACAACGTCAATAGCGGCCCTTTTCTCACACACGAACAGCACCCGCTGATCACGCATGATGTAGTCGGCGATCAGGTTGGTAATGGTTTGCGACTTGCCGGTGCCTGGCGGGCCCTGGATGATGTAGCTCTTGCCGGCACGAGCATGGGCTATTGCCATGGTCTGAGTCGGATCGCATGGCACGACGTGATAACGCGCCTGCAGGGGCAGGGGAGCCGGGGGCGTCGCCGCAAGCTCCCTGGCCTGGAGCGAGAATGTCGCTTCGAACGCATCGTTTGCCAGCGGATTCTCCACCAGTTCAGCGTAGTCCTTGACCAGCGACATCTTGCGATACTTAAAGTTGGCCAGCGTCATGTTGCACAGATCGAAGGCCCACTGATACGGGTTCTGCTCATCATCGTCACGCAGCCGATAAAACTGCCTCTGAGCGGTGACCTCGTTCTGCGCAACGGTTTCAGCTGATGGCGCTACCGCATACTGCTGCGCTATCGGCAGGACGCTGACCATTCGCTTCAGGTCTGTCACCGGTGCTCGGACATATTCATTGAAGAGCCGAATGCCCAACGGATTGAAATTCGCCGGGTCATAGCTGTAGTCGAGATTGGCATAACGGCTGATGCTGCGGCCAGTAAGTCGGGTCCGCTTGCGATATTGGTCCAGCCTGCGCTTCGCCGAAGCCTGGATCAGGTCAATTCGGGGGCGTTCGATCTTGTCGAGTGTCACGCCAGGTTCACTGGCCGCGATCTGCTGCTGCAGGTGGTCGTAGAGCGCATCCAGCGTAGTCTCCTGCAGATCGATGCGCTCAGGCAGGTTCACCCCGAACAGTGTCTTGAACTGATACCGGATGACGGGATTGATCTCGGCCTCGCTGCTGAGCGGTTTCAGCCACCAGGTGTCGCGTACGCCTTTTTTCTTCTGCAGCTCGACCGGTTGCAATACCAGCGGCGACCGCAACTGGCTCTGGTCCTGATCCTTGAGATTGCTCCAGTTCAGGAAACACAGCACCAGGCGCAATTGCGCAAAGCCATACTCCTTCTGGTCCTTGGCGGCCTCTGTGCGTATTTTGTCCAGTGAGCCAGGCAGATAGAGGACTTCGTGAAAGTTCAGGTAGCTACTGAGCGCAATCGGCTTTTCCCTGACGATCTGTGCCTGCAGTCGTGGCGTCCAGGTCATGATTTCGTCAGGCCGAATATTCTCGACATTGAATGAAAGCGGCACAGAAGCCTGCGTCAGGTTAAGGCTCTGCATGCTTGGCTTGAAGTGATACAGGCGGTTACGTCGGGAGATCTCGAACAGTCGCTCCTGCAGCTTGCTCAGGATGATCTGCTGTCGGTCCCCCAGGGTCTTCGCCTCGAAACCTGGAATCTGACTGATCTCAAGATCGAAGTCGACAGTCTGCTGGCGATAGTTCGTCAGCATCGTCTGGATGGTTTCAAGATCACTCAGGCGAACGTGACGACTCAACTCGGTCATGCCCAGAATAGTCTTGGCCACCACAGGATGAATGCCAGGCTGCAGGGCAAACAGATTGTTGCGGCTGGCGGCGAAGCGTCGCAGGTCACTCTCATCGTTGAAGTCCAGGCTGCAGCACAATGAGGCGAGAATCATGCCCAGGCTAAAGATGTCGGTAAGCGGATCATGATGATCGAGCTGATGTTCCCAGCTGACGTAACCCGGCACGTAGACCGGCGTGGTAATCACTTCGTTCGCGAGTCGGACATTCACCTGTCTTGACTGCTGCTGACCACCCACGTCGATATCCAGTTGATGCCGATTGACGACATCGATCGCGAGATGCCTGGCTTCGTCAATCGCGCGAACACGGTCGGGCTGCAGCCGTGGCGCCAGGTGATTGATGCGTTCGTACCAGATGCTGCCACGCTCGACATTGAGCGCCTGCAAGCCCTCGAGTGGTGCCACCTTTCCAGCCTGATGGTCGCTCAGCACCTGGGCCAGTAATGGGAGGAAGGCGGCGAGTGCGTCCTCGGTAGTGAAGCCGCTCTGCTCGAATTGTTCGGCGAGGTAGGCCTGCAGGGGCATCATGGCTGCTTCTCCTGGCGGGCGCTCGCTGCATCGAGTATGACCTCGGTCTGTTTGCGAATGGTGTTGAAGCGGGTCTTCGTCAGCTTGAGTTCCTTTATAGCCAGTTCGGCAAAACGGGCTTCGATACCCAGCCATCGGGACCAACGTAAGGCCTGAGCCAGCGGCATTTCTTCGAGCTCGCGATCGACCGCTATGAAATCCAGCATCAGGTAGCAGAAATAGTCATACAGCTTCTCGTCGCCACGCAGCAGCCATTCGGCCAGTTCCGCTTGTGAGAGATCCGGGGCTATGGGTCGAAAACCGGGAATGAAAAGCTGGGCGTGAGCGACAACCGCCTCAGTGGCAAACCAGGCGGGCGCGAGGAAATGGTCGAGAAATGTTCGTGTGTGACCCTCCAGCGTCTGTCGTTCCAGCAAGTCCATCGTCAGGAATGTGAGTGGACCACGAATCAGGCTGGCGATGGCTTCTTCAGCGCTTACTGTCTGCTCGTGCCACAGTTGCAAGGCCCGTGCACGCAGATAGCTTGCAGGATGACTAAGGCTGTCTGATCCCGCCTGGTCCCTCTGCAGTATTTCTTCGCTCTGCTTCAGAAAGCTTTGCGCGTCGATGGCCTTCAGGCCTGTGCCGACGCGGAGCAGGGTACTGATCGCGCGATCCAGGTTTCCGCTGACGTGGAGTGCACCACGATCGCAGTAGACTTCGGTAAACAGGCTGAACAGCCGAGCCGATTCTGCATGGCAGGCACTGGCCTGCTGATCACCGGCGATGGCGTTGAGCACCTGTTCTGCGGTGTAGAATTGCTGTTCGTCCTGCGTCCACATGAGGAAATGGCTGAGCTCGTGGGCAATGATGATCTCGAGTTCGGAGTCATCAAAGGTGTCCAGTAGGGGGCCGAAAAAAATCACATGCGGTTCGCCGGGAATGAATGACAACATCGCGTTCAGCTGCGTCGCTTCCTGCGCCTGATAGAAGGTGATGGTACCTTCGATGCCGAGCCGGGCCGAAATGCTTTCAGCAAGCTCATACAACCGGGGATGGGTTGTCTTCTCGATGCGGTACGTCGTCTTCAGCAAGTGCAGACGGGCGCTATCCATCCGCTGCGAGTCCACCCGGTGTGTGGAGAACCACTGCCAGAGTTCAGCTTCGTTATCCTTGAGGTAACTGACGATGTTGGAGAGATAGGGCGGCGGCGTAAGCGTAGTGAGTTGCATCGAGACCTGCGAGTCGGTGTTTGTCTGACTATAGCAAGGCTGTGGCGCTTCGTCTTTGACTCGAATGCTGACCACTTATGCTCGTTCTACCTATGGCTTTTTCAGTGATTTGACCACATCATACCGCGGTCTTTTTGTTCGAACGCTATAACTGCCGGTCCTGGCCGCTATTTGATGATCGCTTTACCATCCAGATCTGACCCGACACATACTGAAGCGTGCGCTGACCATCGTGCCATCATCGGCATGATCATGCTCGCGATCGTAATATTCTTCAGCAGCGGTGTCTCAGCTTTTCTTCAGGGTGATCGCGATTTCATTCAGGGGCAGCGAACCCTGGCTGGCGAAGCCGGCTACGTCAAAGCTTCGTTCCGCGAAGCGCTACTGTATTCGAAGCGTATGGCACCTCAGCCTTCCGGAGCCGACGCTGTAGGCGACGTCGTCGATGATCTGCTTCGACTGTATACGGCGTGGCCGCTTTACGCTGGCGATATGCTGCGACTTCAACGCTTCACCACCGGATCCGATCTGCCACGGCGTCCGACCGTTACCCGACCTGGTAATCCTCAGGCACCTCCTCGATAACTCCTGATTCTGCTATTCCTTCTGGCGACTTGGCGCCAGGCCTCAGATAAAGCATTCAGGACCTTCCTAAATGGACTCTATTGCTGAGCGTACGAATAATTCAACGCATGCCGCAGGTCGGCTTACAGGGTTTAAATAATGCCGGATTTTCTGTTTTACCTATTGATCGCATTCGCTGTGGCCGCTCTCGCAGGTGTTGTGCTTGAAGAAAAGACTCACGTCAGCAAAGCCAAGATCACGCTGTTCTTTGGCACGATCTCATGGATGTTGCTTATCATATTTGCTGCGCCAGACGATGGCCGTGAAGCCGTACTGCACGGCTTGACCGAAAACATTACCGATATCGCAGGGCTCTGGTTGTTCCTGATCGCTGCGATGACCTTCGTAGCCTATCTGAACAAAAAGGGGCTGATAGAAAACCTGGTGTATCTGGTGCTGCCAGGTCAGATCAGTGAACGGGGTCTACTGTTCGTAACCGGGACTTTCTGCTTTCTGTTCTCGTCACTGGCCGACAACATCACCGCCACGCTGGTATCGGTCGCACTCGTGCTTTCGCTGAAGCTGGATGCCGTCCGAACCATCAAGTTCGCGACGCTTTGCGTATTTGCGGTGAACTCTGGCGGCGTTGCCCTGATCACCGGGGATGTCACGACACTGATGATTTTTCTGGCTGGCAAGGTGGAAATCTCGAGTCTGCTGCTGCTATCGATTCCCGCATTCGTGGCAGTGATGTTTCTGGCAGCTGTATTGTCGATTGGCATGAATGGCCAGGTGCATATCCAGTCCCATCAGACAGAAACGCGCAAGGTTGATCTGGCTATTTCCGGGGTATTTCTGATCACCATTCTGTCGACGATCTCCGGCAATATGCTGTTCCAGATTCCACCCGTTCTGACCTTTCTGACAGGTCTGTCAATCATGTTCCTGGTCGCGCGCTTCTTCAATGAGGACAATGATAACGACCCCATCCTTGAATACATTCGTACGATTGAATTCGAAACACTGCTGTTCTTCCTCGGTATCCTTTTGCTCGTAGGCATGCTGAAGGAAATTCATGTGCTGGACGCGCTCCCGCAGGTCTACGAGGCCATTCCAGTGGCTGGTGCGAACTTCCTGATGGGCATCGTGTCTGCCACCATAGATAACGTGCCCCTGACGGCTGCGCTGCTCAAATCGGGATTGACCATGAGTCCTGCAGAATGGATGGGCTTGACCTACGCCGTTGGTGTCGGCGGTTCGCTGCTGGTCATCGGTTCAGCCGCTGGTATTGTGGCGATGAGCAAGGTGCCGGGGCTGACATTTTCCAGCTATATGCGTTACAGCCCGCTGCTTCTTGCCGCGTATGCGCTCGGATTTTTCGGCGTGTACGGCATTAACCTCCTCGTTCAAATCTGATTCAGGAGCAGATAGACCATGACAATCATGACTTTTGTTTATTTACTGGCTGGTCTCGTCTTGCTGGTAGCTGGCGCCGAAGTACTGGTCAAGGGCGCTGCCCGACTGGCCGCCACCTTCGGCATCTCACCGCTTGTCATTGGCCTCACCGTAGTCGCCTTTGGTACGAGTGCACCGGAAATGGCGGTCAGTGTGCAGGCCGCGTTCTCCGGCAATGGTGATATTGCGATCGGAAATGTCGTCGGTAGCAACATTTTCAATGTGCTATTCATCCTGGGCATATCCGCATTGATCATCCCACTGGTGGTATCGCGGCAGCTTATTCGACTCGACGTGCCGGTGATGATCGTCGCCAGCGTACTGGCCATGGCGCTGGCCTTCGACGGTGCGCTCGGTCGACTGGATGGCGCCATTCTTTTTGCTGGGATCATCGCGTATACAGTCTTTCTCATCGTCAGTAGCCGACGTGAAAAAGCAGCGGCTGATGATGAGTTCGCCGGCGAATACGGTCTGAAGGCAGCGCCACGTCAGTATGCCACTTTGATCAATGTTGGCTTCATCCTGGCGGGACTCGTGCTGCTCGTGACAGGATCGAATTTCCTCGTTGAAGGCGCCGTCACCCTTGCGCGGGCGCTGGGGCTGTCCGAACTGGTCATTGGTTTGACGGTGATTGCAGCCGGTACCTCGTTGCCGGAAGTGGCAACGTCCATCACAGCTGCCATCAAAGGCGAGCGAGATATCGCTGTAGGTAACGTGGTGGGTAGCAATGTTTTCAACCTGTTGGCTGTTCTGGGGCTCGCATCGCTGGTCTCACCATCCCCGATCAACGTTGCTGCCAGTGCGCTGGTCTTCGATTTTCCCGTCATGATCGCAGTCGCCGTGGCCTGTCTGCCGGTCTTCTTCTCCGGCTATCTCATCAACCGTTGGGAAGGCCTGCTGTTCTTCGCCTACTATATTGTCTATACCACCTATCTGATCATGTATGCCACGGCCACGCCGGCTTTTGCACAGTTCCAGGCTGCTCTTGTCTGGTATGTCGTGCCGCTCACCGTGGTCACGCTGCTCATACTCGGCGCTCGTGCATGGCATACCCAGAAAAAGCACTAAGCAAGGCAATCGCCTTTAGTTTTCATTGGAGAACATATGTCTGAACGAGCGGCCGGCGTCTCGGCCACTGAGCTGATTCACAGCGACTTGCATGATGACCAGCACGGCAGTCCTCATACGCCGATATACAACACCACCACCTGGCGCTTCGAGTCAACTGAAGCGCTGCTGGACGTCGTTGAGGGCCGGACTGATGGCTGCCTGTATACCCGCTACGGCACTAACCCCACAATTACGGCACTTGAGCACACGCTCGCACGACTGGAGTCGGCGGAAGCCGCCTTGGCTTTCGCATCAGGCATGGCAGCGATTTCGTCGACGCTATTGGCGCACGGTCGCAACGGTATCGTTTGTGTAGGGGAGCTCTATGGCGGGACACAGGAATTCCTGTTGACGCAGTGTGCTGATCTGGGCATTCGGGTCACGCTGTTGATGCAGGCGGATCAGGCACGCCTGGCAAAGCACCTGAACAAGCCGGATATGCTGGTCTACTGTGAAACGCCAGCGAACCCGACCCTGAGCATTCTGGATATCCGGGCGCTGGCCGAAGTCGCCCATCAGCGTGGTGCGCTGCTAGCCGTAGACAACACCTTTGCGTCGCCGGTCAACCAACGGCCTCTGGAGTGGGGCGCTGATCTGGTGGTCCACAGCGCGACCAAATACCTTGGTGGGCACAGTGATCTCACGGCCGGCGCCGTCATGGGCAAGAAAGATTTTGTCAGGAGCATATGGCGCTGGCGTAAAAACCTGGGGCAGGTGCTGTCACCCGAAACAGCAGCAATGCTGGCTCGGAGCCTGCGCACACTCCCATTGCGAGTGCGGCAGCACAATCACAATGCGATGCTGGTTGCACAGGCCATGTCCGAGCATTCTGCCGTTAGCAAGGTGCTGTATCCAGGACTTCCAGACTTCGAAAGCCACGAACTTGCAGCCCGGCAGATGCACGGTTTCGGCGGCATGCTCAGTATCGAGATCAACGGCGGCGGCGCGGCTGCTACCAGGGTTGCCGACCGACTGAAAGTCTTCCTGCTTGCACCGAGCCTGGGTGGCGTAGAGAGCCTGGTCACCCAGCCATGCACCACGAGTCATCATGCGCTGAGTCCGGAAGAACGGCGCAAACTTGGCATCAGCGATGGCTTATTGCGGCTGTCGGTAGGGCTCGAGGATGCGCAGGACCTGATCGATGATCTGCGTCAGGCGCTTGCTGTGCTTTAGGGAATATCGGTGATCTGGGCTATGGACGGTTGCTGCTGATGCTTGCGACACTCGGATAGGGAGTCGCCAAGACTCTCCCATGGCATGTCTTTGCCATGACGTTCACACGGAGGTAAGAATGAGAAGAACCCTACCAGTACTAAGCCTATCGCTGTTGCTATCTGCTTGCAGCAATGGTGGAGGGGGCAATGATACCGGCACAGAACCCGTCACTGAATCTGTCACTGGGCCCGTCAACGAAACGGAAACCCCCACTGAAGCGCCCATAGCGGCTGGCCTGGCGACCGCAGAAGCGGCCTGGGAAGCCGCCGCGATCAATGACTATCAGTTCATCCTCACCAGGATCTGTTATTGCGATCCAAGGCCACCAGTCGTCGTTATCGTCAAGGACGATGCTGTCGAATCGGCTTTCTACCAGCACAACGGCGTATATCTGACAGCCGCAGACATCGAAGCCGATGGCGTGACTACCATCGATGGGCTTTTCACAGAAATCAAGGACGCTTACGCCGCTGAAGTGGCCGGGGTCGATGCCATATATGATAAAGCCAGAGGATACCCGGTCGATGTTCTCATCAACTACAGCGAAGAGTTCGTTGATGAAGAGGACGGCTTCCTGGTGACAGGATTCCAATAAGCGCATGGGTCAGTCCCGCAGCCTGTCTCTGATATCGGCAAATCTGACCCCGTATCGGTCCAGTATCTGTTTCACCCGATGGGAGTCGTTGCTGGAACTTTTCTGCTTGCGGCTCTGGCTGAAGAGTTTGCGCCCGGCTTCTGCCATCGAGCTGGATGAGCGGCAGGCCTGAAGGACGGCCGCGAGCGTCGCCTGATCGAATAGATCGATATTGCCGCAGGCCTCCTCACCAATTAGTGCGCTGACCAGTCGTTGTGGATCGTGACTGGCTGGCGCTATGCTGCCGTCGACGTTGCGCCACTTTGCCCGTAATCGTTCGATCTCGTCCTGCACCTGTTGCGACGTGATTCGACCGCCATCCGCCAGCGTTGCCATGCGCGTTATGCTCGCATTCAGGTCACGAAAGTTAGCTGACCAGCTGGCCTCAGCAGAGTGACTGAATTTCATATAGCGCTCCCGCGCATCCTTGTTGAAAGACACCAGGCTGCCGCTTTTGCTGGCAAAAGTTTCCAGCTCGAATTCGATGTTCGGCACCAGGTCCTCGATCCGCTCCCTGAGTGATGGCAGCCGATAGCACCAGAGATCGATTCGTGCGAGCAGGTCTTCGCGGAAGCGCCCAGCCCTGACTTCCGATGCGAGATCCTTATTGGTACCTGCAATCAGCTGAAAGTCACTGCTGACCTCCTTGTCGGCGCCGAAAGGCGTAAACACCTTCTCTTCGATCGCACGCAACAGCATCGCCTGCTCGTCGAGCCCGAGTTCACCGATCTCGTCCAGAAAGAGCATGCCGCCGTGGGCTTTTTTCAGCAGACCGATCCGGTCAGTAACGGCACCAGTGAAAGCGCCCTTGCGATGCCCGAATAGTGCAGACATTGCGCCATCACCACGGAGTGTCGCGCAGTTGACGCTGACGAGTTCGCCGCTGAGCTTGGCTCGCTGTTTTTTCAAGGCGTACACGCGCTGGGCGAGCTGTGACTTTCCCGCACCAGTAGGTCCTGTGAGAAGAATTGGTTCGTTCGAGCGAATGCACACAAGCTCGAGCTGGTCGATCATCCGGTTGAAATCGGCGTTCGCTGTTTCGATGCCACCTTTGAGCCAGGCTTGGCCCTCGTCGTGCTCCTTGCGGAAACGTGAAGCGATCTGATCGTACTTCGACAGATCGAGATCGATAACCTGGTAGGTACCCGCCGTCTTGCTGCCTCGACGCGGCGGCCCGGTCTGTATAAGTTTACCCGGCAGATAACCGGCTTCAGTAAGCAGGTACAGGCAGATCTGTGCGACGTGTGTCCCCGTGGTGATGTGTATCAGATACTGCTCCACCTCGGTGTCGAAGCGATAGCTGCGCGCAAAGTCGAGCAGAATCCCGTAGACGCTTTCGAAGTCCCAGGCGTCCCTGAAGTTGACCCGGTGACAGCGCACTTCGGTTTCGGGCGACACGCGGCTGACATCCTCACTGGTCTGCTCCGCAAGCGTGGCGGTGTGGTTGTCGTACAGCAATTCCAGACGGTCGATGATAACGTCATCGTGTTGGCACAGGGATACGGTCGGTCGCCAACGCTCCCAACGACCTTCGTCCCTGCCACGGTTGTCCATGACGCTGCCTACAATACTGAAAACTACTGTTTTCATACTATCGACTCGAATAGGGCTCTATCGTGATAAATATATCATATGGCTTCTGCGGGTGCTCTTGAGGAAGATCTGGCGTGTGATTGTTTGAAAAACAATTGATAAAACATGTGCTTGCGAAATTGTCATTGCTGTTGCTAAAAATTGGCACTGATATCGCTATACCTCAATCAAGTAGGCAGGCAGAGATCCGGCCAGGTAAACAATCATAAGGACTCAAAATATGAGCACAGAGCAGCATTCAAACACCAGCTACGAACTCACGCACGCCGGCGGCGTGCCCATTAAGTCATGGACCCGAGGCGTCAGCTTCGAGGCTGAGGCCAGGGAGCAGCTCGCCAACATTTCGCGCATGCCCTTCATTCACAAGTGGGTGGCCGCAATGCCAGACGTGCACCTCGGTATCGGCGCCACCATTGGCAGCGTTGTGCCAACCCTGGGCGCAGTCATTCCGGCGGCCGTGGGTGTGGATATCGGTTGCGGCATGATGGCCGTCAAAACCAGCATCAGGACCGATCAGCTGCCGGATAGTCTGGCAGGAATCAGGTCAGCCATTGAAGCCGCCGTACCACATGGCCGCTCTGGCATGAACGGTAGACGGGGCCGAGGCTCTAGCGGAAGAGACAAGGGCGCCTGGGCAAGCGCACCTGATGACGTGCGCGCAGCCTGGGGGCCGCTGGCAGGACGTTTCGACATCCTGAAAGACAAGCACAGAGTGTTGAAGAACACGAACAACCTGAACCATCTTGGCACGCTCGGCACCGGCAATCATTTCATCGAGGTCTGCCTGGATGAGCATGATGTCGTCTGGATCATGCTGCACAGCGGATCCCGGGGGGTCGGTAACCGTATCGGCACTCACTTCATAGAAGAGGCGAAGATGGACATGGCGAGGCAGAACATCAACCTGCCGGATATCAATCTGGCTTATCTGCCGGAGGGTAGTCAGATGTTCGATGACTATGTCGAAGCCGTCGAGTGGGCGCAGGACTTCGCCAGGGCGAACCGGGAAGTGATGATGGGGCGGGTGATCGAAGCGCTGCGGCAGTCACTGGATTTCCCGTTCGAGGCCAGACTGGAAGCAGTGAACTGTCACCACAACTATGTCTCACGCGAGCATCACTACGGCGCGGACGTGCTGGTGACCAGAAAAGGCGCGGTACGGGCCAGGGCCGGTGAGATGGGCATCATTCCGGGCAGTATGGGCGCTCGGTCGTTTATCGTCCGCGGGCTCGGCAACGAAGAGAGCTTCTGCAGCTGCAGCCATGGCGCAGGCCGGGTGATGTCGCGGACTGCTGCCAAAAAGGCGGTATCGCTGGAAGAGCACAAGCAGGCAACTGTGGGTGTCGAGTGTAGAAAAGACGCGGGCGTACTCGATGAGACGCCGGCCGCCTACAAGCCGATTGAAGCAGTGATGGCCGCGCAGAGGGATCTGGTCGAGATCGTGTACACGCTCAAGCAGGTCGTGTGCGTGAAAGGCTAGATATAGCGAGAATAATGGAAGCAGTACAACAGGAGTATGTGAAATGGCTTACCTCGTCGACTCAGTCGTTGAAGTAGACGGTGCCCAGGGAGAGGGCGGCGGGCAGATTTTCAGAACCGCACTGACACTATCAATGTGTCTTGGCAAACCGATCAGAATAAGCCGAATTCGAGCAGGACGGCAGAAGCCAGGCCTCCTGCGCCAGCACCTGACCTGTTTACGGGCCGCACAAGCCATATGCAGAGCCGAGGTCACTGGCGCTGAGCTGGGCTCGACGGAAGTCAGCTTTTTCCCTGGCCCGGTAGTGCCTGGCCAGTATGAATTTGCCGTAGGCTCGGCAGGCAGTACGACGCTGGTGTTCCAGACGATTCTACTACCACTGGCACTGGCTGCAGGACAGACTGGTGGCGCCACGAGTGAAGTCACGTTGGAAGGCGGCACGCACAACCACTTCGCACCGAGTTACGACTTCATCCGCATGAGCTTTTTACCACTGATGGCGCTCATGGGTCTGCGCGTCGACACCGAATTCATTCGTTACGGGTTCTTTCCGGCAGGCGGGGGCGCCTGGCGGGCCAGGATATATCCGGTCGAACGCTTGCAGGCCTTGTCTCTGGATGGCCAGCCAACCATCGAGGCGATCGAAGTCTATGCGCTATCGGCGGGCATCGCCGAGCACGTGGGCGAGCGCGAGCTCGCGGCGGTTCGTCGGAAGGCCCTGTCGCCGACGCCTGCATTCGAACAGCGCCTTACTAGCGCCGCTGGTCCGGGAAATGTTCTCTCCATCAGCCTGAAGATGACGAGCCATTGCGTCGTGTTTGATTCGATTGGCGAGTTGGGCGTAACGGCAGAGCGGGTGGCTGGTAGGGCGGTCAGAGATGCCCGCCGATTCATGGCAGCCGGAGTGCTGGTCGACGAGCACCTGGCAGACCAGTTGTTGTTGCCACTCGCGCTTGGCTCGGGCGGCGGTTTCACCACCCTGAAGCCGACGCAGCATCTGCTGACGAACATTGCAGTGATCGCTCAGCTATTGGGTCGCGAGACCTTATTGCACAATCGGGATGAGGATCGATATGAAGTTAGCATCTTATCCCGCTGATAAATAAATGCTTTAAACTGTGACGTTCAGCGGCTACTCTTGGGCCTCCCAAACTCGAGATCCGGCGCTTTCTACGGCCGAGCTGCTGAACAGGTCAGTGATGTTCAATACACGAATAAAAACACGCTTTTGCAAGTCAACGGCCTCTCTGATTGCCCCTGTGATTGCCCCTTTATTCGCCATGCTCTCGCTGGCCAGCACGGCCGCCAGCGCCGCAATCGACAACGCTGCACTCGAGCGCTGGGATGGGCAGAGGCCGCAGGGCTGGACGACAGTCGACAGCGGTATCGTACTGTCGCAATCGACCAAGGTTCGACACCAGGGCAAATCAGCCGCTGCGGTACTGGTCAAGACCGGGAATCAAGGGAACACGGATTTTCGCCAGGCCTTGACTGTCGAAGCTGGCCAGGTTTACGAGTTTTCGGTCTGGGTCAGGCATACGCAAGGCGGTGTACGAGCCAGGCTTTATGCCGATGGTTATCGGGATTACAGCGACGCCACGCGTACCGGCCGCTGGCAGAAACTATCGCATCGCTATAAGGCACAACAGAACACCACGATTGAAGTGGGTTTGCGCTTCTACGACATCGAAGGTTTCGATGCCGCGGAACTGGTTTACGTCGATACCTTCGCACCGGCAGCCACTGATGGCCCGGCAGATGACCCAGAGACCGGCGTGGGAGCGCTCGACAGCTACTACAGTGCTGCCGAAGGCAAACGTGGTGCGGCGCTCAGGTCGGCGCTGTTCGATATCGTGAATACCCAGATCAATCGCGGGTATGCTGCACTCTGGTCGTTCTACCTCAATCACGAGATAGATCGTTATTACGAAGACGATGGCTCTATTCTGGACATGTACTCCGAGAATCCGGCTACGAACGATCCACACAATTTCCGCAAGAGTCTTGATCAATGCGGCGCGTACCGCGCGGAAGGTGATTGTTACAACCGCGAGCATGCTTTTCCGAGGAGCTGGTTTGGCCGTTCGGAGCCGATGAATTCCGACGTCCACCACATCTTCGCGGTTGACGGTTATGTCAACGGCATACGCAGCAATCATCCGTACGGCGAAGTCGGTTCAACCCGCTATGTGACGGCAAATGGGTCCAAGGCCGGCCCCGGACGCCCGTCGCTTGGCTATAGCGGGACGGTATTCGAGCCACGAGACGAATTCAAAGGTGATCTGGCGCGAGCCCAGCTGTATATGGCGATACGCTATCAGGATCTCATTGCAGGCTGGGAAGCCCTTAGTCCTGACGGCGATGCAGTACTTTCTGGCGAACAGGACCAGCCCTTCGAGCCATGGTACCTGCGCATGCTTATGCGCTGGCACGCCGCAGATCCGGTAAGCCAGAAGGAGCGTGACCGCAACGCCGCTGCTTTCGACTATCAGGGTAACAGGAACCCTCTTGTGGATTATCCGCAGTTCGCGGAGCTAATCTGGGGCGACTATGTGGCCAGTGAGGACTGATTTTGTCTGACATCCTGCGCTGGGCCCACGAAAACGAAGTCGATCTTCGGGCCACCATAAACTGGTCTACGCCACTTTCTGACGACATGCTCCCCACAGGGCTGTCGGCCGATGAGGACACTGCTTATTTCTGCGCCATCGT
Organism: Gammaproteobacteria bacterium UBA2679; assembly: GCA_002354735.1. Classification (GTDB taxonomy): domain Bacteria; phylum Pseudomonadota; class Gammaproteobacteria; order Pseudomonadales; family Oleiphilaceae; genus Allohahella. Next base: position 351,603 of record DEMD01000009.1, on the reverse strand, counting down.
TGGACGCTTCGACCGAGGTTGGCGGGCCTACTACGTCGCGATGGTCTATTCGCAGTTCGTTTCGACCCGACACAAGAACAACGACCATCTAGCCCGCCTGAAAGAGCTCAGATCCAAGCGACCTGAAACCATCTGGCATCTCACCCTGGGGACGCTCACACTGCAGGATAAGCGCCTCAACGAAGGTATCGTGAAGAAAATTGAGGGGCTGATGATCTACAGTCATTGGCATGAGCGCTGCGTGACCAGGACCCGAAGCCTTCGTTTCAGTTGCGATCAGTCGATTCAAATCATCAACAATGGCTTCAACGAACCCTTCCACAAGACGATTGCCTACGGCGCACTGGTCTCCGGCTAATCCTGTTGCTTAGCCTGGCCGATACGACCCACGGTCAGTGTGTCGTATTCCCTGAGCAGAAATAAAGCGATGCAGGCCGCGAACATTGGCCACGCGGCAAAGAACAGCAAATTGTTGAAAGGGTCCAGATACTTGCCAAAGGACGACAAGGTCGAAACACCGTGAAACAACATAATGAGGCCATAGCTCCAGGTCTTGAATAATCCGAGTACGAAGGCAGCTATCAGCACCAGTTGGGCTGCACCCATCCCATAGAGCAGGCTGCTCCCGAGCCCTTCAAGTCCGTAAAACGCACCGAAAACCTTGGCCGCGTGTTCTGGTTGCACAAACTTGTCGAGGGTCCACATCAGAAAGACAATGAAAATTCCAAGTCGAAGGAGTAATAGCGATAGAGGGAGATGTTTTGGCATGACGGTGTACTACATGATGGGCGAAAAAGCGAGCGCACACTGTGTGCGAATGAAGGTCAGGCGCCACCGTAACTGTTGTTGAATGTTCGTTCAAGTCGGCCCCTACTGTAGGCGTCAAGTAACTATACATTTCTTAACAGTTCCGCTTTCAACAAAGGCGTTGTGATCGCGGGTAAGCGTCGAAGCAGAGATCGCGCCTAGGCCTTATGGATGGTAGCTTGCGGAGCTGCGTCTTTGAAACTGATCGGCTCCGTTTTGCCTTTACTCGCAAAAACCGAGTTGTTTAAGGCAAAGACTGGCAAATTTCATGTCCAGATTCTTTACGAATTGCGCAGGAAGGCAGCGTGGTCGAAGACGGAGAACGCTTTATAAATCAGTATCTAACGTCATTGGTATGGCTGTTGCTTGCAAATTGTTACAGACGCATAGATTTGCTGTACTACTCGTCGTAACTGCAGATGTCGAACGGATGATCATCTGCAAAAAGAGGGCCGGATAGGCCTTAGAACAATTCAGTTACGAAGGAAAAATATCATGACAAGTGCAAGCTTTTTCAAAAGCCTGGCGGCAACGACACTGGCGGTGAGCTTCTCCGCTTCCGTCTCTGCTGCCATTATTCACGAAGTATCAAATCAGGATCAAGTGGTCAGCTCTTGCGGTGGCGCTGCCTATGGACTGTACACCAATGGTCTTGCTCTCGGTTCAGGTTCGTACTGCTCGTATTATTACAGCATCAATCCTGGCACGAACTTCACCAGATTCGACGACGGCACTGCGAGCTTCACCGGCACGGCTACCAACCAGTTTGGCGTTGAAGCGACGATCAACCTGAACCTTTTTGGGTTCACGACTGACTACTCGCCAGTGAAGACCGGTGGCGGATCTAACACTGCAGATTGGGGCTTTTATACCAATCTGACCGAAGACAGCTCCATTACCATCGATGGTACCGAATACTTTGCCCGACTGGTCGGCGCGCCAGACAACATCGGCTCAAAGCCAGTGTTTCAGTACGGCACAGGCGCCAACGATAAAACCGGCGAGTTCGGTGGTTCTGTCTGGCTCGACATGTACTCTGCCAATGGCGATGCGCTCTTTGTTGAGCCAAATCACTGGGATATCAACTTCGATCTTGGCCCAGGTTTCGAGCTCGATGTTCCAGCGCCAGCCACTGCAGGCCTGCTTGCACTAGGCATCGCCGCCCTTCGGTTCGCTCGCAAGCGCAAGTAACTCGCTCGTCATGCCCTTGACCAAGATCACGCCAGCCCCTCATTGAGGGGCTTTTTGCTTTTGGCCGTTGCGGTTTCACGAAACGTGATCTGATCCCTGACGCAAATACCGTGCTTCTGTATGATTGTCGGACATGGCGATAAACTCACCCAGGCGGACCTCATGCGTTCAGAGCCACTCGTTGATCAGGTACTGCACGCTTTTCTTCTGGTGGAAGATCACCCCTTGTTTATCCATGGCTTTCGCTCGGCCATAGAGCGCCTGTTTCCTCATGCCCGTCTCGATATTGCCACCACCGGACCCGACGCACAGGCGCTGATGCTTGCCGAAGCCTATGATCTTGTGTTTCTCGATTTGCATATCCCGGAGATCAGTGGCTTTAGGCTGCTGGAGACCTTGCAGCAACGGCAGGCGGTTCAGCCGGTCGTAATTATCACCGGCCAGGTCGATAGCATCATCGTTGAAAAGGCCAGGCGACTCGGTGCACTCGGTGCGATATCCAAGCGCATCGATTTGAAGCGCTTGTCTTCGCTGTGTGAAAAACTGCTTGAGGGCCAAACCGTCTTCGACGAAGGCAACGAATGGACGGAGATTCCAATCACGGAAGAGGGCAAGCATTTCACCGGGCGTGAGCTCGAGGTGCTACGCCTCCTGGCCGAAGGGCTGGAGAATGCGCAAATCGGCGCTCGGCTGAATATGTCTGACTCTACTCTGAAAACACACCTGCGATCCCTGTTCTTCAAGATGAACGTCAACAACCGCACGGCCTGTGTCATGAAGGCCTTGCGGGCTGGCTGGATCTGACCCCACGCCTGAATGCTGCGCCTGACTTTGAGCTGTAATCGGATCAGCTGGATCGCGCTATTCTGGCTATGCAGCGGGCTACTGTTCGCGAGTGAAGACCTGGTTCTCAATGAAGAAGCAAGCCCCGGCAATCTGGCTGCAAGCTTCGTTTATATCTCGGACAGGACAGTGGCCAGCCGTAAGCAGGCGCTGGCACTCCCGCCAGACCGCTGGCAGAAACTCGAGCATGACATCTTCAACGAGGGCTTTGTAGGCAGCGGCTTCTGGCTGAAAGCAACGATCCGATCCGATGTCAGCCTCGAGCAGGGTAACTGGCTACTGGTGCTGAATAATGTATTGATGGAAGAGCTTTCGGTGTACTGGCAGCACGATAGCGAAGGCCTTCTCCTGGAGCTTGTCGATTTTGAAGCGGGGCAATTCGCCAAGCTGCCCCTCCAGGGCAGACACTGGCTCGTCCCGCTAACGATCCAGCCTGGCCAGTCCTACACACTACTCGTGCACATGAAGTCCTTTGTTGTATCGCAGATGCCTGCTTCCATCCTGCCAGTAGAGCGTTATCTGGAGCACGAGCTGCTGGTCGGCTCGCTGCTCAATATGGCCGTTGCAGCGCTGCTGGTTATCGCAGTAGTGGGTTTGCTGTTGGCGCTTGTTTACCGTGATATTGGTCTGTTCTACCACAGTGTGTTTGTGCTTGGCGTAGCCATTCTTCATGCCTCACTGCAGGGGCTGATTTTTCACTGGCTCTGGCCGCACTGGCCATGGCTGCACAAGAACATCGCCTTTCTCGCAATCGTGGTCGCACTCTGGGCTGGCGTCATGTTTACACGGGAGCAGATGAGCTCACCTGAGAGCCATCCGATGTTTCCGAAGTTGCTGTACTTTTTCGCCTGGTTGCAGCCGGCGGTCGCACTGACGAGTCTGTTGCTGCCTCTGCATCTGCGTTGGCAGGTAAACGTGCTGTACCTGTTATCCTCGGTCGTCACAGCACTCGTCATGGGCTTCGTCAACAGCCTGCGTGGGCAGCGCGTCGCCATATACTACACCGCCGCGATGACCATCTTCTTCATCGGTACTTTTCTGCTCGCACTCAACAAACTGGGGTTCATCCCTGTGAATGTGTATACCGATAATCTGCAGCTGGTTGGCAGTCTGGTAGGCTCCGTCATCTTTCTGCTATCGGTGAACGAGCGGGTCAATCAAAAACGCCTGGCTAAGCGCGCCGTGAAGCAGCAGGCACTGGACTACGAGCGGGTCGCGCACGAAACACAGGTGCAACTGCTGCGTATAGAGCGGCAAACTTCTGAAGGTCTCGAGCAGCAGGTGCACGCGCGGACCGCTGAACTTGAGAGAGCCTTGCAGGAACTCAAGACTGCCCATAGCGACCTGCAACTGGCGAAGGCAGCCGAAGAAAAGGCGCATCTGGAAAAGACGCGGTTCCTGGCCGCTGCCTCGCATGATATCCGCCAGCCACTCCACGCACTGACCCTCCTGGTTGAGGACCTGTTACTGAGCACCCCTGCGCAGACAGCTGAAACCGTCCGCACAGGACTTCGTGTACGAGAAGCAGTAGACAGTCTCTCGGCGCTGTTCGACGCGTTATTCGACCTGTCCAAACTCGATAACAAGCTGGTACGGCCTGAGCTCGAACTCATCGATCTGGCCCAACTTGTCAGCGACTATGGCGAACGAATTCAACCGCTTTGTCAGCATGCGAACACAGTGCTCCAGGTGGACATCCCGGAGAAAGCGGTGATGGTTATGAGCGATCGGCTCATGCTGGAGCGTATTCTCACGATACTGATCGATAACGCCGTGAATCATAGCGGCAGTAATCGCATCGGTCTGGTGGTCAGCGTCTCACCATCGCAGCTTCGTTTGTCGGTGATAGACCACGGCATCGGCATCGCCGAAAATGATCAGGTGCATATTTTTGAAGAGTTCTATCAAGTCGATAATGAACAGCGGAACCGCAGTCGCGGCATGGGACTTGGCCTCGCGCTGTGCCGTCGTCTTGTCGGGCTGATCGGCTGCGAAATTACCCTGCACTCGGCGCGGGGGCAGGGTGCACGGTTTGATATCCTGATGTCACGTTCTCCGAAGGATACCGCCACTGAATCATCAGGACGGAAAGCAGAGGGAGCTCAACCCACCCTTTGCCTTCAGGACAAACTGGTCCTGGTTGTCGATGATGACGTCCTGGCACGGGAAGCCAGTGCTCAGCTGTTGCAGCGCTGGGGCATGAGCGTCCTGCCGGCGGCAGACGGCACAGAGGCACTGGCTGTACTCGGGGAGGCCAGGGCGCCTGAGTTTGCGCTTCTCGATTACCGTCTGCCCGGCAGCAATGGCCTCGAGTTGGCAAAGGCCATCAGGGCCCGGCTGGGATCGAAATTCCCCATCATCATACTTACAGGCGATTTGCGCCTGTCGATCTCTGAACCCGATATCAGGGTGCTCAGCAAGCCCATCAGGCCCATGCGACTGCGCGCAGCCATCCAGGCCATCCTCCAAGCATAGTCGGCTCAGTTGCAACAATGGCTTACTGAGCTAGTCTTGAATTGACCTTACATAGAAAAGCAGTCGTGCGTGGAGTAGGCATTTGAGTCCTTTGTGGCCGTTCAGGCGCAAGCATAGTCAGACGGTCGGTCTTGAAGTGCGGCCAGGTGCCATCGTGCTCGCAATAACGGCGCCCGACTCAGCGAAGACGAAGGCCAGTATCACCCGCCTTGAAACCATCGTCGCACAGCCTGCACAGCGTCTCCAGCAGCTCACGGAGTACGTGGTGAATCACAAGCTTCAAGGTGCAGCCTGCAATCTCGTGTTGCCGCCTGAGTTTTACAGTATTCAGCAGATTGAACGGCCGCCCGTCGAAGATAGCGAGATGAGTGCGGCAGCTGGCTGGAAGATTCGTGACCTGCTCGATTACGATCTGGAAGACGCTATTGTCGAAGCATTTGAATTTCCTGACGATGCCCTGCGCGGCCGGCCTGCACAGGTGAATGTCGTCAGCGCACGCAAGAGTGTTCTGCAGGATCTCATCACACTCGTCGAAAGCAGTGGGCTCAGGCTCGAGAGTATCGATATTACCGAGCTTGCGCTGCGCAATCTGCTGCTGCAGATCCAGTCTACCGAAGCACCAGCCAAAGGCATTGGCCTGGCCTGCCTCATCATGCGCGAGCACGGCGGCATCCTGGTGCTGGTCAAGGACGGCAATCTGTATCTCACCCGCCGTCTCGAAGCTGATATGGAAGGTCTGGCCGATCCCGATCGGCAGGGCGCCACCGGCCAGCAGCTGGCGCTCGAAGTCCAGCGCTCGCTTGATTACGTGGAGAGCCAGCTGGGTCAGGTTCCGCCGCGTCGCCTGTTTGCTGCATCCGAACTGCATGAAGAGCAGATGCTGAAGGCGCTGGATGAAACACTGGGATTGCAGGTGGTTCCGTTACCGGCAACAGAAGCCGGTATGGCGGAAGACGTGATTCCGCTTGCCGGCCAGTGGGTGGCCTGCGGCGCAGCGCTGCGCAATCAGCACAAAACAGTCACTGGCGGTGCCTGATGCAGCAGGTCAACCTTTATACCGAGGCTTTTCGCCCCAAACGAGACTGGTTTTCCGCCGCCAGCTTGGCCTGGTTTCTGGGTATCTTCATTGCTCTGGTTCTGGCGTACAGCGCCGTCCTGATGTGGCAGGATTCGGTGGGTGACGCAGAGCTACTGGCGCTTCAGCCGGAGAGCACCCGGCTTCAGCTGGAGGTGAGTCAGCTCACGGAACAACTTGAGCAGCGTGCCCGGGATACCGGCTTGCAGGCGAAGCAACAGACCTTACAGCAGCGTCTGCAGAATACGAATCTCCTGCTTGGCACCATTCAGGGTCGTCTCCTTAATGAGCGTGCCGACGCGTCCTTCTCCGCCATCATGATTGCGCTGGGCAAGCACACCACTGGCGCGCTCTGGCTCGAGGACATTGTGATCAAGGACAGTGGCGCGCGTCTCCAGTTGGCGGGTCAGACCGCCGAGCCGCAGTCACTGCCGCAATACCTGCAGGCGCTTGGCAAAGAAGCCGCCTTCGCAGGGCGAGCCTTCAATGGCTTTCAGTTGAGTCTGGAAAAACCTGACACGCAGGCAGCTGGCCAGGCACTCGACGGTCGCAGAGGCCGCGATAGTGCTGGCTCGGGTGCCTACAGGGCTTTCAGCGTTGATACCCACACCGAGGATCCGGGTGATGCTTAAGCAGTGGAGTGCGCGCTTCGCGATCATGTCCGTTCGCGAGAAACTGATCCTGTTAGGCACTGTTCTCGTGCTGCTGCTGTTCGTTGCCATGGAGTTCGTTTGGGCGCCCTTATGGGAAAAAGATACCACCCGCAGAGCTGCAATCAAGACATCCATCGAGAACACCGCGACACTGCAGCAGCAACTTGCCGTTCTACAGACCGCCGTCGGGCGCGATCCCGATGCCGCGCTCAAGCAGGAGATCGATCAACTTTCACAGCAGCTCGAGCACCGTGAGAATGAATTGAGAGCCAATCTGTCGCGACTGGTTTCTCCTGAGGAAATTACAGCGGTATTGATTGATCTGCTTGAAGGGCAGAGCGGTTACTCAGTGCGTGAAGTCAGCAAGCTGCCCACACTTAGAATTCAGCAGGGCGAGGGTGATTCAGCGGCTGTGCTATACAGTCATCGCGTCCGGATCGTTATTGATACGGACTATTTCAATGCACTCGAGTATCTCAGGAAGATCGAACGGGATGAGAACCGACTGCGCCTGCTGTCGCTGCGCTACGAGGTCGATGACTACCCTTCGGCACGACTTACCCTGGATTTCGAAACGCTCGGACTCGATGAACGTTGGTTGGGAGTCTGATATGAGCATTACTTGTCATTTATACCGAAGTCTTTTCTCTGTCAAAGCGCTGCTGCTCGCAGCAGCGACTGGCCTGCTGACGCAAAGCGTGCTTGCAGCCAGCGCCAATCCGCCGGCAAGCATGACGATAGATGGTATAGAAATCAGCGACCCCACGCGGCCACTGGACTGGCGCACAGGACCCAGAACCGCAAGCCCTCAGGACCAGCAACGTCCGGAGCTCAAAGTCAGCTCCATTCTTATTTCGCCAGCTCGCCGTCTGGCCATCATCAACGGCCGCAGCGTCGCCGAGGGCAGCACCATCAATGGGGTGAAGGTTCAACGTGTCAGTGCTGACGGTGTGCAGTTGCGCTGGCAGGGCGAACAATGGACGGCCCGGTTGGCGGCGTCTGGTAACGCGGTGAGACAGCCAGTCAGGACTCAGCCATGATCAATATCCGGAGTACGCAATGACCTGTAGTAACAAGCTTGGTTCGCGCAGCCTTGTAGCGCTGTTCTGCGCTGCGATCGGCGCCTGCACCGGTCCGGGTCAGCTGAAGCATCCCGGCCAGCCAGTCAGTACCGAAAACACGGCGCGCATGGAACAGATCCTTGCCGATGCCAGTACTTCGCAGCCAGTCCCAGCGGATACGGTCAGCCCGCCCGCGCCACCGGCGGAAGTCATTGCCGCCCTGTTGGATGAAGCGCCAGCCGATGCCAATGCTCAGCGCTTCGATGTTTCGGTCCGTGATCTGCCAGCGAGAGACTTCTTCAATGGTCTGGTGGCAGGCACCAGCCAGAACATGGTCGTCCATCCTTCCGTGGATGGCACGATCAGCCTCGACCTGAATAATGTAAGCGTTGAACAGGTCATGAAACTGACGCGGGAGCTCTACGGCTACGACTACCGAAAATCTGACGGTATCTATCAGGTCTTTCCTGCTGCGATGAAGGCGGAAATCTTCCAGATCAATTACCTCAACATCAACCGCTCGGGTGCATCGGATATTCGAGTCAGTTCGGGCCAGCTCTCGGGCACTGTCGGCAGCTCTGGCGGCGGCAGCTCAGACTCGGGCCAGTCCGATAGTGGTGATGCCACCTCGTCGACCAACAGAATACTCTCGCGCATCACTACCCGGACTGAAGCCGACTTCTGGACATCGCTCGAGCGCGCACTGGTCGCTATTGTCGGCACTGGCGATGGCCGGACCATCATCGCCAACGGCAATGCCGGAATCGTGCTGGTCAAGGCCATGCCGGAGGAACTTCGGGCGGTACGGGACTATCTCACGCAGTCTGAACTCATCATGCAGCGTCAGGTCGTGCTCGAGGCCAAGATACTGGAGGTGACACTGAACGAGGGTTTCCAGCAGGGGATCAACTGGCAGTATTTCGATGAGTTTACGTCGAGCGTTGATGCCGAAGGTCTGCCAACGCAGAGCCTTGGCCTGGGACAGACCGCTCAGACGCTTGGCGATCCCTCTGGCGTGTTCAGCGCTGCCCTGCGAATCGATGATTTCTCTGCCTTTTTCGATCTGCTATCGACCCAGGGCTCGGTTCAGGTGCTGTCGAGCCCTCGCATTGCGACCTTGAACAATCAGAAGGCCGTGATCAAGGTCGGTACCGACGAATTCTTCGTCACCGGCATTGAAACCAATTCGAACCAGTCAGGTCTGGTTGGCAACGACGAGACCACTGATGTGGAAATCACGCCCTTCTTCTCAGGTATTGCGCTGGATGTCACACCGCAGATTGGCGAGACGGGCGATATCACCTTGCATGTTCATCCGACCGTCAGCGAGGTTCAGGACCAGACTAAAACGATTGGTATAGGCACGCGCAACCTGGTGCTGCCATTGGCACTCAGCACGGTTCGTGAGACCGACAGCGTGATCAAGGCGCGCAATGGTCAGGTGGTCGTGATCGGTGGCCTCATTCGCGATGTCACTCGTGACAGTCAGGCTGAATTGCCGTTCTTTGGCGACCTGCCGATTTTCGGTGAGATGTTCACGCAGAAGCGACAGTCACAAGAGAAGACCGAACTGGTCATTCTCATTCGGCCCTCAATTGGGGACGCCGACACGATAGGCAAAGATCTTGAAGCCGCGGGTCTTCGCTATGAAGCCCTCAGGAAGCGAATCGAAAATGACTACAGGCCATAATGGGAGCGCTGCAGCACCGCATGTATGAGCAGCACTTCGGGCTAAACAGCCTGCCGTTTACACTGACGCCGAACACGCGGTTCTACCTGCGTGCGCAGAGTCACGATCGCGCGTTTGCGACAGTGGTTCATGCACTGAAAGGCAGGGAAGGCTTCATCAAGGTGACCGGTCAGGTTGGCACCGGTAAAACCCTGCTGTGCCGTCGCCTGCTCAATGCGCTGAAGCCGCCGTTCGTGACCGCCTACATTCCAAACCCCCAGCTCGAACCGCTTGATCTGTATCGTGCCGTCGCTGAGGAGTTGGGATTGAAGAAGGACCTGATAGAAGGACAGCATCATCTACTGCGCCTGATTCAGGGTCGTCTCATCGATCATGCCCGCGAGGGGCGCAGCGTAGTGCTGGTCATCGACGAAGCGCAGGTTATGAGCGAGTCGACCATAGAAGCTGTGAGGCTGCTGACGAATCTCGAAACCGAAGCGCGCAAGTTGCTACAGGTTGTACTGTTCGGCCAGCCTGAGCTCGACACCATGCTACGCAGTCCACGTCTGCGTCAGCTGCTGCAGCGCATTACCTTCCAGGAGCGTATAGAACCATTCAGTGCGCGGGAAGTGCCGGCCTATATCAATCACAGGCTCTCGATGGCTGGGTATAACGGTCAGGACCTGTTTCGTAAAGGCGCGCAACGGCTGATCGCCCGCGGCAGCGGAGGCGTGCCCAGGCTCATCAATATTCTCGCTCATAAGGCGCTACTCAGTGCCTATGGTGAAGGTTCACAGCGTGTTGAAGCCCACCATGCCCGTAATGCTGTTCGCGATACCGAGAGTGCAATCCCGTTGAGGTGGTCATGGTCGCTCAAGCGCGCATGAAGGTCGCATCGATTCTCTGGAGCGCAATGGCATGAGTCTGCTGAATGACGTGCTGCGTGATCTCGACAAGCGCAATGCCGGTCAGGCCGAAGGTTCGCCTGATGGTGTGCCTCCAGGTCTAATGGGCAGAGGCAATCAGCATGGTTACGGCGACGGCGGCTTCGGTCGCGGTCAGTTGATGAAACTGATCGTCTGGGTGCTGATCGTGCTTGCCCTGATTACAGCCGTGATCGTGGGGTGGCGTACGCTGGATTTCGGTAGACAGGCGCTCGATCGAATCCCCGTGGATGAAAATCTTCAGGCGGTGCCGCGTAATGTTCCGTTAGCAGGCGAGGTCAAGCCTGTCGAACCACTCCCTGAGCGCATCACTTCGCCAGAGCCTGGCGTCACTGCCGGAGCGCCTGCGCCCGTTGTCAGTAGTCAGTATCCGCTTCCGGAGACTGCGTCGATGTCGGGGCCTTCGCCTGGTGAACCCGACAGCAGTGCGAGTGAGGTGGGAAGCTCTGCCCCTGGCAACGGACCACAATCAGCGGCGCCTGCGCCCACAGTTACAGTCGTTGGCGAACGCGAACCCATCGCGGCTGCTTTGCCAACGGTCGAAACCAGTGTACCGGTACCGAAAACAGAACAGCCAAGCGCAGAAACACCAGCGGCTCAGGCAAAAGTCCCAGCGGCGTCACTGCCCCAGGAGGCGCAAGGGACTCGCGAACGTCGAGAGAAGCCCAGCGCCGCCACCGCAGAAATGAAGGTGACCACACTGGCCGCCCGTCGGCTGGATGAAGCACGTGCCTTGCAGGCATCGGGGCAGATCGATGCCGCACTGACCCTGTTCAGCCGACTCGAACCTTCGATAGCAAAGCCTGCGCGCGCGCCGGCCTTGTTCAGCTTCAAAGCTGGTCTGCTACAACAGCAAGGGCGCTACGACGAAGCGGCGGATCTGTATGCCACACTGTTGAAACTGAAATCAGCCGATGCGGCTTCGAATGCGCTCGAAGCCCGCTGGTGGAGCGGTCTTGCGATTGCGCAGGAGCAGCTTCGTCAACCTGAGCGAGCTCATGCCGCCTGGCTGAACGCACTGGCTGCAGGCGGCTTGTCAACGACCACTCGCAGTTATGCCGCAGGCCGAATTGCCGCACTCGACAAGGCCGGCATTAAACCCGATTACCAGACCGTGCTCGATACGAGCGGCTCTGAGACCAATAGCAGACAGGATCAGCCATGAGCGAACCAGCCAAGAAGATGCGCCTCGGCGATATGCTGGTGCAGAACGAGATCATCACTGAAGCCCAGCTTATGAAAGCGCTGGCGGAACAGAAGAAAGCCGGTAGCAAGCTGGGCCGAACACTCATCGACCTTGGCTATATGGCAGAAGACGACCTGCTGCGCTTCCTGTCGAAACAGATGCGTATTCCCTTGGTGCAGCTGCGGAACTTCCAGCTCAACACAGAGTTGGTGAAGAAGCTGCCGGAAACCGCAGCTCGTCGCTACCGGGCCATCGTACTGTCGGAACAGGACGGAGCGCTGTTGATCGGCATGTCCGATCCTATGGACATCTATGGCTATGACGAGCTGACCAGGCTGCTCAAGCAGCCGGTCAAGCTGGCCGTCGTGCGAGAGTCGGAGCTGCTCAACATGCTCGACATGGCTTACCGGCGCACCGATGAAATTGCCAGCATTGCCGGAGAACTCGAGGACGAGCTTGGCGATGATGCGTTCGACCTGGCGCAAATCGCAGCGACCGGCGAGGGCAGCGAAGCGCCGGTCGTCCGTTTGCTGGAGTCGATATTCGAAGACGCTGTCATGGCCCGCGCATCGGACATCCATATCGAGCCCGACGAGAACGTGGTGCGCATTCGGCAGCGCATCGATGGCACCCTGCACGAGCAGGTCATGAAGGAAAAGCGTATCAACGCCGCGCTGGTCCTGCGTTTGAAACTGATGTCGGGCCTGAATATCTCCGAGAAGCGTCTACCACAGGACGGTCGATTCAATATACGAGTCAAAGGCCGGTCCATAGACGTTCGACTTTCTACGATGCCGGTTTCGTATGGCGAGTCAGTCGTTATGCGACTGCTTGATCAAAGCGCCGGTACGCTCAATCTCGATGCGACTGGCATGCCACAGCCATTGCGCGATCGCCTGCGTATTCTCATCCATCGACCCTATGGGCTGCTACTCGTCACCGGACCCACTGGTAGCGGTAAAACCACGACCCTGTATGGCGCGCTCAGTGAGCTGAATACGCCGGCGACGAAAATCATCACCGCAGAAGATCCAGTCGAATATCGGCTGCCACGCATCACCCAAGTGCAGATCAATCCGAAGATCGGGCTGAGTTTTGCTACTGTGCTGCGATCAGCACTTCGCCAGGACCCAGATGTCGTGCTGGTCGGCGAGATGCGAGATCAGGAGACCTCAGAAATCGGTCTTCGTGCTGCCATGACCGGCCACTTCGTGCTCTCGACCCTGCACACCAACGACTCGATCTCGAGTGCAATGCGCCTGATAGACATGGGGGCAGAACCCTTCCTGGTCGCGAGTGCGCTCACAGCCATTCTGGCACAGCGGTTGGTTAAGCGAGTCTGCGAAGATTGTGTCAGAGCGCATGAACTTACTGACCAGGAACGGGTGTGGTTGCGTGGTCTCGGTCCCAAGGCCTCGGTAGCCTTGCAGGCTGATGCGAAGTTCGTTCGCGGCGCCGGCTGCTACCAGTGTGGCAACTCTGGCTACAAGGGCAGGGTAGGCGTCTATGAGCTTCTGGAAATGAACGAGGATCTGCTCGATGCGCTACGGCGTGGTGATCAGAGTGAGTTCACCCATGCCGCAAGAAAGACGCCGCTGTATAGGCCCTTAGCATTGAGTGCGCTCGATTATGCCCTCAAAGGCATCACCTCACTTGATGAAGTGTTCAGAATCACCGCTTCTCTGGCAGATGCCGGGTTCTCTGAGACTGAAGCCGCAACCACACAGGCTGGCGCTTAGCGTGGCCGACTTTACCTATAAGGGCCGCGACGGCAAAGGTGTGCTGGTCGAGGGCCTGTTATCAGCGCCGAACAAGCAGCTGATAGCAGCGGAGTTGCTAAAGAAAGGCGTGACACCGGTGTCGATCGAGCCGCATGTTGCTCAGATCGATATCAATGAGCTGATCGAACGCATCCCGATGTTCAAGCCTACAGTCTCGCTTGACGAGCTGGTGCTGCTGTGCCGCCAGATGTTTGCATTGACACGCGCCGGTATCCCGATAATCCGTGCCATCCACGGGCTGGCCGATACCACCAAATCCAAGTTGCTTGCAGAAGTGCTGCGAGATGTCGCCAGTCGCCTCGAAGGTGGCGTCAACCTGGCGATGGCGATGCGTGCCCACCCTGAGGTGTTCAGCGATCTCTTCATATCCATGGTGCATGTCGGTGAGAATACCGGCCAGCTCGAGGATGGATTCCGCCAGCTGGCCAGTAATCTCGAACTCGAGCGCGATACTCGCAAGCGCGTCAAACAGGCGACCCGCTATCCCACGATGGTCGTCACTGCCATATTCGGGGCGATTCTCATCGTGAACTTTTTCGTGATCCCAAAGTTCGCTGACGTTTTCAAGCAATTCGGTGCCGACCTGCCGCTGCCAACACAGATTCTTGTAGGCATGTCCGATTTCCTGCTCAACTATGGCTGGCTCCTGCTTATCGGCTGTATCACCGCTTTCGTGCTCTTCCTGCGTTGGATAAAGACGCCTGACGGGCGATACAAGTGGGATCGCTTCAAGTTGAAGATTCCCATAATCGGACCGTTGTTCGAGCTGGTTGCGCTGTCACGGTTTTCTCGCAACTTTGCGATGATGCTTGGCGCTGGCCTGCCAATAACATCGGCACTCAGCATCGTGGCCGAGGCAGTTCACAACAAGTATATCGGACGCGCCATAACGGAAATGCGTAGCGGTATCGAGCGAGGGGACACCCTGGTGCGTACTGCGCGCGCCTCTGGCATGTTTTCACCGCTGGTGCTGCAGATGATGTCTGTTGGTGAGGAGACTGGCTCGATAGACAACCTGCTGATCGATGTGGCTGATTTTTATGACGAAGAGGTCGAGTATTCGCTCAAGCGTTTGTCAGATTCCATAGAACCGATACTGCTGGTATTCATGGGCATCATGGTGCTGGTGCTGGCACTTGGCGTGTTCCTACCCATGTGGGACCTTGGCTCCGCAGCGATGGGCGGCTAAACGTATATGCCGCTAAGCCGGCGTGTCGGCGCGTTCAGTGTCGAGCTGTGGGTTACGGTCATTGTCATGCTGGTGCTGATAGTGCTCTTCATGCGCAGCTTCAACAGCACCTATGACGACGTGGACCGGCTGAAGCCGACAAAGCTGGCGGAGGTCATGGAAGTTGCGCTGCGCCAGCTGCGTGCCAGCTGGCTCGCGACGAATCAGCCTCAGATGCTGGTGATCGACTCAGGTCAATCGCTCGTCATGAGTGCACAAGGTTATCCGACCGGTGTGGCGGGTGAGTCGTCGATAGAGCCCGGGACGGGCTGCGTCGCGGTGCTTCAGCTGCTGCTTGGCGAAGCCTTGCCCAGGTCAGCCGAAGACTGGCCGGTACTGACTACGGCGGTCGATGGCGGCGAATGCCAGTATGAAATTTTGTACGAAAGCGGTCACAGTTTCGAACTTCGCTACGATACCACGACCGGAAAAGTGAGGGCTTTTCAGGCTGAAGAGTAAGCAGTCCAGTCTGGGTGTAACTACGGGGTAATCGAAGGTAAGCGAAACATGGTCTGCCAATCCAAGTGAGGTGGGGTTAGCAAACAGATACATAGCGCCCTTCCGCTGTTGCCAATTGCTACAAACACTCACAGATTCAGCGTCTATACTCCTGATAACGATCATTGATTTGGTCCAGTTTGAACTGTTGAGGAATTGCCATGAAGTCTGTACCCATGAACACATCTGCCCCTGCCATGTCCCGATCGAAGGGTGCACAAAGCGGTTTCACACTTATCGAACTGGTCATGGTCATCGTGATCCTCGGTATTCTGGCTGCGTTCGCGCTGCCGAAGTTTGCTGATCTCTCGGGTAATGCTAGCGCTGCCGTATTTGACGGTGCTGTTGGTGCTGGCAAGTCGGCGATGTCTATTACACGTGCCCAGTCCCTGGTAGAGGGAGAAGCCAACGATGCAACAAGCTCCGTGACGCTTGAAGGTGTGCCCGTGGAGATGGTCTACGGCTATCCATCACGTGCGGGCCTGGCTGCCGCCGTTAACTTCGACGGCATTACCTATACCGCAGCCGACGGCAAGCTCACTGTTGATAGTTGTGAGGCCACCTATACCGTTGCAACGGCTACAACCCCAGCGACCCTCTTGGTAACCAAGGCCAAGGTAGATGGCAAATGCCAGTAATCTTCAAGGAAGCGATTTTGAGATCCGGAGCCCCTGACTGATCCGGATGAACATGGTCGCCCTGCAGTGAAGCGTTATTCGAGCGGCTTCACATTGGTAGAGCTGGTACTGGTCCTGTTACTGGTATCGGCTCTTGCCGTTTTGGGGGTGGGGCTTTTCAGCAATACCAGCAGTTATGCGACGCTCGCGCTCTCCGATCAGATCATCTCGCAAGCCCGTCTCGCTCAACAGGTCGCCCTCGGGCGCCACGGCAGCAGCAGTACACAGTTTTCCGTTTCAGGTGTCGATGACCAGTACGTCATGACGGTTACCAACGGCGACTACAAAGCAGTTCGCCGGCTCCCGCAGGAAGGCGTGCAAATCACCTGGAAGGACAGCAGTACCTCAGCCTGTGTTGGAGGCAGCACCGGTGACTTTACAGTGCAGTTCGACGGCGCCGGTAATCTCATTTCGCCAAACGGACTTCGTCGACCCACACTCATCTGTGTGATTGGTGCACAAACTCGCAGTGTCTGTCTCAGCGCCCTCGGCTTTGCCCATGAGGGAACCTGTGATCAATAACCCCGCCTTTACTCGCCAACAGGGCGTCACACTCGTCGAGTTGGTCATCACCATCATCGTAATGGGGATCGCTGTCGCCGCAATCGTGGGCGCGATGTCAGCCACCATTGGCCGCAGTAGTAATATCGTCGTACAGGATCGAGCGTTGCAGCTGGCACAGGCTTACCTGGACGAGATAGCGCCAAAGCGTTTTGACGAGAGTACGCCATCGGGTGGCATGCCGTCCGCGACTTATCCCTGCGATACCAGCGCCGAAGCTGGCGAAGATCGCGCAAGCTTTGACGACGTGGGTGACTACAATGGCCTCGTGGACAGTCCCCCACAGTCTCAGACCAGCAACCAGTTTGCGGCCTATGAAGGCTACAGCGTGCGCGTTAAAGTGGAGTGCACCACTGACTTCGGATTGGCCGCTACTAACCTCAAACTGATTACCGTGACTGTCACCCCACCTGTCGGATCAGCCATGGCCTTTGCGCGCTATCGGAGTAACTTCTAATGCCTCCGTGCGTCAGGACGAAAGAGCGGGGCTTCAGTCTCATCGAGCTCATCATGGTCATCGTGATACTCGGTGCCCTGGGTGTAGGCATCACCAGCTTCATCACTCGCAGCGTCGGCGGCTATATCGCCACAGGAGAGCGCCAGCGGATGGCTACCGCCGGCCTCGTCGCGGCGGAAAAGATTACGCGTGAACTTCGCGAAGCCCTGCCGAATTCGATTCGAACAAGTGTCGACAAGTCGTGCGTAGAGTTCATTCCAATCTTCGCAGCCAGTACCTATATCGATTTGCCCGTCGAAGCTGCCGGGTCGTCGTTCCAGGCTATTTCCGCTCAGCGTGACTCTGCAATTTCGGGTAGGGTGGCTGTCTATCCAATCAGTACCGCGCCGCTCTATTCACCATCAGCATCTGGCTCACTTACCGCAGCCACGGCAAGCATGCCGACAGGGACCGGCGCTGTGACGGTCAGCCTGTCGTCGGCCCATCAATTTCCACTGCACTCACCGGCCAGGCGCTTCTACATTGTCGGCGCGCCAGCCGCTTATTGCCAGGCCGGCGGCAAGATCATTCGGTACAGCAATTATGGCTTCAACCCGGGCTCAGGCTCTTTGCCGCCATCGGGCGCAGACATGGCGATGTTGATCAATCAGGTACAGGCGGGAAGCGTGCAGTTCGATTTTTCACCTATGTCACTGGTGCGAAATGCGGTAGTCAACTTCCGCTTCCGGCTAGAGCAAGGCAGTGAGCAGTTGGTGGTAGAACAGGAGGCGGCTATCCGGAATCTGCCATGAACAGCACTCAATTCAACGCGCATCGCGATCGTGGTTTCGGTTTGCCTATGGCCCTCTTCGTCATCGTGGTGCTCAGCTTCCTGCTGCTATCGCTGACTCAGCTGGAAGAAAGTACGGCCGAGGGATTCTCGATTAGCCTGCAGTCGACACGTGCATTCTATGCTGCCGAGAGCGGCGCAGAGATTGCCATGCACCAGTTGTTTCCACCGCCCAATGGCAAGACCGTCTGCACTGCCGTCGCAGCCACGCATACCTTCAGCGAGCCTGGCCTGGCCGGCTGTTCGGCCGAGCTGAAGTGCGACGAGAATCTGGTCGATGGCACCCTTTATTTTACGGTGACCAGCACGGGTCGCTGTGGTGCTGCAGCTGACGGCGCAGAACGAACCGTTGTGATAGGGGCGCATTGATGAACATCGCATTCCTCTTCAGGGCCCTGCTACTTTCACTGCTGGCATTAGCGTCAGCATCGAGCTGGGCAGCGCCAATCGTCGTTTTCAGCGACAACTTCGAGTCCGGGTTGGATTGGCGGCGTTCGGGTGGCTCGGGTGAGGTCGCAATTGGAACAAATATCTTCAATTCACCGTCGCGGTCACTGTGGATTGGCGAGAGCAGGGTCGATGCAACGTCTCCACGCATCAATGCTAGCTCAGCTGAAACCGTACAGAGTGTCGATGTGGCCGTGTGGGTTCGGCGCGGCTTCAACGGCTCGGGGAGTAATTATCCGGAGAGTGGTGAAAATCTCACGCTGCAGTATCTGGACGCTTCCAACAGCTGGGTTGAACTGGAGCAGTTTTTCGGGGGCGGTCCTGCCGGGGAGGTTTTTGACCGCAGTTACGCGCTACCGGCTTCGGCGGCTACCAGTAATCTCCAGCTGAGGTTTACCCTCAGTACTGGCAGTGGTCGCGGCTATGACTACTGGCATATCGATGATGTCCGGGTCACCTTGCAGACTGCACCAGTCTCAACAGCCGCCACCTATATCATCGGTGGCAACAGCCGGCGCTTTTCGCCCAATAATGGCAACTGGGCCTGGGATGGCTCTGAACTCACTGCATTTCGAAGCGCAGCGGAGAATCCTGCCAATTTCGGTCCCGGTGGTGTGGATTTGACGGCGGTCGATACCATCGACCTTACAAGTATTACTGCGAGCTCGCTGCTCGAAATCGATGCCTTCGTCGCCTCCTGGTGGGCGGATGGCGATTCCAGTGCCTATCGAAACACGCTGCAGAGCTGGCATCTTGGGGGCGGCGATCTCGTGCTCCTGCAGGATGATTTCGCGCATGATGCGGTTGGTGAGCAGCTTGGATTCGCCACCATCGGCACGTCCACGGGGCCGACTACGGTTAGTGGTCCCTTACAGAGTCCGGAAGGCCCATTTGGTACTGTGAACGCACTGGGGCAGATCGGCCAGTTCGGATACCTGGATGAGTCAGCCGTCCTGTCAGCTGGCGGCACGGTTTGCGGGCGAGATCGAGATGGCCGGGTTACCGTCGCCTGTTGGGATGAAGGCGACTTCGCCCCTGGCGCTGGCAAGCTGATCATCGCGACAGACGTCGATTTCATTACTGGAAATTTTGGTGGTGCCAACTACGCGCCGCCTAACGACAAGGGTCGGTTCGGCTTGAATCTTATCGCCTTTCTGCTGGATGAGTTCGATACGCAGCCGCTCAGCCATCTCGCCTTCGAGCAGGCGAGCTGGAGCGGAGCTGGTGTTGTCATCGAGGACTATTCATCCCAAGGGCGAGCGGGTATATCCGTCGGCGCGGCAAGTTCAGCAGTCAACGGCTATATCTGCCGTGGCGCCACTATCCCCGCCAATACCTCAAGCGCAGTCATCGACGCGATAGATACGCGAGTGGACATCGATACCGTGCTGGGCGCTGCCGGGTCCATTTCGTTCTGGTGGCAAGCTGCTGGCAACTGGAACGATGGTCGCAGTCGAACGCTGTTCGATGCCACGCAGCGACGGGTCAACACGGATCAGGACAAATATTTCTATCTGGCGAAGGAAGCTGGCGGATCACTGCTGTTCAGTTACGAAGACTCGCAAGACCGTGATTTCAATGTGAGGAGTGCGGCGCTGGGCTTCACCGCCGGCCAATGGGTGCATATCGTCGTTACCTGGGACTATCCGGCCGACAGGTCAGCGATCTACGCCAACGGACGCCTGGTGGCTTCGGGCACCGACAATACCAATGGCGCTATACCTGCAGACCTCGGCACCCTTCACTTCGGCGACAACAGTTCTCTCTACGCCGCCCCAGGCAGCTCCGCCCACGGTGTGCTGGACGAGATCATGCTCTACGACCGGGTGCTCGAGACGTTCGAGATCGATTTCCTCAACAAGGCCAGCCGAGATTGCGATATCTGCTCGCTGGGCAGCTTCGATCTGCTCCAACCCGCGTTCGGCCTGGCCTGTCCAGGCACCCGCATGCCGGTGCAGGTCGTGGCGCGCTGCGACGATGGCACGCCCTTCACCGATTATGTGGGCACGGTCGACTTCAGTACCAGCGCCGGTGCCGCCAGCGTTCTGTTCGCAGCCGCGACCGGTGGCGCACCAATCACTTCACTGGCCTTTGACGGTACCGAAGGCGGTCAGCGGGAGATATTCGTCTACCATCGCGACGAAACGCCGGACCTGCGTCTGACTGCACGCGATGCCGTCGCTGGCATCAGCGCTACGGCCGCAGCCGCTACGGATGTGCGCACGGCCGGACTTGCTGTCAGTGGTGCGCAGTCGTTCAGCTGTGGTCGCACTATCGATCTGCAGCTCACCGCGATCGGGCAGACCAACGACGGCTCGGGGAACTGCGCAGTTATCAAGGGCTTCGATGGCGACAAACCATTCAAGAGCTGGTTTACAATGAACCTCGATCCGGGAGAGTCTCCGCCGCAGGCGGATGTGACAAGTTCTCCGCTATCGATCAATGGCACAGCAATATCTGCAGGCGCTACACCGACTGCAAACAATCTAACGCTGAAATTTACGGCGGGCCAGGCTACAGCCTCTCTGGGCTATCTCGACGTCGGTCAGCTGTTGTCTCTCAATTTCAGGCACGATACAGCGCCGTATGACGGATCGACCCCCGAAGTCAAAGCGCTGCTCGCCTCGACTGGCGCCATGATAATCTCACCTGAATCATTCGCTCTCACGCTGCCGCCGAATCATGACTGCAGTACAGAAGACCACACCTGTAGCCGCTTCACTGCAGCTGGCTCGAATTTCAGTCATACCATCAGTGCCCGATGCGCAGGCACATCGGGGACGCTTGGTCCTGTTGCCAGGCAATACCGCGGCAATGTCGGTCTCACTCATACCCTGAAGGCGCCCTCGGGAGGATCGCCGGGTACCTTGCGTAGAGCCAGTGTAAGCCTGACCAGCGTTCACAATGGTCAGATCGTCACGCCAGATCAGGCCTTGAGTGAAGTAGGTGTCTTCGGACTGGACGCCTCGCCACAAGCGTATTTTGGCGTGAACTACACCGCGGTTCAGACCATCGTCGGACGGATTTACCCGGCCTTCCTGTCGGTGGAGGGCTCTACCCCGATGCTGCAGACGACATCCTCATGCACAGTCGGCTTTCAGTCACAGCCTGCGAAATACAGCGTTCCTCCAGCCCTGACTATCAGAGGCTTCAATCAGCAGGGTACGCTGACTCAGAACTATGACGGCGCCTTCTTCAAACTGGGTAATCCAATACCCGACTACCTGAACACGGCGGCAACCGCCAGCATTCTGACCCCGGATCTGACCAGTCGCTCATTCGAACGACTCACAGCGCCCGAGTACAATGGCCAGGCCACGATTACACTTCTGAACGATGAGGTGAACTACCTTCGTGCGACACCGCGGCCGACCGCAGGTGATGCACCTTTCACGGCGGCCTTCAATCTGAGCTTCCCCTCTACTGAACTGACCGACGCAGACGGCGCCTGCTATCGCGCCACTGCCACCGGAGGCTGCCAGTCGTACCAGATGTCGCTAGACACGACGTCACTGCCTGTGAAAATCGTCTATGGCAGGATGGCCCTCGAAAATGCCTTCGGCCCTGAAGTGACTGACCTGATAATGCCAGTGCGCTCGGAATACTGGACCGGCTCTGTCTGGGCGGTGAACGAGGATGACAACTGCTCCACATATAATACGGCTGCTACAACGCTCGACAGTTATACAGGGGCGCTTGGGGCAGGTGATACCGAGGTCAGGATAGCTGCCTCAGCACCTGCTCAGCGTACTCTCCAGGCCGGTCGCTACTTCGATGCGGCGCCTCTGTTACTGACCCAGCCGAAAGACAGCAAGACCGGCTCTGTCCGTTTGACCCATAGCGTACCTGATTGGCTGAAATTCGATTGGGATGGCAATGGTACTGCCGATGATCCATCCGCGATTGCGACCTTCGGTCAGTTCCGCGGGCACGACCGGATCATCTACTGGCGTGAGTCGCTGGACTGATCTGAAGCGGCCTCACGCAGAAGCACTTCGAAGGCTTCTGCCGACATGGGCCGTCCCAGGAAAAAACCCTGTCCGTGGTCACAACCCTGGCTTTTCAGGAAGGTCAGCTGTTCAGCGTGTTCGACGCCCTCTGCAATCACCCTTATATTTAGGCTGTGGCCGAGCGAGATGATGGCCTGCGAGATCACGGCGTCATCCGCATCGACATGCAGGTCGCGGACGAACGACCGATCGATCTTGAGTTCGTCGACAGGGAACTTCTTCAGGTAACTCAGGCTCGAGTAGCCGGTGCCGAAATCGTCGATCGACAGCATCACCCCGAGCGCCTTGAGTTGGTGCAAGGTATGCACTGCCAGTTCAGCATCCTGCATGACATGACTTTCAGTGATTTCCAGACAGAGATACTTTGGTTCGAGCCCGGCCGCTTTGAGCACTGTGGCTACCTGTGGAACCAGATTCGCTTCAGCGAACTGCCTTGCGGACAGATTCACGGCAATGGTCAAGGGCGCAAGCCCCATGCTTTGCCATAGCTTATTCTGTCGCGTTGCCTGCTTGAGCACCCAGTCACCTATACCGATAATGAGACCGGTATCTTCGGCAATAGGAATGAAGCGATCAGGCTCTATCAGACCCAGGTCCGGGTGCTGCCAGCGTAGCAGCGCTTCCACACCAACGATCCTGTTTGTCTGCAGGTCTATCTGGGGTTGATAGAGCAGGGCCAGCTGCTGGCGGGTGACTGCCTCGCGCAAGCTGTGCTCCAGCTGGACCCGTTCGTTAAGGCGCAGATTGAGATCTTCGGTAAAAAACCAGAAGTTGTTACGGCCATGAGCTTTCGCCTGATACATCGCAATGTCGGCATGCTTGTACAGCGTATCTGGGTCCTCACCATTTTCCGGGAACAGGCTGACGCCGATGCTGCAGGTCAGCTGCAGTTCTCTGTTGCCAGCCAGAATCGGTAATGCAATGGTCGTGAGAATCCTGCCCATAAGGGCAGCTACGAAAGCCTTGTCCACGGCTTCTGACACGACGATGACAAATTCGTCGCCACCAATGCGCGCCACGGTATCCTGAGCTCGCAGGCATGATTGCAGTCGCAGCGCTGCCTGCTGCAGCACCTGGTCGCCAACGCCGTGGCCGAGTGTGTCGTTGATGTACTTGAAATTATCCAGGTCGATCAGCATCAAGGCAACGGCCTGCCGGCTTCTGCGCGAGTGCTCCATCGCCACCTGTAGACGATCCATCAGCAGATTCCGATTCGCCAGGCCGGTGAGCTCATCGAAGTTGGCGCGTTTCTCCAGCGCCTCTTCATAGCGCTTGGTCTCGGTAATATCGACAACCACGGCAACGAGATGGGAGTACTCACCTTTGTCATTCTCTACTGGTGCGGCGTAGAGATCGCTCCAGAACTCACTACCATCGCTGCGCATCAGTCGCAGCGTGACGTGCACTTCCTCGCCCGTATTCAGAATTCTGTACAGGCTGCTCAGCCGCTCCGGCTCTTCGTTGGTGAACAGGACCGCTGCCCAGTTCTGGCCCACGACCTCAGCGTCATTGAGGCCCAGCATCTGCCTTAGCGCGGGATTGACGTAGCCGATACTGCCTGGCTCGATGCCCAGACTGATGAGCGCTATCCCGTTAGGGCTGGCCTCGATGGCCCGATTACGCAAACGCAGCGCCTGTTCGGTTTTCAGACGATCGCTGACATTGAGGCCGATCCCGGCAAGATGCGGCTCTCCGTCTATGATGATGCGGGCGCCGGTAAACCAGTAGGGTATCAGCTCACCGCTTTTAGTCCTGAAACTGGCTTCCACAGTGGCATGACCGGTGTCCTGAACCTTCTGGATGGCTGCGGTGACACGCGCCCGTTCTTCAGGCACAAAATAATCGAGCGGGTGAGAGCGGGCGACTTCGTCTGCGCTGTAGCCGGTGACCTCCTCGAAAGGTCGATTCCAGCGGAGAAAGCGGCCCTTGGAGTCGTAGAAGTAAAAGATACTCGGAATACTGTTGATCATGCGTTCGGAGAGCGTCTTTTCCTCCTGCAGTCGATGTATGGCCTGGGCGAGCTCCTGATTACGGGCTTCGATGGCCGCTTCGTTGCGCTTTCGCTCCGAAATATCGCGAACAACGCCGGTAAGCTTTCGTCGGCCCTCTACCGTCATTTCACTGATGCCGAATTCGGCTGGAAACTCTGTGCCGTCCTTCCGCAGTGCTGAAGCCTCTATGCCCTTAGCCGAGGTCTGGGTCCGGCCCGTCTCGATAAACTGTTTGAGATACCAATTGTGCTGATCGCGATGGGATTCAGGCATGAGCGAACTGATATTCTGACCGATAATCTCGGTTGGCGTATAACCGAAGCTGCGTTCTGCGGCAGGATTGAAAGTTTCTATCGTTCCGCGCTCGTCGATCACGATGATGGGATCAAGGGCGGTGTTGAGGATTGAACGCAGCAGAATGTGTTCATCACCGGCATGTTTGGAGGCTGTAAAGTCCTGGGTGACCTGCGCGAAACCCAGAAGCACGCCGCTGCCGTCTCTGAGCGCGGTGATGCTTGTCCTGGCCCAGAACTGCGTGCCGTCCATCCGTTTGCGCCAGCCTTCGAAGACCGCACTGTGCTCCCGGCCAGCCTGATCGAGCAGCTGCTCCGGTAAACCAGCCTCAATATCGGTTTTGGTGAAAAGCCTGCGCCAGGGCTGCTGCAGGATGTCTTCGGGGCTAAAGCCGCTCAGGCGCTCGGCACCGGCATTCCAGGTGGCTATTCGTCCCTCGGCGTCCAGCCAGATGATGGCGTACTCACTGATGCCCTGAACCAGCCACTCGAAGCGTTCATCCGGCTCCCTCCGCTCAGCTTGCAGCCCGTCAGATTGATCCGCAGAAGTGATGTGTTCTGCTGCACGCTCGAACACGGATGCCATACCACGCAGACAGCGGGCCAGGCCGAGCTTGTAAGCGATACGCTTGTGGCGCGAGGTGGACTGATCAGGTGAACGCAGCGGCATGGGCGCCTTTCACTCTCCAAGGTCAACGGGGCGATCTGTAGAACCGTCCGCGCCAGGCTGTAGCAGGTGCCTCGGCAAGACTGCCGGCGGGTAACAAGATTATTAATCCAGATTAGTCCATGTTCCGGTTTTAATCGAGGCTGAGCCGCGAGAACCCGGGAACAACCGAGCGCCAGGCAGCTTTTGATACGAACAGCCTATGTAACCGCTTTGTAATAGATTGTAGTTTCGGTAACTCCGATTATCTAAATGTATCCGCGCCGCGGTATATTGCATCGATGCAGGCCCCGTCAAATGTTGACCGGTTGTTTCGATATCTCCAAGGTGTGGTCCAAATGAAAGGGTCTGATAGCGTTATGAGGTCGGCAACTACAATCAGAGCGTTATTCGCTTCGGTCATCCTGCTTACGCTCGCTGCCTGTGCAGAGGAAACTGGGGGAATGGGTGCCCGTGCACCTGCCGACCCGGCGCAACCCCCGGGCGGGGCGCCGGTGCCAGGTGCACCAGCTGGAGAGCCAGGCGAGCCCGCCGGGCCGGAAGAGGCGGATCCGGCTACGCCATTTGGGCGCAGCGTGGTCTATATCTCCTCCGAAAATGGAGGCGCCGATCAGAAACTCTATGCTGTCGATGTCAACGGCACCAATCTTGTAGAACTCTCCGCTAATCCCGCGAGGGCAGGGAAGGTCATCTCGGTAGCACTGTCGCCTGATGGCCGCTGGGCTGCCTATGTTGCTGAACATGACAAGAACCGGGTGCTCGATCTCTACGTCACGAACCGTGATGGCAGCGTTCGACGCAAGTTGTCGAGCGGCATCAAGCGTGATTCGACGGTCCGAAGCGTCAACTGGAGCCCGAACTCCAGCCAGCTGGCGTATCTGGTCAGTAGCAGCGATTTCAAGAAAAAAGACGAATTGTGGGTGAGCTCCGTCGACGGTAGTGCCAGTCAGCGTATTGTCCCTGGTGTGGTGGACGTTTTTCCCAGCGGTTCTGGCTTCAGCTGGTCGGCGACCAGCCGCTATCTGGGCTTGTCACTGAAGATGATCGGCGGGAACAGATATTTTACCGTTGCCACCACCGGTAGCCCAAGTGCAGTCTCAGTCGGCAGCGGCAGCTTCGGATCTACCAGCTGGGGCGCCTGGTCATCGAGCGGTGATAGATTTGCCTACGTCTCCACCATGTTTGGCGGTAGGCCAATTCTGTCATCATATGATGCCGCCACTGGTGAGCGACGCGATCTCGTGAATGATCTGAGTTTGCTTGATCGCATCTTTGCTCTGAGATGGTCGCCAAATGATCAGGCGATTGCTTCGTTCACCTTCAAGAGTCTGCAAAACCAAGCAGAGATATTTGTTGCGCCTGCTGGCGGTGGTGGCAACGTTCAGGTTTCAAAACAAAGCGCCCAGGGCCTGAGTTCGGTGCGTAACTTCAAGTGGTCGCCAGACAGCAGCAGCCTTATTGCGTTCGCCAAGGATGCAGGGCTGGATCAGCTCCTCTTAGCCCGTGCCGATGGCAGTTCGAGCGTTCATCCGCTGGCGGATATCGGCCCTGACATAAAGACTGCCAGTGCTACCTACTCGCCCAACGGGCAAAGTCTTGCGTTCATCGACGGCCGCTCGCCAGGCAGCCTCTACCTCAGCGACGGCGGTGGCTTTGGTAACCGGCGGACTCTGCTTACGGCCGATCGTCTCTATCGCACGCTGTTCTGGACCCGGGATGGTTCGGGCCTGCTCTACGAAGCCGGTCTGGAGGAGGGCGAGCCCCGCATAGTGCACTTCATGTCATCTGACGGGCAAGAAAACCGGGTGGTTTCAACGAATCTCACTGGCGGCAACGAAGTGCTGTGCATGGCCGTAATGCCCACTGGTATCGCATCTGATCAGCAGAACGACTGCAAATTGTTCAGCGAGCTCGACTAGACCGTTGACCCTTGAGGAGCTTGAAAGTACGCAGGTCTGCAGCTACTTCATAGCGCTGGTTCTGGGGGCGCTTGTTGGTTTTCTTTCACCCTCTACCGGTCTTCTGGGGGAGGGCTGGATCGAGCCTCTTCTCGGCGTACTACTCTACGCCATGTTTGCTCAGATACCGTTTCTCCAGCTTTGGAAGGCGTTCTCGCACTGGCGCTTCATGGCGGCACTGGGTGTGGCAAACTTCATGATCGTGCCGCTCCTGATCTGGTTGATGACCCGCTTGCTCCCGGAAGAGTCTCCGCTGCTGCTCGGCGTAAGCCTTGTGCTGCTCGCGCCGTGTATCGATTACGTCGTCGTATTCACTCAGCTCGGTCGCGGCGATGCAAAGCTGATGCTGGCCGCCACGCCGCTGCTGCTGTTGCTGCAAATCATTCTAGTCCCGCTGTATCTATGGCTCATACTCGGCGACAGCGCCACCAGCCTGTTCAGTGCTGCGCCGGTGCTCAAGGCCTTTGTCGTCCTGATTCTCATACCATTGGTGTTGGCGATAGTCACAGAGTGGGTCGGCGGTCGGCTTCATATCGCTCAGCGTTGGCAGGCAGCGACGGCATGGCTGCCAGTGCCGCTCATGGCACTGGTACTTTTTGCCATCGTTGCTTCGCAGTTGCCAAAAATTACGGATCAACTCTCACTCATCGGTAGTGCCATTCCGTTCTTCGTTGCATTCATGCTGATCATGCCTGTGATAGCGAGAGTGCTGTCACATAGTTTCAGGCTCGAAGCCGCCGCGGGCAGGGCGCTCGTGTTTGGCGCCAGCACAAGAAATTCTCTCGTGGTTCTGCCACTTGCGTTCGCACTGCCGGACTCGACACGAACGCTCGTGGCGGCTGTGATCGTGACCCAGACGCTGGTCGAGCTGGTGGGCGAGGTCATTTATGTGAGGGTGGTGCCGAAGTGGGTGATTCCAGACCAGCAGTGATGTCAGGGGTGCATTGAGCTGAAGAGCATGTCACCTGAGGGCTTGAACAGCAACTCTCGCGAACCTTGTATTGTCTGTACCAAAAATACAGTCCGGCGATCACCAGGATTGGCAGGACACAATACAGAAGTTCCAGTGCACCTTTCCAGGGCATGAGCGCGACAGCACCCGCGCCCGTTAGTGCCGTTGCGATCCCGTAGAGGGGCACAACACAGCAGGCAACACAGGCGGCGGCAATCAATTTTACTCTTCTCTTGTTCGTGTTCGATGACATAGGTATCTCCTTACCAAATTGAAGAGGAGGGCTTTGTGACAAGGCCCTGGTTCATCTAGGATGAGGCCTGTAGTAACTACAGGTTCAAGTGCTTTTTTTCCATAAACGAGAGGGCTGGATATGTCCACCATTGGCGCACTGGCGAAGGCGACCGGCTGTCCGATCGAGACCATTCGCTACTATGAGAAGATTGAGCTGATGCGGGATCCGCCACGCTCTGAGGGCGGACACCGCTTATATGGTGAGTCCCACAAGGTGCGCTTGCTGTTTATTCGCCGAGCACGAGATCTCGGTTTTTCGCTCGATGAAACCAGGGACTTCATCCGGCTGTCAGAAAACGAGAGTCGATCCTGCAACGAAGCACTGGCAGCTGTACAACGACACCTAGAGACAGTGGCTGAGAAATTGATGCGCCTTGAGGCGATTCAGGCCTCATTGCTCACCATGGCCGAAGCTGCTGTCCCGGCGCCAAGGCGCCTGAGTGCACCATCATCGGGGCCTTGGCTGGTATCGAAATGTCGGATAAATCTATCCGCTAGTTGATAATGCTTATCATTCAGCGATAATGGCATTCTGGTCAGTCACCACGGATTGGAATGCCATGCTTGCCGCTATCGAAAAACAGCCACAGATACTCATTGTCGAGGATGATCCAGAGCTCAGCGATCAGCTCTCCAGTCTGCTGCGTAGCCGCGGCTACGATATTCAGCAGCAGTTTGATGGAGAGGCCGGGCTGATTGCAGCGCTCAGGGGCAGCTTCGATCTGATCCTGCTCGATGTCCTGCTACCGGCCATGGACGGCTTTTCCGTGCTCAACCACCTGCGCAGGACGCGGCAGACGCCAGTCATGCTGCTGACGGCGTGCGGTGCGGAAGAGGAACGTATCGTCGGCTTCAGCAAGGGGGCCGACGACTATGTGCCCAAGCCCTTCAATTTTACCGAGCTTCAGCTGCGCATCGAGGCGCTGTTGCGGCGCGCGATGGGCGTCAGCAGCAGTCGAGGCAGTCAGCAGAAACTTGTGGTCGATACCCTGCAGCTCGACCGGCAGCAGCAGGCGGTCACAGTTGATGGTGTTGCGGTGACGCTGACGCCGATTCAGTTCAAGCTGCTTTGGGTACTGGTGCTGCATCAGCATGAGGTGCTTAGCAAGGCCTACCTGTATCGGCTGGTGCTGGAGCGTGAGTTCAGCCGCTACGACCGCAGTCTCGATATGCACCTGAGCCGGGTACGGCGAAAGCTCGTCGATGCGGGCATGGCGTCGGACCGATTGCAAACCGTGCACGGCACCGGCTACTGCTTTTCGTGAACAGGCCGCTGCTGTGGAAGTTCTTTCTGATCATCGCTGCAGGCAGCGTTGCCCTGTTCTGGCTCGTTAGTCTGCTGACATTGCGTACCGAACAGGCCATGAGTCTTATCGCCGATGAACATCAGGAAACCTTGCTGGCCTATGGCGAGACGGCCGAAGCGCTTTACGAGGCTGGTGATACCAGAGCGCTGGAAAACTGGCTTGCCGATCTTCAGGCGCGGGAAGACACCTGGGCGGCTGATCAACTTCAGTATCGTGACCTGTGCGCTGAAAGCAGACTAAAGCACGCTTCAGCTATTCAGTCCGCAAATATTGCGGATCTGGAAGAGCTCTAGGATACGGTGAAGCGACATTTCGATCGCTTCGCCGCGAAGGATGGGCTGGTGGTGGACTGGGGCGAGTGAATGATTTCTCATGAGATGCCCCAGATGGCGTTAGGGTGTATACACGACTACACAATTCGACACTGAATCGATCTGGATTCACTACGGGCGAGGCGGATAATTATGCCGAAGAACGGCGTTGCCGCTCATGACCCCGCTGAGAACCTGATCATGACATTTTCAAGAACCTTGTTGAGTATCGCCGTTACTGCCGGTCTTCTTTCTGCATGCAGCGGTGGCAGCGATGGTAGTGGTAGCGTGGGGACTCCGACGCCGACTCCGACCACCTCAAGCGGCAAGACTATTATGGGTCCCATCAGCGGTTTCGGCTCGGTAATCGTCAACGGTGTACATTACGACGTCGACGGGGCCAGCGTGACTTCAGACGGCGCAACGATCACGGAAGCTGATCTGAAAGTAGGCATGATCGTGCGGGTGAGTGGCCAGAACAATGGCGATGGCACCGGTACCGCCGTCAGCCTCAGTTTCGATGACGATCTCGAGGGGCCGATAAGCAGCATCGATTCAATCAACAAGCAGATGGTCGTCCTGGGTCAGACAGTTATCGTCAGTGCCAGTACGGTCTTCGATGGCACCACCTTTGACATCCTTACACCGGGCACAGTGATCGAGGTAAGCGGTTTCTTTGACAGCACCGGCAATCTGCGCGCAAGTCTTGTAGAAGCAAGTGACAGCACGGACTTCGAAGTCAAAGGCCGCATCACTGGACTCGACGTCGCCAATGAAACCTTTCTCTTAGGCAGTTTGACTGTTGCCTATACAGGCGCGGTACTTGAAGACATTGCAGAGCTCGCTAATGGCCTCTTCGTAGAAGTCAAGACCGCTCAACCGCTGCAAAGCGGTGTGTTTGTCGCGGAGGAGATCGAAGGTGAAGAGGAGGGTGTAGACGCCGAGGAAGGCGAGGATCTTGAAATCGTCGGTATCGTCACCGACTTCAGCCCGGAGGGTTTCGCCGTCAACGGCCAGCGAATCCGTATCACAAGTGATACCGAGTTCGATGAAGGCTCAGCTGCCAGCCTGGCCAACGATATTCGCATCGAAGTAGAAGGTCAGGTCGACGCGAACGGTGTTCTGATCGCTGAAGAAATCTCCTTTGAGCAGGAGAGTCAGATAGAGGTGGAAGCTTCACTGGATGCCGTAGGAGCCAATAGCATCACTGTGCTGGGACGTGAGTTCAAAGTTAGCGATCGCACATTTTTCAAGGATAGTAGCGCAGCGTCTGACAAGTTTCTCAATCTGGGAAAGCTATTGACTGGTCAGTGGGTTGAGGTCGATGCCTATCAGGCCGCTGATGGGTCTCTGGTAGCGACCTCGATTGAGCGCCAGGAGACAGAGGAAGGGGCGACTGCAAGTATCCAGGGTATCGTCGAAGAAAGCACACCGCCAAGCTTCAGCATCATTGGTATCACCGTGACGACTGATTCCAATACCAGCTTTGAGCCCGCCGACTTTTTTCCGCAGTTAGGGGAACTCACAGCCGTTGAGGGTATGGTTACAGCTGACGGTGTATTGCTGGCTGAATCTGTCGAACGCGAAGACTAAGCTCCGGCTTTCCGAAGCCTCACTAGCAGACCGCTCGCGTAGCGGTCTGCGCTCCTCTGCTTACCGCTGCAAGATTCTTCCCGCCGACCTTTAGCACTCCTCGGTCTCGCCCTGGTTCCGGAGGAACTGTGTGGCCCCCCTCGTTTCATCAAGAATATTCTGGTTCGAAATTAGTCGCCGGTGCAAATTTCGTCGACATCGTTTCCGATTGCTGCTCAGTCCGCCATTTTTTCCACTGTCCTTCTCGGGAAATTTCCAGAACGTGCGTGTGAAAACGCTCGAGGGTCTGGCGGTGCCCGATGCTGACGATGACCGACAAAGGCATCCAGTCGGCAAGCTGCGCATATAGCTGGGCTTCACTGGCTTCGTCCAATGCGGAACTGCTCTCATCCATAAGCAGCACTCTGGGCTTGGAGAGCAGGGCCCGGGCAAACGCACAGCGCTGCTGCTCACCAACACTCAGGGTTTGTTCCCAGTCCGCATGCACATCAAGCTGGTTCTGAAGGTGCTCGAGCTGGCAGGCGCGCAGTACGTCTGCCAGAGCAGAATCATCAGTCTTTTCCGGGTGAGGGTAGTACAGGACCTGTCTGAGCGACCCCAGTGGCAGATAGGGCCGCTGGCTGAGTACGAGGGCGCTCTCCCGATCATAACTCGTGGAACCACTTGTGTGCGGCCACAGCCCCGTGAAGGCGCGTAGCAGCGTACTTTTTCCGCAGCCTGAGGGCCCGCGGATCAGGAGCCGCTCACCAGCGTGCAGATCGAGGTTCAGAGGCTTCAGGAGGTGCCTGCCATCCGGCAGCCACACTTCCAGATCCTTCAGAGACAGGCTGCCGCCCTGGTGCAGGAGTTCTCCAGTACTGTGCGCATCCACCTCGCACAGTCGTCGCTTGAAGCCCTCGAGCCGGTCGATCACTGACTTCCACTCCGCGATTTCCGGAAATACGCCGATCAGATAGGACGTGGACTCCTGCACCTGACCAAAGGCGCTACCGACCTGGGTCAGCCGACCAAGCGGAACCGCGCCGGCAAAAAACTTTGGCGCCATCAGGAACATGCCGACCACCGTCGCGGAGCGCATGTAGAAGCTCGAAAACCCCAGCACCGCTTTCTTGTGTCTGACCAGGGTCCAGTAGTTGCTGAGTGCTCTATTCAGTCTGTGACTGAAGCGCTGATGCTCTTCGGCCTCACCCTGGTACAGGGCAACCGCTTCTGACTGCTCGCGCAGGCGCATCATCGAGAAGCGGAAGTCCGCCTCGCGCCGTTGTTGCGTGAAGTTGAGCCCCGGCAGCTTACGACCGAGCCAAAACACAAGACCAGTTCCGATCAGGGAATACAGCAGAGCGGCCCACAGCAGTAGCCCGGGGATGAAGATTTCCTTCCCGTCCAGTGTAAACGTCACGATGCTCGACGCCGCCCAGAGGATATGTGCGAATGAAAACAGCGAAGTGATCGCCGTCATCATGCCCAGACCAAGCTTGAGGGAAATTGAAATGAACAGACGGATATCGTCGGCGATTCGCTGGTCAGGATTGTCCGTCTCGGGCGACGTGAGCTGGAGCTTGTAAAAGCGCTTGCGGTGCAGCCACTGTTGCAGCGTATTTTCGGTTTCCCAACGACGCCAGATAATCGACAGCTTTTCCT
This sequence comes from Gammaproteobacteria bacterium UBA2679, assembly GCA_002354735.1. Lineage (GTDB taxonomy): Bacteria > Pseudomonadota > Gammaproteobacteria > Pseudomonadales > Oleiphilaceae > Allohahella. The sequence goes on along the minus strand of DEMD01000009.1, from coordinate 318,204 downwards.
GAAAGTGGAAAGCGCCCATCGTCAAAGCCGCCAGCGCAACTTCGAGGCCTACAAACTGCAGACCGCCCAGCAGGAAGGCATTGTAATCGAGGTCCTGCAGCGCGTTATAGAAGTAGAGGTTCCAGAAGTTGGTCAGGACGGCTACGCCAACGAGTCCGAGGTTGCAAAGGATCGTCAGGATGAGCGCCCACAGGGCCGGCCCTCGCTTGCGGGAGGTCCAGAATGGCCTGGCAAGGCGCCAGAAGTTCCGCAGGGTCTGCATAAGAAAACGTGCTTGCGCCAAAAACGATCGAGTCTATCTTTTGACTCCATTAAGTTCAATAATAATAAACATTCTCATTTGCGTTCAGCGAGTAGCTTTTGGTGCCTGATTCATGAATCTCGATCTTGCGCTGCAGAGCGCCCCAGCGCCTCTGCGACAGGTTCTCCGCGTCGTGCGCGGTGACTGTCGCGGTGTGCCTCTGCGACGGCTCACCGAGGTCAGCGTGCTCCGCCAGCTTTTGGACGACTACGCCCCGCGCTATCCCGATGCCAAACCGGCCGCCATTGCTTCGCAGTGGTCGATGGACTACCTGTGCCTCATCATGCCGGCAGTCGTCGGTGCCGCCCTGGAACTGGGGGCTGAAATCGACGCGACGCAGGCGGCTGCCGAGCTGCTTCTGGATCAAGCCATGCCATCAGCCATCTTCGTCGATGCCAGCTGTCGGCCCCTGAGCCCAAGCGAACATTCGGCGCTGTTTAGCCATCTGTTCACCGAGCATCTGGAGCCTTTTGTCGCAGCCCTGGCCATGGCCGGGAAGGTCTCGCCGAAGCTGCTCTGGACGAACGTGGTCGTGGTATGGGATGGTCTCTTTACCAGACTGGAAGGCAGCCTCCGGCCTGCCAGCGCAGCGCACGGCTGGTTGAAGACCAGAACCGTTCAGGCGGGGCAGCGGGCCTTGAGACCCCTGCAGCAATGGGAGCCGTCGCCCGCGGCAGATCTACCTCAGGAGATCCCTGTGCGAAAGCAATGCTGTCTGCATTACCGCCTGCACAAAGACGGGCCCCCGGTCTGGTGTGAGTCGTGCCCCAAACTCAGGCGTCAGCCGCTTGAAGAACAGCTTCGCTATCTGCGGTCGGTGTATACGTCCTGACTTGTGCCACATCAACCGAAACGCAGAGGCTGGCCAGGTAGCCTGGCGGGGCCGGGAGGCTTCTGATCTCCAGCTGTCGTTCACCGGCTTCGCCACTATCGACGATATGAAAGCGGCCGGTCGGCTGCTGCAGGATCAGTATTTCGCTCAGCGTCTTCTGCAGGCCGTGCCCGAGGGCTTTACAGTACGCCTCCTTCTGGGTCCACAGCCGATAAAAGGCAAGCCTACAATCCACCTCATCGAGCGCCAGCAGTACCTGCTTCTCCCGTGCATGGCAGACAAGATCGAGCAGGCTAACAACATCGATATCGGCCCGCTCAGTGTACTCGATGTCAATGCCAACCGGCTGCCGCGCAATCGCCAGTATTGCTTCTCGACTGCTGTGGGACAGGTTGAAGTGCAGGGGCGAATCGGCCACGGCCGGCTTGCCGAAAGCATCGCAGATCAGCATCAGGCTCGCCGGGTCTCGACCGAGGTATTGGGCGAGTATCAGGCGCACCACGCCGCGTCCGCGTCGATACTGCGCCTGCAGGTGTTCGCATCGAAATCGTGCGGCTTTGTCGGCTTCATCCCTGCTGAGCAGAGTCGCACACTGATCCCAGGCGCTGTCAGAAAGATCCCAGCGCCATACATCCACAGTGTCGGATTGTAGCGGCACGCTCATCAGAGATATGCCTGCAGTTCAGTTTGTATAAGATCGATGACTGCTGCTGCTTCGTTTTGCAGATAGAAATGATCCCCCTCGAACCAGCGCAGATGGCAGGCGGCACTGGTTTCAGCCTGCCAGGCCGGTAAGTGCGCCTGGATCAGGTGCTGATCCTGTCGTCCGGCCAGTACGGACAAGGGTATCTCGAGCTTGTCACGTGTCTGATAGCGATAGTCATTCAGCAGCGAAAAATCCGCGCGGATCGCTGGCAGTAGAAGGTCCATCAGCTCACGGTTTTCCAACAGTGCGGCAGGCGTGCCGTTGTAGTCTCGCAGTGTCTCGATCAGGTGCTCGTCGTCGATCTCATCGAAGTCGGGGCGACATGGCTGATGCTGTGGCGCATTAGTGGCAGAAACAAAGAGGTGGTGTGCCTGAGGCAGGCTTGTCCGCTGACATTCGCGCGCGAGTTCGAAGGCAACGAGACCGCCAAGGCTGTGGCCAAAGAACGCAAACGGTAGGTGGCTCTGATGCCTGATGACGTCAGCCAGGTTGGTGATCAAGGGTTTGAAGCCCGTCTCGCAAGGCTCAGTGAACCGTGCGCCGCGGCCAGGCAGCTGCACGGCGCACAGCTGTATGCTCGGTGGCAGCAGCGCCTGCCAGCTCAGGAACGCTGCTGCACTGCCGCCTGCATAGGGGAAGCAGAACAGGCGCAGGCGTGCGTGTGGGCAGGGTCGGGTCAGGATCCACGGTGAATACTGCATCATCAGGCTACGTTGGCTGTGTCGTCGGGACGCTGAACGCAGTCGACAGTGACATGGCCATCTTCCAGTTTCAGTATGCGATCGGCATAGCCGAAATAGGCGTCGTCGTGGGTAATGGCGATAACTGTTTTGCCTCGAGCTTTCAGTTCAGGCAGCAGCTCGGTGTAGAACACGCGCTTGAAGGCGGGGTCCTGGTCAGCTGCCCACTCATCGAAAAGGTAGACCGGTCGGTCTTCGAGATAGGCTGACACCAGGGCGAGGCGCTTTCTCTGACCAGTAGAGAGGGCTACCGTTGAAAATTTACTGTCTTCCACCTTCACCTTGTGGCGCATGCCAAGGGCTTCGATATAGCGCTCGGCACCGGTCGCAAGATCTGCCTGGTCGCCCCCGAGCAACTGTTCAAAGAGGTGGAAGTCGGCGAACACGGCTGAAAAATGCTGTCGGTAATGATCACGGTTGTGCTGCGTGACCGGCATTCCGTTCAGTACGAGTTCACCAGCTTCCGGCGCATAGAATCCGAGCAGCAACATGGCCAGGGTGGTTTTGCCGCTACCGTTGCCGCCCACCAGGAAGATGAGCTCGCCCTGTTCGATAGTGACGTCAATCGGGCCCAACATGAAATGACTGTCTTCGCGCTCACCGGGGTAGCGATGGCAAACGCCGCGGAATTCCAGGCGCAGATCACTGGTCTGTGGGAAGGGGTCAGGACCCTGTGGCAGCTCGGCCGCGGATGTCAGCTCCTCATCGAGCTGGCCAATCTTCCGCAGCGCAATACTGGCCTGTCGCAATGCAGGTAGGGCGATCATCAAGTCGACTATGGGGCGTATGAGATAGAGCAAGGTAATGGTGAACCCTGTCAGCACCTCCACAGGCTGCTTGAACCAGAGCGGTATCAGGAACAGCAGAATGCCGATATTGACATAGAAAATCATGGTGCCAACGCTGGCGACGATACTGTAGCCTGTCATGCCACGGGTGAACCACTGTCTGAACTCATGGGCGCTTGGTGCGATAACCTGACCGACAAACGCCTCGCCTTTGTCCCGATTGAGCTGCAGTTCCTTGCTGCCTTCGATGAGGCTGCGGAAGTGCAGGTACAGGGCATCCTTGAGTTCGCGCACTTTACCCAGGTGTTCAAGTGGCCGCCGTTCGGCGAAGTGGAAGCCAATAATGCCGACTGCGAGAAACAGCGCCAGCATCAACAGAAGCTCCCACGAAAGCCAGGCAAGATAGCCGAGACAGGCGGTAACGACGATACTGTTCATGAACAGCACGGGCACCCATTCGAAGGCATTGGTAAAGGTGTTGATGTCGTCGGCCAGTATGACCAGCAGGCGGTGCTTGCCGAGTTCCTGCAGGCGCTTCAGGGGCGTCGCGAGCAGCTTTCGGCTGAGCTGCAAACGCAGGTCATAGATGGCGTTCTGGGTGAGATGGAGCAGCGAAACTTCTGAGCAGATCTTGAAGATCAGTAGCGCTGCGCACAGTGCGACGAACGTCCAGCCCAAAGAAGCAATCTCTGCGTCTGCGCTGATACCCTTGTTGATGACAGCTACGAGCCCCGCACTGGCCAGCCCGCTAATGGCACCTGTGATGGTCGCGAACAGGACCAGCCGCCAGGACTGCTGGTAAAGGTAGCGGAGCATATTCATGTCACTGTTTCCATATTGCGTTGGGCCTGAGCAAGCATGCCGACAAACTGCTTCTTGAAGTCGCGGCGCGAGAGAATATCATCATGATCGCCCGGCACGATGTAATGCTGGACCTTTCCATTGGCGAGTGTCGACCAGTAGTCCGGCAGATCTGGCTGCGCGGCAAGTGTGTCTTCCGCCCACCAGCAGCACAAGTGTGCCTTCGCGGGGCGCGGTTCGTAGTGCTGCACCCACTGACGGGCCTGGCGCATGGCATCGAGTGTCAGGCGCACAACCTCTACCGGTGCCGTCAATGCCAGGTCCTGCTCCAGGCGCCATTCAAGCAACAGGTAACGCAGCTGTTCGGCCTTGCCGGCCGCGCCAATCCTGCTTCTGAGGGCCTCCAGTTCAGAAGGCGGCACAGATCGAAATCGTGCCGCACTGTCTGGCGTCAGTTCGTTCTCGAACATCGTCAGGACTTGCTCGAAATCGATGGCTTCGTCGTTGGTTCTGTAGGTCGTGTCGATCATGGCCAGCAAAGCGACGGTCTCACCAGCGCGCTCCAGCTGGCGAGCCAGTTCGAGCGCCAGCAATCCACCCATTGACCAGCCGCAGAGATGATAGGGGCCCTGTGGCTGCTGCTGCCGGATCTCGACAGCATAGCGCTCGGCAAGCGCTGTTAGTGAGCTATTGTCGGCATTTAATCCCCTGGGCAGCGGAATGCCATAAACCGGCTGCTCAGCCGGCATGGCCGCTACCAGGGGGCGATAGTGATGCACTTCTCCTGAAGGTTGGTGCAGGCAGAACAGCGGTGGGTGGGATGACTGCCCCTCGTTCAGCACGACCAAACCTGGGCTGCAGGCCCGCCGGCTGATTTGCCCAGCCAGCTGTCTCAGCGTTGGATGCTGAAACACCAGGCTGATGGGGACCTCGACCTGAAACGCGCTCTGGATACTGTGGGTGAGTCTAACCACGAGAAGAGAGTGCCCACCAAGCGCAAAAAAGTCATCTTCCCGGCCGACCTGTTCGACCTCAAGAAGCGTCTCCCAGAGTGCAGCCAGATCTCGTTCGACCTCACCCTCAGGGGCAACATAGCGAACTCGTTGCTGGCGTGGTGCAATCGCTGCGAGCGCCTGTCGGTCTATCTTGCCGTTAGCCGAACGCGGCAGGCGGGGCAAAACCTGGATCTCTGCAGGCAGCATGTGCGCCGGAAGCTGCGCGGCGAGCGCCTTGTGTAGCGACTCGGCTGCGGCATCGGCACCAAGGTCTGCCTCGGACGCCACAAATGCACGAAGCTGATATGCGCCCGTCTGATCTGGCACCGCGATAACCGCTGCGCTCTGCACGGCAGGCTGGCGACAAAGCACGGCTTCGATCTCTCCAGGTTCTATTCGGTAGCCCCGAATTTTAACTTGCGCATCGGCACGACCGAGGAACACGAACTCGCCATATTCGTCGATATAGGCGAAGTCACCGGTTCGATACAGTCGCTCGCCCTCGAGCGTTATGAACTTTTCGGCAGTCAATGCAGGGCGATCCAGATATCCGGGGCTGAGTCCGGCACCGCCGATGAAGATCTCACCTTTCAGACCCTGCGCCACCTGCCGGGTCTTAGCATCCAGCAGCCGTACACTGGTATGGGGAATAGGGCGGCCGATAGCGACTGCTGCCTCGTCACGTTGCACGGTGCATTCTGCGACTGTGCTCCAGACCGAGGCTTCCGTGGGGCCATATTCATTGTACAAGCGAACGTGCGGACAGCTGCTGTAGTGCAGATTTACCAGGGCGCGTGGGCAGGCCTCACCAGCAACGATGCTGGTCTTGAGCTGGCAGGCCTCTGCGTTCAGTGAGTGCAGCAGCAGTTGGTACAGTGAAGGCAAGGCCAGCAGATGGGTGATGCCTTCTTCCGCAATGATCGTGGCCAGCACAGCCGGATCTTTTTGCTGTGACTCGGTCGCTAGGTGCAGGCAGCCACCTTGAGCCAGGCTCCAGAACAGACCGGCTATCGAGCTGTCGAACGCGAAGGAGGACAGCGAGAGGAAATGCTGGACTGGCTCGGGGTAATACGCCACACGGGCCGCCAGCGAGTGCAGGGCATTGGCGTGGGTAATCACCACGCCTTTGGGTTCACCTGTGCTGCCCGAGGTGTAGATGATATAGGCGGGATCATGGCCCTGAATATCAGGTGCGCCAATGCCTTCGGGCGCGGGCGCATCGCTCGTCACTGCGGCATCCGCCATCACCAATCGCTGTGGGTCCTGCCATCCCTCTGGCAGATCACCGGTCAGCTCACTGGAGGTGATGCAAAGCATTGCCTGGCTGTCACTGAGAATGTAGGCAATGCGGCTTGATGGATAGGCGGGATCGACCGGCACGTACACGGCGCCCGCTTTCAGGATCGCCAGCATCGCTACCAGGGCGTCGAGATCCCGACGCAGGAAATGGACGATCCGGGTTCCAGTGCCGACGCCTCGCGAGCGCAGCGTGTTCGCCAGCCTTTCTGCACGCTGATCCAGCTGCCCGTAGCTCAGGCTGCCGCTCAGCCCTTTGACGGCGGGCGCGTGCGGGTGCAGGCGACTTTGCGCTTCGAAACAGTTGGACAGGTTGTGCAGTGACGCAATGGCCTGGTAGGGCTGCTCGCACTCTGGGCGAGGTGTCCCACTCAGCACTGTGTCGAGCTGCCGCTGTTGTGATGAGGTGAGCGCTGCAAGATCGCTCAGTTTGAGCTGTGGCGTGGCACAGGCTGAATGCAGCAGGCAGAGGAGCTGGTCCTGAATCAGCATGATGGCCGCTTCGGAAAACACTTCAGGATTGAAGTGAAGGATCAGTTTCGTCGGGTTGCTCCCTGGCTCGCCAGTGGCGTTGGCAGCGACCCGCCCCATCTGGAGCTCCAGCAAGAGCTGACAGGGCGCCGTTGCGCTATCGGCCTGTGTCAGCGACCAGCCGGTTGTCAGCAGAGCCTCTGTATCGATGTTAGAGACCAGGCGAAACCCTGCAGCTGCAAAGCCCGTCATCTCGTCGGCTTCAGGGTGCTCACTCGGGAAGTAATCCCGCCATTCGAGCAGGTCGCTGCACTGATGGGCGAGTTGTCTGCACAGCGCCTCGAAGCTCATGGTCCCCAGGCCGCTCACGGTGAGTGGCAGCAGTTCGCTGAACAGACCAAGCGCATCGCCAAGGTGCGAGCTGCGCTGCTGCCAGTCCAGCCCGAGGCTAATGGTCTCAGATTCGCTGTGCTGATGCAGTAGCGTGACCCAGGTGGACAGCAGCAGAACCTCTGGCGCAACCGCCAGCCCTTGCGCCCGGTTCAACCAGTCCTGCATGGCCTCGTCAGGCATGGCCACCGCTCGCTGAACAAGGGATGGCTTGTCGCCTAACACTGGAATCGACTTGTAGAGCGGCAGTGTAGTGAGGGGGCGGGCGGTCTTCAGCTGGTTCTCCCAGAAGGCCTGCGCCGCCGCTTCGCTGCCGATCAACTCCTGTCGCCAGGGCGCATAGTCGGCGTATTGTAGCGGGGGCTCATCGCTGATAAGACCGGCTTCCAGTGCGTCAGGGCTCTCCGCAGCGTAGAGCGCCGCCCATTCCGACGTCAGTAGCACGAGGCTTGCTGTGTCGAGGTGAGCCGCTGGCAAGTTCAGCTGAACTTCGCTGCTGCCATCGTCGAGAGGCCGGCAGACGAGCTGGACGGGCAGGGTCTCGGTATCTTCCGGCGAGCTGATGAGCGGCTGTGACTCAATGACCTGCACCGGTAAACGCATGCCAGGCACGCGCTGATATCGAGTTCGCAGGATCTCATGGCGCTGGCTCAGTTGGGCGAGACTCGTCTTCAAACGAACAGGATCGGCCTCGCCAGTGAGCCGGACGGTCAATCTGGCGCCACTGTGCGCGCCGAAAGCAGAGGGCTGCCATTGCCACAGCCGTACCTGCTGAGGTGAGAGTGCATAGGCCTCGAGGCCGTCCTCATTCGTTGTTTCAAAGTCTACTTGGCCTGGTTGCTGTGTCATCGCGCTATGCCATCCTCTGGTGTAATCGTTACCGACTTGCGGCGTGCTGTTGTCAGCTTTGCTCGCTTGCGGTCGCGTTGATCTCTGCTATTGCCGAGGGCCTGTCGCTGCCTGCTGTGCTGCACCTGATCCAGGTGTTTGACAAGCTCGGCCACCGCATCGCTGCCTGCGGTCGCAATATGTCCCAGCAGTGTTTCGAATAGCGCAGCCAGCTGCTCGATATAACCCGCTTCGTACCGGTTTGGGCTGTAGTTGTAGAGCATCTGCAATCCTTCTGGACCAGGCACGCAGTTGATCAGCAGATCGAACTCGGCCTCGGCCGGCGTCAGTTTCAGTTCTTCGATCGTCAGTCCATCCAGCGTCAGATCCTGCTGCGGAGCGTTCTGCAGAATCAGCTTGATCTGAAAGAACGGCGATCGATCGTGCGTGCGTTGTGGCAGGAGCTCCGCTACCAGCGTTTCGAAAGGCAGGTCCTGGTGCTGGTACGCTTCCAGTGCTGTGTGACGACACTGCTTCAGCAGCGCCTCGAAGCTTTGATCGAGCTCAAGTCTGCAGCGCAGCACCAGCTGGTTGACGAAGAAGCCGACCAGGGTTTCGGTTTCACCCTGATGGCGATTCGCGATATCAGTGCCGACGAGTATGTCAGTGGCACCAGTCTGCTGATGCAGGAGCACGTTCAGCGCGGCGTGCAGCACCATGAACAGGGTGCTGCCGCTCTGTTCTGCCTGTCGTTGTAATGCCTCACTCACTATTTTCGGAAGCTCGCGCCGATAGCGCTCAGCCGGCTGCGTTACATCTGCGGTGTTACGCCTGAAGCCTGGAAGGGTGAGCTCGGGTGCACAGCCAGCCAGCTGAGTGCGCCAGTAGTCAAGCTGCTGCTGTCTGAAAGCACCGCTGACATGCTGCCGCTGCCAGGCAGCGAAATCGGCGTACTGCAGCGTGAGCGGCGCCAGTTCGGGCTGGCTGTCTGTGCTGAAAGCTGTGTAAGCCTGCGCTAGGTCGTCGACCAGTAGCCCGAAGGACCAGTCATCTACCGCGATATGATGCAGCGCGAGCGCCAGCACATGCGTCTCAGGCGCGAGCCGGAACAGGGCGGCACGAATGAGTGGCGGCGCCTGTAGGTCGAATGGCGCTTTGACGACAGCTGCAATTTTCTCCGTGAGAGCCGCCTGCTGTGATGCCGGCTCGAGGGCCGATAGATCTTCCAGCGGCAGTTCCACGCGCAGCGACTCGAGGATCTGTTGCCAGGGCTCTCCCTGCTCACTAGGCAATGCCGTCCGCAGGACTTCATGGCGTGCGACGAGATAATCAAGGCTCTGAGACAGCGCCGTGATATTGAGCTGGCCGCTCAAAGTCAGCGCGAAGGGAATATTGAAGACGCTTGAGCCGGGGTTCAGCTGATCGTGGTACCACAGTCGCTGTTGAGCGAACGACAGCGGCAGCCTTGCATCACGCGGCTGGGCTGAAATCGAAGGTATGAGTGATGGTGAAACTGGCAGCGTGCCAGAGCGCCTCGCTGCTTCACCACCTTTTGCCAGTGCGCGATCGACCTGCCTGGCAAGCAGGGCCACCGTTGGATGCTCAAAGATCATACGCAATGGCAGGTCTACCTGGAACGCCTTGCGAACGCGTGACATCGCCTGAGTGGCGAGGAGCGAATGACCACCGAGCGCAAAAAAACTGTCGTCCAGTGCGACTGCAGACAGGTGCAGGACTTCGCTGAAGATGCTGAGGAGGCGTGCTTCAGTGTCGCTATCAGCGCGCTGTGGCCGTGTGCTGTGGGTATGCGGCGCCTCGATCTGGATCTGGCTCAGCGCCTTGCGGTCAAGTTTGCCATTGGCATTCAGGGGCAGCTCGTCCAGCCGTAGGAAGACGGCCGGGAGCATATAGGCGGGCAGTGTGTCAGCAAGATACTCGCGTAGCGCATCGATGCTCACGGCCTGAAGGCTTTCAGCCTCGGCAGTTCTTGCCTGCCAATAGGCGATAAGCCGCGTCTCACCGCGTGCATCGGGCTGGGCAAGCACAACAGCCGTCTGAATCGCAGGATGCGCGCTCAGACGGTTCTCGATTTCACCGAGTTCGATCCGATGGCCACGCACCTTGACCTGTTGATCGCGCCGCCCCAGATACTCGATAACGCCGTCAGACTGATACCGACCGATATCACCAGTGCGATAGAACCTGGCGCCTGGTGTGAGTGGGTGCGCCACAAATGCGACAGCGGTTCGCTCGGGGTCATTGAGATAGCCGCGGCCGACGCCCATACCGGCGGTGCAGATTTCGCCAGGCACGCCGATTGGGAGCGGCCGCAGGGCCTCGTCCAGTATGTAGAGCTGATTATTGGCCGTAGGTCGCCCTATCGGCATGTGCTGACAGATTTCAGCAGGCGCCTCTGTGATCGGGTGATAGCCAATATTATCGGCACACTCCGCTGGCCCGTACAGGTTCAGCAGAGGGACTTGTGGAAAGCGTTCGAACCACTGACGGCACAAGGCTGGTGGCAGTGCTTCGCCGATAGACATCAGCCAGCGAAGGGAGGTCAGGCTGGCTTCTGCCGGGCAGTCGGCGAGCATCGCGCGTATGACCGATGGCACGACCTCCATCAGGGTGATGGCCTCATCGTCGATGGCCTTCAGTAGTTGAGCCGGCTCTCGGGTGATGGCGTCGGGCAGTATATGCACGGTGGCACCCAGGAGCGGCGCCGTGAGGAACTGCCAGATTGAGATATCGAAAGCCGGTGAGGCTGTTTGTGCGAGACGGTCGGCAGCTTCGAACCCGAGTGCCGGGATTTTGCCGTAGATATTGTTGAGCATGCCGCGCTGTTCAACCATGGCGCCTTTCGGTGTTCCAGTGGAGCCTGAGGTAAAGATCACATACGCCAGGCTGTCGGGTGTTGCGCTCGAAACTGGCTGCTCAACGGCCCGGTTTGAATCGTCCGCAAGCCAGAGATCTTCCGCGACGAGACAAACGGGCACGACATCCAGGGCCGGCATGAGCTGGTCGAGCAGGGCAGCCGACTGTGTCGAGGTCAGTACGACCGCTGCGCCGCCAAGCCGCAGAAGTTCGCCGAGGCGCTGCGGTGGGTGATTGATGTCCAGCGGTTGGAAGGCTGCGCCAGCTTTCAGAACAGCGATCATCATGGTTAATAGCGGCAGCCCCCGTTCGGCAAGCAGTGCCACCAGCGTGTCTGGCTGTGCCCCCGCTGCGATCAGCGCATGGGCCAGTCGGTTGGCCCGCTGGTCGAGCTCGAAATAGCTCAACGCTTCGCCCTGACACACGGCCGCGATCTTCTGCGGATGTTGCGCCACCTGCTGCGCGAATAGCGCCGCGTAGGTTTCGTCGAGTGGGAAGTCTTGTGCGGTCTGGTTCCAGTCCGCCAGCATCAACTGTCGTTCGGGTGAGGTCAGAAGCTCCAGTTCACCAATGGGGCGCTCGGGAGCGTCCAGCATGCCCAGCAGCAAGGCCCTGAGATGCCCCAGCATCCGTTCGACCGCAGCGCCATCGAAGCGGTGGCTGTCATAGCTCAGGCGTAGCCCCAGGCGTGAGCCTGGCATCACGGTCAGCGTCAGTGGGTAGTTGGTCAGGCCGCGGTCTTCGAGCAGGTCGATGCTGAAATCGAGACCGCTACTGGCCTCCGCAGCATCAAGCGGCGCGTTCTCGAAAACGAGCAGGCTGTCGAATAGCGCGCGGACTGGCTCGACCTCGCTCCACTGCTGAATGTCGACCAGGGGTGTGTGCTCGTACTCCCGCACCGCGACATTACGCTCGAGTATCTGCTGCAGCCAGCTACTGACTGGCCTGTTGTCATCGATGCTCAGCCGCAAGGGCAGACTGTTGATGAACACCCCGAGGATGCCTTCTGCACCTGGCAGGTTGGCTGGACGTCCAGCCACTGTGATACCAAAGGCGATGTCCTGCTTGCCACTATAGCGCGATAGCAGCAAGGCCCAGGCGCCCTGTAGCCAGGTGTTCGCGGTCAGCTCGTGCTCACGGCAGCGCTGCTGAAGTTGCTCTGTCTGTGCAACACCCAGGCTGATTTCAACCTCGGCTGCCACCTCGGTGAGACCATGAGCCTTGTGCTGGTCAATCACCAGCGGCGTTGGTTCATCGAAACCGGCAAGCTCGGCTCTCCAGAACGTTTCGGCAGCGCTATGGTCCTGTCGCGCGAGCCAATAAATGTAATCACTGAACGGCCGGCCCAGTGGCCGTGCGACTGGCTGGCCCTCACATTCCGCCTGGTAGATCGCCAGCAGATCCTGGATCAGCAGGTTGAAGCTCCAGGCATCCGAAAGGAGATGATGAAAGCTTCTGACCAGCCGGAAGGCCTGATCGCCCAGCTGGAAGACGCGTAATCGGGTGAGCGGTGGTTGCCGCAGGTCGAAACCCTCATGACGCCCGGCGGCCAATAAACTTTCCAGTTGCTGTGTCTGAACATCAGGATCGAGCCCACGCCAGTCATACCAGAGCACTGGCGACGCCACACTGGTGCACACAAACTGTAAGGGCTGATCGGCGTCGTTCCAGGTAAAGCCTGTCCGCAGCACAGGGTGGCGCTCGAGCAGACGAGCCCAGGCCCGGTCTAGTGCCTCTCGGTCGAGCCGTCCCTCCCAGCGGAAGTGCTCCTGCATCAGGTAGATGCCGCTGTTGGGCGCGAGCTGCGTGTGCATCAGCATGCCCTGCTGCATCGCCGAAAGCGGATAGACTTCTGCAATGTTCCCCCAGTCGAGTGAGACCGGCAGCTGTGCCGGCTGCTGTGGCAGCTGTGCAAAGCCCCGCAGACCTTGTTCGAGCCGTGCTGACCAGTCCTGTGCAAGTGCGCCATGACACTCAAGCACCAGTTCATTCTGCTGCCAGTAGGCATTGACTTGCAGGGCGGCCTGTTCGCCATTCGCATGGCCTGCAGCAACGACTCCCTCGAGCACGCAATGTGGCTCGCGATGAGCGTCCCAGTCGCCGAGCCAGGCCAGGGAGACTTGCGGACGCGGCACTGTTTGCAGCGGCTCCAGCAGGTAGCTGTTGTCGCTCAGGTACCGCAGCACACCGTAGTCCGCGCTTCGGCCTGGCTGGGCATCAAGCTGCGTCTCCACATCACGCAGCTGTTCCAGCGGCTGAATACCAGCGTTCCACTTCAGGAAGACCGGCGCATCATGAGCAAGTGCGCCGACAATCTCGCTGGCGTTCAGTAGTATTTCATCGCGCCCAGTGCGATTCGGCAGGCGGGTCTGATCGGGCCGCCCTGTTTGCAGGCCCAGCAGTAGACGATCAGCCCGAGGCAAGGCTTCATGCAATAGTGAGCCTAATGCGGTAGCGAAGAGGCCCTCCCAGCTCAACTGCATCTGTTGCTTCAGTCGCACAAGCTGCTGCGACACAGACGCAGGCAGTCGAATAGTCTCGGTAGTAGCCATTTGCTGTACGGGCAGAGCTGGCAATTCGGCACCGGCGAACTCGAGCCAGTGCTCCCAGGCGTCGTCGAGCTCATCACTCTCGGCGCGACGCTGTTGCTGTTCAGCCCAGGCGATAAAATCTGAGGTCGTCGGCGTGAGCGCGACTGGTCGCTTATATACAACCTGGCTCAGTGCAAGGCTCAGGTCTCTTAGCAACCCCGGCCACGCCGCTTCATCCAGCACCAGCGGATGTGCGACCAGTAGCAGCTGCGTCGTGTTGCCGCTTTGGAGCAGGCAGGCATGGAGGCTCTGTGCCTTCGCCAGATCGAGTTCTTGCAAGGCGTCTGCTGCGAATTTTTCGAGTGCATCCTGCCTGTCGTCTGACGTGAGCGCTGTGGACAGCGTGTGACGTGAGACGGTTGGTGCCTGCGGTGAACTCAGCAGGACTTGCTGCCATTCGCCGCTGCCAGTGTGCTGTAGACCCATCTGTAGTGCACGCTGGTGTCGCTGCACGAGCTGCAGGGCCTGAGCTATTGCTGGCGCGAGTGCTTCTACCCCAGGCTGCTGGCTCAGTTGCAGGCAGCGCCAGGTCGCGCTCGTGAATCCAGACGCCAGCCGCGCCCGCTGCCCGGGAGTGAGTGGAACGGCTTTGGTGGTAGGCGAGGCAGTAGCTTGTGCATGCGCACCATCCGCGCCAAGAACGGCGGCAAGTTCTGCGACAGTGCGATGCTCGAAAAGCTGCCTCGGCGTCAGCTTCAGCCCCGCCTGTCCGGCTCGCGCGATGATCTGCAGATTGAGAATGGAGTCGCCACCGAGACTGAAGAAATTATCGTGAACGCCGACCGTTTGGACATTCAGGACAGACTGCCAGATTTCCGCCAGTGTACGCTCGACCTCATTCCTGGGTGCGACGTGTGTTGCGGAGTGATGCTCATCGTTAGTTACTGCGCTGCTCGGCAGCGGTAGCTGCTTGTGGTCAGGTTTGCCGTTGGCGTTCAGTGGAATGGTATCAAGCAGTATGAAGGCCGCTGGCACCAGATATTCGGGCACGCGCAGGCCAAGATCATCACGCAGTTTTTCAACGTTCAACGAGCCATCGGCCACGACATAAGCGACCAGTCTCGGCGCCTGTTCCGGCAGTTGAACCAATCTCGCGACAACTTCCCGGATTTGCGGCGTCAGGCGCCTGACCTGCGCCTCAACTTCGCCCAGCTCGACCCGGTGGCCTCTAATTTTGACCTGGCTGTCGACACGGCCGAGAAACTCGAGGGTTCCATTCGCCATCCAGCACACGCGGTCACCGCTTCGGTACATGCGCTGACCGCTGACGAAAGGGTCATCGAGAAAGTAGTGGGCATTCAGGTCAGGTCGGTTGAGGTAACCACGGGCTATCGCTGCACCGCCGATGTACAGCTCACCCGGCACGCCGGCTGGTACCACTTGTCTATGCTCATCGAGCACGTACAGGTGGCGGTTTGGCAGAGGCTGTCCCAGTGGGATGGTCGCCGTCTGGTCGAGTACCTCGGGAACACGCTGATAGGCGGCACCGACAGCTGTTTCAGTCGGGCCATAATGATTGACGATGTGCAGATCTGGCATGAGATCGCGGACCCGTCTCACAAGCTCACCACTCACGGCTTCGCCACCGAGTATCAGGGTGTGCCGTGGTAGCAGGTCAGCTGAGGCACAGGCATCGAGCAGGCCGCGCAGGTGGCTTGGCGTCAGCTTCAGAACATCGACGCCACTGCGGCTCATGAACGCTGCCAACGCGACAGGATTGAAAGCCGTGTCTTCATCAGCCAGGATCAGGCTGCCACCGCTCGAGAGTGCGCCAAAAAGCTGTGTGTGTCCAAGGTCGGCCGCCACTGTAGACACCATGCCGAAGCGGCTCGGCGACGGCAGTGTCAGCGCTGCCAATATACCAGTCACGTAATCGACGATGGCTGCGTGAGGCATGACCACGCCCTTGGGCGTACCGGTAGAACCGGAGGTATAAATCATATATGCCGCACAATCTGGCGTTACGGTTATTTGAAGTCGGCTCTCCGGTGCTGATAGAAACTCGGATTGAATAGCATCGAGGCAGACAAGCGCCGTTCCGCATAGCTCGAGCTGGCGCGTTCGATCGCTATGCGAGATCACCAGTCGCGCGCCGGCATCCCTCACAAGCTCGTCCAAACGTGCCGCAGGCTGCTTGAGATCAAGGGGAACATAGGCTGCGCCACATTTCAGCGTGGCCAGCACACTGACGACGAAGTCTGTAGAGCGCTCGAGCGCAAGTGCTATGAAATCGCCGCGCTTGATGCCTTGAGCCAGTAGGAAATGCGCCAGCTGATTCGCCCTGCGTTCAAGGGTTCTGTAGCTGAGGCGGCCATCGAGCACCACCAGCGCGTCCGCGTCCGGAGAGCTGTCCACCTGCCGCTCGAAGAGCTGATGAAGGCCGATCGCCGGTACTTCGTGACGGCTGCCAGTACCCCATTCCAGCAGCCTCTGTTGTTCGTCATCACTCACCCAGGTCAACGCGTCGACAGGCAGGTCCGCGTTCAGCGTCAGCGCGCGTAACAGCGCCTGAAACTGACGCAGCATGAGTCTCACCTGATCGTTGGAGAACGTCTCGCGGGCATAGCTCAGGGTGAACTCGAATGCGTCGCCCGAGGGGATGGCTATGAGCGAGAGCGGGTAATTGTTCCGACCCTGGGAAAGCCGCACGTCATCAACTCCGCCGTCGGTGTCGTCAGTGCGGACGTCGCCATCACTTGCCTTGAACGACAGCTCACCTGAGTGCTCACTCAGTGAGGCATCCAGCGGGAAGTTCTCGAACACCAGAATCGCTTCGAACAGCGGCAGATCGCCCCGGATGCCGCTAAAGCTTTTCAGCCGGCTGAGCGCGCTGTATTCGTACTGGCGCAGTTCGGCGACATCAGCCTGCAGTTGCCGTAGCCAGTCACCAATGCTGAGCGGCGTATGCCATTCGACGTTCAGTGGCAGGGTGTTGATAAAGAGCCCGACCATCGCCTCTGAGTGCGTCAGCACTTCCGGACGGCCGCCGAGGGTGATGCCGAACAAGGCGTTCTCACGGCCGGCATACGCACCGAGCAACCGTGCCCAGCTTGCCTGCACCAGTGTGTTCAATGTGATGCGCTGCGCTCTGGCAAAGCTGGTCAGTCGCTCGCTGTCGTCACGCGAGAGTACAAGGCTTTGCTCGGCGTAGGGCAGGGTGCTGTCCTGAATGCCGGGCCTGGCGCCGAGTCTGGGTAGCGGCGTGGGCTCAGTGATAGCGCCCAGTTTGCTGCGCCAGTAGGCTTCGGCCGCGCCTTCATCCTGCTCCGCCAGCCAGGCCACGTAGTCCTGAAATGGTCGGGTCGGCGAAAGCTGTGGGGTCTGCCCGGTGCAGAAGGCTCGATAGCAGGCGAGCCAGTCGCTGAGCACAATGCCCTCACTCCAGCCATCCAGCACAATATGATGATGGGTCCAGATCATCTGCCAGCTGGCCTCGCCAAGCCGTACCAGGCAGAGTCGCATCAGTGGTGGCGCGCTGAGGTCCAGCAGGGCTTCGCGCTCGCTGATCTCGAGATCGCGAACGGCGCATTCACAGGGTGTTCTGTCGCGCCAGTCAAGCTCGGTGAGCGGTACCGGCACTTCAGTCAGCACCACCTGATAGGCATCATCCAGATCCTCCCAGAGGATGGCTGTGCGCAGTACAGCGTGCCGCTCGATCATTGTACGCCAGGCCGCCAAAGCGGCAGCGGTGTCGAAAGGACCGTCGATCCGGAGGCTCAACTGCTGCTGGTAGACCCGCGACTGTGGCTCGTACACGCTGTGAAACAACAGGCCCTGCTGCAGCGGCGAGAGTGAGTAGATGTTCTCGATAGTATCCATGGCGTCTGCTTATTTGCTGGTAGAGGGTTGAGCGGTCGACAACTTGCCGAGCAGCTTGTCGAGCGATTTCTGGTTGAGCTTTTTCGCCAGTGGGAAGTCGGACGGCGTAAAGCCGCCTGCCTCCGGGTTCACGCAGTGGCTAATGAGTGCTCGTAGGGCCGCCATGTAGCGTGTCAGCAGTTGTGCCTGGGTGGCGATGTCGTAGCGTTGTCCGCTAAAGCGCCATTCCACCTGCAAACTGTCGTTGAGGATCATGGGGACGATCTCCAGCTCATGAATGTGCGCATTGGCACCGCTACGGTCAGCTGGGACGGGGTCCGAAGAGATGTCGAAAAATCCCGCCTCCTGCCCGTCGTCCACGCGACCGAGATAGTTGAAAAGCACGCCGCTGGTTGGCGCAGGCAATGCTTCCCGAGCGAGATAGCGCAACACGCCGTAGCCAAGCCCGTGCTGCGGCACAGCCCGTAACTGCTCCTTCACAGCTTTGATGCAGGCGCCGGCGTCTACGCTTTCCGGCAGCCGCAGGCAAACCTGATACAGGCTGGTGAACCAGCCGACGGTACGGCTCAGGTCCAGTTCAGGGAACAGTGATTCGCGGCCGTGCCCTTCCAGTGCGACGGTCAGCGCCCGGTCGCTTTTCCATTCACAGAGGGTTTGGCTCAGCGCTGTCAGCAGTAGCTCAGGTACCTGCGTGCGATAGGCCTTTTGCGTCTCCTGCAGCAGCTGGCGGGTCTCCTCAGCCGTTAGCTTCTCGATAAGAGTGACTTCATCTGTGCTGAGGTTCGGCTTTTCAGG
Source organism: Gammaproteobacteria bacterium UBA2679 (assembly GCA_002354735.1). GTDB lineage: Bacteria > Pseudomonadota > Gammaproteobacteria > Pseudomonadales > Oleiphilaceae > Allohahella. Next base: position 299,977 of record DEMD01000009.1, on the reverse strand, counting down.
ATGATCCACAGGCATGGCAGAATCTTGGCCCTGAGTCGTCCAGAAATCACGTTCGGCAGCCAGGGCTGCGCTTTCAGCATGGCGGTTGAGGCCCTGTGCCCACTGGCGATACGAGCTCGTCTTGGCGGGCAGTGATGGCGCTTCGTTTCGGGAAAGCTGGCTGTAGAGCTGATTGAAGTCCTCCAGCAGAATGCGCCACGACACGGTGTCGATCACCAGGTGATGGATAGCCAGGTAGAGACGCTGTTGGCCAGCAGGCAAATCGACCAGAACAGCGCGGAGCAGCGGCCCCTGATGCAGGTCGAGACTGGCTGCGAAGGGCTGCAGCGCCTCAGGCAGCTGGTCGATAGAGGCGACCTGCAGCTGACCCAGTGCAAAGGCACCTTCGATGCCAGCGTAGTACTGATGCCAGCCGCGTTGATCCTGCACGAAGCGCATGCGTAGGGCATCATGATGCGTTATCAGCGCCTGCAGTGTTTCCCGAAGCGTGCTGTAACTGAGTGACTCACGTGGCGTGAGCAACAGCGACTGGTTCCAGTATGCAGGCTCAGCCGCGTTCTGCTCGAACAGCCAGTGCTGGATCGGCAGGAGTGGCAGATCGCCAGCGAGTACACCCTGTTCAGCCTGGATCTGATCGGTGCTGCCAGCGACCATGGCCAGATCTGCAATTGTACGCTGCTGGAAAAGCTGCTTTGGTGTGAGTGCAACACCACGCGCTTTCGCCCGTGCGATCAGCTGCAGACCCAGAATGGAATCGCCGCCCAGCGCAAAGAAGTTGTCATCCACGCTGACCTGCTCCAGCTTCAGAAGCCCGCACAGTAGTTCGCACAGCGTGTGTTCGGTTTCAGTGCGTGGCGCCGTTATCGCGCGGCTTTCATCAGTCCAATCCAGCTCACGCTGAGTCAGCGCTTTGCGGTCCACCTTACCATTCGCATTCAGCGGCAGACGGTCGAGTTTCACGAATGCCGTTGGCACCATGTAGTACGGAAGCTGAGCGGCCAGCGCATCCTTGATCGCACCGACATCTATCTGTTGATCAGCCGTCACCCAATACGCCACGAGCTGGTTCTCGCCACGCTGGTCTCGGCGTGCAATCACCACCGCATCAGCCACAGCGTCGTGGGCCAGCAATCGCGCCTCAACTTCACCGAGTTCGATTCGGTGCCCACGCACCTTCACCTGCTGATCTCTCCGGCCAAGGAATTCAATGACGCCGTCTTGACGATAGCGGCCAATGTCACCGGTGCGATAGAAGCGTGCGCCGGGCTCGAACGGATGCGTCACAAAGGCCTGGCGGCTGCGCTCAGGATCATTCAGGTATCCTCGTCCCACGCCGACGCCAGCGACGCAGATTTCGCCCGGTACACCGACCGGCACCAGCTGTAGTTCCGGGTCCAGGATGTAGAGCTGGTTGTTGGCGGTCGGTCGGCCCACTGGCATCGCGCCACCGGAGGCCTCCGGCGCCTCGAAAATTGGGTGGAAGGCGACATCGTCAGAGCATTCTGCGGGGCCGTATGCATTCATCATCGGCACCTCTGGAAAGCGCCCGAACCAGGCCTGGCAGAGGTCGGGTGGCAGGGCTTCGCCAGTTGGCAGCAGCCAGCGCAGTGACTGAAGTGACGTATCCGCGGTGGCTGAGTCCAGCAGGCCACGGATGACCGTGGGAACGACCTCCAGGATGCTCAGTGACTCGGCTTCCATCGCAGCGAGCAACGCTCCCGGGTCGCGGGCGATATCATCTGGCAGGATATGCACCGTGGCCCCCAGAATAGGGGCTGCCAGAAATTGCCAGACGGAGATATCGAAGGCAGGCGAGGCGGTCTGGGCAATACGATCTGCCGCTGTCAGCCCAAGGCTCGGGACCTTGCCGTAGATGTTGTTGATCATCCCGGCCTGTTCAACCATGGCGCCTTTCGGTGTGCCCGTGGAGCCTGAGGTAAAGATCACGTAGGCCAGATCCTGTGGTGAGCCTGTGTCCCGTAGAACCGGCACGGGTCCATGTTCCCACAACGATTCGGCGTTCAGCACGACTGGCATCGCCTCCAGTCCCGTGAGCACTTCATCGAGTACAGCGCCGACAGCATCGGAACCTGCGCAGGCAGTGAGGAGCACCGGGGCCTGGCTCTGTTTCAGCACGTCCCGGAGCCGTTGCGCGGGATGATTCACGTCAAGCGGCAAATAGGCGGCGCCTGCCTTGAACACGGCCACCATCATCGTCAACAGTGGCAGGCCACGTTCGGCCAGCAAAGCCACCAGCGTGTCCGGCTTGGCCCCTGCCTCCAGCAGTGCCCCGGCGATCCGGCTCGCCCGCTCATCCAGTTCACGATAGCTGAGTGATGCCTGACCACAGACAGCCGCGATACGCTCCGGGTGTGCGGCGACGCGTTCGGCAAAGAGTTGGGCATAGGTCCGATCGAGCGGGAAGTCCGCCTCCGAACGGTTCCATTCGATCAGCAGCTGGCGTTGCTCCACTGGCGACACCAGCGCAAGTTCACCCACCGGTCGCGTGGTGGGTTCAAGCACCTGCGACAGGAGGCGCTGCCAGAGATCGAGCCAGCGCGCTATCGTGGCGTCTTCGAACAGTGCCTTGCGGTACGACACACGAACGCTGATATCATGTTGGTCATCGTGGATATCCCAGTCCAGATCGAACTGCGCGGCGGCAGACTGGGCCGGAATTTCACGCAGGCTTAGCTCAGGCCAGCTCGTGGTCTCGAGGCTCGTGTTCTGCATGGTCAGCATGACCTGGAACAGCGGCGTCTGCGTAAAATCGCGCTCGGTCGCGACGGCATCGACAAGCTGTTCGAATGGCAGGTCCTGGTGCGCCTGAGCTTCCAGCACACGTTCTTTCACCTGCCCAAGGAAGGCAGGGAACGCCGCCAGTGGATCCAGCTCGGTGCGAATCACCAGTGTATTGACGAAGCAGCCGATCAACGACTGGGTCTCCAGCAGGCCGCGATTGGCCACAGCTGTTCCGAGGCGAACATCACGCTGATTGGCCAGGCGGCCGAGCAGCACCTGCGTGACGGCCAGCACGATCATATAGACCGAAGCATCCTGCTCGTTGGCAAAGCGCCGCAGCTGCTGAGTCAGCTGTGGTGGGAGGGTGAAGGCGTGGCTACCCGAGGCCGTATCCATTTCAGCCTGACGTGGATAATCAGTCGGCAGCTCCAGCACATAGCCGCCGTCTTCCAGCACCCGTTTCCAATAGTCGAGCTCGAGCCTGTAGTGTTCAGCCTGAGCGATGTCACGCTGCCACAGGCTGTAATCCACGTACTGCACCGGTAGCTCGGGCAGCTGAGCGGATGCGTCTTGCGCCCGGGCGCTATACAGCACCGAGAGCTCGCTGATCAGAATCTGCATGGACCAGTCATCCGCGACGGCATGATGCAAGGTCAGCAAGAGTAGTGTCTGCAGACTGCCGCTACGCTGGAGTGCCCGGACCCTGATGAGGCGGTCGCGTGCGAGATCGAATGGCCGGCTGGCTTCCTGGTTCGCTGCATCTGTCATCAGCTGCGACCAGGTCTCATCATCGGCATCGATCGATTCCAGAGACAAGGGCAAGGCACTGCTGCTATCGATGATCAGTTCGGCACCGTCACCCTGCTCGATGATACGACTGCGCAGTATTTCGTGGCGGGCGACGATTTGTTCCAGTGCCTGTCTGAGCCAGTCCAGCTGTAGGTTTCCGCTGAACTCTACAGCCGACGTGATGTTGTATTCAGCAGAATCAGTCTCCAGCTGCTCGAGAAACCAGAGACGCTGCTGAGCGAAGGAGAGGGGCAGTCGCTCCGGACGCGGCTGCCTGACCAGGCCGGAGGCCTGCCGTGTTCGGCTTGCGCCAGTGAGCGTGGCCAGCTCGGCCAGTACCGGCTTTTCGAACAGTTGGCGTAGCGAAGGTGTGCTGGTGAACTGCTGGCGCATTTTCGCGAGCAACACCGTCGCGAGCAGTGAATGACCGCCGAGCCGGAAGAAGTGACTCCTGCGGCCAATGCTGTCCAGCGGCAGATTCAGCACCTCTGACCAGAGTTGGGCCAGCGCTGTCTCTGTCGAACCCAGCGGCGCAGCAATGAGCTCGGCGCCATGCTGCGTGTGCTCATCAAGCACTGGCGGAGGCAGCTGCTTCCGGTCGATCTTGCCGTTCCGGCTCAGCGGCAGCCGTGGCAGCTCGAGCAGGTGAGTCGGCACCATGTAGGCCGGCAGCGCAGCCGCCAGGGCTAGCCTGATCTGCTCCAGATCAAGCGGCGCTGGATCGCCCGTCAGCGCGTCGGCGACGACATAAGCCACCAGCTGTGGCGAACGCTTCTCATCCCGCGGCGCCTCATGCAAGACAGTCACCGCCGCCTTCACCCCTGTCTGTTTCAGCAGGGCAGCGTCGATTTCACCGAGTTCGATTCGAAGTCCACGCAGCTTCACCTGATGGTCGACCCGTCCCATGTACTCGATGGCACCTGAAATAGCACCTGAGATGCCACCCGAGATGGCACCGTCAGCCATGAAGCGGCAGCGGTCACCGGTGCGATAGAGGCGGCTCCCCGGTTCAAAGGGATTGTCGACAAAACGCTTGGCTGTCAGTTCAGCACGATTGAGATAGCCTCGTGCCAGACCGACGCCACCGATGTACAGTTCGCCTATGGCACCGATCGGCAGCAATTGCCGGTCGTCATCCAGAATGTAAAGCTGCGTGTTCGCAATCGGCCGTCCAATGGGGACGCTGCCAAGGCGAGTTTCACGGTCACACCGCCACCAGCTCACATCGATCGCAGCCTCGGTCGGGCCATAGAGATTGAGCAAGTCAGCTGAGTGTCGGGCAAAAAACCGCTGCTGAAGTTCGAAAGGCAGGGCTTCACCGCTGGCAAAGACCTGTCGCAAGGTCGTACAGTCGGCGAGCCCAGGCTCCTCCATGAAGGCCTCAAGCATCGATGGCACGAAGTGCAGGGTGCTGATGCCTTCGCGCTGGATGGTCTCGACGAGGTAACCGCTGTCCTGATGACCGCCTGGCCTGGCCACGACCAGACAGGCCCCGGTGATAAGTGGCCAGAAGAACTCCCACACCGACACGTCGAAGCTGTATGGCGTCTTCTGCAGAATCCGATCATCGCCATCGATTGGAAAAGTCGCCTGCATCCACTGCAAGCGGTTCATGAGCGCGGCATGCTCGGTCAGTACGCCTTTGGGCTGACCAGTGGAACCCGAGGTATAAATCACATAAGCCAGATCTGACGGTTCATTGAGTGGCGCAGGCGACTTGGCAGTGCCTCGCTCGAAGGCTGGGTCATCAAGACTTATCGCCGGGCACGTTTCAGGCAGCTGTGAACGCAGGGCATTCTGGGTCAGTACCAGGCTCGCGCTCGCATCTTCCAGCATGAATTGCAGACGGGACGCAGGCAGCTCGGGATCGAGGGGAAGATAAGCCCCACCAGCCCTGATTATTCCCAGCAGCGCCACGACCATCTCCACCGAGCGGGTCATGCACACGCCGACGATAGACTCACGACCCACGCCCCGCTCACGCAGGGCGTGCGCCAGTTGGTTCGCGCGCTCATGCAGGGCCTGATAGGACAGCCGGGTCGACTCGAATACCAGTGCTGTCGCATCCGGAGTCTGCTCCGCCTGTGCCAACAGCGCGTGCGACAGTGTCTGAGGGCCGGGGTAGTGCGTCGTTGTGTTGTTCCACGCCGTGAGTTGCTGTTCGCGTCCAGCTTCTGTGAGTGGCGAAAGCTCACGCAGCATGGCCGCGGGCCGGGCCACGATGTCGCGCAGTAGCTGCTGCCATTCATCCAGCCAACGCTGCATGGTGCTGTCTTTGAATAGACTGGCGCGGTATTCCAGCATCACTGAGAGCGTGGTCTGGTCATCATGCACTTCCCAGTTCAGGTCGAACTTGGCAGCCGGGGATGCAAAGGCAAGTTCCCGTACAGACAGCTCCGGCCACGCGGCTACTGACATGCCGGCATTCTGCATGACGAACAGGACCTGAAACAGGGGCGTGCGGCCCAGTTCGCGCTCAGGTGCCAAGGCCTCGACCACCTGCTCGAATGGCACGTCCTGATGTTCCTGCGCGCTCAGTACCTGCTGCTTGACCTGCGTCAGGAAGCTGTCAAAAGCAAGGTCGGGTGCGAGTTCGGAACGTACGACCAGCGTATTCACGAAGCAGCCTATCAAATGCTGGATTTCCGCAGGGCTTCGGTTAGCCACTGGCGTGCCAATACGCACATCGCGCTGATTGCTATATCGACCCAACAGAATCTTCAACGCGGCCATCAACACCATATAGGTGGTGACGTTATGCGCCTGCGCATAGTGTCGCAGCTGTGTCGTGAGATCATGCGGAAGTTGCGCAAAGCAGGTGCCTGCGGTGCTGTCGAGCTGGGGGCTGCGTGGCTTGTCTGTTGGTAAATCCAGTGCATAGTCGCCATCTTCCAGGGTCTGCTTCCAGTACTCGAGCTGGCGGCGGTAGAGCGCCTGTTGCGCCGGCTCGTGCTGCCAGAGGGCGAAGTCCGTATATTGCACCGGCAGGGCCACAAGCTGTGCTTCCCGCTGCTGCGCGTGTGCCTGATACACCTCTGCGACTTCTTCGATAAGTAACTGCGTGGACCAGTCGTCCGCCACCGTATGGTGCAGCGTCAGCAGCAGGAGGGTTTGCCGGCTCGCGGCTTGTTGCAGTAGCGATGCACGCACCAGACTGTCATGCGACAGATCGAAGCCCGTCCTGGCCTCGTGCTCGGCTGCCTGCTGCATATACGCAGGCCACTCGGCGTCACTCACCGAGACGACATTCAAGGGCAGGACGAAGCTCTCAGGCGACCGAATGCTCAGGGCTGCGCCAGTTATTTCCGGCGTTATTCTGCTGCGCAGTATATCATGGCGGTGGACCACGGTTTCCAGCGCCTGCCTCAGCCATTCAAGCTGAAGATCACCCTCGAAAACGACAGCCGTGGTGATGTTGTACTCACCTGAACCAGGATTGAGCTGTTCCAGGAACCATAGGCGTAGCTGAGCGAAGGATAGGGGTAAGCGTTCCGGTCGCGGCTTCGTCGCAATATCGCTGATGCTGCTGAAGATATCGGCATCAGGTGAGCGCAGGGTACCAACCAGCGGTGCGAGCCCTTCGATGGTCGGCGCCTCAAACAGCTGGCGCAGGGCAGGCGTGCGTTCGAAATTCTGCCCTATACGCGCAAACAGCACGGTCGCCAGCAGTGAATGACCACCCAGATGAAAGAAATTGCTGTCGCGGCCGACCTGCGCCTCAGGTACATGCAGTACCTCCGACCAGATCTGCACCAGGCGACGTTCGACCTCGTTTCGAGGGGGTTCGATAGCCGCTTGCTGATCCTGCCATTGCGGTGGGGGCAGTGCTCGGCGATTGATCTTGCCATTGTCGGTGAGCGGCAGGGTATCGAGCACCACGAACTGCGCCGGAATCATGTACTCAGGGAGCTGCGCTTTGAGCGCGAGGCGAAGCTGATCGACATCTGGCGCCAGGCGATCGGCGACTGCGGTGCTGTCAGCGCTGTCGGCGACAAAATACGCCACCAGCCGCTTGTCGCCTGGCCGGTCTTCCCGCACAACCACCACGACCTCCTGCACGGCCGGCAGGGCAGCCATGGCTGCTTCGATTTCACCCAGCTCCACACGGAAGCCGCGGATCTTGACCTGATGATCGATGCGACCGAGGTACTCAATATTCCCATCGGCCAGAAAACGAACCAGATCCCCTGATTTGTACATTCTCGCCGCTGGCACATTGCTGAACGGGTCGGTGATGAACTTCTCGGCGGTCAGCTCTGGCCGGTTCATATAGCCGTAACCAACGCCTTCACCACCAATGTGCAGTTCCCCGGCCACACCTACAGGCAGCGGGTTGAGGTGGTCGTCGAGCACATAGGCTTTCATGTTGGCGATTGGGCGGCCGATGACTGGTTTTTGTAGCGATGGTGTAATCCTGCAGGCCACGGCGTCGACGGTGCACTCAGTCGGACCATAGGTATTGAAGAATACGGTGTTCTCGATGCTGTGCAGTCGCTGCCAGAGCTGAGCATCGATGGCGTCGCCGCCAAACAGAACGAAGCGTGGCAGATCGGCTGTCTCGCCGGACTCGATCAGAAACTTGAGCTGAGGCGGTGTACATTCAAAGGTATCGAGCCGCGTCTCCTTGAAGAACTGCACCAGCGCCAGTGGTGAAAAGCGCACATCGTCAGGCACGATGTGCAGCGTGTGGCCGTCCAGCAGCAGAATGAACTCCGCCACTGAGGCATCAAAGGCATAGGAGTAGTTGAAACTCGCCCGCATCTGCGCCACCCCGAGGGGACGATAGATGCCTCCGAGTCGCGCTGTCAGCAGGTTCAGCACCCCGCGATGATAGATGAGGGTGCCTTTCGGCCGTCCGGTCGAACCGGAGGTATAGATGACGTAGGCGAGTTCATCGGGCTGGGTTTGATTCACAGGGTTGCTATCAGGCTCATCCGCGAGTCTGTGCCAGTCACTATCGAGACAGAAGACCGGCGCTGACTGTGCTGGCAGGGTTTCCAGCAGATGCTGCTGGGTCAGTAGCGCCGCTGGTTTGGCGTCTTCCAGCATGTGCGCCAGTCGTTCGGCTGGGTAGGTGGGATCGAGTGGTACGTAGGCTGCGCCAGCTTTCAGAATGCCAATGATGCCGATAAAGATATCGAGCGAACGGTCAACACACAGCGCCACGAGGGCTTCTTTTGGGAGCCCCTGTGAGCGAAGATAGTGAGCCAGGCGATTGGCCTTGCCGTTGAGTTCACCGTAGCTCAGTTGCTGGTCTTCAAACACGATCGCCATGGCGTCCGGCGTGCGTGCAACCTGCTGTTCGAACGCTTCATGTACGGTGAGGTCGCGGGCGTAGGGCCGTGAGGTCCTGTTCCATTCGACGATTGTCTGCTGCCATTCCCTCGCGGTCAGCAGCGGCAGTTCGGCCACCGGCTTCTCAGGCGTTTCAAGAAGAGTCTCCAGCAGCGTTTCGAAACGCTCGAGCCACCCTTCCGCCGTGCTGCGTTCGAACAGGTCCTTGGCATACATCAGCTCAAGTTCCACAGGACTATCAGCGGGTGTGATGATATGCAGGTCGAGGTCGTACTCGGAGTGAGTGAGTGTGGTCTCCAGCACTTCGAAGCTGAGCTCGGGAAACTGTATGCGTCGCTCGAGCGTGAGTTGCTGCGCGACCATGACCTGAAACAGCGGCGCGTGGCTCAGGCTGCGCGGCAACGCCAGGTGATCCACCAGTTGTTCGAAGGGCAGGTCCTGGTGGGCCTGAGCCGCGAGCAAGCCTTCACTGATCTGGCGCGCGACTGTGGTGAACGAGGGCTTTGCACTGAAATCGGCTCGAATAGCCAGGTTATTGAGCAGGATGCCAAGCAGCGGCTCCGTCTCGGGCCGGCTGCGGTTTGACATCGGCGTGCCCATGAGGATGTCCGATTGGCCGCTCATGCGATGAAGCAACACAGCGAACGCAGCAAAGACCAGGCTGAATGGTGACTGACCCTGGGTGGTTGCAAATGCCCTGATCCGCTCACTCAGTGCGGGCGAGAGTTGTGTGGTCAGCGTGCCTGATTCATAGCTCTGGACCGCCGGCCGTGGCTTGTCCATCGGCAGGGTCAACAAGTATTCACTGGCTTCGCCATCACTCGGCGCGAGTGCCTGTTTCCAGTAATCCAGCTGGCGCTCGAGCACGTCACCCTGCAGGTGTTGCCGCTGCCAGAGTGCGAAATCAGCGTATTGGATGGGAAGTGGAGCCATCACTGCAGTCGTGTCTTTTGCGGTGCCGTCTTGCAGCGCGCCATAGCGCTCTGCAAGCTCCCTCATGGCAATGGTCGCTGACCAGGCATCCGATACCAGGTGGTGCAGGGTGACTGCCAGGATGTGTTCCTGCGCTCCGAGCTGGAGCAGCTGGGCCCTAAGCAATGGTGGCCGAGCCAGGTTGAATGGCTGCTCGAACCACTCAGTGAGCTGTGCCTGGACCACCTGGTCGCGATCGGCGGCTAACACCTCAGTGAGATCGACAAGCGGCAGAGGACATTCCACCTCGCTCAGGACCTCTTGATAGGCCTCGCCCTTCTCACTGAGGAAGGCCGTTCGCAGTACTTCATGACGCACCACCAGGGCTTCGAAGCTCTGCTGTAAGGCGGAGCGGTTGAGCTGGCCCACCAGTTTCATTGCGAACGGAATATTGAACTGGCTCGAGCCCGGGTTGAGCTGCTCGATAAACCACAGACGCTGCTGTGCAAAGGAGAGCGGAAGGCGTGACGGCCTGGGCTGGGGCTGAATGGCTGCAAGCACCGCCCCCTGGTCGCTCTGTCGCTCGTTCTGCTGTGCGGTTTCTTGTTCAAGCAGCCTCGCCAGCGACGCGAGCGTTGGATGTTCGAACAGCGCCTTGAGTGGCAGCTCGGTTTTGAACGCGGCACGAATGCGCGAGATCATCTGGGTGGCAAGCAGCGAGTGGCCGCCCAACTCAAAGAAGCCATCGTCCACACTGAAGGTATCTACCGCGAGAATCTCGGACCATATCCCGTACAGGGTCTGCTCGGTCTCATTCCGCGGCTGTATCAGGACCCGGATGTCCTCAGACTGTGCGAGCTCCCGCTGCGTCAACAGCTTACGGTCAATCTTGCCGTTCGCGTTGAGTGGCAGCCTGTCGAGTTCGATAAAGCGCGAAGGCAGCATGTACGGTGGCAGCTGGCGGGCGAGATGTTCCCGAAGCGTCGTCAGGTTAGTGTCGTGACCAGTATGCCGGCACCAGTACGCCACCAGTTGCTGCTCACCTCGTCCATCTGGCCGGGCAATGACAGCAGCCTCCCGGACGGACGCCTCATGTTGGAGCCGGGTTTCGATTTCCCCAAGCTCAATTCGATGACCCCGTATCTTGACCTGTTGGTCACGTCTGCCGAGGAATTCGATGACGCCATCACTTCTATACTGACCCAGATCGCCGGTTCGATAGAAGCGGGCACCTTTCACAAAAGGATGAGGCACGAAGGCCATGCGGGTACGCTCAGAGTCATGCAGATAGCCTCTGCCAACTCCAACGCCAGCCACGCAGATTTCGCCAGGTACGCCTACAGGCACTGGCCGCATGGCGGCATCGAGAATGAAGAGCTCATTGTTCGCCGTGGGACGCCCAATCGGCATGGCCTGCGCCCGCTCATCATGCTGGCTCTCAGGGGCTTCAGTTATAGCGTAGAACGCCACATCGTCCGAGCATTCGGCCGGCCCGTATGCGTTCATCATCGGTATATTCGGGAAGCGCGCGAACCAGTCCTGACAGAGTGCCGGCGGCAAGGCTTCACCCGTTGGTAACAGCCATCGAAGGCTGGCGAGTTCGGTCGTTGTGGTACTGGCAGTCAGCAGCCCTCGTATGACGGCAGGGACGGCCTCCAATACCGTCAGACCCTGCTGTTCGAGTGCGTCCAGCAGTAAGGCCGGATCCTGGCTGACTTCATCGGGCAGGATGTGAACGGTAGCACCCAGCACCGGTGCGGCCAGGAACTGCCAGACCGAAATATCAAAGGCGACAGACGCGGTCTGCGCGATACGGGCATCAGTGGAGAGGCCAAGGCTGGGCACTTTACCGAAGATGTTGTTGAGCATGCCCAGTTGCTCAACTAGAGCGCCTTTTGGTGTCCCGGTGGAGCCAGAAGTGAAAATCGCATAGGCGAGGTCCTGGGGCCTACCCTGAAGCGCGATGTCAGGGACTGGACCGTGCTGCCAAAAGCGCTCTATTTCCAGCACCTGCGGCAGTGTGTCCAGCTGCGCACAAACCTTGTCCGCCAAAGCAGCTTGCGCAGTGTTCGTCAGTACCAGCGTTGTCTGGCTGAGTCTGAGGATTTCAGCCAGACGCTGTTGTGGGTGCTTGACCTCAAGCGGAAGATAGGCCGCACCGGCCTTGAATATGGCGATCAGGCTGGTGAGAAAGCCAAGGCCGCGTTCTGTCAGTACCGCCACCAGGGTATCCGGTCCTGCGCCAGATGCCAGCAGCGCGGCGGCCAACCGGCTCGCTCGGGCGTCGAGTTCCGCATAGGTAAAGCGCTCAGCACCACACACTGCGGCGACGGCCTGCGGACGAGTGGCGACCTGCTCCGCGAACAGCGCTGCGTAGGTCTTGTCGAGCGGGAAATCATGACTGGTCTGGTTCCAGCCGATCAGCAGTTGCTCGCGCTCGATGCTGGTTAGAAGCTCGAGGCTGCCGAGGGCTTTCGTCGGGCCTGCCACCATGTTCAGCACCAACTGCCGAACGTGGCCGAGCATTCGCTCGATGCTGTCACGGGCAAAGCGACGCCGATCGTAGGAGATGCGAATGCCGAGCCTGGTCTCTGGCAGGATGACGACCGTCAGGCCGTAATGGGTATGAACGCTGTGATCCATGTCTTCCAGGCGAAAGCTGAGTTCACCGCCGAGCAGCTTTGCATCGATCGGCGCATTCTCGTAGACCAGGATGCTGTCGAAAATCTCCTCACCGCGGACAAAATCGCTCCAGCCCTGAATGTCGACGAGCGAGCTGTGCTCGAACTCTCGGAGATCCAGGTTCAGCGACTGCAGGGACTGTAACCAGGGGACCAGCTGCTCAGCCTCATCCACTTGAATGCGCAGTGGCAGTGTATTGATGAACAGGCCGATCATCTCTTCGACGCCGGCCAACTCCGGCGGACGCCCTGAAACGGTAACGCCAAAGACCACGTCAGCGTTGCCACTGTAACGGCTGAGCAGTAGTGCCCAAACGCCCTGAAACAGCGTATTCGGCGTGATGCGACTGTCTTGGCAAAAGCGCATGAGCGCCTGTGTCTGTGGCTCATCCAGGCGAACCAGCATATCGTCGACGAGTACGGCTTCCTGATACTGGTTCTGCCGGGCAGCCTGTTCGACAACCAGTGGCGTTGGTGCGTCCAGGCCTGCCAACTGTTGCCGCCAGAAGCCTTCAGCGATGCTCTTGTCCTGCTGCTGCAGCCAGGCGATATAGTCCCGATAAGGGCGGGGCTGGCGCATGTCCGGCTGCCGACCCTGTCGCAAGGCATCGTAGGCATCGACAAAATCGACCATCACCAGCGAGATGCACCACGCGTCCATGAGAATATGGTGAAAGCTGCGTATCATCTCGTAGTCTTCCGGCCCCAGACGCACCAACCGAATACGGATCAGTGGCGGCTTGGCCAGATTGAAGCCCTGCTTCTGCTCCAGTGCCAACAGCGCCTTGATGTGCGCGTCCTGCTGTTCGGCCGATAGCTCACTCAGGTCGATGAACTCGACTGGATCTGCAATCTGCTTGTGAACGGCCTGGAGCGGCTGCTTTTGACTCTTCCAAAGGAAGCTGGTTCTCAGCGCCGGATGCGCCGCAACCACGAGTCGCCAGCCTTCCAGAAAGGCATCGGTGTCGAGATGTCCGCCAATGCGATAGCGATCCTGCATGAGGTAGACACCAGACTCGCTATGGAGCAGCGTGTGGAACAGCATGCCCTGCTGAAGCGGGGAAAGTGGATAAACGTCTTCGATGTTCTGGGCAGTCTGTGCTGACATCCTGGTGTTACCTGTGCTGTGGTGCTGCCCGGGGCTATTGCCGGGCCGGCGTTGAAACGGTTGCTTGTTTTTGGCGGTCGCTTATTTGATGGCTACTTGTTCGAGGCGCAGAGGCTTAGTGCTGGGCCGCATCAAGTTCTGCCAGCAGATCCTCCAGACCCTGGTCATCCAGATTCGCCAACGCGAAACGTTCTGACGGGCGGTCCGCCGTCAGCTCGGCAGGTGCCTCCAGAACTGCCACGGCGGCCATGGCGGCAATCGTCTCCGCCTCGAACACCTGCTTGGCGGAGAGACGAATGTTCTGCTGTTTGGCACGGGCGACGATCTGCAGGCTAAGGATCGAGTCACCGCCTATCTGGAAGAAGTTGTCCATCACGCTGACGCTTTCCCGGCGCAGCACCTCTGCGCAGATGGTCGCCAGGGTGATCTCGAGCGCCGTGCGAGGCGCGACATGGACGCTTCTCGTGGCCGCCGTCATGTCGGGCTCAGGCAGGGCATTGACGTCAAGCTTGCCGTTCGGCGTTCGAGGTAGGCTCTTCATCGGGATCAATGCCGCAGGCATCATGTGTGCGGGCAGTTTCTCCTCGAGATAAGCCTGCAAGGCCTGCACGCTGGGGGCAGGGCCCGCCTGCGCGGTGATGTAGCCGACGAGCTGAGTGCCGCTGGCGTGAGCGCGGGCAATCACGACGGCTTCACGTACCTGACTGTGGCCGGCAAGCAAGCGCTCTATTTCGCCGAGTTCCACCCGGTGGCCGCGAATCTTCACCTGATGATCCACGCGCCCGAGGAAGCTTAGCCGGCCGTCAAGGCGCCACCGCGCCAGATCCCCCGTGGCATACACACGCTGGCCTTCGGCGAAATCAGTCGAAGAGACGAAGGCCTGTGCTGTCGCTTCAGGCCGTCCACGATAACCAAGGGCGAGGGTGGGGCCTCCGAGCACGATCTGGCCGGGCTCACCGATCCCCGCTGGCACGCCCTGATCATTCAGAAGCCAGAGGTCGACGGTCGGAATGGGGCGCCCGATGCTGATGCTGTCATCATCCTGTTCGCTCAATACATCTGCGGTGGCCCATACGGTTGCCTCAGTAGGTCCGTACTCATTAACGAGTCGAGCCTGCGGAACCTTGTGGCGGTGCTTCGCCAATACGCTCGAAGGGCAGCTTTCGCCAGCGACGATCCAGGTGGAGAGCGAGCTGAGCCCCTCGGGTGTCGAGTAGTCGAGGAGGGTCTCATAGAGTGACGGGAGCGACAGACTGTGACTCACGCGGTGCTGCTCGATCAGCTCGGCAAGGCGGGCGAGATCCAGCTCTTCGCCGCTGGCTGGTAACACCAGCGTGCCGCCCTGCGCCAGGGTCCAGAAAATGCCAGCCACTGAGCTGTCGAACGCAAACGAAGACAAGAGCAGATAGCTGTGAATCGGTTCGTTGTAAAAAGCGATTCGAACCTGCGTGGAGTGGCTCAGATTGGCATGACTCACTTCCACCGCCTTCGGCTGGCCAGTGGAGCCGGAGGTGTAGATGAGATAAGCCGGCTGCTGTAAGTCCGCAGCGGCGGTCTTCAAGGTGTCCGAGGGGGCGCCGGCGGATGACTCGAGACTGTCTCGGAGAAAATTGTGGAGTAGAAGTCGGGTAGTTGAGTCGGGCAGCAAATGCGTCAACGAAGCACTGGTGATGACAGTACGGGCTTCACTGTCGTCGATCATGTAGGCGAGTCGATCGGCCGGATAGGTGGGGTCGAGAGGTAAGTAGGCGCAGCCAGCCCGGAGAATGCCCAGCATGGCGATGATCATCGGTGTGCCTCTCTCGAGCAGAATGCCAACCACCCCCTGCGTCTGGCCATGATCAAGCAGGTGACGTGCGAGCTGATTCGAGCGCTCGAGCAAGGCCTGGTAGGTGAGGGTGCCGTTGCGGTCGACCAGCGCCACTGAAGACGGATGAGACTGCCCCTGACGGTCTATCAGCTTGAGCACGCTCACTGGCTCGATAGCTGGCGCTGCAGATTGCGGCGCCAATAGTGCGGCCTGCCGCTTGTGCTGAAGAGCAATACGACCAACTGGAATCGAAGCCTCTTGAAGACCCCGCAGAAGCTGCTGCCATTGCTCGGCAAGGCACTCGATGGCGATAGCGCTGAACAGGGCGCTGTCATAGATGAGGCGGCATGACAACGCCTCGCCGTGCGCTACACAGTCAAGCCGGAGGCTGCAAGCGTCATCTCGGGTCACGGCATTCATGACGTGAACCTGTTCGGCGATACTCGTCAACTCGCGATAGCTGAAGCCGAAGGTGCTGTCGCTGGTGCTGTCGTAGTAGTCGCCCCAGCCCTGGGCGAGCTGCAGCGGCTGCAGTAGTTGGCGAATCTGATCCGGCAGTGCGCGAGCCGGGTCAACGTCTACCAGTACCGGCAGTGTTTGCTCATAGGGGCCGAGCGCATCATCAAGTCCGTCGCCACGGCCGACATCCAGCCAGGCAAGAGGTACCCGCGTTTGTCCGGTGAGTCGCGCCAACAGAATGCTCCAGCTGGCATACAGGTAGTCGCCCACGTCGATGCCGAGGCTGTTCGCACGCTCATGCAGATGTTCCTTGATAACGTCCACCACAACCGGCCCAGCCGCCATCGCAGGACCTGCTTTGTCACGCCCGCGGTTCTGGAGGCCTGGCAGGGAGATGTCTGGCACGGTCTGCTTGTGCTGCTGCCAGAACTGCAAGCCCGGATGCTCTGCCTCCGTAGTCAGCACGTCATGCTTCCATTCGGCGTAGTCCGCATACTGAAGCGTCGGCTCGTCAGACTGGGCAAACGGACGGTCAGCCAGGAGCTCGCTGGCAATGATCACGAGACTGTGCAGGTCGAGGTAGCCCGGCGTACTGCGAAGCGTGAGTGACCAGCGTTCGGCCGACAGTTGTAGAAGCCAGACCTCCAAAGGACCCGACGTGATGGTCTTTTGCAGCAGCGCTTCGAGGCGTACCGCATGTTCAGGCTGCGGGAGAGATTGCAGGTCTTCGATGGTCAGCGGAATATCCGCCTGCTCAGCGATAATCTGAAGTGGTTGCGCCATGCCGGCAGAACGGTGCAGGCGCGTGCGCAGAATCTCTTCCCTGGCGCTGAGTTCAGTCAGACGCTGCTGTAGTGCCCCAGGCACGACAGGACGCAGCACTTCAAGCTGCAGCCAGGTCGCCGAGGGGCTGTTCTCGCTCATCTGGGCGTTTCGCCACCAACTGGCTTGCTGTGGAGAAATACGAAAACCGGTAACGGATGACATTGGATAGGTCCTTAAAGCTGAATTTCGGTGGCGAGCAGGGCCTCGGCCATGCCTGTCAGAATGGCGCGCTTGCCGGTGAACGGCTCCCGCCCATGGACCGCGAGAATGTTGTCGATGAACAGCACGTCGCCCTGCTGCCACTGGAAACGCACCAGCGAAGCCAGATAAGCCGCACGCAGCGTCTCCAGTACGGCCGGCTCGATTGGGCTGCCATCGCCGTAGAAGGTGTTGGTAGGCAGCTCATCGTCTGCGAAACTGGCTTGCAGAGACGTTCGAATAGCCGCTGGCAATGTGCTGATGTGAAAAAACGTGCCATGGTTGAACCACACCTCCTCACCGGTGCGGGGGTGGCGGACGACGGCTGGACCTTTCTGTTTCGTACGCAGCCGGTTGCCGGCCTTCCATTCCACCTCGATACCCACTGAAGCACAGTAAGCCTCTACCTCAGCTCGCTCTTCTGTCTGGAATACCGTCTGCCACGGCAGTCCAAAGCCGTCGCCGTAGTTGCGCACGTACAGCACGCCCGCCTCCCGGAAACGCGCCTGAATCTCAGGAGGAATGTTTTTCATCACCTCACGAGTGGAACCGATCGGGGTTTCGCCACCAGTCTCAGAGGGAAGGTGACAGTAGAAAAACAGCCGTAGTGGAAAGCGTGGGGAGTACGAATGCTCGTTATGCGGAAAGATCATCTGATCTGCCGGATAATCGGTAGACGTGTAGATATTGCCGCCCACCCGGGTACGCGGTGAAGCGCGAAACATATATTCAAGAGCCCCGGGGGACAGAGCGCCGATGACTTCGTTGAATTGTTCGAGGGAGCGAATGCTGAAGTTGCGGAACAGCAAGGCGCCGTGCTTTAGTAGCTTTTGCTCGAGCGCCTCGCGCTGCTGGCTAGCCCACTGCACCAGATCGACCCCCTCCAGAGCCGGCTCGATGACGAGCGGTAGACCAGATGCCTCGTCGAGCAGGCGCTCTCGAACCAGTCCCTGTTCAGGTATCGTCACCGCTTTCCGGCGTGTAATCGGGGATGGCCGTGGTGGTGTCAACTTGGTGGTCATGGGTTCTCCTGGCGAATTCGGTTCGGCTTGTTCGGGCAAGGTTTTGCGGGTGTTCAAGAGACCTGCATGGGCCGGCGAGCAGTCGTCGCCAAACGAGCCCGATTACTGGCGTGATGTCGCTGTTGGCGGCTGTGTTGTCGCTCGAAATCCCACTGCTTCAGGCGGCTGCAGATCTCGGGCAATGGCAGGTCGAGCAGATAGGGAAGGTCCTTGAGTAGCCGCAGCCACAGCGCTGTCGCTACGTCGATGTCCTGCGCGCTGAAGAGTTGCCGGTTGTATTCGATGCAGGCATGCATGCCCTGCGGCCCGTGCATGATGTCGAGGACCAGGTCCAGATTGCCGAGCGCCTGTTCGATCCTGAACTGTGTGAGCACCGCCTCGCCGAACACACGGGAGGTCACCCGGTCTGGCTGATAGTTGAGCTTGACCTGAAACAGTGGTGCGCTATCCGACCTGCGCTCTGGCGCGAGCGCCGATACCAGGCGGTCGAAAGGGAGGTGCTGGTAGTGCTTGACCTGCTGTCTATCACGCCTGCTCCGCTCAAAAAGCATCGACAATGTCGGCGAGCCCCTCAAGTCGCATTTCAACGGCAGTTGATTGACAAAAAAACCGACCATGTCGACGACACCTCTGCGGAAGTCGGCTGAAGCAGACCCTGCCGGAAGATTGCGCCCATGAATATCGGTGCCGATGAGGAAGAGTTCCTGTTCCGCCAGATAATGCAGCCAGACGCTGAACAGCGTGCGCAGTGTCTGGAACACCGACAGCCTCTGCGTCCTCGCGAATTTCGTAAGACTCGCTGTGAGCGCCGCATCGATAGTGAAGCGATGTTCACCAGTGCCTGCCGCCTGTTGACGCCGACCCTCAGGCCACTGCAGCTGGAGCGGAATGTCCTGCAGATGGCCACGCCAGAATGCAAGCTGATCTGCCACCAGATCTGGCGGAAGCAAGGAGGGTTCAGCCTCGGCGAAATCCGGATACTGCCACTGTTTTCTCATTTCGGCGGCAGGTCGGGCTGCTATAGCTTCGGCTGCTTGCGCTTGCGCCTGCGACTGCGACCGAGCCGCCGCTTCTGTGTAGCCTTCAGCCAGATCCTGCAGCATGATTTCGCCTGAGCGACCATCGAAGCTGATGTGATGAACGCTGATGATGAGCTCGTGGTGTAGCGGATTTCGCTGAAAGAGCAGGCCGCGCATAACTGGCCCATGCTCGAGATCGAAGACAGTGGTCCGTTCTGCCTGCACGAGCGCTCGCACCTGACGCTCCTGGGCCTGCGGGCAGGCTTCTGAAGAAGCGATGAACTGCAACGCAGAAGACGTCTTGCTCTCAACCCATTGCTGCGGACCATCAGCGCCGTCTCTATAGCACGTCCGCAGAGCACTATGGCCTGCGATCATCGCAGCAAATGCCTTACGCATTGCGGCTGGGTGGAAAGTACCTTCAATGCTGAATTGCATTACCACGTTGTGCTGAGTACTAGTTGGCTCGAGTTGTCTCAGGAACCAAAGTCGCTGCTGCGCGAAGGACTGGCGGAAAGAGCGCATATTTGTAGAACCGCATTCAACGGCCATATTCGTGTTTCCCCTCATCGCTAAGCCATCGCCACAACAACTTTCCGCTCGCCCGAAAAGGCATTGCGGCCATGGGCCACGAGAAGGTTGTCCAACATCAGGACATCACCGGCCTGCCATGGAAACGCGACAGCTGCCTGATCATAGACACTGCGGATGGCGTCGAGTGCGGCGTCAGCAATGGGGGAGCCGTCGCCAAAGTACACGTTGCGCGGCAGGTTTTCCTCGCCCACCGTGTCGAGCAAGGTCTTGCGAAGTGAGGGTTCTATCGCTGAGCTATGAAACAGGTGGGCCTGATTGAACCAGACCCACTCATGCGTAGTCGGGTGTTGGAGCACTGCAGGGCACCGCTGGCGGGTCTGCAACTCACCGTCCTGTTTCCAAGCCCACTCTATGCCGTGGTCAGCGCAGTAGCGCTCCACCATTGAAGGATCATCGGTGTTGAAGACCTGCTGCCAGGGCAAGTCGAGCGCCGCACTGTAATTACGCACATAGAGCAAGCCTTTTGCGGTGAACTCGTCCCGAATGGCCTGAGGGATTCGCTGGTATACAAGCCGGCTGTCGGCGATTGGTGTTTCCCCGCCGGTTTCACTTGGTCTTATACAATGAAACCAAATCAGGCTCGGCCACTGGCTGGTGTACGACTGCTCGTTATGCAGGGGAATGCGCTGATGAGCAGGATATTCCGTTGAGGTGTAGATGCCCGCAAAGACCTTGCTGCGAGGTGTGGAGCCAAATTCGTAGGAGCCAAGGTTTTTGCCGAAGCCTGAGGCGAAGCGTTTGAAGTCTAACGGCGAGGTGAGGCGAAAATTTCTGTAAAGAATGGCGCCAACAGTTGGCAACCGTTCGAAAGCAGATGTTTCAGCCGTGATACTGGTGAGGGCTTCCTTTGTCTCACTTGAAATCACTAGTGGTAGATGGGGGCGGTAGCCACTCATTCACAGTCCCTTTTGGTTAGCGCTCAATCAACAAAGCCAAATGCTAATCATTATCATTTAGCTTTACAATACGTAAGTACATAATTATTATGCGTCTTCACAGATGAACCCCCCTTTTACAAGAGGGAGTTTCATGCTGTCCCCTAGGCCGTGCGTCGGCCAGTGACTCAACTCAATATGAAAAGGACGCTCAGAATAATGGTTCAGTTCAAGCAAAAGGCGCTGACGTTAGCTGTCGCCTCAGGTATCGCTAGTTTCAGTGCGACCGCGCAGGAAAACGCCCAAATCGAGGAATTTGTACTCGAGCCAATTATTATTAAGGGCGAAAAGATCGAGCGGTCTGTGGACGACACCCTATCGAGCGTATCGGTGGCCACCGACGAGGAAATGCAGCTGCACGCAGACGAGTCTCTTCATGACGTCATGATGCGAACGCCTGGCGTGTTCACGACTGAAGGCAATGAAACCTTCAGTATCCGGGGTATTCCCGTCGATGGCCTGGGTGCCGGCTCCAGCGACGCGATTTCAGTCTACGTCGATGAAGCTTTGCAAAGCCGCCGAGCGGTTACTCTGGCGCCCACTTCACTGTGGGATATGGAGCAGGTTGAGATTTTCCGGGGTGCTCAGTCGACTACACAGGGTCGTAATGCCATGGCAGGCGCGATCTACCTCAAGAGCAAGGATCCAACCTTCGAGCGCGGAGCGGCAGTGCAGGCCAACATAGGCACCTATGGAGAGCAGGGCGGCTCACTGATGGTGAACGGCGGGCTGATTGACGATACGCTGGCAGGGCGCCTGACCTTCGACTATCAGGAGGAGGACGGCTACATCTACAACGAGTTTCTGCGAAAAGACGCCAATGAGCTCCGTAACGTCAACACGCGTGGCAAGCTGTTGCTGCTGCCTACCGACGCCGTCGAAGCGCTGCTGACTGTGCAGCACAGCAAGAATCGTCAGGGCAACCAGTCAATATCCAAAGTTGACGGCGTGCCACAGTTCTACGAAGTCGCCACCAACATCGATGCCTTCGACAAAGTGGAGCAGACGGCAATCACCAGCGCCATCGACGTGCGGCTTGACGAAAACTGGACGCTCACCAGCATCACGTCAGCCACTCAGACTGATTATGAGGGGTTGATCGACTTCGATCAGAGTCCGTCGCCACGGCCTGATGGCGCCAGCCTGAACGAAGAAGAACAAGTGCTCTCGCAGGAATTGCGCGCGGGCTATGACAACGGTGAGGGCTTCAGGGGGCACTTTGGCCTCTACGCCGCCAAGACGGATCGTGATCGTGAAGACGTGCTGGACACGACCGTGGTCGACTTCCTGGGCGAAGAAGCCCTGCTCGCTGTGTATGAAGACGGCTTCCGCTTCAACTACAACAGATTTGGCGACACGGAGTTGATGAATACGGCTGTGTTCGGCGAAATCAACTGGGACTTCATGCCGCGCTGGGAGTTGATCGTCGGCTTGCGTTATGACCGGGAGCGCAATGAGACCGTCGACAGCACGTCGATCGCGCCTGTAACCACTTTTAACGGCCTGGATCCCGATACCGATGCACTCATCGATGGGTTCATGGGCGCTGCTGACCCGACAGTCACGGAAGCAACCTACGATGCGTGGCTACCGAAACTTGGCATAAGTTATGAGCTGGCTCATAACCAGACGCTCGGCTTTGTTGCCCAGAGAGCCTACCGCGCGGGTGGTGCATCATTCAACCTGGCTACGCAGGAGTCGGTCGAGTTCGATCCGGAATACACGAACAATTACGAGATTGCCTATCGCGGTGGCTGGATGGCTGACCGTCTGCGGCTCACCGCCAATATCTTCTGGATCGACTGGAAGGATCAGCAGGTCGAGGTGCTCACGGATCCTGCTGATGCCGACAGTGTTCAGGTGGAGAATGCCGGCGAGAGCGAGCTCAAGGGTGTCGAGACCTTGTTGGCCTACGATGTCAATCGCTTGATCAGTCTCTATACCGGCATTGCCTACAACGACACTGAATATACAGACTTTGTGACTGATACCCAGGACTTCACTGGGCAGGACTTTCAAGGCGCACGCACCTGGATGGCGACGGCTGGCAGCACCTTTCGCTTCGAGAACGGCTTGAGCCTGAACCTCGAAGCCGTGTTCCATGACGATGCGACTACTGTCTATGTCACAGAGTCCGATGAAGCCTCACCCATGTATAAACAGGTCACTGACGAGCTGCGAACCGACAGCTATCTCCTCTGGAATACCTCGGCGACCTATGAGGTTGATCAGTTCCTGTTCACAGCGTACGTCAGAAATATCTTTGATGAGCAGTACATGACCAACAATCAGGATGAATCGACTGCAGACGCAGGGGCACCGCGCACAGCCGGGCTGGCAGCACGGTACAACTTCTAGCGTTGGATAAACCTTGTGGAGCGGGTGCAAGACCTGCTCCTTTTTCAGAAGAGGACGATAAACGATGAATGCCTTCAGTGCCGTGTTGAGTCCAGTCGAAGAGATGAAGCGACGCCACACAGGGCTTTCGAAGCTCTATTCGCTGGAAACGAACGCTATTCTGGAGCGTCAATCCCAGCAGGAGTCCAATGCAAGGAGCTATCCCAGGAGAATCCCGCTGGTACTCGAGCGCGCCCACGGCATCTATGTGGAGGATTCCCGTGGCCAGGTTTTCATTGATTGCCTTGCCGGTGCTGGCACACTGGCGCTGGGCCACAACCATCCTGTTGTCATCGAAGCCTTGCAGAAGGCGCTGGCCTCTGGGTTGCCATTGCATACCCTCGATCTCAGTACACCCGTCAAGGACGCCTTCGTTCAGGAGCTCATGAGCTGCCTACCGTCCGAGTTTGCGGCCAAGGCGCGGATTCAGTTTTGCGGTCCAAGCGGCGCAGACGCCGTGGAAGCGGCGCTGAAGCTCACACGTACGGCCACTGCTCGGCATGGCGTGCTGGCTTTTCAAGGCGGCTACCACGGCATGACCCTGGGCACGCTCTCTCTCAGCGGTAATCTAGGTCCGAAAAGCGCCCTGGGTGGACTGCTGGCAGGTGTGCAATTTCTGCCATATCCCAGCGAGTATCGCTGCCCCTTTGGTGAGCAGGGTGAGCGCTCGATCGACCTCAATCTGCGTTATCTCAGTCAGCTACTGGAAGATCCGCAAGGCGGTATCGCTCAGCCGGCGGCGATGATACTCGAAGCCATACAGGGTGAGGGCGGCGTGGTACCTGCGCCCGATAGATGGCTGCAAGGCGTGCGGGCGCTCACGGAGGCCCATGGTATTCCGCTTATACTTGATGAAATTCAAAGTGGCATCGGCCGTAGCGGCAAGATGTTTGCCTTTGAACACAGTGGCATTACACCTGATGTCATTACCCTCTCAAAGGCCATAGGCGGCGGCCTTCCACTGGCTGTAACCCTCTATCGGGAAGAGCTGGATCAATGGCAGCCAGGGGCACACGCTGGCACGTTTCGTGGCAATCAGCTGGCCATGGCTGCCGGCACCGCCACGCTTCGCCACGTCAAACAGGAGCGGCTGGATCTGCGGGCCGAGGCGGCGGGTCGCCAACTGGAAAAAGCCCTGCTTGACCTGCAGTCGGAATTTGGCTGGGTCGGTCATGTGCGGGGAAGAGGGCTTATGCTCGGAATGGAAATCATCGATCCGGCTAAGCCGTCGAGTGATGGTAACCCTGCTACCGATAGTGCGCGAGCGAGCGCATTCCAGCGGGCCTGCCTCGAGCGCGGGCTCATACTCGAGCTGGGTGGTCGGCACGGCGCAACGGTACGCTTGTTACCCCCACTCAACATCTCGGACAAGGAGCTTAACCACGTAACGCAGATTCTCTATTGCGCTGCCAGTAGTCTTGATAGAGCTTAACGCTCTGAAAGAGAAAAATTGAACGTAATATGTTCTGCGAAGGATTGTGGTGGTGGTCAAGCGCTTATGCAGCGGCAGCAAGCCTGTAGCCCAGGTAAGCGACAAAGCGCGCGTTCAACAAGATATTCGCCAATGAACCCGTCACCAGCGCGCTGGTCGCATGCACCGGCCGGCCCTCTGCTCGAATGAAGTAATACAGCACCACCGACATCAGCTGTATAGGCATCGCCAAGGCAACGATACGAAAATAGGGAGCCATCATGTCGAAGAGCTCGGCCGGCGCGCCCAGCAGCATGAATATTTGCTCCTCAAGCAAGAGGCTGATTGCGACAAGTCCCACACCAAATGTGGCAATCGTGATCAGGCACGTGCTGAAAGTGGACGGCTTCGCAGAGGGCTGCTGAGCATCACAAGTTATTGTTTTAGGCACGTTGCCCTCGTAATCTATTAGGCGATGGTCTTGATGTTCCCAGTCTTCATGCTCAGGAGCGCTTGCCGAAAAGAATCGTGATGTCCAGTAAGGAAGAACAGATGACCAACGTGAGAGAGCTCGTTTCACTGGAAGATCTTTGTCAGGGCAGCTGCCACTGTGGCCTGGTCCAATTCGAGGTAAATCTACCCAATGGACTGAACGATCTGAGCCGCTGTAACTGCTCGATGTGCAGCCGGCGCGGGGCCATTGTGGCATCGGTGCCGCTTGAAGATTTCCGTATCACCAAAGGCCGGGATGCGCTAACGCTCTACCAGTTCAATACCAAGGTGGCGAAACACTATTTCTGCTCGAATTGCGGCGTCTATACTCACCATCAGCGGCGGTCTAATCCGCAGCTGTTTGCTGTCAATATTGCCTGCCTTGAAGGTGTGCGGCCCTTTGAGCTGGGTGACATCCCGACCACCGACGGCATCAATCATTCGTCGGACCGCCGCGAAACAGTTAGCCATTCAACCAATGAATGAGCTTCGGCCTGACTTGAGCATCATACCGGTGATCAGGTTCTGCGAAAGACTTGTGGTGAGTGTGCTGTGGTCCATAATCGCTGGGTCGGCTTTGGTTCACGCGGCGAAGAAATTGGATGCACCCTGCGCGCTCCGTGTTGGCTGGGAAGATTGGTCGCCCTACATCTATCGTGAAAACGGGGGGCTGGCGGGCGAGGAGTACCGCCTGCTAGAACAGCTGGCGAATGCCGCGCAGTGCGAGCTCATCTACATCGATGTGCCCTGGGTGCGCGGGCTCACACTGCTGGAGCAGCAGAAAATCGATATGCTGTACGCTGCCACCAGAACACCCGGCCGGGAGAAATATGCGCGCTTTTCTGTGCCCTATCGATTCGAGCATATGCGTCTGATCACTCGCACTGTCTCGGCTGAAATGGATCGTGTGAAATCCTTGAAGGCGTGGCTGAGCCAATCGTCTGTTCAGGGCAGCAGAAACAGGCTGGGTGTCGTGCGCGGCTCACACTATGGCGACAGCCTGGAGTCTACCTACAGGGCCTTCGGTAGTGATCAGATCATCGAGGTCGGCAGTGATGACCAGCTCCTGGAAATGCTGCGGATCGGCCGAATCGAGGGCTATCTGGTTGAAGATCTTGTGGCGATCGAGCACGTGGGGCAGGCATCGGCCGCGCTATCGGTCTACGTGATCAGTGAGGCGGTGCCCGAGCCCATGCAGCTCATGTTTGGCCTTCATGTGCCAGAGACAATCGTCCATCGATTCGACGCCGCGATATCTGCGCTTTTAAACGAGGGGCAGCTCGGCTCTAAAGCCCCAAATCGCCGGGCCGACGTCACACAGTAGACGTCGGCCCGGCGGTCGTGGTGCTGTCGACTGAGGAATTCGCCGTCGCTAGCGGCCTCTGGTCTTGAGCATGATGCGAGCGACTACGCCAGCGTGATCTGATGGCCACAGTCCGCCGGGTGTCATATCGAAAATTTCATCGCCAACGACAGTGGCCCGCACTTTGACTCGAGTCCGCGCAGGGGTCGCCAGAAAGATGTGGTCGATTCGCTCTGACAATTCAGAATCCGGATCATTGACTGTCGAGCTGAAGCAGCAGGTCAACCCAGCGCCAGGTCTGCGTTGCTTGAGCCAGGTGTCGGCATATCCGCTGCCCGTTGCCTGCAGGTAAGGCGGTACGAGATCCAGACCATCAAGTCCAGGAATGCCTGAGGCTGAAACGAACGGCGCTTCACCGGGCGCACTATTGAAGTCACCAACAAGAATCGTAGGCACGCCGGCGGTATTGGTCATGTCCATTATGCCAAGCAGTTCGGTCATCTGAACCGCTTGCAGCGACTTGAATGGCTCGGAGCCGCCGGTCTCGAGGTGGGTGTTTACGAAGCGGAATGTATCGCCTTTCACAGTGATGTCGACCGCGGTATAACCGCGTGTGAACTCGAGGCTGGTGCCGGCCACGTCGACCGCAGCGTTATAGGTGTAGTTGCCGGTGAGCGGGTTCGACGCCATTGTTTTCCGGCTGACCAGGATGACGTCGTGGTCGACCATCCGCAGGTCGCTGAGCTCGGGACCACTTTCAGACATGCCAGTGACCATGGGCACTTCTATGTCGGCGTTGGTGACGCTTGCGGCCACTGTGTAGTGCAGCCCACGAGCCTCAAGCGCCGCCTGCAGTACCGTCAGATAATCCAGATAAAGGGTGTCGGCAGCCTGCTCCGGATAGCCCTGGGATGCGTAGCCAAAGTCGCTCGGCGTTTGTGTGTAGAAGGTCGAAACCTCCTGTAATCCTATTGCATCAGGTCGATATCGTCTGATTTCATCAGCCAACGCTTCGGCGCGCTGGGTGAAGTCGGTCTGCTGGACCTCCTGGAACGCAGCCGTGACTGCGAGCGGAACCGTGGCAGGATCTGTCATCGCAGCCTGAACAACTTTGAAGATATCGGCGCCAAGATAAACATTGCGGCTCATGACGGTGAGCTTATCGGTATCGGCATAGCTGAGCGGCGCGGTCAAAACTAGCGCGGCAACGAGGGGGAGGGTTGTAGTCCTGAGGTCTTGCATAGGGTAGTACTCGTGTTGTTGTTATGGTGAGGACGAGTCTACAGAAGGTGGTTTTCGCGCGGATGGTACTTGGCGTAAATTGCGACTTGCGTCACATCTTGCTGGCTCGCTCACAATAAGCCGTGGTCGATAGTCAATGCGGTCCGTCATACCAATCAGAAAATAGGGGCCATCGCGCCATCGACGAACTCTGACTGACACGGCAGATACACGCTTGTTCGAAAGCCTCACCTGGAACATGAATCTACGCAAGTTCGCACGCTCGATCGAAGCGCAGGCTGAACAGGCGCAGTCGGCGGCGGATGCGGAAAGAATTCTGCGAAGCGTGCTCGATTTTGCAGCCGCTCACGGCATAACCTACCGATGGACACCGACAGTCGTGCTGACGTCAGTGCTTGCGCTCATTGCCGCCGGCTGCTCAGTCTTGATGCCACACGAGCAGGGCTATGCTGCGTTCTTCGCGCTCCTGACCGTACTGACCCCAGCAGTGGCCTGGAAATTCAGGCGCACGAGTCTGGTGAAGCCTGCGCGAACGCTCTATCGGGTCAGCGTATATGAGCATAACCAGATGACGCTGCATGCTGAAAACTCAGCCGAGCGATGGGCGCAGCTCAAGGCCAGATTCGTTGACTTCAGGCGAGGTGATGAAGATCAGGTCATCGACAGATGGGGCAAGGGATGTATCGCTGCTGGAGACAAGCGCTATTCATGTGAGCTCTATCGCTTTCAGTATGTGGACGTTCGGAAGGTCACCGAAACGGTCTTTGTTGCGTCATCCAACAGCTATGAAACCCGGACAAAAACAGTGCGGGAAACGCGCTACCGTTCCGGGCTGATAATGCCGTTTCCGCGGGCCGGCCGAATAATGATGAGCACCAGTGGTATAAAACCATACCGCCACGCATGGCGCACTGGCAGCCCATCCTTCGACAGCCTCTTCACTGTAACCGCCGAAGATCAGTTCAATGCTGCAAAAATATTGCAGCCGGCCGTTCTGGGTTGCCTGAAACGCACGGCTCAGCTCGCCGATGTCGCTCTCGAAATCCGGGACGGGGTCCTTTGTCTTTCACATTCCAACAACGACTGGCTAACGATGCAACGCGAGGTAACGCTCGAGAATCCCTGGGGGGTCTTGGAGGCGGTTCGATCGCCCGAAGAGCTCAGGTATCGTGAAGTTCTGCGGACACTTATGCCACTTTTCCAATTCAACGACGATAACTTCGAGCAGGTAGCGCAATAATGGAATCAGCACTGATCTTTATCCTGGTAGTTTCAGTGATCCTCGCTGTGGTGGGGATAGTCATTCACAACTCGATCATCACGGCCGGCAATGGCGCCGAACGGGCCTGGGCAAATGTGATCAACTATGAGCGCCTGAAGTTGACTGTGCTTCCGCTAATCGAAAAAGCGTCAGATGACTATAAGGGTTTCGAAGCGAAAGTGATGACCGACGTCACGGCCCTGCGTACGGCCATCGACAAGCTCGATACCGGCGTGATCGATACTCAGAGGCTCGCTCAGGTCGAGCAACTCAGCCGCCATTTGCAGTCAGGCATTCGGGCAACCATGGAGGCCTATCCGGATTTGAAGGCCAGCACGCTCGTACAACAGCTGATGCGGGAAATATCTGAAAAGCACGAGAACGTGGCAGCGAGTATTGCGGTCTTCAATGAGAACGTCGAGCAGTTCAATAATCGCATCAGCATGTTCCCGAATTCCCTGGTCAACGGCTGGTTTACGCACAAGAAGGCGCTGAACACGTTCAGTGACTCGGCGGCCAGCAGTTCATTCGAATACAGCCCGAACTTTTCATAGCCCGGTTCTGAGCAAGCGGCGAGCGAAGAACCGACGGGTCGAGCTTGTCAAAGCCTGACAGGGAGAGGCTCACAACTTGGTTGCTGGCACCACAGCAGCGGCCGCGGTACCGCGCAGCCTCGTTAATTGAGCCAGGAACACCACGATGACGACCGCCCCCGCCGTAACCAGCGCGCTGGGTGCGAGATGTTCTCCCAGTAGCAAAGCCGACGCGAACAGCGTGAGAAACGGCTGCAGCAACTGCACGAGAGCAACCTTTGCGGCGCCACCCAGGGCCAGACCCTTGTACCAGGCGAAGAAGGCCAGGAACATGCTCACAGCACAGAGGTACGCGAAACCGATCAGGCTCGCGTTGAGGAATCTTCTGTCGTGTCAGTAACAGCACCAGCGCTGCCAGTATCGCAGCTACGGGCACTCTGCCCAAACCCACGATGAATGGATCGAGATCCTGTACGGCAAGTTTGGTTGCGGGGAGGGTCAGGCTGAAGCAGAGGATGCCTGAGCCGCCAGTTGAATGCACGGCTCAAGTGTCTACGGTTTTAGCCAGTCGATCTCCGTGGCAGTCTCACTTCAAGCAGTCATTTTGAAGCAGCCGCTTTCAAGCCGCCCCTTCCAGCAGCTGATCACTCACCAACCCGAGGTGATAACTCGCATCACCGAACTGCAGGTTGATCATCGTCAGGCGCTTGAACAGGTGCGCGGCGAACATTTCCTCGGTCACCCCCATACCACCGTGCAACTGCACTGCACTCTGGCCGACCTTGCGGGCGCACTGACCAACCATGGTCTTCGCCATGGACACTGCGCGTCTGCGGCTTTCACGGTTGTTCGAATCCGCTTCGCTGGCAGCCAGTATGGCCATCGACTTGGCTTCTTCAGTGGCGACGAACATATCCGCCATTCGATGCTGCAGCACCTGGAACTTGCCGATAGGCACACCGAACTGCTTGCGTGTCTTCAGGTATTCCAGGGTCGCCGCGTTCAAGGCTTCCATCGCGCCGACCGCTTCAGCACACAGCGCCGCAATGGCGAGATCCGTGGCTTTCTCGATCAGGGGCAGGGCAGCACCGGCTTCGCCAATCAGGGCATCGGCTGTGACACGAACATTGTTCAGCGTGAGCTCAGCTGTACGCTGACCATCATGTGTCGCAAAGTCGTCGATCTTGAGACCTTCGACACCCGCATCGACCAGAAAAAGGCTGATGCCGCTTTCATCCGAGATCTTTCCAGCAGTTCGTGCAGAGACGATCAACTGATTTGCCTGGGCGCCATGCAGCACAGCGGTCTTCTTGCCGTTCAGTACATAGCCGTCACCATCCTTGTCGGCAGAGGTAGACACGAGGCTCAGGTTATATCGCGCACCAGGCTCACTATGCGCAAAAGCCATGAAGTGCTCGCCGGCAGTGATTTTGGGCAGTATCGCAGCCTTCTGTTCACTGGTTCCGGCATCACGGATCAGACCGCCGCCGAGCACGACTGTAGCCAGGTAAGGCTCGACGACCAGTGCGCGACCGAAAGTTTCCATCACCAACATGGTGTCGACAGCATCGCCACCTAGACCATCATGCTCTTCAGGGAAGGTGAAGCCGAGCAGACCCATTTCAGCAAAAGCCTGCCAGGTAGCTGCATCCAGACCCTTGGCTGATTCGATGATCTTGCCACGCTTCTCGAAGGTGTACTCGTTGCTCAGGAAGCGCCTGAGCGAGTCCTGCAGCATTTGCTGTTCTTCTATCAGATTAAAATTCATCTATGGCTCCTTTTGAGACCGACTTCTATCTGGTGAGCAGCCTGGTTAAAGGCCAAGCACCATCTGTGCGATGATGTTTCGCTGAATTTCGTTGGACCCGCCGAAAATCGACAGCTTGCGCATGTTGAAGTAATCGCCTGTGGCCGGTGTGGCGTGCTCTGAACCCACGCGTGCACCTTCGTATCCAGGTTCCAGCGCATCCGGAATGTGCGCAATGGCGTCTGTGCCCATCGCTTCCATCAGCAGCTCAAACATGTTCTGGCCAATCTCGGTACCGCGCACCTTGAGGATGGAGGCTTGTGGGCCGGGACCCTTCTCGTCAGTGAGCACACGCAGGACGGTGAGTTCGAGCGCCTTCAGTTCGATATCCAGCTGCGCAAGACGATCACGGAATCGCGTGTTCTCCATCAGTGCCTGTTGGCCGTCTTTGGTCTCACGCGCCACCTGCTTCAGGCGGGTCATCATCGCCTTCCATTGACCGACATTGGCAAGACCAGTCCGTTCGTGACCAAGCAGGAACTTGGCGTAGGTCCAGCCCTTGTTTTCTTCACCGATCAGGTTCTCGACCGGGACTTCGACATTATCGAAATAGACCTCGTTCACCTCGTGCTCGCCATCGAGCATGATGATTGGCCGTACGGTCACCCCAGGCGTCTTCATGTCGATCAGCAGGAAAGAGATACCTTGCTGAGGCTTACCTTCAGTGCTGGTGCGGACCAGACAGAAGATCCAGTCGGCGTGCTGGCCCAGGGTAGTCCAGGTCTTCTGCCCATTGACGATATACTTGTCACCGTCACGCTTGGCGCTGGTGCGCAGCGAAGCGAGGTCGGAGCCTGCGCCTGGCTCGGAATAGCCCTGGCACCACCAGTCCTCACCGGTGAGGATGCCGGGCAGGAAGCGCTGCTTCTGCTCTTCGGTAGCAAAGGACATGATGACTGGGGCCACCATGCGCAGACCGAAATCCAGCTGTCGTGGCGCACCAGCGGCAGCGCATTCCTCTTCGAAGATCAGCTGCTCAATCGCATCCCAACCAGTACCGCCGTATTCTTTCGGCCAGTTGGATGCGCCCCAGCCCTTGTCGCTGAGGATCTTCTGCCAACGCTGTGTCATGGCCTTGTCCGGCCGTAGACGCTTCTCAACACGGAGCCGGATGTCTTCCGGCAGGTTCGCCTGCAGGAACTGGCGAACTTCCGCGCGGAAGGCCTCCTGCTCAGGCGTGTAATTCAGGTTCATCGTGCAATCCTCTTATAAGCCCGCTGTTTGCAGCGGGCAGGCAAATCAGGCGACTTCGAACAGACCAGCAGCACCCATACCGGTGCCCACACACATGGTCACGACCACATACTTCACGCCACGGCGCTTGCCTTCGATAAGGGCATGGCCAACCAGGCGTGAGCCGGTGGTGCCATAGGGGTGGCCGATGGCGATGGCGCCGCCGTTGACGTTCATGCGCTCGAGCGGGATGCCCAGCTTGCGCTGGCAGTAGAGCACCTGTACGGCGAAGGCTTCGTTAAGTTCCCACAGGCCGATATCGTCGACGGTGAGGCCGTGACGCTTGAGCAGCTTGGGCACGGCGAATACAGGACCGATACCCATTTCGTCAGGCTCGCAACCAGCGACCGCAAAGCCACGGAAGATGCCGAGTGGCTTTACGCCACGCTGTTCAGCCAGCTTGCCATCCATGAGCACACAGGCCGAGGCGCCGTCTGAAAACTGGCTGGCATTACCTGCGGTGACCACTCCGCCTTCAACCGCTGAACGGATGCCCGAGACACCTTCGAGCGTGGTGTCAGGCCGAATGCCTTCATCCTGTGACAGCGTGACTTCCTTCGAAGACAGCTGACCAGTCGCCTTGTCGGCCACACCCATGATGGTCGTGATCGGCGCGATTTCGTCCTTGAACTTGCCATCCTTCTGCGACTGGGCCGCGAGCTGCTGGCTACGCACGCCATACTCATCCATGTCTTCCTTGCGGATCTCATAACGCTTGGCCACGGTTTCTGCAGTCTGCAGCATCGACCAGTAGAGCGCTGGCTTATGCTCGGCCAGCCATGGCTCCATCATGTAGTTCTGGTTCACGGTAGCCTGCACGGTTGAAATGGATTCAACACCGCCCGCTACCATCACTGGCACCTTGTCGACCGCAATGTGATGCGCAGCCATGGCGATGGCCTGAAGGCCCGACGAGCAGAAGCGGTTGATGGTCACACCGCTGACAGATACCGGCAGACCTGCACGCATGGCGCCCATACGCGCCACATCGTTACCGCAAGAGCCTTCTGGCAGGCCGCAGCCCATCATCACGTCTTCGATTTCAGCGGGATCGACACCTGAGCGCTCGACCGCGTGCTGGATGGCATGACCGGCCAAAGTAGCACCGTGGGTCATGTTGAGGCCGCCGCGCCATGATTTCGCAAGCGGGGTACGGGCAGTTGATACAATGACGACATCATTGGACATAACAATTCTCCTGGTGGCGCTTAGGCCTTACTGATTCTTTGAAGTGGCTTGTTCGTCAAAACGCTTGCCTTCGGCGGCGCATTTTTGCAGCAGCGCGGCAGGCTTCCAGAAACCGGGTTCCGCATCGGGGTTTTCGGCGAAGGTCTCCATGGCACGAACAACGTTCAACAAGCCCACTTCCTCGGCGTAATGCATCGGACCACCTCGATAGACGGGGAAGCCATAACCGGTGAGGTACACCATGTCGATATCTGACGCGCGCTGTGCGATGCCTTCTTCAAGAATGCGTGCACCTTCGTTGACCAGTGCATACACGCAACGCTCGACAATTTCCTGATTACTGATCTTGCGCGGGGTGATGCGAAGTTCCTTGCGGACGTCTTCGATGACCCGGTCCACTTCGGGATCATGCAGAGCATTCCGATTGCCTGGCTCATAGCGATAGAAACCGGAGCCGGTCTTCTGGCCAAAGCGTCCCATCTCGCCGAGACGATCTGCTACCACCATCTTCTTCATGTTGGGGTTTTCAGCGTACTGACGCTTGCGAATGGCAAAGCCGATATCGCCACCAGCCATGTCCGCCATGCGCAGCGGCCCCATCGCAAAGCCGAACTTCTCGATGGCCTTGTCGATCTGCTGTACGGTCGCGCCTTCCTGCAACATCAGCAGTGCTTCACGCGAGTACTGGTTGATCATGCGGTTGCCGATAAAGCCATCGCACACACCAGAGACTACAGCGGTCTTGCGAATGGTCTTGGCGAGTTTCATGGCCGTCGCCATTACATCCTTGGCGGTTTCCTTGCCACGAATGACTTCCAGCAGCTGCATGATGTTCGCAGGGCTGAAGAAGTGCAGGCCGATCACATCCTGTGGGCGCTTGGTGAAGCTGGCGATCTTGTCCACATCCAGCGTGGAGGTGTTGGACGCCAGAATCGCGCCAGGCTTGCAGACTTCATCGAGCTTCTTGAATACGGACTCTTTCACGCCCATTTCTTCGAACACGGCTTCGATAACCAGATCCGCGTTCTTCAGGTCGTCATAACTCAGCGACGGCGTAACGAGCCCCATAGCGGCTTCAGCCTTCTCCTGCGTCATCTTGCCCTTCTTCACACGGCCTTCGTAGACCTTGCGAATGGCGGCGATGCCACGATCCAGACCGTCCTGCTTCATCTCGACGATGGTGACCGGAATGCCTGCATTGAGGAAGTTGATGCTGATGCCGGTCCCCATGGTGCCAGCACCGATCACGCCAACCTGCTTGATATCGCGGGTCGGGGTGTCAGAGGGCACATCAGGGATCTTGCTGGTCAGGCGCTCTGCGAAGAAGGCATGACGCAGTGCTTTGGACTCAGAGGTGTTGATGAGGTGGGCGAAGGCTTCACGCTCGATCTCCATACCCTTCTCGAAGGGCTTGGTCACGGCGGCTTCAACCGCATCGACGCACTTCAGCGGCGCAGGATAGTTCTTCGCGACAGCACCGACGGTATTGCGTGCGAACATGAAGAAGCCTTCCGGGTTCGCGTGCTTCGCCTTCAGGTTACGGACCTTCTTCAGCGGCAGGTTCTCGCTCACGACCTTGTGCGCAAAGGAGAGGGCGCCATCGAGCAGATCGCCGTCAATCATCTCGTCGAATAGCGCACTGCCGTTGAACATCTTCGCTGGCATGGCTGCACCGGAGACGATCATGTTCAGTGCGTGTTCAGCACCGATCACGCGTGGCAGACGCTGCGTACCACCAGCACCTGGCAGTATCCCGAGCTTCACCTCAGGCAGGGAAATCTGTGCATCCGGCTTGCTGACGCGGTAGTGACAACCGAGCGCCAATTCCAGACCGCCGCCCATACAGGCGCCACCAATCGCAGCGACAACAGGCTTGCTGCTGCTTTCGACATAATTGATCACGGTGAGCAGATTTGGCTCGCCCAGCATTTTCGGCGTGCCGAACTCGCTGATATCGGCGCCACCAGAAAAGGCACGGTCAGATCCGATAATCACGACAGCCTTGATGGCGCTATCGCCCTCAGCCTTCTTGATGCCATCGACAATGCCCTGACGCAGTGGCAGGCCCAGGCCGTTGACTGGCGGGTTGTCCAGCCGGATAACGGCAACATTGCCGTGGGTATCATAGTGCGCGGTATTCATATGCAGCTCCTCGTGCTTACCGGAAAGTAAGTCAGATACAAATGTGGTGTTGGCCGACAAAGGTGTTTTTAAATGCCATACACTGGTGTATGTTGGTTCCATACACTAATGTATGTTTGTGGCTGCGGTCAATGCTTATGTAGAATCGCCGCCCGGATGTACCCACAGGATGTACTGAACACATGACAGAACCGAAGCCCTCTGCACGAATTGGCGGCAAGGCCACCGATAAGCCTCAGCTCACCAGGGACAACTGGCTGGATGCGGCTGCGGGCGAAGTCGCCGCTGGTGGCTTCGGCAATCTGCGCGTGTTGACCCTGTCGAAAAAGCTCGGGGTGACCCGTGGCAGTTTCTACTGGCATTTCAAGGATCATGAAGATCTTGTGACCAGCTTCCTCAACCGCTGGCGCGACCGTCGACTCCACGAGCTGCTGTACTGGAAGCCCGACGTCAATAGCACAGGCGACGTCGAAGCCGAGCTCAAAAGTATCCTCGAACTGCTCCTGACCGACGCCTCGCGCAACATCCGTCGCCTGCAGGTCGAGCTGGCGGTACGTGATTTCGCCCGCCGAAATGACTATGCCGCTGATCTGGTAGCCGAGGTCGATGCCGCGCGTATCGACCAGAATTGTCTGCTGTTGCAGCGCATCAGCAGCGACCCGCGTCGGGTGCGGGATTTGTCCACTCTGCTGTATGTGGCGACCATTGGTTCTCAGGTCGTACTGACGGGGCAGAAGGGTGATGAAGATGCGATTTCACGCATTGAGGATCTGCTGGCTCGGGTGGTGTTGGGGCAGGGTGACATGTGATGCACTGTTCCAGCGTATTGGAGACATGACAGAAAACAGCATCTCGACCAAAGAAGGTTATACGCTCATCAAGGGTAGGCACTGGCGCTGCACCGATCCCGACATCCCTGATAACCTCCGTCAGCAGCTGGTGAACGAGCTCATGGCAGCGCGCCGTGGTGTAGCTGCTGGCAAGAAGGCTGATGATGACAAGGCGATTGCTGCTGCCAGAGCCCGCGTGCAGGCCGCAAAGGTGGCGCTTGGCGAGCGTGGCCCGAAATGGTGGTTGGAGATGGATGAAGCGGCATATCGTGAGCGGGCTGAAGCGGTAATGGTGGCTCTGCTGAACTCACGGGATGAAGATTCATCGATCTGCCCATCAGAAGTCGCGCGAGTGATTGGTGGCGATAGCTGGCGCGACCTGATGCCGCTGGTGCGTGAGCTCGCCTTCGAACTGGCTGACGTTGAGAAGATGGTGGTGACGCAGAAAGGTAAGCGAGTTGAGCCTGGCGTTCGTGGCCCAGTACGTATTACGCGAGGCCTATCAGCTGGACACTAAAAACCGCCTGGCGGCCTGATGGATTTATTCTTGCAGATCTGGGGAGGTGCCTGCTATCTCTCCAACAAGATCCTCTTTTCGGTATCCGAAGGGCAGGAGGCGTCTACCAAACGCACTTTGAAAATTCTGGGCTGGATCATCTACATCATCGGCGTGCCGGCCTGGGTCATTATACTCGTAGCGCATGATGACTGGATCGCGGCGTCCATAGAGGCAGGCGGCATTCCCGCCATGCTGCTTGGCCTGTACAACACCATCTATGACTACAGAAAAGAGCACAAGGCCTTCAGCTGGTTCGTGTTCTGCTGTACCTACGGCTCGCTTGTATTTGGTCTCGCCTACAGTCTGTATATCTATGGCGGCATCACCTCTGCCTCGCAGGTGCTCGAGATCGGCGTGATGCTCGGATTCCTGCTCGGTAGCTACCTGATGGCCAAGGGCGATCCCAAAGGCTGGCTGTTCTTCATGCTCATGAACGTCAGCATGTCAGCGCTTATGGCCTTGCAGGGCAAGCCAGTGCTTATGGTGCAGCAGCTGGTCTCGCTCTGCTTTGTGATCTACGGCTTCAGGCAGTCCTCATCGCCACGCTGACGAACTGCTTTACTGCTCGCCTTCCACCATCACCATCCACGGGAGCCCGAAACGATCTTTCACCTGTCCATAGAGTGGCGACCAGAAGGTCTCCTGCAAAGGCATGGTAACTTCGCCGCCGTCCGCAAGGGCATCAAAGGCAGTCTTTGCCAGCTCGGCGTTCGCTACTGTGAAGGCGATACTGAAGCCTGCTGGATTCGAAGCATCACCGCAGCCATCGGAGGCGAACAGCTTGGTCGTGCCCACAGAAAATTCCGCATGCATGATCCCGTTCTCAGCGCCGGGCGGGAGAGCACCTTCAGGAATCGGGTCCGGGGACTCGCTGAAGCGCATCATCGTGTGGATGACGGCGCCAAGGTGCTGCTCGTAATACTTCAGCGCCTCCTCGGTACGGTTGCCTAGAAACAGATACGTGTTGGTCTGTGCTTCGCGCAGGGCAAGCTGCTGACGCATCTCGTCCTCTTTTTCAAGGGTATCGGCCGTGTCCGGAATCTCTTCGAAGTCAGACATTTCGAAGAATGGCCGAATCTCGATCTCAGAGCTTTCCGGCATTGGGTTAGGGCAGCGCTTCACCCACTCGATAGCGTGCTCGAGGTTCTTGACCTCCCAGATCCAGAACCCCGCGATCAGCTCGGATGTCGCTGGAAATGGGCCTCGATTCACCTCGCGACTGTCGCCATCGAAGCGGACGCGAAAGCCTTCCTTGCTGGGCTTGAGCCCCTCGCCAGATTGCATGATGCCGGCTTTGACGAGCTCCTCGTTGTACTTGCCCATGGCTTCCATAAGGGCTGGATCAGGCATCTCGCCGGCTTCGGATGATGCGGTAGCTTTTACGATGATCATGACTTTCATAGGCTGCTCCAGATGCAGATGATGTGTTGTTCATCTGATAGTCGAACGGGTTCGACAGTTTTCGACAGACTTGCGCAAAAAATTCTAAAAAAATCTTCAGGGGTTCGCATGATCATTCAAAAGTGCAGTGGGGAGCGTGGCTTGAACCTTCGGGGCGGGACACGCCAATTCGTACTTTGCGTGGACCTGTTGAATCCAGCCGGAGCGCTATAGCGCCACCAGCTCAGCCTCCGCCTTGCCTAGCAATGCCTTGTGCTTCGATTTTTCGCTGAATTGCAGATAAAGCGGCACAGGCGGGCCGGCCAGCGGGAGCTCCACGATCTGCTGTGCGGGATGCGCCACCAGATATTGCCGCAGTACCGCAGATCCGCCGACGATTGCATCCACACGCCCGTGAAGCAGCATTTTGAACATTTGCTCTACAGAGTTTGCCCATTCGAACTCCAGCATAGGCAGATACTCCTCCACCCAGCTGCTACCGCCTAGCGCAATCAGGCGAAATGCCTTGAGGGACTTGATGTCATGCTGATAGAACAGTTCTGCAGGCGCCGCGGTACCATTCACCACGACCGAATAGCTCCAGTAGCCCAGGGGCACGCGACCGACCTCCGCAAATTCCCTGCGCTCAGGTGTGGCCGCTGCGACGAAGAGATCGGCCGCCCCTGACTCGATCATTTGCTGCGCACGACGCCAGGGATAGAACTCGAAGTTGACAGCCACGCCAAGGCGCCGCTCAAACACCTCGCGTATTATTTCTGCCTCGAGCCCCTTCGCTTCTCCATCCTCGGCGTAGAGATAGGGCGGGTAGTCGGTGGCGACCAGTTTCAACGTGACAGACTGGGCCTGCGCCATCGCAGCTGTAAGCGAGAGCAGAATATAAAGTAAAAGGCCAACTGCACCACTGCGGAAGCTAGCGGAAAAGCGGTCCAGGTTTAGGCAGGTCCTTTCAGGCATGGCGTTCAGTGCCTCGCTTACAACTCAAGAGAACAGCATAGAGCAACTAGCCGGCTGGATGCCAACGATCTATTGAGGTCGCCGCACAGAAGGCCATTTCGAACGGCATGGGTCGTTTTGGGACTCGTCCGCGAAACTTTGTCCCGGAACATGGCCTGTATCTATATTTGTAGTTATATAGCATAAATCTCTATAATAAGAGTAAGCCAGTTGACATGGAGGCCGGCCATGAAACCACTCAAGAACACCCATCTATCAAAGGATGCCTCAGCCAGGCAGGACAGCGCAGCCAGGCTCGCCCAGGTGGCGCTCAAGATCTTCTTCGGTATTGCCGAGGAATGGCAGCTGAGCACGAAAGAGCAGCGCATACTGCTCGGCGATCTGCCTGAAGCCACCTACTTCAAGTGGAAGAGCACGCTCAACGCCAAACCCGGGCGCGACATTCTCGAGCGCATCTCGCATCTGCAGAATATCTACAAGGCCCTTAGAATCATCTTCCCCACACTCGAGCAGGCCACCGCCTGGCCACGCAAACCCAACGCGGCCTTCGGCGGCAAGAGCGCCCTCGAAGTCATGCTCAACGGCAGCATTCTCGATCTCGCACGGGTGCACGACTACGTCGATGGTGCACGTGGATGGTAAAGACCGCGCTGCGCCCTAACATCGAGTCGGCGCCCCTGTGCCTGCCATGGAAAAAATGCCACCGCCTGGTGTCGAGCCAGTTTCCGCCGATCAACCTGTATGAAAGCATTCTCGATCCTGAGGATCTCGATGCGGCCTTTGAGCTTGAAGCGCTGACCAATCCGCGGCTGAGGGATGAAGCTGGCGATCTAGGCTTTGTTGCGCCGGAGGATCGGGTGAGCGGACCTGGGAGTTCGGCTGTTATGGCCGCGTTTACGCATATTGGTGCAGCTTCACGGTTTACCGATGGCCGGTATGGTGTGTATTACGCTGGGGATTCATCGGCAACGGCCATAGCGGAGACTCGCTTTCATCGGGAGCGTTTTCTGGCGGCGACGGAAGAGCCGGATACGCGGCTGACGCTGCGGGAATATGTGACAACGATTCTTTCCGAGCTGCATGATGTTCGTGCTGAGGATGAGCTGCATGATCCTGATCTTAAGCGCTACAAACAGACTCAGCCGATTGCCGCGCAGTTTCGGGAGCAGGGGAGTCATGGCTTGTTGTATCGGAGCGTGAGGCATGCTGGGGGTGAGTGTGTGGCGATCCTCAAACCGCGGGCCTTGAAGGTGCCGTTGGTTCAGGCGGCGCACTACCAGTACGTGTACAGTGAGAATGAGCGGCGTATTACTGATGTGTTCAAGATGTCGCGTGTGCCGGGGGTGGATTGATGTCGTTTACGCTATTCCAATTGCGCGCAGGAATTGGGATCAGGAGACAAAGGACTACTCGACTGGCTTTCAAAAAATGACTTCGGCAAAATCGTGCGAGTTGGAAACATACCGGATGAGCC
Source organism: Gammaproteobacteria bacterium UBA2679 (assembly GCA_002354735.1). GTDB lineage: Bacteria > Pseudomonadota > Gammaproteobacteria > Pseudomonadales > Oleiphilaceae > Allohahella. Next base: position 259,361 of record DEMD01000009.1, on the reverse strand, counting down.
TTCCGTATTTCCTCAGAATTGGACCTCTGAAACAAGACAGCTTTATAAGAGTTTTTCGGTGTCAACTTTAAAACAGGATAGCTGTTTCATTGATGATTTCTGTGGTCCATTCGGGCACAAGTTCCACGCCAACGGCAAGAGCGACTTCGCGGCGCATTGGTCTAGAATAAGGCTGAGAGGCAGTCACGAACCCCCTAGACGGAAATGTTGCCGTTGCAGTAAATCAGCCGCGATGGAAGCGCTGCTCCAACACCAGCCAAAAGCAGAGTGGTAGACGGAATGCTTTCCCGCCCATTGATGGCCGCAGCAGGGACGCATGTTTTATTCATTTTCAGATTCTATAATGCTAGCTATAGCATCGTCATCGGCATTTCCGTACGGAATGTGGATCGGTGCCAAATCGGCCTGCTTTAGCATATATTCGATAATATTTACCTTCACGAGTGACTCAGCATCAAAACTCCCCCCAACCGCCGGATGTGGCGCAAAGCCGTACATTTCGCTCTCCTGAAGTTCACCCAGTTTAGTGACTGCGGCACTGAAAAGATAAACCCCATCATCCCCCTCAACATCACAGTCTTCCGGAGAAACCCCGAGAAACATAGCTTCGACGGTACGATTCGGCGTCGGGTTCGGCCGGGATAACTGGTTGAGCGATCCTATTAATGAGTGAGCTGGACTAGAAATCGTAAATACCTGCCCTGTGCGCTCACCCAGCACCCGAAGATTCCCGAACGCGGTACGGTAAATGGTAAGATATCTATCGTTATCAAGAATGCCGCTTCCTGCGAGCCACCTATCAACTACCGGCTCGAATTCTAACGGGTTCACCAACCAAAACCGCCCCTCAGCGTACGCACTCCAACCAAGCTTTTCCCAATACGCACTTACTGCAAGGGATAGGCGCGTTCTCAGGCTCGCAAGCACTTTGCGATCAGGAGCTACGAAGTCTTTAGTCGCGCCCATATCTTCATAAAAGCACTCAAGAGTTTCGTCAATACGACTGACTACATAGCTCAACTCATTCTTCATCTAGCACCCTTGGCTCAGTCAGCCGATTGTTAAGTAAATGATCTTCGTGCCCAGCAGCGATAGCAGCCGCAACTATAGCTCTCACAGACTCTTGAGAACTACCTTTCCACGCCGACCGATTGCGCTGTTAATGGACCCCATCCCGAAGCCTTCGTCGTGGGAGTGTTAAACCCGCCTGTCACCTAATCTGGGTTATGAAGAGCATGATAATAAGCCATAAATTTCTTCGCCATTTCTCTTGCTTTTTATTCTATCTTTGTCGCAGTCCCCCCAGACTGCTGGGCGATTTGCCCGAAGCGACCTACTTCAAGTGGAAGAGCGCTCTCACCGCCAAACCCGGGCGCGACATCCTCGAGCGTATCTCGCATCTACAGAATATCTACAAAGCCCTCAGAATCATCTTCCCCACACTCGAGCAGGCGACCGCCTGGCCGCTCAAACCCAATGCGGCCTTCGGCGGCAAGAGCGCCCTCGAAGTCATGCTCAACGGCAGCATTCTCGATCTCGCGCGGGTGTACGACTATGTCGATGGCGCACGTGGATGGTAAAGCCCGCGCTGCGCCCCAACATCGAGTCGGCGCCCCTGCGCCTGCCATGGACGAAATGCCACCGCCTGGTGTCGAGCCAGTTTCAGCCGATCAACCTGTATGAAAGCATTCTCGATCCTGAGGATCTCAAGGTGGCATTTGAGCTTGAAGCGCTGACCAATCCGCGGCTGAGGGATGAAGCTGGCGATCTTGGTTTCGTGGCGCCAGAGGATCGGGTGAGTGGGCCCGGGAGTTCGGCTGTCATGGCTGCGTTCACGCATATTGGTGCGGCTTCGCGGTTTACTGATGGTCGATATGGTGTGTATTACGCTGGGGATTCCTCGGCTACGGCCATTGCGGAAACACGCTTTCATCGGGAGCGTTTTCTGTCTGCCACGGAAGAGCCGGATACGCGGCTGACGCTGCGCGAATATGTCACGACGATTCGCTCTGAGCTGCATGATGTTCGGACTGGGGATGAGCTGTATGATCCTGATCTTGAGAGCTACAAACACACTCAGCCGATCGCTGCGCAGTTTCGTGAGCAGGGGAGTCATGGCCTGTTATATCGGAGTGTGCGGCATGCTGGGGGTGAGTGCGTGGCGATCTTAAAACCGCTGGCCCTGAAAGTGCCGTTGGTTCAGGCGGCGCATTATCAGTATGTGTACAGTGAGAATGAGCGGCGGATCACTGATGTGTTTAAGATGTCGCGGGTGCCGGGGGTGGATTGAACCGTTCAAAAAATAATCCGTATGACGAGAAGATGTTCGCCAGCACTTGCTTGGCATCCCCAATACAATGCTGGAGTGTTGGTGGGAAGCGTAATCATCAGCGCTTAGATCATATGTCTTTACAGTCGATACTGAACTGCTATGATCTTTCTCAAGTTGTTGTTGGCGGATTTTTGGCGTCAGGTTGAAATAACGGCCGCGGTATGGTTTCAAAGCTCAACAATTTCATTAGTTCATTTCGTGTGGTTGCGATTCTACCCTAGCTGAGGTAGTCATCCACCCTGCTATCTCCCGCTTAGCGGTGCATTTTCCTTCGGGAGCGCCGGCAATTTGGAATAGTAGCAGGTTGTGTCATACGACAACTTGCCAGCCTCAGTGTCGCTTCGGCCAGTCGGCTAGTCGACTGGTGCCGCGACGAGCGGGCTGCTTAAGTAGATGTTCGGTGGCTTCAAGGGCATGTCTGAGAACGAAAGAGATAGCTGAGGGGGCCTCGATGACGGATATTACCCACGAATACGTCGAACTAACTGGCAGGTGTTTGGCATTGCGAAAAGAGTTCATTAAAAGCGCTCTTGAAGGATTTTTACCTACCTGGAGGAGAGCCACGGGTAAAGAACTGGAGTTTGAGCGGATTCTGTATAAGGACTTGCAATATCAAGCGGCTCTGGAAAAAGAGGTTGAGCTGTTTCTCAGTGTTAAAACAGCTGACGAGGGGGTGAAGCTGAAAGAATTCCTGAAGAGGCTTCAGTCGCACTGTCGTCGCCTAAAATTCCGAGGGGAGTGGCTAGTCTTTTTTACAAGCTTCATTACTGCGGTTTTCGTCTCGCTGACCTTAATCGAAAAAAATCCTCTCATATCTTTTTCAGTAGCAGCCACGATAGTGGCGATTCCAATCCTTATGGAGCGTCAGGCTATGAGCGAGCGTGCTGCTGCCTACGAGGAGTTGATAGAGATAATTGACCGTGCTCTAGGACCCTCAGCCTGCATGATGCCAACAAGGTTCTTACCGGCCCGGTTCGACTTTTCGCACGGCCCGGTAGGACGTCAAGTCATCGGGTACGATACTGAAATCGTTCGGAGGTAAGAGTCCCGTACATTTTTGCTGCAGGACGCCGATGCACGCCGGAGCCCACTGGAGTCGGTAGGCCCAATGACTACACGAGCTTCACCAATTTTTCGATTAGATATACAATGTTTTTCATTGATATAAGCGACAGTTGTTGTGTCGATCTCATAGCATTTTGCTATAAATTGAGTAATTGTTGACATCGAATTCGCAATACATTGAACGAAATAGCTCATAGTCGACGCTGAGGGTCTGTCCAAACTTTTGCTCTTCGAAATAGCGGTCTATTATAAAGTCCGGAGATTCAAAATTACCCTCAACGCCTACAAAGTTTTCGTCTACTCCATGTTCCATTCTTACTACTTGAAGGCCTCCATTAAGTATGGATCTAAAAGTGTTCCATTCGTAAAAATAAATGCCGTCTTTCTCATGAAAGTTTAAGAACGGAATGTTGTGGATTATCAAAAAAGCTGAATTGCTTTGTGAGACGCCCCTTATACCTTTGCTCTTAAGCTTATTGATTATAATTTCGTCTGAAAAGCAATGGTTCTTAAAAGTCGATAGCTGGCGAATTCCTTTCCCGTTGAAACCTTTATCAGTAAAATACCGGTATTGCTCAGAAAAGTACTTGGGCAGATCGTAGCATTTATATTTTACTTGAACGAAATAATAAAACTTTCTGATTTTGTCGTGAAAAATTATGTCTACATCATACCCTTGGACAGCGTCGCCTCGTTTTGATTGAAGGCCAGGCCAAGCTTCATAGCGCTGCAGGTTGCATGATTTAATATAATTGTAGAGATAGTCTTCCTCAAATTTTTCTCCCAGTATACCTCCAAAGTTCTGGTCACTTATTTTCCTGCTTGCATGGCTAACGATACTTCCAACGAACTTCCTAGCACCGTACTTAAAGCCTAAGAGGCCATGCACATAACTGTCGTCTTGTATCTTCACGAAAGCGTTAGCCTCAGCAGAGTCTGCTAGAACGAAATCGATTAGTTCTAACGTACCTTTCTCTACTCCATGGAACTGCAATATCTCTCTACGGGAAGTTTCACTGAATCCGTTAAGTAATCGAGACTCTATAGCAATAGCGAACGCGATTAGCCTGCGTATTAACTTATAGTTATCGTTACCTCTCAAAGCATCTACTATGTATCTTGAGTTAATTGAAAAAACCTTGTCAAGCATCAAGTCAACAATAGCAGATGATTTCCAGCTCGGTATCTCAGCTAAATTAGTGCCTAGTGTCGCTAAGACACTCCTAATAGCCTCTGAGTCTGAAACGTCGCTCATCGCTTCTATTATCTCAGAAAACCAATACCTCCGCATATTTTTAAAGAAGAGATCCGAGGGTTGTATGTATATCGTGTTGTTCCTCAAAATTACTATCAGCCATCCTGTGTCGACTAATAGGCACAATTCGCTCAAGTAAAATGTGATCCACTGCTTAGGATTTGATAGAAATGTTCCTCCAACAGTGAAAGGTGAATCCTGGGCCTCGCAAATTCTATTCAAATGGTATTCAATCTTCGTCGCTAACTGAATGTGTAAAGACTTCGATGCCCGAGTTCTTACCTGTTCTACCGGGTGATGGGTATAAGGCGTCGTTATTTTGAAGAATGCGCTAGCAGTGTTGATGAGTTTTTCGATACCTGCTCCTGCTAGTGCATTGTCATTCAAGCCCTCTAACTTATTCGGAGCTTCGCTTTCTGTAGTTATGTAATCATAAACTATCTTAAAAAACTGCTTCCTTGCTTTTTCCTTGGTGATAAATATTCTCAGAGGTTTTATTCTGAAGATAAGCTTATCAAACAACCCTAGGTCACTAAATAGAGGCAACAAGTGTTCCTTGTTTGCCATCGGGTTTTCCACGAACTTCAAGAACTCTTTGTCTGCCACATCATAATTCATAGGATCTCCTTTTCCGAATTCGTAGATTACTTCGCTATCTGTCATACCGTCTACGCCTACTCTCCGCGTATAATCCTATAGCGATCAGCCTGCATGAGTCATTCATCCCTTGGGTTTTCATCGTGGAAGAATACCGAAAGTTTTGGAGTTATAGGAGAGGAGCATCGGTGAGAAAACTTAACGTGTGCTAGCCACATGAAGCTCAAACTAATGACCTACAACATTCAGGACCTCTTCCTGCAGCCCGCGCTCCCAATAAAGCTCGAATACCTTCACACGCTCTGCGATGAGCACTGGGCGATGCTGGGCGAGGCGGATCAGGCGCTCGAGCCCTTGAGCAAGTTGAAGGCCCTGGAGCAGATCATCCTGAATGAAGACCCGGATAGTGTGTCCCTCTGTGAAGTGGGCGGCCTGACCGCCCCCCGGCAACTCCGATCGCGGCATTAAGAGCGGCTTTCTGCTGAAAAAGAGCCTCCCGTTTACCGCTGAGTTACAGACAAATCGGCCCTGGCCAGTCCCGTTCCAGTACCTCCACGAGGAGGATCCGGAAGCCTATTCCGTGACAGCGCTCATGGCACAAGCGTTCAACCTGGACGCATCTGAAAAGCGAAGACTGTCACGTGATATCCCGGTGCTTCACCTGTATGACCCTCAGGGCACCTGCATCCTCTCTGTGATGCTCGCCCATCTGAAATCTTTACGATCCGCAGGCCTTTGATCCGGGTGGGCAGAAGCGTCGAGCCGCTGAAGTGAAAGCATTGATAGCCATCTATCAGAAACTGAAGGCTGAAAAGTCGGATGATCATCCCGTGATCGTGGCAGGTGACTTCAACGGCAATGCCTCACGCGACGACACCGCTGCTGAATTCCTGCCCCTCTACGAAGCCACTGATCTGGAAGATGCGCTCTTTCTGGCCGGCAGACCCCGCTATGAGCGTCGTAAACGCCGCTGGCAGTGGCGAACGAAAGGCAGCCGTTGAGTCAGCAGCACTCAAGTCAAGTGAGCAGCGAGTCAAGCAACTCCAGAAAGAACTGCGGCGAAAAGAGAAAGCGTTAGCGGAGAGTGCAGCACTCCTGGTGCTACAAAAAAAGTTGCAGGCGCTCTGGGAGGACGAGGATCAATGACGTCACCGCAGATGCGCTCGGCCAGTATTGCCCAGTGCTCATCACTAAGCACACGACGGAGGTACTCAGGCTTTAACGGGAGCGCGGGCGGCAGGAAAGGATGCAGTGATGTCATGCGGAAGAGCGGCGATCGCCTGGGGAGAGATCAGCTTGTTTTAACCATTGACGGCGTCAACGGAACCTTCTAGTTTAGTGCGTGTTCGACGCCCCACCAGGGCCAGGTTGAACGGTGAAATCGAATGACCGGTCTTTGCCGGCTAACAAAAACAAGATGACCACAGAAGCCGAGATCCGGCGACGTGGACGGGATTTCAACATGAGTATGCAGACCGCCTCTCTACCGGGACGACGCCTATCGCAGGCTAGCTCCACGCTTCCTCGCCCAGAAGATCGCTCCAGTCGATCACCTTTCCGATCTACCAACGCGACATCATTTCAAACAATCGATTTTATCGCTCGCGGCGTGGCCACACGCTGAGGATTGCGGCCTGAAATCTACTCGGTTCAGCCGTACTGAATTTAGATGAGCCAACCGGTAATCCCGGCTTGGGTTTGATGACATCGGCCCTCTAACGCCCCACAAGGATATGGACGGCCTGGAAGTAAGGTGAAATGCCATGAATGTATTCAGCCATCCCGAGTTTGACAACCACGAACATCTGTCCTTTTTCTGTGATCCGGAAACCGGTCTTAAAGCCATCGTCGCTATCCATAGCACCTCTCGCGGCCCCGCTCTTGGCGGTTGTCGCATGTACCCCTACGCCAGCGACGAGCAGGCCCTGCGTGACGTGCTGCGCCTTTCCCGCGGCATGACCTACAAATCGGCGCTGGCCAACCTGGATCTGGGCGGCGGCAAATCCGTGATCATCGGCGACCCGCGCAAGCACAAGACCGAAGCGCTGTTGGAAAGCATGGGGCGCTTCCTCGAACAGCTGGGCGGCCAGTACATTGCCGCCGAGGATTCTGGCACTAGCGTGTCGGATCTGAAGGTCATAGGCCGGCAGACCACCCATGTTGCGGGTATCAAGGACCACCTGGGGCTCGACGGTGTGCCCAGTAACGGCGATCCGTCTCCGGCCACTGCCTACGGTACCTATATCGGGATATGCATGGCGGTGAGACACCGTCTCGGTCGATCAGACCTGCAAGGCCTCGAGGTCGCGATTCAGGGCATCGGCAACGTGGGCTATCGGCTGGCCCGCCACCTCAAGGAGGCCGGAGCCAAGCTCTGGGTCTACGACATCCATAAGGACCAGATGGATCGCGCCGTGGACGAACTGGGCGCAACCCCGGTGTCCGCAGAGGAAATCCTGGCCCTGCCGGTGGATGTCCTGGCCCCATGTGCCTTGGGTGCGGTGCTCAACGATAGTTCGATTCCAACGATTCAAGCAAAAGTCGTGGCCGGTGCGGCCAACAACCAGCTTGAACGTCCCGAACATGATGCGGCGCTGAAAAAGCGCGGCATTCTGTACGCGCCCGATTTCGCCATCAATGCCGGCGGCATTATTGATGTGTTCTACGAACGCACGAACCATGACCACCACAAGGTTCGCGCCCATGTGGAAACCATCGGCACCACCCTGGACGAAATTTTCACGCGTGCCAGCAGCGAGGGTCTCCCAACAGGCACCATCGCTAATCGTTTGGCGGAGGAACGCTTCCGTCGCAGCTCCGCTGATCATCAGCAATCGACCAGTGCAATGGCCAAGGTGGGCTGAGAGCACATACAATAACAATATTTTTTGCAGGAGATTTTACATATGTCATCTTCTTCCACCGCTACGGTGGGCGTTAATGAAAGTTCGACAGAAAAACGCGGCCTATGGTCATCACGCCTTGCCTTCGTTCTGGCCGCAACCGGCTCCGCCGTAGGCCTGGGCAATATCTGGAAATTCCCTTACATCACCGGTGAGAACGGTGGCGGTGCCTTCGTCATTGTCTACCTGTTATGCATTGCGGGCATCGGTATTCCTATCATGATGGCTGAGGTGCTGATTGGTCGGCGTGGCGGGCACAGTCCTATTAACAGCATGCGATTGGCGGCCCAGCGCGAACACCTCTCAAAAGGCTGGACCATCGTCGGTGCTGTTGGCGTGCTGGCCGCGTTCCTGATCCTGTCGTTCTATTCCGTGATCGGCGGCTGGGCAATATCGTATGTTGGTACGGCTGCCACCGGCGGGCTGGTTGGCCAGTCCGAGGAAGCTATAGGCGCTATCTTTTCCGGTCTGCTGGGCGACCCGGCGACCCTTCTGCTCTGGCACACGGTATTTATGGCTTTGGTGATAGTGGTCGTGGCCCGGGGCGTAAAGGCCGGCCTCGAACGTGCGGTGACTTTCCTGATGCCCGCGCTGTTCGTCCTGCTATTGATCGTTATGGGTTATGCCATGACAACAGGTTCCTTCGGACGGGCTGTGAGCTTCCTGTTCGCGCCTGATTTTTCCAGTCTCACTACCGCCGGTGTGCTGGTCGCCCTCGGCCACGCATTCTTTACGCTAAGCCTCGGCATGGCAGTCATGATGGCCTACGGCTCCTATCTCCCGAAGAACGTGTCCATCGCCAAGACAGCGGTGACGGTCTCCATCATCGATACCGTGGTGGCTCTGACCGCTGGCCTCGCCATATTCCCCATTGTCTTCGCCAACGGCCTTGAACCCGGTGCAGGTCCAGGCCTGATCTTCCAGACTCTGCCGCTGGCCTTCGGTAACATGCCCATGGGCAGTCTGGTCGGCACCTTGTTCTTCGTACTGCTGATCTTCGCGGCCTGGACCTCAGGCATTTCCTTGCTAGAGCCGCTCGTAGAATGGCTGGAGGAGCAAAAGGGCCTGAACCGTACCGTCAGTGCAGTGGGCGCTGGTATCGCCTGCTGGGCGCTGGGTATTGTGTCTATTCTGTCGCTCAATGTCTGGTCCGACGTGACCCCGCTGGGCATGTTCGCCATGTTCGAAGGCAAGACCATCTTCGACCTGTTGGACTTCCTGACCGCCAGTATCCTGTTACCCCTGGGTGGCCTGCTGGTCGCTGTGTTCGCCGGCTGGTTCATGTCTCGCCAGGCGCTCGAATCCGAACTAGCCACGTCACCAGGTGCATTCAAGCTGTGGTACAACACCCTGCGTTACTTCACGCCTGTGGCGGTGGCGGCGGTGTTTGTCTATAACCTGCTGTGATCGATTGTCAGGCGTCACCTTCAGGCGGCGGTCGTGAGATCGCCGCCTGAAGGTGACGCCTTCGCTGCGTTCGGTGAGGCCGTAGACAAAGCCTCTGGCGAACAGCTCGACTACATTTTTCCTCAGCCTTAGCCTGCACCAGCAACTGATACCGGTAGAGACCTACGTGCACCGCTATGTGTATGACGAAAACGGCAGCGAGATGCTGGCGCCGTTTTCGAGGGGAGGGTCACTTGCAAGGATGGCGCCTAGTCCGTGCAGCAAACTTCCCGGCTGCGAGGTCGGGGGCCTTTTTTAGTCTCTTTCCAGAGAAAGATGAAGGTACATATTGCGTAACAATTCACACTACCAACCCTGCGCAGGCCTCAGCGGAATGCTCGTAAATTCGCGGTCGTGGCGTTAGCGTTAAGATGCTGTCGACTAAGGTGAAATTAGAAGAAGATCGCATTGAGGTATATCAGTCCTCGACAGCCTCAATGGTGCTTTTAATTTGTATAGAGGTGGCTTTGGGATTTGCCATTTATTATTTTGCGGCAGTGGCCACTATCGGGGGCAATTATGTGTTTATTGTCGTGCTTGTTTTCTTTTTTCTGGCCATTGCTTCGGGTTTGACGCCTTCAATTAATAATATCAGACGCGGAAACAGTGATTTGGTATGGGGAGCTGATAGTCGTGGATTCTTCGTTCCCGCGACGACAACCACTTTCTCTGAGTACCGACCGCCCACTGTCTATCACTGGAGTCAGATAAAGAGGGCAATCGTTGTAAAAAAGCTAATCCAGCAGATAGACGGAACAAGCGTTTCGTTCAATCAGCTTATAGTTATTTTGGACGATCTCCAATGTCCAGAGAACCTTCTGTTTAAGTATGTCGAACTGCAGTATCAGTTGAAAGAGGGCGGCTACTACCAGGTTCTGAGGTTCCCAGAAGCGCACAGAGCAGCCATCTTGTGTAAGCTCAAGGAGTTTGCTTCTAGCGAGGTCTCTATCGAGGAGCTGAAGCAATATGAGATCAGGTAAGCGCGAGTTTGCATTGCCAGATAGCACTAAGCCGTGCGTCGGACTGATCTAGAGGGCGGCTGGCCTGAGTCGGCAGCTCATGCGCACCCTTCGCCTGCCTCTGAAATGGCACTAGATACTCCCCGAACGGCTATCAAAATCTGCTGGAGAGAAGCGTCGTCAACCCGAACTCAACGTAAAGCTTTACATGAAGTTCAAACTAATGACCTACAACGTCCAGGACCTCTTCCTGCAGACCGCGTTCCCGATAAGGCCCGAATACCTCCACACGCTCAGCGATGAGCACTGGGCGATGCTGGGCGAGGCGGATCAGGAGCTCAAGCCCCTGAGCAAGTTGAAGGCCCTGGCGCAGATCATCCTGAGGGAAGACCCGGATTGTGTGTGCCTCTGTGAAGTGGGCGGCCCGACCGCGCTGAGCAATTTCAATGAATTCTTTCTGTCGGGCGCCTATGTAGCCTACCTCATCCCCGGCAACTCCGATCGCGGTATTGAGAGTGGTTTTCTGCTGAAAAAGAGCCTGCCATTTACCGCTGAGCTACAGACAAATCGGCACTGGCCGGTCCCGTTCCAGTACCTCCACGAGGAAGACCCGGAAGCCTATGCCGTGACAGCGCTCATGGCAGAAGCATTCAACCTGGGCGCATCTGAAAAGCGAAGACTGTCACGCGATATCCCGGTGCTTCACCTGTATGACCCTCAGGGCACCTGCATCCTTTCGGTGATGCTCGCCCATCTGAAATCCGGTTACGATCCGCAGGGCTTCGATCCGGGTGGACAGAAGCGTCGAGCCGCTGAAGTACAGGCATTGATAGCCATCTATCATAAACTGAAGGCTGAAAAGTCGAATGATCATCCTGTGATCGTGGCGGGTGACTTCAACGGCAATGCCTCACGTGACGACACCTGGGCCGAATTCCAGCCCCTCTACGAAGCCACTGATCTGGAAGATGCGCTCTTTCTGGCCGGCATACCCCGCTATGAACGTCATACGCATATGACCTTCTATGGCAGAACAGCCTCTGCCAAACAGCTCGACTACATTTTCCTCAGTAAGAGCCTACACCAGCGACTGATACCAGAAGAGACCTACGTCTACCGCTATGTGTATGACGAAGACGGCAGCGAGATGCTGGCGCCGTTTTCGTTTCGGGATCGGGATTTGTTGCCTTCGGATCATTACCCGGTGGTTTGTGTGGTTGATCTCAAGGATGCTGGTGACGAGCACACTGCGGCCCGGTAGCCTAGTTGGACCAGAGCAGGTCCGAGCGGGTCTGGCCGTCGTGGATGTTTGATAGCGGGACTATGCTGATAAACGCATCAAATGCGAGGAGAGAGAGCGCTACGGCAAATGGTGCATGCACTGTAATACGCTGTTAGGCTTCACAAATCATGTATCTCGGCAACCATATGCAACTACGCGCAGTTCTATTTGACCACGACGGCACGCTCGTTAACTCAGAGCCCATCCACTACAGAATGTGGGCGCAAGTTCTTCAACGCTACGGTTTTACGTTAACGGAACAGCAGTACAAGACGCGCTATGCAGGCGTCCCAACACCTGCCAATGCCATAGACTTGGTGCAGCGGCTAGGTATCGATGATTCGCCGGAACGGCTCGCGGAGGCGAAGAACGCCGCAACGCGAGAGTATCTTGATCGGCAAGCGTTTCCTTTGATGCCTGGTGTAGAAGAGGCCATATCTTGCTTTCATAGCGCAGGACTGAAGCTTGCTGTGGTGACGGGAGCCAGCGCGAACGGCGTTCAAACAACGCTACGGGTCAACGCGTTGAAGAACTATTTTTCTGCGGTCGTCTCAGGAGATGACGTCCGCGCTAGCAAGCCTGCGCCTGATTGCTATTTACTTGCGTTGCAACAGCTTGGCGTCTCTGCTGCTGAGTGTCTGGCAATTGAAGATACTCAGCATGGCCTTGAAGCTGCTTTCCGGGCTGGCATCGATTGTGTGGCGCTGCCTACGGAAATGTCTAAGCACCAAGATTTTAGTTTGGCAGTGGCGGTTCTCGGCGGCATGCCGGAAGCAGTCGGGTACGTGCGTAAAGCCCTCTGCGGTAGTGAAGCCTAACAATGCCAGTCACAGTTACGTCTACTAAATTGCGGCTTCGCCTTTATTCCATCGCCGCGCGTGCTTAGCGGCCTTATAGCTCTATGAGTAAGGTGATTATTCTCGCCACTTTTCTTTCGATCCTGTCGTGTACCAGCGATGGGCGGCACGGTGATGCAGCACGCTCGGTAGGAAACTATCTCCTAGAGAGCGCACTTACTGGAAGCCTCTTTACGAGCGGAAATAATGGACATCCGAATATCGTTCGAGTCGGGGAGAGCTTGAAGAGTAAGCTCAAAGAACTGACTCCAACCCTATCTAGAGACTGCACGAGTAAGCTGATAGAAAATAGTGATGAGAAGGCATCTCATTTGCTCCTGCTGGTCTGTAACGCTCATCCCGTAATTGGTCTTCGCTTGAAATATGATGGCGATTACAATGCGTTTCACATACTCGGGTATTGGAGTAGCGGGCTGCCGGCACTCGGCAGGATAGTGTAGAGAAGGGCAACGATCCCGACCCGCCAGTCACCTCCGGTTTGGCCACTGAATGATCTCCGTTGACGAAGTTGAAGAAACCGTCAAGGATGGCGAGATCATTGAAAAATATATGAACGACCCCCGAGGCCGCAGCTGCTTGATGCTTCATGTGCCTACTGGCCGCCCTGCTCATGTTGTGTGCGCACCAAGAGAGGAGTATCTAGCTATTATTACTGCCTATCTACCTCATCCAAATCAGTGGGAGCAATGAAATGCATGTATTGCCAGGGCACCATGGTGCTGTCTCGAGCGCCTTTCAGCGCGGATAACTGACTTTAATGACGCCAGGCTCACATCAGGTGTGACAGCATAAACACCGGTATAGTCAAGAAAGAAATTACAGTTCCCCAGGTAATGATCGATGCCATAGCGACTGAGTCACCTCCCATTTGTCTCGAAAGTATGTAAGCATTACCCGCGCAAGGAACTGCGCAGTAAAGCAGCGCCACCGAGGCTGCGAGTCCAGAAAGATTTAGCATACTAATGAGAGAAATTGCTAAAGCCGGTAACATGATCAATTTGGCAAAAATAGAATAGGAGATTGCTATTTTCTTGTTCCTATCAAGGACAAATAGAAGACCAGCTCCGACAGACATTAAGCTCAAGGGGGTCGCTGCGGAACCCAGGTACCGCATTAAGCCATATACAGCACCATCCTCAATATGGATACCGCTCAAATTCAAGGCTACACCGATCACTGCGCCTACAATTAAAGGGTTAGTAGCAGTATTATAAGCCACCGAGCCTAGACCTTTCTTAGAACCCTTTCCATACAGATTCAGCACGATCACGCTTATCACGTTGGTGAATATAATCATGCTGGCGATAAAAAGCCCAGACAAGGCTGCTCCCTCTGCGCCAAACAATGCCTGAGAAGAGGCTATGAATATATACGAGTTATACCTGACGCCTCCCTGAAATACTGATGTGAACAATTCGTCATCAGGACTAAGAATGAATTTATATAAGAACACAGTGACAGCAATAGCTGAAGTAGCGAGGATAGCTACCATCAACCCACTTCCAGCAGCCACTGATTCGAAATCTGCATGCCCGATCTCCAGAATTAAAAGTGATGGGAAGAATAGGTAATACACCAGCTTATCGCTGGCGGACCAAAATTCATCACTGGAGATAAAGTACCTTTTTGCCGCGAATCCTAGTGCGATCAGCGCGAAAATTGGGGCTATGGACAAGAATATATTTGTCATGCTGTGATCTCATAAATTCTGTGTTCTACTTGCTGTAGATCTCTGTGACTCCATAGGTTCGGAGACACAAAGACACGCTGGACCCAGCGTCTCGGTCGGCCGTTTTGATAGGTTGGTTTAAACTGATCCCGTGAGTGCAGGGCTATCCTGTTATCAATATAGAGTAACTGGCCAGGTCTAATAGAAATTGCCTCTGAAACCTCTTTAACGGCATTATGAAAGTTGCCCAAGGCTCTCTCTGCATCTTTGTTCTTGGATACGATCATGTCTTGGTAAAATACTGCTGAGATATCAGAATATCTACCGTTTTTGCTAAGAGAAATTGGCACCCAATCTGTTTCTGTTTTTTGGAGGCTGTACTTGCCCCCACGCCACCTGTGAGGAACCTTTATACGATACGATTCACTACTAAGAACTTCCCTATCAACCACAGATAAAAGGGAAAGCGCCTTGTTACCGTCGCTAATTCGCGTCATCGGGCCCGATTCATCATGATTTACCCCCGTAAGCATTAGCCCCATTGGAGAAAAGTTGTAAGGGAAGAAGTGTTTAAGAGCAGCGTTCTCGATGTGGAAATCTAATTCTACGCTGGAGCCGAGGCCAGTATAGTCAGTTGCTGTTTCTAGGAAGGGGATAAGGTTATTGACTATTTCTTCACCTTCAAACGCCATTGAGTACGGCTCGCCAAGAAGGCTGGCTAGCATGATTAGTATATTCTCGCTACGAAAGCCAGACTTATAGCTGGCTGTATCCTCTCCTTGCAATGGTACGCCGCTGACTTGCAGGTCTGTTGGTATGTTGTTGATGTAGATATACGGGAGTGGGCTCTTTGAAGCTTTCTGGGTTAGAAATATATCTAGTAGCTCGCCCGGAAGCGTTTTGTAAGCCAGCTTATTTAAGGCATTAACGTATGAGCATGCGCCATTTTTTTCGTAGATAACTGCATCGAGCGCTCTAGATAGTGAATTCTTATCGCTGTCTTCTAAAGAAAAGGTCGGATCTAACATTTAAGTTTCCATGTTTGGTTGATTTATTGGTGTTGACACCGACGCTATACTTATATGTTCCCTGGGTTTGATCTGCCTGTCCGGCAGGGCAATCGCTCTATCTACCAAGGTCCTGAATCAGCTTGAGAAGTTAGTCGTTTGTCCATCTCGCGCTGAGCCTTTTGTTTTTAATGCCTGGCTTTATGCTCTTGTCATTTTTCAATTCATTTGAGGCGATTCGGCGTATCGTAGCCAGATTTTCAGCGCTGTGTCCGCTCCGATGCCTTGAATAATCTTCTCTGAAAGCCACGTTCAGAACCCAATGCAACTTATTCTCGATCTGCCAATACTTTCGGGTAAAAGTGAGGGAAAATTCAGCGTTTTCTTTTCGGCTTGAGATGTGAAAGTGTCTTTCCAAACCTGTCTTACCATTTTTTTTCAGCTCAACTTCAATAACAACGAGACTCCTTACACCCACCCATGGCTGGATCAGATGCAACCTGCTGCCACAACTCCGGCTGCTCTGCACGGGCCTGAGACATTGCGACCAAGGCCAGCGCGGCAAAAACGACGCCAATTCGCTGCTTTAACTTTACTTCGATAGACATGGCAAAATTCCTTTTTTGGTGGGATTAACTATTTTCCAGCGCTCGCCGCAGGATTCTGGATTTCGCCAAGTGACACTCTCAGGTCGGGCGTATAGGTCTGCATGGCCAACTTGCCGAGCGGCTGCTCAGGTGCAAATTCCGGATCGCTCATCAGTGCCAGGTAATGCTCCAGAGTGGGGAAGGACACCACCTCGAAAGTATCGAAGGGCCATTCGGCGCTACGGGCTGCCGCGATCGACAGCAGCACTTCACCACGATATCGATCGATCAGAGGGCGTTCGAGCATCTTGAATGCCTTCTGGTCGGCCAATCCTTTGCCAGCCTGCAGGCTCGCGCCTACCAGTACCAGAACTCCCTGACTGGTTCCATCAAGTAGTCGGGGAGACAGGGTGTTATCGATGAGGCTCACCTGAACCAGTGACTCGGCCGATTGATCTCCGCTCGCAAAATTCAGCTTCAGATTCTGCGGAATTCCCTCGCCAAAAAGGGCCTTGGTGGATACGAATGTGAGTTCCTGCTGTTTGCCGGAGACCGACTTAGTGTCCACGTCTATGATGAGCGGCTTCACTGGCTCAGCCACGACCTGGGAAACATTAAGGGTGCTCAGGCCTGCCAGAAGAAGGGGTATATGTAGAAGTTTCATAAGGTCTCCGGTCTATCGCCGATTGTGTTCAGGGGCACGGGAGTCAAGTGAAAGCCGGAGACTCCTTTGTGCTTGAGCTGCCGTGTATCACACCGCTAAAGTGCGTCGCGATGGATTTAACGTGATAACACTTTACGTGTCAAGTATTGACGCGTTTCGTATTTTCGAAGTTCTGCTAGACTTACCATTGATGGAAACCAGGTGTTTATGGAGCAACAGACAGCAGGGCAGCTAAACTTAATCCAAGAGGTGGAATATGCCCCCTACGGCGCATGATGTTGTAGAACCAGAAGTCTTCCTGCGAGAGCTGGTCTGCTTCAATTTTTACCGCGGTTGGCGCGGAATCTCAGAGCACTATCGAAAGTATCTTCCACATGGAATCTCTGCTCAGCAAAGCTACATCATGGAGATTTGCGAGCCGGAGAAAGGCGTTCTCGTAAGTCACATCGCTCATATCCTGGAAATCGACATTTCGGCGATATCCGGCATGTTGCGGCGTATGGAAAAGGCGAGTCTGATTCGACGCGAGATTCCACCAGAGAATCGGCGCCAGACCCTCGTCTACCTCACGGAGGAGGGGGCGGCCTTGCGAGAGAAGGTCAGGGTCACAATGATAGAGGCCGACGAAGTGCTTCGCGCGACAATTCCTCAGCCTATGATCAAGGAGCTCATCAAGCTCGTGGACAAGATCCGTGATCTGGGTTGACGCCTGCTCTGGGAAGATCCGAAGCATTGCCTGTGGGGCTCTGTCCTGAAGCCTTGCTGCCTTGGAGGGAATGTGATGTAGAGCGCTCTCCCCTCATCGCATCACTCCTGCTGATTCCGTGAAGTGTTTAGCGCATGAATGGCGAAGCTGCCAAGCCAGTGCCCGCCCTCATAACTGTCGCCGATTAAATTCGGATAAGAGTACGCCACATGCCGATCAGCCAGGTCCTTTAGATGCAGATATTGCGGGTAACGGTTTGCCAACAGGTACAGGTTCCACGCTCGGCTGAAATTCAATCCGTCCAGATGCACCAGTTTGCCATCTGTCCGGTCACCGACCTCAGCCGTATCAATGGTGAAATCCGGATCAGCCAGCTGCGGAAGAAAGCCCTGCAGCCACGTGAGAAACAGTTTTTCTGGCAGAATACGCAGCATCAACCCCATCTCTTCGAGGCAGGGCGATAGAAAGTCATAGCCGCTCGGTTCCCAGGCGATTGGGCACTGGCGGTCTTCCAGGTAAAAATCCCTGGCCCTTTTAGTGATCAGGGACTGCAGAGCCGAATTTTCATTGTGCGTTGCGTAGTCAAACGCGAAGCTCAGGCCGAAGGCGGTATTGCCATGCACGCCGACCCTTACCGGGTAAACGAGCCGGGGCAGGAACTCAAGATATCTCTGCGCGATAAGATCGCTGAGCGGTCTGAGATTGGCAGCGAGCTGCTCTGCTAGCGGGTCTTTCCATTGCTGCAATTCAAGCTGCAGTTTCAGCAACCATGCCCAGCCATAGGTACGCTCGAATGCAGTATTTCTTTCGTCATGGAAGAAAGCGAGCTCCTTGGCGACCTTTTGCGGCGTCAGATTGCGCCGGAGCACCGACCTCACAGCATCGGTCTTCTCCAGCTCGGGAAACTGCCGCGCCAGCGTCACCAAGGACCAATAGGCATGCACAGCGCTATGCCAGTCGTAACATCCATTAAACACAGGGTGCACAACGGAAGGCGGTTTGAGATCCTCAGCACCACGCAAGACCCATCCAACTTTATAGGGATAGGGTTTCTCGATGCAGTTCAACGGCAGAGCCACCAGCTTATTGGCCTCGGCCAGGTTCAGTTGATGACTACCCGGTACCGCCGCGCCAGCATGTAAGGCTGACATCCAGAAAGTCATAAAGAGCACGCAACCAAGCGAGGTGCTGCGTAAGGACATGCTAGTCTCCGTTTTTTAGATAAACCTGCGCTCCAAATCGGCCTCGACCACTTAGGCCTTGGCTGCGTCTTCAACAGACGGGTCAAATCTCTCTCTCAGCCACTGATTGATTGCGCCAGACTCATACAGCCACTCCTGCTGTCCATCGCTATTCGTAACGCGCAGGCAGGGCACTTTGATTCGCCCGCCGCCATTTTCCAGTTCGGCGCGATGGCCTGTGTCATTCCGGGAGTCTCGCAATTCGATGTTCAGGCCCAGTCGGGCAATTTCTTTCCGAACTTTTACGCAGAAGGGGCAGGCCTGAAACTGGTACAGGGCCAGATCTTTGCAAGCGCTATCAACTGCAGCCTGATCTTCTGCTGACCGGGACAGTGCCTTGGGCGTAGTGAGCTTCTCCATCAGCAAGATCACAGGCGTCAGTACCAGGCGCACAAAACGAAAGAAATAACGTATAACGATGCTCATCTAATCAGCCTTGAGTCGGAGAGTGGGTATTGGCGGCGGCAGATGGTAACAGTTTGTCGTCCCCCAGGTCAGCACAGCATTCCAATCAACAGGCAGTTCCGGGTTTGCTTCTGCTCGACCGCTTACCGAAGAGCGCCTTTGCTGGTATGTGGTAATCTATAAACTCTACTGCGAATGGGCCCTTGCCGATCATGAAAAGCGTAATGACGAGAATATTTTGGCCAATATTACGGCTCTTCGAAACAGACAAGCCTTCTGCAAATTACAGAAAGTCTCACAGAGTCGCTTTGAATGTTCTTGGGACCTTATTCACGCTTCTTTCCCTGGGCTCAGCTATTGTCGGCTATTCCAGTGGTGAACTCGGCGCTTTTATCCCTGTGGTTGCATTCTTCTGTATTGGTACAGTTGCGCTCGCGGTAGGTTTGCTAGGCTCTGACGGGGCGGTGTCAAAAGTATGGGGTACGAGGTAGTTCACACAGCTCGCGCATAAACTGCCCTCTCTTTGCGATGCATATCACGACCTGAAATCGCGCTCGCCTAAACGGCTTCACCATGAAGATGAGCTTGGGCAGCAGTGTCAGCGAAGCCACCAGCGCTACGAGCGTCATAACGGCATATTTCCAGATTTCATTGATGAGCATATTAAAAGCGGCGGGTACAGGGATGTTTTCCAAATTAAGTAAAGACTATTCTAACTCGTCATTAATTACAGGGCTGATCGCGGTTATTATTTCTTTTGCTGGCCCTTTAGCTATCGTCTTCCAGGCGGCCAGCTCTGCAAATCTCCCCCCCAATATCGTCACCTCTTGGGTCTGGGCCATATCAATCGGCAGCGCTGTTTCAGGACTGTACCTGAGCTGGAAATACAAGGCGCCTATCATTACTGCATTTTCGACGCCGGGCGCTGCGTTGCTGGTCGGAAGCCTTTCGCTATTCTCGTTTCAGGAGGCGATAGGGGCTTTTGTTTTTTCAGGTGCGTTGATCTTCATCTGCGGCATTACGGGGATTTTTAAAAAAATCATGAACATCATTCCGGCATCCTTGGCCTCCGCGATGCTGGCCGGCATACTTTTCAGTTTTGGCATTTCTGTCTTTACTTCGATGCAGTCGTCGCCGGTTCTCGTCGTGCCGATGATCGTAATCTTTCTGATCTGCAAGAGGCTGTGGCCACGTTTTGCAATTGTTGCAGCCCTGGCTGTTGGTCTCGGGGTGTCATATTTGACGGGAATGTTTGGCGGCGGAGATATCTCTCTGTCCCCTGCTGTGCCAGTATTTACAATGCCAATCTTCAGTGTCGCTTCGATCATAGGAATCGGCATTCCCTTGTTCGTTGTCACCATGACTTCACAAAACGTTCCCGGCGTTGCTGTTCTAAAAGCTGCCGGTTTTGACAAGGTTCCGCCTAACAATCTGGTCAGCGTAACTGGACTGACCACGCTCGCTCTGGCACCTTTTGGCGCCCACGGTGTGAATTTGGCTGCGATAACAGCTGCCATTTGCACAGGTCCTGAATCCAATGATGATCCGACTAAGCGATACGTGGCAGGGCTTAGCTGTGGCTTTTTCTATCTATTGTTCGGATCTTTCGGCGCAGCCATCGCTGGTGTCTTTACAGCGTTTCCGGCTGCGCTGATTGCTGCGATTGCAGGACTCGCACTCTTTAGCGCAATTACTAATGGATTAGTCAGTGCAATGGTAAACCCAGGGGAACGCGACCCTGCGCTGATCACCTTTCTCGTAACCGCATCGGGAATCACTATTCTGGGTGTTGGCGCGGCCTTCTGGGGCCTGGTCGCCGGGGTAATTGCCTTCGTCATTCTTGTGAAGCGACCAGATCTTGAGAAAGAAGAAGAGGTAACTGAACCGTGCTTGTCCCAGGAGCCCCGAATTCCTCATTAACTGCGATAGTGACTCACCGTGATCCGCAACTCAGTCTGGAGCATGGTAATCTCCGGCGAGAGGTCTTTATTGCATACGCGAGGTGGGGCAGGCCCTTAGCAGCCATCGCCTGCGCTCAATTCGAAATACTTTCACTCAGCGCAATTATCGTGCTGAGCGCCTCAATATCTGCAACGACGATACTACCGCACGCCACGACCACAGACCCCTGAAGCTGCATATCGTGAGCCGAAATCACCCCCGCCCAAATGGCTTCACCATCAAAATAAGCTTCGGCAGCAGCGTCAGCGAAGCCACCAGCGCCACCAGCATCGCAAAGCCCGTGAACAGACCGAAGTAAATAGTCGGAATGAAGTTCGATAGCACCAGGATCGAAAAGCCGATGATGATGGTGAGGGAGGTATACGACATCGCCCGGCCGATACTTTGATGACAGCGATGCATGGTCGCGGTGTAGTCCCGGTCGGTCGGGAATTCGATGCGGAACCTGTGAATGTAGTGGATGGTATTGTCCACCGCGATACCCACGGCAATGGCTGCCACCGTGATCGTCATCAGGTCCAGCGGAATGCTCATCCATCCCATCATGCCCAACACGCTCGCTGCGGCCAGCAGGTTAGGGGCAAGCCCGATAAGCGCAAGCTTCACCGAGCGAAATACGATGAGAAACATGATGGCAATCGCGCCGAACACAAAGCCAAGTGTCTTGATCTGTGAATCGAACAGGCTCTGCAGCATGTTGTTGTACATCACGGTCATACCCGTGAGCACAAACTCATTTTCATCATAGCCAAGCTCGGTCGTCATATGGGTCTCGATTTCCCGGAGCAGCTCATCGCGCTTCAGCGTTGGTGAGGAATCGCGCAGCCTGATACTGAATCTCACTTGATTCGCTTCCTCGGAGACATACGGTGTGACCAGCACCGCGCTCAGATCCTCCGGCAGCATCTTCGGTACAAGGGCTAGCTGGACAGCGTCCAGTTCGCGATCTTCATTGATCGTCTTGATGAGGTCGAGGGTAGTGGTAACAGAGATGATCTTGCCCGTGTGTTCAAGCTGCTGGAGATAGGCATGAACCTGTTTCAGCCGGTCGATTTTCTTCGGCGTAAACCAGGTGTCGCGCCACTCTTCACCCTCTTCGCATTCATCGAGGAAAGGGTCGCAAGGTTCTTCTTCGTCATATCCCTCAGGCGCGGGCTCACCGTTGATGACGAGATCCAGCGGTGAAGTGCCACCGAGTTTGTTATCGATCACCAGCATGCCCTGGTGAATTTCAGTATCGGATTTGAAGTAGTTGATGAAGCTGTTCTCGACCGACAGGCGCGTGATGCCGGCCACGAACACGATTGCGAGTATGGCCGAACACACAGTCACCATGCCGCCGTGACGCTCAGTCAGGGCAGCAAAGAATCGCGTATAGGCGCGGCCATGATCGGCTGGAAGATCGCCTGGCGGTGGTGGCATGAGCATCACCAGCGCCGGGAACACGAGGAAGGCGACGAAGAAGGCAAGCCACAGCCCCAGCGTCATCATCCAGCCGAAATCGATCACAGGTCGAATGCCACTCAGCGTCAGTGATCCAAAGGCGACCACGGTAGTCAGCGTCATGTACAGGCAGGGCATTACCATGGCCTTTACGGTTTCCAGCATCATCCTGCGTTTGTCGTAGTCTGGATGGGCGTGCTGGTTTTCCCGATAGCGGACGATCAGGTGGATGGTCAGCGACAGTGTCGTAATGAGCAGGAGCGAGACATAATTGGAAGAAATGACGGTCACAGGCCAGTTCAGCCAGCCGAGGTAACCAGTGACGAGCCAGACCGTAAATGTACAGCAGAGCAGGGGCGTCAGCACCCATTGCCACTGCCGGAAGATCAACGTCAGTGTCAGTACCATGAAGAGCAGAACACCTGCGCCAAAGGTGTAGAGATCACTCTCGATGAAATCGATCATGTCGGCGACGATCATTGGCACGCCACCGAGGTGAAGCTCGGCATTGCTGCTGTAGCGGTCAAGGATCTCGCGCACATTGGCGATGGTCCTGTCCTGCTGTGCCACCAGGCTTTCCTTGAGCTCGATGAAATCCAAATTGAGCCGCTCTAGCTCAGCTGACTCGGTCGTCGAGAGTTCAGTCTGCGCGCGAAGGTCGTTACGTCGATTCAGTAAATCGTAATACTGATCAGGGGTAGGCAGGTTGATCTGGATAGCCGTGGTTTCACCATCTTCGCTGATCAGGAGATTGGGATAAAGCGGGTTCGACAGCAGTGCTTCACGTGCTGCATCCAAAGGGACATCGTCTTCGTCGAGTGTGCGGATTTCTGAATCGACGTTATCCAGGGTGAGCTCGGGACTGTGAAGCAGTGGCACGCTGAGTATGCTGTTGATCTCACCCACGTTCTCGAGCTTCGCCAACTCGTCCCGAAGCGATCTCAACGTGTCGATATTGCGTTCCGTGAAGAGCTCATCAGCTGGTGAGAACGTGACCACGAGGAAGTCTTCGGTCTTGTCGAAACGCCGGTTGATCTCCCGGAACTGCTCAAGTGATCGGTCATTCTCGAGAACCAGTGACTCAGCCGAGGCATCAAGACGAAACTGGTCAATTCTGAGGCTGGCCAGCACTAGCACGATTGCGAACAGCACGAGCACCAGGGCAGGACGGGAAATTACTGTGCGATTATAGAGCGACGTTAATAGGTTCATGAGCTAGCCCATTCGCGCGATGAGGCGGGTCGGGAGTAGCTTGAGTAGCGGTCTGAGAACCCCCGCGAGATGGACTGGTACTGTTGCACGCGCAACTTTCTTCTCGATGAGATCGGCAAAGATTTTCGAGCCTTTCTCCACTGTAATCAGGAAGGGACGTGATTTCAGGTGGCGATTTATCTCGGTGTCGATATAGCCTGGGTGGAGTACCGTAACGGCGATTTTCTCCTTATAGGTTTCAGCCCTGACCGCCTCCATGAAGGTCGATAAGGCTGCCTTCGATGCGCAATAGGCTGCGTTGCGAGGCATGCCTCGGTAGGCTGCGAGCGATGAAGTGGCTACAAGGTGTCCGTGGCCCTGCTGACGGAATATCTTCAGAGCCGCAGACACAGTGGCAATGGCGCCGCTGACGTTGGTGTCGATAGTCATAAGATTGTCCGCTAGAGGCATCGTGCCGACCCTACCACCCCTGGCAATGCCAGCGTTGGCGAGCACAATATCGATCTTGCCGAGCGCGCCAGCCAGCTTGTCAAAGACCGGCTGCACCGTTTCATAAGCGGTGACATCGAGCGCCTCTACTGCGATCTGTGTCTCGGGATAGCGTGCGGCAATGTCCTCTGCTATAGCCTCCAACAGTTCGAGCCGACGAGCAGTGAGGCCGAGATCATAGCCGCGCTCTGCCATCTCAAAGGCCAAGGCCTTACCTATGCCATCACTGGCGCCAGTGATCACGATACTTCTACGGCTCATCTCGGGGTGCTCCTCATTCACTCAGGCCTCTGTTCAGCGGAGAGCTTACGAGGCCTGTAGCAGACGCACAAGCGCAACCCGGCCTTGCCGACGGTTTACTTCTTCAGTTTGACACGAAAAAGGCTATACGGTTTCTTCCGCAAATCCTTCCCGCCATGGAAACCAGGCTGACGATGCAGTTGATTAGCCGTGAAATACAGATAGCCATCGGCTGCGACTGAAAGCGTGTCCGGCCACAGTATGCGCGGGTCGTTAGCAATCGTTGTCCAGCTGCCGTCCGCATGCCGCTTGTGAATGGCGTTATGCTCATAGTCGGTGGCGTAAACGGCACCGGTGGCGTCAGACTCCAGTCCATCCGAGGCACCTTTTTCGCCAAGATCCTTCACAGCTTCAATTAGTTTGCTATCGGGTATCGATTCATCACGAAGCATTGCAGTCGGCACTGAATAGAGGTGACGACCGGCAAGAGGGCTGAAGTAGAGATCCTTGCCATCAGCCGGCAGCGCTATGCCGTCGGCTGCGACAGCGAAGGCAGAGGTCGTGCCATCAGGCGCACGGTTCATCAAGCGCCGACCTTCGACCACAGGCACAAAATCCGGGTCGGGTGAGGTCGAATCTGCACCACTGAGCCGCCGCAGGGCTTTACCGCTGGCAATATCGAGCACGATGATGGCACCCGGGCCCTTCATGGAAGAATCCGTTACGTAGGCTGTGCCTGCCTTACCTTGACTCAAATCAAAGCGGACGTCGTTGAGATAGGTCGAGTCGAGTATCACATCCTTGGGGAAGACAATCGTTTTCACGACCTTATTGCTGTCCAGGTCGATAGCAACCAGCTTGGCGCCCCCAGGCTGCGGTGCTGAAAAGCCGGGCGCAGCGGTATCCAGGACCCATAGACGATTCTGGCTATCCATCACGACGCTCTGGACGCTGATAAAGGCCTCGGCAGCCGGCTGTCCTTTGGGCGTGTTGATCTTGATATCAGGATAAGGCACAGCCTTGCCATCCCGCAGCTCAGCGACCGTGAACGGTACATCATCTCCCCAACGCGGGAAGTTCACGAAGATGCGACCATTATCCGCAACGGTAACCCCGGTCGGCATGGGGCCATCGAATGCGAAGACCTGTTCGATGTCTCCGACGGTCTGTTCGTGTGGCAGCGCCGGCGAAGGCACTTGCGGCAGCGCGGTAGCGGCGATAGCAGCGGTAGCAATAGAGCCATTCAGGGCCACTGTCGCCCCAAGTGCGATAGCTGGAAGTAGTGGATAGGGAAATTTCATCATGACGGCAGTTCCATAAGACGTAGCTTGTGTACTACGGTCGGGAACTGTGGTTAGCCTTCGTTACTTGGTTGTCCGTGGCCGCGGTCCCGTCTACTGGCAATGTCAGTGAGGCGTAGGCACACTTCAGGCTGACCGCCAACCCGACCCGAGAGCGCTAGCCAATGATCGATCGAATTCCCAGAAGTAAACACAATGACAACTCCGCCGAGATGGGCGAAGCACGCCGCGACTTCGTCAAGCAGCGCACGGGTGTGAATCTGGAGCATGTCGGCAGTTTCTCCTTCGACCCTGCCATCACCGCAGGCAATATCGAAAACTTCATTGGTGTAGCCCAGGTGCCCATGGGGCTTGCCGGTCCGCTGCTGGTCAATGGTGAGCATGCCCAGGGCGATTTCTATGTGCCGATGGCAACCGCTGAGGGTACGCTGGTGGCGAGCTACAACAGAGGCATGCGCTTGCTGAGAGAGGTGGGCGGGGTGACTGTCAGCGTTGTCGACGACGCCATGCAGCGTGCACCAGTCTTCGTATTCGAGAATGCGCGACAGGCTCGGGACTTCGGTAACTGGATCGATGAGCACTTCGACGAGATCAGGCAGGCGGCTGAGAGCACGACCCAGTCGGGCAAGCTCCGCAACATCGAAAAATATGCTGCTGCGCGCATGCTCTACCTTCGCTTCAACTTCACCACCGGCGACGCCGCTGGGCAGAACATGGTGGGCAAGGCCACCTTCGTGGCCTGTGAGTGGATCAAGGCGAATAACCCGATGGTGGAGAAGTATATTCTCTCGGGCGCGATGGACACCGACAAGAAGCACTCCACGCTGAATACGCTACACACCCGGGGTAAGCGCGTGATTGCGGAAGCGACGATTCCCAATGCACTGCTGAAGTCCATCATGGGCGTTGACTCAGAAACGCTATTCAAGATGCGCTCCATTACCCAGGTGGGCAGTTTCATGGCGGGCTCAGTCAACACCGGTGCACATTCTGCCAACGGCATAACGGCCGTATTCATGGCCACCGGACAGGACGTTGCGAATGTGGCTGAGTCTTCCGCAGCCATCATGTTTGTCGATGTGAATGCGGCTGGTGATTACTATATCTCGATCACCATTCCGTCGATGATCGTGGCCACCTACGGCGGTGGCACTGGTCTCGCGACGCAGAAGGAATGTCTGGAGATGCTCGGTTGCTATGGCAAGGGTAAGGTGCGCAAGCTCGCTGAGATTATTGGCGCCACTGTGTTGGCCGGGGAGATATCGCTCAGCTCTGCAGTGCTGGCTGGCGACTGGGTTACGAGTCACGATGCGCTGGGGCGGAACCGCTAGCTCTACGGGCCGGACTGCTGCTTTTGCGCGTGGACGGGTTTTCTCAGGAGGTCGAGCAGCTTTTCCTCAATACCGTTGAATTCAGTCTGCCAGAGCCAGAGCAGCATGGATACGATGCCGAGAACGTCGCCGCCCTGAAAGCCGTCAGTCAGTACCCCCGCAACGCCGGCGATGGCGATGAGGATCCTGTTCGTATGATTGATGGTGCGCATTTCGCGTTGCGAACACATCGTCCTGTCCTCCATTCATGAAATTTGCTGCTTGCACTTACCATAGATGGACAGAGGCTGTGTTTTCGACGGAGCATTTCTCGTCAATAATGTGATTTTTTAAAGCTATCAGCTGATATCGGATTTTGTACGCTCCTTGGTTCAGCCTTTCGCTAACGAAACCCCCCGCTTCCAAACTGAACATTTCCTGTTACTATCGACGTACAGTTGAACATCCGACAATAACAACAATCTAACGAAACGCGTCCGCTCGGGATGTTCAATGCACGGCATAGTTGCTCATGCTCGGACCGTTTCCAGTGGAGTATTTGTATGGTTTCACGGACAAAGCTAATTCCGAGTATCCTGCCTTCGGCAACTGTAGTGGCGACAGCCTTGCTGTTCAGTTTCAGCGGCCAGACATTCGCCGCCTGTGAGCGAGGCGCGCTCGACAAAAAATACTGCGACGAAAACGGCGACCTGGTGGCCGACCTGCCCAAGGACAAATCCGAGTGGGTCAATCCTGACACCTTGATTTTTGCCTACACGCCGGTCGAAGACCCGGCCATCTACTCGGATATCTGGCAACCTTTCATCGATCATCTCTCCAAAGTCACTGGTAAGGACGTTCGCTTCTTCGCCGTGCAGTCCAATGCGGCACAGGTAGAAGCCATGCGCAGTGGTCGTCTGCACATTGCCGGTTTTTCGACCGGTCCTACGCCTTTCGCAGTCAATCTCGCTGGCGCGGTGCCTTTTGCATTGATGGGCTCGGACTCCGGTCAATTCGGTTATACGCTGCAGGTCTTCACGCAAAAAGATTCCGACATCAAGGCAGTCAAAGACCTCAAAGGCAAGCGCGTCGCGCACACCTCACCAACGTCCAACTCTGGCAACCAGGCGCCCATGGCGCTGTTTCCTGAACTGGGCGTCGTGCCGGGAGAGGACTACAAGATCAACTTCTCGGGCAGCCATGATCAGTCGATGCTGGGTGTAGTTGCTGGTGACTACGATGCTGCGCCAGTGGCCTCAGAAGTGGTCGATCGTATGGCCGCTCGCGGACTGTATGACCCCAAGGAGGTGCGCATGGTCTGGGAGTCGGATCGCTTCCCGACAACCTCCTATAACTATGCCTACAACCTGGATCCTGCCCTGGTTGAGAAGATCAAGGAGGGCTTCTTTAGCTTCAAGTTTGCCGGCACAGAGCTGGGCAAGGAGTTTGAAGGCGTCGAAAAATTCATTCCGATTAACTACAAGGATAACTGGAAGGTCATTCGCACCATCCAGCAGGCCAATGGCGTGGACTATACCCGCGACAAAATCGAGTAGGCAATCAGAGGCCTCTGGCTACCCGTCAGAGGCGTCATCCGGAGTGAATGCATGTTAGAGATTACCAATCTCGTAAAACGCTACGGGCAGAACGAGGCTGTGCTCAAAGGTCTCGATCTGACTGTCGATGGCAGCAGTGTCGTGGCCATCGTCGGCGCCTCAGGTGCCGGAAAAAGTACGCTCTTGCGCTGTATCAATGGGCTGGTCGAGTCGACCTCGGGCTCGATCAAACTGAACGGTAATGAACTGGTTGGTCTTCGCGGCAGCGCACTGCGCCGCTCACGCCAACGCATCGGGATGATCTTCCAGGGCTTCAACCTGATTGATCGCCTGAGCGTGATGGAGAACGTGCTGTCCGGGCGCCTTGGCTATGTGTCGTTTTTTCAGGCACTGACGCGTCGTTTCCCACAGACCGATATCGACCGCGCCTTCCATCTGATGGAGCGGGTGGGCATCGATCAATACGCCGATAAACGCGCCGATCAGCTCTCTGGTGGTGAGCGGCAACGGGTGGCCGTGGTGCGCGCGCTGATGCAGGAACCGGAGATTCTACTGGCTGATGAACCCACCGCCTCACTGGACCCGAAAACCTCTCAGCAGATCATGAGTCTATTGCAGAGCCTTGCGAGCGAAATGTCCTTGCCGGTGCTGATCAATATCCACAACGTGACGCAGGCGCGACTATATACCGACCGCATTGTCGGCATGCGCCATGGTCAGATGATCTTTGACGGTGCGCCTGCCGACTTCGATCAGGCCGCGCTGGATGCCATTTATGGTGGTATCGAAGCGCCGGATGAAACTGGGCATGAAAGAGAGCGCGAGCCGGCGCGTGAGGCATTCAAGACTCAGGAGCCTGCGGCATGACAGGCAGGGTCTGGAAAAAGCCGCCCTTTATAGCCAGTCCCTGGCTACGCTATGGCTTGATCGCGATAGCGCTCACCTATCTCTACTGGGCATTCTCCACCTTGCCGTTCAACTGGGAGCGGATTTCAGAAGGCCTGCCTCGCGCGGCTCGCATTTTCGGCGGTGCCTTTCCACCCAGCTTCGAGCGGGGCAGCCTGTTATGGACGGGTTTCAAGGAGAGCTTCCAGATCGCGTTTCTCGCAACGCTGATGGGTGTTGGTCTGTCTATACCCATCGCAGTGATGGCTGCCAGGAACGTCGCCCCCATGCCCGTCTATCTGCTGGGGCGCGCCATCATTATCGTGTCTCGCAGTTTTCATCCGGTCATCGTCGCCATCCTGCTGGTGGCAGCCGTAGGCTTTGGTCCGCTGGCCGGTATCCTGACGCTGACACTCTATTCCATCGGCTTTGTCGCGAAGCTGCTCGCTGAGGAAATCGAAGAGATTGACTGGGGGCAGGTCGAGGCGATGCGCTCGGTAGGGGCAGGGTACTTCAAGGTGCTGTTATACGGTGTTCTACCTCAGATCATCCCCCGTCAGATCGGCCTGTCAATGTACCAGCTGGACAGCAATCTGCGCGCCTCGGCGGTGGTCGGTATCGTCGGTGCCGGTGGTATCGGCAGCACGCTGATGAACGCCTTCGGACGTTACGACTATGATTTTGCCTTTGCCATTCTGCTGATGATTATTGGCATTATTCTGCTCAGTGAGGGCTTCAGCGGATGGGTCAGGAAAAAAGTATGGTAGATCAAGCTGCAAGGCTGTCAGATCGAGTCTGGTCACGTTATGACCGCAAGGAGCAGATGATCCGCTACGGGATCTATCTGCTTACTGTACTTGCGGTGGTCTGGGCGGTAAAAGACATCGATATCTTCTGGCCCTGGGTATGGGATGCGCCAACCCAGATTCAGAACCTTGGTGCCAGGATGTGGCCGCCCGAGTTCGCCAGGTGGAATGATATCTTTCAGGCGATGCTGGAGACCGTCCACATCGCTACCTTGTCGACAGTGCTCACGATTTTCATCGCCTTGCCGGTGTCCTACATCGCAGCTCAGAACACCACGCCTAACAAGGCCACGCTGTGGCTCGGCCGGTTCATTCTGGTCTCGAGCCGTTCAGTAAACACCATTATCTGGGCACTGCTGTTTGTTGCCATATTTGGCCCAGGCGTACTGGCAGGCATTCTGGCCGTGACCTTCCGCTCTATTGGCTTTATCGGCAAGCTGATGGGCGAGGCGATTGAAGAAATCGACCACCGTCAGGTCGAAGCCATTCAGGCGACGGGCGCCAGCAAGATGAAGGTGGTGCTGTACGCGATTGTGCCGCAGGTCATGCCGGCCTTTTTCGCCATTGTCATCCTGCGCTGGGACATCAATATTCGCGAATCTACCGTCCTGGGTCTGGTGGGCGCTGGCGGTATCGGCGTGCTGCTGCAAGGCTCCATCGATCTGTTCGCCTGGCAGACCGTCGCTACAATCCTGCTGGCAATTCTTGTTCTGGTCATCCTGGGCGAAGCGATTACCAGCATGCTGCGCAAGAAAGTCATGTGATAATGGATAACGTAGCCTTCGGTGGCGCCGACATTCTGTTTACTGATGTAGATGACACCCTGACCACTGGCGGGCAGCTCTTGCCCGAGACCTATCTTGCGCTCTGCAAGCTCGCGGCAGCGGGCATTCGCGTCGTTCCGGTTACCGGAGGTTGTGCTGGCTGGTGTGACCAGATCATCCGTACCTGGCCAGTGGCCGCCGTTATTGGGGAGGGCGGCGCTTTTTATGCGCATCGTACCGCACCACAAACCGTTCGCTGGCACTACTGGGACAACCAGGCCTCGCATCGTGAGGACCAGACGAAGATATTAGCAGCTGTCGCAGCGCTCGAACTGGACTTCAAGCCCGAACTGGCGAGCGATCAGGCCTTCCGCTATGTCGATGTAGCGGTGGATTACAACCAGCAGCAAGCGCTGAGCCCGGAGCAGGTGAAAAGCCTCCATGACGCATTGGTCGCGCATGGTTTCAATGTTCGGCAAAGCTCGATTCATCTCAATGTCTGGCTGGGCGACTTTGACAAGTCTACGATGGCCATACGTGTTGGGCGTGAGCTATTCGACCTTGAGTTGTCGGCCTTGCAGGCGCGGTCGGTGTTTATCGGCGACGCACCCAATGATGAAAGTATGTTTCGAAACTTCCCCTTGAGTATCGGTGTGGCCAATATCCATAGGCATCTGCCAGTGATGGCCCACAAACCGGTGGCTATCACTAGCGAACGTTCGGGCCTTGGCTTTGCTGAAATGGCTGAGGCGTGGCTGCGGCTGCGGGCGAGCCTGGGCTAGATTACTGTGACCTGCTCAACCCGCTGCCTTTCTATTTCCGACCCGGTCTTCTATTTCTTCTCACGAAACGCAGACGAGGGCAGGGCCCTGCTCATCGCGGCCGTTCCCGGGAAGGGTTCCACCTGGTGGTAGTTCAATCCCGCAGCCTCCCAGCGGCGCAGGAACTCCTCTATGACATCAGGCCAGCTGCCGAGGTGCAGGCGGACGTATGGCGCCGGTGCGGCCTGATTGAAGAGGGACGCACTGATCAGAGTCCCGGTGGCATAGAACAGATCATCCCTGAAACGATCGATACTTTCGGCACCTGCCTGATACACCTTCGGCACCTCGAACAGCATATACGACGTTGACGGCCCTACGCAGACGCTGTCTTTAGGCCAGCCCATGCGCTCAACAAGCCGACGGCGTACGTGTTCCTTCTGTGCGGTATAACGCAGTCCGCTCTCCAGGGTCCAGTCAGCCGATTCTGGCTCCGCCAGCCAGGCGCACATCAATTCAGCATTATGGGTATTGCAGTGGTAGCGATTGATCCAGGATTCGCGTCCCAGCTGGCGCAGAAGCACCGGAGACGTTGTGATTGCGGCTACACCCATCGTATTACAACTGAACTGTTTGCCAAATGGACGAGTGGCCACCCAACGGTCGAACATCCCGGAACGAACCAGATCGTTTACGCCGTTGTTGACGTCAAATAGCTCCAGAACGACGCGAAGATGATTTTCCACAGGAACGAGTGGATCATGAACATTGTAGTAGGCGTCGTCGATCAGCAGATAGGCCGACTCTCGGGCGCTCAGTTCCAGCAGGAACGCCGTCACATCAGATGCCCATTGCTTGCCAGTGGGATTGTGCTGCGGGTTACTGATGGTGATCGCCAAGTGCCGCTCGGGGTCTTCACTTACCGCTTTGGCGATGTCCCGCCACTCGGATAAATCGGGCTGCCAGCCATTTTCGGGCCTGATGGGCAGATAGACGATCTCGAAGCCAATGTCCTTGAAAACCCCGCGGTAATCCCACGCAGGCGTTGGCACCAGTGCGACTGGCCGCTGCTCTGGATGAGTTGCCTTGGCATGACGGAAGGCGACTTTCCCGAAATCGTACATGGCCATTCGGGTCGTCATGGCCAGGCAGCCTACGTCGATATCCAGCCCTTTTGGGGGCCGACGCTCGCCAAGCTCGTGTTCAGCCAGTATAAGCTGACGCATGAAGTCGCGGTGTCGTTGGATGCCGTAGCCGCACTCCGCATAGCCCATGTCTTCGGGCTTGAACTTGAAGTTGTTGATGAAATTCAGAAAGCCGGGGCTGACACCATTCCAGTGCTCTCCCTTGACTGCGTATAAGACCGGCCCGTGGGGTTGTCCTGCATCTTCGTAGGCCTTGAACAGAACCTGCTCTGGCGAGACTTCGCGAAGCTCGTCTGAATCGTTTTTCAGGTGATTGAACGCCCCGGCGATATGGCTTCTTGTATTGGCTGTGTGCATCGGCAATGGCGCTGCCGAGGATTTATAGTTGTTTGACATGACTACCTTTCGATATCGAGTGATTTTAGCTCACACCGTGCAAGCAGATCCGGCGGCACCCCATGAACTGGTATCGCGACGCGATAAAAAATCGGGTATTGGCGAGCGATTGTCAATGCTGGAAGGGCCGGCTGTACTGAAGTCACATCCTGGGAAATCGAGGATTTATATCTTTTGACAAGCACTCCGCAAACACTGTAGCGTCTTATGCGCTCATTTTTTGGTCACACTGTTCGAAGACAGAACGCGACCTGAAGCTACGGTAAATGGTATTGTAGCCAATATGTGGGCTGAAGCGCCTTGAAGTCCTGGCAACCTCCATTGAATATAGGTCGTACTGTGTGAACGTTTTCAAGCGCAATAATGTCAAGATTCAAGGCTTTGGCAAGCAGATAATGATCTTCGCCCACGGTTTCGGCTGTGACCAGAACATGTGGAGATACGTCGCTCCGGAATTCCAGCGAAGCTACAATACGCTGTTGTTCGACAACGTCGGCGCCGGCGAATCTGATCTATCAGCATTCGATCCTCAGAAGTATGGCTCGCTGCACGGCTATGCTCAGGATGTGATCGAAATCCTGCAGGCTGTCGGCGCTGAGAACGCAATCTTTGTGGGCCATTCCGTGAGCGCAATGGTGGGCGTGCTGGCTGCCATTGAGGCCCCTGAGCTTTTCGATAAACTCATTCTGGTCGGGCCGTCACCGAGTTATCTGAATGACGGGAACTATGTTGGTGGCTTCGAGCGCGAAGATATCGAGGATATGCTCGAGTTCCTGGACGTCAACTACCTGGGATGGTCAAGCACCATGGCGCCCGTCATCATGGGCAATCCAGACCAGTCTTCGCTATCGCAAGAACTCGAGAACAGCTTCTGTCGCACCGACCCTACGATAGCCAGCCACTTCGCGCGTACCACCTTTCTCTCAGATCATCGCACTGAGCTCGCCAGACTCAGACGGCCATCACTGATCCTGCAGTGTTCTGATGATGTGATTGCGCCCGATTCAGTTGGCGAGTTCATGCATTCGCAAATGCCGGACAGCACGCTGGTACAGATGAAGGCTACCGGGCATTGTCCAAATCTCAGCGCGCCAGAAGAGACGACCGCGGAGATCAAAAAATACCTGCAGGTCGCCTGATGGTCAGCGAAGAGTGTGCATCCCTTCGCCCTGAAGAAGACACCGACGAGCTCTACGACAATGCGCCCTGTGGCTATTTGTCGACGATGCCGGACGGCACCATCATCAAGGTCAATAAAACCTTTCTTCAGTGGACCGGCTATACCAGCGCGGCGCTGCTGGACGGAAAGCGTTTTCAGGATCTGCTCCCGGTAGGTGGCAGAATTTTTTACGACACCCACTTCGGGCCCTTGCTCCTCATGCAGGGCAAGGTCGATGAGCTGGCTTTCGAAGTAATCCGTCACGACAAACAGCGTTTGCCGATTCTGCTGAATTCGATTCTGAAGCGTGACAGCGACGGAAGGCCCGTCGTTATCAGAACCGCGATATTACTTACAAAGGGACGCCGCGCTTATGAAGACGAGCTGAGACTCGCCAAGCGCAAGGCTGAGAGTGCCGAGGCAGCACTCAAACGCCTGACGGAGGAACTGGAGGACCGCGTCACCGAACGCACCCAGGAGCGCGACCGCATCTGGAGAATGTCGCAGGATATGCTGGTGGTTGCTTCCCTGGACGGCAGCATTCTGGGCGCCAATCCTGCAGTTTTACAGACGCTCGGTTATACGGAGCAGGAAGCCGAGGCCCTGTCCTTTACAGATCTGGCCCATCCGGACCACGAATCGAATGCGCGAGCGGTGATTACCGAGCTGGCTGCTGGCGAACCGGTAGAGCGTGCGGAGATATTGAGTCGCCATAAAGACGGTTCGTTTCGTTGGCTGTCCTGGACCATGGCGCCGGAGGGTGATCGTTGGTACGCCACCGCGCGCGATATCACTGAGGACAAACTGCAAGCGGAGGCGCTACGAAAGACCGAGATCGCGCTGCGCCAGGCCCAGAAGATGGAAGCCATTGGACAGCTGACCGGCGGTGTCGCGCATGATTTCAACAATATTCTGCAGGTTATTTCCAGCAACCTGGAGCTCCTGGAGCTTGACCGCAGTGCAAAAGATGGCAGCGATCAGCATGTTCTCGCAGCAATTTCTGCCGTAAGGCGTGGCGCCGACCTGGCGTCACAACTTCTGGCTTTCGCGCGCCGGCAACCTTTACAGCCAGTGCCAACAAATCTCGGTCGCATCCTGCGGGACCTGGATGGCCTGTTGCGTCGTGCGGTTGGAGAGTCGGTCGCAGTCGAAACCATTATCAGCGGTGGCTTATGGACTGCAATGGTCGACCGCAGTCGACTGGAAAGTACGATCCTGAACCTGGCAATCAACGCTCGAGACGCCATGGATGGAGATGGAAAGCTCACCATCGAGCTTGGTAATGCCGAGTTGGATGACGAGTACGCTGAGCACCATAGTGAAGTAATCGCTGGACAGTACGTCATGTTGGCGATCACGGACAACGGGTCTGGCATGCCACCGGAGGTGGTGGAGCGTGTGTTCGATCCCTTCTTCACCACGAAAGCCGAAGGCAAGGGCACAGGGCTTGGTTTGAGCATGGTCTACGGCTTCATCAAACAGAGCGAGGGCCACGTCAAGATCTACAGTGAGCCAGGCGTCGGCACGACCTTCAAGATCTACCTGCCGCGCACACATCGTGCCGAGTTGGTCCTGGCCGATCCTCGACGCAAACCAATGGTCGGCGGTTCGGAGACTGTGCTGGTTGTGGAAGATGATCCCGCCGTTCAGGCAAGCGTCGTCGAAACGCTCATGCAGCTTGGTTATTCGGTGTTGAAGGCAGACGAGGGGCAGAGTGCCTTAACCGTGCTTCAAAGCGGGGTGGATATCGATCTGCTGTTTACGGATGTCGTGATGCCCGGCCCGATCAAAAGCCCCGAACTGGCGAAGCGGGCCAAAAGCCTGATCCCGAATATTGGTGTCCTCTTCACCTCGGGGTATACACAGAATGCCATAGTACATGGCGGCTTGCTTGATCCTGGTGTCGAGTTGATCAGCAAACCCTATAGCCGTGAGGATCTGGCCAGGAAGATTCGCCACGTGCTGACAAAGCAGGCGGGTTCACCACCTTCATCCCGTGCAATCACCAAAGACGATGAGCCGTCCGGAAATGCTGCAAAGCGTCCCAAGTCGCTCAGTATCCTGGTCGTGGAAGACAACCTTGAAACGCGTCAGACCCTTTGCGACCTGCTCGCGATGATAGGCCATGCGCCCGAGGCCGTTCACTGTGGTGAGGATGCTGTCAACGTGCTTGCGCGCAAACCGTTTGACGTCCTGTTCACCGATGTGAACTTGCCTGGAATCTCCGGTACCGAGCTTGCGAAGAAGGTGAGTTCGCTGTATCCGACCATGACCATCATATTTGCATCAGGCCATGGTTCAGTCGAGTCCACAGAATTCAAATCACTTTCCCTGCCGAAGCCCTACGATCTTGCTCAGATACGGGAAGTGCTATCGCAGGTGGAGTGATGCGAACTGGATCATGCGCTGTTTTCAAAGGTGAGATAGCAATCGCGCCCGGCATCTTTCGCCTGGTAGAGTGCCTGATCAGCCCGTTTGATCAGTGTTTCCTGCGTTTCATTCACCTGGGGTACCATAGTCGCAATACCCTGGCTGACGGTAATGAAAAGCGCCTCTTGTCCTATCGGGAACGCGTTGTTCGATAGTCGCTCCTTGATACGCCCTGCAACAGTAACCGCGCCTTCGGCATCAGTGCCGGGCAACACAATCGCGAATTCCTCGCCACCATAACGAACGACGACGTCGGTCGGCCGAAGTACAGCCGCACGCAAGTGCCCAACCAGGAATATCAGGCAGTCATCGCCAACCTGATGACCATAGGTGTCGTTGAACAATTTGAAGCGATCGATGTCGAGCATGATCAGCGATATCGTGGTTTGCTCACGAGTGGCACGCTTCCATTCCAGACCGAGCTGTGCATCAAAGTAGCGACGGTTGAGCGATCCGGTAAGCGGGTCCAGGTTGGACAGTTGCTGCAGCTTTTCGTTTGCCTGCTCAAGTTCCAGCGTCCGCTCCTTCACACGCATTTCCAGCCGCGAAGTGGCTTCGAGTTGCGCCTCTTCAGTCTCATCGCGCGATACCTTGATGCGGAAGGCCAGGGCGAAAGATAGCAAAACGAGCTGCGTCAGCGATCCAATCTGCTGACCGTTCTCCGTGAGCGGGTTCAAAGGCAATATTCCGAATTTGTTCAGAATCATCAGGGCGGTGCCGATCAGCAGCGCAGCAAAGGCAATGCTGTAATGGACTGCCGGCTTGTAGCCTCGGTAGCAGATATAGAGCCCGGTGCCGAGCGCGACCATAACTGAGACAAAGCCAAGTGCGGCGGATAGCTGGATGATGTAGCGATAAGGTACGAAGGGCGCCAGCAGCGTCAGCAGGCCTCCCAGTGCGGCGATAAGGGACAGGCTCCAGAAGAGTCTGCGCGAGTAAAATCGCACCTTCAGAAAGCTGATGGTGAACCAGACAACGAAGAGTGACGCCATGGCGACAAACACGGCGGTAAGTTTTTCCTGAAGCCAGGGCGATTCAGGCAAGAAGAACTGGTAGGTGAATCCGTGCAGACTGAGCTGGAAGCCGCCGACTGCAAGCACCAGCATGACATATAGTAGATATGCCAGGTCACGTGTAGAAAACAGAATGAAGAGATTGTAGATCAGCATGACGGCTATGACGCCAAAGTACATGCCCTGGACGGCGAGCTGTGTTTGCTCGGTCTGAAACAAGGTGCCAGGCGTGGTGATTGCGAGTGGCATCTGGACCGCGCTCGACGAGCGAATCTTCATATAGACGCTGACGGCTTCTCCGGCTTCCAGTGTCAATGGAAACAGGAAGTTTCTGTAAGCTATAGGCCGCTCTGCGAATGGCCGTCGGTCACCAGTCTCATAGTGCTCGGTGAGCTGACCGTCCTGCAGAAAATAGACATCCACATAGTCGAGAAGCGG
Source organism: Gammaproteobacteria bacterium UBA2679 (assembly GCA_002354735.1). Taxonomy (GTDB): domain Bacteria; phylum Pseudomonadota; class Gammaproteobacteria; order Pseudomonadales; family Oleiphilaceae; genus Allohahella. The sequence goes on along the minus strand of DEMD01000009.1, from coordinate 221,076 downwards.
ATATCCCAGCTCGATAATCCACGCCTGCTCGACTGCCTGTTGCTGAAGAGTTGCGCGAAACCAGTAGGTGGCTTCAGAGAAACCGAAACTGGCGTTGGTCGCGACTATCGGCTGCCAGGCCTCATCCGACAAGGCTTGAGCTGAGTCAATATCCAGCTCGCCATTGGTATCGACAAGAAATTCGAATTGGCCGCTAACATTGTAGGGTAGTGCGTCCGGCGGTAGTGATACCACCTGGGGCGCGCTGCTGGCAGCCGCGACATGCAGGCAGACAAAACTGCCCAGCAACATCAAGGCGCGGCGGATTGCTTTAATGCACATTCTGAACCTGTGGGGAGACGGCGAATGAAATCAGATCAGGAATATTCAAATCTTCGGGTACTTAATAGTGTAGTTAAAGATTGTCGTTAGCGCGTCGGCCAGGGCCTTTTCCTGGCAACCGACCATTGAACCCCGTAGGATGCGTCTAAACACCCTAACAAGTCAGCGCCCGGAGACGATATGCAGGAGAATTCGAGTTCTACACTTAACCCACCGGTCTTCTTCTGTTCCGCTTTTCTCATTATCGCCCTGGTGCTGTACAGCGCTCTGCTGCCGGCAAACGCACAAGCGGTATTCAGCGCGATTCAAAGCTGGATCATCACCAACGCAAGCTGGGTTTATATATTGGCAGTCGCGCTGATTCTACTCACAGTAGTCTCACTTGCAGTCAGTCGCTTTGGCGATATCAAGCTGGGGCCCGACCACAGCGAACCTGACTACAGTCGCGCAACCTGGTTTGCCATGCTCTTTTCTGCGGGTATGGGTATTGGTCTGATGTTCTTTGGCGTAGCAGAACCCGTGATGCATTTTCTCGATCCACCAACAGGTGAGGGTGGGACGGCAGCGGCGGCGCGCGAAGCGATGAAGATCACCTTCTTTCATTGGGGACTTCATGCCTGGGCCATTTACGCCATCGTTGCCCTGGTGCTGGCGTACTTCAGTTATCGACACGGGCTGCCACTGACACTGCGATCGGCACTTTTCCCGTTGATTGGCGACCGAATCTACGGGCCAATCGGCCATGCCGTCGATATCTTTGCGATTATCAGTACCGTTCTCGGTGTCGCCACATCCCTGGGCTTAGGCGTCAGCCAGATCAATACCGGTCTGAATCATCTGTACGGCCTGCCAATTTCGATTCCGGTACAGATCGGCCTGATTGCCATTACCACCGCACTGGCGACGGTGTCCGTGGTGACGGGGCTCGACAAGGGCGTGCGCAGGTTATCCGAGATCAACCTGACACTCGCGGTCATCCTGTTGACCGTCGTGCTGCTCACTGGACCTACTGTCTTCATTCTGACCACATTCGTGCAGAATACAGGTGGCTATATATCGAACCTGGTAAGCACCACTTTCAACCTCTATGCCTATGAGCCGAACGATTGGATAGGCGGCTGGACGCTCTTCTACTGGGGCTGGTGGTTGGCCTGGTCACCTTTCGTTGGCCTGTTCATCGCTCGCATTTCACGTGGTCGCACGATACGGGAGTTCGTCACCGGTGTCTTGTTGGTACCGACGGCTTTCACATTGCTGTGGATGACGGTTTTCGGCGACACAGCCATTCATATGATTCTATGGGGGGAGATTGACGGACTGGCTCAGGCAATAGAGATGAATTCGGCTCTAGCGTTGTTCGCCTTCCTCGAACATTTTCCGTTCGCCTCGGTATTGTCGATGGTGGCGATTTTGATGGTGGTGGTTTTCTTCATTACGTCCGCTGACTCGGGCGCGCTTGTCGTGGACATGCTGGCCTCCGGCGGCCGCGAGCCTACGCCTGTGTGGCAGCGCATGTTCTGGGCGATCTCCATGGGGGTGGTCGCGATAGCGCTCCTGCTGGCAGACGGATTGACGGCGCTGCAAACCGCAACCATCGCCAGTGCCCTGCCGTTTACGATCGCCTTGATGTTCTCTGTGGTCGGTCTGTTCAAGGCACTGCGCCTGGATGCGACCAGGCGGGACCTACAACACCGTGCGCCGCAAACCTCGCCAGTAGCACCTGCATCTTCTGGCAGCTGGCGACGGCGACTACGAAACCTGGTGCGATTTCCTGACGAGCAACAGGTGGATCAGTTTCTTGGCGAAGTCGTGCTACCAGCCTGTGAAGCGGTTAGTGAAGAGCTTAGTGCCGAGGGCTACGTCATTCGTGTACAGCGTGGTGAGGATCAACGTGTTCGGCTGGAGATCGACCATCAGGGCGAAGCTGAATTCGTCTACGAGGTCAGACCCAGGCCCTACCTCAAGCCGAACTTCACGGCTACAGGAGGCGAGTCACCGGCCATTGACGGCGAGCAGAGTTATTACCGGGCCGAGGTATATCTCAAGGAAGGCGGTCAGAACTATGACTTGATGGGGTGGACCCGTGACGAGATCATCGGCGACATTCTCGATCAGTACGAAAAGTACCTGCACTTTCTGCACGTTGTTCGATGATTTTCGTGCAGAACTGAACGAGCGATATTCAGACGATCTATGGCGTATAGCCGCTCCACATGCTATCGATGATTATTACCGGCATGTGGTAACAATCCATCCCCTCCATGACTTCCACGATGTTTCGTAGAAATGATGACGAGCTAGTGACGTCGGGGGGAGGGGCGGCGGCGGGTACTATAAGTTATTAGAGCATGTGTAGTTGTCCACGAGAATAATCGACTTTCACAAGGATGGCCGAGAGCCTTACTTGGCATAAGTTCAGGAGCTTTCGAAAATATCATGTCGGATCGATCTCGCTTCAATCCGTGCAAAGATAATACGCTTAAGAACAGTCGATAATATTCACTTTATCGACTGGGGCGCACCGGCACACGATTCGTCCACTTCACCTCTTTGATGCCGACGCTCGTCTGTATTGAGCCGACGGATTGAATGCGTCGAATTTCTGTAATCCGTTCGTAAAACTCGTCAAGATTCTTTGCAATGATCTGCAATATGTAGTCCCCAGACCCGGCGGTGCAGTAGCACATAAGTACCCAGTCAAAATTATGAATTATCTGCTCAAAATGATCGGTGTTGCCTGGAGTGTGGTCGTTCAGGGACACCTGACTGAATCCGACCACTGAATATCCCGCTTTTTTCTTATCTATGTTGGCACGGTATCCGGCAATTAGACCAGAATCTTCCAGCTTCTTTAAGCGACGCCAACAGGGGGTCTGGCTGAGATTAATCCGCTCAGACAGCTGACCTAGCGTGATGCGACAGTCCTCCTGCATATGCTCAAGTATCCTGCAATCAGTCGCATCAAGACTATCCTGAATTAAATTCGTCACTTTTGCCTACCAATAGAAAATTTTTCCAGATCCTACCAATTGTATGGTTCAGAAAGCAATAATATTCTACGGCACATTCCGTAATATCTAAGTAAGCAATAGAAAGGCAGCACATGAGCTCTTGGCAGCATATATTATCGTCATGAATAGATTGATTTAGTTGGCTAATGGCTGATAGCAATATAGTAAGAAGGGTTTTGTGAGTAAGCATCATAGGGCTTTATGAGCGGAACCTGTGTTAACAAACTTACTAGATTCAAGGGTTGTAAAATAATTGGCGAAGAGTGACGCCTGGTTTGGAAAATTATAATGTATCGATAGTATCTGTCTGCACATTTAGATGAGAGCGATAAACGTATCATGGATTCAGAATTTTTGGCGATCTTGGTCGTCACGATAGTTACAGTAATTACACCGGGCCCAGACTTCCTCGTCGTCGTGAGAAATACCCTGGTCATAGACCGTAAGGCAGGTATTTATACTGGGCTAGGAGTCTCAACCGCTATTTGGGTGCACATCGCTTACTCGATACTACTTGTGAGTTATGTGTCATCGACATCTGTATGGTCTATCGATATCGTGAAGTTATGCGGCGGATTTTATCTGCTCTGGATGGGTAGTAGGGCGCTCTCGTCTAAATCGAATGATGCCACCTTCGACGAAGCTCAGAATAATGTAAAGGCATTGCTGGGAAGTTCATGGCGCCAGGGTTTTATGAACAACATATTGAATCCGAAAGCCACGATTTTCTTCGTAAGCGTGTTTAGCCACACTGCAGACTCTGATGTTCAAATGGCTGTTCAATTGTCTTATGGTCTAGTTATCACCGGAGTCTGTATCATTTGGTTCTGTACTCTTCCGGTAATATTATCACTTGACTACGTACTACCCGTGTTCAGGCGGCATATCGGAGAATTTCAACGGCTGGCTGGCCTAATCTTCATTAGTTTCGCTATTTTGGTTTTTTACGAGATATTTGTTGGATTTGCCCTGTAGACGGTAGAGCGCGCTAGCCGTCAGCCAGATCTGTCTGCTGATCATCCCATCCAACCCCCTTGTCGTAAGCGAAACTCCGCCAGGCGATTGAGCCGATTGCGCCACTAATCTGACAAAATTAGAATCTGGCAAATCGAGCCACTAGGTCGCCTGGGGAGCACCTTGCGTGCTAGTGGGGAGCCGTGACTTTCCATAGTGTAAATTGAAAACGAATTCGGCCATTTTAAGGTGGGTTGCTAAGCAAGGAAGGGTTAGCAGGCTGCCGTCATAATAGTTGGATACTTTTTTGGCCGCGCACTGCGTCCTTTTTTTAAGGCTTGTAAAATTGTGTATCCACCGGACTTGCATCGCCTTTGCCTGCGCTTATAAGGGGTAGAGTGCGCACAGTCCCAACTGCCGCCGAGAGCCAATCATGAATACCAGTCAGTCGACGCCAAACCTCAAGCCCTATATGCTCCATGAGGTTCCGCGAGCCATCTACCTGCCCGTAGCCGGGCAGGGCACGTCCAAAACTGATCGGGTGGAGAGGGCTTCATTCATAAAGCTCTTGAGACGCAAGGTTGATGGCGAGAAGGCTGCTCAAACAGTCTCAGAGCAAGGCGTGAACATACGACTGAGTGTGGCCGCGTGGTTGCGTATCGCGTCGCAGCAGGAGCAGCGGTCGGCCTTGATTCTTGTAGTGCGGCAAGAGGAGGGCAACACTGGAATAGCCATAGATAAGCAGCTCTGCCGGCCCAACCAGTCGACTATGTTCAGCGGTGAAGTCGAGCTCAATACCAGGCGCCCACCACTCAGCGTGCATCTGGCCCTACTCGGTGTGCGCTCAGGTCAAGCGGTGTACGTCGACGAACTCTTTGTACAGCCAGTTCAGATGCAGGCGAATTCTACCGCTCAACGTGCCTGATCCAGGTCCCGCTCAACAACGATTCCGGATAGCTGTGCCAGGATAGCCCTGTCAGCCGACGTAGGTGTGCAAGCGCCTCTCCTGGTCGCTTCTCCCACATGCGCACTACTTTGCTGCTTTTCGAATGCTTGTTGTCGCTCATCATGCTCTCCTTGCGAAGGTAATGGCCTACCAGGTCACAATCTTCGCATCATTTCCAATCCTGCAGTAATACAATTCAAGTATTGGGCCAAAACTCAAGTTACTGATTCGTAGGCTGTTAATTTATAACTATCTGGCTTTGGGCGAGTCAGGTGCCGCAATGCGACACATTGTGTCGACGTGCGGCTGGCGAGCGTCAATTCAGGGGAAAGACTATGCTTGAAGTAACAGGAACGTCATCGGCATGAGGAGCCAGAGGCAGATTTCATGATATATTGTTCCCGATAAGCATCCCAAGGACTCCATTGCCTATGACCCAGCAAGACCGACCGCCTATTAATTGGCCGGCCACCCTTATGTTCATTCTGACCACTTTGCCTGTGCTGTTTGTTCTACCCTGGTATCTGTGGGAGTTCGACGTCAGCGCCGCAGCCTGGGTCGCCGCAGGCCTTCTGTGGATGGCTACCGGCATGGCGATCACCGCTGGTTACCATCGGCTTTGGGCGCACAAGGCCTATAAGGCCCATCCCATAGCCAAGTGGGCGCTAGCCATCTTCGGCGGTATGGCGCTGCAGAACAGTATCCTGATCTGGGCCACAGGCCACCGGAGCCACCATCGTCACGTGGACCACAAGGATAAGGATCCGTATTCGGCAGAGCGGGGCTTCTGGTTCTCCCACATGGGCTGGATGATCCGTAAATATCCCTCGTCAGACCTCGACTACCACGGCATGCCGGATCTCGTCAGCGACCCGGTGGTCATGACGCAGCACCGTCACTATCTGTGGTTCGCACTTGTGCCGAACTTTGTCATTCCTATGGGGCTGGGTCTGGCCTTCGGCGACTTCTGGGGTTTCGTGCTGATTGCGGGTTTCCTGCGTATCGTCGTCTCTCACCACGCCACCTTCTTCATCAACTCACTCGCGCACATGTGGGGCCGCCAGCCTTATACAACTGAAAATTCGGCGCGCGACAATGACCTGCTGGCACTCTTTACCTGGGGTGAGGGGTATCACAACTATCATCACATCTTCCAGTATGACTACCGTAACGGCATTCGCTGGTGGCAGTTCGATCCAACGAAGTGGAGCATCTGGGGTATGTCCAAACTGGGCTTGACCAGCGACCTCAAGCGGGTGCCCGAGATCAAGATCGAACAGGCGCGTGTGAACCGTGAACTCGAGCGCATGAACGAGGCGCTGCAGGCCAGGGAAAGCCACAGCCTCATCGCCGACTGGCGTCATCAGATCGATGCCGAGTGGGTGCAGTTCAAGGGCACGCTTGCGCAGTGGGCCGACCTGCAGAAGTCACGCATCGAAGCTGCCCGCGAGCAGGTCCAGGAGACCTGGGAGCACAGCGACATCAAGAGCCGTATCGATGCCATCGATATCGAAAAGGCGCTCCGTGAGCAGCGGATGCGAGTGCGGGCGCTATATCGGGAGTTTCAGCTGGCTACGGCTTGATTTACAGCCTGCGGGACGCGGCTCAGCTGACTAGCCTGAGCCGCCTCTTCCTAGCGCAGCCGCTTCCTAACCAGGCCAAGGGACAAGAGGCTCAGTATCCATAGCAGCCCCTCACCTGATCCGCCTCCTCCTTTACGCAGGACACCGACGCCACCGGGGTCTTTGACAGTCCCGTTGGCTGCCTGATCAGCATCGTTTGGACCGCCATCCTCTATCGTCAGCTGAAGACACCAATCCCCGCTAGCCATGCCAGGCTGATAATCCTCTGAGCCCGGCGGGGGACAGTAACCCTCGGCACCAGGGGCTGAGGCTATTTGATTGCTGGCGTCTTCAACGAAGGTGCGCCACTGACCTTCGAGGTGCTTGCGATAGGCTGGCCGGTCGGGAATCGGCGCGCGCTGTGGCAGTACGATATCCACACTGTCGCCGACGGCTGGCAGATCGCTGATGACAAAGTCGAAATAGCCACCCACGTTGCTGACATTATCGGCGCCTATCGATCTGGTGGATGCAACTTCGTCCGCAATCAGTTGTGCGCCATCCGCGCCATGCAGCAAGGCGTTCGCTCCCAGTGAAACCTTTGTGCCAGGCTCTGTCTCAATCAGAAAGCGCTCGTCATCACTACTGTTTTCAGCAAGGACGTTGGGCACAGCGATGGTATCCAGATAATCCGGTAGGCCATCGTTATCACTGTCGCCGTAGCCTTCATCCGCATCTGTCACGCCGTCGCCGTCGCTATCTGTATCCGAACTCAAGGCAGTGGATGCGTCGATGATCCTGAAGGATTGCCGAAGTACGCTGCTGAGGGCGGGCAGACCGTTATCAGTAACCGTCACCTCAATGTTATAGAGCCCTGGAGCAAGCGTGGATGGGTCGAGTGCCTGTATAGCGCCATCTCCCTCGGTGGTGACACTGTTTGCGGGAAAGCGCCACTGGTAGCGGTGCTGATCGCCCGGGTTGGCGTCAGAAACCGTAGCGACGAGTGCCAGGTCTCCACCGCCAGCCTGGACGAGCCGGACGGTCCTGTCCGCCTGCAGGAACTTGAGCGTCACCCTGGGGGCTACGTTGCCCTCAACGATGTTTATGCTGTGTTCGCGCTTCGTGCCGAAGTTGCCATCGCCGCTCAGCTGCACAAGCAGGTTCTCGTCACCCTCGGGCTGACCGTCCGCGGCAACCGTTACCGGCAATGCTTTTTCAAGCTCGCCACTCTGGAAGGTAACAGAGCCAGCCCGGAGATCACTGTCCGCATCGCTCGCGGTGCCGCCGAGTGTGTAGTCGACTGAGAACGGATAGGCAGGCGCCGGGCCGTTCAGCAGGAAACGGACGGTTGAGGTAGAGCCCTCCACAAGCGTCTGGTCCTTGCCCAATGAAATAAGGGGAAGCACGTCCAGATCTTGTTGCACACTGGATGTATTACCGGCCGCATCGTTCGCAGTCCACACGATGGTATGTCTACCAGGGCGCACATGGCTACGTAGTCCGGTCGCGAGCCGGGTCGCAACGGCTCCATCCAGCGCGTCGACTGCCGTCGGCGCTTCGAAGAGCGGTATGGGGGTCAGTAAAGCAGAGGCGCGGATGACAAGCGCCTCGGGCTGAGCGATGACGGGCGCCTGATCATCGCTCAAGGGGTCGCTGTCGGCTTGCGCTTCACCAAGATTGTTGAGCCCGTCGCCGTCGAGATCAGTCAAGGCATCCGACGCGTCTCGTGGATTGAGACCGAAGCGGATCTCGAACGTGTTCAACATGCCATCGCCGTCGATATCGTCATCGCTATCGTCCGGGATGCCATCCGCGTCCAGATCGGCCACTACGATGACGAAGAGCTGAACGACGGACTCTTTCTGGATGTTGTAGTCGCTCAGGGTGCGACCGTCCACCAGATTCTTGCCCCCGAATATCAGATTCTGACTGGCGGGTGGGACACCCTCTCGCTCCTGAATCTTGGCTTTGAGATTTTCGATCGAGTCACTGGATTCGACTTCGAGTGCGAAGGTCTGGCCGGCCTCGGTCGTGACAAAAATCTGCATCGCGTGCGCCGCCTGGGCGCCAGCGAGAAGAAAAACAAACAGTAAGGCAGTGCGCATTGAAGCTCCATAGTCTGATCAACGAAGTGCGTCCGCTGATCGCGCTGTGACTGCACCACTGGAGATTTAACCATAGCTCAGCTTGAATTTTGCGCCACGAACCTGGCACAGAACTTGATGAGCACGGGACGCTGCGATTGGGCTTTAGGCAGCAACCTTCTTGATGATCTGGTTCCAGCGAAACAGCGACACGACCAGAATAGTGAGACAGACGACAATCAGGATTGAAGTAGATAATGCTGTGCTTTCCAGCCCGAATACTTTATCGGCGATTTGAGCCGCCAGGAAAGCAGCCAGGCAATAAACAGCTATGAATGAAATGTGGGGTAGCACTGCGCTAGACAGTCCACCGATTACCTTGTACTCCGAGCGCGCCAACAGGTGCCAGGCCACAGCTGCACAATGCCAGAACGAAACTGCTACGAGTATGCTGAGCCAGTCCGGATAGAGCTGGAATGCGTTCGCCAGAAGTAGATACAAGGTGAACGCCATCACCAGGTCGAGATAAAACCTGAGGAAACTCAGGGAGGTCATTCCGAAAGGGAACTTCTTGACCAGGGCGTGGTAGACAGCAATATCGTATACGACGAAAGAGAATATCGAAATTCCAACGACGATCGTCAATACGAATTCACTGAGGCCTTGAGCCCAGGCTTCACTAACGACCGGTTCATAGCTTTGAATGCCGAGAGCCACGATGGCGCCAAATACCACGTCGATGAACCACACCCATCGCTGAGATTGTTCTGCGTTGATAGTCATACAGGCTCCCTCGTAATCTCCAGTATTCCAGGAAATCAAAAGTGGTCGTCAGGCCACATCGGCCAGCTTCCATCGAGGGCCAAGCCCTCGAGTCCCATATTGAGCGCTCCGTTGTCGTAACGCCAGCCTTAGCTCGGGCTCTGATGCTCGCGGCCTACCCCAAGAGCGCTTTGTATAGATTGAATACTGATATTCCGCTAATCAACAATCCGACCAGGACTAATAGCGTTCTGGTCGAGAACTTCTTGCAGGCGAAAGCTGCGAAGGGTGCTGCGAATAGACCCCCAACGATCAAACCAGCTACGACATGCCAGATGGTCTCATCGACCAGAATGAAGAGGGATGCGGCGCTGACCAGTGTCAGAAAGAACTCGGCGAAATTGACCGACCCGATGGTGGTGCGTGGGTCGTGGCCTGTACCGACCAGCGTGGTGGTAACTACCGGCCCCCAGCCGCCTCCGCCAGAGGTATCGACAAAACCACCGACTAAGGCCAGTTTGGCAACGTGCTGTGGCTCGCCTTTCCGCGTTGCGATGTGCTTGCGGAAGGCTTTGCTCAAGACGTAGATACCCATCAACAACAGATACGCCGTAATGAAAGGCTTCAGCGTGTCACCATCGATCTGCGTGACGAGCACTGCGCCTAGCAGACCACCAACAATGCCCGGGATCAATAAGCGGACAAACAGCTTCTTATCGACGTTGCCAAATTTGGCATGGGAGACGCCTGATACGCCTGTGGTGAAGACTTCGGCCATATGTACTGACGCAGTGGCTAGCGCTGGCGATGCGCCGGTGGCGAGCAGGAAGCTGGTGGAAGTCAGCCCGTAAGCCATGCCGAGCGCGCCATCAACGGCCTGTGCGAGTAAGCCAACCAACACTGCATTCCAGAACATCGAGTCCTTGAAGGTGTTCGCGATGGTGGCGATACCTGCATCCCAACTGTCGCCAAACACCTGTGCGATCCCGAGAGCGACAAGCCCCGTCAGTGTAAGTATCGCAAACCATACCGCAGTGCGAATAACAGGATGGAGGGGAATCTGTTCTATTGGGGGAATACCGAGCGCCTGGTGTTCCTGGTTTAAGGCAGTGTCGGATAAATCGAGATTTCGAATCTTCATGTAAGGGGGCGTCCGGGCCGTGTGTCGAGTGAGCGTATGCTATTGAGATCGAAGGATTCTGAGAAATACTGATGGGCTATCAGCTTATAACCTAATTACTCAGTACGATCGTAGTGATATAACCGGAAGGAATGTCAGGTAAGCCGATCACTGTTCCATCGAAAGCCGCGACAGATAAATCCCGATCCGTTTCGGTGCCGCAGCTGGATCCAGGATCTCTTGAATCCGAAAAGCGGATCTTAGGCAATGTGGCAGTTCACCTATTTCAGCAACTGCGGTGTGGTGGCTACATGCTAGACTCAATAGATGACGAAGACCCATGCAGACCAATGCCTACGAGGAGCTATGAATCCAAACCAGAATACCGAGCAGAGAAAACTCCCCAGGCTCCTGTGCTCCGGAGGTTTCAGTGCCAGCAAGGTCGTTTTCGGCGATCAGACATTCGAGCTTGGGTCGATCAACTACACTCACGACGGCATGGCCCTGTTCAAGTCAGACCCGCTGCCTGAGGGCGGTACGTTTACCATCAGTTTCAGCTACCCGGTCGAAGACAGGCTCGTAGAAATCAGCGATCTGCCTTGCACGCTCGTTCACGTGCGTGATGCAGGCGAGGGCTTCTATTACGGTGCGTCTTTCGACCTCGAGGCCGCCACTTCGCAGCAGATCGCAGATCTGATTCGTATCGAGGAAGAGATTGCTGTTGAACAGCATCGCGATAGATAAAATACCCGCATGAACCAGTTCGATGATATCCGGCCCTACTTCGATAATGAAGTGCGTGGCGTCCTGAATAGGCTACTGAACGACCCGGCATTCCTGCGGCTGATAAGCCGCTTTAAAACGCCGTGGTTAGCGAAGCGAGCGCCCTCACTGACCCAATGGGCCACTCGGCTTTTACTCAGCGTGCGATGGCGGCACGTTCACAACGTGGCGGACTTGCAGCAAATGGTGGCGCGCTATATGGCGCAGACCGTTGCCAACACTACCACCTCATTGACCGTAAACGGCCTGGAGAAGCTGTCCGCCTCTCAGGCCTATCTTTTTATCTCGAATCATCGGGACATCGTACTGGACCCCGCTCTGGTGAATTTCGCACTGGATCAGGCTGGGTTTCCAACGGTACGCATAGCGGTTGGCGACAATCTCTTCAAAGACCGCCTGGTGGGCGAGATCATGCGGCTCAACAAGAGCTTTATTGTCAAGCGCACATTTACCAGCCCGCGAGAGTTGCGCGATACCTTTCTGACCCTGTCGAACTACATCAATGGCTCGATCCGCGAAGGCCATTCAATCTGGATAGCGCAGCAGGAGGGACGCGCGAAGGACGGCATCGATCGCACCGATCCCGCTATTATCAAGATGTTCAACATGAGTCAGAAACAGTCCGGTGCCACCTTGAGTGACGTGATTAGCAAACTCAACATTGTGCCGGTGAGTCTCTCTTATGAGTACGATCCCTGTGATACAGCGAAGGCCCGTGAGCTGGAGATGCGTGCGCGCACCGACACCTACGAGAAGACCGACAACGAGGATCTCCACAGTATCGTCAGCGGCATCACCGGCTTCAAGGGCCGTGTGCACGTGAGCTTCGGTGAGCCACTCACAGGGACCTACGAATCGGCCAAGGCCGTGGCGGAAGCAATCGATGTCCAGATTCTGCGCAGCTACCAGCTGTTTCCAACCAACTATCTCGCGTATCAGAAGCTGCGCGAGGCCGATCCCGAGCTGCTCTTGCCTGCCATTGTTCCTGAATACAGCGACGAGCAGATGAGTGCCGCGAAAATGCAATTCGAGCAGCGGCTGGCCCAGTGTTCACCTGCATTGAGACCTTATCTGCTGGCGATGTACGCCAACCCGGTCATCAGCGGCTTGCAATTCGACCTCTAGCCATATTTGCTTAGAAGCTGGGAAAGGTCTGTCAGCTTCGATCTGGTGTCATCGTTCAGTGCGCCATCAGCGTCAATTTCATGCTCGATGGCGCAGGCAATCATCTCACAGAAGGCCTTGTTCAAGGCATTGCGAGAGGCTGCAAGCTGCTGGGCAATGGTCTCACAACGTTCGCCATCTTCGACCATTCTGCGGACCGCTCGAATCTGCCCCTCCACGCGTGCCAGCCGCGCAAGCAGCTTTTTCTGATGCTCCAGTTTGGAGCTATTATCAACAGCCATTCGTACCCACCCCCGATCATTCACTAAGAAAGCTATTCCACAATTATACCCCAGGGGGTATATTGGCAACTGTATTTTTATCGGAAATTTTGGGCATGACCGTATGAGCGCTCGCCACTTGCTGACTGTTGTTCCTGCGATCGGGTGGTTGAAAGCCTATCGCCGCGATCAGCTGCCGAGCGATCTCACCGCAGGTTTCATTACTGCCGTTCTGCTCATTCCGCAAGGCATGGCTTACGCGCTGCTGGCCGGTTTGCCGCCTGAAGTTGGCCTCTACGCGAGTATCCTGCCGCCGCTTGTGTACGCGTTATTTGGGACCAGTCGTACCCTGTCGGTAGGGCCCGTGTCGGTAGCTGCGCTGTTGGTGGCCAATGCGCTCGCGGCCTCAGGCGCTGTGCAGGGGGAGCCGTCCTATCTGCAGGATGCGCTTTTGTTGGCAGCAATGAGCGGTCTGATTCTCATATTGATGGCTCTGCTTCGGCTGGATGTGCTGGTGAACTTTCTCGGTCATTCAGTCTTGTCCGGTTTCACCAGTGGGGCAGCTGTATTGATCATTCTAAGTCAGGTCATGAACCTGACTGGCATACCCGCGCCGCAAGGCGGATCGGGCGTCGATATGTTCTGGGCTGCGATACAGCGTATCGACGAGATTCACCTCGTGACCCTCAGTCTTGCCGCCGGGAGTATCATACTACTGCTCGCGTCCCGATCCCCCTTTATCCGTCTGTTAGAGGGCATCGGTGTGAGCACGGGTAGTGCCACTCTGATTAGCCGCGGTGGACCGCTGGTCATCATTGCCTTGCTCACCGTGCTGGTAGCCACGTTTGGTTTGGGGGATGCTGGCGTGGCCATTGTCGGTGCCATACCGTCAGGATTTCCATCACCCACCTGGGACTTCCTGCAAGCCGAGCGCGCAATGGCGCTGCTCCCCTCGGCAATAACCATCAGTCTTATCGGTTACGTCGAGAGCGTATCGGTTGCGAAGGTACTGGCTTACCGTAGGCGTGAGAAGATTGATAACAGACAGGAGCTCATCGCTCTTGGGGCAGCCAATCTGGTGGCTGGCTTCTCTGGCAGCATGCCAGTGGCTGGTGGTTTCAGCCGCTCCATGGTCAATTTTTCTGCAGGTGCGGTTACGCAGCTCGCCACCATCATCACCGCGATACTGGTCGGGGTCACCACTGCGTTCTTCACACAGTGGTTCTTCTTCCTGCCCAAGGCGGCACTGGCGGCAATCATCGTAGTGGCGGTGGCGCCGCTATTGGACTGGCGGAGCGCGGTGAAAGCCTTTCGTTACGACCGTGCCGACGGCGCAGCAATGCTGGCCACGTTTCTGGGCGTCATCCTGTTCGATATCGAGACAGGATTGATCGCCGGCGTAGCCGTTGCCGTAGGAAGCTTTCTGTGGCGCAGCAGTCGTCCACATACAGCGATAGTTGGTCGGCTTCCGGGTACTGAACATTTTCGCAACATCGATCGCCATGAGGTTCAGACCTGGCCCCAGCTACTGCTGATTCGGATTGACCGTAGCCTGTATTTTGCCAACGTCGCGCATGTGGAGCAGGTTGTGGCCGCAAGGGTTGCGCAACAGCGTGACATCAGCCATCTGGTGATTATTTGCAGTGGCGTCAATGAGATCGACCACAGTGCGATTGAAGCGCTTGAACAGCTGGCTGAAAGCCTGCGCGACGCCGGTATCACCTTACACTTGTCTGACGTCAAGGGTCCGATCATGGACCGGCTGGCGCGGACGGATTTTATGGACTGCATCGCGCCAGGTCAGATTTTCATTTCAGCCGAAGCAGCGGTTGAGGTGCTTGTCCGCGACGGCGGCTCCGACCAGGTTTAGTTCCGATATACCCCCGGGCGTATTACGGGATTAGTGCTCAGACTTGAACTTTATTCAATAGCGAGGTGTACCCATGACAGAATTTACTCCGATATCAGGTTTGCTTGGTGGGCTGCTCATAGGCCTCTCAAGCGTACTTATGCTCTGGGGTGCGGGGCGTATAGCCGGCATTAGCGGTATCTTCAGTGGGATGCTGACGCCGACTCAGGGTGACGCGTTGTGGCGAATGCTGTTCATAGGCGGCATGCTTCTTGGCGGACTGCTCTGGCCATTGCTGTCGGGCGAGCCGTTGCCTGTCGATCTGCAGGTGAGCTGGCCGCTCATGATCCTGGCCGGGTTCCTGGTGGGCTTTGGTGCTCGCCTCGGCGGCGGATGCACCAGTGGTCATGGCGTGTGCGGCATTGGACGGCTGGCTCCGCGCTCGATGGTTGCCACCGCCACCTTCATTACGACAGCCGCTGCAACTACCTTCGTCATTCGACATGTTCTGGGAGCTTGATATGGAACGCTCAAACACTGTAGCCCAACTTGCCTTGTCCCTGATTGCTGGTGTCATTTTCGCCATCGGCTTGGCCCTGTCCCAGATGGTCAATCCTGCCAAGGTTCTCAATTTTCTGGATATAACCGGCGCCTGGGATCCGACGCTGGCTCTGGTCATGGGTGGGGCGCTGCTGGTTACGATTCCAGCATTCCATTTCGTGTTGAAGCGGCCCCACCCGCTGTTCGCCCACAAGTTCCACCTGCCGACCAAAAGCGATATCGATGCCCGACTGGTCATCGGCGCTGCAATTTTCGGAATTGGCTGGGGGATGGCGGGACTCTGTCCCGGACCCGCACTTACAGCGATCACTTCGGGGCTTCTGCCAGTCCTCGGCTTCGTGCTTGCCATGACAGTGGGTGTTTTTGCTCACAAATTCCTGTTCGAACAAGGTAAGTAGATTAACGCTAATCACATCAGGAGAACTATTGGATGATCTTTCGCCAACTCTACGAACCAGTTTCCAGTACCTACACCTATCTACTCGGCTGTGAAGAGAGTGGACAGGCCATTCTCGTCGATCCCGTCATCAACGCCATCGAACGGGACCTTGGGGAGCTCTCACGCCTCGGCCTGAAGCTTGCCTACACGCTCGACACGCACATCCATGCGGACCATATAACGTCTGCGAGGGAACTGCGTCAAAAGACGGGTAGCAGAATAGCGGTGCCGGCAATGGAGCGACTGCCCTGTGCCGACGTCGGGATCGAAGAGGGCAAGCCGTTCGAGCTCGGCAGTCTCAGACTGGATCCGATCCATACGCCGGGACACACGGATGGCCATTTCGCCTATCGGCTGAATGATCGCATCTTCACCGGTGATGCCTTATTGATCGACGGCTGCGGTCGGACAGACTTCCAGAACGGCGATGCCGACACCCTGTATCGTAGCGTCACCGAGAAGTTGTTCACCCTGCCTGAGGACTGTCTGGTCTATCCGGCTCATGATTATAAAGATCGGCGCGTAAGCACCATCGCCCAGGAGAAGGCCCGCAATCCTCGGCTCGGACGGGCGAAGAGCCTGGAAGAGTTCCGCGAGATCATGGGCAATCTGAACCTTGCTTACCCGAAATTCATCGATTACGCCGTACCGGGCAACCGTGAATGCGGTGTCTGCCCACCTGATCTTCCCGAGCATATGGAAGCGTACTGCCGTCAGATGGCACACAGCCCACAGGGCTAGCGCCCCTTTAAAATAGGCTATTTTTAGCCAGGAGGTCACGACCACATGAGCAAATTTCCCGAATTGTTTCCAGGTGTACGCATTGGGCCTCAGCCAGACGACGGCGACCTTGATGAGCTCAAGAGGGCCGGCATTAAAACTGTT
Source organism: Gammaproteobacteria bacterium UBA2679 (assembly GCA_002354735.1). GTDB lineage: Bacteria > Pseudomonadota > Gammaproteobacteria > Pseudomonadales > Oleiphilaceae > Allohahella. Next base: position 204,414 of record DEMD01000009.1, on the reverse strand, counting down.
GTAGACTTTCGCCAGCCGAAGGAGACGGAGAGTTCCAATGAGCAGCTGGTTCAAAAGCATGGACTTGACTATATAGGCATTCCAGTCGACCGGGAGGATCCCTCTCCCAAGGCCGTTGAAGCGTTTCAGGAGGCGATGCGAGGTGCTTCAGAGCCATTGCTGCTGCATTGTGGCAGCGGTATCAGGGCGATCACCGTCTATCTGCTTAGTAAGGCCAAGGCGAAGGACTGGACGCCGGAACGGGTCGAGCAGGAGATTACCAGCCGAGGGTTCGAGCTCTCCAGCCACCCGCCGCTCCGGCGTCTGATAAAGGACTATCTGGCCTAGCCTCTGGCGAATTAAAAATGAGCTGATCTATCTGTTATGGGTGGGCGTACCCGCGGTCATGAGAGAGCCCCTATTAGTGGGGGCACCTTTCAATAGCATGATCCATCGACGACAAGGAGAGTCTCATGCCTGTAGCGACCACCCAACGGGTAGAAAACAATACAGCTGACTCGCTCGAACGGCGTTTTGACGAGCAGCTTGAATCCAACATCAACAAATACGCTGGAGCCGGCATCGAAGAGATCGACCAGCGTCTGCGCGAACTTGATAGTGAATGGAATATCGAGCGCATCATCGAGATTGAAGCACCAACCATGATTGGCCTGGGGGCAGTGCTTGGGGCCACCGTCAATCGGAGCTGGTTTGCCCTCTCAGCCATGGCTGCAAGTATGGTCATTCTGCACAATATGCAGGGCTGGTATCCGATGCTGCCGTTATTCCGCCGGCTGGGCATCAGAACTCAGAATGAGATCGAGCAGGAGCGGAGCGCACTGCGAGCACTGCGGGGGGATTACAGGGCTTATCAATCCCAAACCCGGCACTGACCGCACGCGAATACCAAGCGCGCCATCAGATCTTTGTTGAAAGGAGAATGTATATGATCCCCGAAACCGCCTTACGTGTAAGCAATCACACACACCCACAACTGAATGATCGCATTGAGCAGAAATGGAAGGATCGACTAACTGACCTGCGCAGTAACGACCGTAGCGCGCTTATCGATCGACGCTTGCAAGAGCTTGATCAGGAATGGGATGTCGAACGCACCTTGCAGACGAATTTTGCAGTGCTGTCCCTGGTAGGTGTCGCCTTGGCAAGCAAGGTGGATAAGCGTTGGCTAGCGCTTGCGCTAGGGGTTCCGGCCTTCATGATTCAGCACGCCGTGCAAGGCTGGTGTCCGCCACTTGCGGTGCTGCGTCGGCTTGGGTTCCGTACCGCCAGGGAAATCAACGAAGAGCGTTTCGCATTGAAATCGCTGCGTGGTGACTTCGACGACCTGCATCGCTCTCAGGATGGGGCAGCAGCCTATGACGCGGTCAGGCAGTAGATACCCGGCCAACTGACATCTCTGCCAGCGGTGAATCTTGATTTGATACTACAGATAAGGAGCGTTTGTAATGCAATTTTCCGGACTCGGCTCTGCCAGTGAACTGTTCAGCAAGGTGTCTTCGAGTGCAGCCAGGGGCTGTACTCGCTGTGTAAGAAAATCAGTGGTGCTCGGTTCTCTCGTTACGGCCCTTGCCGGGTGCACGGGATTTGCCGAGACGAAACCGGCGGTGGAGCCGGAAGGGCGCGAGGAGTCCACAAAAACCAATGTACTGGAGGCCGGTGCGGCGGCTCTGCAGCCAGACGATCCACTCGAGCCGATGAACGTCTATCTGGTCGGCTTCCACCCGATGAAAGATGACCCATCGCATCAGATGGAAGCACACCATTTCTGCACACAGGTTAACGAAGATTTTGCGCAATGCGTCCTCTTCGACGGCAACACGCGCGACGCCAATCTCAATGGTATTGAATACATCATTTCCGAGCATCTGTTCGAACAACTGCCTGAGCCGGAGAAGCAGTATTGGCACCCGCACAATGGTGAGATCCTATCGGGCCAGTTGGTGGCGCCGAATCTGCCAGTGCAGGCTGACCATGAGCTGATGAAGAGCAAGATGAACAGCTACGGCAAGACCTGGCATACCTGGGAAACCGCGCGTGGTGCGTCTGACAAGTCTCTGCCGCTGGGCGAACCCATGCTGGCCTGGTCCTTCAACCGCCAGGGCGAAGCCAAGGCTGATTTGGTGAAAAGCCGCGATAAGCGAATGAACATCGATACCGAGGCTCGGCGAAAGGCCCGGGAGGATCTGATACCACTGGCTCGGCCCCAGAGTGGTGTGGACGCCCTCAAAGGTCAGTTCCAGGGTCCTACTCAGCCGATTCCGGGTGTCGTGAGCAAGGATGACAGCAAGAATACAAGCAGCCAATGATCGTGCGAGATCTTGCGTGATCTAGCGAAGAGAGGGTCTATCGGTTGAGACGATAGCCCTCTCCATAGACCGCCTCAATAAAGTTCTCATCCGGTGCAATGTGTGCGAGCTTCCGGCGAAGATTCTTGATGTGAGAATCGATAGCCCGGTCGGAGGCATCCATACTGCCGTGCCGCAGAACCGCGAGTAGCTGCTCACGGGAATAGATGCGATTTGAGACTGAGTGCAGCGCTTCAAGTATGCGAAACTCAGAGGAGGTCAGCGAGATAGTGGCATTGCCTACACGAGCCTGTAGCGACTCATAGATGAGTGTGAGTACAGGTTTCGCTTCAGCTGGCTTCGACGGGCTCGCATGATAGCGGCGCAATACCGATATGACTCTTGCCACAACCTCGACCGGACTGAAGGGTTTGCAGATATAGTCATCTGCGCCTGTTTCGAAGCCCTGCAGACGCTCGGCCTCTTCTGTACTGGCCGTTACGAAAATGATAGGCAGATCCGACACAGATCGAAGCTTGCGGCAAATGTCAAAACCATCCTGGCCTGGAAGGCGGACGTCGAGAAGTAGCAGGTCCGGCTTGATCGCATCGACGTGGCCTGGTACGTCATGACCATCTTGCAGATGAAAGCAATGGAAGCCGGCCTGTTCGAGATTGGCTGCCAGGATTTTTGCGATGGGTGCCTCGTCTTCGACTATCAATATCTTCACGGCAACTCCCGGGATGCAGTGCTACAAGTGGTGAAGGGCAGGTGAATCGCGATGGTCAGTCCTCCAAGAGGCGAAGGCTCTGCGTTCAATTGACCGTGATGCCCTTCGACGATCGCCTTGCAGATGGCCAGGCCGAGACCGGCGCCGCCAGTTCGCCGGCTTCGCGAAGGGTCGCCACGAAAAAGCCTCTCGAATAACTTTGTGTGCTGGTCGGCTGGCACCCCTGGTGCGCTATCACTCCAGCGCAAAGTGACACCGTTATGATCCATACATGAACTGACATGAATCCGTCCAGGTGCATGGCAGTATCGCAGTGAGTTCTCCAAGAGATTTGCGAAAAGCTGATGCAAGCGGTCCTCGTCACCGATGAGCGCAGGTTTGATCACTTCGAATTCCAGCTGTGCGGTCAGGCTGGCCGACTCGAGTCGTTGCGCGTTTGCCGTGAGCAGTTCAGTGATGACGGCGTGAATATCTACCCTTTCGGTTTTCATGACCAGGATACCTTCTTCGCTCTGGCTCAGTTGGTTGAGGTCAGTGATTAGTCGCTCGAGACGGAGGCTCTCCTGATGCAGTATCGCCAGGTTTTCTGCGCTTGCCGTCATGGCGCCCGTCTGTATTGATTCGACCATGCCGCGCACGCTGGTAACTGGGGTTCGAAGCTCGTGAGAAATATCAGAGACCCACCGCCGCCGTTCGGTGACGTAGCGCTCTGTACTGGCGGCAAAGTAGTTGAAGCTTTCTGCCAGGCGGGCCAGTCGCTGCTCTGGCAGAAATTTGAGCCGCCGCTTGTAGTTGCCACGCGCCAGGTCGTCGGCCGCTTCATTGTAGGTGTCGAGCTGCTGCTCGAGCTCCACTGTCCACGCCCGTTCATGGGCCGTTTGCTGGCGTCGAAGTTGATTGATATAGGCAGCAAGCGCAAGTGATAGAAATATTGATTCCAGCGCAATACCAACCTTCAAGGCATTGATTGCGTCGTGACTCGGCGGCAGAAGACCGGCCATCACCGCAATATATGTTATGAAAAAGACCGGGTAGGCCAGCCAGGCCAGTAGAAATGAGCGTGCCAGCGCGTGGCCCCGTATGGATGCGAGAATGCCTGCGGCCGGAACGGCGACGCAGGCCGCCAGTCCTAGCAGCAGCATCAGCATTGATGTGGCGTTACTGGCATGTACGAGTTCAATGACACAGGCAAGACTGGTCATGGCAATAAGCAGTCCCATGATCTTCGACATCGTCGGCAAGGTTTGTCGGAGACTGAGAATGGATCGAACGAAACTGAGCAGCATGATAGTGCTGATACCACCTGAGAGGACGAGTCTTCGATGTTGCAGCCACGCCTGATTGGTCCAGTCGTTCAAGAGGCCATCGCTGAAGGCCTGATAGAGCGTCATCGATAGTGCATAGCCGAGATAGTAGAGATAGCTGCGCCGACGCACGATGATGTAGATGTGGAGGTTGTAGAAGAACATCGCTGCCATGGCACCGTAGAAGACGCCGTCTATGAAGGAGAGCTGTGCAGCACCCACCATGCTTTGAGCGGCATCATTGATGGCGACTGGCGTATTGAGAAATGAGTCCGTATAAATGCGAACGATCACGGTCCGCTGCTGTCCCGGGGCCAGGTCTATAGGGAATACCGGGCGATTCAGCGGTAATGGGCGATCAGCGCGCGCCAGGGTGTCCCCGCTGCGTAAATGCGCCATCAGTTCGCCATCCTGGTTCAGGAGATAGACATCTACTTCGTCGAGCGTGGCGAAGCCGAAATCCAGAAACAGGTTGGCAGCGGCGCCAGCCTCCCTACCAGGATCAGGCGCAGATAGCGCTACTTCAAAGGAAAGCCAGACCGGCTCAGCAGACAGTGTCTTATCGAGCCAGGCTCTGCCACCAAAGCGCAGCTGTCGGTCGGCAGGACGGTTCCTGATGTCGCGGTAGTCGAAGCGCTCGTCAACATCTTCATACCAGTTCAGATGCTCTGAAATCTGCAGGTCTGACCTGTTCAAAGTCTGTTGCTCTACCAGCTCATAGCTTCGGTGCGGCAGCGCGATGCTGAGTACGAGAATGAGCATCAGGCTCGCAAACAGCAGCAGGGGCTTTACAAGCCCCGAGGGTTCGAAAGTGTCGAGAGTAGGCATCTGAGCACCGTGAGAATGCTGAGCAAGCGAGAGCAGGTAGCTTACTGTACATTTTGCGAGCCGCTGCACGATTAGTCTGAAATTGTGCGCCAGCCCACAGCCGTCTCCATAATTTCCACATATTTGCTCGTTAAAGTGTCTGAAGCATTCCAGCGTCCCGTGGACAGAATAAAAAAGGAGACTTCACACCATGCCAGCACCAACTCGTTCGTTCAGTTTGCTTCCCACCTGGAGATCGTGGCTTTGCGTTACGCTCGCTTGCTACCTGGTTCTATCCAACACGGCAGCTGCCGCTATCCCGGAGGGTATCTACGAGATTCGGCCGGAAAACTCAGCGCTTTGTCTGGATGTGGATACAAGGCAGGGCGCCATGATGCCCGGTGCCGGCGTCAACCAGTGGCACTGTAATGGCGAAAGGCAGCAGCGCTGGAAAGTTGTTCGGGTAGCTGATGGCTTTTACAAGCTGCTGGCGCAGCAGAGTCAGATGGCACTCGATGTGTCTGGTGGCAGCCAGAATGATGGTGCGAGGCTGCAACAATGGAACGATCTCGGAAACACCGCGCAGACCTTCGCCATTGAAGCGGTAGGTGGCGACCGCTACAGGATCGTCAATCGCAGAAGCGGGAAGGTGGTTGACGTGTCCGGCAAGAGCCGGGAAGCGGGCGCGCCACTGATCCAGTGGCGTTGGTTGAATAGTGCCAACCAGAAATTCCAGTTCATCCGCAAGGACACGCCCGGTCCAGTCGTTGGGCCTGAAAATCCGCCACCAGCCACGCCCTCTGGCTGGAAAATGGTCTGGAATGATGAATTCAACGGTAGCCAGATTGATCGAAGCAAGTGGGAACTCGCGGTCGACGGTAAGGGTGGTGGCAACAACGAGCTGCAGTACTATACGAACCGGCCAGCGAACGCCTTCGTGAAGGATGGAAAGCTTGTTATACAGGCACTCAGGGAGCGCTACAGTGGTGCTGACGGCACGCGCGATTTTACTTCGGCGCGCCTGAGCACGCCGAACAAGGGCGACTGGACCTACGGTCGGGTCGAAGTGCGAGCCAGGATGCCAGCGGGCCAGGGCATGTGGCCGGCAATCTGGATGCTGCCTACGGACTGGGTTTACGGTGGCTGGGCCGCCAGTGGTGAAATCGACATCATGGAGGCCGTAAATCTCGGCGCAGCCGGCGGCAACGAGGTTCATGGCACCATTCACTACGGCGGCAAATGGCCAAACAACACTCACAAAGGCAAGAGCGTCACACCAGCGAGCAGTGTCAGCGAGAACTTTCACGTTTACGCTATTGAGTGGGAAGAGGGCGAGATCCGGTGGTATGTCAACGACAGGCTCTATGCCACTCAGACTGAATGGTACAGCGAGGCTGCAAGCTACCCTGCGCCGTTCAATCAGCGCTTCCACCTGATTCTTAACGTAGCGGTGGGCGGACAGTGGCCAGGCAGCCCGAACTCAGGCACCCGCTTCCCACAAACTATGGAAGTTGATTACGTTCGTGTGTATGAGCGCAACGCGGGCGGTGGCGGGGACGGCGGTAGCGATCCATGCAGCAGTAAGCCATTCAGTGGCGCTGCGACTGTCCTGCCGGGGCGTCTGGAGGCCGAAAACTATGACAAGGGTTGCTCGGGTCTCGCTTATTCAGATAGTGATGCTGGCAACTCCGGCGGTGCCTTCCGGAAGGATGCGGTCGATCTTGAGGTAGCGCGTGACACGGGCGGTGGCTACAACCTTGGCTGGACGGACAGTGGCGAATGGCTCAATTACACAGTCAAGGTTGAAGAGTCAGGGCGCTATGATCTGCAGTTCCGCGTAGCCAGTGCTGGTGGGGCCGGTCGTGTGGCTATCGACATTGGCAACCGGGAGATCACCAGCGCTACCTTTCCTGCCACTGGCGGCTGGCAAACCTGGCGAACTGTTACTGTTTCCGGTGTTGAACTCGACGCGGGCGAGCAGACGCTGACGCTCCGAATTGAAGCCGGCAACTTTAACCTCAACTATGTGGATTTCCAGCCGGCGGGCTCTACACCTGCCGGCCCATTTACGGTGAACAAGGCTCGGGGTGAGTGGACACTTGTGGTCATCCCCGATACCCAGCATTACTCCCAGAACAGGGCCAATGCGCCTATTGCGCATATGCGCAAGGCCTTTGACTGGATCGTGAATATCAAAAGCCAGCTCAATATCAAGTTCGTCCAGGGGCTGGGAGATATTACCGAGAGCTGGAACAATCGCTGGGAGTGGGACAACTCGACCTCAGCGTGGGACAAGCTGTATGGACAGGTCCCGTTTATGCCGATCATTGGCAACCACGATGACCCCGGAATGATGAACCAGTACTTTCCTGTCTCGAGCTTTTCACGCGAGTCCTGGTATGGCGGTGATTTCGGTGGCATTGAGAACAACTATGCGCTCATGGATATCGGTCAGGAGTCCTACATGTTTCTCCAGGTCGAAACCTACGACCAATACTCCCAGTACCGTCCTGCAGGTATGAACTGGGCCAAATCGATACTCGCTGCCTACCCGGACAGAAAGGTGATCCTGGCCACCCACGACACCTGGGCGACAAGACATATCCGGGACAATCTGCTGACCAGGTTCGACAATATCGTGTTGTCGAACGCAGGGCATGTGTGCCAGCGAGAAGCCTACTATACGACCAATGGCCCCAGAGGCGGTGTCGCGCACAACTTCATCACGGACTATCAGTGTGATGCGCAGGAGGTCATGAGGCTGCGCTATTACGTGTTCAAACCGCTCGAGGACAAGGTGGACTACTTCACGTATTCACCAGTAACCGGTGAGTTCGAGGTGGATGCCAGCTCACAGGGCTCGTTCCGTCTGATACAGGCCAATCCCTGAAGGCGGCTCGAGTGATCAGTATCCGCAAGCTCATCCGAGAGCCGATGTTCGTCTTCATCGTCGGTGGTAGCGTATTGTTCGTGCTGGACAGTGGCAATGCCCGTAGTGGAGACGGTCGCTCGGCAGCGGTGATCGAGATCGACGAGCAGGTGCTGGCGCTGGCGGTAGACAATCGCGAGCGCCTTACCGGAAAGCCACTTTCTGAGCTTGAAACGAAGGCGGCGCTGGATGCTTATGTCGATGAAGAGATTCTGGTGCGTGAGGCATACAGACGCGGCTTGCATGACGATGGCGTGATTCGCAGTCGGCTGAAAAACAAGATGCGGCTGCTATTAGGTGCGAATCATCCTGAGCCAGAGCGGGCTGACCTTGAGCGCTGGTATGCTGAACACGCAGAAGAATATGCCGAGCCTACACAGTGGACGCTGGAGCAGGTGTATCTACCTCGGGATCAGGCGGCGCCTGACAATGTTCTACAGATGCTCGAGCAGGCGGGTGCGGGCGCCTTTGAGTGGAGAGACAACCCGCGCTTTCCACGCCATCTTCAGGCTGAAAGTACTGAATCGATTGCTGCTCGCTTTGGTCAGCACGTGGCAGATGCAGTCGACGAAGCCAGTGGGAAGGACTGGTTTGGTCCGGTACTCAGTCCTTATGGCAGTCATTATTTCCGCGTAATCGCCAGGGAAGCAGGTGAGGTCCCGCCGTTTGAACATCTTGCAGCCTATATCGAACGGGATTGGCGTGAGGCACAGATCAACAGCTCGGTCGATCGTGCGCTCGCCGGTTTGCGGCAACAGTATCGTGTGCTGCAGGTTGATTGATCATGACGCTGTTCAGACGCGGATCCGCGTTTCTTTGGCTTAACCTGACACTGGTGCTTGTGGGCATGTTCAGTCCTGCGCAAGCTCATGATCTGGGCGTCCTCAAGGCCGACCTCGTGGAAAGCGATACCGCTACCGGCTCTGCTTACGCCCTAACGGTTTGGTTGACGGCGAAACCGCTGGAGAGGGTTTTTCAGCCACCGGACTTGCCGCGTCGCTGCACCTTACGGGAAGCAGAGGTGCATCAAAATGATAGTCGACGGGATTTTATTTTTGACTGCGAAAGCAGACTGACAAATCTCGACACCTTCATTCTCCACTGGCCAATTGATGGCCTGCTCCTCAAGGCCAGCTGGCAGAACGCACCAGACTCGAAAGCGGTTTTTGCTACCGACAATGGTGAGATCACCATCAACTTGTCGGCGCTGGGGGCAGGGTCGGCCACCACCGCTGCTCAGGTGGGAACGTACTTCGAACTCGGCATCAGGCACATACTTGGCGGCATAGATCATCTCTTCTTCGTCACGGGACTGCTGCTGCTCATGTCGTCGAGGCGTCGATTGCTGGCAACGATCACAGCGTTCACCGTAGGCCACAGTGTGACCTTGCTCATGACTACGCTTGGTGATGTGCAAGTGCCTGTCGATGCCCTCGAAGCCTGTATCGCCTTGTCAGTCGTTGTCATGGCCTATGAAGCGGTCCGGCTGCAGGATGGCAATCCCGGCCTTTGTGTCCGATATCCGTGGGCTATGGCTGGAGCGTTCGGACTACTTCATGGCTTCGGCTTCGCCGGCGCGCTCATCGAACTGGAGCTCGAAGTGTCGGATCTGCCGCTTGCGCTGCTCGGCTTCAATCTCGGCGTCGAAGCCGGTCAGATCTCGTTCATCGCCCTGGTGCTGCTTGCCTACGGCTCGACGCGCAGGCTTGGGCCGTTTTTCGAAAGCTTCCGCAGCAGGCGCGGCGCAGCCTATACGCTCGGTATTGTCGCGACCTGCTGGACCATGCAGAGAGCACTCCCGCTTATATAGCTTCGGCTGCTGCAAACCTGCAAACCTGCAAACCTGCAAACCTGCAATTATGCCCCGGCGGCCGATTCCAGGACCATCCGCAGCTTGCGTACGCTGGTTGCCAACTGGCCAGGTGAAAACCCGCCGAAGCCCAGCAGCAGGCCGGAAAGCTTTGGCGCCTTTGCGCACCTGGGTGAAAGTGCGCGCAGGGCGATGCCTTCTTTAATGGCTGAGTTGGCAACATCGACGTCATTGAGTCCGCTAGGTAGCGTCACGACCAGATGCATGCCCTGATCTGCCGGTAGAACAGTAAGGTAGGGCAGTTCTTTCTCAATCAGCTCGACCAGTGCCTGTCGCCGCTGAGCATAAATCGTTCGGATACGTCGGATGTGCGCTTCGAAATAACCCTCGGCCATGTAGGCAGCGAGTACGTGTTGTTCCAGGGATGGTGAACCTCTACCCATCAGCGAACGGGCACCGACGAAGCCTTTTATCAGGCTTTCGGGGGCGACGATATAGCCCAGTCGCAGAGAGGGGGCCAGGATCTTGCTAAAAGTACCGAGGTAGATGACGCTGTCGGGCGCGAGACCCTGCATAGCCGGAAAGGGCTGGCCAGTATAGCGTAGTTCGCTGTCGTAATCGTCTTCGACGATCCAGCGTCCATGAGCACGGGCCCACTCGACCAGTTCGAGCCGCCTCGGCATGCTCAGCGGCATACCCATTGGGAACTGATGTGAAGGCGTTACGAAGGCAGCTACAGCCTCGGGGGCGGCTTGCCTGGCGCTGGCGACATCGAAGCCCTGGGCGTCGACCCGCGTCGCGTGTAGAACAGCACCACGATCATCCAGTACTGCTGTCAACCCGCCGTAAGCCGGGTCCTCTACCCATACCGGATCGCCCGGAGACAGAAGAACCTTGGCAGCAAGGTAAAGACCTTGTTGGCTGCCTTCTGTAATGAGGATGTGTGCTGGATCGCATCGTACCGCACGCGACTTCCTGAGGTAGCTGGCGATCGCCTGGCGGAGGGCCAGGAGACCTTGTGGATCGGGATAGCCTGATGGGGCGCTGCTTGTCGAGGCTCGTACCCGTTTACTCAGGCGTCTCCAGTGCGGCCCCATAGCGACCTCGCCTTCAGGCACGGCGATGGAGAAAGGCACTGAATCCAGCGGGCTCAGCATATCGGCAATGGCGAGGTAGCGCTGGCCGATGCTTGAAGCAGGAAGTCCAGATTCTGCGCCCGGCTCTCCAAGTTGCTTAGAGGGTTGGAGACCTGAATTCGATCCGAAAGCCACCCGGGTACCCGAGCCCCGATGAGCCATCAGACAGCCTTCTGCGATCAGTTGTTCATAGGCATCAGTCACAGTGCTTCGCGACACGCCCATCGATCGTGCCAGCACTCTGCTCGAGGGCAGTCGCTCATGGGCCGCCAGTTCACCGCTCGAAATGGCACTGCGCAGGGCCTCGACAATTTGTCGGCCGACATGACCCGCCTGAAGATCGATGACGCCCAGGGCAGGCATCTCCAGAACAAGTGGCCGTCGCGCCATGACTGATAGTCCCAATGCAAAAGTGGTCTGGTGAAATAAAGCCTAAGTGGCTATACGCTCCAGTCCATTATAGCGCCAAACTCGTGTCGGAACCCGCAATGGAGATGATGCCATGTACTGTCCGAATATCTTTAGAGAGCATCGAACTGATGTACTGTTCGATTTGATAGAGACCTACCCGCTAGCCACGCTCATCACGACAGGGAGTCTTGGCTTGTTGGCCAATCTGATGCCTTTCTCGCTGTGCAGAAGTGGCGGCCTGCTGCGTGCTCATCTTGCCCGAGGCAACACCCAGCTCGCCGCACTGCGTGAGGGCGCTGAGGCCCTGTTGATATTTCAGGGGCCTGAAGCCTATGTGAGCCCATCCTGGTATGCCTCGAAAGCCGAGACTGGCAAGGTGGTGCCGACCTGGAACTTTGTGATGGTGCAGGTGCGAGGCCTTCCGAAAGTCATCGATGATCCGCTCTGGATTGCTGAGCACCTCGGGCGGCTGACTGATGATCTCGAGGCTGATCGCGAGACACCATGGCGGGTGAACGATGCACCCGAGGATTTCGTCGCGACACAGCTCCGAGCCATCGTAGGTATTGAAATACCCATCCGGTCGATCGAGGGAAAGTGGAAGATCAGCCAGAACCGAAGTGACGCGGATCATGGCGGGGTTGTAGAGGCCCTGCGTGCACAGGGTACCTGCCCGGAAATGGTGAAAATGATGGCTACCCGGTGTCCTGGCCGCAGCTGAGCTATTGTCCGCCTGAGTCAAACACGGACCAGTCCAGAGACCGTGAAAGTGCTTCCAGCGCCTTGGTGCCGAGCAGAGAGTTGCCTTGCTTGTTGAGGCCGGGAGCCCAGACGGCAATGGAGGCTTTGCCTGGCAATATCGCAAGGATGCCGCCGCCGACACCGCTCTTCGCTGGAATACCCACGCGATAGGCAAACTCGCCAGACCCGTTGTAGTGGCCGCAGGTCATCATCAGCGCATTGATGCTGCGGATATTTTCCCGCGACACCAGGTTTGGCGACTTGCTGAACCCGGCAAGGAAGCGGCCGAATCGCGCGAGCTGTTCGCAGGTCATCTCAATGGCGCAATGGTGAAAATACACGCCTAGCGTACGCTCGCAGGGGTGCTTCAGGTTCTGAAAGCTTTTCAGGAAGTGGGCGAGGGCCCAATTCTTATGGCCGCTGAGCTTCTCGGACGCGGCAACAGCTGGATCAATCAGAATGTCCTCGTCAGACGCAGCCTGGCGAATGAAGCGCAGAATTTCTCCCAGCGTCTCTGCCGGTGTGGAGTCGGCGAGCACCATATCTGTTGTGACGATTGCGCCTGCGTTAACGAAAGGATTTGGTGGAATACCTCTGCGAACCTCGAGCTCCTGCACCGAATTGAAGTCATGGGTAGAGGGCTCGCGCCCCACTCGCCGCCACAGGCCGTCGCCATAGCGGCCCAGGGCGATGGCTAATGTAAACACCTTGGACACACTCTGGACCGAAAAGCGGGTGGCAGCGTCGCCGGCGCTGAATTGTTGCCCATCGGCGAGACAGACTGACATGCCAAAGCGATCCGGGCTGACTTTGGCAAGTTCGGGTATGTAGTTGGCGACGACACCTTTGTCCTCGCAGGCTGTCATGTCTGCGCAGATGTCCAGCAGTGTCTGTTCCAGATCGACGGTAGTCTTCATAGGCGCGCGTGTTCCACAACTCGGTATCGACTCTATCTGAGGGAGTATGGCAGCAGAATAGGAATATCTCGATCTGGCTGGCTGAACAAGACCGTGGCTGGATATCGATCTGAAAAGCGCCTGCTGACCATCTGCTACACTGATGAGATGAAATTTTCGAGGCGATCTCAGTAATGTCGGATAAAACGCTGGCCAAGGGCAAGGTTCTGGTTGTGGACGACAACCCGCAGCTGATCAAGATGTTGAGCGCCATTCTTCGCGGCTTCTGTTCGGTGAGTTTTGCCACGAGCGGCGAAGAAGCGCTGCAGGTCGCTGCGAAGCAGCAGCCGCAGGTGATACTGCTCGATATGCAATTGCCCGGCATGGACGGTTTTGAGACATGTAAGGCGCTCAAGAGCTCGGCGGCTACGGCCAATGCCGCGGTGCTTTTCGTAACCGCGCATTCTGAGGCCGATTTTGAGGTGAGGGCGCTCGAGCTTGGTGCGGTGGACTTCATAGCGAAGCCATTCAATCCTGCTGTCGTCACAGCCAGGGTGAAAACCCACTTGCTGTTGGCAGCTCAGACGGAAGCAATGCGTGAGCTTATTGAACGAGATTCGCTGACCGGCATCTACAACCGTCGATATTTTGATAAGCAGCTGGGAGGTGAGTTTATTCGACACCGACGTCAGGCACTACCAATGGCTGTCATCATGCTGGATATCGACCATTTCAAGCTTTATAACGATGGCTATGGGCATGTTGCCGGAGATGAGTGTCTGCGACAGGTTGCAGACCTATTAAGTTCAGGTATACGCCGACCGGGCGAATTCGTGGCCCGCTACGGCGGCGAGGAATTCTGCGTCGTACGTGCCCACACCACGCAGGAGGAGGCAGCCAAAACCGGCGTCTACCTGTGCGAGCGGGTGAGAAATGCAGTGATCCCTCACGAATTTTCGCCGACTGGCGCCTATCTCACCATCAGTGTAGGTGTCGTAAGCTTCGTTCCCCGCCAGGGCATGGCACTGCAGGATGTGCTCGAGTGCGCTGACCAGGCCTTGTATCAGGCCAAGAAAAGCGGCCGCAATACCTCTTGTGTCAACCGTTTTGACTAGGGCGGCTAAGCTGTCGACTTTGGCTCGGCCTGGCCCAGCGCCGGACATTTCGGTACTGCAGCTGATGGGGCTGAATCTTTCCTGCGCAGTCGTGTATTTTCTGGTGGGCTTCTTCAGCCTGCAATTGGCATTCGACACCACTAATGTTTCCCCCATCTGGCCCACATCAGGACTTGCCCTTGGGGCGTTGCTGCTGTTCGGCGCGAGACTGTGGCCGGCAATCGCGTTGGGTGCATTCTGCGTCAACGTCGTCGTCTTCCACGACTACGCTGCGCCAGCAACCTACATTGCTTCAGCAATGATCGCGATCGGCAATACCCTCGAAGCCCTTCTGGCTTTCTGGCTTATTCGACGCTTTGCAACCAGCGCCCCCATCTTCGACAGTGTGAGAGGCGTGTTCACCTTCCTGTTGGCGAGCGCTTCCGGCTGCCTGTTGAGTGCAGCAGTCGGCACAGCCGCTCTCGAGCTCAATGGCTTCGCCCCTGAAGCCTCTGTAATCAGCATATTTGGTACCTGGTGGGTCGGTGACAGTGCTGGCATGCTGGTTATAACGCCCTTGATGGTGGCGTGGGGGCGACGGACCGCAGTAGTACCGGGTAGAGGCTCTGTTCTGGTTTTCGGACTGATATGCCTGGCTGTCGTCGTCACCACGGCCCTGGCGTTCAGCGATTTCCTGCAGTCCACCATGCTCAGTCTGATTTTTCTGTTCCTGTATGTGCCCTGTGTCGCCATAACCGCTTTTTTCTACGGCGTTCGTGGCGTAAGCCTGCTCACCCTTGCCATCGTTGCTGTGGCTGTTGTCATGACGCTCCAGGGTCATGGGCCTTTCGTTTTTGGCACCGGCGCGGATAACGCGTCGCTCATAGCGCTCGACAGCTTCGTTCTGCTCTGGGTGAGTAGTGGGCTGGTACTTGCCGCCGACCTGGCCGATCGTCAGGGCGCAGGGGCTCATAGCCTGCCCGCGCTCTTGCTGCCGTGGAGCCTGTTTTTCCTGAGTATCGGGCTGGCGGTAGGTGCCTGGCGGCTCACCAGTCTGTCAGTGGAGAGCGCTGCCCGGGATGAATTTACATTCAACGCCCAGTCTATACGCTCACGAATTTCCGATCGTATGCGCGATTATGAACAGGTACTGCGCGGCGCGGCAGGGTTCATACATGCGTCAAATGATGTAACGCGGGAAGAGTGGCAGCGCTATGTAGCCACGCTCAAGCTGTCCGAGAGCTATCCAGGCATCCAGGGCGTCGGCTTCGCTGAATACCTCAGAAGCGAAGCTGAAAAGAGCCGATTTGAGCAGGAGGTACGTCTGGACGGCTTTCCAGAATTCGTAGTCAAGCCAGAAGGTGAGCGAAGCGCCTATATGGCTATAAAATATCTCTCGCCTTTCGACTGGCGTAATCAACGTGCCCACGGTTATGACATGTTCTCGGAAGAGCTCCGTAGAAAAGCGCTGACGCTTGCGAGGGACGAAGGCATAACGAGTGTCTCCGGAAAAATTGTGCTCGTGCAGGAAACGGACATCGGGCAACAGGCCGGCTTCCTGATGTATCTGCCTATCTTCGATGTTGAAGTTAATCCACAGACAGTCGAAGAACGGCGTGCCGCCATGAGGGGCGTGGTCTACAGTCCGTTTCGCATGAACGACCTGATAAGCGGCGTACTCGGGAAACGTCATTCATCGCTGGCACTGGCAATCTATGACGGCAATGAGACGCTTCCAGACAAGCTCATGTATAGCGAGGCCCCTGAGGTGTCTTCTGGCGGGTCTCCATTCCTCTCGAGCCTGCGCTATCGCGAGTCTGTGAAAATTGCCAACCGTGAATGGCTGGTTACCGTATCGGCCACACCTGATTTTGCGGCGACTGTCGACAGGGGCAAAGCCCATATTGTGCTGATCAGCGGAATATTGATCAGCCTTCTTCTCTTCTCATTTATCCGTGCGCTTGTCGTCACTCGCAGCAGGGCCTTATCGCTCGCCGAGCAGATGACGATGGCTCTGCGAGAATCCGAGGCCCGCTTTACATCCCTGGCGAAGACGGCTCTGGAAGCGATTTTCATAGTCAACGGGGATGCAAAAATCGTGTACTGCAATCCGGCTGCTGAGCGAATCTTTGCCTATTCGAATGCGCAACTGCTGGGGCTGCCATGGACTTCGCTTCTGGTTGCTTCGGAGCGTGAAGAAATGGAGGCACGGTTAAAGGCGCAGCGAGACGTCGAAGGGACTGACGAATTCCGCGCAGGCGAGTCCGCTGGGGCCACCTGCGTGAGGGCGACGTCGGAAATTTTCCCTGCCGAATTTTCCTTGTCGTACTGGGAAAATGAAGGGCAACATTTCTACGGCATTATTCTTCGGGATGTGACAGATGCCCGCCTTGCCAGCAGGCGTCTGACCGAGGCTCGAGAAGTAGCAGAATCGGCAAGTCTCGCCAAGAGTCAGTTCGTCGCCAACATGAGCCATGAAATCAGAACGCCGATGAATGCGGTGCTGGGAATGACTCAACTGCTCATGCGCACTACCCTGAGCACCGAGCAACGCGAGCAGCTGAAAATCATGCTCTCTGCAGGCAATTCCCTCATGGAAATCCTCAACGATATCCTGGACTTTTCCAAGATTGAAGCTGGACGCATGGAGCTGCGAAGTAAACCTTTCAATCTCGACCATGTGCTGGACGAACTTGTGGCCGTCATGAGTGCCGAGGCAAAGCTCAAGTCGCTGGAGTTCTCGATCGAAGTAGAGGCTTCGGTACCACGCTCACTGATCGGCGACGGCACCAGAACACGGCAAATACTGCTGAACCTGCTCGGTAATGCCATCAAGTTTACCGAAAGCGGGCGGGTGTCACTGTTCATCGACGTGGCCGAACGTAGACGCGACTGGATCACCTTGCGGGCGATCGTCAGGGACACTGGCATTGGAATAAGCGCTGATGAACAGCTCGAGCTGTTCTCGGCGTTTTCACAAGCGGACGCGTCTGTTACACGAGAATATGAGGGAACCGGACTTGGACTGGCCATTTCCAGAGAGCTGGCTCAGCTCATGGGCGGTGATATCACTTTGAGTAGTGAACAGGGGAAGGGCAGTACCTTTACTGTTCTCCTGCCATTCCAGGTTGCTGAGCCGGCGGCAACCACACACGACCCACTTGTATCCACTGACGACACTGCCGCAGAACCAGCCGCCTTTGACGCTTTGTTGGCGGGTAGAAGAGTTCTGCTGGTCGAAGATAATGTATTCAATCAGGCCGTGGCGAAGAGTTTTCTCGAGCATGCTGGCGCAGAGCTAGTCACCGCCAGCAATGGCGCAGCGGCTGTTGCGCAACTCTCATCGGTGGGCGAACAGTTCGATGTTGTGCTGATGGACGTGCAGATGCCAGTGATGGACGGTATCACTGCCACGAGAATAATTCGTCAGGAGCTACAGCTTGCCATACCTGTTCTCGCCATGACCGCCGGCGTACTTGAATCAGAGCGTGCGAACTGTCTTGCAGCGGGTATGAACGGTTTTATCCCGAAGCCCGTTGTCGAGGCGCAAATGTTCGACTTACTGAAGCAAGTGTTAGATCACACCCCGGTCAGAGCGTCCCCGATTCAACTGGATGGCGCTGATGAGGATGCGGAACTCATCAAGAGGACCCTCGATCAGTTGGTTGGCATCGCTCGAGGCAGTGCTACAAATGAACGGCTGGTATTGGACGGCATTCGGCAGGTTCTGGAGCAGGGTGTCAGCCCGATCCTGGAAGCGCGTGATACATGGCTCCAGGGTAAACCAAAGCTTGCGTCTGCTGCGCTCCACAAGGCCAGGGGGTCTGTCAGTCAGGTTGGTGCTGGAGGTCTGACCAAGTGCCTGTTGGCGCTAGAGCACCTTATCGAAGATCCTGAAGCGCCGGTCGATCTGGCAAATCATTGGACTGAAGCGCTGCGCAGATATGAATCCATGCTGGCTGCCATCGACCTGTGGTTCGAACGTCGACGGCCTGCCCAGCAAGCCCATGATGCGCCTCTGGTTGAAGTGCATGAGGAGACCGCCAGACATGAACTTGAGATCCTGAAAAAGATGCTTGCTGACAGAAATATCGATGCAGACCGACAATTCGAACAACTGCGGGACTATCTGAAGTCAAGGATGACCCCCGGCGATTTTCAGACACTGGTAGTCGCAGTGAGGGCCTTACATTTCGATTCGGCTTTGACCTTACTGAAGCAGCTGGGGACCAGTCGATGACAGACGCTCGTTTCCAGCCGCCACCGCTTCCTGCCAATGAACAAGAGCGTCTCGATGCGCTCAGCGGACTGAGCATCCTTGACTCCCCGCCTGAGAAGGAGTTCGACACTGTTGTCCAGTTGGCAAAGTCGCTGTGCAAGGTGTCGATAGCGCTGATTTCGCTGATAGATCGGGATCGGCAATGGTTCAAGGCCCGCTGCGGCCTGGAAGTTCAGGAAACAGAAAGGGCCATATCCTTCTGTGGCCACGCCATTCTGCAACATGAAATCTTCGAAGTGCCCGATGCACGCCTGGACGACCGCTTCGCGGACAATCCTCTGGTGACCGGTGCGCCCTTCATTCGGTTCTACGCTGGTGTGCCGCTGATTTCTAAAAGCGGTCATTGCTATGGCACACTGTGCGTTATCGATTCGAAAGTCAGGACGCTGGACGATGCCATTCGCTTGCAGTTGCGTCAGCTTGGCGACCTCGCCGTCCATCTCATGGAGATGCGGCGCAAGCAGCTAACAGCCGAAGCCGACGCAGCCATGGTAGATACGCTGCTCGAACATATGCCGAATGCGGTAGTGACCTGCGACGCCAAGGGTAAATTGAACCGCTTCAATCGTCTGGCACGGCAATGGCATGGTGTGGACCCACTGAGACTTCCGCCCGAGCAGTGGGCAGAGCACTTCGATCTTTATGAGCCGGATGAAACCACACTGCTCCCGCTGGAGAAGATTCCGCTACTGAGAGCCTTCAAGGGCGACATCGTGGATGGCAGCGAAATCGTCATCAAGCCGAAGAATCAGAAGCCGAGGCATGTTCAGTGCCATGGCAGAGCCACCTATGCTGCAGACGGTAGTCAGGTTGGTGCAGCGGTTGTCATGCACGACTTCGGCGCGCTCAAGGAAGCTGTGGAGCAGAGTGCCAAAACCAGTGCTCACCTGAAAGCCGTAGTCGACGCTTCCACTGAGACCTCGATTATCGCCACAGACAGAAGTGGTCTGATAACGCTATTCAATACAGGCGCTAGCAGGATACTCGGCTACACAGCCGAAGAGGTCATCGGCCTCAAAACGCCGGCCCACTTCCATCTGGCCAGCGAGATAGAGGCCCGCGCGGAAGAGTTTTCGCGAAAAGCCGGCAAGCCCATCAGCGGCTTCGAAGTATTTGTTTATGAAGCTCTCGAGAGCTCGTGTGAAAGTCGTAACTGGACCTACCTGAGAAAGGATGGGACCCACCGACAGGTGCATCTGTCGGTCAATGCTTTACACGATGGTAATGGCGAAATCACCGGCTTCCTCGGGGTAGCGGTGGATCAGACCGAACAGCTCGCTGCGCAACGCGAGGCCAGATTGCAGGCAGAGCGTTTCACCGGTGCCTTCGACACAGCGGCCATTGGCATGGCGCTGGTATCCCTGGAGGGGCGCTGGACGGCAGTCAATGATTCTCTGTGCCAAAAACTTGGCTATACCAGAGAAGAGCTGCTTGCCATCGACTTCCAGACGATCACGCATCCGGAAGACCTGGACAGCGATCTACAGCTGCTGGGCCAGCTTCTGGCCGGGGACATCCGCAGCTATAGAATGTTGAAGCGATATTGGCATAAGGATGGTTCGGTCATCTGGGCAGAACTGTCGGTTGCCCTGGTGCGAGATGAGCAGGGAGCGCCTCTGCACTTCGTCTCCCAGATCCGCGATGTGACGGCGGAGAAGCAGGCTAATTTCGCCTTGCAGGCCAATGAAACCCGCCTGCGCGGTCTGTTCGAACTATCGCCAATTGGCATTGCCTTGAATGATGCAGAAACCGGCGAATTTCTGGATGCCAATCAAGCGCTGCTGCATCAAACCCGTTATGAGCACGCTGAGTTCATTCAGTTGAGCTACTGGGATCTCACGCCGAAAGAGTATGAAGCCAAAGAGCAGATCGCGCTTCATGAGCTGAAGACCACCGGCCGCTACAGCCTTTTTGAGAAGGAGTACTACCGAAAGGATGGCAGTCGCTATCCCATTCGGCTACAGGGCATCATGATCAAGGGAATTGACGGTCGTGATGTCATCTGGTCTTTGATCGAAGACATTAGTGAAGTGCAGCGTGTTGAACGAATGAAGGCAGAGTTCGTATCTACCGTGAGTCACGAGCTGCGGACACCACTCACCAGTATTTCAGGGGCCCTACAGCTGTTGAGCCATGGCGTAGCCGGTGCAGTGCCCGACACCATGCGCGAGATGCTTGAGATCGCCACAAAGAACAGCCAGCGACTGGTCCTTCTGGTGAACGATCTGCTTGATATCGATAAGCTGGCTGCCGGCAAGATGCAGCTCCAGCTCGCTGACGTGGAGCTGGACGCCTTGATGCAGGAAACTGTGCAGAGCATGAAGAGTTATGCTGGCCCCATGCAGGTGCAGATCGAGCTGCGAGGTGATCTTGAAGGCAATGTGTTCGTTGATCGTGCGCGCCTGATGCAGGTCTTGCATAATTTGCTTTCGAACGCGTGCAAGGCCTCGTCTGCTGGCGGGAAGGTAGAGCTCGTCTGTGAAAGGACCGCTGATAATGACGTTATAATCGACGTAGTCGACCACGGAAAAGGCATCCCCATAGACTTCCGCTCGCGGATTTTTCAAAAGTTCGCCCAGGCCGACGGCGGAGACGCCAGAACTCAAAGCGGCACAGGCCTTGGGCTCGCGATCAGTCAGCAGTTAACCACCTTGATGGGAGGCGTGATTGGTTTCGAGTCTATCGAAGGACAGGGTAGCCGGTTCTGGCTCAGACTCCCCGGCAACCGGAATGGCACTGCGCGATTTCGGCCCGACGCATCGCCACGTGTTCTTCATGTTGAAGACGACTGTGATCTCGGCGTAGTAATCCGCACACAGTTGCGCGGCATCGCTGAGGTCGAGCAGGCAGTCACTCTTCAGCAGGCCAACGAGAAACTGCGCCGGGCACATTATGACCTCATTCTGCTGGATCTCAGGCTCCCGGACGGGACTGGGGAGAGGCTGTGGGAAGTATTTCATCAGGCTCAACCTGATGTGCCAGTCATCATACTGTCAGGCCACGAAGTGCCAAGAGCGCTGGCTGGCAAAGTCAGTGCAGTATTTACTAAGAATCAGGAAGCCGGCAAGAGTTTGACTGAGACGATACATCGCCTGCTGAGCAGAGTGGGAGCAGCCGGATGAGATCCTTGCAGAAGGTGCTTCATGTCGAAGACGATCCCTCCATTAGAACGATAGCACGACTGGCAATTGAGGCTGTCGGGCGCCTGACTCTGTTGAGCTGTGAAAACGGCAAGATGGCCTTGGCACAGGCAGAAGACTTTTCGCCGGACCTTATCCTGCTTGATGTGATGCTACCCGATATGGACGGGCCAGCGATTCTGAAAGCCTTGCAGATGCAGATGGATCTCAGTGAGATTCCCGTGATATTCATGACGGCCAAGGTTCAAAAAACTGAACTTGACCGCTTTCTGTCCCTGGGAGCCTTTGCTGTCATCCCTAAGCCCTTCGACCCGATGACCCTTGCGCAGACCTTGCAGGATCATTTTGAGCGATTCCACTCAGGCTGCTGAGTAGCTGGTTACGCCGGGCGCCGCAACCAGCCTAAGGCTATCTTCAGCTTACGGTGCTGAGCTGACCGCAGTCTCGACGTTGTTGGGATCGAGCAGTCTATCGTTTGAGCGTTCCTCATTGGCCCAGACCTGCATTTCCGGACTGTCTGCGCTGCCGCGGATAGTGCTGAACGCGACATCAGCTGCATCGCGACCGGTGCCAATTCGGACAAAGCCGCCTACGGGTGCGAGACGCGTGGCATCGAACAGGAACCAGCGGCCGTCAAGATAGGCCTCGAAAAAGCCGTGAAAATCGGGTGGCTCAAGGTTGACTGCGTATCCAGCCACATAGCGGGCCGGAATACCGAGCGCCCTACACAGGCTGATGCCCACATGGGCGAAATCCCGGCACACACCCTTCTTGAGTTCGAGAACATCGCAGGCCGTTGTAGTCGGGCCGGTGCTACCTGAGGTATATGACAGCTCATCGTAGACCCAGTTACAGATAGCGGTTACGCGTGAGTAGTCAGGTACGAGAGACCCGAATTTTTCCGAGGCAAACTGCAGCAGCTTGTCCGATTCGCAGTAGCGGCTTGGGTTGAGGTAGGGCAGGACGTCCGCTGGAAGCTGCTCGAACGGTGTTTCTGACACATCCGTAGCCTGGGCTTCTTCCACCCTCAGGTTGACAGTTGCAGTGTAACTCACGGTAAGGTCGCCCGGTGGCACCGACAGCCTGACCATCCGGTTTCCAAGCGGACTCACAGCACCCTCTTCAATCCTGTAATAGGGCTCGACGTAGAAAGACTCCTCGACAATCTGCTGATGCTCATTCCTGGCTGCAGAAATGTTGAAGAGAAACGTGGTAGGGGTATGGACCTGGTAGACAAGGCGGCAACCGACTTTGATCTGATTCATGGCTTTATCCTTAAGCTTCAAAAAGTTAACTATTCGCGCAACTGGATCGAACGCTCCCACCCCAAATTCTCGTGTCTCGTCGCTTGAATGCCTTTCAATCCTGAGGTCTTCAATACTGCCCGGGAGGTCAACGATCTATAGTAGGCCCATGGAAGCTGTTCTTGATAGATACCACTTTGTAACCTCAAAACCAGCACGGCTGGTCATCGGCGAGTGGCCAGGATACGTAGCGACTGGCCTACATCTTAAGATCTTACGTGACGAGCAAAGGGTATGGACTTGCTGAAGCACGATGAGATGCGCCTGACGGAAGCAGGGAATCTGAAGCAGCCGAGTTAGAGAGTAATGGTTTCTCGCTCGGCGATCTGAACGCGGAGGTGACGCTTGTGGGCCTTACTGAGTCAGTGCGACGCAACGATTCTTGACGGCATGGCAGGTACTCACCACCGACTGTATGGATGCCTTGAGCCGCTTGCCGGGGAAGTAAACCGAATTGACGAAGGTCGTAATCGCATTGTCATAATCTTCCTGCGCCATGTAACGCCGACCTAGATTGTAGAGTTTTGACGAAAGCGCACGCTTAACAGCGACTGAGTACTCTGGATCATCCTTATTTTCAAGAAGATGAGTCTCCAATACTTTAATGTCACCTAAAGTCTGCATTGTAACGTAGCCATCGACATTGGAATTAACATCATGTAAACCCAATATAGTGTGCACGTCATCGAAATAGTGCATTCCAAATTTGCGGGCGATGCGCAAGGAGAAATCGAAGTCCTGGCAGCGTCTGAATCTGCTGTCCCATTCGCCTACTGCCTGAAGCGCTTCTTTGCTCACTACTGCAGTAGAGGGATAGATTGGGAAGCCCTTCAGCAGGAATTCCAGGGACTGTCGCTGAGTGAACTCGTACAGCTTCTCGACGCCAGCGACCGCCGTTGCCTGGGGAATGAAGCCCTCCTGGAACCACGGAAAGAAACTACTGTTTCTATCAAGGTAGTCTTCCGGAGCCTTTGGCCACGCCCTTCTGAGGTCCGTGAAGAGAAAGTGCACGGTCGCTGATTCGAGAGCACGTTCAACGTCATGAAGATGATGCTCGAGCCACCAGTCGTCAGCGTCGAGGTACGCAATATAATCACCTGAAGCCGCTTCGCTACCCGCCTGTCGTGCTTTTGCGCTGCCTTGATTGTCCTGTTTGATCAGCTTTACCTGCTCACCATAGGCCGAAACAAGCTGACTTGTTTCATCGGCAGAGCCGTCATCGACGACTATGATTTCGTCTGCAGGGCGGATTTGACTGAGCACACTATCCAGACAGGCTTCGATAGTGTTGGCTGCATTGAAAGCAGGAATTACTACAGTTATATTTGCCATGAGAAGCTGCTACTCTCCAATGATACGGTAGGTCTTACTGGCATTCTAATTGCACTAATTGACCTGATTAACGTTATTGTGTTTCTATAAATCTTGTTTTATAAATAGCATGAACAGATTTTTAAGTAAAGTTCCCGCCAGCACCTCGATAAAGGTGTAAAACAATTAAACATTTCACTAACTGATAATACGCAGCCTGAATATATCCGTATATATACTGGTATAACAAATTCGGCACTGGGCAAATCCATGCCTTCAGGGTCCCCGAGATCACCAGTCACTTAGTACGGCCGCGTAGGCCGAATAGACCAGGGTCTCGTGCTCTTCGACCTAAATGTCCTGGCCTACTTGGCGGTAGGCGTTCATAAGCTGCCATAGTCGCTTCAGTGACCAGGCATTTTCGAGGGCTACTTCGATTTTGCTCACGAAGAGGGCGCTTGCCGCTTTCGAAAAACTCACTATCGCGGGGCCATCCTCGTTTGGCTGATCCAGTGCCTTGAAGGTATTGAGATGAGCAAGCACCCGTTCAGTCGAGTCCGCATACCAGCAGCCCTCAAAGACCTCAGAATAGATTACGTAGCGGCTTCGAGCCAGCGCCTCCAACACCATGCGCGGCATACCATCGTGCTCGGTAACCCGTAGCAACATGCCCACTCGTGACCAGATATCCTGAAGGTCGTCGACCCACCCGAGGCTGGTCACATTGGGGTAGTGGGCCAGAGCGTGGGACTCGTCAGCAATGACGAAGAACTGAAGATCCGGATGCGCCTCGATAGCGGCAATCAGGTATTTCTCGCCGTAGAAGGTTCTCCGATGCGTTGGCAAGTAGCTTAACACGCCTTTTGGGAAAGGTGAGGTTGTATGGGCGCCGAGTGCACTGAAATCGCAAAAGGATGGCACGTATTCCGCCTGGATTCCGATTTCCTGCAGCTCTGTGACCAGGTGAGGCGACACCGCGATGTTGAGATCCACGGCCCGATCTACCGCCCGCGCGACCTGCCGTGTTGCTTCGGACTCAAGACAGTTCAGGACATCCGTACCCACCCACCATCGAACCGTAATGCAGCCACACATTTTCGCCCGGTACAGTTGGCGTTGCAGGTAAAGGCCGTTACCGTTGTCGTAGCGGTTGAACACGAGCGCCTGGCTCTGTAACGAAAACTTCAGCCATTTCAGGGGATCGTCCGTCATTGACTGGTCTGGCGGATAGACCTTGATCCCCAGGTTTCTCAGCTCCCTGGCCAGGCCATACACGGGCTCGGAGGGGTCGTTGTGTCCAGGCGATACAAACACCCTTTTGAGTGCGCCCGACTTTCTCGACTTGCACTGCTCTGATACTTCCAACTGTTTACTTCTCCGTTTGAGCAGGACCTGCAACGCTCGTATTCACAGGTGGTCGCACCTTCAGCATTCGTAGCAGCTTCAGAATACCGAAGGATCGCAGCAACATCTGGTGAACGACGCGTGATGTCGGCGCCAAGGTGAGTGCTTTTAGCGACAGGCGTCGTGCGGCGCGTCTGTCATTCCATCCATCCACCAGGCCACGTTTAGCTGTGTCGATCAGGAAGAGATGGGCAACGCCTGCCTTGCGCATCTGCGAGCCGTGCTTTTGGTAGAACTGGTTTCTGGCCGCGAGGTTTGCCTGGATGTTGAGTGAGCGCCGTTCCTGATTCTGCTGGCCTTCCGACGGGCCGCGAAGGTCGTTGTAACGGACGAGGGGTGTGCTGATGCACCCGATTCTGTAGCAACGGCACACCCTTAGCCAGTAATCGTAGTCTTCGATTGCAGGCAGGGTCTCATCAAAGAAACCAACATTGGTGATCGCGTTGCGTCGCATCATGGCGCTGGCCGGTGCGCCGTGCAGGATATTTCGCACCAGCAACTCCAGGTACAGGTCACCATGTGCAGAGGGCATATCCACTATAGGTCTGCCGTCATCTGACACCGTTTCAGTGCCCGTGTACACCAGGCCGACGTCCTGCGGAAGTGCCTTGAACAAGTTGACCTGAAGATCCAGCTTTTCGGGGAACCACTCATCGTCGTCGTCGAGAAAAGCGACGAGGGGCGCGCGAGCCTCGCGAAGTCCGCGGTTGCGCGCGGCGGCTACGCCCTTGTTTTCTGGTTGGCGCAGATAGCGCAGGCGAGTGTCCTGTAACGCCGCAACGACCGAGGCTGGGTCATCCTTGGAGCAGTCGTCGACCACGAGCACTTCAAAGTCATCGAAAGTTTGTTGCAGCACACCTGCCAATGTTCGGTGGAGGAGATGCGCCCGGTTATACACAGGAATAATGACGCTCACCTTAGGTGACTTCTCGACGGCTGCCACGCCTAAGACCGGGTCTGAAGCGGAAACGGGTGAGCTCAGAACCTGTTTGGCATGATCGAGGCCGAAGCTGATTTCCTCGAATTGATTCCGTGGCGGGGGAGCTGTCGGCCTAGTCTGTAGAGTGTTACCGCTACGGGTGGCACGTGCAAGTGCACGCTGCCAGAGCGATGGTGCGTACTCTCTGCTCTTCATCCTGGCATAGTGCGAAAGCCCGCCGTAGCTGTCTGCTGCGCTCGCTGAAAGCGATGCAAAGGCCTGGCTGATCGACTTGCGATATGGTGCGATAGCGCCGGCTTCCTCGAGCAGACGGGCAATCTTCTCAATGACTTTCAAGCGACCCTGTAACCCATCGAAGCTGAAGCGCTTGCCGCTTAATGAGGTTTCACCTTCAGGCAACTTGCGGTAATACGCGGTGCCAGCTTCAGTTTCCACCAAGGTGGTCCCACTCACCAGCGCACGCATGACCAGATCACCGTCCTGGTTTGAGGTGACCTCCTCGTCCCAGCCGCCTGTTTCGGTGAACGCTTCACGTGACCAGAGCACGGCGCAGGGCGGGTAGTACCAGCCAGTGAGCCAAGCGCTGAGCGCATCCTGATCAGCCCTACGTGGCGCGCAGGTAGCGGGAAGACTCGACCATTTGCCGTCCTGAAGTTCGATACGCCGCCAGGGGCAGGCTGCTATCGCAGCGGGATTCGCCGAAAGCGCAGACTGCAGCGCTTCAAGCGCGTCAGGTGCCAAGACGTCATCGGCGTCCAGAAACATTAAAGCATGAGCATCTGTGCGTGCCGCGCCAACGTTCCGGGCTCGCGGCGCGTTGCCGAAGCGTTCGGCGTACACCCGGACGACCTCTGGGAAGGCTGCCTCATACTGACGCGCGATCGTCAGGCTGCCATCTGTGGAGCCGTCATCGATAATAACTATTTCGGCGGCGGCGTAGCTCTGAATCAGCACCGAGCTGATGGTCTGTGCAAGATAACGCTCTGCATTGAAGCAGGGTATGACGACGCCTACGCGCAACTCTCCGCGCCTCATGCTGCTTCCCAGTCAAACCGGCGTCCAAGCAAGCTGAACAGTTTTTCGTTATGCGGTGCGTAATAAGCTCTGAGTTCGGCAAGCGTCGCTTTTTCTTCTTCCGTACGAGGTCGCTTGCTACCAGCCCAATGACGGACTTTACCCAGCCGGTCACACTCTGCGCGAGAAAATTCATCGATGCCGAGAAAGTCGCAGATCTTCTTGAGATACCCATTCAGGTCGCGACCCATTTCCTGGTAGTCCAGCATAAGGAGGTTCGTTTCATTGGAATACTGCAGGAAATGCTCGATGTGGTCCGCGTACAAGCCCATGGAAATATAGTGGAAATGCAGATCGCGCTGGTGATCGGTTGAAGCTAGTTCTTCCCTCACGGCGCTTGCAAAACTGCGTTTGTCTGCCTTCTTCATTTTCTTTCGATCGTCGAGGAAGCTGTGCCACATTTTCCAGGCAGAATAAGCACGCTCGGCGGGTTCACGCAGGGTGAGAATAAGCTTCGGCTGTCCAAGGTCTTTGCTGATCCGCTGCGGCACCGGGTCGTGGCTTATGTAATCAGGGGTTGCTTCGAACGTAAGTTTCCCCCGTTCCTGGAAGCGCCATGGAAAATGCGAGAGGTACCAGGCCAAGCCCTTTTCGTAATACATATTGAAAAAATGGAGTTCCTTTGGCCCCGCTGAAGCCACGACTTGCGGATGGGCCTTCAGATAGGCATGGAGGGATGTGGTGCCTCCCTTTTGAGTGCCAACTATCAGAAAATCGGGTTTGCGTTTCATCAGGGCATATAGACGGTCCGTTGCACTAGCTATGACGCTTCGCAAGGGCGTTGATGTCAGCTCCATAAACGATTGCCTCCTTGAGAATGTTCGGCGCGAAAAAACAATCTCAGTTGCTTTCCATTTGTGCCAGGGTGCTGCTGACCAGCGCAGGATCGACCTTGAGGTCCTTCTCCAGAGGATGCATGTCGCCAATCGATGTTGCGGGGATCAGCCAGTATCGATGCCCCATGGCAGCGGCCACAGCGTAAAAGTTCGGGTTCGGAAAACTCAGGTCGGCTATCTCAACGATATCGGTGCCTTTTTGACAGAAAACCATATTGGTCAGTCCCGCACCATGGGGTGCTGCAAGTACGGCGGTTTCGCGCATGAGATTGACCTGATCCTCGAAGGACAGGTTCTCCATCAACACTCGCTCGAAACCCAGCGGCTCCAACACGGCCCACACTTCGTCTTCGTTCACCAGGCGCCGACGGGTCGCCTGCAGACGGCTGATAAAGACCTTCCGCTTCGGCGGCGCGCCTTCGTTCACACCGAAAGCCTCGGGTATCATTTGAAGGAGTTCAGGCCGAAACCTGTCTGTGCCGAGTATGGTGAGCTCTTCAACGAAAAGCGGCCGCGACGGATCGTAGGTCTGAAAGTCGTCGGGATTCAAGCCAAGCATACGAAGCGAGCCATCGAGAGAAGCTGTTCTTTCGGGGGGCAGGATAAGCTCGCCGAGCAGGCCCTGCTCACGCAGCAGCAGCAGCCTTGGCAAATGGGCTGTCAGCCAGTGAGAATGATTGTGATACACGCGCTCAATAAACCATGTGGCCTTCTTGAGCCGAACTGGCTTTGGTGACTTTCGAAGCGTGATGGCGTGTAAAGGCCGGAACCGAAGCTCACGCATATCGAAAGCACGTGAGTCCTTATTTAGTATTGCCGGGTAGAAATCGTTCTTCTTATCGGGGTCTCGATACCAGGTGATGAGGCAGTCTGGAACCGTGGCAATGTAGGTTTCGTCACTGATGCGCTCTGGTACATCGCGGAAGGAATAGCCCCACCAGCCCCGGTCATCGGGCAGCTGATCCCGTGAGGCGATATTTGCGGGGAGGGGGTTGGCGGCCTGACTCCGTGGATGAATTATCTCGTACTTCCCAGCGCTCGATGACCCAGCCTGCCTGTCGAAATACGCCTGCACCGTTTCGCGGCGTATCCCTCGATACCCGAACCAGGCTGCGGGAACGCCGCTTGCGATACTTGCTCTGATTATCCTGAGCAGCGTGTCCTCGATGGTTCGCCGCAGCTTGCTTGTCTGTGCTTTCGGGTTTGTCACGTTTGTCCTCGGTTTTTGAGAGGTCCACTATTCTGTGGTGGAGCGAGCCATCATATCCCTGAAATGGTCGTTTCTTTCCACCAGTTCCTTGTAGGGTCCCACATCTTCAAGTTCGCCGGCTGCCATCAATATGATCTGGTCGGACATCTTGATAGAGGCTGGTCGGTGAGAGATAACCAGTATGATCAGATCCTTCTTGAGCGAGTGGAGTGTCATCATCAGCTTGTGCTCAGATTCCATGTCCAGGGCACTCGTTGGTTCGTCCAGCACCAACAGATCGGTCTGCTTATACAAGGCTCTGGCGATGCCAATTCGCTGACGCTGACCGCCGCTCAATAACTTTCCATCCTGGCCAAGATCCGAGTAGATGCCCTTCGGAAGCGATTCGACGAATTCATCGGCATTGGCCAGGGTGAGTGCCTGCTTTACGCGCTCCATGTCAATTTCGTTTTCGGGTACACCGAAAGCAACATTGTTCACCACATTGTCGTCGAGGATGAATATGGTTTGGGCCACGTACCCGACTCGCTTGCGAAACGACACCAGGTCCTCGCTTCGCAGTGGGGTACCGTTAACCAGCAGTTCTCCGGAATGGGGCTTGAGCAAGCCAAGAATGACATCGGCGAGCGTGGACTTGCCTGAGCCGGAGTGGCCTACAAGCGAATAGATTTCACCGCGGCGCAAGGTGAGCGAAACATTATTGATCGCAGGCGCGCTCTCAGCATTGTAGATAAAATTGGCATTGGACAGCTTGACCTCGTCAATTCTGATTGGCTTTAGTTGCCTGGCGTGCGCTGGCGGCTCCGCAGGCGCAGCATCCAGACTGCTCTTGACGATACCGGCCACTGAGCCGTGGCCGCTGAGGCTGGAGACGGATTTGTAGATCTGCTGCATCGTGGGCAACAGCTTGTAGCCTGCCAGCGCGTAGATGCTGAGAATCGGCACGACTGAGCGTATGTCATCCTGAGTGGTGAGCAATACGAGAGCGAGCACCAGAATCGCGCCGAATGAAATGGATTCAATGATGAATCGTGGTAGTGAGCCTGAAAGCGCAATAAAGGACTGAGATTTCAGACCTCTGACATTG
Source organism: Gammaproteobacteria bacterium UBA2679 (assembly GCA_002354735.1). Taxonomy (GTDB): domain Bacteria; phylum Pseudomonadota; class Gammaproteobacteria; order Pseudomonadales; family Oleiphilaceae; genus Allohahella. The sequence goes on along the minus strand of DEMD01000009.1, from coordinate 173,686 downwards.
ACCGAGTTATAACGTTCGATGTACCTGTTTTCAATCGCATCCAGCTTGACGTCCTTTATCCCGATGAAGGACTCCGACAGAATGCTCTGTACCTGAGTGTTTCTCTCCGAGATGATTTCGCCATGGTAAGCGAGCTTCTTGCGGATAAAAATGTAGGTGAGTAGGTATGAGCCGCCAATGATGCTGCCAGCTACGAGCGCTAGGAGTGGATTGAGAATCAGCAGGCCCACAAGGATGATCGTTGCGATAAACAACTGACTCGTCAGTACCAGGAAGGGCTGAAAAAGCATGTAGACGAACCTGGGCACCTGCGAAGACACCACGGCGATCCGCTTGTTGTAGTTCCCGGTCTTGTGAAAGAGATAGTCTTTGTGCAGGAAGTTACGGTAGATCTTCTGCTGAAGGCTGCTGCCGAGCGCTACCGAAAAACGGAAGGTCAGCCACATGGTGATGGCCGCGACGGCGTTCGACAGCAGGATCATAATGAGTGATCCAAGGGCAGCAGCCATGATGAATTGAAGATCGCTCTCAAAGCCCAATTGCACGTAGATCGCAGAAAGTATGTCGTTGGAGCGGATGATGTCTGGATTCGAAAGGATCGCGATGAAGGGTCCTATACTCGCTATTCCAATAACTTCGAAAAAAGCGGCGACTAGAAATACAAATTGTAGCGCGATACAGTTTCTTTGCATCTTGCTATCGAGCACTGACAAGATGGTTTTGATGACGTTCAATATATACATTATGAGACTCTGATCTATCTTGCTTGCGAATTCCCGGGTGCCTGGACATCGAGGAGCGCCATCTGAAACGTCTGGTGATGCCCTTCAGCGCGCGATTGCGGAATTCAATAATTAATGCCGACATCCGTTCAAAATCGGACCGTATTATGCATAATGCTGGTCGGGCTGGATAGCCCGATACGGATTCACCTATCTGTCAAAGGGTTTACCAGATGCCGACTTCAACACCCGGACCTGATGCAGTGGTCTCGGTGAGCGTATTGATGGCGGTGCACAACGGCGCGCGCTTTCTCCCAACCACACTCGCCAGTCTTGCCGCGCTTGAAACGCCTGGAGATGGCGTCCAATTCGTCATTGTGGACGACGGCAGTACTGACGATAGCCCCTCATTGCTCGAAGACTTTGTTCGTGAGCAGAATAGCCTCGACGGACGATGTGCGGTGTGTGTCAGGCGCGCGACATCGGAGGGTCTGGCTTCTGCCTTGAATCTTGGCATCGAGCACTGCAGCGCGGAATTCATCGCCAGGGCTGATGCAGATGATCTCTACGTCGCCGATCGACTTTTGATTCAACTTTCGGCAATGCAAACGCGATCTGATCTCGCCGCGCTCTCTTGTGGCTGGCGCAGGATTGACGAGAACGGTCAGCCGCTTCAGACCAGAATTCCTGAACAGGGCCCAGACTGGCTGGCGTTTCAGATGATGTTCATGAATTCTCTGCTTCATCCGGGCGTCATGTTCAGAAGAAGCGCGGTGTTGTCGGTTGGTGGCTACGATCCGGCCTACTGGACGGCCCAGGACAGCGATCTGTGGGCGCGCCTCGTGAGTGCCGGCTTCCTTGTCGATAATATTCCCGATTGTCTTGTGGATTATCGCGTTCATACCAAGTCAGTGACTGGCAGCCGCGGTGACAAGGGCCGCATACTCAGTCTTACCGTTCCAGGCCGGCTCCAGCACGCATATCTTGGTGGCCTCCCGCCAGAGCATGACGTCAAGTCTACTGTCGACCTGTATCAGGGCTTTTGTCGTATGGACCCCGCAGAAATCAAGGCGGGACTAAAGGGGCTGCGCAGAATCGAGCGACTGGCCATGACGCGCGAGACGCCCGATATCCTCCAGCGTTTTCGAAGTCGTCTCAGCCGCTCGTGCAGCTTGCACGCGAGATGGCTGAGACGACGGGCCCCATTGCTTGCACTGCGCTTATATATCCACGCAACGCGCTGGCGCACCGTCAGTTTCTCAGTATAACGACACGAAGCGGAATGCTATTGGTCGACATGGCTTGCTACATTGGGTGCCATGACACTGCAAAATAAGGAACCCGTATGCCTGCCATCAATCGTTCGATGGGACTCGTCGAATGGAGTTTGCTGATAGCGCTCTCTGTTCTCTGGGGCGGATCGTTCTTCTTCGTTGAAGTGGCCATTGATGCCTTCGGCCCGCTAACGATCGTTGCGTTTCGGGTCGGACTGGCTGCAATAGTGCTCAATCTGATAGTTATCGCAACGGGAGCGCGCATTGGGCTCGATCGTAGATTATGGCTCGCTTTTCTCGGCATGGGCTGTCTCAATAATATTGTGCCTTTCACCCTGATTGTCTGGGGGCAGACGCATATCGCCAGCGGTCTGGCTGCCATACTCAATGCTTCCACGCCATTTTTCACCGTTGTTGCCGCCCATTTTCTGACAAGCGACGAAAAGATGACTGGCGCGCGGCTGGTTGGTGTCGTATTCGGTCTTGCAGGTGTCGTATACATCGTTGGTCCTGGTACGCTTCAAGGCCTGGGTGCCAACACACTTGCCCAGTTTGCAGTGCTCGGGGCAGCGATGTCATATGCGTTTGCAGGCATCTACGGCCGCCGCTTTCGGAGCCTGGGAAGCTCGCCTCTGGTCACGGCCGCTGGCCAGGTCACAGCTTCGGCCTTGGTGCTGCTACCCTTTGCACTCATCATCGAGCAGCCTTGGACGCTTCCTGCCCCAGGCGTCGAAGTGTGGGGTGCGGTTGTCGGTCTGGCATTGCTGTCTACGGCGCTTGCTTACGTTCTCTATTTCAGGATTCTGGCGACCGCTGGCGCAACCAACCTGCTGCTCGTAACCTTCCTCATCCCCATCAGCGCGACCTTGCTGGGCACCACTATTCTTGACGAGCCACTCACCTCCAGACATCTTTTTGGCATTTGCGTTCATTGGGCTTGGACTCACTGTAATTGACGGGCGGCTCATGGCGGCCTTTCGTCGAGCAATCGTCTGACGCCGATCGCATCACTGATATCCATTCGTTTACCACCAAGCTTTGTTCGCTTTCCGTTTCATCAGGCATAGAAATGTAGCCTTTTGAAAACCTGCAAACTCACGTCAGTCTTCCGTCGCCAAATCAGTCTAGTATTCGACAAGGTTACATCGTTGCTCCTCTCGGGCATCGACTGTTGTCACGATCGAAGTGCCGAATGAGAGCACTCGCAATACATTCATTTTGGGGATTGTTATGAGGCTGTTTTTTCGCCAATCAGCCGCGCCCTGCAGTAGTAGTGGAGTTCAGTAAATGATTCAGATTACCGCCAAAGCACCCAGCCAGAAAACAATGACGCGATTGAGGAAGATTGTAGTTTCGGCTGCGTGTGCGAGCAGCATGCTTGCATCAGCAGCGGCAAGTGCTGCGACTGTCGATGTGCTTGTTCTGTACGATAACGCCGCCAAGAAAAAATTGGGTGGAGAGCCAGCCGTGGCCATGCAAAGCTGGGTCAAGCAGATCAACGGCTATTACTCGAATTCGAAAATTGATATCCAGCTCCGTCTTGCAGCGACCTTGCCGCATGAAGAGTCTTCATCTGATATGTCAACTGCGCTGCGAAGCTTGCAAAAGAATGCAGATATCCGTGCAGAGCGTGATAAATACGGCGCCGATTTTGTTGTCATGGTTAGTCCGAAAGCCAGTTGTGGCATTGGGTACATCAGTGTTTTGAAAGATTACGCCTACAGTATGGCCGGACCGCAATGCGGACCTATGACCATGGCTCACGAGCTTGGTCACAATATGGGCTTGAATCACTCGCGCAAGCAGGGCAACACAAGCGGATACCGCTATGCGTACGGCCTGGGACATGGTGAGAACTACTCGTTCAGTACGATAATGGCCTACGCTCACGTGTACTCCACCAGCCGCATGGGCAAGTTCTCTAATCCTAACGTGTCATGCAACGGCAAGCCCTGTGGCGTTCCCGCTGGCAAGTCTGCTCAGGCCGATGCTGCGCGTGCATTGAACAATGTGCGAGATGAAGTGGCTGCATTCAGAACAGCCGCTGCAACAGCGCCGGTAGCTAAGGCGCCGACCACGACCACCACCACGACCACTCGAACGGCTGTGTCGGGGAAAACCTACAGTTTCAAGGCTGCGCATAGCGGCAAGTGTGTAGACGTTAGCGGCATCAAGAGAACAGCTGGCGCGACGCTGGCTCAGTGGAGCTGTCACGGCGCAGCGAACCAACAATTCACTGCAGCTAGTGTAGGTGATTACACAAGCCTGAAGGCTAAGCATTCTGGTATGTGCCTGTCTATCGACGGTAACAGCACATCTGACCGCGCTCGTTTGGTTCAGGTCCAATGCAATACCAACGACAGCAGCCAGCTCTGGAAGTTTCAGAAGGTCGGCACTCGTGTGAGCATCATCAACAAGCGCAGCTCCAAGTATCTCGATATCCGGGGCAATAACTCGGAAAACCGTGCTGCCGTTCAGCAGTACCGGTCGAACGGCGGTAATAACCAGCTGTTTTCCATGATCGAAATGTAGTCTCCCTCAGTATTCTACGCCCGGCCTTGCCGGGCTTTTTTTTGCGTCGGGCGAAACTAAAGACACTGCCGAAGTGACCACATATCCAAACGGCTTACCATCACCTACCGGAATTACGGTCCGCTCGACTGCAAATCCGTTCGGGGAGTTCATGGCTGCTTACATCATGAATCCAGCGCAAACGGAGCAGTAGACAGCGCCTTGCATGGGGTGGGCGGGTTGACGGGTTCCACCCCATTTCGCTGTTAAATCCTTCCTTTGTAAAAGCAGCAAGCGCGTGAATCTCTCGGCTTTCAATCCCTGATTCACTATAGTCTTGGGATTGCTTGGGGCGGTATGCTGGCCGGCCTAATATCAGTCTGATGAACGGCCAGATTGAGAAAACCCGGGAGGAATCTAATGATCACCAACGTCGCCCGTCACGGCATTATCCTGAATACCGAGAACTATCCTGCATGCGTGACATTTTTCCGCGATCTGTTCGGCCTGCCGGTCCTCTTCGACAGAACTGATGATGGCGTCCAGCTAACCTGCTTTGAATACGGCAACGGCTATCTGATGGTAGAGCAAGGTGGTAAAGCAAAGTCAGGCGTCAAATCGGCAATAGAAAGCAGCTTCAAGTTGCGCTTCAACGTCCGCGACATCGAGGCGGCTCTTGCAGAACTGCTAGCTTGGGGCATTGAAGCCTCGATAACCGAAAATGCGTGGGGTCGAACGATCAATATCAGTGATCCTGACGGCAACAGAATCGGGATCCGGGATGAGGCGGGTTTTACGTCGCAAGTCGACCATCGTTAGGGAGTGGTAGTGATCTCTGGGTCGAGCTTCAGAGGTCGGCCCAGAGCGCTGCAGCACTAGCCGAACTTAACGTTCATTGTGATTTCTGCGGTGAACACTTTTTGATTCTCCGTATCGAACACGTCAACCAGAACGACCTTCTCTCCCGCCGTGCTCCAATCCACCTCATCTCCGCTTGTGACTGCGCGACCGCCTCGGGATGCCTTCGCGGAGTCGGCCTGGCGCTCGCTGCTACGCGATTAAGTTCTAAGCCCAAAAGTCTCTGATCGGTTTGCTTATTTTAAATGAGCGTTGCTCTTATAAGAACGTGAGCATTGCTCATTGGCGTATATGAGCGTTGCTCTTATTAATTAAATGATCAATGCTCTTATTAAATAAATTCGGTGGTTTTGCATCGTTAATTATGAAAAATAAATATTGAGAAGCCTGTCACATAATACAATATATTTTGTTCGGCTGAATTTTTACTGATGCTGTCAACTCAATGATAACAATGGTTTTATCCGCTGTTATATTGTCCTACAACACAATGAGAAATATACGGGTATAGCTGGTTACATTGAGCTTACTATTTAATACGCGATATTTTTTGTTCTATTGCCTCTGTCTTACCTACACTGAAATCAGTAACCAGCCGCGCTTAAACGATTCATTGGCATGTAGAGCCGGACGGTAAACACGAGACCTTATGTTGGGACGAGTGCAATGGCTAAGATATTAGTTTCTCATTGGGGTTTGACTGAGAGGGATCTACTGCTGATCCGCAATCTGCTTAGTCTCAGTGTGGAGTGGTTCGGCCACCTTGAACTGGCGCCCAAAGCGGGTCGCACCGGCGGTCAGATCATGTTGATCGACCTCGACCGCCCAGATGCCCACGAAGCGTGCGAGCGAATGGGATTGGTCGATAGCGGTGCTTCAATCATTTCCATCAGCGCGCACAAGAACAGATGCTTGCCAAACAGCATCAGTCTGCAACGCCCCCTTGTCTTCCGTCGCCTCTCTGAAGCGCTGAACTCCATCAGTGCAGACAAATCCAGCACAAGTGTGCAGGTCGATAAGCAGTCGCGCATTCTCGTTGTCGACGACAGCGCTCCGGTGTGCACCTTCATGACCCAGAAACTGCACGCACTCATTTCGCCCGACACCAGTATCGATATCGCCTCAGACGGCGGCCAGGGTGTTTCGCTCGCCAACCGTCACAACTACGACCTGGTATTCATGGACGTCATGATGCCTGGAATGGATGGCTATCGTGCCTGCCGCCTGATCAAGCATATCAATGCCAACACCAAGGTCGTGATGCTGACCGGTAAGTCTTCTGCCTTGAACCGGGTAAAGGCCAAGATGTCGAGTTGCGATGGCTATATCACGAAGCCTCCGCAGGACAAGGAGTTGCTGAAGGCGGTGCGCGAGTACCTGCCGCAGGCGCCTGTCCGGGAGCATACAGGTTTTGCAACTGGGATGACGGCCTATCGGTAATGTGTCCTGAGTTGTGGTGTGGGGGCATCCCGCTCCCTGTTTACTTCATTGAGGTGATGTATGGGTAAGAAAATTCTGATAGTCGACGACAGCGAAGCAGATTTGAAGCATCTGGAGCAGATCGTGAGCGGCGCTTCATATACCGCGATCACCGCAAAGTCAGGACAGGAAGCCATCGAGCGGGCGAAGAGCGAAAAGCCGAGCCTCATCCTGCTGGACATCATTATGCAGGGTATGGACGGTTTCAGTGCCTGCCGCGAGATGAGCCGAGATCCCGCGCTGGCCGGTATCCCCATAGTCTTTGTATCGAGCAAGAATCAGAAGGCGGACCATCTCTGGGCCAGTCGCCAGGGTGCAAAGGGTCTCATTTCGAAGCCTTATCAGGCTGAAGAGATACTCACCCAGTTGCGTCACTACGCCTGATAGCTGGCAGCGAGGGGAAGGAAGCAGTCATGAGCACTCTAGCCAGAACATCGCAACGACAGCCGCTACTCAAACCTTCCGAAGCCTTTGCGCGGCTGCAGTCGGCGCAATCGCAGAGCAGTTCGGTGAAACCGAAGCAAGCATGGCGTGAAAGCTTTGCCGTAACCCTGACACAGGGTCTCAGTCTGCTCATTCCGGAGTCTTACCCGAAGGAACTCATTGAAGCACCCAGCATCTGCACCGTGCCTTACGGACCGCAGTGGCTTTCGGGTTTTCTCAATGCCCGGGGTCAAGTAATCCCAGTGATCGAATTGGACGCGTTGTTTGGCAATGCGGCGGCACCGGCCAGTCACACTTCAGTGCCTTACGTTCTCCTGCTGGGGCAGGGCAGCGATGCCTTTGCCGTCGCCATCAGTCAGCTACCAAAGAAAGTTAGGCTGAGCGACGACCACCGCCTGCAACAACCCCCGCCGCTGCCATCCCGTCTCGAAGGATGTGTGGGGCGAATCTATCAAGAGGAGGGGCTATGGTGCGAATGGGACCTCACGCAGTTCATGCGTAGCCTGATTTAGGGCCAGCAGTCAGCTGGCCTGACAGATTAGAAAATCCGAAATGACTTTTATAGACGGACAGACCTTCAGTCGGTCCGAAGGGGCGCCCTTTTGCCTGAGGATAGCCCCCACAGCACGAAAAATGACGGGCAGGTCACAGTGGAGGCTGTCGAAAGACAGACAAGTTATGAGAGCAAAGTTGAATCAACATCAAAGGAAGATCCCTTTCGTCGTCAGCATGATGGGCAGTCTGCTCATTGGGCTCGGTGCGACCACAGTCAGTGCTGCCGAGCCAGGTATTAATCCGGACTGGATTCGTGTGGGCGGCGTCATGGATCTCGAGGGCCATTCCAGGGGACTCGGTCTCGGCATGCGTGCCGGTATCGAAGCTGCCTTTAGTGGCGAGCGGGTGCAGGGCAAGCGCATCGAGTTTGTCACCCTGAACGACTCCTATTCGCCGGAACTCACTGTCCGCCAGACGCGAAAGCTCCTTGATCAGGGTGTTTTCGCGATGGTGGGTAATGTGGGTACCCCTACTGCCCAGCAGGCTCTGCCGATTCTGGATGAATACAATGTACCGGCCTTTGGCTTCTTTACCGGTGCTGGCCTGCTACGCACCGGCAAGGAGGGTGTAATCAACTACCGCGCCAGTTATATCCAGGAGACGGCAGCCGTTATCGACAGCGCCATTCAGGCCGGCCTCAGGCCCGCCGAAGTCTGTGCCTATGTCCAGAACGACGCCTACGGTATGGCCGGTGTAGAAGGCATCAAGCGGGCACTGCGCAGCCAGCCTGGCACCGGCAAGATCATAGAAAAGCTGGATGATATTCTCGCTCAGAGCGGGGATGCACCATCGCGCAACGGCATTGGACCGGTAGGCGTTTATGAACGCAATACGCTGAGCTCGAGCGACGGCTACCAGTCGTTGAAGAAGTGGGAAACCGCTAACGAGTCAAAGTGTCGCCTGGTGGTCACGGTTGGTGCCTATCCTGCAATAGGACGCTTCGCCGCCTATGCTCGCGGCAAGGGCGATAACTGGCTTATCAGCGCCGTGTCGTTCACCGGCACGGAGAACCTTGGTGAAACCCTGGACCAGTTCGGCGTGAGTGATCGCGTCATCGTGACGCAGGTGGTCCCCCCACTGGACGCCGATCTGCCAATCCTGAACGACGCCCGCAAAGCCCTGGGCGCTCAATACAACTACGTCAGCCTTGAAGGCTACATCGTTGGCAAGCTGTTCCTGGCCATCATGAATCGGGTCGAAGGCGACATCACCCGCGCGAAGTTTGTTCAGGAAGCCCGCAATAGCCAGTTCGATCTCGGCGGTCTGCTGATGGATCTCACTGGCGATAACCAGGCCTCGGATCTCGTCAGCGTGACCTACTTCCAGGACAAGGCCTTCCAGCCAATGGATGCCGGTCTCTGGTCTCGCATGCTGTAGAACGCACTGAACATTAGCACTCATATTCAAGACTTGCGGAATCGAACCGGGAGGTTCACATGAACATCAGAATGCCTGCTTTGAAAATGCCGGGACAGTCTTTGTCCCGGCTCATGATCGGTCAACGTCTCATGACCTTGATCGGTGTCATGACCGGCGCGCTGCTGATTACAGCGATACTGGCTTTCGTCGCACTGAACCTTGCACGGGATTCATCCCAGAACCTGCACGGCAAAGTGACTGAGACCACGCAGTTGACCCAGTTGATCAGTGGGCTGCAGAAGAACTTCGTGGCCACCCTGAACAACCTGAACTCGGGTGTCATGACCTGGTCTGAAGCTCAGACACGCGTTACAGACGCCCGTACCAGCTTCGCCCAGCAGTGGCAGCAGCTCGGTGCGGAAGAGGGTGTCATCAATACTGACCGGGCCGAGAGTCTGGGACAGATGGTCGCCACATCTGCCGGCGTTAGAGAGGCTTTCGACGTCTTCAAGCAGCTGGACGCAAACCAGTCAAGGGCGGCACTGGAGCTGTTCATTCTGAACGACCTGAATAGCTTGATCGACCCTTTCCTCACAGCAGCCACCAGCTATTCCGCGCGCTTGAACGCGCAGTCGGAAGAGGCCTTTGCGCAGTCCGAGAGCACCCTGTCTAACGTCCTATATGCTGGTAGTATCATTATTCTCCTCAGCCTCATGGGCGCCCTCACGCTGGGTACAATGATTCGCCGCTCAATCGTAGGCCCTATCACCACGATCGCCGACACGGTTAGCCGGGTGCAGCAAGACGACTACACTGCCCGCACCGAACTCAAAGGCGGCGATGAGCTGGCACAACTTGGCCTTGCCCTCGACCAGCTGCTGGACGACAAGGTGGCGACCCTGGTTCGCATCGAGAAAGAAAACGATGCCCTCAACGATTCGGTTATCGAACTGCTGGAAGGTTCAGCCTCGCTGAGCGAGCGAAATTTCACAACGCGTCTGCAGGTGCGTGAGGACATCACTGGCCCGGTTGCGGACGCCCTCAACCTGGTAACGAAGGAAACGGCCGAAGCACTTGTGAAAGTTCGTCAGATCGGTGACCTGGTCGAAGCGTCCAGTGTCCTTGTTGATGAGCAGACCAGCAAGGTGACCAACGTTGCTGCCCAGGAACGTCTGCTGGTTGTGCAGGCCATCAAGAAACTCGAAGCCGCTTCACAGCAGATGAACCAGATCGCTGAATGGGGCCAGGCCTGTAACGTGATCGCGCAGAATGCTTCTGGCTCTACGGACAAGGCCCAGGAGGCAGTAAGCACCACCATCGAGTCCATGGACGAAATCCGTGACGCGATCAGCGAAACGGAAAAACGCATCAAGCGACTGAGTGAGCGATCGCAGGAAATCAGCGGCATCATCGACATCATCAATAGTATCGCTGAACGAACCCACGTACTGGCGCTGAATGCCAGTATGCAGGCCGCTGCAGCTGGTGATGCGGGACGTGGTTTTGCGGTCGTTGCGGACGAAGTACAACGTCTTGCGGAAAGCTCGCGCAGTTCGACATCACAGATCAGCGCCCTGGTTCGCAGCATCCAGTCAGAAACAGCGGACGCGGTAAGCAACATGAACGGCAGTATTACCCAGGTTGTCAACGGTTCTCGCCGAGCGGCACAGGCTGGTACCCAGATGCAGGAAACCCAGCAGACCACACGTGAGCTGGTGGCTGCGGTACAGCGCATCGCCGAAAGTTCCATCCTCCAGGCGCAGGAAGCGGAAGCGCTGAA
>DEMD01000009.1:145727-162578 GCA_002354735.1 Gammaproteobacteria bacterium UBA2679 | reverse complement strand
AGAGCACTCGCGTAACAGGACAGGAGCTCAAACGGCAGTCTGTACACACGCAGCACCTGCGTGCGGCTTCAGGTGTGCTGCAGCAGACCGTCGGTCTGTTCCAGCTGCCTGATCTGGGCATCATGGACCTGGGTCTGAGTCTGGCCGAAGCGGCCCCCGTCACAAGGCTGGAAGCCCCACGTGGCAGCACCATGGAAGAACTGGCCCCTCGGAACGAACGCAAGATCGGGTAGTTCCAAGGTCAGCGCAGCCACAAGTGAGGTAGGCAATGAGTACGCAGAGTCAGGCGTCGCTGGACGCCGCAGTGGAAGTGATGCAGGCCAGTACCGGCGAGCTGCTGGAGGCATTGGGTGAATCGCCCGCACTGGCGGCGGACGTGGTCGAGGCGGTGCTCGATAACGCCGCCATGCTGTTGGACATGGCCGGCATGCCAGAGCTCGGTGCACAATGCCTGGCTCGCCAGACAGCGCTGTCGGGACGCGACGTGCCGGCCGCTGAAGTTTTCGAACTTGCGCGCTGGCTCTGCGAACTGAGTGACAGTCTCGCAGAGCAAAGCCTCGAGGGTGAGGACGATACTGCGGATGTAAATTGCTTGGCGCCTGTGGACCTGCCGCAACAATCGCCGACTTTATTCATTGAAGCGTCGGCTGAATCAACACTGAGCGAGCCTCACCAACGGACGCTGCAGGATTTGTGGCAGGAAATCGAATCGCTCCAGACGGAGTTCGATGAACTGTTACTCGGCCTGCCTGAGTCGGCCGATGATTACGCGCGCATGCTGAGAGACCTGGGCGAGAGCTGCAGCTATCTTGGCCTGCACGGTCTGCAGGATATGATGGACCTGCTGGCCGATCGCGTACCGCATCATTCACAAGGTCATGAGCAGGCACCGATCGCCATGCTGGGACTGTGGCAGGCAAATCTGCGACCGTACCTCATGGACGGTGCGCCCGAGACAGCCTGCCTCAAGCTGCTGGATTACCTGGAGGACAGCCGCTGGAGCGAGAGCCTGGCACCGGCGCGTTCGCAGCACCTATTGCGCGCCTTGATGTCGCCTGAGTTGCCTGAGGAAGAGCTGGGCGAGCAGACCCCACAGGTGCTTTGCGAAGTCGATGTCGCACTGGATGTCAGTGATGAGGTCAGTCTTGAGGTTATGGAGGCCTTCCTGCAGGACGCGCCTGCCCAGACTCGCTCGCTGCACCAGGCGCTCAGCCAGTTGGTCAGTGGCGCAGGCGAGGGCTCTGAACTGGTGCGGCAGGCTCAGCGAGCAAGCCACACGCTGAAAGGCTCTGCAAACCTGCTGGGTCTCAAGGGCGTAGCCAACCTCAGCCACGCCCTTGAAGCGGTATTCGATGAGTGGGACGAGCAGGGCCTGCGCCCGAGCCCGGCACTGCAGGACCTGCTTATGGAAGCGTCCGACTGTGTAAGCGCCATGGTGGATTACCTGCTGGGGCGCGATGAGTTGCCGGTAAACCGGCTGGTTGTGTTGCAGGCCCTGACCAACTGGCGTGAAATCCAGGATGGTATCGAACCTGAAGCGACTGTTGATGCTGCTCATCTAGCCGACGATGAACCGGCGGCTGATCTGGTTAAAGAGTCTGCCCAGGCGCTGGAAGTCATCAACCCTGAGGCAGTCCACGCGCCGGTACCTGTGGTGGTGGGCGAGGACGACGATTCGGCGTATGAAAAGCTGTTGGTACTGACCGAAGAAATGAGCATCAACAATGTCCAGGCCCGCGAGCTGCATAAGCGCCTGCAGTTGACCAGTGGTGGCATCAGCGATCAGGATCGCCGACTCAGTCAGCGCCGTACCGAGCTGGAAATGCTGGTCACGGGCCGCAGTCAGGCACGGCCGCAGCGCAACGAAAGCATCGATGAACATGGTCTCGACCCGCTCGAGATGGACCGTTACGACGAGCTGCATCGAAGTACTCATCAGTATTTCGAAGTCGTGGCAGACGTCTGCGAGTTGAATCGAAAACTACAGAGCCAACTGTTGCAGATGGATGCACTCGTGCGACAGCAGCATCGTCATATCGATCAGCTGCAGCACACCCTGTTGGCGCGCCAGAGGGTGCCGGTGAGCACGCTGACAGGCAGGCTGCAGCGCTGTGTTCGTCAGGCCAGTCGCATGACCGGCAAACATGCCAGTCTGGTCATCGAAGGCGAAACATTGAAGGTCGACCGTGAGCTGCTCGAGCAGCTGGCCGGCCCTCTGATGCATCTGCTGAGAAACGCCGTGGACCACGGCATCGAGTCGGCCGAGCGTCGCCTGGAAGCCGGCAAGACCCTTGAAGGCCGCGTCGAGATCGTGTTCGAACAGACTGGCCGCTTTCTGGATGTGCGCGTGCAGGACGATGGGGGTGGTCTGGATCTGGCCGCTATCCAATCCCGTGCCGAGGCTAGGGGACTGTTGCCGGCAGGACATGGACGTGCCAGCCCGGAACAGTTGGCTCAACTGCTCTGGTTGCCAGGGTTCAGTTCCCGGGAAGAAGTGACCCAGGTTTCCGGTCGCGGTATCGGTCTGGATGCGGTGAAGTATACCGCCGAACTGCTCGGCGGCAGTGCTCGATGTGAGCTCGAGGAAAACACCTGCGCCTGGCAGCTGCGGATTCCAGTGAAGGAAATTACCCAGTACATGTTGCTGGTCGAAGCGGGCGGGCGCACCTTTGCACTACCGACAGCCTCTATCCGGCAAGCGCTGCCAACCGCGCAGGGCCTGCTGCGCGAAATGTCGGGACAATGGCTCCTGTCGGTCGGCAATGAGCTGTGCCCGTATTACAGTCTGGCGAAGGTTCTCTACGGAGAAGCCGTGGACCAGGTGCCCGACGAGACACAGCCTGTGCTGCTGCTCGAGCTGGGTGACAAACTGGTGGCTGTCGGTGCAGAACGCCTGCTCACTGGTGAGCAGTTGGTGGCACGGTCGCCAGGCAAGCTCGCACCGCAGTTGTTCGGACTGCTGGGGCTCACGATTCTCGGCGATGGCTCGATGGTGCCGATTCTGAACCTGAACGAGCTGTTGACCGCATCGGCTGACCGGTCGGGTATGGCCGAGCGTGGCAGGTCGAGAATGGCTGCGCCTTCGAGTGGTCCACAGATCCGACGCCAGCGCATTCTCGTGGTGGATGACTCGCTGAGCGTCCGCAGCACCTTGAAACAACTGTTGCAGGACATGGGCTTCGAGGTGGAGACCGCCAGCGACGGCGTCGATGCGATGGAGAAGCAGCGCGTCGCCCCCGCCCATCTCATGCTGGTAGATATGGAGATGCCGCGCATGGATGGCCTCGAACTGACTCGGCACATTCGCCAGCAGCCGACAGGTAACGATTTGCCTATCGTCATGCTTACCTCCCGTAGCCAGGAGAAGCATCGTCAGCTGGCGCAAAAAGTGGGCGTGAGCGCTTACGCCACCAAGCCCTATGACGAGAATGCGCTGATCGACACGATTCAGAGGTTTCTGCGATGAATACAATCGAACCGCGGCACTACTACCTGCTCGAATGCGCTGGTCAGCGCCTTTGTTTACCGGCTGCAGAAGTCAGATTCATGGCCTCTGTAGAGGACGTAGGCGAGACAGCGGGCATTGCCGGGCTGGCCTACGAAGGCGGGCTCTATCCGGTCTACAGTCTGCAGGACGGCCTGTTGCCGGCGATGGGCGTGCAGGCGCAGGACAGGAACTGTCTTGTCCTCAAATCGACAGGGGACGAGTCCCCCATGGGCATTGCGCTGAGCTGTAGTTCAGTGGTCAAGCTGCGTAGCGAAAGCACGCTACAGATGCTGCCGTCTTTCATGTTACCCCCTTACGCCCTCGTGATCGGCCTTCTGAAGCATGAAAACCAATGGCTGCCTGTCATCAGCGTAGATCGCATCATCAACTTCTTCGAAAAGGTAGGCTACTGCGATGAGCAACACAGCAATGCTGAACGTCTGGCTGGTTAGAGCCCGGGGAGGGCGCGACGTGGCCTTCGCGGATGTATCTCTAAAAGAATATGTGGCTGATGCCACCCTGCTGCCGGTTCCATTGGCACCACCTTCATGCAAGCACGTCCTGGAGTGGCAGGGTGTGCTTGCGCCCGTTTTTCAGGTCGGTCGAAACGCCAACAACCTGGCCCATGTACTGCTGTTGCAGGCAGGCGAAGAGGCGCCCCTGATTGGTCTGGCTATCCGCAGCGCGCCGCAGCGGATCACCATCAAGGATGATGACGTCGAGGGCTTTCAGCCAAGCCGCTGTGGCTTCTGGAAGGATGTTCTGCTGTCCGGGTTTGTCCACGAAGGCGAGTCAGTCCCGATCGTCGATCCAGCCCTCATGTGCGACGCCCGGTTCGTCAGCCTGGCCGACCGGGCGCTGTATCCAACGCGGAACAGGGCTTAGTCGGCCGTGTTACCAGTGTCCGCATTCGCATATTCCAATGGCCCCAGCTGTCAGGTGTCGACAGAATGAGAAGCACCTGAAGATCGATGGTAAATGTCAACAATTGTCAAATCGCTACTGATCAGCCTCCACCTATCTCTGATTGAATTATACTGCGTTTTTATTTTCTGAAGAGCGTGGATATGAGCATCCTTGGGAACGGAAAAGCCTCCTGGTTTGGAATCGGTGTGGTAGTCGTCGTGCTTGGAATAGCTGGTTGTGCCAGTCATAAGTCGGTTCCCATTCATCATAATCTAGCTCCGGACCAGCTTTTCGTGCCTATCAACTTAAACGTGAATGGGTCCAAGACTGTTCAATTCCCCGAAAGTGAATCAGTCAACCACATCTTTGAATCAGTAGCTGCGTCTGGTCGTTTCAGCCGGGTAGACACTCAGTTTCTGCACTGGCCTTATACCTTAAATATTGATTATGCTTGGGACCAGGAAATGGATTTTGCCACTATACTTGGCACTTCATTATCCGCAGCGACATTGCTACTTATTCCTGGCTATATCGATGAGTCTCATATACTGAAGATCGAGGTCATGGCCGGCACAAATGTTGTCAAAACGTTAGTGTATCAGGCGAATAGCACGACTGCGCTGTCCCTCTACCATATGCCTATCGAAGACCGGAAAGTGGTTGTAAACCGTCTCATGAACCAAGCGTTCGACGAAATAGCTGCAGAGCGTCTTATTCCAGTGCTTGCTGATTTACAGCCAGAGTCTCACGAACGTAAAAAGCCTGTGGGTATTTAGGGTAGGAACGAAGTGGTATCGATTGACCAACTGCAAGCACTCTCAACTCACGCTGTCTTAATCTCGCAGTGTTCGCGAGGTCTGACTTTAATAGATGGAAATGTCAACAATTGTCAAATGTGATGTCCGCCGACCACGTCCTGCCTCTAATCCATTTATACTACTCTTCTGAATGCTCTAGCCCCGGATAATAGAGGTACATATTATCGGCTGGGTTATAAAATTAATTCTGAGTCAGTCACTAGTAGGAAATTTATGATGATTAGTAAAAAATTGAGGTTATTTGCTCCCGTGTTGCTGACAATAGCGGTATCCGCTTGTGGATATAATGTGAATCCATATGGAGCATCAGTTGCCAACGTCGATCAAATACGAGCTGCTCAAGTTAACCCAGTCGCTGTCAGCTCGTTTACATCATCCAAGCCGGGCTCAAGCTCAATTGGCTGTCGTGCAGCAGGACCAGTAGAGACCGCTGATAAAAGTAGCTTTGAATCTTACATCGAGAAAGCATTCATCGATGAGCTTAAGTTGGCTGGGGTCTACGATCCGAACTCACCGCTCGTAATCAACGGGCATCTTGAGGAGCTGGATTTCAACTCCAGTATCGGCGCGGGAAAATGGATAATGAGACTAGCTGTTTCTACCAAGGAAGAGTCAGGCTATACAGTCGAGAGCATCCACGAGTTCTCGACCAATTGGGTGGCCGATAAGGCCTGTCAACAGGTTGCTCAGGCTTTCGCCCCCGCGGTTCAAAGTTTGATCAGCAAGCTTGTGTCTGATCCACGCTTTCAAACTTTGGTGAAGTAAGCACTTGCAAAGCTCTTCGTGGGTCACCAACCGCTGGCAGCAGCGGTTTCATCAAGGATGATGACGTCAAGGGCTTTCAGCCAAGCCGCTGTGGCTTCTGGAAGGATGTTCTCCTGTCCGGGTTTGTCCACGAAGGCGAGTCATTCCCGATCGTCGATCCAGCCCTCATGTGCGACGCCCGGTTCGTCAGCCTGGCCGACCGGGCGCTGTATCCAACGCGGAACAGGGCTTAGTCGGCCAGCAATTCGAAGGTGAATGTGTCCATCGCCTTTTGGCCAAACTCATCCTTTGATACCACGACGACTTTATGAAGTCCCGGAGCCAGATCGTTCGGTAGTGCGTATTCCCAGATGTGGGACGATGGCACGGGCGAAGAAAATGAGTCTGGGGTGTCCGCGAATTCGGCGCTCTGACGCTCCATGAATGGATCTGTGCGAAGCACGTTTACCATTGGTGTCAGTCGCCCGTCGTCTAATGACAACGCAACTGCATCACGTTCGCCTCCATCAAACAGGTTTACCACCACTTTGGTGCCGGGCTTCAGCCTGCCTCTGTTGATAGCGACGATCTCGCCGTTGGCGTCGGTCGTGCCGTCAAGCAAGGGATCCAGAACTATTCTCATGCGTGGCTGCAGATTTCCTTTCTCTCCCGATGGAATAAAGCGTGGTTGAACCCTGGTGCCATCGAACCGAAGGACGTAGTAGCCATTCGGGTTGCCGTCCTGCATCGTTGCTGCACGCACATCCCGTGCGTCGCGTGGGCCCTTCGTCCAGCCATTGCCCCGGACTTCTGCCAGTGTATGTGCTATCCATGGCGTGCCGTACCAGCCGTGAGTGTGGTCGATTTCGACCTTCCAGCTGTTGCTGGTGTCATGACCTGCGATTGCGTAGATCCTGTCAAAGGGCTTGAGTATCTCGATCAGCTTGTCCAGGTTGATCGTGTTGATATTATCGCCCATGTCATAACGCTCGCCTTTGCCATCAAGGGCGTAGGTGATGAGGGGGATGTGGGTCGTAATCAGGATGAGTTTATCTTTGGCTACAAATTTCAGGTCGTTTTCGAGCCACTGCAGTTGCTCCTCGGAGATATAGCCGCGATAGATGGTGTTGTCATAACGACCCTGGTCCTTGCCCTTGTACTGCACGTTATCCAGCGCAACTACGTGAACCTGGCCGTAGTCGAACGAGTAATAGGTGGGGCCAAAGTGCTTGGTGAATGTCTGATTAGCATATTTGTCATTGGGCGATTCGAAGTTGATGTCGTGATTTCCAGGCACATTCCACATGGGAATACCGATTTGCGCGAACATCCGGTTATGCCGTTCGTACAGACTGAGCGTGTCATCAACCACATCGCCCGCAACGATTCCGAACAGGGCGTTGAACGGATTGCCTACGAGCTCGTTCACGACATCCTCGCGTACCATATCCTGATCTTCTTCAGTTTTGGCCTGGGGATCGGCGAACGCCATGGCGTTGAAACGGTCTTCCGCCTTCGACGGTGTCAGCGCAAAGTCGATGGAAGCCGGAAGTGGGCCTGTCGGCTCGATGACGTCGTACTGCCAGTCCGCCACAGCGGGCGTGCCGTCTGGGTAGTGGAGATAATAGTTCTGGGGCAGGTTGTGCTCATCTAGCCGAACATCGAAGTTGGCGGGCTTGGTAATGAATAGCACTGACTCGGGTGCCAGACTGATTTCATACTCGCCGCGGCCATTCGTCTGTACCACGTCAATCCCATTGGAAACACTTACGCTCTTGATGCCAGGCTCACCCTGATCGCGAGTACCGTTCCGGTTTTTGTCCACAAAAACGACGCCCTTCGCCAGTTCCGCGGCAGCGGAACTCGAAGATGGGAGATGGCTGTGGGCCTGATTCTTGTGGGCGAGGGCCTGGGCGCTCGCTGCCAGACACGCGACAGAAACTATTGCACTTAGATGCTGATTCACAATTTGTCCTCAGATGAAATACAGGATGATTTCGTGCAAGGACAAACTAATGGGCCAGGATGAACCTGGCGTTACGAACGCATGACAGGCGCTAAGGCTATTCCGTCTCGCTCGACAACAGGTCGAACAGATACCCAGGCAGCTTCTGATTGAGCTGATCCCGTGCGCGCTGCTGTACCAGGTCCTGGTTGGTTGCAGATACTTTCACCGGCCAGCGTTGCTTACCCAGAACAGTGTCGTTGTGCTGCAGCATCAGCTCGTAGGAGCCGCGCAACCAGAACAGGCCTTGCTGCTTGCTGACCGGTACCAGGTCAGCGGCACCTCGCAGCACATAGTCCGACTGTGCCACTGTTTTCACGCCAAGTTTTGTCAGGGCCCGCTGAAGCTCAGCCTTTACCGATGGGTCTTCGGCCTCTACGGCTATGGGCAAGGTGCCAAGCGCATTACGAATGAGGCTATCCATTGACGCCTGGTCATGCTGACTCTTGATGCCGCGACCGTCGGCGACGATCATCAGTCGCTGGTTCAGCTGATCTCGCTGAATCTGTGCGGAACGAGCGCGCTTCAAGGCCCCGAGCGCGGACAATGGATTGCTGGCCGTGGTACTGGCATAGCCAATCAGATCCTTTATTTCACCATCAGCCGCCAGTATGGCCTGGCGGAAGCGATTCGCTGCAGGCTGTTTGGCCAGTACCGCCAAAGCATGAACCTGTCCCTGCTCATTCTGCCAATACTCGACGACCTGAGCGCCTTGCAGCACCTGCCGTGTTTCGGTGCTGACTGCCCGGGTGATTTTCTGTTCGTTGGTAATCTGCTGTTGACCCTGAACAGCATTGACCTGGGCGCTGCTGAAGTCTGTCGAAGATTCCTGGACGTTCACTTCGAATATCTTCGCCAGATTGCTGATCGCCCGGTCTGCAGCAGTTTGCCGATCATCGGCTGAGCCTGTCGCTGTCAGGTGGGTCACGGCCGGATATGATGATTCGGCGCTATCCAGCCACGCTGGTCTTTCCGGTGTGCTGCTACAGGCGGTGATCAGCAACAGACTTAGCCATACGACCACATTGGCCGGGGTGTTCGGCTGGTTAACAGAAGAGCTCAACACAGGCTTATTGTTCATTCGGCTGTCCTTCGACTGGTTCAGGCCTCTTCTGAGGCGGGTAACTGAGCACTTGGCTATTCAGGCTGTTTGCGGATGCAACACCGTAGCGTCTTGTTTTCTTCGGAGCAGCGCCAATTTCATTCAGCGCTGGCAGCTCGATATTTTTTCCTGGAATCTGCAGTGGAGCGTTGAGAGGCGCCACCAATCGCGCGACCTGGATGGATGACGGCAGCATATTCCAGCTTCGCACATCCGCCTGCTCTGAAAGCACCCCGGCAATATTGGCTAGTAGGCCGCCCAGGTCGCCGCCGCTTTTCTGGGCTTCCTTTACCATCTGAAATTTAGCGACAGCGCGCAAGGTGGCGGCGGCCATCGCCTTGGCATTGTTGTCAGCGAGATCTTCGCGAGCCCGGGCTTCGATCAGTTCTATGACCTCGGTACGCATTTGCTGATGGCTATTCTGTAGCTTGATCGAAAGATGTCTTGGATAGTAGCGCGAAGGCGGGTAGTCAGGCATGACCACGCTGATCAGAGTCTTCAGTTTTGGCTCGAATACCGAGAGGCGGGCCTCTTTCTTGTTAGAAACCACCCCGTCATGGTAGTACACAATCCATTCGCCTTCGTCTGCCTTGGGCAATACCGCCTTTCGACCAAATTCGCTGCTGTACTTGTCGTACTCTTCGTCGTTATTAAGCCGCGAGCTGACGTTCAGCAAGCTGGTAGCGAGTGCCTCTGGCACCGAGGTGCCTCGTGCCTTGATAATCTCGTAGGCCTTGCGATAGCTGATCATTGCGTTATCGAGCTCGCCGTTCAGTTCGTAGATCAGTCCCGCCAGGAAGCGCACGCTCGCCAACTGCCCGCCCAGGGAGTCGCCGTCCCCGAGCCGCTTCATGGTGACATCCGCCTGCAGCATTTCGACCCGTGCGCCGTCCAGGTTGCCGCTGAACAGATAGCCCTGTGCCAGCATGGCATGCACGAGCACCTGCTCACTTGGCGTGCCTGCATAACTGCGTAGCGTTTCGTTCGTCGTCAGCGCAGCGAAGTTTTCCGACACACTGAGAGCGTCCAGCGAAAACATGATGGCCTTGGCCTGCTCGAGATCCTGTCGGCTACCATCGAGATCACCACTATAGAATTTCAGGGTGCCGCGGTTCAGCAGGTATTGCGCGCGATCACGATCGGACGGATCGATCTCCTCGAGTTTCTTGAGAGTCACCTCGGGACCGGCCGAGGGGAGCGCGCTAGACAGCTCGTTGATCTGCCAGGACGTGCAGCCTTGAAGAAAGCCAAGACACAGTCCCAGCAGCGGAGCTGCCAGAATCCTGAGCACACCCATCCAGTGCGTCACCTTTGGGCGGATTAGTAGCGGATGGACGCGTTCTTGACCAGCTTCTTGATCTTCTTCTGTCCAGCCCAGACCTTGCGGTTGTCAGCCATGCTGATCAGGTTGAGATCGACTTGATAGTAGCGAACCTGCTCATTGTCTTCAGCGTCGATGATGGTATTCACCTGACCCGTGAGCATGAAGTCAGCGCCTAGCTCCTGACCGGCAGCCTTGCGAGTTTCCTCACGGGCATTCAGGTCCTGATCGATACGCTCATCCCGGATCTCGCCACGCTCGTCTCTCGATGCCACAAAGTCCACGCGACCGGAGTTGATGAGTTCGCGCTCCATATCCGCTACAAAGGTCTTTACGTTGATGTGTTCGTGGCTCAGGTTGCGAACTGTACCCACGATCACCGCAGGTCTTTGGCCGGTCCGACCAGTAAAATCACTGATCCAGGGGCGGGAGAGGGCGTCCTGAACCATTTCCTGGGCAACCATGCGTGAATCGGCATCATTCCAGGCACCGTTGAGGTCGATTGTCGTATTCGTGTCTACCCGCTCAACCGACGTGCTGCACCCGTTGAACAGCAGGGCTGCGAAAACAATACACCAGATTTTCATTGATCGTTTCCTTTCACGAAGCGTTCGAAGTTGGCATTGGCGTTATTGGAATAGTAGTTCTTGAAGTTCTCGGAGAGTTTGCCGGCTGCTGTGATCGAATCATCCAGCGCTTCCATATCCATTTCCGCGAAGGAATAGATATTGCCGGTGTCTTCGTCTTTCCAGCGACCTTTGATTTTCGCACCGTTCAGCGCGGTTCGTGTCGAGTTCGTGACTGTCTGCTCGATATTGGCCACTGCTGTATCGCCAGTGCTGGCGGTATAGTCGTTCAGCGTGCTCTCGACATAGCTTGCGACCACACGGGCCACCTCGGCTCGGGCGCGACCATCGGCAGTGGATGTCTGCAACGATTGATCATTCAGCGGTGGAGCGTACGCTACGCCTTGAATATAGCGACCGTCATCATCATCGACGGCCTGCGTCCCTTCATTGACCCAATCAGGCGCATCTGACATGCCCATATCACTTTCGATGGTTTCTTTGCCGCTGCAGGCAGCAAGGCCAGCCACGACCGAGAAGATCATGGCGGCAGACAGTGAACGGTTCAACATACGCACGGTGCTCCTATTGTTTGTTCCGAACATGTTGAGTCTAGATTAGGCTAATTCAGGGCTGGCGGCGAGGCGGGAAAAACCAATACAGTATCAGGCGCAGCGGAAGTTGCTGTAATCGGGCAGTTGTTCGCGCTAAAGGGTAAGTGGATCTGGGAGACTTATATGACTATCTGTGGCGTTGAACTGACTGGCAGTGAGGCCGTGCTGTGCCTTTTGGATCTGGAGAGGGGACAGTTCAGCTTGCCTGAGTGCAAGATCCGCAAGCTGAGCCTTAACAAGAACCACACGCGGGAGGATCTGAAACAGTTTCAGGCAGCGTTCGCCGCGCTGATGACCGAGTACAAGGTGAGCGAAGTTGCGATCAAGGAGCGAATGCCGAAGGGCAAATTTGCCGGTGGCGCGATCAGTTTCAAACTCGAAGCGACGATCCAGCTTGTCGATCTGAGTGGGCTGGATGTCAGGCTCATCCCCCCAGCGCTGATCAAGTCCACGCTGTCCGCGCAGCCCTTGCCGATTCCGTTTGCCGACACCGGTTTGAAGGCTTTTCAGGAAACGGCTTTTATCACTGCCTATGTTGCACATATGACGCCTGTGTCCGGCGCCGGTCAGCCCTCTCGATAGAACCGCTCGATCGCCGCCAACAACTGATTCACCGCGCTACGGTCTACATCGAGATGCGTCACAAAGCGAATAGGGTCACCTGCTGTAATGATGATCCCTTGAGCCGCCAGCGCTTTTTTAAGTTCATTTGCCCGCCCCTTACGACATCGGGCGTACACGATATTGGTCTTGGTGAGCGACGGATCTACGTCAAGCGCGGGAATTTCAGCGAGTCCAGCCGCCAGGTAAGCCGCATTGGCATGATCCTCATGCAGGCGCAGCGGGCCCTGCTCAAGTGCGATGCGCGCCGCAGCCGCCAGAATACCAGCCTGGCGCATGCCGCCGCCCAACATCTTGCGCAGCCGAAGAGCTCTGTTTATGAAGTCCTTACTGCCCAGTAGTAGAGAGCCGACAGGTGCGCCGAGTCCTTTGGAGAGACACACGCTGACAGAGTCATAGTAGCGAGTGATCTCGGTGATGTCGCAACCGGTGGCAACCGCAGCGTTGAAGATGCGCGCGCCATCGAGATGCAGCTGCAACTGATGCTCATCGCAGAACGCACGTGCCTGACGCTGGTAGTCCACTGACAAGACCTTGCCGCCAATCGTGTTTTCCAGTGATAGCAGGCGTGTTCTCGCAAAGTGGAAATCGTCTGCCTTGATCGCCTTGCGCGCCTTTTCCAGATCGATCGACCCATTGGGCTCATTTTCGATCGGTTGAGGCTGAACACTGCCAAGTACGGCCGCGCCGCCGCCCTCGTAGCGGTAATTATGAGCGGATTGACCGCAGAGATATTCGTCGCCCCGGCCACAGTGGCTCATAATCGCCAAGAGGTTCGCCTGCGTGCCTGTAGGCGTGAACAGTGCCGCTTGGAAGCCTAGCCGCTCTGCTGCGTAGGCCTGGAGACTGTTGACCGTAGGGTCATCGCCATAGACGTCATCACCGACCTCCGCGTTAGCCATGGCGGCACGCATCTCGGCGGTGGGACGGGTAACGGTATCGCTGCGGAAATCGATCATCATGCGCCCTTGAATCCCTTTGCAACCAGGTAGACTTCCCGTGATCTCGAACGGGAGGAGTCCGGTTTGCGAATCACGACCTTGTCGAAGACTTCACGCACGGACTTGATGTAGTCGTCATAGCCCTCGCCATGGAAGACCTTGGCAACGAAGCTGCCCTTGGGCTTGAGTACCTGCGAAGCCATGTCCAGCGCCAGTTCCAGCAGGTACATGGATGCGGCCTGGTCGGCGACGGTCACGCCACTGATATTGGGTGACATGTCGGAGATGACGACATCTGCAAGATCGCCATTCAAGGTCGCCATGATCTGGTCGAACACGTTTTGCTCGGTGAAGTCGCCTTGAATGAACTCGACGCCTGCAAGTGCATCCATCGGCAGGATGTCTGAGGCCACCACTCTACCGTTGTGGCCAACCAGCTTGGCGGAAACCTGTGACCAGCCACCGGGCGCCGAGCCGAGATCGACCACCAGTGCGTTGGGCTGGATCAAACGGTCCTTGTCGTTGATTTCAAGAAGTTTGTAACTGGCACGGGAGCGGTAGCCATCCAGCTGCGCCTGCTTCACGAAGGGGTCGTTGACGTGCTCATCGAGCCAGCGCTTGCTGCTTTTGGAACGTGCCATGGTGTATCTGTTGCTCACTGCGGGAAAGGCCGCATTGTACTTCGCCGCAGCGGCTACGGCAAAAGCTGGCTGGCAACCTGACAAGCATGCAACACGACAGTACAATGGGCGCACTTTTCGAACAGCGAGCAGCCGAACCATTGTTCAGCCGCCAGGACCAATCATGATTCGCCTTACTGAACTGGCATTACCCCTTGATCATCCGGAGCAGGCATTGCGCGCCGCTATCATACAGCGCCTGCAACTTCGTGATGCCGAACTGCTGCAGTTTACCGTGTTCAAACGCAGCTACGATGCCCGCAAGAAGAACAGCGAAATCAAGTTCGTCTACATTATCGATCTGGCTGTTCAGGACGAAGCCGCGGTACTCGAGCGATTTGCTGGTGATACCCATGTTCGCCCGGCGCCAGACACCGCTTACTACCCGGTCGCTGAGGCGCCGGCTGAGCTGTCAGAGCGGCCTATCATCGTGGGACTTGGGCCATGTGGTCTGTTTGCAGCCCTGCTGCTGGCGCAGATGGGATTCCGTCCTATTGTGTTGGAGCGTGGCAAGGACGTTCGTCGACGGACCAAGGACACCTGGGCCCTGTGGCGGAACAAGAAGCTTTCTCCGGAGTCCAACGTACAGTTTGGCGAGGGTGGGGCCGGTCTGTTCTCTGATGGAAAACTTTACAGCCAGATCAAGGATCCTAAATTCTACGGCCGCAAGGTCATGGCTGAGTTCGTCAAGGCTGGTGCCCCGGAAGAGATCCTGTTCGTCAGCAAGCCGCATATCGGTACCTTTCGTCTCACGGGCGTCGTATCCAGGATGCGCGAGGAAATCATCAGTCTTGGTGGTGAAATCCGCTTCGAGCACAAGGTTACCGATCTCTTGCTGGAAGAGGGGCAGGTGCGGGGCGTTGAACTTGCCAGTGGTGAGCGCCTGATGAGCGCTCATGTGGTGATGGCGCTCGGTCATAGCGCGCGCGATACCTTTCGGATGCTGCACCAGCGCGGCGTGTTTCTCGAGGCGAAACCCTTTGCCATCGGCTTCCGGATCGAACATCCGCAGGGTCTGGTCGACCACGCCCGCCTTGGGAAATATGCTGGGCATCCAGCATTGGGCGCAGCCGATTATAAGCTCGTCTACCACGCCAGCAACGGGCGTGCGGTCTACAGCTTCTGCATGTGCCCGGGTGGCACCGTGGTGGCGGCAACCTCTGAGCCGGGCAGGGTCGTCACCAACGGGATGAGCCAGTATTCGCGAAATGAGCGCAATGCCAATTCGGGCATCGTGGTGAATATCGACCCGCAAGAGGATTTCCCTGGCGATGCGCTGGCCGGCGTAGTGTTGCAGGAGCAGCTGGAATCGAGAGCCTACGAGCTGGGGGGCAGCGACTATTGTGCACCAGCTCAGCTGGTCGGTGACTTCATTGCCGGCAGACCATCGGAACAGCTTGGTGAAGTGGTGCCGTCCTACAAGCCGGGCATTCGCCTCGGCGATCTCGCACCATCATTGCCTGGCTACGCAATTGAAGCTATTCGTGAAGCTTTGCCGGCCTTCGGGCGACAGATGCGGGGTTTCGACCGTGCAGATGCGCTGCTGACTGGCGTCGAAACGCGGACCTCTTCACCGGTTCGAATAACCCGCGATCGAGACAGCCTGCAAAGCCTGAATACCCGTGGCCTGTATCCAGCCGGTGAGGGCGCGGGCTATGCCGGGGGAATTCTCTCTGCCGGCGTTGATGGCATCAAGGTGGCGGAGGCGGTTGCTACGGCGATGGTGGCCGATCTGGTTAAGACGGCAAGCGCCAGGACAGCGCGCCAAACCGGAACAAGCCTGTGAAGCTGGATGAGGTCAAGAAGCTTCATCAGAAGAAGTACCGTCAGTCACTCGGGTACTTTCTGGTCGAAGGTGAGCATCTGGTGTTGGAGCTTGAAAAAGCTGCTGCCGGCAACCCTCACTGGCAGCAGGCCGAGCTCTTTGTCACCAGTGCCTACGAGAGCTGGGTTAGTCCCTGGCCCCGCCATCTGATCAGTGATCGGCAGATGGCACAGTTATCGGACACCAAGACGCCGCAAGGCATCCTCGCTGTTGTACCAATGCCGACGGCTGCTGCTGAGGCTTCGGAAGCGAGCGAAAAAGCCATCTACCTGCACGAGGTACAGGACCCAGGCAATCTCGGCACTATTCTGCGTACCTTGGCGTGGTTTGGCGGCATGCGATGTCTACTCAGTCCTGGCAGTGTCGACCCCTACAACCCGAAGGTAGTGCGCGCCAGCATGGGCGCCATCTTTCATGTGCCGGTAGAAACTGAAGTGAGCCCGGACTCGCTCGTTAGTCGTTATCAGCGGACCGCCTGTCTGGACATGGGCGGTGACCCCATAAGTGTTTCGAGCTTCACGGACCACGATTGCTATCTGTTCGGCAACGAAGCCCGGGGCGTTCCCTCTGAGGCCCTGAGCGTGCTGAATGCCCACCGCTACACCATCCCAGGCGCTGCTGTGGTGGAATCGCTCAATCTGGCCTCTGCCGTCAACATGGCGGTCTACGAGCTTCACCGAAGCGACAGCTGATCGAAATTTGAGCCGTCTGGCCTATGCGCCTGCCGCGTCTGTTCAATTAACATGCGGCGCAAGGTAGAGACAGCCGCCAAGAGTTTGCTTTACCCGATCGAAGAATTCGCTTCAATCAGAAAGGGATAGCAATCTTGAATACTCTCGTCTCACGCGCCCCTGCGGCCGTCCTCGCTTGTCTTGTCACCTTACTCTCCGCCTGCGGTAGCGAGTCATCCGGCGGGGGCAACGCCTCGGCTGAGATCGGCTCACAAGTCCTTCCGGCAACAGAAGCTGTCGACGAAAGCGCTGGTGGAGAGCTCTACGATGTCTCAGCCGAAACTGGCACCGAGCCGACCTCGCTCGAAACTGGTGGCGTAGACAATGCGGTAAGACCTACAACGAGTGGGGGTGGTGGTGCCGGGCCTGGCTATTCAGGTCATCAGACCTCGGACAGCGATTCGACCTCGGGTGGCAGCAATAGTGTTGGTGGTAGTCCTAAACCACCGGTAGCGACGCCGACGCCGACGCCAACGCCAACGCCAACGCC
>DEMD01000009.1:0-145611 GCA_002354735.1 Gammaproteobacteria bacterium UBA2679 | reverse complement strand
ACGCCAACGCCAACGCCAACGCCGCCTGCGGAACCGGCGCCGCCTGCACCAGGCGAGTTGAAGGTGGACGCCATCAGCCCGAGCCCCAATAGCCAGAATCGTGCACTGAATACGCGGGTGCAGATCGATTTCTCCGAGCCGCTGATTCCCACCACGGTA
The DNA here is from genome assembly GCA_002354735.1 of Gammaproteobacteria bacterium UBA2679. Classification (GTDB taxonomy): domain Bacteria; phylum Pseudomonadota; class Gammaproteobacteria; order Pseudomonadales; family Oleiphilaceae; genus Allohahella. The sequence goes on along the minus strand of DEMD01000009.1, from coordinate 145,452 downwards.
AACTCCCAAAACATTGAGATTCGCAAGGCCGGCAGTCCAATCAGCATCAAGATCGAATACGCCCCCGGCAGTCACGACGTGCGCCTCGTTCCACAGTCATCGCTCGCTCCGGACACCTTGTATCAAGTGGTCATCAAAAGTGGATTGATGTCGCAATCAGGCGATGAAGCGACTTGGCAGAGCTGGCAGTTCCGCACGCTCAAGAGTGCTGGAGAAAGCTCGCAAGGGTCGATTGACGGCTGCATGAACTCTATAGATGTCGCTATGCTCAACGCGGTCAATGAAGCCCGTTCGAGAGCACGTAGCTGCGGTGGAACAAGTTACTCTGCACAGCCTGCGCTGCGCTGGAGCTGCAAGCTGGACTCAGCCGCGACAACGCATGCGAAAGATATGGCCAACAACAATTTCTTTAGCCACACGGGCAGCGATGGTTCGAGAATGGGTCAGCGCATGAACAACGCAGGGTACAGCTGGTCATCTGCGGCCGAGAACATCGCCGCAGGCCAGTATACCGTGGACATGGTGATGAAGGGATGGCTGGCCAGCGCTGGCCATTGTCGCAATATCATGAGCTCGAGCGTGACTGAGATGGGCGCATCACTCATCACAGTCTCTCCCGGTTCCGCGAACTACAGTCATTATTGGGTGCAGAAATTCGGCAGACCTGCCAACTAGCAGCGAGCGAAGTCCGGGGGCGGTTGTCGGGAGGTGATCGGCTGCCGGTGTGCTTGCGAAGTTATCTGTGGAGATTCAATTGGCTGGCGCTGACGTAGTGTTCTCTGACAACACCTAACCAGAGGACCGATCATGCCAGCCTTAGTGAAAAAAGTTCTTGGAATAGCGCCAGTAGAAGATGAAAACGGCGGCTATAGCCCATCGCCGCTCGCTCTGAAGTTAGCCACTAAAGACAAGACCGATTACGAGCAAACAACTTTTCCCAATGCGCAGAAGTCTGGCAAGCTTAGAATTCTGATGCTTTGTACCGAAGAAAAATATCTGACGATGGAGAATGGCAAGAAATTTTCGACAGGCAATCACCCTGTTGAAATGCTGGTGCCAATGCTGCATTTCGCACAGGCGGGCTTCGAGGTCGATATCGTAACGCCCACCGGCAAACCAGTTCAGATTGAAATGTGGGCGATGCCTGAAAAAGATGAGGCCGTGAAAAGCCTTTTTCAGAAGTATGAGGCCAAGTTCACCCAACCTCGCTCTCTCAAAAAGTTTGTGCAAAGCTCACTGAAGGATAACTCTCCATACATCGCTGTATTCATTCCTGGTGGTCACGGCGCCTTGCTAGGCTTGCCTGACAACAGGGATGTAGGAAAACTGGTGCGGTGGGTCGCCGACAAAGACAAATACCTGCTCGCTATCTGCCATGGTCCAGCCGCACTATTAGCTGGTAAGGCGGACGGTAACTCGGCCTCTTTTCCCTACAAGGGTTACAAGCTGGCCGTGTTCCCGGATATAGTCGACAAGGCCACGCCCGCTGTTGGTTACCTGCCAGGGCCCATGCCGTGGTATTTCGGGGAGAAGCTGAAGGCGCTGGATGTTGAAATCGTCAACAAGCTGGCAACCGGCACTTGTCACCGCGACCGAAAGCTCATAACAGGCGACAGCCCCTATGCTGCAAACGCATTCGGCAAGATGGCAGCTGAAGCCCTACTTGCAGAGGCGGTTTGAGTTCCGCTGAGGTCTGACCCGCGAAGGCTGTGCGGAATCCCTACCCGAGCATCGACTGCAAGGCTGGGTGGAGCACAATCCCAAGGTATGCCAGACCAGCACCCAGCAGGGCGCCTACAATGACATCAGTCGGGTAGTGCAGCCCCAGAATAACGCGTGAGAGTGCGACCAGTATCGTGAACGGGATAACCAGCATGCCCAATAGCGGGAAGAAGTAGACCAGCATCGTGCAGAAACACACAGCGTGCATGGTGTGACCTGAGGGGAAACTGTAACGGTCGAGCGGGGCTGTACCGCACAGAATGTCGGGCGAGTTCAGAAATGGCCGGGTTCGAACCAGCGAGCCTTTCAAGGTCTTGTAGATGATGGTGCAGACCAGTCCCGTCAGGGCCATGGACGCGCTCACCTGAAGCCCGTGGAGACCGAATAGGACGGGTAGCAGCAACATCAGCAGGTACCACGCAAGCCCGTCGCCGAGCCGGCTGACCCGCACAAAGAAGCGCTTCAATGGCAATTTTCGGCAATAGCCATTCATCCTCAGACAGCTGTTGATTTCGAGCTGATCGATACGGCTGAAAAACAGTGAAATCTTGTTGTTATGCATCGAGTGGCTTCCCGTGGTTGTTCAAGACGAAGGGCGCGGCGACGGCCCCGCGGTTGGATGGCTGCTTCAAGTACTCGAGAAATCGCGAGGCGATAGCCTCCCAGCCAAGACCCTCGGCGCACACGCGTGCTGCGCTTCCAAGCCTAAGCCGTTGCGCAGCATCGCGGGCGAGTTCGACGGCATTTCTGATGTAGCCGGTCTCGTCGGCCAAAGTCGCGCACATGCCGCTGAAGTTGTGACAAAGATGTTCAGCCGCTGCCGCAGTGTTGAATGCGACTACTGGCAGCCCACTTGCCATGGCTTCGGTGACAACGTTGCCGAAGGTATCGGTCTGGCTGGGAAACAGGAATATATCCGCGCTGGCATAGTGGCGCGCCAGTGCTTCGCCATGTTGAAGGCCGCTGAGCACGGCATCTGGTAGCTGCGTCCGAATCGTTTTGCGCAACGGACCATCGCCTACGAATACCAGACGGGCGTTCGGTTGTTGTTGTCTGATTGCCTTGAAAGCGCGGATGACCAGGGGTAGATTCTTTTCCGAAGCAAGCCGACCGACATAGAGCACTACAAGCCCATCCACAGGTACTCCCCAGGCCGACCGCAGCGCATAGCAGCGCAAGTTCGGAGAGAACCGTTTGCAGTCTACACCTCGCGAGAGCACTTCGACGTTTCGGAACCCAGCTGAAATGAGTCGCGCGCGTTGCTCCCTGGTGGGTGTGAGCGTGATCGCAGTGCGGTTATGAAACCAGCGGAGGTAGGTCATTACCAGTGCACTGAGCCAGTCGAGGCGGTAGTGCTCGGCATATTGATCGAAACTTGTGTGAAATCCGCTGGCGGGGCGTAATCCAAGACTTTTCGCTGCCTGAAGTGCAGATAGGCAGAGTGGGCCCTCGGTAGCCAGATATACGATATCCGGCCGCCGTGCCTGCCAGCATTCTGTGATTTGGCGCCTGCAGGGCAGTCCGATGGTCACATCGCGATAGCCGGGAAGTGGTAGGCCGCGAACTCTCAGAATATCCACTGGCCGCAGCGATGAGAACGTATCTGCGGAGTCCCAGTCGCGCGATCGCATGTGCCTGCTGCGCGGACAGATGATCTGGACTTCGACGTCGCCCTGTTGCAGCATCTGAATCAGTTGTTGCAGGGTCCGGCTCACGCCGTTCACGTCCGGCCAGAACGTCTCGGTGACTATGCTGATTCTATAGCGCCCCTGGTGAGCGCTGGGGTTGCCGTAGCGGCCAAGTATGCTCATGACGCCAGCTTGGCTGGCCCCTGTTGCAGTTATTGTGCAGGACTATGAAGGTTTTGTGACAGAAAAGGATGAGCCGAACCAGCAGGAATCCGTTCGACCATATTTTCGCAATCTTTCAGCCGCGACGATAATTTGAGGGCGTCACACCGTAACGTTTTCGAAACGCCCGAGTAAATTGGCTGTGATCGCCAAACCCGCATAGTAATGCGACCACGGTGATCTTGTTCTCAGGCTGGCGAAGCAGCTCGCGGGCTCGCGCTAGTCGCTGCTCCAGAACATATTGATAGGGCGCGCAGCCAAAGCTCGCCCTGAACAAGCGTGCGAAATGGTAGGGGCTGAGACTGACCCAGCCCGCCATAGCCTCGAGTGTGAGCGGTTCCGAAAGCTGTGCCTCGATTCGTCCCGACACCAGCTGTTGCTGATGTCGGGTGAGGGTACCGCTTACCACGGGCGTTGACACCTTGACTGATGCGTGGCGGCTAACGATCTGGACCATCAACCAGTGCGTCAGGTGATCGATGCCCATGCTGTCCTCGGGCGTTTCCCAGCCACTCATGCTCAGCAGTCGGCCGGTCTGGGCAATCAGCTCATCCTGAATCTGATACCGTTCGTTCAGCTGGACGCTTGAGGGCTCGCGGTCCCAGACCTGCGTCATGCATCGCTGCAGATCGAGATCGGTGAAGTAGAGATGAAGAAACTCGAAGTCACCGCGAATTTGCCACTGTGACTGACTACCGGCTGGAAAGAGACAGATCGCCCCCGTAAAACCACGGCTCACCGCACGGCCTTTCACTTGCCGCGACGTCTGTTCACCAGCACGCGTATAGATGCTCATCGCATGGTGTCGCGGACGCTCGTACTGGGCGTCACCATAATGATTCTGCCAGTGTACGAGCGCGCGCCCACGTTCAAGCTCCAATACGCGTCTGGGTGCCGCACCGGCAGCTCTGAGCGCAGCGATGATATCCCGTGCCTCTGCAGGGGGCTGGTCTGACGAATCTGTAGTCGAATCTGCGTTCGTGAAGGCGGTCATACGAATCTCCGTAACCTGGCAGGAATCATCCACTCTTCAGCAGGATCTGACAAGCCAGGAGAATTGTATCGTTCTAAGCTGGGCGTTCTATCAACAATTGCCATCGGAATGCATACTCATGCCAATCGGAGTTCATTACTGTCTCACTGTGTTGATCTGGGGCCTGACCTGGACGGCCATTCGTTTGCAGGTCGAATCGGCGCCTGTGGATCTCTCCGTATTTTTCCGCTTCGTCATGGCCTCGATTGTCGCGCTGGGCGGGCTCGCCCTGCTTCGTCGTCTGCCGAAGATGGGCTGGTCGCAGCATCGTCTGCTGATGCTGCAGGGTGTCACGCTCTACAGCGTTAATTTTCTGTTGATCTATCGCGCGGCTGAAACCATGACAACCGGGCTGCTGGCGGTGGTGTTTTCCCTGGCTGCCCTGTTCAATGCCTTCAATGGCTGGTGGATCATGGGGCAGCGGCCAAGCCCCCGCATTTACCCGGCAGTTGCGCTGGGGGTCACGGGGGTGGCGTTGCTGTTCTGGCATGACCTGACGCTTGGCAATGCCACCTTTGCGGCCATCCTGTTCGCAGCAGGCGGCACCTTCTGGTTTTCTCTCGGCAATCTGATCAGCCTGAAGGTCCGCAACGCCGGCATTCCGCTCTTTGCGGGCAATGCCTGGGCCATGACCTATGGGGCCGTGATTCTCGGCGGCTGGTGTGTGGTTCAGGGTGTACAGTGGCATCTGCCGGCGTCGGACATGTTCTGGGGTGCGACCTTATTTCTGGCGATTCCAGGCTCGATCATTGCGTTCTACAGCTACATCACCGTGATCAGGACGCTGGGTGCAGACAAGGCTGGCTATGCCACGGTGCTGTTTCCAATCGTTGCACTCACTGTATCCACCTGGCTCGAAGGTTTCGAATGGACCGTTCCCGCAGTAATCGGCGCAGCCCTGGCACTGCTTGGCAACTATGTGCTGTTTCGCAAAGCCGCGGTACCCCTTGCGAACAGACTTGATGCCCAGAAGCAGGCTTGACCATGAGCATCCGAGACGCGTGAGCAGGGCTGCGGGCGCTTACGATAACAGTGCGCAGCTACAGGCTTTGAATCTTGTGTCGCCCAAGTGACGTAAAGGCTAATGGAGTCTTTATCCAGTGGCGCTACAAGGAGTGTGTTTTCATTATGTTCATTGATCACCATACGCTCGACCTGATCCTGAGGGGCTTATTGCTCACCTTCTTCGGTATGACCTGGGTGGTCCTGCTCGTACGGCTCAATGGCCTGCGATCATTTTCCAAGATGACCAACTTCGATTTCGTCATGACGGTCGCGGTTGGCTCTCTGCTTGCTGGTGGCAGCCAATCGGCAAACTGGGGTGAGTTCATACAAACACTTTCCGGCATGGCCGCGTTGTTCGGTGTGCAGTACATTACAGCTCGCCTGCGCAAAGCCTCTGGCACTTTTGAGGCTATCCTGCAGAACGAACCTGTCATTCTGATGCGCGATGGCAAGATAATCGAGCACGCTCTGGAAGAAACACGCGTGGCGAGGAGTGATCTTATCGCCAAGCTGCGCGAGGCAAATGTGCTGGACTTCAGCCAGGTTCGTGCGGTTGTGCTTGAAACGACCGGCGATATCTCTGTGCTACATGGCGAGGCATTGTCCGATTCGCTGCTTCAGGGTGCGAAAAATCCGCTTTAGCAAGCCATAGAAGGAATCCAGTGATTAGAGATAAAAAGTCGATCGGCACTACGCTGATGACCGTGGCAATCGTCTGGCCCTTTTTTGCCAACGCTGATAGTGGATGCCTCAATGCGGCTAAAACTGAGCTGGAGCAGGCTTACTGTAAGGTTGTTAGTGGCGGCGAGGGCGCTGGATTGCCTTCATTTGAAGATTTCCGCCGTAACGACGCAATGGTGCAGGCGCTCCTGCTGAAGCGCCCGGCTGAGCGACTTGGCCTGGCGCTGCCTGGTCGCAATCGCACCCAGGGAGCCCCATCGACAGCGGTTCAGCAACAGCCACCGCCGCCTTCGCAACCACGGCACAGTGCCGGGCAGCAGGCAGACAGACCGTCTGCACCAACAGCCACGCCCGCGTCGCCAACTCGTGCTGCCAGTTCTTCCCCGGCCCAAAGTGGCTTCGCAGCTATGGATGTGAGCGACTGCCGCCTCACAGGGCAGGGCGATGTCATTCTATGCCCGGATAGCCGTTATGTACTCGCTTCGAACAGACCGAAGGGCGAGCTTCGCCCTGGGGTTCTGGATGATGGCAACCGTCTGGATCTGCCGAGCTTCCGGGGGCGTCGCAGTGACGATCAGGCGGTCATCGGCTACCTGAGCGACGCTTACGCCAGATATGTGCCGAAGATACTTGAGATTGGCCTCGGCGGAGCCACCCTCAGCTTTACCGAGTTCCATCACGCCTTTCATACTACCGAGGCTGCAGGGATAGATTTTGCCCGGCGCTCGGAGGAAACCTTTCAGCTGCTCAAGGCCGACCGTAAGACCTTGGGCGTACAATCACGTCTTCACGACAGGGTGCCCGCTGGCATCGAGTCCTGTATGGACATCAGCCCTGAGATCATCGTCTGCGACGATGTCGGCACAAACTGGGTATATGTCCGTCCGTTAAACTAGTCAGATTTGGCTCTCGTAGTCGATTCAGGACATTCCTCAAGCGCTGGAACACGCTGGCCGACTGGCCGGGCAACCTCATTCAGCGTAGGATGGCGCCTTTTAAGGCATTGTTTCAAGGAACGAAATATGCATTTGCTCGCAAAAAAACGTGTAAGAATTGAGCGTCCTACGTCGGTAGTATTCGACTACATCACCGACATGGAATGCTTCCCGGACTGGTTTCCCGATGTTCGTGACATGCAGTCGGGCAACAAACTGGCCCACGGGCAAGTTGGTAAGGTCTATCTCGAAACCATCAAGCTCCCCTATGGCGGCACCCGCCAGGTTCGACTCATCGTACGCGAGTCGATCGCTGACCGGCTGTTCGTGACTGAAGCTCACTTTCCGCCAATCCTGCCGCGTATGGAGGTTACTTTCCACGAACTGGGGGATGAGGATTGCGCAGTCGACTGGCAGATGTTCAGTCGAAACCAGTCATTTCTCGTCTGGCTCTTTCTGCTCCCCATGGTCCGTCGAGTGATGAGCCGGCGCGCCTCGGTGGCCATGTTACAGCTGAAGCAGGTACTGGAGGCCGAAGTGCCAGCCATGCAACTGTTCGACGAAACGGCCTGACCTGGCGGCGTAGCATGCAAAGTCTGCGGCAGTGCATCGTGAAAAAGCGGTCCAGACGCTTCCCCGCTGACCGCATGTCTCGTACGATCAATCCCTTCGAGATGAAGAAGGACTCAAACATGTGTTCCGCCAAATTGCCGCTGCCTTTGATCGCCCTGGCAGTAGCAACGTTATTCAATGGCTGCACGGTCACATCGGAGCAATCCACGCCGCAAGCCGAGATGATCGAGGGCTTCCTTGCCGGCTCTGCGGTCAGATATGCGGTTCAGGATTATGTGATTGAGCACGGCAGATTGCCGGCCTCAAACCAGGATCTTGGGCTGCCGGAGCCACAGGCCTATGCCCGGGGTGCACTGTCTTCAGTTGCGGTCGGCGAGCGCGGTCGTATCACACTCACGTTCAATGAAAGATCGGGCGTCGACGATGGTACGATTCAACTGGTTCCCATCGCGAGTGATCCGCTGTATGGGGTTCAGTGGGATTGCAAGACCCCAAGCTTCGAGGACATACAGTCCTGGGCACCTGCCTGTCGTTTCGCCCCGGGGCAACGATAGTGGAGCAGGGCTGCCGAAAATAAAAAGGCCCGGTGGCGGCGGTGAAGCAACGACCGGGCAAAGCCTCCGCTAGAAGGACAAGTCAAGCTTAGCGTGCGTGCATGACTGGCCGACGAACACCTGCCTCGCACTCATCGGTGAAACCAGCTTCCCAGCTGGCATGCAGGACCTCATTCAGATAGGGATTGCTGGCACTGCCGTTTTTCAAGCCACAAATTCTTCCGTTAGCATAGGCTTGCTCCACGTCGTCGTCTTCGGATGCTGTTGGGATGCGCATCTGCAAACGCTGCACGAACAGTCTGGCGTCCTCGCCGATCAGATACAGACAAGGCACGATCAGCAGCGTTATCAAGGTCGCAAACAGGACACCAAAGGCGAGTGAAATCGCCATGGGGATGAGAAAACGCGCTTGAGCACTGTTTTCGAGTATCAGCGGCGCGACACCTATGAAAGTGGTCAGCGATGTGAGTACGATGGAGCGGAATCGGCTGCACACGGCTTTGACAACTGTGTCCTTTATTCGCTCTCCTGCCTTCGCCATTTCATTTACGGCGCTGATCAGTACCAGATTATCGTTCACTACCACGCCGCTCACGGCGATGATGCCCACGATGGACCACAGTGTCAGTTCATAGCCAAGCGCCGCATGACCAAGAAAGGCGCCGACCAGACCAAAGGGAATAGCGAGCAATATCAGTATCGGTTGCCAGTAGGTGCCGAACGCGATGGTGAGCAGGCAGAACATGCCGATCAGAGCGAGCAGATAACTTAAGCCCAGGTAGTCGATAAATTCAGCGATGGCCTTGGGCTTGCCTGCGACAGCCCAAGTGGCGCCGGGGTATTGCTGTGCGAGATTCCCGAGCCAGTTTGCCTGCAGGTGTTCCATCACCTGCCCGGGAGATGTGAGGTTGTCATCGACGAGTGCAGTGAGCGTGGCTGTGCGTCTGCGATCGTAGTGGCTTATCAGTGCTGGCGTCTGAATCTCCTGAAGGGTCGCCAACGCGGAGAGCGGTGCAGAACTGCCATCTGCAAGCGTGATAGGCAGCTGCTCGAGATGCCATAAGCTGTTGCTTTCCGCCGTCGGCAGACGAAGCACGACTGGCACTTCGTGATCATCCTCCGGTAATCGATCGACAATAACACCATGGAAGGCGGCAGCTACCTGTTGGCCGAGGGCGCGCTCGGTAAGTCCATAATGCCGGGCCGCTGGTGTGGCACTGACCTGAATCTGGGTGAAACGGGCATTCATGCTGTTGCCGATTTCATGAAGGCCGTCGAGCTGTTCCAGCTGCGCTTGTAGATCGCGACCCATGGTTTCAAGTGTTCCGAGATTCGGGTGATACAGGTTGATATAGATGTCCGGTTTGATCTCGGTGAGACTGGCGTGGAAGCGCACTGACAACGCATCTGGTATGCCCTGATGCAGCGAACGCCAGCGGTAAGCGAGTTCGTCAGCGGAAATGGGCCGTTCGCCTGGCGCCAGTGCAAGGCTAACCCGAGCTCGTCGATGGGCATCCGGGTCGCTCGCTGTAGAAATCTTGCGGCGATGACCCTGCTCAGCCAGCACGTCGACGATAAGCGGCTCATCGAATTTGATGATCATCTGCTCTGCCAGTGCCTGTCCGGAGTGTTGCAGCGCCTGCACGGTCTCGGCGACGCGCTGTGTGCTGGTGCCTTCAGGGAACACGACATCGGCCATGACACGATCACCTTCAACACGTGAGAACATGACCAGAGTGAGCCAGCCACTGTGCACCAGCGCAAGACTCAGCAGAATCAGTCCGCTAGCGGCGGCAACCAGGGTGTAGCGCCAGTACAGGGTGAATTCCAGAACGGGCACGAAGAAGCGCGTCATGAGCCGGTCGAAGCGGGCGTTCATGCGATCACTGAGACGGTCCAGCCGCCCCGGTGTTTTCGGCTCGCTGCTGTTCAGGTGAGCTGGCAATATCCACAGGGATTCGACCAGCGACAGGATGAGAATACCGATGGCCACGATGGGTATGACGCGCATCAACTCGCCCTCGGGGCCCGGCAGGAATAGCAGTGGCGTGAAGGCGAGGGCAGTCGTCAGTACCGCGAAGACCACCGGCTTGGCCACCTTGTTGGTACCGCGAGCCACCGCGCTGCGGCTGTGTCCTGTCTTGCCGATCTCGTCATGGACGCTTTCACCTACAACGATGGCATCGTCCACGACAATGCCCAGTACGAGTATGAAGGCGAAGAGCGAAATCGTGTTGAACGACTCGCCGAGCAAGGGCAGCAGAATACACGCGCCCAGCATGGAAACCGGAATACCAGCCGCAACCCAGACTGACATCCTGAGTCCGAGAAACAGCGTGAGGATCAACACCAGCACGAGCAGCGCCTGGGCTGCATTGCGCCAGAGCAGCTCGGAACGGCCGCGATACTCCTCGGCATCATCCTGCCAGAGCACGAGACGCATGCCCTGCGGCAGTGGGGTCTCAGCCATGAAGTTGCGAACCGCGTCTGCGACGTCGAGAACATTCTGGTTGCCGATGCGATAAACATCCAGGGCTGCAGCCGGTTGGCCGTTAAGCCAGGCGCCCATGGTATTCTGTGAAAAGCCATCTACAACCGTAGCGACTTCTTCGAGCCGAAGGGTATCGCCAGCGCCACCCTGACGCACGAGCACCTTGCGATATTCGTCGGCCGAGACTGGTGCTTCACCCGCCTGGATGAGTGCATCCGACTGCGGCGTGCGCAGGAGTCCACCCGTCACGCGCTCGACATCGTTGCTGATGGCTGTCGCCAGGTCACTGAATGACAACCCGAAACGATAGAGGTCGGATCGCGACACTTCAACCGCTACTTCACGCTCTGGCAAACCCTCGATTTCTACCTGCGAAATTTCGGGATAATCCAGCATACGCCGACGCATCTCACGCGCTGCGGTATAGAGGTCGCGTGGTGACAGGTCGCCAGTGAGCAGGACCTGTGATACCCGATTGCGGAAAACGAGTTCCTCGACGAGCGGCGGGCTGGCATCTTCCGGCAGATCGTTCAGCGCGGCGACTCGTGTGGCGATCTGGTCGCGGACGTCACGTGTCGCAAAACCTTCGAGTACGTCTACGGTGATGGCGCAGCGGCCTTCACGTGCATCGCTCATCAGATCAGTGATCCCCTCTATGCCGTAGATCACGTTTTCGATCGGGGTGCACAACAGTTGCTCGATGGTCTGTGGTGACGCGCCCGGCAGGAGTGAAACCACGCCGATACGTTCCAATGGAACATTCGGGAGTGTTTCCTGACGCGTCTGGGGAATAGCCAGAAGTCCGCCAAATACCAGCATAAGCGCGAGTAGATTGGACACGCGTGGGTTGTTGATGAACCAGTCGATGGTGTCTCTCATTGTGCAGTGGCCGCACCTGCTGTGAGCGCATCATCAGCGTTGATCAAGGCTTCTTTTGGGATCGAGCGCGCCGGCGTGCCCTCGAGCAGATGGCTGTGACCACGCCGTAGCACCTGTTCGCCCGGTTCCAGTCCACTGGTGACGTAGACATTCTGCTCGTCCCGATGCAGCCACTCCACTGGTCGTCGGCTCAGCACCTGTTCGCTACCAATCACCCAGACGTGGCTGTCGTTGACGAGCGCCGAGCGCGGCAGGGCCACCAGGTCTTCCACCAGGCGACCAGTAATGAGGACCTCGACATAGACGCCGGGTTCCAGTGGCGGGTCGCCACTATCGAGCGTGACCTCGGCAATGAGCCAGGTCATGCGGTTGGCATTGAGACCACCTTCGCGTCGTCTGATCGAGCCGTCCCACGTATGCCGCTTGCCGCCAAAGCTGCCGCTGAGCTTCACCGGAATGTCCAAGGGCACGGCCTGCAGCTGTATTGGTAGCGAAAGCAGCTGCAGCCCAGCGTCCTGGATCGGCAGTCGCAGGACCATTTCGTCGGCACTGTAGATTGTGCCAAGCGGTTCGCCAGCGCGCAGATACTGACCTTCGGCTAGTGAAACGTCCACGAGCCGTCCGGTGAACGGGGCCTTCAATGTCGCCTGCTCCAGTTGACGTTCGGCCATTCTCAAGGCGGCTTTCGCGGAGCGGACCCGGCTCTCGGCTTCAGCGAGCTGTGGCTTTCGCAGGGCGAAGTCGTTCGCCTTGCTGGCCGCCAGCCGCTGCGCGACCACTGCCGTTGCTCGCACTTCCTCCAGATGCAGCTTGGCGGCATCGAGCTGATGCTTGTGCTGTGCGATTTCAAGTGAGAACGGTTCAGGATCCAGTTGCAGCAGGGGTGTGCCAGCCTTCACCCAATGTCCACTCTTGAATTCAGGCGCCACGTCAATCACTCGGCCGCCTGTTTCCATGGCCAGTGATACCTGTCGGCTTGCCGCCGCAATACCCTGGCTATGCAGATCGAGCCGAAGGTTCTGGGCTTGCACCACCACAGTGGTGAACTCCGGCACCTGCTTCAGCACCGGGTGTTGATCCGCTTCAGGGGAATACCGATACAGGAGTGTCATCAGTACAATGATACCGATGAGAACGGGAATCCAGGCGCGCCCGGGAGACAGCAGCTTCGAAGTGGACATCAATGATTCACTCGTTCTCAAAGCCTTGCGGCGTCTACATAGGGCGTCAACTGATCACTCAGGCTGAGCCTCGGGTCGCCACTGTGCGCCAGCAGGAAATGCTGGCTGCGGATGATCTCCCGACGGTACTTCGATAACACTGGCCTCAGGGCATCCTGTTCGAACAGGGCGCAAACCAGCGCGTCGTAACGGCGCCCCATGCCGGCGTGGATGCTATCCAGCAGGAGCCGGAATATCGCAGGGTCGTTTCCTTTTACCAGCATGCTATGGAGTGTGAGGTAGACCAGTTGACCACCAGGCGGCGGCAGGCGTGGTCCGCCGCGTAGCTGGTTCTGCAGGTTGTATAGATGGCGCAGTGTCTTCAGCCCGTGGGCATAGGCCATGACCAGGGTCTGCTTGAAGGCCTTCTGATCCCAGGTGCCAATCACGCCGACAAGTTCGGAGCCATCGAGTGCCACCCAATAATCCTCCGGCCGAAGCGCACGGAAGTAGGGCGTAGATTCGGCCAGCTGCGCGAACTGATAGCTGGGGAAGAGCTGCTTCTTCGGCCCCTCGGTGTCCCAGAAATTTTGCATTTGCGGCAGGTCATCAACACTGGCTCTGCGGATCTCGAGGCCAGCAGAGGGCGTCCGGGCAAGCCTCGAGCCAAAGACCAGGCTGGTTTCGATCATTCCGTACGGCAGGAAGCGCGGTAGGCCAGGTCTGTGTTTGGCGACCGCCTTCAGATACGGCTCGTTGTCCGCGAGTATGACGGCCTGAAGCCAGCCAGCCTGATAATCTGACTCCGGAATCTGCCGATACAGGTCGAATAGCACGTGGCCACCGCGATAATTCGGCTCGACCCTGAGATCATGCGCATAACGCACGGAACGGGGGCTGCCATTGACGAACAGCGTGCGTTGCCCGATGTTGCCGACGCCGACAATCCTGCCGCTGCCGTCTTCTTCCGCTACGAATACATCCGGCTGCTCGCAACTCACATGTGCGCTATGGAAATAGCAAGGGCTGCGCTCGAAGTTCAGCGTGATCTTGCCGGGCTGGGATGTGCGCTGGAACAATTCCACAATCGCCTGACTATCCTCGAGCTGTGCGGATCTCACCTGATATGTCATGACAATGCTCGCAGAGGGTTTGGCTTGGCGAGCGCTGGGGCAACTGGCAAGGCACCAGTCCAATGTCGAAGCGCCTCGACTTTGATATTGCCCTCGATCATGCCGCGCTCTCGACAGGCATCAAGGTAATGCCTGCGGGCATCTGGATGGATGATGCAGCGCACTGGTCCAAGCTGGTTGAGGTTTCTTGCTACCAGGTAATGAAAGTGGTCGAGCAGGGCGCGTTCGAGTGCCTGCGCCAGATCCTTCTCCTGGCGCCTTCGCCAGTAACTGGTGGCCTCGACCTCGGTCTCGACGAGCAGTACATAGGCGGGCCGGCCTGTCTGACAGCCTTGGTCCGCCGCCAGTAAGGCGATGGGCTTCAGGTCGGAGGGCCAATCGATGTTTTCGAGCAGCTTCTGGGCGAGGAGTGTGCTGATCTTTTCTCCAGCCATATCGGTGCCGTCGTTGCGCCCCATGAAGCGCATTGCCGGTAGCTGGCCCTTGAAGCCGGTGACTTTGAGCACGTCGTTCATGCGATAACGCAGCAGACCGCTGCCAGTTGAAAGGATTGGAACCACCTCCTGGCCGACCTCGAGTTGCCACGGTGGTAGCACTAGCTTGCTGGCGGTGTCTTCAAACTCGTACACGTGCGATCCCGCAGCCAGTACAAAGTCATTTTTATACGGAATGGTGACCACCCCCTCGGTCGCCCACAGACCCTTGCCCTCAAACGCAGCCTGCGGTAGTAAGGCCTGCAGACGCTGGGCCCAGGGCGCCGATGCTGCTGTGTCCCATGCGCTGATCAGCGCCAGTCGCGGCCAGAGATTGACAAAGAAACTGGCTGAAAGCTCCCCATCCCAGTCGAGCAGGAGATCTGCTGCGGCCTCAGATTCGGGGCACGGCAGATAGCCGAGGCTGCCCTGATGTGAGCACCAGTGGCCATAGACCAGTACTGCCGCGATTTCCTTGCGCCAGAGTGATAACTTCTCGAGTAGCCCGAGCCCGAAGGTGGGGCTCCAGATTGATATCGCAGTCAGGTCTCTGCGGGCAGCGAGATAAGCCAGAGACGCGAACAGTGACTCATCTGAAGTAGGCGCCAGTGATACGGCGTCAGGCACTGCCTGGGTACTACCCACGAGCCAGCGCTTACCAGAGGAGAGCAGCTTCATGTCGTCGTTGATATGACCCTGCGTCTGCGCCCGCATCTCAGTCGGCACCCAGGACAGCGACCAATAGTGTGCGCCAGAGCGGATGCCGGCGTGGCGTCGGTACATATCGCTTATCCAGGGGCAAATTGCCGCATCCAGTTCCTTCAGGAAGCGCCGCGTATACGGGATCCATTTAACCGCAGATGTGGAACCGCTAGTTGGCTGGTACCGCGCCACGCGCGAATCGATCAGCGCGCAGTCGGGCTTATCCTGCTGCTCCGCGATTGGACCAGCCCAGTCGCTGTAGTTGGTCATTGGCGCGTTGCCGGCAAAGTGCTCCCAGGATGCCTTTGCAGTAAGGCCGTGAGCCTTGGCGTAGGGCGTCCCTTCGACGGCCTTCATCAGCGAGGTCAGCTTCTCCCGCTGCAGGCGCTGCAGACTCGTTCTGTTACTGTCGAACGCATGCCGACCCGGCTGTACGCTTGCGCGAATGAGACCGTGAGCGAGGGCAGATAGTCGCTTCATTGCAAGGCGCCGGCCGAGCTTGCATTGGTGCCGGCTACACTGGTGATGTTCGGCGTATGATTTGGGGGGCTCCGGCGAGCAGGGCGCACGATCGCTGCGGGTTTTTCCGCATTGGTGGCTGCTGCGCCGGTTTGAGGATTTCGAAGCGCCTTGAGCGCAAACGAGCTCAGCGTTCGCGCGCAAACTACGCCGACGCATGGCAGTTCGGTGCCTACTTTCCACGTAGGATTGCGTGTCTCGAAATAGCGGATCTTGGGGTACTGCTGACGCAACTCTTCGGATATGCCCGCAACTTCGTCACGCAGGCGCTGCGCACCGTCACCGAACTGGAGTAGACCGAGTGGATCCCGGCTGCCTGGGAACATCTGTTCGCAATAAAGTTGCACGACCTGGTCCAGCTCGATATCGCGATTATCGGGATTCGGGTAATAACGCTTGAAGTTATTGGCCAGCAGCAGGTAAGTCTTATAGCCCTTGGATATCAGAAGCCAGAACACCGGCTTGTGCGGTGAGCGCAGCTTCTCCCACAACATGAGTCGGGCAAAGCAGGTCTGTAGCGCACGCGAGCCCCAGTAGTCTCGCTCGATGATGGTGTCACCGCTGAAGATCCCCTTTCCACGACGTTCGCCGACCGTCATATCCATAGAGACGATCGTCGAAAAGCCAACGACGCGATCGTCTTCTTTCGAGCGCACCAGAATTGCGCCGCTTTTTCGACTGATATCCTTCAGAAAGGTATCCAGGTCGGTGTTGTCGTAATAACGCTGAAATACGCCATACATCTGCTGAATGTCAGTGATGCTGATCTTCTTCAGTGAGTAGTAGCGAGCGTAAATCCCCATTGAACTGGCGTTGCTCATAAGACGTTTCCTTGTTCAGTACGGTCATTTTTATAGGTTCTGTCCAGAGGCGATGGCTGCCTGGTACGGCACTCAAAATTTGACCTGTTCACTTTGCGTGCTGTGTCGGAGTATATGGATCCGGCCCGTACGATCTATAATCAATGTGTACAACTGTGCACTGGATCTCCTAAATTCCTTTTTGGAAAAAAATCCTCTTGTCGAAATAGGCAAACCATTGAAAGTTGAAGAAATTCTTGTTTGCCTCAACGAAATTTTGTCGATTGCGTCGCTGTAAATGGCTAAAAAATCGCAAGATCATGCTGAAAAATGGTCAGATCCGTCACAAATGACAAAAGCTTTTTGGGCGAAATAATTTACCTTATAGCCTCGGTAGTAGTTTGCTGACTGAACGCATTGAACAGAAAGTATTCGATTGTGCGGTCGGCAGAATGGTGCACATATGTGCACCGAAATGATCGTGTCCTTTGATGACTGCGCCACGCGAGAGCACCAAGGGACACCACCCAGGTAGATCAACAGGAGACGGCATTTGGGTATCAGCCAATCATGCTCACTGGCCGCAGAATTTCCGTCGCGGGCGCTGGGATACGGTGAGCAACTCTGGCTCAGGTTAAGTGAGGTCAGTTCCAACAACTTCGTCATGGTGGTGCAAATTGATGGCGCGGTAGAGCTGCGGCGACTCTATACAGCCCTTGAAGGCATCGTGCTGACCTTTCCGGTGCTCCGAGCGCGGGTTGAGCTCGCCAGCGCGCCGCCCCGTCTAGCCTTCAGTCGTGTGCCTCGCGTGCCCCTGACCGTTGTACCTGGCTGCGCAGATGGCGATTGGCCCCGACTTGCCGAGCACGAACTGAATAACCGCATACCAGCTGACGCAGAGTTGTTGTGGCGTGCGACGCTGCTGCAGGATGAGCTCAGGTCCGTGTTGCTTCTGACCTTCAATCACGCCATCAGTGATGGGCACTCGGCCTATGTAGTCGTACGTGAGCTGCTGCAGTCCTATGCCGACGCTTCGGCTGCTGGCCCCATAATGGCGCCACCCGCGGCTTATGATGATCTGCTGCCGCCTGGGCAGGGCTGGCGTATGCTGACGCGTTGTCTACCGGATTTTCTGACCAAGGTGCTGAATCCGGCGCCCCGCGCTGCCGCTGCGCCCGCGAACGTTCGGGCCCAGGCTAACGACACTGTGCACTCGCGTTTCTTCAATTTGCTGTTGGATGCCCCTACCAGTGCTGGCGTGCTTGCACGAAGCAAGCGGGAGGGCGTGAGCATGCATGCGCTGATGAGTAGCGCCTTGTTACTGGCCTCGTACGATGCCCTTGGTGGGGCAGGTGAAAAGGATATTGTCATCAGCGCTGCGCTCAATGTGCGACCACGATTGCGAAGGCCCTCACTACGCGATGTTGGTTACTTCGCCACCGGCATCGAATGCCGTTATAGCCTCGCAGGACATGAGGATGTCTGGCAACTGGCGAAGCGGGTTTCCGCTGATGTCGATGCACAGTTCACCAGTGAAAACATCGCTTTCAGCCTGCAGCTGCGGCGGCTCATTCTGGCCCTCAAAAAAGAGCCAGGCTCCCTGAGAGATGCGCTCTCGAGACGCTCCCAGTCGAGCGTTCATCTGACGAACCTGGGGCGTCCCGAACTGCCGCAACATTATGGCAGTCTCACACTGCGGGCCTGTTTCCCGATTCCGAGTGTGCACTTCCTGAATAAGCCGGTGCTTTGTCTGGCCACGGTATTTTTCGCCGGTCAACTCAGACTGATCTTCAGCTATGCCGATCCGCTCACGGATCCCGCATATATCGATAGCGTGATAAACCAATTCAGAAAGCGACTCTGCGAAGTCGCAGATTAACAAGACGATGGACATTGCCCAGGAGGTCGACATGTCAAAAACAACAAGTAGTCTCGATCAACTCGATGTGGATGAGCGTCACGAGTTTATTTCCATTTATCGCCCTAGAGGCAAATGTGATATAGCGACCTTGCTGACGATCCTGCAAGAAAACCAGGATGCCCTGCGGGCGCAAATTGCCAGGCGTGGGGTCTTGCTATTCAGAGGCTTTACGCCAGAGCACACGGACGATCTCTATGAACTGGTGACAAAGGGGATGGCACTGGATCCATGGAACGCCTTCAACCTCAAAAACACGCCGGCATTCGCTACCACCTGGCTGCGCAAGTACATGGAGGGGCTGCTTGGCGGCGGCGACTATCGTCGTTATCTCGACAGGGATGCCGTGCAGCTTGGTCCGGTGGAGTCGGCAGTTCAGGGCCCACACGTTGAAGGCGGAATACGATCGCAGCGCTCACGGTATATCGCCTTGTGCTGCTTTCAGCCCTCGCCGAGCCGGGCCGAAACAGGCATGGTGGATTTGCATCAGGTCTACAGCGGCCTACCTCAAACGATGCAGGACAAATACAGCCGGGCGTGGAACCGCTTTTTTTATGTCTCACGGCGCAAGGTACATGCGCTGGATCGGGCTCTGCTGAAGCAGAGCCCCTTCGAACTGATCGAACGAGAGGATGGTCGCGCGCATCTCGCCTTGCCGCCGTGTCCTGCAGTCTGCGCCGTGCCTGAGACCGGTGCACTCTGTATCCAGCCCTGGGCCTTTGCCCGAAATACCAATGGCGCCGTCCATGCCGCTGCAGTGGCCGCGTTTCCTGGACGTGGGGATATTTATCCGGACTCGACGGCTGAGGGCATGGAGCTGACCTGGGAACTGTGCGATGAGCGTGGTAATACAATCGAATGGACACCTGAAGAACAGAGCCGGCTCTTCCGCGATATTTTCGCCCGCGCTCACCTGATGGCTTGGGAGAAAGGTGATATTGCCTTCGTCGACAATATACGTATCGGACATTGGCGGATGAATGGCGAGCAGGGCGAGCGTAAGCTGGTGCAGATCCAGGCAACCGCCTTCAATGCCGAACTGCATCACCCGGCTTACCTGAGGCGAACAGGGGTGCTCGCCAGAGCCTGATGTCTTTAATCGGGTCATAAGATCGTCAGTTGACGTACAATGTCGCCTTCTTGAACTTTGGGGCGATGCGGTAATGGCGATTCAATGGTATCCGGGGCACATGCACAAGGCCCAGAAAGAGATGAAGCAGATGCTGCCGCAGGTGGATCTGCTCATCGAAATTCTGGATGCGCGCATTCCATTTTCGAGCGAAAACCCCGCGATCGCGAATCTCAGAGGCGTCAAGCCCTGCATCAAGGTCCTCAGCAAGTCGGACCTTGCCGATCCTGCTGCGACCGAGCTGTGGCAGGCATTTCTGGAGCAGGAGCGTGGCGTCAAGACGCTGGCCACGACCACCGACGAACCGGGCCGAATCAAAGGTATTACCGATCTTTGCCGTCGAATGGTGCCTGAAAAAGCAGGTGGCGTTCAAAATATTACCGCCATGGTCGTCGGCATACCCAATGTCGGCAAGTCCACCATCATCAATACCCTGGCCGGCCGCACGGTTGCCAAGACTGGCAACGAGCCGGCAGTGACCAAGAGCCAGCAGCGCATCAATCTGGGCGGTGGGGTTATGCTGCTGGACACGCCTGGCATTCTCTGGCCAAAAATCGAAAACCCCAACAGCAGCTATCGGCTGGCCGCTACCGGCGCAATCAAGAACACGGCGATGGAATACGACGACGTCGCCTTTTTCGTCGCCGCTTATCTCATCACGGCCTATCCTGAACTGCTGCGCGAGCGTTTCCAGCTGGATTCGGTGCCTGACACAGACGTCGAGTTTCTTGAGATGGCTGCAGCACGTCGGGGTGCGTTACGCAGTGGGGGCCGGGTCGATTTCCACAAAATATCGGAAGTGCTCGTCAACGAGTTGAGAGCGGGCAAACTCGGCCGGATTACGCTGGAGACACCTTCAATGATTCAGGCAGAAGATATCATCATCGCTGAAGCCCATGCCCGGAAGGCTGCGGATGCAGCAGAGCGCAAGCGTCGATTCAAACAGGGCAGCCGCGACGCACAGTCATGAGCGTTCAGTGCAAAAACCGTACTCGCCCCCTAAACTTGAGCGCAAGACCTCAATCAACCTGAATTCTGCCAGCGCGTTTCTGCCCTTGGCCCGCACCTGTACGGACCTGTTCCGATGATGAAGCTCGACGACTATCGCCTGCTGTTTGATTCCACACCCTATCCCTATCTGGTCATGGATCGGGATCTGACCATTATCGGCGCCAACTCTGCCTACCTGCGTTCAGTGGGCCGGGAAGCGGCTGACATCGTGGGTCGTTATGTTTTCGATGCGTTTCCGGCCAATCCGGATGATCCGGATTCGACGAATATTGCAGAGGTGAAGGCCTCCCTCGAAGTCGCTATAGCGACCGGTCGCCCGCATACCACGCCCTGTCTTCGGTACGCCGTTCCGACTACAGCGACCGGGGGAACGACTTTTTCCCATCGGATCTGGAGCGCGATCCACACACCAGCTGTCGATGCAAATGGCAAGGTCCTGTTCGTCACCCAGAGTGCAATCGATGTCACTGAGCTCTATCTCGGTGCCAAGGCGGAGGGTCAGGCAGCCCAGCCATGTCCGCAGCGTCCTGTCTCGGAAATCGAAGCCTTCAGTCGCGCCCAGATGCATGAGGCACTAGCTCGAATATTGAAAGACGAGCATGGCCACCTGCGCAATCTGTTCAGTCAGGCGCCTGGCTTCGTTGCTGTGCTCACTGGTCCCGATCATGTTTTCAACATGGTCAACGAAGCCTATTACCAGCTGGTCGGCCACAGGGAAATCATCGGCAAGACACTCAGGCAGGCGCTGCCTGACGTGCTCGGGCAGGGCTATGAAGAACTGCTCGACCAGGTGTACCGGACCGGTGAGCAGTGGCAGGGCCGGGGTATGAAAGTTCTTCTCCAGCCCCATGTCGATGGGCCGATTGTCGAACGGTTCATCGATCTGTCATATCAGCCCTATTACGCAGACGATGGCAGTATCATCGGGATCTTCGCGCAGGGTTACGACGTGACAGAGGCATTCGAAGCTCAGGCCGCCAAGCGGGAAAGTGATGAGCGCCTCAAGGAGGGCATGGTCGCGGCCAAGATGGTGGTGTGGGACTGGGATATCGCCACTCGAGAAATGATCTTTTCGGATAACGTGATGGAGGTGCTCGGGCGTACTGCCGATTCGCTGGATGCGTTGTACACCTCGATTCATGAAGAAGACCAGGCAAAGATGAAGCTGGTTCACGAGCGAGCCTTCGCTGAAAAATCGAGCTATCGTGAGGTGATCCGGTTCAACCGGCCCGACAACGGCCGACAAATCTGGATTGATGTGCGCGGCATGGTTCGATGTGATGCAGCAGGCAGGCCTCAGTCGGTGCGTGGCGTCACCCTGGACGTGACTGAGCGCGTGCAGGCTGAGGAAGAGTTGCGCGAGGCAGATCGGCGCAAGGACGAGTTCCTCGCAATGCTTGCGCATGAACTGCGAAATCCGCTCGCGCCGATCAGTTCGGCGGCGCAGCTGATGAAGATGGTCAAGCTGGACGAGGCGCGTCTGAAGCAGACCAGCGAAATCATCACGCGTCAGATCGGTCACATGACGGGTCTCGTGGACGACCTCATAGACGTATCACGCGTCACCCGCGGCCTGGTGACGACAGCCCGAGAGCCATTGGATATGAAGCGGATCATCTCGGATGCGGTCGAGCAGATCAGCCCGCTCATCGAAAGCAAGCGACACCACCTGATACTTGACCTGCCGGCCAAACCGGCGCGTGTCCTTGGCGATCAGAAGAGGCTCGTTCAAGTCATCACCAATATTTTGAACAATGCAGCGAAGTACACGCCTGCGGGCGGTAACATCACGCTGCAGATGGAGGTTGAAGCCGAGCATGTTGCCGTAAGCGTGAAGGACGACGGCATCGGCATCAGCGCAGAGCTGCTGCCACGCATATTCGAGTTGTTCTCGCAGGCTGAAAGAACTTCCGACAGATCGCAGGGCGGGCTTGGTGTAGGACTGGCGCTCGTTCGAAGTCTGGTGGATCTCCACGGCGGGCAAGTGCTTGCCAGCAGTGATGGGCACGGCAAGGGCAGCAGGTTCGTCGTCTGTCTGCCACGGCTGGATACGATGAAATCGGATCGTCCAGACGGCGATGCGTCAGGCATCGCCATTACCCGTGAACTGCGCGTCATGGTTGTGGACGACAACGCCGATGCGGCAGAAATGCTTGCCATGTTCCTGGAGGCCTCAGGCCACAAGGTGATGACGGAGCACAGTGCGCGCGCAGTGCTGGACCGCCTCGAAAGACAGGTGCCGGATGTTTTCCTGCTCGATATTGGGCTGCCTGAAATGGATGGCAACGAACTCGCGCGTCAGCTGAGGCAGCGGCAGGATACCCGCCAGGCGGTGCTGATTGCCATAACGGGCTATGGTCAGGCTCAGGACCGGGAGAAGAGTGCCGAAGCTGGCTTCGACCATCATTTCGTCAAGCCGGTCGACACGCTGGAGCTCCTGCAAGTCCTGTCGGCTATCGAGCCGACCTAGCTTCTTGTGCGGCGGGCTGCTCAATAGCAAGCAGTCTCCGCTCGTTGCGGCCGAAGCTCGAACCTGTGCGAACGCGAAAGGCCGTACCGACACCGGCGCACAACGTTGCGATCCCCGAATAATCCGGGGCCTGCTCAGACACTTTAACGCAGTTGCTCAGCTTGATTGGGCCACGGTTGTAGCGGGTGCGTCCGAGCACTGTGTAAGTCACCTTGATCACGCTTTCTACCGCGGTATTCGAGACGCGAGTGCCGCAAGGGCGCTCATGGTCGAAGTCTGTGACGCTGGCAATGCGCTGTAACTGATCGCCCACACTGGCCACCTCCGGAAAGGTGGCCAGCCATTTATAACGGGTCTTGTGAGTGGCCTGGCAGGCGCCCGCCGCGTCGTAGTCTGTGACCTGCTCCAGTATGATTTCTCCGTTCTCTGATTCGAGTACTTCATAGGCGGTCACGGTAGCATCAGCATGAATCTCCCTGGTGACCGAGGGCTGGGTCGTATCGAGTGTAACGATAGCCTCACCGTCGTCAGTGACGTACCTGTGAGTAAGCACGAAGCCTTCGCTTGCGTAGATATCGAATTCACTGAAATCAATCGGAGACGATGCAGCGTTGACTATGCCGGCCTTGTCGGATGGCTGCTCCGCCAGGGCGGTGCCATTTGTCAAAAGGGTAACGCTGGCAAGCATTGGCAGCACGTATCGTATTGCCAGACGATGGAACGAGGCCCTGGAGGTACATCTCATTTGCGCCGGCATCTCACACCGCACTGGCTGAAGACAGCTCCAGCATGGCGTCACTTCGAGCGAGCGCAACCAGAGTCAGCCCACAAGCCTTGGCTCGCTCCACTGCCAAGGATGTCGCAGTCGATACTGTAACCAGGAGGGGGCATCCGGCAATGGCTGTCTTCTCGACGAGTTCATAGCTGCAGCGTGAGGTCAGCAGAAAAAAACCCTCACCTGGTGACAGGGCCTCGGATCTCAGCGCACCAATCAGTTTATCCAGGGCATTATGACGTCCGACGTCTTCCCTCAGAACACGAATATGGCCTTGACGATCACAGAATGCGGCTGCGTGAAAGCCGCCAGTGCTTGCGTTAAGCGGCTGGTGATCCCGCAGGCTTGCGAGCGCTGCAAAGAGCGCACTGTCGGCGATCGGAAGCGACTGATCGACCAGGGGCAGGGGGCGGTGCACCTGGGCCAGGGACTGCAGACCGCAGAGGCCACAACTGCCTTCGGCTGTGCGCAGCCGCACGCGTTGCCGGGCGCGGCGGACACAGTCTTCTTCGAGCCAGAGTCCGACCAGCCAACCATGCTCACTTTCGCGCACACTGAGTTCGAGAATGTCAGGAGCCGCATCGATGATTTGCTCGGATAGCATGAACCCAAGCGCGAAATCCGCAAGATCGACCGGCGTGGCCATCATGACCGCATAGTTGCGACCATTAACCTCGAATGCAATCGCCGCTTCTTCGGGCAGCAGGCGTCGCTCGGTTGACCGTTCGCCCAGCCCGATTCGAACGACCTGGGTATCGAGCGCACCCGCCGGGGTTATCTGCATAGATGCATTTGCTCCATGATTCGTGGATGTCCATCCAATCATAACCGTCTGGAATTCATCAAGGAAATTATCAGGGTGAAAGGTGTTATCCAGGTCATCCAGTTAGTCACCCTGCTGGCCAGCCGAGCGCAAGCTCAGCTGGGGCGAGCGCGCTCGCGTTCAAGGCTCTTGCGGTAAGCGCCTGGCGTGCTGCCAGTCCAGCCGCGGAATGCACGACTGAAGGCACTCTGCTCCGAATAACCTAGCAGCAAGGCGATTTCCGCTGCAGCGAGCCGAGGATCCGCCAGGTACATCCGCGCCAGCTTGAGGCGCACGTCTGACAATACGGCTCTGTAACGCAGGCCGTGGTTTGCCAGCTCACGGTAGAATGAACGTAATGTGTAATCCATCTGCCTGGCCAGTCTATCCGCAGTCGGTTCCCCATCCTGCAGAGCGGCGGCAATGTGCTCGTGTAGTGCTGTCAGGAAGACGCCGGGCTTTAGCTGCGGCATGAGCAGGGCCGCTGCTTGCCGATCCAGCAGGTCCCTCATGTATGGATCACTGCTCGCAATCCGCATTGCCAGCAGGCTTGTCGGGATCTGTAGCCCGATTGCGGGCGCGTGGAATCGTACCGGACAACCCAGCAGCACTTCGTAAATCGCAGGCTGTTCGGGCGGCCCGTGTGGAAACTCCACGAGCGTTGGCGGCACGGCCTGGCCAATGAGGGCCTGATACAGGTTGAGGAAGACGGCTACACCGAACTCACTGGTGAGCGGATGGAGCTGCGTTTCGTCATGCTTCCAGCGAAAGCAGATATATTCAGCCCTTTGCTCGACCTGAATATTCAGATCTGACGCAAGCAGCGTTTGAAACCGGTGATAGCGCGCCAGCGCCTGACCAAGACTACTACAGGAGGCCGCGAGATAGCCGACTACACCGAAGTTTTCCGGTTCCGCGCAGCGGCCTATGCGTAAGCCCAGTGCCGGAACCGGATGCAAGTGCTGAATACGAACGAACTGCTCCACCAAGAGCTCGACTGGCATTCGTTGGTGAAGGGAGAAGGCATCGAGGACGTGAATAAGCTCGGGTGCATGCAGTCGATTACGACGTAGATACTCACGCAGGACTTCAGCAAGCGCGCAGGAGACTGTGACATTTCCGGGCATGAGCGACCTCTGGCTTTTTGGCACAAAATGTCAAATCGAATATGCCGTGTCAAGACCAACTGGAACGCCAGCCGGTAAATTCTGTGCTTTTACCGTTCCGGAGTGTTCGCATGACCTACGTCGTCACCCAGACCTGTGCAGACAGCATGTTCACTAACTGTGTTGACGTTTGTCCAGTCGACGCTTTCCGTGAGGGGCCGCAGATGCTCTTTATCGATCCGGACGTCTGCATCGAATGTAACGCCTGTCTGAGCGAGTGTCCCGTGCGGGCGATCTATCCGGAGCATGCCGTGCCGGACCAGATGAAGTCTGCTATCGAGCTCAATGCGGTCGAGTCCAAGCGCCATCCTGTTATCAGGGAGAGCCGTGTTCCGCAGCTGGATACGCCCGCAGCCGGTCCTGCCCAGGCTGACAGTGGGCCCGCTGCCCCGAAGCGGAAATCGACCACGCCCACGAAACGCTTCGCAGTCGTAGGTGCGGGTCCTGCGGGCTTCTATGCGGTCGAGGAAATTCTCAGGCAGCTACCGGCGGCGGAAGTCGATCTCTTCGAGCGCTTGCCGACGCCCTTCGGACTCGTGCGCTATGGTGTCGCGCCGGATCATCCGAAGATCAAATCCATAGCCCAGAGCTTCGACAGAATCGCAAGATCTCCCGGCCTTCGCTATTTCGGCAACGTCGAGATCGGCAAGGACATTGGACGGGACGAGCTGTTGGCGCATTACGATGGCGTGCTCTATGCCACTGGCGGGTCAAGCAGTCGAAAGCTCGACCTGCCTGGCAGTGGTCTGGGCAATATCTTCGGTGCTTCGGCATTCGTGGGCTGGTACAACGGCCATCCGGACTTCGTCAATCTGAAGGTGGATCTTTCTGCTGAGACGGCGGTGATTATCGGGATGGGCAATGTCGCGCTTGATGTCGCACGCGTGCTCACCATGCCCATCGAAGCGCTTGAACACACTGATATTGCAGACCACGCGCTCAACGCACTGCGCCAGAGTCGGGTCAGACAGGTCTGCCTGGTGGCGCGACGCGGTCCTGTTCAGGCAGCCTTCACGCCGAAAGAACTGCGTCAGCTCGTCGAGCTCAAGGATGTCCGTATCGAAATTGCCCCAGATGATCTTGATCTCGATGCAGCCAGCGAAGCTGAACTTGCTGACCCGCTCAACACCGAGGCAAGGGAAAATCTTGCACTACTGCGCACTGCATTGGGCAAGGCTCAGAGCGGTGAACGCGCCATACGCTTCATCTTCCGGCTTTCTCCCCGGGCTTTCGAAGGCAAGGACCAGATGGTGCAGAACATGACGGCGGTGAGCAATGCGCTCATTGCCAATGCGCAAGGGTCGGTGAGCGCAAAAGCCACTGGCAAAGGCCAGACAATGCCGGCTGGCCTGATCATCAATGCCACCGGCTACGAAGGATTGCCGATCGATGGTCTCGGCTTCGATGAGCAGCGCAGTGTCATTGCGAACCTCGAGGGCAGGGTAGTTGCCGGTACCAGTGAGGCCTCGGGTCGTGAGTACGTCGCGGGCTGGATCAAGCGTGGCGCCAGCGGCGTTGTCGGCAGCAACCGCCAGTGTGCGCTTGAAACGGTTCGGCATCTACTGGCCGATCAATCATCTCTGCCAAAGACAGATGCGTCCACAAAAGATATTCAGCCTCTGCTCGACGAGCGCAAGGTGAGCTTCGTGAGTTATGACGACTGGCTGCTGCTCGACCAGTATGAAGTTGAACGAGGGCGGCAGATGGGTAGACCTCGCCGCAAGGTGACCGAGGTGTCCGAAATGCTGGATATCATAGGTCGGCATAGGGCTACTGCGGTTGAAACGCCGCAGGATAAGCCTGCCGGGCAGTCGCTGCCATCAGCCACTGCAGCGTCCGTCGACCAGCCTGCCAAGACCCCGCCAGCGGACGTCAAAACCCACTTTCGCACCTGCTCGCTATGTGAGGCCATGTGCGGCATCAAAATTGGATATGAAGGGGAGCGGATACTCTCCATTGCAGGTGATCCGGAAGATCCCCATAGCCGAGGGCATATCTGCCCCAAAGGCTATGCACTGCAGGACCTGCATAACGATCCCGATCGACTGAAAACACCACTGAAGCGCATCGGCCACCAGTGGATTCCTATCCCCTGGGAGGAAGCCCTCGATGAGGTTGCCGAGCGACTCGTGGGCATACAAGGTGAATATGGCAACGATGCCGTTGCGGCCTATTGGGGCAATCCGACGGCCCATAACCTTGGGACCATGCTGACCATAGAAAAGTTCAGGAGCACTCTGAAGTCGCGCAACATGTTTTCGGCGTCCAGCCTGGATCAGATGCCGCACCAGCTGGTGTCCTATTTCATGTATGGCCACAGTCAGCTATTCACGATTCCTGACATCGACCGCACCGATTACATGCTGATGCTTGGAGCGAATCCGGCTGCTTCCAATGGCAGCCTCATGTCGGCAGGCGACGTGCTCGGACGCCTGCAGGACATTACCAGACGTGGAGGAAAGATTGTGCTAATCGATCCTCGGCGAACTGAGACCGTCAGGTACGTTAGTGAGCATCAGTTCATCCAGCCAGGGTCTGACGCGCTCTTCCTGCTCGGCCTGATCCAGGTCATCCTCGACAAGGGGCTCAGTAAACCCGGGCGCCTGATTGATATCGTCAGGGGCTGGGACGGTCTTACCGCATTGATGCAGCGGATTCCGCTCGAACGGATCGCCAGTGAAACGGGCATTGCTGCCGGGGAGATCGAGCGCATCGCTCTTGAGTTCGCTACTGCCGAGCATGCCGTCTGCTACGGTCGGATGGGTGTGTCGACCCAGGCCTTTGGTGCGTTGAATCACTGGTTGATACAGCTGCTGAACATTCTGACCGGCAATCTTGATCGGCAGGGTGGCATGATGTTCACGACGCCGGCTTTCGACCTGGCAAAAATGTCTGGTCGGGGCGGCTTCGACCGTTATCAGAGCCGAGTGCGCGGTCGCGCAGAGTTCGGCCGAGAGTTTCCAACCGCGATTCTGGCAGAGGAAATGCTGACGCCGGGAAGTGGGCAAGTCCGGGCCTTCGTCAGCATCGCCGGCAATCCGGTTCTTTCTTCCCCCAACGGGCGACAGCTCGAGGAGGCCCTGGCAGGCCTCGACTACATGGTGGCCGTCGATTTCTATCTCAACGAGACCACTCGCCACGCCGATATCATTCTGCCGCCGACGGGCCCGCTCGAACATGAGCAGTACGATATAGTTTTCAACCTGCTGGCTGTGCGGAACGTCGCTAAATACGCCGAGGCTCTGTTTCCGCAGCGGCCTGGCACACGATCCGATCTGGAGATCTTCACCGGCCTTATAAAACGCATACAGCGCTTGAAGATGAAGCGAAAGCCGCTGCCCATTCGCCTGAAGCATCGGTTGACTGAGCAGGTGAGTGAACTGCTGACACCCCAGCGTGTACTGGATCTAGCCCTGCGGACTGGCCCGTATGGCAAGGGTCTGAACCCGATGCGGCAGCTCAACCCGTTCAGCAAGGGGTTGGATCTTGCGCGTCTGAAGAAGCATCCCCACGGGCTTGATCTTGGGCCACTGCAACAGAGTCTGCCGCAGAGACTATTCACGTGCGACAAGCGGATTCAGTTGATGCCACCCTTGTTGGTGCAGGATCTGGAGCGCCTGTGCGAACGCTACGATGGTAAACCGACGGCTCCGGGATTGCTCTTGATTGGCCGCCGGGATCTGCGAAGCAACAACTCCTGGATGCACAACAGCTTTCGTCTGGTCAAAGGCCGGGATCGTACTGCGCTTTTCATGCATCCTGCCGACGCCAGTGCTCAGCAGATTCAGGACAGGGACGAGGTGCGGGTGATCTCGAGTCGCGGCGAATTGATCACCACGGTGCGGACGACTGAGGACATCAAGCCTGGTGTCGTGAGCCTGCCTCACGGCTGGGGACACCACCGTCCGGGTATGCGGCTGGGTACTGCAGCATCCCATCCAGGCGTCAGTATGAATGATATTACCGATGAACGCGTGCTCGACGAATTGTCCGGCAATGCTGTGCTCAATGCTGTGCCTGTGCAGATTGAGCGGGTCGGTGCTGTATAAACTGAGCTGACCGCAGAATCCCGCTCTATGTTCTACACTTGTGGCAAGTGGGCAGGGCGGTAGTTCCTGTCACTCCAGCTTTTTGCTAGGTGCCAGGAGTCGAGCCTTGAAAGATTTAACGATAAGACAGCGGATCCTGGTGAGCTTCGGGGCGATCCTCGCCCTGATGATTGCCACATGTGTGGTTGCGTTGAGTAGTTTGCAGGCTGTCGATGCGGAAGCTCATCTTCAGCGGGAACACTCCTTGCCGGGCCAGTTGCTCAGCGCGGAGATGCGGGTATTCCTGCGGCAGGGCTTTACCTTGGTACAACAGCACATGTTGAGCCCGGAAACCGCCGAAAAGGAGAGAATTCGCGCTGAAATTGAAGCTAACCGTAGTGGCCTGAGACAGGTTTTCGTCAGGTTCCAGGCCTTGCCCATAGAAGAAGCTGACAGCGACATGATCAGTCCCATCATTCACGAATACGATAACTACGTGAGTGAGCAGAATGCCCTTCTCGCTGCCAGCGACGTAGGTGTCGATGATGCCTTGCGCGAGCGTCTCACCAGCCGATTCCTGCCAGCCTTTCGCAAGATTCACAATCTCACCCAGATTCTGATGGATAACAACCAGAAAGAGGCTGAGCTATCCGCTAACAAGATTCTTGAAGGCGTTGAACAGCTGCAGAGAGGCCTGATTGCGAGCTTTCTCGTAGCAGTCTTGTTGGCGATTGTGTGCTGCTTTTTCCTTCTGCGCGCCATCGGCGTGCCGCTGGCACAGCTGCTGGAGGCACTTGGCCATATCAGGCACGGGGATTTCACCCGCCGTCTTGAGGTGACGAGCCGTGACGAATTCGGCGAGCTTGCAGAAGGCTTCAACAGGATGGTGGATGAGCTGACGGCTCTTGTCGGTCAGATACAGAAGACTGGCGTCCAGGTCACCACATCTGTCACCGAAGTCGCTGCCACCACCAGACAGCAGCAGGCTACTGCTGGTGAAATCGCAACGACGACCGTCGAGATCGGCGCGACCTCAAAAGAAATTTCTGCGACCTCGAAGGAACTCGTTCGAACGATGAGTGATGTCGCACGCGTAGCCGATCAGTCGGCGAGCCTCGCCGCGAGCAGTCAGACCGGACTGCTGCAAATGAGGGAAACCATGCGCCATGTCATGGGGGCGGCTTCAGGGATCAATGCGAAACTTGGTGTGCTCAACGAGAAAGCCGGCACGATCACGCAGATGATCACGACGATTACCAAGGTGGCTGATCAGACCAATCTTCTTTCACTCAATGCAGCCATAGAAGCCGAAAAGGCCGGCGAATATGGCAAGGGCTTCAGTGTCGTCGCGACGCAGATT
Organism: Gammaproteobacteria bacterium UBA2679; assembly: GCA_002354735.1. Taxonomy (GTDB): domain Bacteria; phylum Pseudomonadota; class Gammaproteobacteria; order Pseudomonadales; family Oleiphilaceae; genus Allohahella. Next base: position 114,283 of record DEMD01000009.1, on the reverse strand, counting down.
CGCCGGCTGGCCGACCAGACCGCCGTAGCGACCTACGATATCGAGCTGATGGTGAAGGAAATTCAATCTGCGGTCTCGGCCAGTGTCATGGGTATGGACAAGTTTTCCGAGGAAGTGCGCCAGGGCATGGAGGAAGTGCAGACGGTATCCGGTCAGTTGAACCAGATTATCGAGCAGGTGCAGGCACTCGCACCGCGTTTTGATTCGGTAAGCGAAGGCGTGCAGGCGCAGTCCGTCGGTGCAGAGCAGATAACAGAGGCCTTACTGCAGCTCAGCGAGGCCGCGCAGCAGACTGTGGAGTCAATTCGCCAGTCAGGTCTCGCGATTGACGATCTGAACCAGACTGCGCAGACGCTTCGCGGTGGGGTATCGCGATTCAGGCTGCAGAGCTGAGTCTGTGCTTTTCCTGTTGTTCGACCTTGGGATTGATCGCTACGCGATCGATGTGCGCCAGGTAAAGGAAGTTCTGCCATTACTGGCACTCAGAGTGTTGCCGCAAGCGCCCACGGGTGTGGCTGGCTTGTGCAACTATCGTGGTCTCCCGGTGCCTGTGCTCGACCTTTGTCTCATGGTGACGGGGAAACGCGCGCGTGAGCGGCTCAGCACGCGAATAATCATGGTGCACTACGAAGGCAGGGCAGGTGAACGGCACATCCTGGGGCTGATCGCTGAACACGCGACGGAGACATTGCGGCGGGATGGCAGTGAATTTGTCGAAGCCGGCGTACGACAGGATGAGACGCCCTATCTCGGGCCAGTGACTCAGCTGCGTGATCAACTGGTGCAGTGGGTCAAGATCGAAAACCTCCTGACGCCCGAGGTACAGCTACGCCTGTTCACGATGGCGGCAGAGTCGTGATGTCGTCGCCCGATTTCGACTTGCTGCTGAAACAGCGGATCGGCCTTGACGCAGAGGCCATCGGCGCTGCGTCATTGCAGCATGTGCTGGCTGAACGGCAGCGAATATGCGGGCTTGGCAGCATTCAGGCCTACTGGGACCGGGTTCAGGCAGATGATGCTGAACTCAACGCCCTGATTGAAACAGTAGTCGTTTCTGAAACCTGGTTCTGTCGTCATCCTGAAGCTTTTGCCGCTATGGTCCGCTGCCTGAACGAAGGTGGTCGAGCGGCGGAGGCAAAGTCACGGCTCCTGAGCCTGCCCTGTGCCACCGGCGAAGAGCCAGCTTCGATGGTTATGGCCCTGCTGGATGCCGGCATCGACATCCGTCGGGTCGAGCTTGATGCGATCGATATCAGTGAGCAGGCCCTGGAAGCTGCAAGAACAGGACTCTACAGTGGCAATGCCTTCCGCGGACGAATGGGTGACTGGCAAGCAAGATATTTCACGCAGGTCCAGTCGGGTTATCTCCTGGACCCTGCAGTCCGGGCGCCTATAAGCTATCGCCGGACTAACCTGCTGGATATGGCCTTGCCGCGGCACTACTACGACATCATTTTCTGCCGGAATCTGCTGATCTATTTCGACCAATCCACACAGGTGAAGGCGATTGCAGCCCTTGATACCCTGCTCAAACCGGACGGGTGCCTGTATGTTGGGCCGGCAGAGAGTGCGCTCCTGTTGAAGAGCGGTTGGATATCGCAGCGCATTCCGCATGCCTTTGCCTTCTGCAAACCTGGCTCAGCCGGGCGCAGGGTTCAGCCGCCTCCGAGCCCACGCTATCAGCACGTCGGCTCGAATAGAGCGTCTCGTGCTTCACTTTCTGAAAGCGCACAGGATGCTCTGGTCGCGGCACCGCTTCGGTCACAGCCTGTAGAACTTCACAAGCCAGCGTCTGGCAGCAGCTTGCTGCGAGAAGCCAGGTCCCTCGCTGATGCTGGACAGTTGGCTCAGGCTGAGCAGCTGTGTCTGCAGTATGTCGACAGGCATGAGCCTGTTGCAGAGGCTTACTATCTTCTCGGTCTGGTCAACGATGCCTCTGCTCATTCGACCGTGGCGGAGGCTCACTATCGCAAGGCGATATACCTCGACCCACAACATATTGAAGCACTCGTGCATCTGGCTACTCTGCTCGAGGCGCGTGGGGACAGGGGTGGGGCAGATCGCCTGCATTCACGGGCTCGACGCGTGCCAACTGGCCGACGAGGTGTTCCAGATGTCTGATACGGCCCAGATCAACGACTGTTGGAACTCGATTGGTGTTCAGGGCGATAAGACCTGTCCTCTGCTCGATGGCTACATTCACTGCAGGAACTGTCACGTTTACGAGGCAGCCGCGGCTGCGCTGATGAACCGACCACTACCCGAACGCTATCAGCAGGAGTGGAGCCAACAATTCAGCCTGGAGCAGACGAGTCAGGATGTAAAGACACACTCAGCGGTCGTGTTCCGGGTTGCAAACGAATGGTTGGCGCTACCGACGAAGCTGATAGTCGAAGTGGCTGAGCTGCGCAGCATTCATGCTATTCCGCACCGGCGAGTCGGCGCCCTGGCTGGACTTACGAACGCCCGAGGGGAGCTGCTCATCTGCATCTCACTGTCAACGCTGTTGAACATCTCCGACAAGCTGGTGCCGGCCAGGCAGGGCGCAGTCCGCGATCGTCCAAGACTGCTCGTCACGCACTTCGAAGGTTTGCAGGTTGGCTTTCCAGTCGATGCCGTGCTTGGCGTGGAATCTTACCACCCCTCTCAGCTGGGGCCTCTGCCGGCGACCCTGGCCGCGTCATCCCGGGGGCACTGTTCGGCAGTGCTGTCGATCGATGAGCGTTCGGTGGGATTCCTGCAGCCGGATCTCTTGTTCAAATCGATCCAGCGGTGCCTCTCATGAGCAACGGGGACCTCAGCAATTATTCGATGCGGGAGCTCTTTGGCCTGGAGGTGGAAAGTCAGTCTGAAATACTGACTGCCGGACTGCTGGTGCTGGAACGTGACCCTGTCCAGGGTTCGCAGCTCGAGGCCTGTATGCGGGCGGCTCATTCCCTCAAGGGTGCTGCCCGCATCCTCGAGCTGGATGCTGGTGTCAGGATTGCTCACCTGATGGAAGACTGCTTTGTGTCTGCGCAAACGGGCCGTATCCGCCTCGGGCCCCGTCACATTGATGCGCTGCTGCATGGCGTGGATCTGCTTGGTCGGATTGGCAAGATTCCCGAAGACGCTTACGCCCAATGGTTCGCTGGCGCCGGGGAGACTGAGGTCGATGCCTGCTGTGCCAGAATCTCGGCCGCTATCGCTGACGATAGCTCTGACCTTAGCGCTGACGCCGTCTCTGACGTCAAAGAGGCCGAGCAGCTTGAGCTCGCAGCGCCGTCCACTGCTAGCGAGCCAGAGCCGCCTGTATCTGTTGCGGCTGCGAATCGAGTGCTGCGGGTTTCAGCCGACAAGCTAGACCGCCTGCTGGCACAAGCTGGAGAAGTGAAAGTCGAGACTCGCTGGCTCGTAGAGTTCAACAGTCAGCTGCTGCGGCTCCGACGAATGCAGCACGAAATGATTCGATCGCTTGGGGCCCTCAATCAGCAGCTCAGCGAACAGAATCTCGGTGAAGCTGCCGCGTTGATGATGCTTGAGGTGCATAAACGGGCCACGGCCTGCCGCAGCTTTCTGGGGGATCGACTGGAGGAGTTCGAGCGTTACGAAGGCCGGACCAGCGATCTCTCACAGCGCCTCTATGACGAAGCCCTGGGTTGCCGCATGCGTCCCTTTGCTGATGGTACTGGCAGGTTTGCCAGGATGGTCCGCGACCTCGCAGCATCACTTGGCAAAAGCGCTCGACTCGAGATCATCGGCGCAGACACCCAGGTCGATCGGGATATACTTCAAAAGCTCGAAGCGCCGCTGGGTCACCTGCTGCGAAATGCAGTCGATCACGGTGTCGAGCCAGCTCATAAACGACGATCAGCCGGTAAGCCCGAGGCGGGTTTGATAACACTGGAAGCGCGTCATAACGCGGGTTTGCTGGAAGTGCGTGTGAGCGATGATGGCGCCGGCATCGACATCGACCGAGTGCGTGATGTGTTGCTGACAAAGGGCCTGATCAGCGAGGACATGGCTAATAATCTGAGTGAAGCCGAACTGCTCGATTTCCTGTTTCTTCCTGGCTTCACCCTCAAAAGCTCGGTAACAGAAATTTCCGGCAGAGGGGTCGGTCTTGATGTGGTACACGACATGATTCGCCAGGTGCGTGGTGTGGTCCGTGTACAGACGACCGCAGGCGAGGGCACGTCATTTCGTCTGCAGTTGCCGCTTACGCTTTCAGTCGCACGTAGCCTGCTGATGGAGATTGCGGACGAGGTTTACGCGCTGCCCCTCAGCTATATCGGGCGCACGCTCAAAGTGCCGGCTACCGAAGTTCTCATGTTGGAGGGTCGCCCGCATATCGCGCTGGAGAACAGATCAGTGAGCCTGCTCGCTCTGGCCCAGGTGCTCGAGCTGGATGCCCCAGTGCGTGACACCGAGGCGCTGTCGGTGTTGCTCATCGGTCCTGCGACGCAAGCCTTTGGCCTCGTCGTCGATCGTTTTCTGGGCGAGCGGGAGCTCGTCGTGCGGCCCCTTCATGCAGGCTTCGGCAAGCTGAAGAATATCAGTGCCGGCTCGGTGCTCGAAGACGGTTCGCCCGTACTGATGCTCGATCATGACGATCTGCTGCGATCGGTTGAGAAACTCGCCGGTGGCGACACTGCGCTGAATAAACTGTATGGCGGCGGGAATGCCCCCAGCGAAACTTCGCGAAAACGTGTTCTCGTGGTCGATGATTCGCTAACGGTTCGTGAGCTGGAACGCAAACTGCTCGCGAGTCGGGGCTTCGAGGTGGAAATAGCGGTGGACGGTATGGATGGCTGGAATGCCGTTCGCACTGGAAAGTTCGATCTGGTGGTCACAGATGTCGACATGCCACGGATGGATGGTATCGAGTTGGTGACGCTGATCCGTAGCGATCCCAGGTTGAGTGATCTGCTGGTCATGATCGTCTCTTACAAGGATCGCGAGGAAGACCGCAAGCGCGGACTGCAGGCCGGCGCCGATTATTATCTCACCAAGAGCAGCTTTCACGAGGATGCGCTGCTACAGGCGGTCGAAGATCTGATCGGAGACGCTACATCTTGAAGATCGCCATAGTCAATGATGTCGCTACTGTGACTGAGGCGCTGCGCAGGGCTGTTGCGTCCTCAGGTCATCATGAAATCATCTGGACAGCGGCCAATGGACGCGAAGCGCTCGAACGTTGTCAGCGTGAGCGGCCGCAGCTCCTGCTGATGGACCTGATCATGCCGATCATGGATGGCGTAGAGGCCACGCGGCTTATCATGGCGACCTGCCCATGCGCCATTCTGATTGTGACCGCAGATGTGGGCTACAATGCCTCAAAGGTGTTCGAGGCCATGGGTGAGGGGGCACTGGACGCCATTGATACCCCTCAACTGGGACTGCGTCAGAGAGATCGCGGGCCGGGCTACCTGTTGAGCAAGATCGATAGCCTCGAGCGAGTGATTGCCGACCGATGCTCAACGGTCGCAGCGAAGGCAGCATCACCGCTAAAGCCTGCGCCAGACTTTCCGCTCATCGCTATCGGGGCATCGGCTGGCGGGCCGGCCGCGCTCGCTACCTTACTGAGTGGTCTGCCGCGGAATCCTGGCGCTGCCATAGCGATCGTGCAGCACGTCGACGCACAATTTGCTTCCGGTATGGCGGCCTGGCTCGAGCAGCACTCAGGCCTGTCGGTCAGAGTCGCACAGGAGGGCGAGGTGTTGCAGGCAAACCAGGTGTATCTAGCCGGCAGTAATGATCATCTTGTCCTCAAAAGCCCCCATCATCTTGGCTATACCTCGCAACCGGAAGAGTATGTCTATCGTCCCTCTGTCGATGTGTTTTTTCAAAGCATCTGCCAGCAGTGGTGTGGCGATGTCATCGGCGTTCTGCTCACCGGCATGGGGTGCGATGGCGCACAAGGCCTCAAGCTTCTGAGAAATCTGGGTTTCCATACCATAGCTCAGGACGAACAAAGCTGTGCGGTCTATGGAATGCCAAAGGCTGCGGCGAAACTCGGCGCAGCTGCCGAAATTCTTCCACTTACGCAAATCGCCGCGCACCTCATTGCGTCTTTGGCAGTAATGACAGCGAAAGGACACTAGCATGACCTTAATCAAGCCACAGGACCATGCGATCACGGTATTGCTGGTCGACGATCAACCCATGATGGGAGAAGCCGTAAGACGGGCACTGCAGAATGAAGCGGATCTTGTGTACCACTACTGTCCGAAGGCGCTCGATGCGCTGCGGGTTGCAGCTACGGTGAAACCGACGGTGATACTTCAGGATCTTGTCATGCCGGAAATGGATGGGCTCAGTCTGGTAAAGCAGTATCGGTCGAGTATACAGACGACAAACGTGCCGATTATCGTGCTTTCGACGAAGGAAGAAGCCGCCACCAAGCACGACGCCTTTCTCGCTGGTGCCAATGATTACCTGGTCAAACTACCGGCGACACTCGAGCTGGTCGCACGAATTCGCTATCACTCACGAGCCTACCTGAACCTTATCCAGCGCGACGAAGCTTACCAGGCACTCAGAGATAGTGAGCAGAAGCTCATTGCTGCCAATCTGGAGCTGCAGAGCATCAGCAACAGTGATGGCTTGACGGGCCTGAGCAACCGTCGCCACTTCGACGAGTACCTCAACGCTGAATGGCGTCGAGCGATGCGTGAGCAGAGCTGCCTGTCCGTGCTAATGGTCGATGTCGACAACTTCAAATCCTTCAACGATCACTACGGTCATCTGGAAGGTGACCAGGTCTTGCGTTCTATCGGCGAGACGCTGAGGAAGGTCTGCCAACGTCCGGCTGATCTGGTCGCCAGATTCGGCGGAGAGGAGTTTTCGGTGGTGCTGCCAGCAACTGATCCTGCAGGTGCTCGCGATGTGGGAGAGCGTATGCGGGCAGCCGTCGAGGGGCTTGCCGTGCCACACGTAGGAGCGACTACCGGGCCTGTCGTGACGGTAAGTATTGGCATGGCATCTGTAACGCCAACAGCCGAGACCTCGCCGACTGGGTTGCTCAAGCGTGCTGATGAAGGCTTGTACAAGGCAAAGAGAAATGGCAGAAACCGGGTGGCAGCATCTGATGATTAAAGCTTTTCTCACCTCGCCACTGGGCCGCATCTGCGTGCTGTTCATGGTGGCAACTTCGCTGGCCCTGCTTATCGCGTGCTATGTCAAGTGGCAGAATCTTCAGGACGTTCTTCGTACAGAGCTGTCCAATGTCCACAATATAGTCATGAATTCGGCATCGGACCGGTTTCACCAGCAGGAAGCCATGTTTGAAATCATTGGTGAGCGGCTGATCGAGATGAATGCTGTGGAAAATGTCGAACCAGCCCGTCAACTGATGGCAGGCGTGATCGATAACAACCCGGTTTTCGAGGTTTACAAGCTCATTCGGCCTGACGGACAGGTCTTTGCGGCCTCGGATAGCCTGATCGGTGCGGAAAGCAGCAATCTGCTAGCGACGCCGTATACGGCCGAGACCTTTCGGACGGCCCTTGGCTCGCACCGGCTCACTGTTGGTCGAACCTGGTATAGCGACGCACTTGAGCTCTGGCTTCTGCCGGTTAGGTACGCCGTTAGAAACAGCGAAGGTGAAGTCGAGCTGGTCATTTCAGCGGCTATCGATCTTGAGGGCGAATACAATCCGTGGACAGTCCGGAATCTCAGGCCAGGCATCGATGTGTATGTGACGGTCCGAGCGCCGGAGAACGAGCGCTTCTATCCGCTGTATTACGAACCGTTTTCCAGCTTCGGGGCTGACAAGCGACAGGTCTATGGCAATGCATTGCCCGAATCATTCGTGCAAACCGTCATCAAGAAGATGGAAGCAGCAACCGGCGAACCCTTCACTACATTATTACAGCGTGATTTCACCGCCAGCTTCCTCAATAACGCGCCCGGTCTGGCGCCCGCGATGGCTGTTAGTGGGTATGACAAGGATCACCAGTATTTCTTTGGCATCCGCGAAACCATCCCGAACCTGAGAAAAGACTTTATAGTATGGCTCGGCTTGATTCTCATTGTGTACATCTTCGTCAACGCACTGGTCGCATTCATGCTGTACCGCATGTTCAAGGCCGAAGAACGGCATCAGGCGAGGTTGCGTCACCAGGTTATGCACGATTCGCTGACCGACCTGCCGAACCGGTATTATCTGAAAGCGCATTATGCGAGCTGGGCCGCCGCCGCGGGCGGTGAGTACGCGCTGTTCTTTCTCGATTTGGATAATTTCAAGTTCATCAACGATCATTTCGGACACTCAGTTGGCGATCTCGTACTGCTCGAGGTCTCCAAGCGACTCACGCAGCTGTGTACCCCAGACATGCTGTTGATCCGCCAGGGCGGTGATGAGTTTCTCCTGCTGATGCCCTGCGTCGACAAGTCGCGCTGCCTCGTGGCGGTAGAGCAGCTGGCCGCTCGCCTCAACGAGGTGATGGTGGTGGACAACCTGAAGATCTCGGTAACTGGCAGTATTGGCATTACCTATTGCCAGCAGCCCGGCGAAGCGCTCGAAGCCTTGCTCGTCAAAGCTGATATCGCGATGTATCAGGCCAAGAAGCTGCGTAACAGCCATGCCGTGTTTTCCGAAGACCTTCAAACGAAGAGTGATGAGCGGGCGATCATGGAGTCCGAACTTCGCGGTGCCATCGACAACGCTGAACTTTACCTGGTGTATCAGCCGCAGATCGATGCAGTGACCGGCGAGGTAAGTGGAGTTGAAGCCTTGCTGCGCTGGTCTAATCCACTCCTGGGTTCTGTGCCTCCGGACCGGTTTATCTTCATTGCCGAAGACTGCGGGCTCATCAATCCAATAGGCAATTTCGTGGTCGATACAGCACTGCAGGAAATCGCCGACATACATCGTGACCATGCCGGGCTGCGCCTTTCGATAAACGTGTCGGTTCAGCAGCTGGTGCATGGCGGATTCCGTGACTATATCAAACAGAAATGCGCTGACTATGGTATTTCCAGTTCCTTGATCAAGGTGGAAATCACGGAAAGTCTGTTCATTGAGGATTTCTGGCAGATAGAAAGTCTGCTGAACCTCATCAGTAGCGATGGCTTCAGCATCTCGCTGGACGATTTCGGAACAGGCTATTCCTCTCTCAGCGTCCTGCGGAAGCTGCCGATCAATGAAGTCAAGATCGACAAGAGTTTCGTTCAGGACATCCTCATCGACGCGCACGACAGGGCCTTAATCAAGAGCATTATCAGTATCGGGCAGAGTCTGGAGATTCCGACGCTCGCTGAAGGCGTCGAAAACATTGATCAGGCGCTGGTCCTGCGCGAGTATGGCTGTAATCTGTTTCAAGGCTATCTGTTTGCCAGGCCGATGAGGCTGGATGACCTCAGAGCCTACTTGCAGGGCTTCGAGCCTTATCCGTTCAGCACAGATTCGCTGAGCGACTAATCTTCCGTCTGCGCCTGGCCGTACCGTTGGGAAATCCCACGGAACAAGGATGCTTGGACGCAATTATGGCACCAATTATACAGGCGCTGAAACACGCCATCGACAACCGGCATTTACTACAACTGAAATACCACGGCGGTTTTCGTCTCGTCGAGCCGCAAGTGCTGGGCGTCTTCGACGGCCGGCATCAGCTGCTGTCCTATCAGCTGGCAGGGTTCAGTGAGTCTGGCGATGTACCGGGCTGGCGTCGTTTTGACCTCAGCGATGCCAGTGATCTCACTGTGCTGCCAGTGACCTTCGACGGTCCTCGGCCGACCCGCTTCGATGAACCAGTAGGCTGGGATGAAGTGTTGGCCGTCGTTCACTAGCGACGTGGCCGAGCAGCCATGGTGGGGCGATGGAGTGGCTGTTCGCCAGGGTCAGCGGCCCGGAGCACCACGCACTCGCAGGCCCGGGTACACCGCAAAGTTGTCGAAGCGGGCGTACACGGTCCTTGGCGGTGCCCAGGACCAGTCAGAGCCACCAAAGAAGGTAGCCAGCAGGAACTTCGTGATCTCCGTCTGACTACCGCCGACCTCGCGCAACTGGACGTTCTGATGCGAGGCCACTTTCCGACCGTCGATATATAGATCAATAAGGCCATTGGCGCTCCAGGGATCATTGACCTTTACATGCAATGAAATAGCCTGGTATCGGCCAGTCTGAAACTGTACGGAGGAATGGAAATCATCCCCGCAGCGCTTGGCCCGATTCTGATGATATGAATAGATTACGGGTTCGCCGTCCCTGCGCCACATGACACGGGCACTCCAGCCATCATCCACGATGGGCGCACAGCCTGCGGTTGGCCTGTTTGGTCCCAAACCCGGAAGCTTGCCGCCCTTGATAAATTCAAAGCCGTTTTCGAACATGACGTCATAGTTGAGCGTGTATTCCCGAGCAGGTGGGAGGCTCTTTTCCGCAACGATGCGTGGGCTGCCGACGCTCGATCTCACATAAGTCATGCGCACGCACTTGCTGCCATTCACGCCACAGCCGTTTCTTATTTCAGTGTAGGGCTCGTCGAACCATCGACTGCCCGCCGAAAGCCCGTCGAAGCTTTCGTTCCAAACTGCCTTTGCAGCCGTTGGCGTGTTGGTCTTTCGAAAGGCAAAGCGCTGACTGTCTCCGCCCCACCAGCGCCATTGCTTTACATTCGCACCGTCAGCCGCAGAGCTGGCGCCCACCTCCACGACCTTGCCGCTGTGCATTGGACGTATGCGATAGGAACCATCGCTTTGTCGTTCGATGTGGAAGCGCTGGTTGGCGCCGCTGCCACAGCGCCATTGCTGCATCATCGCTCCGTCCGCTGTCGACACGCCGCTGACATCGAGGCATTTGCTCGAGTGCACGGCCTGGATGCGGTAGCCACCGTCTTTGGCCAAAACCTGCCATTTCTGATTGTCGCCGCTATGACAGCGCCACTGATGGACAATGGCGCCGTTGCTGCCGGACGCACCTGAGACATCGACGCACTTGTCGCTGTGCTTGGCCACTATCTGATAAGTGCCATCGGCTATAGCGTGGGCCGCGTGAGGGAAACACATGCCGAGTACGAGGGAGAGTATGCCGAGTAGGCGATGAGATGGTGTCATGGAGGTACAGCCTGTCCTGCTTGTTGTTCGCGCCATCCTAATGTCAGGGAAAGGGTAAATCATCGGCCTTCAGTCGCATCTTCGAGGTGAATCACCAGGACTGTGACTCAGGTCGACTTCCTGATCGCGCCATGATGTGAAAAATCCAGCGGAATTTATCCCCTGTGTCCGTCTCTTCTCAGACGGGCAGATCACACAGCCTGCCGACCCTCGAAACACGGACTGATCTTGGAGTGAGACCTTTGAAACATTATCGGATTGTATTGCCTTTCCTCTGCCTGTTTTTTCTCTCGGTTACCGGTCGGGCCGACGAGCTTGTGCCCATCAACTGGAATGATGAGCAGCTCGAATGGCACAGCTACCAGGCAGGCGTCGACAAGCTGCACAAGACTGGCGGCGTGGGTATGCTGGTGCTTTATGCTGACTGGTGCCCGACCTGCAAGGCCTACGGCAAACTCTTCCGCGAAGAGTCGGTGGTCAGCAGTCTCGATGGCGTGGTACTTATCAGGGTCGATGTCGACAAGAATATTGGACTCAGCAATCAATACGATATCGATGGCGACTATGTGCCGCGAACCTTTGCTCTCGACAGTGAGGCCCGAATCATCCAGTCGCTGGATCCACAAACGGAGCAATTCTCGTACTTTCTGCCTGTGTCCAAGCCTGACTATGTCGTGAGTTTCGCTGAAAAGCTGAAGCGTCTGAAAACTGAGCCGGGTAGCATGCAGCTGACTGCCCTTGAATAGGGCCGAAGGCTCGCGCTGCGCAGGCTTGAGTCTGGCTTTTCTCTGAAGCAAACGCTAAGTTGAAAACTACTCTCCGCCACCGCCCGCTGCCGCCAACCGGATTGCCATGTTTCGAAAGCTACTGAAGATTCTGCTGCCACTGTTCATCGTCGTGCTTCTTTTCCTGGCTGGGATCAAACTCTTTGGCGCAGAAGAGCTGGATCAGTGGCTGAACCGGATCGCGTCTGATCCAGATGCTCCGGTCCCGGAGGAGGCTGACCTCGCACTCCACCGATCGATGTTTATTGCTGATCTGCACGCTGACACGCTCAAATGGGATCGCGATCTGCTCGAAAGAGGTTTGTGGGGACACCTCGATGTGCCCCGGATGGTCGAAGGCAGCGTGGCCTTGCAGTCGTTCACCATCGTTACCCGTAGTCCCTTTCCGTTTGGTCGCGAACGTTTTCAGGGCACCGAAAAGTGCGTGGATGGCGACCGCCTGGATATAGCAAATGTGCTGGCGACAGTGCAGGGGCGGCCGAGCGACAGTGCGCTTGCGCGGGCGGTGTATCAGATAGAGCGTCTCAAGGAAGCAGCGGCTCGCTCCAGAGCTGAAGGTCGTACCGAGCTTCGGTTGCTGCTGACGGCGGAGGATCTGCGACAGCTCGTTATTGATCGGCGAAACGGAGAACAGGTGGTCGGCGCGATCCTCGGAATCGAAGGTGGCCACTGGGTGGGCGCAGAGTCTGCCAGTGGGTCTGTAGAGAAAGACATGAAAATGCTCTTCGACCTTGGTGTCAGGCAGTTTGCGGCCACCCATCGCTTTGACAACGGGCTGGCCGGTTCCAGCGAAGGCTGCGAACGCTACGGCCTTACCCAGCGCGGCGAGCGCGCACTGCTTGCTGCCGAGGCCTTGGGCATGGCCGTCGATCTGGCGCATATGTCTGAAGCTGGTATGAAGGATGCCGCGCGTCTGCTGTCAAAACCCTTGATGGTGTCTCACACCGGTGTGAAAGGGCAGTGCGTCGAACCTTGCCGACCCGCGCGTAATCTCAGTGACGACCAGATCCGGCTGGTCCTCGAGAGTGGCGGCATCATAGGTATTGGTTACTGGCCGTACGCGGTTGGTCCGAGCATCTGGCATATCGCAGATGCCATGGAGTACACCATGCTGCTGGCGAAGGAGATGGGGCTTGAGGCAGACGCGCACGTCTCGCTCGGTTCTGATTATGACGGTTCGGTGCAGCCCTTCTTCGACGTCAGCGAGCTGTCTTTGCTGACGGCCGTCATGCGGCAGCGACCACAGCCATTCAGCAATGAAGCAATCAGGAATATCGCGGGCCTCAATGTTTGCCGCTATTTTGCCCGGATATTACCTGGTGGCAGTGACGCACTGGCGCTGGACATTTGTGCCACACCCTCGTCAGACGGTGCGGTTCCAGATTTACGCAGCGGCTCGACCCGAAGATAAGTCAGGCAGCGCCAGATCCATTCCAGTGGGCCCATTTTGAAGCTGCTCAGCCAGATATGGCTGAGCAGCAGGAATGCCACGTAAGCGATGATAGCGACGACGAGGAGCAGGCCGGAGCCTATAGTGCCTATCCAGCCGAAGGCCCATCCATAAAAGAGAATCTGTCCCAGTAAGCCATAGGCCAGGTAATTGGTGAGGGCCAGTCGGCCTGGCGCTGCTAATAAGCGAACGGTTCGAGCTGCTCGCGGGCGATTGAGCCAGAGTGCAGCCGCACACAGATAACCAATCGCCAGTATCGGTGGGCCGATCAAACCCAGTGTGGCGAGAATCGAGGTGCTCGGTAAGAGCAGCCGCGTCACTTCAATGCCGAAGCCAATCGACAGGCAGCAAACGGTCGCACGCCCAAGCGCTTTGGCATGGCGGCCAATCTGGTGCGGAATCCGCGCGCGCCCAGCCCAGAGGCCGAGTACAAGCATGCCAAAGACATTGCTATGGTCCCACACTTCGATGTAGTTCGACCCGCCGCTTGTCGAGAAGAATCGATTCCAGCCCTCTTCAACGCCAGCAAGAAAGCTCGGGCTGCCAAATTGCTGGAGCGCTTGCAGGTCAGCTGGCGTCTGTGATGCGGTACCGGCCGTGACGCCTGCGAGTGCCAGTGTAAGCGGTCCCCCAATAAGGAACAGGCCCGCCAGCCCAAGCAGGAAGCGCTGAGGCAAGCGGACGAGTAGGACCATGCTGGTTCCATAGGCCGCGTAGATCAGCAGAATGTCACCCCAATACAGGAAGGCGATGTTAAGCAGACCGAATCCAGCGAGCGCCAGTAAGCGTCGGGCGTAAAGGAAGATAAAGCCGGGCCGGTGAGCCTTTCGTTCCAACAGAAGGAAAAAGCTCAATCCGAACAGAAAAGAAAAGATAGAGAGGAATTTTTCATCGAAAAACAGTATTACGAGAAACTCTATCGCTCGGTCGACAGGTCCCTGGAGTGCAAGCAGTGCCTCGGCTGAGAGCAGGTCGAGCCCAGCCATGTCACGCAGGTTCATAACCAATACACCGAACAGTGCGAGTGCACGTATGGCATCCACAACGTCCAATCTTTCCCTGGTCTGGTTTGTCGCCATCAGTTGTCATCCCTGAAATGCTACTGCCGACAGTCGGCAATGATCCTAGCGGTATACGCCCGTGAGCCGCTGTCCGCTCACGAAACACCGATTGAGAAGAGATTCATTGCAAGGCCCATGCTATGTTTCAGTTTCATTCAGAACACGGAGGCCATGCCCGTGCAGTCATTTCAGTTCATTACCACGCCCACCATACTCACCGAGCCTGGAGCTGCCAGTAAACTGGCTGAACTGTGTCGTGAACGGCAGGCTTCGTCCGTCTTCCTGGTGACCGACGGTGGCATTCTCAAAGCCGGCCTGCTTGAGCGGGTTCGGCCGGCTTTCGAACGTGCTGCGTTGAAACTCAGTGTTTTCAGTGAGGTCGATGCAGACCCATCCGAACGGACGGTGCTCGCTGCCATAGATCAGGCACGTGCAGCCGGTACAGATACTGTGATTGGTTTTGGCGGTGGCAGCTCGATGGACGTGGCAAAGCTGGTGGCGCTGCTGGCTTCGCCTGGTTGCTCACAATCCTTGCCCGAAACCTATGGTGTCGGCAATGCCAAAGGTAAGCGACTGCCACTCATCCAGGTGCCTACGACGGCAGGGACTGGTTCCGAAGTGACGCCAATTGCGATCGTGACGACAGGCGAGACGACCAAGTCTGGCATCGTTTCTCCACTGCTAATGCCGGACGTGGCATTACTGGACGCGCAGCTTACCCTGGGCTTGCCGCCGCATGTCACGGCCGCTACAGGCGTTGACGCCATGGTTCACGCCATCGAAGCGTATACGAGCAAGATCAGGAAAAATCCGCTGTCGGATATGCTCGCTAAGGAAGCGCTACGCCTGCTTGCGGGCAATATCCGTGCTGCGGTAAGCGATGGGCAGAACATCGAGGCCAGACAGGCGATGCTGCTTGGCGCGACGCTGGCGGGGCAGGCTTTTGCCAATGCGCCAGTGGCCGCGGTTCATGCACTGGCCTATCCGCTGGGCGGACATTTCCACATTCCGCACGGCCTCAGCAACTCACTGGTTCTGCCGCATGTGCTGCGTTTCAACAGCAGTCTTGCCCACGTTCACTATGGCGAGCTGGCCCCTATAGTGCTGCAAAGTCCGCTGACCGGTGGCACGAGCGAACGGGCTGAACTATTGATTTCGGGTCTGGAGCAGCTGATCAGTGAGCTGGGCCTGCCGACCCGTCTGCGTGACCTGGACATCCCCGAGTCCTTTCTGCCTCGCCTGGCTGCAGACGCCATGCTGCAGCAACGTCTGCTTGTGAACAATCCGCGGGAGATGTCCGAAGCCGAGGCCCTTACCATTTATCGGAGCGCCTACTGAATATGACTGCACACGTACCCTCGCGGGCCGACTACACCTGTTTTCACAGTATTACCACTCGCTGGATGGATAATGATGTGTACGGCCACGTCAACAATGTCACCTATTATTCCTATTTCGACACGGCGGTGAATCATTACCTCATCCATTCGGGTGGCCTCGACATCAAGGCTGGGCCGGTCATTGCCTACGTCGTTGATTCGAAGTGCAGCTATCGCCAGAGCATCGCTTATCCGGATGAGATCGAGGTCGGCTTGAGGGTCGCCCGGCTTGGCAACAGCTCGGTCGAGTACGAGTTGGCGATATTTCGCAAGGGCGAGGCCGCCGCCTGTGCTTGCGGTAGTTTCGTGCATGTATTTGTGAGCAGGTCGGATGAAAAAGCCGTGTCTATACCTGAGACAATCAGGCGCGCCTTGCAGCAGCTTATCCGCCAGTAGGCGGATGCGGCAGGTCCTGCTCCTGCCAGGCAACCACGCAGTTGCGGCCACGCGCTTTGGCTTCATAAAGCGCTTTATCGGCTTCGGCGAAGAACGTCAGGCTGTCTCCCGGCGCAGTGGGGGTCATGCTATTCACGCCGATACTGACAGTGACAGTGAGGGTCCTCGATGACACACGGAAGTCTGACTGCTCAATCTGCTCCCTGATTTTTTCTGCCACTTTCATTGCGCCCTCCAGCGGTGTGTCGGGGAGCAGGACGACGAACTCCTCACCACCGTAGCGGGCCGCCAGGTCCTGCGGACGGGTTACGATCTCCCGCAGGCAAGCTGCCACCATCTTGATACAGTCATCGCCTACGAGGTGACCGTGCTCATCGTTAAAGCGCTTGAAGTGGTCGATATCCACAATGAGCAGGGATAAGGGCCTGGCATAACGGAAAGCCTCTACGAAACTGGAGCGGAAGGCTCTGTCGAAATAGCCACGATTCTTCAGTAGCGTGAGTGTATCAGTGGCACTGATTTCCAGCAGTCGTTGATTCAGTTCTGCCAGCTGGCTGGTACGTTCGTGGACACGGGTTTCAAGCAGATTATTGGCTTCAACCTGAACATCGAATGCTTTCTGTTGGGCCAGGAACAGGGCCCGCTTATCCTTGTTCAGTCGGTCTGCCAAGGCGATGGAAAACAGGATGATGGCGAAGGCTGAGCCAACCTGGGTGGCGTTTTCGGTGAAGAAATTCTGCGGCAGCACAGTGAATTTGCTGAGTGCGAGGGTGATGCCACCGAGCAGCATGCATGCCCAGGCCAGGGAGTACAGTCTTGCGCCTGGGTCGCCCGACCACCAGCGGTAAAGACCATAACAGAACAGGACTACGCAACCGATGAAGGCCAGCACGACGGTCGGCGAGATGAGAAGTCGGTAGGGCACGAAGAGCGACAGAAGGACCAGCAGCGCTGACAGGATAATCAGCGCCTGAATCGAGCGATAAGCGCGAAGCTGGAGTTGTGGCTTGACCGAAAGGAAATGCATTGTAAACAGGCAGCCAAAGCAGACCGTGCCATTGAGAAAGAAGATAATGGCCTGATCATTCCACCAGCTCGCGTCTGGCCAGAGATATTGATAAGCCAGCCCGTGAAGACTCGCAAGAAACAGCGGCATGCAGGCACTGTACCCCACATAATAGAGAAAGCGTCTTTCAGAAACAGCAAGATATACGAAGAAGTTATAGAGAAACATCACGAGTGCGATGCCATAGTAAATACCCTGGAACAGCATTCGGGATTGATCGGTAACGTCGAAAGCCGTCTGAGACCACAGCGTGAGCGGGACCTGAAGTGCGCTGGTCGATTGAACGCGCAGATACAGGTCGAGCTCGCTCAAGGGCGGCAGGGTGACTGGAAAGAGAAAGTTACGATGATGTATCGGACGTTCAGCGAAGTGGCGCTTGTCGCCGGTTCTGAAGGTCTCGATCACCTCGCCATTGGTAACGAGATAGAGCTCGACATCGTCGAGCACAGGGTAGCTGAGTTCGAGTACCATCTCCCGCCGATCCTGCGCCGGATTCCGAACCGTCGTACGAATCCAGTACGGCGTCGAATCATAGCCGAAGCTGAGGCCACTTTGTCCATTGTAGGTCCATTGCGCGCTCGGCAGATTCATGACCTCATGAATCGTCGCGCCTGTCGACCCGGATTTCCAGTAATGGGTGTGATGACCAAGAGGCAGACGCTGGGTAGCAGGCTCGAGAAGAACCTCACTGGCCAGCGCTACGGAAGTCACTTGCAACAGGAACAGGAGTGCGATCAGAGCTCGAATTTTCAATCAGACTACCCAGGAAACGTTCCTGAAAGTATGGGTGAAATCCGCCTGCTCGCAAGTCGACCGTACTAGCCTCTGGTAGGGGTGCCGCGTCTAGGCAACAGTGTGCCTAACAGGCCCAGCAACACCAGGCCCGCTGCAGGCGGAGCGCTGACCTGGACCTGTGTCTGCACGAGGTCGAAGGCGAGATCATCAATAACAGCCGAACTGCCAGCGCCTCGAATCGTCAACTCATCAAATTGCGAAGGACCGAAATCGAAATGCGCATAGCGACCAGCCGGGTTGATAAGCAGGCGCTCGGCCACGAGATCACCCTTGAAGCGGGTTGTGAGGGTCCAGCTGCTGGACTCGTCGTCGCCAAGGTAACCACTGACGTGACTGGCAGCGCCTGCGAAAGTCAGGGTGAGTGTATTCGAAATGCCGAGATCGATATCAAGGCTGTCATAGGCTGCAAAATGCTGCCCGCTTCTCGGCATGATGCCAAATCCGCCCGAGTGATGCAGGATTTCCCAGCCGCCACCGAAAATGACACCCTCATGGACATATTCTGTATCGAGTGCTTCCTGAGCATGGAAGCAGCAGCCTTGCGGGCCGTATTCGTCAAAGCTGATTTCGCCGGCATTGGCGAACATGGTGGCTGTTGCGCTGAACAGAATTATCGAGGAGAGGAACGTCCGTTTAAAATTCATACTACTGTCCTTGGAGTTTGAGTGTCCGAGCCGAACCTTAGCGGAAATTTCGGCACGAATCGAGCGGGGAAGACGGTGCTTTTGTCAAGGCTTGAAGTGGTTCACAGCACAAGGTGGTGGGGCTGTAGCGCGTCACGACACGACTTGCCGGTGGTAAAGCGCTGTGCTGGACGCTAGCATACAAGCGCTCGAGACCGCCGACTGCTTACAGCACGGCGGTGCCACATTCAATTTTTCGCAATCCGGAGCAGTGCAACAGCTATGGTATGGACCGTATATCTTTCAGGCGAAATACACACCGATTGGCGAGACAAGCTTCGCGCTGGCTGCGAAGCCCGCAATCTACCGGTGACCTTCACGTCGGCTGTGACTGATCACGAAGCGAGTGATAGTGCTGGCGATGTGCTTGGCAAGGCGGAAAACCAGTTCTGGCGTGATCATCGCTCGGCAAAAGTGAACGCCATTCGGATCAAAACACTGATCTCGAACTGTGATCTTGCCGTGGTGCGTTTCGGTGACCAGTATAAACAGTGGAACGCTGCATTCGATGCCGGCTACTGTGCGGCTATGGACGTACCCTATATCACCCTTCACGATGAGAGCATCGTGCATCCCCTGAAGGAGGTCGATGCGGCCGCCATGGCGTGGGCCACGACGCCTGAGCAGGTGGTCGAGATCCTCGAATATGTCACCAGCCGCTCGTGAGCTTTATGCGAGCATCCCGATCAGAGGGGCAGGCGCCTACAGAGTCGTATGGTATGGAATGGTGTCTGCTGCAGAATCAGTTCGATAGCTACGAGAAATTTGCGTTGCTGCTGAAAGTGCTCAACGTAGCGATTGTTACTCTGAGCCTGATCAATGGGCTCGCCAGTATCTTTATACTCGCACTGCTGCTCGTCGTCTGGCTGCAGGATGCGATCTGGAAGACGTTCCAGGCGCGGATCGAGTCACGTTTGCTGCAACTCGAGACGAGTATGGGAGGTAGCGCAGCAGCCGAACCTGCCGTAACGCCGTTTCAGTTCAACCTTGAATACCTGAAGGGGAGAGGAGGCACCTTGGATCTGATGGTGGAATACGGGCGTCAGGCTTGTCGGCCTACAATCGCCTATCCTCACCTCGTTCTGGCGATACTGTATGGGCTTTACCTCATGACCGCCATCAATTGAACCTGACGAGTGAACTTGCATGTTAACCCTGGATGAACTGACCACCTTCTTCAACAATGAATTTCCCCACGTCACCTGCACCGTCGAGGCTGTAGGCGAAATGGGCTCGGTCATCCGTCAGCGGGTGACCCCGACGGAACTCAGACCGGGGGGAACGGTGGCTGGCCCAGTTTTGATGAGTATGGCCGATATCGCGCTCTACGCTGCGATCCTCGGCGAAATAGGATTGGTGCCCCTCGCCGTGACGACAAGCCTTAACATCAATTTTCTCCGCCGCCCCTCACCGAATGCTGACGTGATTGCCGAATGCCGCCTGATCAAGTTGGGTCGGACACTTGCCGTCGGCGAGGTGAGCCTGTACTCGGAGGGGGATGAGGCCCCGGTGGCACACGCGGTAGGTACTTATTCAATACCGCCGCGGAAATAGTTCCAAGAAACAACAGAAATGACTGAGTCAGACTTGCCAGGACTCGGTCACGCAGTGTATACCCCTGGCACTAGAGCTTTGCAGTAACGACAGCCGGAGAATGCTGTTTTTTCATACGCTAAGGAGGGGTTTTTGATGCATTACATGATGTTTTATAATCTTGCGCCCGATTATCTCGAGCGCAGAGACGAGTACCGGCTGGCCCATCTGCAGCATGCCTGGGCAGCTCAATCTCGTGGGGAGCTGGTGCTTGCAGGTGCACTGGCAGACCCTGCGGATGCGGCCATGCTGTTGTTCAGTTGTGAGGATCCCGAAGTGCCGAAACAGTTCGCGTTGGCTGATCCCTATTTTGAGCACGGTCTGGTCACCGGCTTTGAAGTGCGCCTGTGGGCGACTGTGGTGGGTGAGGCGGCAAGTACCCCAATTAAGCCTGGCCAGTAAGCCTCTGAAATTGAGTCATTTATTGCATAATCTCGGACCTGGACTATCGTAGGTGAGCAAAACTAAACCTAGTTGATGATTCGGAGTTCTATAGCGTGCGGCGATCGGTTAGTGCATTGCTGCTGCTGTTCGTGCTTGCCCTTGTGAAAGGCGGGCTCGTTCAGTTGGCAGATGAAGAGGTTTATGATTTGGATGAGTTTCAGCATCCCGTTCAGCTGGTGAGCGCACCGACGATGCTTTGCTAGCAGCAGCCAGCGCCAGCACCGGAATGAGGGGAGGGGGAAATGATCATAGCGGAAACCGAACGCTTGCTCATTCGTGAGTTCGTTCTGGATGACGCGCAGCAGCTTGCCGCCATATTGGGGGACCCTGAAGTCATGGCGTATTCTGTCAACGGCCCCTTGGACCTGAAGGCTACAACGAGATTTATCAGCGCCTGCACGGAGTCCTATAGCCAGAACGGCTTTGGTCAATGGGCGCTGGTCGACAGGGAGTCTCAGGCTTTGCTTGGTTTCTGCGGTTTGAGTCGGGTCTCGATTGAGGCCGAAGACGCTGTTGAAATAGGATATCGTCTATCAAAATCGAGCTGGGGGAAGGGACTAGCTGCAGAGGCCGCGGCAGCGGTGCTGCATTATGGGAAGGCGAAAAAGAAACTCGATTCTGTTGTCGCCATTATTGCGCCGGCACACTCAGCATCCATCCGCGTTGCAGAAAAAGTCGGTTTCAGCGAGTTCGAACTGGCCCAGTACAGTGGCTGGGCTGTTCGGGTCTATCGTCAGCGTTGGTGATTTAAAGGCATACTATACCAGACCCGTTGTGACGCAGCAGCGGTCTTAATCAAACCTACTATACCAGACCCAGCGGCCCTCGAGTCGGCGCTTTTCTAACCTTGGCGCCAGGCTATTACAAGTACACTACTATACCAGACCGGTTGCACTTATTTCACGAATTGGCGTACCTACCTAACACCACCATTTCACCAAAACTCACGCGCCTACAAGTCAGGGCCTAGAAGCGCGGCCATCTGCTCACCCTCTAACGCGAGATTGGGTGTTTTATGTGAACCAGTTCCCATTTGAGTGCTAAATCGTGAAAGTGCATGGGGGAGGGCTCTGGTAGCTTTGGTATTGCTCGTCGACGTTCCTAAAACAAATACAACTACGACAGGTTGCCCTCATGATGAATAGCGTAATGGACCGATTCACTATTGCCGCAAGTGCGGTTCTGTTTTCTGCCAGTGCCTGGAGTTTTACACCGACCCCAGATCCCGATCCAACCCCACCACCACAGCCATGTCAGGTCGACTGCGACTTTACTCGTGGTCCTAATCCTACTTCGAGCTACCTCGAAGCGAACAGTGGTCCCTACAGTGTTGGCACTGTGCGGGTTTCAAGTTCCGTGAATGGTTTTGGCGGTGGCACTATCCACTACCCAACCAACACGACCGGTAAAATGGGCGCCATCGCTGTAGTACCTGGGTTTACTGCAGGTGAGTCTTCGATCGCCTGGTGGGGACCTCGTCTGGCTTCACATGGCTTTGTGGTAATCACCATTGCCACCAACTCGGGCTTCGATCAGCCTGCCAGCCGTGCCACTCAGTTGTCCAATGCACTTGATTATGTGATTAGTCAGAGTAATAGCAGCAGCAGCGCCATTTCCGGTATGGTCGATGCATCGCGCTTGGGTGCGATGGGTTGGTCAATGGGTGGTGGTGGCGCGCTTCGCCTCGCCTCAGGTGCTCGCTTGAGTGCTGCCATACCACTTGCACCATGGCATTCAGGCAGCAATCCTTTCGATCAGATAGAAACACCGACCATGATCATCGCCTGCGAGAGTGATTCGACTGCGCCGGTCGGTAGCCACGCGTCGCCATTCTATAACAGAATTCCAGCCAGCACCGACAAGGCCTATCTGGAAATCAACAACGGCGATCATCGCTGTGCGAACGGTGGTGGCAGCAACGGCGGTCTGTTGGGCAAGTATGGTGTATCATGGATGAAGCGTTTCATCGACAGGGATACTCGATATCAGCAGTTCCTGTGCGGCCCGAACCACGAGGCCAACACTGCGATCTCCGAGTATCGTGACACCTGCGCCTACTAATCTGATGTCGTAGAACGAGTCATGGATTCAGCCCAGGGAACTGCCAAGCTGTATATCTGGAGAAATCAGCTTCTCTTCCTTGGTGCTAGCAGAATTGCCTACCGCTCCCATTCAGTAGTGTCTGACAAGCTTCTTGTCAGTCTGGATGGGGTGATGACCATCTCCCCGAACACTGGTAAGCCCATCAGCACCCGTAGCGTCTTACTGAAAGCGGGTACCAGTTTCGCCAGTCTCAATCTCGATACCAGTGCCGCTGTCGTGGCCATCTATTATTTGCCACCCCTGAGCCAGGATCATGCCGCGCTTGAAAGTATCATGACCCGCGTGTCGGACAATATGAGCTATGCGCATCCTCAGGAAGACTTGCTGGTCAGGCGCCTGCTGTACATTCGAGACGAGGGCCTGCATCCTAGCGAAACACGCAGAATGCTGAGGGATCTTATCATTCCGCCGGCCTTGGCCGGAGTCGTTTTCCGAGAGTTCGACCCGAGAATCGTGACTGTTATCCAGAGCATCCGCGAAACAGTTGCCGAAAATCTGAGCGTGCAAAAATTTGCCGCCGAGGTTCATCTTTCTGCTTCGCGCCTGGAGAAACTCTTCAAGGAACAGATAGGCGTACCCATTACTCGATACCGCTTGCGCTATCGGGTTTTCGTTGGTGTGATCCATCTTGCACTAGGTGAATCCATAACCAATGCAGCGTTGGCAGCTGGCTTCGCAAGCTCGGCACATTTTTCAAAGTCATACAGCGCCATCCACGGCATTGCCCCGTCCGCACGGTTTCTCAAGCCGCCGATGCTGGAGGTCTTGATGGCTGATGAAGTGCCTGGAGCGGGCGTGCCGGTGGTAAATCGTGCCGCGCCACTGCGTGTAATTTGAGGGCATTTATGATGACGAAACCCATTAATCCACTCCTGCTGGGAATCTCCATCGCCGGCCTTGCCCTGCTGACGGTGGTGCTGGTGATTTATCTTGATCCAGGCGCGACTATCGTCGAGGAGCCTACGGTGTCGTCGGCTAAACCTGACGGTGCGGATGTGCTTGCTGAAAATACGATCGCCTCTGCCTGGCAATGGGCGGCGGAGCCGGGAGCAGGCAATGAATCAGCAACTGTCGAAGCGCAACAGCCTGAAGGTGAGCCAATGCCATTCACGCCTGACTCGGTGTACGCGGCCCTACAGGCGGTAAAGCTTGACGAGAACGGAGACGTTATCGCCGATCATGACGCATTGCTCGCTCTGGAAGCGACATTGGCAGCCACGGACTCAAGACTCGCGCCTGCACAGATCGCAGCGCTCCAGGCTTTGATCAAGCAAGGGCTGCCGGGCAAGGCGGGCGAGCAGACGGCGCGCATCGTCGGCGATTATGCAGAGCTGCTCAAGGCGGAGGCGGATTTTAACGACGTGTACTTCACAGAGGATGAGGGTGCGCAGAATCTGACGGCCGACGATTTCGAGAGACAGTATCAGGAGCTACAGGCCCTGCGTGAAGTCTATATGGGCAACGAGGTCGCCAGCACGCTGTTTGCCGTGACTGACGCCAATGCGCAATACATGTTCGAGAGTCAGCGCATTGAAAGCGACACTTCGCTTTCGACGCAGGAGAAGCTGGCGATGGCATCCGACCTTCAGGCTCAACACGTCGAACAGACGACCGGTATCAGGGACTGGAACCAACGCTACAAGACTTTCATGGCGGAGAAGCAGCGGGTGGTGAACGCCGGGCTCAGCGACAACGAGAAACGTACGCAAATTGCGGCATTGATGCGCCAGCACTTCGATAACCATGAATTGGAAAAGGTCAGCCACTTGCCACTCGGCGATGTTACTGATATCAACTGAGCGGTGAGTCGATTGAGGCTGCCCACATGGTTCCCGGCGATGGGGCTTGCTGTCGTGGCCTTCACTTTCGCTGCACTGGCGCTCTATCTTGCGCAGCTCAGGCAGGCGCCTGATACAATTCACCACGATCTGTGGGAGCAGCCTGCGGAGGTAGCAGCACAGCGTCCAGTCGCGCCAACAAGCTGGTCTTTCGACTTTGCACCAATCAGCGCGATTCTGCAGAACGTCAGAGTAGACGAGCAGGGCAGGCTGGTGCTCGAGCCTTATCTCGCTCGTGTGCTCGAAGGCGCTACGAGCATACTGCCGACAGATCTTGACGATGCTAATCTCGAGCGCCTGGCGCAGCTGATAGATATTGAAATGCCGGGGCTGGCGGGCGAGACGCTCTCGAAATTACTCGTGAATCACTATCGCTATCGACAGGCTGCGAACGCTGCAGGGCAGGCAAGCGCTGCGACTGATTCACGTGCAACACTCGAAAACGATATAGCGCTCAAGCGAAAGTTTTTCGATGAGGCTACCGTTCAGGCCGTTTTTGGTAAGGGGATCATGCTCAAGTCCTACCTGTTGGCGCGTCGCGCAGTCAATGAAGATGATGCGCTGGATGAAAAGCAGAAAAAGCTTCGGCTGGCCGAGCTGAGCGCGCGTTATAATCAGATCTTGCCGAGCCAGGATTGATCACGCGCCTATACGGGCAGGCAGGACTGTCGCACATTCGAGCAACGGTGCTCGCACTGGTTTCGGGCTTGCTGCTAGCTGCGCCATTGCTGTATCCCCCACTATTTGCGCTAATGTGGCTTGCCTTTGTGCCGCTACTCATCGCTGTTCATCGCGCGACTCTGTGGCAGGCCTACGTCTGGGGCTTGCTCAGTGGCCTGACGCTAGGCATGGCTGCCGCTTACTGGATCATCGATTTTCTCATGCTCTCCAAAGGCTACGGCTTCATGCTGAGTCTGGTCTGGGGGGCACTATTCTGGCTGTATACGGCACAGCTGCCAGCCCTCATCATCCTCCTATTCGCCTGGCTTCGACGACGTACAGGCCTACACGATTACATCCTATTTCCTGTGACTACCGCTGCACTATGTGCGGTTTTTCCATTGCTGTTCCCATTCCGACCGGGTGAAACGCAGACCGAATTCCTGATGGCCTTGCAGGCTGCTGCGCTGTTCGGTGTCAGTGGTCTGGACTTCATTATCGCGCTCGTCAATATCATGTTGTTGCACGCGCTGCTCAGGCTTAGTCGGCTCGCTACCTTGTTGCCAGCACTGGGACTCGTGGTGGCCTGGTTTGTCTATGGTTGGTATTGGCTGGGGCAGTGGGATGAGCTCGTCGCACGGCAGGACACAATCAGTTTCGGCCTGGTCCAACCCAACGAGCGCCCGACCTTGCAGAGGTCGCCTGTATACCCGGGATACAGTCGTGCGTTTCCACCTGAAATGGAGATGACTCAACGACTCGCTGCTGCCGGCGCTGAGATCGTGGTATGGCCGGAAGCGCGTGACAAGGATTACTTTCAGGACAAGGCGGTGGCAAGAGCCTTTACGAACGTTATAGATAATCTTGATATATCACTGATTTTCCAGGATATCGAATCCAGTGAAAAGGGCAGTCCGGCGTCTCCAGTCGTGCAGTACAACACGGCTGTGATGATCGCCAATGATGGGCAGGAAGCAGCGCGTTACCGGAAGATGAAGCGCATTCCCTTCGGTGAATATGTGCCCCTGGTCAGTGATGTCCCCGCGCTCAGAGTTCGAGCAGAGAATTTCCTGGGCGAATTCCTCAACGAGATTGCTGCGGGTCAGGCCTACGAAGACTTCACTACGGCGGCAATAACAATGGTGCCGCTCATCTGTTATGAGACCATCTTTCCGGTCTTCGTGGCAGAGGCGGTAGCGTCCGTTGCGCGAGCTGAAACAGGACCCGGCCGGCCGGGCGGGCTGTTGCTGGCCATGTCGAGCAACGGCTGGTTCGGCGCGACCCGGCAGCCGTATCAGCATGTCCACAGTGCCATACTGCGCGCTGTTGAAAACCGACTGCCAATGGTGCACGTGGTCAATAATGGTCCTTCAGTAGTTGCGCTACCGCACGGTCGGATTATCTTCATGTCACCGCCACAACACGCTGGTGGTTGGCTGGTCGATGTACCAGTTGCGAGCAACTTCGACTCAAGCTTCTTTAGTCAATACCCCCGCATCTTTCGTTATTTTCTACTGGGCTTGCTGGGCGCATGCATTGCTCTGGCTTTGACGCGCCTGAAATCGCCAAATAGTCGACGCATTGATGATAGGCAGTGAGATTCATCACTATTGTAACGGTATGTTAATGGTACACTGCCGCCCTAAATAGCCATGGCAGGAGGTGTCCGATGAAAAAACTGTGCTTTATTGTGTTGGCGATCGTCGCCTATCAGCATTGGGATACTGTTCAGGAGTTGCTGCGGCCACCTCCGGCGATGGCTGCCGACCCGGGTGAAGTGATTCTGTTCGCCACTTCAT
This sequence comes from Gammaproteobacteria bacterium UBA2679, assembly GCA_002354735.1. GTDB lineage: Bacteria > Pseudomonadota > Gammaproteobacteria > Pseudomonadales > Oleiphilaceae > Allohahella. The sequence goes on along the minus strand of DEMD01000009.1, from coordinate 87,194 downwards.
GGTGTGGCTACTGTGCCCAGACCAGAAGTCTGCTCGAGCGCGAAGGCATCGATTATCTGGAGTACGACATCGAGACATCGGCTGAAGGGCTGGAAAAATTCAAGGCGCTTGGCGGCCGCGGCGTGCCTGTGCTCCAAGTCGATAACAGCGTGGTCTACGGCTATAGCGAGCGCAAGATGAAGGCCCTGCTGTTCCAATAATCAACAGTCTCGGCGAGCGCCGCTCGGACCACCACCTATGCCCTCGAGTAGGGCGGTGATGATGGCGCGGTGACGGGGCGCCTGCGTGAGCTCATCGGTTTTCTCCATCAGGTTGCCATCTAGTCGCATGATCAAGTAGCCATGCACCATCGACCAGATCGCTATGGCTCTGGTTTCCAAACTGGTCGTGAATTCGTCATCTTCGCCTTCGATCGTCCCGATGAGTAGGGCATATACAGCTTCCATGGCCGAATGCAACTCCGCATCATGGTCAATGAGACTTTCTCGTCGCCATAGCAGCCGGTATCGATGGGGGTAGGTCAGCGCAAAAGCCACTACGGCTTCAGCGAAGGCCATGACACGCTCAGCCCGCTGTCCAGAAGTTGTCTCCATTTGTGCCAGGACTTCATTCTCGAGTTGATTGAAGATCCGCGCGGCTAGTGCGCTCATCAGTGAGCGCTTGTTCGGGAAGTGATTCGCTGGTGCGGAGTGCGCAACACCTGCCAACCTCGCCACAGCGCGAATACTGACGCCTTCGATGCCCTTGGTATCAAGCAACTCCATTGCGTGTGACAGCAGCGCGGCTCGCAGGCTGCCGTGATGATAGCTCTGGTTCGATGGAGAAGATGGCATATTGACCGGCTCGGTTATTGGGCGTAAATTGACAGCGTCAATATTAGCAGAGCGTGCCGCTGCCGCTCAATTTTTCGAGCGATATCCTCATGGAGAATTTTGCAGTGGATCCAAAATTCATGATGCTACCCCTGTTAGCGCAGATGCTGCTGACGCTTGTCATGTTCATGCTGCTCGGGTCCCGCAAGGCGGCGGCCTACCGTGCTGGCCTGATCGAGCCCAAAGTCACTGCGCTGGATGGCCGTGCGTGGCCCGAGTCCGTACTGAAGGTTTCCAACAACATCGCAAATCAATTCGAAACCCCGATTCTGTTCTACGTGCTCGGCCTGTTGGCGATTCAACTTGGTCTCGTCAGCCTGCCGCTGTTAATCCTGAGCTGGCTTTACGTTGCAGCAAGGGTCGGCCATGCAGTGGTCCATGTAGGTTCGAATTATGTACCCTTCCGCATGCGCTTCTTCATCGTCAGCCTCGCCATTCTCCTCATACAGCTTGTTATGATTGCCGCGGGAAGTTTATGAAGAACACATTGGTACTTGGCGGCATTCGCTCCGGTAAGACGGCGCTAGCCGAGCGACTCGCTGGCGAGACTGACCGTCCCGTCGTATACGTGGCTACCGCCAGCGCCGGCGATGCAGAAATGTCGGCCAGAATTGCCCGGCATCGCGCCGACCGACCGCAGGACTGGGGTCTGGAAGAGGTGCCGATCACGTTGTCCGACACCATTACCGAACAATCCAGGCGGGATCCTCCACCATGCCTGCTGATCGACTGTATGAGTCTCTGGCTCAGCAACCTGATGTTCGCTGGAGATGAGGTGTTTCGGCAGGAGAGGGCGGCTTTTCTACAGGCTCTGGATGACTATCCCGCCGAAGTCATTATTGTCAGCAATGAGGTCGGTCTCGGCACCGTCGGTATGGAAGCGCTGACGCGCCGCTTCTGTGACGAGCTCGGCTGGCTGAATCAGGCTCTTGCGCGGCAGTGTGAACATGTGATCATGTCCGTAGCTGGCCTGCCGCTCACGCTGAAATAGGCTCAACAAGCCCGGTCTTGTGCTCATCGGGCTGGCATCGACCTCCAGAATCGCTATCATGCCCGGACTCTGGCGCAGCGGAACCCCAATTGACTAGTTTAATCACCTCGACGGCAGTCTGTATGGCTGCGCTTGTGCTGGATCACCTGCTGGGCGAGCCCCGCCGAATGCATCCGCTGGTCGGTTTCGGCAAGGTCGCCATTTGGCTGGAGCAGCGTCTCAACCCGCGTAACCCGAAAGCCGCCTGGCGGTCGGCACATCCACTGCTCATGGGTTCCCTAGCCGTTTTTACACTTGTCGCGCCGCTGGTGTTGGTTTCGCTGGTGCTCATGGCTGTGCTTTCCGCGCCAGCGCTGATCTTGGTCGAGATTGTCGTGCTCTGGTCGGCGCTATCGCTTCGCGGGCTGCGTGAGCACGCCTTGGCAGTGGCAGATCCGCTTGCTGCGGGAGAACTGCCAGTAGCCCGGGAGCAGCTGGCCCGCATCGTGAGTCGACAGACTGCATCGCTCGATGAGACTGCAGTCGCGAGTGCCGCCACCGAATCCGTACTGGAAAATGGCGCTGACGCCGTGTTCGCCAGTCTGTTCTGGTTTCTGGTTGCTGGAATGCCCGGCGTGCTGCTCCACCGTGCCGTCAATACGCTCGACGCCATGTGGGGGTACAGGAACGAGCGCTTCCTCTTGTTCGGACGTGTTGCTGCGCGCCTGGATGATCTATTGGGCTGGGTACCGGCACGGCTGACAGCTTTGACGTATGCCGTGCTAGGCCGGACACGTCGGGCGCTGGCAGCCTGGCGAACGCAGGCGCCCGCCTGGGATAGTCCCAATGCCGGCCCTGTAATGGCAGCTGGCGCCGGTGCGCTGGGCGTGAGTTTAGGTGGACCAGCACCTTACTCGACTGGACTAAAGCAGCGGCCGCACCTCGGCGAGGGGCCGGCGCCCTCAGCGCAGACCGTGTTGGCAGCCGTGACCCTCCTTGAACGAGGCGTCATCTCATGGCTGGCAGTATTGACGGTGCTCGCGTTTTCGATCTACCTCATGACAGGAACGGTCTGAATGAGCAGCCAGCCGATACACGGTGGCCGCCTCAATGCTGCTGCCAGACACTGGCAGATTCCGCTCTGCGAATGGCTGGATCTTTCAACCGGCATAAATCCAAACAGCTGGCCTGTGCCAGTCGTGCCGCCCGACGTGTGGCAGCGTCTGCCGGAGGACGATGACGGTCTGCGGGAGGCTATTCGAACCTGGGCGGATCTGCCTGCGGGGGCAGAAGGCCTGCCGGTCGCAGGTAGTCAGGCGGCTATACAGGCGCTGCCGCGCCTTCGCCGCCCGTGCAGGGTGGGCGTGCCGACAATCGGCTATGAAGAGCACAAGCACTGCTGGGCTGCAGCCGGCCACAAACTTGTGACCTTTACGACAGACACCCTGGAGCAGTTGCTCGATCAGCTGGATATCGTCATATGGATCCAGCCGAATAACCCCACGGGTGAAGTGGTATCGACCGAGCGGCTGTTGCAGTGGCACGAGCGCCTGGCGTCCCGTGGTGGCTGGTTGATTGTCGACGAGGCCTTCGTCAGTGGTACAACGGACTCGCTGGCATCCCGTACCGACCTGGAAGGGCTCGTGGTGCTGCGCTCAGTTGGAAAATTCTTTGGTTTGGCAGGTATTCGTGCCGGCGCTGTGCTAGCTCGTCCTGAACTGTGTGAGCAGCTCAACACGGCGTTAGGGCCGTGGTGCCTTTCGGGGCCGACCCGCTACATCATGTCTCGTGCGCTTATGGACAAGCCCTGGCAAGAGGCGATGGCGCGCTCACTTGCTGTTTCGAGTGCCAGGCTGCGAGATTTGCTCGACAGCCAGGGCATGCCGGCTTCGAACGGCACACTGTTGTTTCGTTATGTCCGGCATGCCCAGGCAAGCAAGATTGCAGAAGCGCTGGCGCGACAGGGCATCCTGATTCGTCTCTTTCCTCATCATCCGGCAGTGAGATTCGGCCTGCCGGGCGATGAAGCGCATTGGCAGAGGCTCACGCTAGCCCTCGGTAGTGCGCTTGTCCAGAACCTGAAGACATCTTTTTGACCTCAAATTTGACGCATACACGGTCCGTGCTCCGTCAGCTGGTGTACTGTAGCCCCTGCACGAATTCAGCAGGATTCACAGGGAGCGCGTATGAATATCATCATTGCTGATGATCACGGTCTGTTTCGTACTGGCTTGAAGGCTGCGCTGGTCGATGCGTATCCGCATGCGAAACTGATCGAAGCCGAAAGTGGTCAACAGGTGTGGCAGCAACTGCAGCAGCGAGCCGACATCGACTTGCTGCTACTCGATCTTCAACTACCGGACGTCGCGGGACTGGATCTGCTCGCTGAGCTCCAGCAGCGCTATCCACTGGTACCCGTCGCCATACTGTCTGGTGATGACCGTCCCGAAACCATGCGACGAGCACTCGCCTTTGATATACAGGGCTATATCTGCAAGGCAGGGCCAACAGTCGTGGTCATTCGAGCCATCCAGCTTATCCTTGCGGGGGGCAGCTATTTCCCGCAGAGTCTTTACGCGCCCCGTGAGGACCATGGTAGCTCGTCGCTAACGACTGCCTCGGGCCTCAGTCGGCGTCAGGTCGAGGTCCTGCGCTTATTAGCCGAGGGCTTGCCGAACAAGGAAATCTGCAATCGGCTGAGTCTCTCAATGGGCACCATCAAGACACATTGCAACAATATTTACCGTGACCTCAATGTTCGAAACCGCACAGAAGCGGCCCGCGTTGCTCAGGATATGAGCCTCGTCTAGGCGGGTTCAGGCGAGGCGCTCTTGAGCACATGGTTGCAGGCGGCGCGCAGGCGCGGCGGCGATACGGGTTTGTGCAGCACCACCAGCCCGCTGGCTGCAAATCGCTGGAGCAGATCCTCTCGAGTATCTCCAGTAATCAAGATGGCAGGGACCTTGCGACCCGCCCGTAGCCTAATCGATTCAATGAGCTCAATGCCTGCGCCCTGGCCATGGAGATGGTAGTCGCAAATAATGAGATCGACGCCCTCGGCTGAGACACTCAGTGCCTGACGCGCTCCGGAAACAGTTATTGCGTCATTGCCCCAGCTGCCGAGGAGCGCGCCAAGGCCACGGAGTATCTGCGGGTCGTCATCGATCAACAGTACGCGAAGCGCCTGGATGCGTTGCCCCGCCAGCAGCGGTACTGGAGTAGGTGGGGGAGCCGGGCTGGCTTCAGGCACCTCAATGGCGAAGCAACTACCACGCCCCCAGTTGGAGCGAACCTGAAGGGGGTGGTCGAGCATCTGACATACCCGTTTGACGATCGAAAGACCGATGCCCGTACCTGACTCATGGCCAAAGCTGCGGAACTCGGTGAATATTTCATCTCTCGTTTTGGCTTCTATACCCACACCGGTATCATAGATTTCGATCAGCAGGCTCGAGCCACGTCTGCGAACACCCATCAGCACGCCGCCCTCAACAGTATTCTTGATGGCATTCGTCACGAGATTGAGCAACACCCTTTGCAGCAGCTTGGCGTCGGAGTCCACCCAGTAGCCCCCTGCACGAACACGAATCTCCAGACCCCGCTCAGCCGCCTGTGTCTGGCAAATGCCAGCAACCGAGCGCATGAGCAAGCCGATATCGACCGGCGCTCGCCGTACTTTGAGAACGCCGGCTTCGAGCTGCGAAATGTCGAGCAGCGTGTTCATCCAGTCCTGCAGACTGTTCGCAGACACCAGAGCATTGCAATAGAGGCGCCGGCCTTCAGGGCCCTGCACATGCTTTCGCAGTGCACCCAGAAGGAACTGAAGGGCCTGAAGTGGCTGTCTCAGATCATGGCTCGCAGCTGCAATGAAACGTGATTTCTCGGCGTTTGCGCTATGTGCTGTCCGCCATGCCAGGCGGGCGTCATCAGCACGCTTCTGCGCAAGCTCACACTGCCGCTCGAGGCGCAGGTTGACGTCTTCCAGCTCCACAGTGCGCGCAGCAACACGCTGCTCAAGGTCTTCCTGATGCAGGCGGAGTTGCTGTTCTGCAGCATCGCGCTGCTGCAGACTCTGGGCGAAACCAGCTAACAGGCGGTTCAGCGCGTAGCTGAGCAGTCCGAGTTCGTTTCTGCGATTGACGCCCCTGCCGACGCCATCGATGGTATCGGGTGAATCGGTCTTCACCGCGCCAACCTGCTGGGCCAGCTCTACGATTGGCTTGGCGAGGGTGAGGTAGAACATGAGCCAGAGCACCAGTGCCAGCACGCAGTTGCGTAACAATCCGGTTGTGAGTGTGACGATTGCGCGTGAGACGAAATTCTGCGCCAGCACGGTGCTGTCCATCACCACATTGAGTTCGCCGACCGGTGCCTCGTCGGGGTAATATCTCAGGGGTACGCGATACTCCTCCATATCGCCGAATAGCCAACGCGCAATGGTGTCATCGCCCCGCACCTGCGAGGTGCGCTCCTTGGACAGGAGCATGACGCCGAAGGCATCGCGCAGCTCCACACTGAATACTGGCTGATACTCGAGCAGCCCATCGACGACATTGACTGCCAGCGAGGCATCAATATCGAAAATGGCGCGGGCGGCCTGTCTCTGCATGATGGCAACGGCCTGAACAACGCTAGTCTCGACCTGCGTCCGCTCACGAAAATAGTCAGTGAGTAACTGTGCGCTGCTCATGAGCGTTCCGAGGCCGAAGGCGACCAACATGGCGTAACGAGCCTGCTGCCAGGCCAGACGATCCCGTGCCGCCAGTTTCAGCCAAGGTCTCACTCGAGCGCGCCCTGCGGCAAGGAGAGAATATTTGCGATGCTGAAGTCATAGCGCTCGAGCGTATGATCCCTGACTTTGGACAGACGCTGGATATTTACCGCATCGAGATCGGCGTTCATGCGCTTCTGCAACTGTGCAGCGGAGCGTCGATCGGCAACAGCCATCGGCGTGAGCAGGCGGGCGCCAGGGTCCCGATTGAAGTCCCGACCGTGGTAGTGGTCGTGCAGCAGGACCAAGGCGATGAGGCTTTCAAGTACGTGGCCGCCGACAGATAGCGTAAGCTGGCCTTTGGTGACTGCCTCAAGCGCCTCATCTGTCCAGTCAATGCCGCCAACGAACCTTGCGCCAGCGCTGCCACCACCAATTTCGGCGGCAGCGTCGCTTGCGCCGAGAGCGAGGCCGTCCGATGCGGCCCATATCACTTCGGTTCCGGGATGTCGGCGCAACAAGACGAGCGCCTTGGCCTGGCCGTCCTGTCTCAGCCATGTTCTCGAATTGACGAGGGCATTGAGACTGCTGCGTTCGTGCTCGGCCAGCGCCTGTTTCAGCCCCTGCGCCCGCAAAGCGGCCGCCGTACCGTTGATAGATCCGTTGATGCCCACAGTTTCAATCACACCCGATCGATCGAGCTTACGGGCCATGGTCAGCAGACGGTCGGCCAGGAGATATCCGGCCTGATGGTCGTCGGAAACCAGATGTCCTATCCAGTGTCTGAATTTTCCACGAGGCTCCCCGAATAGCAGACGCTCATCATCATGAATGTCGCTGAGAATCATCATGCTTTTTACGCCAACTGCCTCGGCCTGCTCGAGTATGCGGTGACCAGTGTCCCGCAAGTTGAGAAATAGCAGATAGTCCGGCGGATTCTCGGCGCTCAATATATCGTTCGCGGCCTTGACATAGGAGAAGCGACTCGTGATGTCCTCCTGCGTCTGATAGGAGACAGTGAGATCCATGTCCAGCTGTTGCGCGCCGTGCCGCATGAGGCGGGTGACCTTTTCCCAGAAGATATTTTCTGGTGTGGCCGGATTGAGAAACACCACACGCGGCCGCGTATTGTCGGACCGGGCGGCTGATGCACTGGTGCTAAGCAGACTCAAGACGAAGAGCAGGTAGATCAAACCCAGACTGCGGCGCGAAACGCACAGATCGACAAGCGGAGCCCTGGAGCCCCTGATCCTAATCATTCCGAACAAGTCAGTGCCTCCCTGCGCCCTGTCGGGAGAATGCGACAGGCCAATAGTGTTTGTATCGATTGTTTGAATGGATTGTATGGTGGTTCAGTGAGCAGAACTGTGACTGCTTCCCAGAGGCGAAAAAAAGGGGATGCCTGGGCATCCCCTAAAGATCGCTGCGACACTGGACGTCTAGCGATACTCGCCCTCGGCTTACCTCGCTACACCTTGACGCATGGCATCCAGAATGCGGCCATTGTCGGCATCGATTTCCCATGAGAAAACACCCGCAAGGCCATGATCTTTAGCATATTTGGCTTTTGCTTTAGCTGAACGTTCGTTCTCGAAGCTGATCAGTTGGCCTTTGCTGGCGCTGTAAAGCCAAGGGGCCTCTGCTTGCGCATCGTAGCCATAGGTGAAGCCGTTGATGCCCGTGCCGTTGGCGCCGCCAAGATAGTTCTGTTCGATATCCTTGTAATCCAGTACGCCGGCTTCCCAGGTGCCCGGGATGGCCGAACCACCAGTGCCGCTGAATGGATCATTGGCACTGCCGCCTGTTACGCCCTGCCAGCCGCGCCCATACATGGCGACGCCGAGAACGAGTTTGTCGGCTGGTACACCTGCAGCAAGCAGATTGTCGATGGCAGTATCACCATTGAAACCCGGAGTGGCTTCATTCGTGGCTGCATAGAGGCCTGCCTGGTGACCGAGGGTGCCGTCCCAGGCGCCGTAGAAGTCGTAGGTCATCGCAAATACGTAGTCCATGTGTGCTGCGGCATTCTGGTAGTCGACCTTGTCTATCTTCGCCGCAGCAGCGCCGACAGCCGCGGTGAGCAGATACTCCCGACCGGTTTCAGCTTCCAGGCCATCGAGTGCCTGTCGCAGTTCACGCATGAGGGTCGCGAAGGCTTCAGCATCACTATCCGCGCCCAGTTTTGGGTTGGCACCGCCGCCACCTGGATATTCCCAGTCGAGATCGAGACCATCAAAAACCTTGTAGGTCTTAAGAAACTCAATAGTCGAAGTGATGAAGGTCCGGCGTTTCGCAGGATCGTTCGCCATAGGATGGAAGGGGTCGGACAGGGTCCAGCCGCCAATGGAGGGCAGAACCTTGATATGCGGGTTAGCTGCTTTCATCTTCGCCAGCTGACCGAAATTGCCGCGAATTGGATCATCCCATTTATCACCGGGATAGCTCTTTTCCAGCGCAGCGAAACGGTCGTGTATCGTGACCGTGTAGTCTGCTTGATCGGCGCATTCACTCATGAGTGCTGAATAGCCTGCAGGGTTGGCTAGCTGTAATGACTCGTTCGGACCGCAGATCGCAATGAAGCCGTAGAGCAGGTGAGAGAGCTTTTCGGCAGGCACATCGGCAACATGATAGTTGCGGCCGTAGATGCCCCATTCAACGAAGTAACTCGCGACGACATTGCCGCCGCCGCCAGTACCGCCATCGGGGTTATCGGTACCGCCGTCGGTGCCACCGCCGTTTCCGCCGCCGTCAGATCCACCATCGGTGTCACCGTCAGTACCGCCATCAGTGCCGCCGCCAGTTCCACCGTCACCGCCGTCCGTACCGCCGTCGCCGCCATCAGGACAGTCTTCGGCTGCACCACGGTCGCGCCAGACGCCCCAGTCGCCGCCGGTGCCCGGCGTGTCATTCTGGGTCCACCACTGGGCTTCCCAGAGGCGGCCGCCGTGTGTGGATTGCATACCCTTGGTGTACACAGCGCCTGAAGTCCAGGCTGCAACGGCGCCTTCCACGCAGCTGTCGCCGCCGCCCGCACCGCCACCTGAGCTGCCGTCGCCGCTTCCGCCACCGGTCCCGCCGTCGCTGCCGCCAGAACCACTACCAGGGTTCCCCCCGCCAAACTGCCCGAGCGCCTTGACCGTAGCCGTGGTATACGCACCATTCGCAGCGCTTACACCCGAGCATTGGGCAAGATCGATGTCGCAACTCTGGTCCCGATTGAGCGCCCAGAAGCCTATGGAATACAGGCCGTTATCCTTGGCGAACTTCGTCTGACGGGCCTGTTCATCGACTGTCGTAGCGTGGCCATCATCAGCCTTGCCGATCATGCTGATAATGCCGTACAGACCACGAGCCTTGTCGAATTCATCGAAATGATCGGCGCAGACCATACCAGTAGCGGTATTGCATTCGCCCGTGAGATGTTCTGCGATCAGACCTACAGAAACCTTCGCGGCCTGGTAGACGTCCCGATTGAGGCCGTAGTAATCGAAAGACATGGCCGTCACTGCGCTGAGTGCATTGGCGTCGTACATCGCTTTGGCCATGGCTATCACACCGCTACTCAGGCCGGTTTCTCCGCCGTGGCTTGGTACAGTGAGCGTGATGGGGTGCTGCGGCAGTTGCCGGCGTACTGCCGCCATGATAGCGACCATGCGGTCGCGGGCAGCAGCGTCGGCAATATAAGAGCCTTCAAAATCGACGTCGATGAAGTCGAAGCCGTAGTCTTTGACGAAAGCGACGAACTTGCTGGCAACCACTGCAGGTGTGCCCGCCATTTCGTGAAGATAGCCTGCGGAAGCGCCTCCGGTAGAGACGCCGACTTTGATGTTTTTCTGGTGCGCTGCGGAAATCTGGGTCTTGAGTAGGTCGGGGTCATCTGCCTGTAGCCGTATCTCATCGCCGTAAGCGAGGGCAAAGGCCAGCAGAATATCGTTCACACCGCTTGGCAGCTGGCGCAGGTCGTTCACCCAGTAGGCGCTATTGCCGATGCCCCACGAGTAGATATATGGGATGAATCTTGTAGTGCCGCTCTTGACCGGCGTGGAAGGATCATCACCACCGTCACCTGGCTTATTCACGCCGCCGTCGCCGCTATCTATGCCACCACCACCGCAGTAAGCGGGGCCGACCAGCGTCCACAATGAATTGGTCAGGGGAGTCCAGCCAGCACCAGTCCAGGCGGTGTGGGTCACCAGCGCTCTGTAGATATTCTGCTGGTAGATCACTTCCTGGCCAAGCTTGAAGGTGTTGCCTTCCTGCCATTGTGGTGCGTCGCAGGGCGCCGCCGTTGCAGAAGTCGGCAGCCCGCTGGCAAGCGCCAGGCTCGCACCAAGCAGTATTGCGCGGCAGAGTTTGTTCCTGGGGAACAGTGATGTCGTCATTGTTGTCGTCCCTAAACGAGGGTGTATCGAAATCCGAAGTCTAGGGAAGACGGGAGGCCTGGCCTATCAGGCAGGCGGTTGAAAATCACAGCACGATTCATCCTTTTGGCCGATGCCGATCGTTCGGGCATTTTCAAATCAGCTGCGAATACGATTGACCCATCCCCCGCTCATTGTTAGCCTTGCCGCACTTTTCAGGTGCCCTCGTGCAATGCGTGCGAGGGTGAAACGGGAAGCTGGTGAATCTGCTTCGACGCAGAACAGTCCAGCGCTGCCCCCGCAACGGTAATTGAGTTAACCCTGGTCGAATGCATCACTGTACCGCAGGTATGGGAAGGTGATCAGTGGAGGATGCCTGCATCTGCTCAAGAGCCCGGAGACCGGCCTGAAATTCGGTATCCTGCTGCCCCACTGAAATGGGCGGTAAGTGATGCCAGCACCAAACGTTGCGGTGGGCGATGGTCTGGTGGGTGCAATCGAGCCCCGCTGCTCAGTTCGCAACAAGCCCGCCACCCAAGTCGCTGCCGCTCTAGAAACCATCGTGCGGGCGTGCACGTCGAGCTGGGTAAGCATTCAAGATGTCAGTATTCAAAAATTTTCACGTGATAGCCTGGTCAGGGTTTTCTCTGTGTTCTTCCACCGCAGCGCTTTCTGCTGGTTCCATCAGCGCTGAAACCGAGCTGCGTCGTCTGGAGCCAGTGGTCGTTACGGCCAATCTCAAGAGCCAGACGGTCGGTGAGAGTCTTTCGTCGGTCACCGTCATTGAAGAAGCGGATATCGAAAGGCGGCAGCCGCTGGCATTCTCGGAATTACTGAGAGGGCAGCCAGGCATCGATGTCTCTGGAAACGGCTCCTTTGGAAAAGCCACGAGCGTATTTACTCGCGGTACCGGCAGCGAGTCGACCGTGCTGCTGATCGATGGCGTTCGCGTGCGTTCTGCCACAGCAGGCAGCGCACCCTGGACCTTCATCCCGCCTGAAATGCTTGAACGAGTCGAGATCGTTCGGGGTTCCCGCAGCAGCCTCTATGGGGCTGATGCGGTTGGCGGTGTGGTGCAGGCTTTCACACATACTGCCAGTGGTTCGCCTGAGGGCTGGGTAACGCTCGGTGCTGGCGACTACGACTCTACAAAGCTCGGCGCTGGCCTGGCTGGAACCCACAGGCGTACAAGTTTTAGCCTGGCTGCCAATCAGTTCAGGACCGATGGCGTAGCCCTGATTGAAGGTGGCGACCACAAGGGCTACGAGAACAACTCGGGCATCGCACGCCTTGGACACATCTTCGAGAATGGCTTCGGTGCAGATGTGATGTTGTTCCGGGCGGAAGGGAATACCGAATTCGAAGGTGGCGAGACCGATTTTGCCGTCCAAACCCTCGGCGTCTCGCTTGATGCGCCAGTTACGGATCGCTGGCTTAGTCGACTCCAGCTTGCACAGTCACTGGATGACAGTGATAACAAGCTTGATGGCGACGAGCCTTCGACCTTCGATACCGAAACCAATAGTGCCCGGTGGGAAAACTACATCGATTTCGCTTCGCATCAGATCATTCTGGGTGGCGAGTTTGCCGTGGATGATGTTGACAGCACCACCGATTATGCTGAAAGCAGCCGCGATAACACTGCTATCTTTGGCATGCTCCTGCTGGATTTCGGAGCCCCTGAAGTCCAGGTAAGTCTGCGCACTGACGATAACGAAGCCTACGGTCGCCACAATACCGGTGCTATTGCCTTGGGCTACGCCCTTGATGATGCCCACCGCCTACGCACCAGCTATCGTACTTCCTTTCGCGCGCCGACCTTCAATGACCTGTACTTTCCTGACTTCGGCAACGCTACGCTTGAGCCGGAAACTGCCGACGCCTACGAAATTGGCGCCAGTGGCCACTATGACACTTGGTACTGGGATGCTGCTGTGTACCAGAACGAGGTCGATAACCTGATCGCCTTCGTTTCCCAGGGCGGTGTCTTTGCGCCCTACAATGTAGATGAGGCGCGGATTCGCGGGCTCGAACTCAGTACTGGTGCAGAATTTGGGGACTGGGCTGTGAAAGCGACGGCCTCAGTCATGGATCCACGGGATCTCGGCAGCGATAACCGGATTCGTCGACGCAGTGGCAAACAACTACGACTGGATGTCGATCGGGATATCGGCAGCGTCTACCTCGGGGCATCAATCAAAGCCCAGGGCTATCGCTACGATGATGCTGATAACGAAGACAGGATCGGCGGCTTCACCACTCTGGACTTACGGGCGGGCTGGGCCTTCGCCCAGGACTGGACCACTCGTCTGACGGTGGACAATGTGCTGGATAAGCAGTACGCCACAGCCAAACGCTTCGATGGTGTCGACTACATCAATGCGGGTCGCGTGGCGCTGCTGACGGTGCAGTACGAGTTCCGCTAAGCGTTTTTCCGGCAATGTTGACTTCCGCGCCCCTGACAGCGCCAGTTCAAGGAGACTCCGATGATTAGTTCAGCTGCTTTTGTCCGGAGGCTCTTGGTTTTGCTCCTGATAAGCGCCTCGACTGCCTACGCGGCCGAGCGCTGCGCTACGGATGATATGGACCGAAAGGTGTGTCTTGCCTCGCCAGCCAAACGAATTGCCGCGTTGTCTCCGGGGGCTACTGAGCTGGTCTACGCGGCAGGGGCGGGCGAGCAGGTCGTTGCGGTCGTTTCACACAGCGACTATCCGGCCGCAGCGCGCCAGGTCCGCTCCGTAGGCAGCCATACCAGGCTTGATCTGGAGGCGCTGGTTTCACTGAAGCCAGACCTGTTGATCGGTTGGACCACCGGAAATCCACAGGAGCAGGTCGACAAGCTCGATGCGCTGGGACTTACCCTGTTCTTTATCGAGCCACGTGACTTCGAAGGCGTAGCAACGGCGATAGAGCGCCTGGCCCATCTTGCTGGCACAGAAGCAGAGGGCGGCGCAGTCGCCGGTGAGTTTCGCAAGGGCATCGCAGATGTGGCCGCTCGCTACGAGAAGGCAGACCCGGTAACTGTGTTTTATCAGGTCTGGGACGAGCCTTTGATGACGGTGAACGATGAGCACCTCATCGGCAAGGTGCTGGCCTTGTGTGGCGGGCGAAACGTCTTCGGTAAGCTGGATCGACTGGTGCCCAGAATAGATACTGAAGCTGTTCTGGTAAGCAATCCAGAGGCAATCATCGCCGGTGGTATGGGTGAGGAAAATCCGCAGTGGCTGACACCGTGGCGCAGCTTCAAGGATTTGAAAGCGGTGCAACAGGACAGTCTCTTCTTCATACCGCCATCACTGATACAGCGGCCAACCCCGAGGCTGCTCCAAGGCAGTCGTGCAGTCTGTGAAAAACTGGAGCAGGCGCGTGCCAACCGCTAAAACAGGCACTCCGGCAGTCGGAGGCGCTGTCGCATGCCGGGATTGATTCTGCCACTGCTGCTGCTGGCCCTGCTGTCGATACTTGCGCTCCTGATATCGGTCACTGTCGGTAGCTCCTCTGTGCCCATCGACGAAGTCTGGGCGGTATTCATGGGCGAGGGCAGTGCTCTGGCCCAGACACTCGTGCTCGATCTTCGTCTGCCGCGGTCGTTGGCGGCTTTTGCCACAGGCGGCTTACTGGCCGTTGCTGGTGCACTGATGCAGGTGCTTCTGCGGAATCCGCTCGCCGATCCTTATGTACTCGGCCTTTCTGGCGGTGCCGCTGTAGGCGCGCTGGCTGCGATGGTGGCAGGCATGGGCGCGCTCATTGTTTCCGGTGCGGCTTTCGCAGGCGCATTGCTGTCGACTCTGCTCGTTTTTGGCCTTGCTCATGGCACGGGCAGCTGGACGCCTTCGCGTCTTCTGCTCACTGGTGTGGTGGTCGCAGCCGGTTGGGGCGCTTTCATCACCTTGATGCTTGCGCTCAGCCCCGCCAGTCGTCTGCCCGGTATGTTGTATTGGTTGATGGGCGATCTTTCTTATGCCCACAGCCCCTGGTACGCACTTGTTATTCTGCTCGCCGTCTGTTTCCTCGTTATCCCGCTCGGGCGGAGTCTTAACGTGCTCGCACGCGGACCGCTGCAGGCGGCTGCACTTGGAGTCGCTGTCAAGCCGATGGAATGGGGCATCTATGTGATAGCCAGTCTGCTCACGGCCGTTGCCGTGACGACAGCTGGCAGTATCGGCTTTGTCGGTCTGGTGGTGCCACATATGCTGCGCCTGATCCTGGGCAACGACCAGCGCCTGATACTTCCGGCCTGCGCCCTCGCCGGCGGCATGCTCCTGACATTGGCCGATACCCTGGCTCGCACGGTGATCGCGCCGGAGCAGTTGCCGGTTGGTGTGATCACGGCGCTCCTTGGCGTGCCGACATTCCTGCTATTGCTGCACCGGAGTCGCTGATGAGTCGCCTGTCGCTGAAAAATCTTGTTATCGATATTCCGGGCCGGTTAGACGGCAGACCACTGGACTTCGTCATCGAGGCAGGTCAGGTCTGGGGCGTGCTTGGGCCAAACGGCGCGGGTAAGACGACACTGCTGCATACCATCGCAGGCCTGCGCGCGCCCCGATCAGGCGATGTGCTGTTAGACGGTGACTCACTGAGCAAGCTGCGCCGACGTGCGGTCGCACAGAAGCTGGGGCTGGTGTTTCAGGAACGTCATGACGATTTTCCCGCCACAGTGCTCGAGACTGCCTTGATCGGTAGGCATCCGTATCTGTCGTCGTGGCAGATGGAGCGGGCTGATGATATCGAACAGGCGAAGAAGGCACTGGCGCGGCTGGATGTGGCTCACCTACAGGACCGCCTCGTCAACACCCTGTCCGGTGGCGAGCGACAGCGGGTCGCCATCGCCACGGTGCTCACCCAGGCCCCTGCGATCTGGCTCGCAGACGAACCGACCAACCACCTCGACCTGCATCACCAGACAGCGACTATGGCACTACTGGCAGACGAAGCCAGTGCGGGGCATGCCGTTGTGCTTTGCCTGCACGATCTGAATCTGGCCGCACGCTGGTGCGATCACCTACTGCTGCTGTTCCCGGATGGCGAGGCGTGTTGGGGGGCGGCTGACAGCATGCTGGTACCCGGCGCGCTGGAGCGTTTGTACGGTCAGCGCTTATCTGTTGCTGAGATTGACGGTGCACCAGTATTTGTACCCAGAAGATAGGTTCAGCGAACAACAACCCGTATTCCCCACACACAGAACAGGAGCCTTATCGTGCGCGAAGATGCCAAGCAACCTGAGCGCCATGCCCGCCGCATGGCCGCAAAACAGAAAGTTATGCAGGAGCGAATTGCCAGCGCTCAGAAAGAGCAGGGCGTTCTACTGGTATTGACTGGGCCTGGAAAGGGCAAGAGCAGTTCGGCCTTTGGCATGGCCGCACGAGCGCTTGGTCACGGCATGAAAGTAGGCATCGTGCAGTTCATCAAGGGCGCCTTCAGCACTGGTGAGCAGGCTTTCTTCAAGGATCTGCCGAACGTCGACTATCACGTGATGGGGCAGGGCTATACCTGGGACACACAGGATCGGGAAAAAGATGAAAAAGCCGCCGCGGAAGCCTGGAGCATTGCCGCAAAGATGCTGTCGGATGAGCGCTACGGGCTCGTTCTGCTCGATGAACTCAACATCGCCCTCCGCTATGAATATCTCGATATCGATCAGGTGCTCGACGATCTTCAGGGCCGCCCTGCCATGCAGCATGCCGTTGTGACGGGACGAAATGCACCACAGCAGCTCATCGAGCTGGCCGACACCGTCACTGAAATGAAAGTGGTCAAGCACGCCTTCAAGGATCAGGGTATCAAGGCCCAGAAAGGCATAGAACTCTAGGGGCGCACGAAATGACGACGCTGATGATCCAGGGCACAACCTCTGACGCTGGCAAGACTACTGTAGTAGCAGCACTGTGCCGCTGGCTGGCAAGACAGGGTGTGTCGGTCGCGCCGTTCAAGCCGCAAAATATGGCGCTAAACAGTGCTGTCACCATGGATGGCGGGGAGATCGGCCGGTCAACAGCCCTGCAGGCACTGGCCTGTGGCATCGAACCACACAGCGATATGAATCCGGTCTTACTCAAGCCGCAGACAGACTGTGGCGCTCAGGTCATCCTGCGCGGCAAGGTCTTCGGCAACATGGACGCGCTGGATTACCACGCGTACAAGGCTGAAGCCATGAAGTCGGTGCTGGCAGCATGGGAAGCGCTCAGCAGTCGCTACGACGTGATCATCGCCGAAGGTGCCGGCAGCCCGGCAGAAATCAACCTGCGTGCCAACGACATTGCAAACATGGGTTTCGCCGAAGCCATCGATTGCCCGGTGCTACTGGTTGGAGATATTGACCGCGGCGGCGTGTTCGCCCAGCTCGTCGGCACACTTGCACTGTTGTCCGAGCGTGAGCAGGCACGCACCCAGGGCTTTATCATCAATCGCTTCAGAGGCGATATTGCGCTGCTGCAGCCAGGGCTGGACTGGCTCGAGGCGCGCACGGGCAAGCCGGTGAACGGCGTTCTGCCTTATCTCCATGGTCTGCTGATCGATGCAGAAGACGGTGTCGCCACAGGCGGTGAGAGCCACAAGGGTGCACTGAGAATCGTTGTGCCGGTACTGCCCCGGATCAGTAATCATAACGATTTTGATCCCTTGCGACTTCACCCAGGCGTAGATCTGATTTTTATTGGTCCTGACCAGCCCATTCCGCCGGCGGATGTCATCCTGCTGCCGGGCAGCAAGAGCACCTGCCACGACCTCGCCTGGCTGCGACAGCAAGGCTGGGCAGAGGTGATTCAAAGACATCTGCGTTACGGCGGCAAGGTCTTTGGCATCTGCGGTGGGTTTCAGATGCTCGGCAAGGATGTGCAGGACCCCGACGGGCTGGAAGGCCAGGCAGGTGCTGTGAAAGGCTTCGGGCTGCTCGACATGACTACCCGCATGGTGGTCGGCAAGCAGCTTGCGAATGTCAAAGGCACCCTCGCTTTTGGTCCGGGTCGACCAACTTTGACGGGCTATGAAATTCATAATGGGGTCTCAAGTGGTTCAGCGCTCGAACGCCCACTGGCATGGATCGGTAAGCGTCCGGATGGTGCCGTCAGTGCGGACGGCCAGGTCATGGGGACTTACCTGCACGGCATCTTCGATGACCCCGGCGCCTGTGAAGCGCTGCTTCTGCAACTTGGATTGAAAAAAAATACCCACCGGGCGACCGATTACCATCATCACCGCCAGCAACAGCTGGACCGACTCGCAGACTCTGTAGAAAACAGCCTGGACTGCGAATGGCTACGGAGACTATTGAAAGTTGCTTAAATACAGTCAACTGCGCCTGCGCGCACTCTGCGTTCAAATCCTGACCCTGAGTATCATTCTCTTCTGCGCGGCCCCTGCGCAGGCAAAAATGCTCTTTGGCATCGTTTCCGAGCGATCTGCGCCGTCGCTGGCAGCAGGCGCAGATGATTTTCTGCAAAAACATCCCAGGCACAAGCTGGCTCTGCGTACGCCTGATCAAATCGCTGAACTTTCCGACGCAGAGTTGCAGGCGGTCATGACTGCCGCTGATGCCATCCTGATGGCAGCAGTCTTTGGGGACGAGGTGGTGCCGCGGCTGGAGCGCCTGCTGAAAACCCTTCCGCAGCAAAAGCCACTGCTGGTCGTGCACTCCGATCGACGCCTGGTGACCCGTTCACGCCTCGAAGGTAGTGCGGTGTTTGCAGGTCTGGATATCAAGGCCATTGAAGCACTTGGCGAAAGCCCCGCTCCGGACGTGGATGCCGAGCAGCACCGAATGGATCTGGCAAGCCGCTTTCCGGAACAGGCGGAGTGGCTGGCAGGGCAGGCTTACTGGGAGGGGCGCGGCAGTGACAATCTTGCCGCATTGCTGGCCTGGATGCTGGACCTTGAGGCGCCGAAGCCGAGACCACTGGCCGCAGTGCGTTATTATCAAGCTGGCGAGGTCGTGCGGTCCCCGAAGCTCCACAGCGAGCAGCCGCTCGTTGCAGTACTCGATCTCGACTCGGGTGACGAGGCTGGAAACCGGGCCTTGCTCGACACATTATGTCAGGCGCTACAGGACAAAGATCTGCAATGTCTGGGTGTGCTCGCCCGCTGGGGCGCCGCAAGTCGTCTCGCGCTCGAGAACCTGACAGCTTACCCTCAACTTACCGGCGTCATCAGTTTGCAGGATTTTGTAATAGGCGGTGGTGGAGAGCGCGAAGCTGCGATTACTGCGCTAGAGCAACTTGATGTGCCCCTATACAAGGGCATCCGCCTGGCAGATCGCACAGCCGCCCAGTGGCGCATCTCTGAAGACGGCATGCCATGGGAGGCGGTGAATTATCAGCTCGCCATGCCCGAGCTGCAGGGCGCCTCGCAGCCGATCTTGCTGGCCGCCGCCGGAGCGCCTTACATCCACGAAGCCACTGGCCTGCGTCTGCAGATCAGTCAGCCGGTGCAGGCACAGATCGACTCGCTCACCGAGCGAGTGAAACGCTGGAGTCAACTGCAGCAAAAGGCCAATGCCGAAAAGCGGCTTGCGATCATCTACTATAACCACCCGCCCGGCCGGCACAATGTCGGCGCCGATAATCTCGATGTGCCAGCGACGCTTTGGGACATGCTCAATGCGCTCGCAGCATCGGGTTACGACACCGGTGAGTTGCCTGA
Organism: Gammaproteobacteria bacterium UBA2679; assembly: GCA_002354735.1. GTDB lineage: Bacteria > Pseudomonadota > Gammaproteobacteria > Pseudomonadales > Oleiphilaceae > Allohahella. Next base: position 67,643 of record DEMD01000009.1, on the reverse strand, counting down.
TTCTCCGGCCGCGCTGCTGGAGCAAATTCAGCAGCGCGGCATCAACCTGCCCGAGGACCGCCAGGCGCTGAAAGCACTTTATGAGCAGGTCGAAAGCCTTGGAACAGACGCGTACAAAAGCTATTTCGCCACGCTACCGCCTGCCGTGCAGGATGAACTTGTGCTCGGGCCACTGGGCTACCTTCAGGCACAGCTGAAGGAGGCGGTGCGTCTCGGCGAAATCGAACTGGGCCGGCAGCTCATGGATCGTACGCTGGGCGACATCCACCACCTGCTGGAAGGGACCCAGCACGCCGGGCGACCACGAGCACTGGACCTTCTGGATCAGTTGGCGGTGCTCAATGAAGCACTGCTGACAGGTGAGTCCAAGGACTGGGGGGCCGCAGAGGCAATCGTCGAGGCCCTGGCGCGGATAGGTATCGAAGGTATCAAGGGCTGGGGCGAGCCCCCTGGATGGAGCATGACCTACAAAAACCGAATGCTGTTCCCGGGGCTACGCTTCGGCAAGATCTTCATAGGTCCGCAACCACCGCGTGGCTGGGAGCTCAACGAGGAGCTGCTGCACGCCAACACCACCATTCCGCCCACGCATCAGTATCTGGCGTTTTATCATTGGCTCCGCGAGGAATTCAAGGCTGATGCGATCGTCCACCTTGGCCGGCATTCGACCTACGAATTCCTGCCGCGTCGTCGTGCCGCGATGGGCGCTGATGACTATCCCTTGCTGGTAGCGGGGCATGTTCCAGGGATCTATCCCTACATCGTCGATGGGGTAGGCGAGGGTATCCAGGCCAAGCGTCGGGGTCTTGCGGTCATGATCGATCATCTTACGCCACCGTTGAAGACGACCCCACTCTATGACGAGTTGCTCGAGCTGCGCCAGCTGGTGGAAACCTGGGAGTCAGCGAGTGCCGGCAGCAGCGCCACGCTTGCCGGGCGAGCCATGCTGAAGATCCGTGAGACGGTGGAGGCGCTGGAGCTCCAGGATGAGCTGATCGGCACGATTGCCGAAGAGCATGGCATAGATGGTCTGACCTACGAAAACGTCGACGAAGCGATGCTGGTGCATGAGATCGGCCATTACCTGACGGATCTGCAGGAAGCCTTCATGCCGCATGGGCTGCATGTCTTCGGTCGTGACTGGGCGACAGAGGCCGTCGACATGATGCTTGAATCGATGGGCGACGAAACCGCCCGTAAAGCACTGACCATTTCACCCGGCGCCGAGCATGCAGCGCTCCTGTCAGCGCTCGAGGGCAGGTTCGTGCGGCCAGGCAAGGGCAACGACCCTATACGTTCGCCAGATGCCCTGCCGACCGGTCGAAACTTTCATGCGCTCGATGGCAGCGTCCTGCCAACTCAACTGGCTTACGATCTTGGCCAGGAGCTGGCAGACAAGGCACGGACCAAAGGCGCTGGCGACGAGGGTCGTTCCGCCGTGGTGCTATGGGCCTCTGATACTGTCCGGGATGAGGGCGCCATGGTCGCCTTCGGTATGAGCCTGCTCGGTGTCAGGCCAGTCTGGAATAGCCGGGGCATCATCTCGGAGCTGGAGCGTTTGCCGCTCACCGAGCGTGAATCGTCAGAAGGGAAGCCCATTCCTGCACAACGCCAGGACGTACTCTTTACCACCTCCGGACTGTTTCGCGACCTGTATCCGAATCTGCTGATCTGGCTCGATCGTGCTGTCCTGCTTGCTCTGGACGGCGCCAGCCTGACGATTCAGGCAGAGCACCCGGAGCTTGCCGAGGCGCTGAAGGGCGCGCTCGAGCCACTTGGTGAACTTCGCAGACCTGGAAACGAGCGCCTTGACGCCAACGAGGTTGCCGCCAACTGGGTCGCTGAGACCCGAGCCTCGCTGAATGATGCCCTTGAGCCGCAGCAGTCGGGTCGTCTGGCGAGCCTGCGAATATTCGGCGATGCACCGGGCGCCTACGGCGCAGGCGTGAACCGTCTCGTCGAACGCTCAGGTGCCTGGGAGGATCGTAGCGAAGTCGCGGCCGCTTACCTGCAGCGCATGGGGCATGCCTATGGGGTCGGTCACAACGGCACTGCGGCGCATGCCAGCTTCAAGCAGGGGCTGCAGGCGGTGCAACAGACCTACCTTGGGCGGGCGAGCAATCTTTACGGCCTGCTGGACAACAACGACGCCTTTGATTATCTCGGTGGGCTGAGCCTTGCCGTGGAGACGGTTAGCGGCCAGGTGCCGGAAGGTAGGGTGATTGAGCATGCAAGGGCCGACAACGCCAGTATCGAACGTTTAGATGTCGCGCTCAAACAGGAGCTCAGGGGCCGCTACCTCAATCCCGCCTGGATACAGCCACTCATGAACCACGATTACGCCGGGGCACGAACGATGGGTAGTGAGTTCCTCGAGTATCTCTGGGGCTGGCAGGTGACGAACCCCGACATTATCAAGAGCTGGGTCTGGGACGAGGTGAAAAGCGTCTATCTCGATGATAAACACAGTCTGGGCCTTGATGAATTTCTTGAGCAGGGCTCCAACGTCCACGTCAAAGCCAATATGGAAGCCATCCTCCTGGTCGCCGCTCACAAAGGTTTCTGGAAGGCGGACGATACAACGCTCGATGAGCTGGCCGAGCAGTTCGCTACACATGTGGTCGAGAACGGTCTACCCGGTAGCGGTCATACGCGGCCTGGCCACCCGATGCTCAGCTGGATTGACCCCCGTCTGGATGAGCCCCTGCGGGAGGCGTTTCAGCAGGCGAGAGAGGCCGCTCGGCAGCCTGAGCCGGAGGCCTTGCAGCAGCCGGTGAGCATCACCGAAATTCAGGCGACGGAACAGACGCCTCAAAAGCCGGAAAAATCTGAAGAAGCGCCCGCGGCCGAACCCCCAGCGAACGAACCCGTAGGTGACAATCAGCTGCTATGGCTGACAGCAGCGATGTTGTTACTGCTACTTCTGGGTGGTCTTCTACATGGTGCCCGTGGCCACGCCACTCAACTCAACGATAAGAAAATCCGGAGAATTGATGAGCATTGACGTCCTGAGCCACCTGACTCACGAATTCGTGGGCCTGCTGCTGGCGCCGGTATTGCTGTTATTGATCATCGCAGTCGCTGCTGCCATTTGGGAGGCCGGTATCAGCCTCGCGGAGCGCTGGTGGGCCTTACCGAGGATAAAGCGAAGTGGCAGCATTGAAGCCGCTGCGGAGCTGGGGCGGCGACGCATCGAGCGCGCTGACCTGCTGGCGAGAGTGGGTCCCATGCTCGGCCTGATGGGCACCCTCATTCCGTTGGGGCCGGGTCTCGCTGCACTCGGTCGTGGCGAACTGGAGGTGCTTGCTGAAGCCGTCACGGTTGCTTTCGATACGACCGTCATGGGTCTCCTCATCGGCATCATCGGATTTATTCTGGCAAGGCTTCGCCGGCGTTGGTACGACCAGGTGCTGGATGCGCTGGAATCTGCAGCACAATGAAAAGACGCGATCTCCTGCGTAGTCGCTTCGATGGTGAAAGTGAGGAACCTCTCGGGCCGCTGGCCAATCTCGTCGACATCATGCTCGTATTCGCCTGCGGCCTCATTGCAGCGCTTTTTGCCAGCAGCGAGCAACTTCAGACGCACTTGCAACAGCGTTCGCAAATCGTGGAGCAGGGGCGTGAGCTGCCGGACCTGCCTGAGGGTATAGGCGAGGCGGGACAGGGTTTCGAGCCGATGGGCCGTGTCTACCGTGATCCGCGTAGCGGTAAGCTCATACTCGTCGGCGAGGAGACCAAAAAACCATGACGCAAAATGTAAACGAGCCCTTCAGCGAGGCTGAGGTACGAGGGCTCTACCGCGCCATACATGAGCGACGCGATGTGCGCTCACAGTTTCGACCGGACCCCATTCCGGCAGCCGTGCTGGCGCGCCTGCTGCAAGCTGCCCATCACGCGCCATCCGTCGGGTTTATGCAGCCTTGGGATTTCCTGGTCATCGATAGCGTGTCTATTCGCAAGGACGTGCTGGCCATCTTCGACAGCGAGAATGAGAAGGCTGCAAATAACTACACCGGCGAGCAGGGGGCCAACTACCGCAGTCTGAAACTGCAGGGCATACTCGAAAGTCCGCTCAATATTTGTATTACCTGCAATCGCAGTCGTGGCGGTACCCACGTGCTGGGCCGCAATTCCATAGTGGAAACAGATCTGTTCAGTACCTGTCTTGCCGTTCAAAATCTCTGGTTGGCAGCACGGGCTGAGGGAATTGGCGTTGGCTGGGTGAGCATTCTGAATCAGGCGCAACTCAGCCAAACGCTGAGACTACCCCCAGAGGTCTATCCACTGGCCTATCTCTGTATTGGCTACGTGAGCGAGTTTCTCGATCAGCCTGAGCTTCAGGCAAAAGGCTGGCGGAGCCGTCTGCCGCTCGAGGCGCTGGTGCATGGCAGCACCTGGGGGGAGCGTCTGCAGGACCAGAGCTTGCATAAAGCACTGTTGGAGATCGAAAAGACAGTTTAGGGGTGGCGATTTACCGCCAACAAAGGAGAATGCTACCATCCTGTTCGAAGCTTCCGACTCCATCAGGCACAGGTATCCATGCCGGGCACATCTTTGACACCCATCGAAGAGATTCAGCGGGTTGACGCTGTTTCGACCATACTCGAAGCCGTAGCAGCCATGACTGGTCTGCGCTTCGTCTGCGTCGCCCATGTGACTGGTGAGTCGTGGACGGCCTGTGCGGTACTGGATCGCCTTGGCTTCGGGCTAGAAGTCGGGGGCAGTCTGGACGTGACGACGACCCTCTGTGAAAACGTCCGGGACACCAGAAGTCCTGTCGTGATCGATAACGTCGAACGTGACGAGATATATTGCCAGCATCCGACCCCCCGGATGTATGGCTTTCAAAGCTATATATCCGTACCAATCTTTCGCCGCGACGGCGATTATTTCGGCACACTCTGCGGGCTGGATACCGAAGCTGCAGACCTGTCGAGGACGGAAATCGTTGCCGGCCTGCAGGCCTTTTCACGGCTGATTTCGCTACAGCTGGAAAATGAGAGTTCGCTCGTGGAAACCCAGACGGCGCTGTTGAACGAACGCGAGACTTCAGAGCTCCGGGAGCAGTTTATCGCTGTGTTGGGACATGATCTGCGTACGCCTTTGAGCGCTATAATGACCGGCCTCGAAGTGCTCGGCATGCAGGTGGATGATCCCCTCCAGAAGCCCTTGTTGCAGCGAATCATGCGCAGCGCCCGCCGGATCTCCACGCTTATCGATGACGTCCTGGATTTTACGAGGGGCAGAATGGGTGGTGGCATTTCGCTCGATACGCGCCTGGAGCCAGCATTGCAACTGGTATTCGAGCAGGTGATCGCGGAACTTCAGGATACGTACCCGACGCGCAGGATTGATGCCAATATCCAGCAGGATCTGAGCCTGAGATGCGATCCCGCCCGACTTGGGCAGCTGTTGTCGAATCTGCTTAAAAATGCCCTCGTCCACGGCGCTTCAGACCAGCCAGTTATCGTCACGGCTGAACAAGACGACAGCTTCTTTCGCCTGAGTGTTGCAAACGGCGGCCCTCGTCTTCCGAAGGAAGTGCTGGAGAAGCTTTTCAAGCCTTTCTGGCGCGGCGCACCGGAAGCTGCCAGGGAAGGCCTCGGCCTTGGTCTGTTTATTGTTTCGGAAATTACCCGGTCTCATGGCGCTACGATGGACGTGCAGTCTAACGCCGAGCAGACCACCTTCGCCTTCACCATGCCGCTGTCGGAGATCCGCGTTGATACTTGAGATGCAGCAATCGTCTTTCATGCGCCAGCCTATCGTAGCTGACTGTCCTTGCTGCCACGACGGTTGAAGCTGCTGCTCGCTGCGTTATCCTGGTCTGCCGCAGTCTGGCAGGCAATGCATCGCCGCACACCAGGCAGCGCCCGCCGACGTGCCTCAGCGATCGGCTCGTCGCAGTCCTCACAGCGTATCAGGCTGTCACCTTGTGTAAGTCTGCTGCGCGCCTGCTGAACAGCGTCTTCGACGCTTGCATCAATCTGATCCTGTACGGCCCCGTCCCGGGCCCAACCCCCAGCCATAATAGACTCCTGCCTAGTTGTTTCATTCAACCTTATCTTCAAGTACGGATTCACGGCGGGAAATGACTCTTCGGTGCTAGAATGAAGTTGTCGTCCAAGCATGATCACAGGTGAGTCATGGCCAGCAATACAACGAACAGAAGCAAGACCGATCAGGTGCTTGAAGAGCAGCGCAGGTACATTGCCCAGCGCGAGAAAGGCTATCGGGAGCAGGCACTCAAGCTTTACCCGTGGGTCTGTGGGCGTTGCGCCCGTGAATTTTCTGGCAAGAACCTACGTGAGCTGACCGTGCATCACGTCAACCATAATCATGATGACAATCCGTCAGATGGCAGTAATTGGGAGCTGCTCTGTCTCTACTGTCATGATGAAGAACACAGCAAATTCGAAGCCTTTGTCCGCTACGGCGGTGGTGGAGAAAACAAGCGCGAAGCAGCGACCTTCAACCCTTTCGCTGGCCTCAAGGAAGCGCTGGAGAAAAAGAAGTAGCCCAAGGTCACAAGCGCTCAGACCAGCTGCATTCGGCAGGCGCAGGCCGTGGCGGCGGCGCGGTTGCTCACTTTCAGCTTGCGGTAAATGTGCTGGACGTGCGTCCGCACCGTGGTCACCGATAGTTTCAGTTCATCTGCAATGCCCTGGTTCTTGAGACCTCTCGATAAGAGAATAAGCACTTGCGTTTCCCGGGTCGTCAGCGCTTCTGCTAACCCGGTCTGGGGGGTTGGGGCTATCGTTGCGCTGGCCCGGCCAGCAATCTGGTCCAGTAGCTGCGACAAGCTGTGGCGCAGTGTTGGCTCCAGGGCTTCCTCCGGAAAGATCCGCCAGAGCAGGAAGGGGTCTGCCAGAACGCCAAGGAGAGATTCTGTCTCGAGCTGGCCAGCCACGCGCATGAACAGGCTGAGGGCCTGTTCCTCGCGCCGGCTACGATAGAGGCAGACCGCCCGCAGCACGTCCACCTCCAGCGTTCTCAGCCATTGACCGGTCCGCATCAGGTGGCCCTGTACCCTGTCCAGTAGCGGGAACAGGGTTTCCGCAGGCAGTTGATGCAGGCGCATCTTGATGCGCCAGAGTAGAGCGGTCTGCTCCTGCAGCGAGCATCCGTCGAGTTCGATGCCTTCGGTCGGCGGGAGGCGAATCAGATCATGCGTTTCGCTGCCTGCCATGATCTGTAGCGCATCGTGCATGGTGACGGCGGATGCAAACCAGTAGGAGCGCGAGGTGGCGCTTGACTGCAGCGACGCAAGCTCATGAATGACCTGTCGTGCCGAATAGATGTCGCCGCGCAGAAGGAGAAGGTCAGCACGTAAGGTTACGAGCAGATTGTTCTTGAGGATATCCTGCGCGATTCGCGGCTGTCCCTGAAATAACTCGGCGCGCTTGCCGAGCGGCTGCAGCTTACCTGCCATCCTTTCCAGCAGGAGTTCGAGCATATCCAGCCAATCATAAGCACTGGCCAGCGAGACACCGCTATCGACAAGCCGGGCTCTCAGGGCCTGAAGACTCTGCTCCGCCTGCCTTCGCCGACATGACAGTATCAGCATCCAGAAATTGAATATCGAGAACGTAAGGTGCAAGGCCCAGGACATCATGGCCTCGGTCTGTGCCAGTCCGGTGGCCACCACAGGAAAAAGTTTCGCCATGTCGCCGGCCTGGGCGAGACTGAAGGCTTCCTGAAGCAGCACTACAGGATTTGTCGGCGCACATCTCGAAGTGCCTTGCACCCACTCCTGACAGGTCATCACACCCTGCTGGGTCAATTCTGAGTAGAGCTGGATTTCGGCGATGAAACGACCCATACGTTCCTCATTCATATACTTGCCGAGGGTTTCCGGCTTGCTGTGCCGTAGCAGTTCGAGGACCCGCTGAAAATAACGCATGATCTCTAGATCGCTGCCCTGATAGATGGCACAGCGGACGGCGCAAATCAGTAGGATGGGGTGCCGAATTTCACAGGCTTCGTCCAGGAGGTTGATCCAGCGTCGCAAGTCGTAGACGTGGAGGCGGGCAGTGAGCTCGTCGGCGTTTGCCAACAGAAGTGTTTCCAGTTTTGACCAGTCTTCCAGCCGGAGGCAGGCCTCGATCGCCATGGACTGGAAGCCCTTGCGCTCCAGCCAGCCCCTGCACCGGGTCAGTGTTGCTTTGGGCAGCGTCACAGCGTACGTCGACAGAACAAGCTCCACGAGCGGCTTGCTGTTGAGCTGCAGCGTCTGCTCATTCGTGAGGCGACGCGCAAGCAGTCCAGAAACCTGCAGATTTTGCAGGGCCTGATCGAAGTCCTTCAGGCCTTCCTCATCAGTGAACAGTGCATGAGGCAAGGGGCCGAGCCAGAGCAGCAGCCACATGAGCTCTTGTTCTCCGATCTCGAAGCGCATGCCGTTTCGTGCCAGCCAATCGTATACCGTCGTCCGCAGGCGTTCTTCACCATGCGAAACCGGCGTAAGCAAACGCTCACTGGACCTGACGAGTAAATCGGATACCAGCCCTGGCCAACCTTTCGTCAAGGTGAACAACTGTTCGCTGGTGTGCTGGGCCCGACAGTCGGCGGGCAAGAGTTCGTGCAGTACGCAGACTTCCGCAGGGGTCATGGCGAGGTCGTTGAACGCGAAGTAATAGGCAAATTCACGCATGAAACCGGACGCACAGCGGGACTCCAGGCGAGCCGCTTCCGGATAAAAGGCTGTAAGCACAATGATTCGCTGATCGGCCTCAGCGTCAAGGCAGAGCGCTGCTACCTCACTCCAGACCAGCATGTCGAGACCGAGCGGTCCCAGATCGAGAATGAGTGCTGCTGAAGACCTGGGTGTACACGACGCCCTGGTCGCCTCGAGGACTTTGGCAGGGGCTGAGGGCAGCTTCTCAAGCAGCTCGGCGCTCATCTTCCGGGCGCTTCCGTCTCGACGCCACTTGAAGTATCGATACGGCAGGTTACGGGTTGCTAACCACTGCAAGACACCGCGGCGCTTACCGCTGCCCTGGGGCGAATGAACGATCAGGCGCTCATGCTCCGACAATAGCTGGAACAGCGCCGGATGCGCTCTGACGAGGCTGAAGCGCGGATGGGCCTGGAGGTGCTCCCTCTCGGTGTTAGCGGTGCTATCCATACAAACGTTCTTGGCGTGACATGGTTTTTTGGAACTACTTGTAATTCGGCGAAGGCAAAAAAGGTACAGGTGTAAACAGAGACTGTGAGTCAGCGCGCAGAAAAAACGTGACAAGTGTCACGCTTCCAATCTGCGCTTTGTCGCCTGAAAGAAAAGTCATCCTTTCATAGGATATGAGCACACCTGCGCAGGCTCTAGTGTGTCGCATCACTCAAATGGGTGATGCAAGTGAAACAGGATGCCCGCTCTCCAAGACAGGACCATAACAATGAAAAACACCTTCAAACGCCGGCTGATGCTGGCGGCCATTACGTGTGCGATCGCAGGAGCACCCTCCGGCGCCCAAGCCTCCCTCTGGGAAAAGGATGCTGCAGAAGAACCTGCCGACACCCCTATCATTCGCTGGTGGGACGACGGTCTGGCAGGTACTTTGCACCTGCTTCAAAGCGTTACCAATCTGAACAAGAACAATATCATAGACACCAACGGCACCTACCCAGAGAACGTAGCCTGTGACGCTGACACTGCCGGGGCACGTACGACCGAGGGCAACTGCAACGACCTCGACCAAACCCGTATGGGCAGCGAAGGCATGCGCTTTGGTCGCAACGTGCCGCTCAACTCGGCGTACGCCGACGAAGCAATGCTTATGGAGCCAAACCCCCGGATGATCAGCCGTGAGCTGATGACCCGCGATGACATCAAGGAAGTCGATTTCCTCAGTTATTGGGCGGCCGCCTGGATCCAGTTCATGACACACGACTGGTTCTCGCACAGGGATGATGCTGGTGCGCCACACGAGGTGCCACTGGATGCCGACGATCCGCTGGCCAGTGAACTGGGCGGCAGCATGGCTATCGCGAAAACCGAGGTCGATCCGACCTGGACCCCTTATGAAAACACACCGAAAGCCTACACCAACCGGCTTACGCACTGGTGGGATGGCTCTCAGCTCTACGGCAGCGATCAGGCGGTTCAGGATAGCCTGAGAACTTTTGAAGGCGGCAAGCTCATCATCGAACCCAGTGGCCGTTTGGCCGTCAATCCAGAGACCGGTCTGCCTGTCACCGGCTTCAGTGATAACTGGTGGCTCGGGCTGCAGATGTTCCATGAGCTGTTCGTGAAGGAACACAATGCGATTGCAGAGATGCTGGCTGCAAAACATCCCTCTTGGACCGACCAGCAGCTGTTCAACAAGGCTCGCCTGATCAACGCGGCGATTATAGCCAAGATTCACACTGTGGACTGGACACCCGCCATTCTTAAAACGACCAATACCAAGTTGGCGCTGAATCTGGACTGGGAAGTGGTTGTTGGCGGTGACAAGAATCTGCGTGACACGCCGTATAGCCTAACGGAGGAGTTCGTGGCTGTGTACCGAATGCACCCCCTGATCCGGGACTCGGTGGATATGGTCGACTATCAGTCAGGCAAGATGATCAAGGCTGTCAGTACCACCGATCAGGCCTTTCAGAAGGCGCCTGGGGTACTGGATTCATTGGGTAATGAGAACGTGTACTATTCGTTTGGTATGACCCACCCAGGTCAGCTGACCCCGCATAACTATCCGAAGTTCCTCCAGGAACTACGCATGCCCGATGGCCGTGTGCTGGATATGGCTGCACTCGACATTCTTCGTGATCGAGAGCGCGGTGTGCCCCGCTACAATGAGTTCAGACGACAGCTGAAGATGCCACCCATCAATGACTTTACGGATATCACGCCAGACAGGGCACTCGCAGAGAAGATGCGCGAAGTCTACAACAACGATGTCGAACTGATTGACACGGTGGTCGGCCAACTGGCTGAAGGGTACCGCCCAGATGGGTTCGGCTTCAGTGATACGACCTTTCGGATATTTACCGTGATGGCGCCGCGACGATTCCAGTCAGACCGCTTCTACACCACCGACTTCAACGAACAGGTGTACACAAAAGAGGGTATGGCCTGGATCAAGGACACCAACTTCCGCAGCGTTATTCTTCGACACGAGCCCGAACTTGGAAAAAAAATGGCATTGGTCGGCAACCCGTTCTTTCCATGGGATACCGACAGCTGCGATTGGCGTATTCAGGACAAGCTGAAGTGTGATTACCGCCGTCTCAAGCTGAGGTTCGGTCGGGACTGATTGCCACCCGAAGCGTTTACCAAGCTGCAACGACCACCCTAATCGTGGTCGTTGACTCGGGGGCCGGGGATTGCTAAATTCCCGCCCTGCCTTTCGGTGACCCTTTACGTTCAGGGTTTAAACGGGAAGTCGGTGCCAGTCCGACGCTGCCCCCGCAACGGTGATTGAGTCAAAAGCAACCGGTACGCCACTGTGTCATGACATGGGAAGGCGGTCTGCTTCGGCGCTTCGGCGCCGGCTCATCAGTCCGTAGACCGGCCAGAAGGGTCATGCCAGGTGTTGCGGTGGGCGACTATGGGCAGGTCGGCCTCGTCTATCTGGCATCCCCTGTCTTTGTTTGTTTTGCCCCGCAATGCCTTTGCACTCATGTTGCCAGGGCTAATCATGTTGACCACCCAACGTACTCGTATCACCGGCACTACCGCCGCCGCACTCATCTGTGCCCCAGGGTCTGGTCATGGCAAGTCCATGGTCACCGCCGCCATGGCCCGTCTGCATCGCAACGCCGGACGCAGCGTCCGAGTATTCAAGCACGGCCCCGACTATCTCGACCCGATGGTGCTCGAACTGGCCTCTGGCGCGCCTGTCTATCAGGTCCACGGCTGGATGACTGGCGATGAAGAGATCCGCTGGCGCCTGGCAGAAGCTGCCCGCGACGTAGATCTCGTATTGGTCGAAGGATCGATGGGCTTGTTCGATGGTGAACCGTGCAGCGCCGATCTTGCAGTCAGCTGCGGGATTCCTGCACTGCCTGTCATCGATGCGCGCGCCATGGGGCAGACTTTCGGGGCACTGGCGCTTGGGCTTGCCAGCTATAGGCCCGATGTCAAGGTGCATGAGGTCATTGCCAACCGAGTCGGCAGTGCCTATCACACCCAGCTGGTAGGCGAGAGCCTGCCCCCTGGCATCAGTCTGCTCGGCGCCATTCCGCGCAGCGAGTTCTTCACGATACCGGACCGGCATCTTGGCCTGGTACAGGCCAGCGAGCTGCCAGAACTGGATGCAGCACTCGATGCGGCCGCTGAGGTCCTGAAAGAAGCCGGCCTCGACCGGCTGCCAGCCCAGGTCACCCTCAGTGCGGATGCACCTCTGCCGATCCCTCGTCTGCTGACCGGCCGTCGCATTGCCATCGCCCGTGACAATGCCTTCGCCTTTATCTATCCCGCCAATCTGGACGTGCTCAGAAGTATGGGCGCTGAGCTGACATTCTTCTCGCCATTGACAGACCAGGCACTGCCGGCATGCGATGCCATCTGGCTACCGGGTGGGTACCCCGAACTCCACGGTAAAACCCTTTCTGGCAATACTGCGATGCGTGCGGCTATTCGTGCGCATCATTCGGCTGGCAAACCCATTCTCGCTGAGTGTGGCGGATTGATGGCCTGTGTCGATAGTCTGCTGGACACTGAGGGCGTGGCGCATGCGATGTATGGGCTTATGCCCGGGCAGGCTCGGATGGCCGGGCGTCTGAAAGGGCTGGGTATGCAGGCCATGGCCGGTAGCGGCGATAGCGCGCATGAAGAGTTGCGCGGCCATGCCTACCACCATTCCGATCTGGATACGCCGCTGGCGCCAGCAGTACTCACCAGACGCTTGCGAGGCAGTGCTGGCGAAGCGATCTATCGGCAGGGGAGTCTGACGGCCAGCTATTTTCACGGCTATTTCCCCTCGGCACCGCAATTGATCGCCGACCTGTTCAACGGCCGCGCCGTTGCTGCCGGCCACTGATCATGACGCCCAGCAGTGGATCCATGCGTCCGGAAACCCCGGAGTACCGCGGCCCACTGCGTACGGGTCTGACGACAGGCGCCTGCGCGACAGCCGCTTCGCTTGCAGCCGCACGCCTTCTGTTGACGGGAAAACGTACCACTGCACTGACCATACGCCTGCCACGGGGCGGCGAGCCGGAGATGACAATAGCGGATCTCATGTGCACTGGTGACTCCGCCATAGCCGGCATCATCAAGGACGCTGGCGATGATCCCGATGCCACCCACGGCGCGCGGCTCTGGGTCGAAATCAGACTGCTGCAAAGGCCAGGTGTCGAATTCGCCGCCGGCGCCGGTGTGGGTACTGTAACGCGCAAGGGCCTGAGTCTCGCGGTGGGCGAGCCGGCCATCAATCCGGTGCCCCGTCAGATGATTACCGAACACCTGCAGCAGCTTGCTGAAGAAGCTGATTTTACTGGCGGCTTTCGCGTTACGGTAGGCGTTGATAATGGGGAAAAGATCGCCCTGCGAACAATGAACGGCCGCCTCGGTATCATAGGTGGACTTTCCGTGCTGGGCACCACCGGTATCGTCAGACCATTTTCATGCGCAGCCTATATTGCATCGATTCATCAGTCGGTTGATGTCGCGCGTGCCAATGGGCTTACGCATCTCGCCGGGTGTACCGGCGGGACCAGCGAGCTTTTTGTGTCGCGACAGTATGGTCTGAGTGAGATGGCTATCGTTGAAATGGGCGACTTCTTTGGTGCGCTGCTCAAGTACCTGCGCCGCAATTCCGTGCCCCGTTTCACGCTGGTCAGTGGCTTTGGCAAGTTGAGCAAGTTCGCTGCAGGTCATCCGGATACTCACAGCCGTAAGTGCGCCATCGATTTGCCCTGGCTTGCACGCCAGGCGGCCGCGCTAGGCGCGACAGAGGCATTGCAGGCGATGATTTCGCGATCGAACACCTCTATCGAAACCCTCGGCTATTGTCAGCAGGCTGGCATCCCGCTGGGTGATCGTCTTGCACAACTCGCACTGGCACGGGTCTACGCCTATCTGCCTGCAGATATCGAGGTAGCCGTTTGTGCCATTGATCGCGGCGGAGAGCTTGTAGGCTACGCCGATAGGGCAACACAGCCATGAGCGCGCCAGCTATCAGCATCAGCAATCTACGCAAGCACTATGAGGGCGCCCCCAAGGGGGCAAAAAAGGAAGGGGTGGCGACCAGGCGTGAAGCGCTTGCAGGCATCGACATGAACATTCCTGCTGGCGCATTTTTTGGACTACTCGGGCGCAATGGCGCAGGCAAGACATCGCTTATCGGACTCATCACCGGGCTCGTACGCATGGAAACCGGCAGCATCAGCATCTTCGGCTTCGACAATCAACGCCAGGCCATGGCTGCAAGATGTTGCGTCGGGCTCGTGCCACAGGAGGTCAACTTCAACAGTTTCGAGCCCGTGCAGGAAATCGTCTCCACCCAGGGCATGTACTACGGGCTATCGAGAAAAGATGCCGCGCGGCGGGCCTGTGAGGTCCTTGAGCTCGTGGGTCTGGCTGATAGAGCCAGGTCGAAGGCCTGGGGACTCTCCGGCGGTCTGAAAAGACGTCTGATGATTGCACGGGCCCTCGTACACAGGCCAAGACTGCTGATGCTGGATGAGCCAAGCGCCGGTCTCGATGTGGAGGCCCGCCAGGCGACCTGGGCCATGCTTCGTGAGTTGAACGGGCAGGGCACCACCATCTTTCTCACCACACACTATCTGGAGGAGGCTGAGGCGCTGTGCAACGATATCGCTATCATCGATGCAGGTCGAATCATCGCCAGGGATACACCTGAAGTTCTCTTGAGCGGTCTGCAGACGCAGCATCTGATGCTCGAGCTGGAGGACGCCCCGCTGACGCGCCCTCAACTCGCCCGTGGGAGAGTGCGCGATTTTGATGGGCACCGGCTTGAACTGGACTGGCCTCAGCATGAGACGCTCGATCAACTCTTTAACGAACTCCTGCAGCAGGGTATCAAGGTACTGGCCGTTCAGCAGGGTTCGAACCGCCTGGAGTCACGCTTCCTTGAGCTCCTGGCAGAGCGCGCTTCAGCTGATACGGGGCGCGCATGAACGCCGGTATGTACTGGAACGCCTATCAGGGCCTCGTTATAAAACAGGTGCGGCGCTTCGTGCGCAGCTGGGTGCAGAGCCTGCTGCCTTCGGTGGTGACCGCGTCGCTATTCATGCTGATCTTTGGACACTTTGTAGGCCGCGATCTGGCCGCAGTCGAAGGCGTGCCGTACGCCGATTTTCTCATGCCTGGCCTGATACTGTTCGCCGTTGTCAGTAATGCCTACAGCAACACCACGCTCGCCTTTTTCGGCGCCCGTCTGCAACGACACATCGAAGAAATGCTGGTGGCGCCGGTGCCTGCCTGGCTGATAGTGGCTGGTTTTGCAACAGCTGGTGTCATACGTGGTTTGCTGGCTGGCGCACTGGTTGCGGCGCTGGCCCTGCCGTTCACCAGTCTGCAAGTGCACCATTTGGCATCAGGGCTCGGCGTAGCCGTACTGAGCGCGCTGTTGTTCTCGTTCGCAGGCCTGGTCAATGGCGTGTTCGCCCGCAACTTCGACGATACCTCGCTGGTCAACACCTTCATCCTGACACCGCTGATGTACCTCGGCGGCGTGTTTTATCCCATCAGCCGTCTGCCGTCGCCCTGGGCGGATGTTTCGCAGCTCAACCCAATGGTCCATATCGTCGACGGTTTTCGTTATGCGTTGCTTGATATCGGAGACAGCTGTCGTGCCAGCACATTCATCGTGTTGCCCCTGATCACCTGTGCGGTCGGTGGCCTCGCCTGGTGGCTGATCGCCCGGGGTATACGAATCAAATCATGATTATCATTACAATCTTACAGAGCAAGCCATGAACAAAGACCTGCACGACTACATTCGTGATGGCGCGGCCATTTACGAGGCTTCTTTTGCCACCATACGGGCCGAGGCCGATCTTTCGCGTCTGCCAGCTGAAATGGAAGCCCCAGCGGTCCGCATCATCCACGCCTGCGGCATGGTAGACGTTCTGCAACACCTGGCGTTCTCCGATGGCGTTGGCCAGGCAGCCAGAGCGGCGCTGAAGGCGGGTAAGCCCATCATTTGTGACAGCCAGATGGTGGCCCATGGTGTCACCCGTGCCAGATTGCCCGCCAATAACCAGGTGATTTGCACCCTGCGCGACCCGCGGGTACCTGCACTGGCCACACAGATTGGCAATACCCGCAGTGCAGCAGCCGTCAATCTGTGGGAGCCGGATCTTGAAGGCGCCGTAGTGGCGATTGGCAATGCCCCCACAGCACTGTTCCATCTCCTGAATCTCATGGCCGCCGGCGGACCGATACCTGCGGCCATTCTCGGTTTTCCAGTTGGCTTCATTGGTGCGGCGGAAAGCAAGCAGGCACTTGCGGCCACACCAGGCATCCATTTCATCACCGTGCACGGCAGATTGGGCGGCAGCGCCATGGCAGCCGCCGCGGTCAACGCCCTTGCTAGCGACATCGAGTGAGCACCATGACCACACAACAAGCACCTGGACGGCTTTACGGCCTTGGCACCGGACCTGGCGACCCCGAGCTACTCACCCTGAAGACAGTTCGCCTGCTGGCGGAGTGCCCAGTGGTGGCCTATTTCTGCAAGCGCGGCAGCAAAGGACGGGCGCGCGCCAGTTGCGAAGCGCATATCGGGGCTCAGCATCAGGAGCTGGCGCTCGTTTACCCTGTCACTGTTGAGCTGCCGCATACGAGCCAGGAGTATCATGACCGGATCGAGGCTTTCTTCGATGAAGCTGCAGAGGCGGTGGCCGAGCACTTGCTGGCAGGGCACGACGTCGCGCTGCTGAACGAAGGCGACGCCTTCTTCTACGGTTCCTTCATGCACGTTTTCCTGCGCCTGAAAGAACGTTTCGAAATTACCGTGGTGCCTGGCGTCAACTCCGTCATGGCCTGCGGGGCGCTGCTGCCAAAGCCTCTGATCATGCGCGATGATGTGCTCACTGTCATTCCAGGCACGCTCGATGACGAATCGCTCCGGGCCAGTATGTCGGGCAGCAAGGCAACCGTGATCATGAAGGTCGGCTCCAATCTTGGGCGTATCTGTCGCATGGCTGAGGAGTTGGGTATGGCTGACCGTGCGTGGTATGTGGAGAAGGCCAGTATGCCAGAGCAGCGCGTATCGCCACTCTCCGAAATCGGCGACACCGTAGCGCCTTATTTTTCGATGGTACTCATTCCCGGCCCGGGTGTACGTGTATGAGCGCTACAGCATGCAGTGGCGGCATTCTGTCGGTCGTCGGAACCGGCCCGGCTGGTGCGGCCTGGATGAGTCCGGAGACGGCGGCACTCATTGATGAAGCCACTGATCTGGTCGGCTACGGCCCCTATCTCGACCGTGTCGCCAAGCCACATCATTGCTGCCACCCATCCGACAATCGAGTGGAGCTCGTGCGAGCGGCGCAAGCGCTGGATCTTGCTGCTGAAGGCCGTCACGTCGCTGTTGTCTCCGGTGGCGATCCCGGAATTTTTGCAATGGCGGCAGCCATTTGTGAAGTGCTTGCCAACAAGGCCTCACCTGCTTGGCAGGACGTGAAGCTCGGCATTTACCCCGGTATTTCTGCATTGCAGGCGGCCGCTGCAAGAACGGGCGCACCACTGGGTCACGACTTCTGCGTGATGTCCTTGTCCGACGTGCTCAAGCCCTGGTCAGTCATCCGCAAGCGCATCACGCTGGCTGCACAGGCCGATTTTGCCATGGCGTTCTATAACCCGCGTTCCAGCCATCGACCGTGGCAGTTAGGCGAGGCACTCGAGGTGCTCAGAACAGTGCAAGCAGCCGAGACCTCGGTCATTTTCGCCAGGGCCGTAGGCAGGGCAGATGAATCATTGCACTTCACCACGCTCGCGGCGGCTGATCCGACACTTGTAGACATGCAGACGCTCGTCCTGATTGGGAACTCACTTGCCCGTAACTTCGAGCATGGCGGACGACAGTGGGTTTACAGCCCGAGGGACTATCCTGAGCAATTGGCCGAGACCTAGAATCGCTGGATGCGGGTGCCGCTCAGCCCCGCAGCGCTTCAAGATTGGCGATCACGTCCTCCACACTGTAAAGCTCGTGGTCGGCTGATGGTAGCTCTGGACGTTCAACCATGATGACGGGCAAGCCAGCATGCCGGGCTGCGCCCAGCTTTGGCTGTGCGGCGAGCCCGCCGGAGTTCTTGGTCACGACAATATCGATGCCATACCTTGATAGCAGTGCCTGCTCGCCGGCCAGATCGAAAGGGCCGCGGTCAGTGATCAATGTCCAGCTGGCAAAAGCTGGCGGAGGCTCAGGCGGATCGACGCAGCGAACGACAAAATGCAGGCCGGCCATCGACTCGAAATGCCGGAGGGTCGTGCCGCCGGTAGTCAGCAGGACGTTCTGCCCGGGCTCGGTCACTTCGCCGAGTCGCACAGCGGCCGCATCGAGGTCGGGGACATCGTACCAGTGGTCGCCGTCCACAGGCGTCCAGGCTGGCCGTCCCAGCCGCAGCAGGGGCAAACCTGTCATGCGGCAGGCCGCCACGGCGTTGGCTGACATTTGTGCCGCGAAAGGGTGGGTGGCGTCCACCACGGCGGCGGCACCATGGTCCTGCAGCCATTGGACCAGGCCGGCGATGCCGCCGAATCCGCCGCGGCGTGTCGGCAGTCCCGAGGGCAGGGGACGACGTGTACGTCCTGCCAGCGAATAAGTAGCCTCGAAGCGAGGATCGTGCAGAAGCACTGCGGCCAGGTTCATGGCATCACGTGTGCCACCAAGAATAAGTACATGCATTGGCAGCTCGCCATCAGTGATATCAGGAGCGGTATTTTATAATGAAGAATCAACAGACGTCTCCCGCCTATGCGGAAACGACGTCAGAAGAGGGCTGGCTCACCCTGGTGGGGCTGAGTGAGGCGGGTTGGGCCGGTCTTGCCGAAGATGCGCGGGCCGCTGTACTGGGGGCTGAGGTACTCTTTGGCGGCGCGCGCCATCTGGCCTACGTGCCGGAAGTCGCCGGTCAGGTGAGGAAAGCCTGGCCGTCTCCAATCCAGGCAGGCCTCGAAGAATTGATGACCTATGCCGGCCGGCCAGTCTGCGTGCTTGCAAGCGGCGATCCCTTCTGGTTCGGTATTGGTGCAACATTGTCCCGCTATCTGCCTGCGGGCGCCATGCGAAGCCTGCCGGGCCCGTCAGCGTTTTCGCTGGCGGCGGCGCGGATGGGCTGGCCTCTCCAGGACTGTCATTGTTTCTCTGTCGTAGCTCGCGATATTGATCGACTCCGTGCCGTGCTATCTCCAGGGCGCCGACTGCTGGTTCTCAGTGAGGACGGAAACAGTCCTGCCAGGGTTGCACGCTTGCTGGTGAGCACGGGCTATGGTGACAGCCAGATGGTGGCACTGCAGTCGATGGGTGGTGCATCAGAAACACGCTGTGAACGCACTGCCAGCGCCTGGGGATATACCGCGGTGCATAAGCTGAATACCCTGGCGATCGAGTGCCGCAGCAGGCTCGCTGGTCATGGATGCTCTCGGGTGCCGGGGAGGGACGAGAACGAATTCACTCACGATGGGCAGATCTCAAAGCGCGAAATTCGCGCGGTCATCCTGGCCTATCTGGCGCCAAGAGGTGGCGAGCATCTATGGGACCT
Organism: Gammaproteobacteria bacterium UBA2679; assembly: GCA_002354735.1. GTDB lineage: Bacteria > Pseudomonadota > Gammaproteobacteria > Pseudomonadales > Oleiphilaceae > Allohahella. The sequence goes on along the minus strand of DEMD01000009.1, from coordinate 47,966 downwards.
CGGCGCTGGTTCAGGCGCAGTGTCGATTGAGTGGCTGCTGGCAGATGCAGCCAATACGGCTACGGCCGTAGAGGTACAGGAGAAGCGCGTTGCTCAGATCATGGCGAATGCGCAGTCCTTTGGCGTAGGTCATCTGCAGTGCATAGCCGGGCGCACGCCGGCGGCGCTCAGCGGGCTTGTGAAACCCGACGCAATCTTCATCGGCGGCGGCATTACCGAAGCGAAGCTCTTGGATCTGTGCTGGCAGGCGCTTTCCGAGGGCGGTCGCTGCGTCGCCGGCGCTGTGACGGCAGAAGGCGAAGCCGCGCTCATCGCTGCAAGGGCTCGCTACGGTGGCGCTCTGGTTCGGCTCGCTGTGGAAAGGTCCGAAGCGCTGGGCCGCTTCACCGGCTGGCGTCCGTTGCGAACCATCACTCTGTGGCACGCCCGGGTGGCGCGGCCAAAACAGGCCGATTTTTATTCCGGAAATCCGATATGACCATACACTTCATCGGCGCCGGACCCGGTGCGCCTGATCTTATCACCCTGCGTGCACGTGATCTCATCGCACGCTGTCCTGTCTGCCTCTATGCCGGATCAATAATTCCGCAGGAAATACTTGCTCATACCGCGGCCGATGCAGTACGCATCAATACCGCTGGAATGACACTGGATGCGATCATTGACGCCATGCGGAAGGCTCACGAGCGTGGACAGGATGTAGCGCGCCTTCATTCCGGCGACCTGGCAATCTATTCAGCAGTGGCTGAACAGCTACGGCGCCTCAGGGTGCTCGGGATCCCGTATCAACTCACGCCAGGCGTGCCGGCTTTCTCTGCAGCGGCGGCTGTATTGGGGCTTGAGCTAACGTTGCCTGAGGTGGCACAGACGCTGGTGCTGACTCGCACCCAGGGCCGCGCTTCGGCCATGCCGCCAGGCGAAACCCTCGAGGCCTATGCAGCTACGGGTGCTACCCTGGCCATTCATCTCTCCCTGCATGCTATCGGCGAGGTCGTCAAGCGTCTGTCGCCGTTCTATGGTGGAGATTGCCCCGTGGCCATAGTCTTTCGTGCAACGCATCCGGACGAGCAGATACTGCGCGGACGGCTCCACGACATTGCAGCGCAGGTGGACGGTATTCCCGAAAAACGCACCGCGCTGATTTTAGTGGGGCGGGCATTGGGCGAGTCAGGATTCCGCGACAGCGCACTCTACGATCTACGACACCAGCGGCTGTTCCGTGCAGATTGATCCGGACCAGGCTCACCGCTCAAGCAACTGAAGCGTCGGCGAGCAATGCCTGTCGCAAAAGTCTGGCATCCAGGCGCATGATCAACTGTGAGAGCGTCTCGTCTGCTTGCCGGGCCTTATGCAATATCCTGGAGAGCAGTTGGAGTCTGGCTTCCACATCGGCCGGCGTCAGGCCCGTCAATACCGTGTTTACTTCGTGAGCAGGATCAGCGCGATCATTGACGATGAGATCATATAAGCCCGCTCGAGCCGTCAAGGTGAGTGGGTTGGTTAGTGGATGCGCACAACCTTTGCCGCAGCCTGATATATGAATAGTCAGTTCACCATCGAAGAGTGCGGGCACAGCACGGGCCCAGCCAAGTGCATCTGTTCTAGTGCTGCTGCTGCCCGAGTTGCAGGCGGGCGCGCCTGGGCAGGCGGTGGCCGAGAGGCGGGCGTCATCTGGCTCTGTAATGAGCCCCAGCGAGTTCAATGCACCAGCAAGCTCAGCACCCGCGCCGGGCAGTAGAATCTGTCGCCAGGGCGTCAGTCTCAACTGCCCGGCAGCGTGAGTTTCCGCAAGATCAGCCAGCGCCTGGGCAGTTTCCGCAGATAGCTCTCCAAAGGGCACCCCTGCACCGAACCAGCCGTTTTGCGCACCTATTACTGTGCCTGGATCTGGACCGAGCGAAGGATTCGTAGCAAAGGGCGTATCTGAAGGCTGCAGCCAGGGTGCGACCACAGCCTGAAACTCGTGCAGGGGGACCTCTCCGAGTACGTGGAGCAGGCGTCTGCCTCGCGTGGGCAGCGCGCTATTACGCTCGATAAAATGATGAGTCAGTGCGAGTAGCGCCTTCACTGTATGTTCTGGCGCACATAGGCCAAGCCGCTTTGAGCTGTAGGCTGTACCCGCCACTGACAAGCGGTATCTGAGCCCATCAGGGCTCATTATGGCGTCAGCGCGTATATCAGCGTCTTCAGCTGCCAGGTGGGCAACACCGCCACCATTGAGTAGCAGGCGAAACTTCGTCGGCAGAGCTCGGAAGGCAGTATCCTTTACCATTGCCTTGTCTAGCGCCAGCGCCAGGGGCCAAGGGTCCGCGAGCGCGTAGGGGTCCAGGTCTGCCGCCGGAGAACTGAGGGTGTTCCGTGAGGCCTCAGCCTCAGCGGGTGCTACTGCCAGACCCTGTGCTATCAGGGCAGCGCTTACGCTCGCATCAGTTTCAGGAGCAAGACCGCGGAGTTGCAGATTACCGCGCCGGGTGAGCTCCAGTACTGCCTGACCATGTTGCGCAGCAAGCGTCGAAATAAAAGCCAAGTGCTTCGCCTGGAGCCGCCCGCCAGGCACCCGCACTCGCGACAGCAGACCGTCTCCAGTTGACATCGATGAACCCACGCCGGGGCATGTGCCACGGCGATAAGGGCGGGAAGGGAGATCCTGCATCAAAGACGTTTAGCCATAACTGACTGGACCGGGCACTAGACTTCGTCAGCCACGCTGAACCGGGAATGCCTTGCGCCAGCCTTGCCCTCTAGAAGCGCCTTGATCAACACCACATCCAGCAACATTTCTGGGATGAACTTCAACTGAAAGCCTGCCAGGATATCCTGAATGTCCGACTGCTGCCCGGCCTGCACGTCGATTCGGCCTAGCGGCCAGCTGCGGACATGGGCCTGTGCGGCATCGACCAGCCGTGAGCGCCTGTCACGGTACTCCTGCGAAACCACTTCCTGGCCAACGAGTCGCCAGGCGCTATCGAGGAAGTCCGGCCACTGCGCGATGCCCCGGTAGTAAGAGGAGACCATCGGATGCCCGTGATCCTGGCGGATTCTCTCGAACAGCGCTTGCAGCGCAGCATCTGCCTCAGCAGGGTCGACCAGCTCCACCTTGCCAGTGCCATCAGCGATGCCTCGTGGCAGATCAGCTATTTCGTTGAGGGAGAACGCTGCATTGCCCAGTCTATCGCCAAAGGCACATTCGTTGAACGCCGCTGAAATAAGCAGCAGCTTCGGTAGCACATAGTGAATGGTATCGTTGAAATCGATCAGCTTATCGGCATTCATGATGCCGGATACGCCTAGCGAGGTGGTTGCAGGCGCTGCATCCAATACGGCCTTCTGCCGAAGATCGTCTGCCGCGCGTTCGAAGGCGACAGAGCGAACCACAGGCTTGACCGCCCGCCAGGCCTGCTCCAGAAAGTCAGGATAATTTGCCAGCGTCCTGAAGAGCTGGTTGACGATGGGTACCCGAAGCGACTGCTGAATATCCTCATATATCGCCTGCAGGCAATCATCGACCTGCTCCATTGTGAGATCAGGCAAGTCTGCAGCCAGTTTCAAACCACGCTCGGTGGCGTCTTCCGTTTGCTTATCCATCAATATTCCCCAGGTGTCTTGGAGTTCTCTACGCCGCCACTGGCAGAGGGGGTCACCGAAATGTCGTCGAGCAGCACTCCGCAGCAATCGCGGCCACCAAGGCCGCTGAAAACGAGCCGCTCTTCTGCCGCACTCGCTTCAAACTCAAGCGTGCCGCGCAGCCAATGATCTGAACCTGCGTTGGTAACAGCAATCCTCTGCTTATGCTCAGCTATGGAAATGCCGAGCGCAAGCCCCTGGCCCGCATAATCATGCCGCGCGTAACTGAAATCTACTTTATAGCGTCGTCCGATCGTCAGGCCTTTGAGCACCTGTGAAGCCTCACCGGGGGCGTGGCCGTTCAGGTCGAGATGCTGAAGTCCACTTGCGCCTTTGCCAAGGCCACGATGGCTGTTGAGATGCAGACTGATTGAGCCGCTCTCTACGGTCCAGGCACCGAAAGTCGTACCCGCTGAAAAATCCCGCCATTCACCGCTACCATCCTCGCTAAGCGTCGGATACTCGAAGCCACCATCGATAATCAGGTCCTGCTCGTCTGGCTGGGTGTCCGGCGGCGCGAAGTGAAAGATTCTGGCCTTTGATGGCACGCCGGCATCGTCTATGAGGAAGAGCATGTAAAAGCCGGGCGTAGCCAGGCGGCTATTGTCCGGCAGTGCTATTTCCAGCTCGTTGGGCGCAGTAGCGGTAAAACCCAGCTCGAGAAACCACTGATCATTGTTGAAGGAGTGCGTGACTGCACCAGTCTTGAGCAGGGTCACCCTTGCGATAGGCTTTGCCGACTCATAACTCAAGCCTAGGGTTCCGCCGTAGGTGAGGCTTTGTGTGCCAACCGCATAGGTCGGGCGCGGCGCCAGTGCCTCACCGTCGAACAGATACGGCGGCTTGAAAATCTGGGCATTGAAGTTCCTGAGCTCCTTGCCATTAACCCACGGGCCAGGCGAACCGCCACCCCCACTAAGCACGGTGGCATCCGGCAACAGAATGGCCGTCGAATGATACAGCCTCGCATGTTGTTCAGCCGCAAGCACGCGCCAGCTATCCGAGTCCGGATCCCATAACTCAGCATGCAAGGCAGGACCTTCGCCATCCAGCAGGTTGTTTCGATGAGCACCCCCGGTCACGAGCACCCGCCCATCAGGCAACATTGTGGATGTTGCCCAGTGACGCTTATAGTTCATCGGGGCAGCTGGCTCGGTGACAACTTTCAGGCGCTCACTCGCCTCGCTCTCGGGGACGAACGATAGCTTAGTCGCCTTGTTAGACCCATCAATATGTTTTTGAAGATCAGAAGGCGCACCACCGCCCACCTGTAGAATTCTGTCGGGACGGTACATCAGAGCTGTGGATGTTGCACCCTTGTTATCGCCCTTGAAGGTGCCTGCCATCTGAATGGCACCATCGCCCTCATGTTCGATGAAGAACATCGCAGGCCCGCTCAGGTTGAAAATCTGGCCATTTGACAGTACCCAGGATCGCGGGTACCACCACTCGTTGAAGCCGTTGTCGTAGGCCAGTTGGCTGGTGGCGCCGAAGAGACTACGCCAGCCTTTTTCACGATTGTAGACCTCTGGCGTGATGATACCCGGGCCATCAACGCCGACTGCACTGCCACCCTGAACAAGCACATCACCATCCGGCAAGGTGGTATTCGTTGGATACCACCGCGGAAACGCCATCTTCACGCCACCGTCAGTCATGGTCTTCAGCGCGCCGTCAAAAAGGGTGGTGTTAGGATTGGCCGCGATGCCCCCCGCATTGTTATCACCGCCTGACATCATGACTTCACCTGTCGCAGGCAGGACCACCTGCGCCGCACAGAACAGATCCGTGGGGGAGTGGTTGGGCAGCAACTGGTGCGCGTCAGGTCCAGTGCCTTTTGCTGGGTCCCACAGGTCATAATAGAGGCCGCCCATCTGGTTGCCCGCCTTGTCCGTGCCGAAGCTCAGAACATGTCCCTGAGGCGTGAGCACACTGTGGATCGGAATAATATTCCAGCCGATGGTCGGCCCCCATTGCCCCTCCACATCGTTGCCCCAGGCCTGAGCGGCATGTATGGAAATAATACCAGAAATAGCGGCCGCCAATAGTTTCTCCATTGCCTTCACTGCTGTTCTCCCTGATTGATTAGCGTATCTGTCTGTTGCGGCTATCTGAAAATCCTGTCAGCCGCTGCGATGTCCTGGGCGATTCGTTGCGTGTCGATACGGGTGCTGAGATAGCGCTGAATAATTCGACCACTGCGGTCCACCAGGAACAGGGTAGGGCTGTGATCGATCTCGCCGCTCTCAGGCGCCTCGACAACCTGCACCCTCATCTTCCCGAGCAGGTCGCGTAAGGTGTGTTCATCCCGAGTCGTACTGAATTGCCAGTTCGTGAAGTCGATACCGAAGCGTTGCGCATAGGCCTTGATGGTTTCTGGAAAGTCTGTGGTGGGATCCACCGAAACGGATACAAACTGCACCGACAGCTTGAGCGCATCCGGCAACAGCTGCTGAACGCGCGTGAGCTCATAGGTCTGGGTAGGGCAAATCGACGAACAGCCGGTATAGAAGAAGCTATACAGCACCGTCCGCCCATTGTAATCAGCCAGCGAGAAAGACTGCCCCTCGTGGTTGATCAGCCTATGCTGCCAGGGATATGACGAGGTGGAGTCGGTGCCCGAGGGGCTCGCAGCTGTTGCGGAGTGAGAACTGAACAAGAGAAAAAGAACGAACACAAAACCGGGATTCATCAATTGCCTCTTCAATTTTGTTGGGATAGGCAGATGCTGAACGCTACTGAAACAGGCAGGCACCCTCGCGGGCGTGGCCCCTCGGATCAGGCGCAGTGCGCGTGCGATGTATGTAAAACCTGGGCTACTTCTACTGCGGTCTTCGGGGGACTTCTACTGCGGATTATCGGTGTCTTTCAGCAGTACATTCACTGCGGCGAAAAACACCAGCAGACCGGACCGGAGATATCGATCTTCCGGCCTAGGCTGATTGGACAAAGCTTACGGGAAGTTGGGATCTTTGGATAGCAAGGATGCTGAATTTATTGGAATTTTATTTCGCCACGGTCCTGGCTGTACAGTTTTCGCACCCAATCAAGCGCCGCACTGTCACGCCAAGGTTCTATCGCTTCACGCATGATCGATTTGTACTCCGGCGCCCGGTAAACCGGGTGCTGATCAGGACAGGCCAGCGGGGCGAGCAGTGACGCTGCCGTGATATCAGCAGCCGTGAATTGATCACCGGCCAGAAAACGATGACCGCTATTCAGCCGGGCCTCCAGCCATTCGATTTCATCGCCGATTCGTTTGCGAGCACGGGCAACCCCGGCCTCGTTAATCTTCAGCTGGCGCTTCAGCGACCATTTGATGAGTGGAAAACTATGCCGTATCACAAAGGCCTGCCCAGCGCTCGCGTGGTCGGTCCAAAGCTTGACGATATAGTCGTCACCCTCGCCGAACCCTGCGGCATATAAAAAGCGGGCGACATCCCGGCCAATCTTGTTGAATCGCGCTTCGACAGCCATGACCTCGTCCCGCAGCGCCGCAGGAATCAGATCGAGCGGCCCATGATGAGTTTCCAGCCAGTCCAGTATGCGAGCACTGTCCTGAATGGAGGCTTCGGGGGTCACGAGAATAGGTACGGTGGTCTGCTTGCGTCCACCCATACGCAGTGCAGGTACAATGTGGAAGACTGGCGTCATACAAACTTCCCGGTATGGCAGTTTCATATGATCCAGGCTCCAGCGGATCTTCTCGCTGTAGTGCGACATGGCGAAGGTATAGAGGGTGTAGTCCGCTTTGGTCATCAAGTTTGTCTCAGCTATGTAAAGTGGAGGAGGCTAAGGCCTCACGAAGCGTCTTTCTTCTGCTTCTTCGCCACCTTCTTTTCCTTGGCCGTCATGGCAGGCTTTTTCTTTGTTTCCTTTACGCTTCTCTGTTCTTTGCTCATTTCCATATCCTCGAGTTGACCATGAAAAGGCGACTGCGCCCCGTCCTTTCAGTGTAGTTGAAATCGTCGAGCGGTAATATCCAAAGCGCATTAGCGGTATAATGAGCGGAACTAGCACGAGCGACATTATGACCGACAAACAACCGAACAACCCGCTGCACGGCATCACCCTGGAGCAAATCGTGACCCGCCTTTCCGAGCATTTCGGCTGGCCGGCCCTTGCCGAGAGAATCAATATCAACTGTTTCAAATCCGAGCCGTCCGTAAAGTCCAGTCTGAAGTTCCTGCGGCGCACGCCTTGGGCGAGGGAGAAGGTAGAGCAGCTTTATGTGAGGACCTTCTCGCAGATTTGACAACTTTTGACAGTTCAATAATTGAACAGTTGTTACAGTCCGTTTACATTGGTTTACAGTTCGTAAAGGGTTTGCCTTTGCGACGATTAGCCAACCAAAGGGACTGCTCATGACAAGCGCTTGCCGGATTTATTCCGTCGCTGTAGGCATTTTCAGCGTCTTCTCCCTTCCAGCTCTAGCGGCCCTGGTCGATGTGCAGATAGACGGTAGCGTCGCCTACTTCACTTATACCTCGCCTGACAAGGTCGTGAGATATGACATGGCAGCGGAAACCTTTCTGCCAGAGATCACACTTTCAGGCGTTCCCCGAGCCACAGCGGTCGAGGAAGGGCGCCTGGTTATCGGATACCACGACAACGCTGATGTGATAGATACGAGGACGCTGAAAAGCACCTTCCTTACCTTGACCGAGGGCGAACTTAGCGAAATCGAGATCGTCAACAGCGTGGCCTATCTAAATCTGGGCGAAAAGGGTCTGCTCAGTGTCGGCCTTGATCCCAATACAGCGGCAACAGGTGTCTTACTGCCCTCGAAGGGCACTGCGATCATTGGCTCTGATCTGCAATCGGCCGTCTTCATGCGAGCGACGGGCACCGATCCTTCCGACATCGGCAAGATTCGGGTAACGGATGCCGGCACCGTCATTAGCTCGATAGAAAGCTTCTATCAGGATGAACTGCCGCAAGCCTCTTCGCTGTTCATATTTCCAGAGCAGGACCGTCTGTTGGATAGTGCCGGCGTGCTGTACTACACCCACGATCTGAGCTATGCAGGGCAGATTACCGGTACTGCCGATGATGTCGCATTTGGAGACGGTTATCTGATCGTGCTGCGGGCCGATCAGCTTGTACGCTATGACCGCGAGTTAAAGGAAGTGGCTACTATCAAGCTTGAGGCAGTGCCGGCCTCAATAGGGCAGGCCGCCAACGCTGTGTACGCCTTTTATGATGAGGCTGACGCCATACGGGTAGAAAAGGTGGAGCTAACTGCGCTGGCCGCAAATTAAAGCCCTACCGCGGCACGGCATGCCTTGCCCTCAGGCTGTATTCGGTAGTCCATTTTCTGGTAATCTGATCGGCTAACCCAACATCAAAGAGGCCGCGGTTGCACATGAAGACACCAGATCGAACACTGAAACAGAACTCGAGCCAGGGGCGCGAGCAGACTGCATCAGTCGCTTCAGACTGGACGCCTTCAAGCTGGCGCGACAAGCCGGTCCTGCAGCACCCGACCTATAACGACGCGGAAGCGCTGAGGGCGGCCGAGGCCGCCTTGCGCAAACAGCCGCCTCTGGTGTTCGCGCAGGAAATCCTGGACCTCAAGGCGCAGCTGGCCAATGTGGCTGAAGGCAAGGCCTTTCTCCTGCAGGGTGGCGATTGCGCGGAAAGCTTCAGGGACTTCACTACCCAGGGTATCCGCGACACTTTCAAAGTGTTCCTGCAAATGGCCATCGTACTGACTTACGCGGGAAAATTGCCGGTGGTGAAAGTAGGGCGCCTGGCAGGACAGTTCGCCAAGCCCAGATCAGCCGATATGGAAACGGTGGACGGGCAGAGCCTGCCAAGCTATCGCGGTGACATCATCAATGCCGCCGAATTTACGCCCGAGGCAAGAATTCCCGACCCGATGCGTATGCTCACCGCCTACCACCAGTCAACGGCCACGCTCAACCTGCTGCGTGCCTTCGCCAACGGCGGCTTCGCCGATCTGCACGAAGTCAGCCGCTGGAACCTGACCTTCCTCGAAAACAATCCGCTGCGTGAGCGCTATGAGCAGGTTGCCCATAACATTCGTGACGCATTGGCGTTCATGGAGGTGGTTGGCATCAACAGCCAGAATACGCCGTCGTTGCACCGTACCGACTTCTACACATCGCATGAAGCACTGCTGCTGCATTATGAAGAAGCGCTCACCCGGCAGGACTCGCTTACTGGTCGCATGTATGACTGTTCGGCTCATATGGTCTGGATCGGCGAGCGAACCCGTCAGCTCGACCACGCCCATATCGAATTCTTCAGAGGCATCGAGAACCCGATTGGCGTGAAGATCGGTCCGACGATCACGCCCGAGGAATTGCTGGCACTGATCGAGGCGCTGAACCCTGGCAATGAAGCGGGCCGACTCACGCTGATCAGCCGAATGGGCGCCGACAAGGTGCGCGATCGACTACCAGCGCTGGTCGAGGCTGTACAGAAGTCAGGCCACAAGGTCGTGTGGTCATGCGATCCGATGCACGGCAATACACAGCAGACCGGCAGCGGCTTCAAGACCCGCTCTTTCGATAATATTCTCAGCGAAATCCGTAGTTTCTTCACAGTTGTGAGCGAAGCGGGCGCCTGGCCCGGCGGTATACATCTCGAGATGACCGGTCTGCACGTGACCGAATGTGTTGGCGGTGCCTATGCCCTGTCCGAGACCGATCTGCAGCAACGCTACATGACGCAGTGCGACCCGCGGCTCAATGCCGACCAGGTGCTTGAGCTGGCTTTCTGCGTAGCCGGTTTTTTTGCTGAAGATACCCTGTCAGCCTGAACCCTGTCGGTGCCTTCGGCGTAGTTAGACTGAGTTCGACGCACATGGATATGTGCGTCGCCTTTCAGTTGTAGCTACCCGAGGCATCGTTGTTATGGAAAACCTGGCTCTCAGCAGTCTGGATGCGTTACTGCTCGCCAGAATTCAGTTCGGCTTCACCATCGCGTTCCACATTATCTTTCCAGCCTTTTCCATTGGCCTGGCCAGTTATCTGGCGGTGCTCAATGGGCTGTATCTCAGGACTGGCAAACGAATCTATATTCAGACCTTTCGCTTCTGGCTGAAAATCTTCGCCGTGGTGTTTGGTATGGGCGTTGTCTCCGGCATCGTCATGAGCTATCAGTTCGGCACCAACTGGAGCGTCTTTTCAGACAAGACGGGCCCTGTGCTTGGCCCACTGATGGGCTACGAGGTCCTGACAGCCTTCTTCCTGGAAGCAGGCTTCCTCGGCGTCATGCTCTTCGGTGAAAAACGGGTGGGGCCCAGACTGCATTTTGCGGCCACCCTGATGGTCGCAATCGGCACGCTGATTTCTGCGTTCTGGATCCTGTCGGTAAACAGCTGGATGCACACGCCGACCGGCTACGGCATGAATGAGGACGGCCAGTTCATTCCTGAGGACTGGCTTGCCATCATATTCAACCCGAGTTTTCCTTATCGATTTCTGCATACGGTAACCGCAGCCTATCTCACCACGGCCTTTGTCGTCGGCGGTGTGGCAGCATGGCATCTGCTTCACGACAAACGCAATCGACCGGCTCGACTGATGTTTTCGATGGCGATGTGGATGGCCTTGCTGGTAGCGCCTGCCCAGTTGGTCATCGGAGATTTTCATGGCCTGAATACGCTGGAGCACCAGCCTGCCAAAGTGGCTGCCATGGAAGGCACCTTCGAAAAGCATGAGGGTGGAGCGCCGCTCCTGTTGTTTGGTATCCCGGACATGGAGGAAGAGACTACCCATTTCGCCGTTGGCATTCCCTATCTCGGCAGTCTCATTCTGACACACAGCCTGACCGGAGAAGTGCCGAGCCTGCTGGATTTTCCAAAGGATGAGCGGCCGAACTCGAGCATCATCTTCTGGACCTTCAGGGTGATGGTTGGCATCGGCATGCTGATGATTGCGGTCGGGCTGGCTGCTTTCGTGCTGCGCCTGCGCAGGCAGCTGTTCGATCATCGCTGGCTGCTGAAACTCTCTGTAGCCATTGCGCCGGCTGGCTTTGTTGCGGTCATTGCTGGCTGGATCACGACCGAGGTGGGTAGGCAGCCCTATACGGTTTATGGGCTGCTGAAGACTGCCGACTCAGTGTCACCCATAGGGGCCCCAGGAGTGGCTGCGTCTCTACTGGCTTTCATTGTGGTGTATTTCGTGGTCTTCGGCGCTGGCACCTTTTATATCGTTCGGAAAATGAAGCATCGGCCGAGCCTTCACGAGAAAGGTGTCGAGCGCGGCACGCCGGACAGGGCGTCAGGCGTTACACCAGCAGCGAGCATGCGGCCCGATGAGGTTATCGATGAACGCGAGCACAGGGAGTAGATAGCGATGGATCTGGCATTGATATGGGCGGGCATACTGGCCTTCGCAGTTGGCATGTACGTTGTGCTCGATGGTTTCGACCTTGGCGTGGGCATCCTTTTTCCAACCGGTTCGGCAGGTGAGAAGAACATCATGATCAATACCATCGCTCCGGTCTGGGATGGCAATGAGACCTGGCTGGTGCTTGGCGGCGGCGGACTGTTTGCGGTATTCCCGCTGGCGTACGCGATCATCATGCCAGCGCTGTATATGCCGCTGATCATCATGCTGCTGGCGCTGGTGTTTCGCGGCGTCGCCTTCGAATTTCGCTTCAAGACCAAACGTGGCCGCTATATCTGGGACTGGAGCTTTTTTGCCGGCTCTCTGGTGGCCGCGCTCATGCAGGGGCTGATGCTTGGCGCCATCCTGCAGGGCATCAAGGTCGAGGGTCGCGCCTACGCTGGCGGCTGGTTCGACTGGCTGACGCCCTTCAGTATCTTCTGTGCCTTTGCGGTGGTAGCGGGTTATGTGGCGCTGGGTTCGACCTGGCTGATACTGAAGACCTCGGGGCCGCTGCAGGACCGGCAGTACCGAATCGCAAAGCTTTCGGTTTACGTCTTGCTCGGCTGTATTGGTTTCGCAAGCGTGTACCTGCCATGGGCATTCGAATCGATTCAGCTGCGCTGGTTCAGTTTTCCCAACACCATCGTGTTCATATTACTGCCGATCTTTGCAGCCTATACAGCCTGGCGGCTACTCAAGGCTTTGGCCCTGCGTTCAGAAAAGCTGCCGTACTTCGCCACGATTGCCCTGTTCATCCTGTCGGGTATGGGCTTCGGCATCAGCATCTTTCCGTACATGGTGCCGCACTCTGTGAACATCTGGCAGGCCGCTGCGCCGGATGACAGCCTGCTGTTCCTGCTGGTCGGCAGCGCCGTGCTGATTCCGATGATCCTGGCCTATACCGGCTATTCCTACTGGGTGTTTCGCGGCAAGCTGGACAAGGCCAACCTGTATCATGCCGACCATGTCTGAGCGCTGGCGGCGCGCACTGTGGTTCCTGATGCTTTGGGGCGGCGGGGTTGCCGCCCTGCTTGGCATCAGCTGGTTGATCCGCTTGGGGATGGGGCTGTAAGCAAGCGCAGCTCACGCTCTTCAGGCGCATCCGGTTCTTCTTCAATCACCTTGATGGGCCGCCATTGACTGATCAGCAGGAAGGCCTGTGGCACGAAGAAGAACGAGATGATGGTCGACAGGATAACGCCGCCAGCAATTACCGTGGCGAACGGCGGCCAGAACCCCCCATCGGACAACAGTAGTGGCAGAAATCCGCCGAAGGTGGTGATGGTGGTCGAGCTGATATGTCGCGTCGTCTCCATGACGCCACGCGCGACCGCCGTACGATCGCCTCTACAGGCTGAGCGGTCAAGGCGCAGCGTTGATATGATAATGATCGCTGCGTTGATGGCGACGCCAACGGTACCGATGATCGCTATGATCGATATGAACCCGAACGGATAGCCAGCCAGGGTAAGGCTTAGCATACCGAGTCCCGCCGCTTGTACCGCCACGATCACGACGATCGCCGATAGCCTGAAGCTCGAGAACGTCAGCACTATCGTTGCAAGCATGAGCACAGAAAGCGGCAGCACCTTTGCCAGCAGATCACCCACGCTATCACTTCGCGCCTCTGCATCGCCGCCCCACTGCAGGGTATAGCCCGGGGGAATTTCAAGCCCCTGTTCCTTCGCCAGCTTTTCAAAATGCCTGACGGCCGTTGAGGGCAGGGTGCCGGCCTGAACATAGCCCTTGATGGCATTCACACGTTCGCCATTGAAGCGCTCTATACGGCTGGCTGACGGTTCGAGGCTCAGATCACCTAGCGCTGAAAGTGGGGTGGCGCGGAATGTCGGGTCCGACTGTCTGGCGTTGGTGTCAGGCGGCCCCTGACGGGCAGCGAGGGCCGGTAGAATGCTCAGGGACGTCAATTCTTTGAAGTCCGCACGTGCCTCATTGTTCAGCAATACCCGTATGGGTAGCTGTTCGGCGCCCTCAACGATACTGCCGCCCGAGACACCACTCAGTTCGTCGTTCAGGGTGGTGGCAATGTCGGTCAGGGAAAGTTGTGCCTGTCTCGCGGCGTCTTCGTCGGCATTTAGCCAGAGCTTTGGCTCGCCACCACTCAGGCTGGCGAATGTATGCGTAATCTCGGGCACCTGGGAAAATAGCCGGCGGGCATGTTCGCCGATTTCCTGAAGGGTTTGCATATCTGGGCCTAACACACGGAGTTCTATGGGCGCCTGGGTCGGCGGGCCTTGCAGGATCTGCCGAACGATCACCTGGGCGTTGGGCAGCGCCTGACCAAGATCTTCCTGTATGCGGCGCATCTGCGCTTCAATACCCGCCAGTGATGTGGTTTCGATCATTGCTTCGGCAAAATTGGACTGACCATCCTGGTTCTGCAGCAGGTTGTAGTAGAACGCCGGTACCGAGCTGCCCGCAAACCAGTCGACGCTGACAATATCCTTTTGCGCGAGCAGATATTCATTGGCCTGCTCGATGGCATCCACCGTCAGGTTGACAGGTGACTGTGGTGCCAGACGCATCTGAATGTGAAACTGGTTTCGATCGGCATTCGGAAAAAACTGCTGCGGCAGTGTCTGTATACAGACGATGCCAATCAACGGGAGCACCATCGAGCCGACGATGGAGACCAGCGGCGCTCTGAGGCTGGCATCGAGCAGGCGACTGAATGCCGCGCCTAGCCGTGGCATGCTCAGACCAGTTACCAGAAAGGGTGCTTCGCGCTCACGACCGATATACGGCTGCACCTTTGATGGCAGGAAAAACCCGCTGAGCGCTGCGCCGATGGAAATTGCGAGCAGATAGGAGACAACGAGCGCGATGATGACCGACCACGCGAGTGGGCCGACGAACTCTCCCGCACCACCCGGCATGGTCGCTATCGGCATGAAAGCAATAATGGTTGTGAGGGTCGAGCTCAACAGCGGGATCCACAGTCGTCGTATCGAAATCCTCACGGCTGCCAGGGGCGTGAGGCCATCGAGTAGCCGTCGTCTGATCGCATCGGTCATGACAATGGCAGCGTCCACAAGCAGGCCAAGAGCGACAATCAGCCCGGTAATCGACATCTGGTGAATGGGAATACCGAACAGGTTGAGCACGAAGAGAGCGCTCAGGGCGGTCAGCGGAATAGCGGCAGTGACAATGAGCGAACTGCGCCAACCGAGGGTGAAGAACAGCACGGAGCAGACCAGCACGATACCGAGCAGGATATTATCGGTCAGTATGCCGAAGCGTTCGCTAGCATAGGCATTCTGATCGAAAATGACCTTGAGCTGTATGCCTGCAGGTAAGTCCTTGCGAAAATCATCCAGCGCCAAACGTGTTCGATCGGTCCAGTCACCGATTCTGGCTGGGGTCATCATGCGCGAAGCAACGACCACACCTGGTTCACCTCTGACAATCGCGAGGCTATCCGGTGGCTGTTTCAGCTGACGTCTGACGGTGGCGATGTCGGCCACTCTGACTATTGCGCCACTGCTATCCTCGTGAACGGGCACTTCGGCCAGTCTGGAGAGCGTGTCGAGTTCGCCACGCACTTCCAACAGGTATTCGCTTTCGCTGCCTCTGAATACGCCAGCTGCGATCTTGGCGTCAGACGCGGCAATCGTGCGGGCGATATCACGCTTTCCCAGTCCCAGTGATTCGGTTACTGCCGCATTGGCTTCGACGACGACCTCCTCTTCAGGGGCGCCGTAGAGCGCTACCAACTCTGTGCCAGCCACCTTTCGCAGACGGTCCTGCAACTCCTGTGCAAGGCGCTTGACGATAAGCAGATTGGGTTCGCTGGCAGCATCCCAGGTCAGCGCGGCCATGAGCGTATAGGCGTAACCTCGATCGTCATTAAAGAGCGGGGCCGACGCCCCGGCAGGCAAAAATGGCGTGACTTCATCCAGCGCGTCGCGAATGTCAGCGAATGGTGGCCCATTGTCGGTTACGGCATCAAGCAGCTGCACCGTAACGCTCGAGAGTCCAGCACTGGACACCGAGCGGATCTTGTCGACCTGGGCGATCTCACGCAGTTTGTTCTCTATTTTCTCCGTTACCAGGCGCTCCACACGCTCGGCGCTAGCCCCAGGATAAGTCGTCAGCACCAATATATTGCGCTTGAGAACCTTGGGGTCTTCCTCCTGCGGCATGGTGAGCACCGCGCTCAGACCAGAGACCAGGATGAGTATGATCGTCAGTATCAGTAATCTGGTATTGGTGAAGAAAGCGGTCACTGTATTGCTGCCTCGGGCGAGGAGGCGTCAGGTGCCACAGTATCAGGCACTGGAGCATCCGAAAGCGTAGAGCGGTTGACGACCTCGACACGCTGCCCTGGCACGAAACGCATGGTGGAATCGGCCACCACCAGGTCGCCGTCTTCCAGTGTGCCGCGCACATAGATCTGCCTGGACTGCACAGCCAGCACTTCGACATCCTTGCGAACCAGCTCATGGACCGCGTCAGCTGGGGCTTCTTTTGCATTGCCGTCGCTACTATTGCCAACCGGGACAGCCACGTAAACCGACCACAAGCCACGCAGGCCTTCGTTCAGGGCATGGGCTGGCACCCAGATGCCGGTTTGTCGCTGGACCTCATCGAGTTCGAGTCGGACCAGATCGCTGGGCACGAAGCCTGGATCATTCTCGATCCGAAGTATGGCGGTCAGTGTGCGAGTACCCGTATTGACGTCCGACACAAGGGCTGTGACGGTGCCTTCAGCTTCAAGGCCGCCTGCGGTCAATCTGAATTTCTCGCCTTCACTCACACGCTTCCTGGCATTGACCGGAACGCCGATACGGGCTTCGAGTGCTCCGCTCTGATTGAGCCGCAGCACCGGCTGGCCGGCCTGAACGACAGAGCCTTGGTCGACGAATCGCTGCAGGATCTGTCCGGCGAAAGGCGCGAATAGCGTACTGTCTTCAAGATCACGTTCAGCCACGCGAATGTTCGAGTCTATGGCCACTATTCGGGCGCGGAGGCCATCTCGCTGAGCCCTGCGATCATCGAGATCCTGCTGATTGGCGAAGCCTTTGCCGATCAGGTCCTGTACGCGGCGTAGGCTCGACTCCGCTTGCTGAAGCGTGGATTCAGCTTCGTTTCGCTGGGCCCTCAGCTGATTAAGGTTTTCTTCGGCACGCTGCGTATCCAGCCGAGCCAGGGCCGCGCCGGCCTCGACCTGACTGCCTTCATTGACGAGCAGCTCGACTACCTCGCCAGAGAGCTGAAAGCCCAGATCGGATACCTGCCCAGCTGCTATTCGCCCGGCGTACTTATGTGTCGCTACGAAACTATCCTGCTCATGAACCTTGACCACACTAACCGGCAGCGGCTTGGGTGACTGTGCCACTTCCTCCGAGCGTACAGCGTAAAGTGAGCCACCAAAAAAAACACCGACGGCTATCATCATCAATAGCACCAGCGTTCGAGAACCATAATGCGTCAGCGCTGAGGGCGGCCGCAAATCAGGGGTTTCATTCATGGTCATTCCTCAGGTGGGTCAACAGCTCTCTGACGATTCTGGCTTGAGATAGCGGATGCTCGCACACATCTGCTGAATGCCACAACGGATAAATTGTTCGATGTCGCAGGGCTTGTGGCTGAGATCGTGAAACATGTGTACAGAGCGATCGATCATCAGCATCGTGAGGCCATGGGACATCGACCACGCATATACAGCCTGTCGTTCAACGTCCTCAGCATTGATATAGCCACGCTCGGCGCAGCGTTGCATCGTATCGGCGAGGACGCTCCAGCCGGCGTGTCGAGCTTTCTCGAAACAGGCCGTGGTTTCAGCAACAAGTGTGGGACCAAACATGAGTCGATAGAGGGCCGGATTGCCGTAGCCGAACTGCACATAAGCCACGCCACCATTCTCGAGCTGCTGCAGAGGATCGTCGCCAGCGCTGCGAACAGCGTTCTGGGTGGCATGCTGCAGCCGATAGAAGCCGCGCCCGGCCACGGCCTGCAAGAGATTAATCTTGTTATCAAAATGACAGTAAGCCGCCATTGGGCTAGCGCCCACATGGGCTGCCAGGCCGCGCATGGAGAACTCGAAATCACCCTGGCATTCGATCAGCTTCTCCGCTGCGATGATCAAGCGTTCAGCCAGACTACCACGCTCAGGTGCTGCCGCATCGTCAATCGGCCTGCTCATGCGGAAGGCTCCGGCTGCTGGCCTTCGGTCTCATGCGTGCTAGTAGTAGACGCAGCACTCTCACTCGCGACAGCGAGTCCCATGCGCTTTGCACGCGCTTCCCAGTTCCGACGCGCCAGCAGCTGCAAGTCAGCCACGTCGTCACTTTCATCCATGATCTCAAGGCCAAGCAAGGTTTCGATAATGTCTTCCATGGTCACCAGACCGCTAACCGAACCATAGCTATCGACCACCAGCGCAATGTGCGTGCGCTCACCGACCAGCTTTTCGAAGAGTTCAGGCAGGGGAGTATCGCGGGTGGTCACCATGATGTCCCGCTTGATAGAGGCCAGCGGTCTGTCACCACCGTCATTAACGATGGTTTCCAGCACCTCGTCCTTCAAAACGATACCGATGATGTTTTCCAGATCATTCTTGTAGATCGGTACGCGGGAGAAGCGCAGGGCAGGGTTCTGCTCATGGAAGTCGACGACCTTCTGCTCGGCGTTGGCTACTTTCATGACAGAGCGCGGGGTCATGATGTCCTTGGTAAGAATCTCCGAGAAGCGCAGCAGATTATGGATGACCGTGCTCTCGTTCTTGTCGAAAACCCCGTGACGATCGGCCATTTCGGTCATGGCACTGAAGTCGGCGCGAGACATCACGCTCACATGTGCATCCTTGCCGATCAAGCGCGTCGTCAGTCGAAGGAACCAGATTACACCCGTCCATTTCAGTGGAAAGATGAAGAGCTGCAGTATGCGGGTCGCTGGCCCAGCGAGTGGTTTCCAGTATGTGGCGCCTATGGTTTTCGGAATGATTTCCGAGACGATGAGTATCAGGGCGGTCATTACAGCCGATACGATCCCCACCACGTTATCGCCCGTACCGAAAGCGGCCTCGGCGCTGGCACCCACGCCAATTGCACCAACAGTATGCGCAACAGTATTCAACGTCAGGATGGCGATCAGGGGCGTGTCAATGTTGTTCTTGAAGGATTCCAGGGTGAGCGCCCACTTGTGCTGCTCCTTCTTCTTCAGGTCGACGAAGGTTGGCGTGACACTCAGCAGTACCGACTCGAGTATCGAGCAGAGAAACGAAACAACGATAGACAATATGCCAAAAAGCAGCAGTTGAACCATGGGGTAAAGCATCCTTGATTGTTGTTGTTCAGTGTAACGAAGAAAGCTGAGCGCGTCATTGAGAGCGGCCGGGGCGCTTCACGTCGTGTGTTGGTCTTGTTGTTATTTGACTTCCCGAGGGATTTCAAGCGAAGCTCATGCCAGAATTTTTAACCCCTCAGGATTTCGCTCATGACATCATCTGTAATGGCCTGGCTTCTCGTATTCTTTGTGATCAATTTCGGCCTTGCTTTCATGCTGGCAATGAATGTCTCGCGTATTCGCATTCGCAAGAATATTTCCAATGGCCACGGCAATGATCTTGAACTGAAGAAAGCCATTCGGGCACACGCCAATGCGCTGGAACACACCGTGCCCTTCGGCCTGCTGCTGCTGGTGGCGGCATTGAGCGGCAGTGGTAGTGCCACGCTCGCTGTTCTCACAATTGCCTTTTCACTGGCTCGCTTCAGCCACGCCTATGGCATGTTGACAGTAGGCTTTCAGGCGCGACGTATCGGTGCGGCAGTTACTTATCTGTTCGAGATTGCAGTATTGCTTGTGCTGTGTGTCAACGCCGTCAGTCTATGACGGTTCCCAGGCCCAATTTCTGACTCCGGACCCCGATGTTTGCTTTCTTTGAACGACTGATACCGGCTTTCCCGCCTGACGAACCGACACAGCCGCCTGGTACGCTGTTCGCCTTCTGCAGGCATTACACCCGCGGCGCAGAAAAGTACCTGCTACTGATGTCAGTGCTGACGGCGATGATCGCAGTACTCGAAGCCACGCTGTTCGCGGCGCTTGGTCAGCTGGTGGATTGGCTCATTAACCGCAACCCGGAAACATTGTTACAGGAAGAGGGGCCGAAGCTCTTTCTCTTCGGCTTCCTGCTGTTAGTGGTGATGCCGGTGCTTCTGCTGCTGCATTCGACTGTCATCCATCAGACACTGCTGGGGAACTACCCGATGGCAATCCGGTGGAACGCGCACCGTTATCTGCTACGCCAGAGCATGAGCTTCTATCAGGACGATTTTGCCGGCAGAATTGCCACCAAGGTCATGCAGACCTCGCTCGCCATTCGGGAAACCGTGATGAAGCTGCTCGACGTCATGGTGTATGTCACCGTGTATTTCATCAGCATGACCGTGGTTATCGCACAGGCTGATCTGATTTTGGCCCTCCCACTCGTGATCTGGCTGGCGGTATACATCGGTTTACAGGCTTACTTTCTGCCTAGGCTCCGTCGCGTGAGCACCGAACAGGCCGAGGCGCGCTCGATGATGACTGGGCGCCTGGTCGACAGCTACACCAACATCGCAACAGTCAAACTGTTCTCACATACGCGTCGGGAAAGTGAATATGCCCGCGAAAGCATGGGCAGCTTTCTCGACACCGTTCATCGGCAGATGCGTCTGGCCACGGGCATTAGCGTCAGCATTCAGGCCAGCAACTACGTGCTGGCGTTCGCCATCTCGGCGCTGTCGATTGCGTTGTGGATGTCCGCGACGGTGACCGTAGGCGCGATCGCTGTTGCCATCAGTCTCGTTCTGCGCCTGAACGGTATGTCGCAGTGGATCATGTGGGAAGTCAGCGCCCTGTTCGAAAACATCGGCACCGCGACTGACGGCATGGAAACGCTGGCCGTGCCACAGACCGTTCAGGACAGTCCGAACGCTTCTACGCTGCGCGTACGTGAGGGCTCGATCAGTTTCGACAAGGTGAGTTTTCACTATGGGAAAGCCAGCGGGGTTATCGACGGCTTCGAACTGGAGATCAAGGCAGGGGAGAAGGTCGGGCTGGTTGGCCGCTCGGGCGCCGGCAAGTCGACACTGGTCAATCTGCTGATGCGTTTTTATGATATCCAGTCTGGCAGCATTCGCATCGATGGACAGGATATCCGTAGCGTCACCCAGGAAAGTCTGCGTGCGCACATCGGGATGGTCACGCAGGATACCTCTCTGTTGCACCGGTCGATCCGGGATAACCTGATGTATGGCCGCCCCAATGCCACTGAAGCAGAGATGATCGACGCGGCGAAGAAAGCCGAAGCACATGATTTCATTTGCGAACTGAACGATAGTGAAGGCCGGACCGGCTACGATGCCGTGGTCGGTGAGCGCGGTGTGAAGCTCTCAGGCGGTCAGCGACAGCGCATTGCCATTGCCCGGGTGCTGCTGAAAGATGCACCGATACTCATTCTTGATGAAGCGACATCTGCCCTCGATTCGGAAATCGAGGCGGCGATCCAGAGCAGCCTGTCGACGCTTATGACCAATAAGACGGTCATTGCCATCGCGCATCGGCTATCAACTATCGCCGCAATGGACAGGCTGGTGGTTATCGACAGCGGCCGGATCGTGGAAATGGGGCCGCACGAAGAACTGATCAGGACTGGCGGCATCTACGCCCAGCTGTGGGCGCATCAGACCGGTGGGTTCATCGGCTGCGCCACCGAGCCTGAAGTGGCTGACGATTCAGAGGGCGCTTATGGCACCTGATGTGGTTGGCCTCTCGGCGAATAGATGACCCGCCCGGAGTGCTGCGAACTGTGCGCCCGACCGGTGGATCTGACCTTCCATCACCTCATTCCACGGAAGGTGCACAGGCGCGCCCACTTTCAGAAGCGTTATGACCGTGAACAGCTGAATGCCGGGATATGGATTTGCCGGCTTTGCCACAGAGGCTTGCATCGCCTGTATGATGAGATGACACTGGCACGCGATTTCAGTACGCTGGAACGGATTCAGGCCGATGAGGCCATTGCTCGACATATTGCATGGTGTGCCAAACAGAAGGCACGTCGCCATTGATCCGACTCCCGGCCGGCCGCGGAAGTCCATGAAAGAGTCAGTACCATCAAGCCATTACTCACGATGACGCGCCTGCTTGCGCTGGTGCTGCTGTGCCTGCAAGGCCATGTCGCTGTCGCCGGGGGCCGGATCACCCTCGCGCTGTCGACCGAGCCGCCCTCACTCAACAGCATGGCAGCGCAGGACGAGTATGCCTCGTTTCTTCTGCGGCACCTGAAAGAAGGCCTCACCAGCTACGGCGTTGATGGCGAGCTGATACCAGGCGTGGCCGAACGCTGGGAGCTCGAGCCCACCAGGGCTGTTTTTCATCTGCGTCGCAATGCCCGCTGGCATGACGGCAAGATCGTCACGGCGCACGATTTCGTCTATGCCTGGCGCAGGATCGTCGACCCGGCCATACCGTCTCCCTATGCCTATCTGCTATATCCGATCCTCAATGCCGAGGCCATCGTCAATGGTGAGCAGAAGGCTGAAACGCTGGGCGTCAAAGCGCTCGACGACTTCACCATCGAAGTCACGCTGGAGCGACCCTGCGCTTACTTTCTCGCGCTGACCGCCTATATGACCTACCTGCCAGTACGGGCCGACTACGTCGAACGTTTTGGCGATGCCTACGCGGCAGACGCCGACAAACAGGCCTATAACGGCCCGTTCACGCTAGCCAGCTGGGTGCACGGCGCCAGACTGCAGCTGCTGCGCAACCCGACATACTGGAATAGCCAGGTCGTCGAGCTCGATGCGATCGACATCGATCACATCACCTCTGACCCGCTTGCGGTGATGAACCTGTTTGCTGACGGCGGCATCGCACTGGCCAATATCGGCGTCGACAATCTCGATCTTGCGCTGCAGCGCGGCATGCCGCTGAAGCAGTTCAAGGTCGGCAGCCTGTTCTTCCTGCGATTCAACTTCTCACCGGATCGGGTGACCTCTGATCCTGATCTACGCAAGGCGATTTCGCTGGTGTACAGCCCTCGCACCCTGGTCGACAAGATTATTGCCATCCCGGGCTTCGAGACAGCAGGCAGCATCTTTCCCGAGTTCGTCAGTAGTCTTGGCATTCGAATACAGGAGCGCTATCCGCAGCCGCCAGTCAGCATGGATATCGAAAAGGCGAGGGCACACCTTGAGATCTTCATGAAGCGCCACGGTCTGGAAGAGCCGCCAGCAATTCATCTGCTCACATCGGATAGTCCTGGTGCCGGAAAGCAGGCCGAATTTCTGCAGAATCGCCTGCAGCTGGCGCTCGGCCTCGATGTGCGCATCGACAAGCAGATTTTCAAACAACGCATCGCCCGCGAAGCGCAGGGTCTATTCGACATCACCATGTCTGGCTGGGGGCCCGACTATGATGATGCGATGACCTTTGCCGACCTCTTTGCGTCCTGGAATCCGAATAATCGTGGCGGCTACGCCAGCGCCGAATATGATGCACTGGTGGCGAAGGCACAAATGACGCTTGACCCTGACGAACGGGCAGCACTGTTCAATGAGATGCAGATCCTGCTGCGTGAAGAGACCGCCATGCTGCCGCTGTACGAAAACGCCCTGGTATACCTACAGGACCCCGCGCTTACCGGTGTGGTGAGATTGCGCTTTGGCGGCGATCCACTGCTCACCTATGCCCGCAAACTCTCAGGCGACGAACTCGCAAGCGACGGACTGACGAGTGCACAACAGGGCAGGGCCGCGCAATGATGCGCTATCTGCTGAACCGTATTCTGTATGCAGTGGTTACAATCTGGTTCGTTGCCACGGCTACTTTCTTTGCCATGCATTTCGTACCGGGTGATCCACTCAGTAACGAGAAGGTGATTCCCGAGAAAATCTACGCCACACTTCAGGCCTACTATGGCCTGGACAAGCCCCTTGGTGAGCAGTATCTGATCTATATGCAGCGCCTGCTACAGGGCGACTTTGGTGTCTCCTTTACCCAGCAGAATCGCTCGGTCAACGATATCATCGCCGAGCATTTCAGTGTCTCGGCCATACTCGGCCTGCTCGCGCTGATCTTCGCGCTGTTCGGTGCGCTAATCTTCGGCTCGGTGGCAAGTATCTGGCGACGGCGCTGGCCAGATACGGCCACAGTTCTTGGCGTTATGGTTGCCGTATCGGTACCGAGCTTCGTTTTCGCAGCGCTCGCTCAGCTTTTCATAGTGGAGATGAACCAGTTTACGGGATGGCAGGTGTTACCTGTAGCAGGTTGGGGTTCAATTTCCCATATCTGGGCGCCAGCACTCATGCTCGGCCTTGGCACCATGGCCTACCTGACCCGTCTGCTACGAGGCAGTCTCATCGACACAGCTGACCAATCCTACGTACTGGCAGCGCAGGCGAGGGGACTGCCGCCCTGGCGATGTTTCCTGCGCTATCAGCTACGCAACGCGCTGTTGCCGACGCTGAGCGTGATGGGGCCCACAATAGCCGGCATAACCACGGGTGGCTTTGTTGTCGAGCAGGTCTTCGCCATTCCGGGACTTGGGCGCTATTTCGTGCAGGCCGTCGCGCAGCTGGATTATACGGTCATCATGGGCACTACTGTGTTTTATGGCGCCTTTCTGGTCATTGTGGTCCTCGCCTTTGACCTGCTTTACGCCTGGGCGGATCCACGTATACGTATCAGCAGGGACATGGCTTGATGGCAAACGCAGCTGATCATCGGTACTGGGCGACTGTTTGGCGCCGCCTCAAAGCCGATCGCAAAGCAATAGCCTGCCTCGTCATGCTGGTCAGCCTGATACTGGCGGTCGTACTTGGCCCCGCCCTCTGGTCGATCGATCCCGAGGCACAGTTTCTCAATCAGATTGCATCGCCGCCCATAGGCAGCCGCACAGCCATAGTCGTCGATGCGGATGAACTGTGGACGGGGCCCGCCAGCAATGTCAGAGATGATGGACAGTCCCCAGGCAGATTGAGTCTGGTCGAGGCCAATACCGAGTTTGTCCGGCTGGCCTGGCAGCAGGATGCGAGAGCCAGCGGCTATCAACTCTACCGCTGGTCGGACGGTATGAATGCGGCCTCACTCGGCATGCCGATTGCCGTACTGGACGCAGAAGACAGCTGGTACGAAGACCGCCTGAACCTGAGACCTCAACCCTACGAATATACGCTGCTGTCAGTGGATGAGCTGGGCACGGAGCTTAAACGCCAGCAGATCCGCGTGTTGCCAGTGTTGGCCATGAGTGAGTTCGACGCCGAGCTGGCCAAACTTGCCGAGGGCGAGACGACTATCGAGCTACCGGCCCATCCGCTGGGCACCGATCATCTCGGTCGTGACATGCTGTCCCGACTATTGACAGGCGGTCAGGTCTCACTGTTCATCGGTATATTTGCGCCGCTCGTCTACATGTTATTCGGATTGGCGTACGGCGCCACCTCAGCGCTGATCGGGGGCAGAGTTGACGCCATCATGATGAGCGTCGTCGATTTCGTCATCGCCTTGCCGTTTCTGCTCTTCATGATTCTGTTTAGAGTGGCACTCGGAACCGAGCCGGGTGAGAGCGGAATTACCGCGCTCATCATTGCGCTCATCGCCCTGGGATGGCCGTCACCTGCCAGACTCGTGCGTGGCGAAATTCTCCGCCTGCGTGAAATGCCCTATATCGAGGCGGCTCGCCTGATGGGCGCTGGGCAACGTTATCTCATCGCCAGACACCTGATTCCCAACGTCATGGGTAGTGTGCTGGTCAGCTTTACGTTCGCCATCCCATCGGCAATTTTCACAGAAGCCTTTTTGTCCTTTATCGGGATGGGCGTGGTGCCGCCCGCGCCGAGCTGGGGCGCCATGTGCAACGACGGTATATCGCGCCTGCTGACAAACCCGCACATGATGCTGTTTCCCGCGCTGGCAATCAGTATAACCGTGCTGTTGTTCAACCTGCTTGGTGACGCACTGCGCGATGCCATGGCTATCCGTAGAGGGGCGGAATGATGGCTGCTTTGCTGGATGTTCGTGATCTCAGGGTTGCCATTCAGACCGAACGTGGCGCTGTATATCCTGTGCAGGGCGCCAGCTTCAGCGTCGATCGGGAAGAAACGCTGTGTATTGTCGGCGAGTCCGGGTGCGGCAAGTCGGTGTCCATGCTCGCCGTGCTCGGTTTGCTGGGCCGAGCCAGGGTTGAAGCGGAGCGGCTGCATTTTACGCCTACGAGCGAGGCGCCGATCGACCTCGCGAACTGTAGTCAGCGCGAACTCAGACGCCTGCGTGGGCGCCAGATCGGCCTGATTTTCCAGGACGCAGCTGCAGCCTTCAACCCTGTGCTGCCAGTGGGCGACCAGCTGGCCGAGCCGCTGCGAGTGCATCTCGGCATGAGTCGAAGCGACGCAAAGCGGCGTGCCGTGCAGTGGCTCGAACGTGTGGGTATCATTGACCCGGCGAAGCGCGCAAAACAGTATCCTCATGAATTTTCCGGCGGCATGCTACAACGCGCCATGATCGCCATGGCGCTGATCTGCGAGCCATCACTGGTAATCGCCGACGAGCCCACGACAGCGCTGGACGTGAGCGTGCAGGCAGAAATCCTCGACCTGCTGAACGATCTGAAACGCACCCAGCAGATTGGCCTGATCATGATCACTCACGACCTTGGTGTGGTTGCTGAAATTGCCGACTCGGTTACAGTGATGTATGCCGGTCAGAGTGTTGAACGTGCCAGCAAGCAGAGTTTTTTCCAGAGTCTCAAGCATCCCTATAGCCAGGCATTGCTCGCCTGCACACCGAACTGGAAGCAGGGCCGGGCGAGCATAGAACCCATACCTGGCGCACCACCGGCTCTGGACCATATACAGACCGGTTGCCCGTTCAGGTTCCGTTGCCCCCACGCCTGGCAGCGCTGCGAACAGATGCCGCCGCCCTTCGAAGCGAATGGCCACATGGCCAGGTGTTGGCTGCTGGCTAGCGACGCTGGCCCTAATCTCGACAGGCTGACTCACCCATGACTGATCCACGTGCCCCGCTTATCGAAGTTCGGAACCTTCGTAAGGTATTCGGCCAGACCGTGGCGGTCGACAATGTGAGCTTCGACATCTATCCCGCAGAAATTCTTGCGCTGGTCGGCGAGAGCGGCTCTGGAAAGACCACTGTAGGCCGTATGATCAGCGGCCTTGAGGACAAGAGTGGCGGTTCAGTGAGCCTGCGAGCTGCAACTGATGCTGCCAGCATGGAGCGCCTGCCGGATCGCTACCGCAAGCAGGATTTCAGACGCTACGGCCAGCGTATCCAGATGATTTTTCAGGATCCACTCAGCTCACTGAATCCGTTCTTCAATGCCGGCGAAGTCATCAGTGAAGCGCTGCGCTTTGCAGGACAGAAGCCAACGCTCGAAGCCCAGCTCCACTGGCTGAAGGAAGCCGGCCTGCAGCCCGACCATCTCCATCGCCTACCTCACGAGCTTTCCGGTGGTCAGCGACAGCGCCTCTGTATTGCCCGTGCCCTGTGTATGCGGCCCGAAGTTATTGTCAGTGACGAGTCTGTGTCGGCACTGGATGTATCGGTCCAGGCGCAGATACTGGCGCTGCTGCTGCGACTGCAGGACACACATGATCTCACGCTCATCTTCATCACTCACGACCTCAACGTCGTTCGGCAGATTGCCTCCCGGGTCCTCGTCATGAAACGCGGACAGATCGTCGAGAGCGGTCCCGCCGATCAGGTCTTCGACGCACCTCGACATGAGTACACCAGGGCCCTGTTGGCCGCCTGTCCAATCCCACAAGTCGACTGACACCTCGTGAGGGGGATTGTACTCAGCAGCCATAGCGGGCAGACTGCTGGTCATTACGTAGTCAGAATGGATAGTCAATAACAAATACAACAAAGTAAGCCGATAACCGGCAGGAAGACCCATGACCTGGACTGATGATGAAACACTACATAATTTACGCCCTCGGCCGCGTATCGACCGCTCGGTTTGCATGCGCCGAACCACAATTAGCTGTGCGCTTATTTTTTCAGGGCTTTTGCTGACGAACCTGATCGGCTGCTCAGACAACATGATCCCGGACGCATCCATCCAGCAGACAGACCAGATGGAGCCTTGATGCGCTCAGCAAACGTTTCGACGGATGCGAAGCTTCTCAAAGCCTATCGATCTGAAGTTGCGGGCGTCCAACTGTTCAAAGCGCTGTTATGGCTGCAGACGAAGGAGCGCCAGCAGCTCTGTTCACTGCTCATTCTGCTCGAACACCAGACACAGGCCGGCCTGCTGGATCTGCTGCAGCGCCGGCAGATCCAGCCAGGATCGCTACTGCTGAGCAAGATTGGCGGCTTTACTTACGGCTTCGGCCTTGCCTGTCTGCCATGGAAGCTCAGCCTGCGCATACTGATGCGTAGCGCCGAGCCCTACCTTGCGCTGTTCCGTCACCTGCTGGCCCACAGCACGCGCGAAGAGCAGGTATTCCTGAGCTATCTCGTTGCTCATGAAGAGGCACTGCTGGCCTTCCTGCAACAGGAAATCAGGGGGGATAGTGCCCCTGCAGTGCGACACATTCGCGGGATGATGCACAAATCAATTGCCCCCCCAGCCAGCAAAATATCGTAGTATTACTGGTTCAAGCGGCGTCCTTCCCGGAATGTCGTTCAAAAGCCCACTGACACACAGAGATATCCTATGAGCTATCTGATTGTTCTCATTCTGGCTGTGGCCGGTTTACTTACTGTCATGCGCAAGGAAGCGGGTGCAAAGGCGGCCATTGGCGTGCTGCTGGTCACCGGCATCATTGGTCTTCTCCTCGACACCGAAGTGCTCGGTGCACTGCTACTGCTCGCTGCTGCCGGCACAGCCTTCGCTGGTCTGCCGGGTCTGCGCCAGCAATGGCTGACTCCGAAGCTGTTCGACTATTTCAAGAAAGTCTCCCCAAAAGTTTCTGCCACCGAGCGCACGGCGCTTGATGCGGGCACTGTTGGCTGGGATGGCGCACTGTTTTCAGGTAATCCCGACTGGAATCAACTGCTGAAAAACCGCGCCGAAGCGCTGCCAGCCGAAGAACAAGCCTTTATCGACCATCAGTGTTCAGTCGCCGTCAGCATGTGTAACAGCTGGGACGTGGCTGTCGAGCGGGCCGATCTGCCGCCGGAACTCTGGGAATACCTGAAGAAGGAAAAGTTCTTCGGCATGATTATCCCGAAGGAATACGGCGGCCTGGGCCTGTCTACCAAGGCACAGTCATTGGTATTGCAGAAGCTGGCCGTTAACGAGATGCTGATGACTACCGTCGGCGTTCCAAACTCGCTCGGCCCAGGTGAGTTGCTGCTCAAATACGGTTCCGAAGAACAGAAACAGCATTACCTGCCTCGCCTGGCCGATGGCCGGGAGATTCCATGCTTCGGCCTGACAGGCCCACGTGCCGGCTCTGATGCGACTTCACTGCCGGATACCGGCGTCGTCTGCATGGGCGAATTTGAAGGCAAGCAGGTACTCGGTCTCAAGCTCAACTTCGAAAAGCGCTGGATCACCTTGGCGCCAATTGCCACGGTCGTCGGTCTGGCCTTCCGTCTGTTCGACCCAGACCACCTGCTTGGCGAGGAAGAGGATCGCGGTATTACCTGCGCACTGGTTCCAAGAGACACCAAGGGCATGGATATCGGTCGGCGGCACTGGCCCGTCGGTAGCCCCTTCCTGAACGGCCCGATTTTCGGCAAAAACGTCTTCATTCCGATGGATTGGATCATCGGTGGTACAGACATGATCGGGCAGGGCTGGCGTATGCTGGTCGAGTGTCTGTCAGTTGGCCGCTGCGTCACACTGCCGTCAGGCGCCAGTGGTGCCGGACGATACATGCTCGGCACCGCTGGTGGTTTCACCAGGATCCGGCGCCAGTTCAACGTTCCGGTCGCTGATATGGAAGGTGTGCAGGCGCCACTAGCGCGAATCGCCAGCAAGGCCTATATCGCTCAGGCCGCTGTACTGCATACCGCCAACATGGTCGACAATGGCGAGAAACCTTCAGTGCCATCGGCCATTCTGAAATATCACCTCACTGAATATCAGCGTCAGATGGCGCATGATGCCATGGACGTCCATGGCGGCAAGGCCGTTACCAAGGGGCCGCGAAACTATCTGGCAATCCCTACAGACGCCACTGCAGTCTCCATCACGGTCGAAGGGGCGAATATTCTCACCCGCAGCCTGATGATCTTTGGCCAGGGTGCGATTCGCTGTCATCCCTATGTGCTTTCTGAACTCGAAGCACGGGACAAGAATGATTCCGACGCCTTCGACAAGGCCTTCTTCGGCCATGCCGGTCTTATCTTCGGCAACTTCGCACGAGCGCTTACCAAAGGCGTGGGCATCACCAGCCGTGATACCCCATTTGATGAGGCTGCTGCGCCCTATGCGCTTGCAGTCAGTCGCATCAGTGCCGGTTTTGGCCTGTGTGCGGACGCTGCGATGGCAAGCCTGGGTTCTGACCTGAAAAAGCGGGAGCTGATTTCGGCACGTCTCGGTGATGTGCTGTCGTCACTCTACCTGACGTCCATGGTGTTGAAGAACTGGCACGAAGGCACCGCAGTGGAGGGCGAAAAGGCGCTGCTTGACTACAGCTGTCAGACCTTGCTGTTCAACGCGGAAGAAGCACTGAGCGGGTTCTTCGCCAATCTGCCGTCGCGTGCACTCGCCGCAGTACTGCGTGTGATCGTTTTCCCGGCCGGTCGTCAGTTCAGCCAGCCGACGGATGTGCTCACTCACAAGATTGCACGTGCCGTCAGTACGAATACGGCACTCCGAGCGAAGCTCATCGGCAACACCTGGAACACATGGAATGATGGTGAACAGGACAATCCGCTGTATCGCTACAACGAGCTGCTGAAAAATTATGATCGAGCCGAAAAGATCTACCATACCGTGAACAAAGCCTACGCCAAGGGTAAGATTCCGGCTTCCGCATTACATCCCGAGCAACGGGTTGAAGCGGCGGTTGAACGGCAGATCATCTCAGGCGAGGATGCGGAGTTCATGCGCGATTACGAGGCGGAGGTGCTCGATATGCTGACCGTGGACGACTTCGCCTTTGATCGTTTGGCTACTGACAAGTCCACCGTGATCTATCATCGGGATGATCTGAAAACGGCTGACAATATTGCCAGCGCGCCCGGGAAGAAAGGTAGCAAAACCAAGCGCACCGGGCAGAACCGGAAGTTACCAGTCGAAGAGACCGCAGAGTCTGATACAACTGGCCTGCAGCCTAATGCCGACAGTGAGCAGTCGGAAGAAGACGAGCGTACGGCGCCCGCGCTGAAATGAGGGGCGCTCCGATGGGCGCTATGGTTCTGACCGACCGATAGGTGTTGATCTAGATGGAATGGGTCATTTTCTGGTTCGGTATAGCCTTGGCCGTCATTCTGCTGGCGCGCTATTGGCTGCTGCGCAGAGAGAGTAAGCCGCGATCCGCTGAGCCCTTTGATGGCGTCGTCTATCAAGTCGGCTCCGCGGCCATTGTCGAGCGGCAGTGTGATTCCCCGTCAGCGACCGTGATCTGCATGCATGGTTTCGTCGAGAATCTCACCTATTTCACTGGTTTCTACGATCAGCCAGATGTGCAGCTGATCGCGGTGAACAGCTGCGCCTATCACTTGCCTATAGAAAGCCCACGTTTTGTCGATGCGGACTGGATTAAGTCGCCGACCGCGCCAGAAGGCAGCATCGAGTACGATGCACAGGTGCTGAATCAGGCGCTCGAGCATCTACCGAAGAGTCAGCGCGTACGCGTGCATGGGCACTCGAGGGGCGGCGCGCTGGTTCTGGAGGCTGCCCGCCAGCGCTCTGATCTGTTTCAGGAGGTCGAGGTAATACTTGAAGCCCCCGTGCTTCCCCAGGCCCGACCGGTCTCGGCCATCTCACCCGCCGCCATGTGGTTCATGGGCTTTCTGGTGCCACTGTGGCGTCGCAAGCCAATCTCACGCCACAACCGTGGCGCCTGGGGCCCGCTCGAGGACGAGCGCAAACGCGCTTTCATTGAAGGCCTGCCCTTCAACTCCCGTCGCACCGACGTGATGGTGGCCAACCTGCGTTCAATGTTGTTGTGGATGGAAAAGAACGAAGCCGATATTTTTGGCTGTCTCACCCACGGCATCATCATCGTACCGGGTAAGGATCGCGTACTCGATGTCGAGTCGATGACCACCAGTGCCAAGTCCGCTGCGCGGCATGGCGTTTCCATCCTCGAAGTGGAACACTGCAGTCATTTTGTATTGCTCGATCGTCCAGATGTGTTTCCTTCGCTTGGCGTATGAGGCGTGGAGAGTAAACGAGTGAATCAGAGTACCGGCGGTAAGGCCGTGCATGATGAAAGTAGACAGGACCCGCTCACGGGGTTGGGCGACCGCACGACATTCGAAGACGCCCTCGATAGCGCAATAGCCAAGGCTAACAGGGGCACGACCAGTCTCGCTGTGCTGTTTCTCGACCTGAACCGCTTCAGGGAGATCAATGATCGCCTGGGCCATTCCGCGGGCGACCAGCTGCTGCAGGCCGTTGCGCAAAGGATACACAAGCTGACTGGCGAGTGTGATGTCGCTGCGCGCATGGGTGGCGATGAGTTCGGCATTCTGCTGGGAAGTCTGGATGCGCCTGAAGATGCAGCGGTCTTTGCCGCGTTACTGCTGGATGCGATGAGTGTGCCCATCAAGGTCGAGCATCAGTCATTGGTGGTCTCGGCCAACATAGGCATTGCAAGCTTTCCTGGAAGTGCAAGCTCGCGTATCGAATTGATGCAGCAGGCGGACGCAGCCTTGTATGAAGTAAAGAAAGCAGGTGAGCAAAACAGTTATCTGCATTTCTCCCCGGCCATCCAGAGTCAACTGCAGCGACATGTCGACATCGAGCACCAGCTACGGCTCGCCATCGCCGAACGGCGAATTCAGCTGCTTTACCAGCCCCAGTTCAGGTTTAGCGACAAACAGATAGTGGGGGCTGAAGCACTGCTTCGGTTGAAGCAGATAGACGGCCATCTCCTGGAAGCAGACAAGTTCATCACGACCGCCAGCAAGACAGGGCTGATCGTCGAACTTGGCCAGTGGGTGTCACAGCAGGTATGCGAACAAATCAAGACCTGGGACCGTGGAGGCGTACCGGCTCTGTCCATTGCCGTAAACATCTCATCCAGGGAGCTGAACTTACCGAACTTTCTCAACGATCTCGAGCAGCGTATCGAGCGAGCCGGGATCGATCCGCGACGCATAGAACTTGACCTTGCCGAGGCCAACTTTCTGGACGCTGATGCCGAGAGAATTGCACTGCTGCAGGCGATCGGTCGAGTTGGATTCCATATTGCAATCGACGACTACGGCACCGGCTATTCTTCGCCAAGACATCTGAAGAGCCTGCCGGTGCAGCGACTGAAGATTGATACAAGTTTCATCTGTGGTGCAGGCAGTGCGGTCGCCGACCCGGTAGTCGTCCAGGCCATTATCGATATGGCACATTCACTTGGCCTGGAGGTCATAGCTGAAGGAGTAGAGACCATCGAGCAGTTCGAATATCTTCGTGCGCTCGGCTGTGATTACGGACAGGGCTTTCTGATTGGTAAACCAATGTCTGCCGAAGCGCTGCACGAGCTGATTTGCCGCCGCCAGCAAGGGAAGGCCTGAGTGTCAATCAGCTTGGTCTCGGGAGCGTAAATACCTCGCCGAGTGAGGCATACTGACCGCCACCAAGCCGGCACAGCGGGTCAGCTTTCAGGGCATCGATCAGCGGCCGACCCTTGTCGTCCACCGTCATCACAGCGTTATCCACATACAGCTGTTTGACTTCACACAAGACCAGCATTTGCGGGCTAGGGCCCACTTCGATGGTCTGCAGGTATTCGCAAGCAAATGCGATCGGAGAGCCTGCGACTCTTGGTAGGTGAAAACCCTCGAAATCAGTCAGTTCCAGCCCCGCTCTACTCAGCTCGGACTCGCCATAGGGCAGGGTGCGCGAGGTTTCGGTCACCGCCGCCATTTGCCCCGCCGAAGCGATGTTGATGACACAGTGCCTTCGTTCACTCACGTTGACATAGCTGTCCTTGAAAGCGTCTTCGCTCTTTCGGCCCGCTGAAAAGATGACAGTGGGCGGCGCGCTGGACACAGCGGTGAAATAGGAAAATGGCGCCAGATTGTAGGGGTCGGCAGCACCCTCGGCATTGCTCGAGAGCACCCAGGCGATGGGTCGTGGGATCACGCTCTGAGTCATCCATTGATAGACGCGTGCGCTACTGAGATCGGAAAAGTCGACAATCATTCATGAGGTCCGGAAAAAGGAGAAAGGGCTTTCGTTGCGGCTCAGTCTACAGGGGGCGGGCGCGCTCGACAAAGCTCGACAGGGGCAGGGGCTTGGAACCGCTCATCTGGCGAAACTGCACAATGGCCAGCTCAGCGGTACTGAGCGCATCGTGCAGGGCATTATGCGCCGGGTAAACCGGCAGGTCGTAGCGCTGGCGACACTGACTCAGCAGCAGCGAATCGTGGGGCAGCGGCTGGCCCGAGCGCTCGAGACGTCGCTGCTCGAGCTTCATCGTGTCGATATGCGGCGCATCCAGCGGTTGCAACCCAAGACGATCGAGGGCTGCTTCCAGGAAGCGGAGATCAAGAAAGGCATGGTGAAAAATGAGGACATGATCGGCTGCTACGGCCTGCAGCTCTGTCAGCGCCTGAGCCAATGTCACGCCACTGCGGCGCTCGGTGTCGGTGATGCCGTGTATGATGGCGCTCTCGCCGACGCTTTCAGTCGCCTCAATCAGCCAATGACTCGCCGTCGATAGACAGACCTCGCCATCTTCTATACCCACGGCGCCAATGCTCACGATCGCACCAGTCTCCGGATCAAGCGAGTTCATCTCCAGATCGACTGCCAGCAGCGGGTATTCGAGCCATGGTCGCTCGAAGCCGGCACCCGGGCCGCCAAAAAGACGCTGCAACAGACCCATGACTACACCAACCCTCGGCTGAAGCGCTGCTCGAGACCGCGTTGGGCCCGGTCGATCAGGCGAAACACAGCCTTGAGGTGATTCCGCTGCAGACTGCTGAGCACTTTCGGGTCGAGCATATTGTCAGGCTGCTGACCGGCCTCGAGCTGGTCCAGCTGATTACGCAGACGTAGGTGGCAGATGAACTCGAAGGCGTCCAGCAGGTTGTTGGCATCATCCTGATTCAGCACACCAGCTGCTGCGCAAGCTCGCAGACGCGCGGGGGTAGCGGTTTCGGGGAGAGCCGCACTCAGCGCATAAACCCGAGCGATATCCGTGATCAGGCTCAGGCCGAAATGCTTGAGGTCAAGCGTCGCTTCGTTCTGACCACTTCGCGTAACGGCAAATTGCTTGAAGAATCCCAGCGGCGTCTTACGGCTGAGCGCATTCTTCGTCATGAGCGCCAGAAAGATATCCCGCTTTCGCGCCCTCGCCAGCACCTGGCTCTGCAGCCGCCTGGAAAGATGGGTGTCGCCTGCGATGCCTCTGATGTCGTAGAAGATACTGCTATGCATCAGGCCCTTGCGGCTGGGCTGCTCGATCCAGCCATCGAAAGCCTGAACCCACTGGTCGACAGACAGGCACCACTTGGGATTCTTCGCCATGATATCGCCAAGGCAGAGCGGAAAGCCGCATTGATCCAGCCCTTGACAGACGAAGGTCGCCAGCTTGAGGAAATAGGCTTTGGTGCTCTCAATATCTGCTTCAGGCCCGGCCGGGAGATACACTAGCGCATTGTCCTGATCCGAACCCGCGTGCTGCTCCATTCGCGCCTGAGAGCCAAAACTGAGCCAGCAGAAATCTGCTGGCGCCTCACCCAGGTCACCCTGAGCCAATTCTATCAAGCGGCGGGTTAGGGCATCGTTGATACCGGTGAAGATCTGCGCGATGTTTTCCGCGGTGAGATCGGCCCTGATCAGCTCGAACAGCAGGCGCTGGGTCTGAGAGGCATGCGCCTTGAGCTCCTTGAGCGTTTTGCTCTTCGCAATCTTGCTCACCAGGTAGAGCGGGTCGGTATTACGTACCCTCAACAAGTCCGACGCACTCATTACTCCAATCGGACGCTCACCATCGAGCACCGGCAGATGATGCACATTGTGCTGCAGCATGAGCAGGCCGGCTTCGTGCACGAACATATCGCTGGTGGCCGACACCGGCTGCACGGTCATGATCGTGCTGATCGCTTCTCCCGGGTCACCTGAGACGGCCAGCACTCTGGCCCTCAGGTCACGATCAGTGACGATGCCGACCAGACGCTCGCCCTCCGTGACCAGCACCGATGACACCCGTTTTTCCGTCATCAGGATCGCGGCATCCTTGATGGCTGCATCCGCATCGATGGCGACCAATTGCCTTGTCATGACCTCAGAGATTCGCTGCACCGCCCGATACGCGCTATCGTCGTTACGAAGGCGGAAGCGAGCCGCCAGCGCCTGGGTAAAGTAGCGCTCAAAAGCCGGATGACGGTGCCTCAGGGCGTGAAATGTGCTCGCCGGCACTGCATACACCAGGATGTCTTCGGTCGCAATAATCTGATTGCCAGATATCTCCCCGGTCAAGAGGTAGGGAAATCCGAAGCTTGCGCCAGGCCCCAGCCTGTCTATAAGCTTGCCGTCGCTCGACTTCAACTCGATGGCACCCTTGCGGATGATATACAGCCGCGGCTTGTCCGGATCGAGGAAGTCGCCATGGTCGCCCGCGGTTCGGTATAGAATTTGAACGGCGTGAGCAAGTTCCCTGAGTGACTCGGGCGGGAGCTCGGAGAAGGGGTGGTGGGAAGCTATGAAGGCTTCTATGGGGGCGAGGTCTGGTGTCATCCTCACATTTTGCCTTGTTTTGGGGGGAACGTTAGTAGACGAAGGTCTAATGTGTGCGGAGTCCGGTGTTTAGGTCAAGACAAACAGAATTTGTAAAGGGTATTTTGCTCTCAAGCGTTCCATGACTCAGCTTTGCCTATCCTGAAACAGTCTGAGGTTGTTGTTTCTTCCACTGTTAAAGTATGCTGGAAGAGGATCGATAAGCAGGATTTGGCCAGCTAGCGCGTGTGCTGCTGCTAGTCAAACCAGAGTGCGACGTTGCTGCTGCTAGTCAAACCAGAGTGCGACGGTGGAGTGGCTAGGTTTTTCTGTTATCATCTCGCCTCCTTGATGGCAATAACAATTCATAGTTCTCGAGCGGAACGATTCATAGTTCTCGAGCGGAAAACGCGCTAGCGAGGCTATCGACGTGGCTAAGACATAGTTCTTAAGTGTCACTGTCTTCAGGAGTTCGACGCCCGTTTGATCGCATTACCTATGTCCTGCGTCAGCGTAGCCGCATCAAGAGAGAGATTGAAGAAGGAAAATATCCCCAGCTCAGAATCAAGAGTTGTTTTAAAAGGTAGCCTAGAGGCTCGTTCGTTCTCTCAACTCATTTGTTCTCCACTCCAACCAAGGTTCCCAAATTGAATATTTCTATGCGGCTATTTCCGCACCGTGACCTTATCTGGGTGCTCGTCAAAAGAGATTTGGCGGAGCGGTATCGGGGCTCTTTTTTTGGAGTGCTATGGTCGTTTATTAGTCCGATCGTGATGCTGCTGATATACACGTTCGTTTTCGGATTGATCTTTCAGTCTCGATGGCCTCAGGAGCAAGAAGATCCGGTGAGCTTTTCCGTGATTCTATTCTCGGGCCTAATGATATTTAATTTTTTCGCCGAGATAGTGAATAAATCACCAGCATTAGTCACCAACAATCCCAACTACGTCAAGAAAATCATATTTCCTGTCCATGTGTTATCCCTAGTGAGTCTCGGGTCCTCATTAATCAACCTAAGCATCGCCCTTGGCATTTGGGTAGGCTTCTATCTGATTCTTGAGGGGCTTCCGCCTGTCACGTCTCTCTTCTTTCCTCTAGTCATTCTGCCACTGCTACTAAAAGCCTTAGGGGTATCATGGTTTCTAGCGTCAATTGGAGTTTATATACGAGACGTGTCTCATATCATAGCGATGATAACCACAGCTTTACTCTTCCTGTCTCCGATTTTTTTCCCTCTCTCTGCGCTCCCAGAGCCCATGCAGAGCTGGTTGGTATTGAATCCGCTAACACTTGCTGTTGAGGATACAAGAGCAGTATTGATCTGGGGAAATTTGCCCTCTCTCCCACGCTTGATGCTTGATACTGCGGCGAGCGCTTTCGTCGCCATGGCAGGGTTGTACTGGTTCCAGAAAACGCGCAAGGGCTTTGCCGATGTCCTTTGATGAACAGCTATCCATTAGTGTCAGCAATGTGAGCAAGCGTTATGAGCTGTACGATCGGCCCCACGATCGATTGAAACAGTTTTTCCTCCCTCGACTGAACCGCATGGCCGGACGTCAACCCAAAAATTTCTATAAAGAGTTCTGGGCGTTAGACGATATCAATTTCGAGATAGCGAAAGGTGAGTCGGTTGGCATAATCGGCAGAAATGGGTCCGGGAAAAGCACCTTGCTGCAGATAGTGACGGGCATCCTTTCGCCAACAACTGGAACGGCTGTGACGAATGGACGGATAGCAGCTCTTCTGGAACTTGGGTCGGGCTTCAACCCCGAGTTCACGGGGCGTGAAAACGTTTATTTAAACGGAGCGCTCCTAGGGCTGTCGAAAGAGCAGATAGACGAAAAGTTCGATAAGATTGCCAGTTTTGCGGACATCGGTCAGCACTTGGAGCAGCAGGTCAAAACCTATTCCAGCGGCATGCTTGTCAGACTTGCTTTTGCCGTTCAGGTGCAGATTGAGCCGGATATTCTTATAGTTGATGAGGCGCTAGCTGTTGGAGACGCCCTCTTTCAAAAGCGATGCTTTCAGAGAATTGAAAAGTTGCACAGCGATGGAGTTACTCTGCTCTTCGTTTCACACGACCAGGAAAGCGTCCGAACCCTTACAAACAGAGCCATCCTCCTCAAAGAGGGTCGACTAGTAAAGCAAGGCCTCAGTTCGGAGGTGGTACTCGAGTATCGCAAACAACTACATCAAGAAGAGGCACTGTATTTCTCTAGTCTCACGGCTGAAATCGCGCGTGCGGGCGAGGTTGTATCTCACGAAAACCAACCCTTGGAGTCAGTCCACAGCGAATCAAAAGAGGGTGCAACGGATCATCCCTCAGTCTCATCGGCGACTGATTTAGGATATGCGCTTAAAGCGAATGAATTCGGAGATGCGGCCGCGAAGGTGCTCCTAGTGAGGACCTTGAATGCCGAAGGAGAGGCGTGCAACGTCTTCTATCCCGGAGAGCTCATATGTATCGAAGTGGAATGTTGCTCGACAATAGCTCTCACAAAATTGAATGTCGGGTTGAGAATTCGAAACAAGGAAGGCGTTAAAATCTATTCTTGGGGCACGTTGAATCAAGATATGAAAAAACTAGCCTCTAATCCAGAAGCTGACACGTTCTGGGATAAGTCTTTTGGCGCAGGGCAGCGTTTCCGGGTGCAATTTACCTGTGTGTGCAGGCTAGGCGTAAATCTGTACGAAATCCAATCTACCATCTCTTACGAAGCCACCCCTGACTACATGAACCAACGTATTCTCCATTGGCGAGACGAAGCTGCTTTCTTCCAGGTACTTGTGAACCGGGATGAGAATTTTTTCGGCGGGGTGGCAGATTTGGAAATGAAAGCAACGAGCTGTATGTCGAATGAATAAAAGCATTGACTTAAAAAACCTGTTTGATGATTTCTGGCAGAAGGCGCCTGAACTAGCGCCGTCCGCGAACCTGGCAAGCGACGCAAAAGAGATCATTCGGATCGGGGGGTACGGAAGGGTTCTTGACGTCGGCGCAGGCCGTGGTCAGCTGGTTCGCGCCCTCATTATGGGGGGAGCTGATGCCCATGGGGTGGACATTTCCTCGGTCGCAGTAAACCAAGCATCGGCCATGGTGCCCGGACGTTTTTCTGAAGCATCGGTTTTGCAGCTTCCGTTCGAAGATTCATCCTTCGATACAGTAGTTGCCCGCGATGTTTTGCATTTTCTGAATGAAAACGATGTAGGAGTGGCTTTACGGGAAATGCAGCGCATCGCCAGAAAGTCTTGCATCCTCATCTTTTCACGTAATGACGATAGAAACCCGACACCCCAGACTATAACGCAAGACCGAAGTTGGTGGGAGGAGCAGTGCCTGCTGGCAGGTTGGCGAAAGCATCCGGAGTACTTGACGGAAGGCTCATATGAAACTCTTCAGCATGACTGGGGAAGGCTGCAGATTCTCCTCGAGAAGATTCCTGCTAACGCAGTCGCAACATATCCACTTGAGGCGCTCGCTGAAGAGCGCGATCTTCACATGGATATGCTGCGCGAGGTGGGCGAGCGATCGGATGCGCACTTGGTACGCTACCGATGGGCGGCTGGATACATCAGAACGGGTGACCGGGTATTAGACGCTGCTTGTGGTTTAGGCTACGGCGGGCATTTACTGCGTCATCTCAGCGAAGCGGCTGAGATAGTGGGTATCGACGGAAGCGAGTACGCAATCCGCTATGCCTCAGCGAATTTCAGTGAAGGACTAGAACGGCTGAAGTACGAGGAGGGGTTCTTACCAGAGTGCCTGGCGCAGTTCCCAGACGGCCATTTCGACTTTATCACGTCCTTCGAAACGCTTGAGCATGTCAAGGATCCAAAAGCATTATTGGCAGAATTTCATCGTCTTCTCTCTCCCGGCGGCCGTCTCCTGGCGAGCGTGCCGAACGACTGGAGTGATGAGACGGGCGAAGATCCGAACCCCTATCACTATCATGTCTATACACTTCCGAGATTGAAAGAGGAAGTAGCTGAGCATTTCCTGATAGAAGATATTTACCAGCAGATCGCCAGCGGCTGTAAGGTGCGACTTGAGGGGGACACCTGGAAACCACGGCCCCGAAAATTCCGAAAGCTTTCGGAAGATGCCCAGGACCTACCTGATAGCGAGTGGTGGCTTATCACGGCGGTTAAAGATCCGGTTAAGGCGCATCTTTCCTACCGTGAGACCGTATATGGTGAAAGCCATAATCCGCCAAAACTGCTTGAGTTTGAAGCTGCTTATCGAAACCCGTGGCTAGTGCGCTCGATGGTGGAGTTCCCCTTCCGAATACGAAACGCAAGTGTGTTGAAAATTATCGCAGAAGAGGTGCTTTCGAATAGCGATAACCATGGTTTCGCTGATGAAGCCGCAGCACTAGCCGTGCAGGGCTATCAGTTAATTGCACAGCCCAATCCGCAGGCTTCAGTCGTTGAAGCAGCCATACAACGGCTGCATGAGGTTTTAGCACGCATCCGCATGAGCCCTCATCAGAAGCGGTGGCAAATATCGCTTTCCTATCTATTGGGTCAGTTGCTTCTGTCGAAAGGAGATCGCAAAGAAGCGCTTGCCTGCCTCACTTCCGTGAGCTCAAGCGATATTAGCGACTTCCACCCCTCTCTCGGGACCAAAATCGTTGATGCCGCCTACGAAGCAGGCTGTATTGCTGCCTCCAACGATGACTTGTTACAGGCCCGTGCACACTGGAAGCGCGGAGTTGAAAGAGCTTTCAGTCTTGTACAATCATCGGCGACAGAGTTTTTGGGCGATATTGAATACCCCCAACAATTCCCAATCATCGTTGGCGTAGAGTTTCTGGATTCAGCTGTCAGGTGCGTCCGTGCGCTGAGATGGTCATCCGAGCGGTTCGAACGCCCAGCGAATCAGCTGGCTCGTCATGCAGAGCAGAACTGGAAGTGGCTAATTCTTGAGCGGGCCCAGGCTTTACATTCTCAAGAGCTACTAATTCAGGAGCGGGATGAAATAATAGCTAGACAGCATGCGATTCTACAGCAACAGCCCAGAATAGAGCAGTTGAATGAGGTTATTGCGAGCCAGGCTAAGATGTTAGAGGATCGGTGGCTCGTCGTGGAAAAGATGGAAGCTATGATCAAAGAAAGGGATGAGGTTATTCAATCCCAAAGGCGAACTATCGAGGAGCGGGAGCGGGAATTTGCAGAGGAACAGAAGCGACAGCAAGAGCGGCTCTCCGTCCGTGTTAAAAGCCGAGTGCGAAAGCTCTTCGGAGCTAATTGATGAGTAAAGCTACAATTGCAGCGCTGAATTCCAGCTCGGTCTCTCTTGATTTTGAGCGCATCCTCCAAGCGAAGAGCGATGACGACGTGTTCCCTGAACTTTCGCTTTCGTTGTTGTCATTTATGAAGAGTCTATATGAGGAACTTCGTTGCGCCGGTGCAACCTCTGTCTATTTCTTGGCGCGCGAAGGCCAGCCTCTCATGGAGATGTTTAATCTATATCAGAGCATTTTGGGGCTGAAGCCAATCGAGTCAAAGTACCTGCTTGTGTCGAGGCGCTCCACATTATTACCATCCCTTGCTCCGCTTGGGGAGGAAACTTTTGACACGCTGTTCAGGCAGTATATACATATCTCGGCTAGTGAGTTCCTGTCGAGCTTAGGGCTCGAAAAATCGCTTCCTTCCCTCGGAAATGAGCTGGGTCTTTCTCCAGAAGATCTCAACATTCGAATTACAGACTTTCCATCCAGCACGATATTTCGGCGGATGATTGCTTCGCCTGCCTTTCAGAAGCTCTATGAAGAGGAGCGTAGGCACCGGCAAGCAGCTTTCTTAAGTTATCTGAGGGCGCTTTCTGGAGGAGCCCTGCCGGAGCATATTTTGGTCGTGGATGTTGGGTGGAAGGGCACCATTCAGGACAACTTAGCGAATTTGTTCCGCAACAGCGATGTTAAGCCACAGATAAAGCTTACCGGAATGTATGTTGGTTTAGTCGCAGAGGGCAGTGCAAGCGCTTGGAATATCAAGAAGGGTTTGCTGTTCTCATCTGTAGATGGAAAGTCCAAAAAATTTGGTATCTTTAACGAAAACAGAGCGGTCTTCGAGGTCGTGTTAGCTGCCGACCATGGGTCCGTCGCTTCCTACCAAATTAACGAAGATGGGGCTCAGCCTGTGATTGGAGAGTTCGAAGAAGAGTTGCTTGTCCGCGACAAAATAATGCCGGTCCAGCGGCACATGGTTCGGAGATTTGAAGAACTTTGTCATGTCCTTCGCGAGCGACCCACTTCCGAACTCCATTATTTCGACGCCCTAGTTGCTCGCATGCACGCACGCATGGTTTTCAGGCCCCGGCAGGCGGAACTTCAGTGGTTCTCCTCTGTCTTCCACGTAGAAAATTTCGGCGTCTTTGAACGCTCTACTTTTATCTCCAAGCGTGAGCGGTCTTTGATCTCGCGACTGACGTTTGTCGTGCGCCTGTTTAACGGAAAGGTGAAAGGCGAACTAGGTTTCTGGCCCTACAAGACGGTACACGATAATTCTTTCAGATTCGTCGCCCGTTTATACGCTCTTGCACGAGGACTTCAGAAATGAAGATTTGTTTTTTGGTAGGATCGATTGCGATTAGTGGAGGCACCTATGTGATCCTACAGCATGCCAGCTTTCTCAAGAAGGCGGGCCATGATGTAACTCTTGCAATTCAAGAAGCATTCGACGACAGCACTCGAGCCTGGCATGACGAGGCGTTAGAGCTTGAGTGTGTTCCCATTGAGGCCGCTAAAAGTAGTAGCTTCGACTTAGTAATAGCCACTTGGTGGAAAACAGTGTTTGAACTACACAATTTTTCTGCCACGCATTATGCCTATTTCGTCCAATCAATCGAGACCAAGTTCTACCCGGAGGAAGAAAAGCCTCTGAGAGAGCTTGTCGAGTCAACCTATAAATTCCCGTTAAGCTATGCGACCGAAGCCACCTGGATTAGGGAGTATCTTGCGGCGGAGCATGGACACACAGCTGCGCTCATTAAAAACGGGATCCGAAAGGATATCTATCATCCCCGTTCACCTGGGCGCAATGGAATTGCTCTCAAACAACCTCGTATTTTAGTTGAAGGACATTTCGGGGTTAGATTCAAAAATACGGCCCTGGCAGTCAAGCTTGCACGCGAAGCAGGGGCTCAGGATATCTGGGTGCTTACAGGAACACCTATACCGTTCAAGTGGCTTCCTAACGTAAGAAAAGTCTTCTCTAGAGTCCATATGGCGAAGACAGCTGATATCTACAGGTCATGCGATGTATTAATTAAGCTGAGCACGGTCGAAGGGATGTTCGGCCCACCACTTGAAATGTTTCATTGTGGCGGAACGGCTGTCGTCTTCGATGTTACTGGGCATGATGAGTATATAGTGGATGGCGACAATGCCAGAGTTGTGCGAACTGGTGATTTGGAGGGCGCTGTAGCCGCCAT
The DNA here is from genome assembly GCA_002354735.1 of Gammaproteobacteria bacterium UBA2679. GTDB lineage: Bacteria > Pseudomonadota > Gammaproteobacteria > Pseudomonadales > Oleiphilaceae > Allohahella. The sequence continues at coordinate 3,736 of DEMD01000009.1, read as the reverse complement.
TCGGCAGCTCATCTCTGAACCAAGCATCTTGAAGCAGCTCAAGGAAGGTGCACTAAAGACGGCTGCCGAATGGCCTTCCTGGGAGTCTGCTTCTGCTCAGTTTGCGGAATGGGTACTTAAGGTAAGTTCAGGCCCCATGGTCGACAGAGCTGTGTTCGAAGAAGCAACCAAAGCCTCTTTTCAAAAATACGAAGCGGAAGAAAGGCTGCGCCTGGAAATAAAGGTACGGACGATGCCTAGGCATAAGATTTCCCAGATGGCCGCTCGTCTACCGCCTGGGCTATTCCGCATATTTAAAGGGATAGAAGCGGTTATGGAAATTATATCGCCAGCCAAAAAGGTCTACTGACAGATGTATAAACTTGTCACGGTAGACATTTGGGACACCCTCCTTCGGCGAAAATGTCATCCGGAATTCGTCAAGAAGCACACGGCGCTATACTGTTACTACCGATTTGGTATTGGAAAGAAGCCCCAGTCGCTTTCCCCAGATCAACTATATGAACAACGCCTGCAAGTTGAAAGCGAGCTCGCTGAAGCTGCTGTAGCACAGGGGCATGACAACGAGTACGCTATCGCCGATGTAGTGAGGCTGTGGCTTGCAAGGGCGCTGCAGAGGCCGGAAGACACTCTGCCTGCGACGGATATCGACTGCGTCGTAAACCAGGAGTTCCTGTTCGAGCTCGAATATTCCTACGTTGACGAGGATATCCTACAACTCCTGAGCGAAATAGAGGCCGAACAGTTCGTCTATCTCTCCGATTTCTATATTGGTGCTGAAATAATCCAACGCCTATTGGAGGCGAAAGGATTAGCGAATTACTTCAGCAGCGGTTTTGTTTCGTGCGACCATGGCTTGAATAAGCGCTCCGGAAGATTCTACGAGTTTGTACATGAAAGGTTCAATGTGGCGCCAGGCGACCACCTACATATTGGCGATAACTTCTATTCGGATATTGAGTCGGCTAAGCGGTACGGTATTACTACAATCCACTATGAGCCAGAGAGAGGGCATTCGGCAAGGCTTAAGAAAGAAGAGGTTTTTCTTAATTTTCCCCAGTCCTTTAGATTCCCGGCGCACAAGCTTGAGCCAGATTCATCTCCCGCTGAGGAAACAGCTTTAGCAGGTTATCGAGCGGCAGAACTTTTCATAGGATTTGCATTGTTCGTTGCCGAAAAAGCGCTCGCGAATAATGTCGACGTAATTTATTTCCTAACGAGGGAAGGCGAGTTTTTCCAGCAGGTTTTCGAAGCCACCTTCCCCGATCGGACCTTTGCCGGCTTGCCGCTGCCACAAATCGAACTACTTGAAGTGAGCAGACTGTCGACCTATCCCGCATTGCTTGACTCGATCAACGTCGATGAGTTTATGAATATCTGGCGACTGCACTCTGTCCAGGGTCTACAGGGTCTTTTCGAGCTCGTCGGCCTAAACATTGAACATTTCTCCTCACTTATTGCAACACTAGGCTTTACCAAAGGGGAAGTGATTCCAAATCCCGCAGAGGATCAGCGCCTGCTGGCCCTTTTTGAGGACACCCAATTTCATGAGGCAGCGGTGGAGGCGGTTAAGCAAAACAAGAAGCTGCTCGCAAAATATCTTGAACAAAAAGGCCTAACGTCTGTCGACAGAGCAGCTCTTATCGATGTGGGCTGGCGCGGGACGATAGCTGATAATATCGCCAAATTAGTCCCCTCAACCGAATTTACCTGCGTGTATCTCGGAATTCGGAAGTTTATCAACCCTCAGCCAGAGAACGTCACAAAAGTTGCCTATGGCTTTGATGAACGTCAATCTATCGAATACAGCAGACTGTACGAATCTTTCGCGGCGCTTGAGTTTCTTTGTACTCCAGAGAGTGGCTCCGTCATGAGCTATTTCGAAGACGCGGAGGGCGTGATTTTACCCAAGCGCCAACCTAATGCTACTCACGCCAGCCCAGAGGCGTCATTTATTCCAGGCTTTCAGGCTGGAGTTGTATCTGCAGCCAAAGCCTTCGCCGAGCCCATCAGAATGCTGTCTCTCACAGCAGAGCAACTTCACTCGAAGAGCATGGCGGTTTGGGGAAACCTCGCGTCTTCACCCTCAAATGATTTGGTTAGAGCTTTTCTCTCTATGCCCCAACAGGATGGGCTCGGCTACGGCGCCAACTTTGACAGACAAAACGTTCCTTCAGCTTCGACAATCTTAAAAAGCGCATATCACAAGCGTTCTCGCTTTGAAGTTCTGCAATACGTGAAGCGCGTGCAATGGACGGAGAGCGTCAAGCAGGTGCAGGGCATCGACCCTTTCCACAAATATCTTCTACTTAATGTTTTTCGATCGGCTAACTTATACAGGAGGCTGCGCCTCCGCCTCCGCCAACGTAAAACAAGCTCATCAGCCAAATGAGAGCGCCAGTCACACCTTTAGTGAGAACACATATGCAGCATCGCGCCTCTTACAGATTCGCCTATTCCGTGTCCCTGGCTTTCATCATAAGCATGGTAGGGGCGTGCGGGGACGACGCCAGCGACCCCAGTGACGAACAGCTCGAGAAAATAGGCGTATTGCATTCCGACTTTATCACCGAGGGTTCTGTCGTAGACGCGCAATACACCCAAGATGATATGGTTCTAGTCAGTCACCGTTTGGAAGGCGCTGATGAGATATCGACCACTTTATTTAGCTCAGACGAAAATCTGGTAGACGGTCGGATGGTGATGAACAGATCCACAGAGCAGAGCGGACTCATTTACAGTTGTATTGAAGATGTAGAAATCGGTTCAATTTATCGGCCGGTCACTACCATCATATCTGAAGAAGAATTTGTGGAAGCACAGCCGGGAGCTCCCTTCAAAATGGAATCTGTGAGTGATTGTAACGTCAGTGGCGATTTTCTCGTTGTGAAAGTTCTTAAACAGCCGGATTCATGCGGTCACTTTCGCTGTGAGGGCGGAGGGCATTCGATCTATTTCGTTAACGTCGAAGACCCAGCGCTTCCAAGGGTAACAGATTTTCAAACATATCCGTTGTTAAGCGTTGAAACGATGGAAAGGGTCGAACTTTCCTCACTCGGAGAGGGCGAGTTCTATGGTGTGGTATATAAAGACTTCACAAGGGAAACAGACCAGTTGCTCTATTATTATCCACAATCAGCCCTCCGCGAGGAAATTGATTTTCCATATTCTGTTGTTGATATGGATTACCAGGGAGCTGGAAGCAGAGTTGCCGTGGCAGTCCTGAGAGGTAACGAAGTGGCAACTTTCGATATTAGCGATCGCCGCAATCCACTTATACTAGACAGACTGACCATCCCGCCTCTTAAGGTTTGTTCCCCAGCTACAGAGGACAATTGCTTGGTGGGCGCTATTGAGGATCAATCCAATATCGTCGTTCGCGACGTATCCGCTTTTCTCTACAGTGACGCGTCAAAGGCAATATTGGTTCTAGACATTGCAGATCCATCCTCTATCAAGCTGAAGTCTATGCTAAATGCTCCAAGCGTGACTCGTATTTTTGACGCAAACTCGGACGGCAGCCGGTTGATGGCGGTTGATACAACAGGGAAATTGAATGTCTATCGCTTGGACTGATTTGTAGGGGAAGGTCATCCTTAAATAGCTAGCGCCTGCCGCCCCCCAAAAAGATTGCAAGATGGCATGCAGGTCTCCGACGTCAAAGAGCTGAAGACGCTCCGCGATGAAAATATTCGGCTGAAAAAGCTACTCGTTGAACGCGATCTCGAAGTCGACG
>DEMD01000012.1:537-165621 GCA_002354735.1 Gammaproteobacteria bacterium UBA2679 | reverse complement strand
GGTGTTGAAATGGTAATGCCTGGCGACAACGTCAAGATGAAGGTCAGTCTCATTCATCCAATTGCGATGGAAGACGGTCTGCGCTTTGCGATTCGTGAAGGTGGCAGGACCGTAGGCGCGGGCGTTGTTTCTAAGGTTATTGAATAAACTTTAGGATCGGTACGCAACTGAAAGGGGGCTTGGCCCCCTTTTTTATTAGACCTGACTGATGACTTCCTGCAGGAATCAGGTTGACAGTGTGAAAAGCCGCGCTTACAATGCGGCTCCTTTTTCGATGGGTGGATGCCTGCCTATTGTGTCGGAGAGTACAAATGCAAAGCCAAACGATCAGAATTCGACTCAAGGCTTTCGACTATCGCCTGATTGATCAATCTACTCAGGAAATTGTCGATACGGCTAAAAGGACTGGAGCGCAAGTTCGCGGCCCAATCCCGTTGCCAACGAAGCACGAGAGATTCACGATTCTTATTTCGCCGCACGTCAACAAAGATGCGCGAGATCAATACGAAATACGAACACATAAAAGATTGCTCGATATTGTCGAGCCTACGGAAAAGACCGTAGACGCGCTGATGAAGTTAGATCTTGCGGCCGGAGTTGATGTTCAAATCAGTCTCGGTTAATAGATAGGGATAGCAATATCCCGCTTCATTGGTGTAACACATATTGTGGCCATAGAGGGTTAGCCCCGTACACTAAGAGGTGAAAAATGGCAATTGGTTTAGTCGGCCGTAAGGCTGGCATGACTCGTTTGTTTCTGGAAGACGGTACGGCGACAGCCGTTACTGTCATCGAAGTGTCGAAGAATGTCATCACCCAGGTGAAGTCCCTGGAAGTTGATGGTTACACGGCAGTTCAAGTGGCTTCTGGTTCAAAGAAGCCTTCTCGGCTCAATAAGCCCGAGGCAGGTATCTTCGCCAAAACTGGCGTGGAGCCCGCAGCGCGTTTTGATGAGTTCCGCATTAGCTCCGAAGAGATCTCAGGCTTCAGCGCCGGTGATGAAGTTCGCGTGTCGATTTTTGCGCCTGGCCAATCCGTGGACGTGACTGGCGTTTCCAAGGGCAAGGGTTTCGCTGGCGTTATTAAGCGCTGGAACTTCTCCATGCAGGACGCTACGCACGGCAACTCACTTTCTCACCGTGCTCCTGGATCGATTGGTCAAAACCAGTCTCCTGGAAAGGTCTTCAAGGGAAAGAAAATGGCCGGACAGCTTGGTAATAAGCAAATTACTGTCCAGAGTCTTACAGTGGCTCGAGTTGACGAGGAGCGTAACTTGTTACTCGTGTCGGGCTCCGTGCCCGGTGCTGTCGGTAGTAACGTTATTGTTAAGCCTGCTGTTAAAGCAGTCAACAAGAAGGGATAGGGGGCGCAGATGCAATTGAATGTTCAAGGCGCAGAAGCGCTTGCCGTATCCGACCAGGCTTTCGGTAGAGAATTTAACCAGGATCTGGTTCATCAGGTAGTTACCGCTTACTTGGCGGGAGCACGTCAAGGTACAAAGGCTCAGAAGACGCGATCAGATGTTAGCGGTGGCGGTAAGAAGCCGTGGCGGCAAAAAGGTACTGGTCGTGCCCGAGCTGGTACAATCCGTAGTCCTATCTGGCGAGGGGGTGGCGTTACATTCGCAGCCCGGCCGCGCGACCACAGTCAGAAAGTTAACAAGAAGATGTACCGAGCTGCAATGCAGGCTATTTTGTCTGAGCTTGTTCGGCAGGATCGTCTGCTTGTTGTTGAGTCGGTTTCGCCTGATACGCACAAGACTAAGCAGTTTGCTGAGAAGCTTCAGAATATGGGTATCAGCAACGCTTTGATTATCACCGAAGAAATGGATGAAAAGTTGTATCTTGCTTCGCGCAATATACCGCGTATCTATGTCTGCGATGCGCAAGGAATTGACCCGGTGAGCCTCATTAACTGCGAAAAGGTCGTCGTCACGGTATCGGCGATCAAGAAGATAGAGGAGATGCTGGGATGATTCGCGAAAGATTGTATAAGGTGCTGCTTGGTCCTCATGTTTCGGAGAAGGCCACCCGTATCGCTGAACTTAACAACCAGGTTACCTTCAAGATTGCACCCGATGCTACCAAGGCTGAGGTAAGGCAGGCAGTGGAGGCGTTGTTTAAAGTTTCAGTTAAGGCTGTTCAGGTCGTTACCATCAAGGGTAAGACCAAGCGGACGGCTCGTGGTATTGGAAAGAAGTCAGCTGTCAGAAAGGCTTATGTTCGCCTTGCTGAAGGGCAGACAATTGAATTCGCTGACGTCGAATAAGGGGTTTATATGCCAGTTCTAAAAACTAAGCCGACGTCGGCTGGTCGGCGTCATGTGGTTAAAGTGGTTAATCACGATCTCCATAAAGGTGCACCTGTAGCCAGGTTGACTGAAACGCTCACCAAGAAAGGTGGCCGTAATAATACTGGGCGCATAACTGTGCGGCACCAGGGCGGTGGTCATAAGCGTCTCTATCGCGTTATTGATTTTAAGCGCAATAAAGATGGTGTTCCCGCGGTCGTCGAGCGGCTTGAGTATGATCCGAATCGATCAGCGCATATTGCTTTGGTAGCTTACGCTGATGGTGACAAGCGGTACATTGTTGCCAGTAAGGGGCTAAAAGCGGGCGATACCATTCAGAATGGTGAAGATGCACCGATTCGGTCGGGTAGTTGTTTGCCGCTCCGCAACATTCCCGTTGGTAGCGTTGTGCATTGTATTGAGCTGAAGCCTGGCAAGGGTGCTCAGATGATCCGCAGTGCTGGTACATCAGCGCAGGTGGTCGCGAGAGAGGGTGTTTACGCAACCCTTCGTCTGAAGTCAGGCGAAATGCGCAAGGTGCTGTCTGAGTGCCGGGCTACTCTAGGGGAAGTTTGTAACTCCGAGCATAACCTGAAGGTTTACGGCAAGGCTGGTGCGAAGCGTTGGATTGGCGTTCGCCCGACAGTGCGCGGTACGGTCATGAACCCGGTTGACCACCCACACGGTGGTGGTGAGGGACGTAACTTTGGTAAGCACCCAGTAACCCCATGGGGCGTGCCTACTAAGGGATACAAGACCAGAAAGAACAAGCGTACGGATAAGATGATTATCCGCAGCCGTAAAGCAAAGTAGGAGTTAAATCGTGCCACGTTCATTGAAGAAAGGACCGTTCATCGACCTGCATTTGCTTAAGAAGGTTGAAGCGGCTAATGAAACTAAAGATAAAAAACCGATCAAGACCTGGTCACGTCGCTCAACCATCTTCCCGGAAATGGTTGGCTTGACGATAGCTGTTCACAACGGCCGGCAACATGTTCCAGTGTATGTAACCGAAGATATGGTCGGGCATAAATTGGGCGAATTTTCTGCCACACGCACCTTCAAAGGCCACGTGGCAGACAAGAAAGCCAAACGGTAGAGGAGAAGGATGGTGGAAGTAGCAGCTAAATTAGCAGGCGCCCGCCTCTCTGCTCAGAAAGCCCGTTTGGTGGCTGATCTGATCAGAGGAAAGGGTGTTGAAGAGGCGTTAGACGTGCTTACGTTTAGCCCGAAAAAGGCAGCGCATATCGTTAAAAAGGTTCTCGAGTCAGCGATAGCAAACGCTGAGCACAACGAGGGGCTTGATGTGGATGAGCTGAAAGTATCAACGGTGTTTGTTGATGAAGGCCCAGTTATGAAGCGAATTAAGCCTCGGGCCAAAGGACGTGCAGATCGTATTCTTAAGCGTACCTGCCACATCACTATCAAGGTCGCGGAGGCTTAGACGAAAATGGGACAGAAAGTTCATCCAGTCGGTATCCGACTCGGAATCGTTAAAGAGCATAATTCGGTTTGGTACGCAGACAAGAAGCACTACGCTGATAATCTGCTTACTGACATTCGTGTTCGTGAGTACCTCATGAAGAAGCTTGAAAGAGCTTCTGTGAGCAAGATCATTATTGAGCGACCTGCTCAAAATGCCAAAATTACCATTCACACTGCCCGCCCAGGTATCGTGATTGGTAAGAAGGGTGAGGACGTAGATAAGCTGCGCTCAGAAATTGGCGCTTTGATGGGCGTTCCCGTTCATCTGAATATCGAAGAAATTCGCAAGCCAGATCTGGATGCGAAACTTGTTGCCGCCGGTGTGGCGAGCCAGCTTGAGCGACGCGTAATGTTTCGTCGCGCCATGAAGCGTGCTGTGCAGAATGCTATGCGTCAGGGTGCGAAGGGCATAAAGATTCAGGTCGGAGGCCGTCTCGGTGGTGCTGAGATTGCTCGTACAGAATGGTATAGAGAAGGTCGTGTGCCTCTCCATACCTTGAGAGCTGATATCGATTACGCGACCCATGAAGCACATACCACCTATGGTGTTATCGGTGTGAAAGTCTGGATCTTCAAAGGCGAAATTCTAGGCGGTATAGCCCAGATTCGTGCAGAAGCAGCGGCAGCCGGTAAGAAGTCTTCCAAACAAGAGAGGGCATAACATGCTGCAGCCCAAACGTACTAAATTCAGAAAAATGTTTAAAGGCCGTAATACTGGTCTTGCTACACGTGGTGCCAAGGTCAGTTTTGGTGAATACGGTCTGAAAGCTACGGCACGTGGCCGAATAACTTCTCGTCAGATTGAGGCGGCCCGACGAACCATTACTCGAAAAATCAAGCGAGGCGGCAAAATCTGGATTCGTATTTTCCCAGACAAGCCAATCAGCAAGAAGCCGCTTGAAGTGAGAATGGGTAAGGGTAAGGGTGCAGTAGAATACTGGGTCGCTGAAATTCAGCCTGGTAGAGTCCTGTATGAAATGGAAGGCGTGTCAGAAGATCTTGCAAGAGAGGCGTTTACCCTCGCTGCAGCCAAGCTGCCGATCGCGACGACCTTCGTTACCAGAACGGTGATGTAGACATGAAAATAGCAGAACTGAAAGATTTGTCTCAGGAAGAGTTACAAGGGAAGCTTATGGAGCTCCTTAAAGACCAGTTCAACCTTCGGATGAAGAAGTCAACTGGCCAACTCGCCCAGACACATTTGCTTCGCGAAACTCGTAAGAGCATCGCTCAGGTCAAAACAGTTATACATCAGAAGGCAGGTAAATGATGGCTGCGGCAGAGAAGACAGTTCGTACAGAGACTGGCAGGGTCGTCAGCGACAAGATGGATAAGTCTGTCGTTGTACTTATTGAGCGCAAGGTCAAGCATCCTCTTTACGGCAAGTATGTTAAGCGTTCAACAAAGCTACAGGCACATGATGAGCAGAATGAATGCCACATCGGTGATGTGGTTCAGATTCAAGAGTCCAGGCCAATATCCAAGAATAAATCTTGGCGGCTTGTACAGGTGCTCGAGCGCGCGAAGCGGGTCTAAGCGTCTTAACTAAGGTTTTGGAGTAGTCCAATGATTCAGACAGAAAGTGAGCTGGACGTAGCCGACAACAGCGGTGCCCGTCGAGTCATGTGTATTAAGGTATTAGGCGGCTCGCACCGTCGCTATGCCAGGATTGGCGATGTCATCAAGGTAACCGTCAAAGAGGCGATTCCGCGAGGCAAAGTCAAGAAAGGTCAGGTATTAAAGGCGGTTGTCGTTCGCACACGTAAAGGTGTTCGTCGTCCAGATGGCTCTATTATTCGATTCGACGGCAATGCTGCAGTTCTTCTGAATCAAAAGGAAGAGCCAATCGGTACGCGAATTTTTGGGCCTGTAACACGAGAGCTTAGGGGTGAGAAGTTCATGAAGATCATCTCTCTCGCTCCAGAAGTTTTGTAGGGGTCGCAATGAAAAAGTTAAGAAAAAATGATGAAGTGATTGTTATCGCGGGTAAAGATAAGGGTAAGCGGGGAACTGTCAGAGCTGTCCAAGCTGATGGTCGTGTCGTGGTCTCTGGCGTTAACATGATCAAGAAACACACAAAGCCGAATCCAAACCTCGGCGTTGCGGGTGGCATAGTTGAAAAGGAAGCCCCTATACAGGCTTCGAACGTTGCTGCCTTCAATAGTGCAACAGGAAAAGCGGATCGCGTAGGCTTCAAAATACTCGATGACGGCAAGAAGGTCCGCATCTTCAAATCCGATCAGCAAGAGCTGAAGAGTTAGAGAGCGAACACATGGCTAGGTATCAGGAAGTCTATCGTGACCAGGTTGTACCGGCATTGATGAAAGAAATGTCGTACAAAAATGTCATGGAAGTGCCCCGCGTTAAGAAGATCACACTGAACATGGGTGTCGGCGAAGGCGTTGGTGACAAAAAGCAGGTTGAAATTGCTGCAGCTGAACTTGAGAAGATCGCGGGTCAGAAAGTTGTCATCACAAATGCTCGTAAATCGGTGGCAGGATTCAAAATTCGTCAAGGCATGCCTATCGGCTGCAAAGTGACGCTGAGAAATGACCGTATGTGGGAGTTTCTTGAGCGCTTGGTTGATATTTCAATTCCACGCGTACGCGACTTTCGAGGGTTAAATCCGAAGTCGTTCGACGGTCGGGGCAACTACTCTATGGGTGTAAAAGAGCAGATTATTTTCCCCGAAATCGAGTACGACAAGATCGATAAAGTCCGTGGCCTTGATATCACGATTACTACAACAGCTAAGACGGATGAAGAAGGCAGAGCTTTGCTCAATGCGTTCAGTTTTCCGTTCAGAAAATAGGTAATTTGCTGATGGCTAAGAAAAGTATGATTCAGCGTGAGCTGAAGCGTGAAAAGACCGTTGCAAAGTATGCTGCGAAGCGTGCGGCGCTAAAAGACACTATCAGTAGTCCAGAGTCTTCTGACGACCAGAAGTGGGAAGCCCAAAAGCAGCTTCAGAAGCTACCGAGGGATTCTTCACCTGTTCGGATTCAGCGCCGCTGTCAGATGACTGGTCGTCCTCATGCAGTTTTGAGGAAGTTTAAATTGTCACGCATCAAGCTTCGAGAAGCAGCCATGCGCGGAGATGTGCCCGGTCTGACCAAGGCAAGCTGGTAGTCGGGAAACGTTGGTAAGCTTTTAGCTGCACAACTCAAACGCGGAGTTAGTAATGAGTATTCAAGATCCTATCGCGGATATGTTAACGCGAATTCGTAATGCCCAGATGGCAGAAAAGTCATCGGTTAGCATGCCCTCATCCAAGATGAAGCTTGCTTTGGCAAAGGTGCTCCAGGATGAAGGCTTCGTCGCCGAATTCACTGTAGAAGGCGACATTAAACCAGTGCTTAACATCGAGCTGAAGTACTTCGAAGGCAAGCCGGTTATCGAAACGATCAAGCGCGTTAGTCGCCCTGGTCTCAGACAATATCGAGCAGCCGACGAGTTGCCGAAAGTGAATGCTGGGCTCGGTGTTTCGGTCGTCTCAACTTCGAAAGGTATCATGACGGATAGAGCTGCTCGGGCAGCTGGTATCGGTGGTGAAATAATCTGTACTGTATTCTAGGAGAATAGTATGTCTAGAGTTGCAAACAATCCTGTACAGATTCCTTCCGGTGTTACTGTCACGATTGATAATAGTAATGTTGCCATAAAAGGTAGCAAAGGGCAGCTGGAGCTCACTCTTCATCATATTGTTGATGTAAAGCATGAGGGTGATCAGTTAATTTTTGCTTCTGCGAATTCAGCGAAGCAATCTCGCGCACTCGCCGGTACAATGCGTTCGCTTGTAAATAATATGGTAACAGGCGTGTCACAAGGCTTTGAGCGAAAGCTTGAGCTTGTAGGCGTTGGTTACAAGGCGCAGGCAAAAGGTAACGTGCTTGGACTTTCACTCGGATATAGTCATCCGATCGACTATCAGTTGCCTGACGGCATTTCTGCTGAGACGCCGACGCAGACTGAAATCTTGTTGAAAGGTATAGACAAGCAGAAGATTGGACAGGTTGCAGCTGAGATCAGAGCGCTGCGTGCACCAGAGCCATACAAGGGCAAGGGTGTGCGTTACGCTGGTGAGAGAGTTGCAATTAAGGAAGCTAAGAAGAAGTAGGGCGCAGTCATGATTGATAAAAAAACATCTCGTTTGCGTCGTGCGAAGAAGACGCGTTTCAAAATTAGAGAGCTTAAAGTAGAACGCCTGAGTGTTAATCGGACGCCGCGGCATATCTACGCTCAGGTGTTAACATCTGATGGTAGTCGGGTGCTTGTTTCTGCGTCTACGCTCGATAAGGAGTTACGTTCAGGCAGCACTGGCAACATAGACGCCGCGACTAAAGTTGGGGCATTGATTGCCGAACGTGCTAAGTCTGCCGGCATTACTAAAGTCGCTTTCGACCGATCTGGTTTCAGATATCACGGTCGCGTTAAAGCTCTGGCAGATGCAGCCAGAGAAAACGGCTTGGAATTCTAAGGGGTAAATTATGTCGGCAAATGATCAAAAGTCACCTGAGCTCCAGGAAAAGCTGGTACAAGTTAACCGAGTTGCCAAGGTTGTTAAGGGTGGTCGCATCTTTGGTTTTACAGCATTGACGGTTGTAGGCGATGGTCAAGGCAAGGTTGGATTTGGACGTGGCAAGGCGCGTGAAGTACCTGCTGCGATCCAGAAGGCTATGGATGCGGCTAGAAAGAACATGATCAACGTTTCTCTCGATGGTACAACCATCCAGTATCCTGTGAAAGCGCGTCATGGCGCATCAAAGGTGTACATGCAGCCTGCTTCAGAAGGTACCGGTATCATCGCCGGCGGTGCCATGCGCGCCGTCCTCGAAGTGGCTGGTGTTCAAAACGTTCTGGCGAAGTGCTATGGCTCGACGAATCCGGTAAACGTTATCCGTGCGACTTTCAATGGTCTCAAGACTATGCAGAGCCCAGAGGATATTGCTGCCCGTCGTGGCAAGTCGCTTGAAGAAATTACAGGTGAGCCCAATGAATAAAGTAAAGGTCACTTTGATAAGAAGTGTGATTGGCACCTTGCCGAATCATAGAGCATGTGTAAAAGGTCTCGGCCTCAGAAAGATCAACCACTCGGTTGAGGTGGAAGATACTCCCGCAGTACGTGGCATGATCAATAAAGTCCAGTATCTGCTGAAAGTTGAAGGTGTGTAGCATGAAGATGAATACTCTTAGTCCAGGTGAGGGTGCACGTGAAGCTCGTAAGCGAGTTGGTCGTGGCATCGGTAGCGGGCTCGGCAAGACATGCGGACGCGGTCATAAAGGTATCAAGGCCCGAAGTGGCGGAGGCGTGAAGCCTGGTTTTGAAGGCGGTCAGCAGCCCCTGCAGCGTCGGCTTCCAAAGTTCGGCTTCTCTTCGCGAATCGGTCGATTTTCTGAGGAAGTGCGTTTGCACGAAATCAACGGCTTGGCTGACGGTACCGTGGATCTTGCCGTGTTGAAGGCGGCTGGCCTGGTTGGCGAGCAAGCGCAGCAGGTTAAGGTGATTCTTTCTGGTGAGATTTCGCGAGCTGTAGTCATTAAGGGTCTTAAAGTGACCAAGGGCGCTGCGGAAGCGATCCAGTCTGCAGGTGGTTCGATCGAGGCGTAAATGGCTAATTTGAACGCGTTACCCGCAGGGGCAAATAAAGGATTTGCAGAGCTTAAATCCCGTCTTTTGTTTGTCTTCCTCGCATTAGTGGTATATCGAATTGGAGCGCACATACCAGTTCCGGGTATAAATCCGGACCGACTTGCTGCGCTGTTCGATCAAAACCAAGGAACCATATTGAGCTTGTTCAATATGTTTTCCGGCGGTGCACTTGAGCGGATGAGTATTTTTGCGCTTGGGATCATGCCGTATATTTCGGCATCGATCATCATGCAGTTGCTCACTGTGGTGACGCCTTCACTTGAAGCGTTGAAGAAAGAGGGTGAGGCAGGTAGACGAAAGATTAGCCAATATACGCGTTATGGTACCGTAGTTCTGGCCACGATCCAGGCTATAGGGATGTCCATAGGCTTGGCGAATCAGGGTGTCACGTTCACTGTGGACATCGGGTTCTACGTTGTAGCTGTCATCACGTTTGTGTCAGGTGCAGTTTTTCTGATGTGGTTAGGAGAGCAGATCACCGAGCGCGGAATAGGCAATGGCATATCGTTGCTGATCTTCGCTGGCATCGTTGCGGGTCTCCCATCAGCTATTGGTCAGACCTTCGAACAGGCCAGGCTGGGTGAGCTAAACGTGCTAACCCTGATCGGTATCGCTGTTTTCGCAATAGCAATTGTCGGATTTATCGTTTTCGTTGAAAGGGGACAGCGTAGAATCACGATAAACTATGCTCGGCGGCAGCAGGGACGGAAAGTTTACGCACAGCAAAGCAGCCATCTGCCTTTGAAAGTAAATATGGCTGGAGTCATCCCACCGATTTTTGCTTCAAGTATCCTGCTGTTTCCAGCTTCTATAGGTCAGTGGTTTGGTCAGAGTGAAGGTATGGAGTGGTTGCAGGTGTTTTCACAGCTGCTCGCGCCTAGCCAACCTTTGTATATTGTGCTGTTCGCGATTGCCGTGATCTTTTTCTGCTTCTTCTATACAGCGCTGATGTATAACCCGAAAGAAGTTGCTGACAATCTGAAGCGCTCTGGAGCTTTCGTTCCTGGGATCAGGCCTGGTGATCAAACCGCTCGATATATAGACGGCGTTCTGACTAGGTTGACAATGTTCGGCGCTCTTTACATAGCGGCTGTGTCGTTGATGCCTCAGTTCTTGATCATCGCGGCTAACGTGCCGTTCTACTTTGGTGGCACCTCACTGCTGATCGTTGTTGTGGTTGTTATGGATTTTATGGCCCAGGTTCAATCTCACTTGATGTCTCATCAATACGAGTCAGTCATGAAGAAGTCGAATCTGAAAAGTTACGGTCGAAGTGGCGCTCCGCGTTAACTCGGTCAGAGATTAGGTTCCCTCTCGGGAACGATGAGTATTGTTCCAGAAGGAGGTTTCAATGAAAGTACGGGCTTCGGTCAAGAAGGTCTGCCGTAACTGTAAGATCATCCGACGCAATGGCGCCGTGATGGTTATCTGTAGCGCTGAACCGCGCCACAAACAGAAACAAGGCTAGGTTTTTCTTGTATTAGGCATCAAGGGGCGCTATGATTTCGCGCCCTGATTTTTAAGCACAGCGCTTCGGCGCGTATGTGGAGTATTGCAATGGCGCGTATTGCAGGTGTGAACATACCGGACAATAAGCATGCTGTTATCTCGCTTACCTATATCTATGGTATCGGTAAGACAACAGCACAGAAACTGTGCGTCAGCACTGGCGTTGGCACGTCTACTAAGATCGGAGACTTGTCTCCGGAGCAGCTAGACAATCTCAGAAATGAGATTGCGAAGTTTGCTGTAGAAGGTGACTTGCGTCGTGAAGTGCAGATGAACATTAAGCGGTTGAAGGATCTTGGTGCATTTCGTGGCATTCGCCATCGTCATGGCCTGCCCGTTCGTGGTCAGCGAACCAAGACCAATGCGCGAACTCGTAAGGGTCCTCGCAAGCCGATTCGCAAGTAAAGCAACTGGAATTTAGAGATGGCAAAACCAGGTACACGTACCCGTAAGAAGGTAAAAAAGACCGTCGTCGATGGTGTGGCGCACATACATGCGTCATTCAACAATACTATTGTTACCATCACAGATCGCCAAGGCAATGCACTTAGTTGGGCAACAGCTGGCGGATCAGGTTTTCGTGGCTCGCGTAAGAGCACGCCTTTTGCTGCGCAGGTAGCAGCTGAAAGAGCCGGTAACGCGGCTTCTGAATACGGCCTGAAGAATCTCGACGTCATGGTGAAAGGACCTGGTCCTGGTCGTGAGTCGGCTATTCGAGCCCTGAATGCAATTGGCTACAAAATTAGTAGCATCGTTGACGTGACACCCATACCGCACAATGGCTGTAGACCGCCTAAGCGTCGTCGAGTCTAAGAGCAAAGGAGATTTCGAATGGCCCGCTATATTGGCCCAAAGTGTAAGCTTTCCCGTCGTGAAGGCACCGACCTTTTTCTGAAGAGTGGCGTTAGAGCTCTCGACAGCAAATGCAATATGGAAACCGCGCCTGGTCAGCACGGTGCTCGTAGAAGCCGTCTTTCAGACTACGGCATTCAGCTGCGTGAAAAGCAAAAGGTTCGTCGTATCTACGGTGTGCTCGAGAAGCAGTTCCGCAACTATTATCATACTGCGGCCCGTCAGAAAGGTGCGACCGGTGAGAATCTGCTTCAGTTGTTGGAGTCTCGTCTGGATAATGTCGTTTACCGTATGGGTTTCGGCTCGACTCGCGCAGAATCGCGTCAGCTTGTATCGCATAAGTCGATTTTGGTTAATGACAAGCAGGTCAATATCCCGTCTTATCAGGTAAAGCCTGGCGACATTATCAGCGTTCGTGAGAAGTCCAGGAACCAGCTGAGAATCAAGGGTGCCATGCAGCTGTCTGGCAACCGTGGAGAAGTAAGTTGGTTGGACGTCGATTCTGGTAAGCTAACCGGTATCTTTAAGTCGACACCGGAACGAACAGACCTTTCAGCCGAGATAAATGAAAATCTTATCGTCGAGCTGTACTCGAAATAGGTCCCGTATTTTGCGGTGGGTAGTTCAGCTGCCCTGGCTATTAACTTACTAGAGGCATACATGCAGAATTCAGTTAATGAATTTTTAACGCCACGTAGCATTGAGGTCAACCAGGTTGCGAGTCGCACTGCGAAGGTTGTGCTGGAGCCACTCGAACGTGGTTTCGGACACACGCTCGGTAGTGCTCTGCGCCGTATCCTGTTGTCCTCAATGCCAGGCGCAGCTGTTGTTGAAGTCGAGATGAGCGGTGTGCTCCATGAGTACAGCTCTATTGAGGGCGTACAGGAAGATGTAATCGAGATCCTGTTGAACCTTAAGAACTTGGCTATCATCATGCACACGCGTGAAGAGGCGACGGTTACTTTGAAGAAATCAGGCGCTGGAGTAGTAACTGCGGCTGACATCAATCTTGATCATGATGTTGAGATTGCTAATCCGGACTTGGTTATTTGTAACCTTAATTCGGGTGGCAGTGTAGATATGAAGCTCAAGGTCGCTAAAGGTCGTGGCTATGAGCCATCAGACCAGCGGCGCTCTGGTGATGATGAGACGCGAGCAATAGGTAAGCTGCAGTTGGATGCTTCATTCAGTCCGATTCGCCGTGTGAGCTACACAGTAGAGCGGGCACGGGTTGAACAGCGTACTGACTTAGACAAGCTCGTTATCGATTTGGAGACCAATGGCACTATTGAGCCTGAGGAAGCCATTCGTAGGGCAGCAACGATCCTGCAGCAACAGTTGGCAGTATTTGTTGATTTCGACCAGCAGTCTGAGCCGCAGAAGGTTGAAGAGCAGGAAGAAATTGATCCAATTCTGCTTCGTCCTGTTGATGACCTTGAATTAACGGTTCGTTCAGCAAACTGTCTCAAAGCTGAAAATATCTACTACATTGGCGACCTGATTCAGCGTACTGAAGTCGAGTTGTTGAAGACACCTAATCTTGGTAAGAAGTCGCTCACCGAGATCAAGGATGTCCTTGCGTCACGCGGTCTTTCGCTCGGCATGAGATTAGACAACTGGCCACCCGCAAGTTTGCGTGGTGACGATCGGGTTCTTGGAGCTTAATGAGCGGTTACTCCGCTCTGTGTAATTAAAGGTTATTTACCATGCGTCATCGTAACAGCGGCCGTAAATTCAGTCGCACTAGTGCTCATCAGAAGAGCATGTTCAAGAATATGACAGTGTCCCTCCTTGAGCACGAGCTCATCAGGACTACATTGCCAAAGGCTAAAGAGCTCAGAAGCTTTGCGGAGCCTTTCATAACGCTTGCCAAGAAGGATAGCGTTGCAAACCGGCGTCTGGCGTTTAATCGCCTGAGAAGCCGAGATGCCGTAACCAAGCTCTTCAATGAGATCGGACCGCGGTATCAGGCCCGTCCTGGTGGCTATACTAGAATTCTGAAGTGTGGCTTCCGTCCAGGCGACTCCGCTCCCATGGCATATATCGAGTTGGTCGACAGGCCGGCTAAAGAAAAGCCAGCAAGTGCTGAGAAGCCAGAACAGGCTGATGCTGAATAGCTTGTTCATATGTTTAACCGCTGTTTTAAGCGGTCGTTAAATAAAAAGCCTCGATATTCGAGGCTTTTTTATGTCCTGGTTCTTGGCTTCCAGCCCCAGCTTCTAGCCTAGCGTTCCAGTAAAGGCGCTAGGAAAGTGCCGGTGAAGCTGTTGGGGTTGGCTGCCACATCCTCTGGCGTGCCTTCGGCGATGATGTTGCCGCCTCTAATCCCACCTTCGGGGCCCAGGTCAACAATCCAGTCTGCCGTCTTTATGACGTCGAGGTTATGTTCGATTACAACGATGCTGTTGCCGTGATCGCGTAGTCGGTGCAGTACTCCTAACAGCTGTTCAATATCGTGAAAGTGAAGGCCTGTGGTGGGCTCATCAAGAATATAAAGTGTTTTGCCAGTATCGCGTTTGCTGAGCTCCCGGGACAGCTTCACCCGTTGCGCTTCGCCACCGGACAGGGTGACTGCGCTTTGGCCGAGGCGAATGTAGGACAGACCAACATCTATTAGTGTCTGAAGACGCTTGGCAACGGCTGGAATAGCGTCGAAAAACGGCAGTGCTTCTTCGATCGTCAGTTCGAGAACCCCGTGAATCGATAAGCCCTTGTATTTGATCTCGAGGGTCTCGCGGTTGTATCGCTTGCCTTTGCAAACATCGCACGGCACGTGGATGTCTGGCAGGAAGTGCATTTCAACCTTGATCAGACCATCGCCTTGGCAGGTTTCGCAGCGGCCGCCCTTGACGTTAAAGCTGAAACGGCCGGGTTTATAGCCTCTGGATCGAGCTTCTGGTGTGTTGGAAAAGAGCTCTCGAATGGGTGTAAAAATCCCGGTGTAGGTCGCTGGATTTGAGCGTGGTGTTCGTCCAATTGGGCTTTGATCGATATCGATTACCTTATCGAAGTGGTCCAGGCCTTCGATCTGGTCATGTGCAGCGGCGACCAAGGTGGTTGCGTTATTGAGGGCAGTAGCGGCCAGTGGGTAGAGCGTTCCGTTTATCAGCGTAGATTTGCCTGATCCTGAAACACCCGTTATGCACGTAAAAAGCCCAACGGGTATTTCAAGGGTAACGTCGTTGAGGTTATTGCCTGAAGCTTTGGTAACTCGAAGAATTTTCTCCTCATCTTTTCTTACGCGCTGCTCTGGAATATGAATTTTTCGAGTGCCAGTCAGGAACTGGCCGGTGACCGACTCCTTGACTGCCATGATTTCCTCGACAGTGCCTTGAGCAACAACTTCGCCACCGTGGACTCCGGCCCCTGGGCCGATATCTAATACGTGATCGGCGAGCCGAATGGCATCCTCATCATGTTCGACCACGATAACAGTGTTACCAAGATCTCTCAGATGGGTCAGCGTCTCTAACAGGCGGGCATTATCGCGCTGGTGCAGGCCGATAGAAGGCTCGTCCAGAACGTACATGACGCCGACGAGTCCTGCGCCAATCTGGCTGGCCAGGCGAATGCGTTGAGCTTCGCCGCCAGACAGCGTTTCTGCGCTTCGATTGAGGGTCAGATAATCGAGCCCCACGTTCACGAGAAATCGAAGGCGCAGCTGAATCTCCTTGCTGATCTTTTCGGCTATTTCGCCTTTTCGACCTGGTAACTTGAGGCCAGCAAAGAAGGTGTCAGCCTCGCCGATTGCCATTCGACTGATATCAGGTAAGGTTAACTCTTCGATGAAAACGTTGCGCGATGCTTCCTTGAGCCGGCTGCCGCCGCACTCCGGGCACTTGGTCTGGGTTAGGAGTTTCGCTAAGTCGTCCCTCACCATTTGGGAGTCAGTTTCCCGGTATCGGCGCTCGATGTTGGGAATGACGCCCTCGAATGGATGCTGTCTGAGCACCGCATCGCCACGGCTGTTGATATACTTGAAGCCGATGACCTCTTTGCCAGATCCTTTGAGTACGACATTGCGGAAGTCTTCCGGCAGGTCTTCGAAGGCGACCTCGATCGATACCCCGTAATGATCGGCCAGCCCCTGCAGCATCTGGTAATAGAAAACGCTTCGTCTGTCCCAGCCGCGAATCGCGCCCTCAGGTAGTGAGACACCCGCTCTCTCAACAACCTTGTCGGGATCGAAGAACTGGCGCACGCCCAGGCCGTCACATGACGGGCAGGCGCCGGCAGGATTGTTAAAAGAGAAAATGCGAGGCTCAAGCTCGCTCATACTATAGCCGCAGACTGGGCAGGCGAAGAGCGAAGAAAATATCAGCTCCTCTGGTAGATCGCTCGTGTCCCGAGAACCGCTTTCAGCCATGGGTGCCGCAAGCGCTATGCCTTCAGACAACTGAAGACAGGTTTCTAAAGACTCGGCAAGTCGGGTGCCGATATCCTCTTTGATCTTGAACCGGTCGATCACAACTTCGATTGTGTGCTTTTTCTTCTTATCCAGATCAGGGAGGTCGTCGAGCTCATAGACTCGACCATCGACGCGGGCCCGGATGAAGCCCTGAGCTCGCAGGTTGTCGAAGATATTGGCGTGCTCTCCCTTTCGGTTTCTCACGATCGGCGCGAGGATCATCCAGCGGCTGTCTTGCGGGAGCGCAAGGAGCTGATCGACCATCTGACTTATCGACTGAGCTTCGAGCTTCTCGCCGTGTTGTGGACAACGCGGTTCACCTACCCGGGCGAAGAGGAGTCTCAGGTAATCGTAGATTTCCGTAATGGTACCGACGGTCGAACGTGGATTGTGTGATGTCGATTTCTGCTCTATGGAAATGGCAGGAGAGAGGCCCTCGATATGGTCGACATCGGGTTTTTCCATCATCGAAAGGAACTGTCTCGCATAGGTCGACAGCGACTCAACATATCGTCGTTGCCCTTCTGCGTACAGGGTGTCGAACGCGAGCGAGCTCTTGCCTGAGCCGGAGAGCCCTGTGATAACGATCAACTTGTCTCGTGGCAGTGTGAGATCGATATTCTTGAGATTGTGGGTGCGTGCGCCACGGATGACGATCTTATCCATAATTACCATTATCAGCAGAAAATTTGAGAGCCGGACAGTATACAGTCTTCAAGCGAGCTGACCTAATGTGCTCGGGGGCTTGATGCTGGGCCTGGCTGTGTGGACAGCTGCAACCTGGCTGACACTGATGTTAGACTACGCGGCTTTCCGTAGTCGGGTTTACTTGGGTCGCCACGTCCCGGCGCTCGCTATAGAGTCATCTTTTGAGGATTACATGTGAACTCCAGTGAACGTTACGCAGTCGGCAACGTGTCACTTCTCTATGCGATGCGCATGCTGGGCCTCTTCATGGTGTTGCCGGTTTTCACCCTGTATTCGGGTGAACTGGCTGGCGCTACACCTGTACTCATAGGCGTGGCTATAGGCATATATGGTCTGAGCCAGGCCTTGCTTCAGATTCCATTCGGAGCGCTCTCAGACCGTTTTGGGCGAAAGCCGCTGATGCTGACAGGCTTAGGCTTGTTCGTCATGGGATCTTTGCTCGCCGCGTTCAGCGAGTCCATATACCTGATGATTGCTGGGCGTTTCCTTCAGGGGGCAGGTGCAATTGCCAGCGTGCTGATGGCCTATCTTGCCGATGCAACACGCGAGGATAACCGATCCAAGGCAATGGCTACCGTCGGCATGACGATCGGGCTGTCGTTTGGGGTGGCACTCATCGCCGGACCTATTCTGGCCAGCTTGGGCGGACTTTACCTCATCTTCCTGATTACCGCAGTGCTTGGTGCGTTGGGTATGCTCCTGGTCATGCGTATGCCGACCATCATTATTCAGCGGCATCGTACCTCCCGTGATGTCGCCTTCATAAAGGACGACTTGCGGAAAGTATTGAAGGACCCTGCGCTGTTACGCCTTGATGTGAGCGTGCTGTTGCTGCACCTGTCGTTGACAATGCTCTTTGTCAGTCTGCCCATGGTGCTGAAGAACCAATGGGCGCTGCCGGTGGAAGATCACGGTTGGGTCTACCTTGGTCTGATGGCAATAGGCTTCGCATTGATGGTGCCCGGCCTTATCTATGCAGAGAAACAGCGGCAGTTACCTTTGGTCTTCCGTGTGGCGGTGCTGACTCTGATCGTGGGCATGCTGGTGCTCGGGTTGTTCCAGGCTTCGGTTCTCATAAGCTGTATCGCTCTCGCGCTTTTCTTTGCTGGCTTCAACTTCATGGAAGCCAGTCTGCCATCGATGCTAAGTCGTCTGGCGCCCGCCGGCCAGCGTGGCACGGCTATGGGTGTATTTGCGAGCTGTCAGTTTGGCGGCGCCTTTCTGGGCGGTGTACTGGGAGGCGTGCTCTTGAATACGGGCCGTCCTGAGCTCGCTTTCTATGCAATTTCCGCCCTGGCTTGTGTGTGGTTTTTGTTCACTTTGGGTATGAAAAATCCACCAGCTACCCAAACCTCTGTGATATCCTTGCGCCGCTTCACTGAAGATCAGATCGACGGCTTGCAGGAGTCTTTGCTGGCTGTGAACGGTGTGACTGATGTGACGCTGATCATGGAAGATCAGCTGGCGTACCTGAAGATTGACAAGAGTCGGCTCGACAGGCGCGCGCTCGATCAATTTACCCTGGGTAGTCACGAAGCGTGATCGAAGGGGCGAACTAGCGAATTTTGAAAAGGAGTCAGAAATGGCGAGAGGTATAAATAAGGTAATTTTGATCGGTAACCTGGGGAAGGATCCCGACACTCGTTATCTTCCATCGGGGCAGGCGGTTACCAATCTGGCGCTAGCGACCGATGAGAGCTACAAAGACAAGCAGAGCGGTGAAATGGTCTCCAAGACCGAGTGGCACCGTGTTTCGATGTTCGGTCGTCTGGCCGAAATTGCCAGCCAGTATCTGAAGAAAGGCAGCAAGGTTTACATCGAAGGCAAGCTTCAAACTCGTAAGTGGCAGGACCAGAGCGGTCAGGATCGATATTCTACGGATATCGTGGCCAACGAAATGCAGATGCTCGATAGCAAGGGCATGGGTGACTCTGGTGGGTCAGGCAGTAGCTGGGGTGACTCCAGCCCTGAATATTCCGGCCCGCAGGACTCGCAACGTGGTGGCTCATCGGCTGGTGGCTATGCTTCTGCCGGTCAAAAGTCTGGCGCACAGAGCAGGCCACAGCCACAGACGGCGAGTGGTCCTGATCACAGCGATGACTTTGACGATGATATCCCGTTCTAGATAACGAGTAAGTCAGATAGTCTGAGTTCGAAAAGATGACCAGAGATGGTCATCTTTTTTTTGTTTACGATACCCGGTACTGCCTCACGACCAATTGACCCTTTGTCTCGTATTGCATTGCTCAGTGGGGCTTCCCTTAGTCGGGGGGGTTGTCCTTCTTATGGATGATTGCCTGGCGCAGATGATTGATGGCCTGCTTTGATGGCGTCACGAATTTCCTCGAGCAACAGCTCCTGACTGCTCTTTTCGACAGGCTTTTTCACCGCCTGGACTTCTTTTTTCTTCATGTTGTTGAGGGCCTTCACGAGCATGAACACCGCAAATGCCACAATTAGGAAATTGAAAACAGTCTGGAGGAAAAGTCCGTAGCGTATCACTACCGCGTCAGCGCCTTCTGAAGCCGCCTGCAAGGTAAATGCAAGATCGCTGAAGTCGACGCCACCGACCAGAATGCCTATCGGCGGCATGATGATATCTGCGACGAGTGAGGCGACGATTTTCCCGAATGCGGCGCCGATAATGATACCAATGGCGAGATCGACGACATTGCCACGCATGGCAAAGTCCTTGAATTCCTTCATGAAGCTCATTTGCGTTATCCTTCTGGATTGGCTTAAGGCGAGTGGCGAACTGGTCGGGCGCAGATCGGCGCGCGCGCGATTATCGCGGTAATTGAGCATGAAACTATTGGCAATATCAAGGCGCAAGCTCTGTTGCGCCTCAAAGGAGAGAAGACGCTTTGAGTGAATTGCGTGAACATATCCAGCAGGGCTTCGTCTTGCTTTTACCTGTTGCTGTGATGGTCCTGCCTTTCGGTCTGGCTTTCAGTGTCGCGGCGCAACAGGCTGGCCTCGAGGATCTCACCATCGTGGCTATGAGCATGCTTGTCTTTGCTGGTGCTTCGCAGTTCGCTGCGCTCGAGCTATGGCATTCGCCCGTGCCGTGGATTCCACTGGCGCTCGTGGTCTTCGCTGTCAATGCACGACATATCCTGATGGGCGCTTCGCTATACCCGGCTCTGTCGCGTCAGCCCCTGCGGAAACGCCTCCTGGCAATGTTCCTCATCACTGACGCGAACTGGGCCTTCGCGATGCTACAGCGAAGCCCCGTCCGGCAAGTGGGGATCATAATCGGCGGCGGTTTGGCACTTTGGATTGCTTGGCAAGCAGGTACAATCGGGGGGCTCTGGATCAAGACCTCGCAGGACACTGCCTATAGCTTTGGCCTCGATGCCGTCATGCCACTGTTTTTTCTGATTTTGCTTTTCAAGCAGTGGAGCGGGCGTAGTGATTTGCTGCCCTGGTGCGTTGCCGCTGTAGTAGCTGTCTCATGGCAGTACTTCATCGGCGGCCACTGGTATGTGCTTGCCGGCGCTCTGGCAGGTGGTGTGGTCGCGCTCGTCGTGCCGAGTGAGCAGGAGAGCCTGGAGAAGGCCACTGCCGAGGCTCCTGAATCACAAGCTGACAAGGATGCGCATGACCCAGTTTGAGCTTGCCGGTTTTCTGGCTGTCATGACGCTTGCAACACTATGTACACGTGTAGGTGGCGTAGTCCTGATGTCAATCGTGCCCATGGGGCCCAGGGTGCAGCGCTTTCTCAAGGCACTGTCTGGCAGCGTACTGGTAGCGCTCGTGGCGCCGGCGATGCTGTCGGGTGACTGGGCGATCCGCACAGGTGCAGCCGTTTGCCTGCTTGCCATGTTACTGCAGCGAGGACAACTCGTCGCGCTCGCTGCTGGCGTGTTAACGGTCGGGTTGGTCCGTGCGCTCATTTAACCACTGCAGGATTTCGCTTTGCGTACCTCTGAACAGGAGCTCGCGATCTGAACGGCTGGCCTGGTGCTCATACATAGGGTCGTAATACTCCAGTAGTAAAGGCTCGATCCAGCTGTAATGCTCAGTAAGATCTCTGTTTACACGATAGCGATCGAAAGCTGCCGTGAGCTGTTGCTTGAGCGTTGCCAGGCGTTCACCGCCCAGCCGCCGCTTGATACTCCCAAGTTGCTCGAGCAACCGATCTTCGATCTGCTGCAATATGTCCACCGACGGGGCGCCATTCCCCGACAATTCAACGAGCTCTCGCTCCCTGCGCAATACATAATCCTCCGCGATTGCCTGAGCACGTTGCTCGAAAGGGCGCACCAGTTCGACTATTGGTGATCGGCGAATCACCTCCTGCACTGCGAGCGGTACGAAAGCCCGCCCTATAAGGCGACCTTCATCTTCCACCAGGACCCGTCGCACCGCACAGGCTTCCAGGCGCAGTAGCTCGATAGCCAGAGCATTCTCGAAGTTGATCTGACTTGGCTGCGGCGTGACTTCGCCGCCAAAGGCAGAGCCGCGGTGGTTGGCAAGATGCTCGAGGTCGACCGTCGCAATGTCGCTGGGTTCCGCTCTGGCAGCCTTCAGTAGTTCAGTCTTGCCTGACCCTGTCTTGCCTGCAACAACGAGCCAGGGGTACTGAGCTGCGGCTTCGATGGTATTGATGAGGAAGTGTCGCATTGCCTTGTAGCCGCCTTCGACGTAAGGGACTGCAAAGCCGGCATCCGCGAGCCACTCCAGACTGATCTTTGTCCTGAGCCCGCCCCGAAAGCAATACAACACCGTGTCAGGCTGCTGCTCGAGCTGTTTGATCCACTGGTCGATGCGGCTCTGCTTTACCGCCCCGCTCACCAGTTCATGCCCGAGCTCAATGGCTGCTGTCTGGCCCTGCGTCTTATAGCAGGTGCCTACGAGCGCCCGCTCCTCATTGTTCATCAGGGGCAAGTTGATTGCTGTTGGAAAAGCGCCTTTATCGAACTCGCCCGGCGAGCGCGTATCGATAAAAGGCACCTTGCGGAGAAACAGTGACGCACTGATGGGGATTTTTGGGCCCCTGTAGGCCTTGTCAGTGATTGCGGAGCGCCTCTATCAGCTCGGATTTGGTCATGTCCGATCTTCCGTCGATATCCACTTCCTGCGCCTTGTCGTAGAGTTCATCATAAGTCCAGTCCTCATAGGCAGCGTGATTGCCACCTTTCTGGCTGGTCTTTTTCGTTGGAGAGTTCGAAATCCGCGCTGCCTTTTCCTTGCTCATGCCATCATCGCGTAGCGCTTCGTACTGCTCCGGGTTCTTGATAGATGAACCGTGATCATTCGATTTATTGCCTTGTTTGGCCATGATGTCACCTCAATATAATTTTAGGACATTGATTCGTTACGACGGTCAGCCCGGCCTGGCGGGCCTCTGCTTCGGCGGCGGCATTCTGAACGCCGAGCTGTCCCCAGAGGATACGTACGCCTGCAGCAATAGCCTCTTTGGCGACCTCGCCTAGATGAGCTGGATCCCTGAACACGTCGACCATATCTACAGATTTATTCAGTTGATTCCGAATGTGGTCAGCAGCCTGCGTGATGGAGGCAAAAACTGGTCGCCCCATCAGTTCTCCACCAGCGAGTCGGGGGTTGACCGGGAAGACCTCGTAACCGCGCTCCAGCAGGAATGCCATGATCTTGTAGCTGTCGCGGTGCTGCTTCTCGCTTGCGCCTACCAGAATGATCGTCTCGACACTGTCTAAAAGTCGTTTCAGCGAAGGCTCACTCATGACATTTCTCCGGGCCACTGAAGCGCCGAATGCGCCCCTTCCGATGTACTACCAATCTACAGCGATCGCTGCCATCGGTTCAGCAAATCTTGCAAAAAAGTAATGCTTGTGTGCATTGATTCTGACCGCCTTGCCACCATTTTAACAGTGTGAGCGATGAGTCTGATTGAGATCATCGAGTCACACACAACAGTGGTTGCAGAAGGGCTGATGCCCGCTTGGGCCACGACTGAATCGTATTGCTTCAATGGAGAATATGCTATGACTACTATCGACTTTTCACCGCTGTACCGCAGCAGTATTGGTTTCGACCGTATGGCATCCATACTTGATGCCACCCTCAGGGGCGATCAGACCAGTGCAGGCTATCCGCCTTACAACATCGAAGTGACGGATGAGAATCGCTATGCGATCACTTTGGCCATCGCCGGATTCAGTGAGGATGAACTGGATATCCAGGTCGAAAAAGGTGTGCTCACTGTCAAGGGTCGCAAGGGCGGCGAAGAGGAGTCACGCAAGTACCTGCATCAGGGTATTGCCAATCGTGCATTCGAACGCAAGTTCAACCTTGCGGACCATATCGAAGTACGTGGCGCCGACCTGAAGAATGGCTTGTTGACCATCAGTCTGGTCAAGGAAGTTCCTGAGGCTGCCAAACCACGGAGCATCCAGATCAATGGTTCAGCTAAGCGGTCAGACAAGGTGCTTGAGCACGATGCCTCAGCCAATGAGGACAACGCGGAAACCAATGCCGCGTAAACGAGCGATAGGCTCGCAAGACAAAAGGCAGCGCTTCATGCGCTGCTTTTTTATTGGTCAGCCTCTTTTTTTCCCCTCGTACCTATTGCAGTGTTCAGAACCGCGCCGAAAAAGATGATGAAATTGGTCAGGTATAGCCAGATCATCAAGACGGCGACTGCGGAGATGGAACCGAAAACAAGGTCGTACTGGCCAAAGTTGCTGACATAGTAGGAAAACAGTCCGCTGCCTACCAACCAGATGAGTGAGGCGGCAACAGCGCCAGGACTGAGCCAGTGATGGAAAAGCGAAGGTCGGTCAGACACCATCGTGCGGCTGAATCTGTAGAGCATGCCGAGCGCAACGCAGATCATGACAAACAGACCGGGCCAGATGAGTAGGCGGACCAGGTTACGGTGCTCGATCAATGCTGGGAGATGTTGCACCACAGCCGGAATGATAATAAGCATCCCGAGGCACAGCACGATGAATACCACGGCGCATGCTGATGTCACGATAGTTCGCAGGATCCCTGGATCGCTT
This sequence comes from Gammaproteobacteria bacterium UBA2679, assembly GCA_002354735.1. Taxonomy (GTDB): domain Bacteria; phylum Pseudomonadota; class Gammaproteobacteria; order Pseudomonadales; family Oleiphilaceae; genus Allohahella. The sequence continues at coordinate 141,731 of DEMD01000012.1, read as the reverse complement.
GTATCGTCAAGGTGCTGTGCGTGAACTGCCGAGAGAGTGGATAGCAAAGTGGCGGTCCCGCGATAGGTGACGGCACATGCGAAGCTGATACTCACAGCCAGACCCCACCCAAGATTCTGTTTCGGCGTCTCGGCCAGCGAATGGAGCCGGTCTTCAGCCATGCTGGAGATGTTGGCAGGCAAAAATTCGCTGACTGCGGTAACTTGCTGCTCTACAGTGGCTGCATCCATGAATAGGCCGTAGAGCGTCAGGATAGCGAGCGTCAAGGGGAACAGCGCCAGAAATGCGTTAAAGGCCGCACTATAGGCAAAGTCACTGATTCGGCATTGCCTGCTCAGCGTTATTGAGTGGCGGCAGACTTTGCGCCAGTCCTGGGGCGAGAAGTGCAGATAGTCTGCTGATGAATCCATAGATCGAGTATACCCTGTAATGAAGAAGAATTCTGAAATCGTGCTACGCGACATCGTGCTCGTCGGCGGCGGGCATAGCCATGCCGTGGTGCTGAAAATGTTGGGAATGAAACCCATTCCCGGTGTCAGAATCACCCTGATCTGCAGGGATACGCATACCCCATATTCCGGCATGCTGCCCGGCTACGTTGCCGGCCATTACAGCTATGACGAGACGCATATCGATCTTCGCCGTCTGGCTGAGTTCGCTGGCGCCAGGTTCTACCGGGATGAGGTCACCGGAATCGATCGGTCAGCGCAAACCGTTCAGTGTCGGCATCGTCCTGATGTGGCCTATGATGTGCTGTCAATCAATACGGGCTCCAGTCCCGACGTCAGTACTGTCAATGGTGCCGCGGAATATGCTGTGCCCGTCAAGCCAATAAACGAATTCAATGACCGCTGGCAGCACCTCTTGGCCACGATCACTGCCGATAGATCCACGACTTCACCTTATCAGATTGCCGTGGTCGGGGCAGGGGCTGGTGGTGTTGAGCTGGCGCTCGCTTTACAGCATCGTCTTGGCTCGGTGCGCACGTCGGCTGGGCAGGCGGTGGCCATCACTGTGTTCGGCAAGGATGATGCGCTGCTGCCCCAGGCTCCATCCTCTGTGGGACGGCAGTTCTCGGAGGTGCTCGAGAGCCGGGGCATTCGTCAGGTGCTCGGTAGGGCGGTCAGCCAGGTTGGTGCGCGCACAGTAGCCACTAGCGACAACAGTGCCACCTATCCTGCCGATACCACCTTATGGGTCACCGAGGCTGGCGGGGCCCGCTGGCTTCGGCAAACTGGGCTCGAACTGGATGAAAAAGGGTTTATCAGAGTCTCGGATACGCTGCAGACGGTGAGTGATCCCAACATATTCGCCGCTGGTGATGTTGCTGCCATGATCGACCATCCGCGCCCAAAAGCAGGCGTCTTCGCTGTACGGCAGGGTAGGCCGCTCGCTGTGAATCTTCGTCGTTATGTGGAAAACCGCACGCTGCTCGACTATCGCCCGCAGCGAAAATGGTTGGCGTTGATCAGCACCGGCGACAAGTATGCCTTTGCAACCAGAGGTCGATTCACTGCACGTGGCGCCTGGGTCTGGCGCTGGAAGGACTGGGTCGACCGACGTTTCATGGCACGCTTCAGCGAATTGCCGGCAATGCCGGAGAAGGCTGCCTCACCGGGCCATCACATCCGGTTGTCCAGTGAAGAAAACACTCAGGCCATTTCGGCTGTAGCCATGCGATGCGGCGGTTGTGGTGCAAAGGTTGGCGCCAGCGTGCTGAGCCGTGCTATCAGTTCGCTCCAGCCAGTCGAGCGCGAGGATGTGCTGGTTGGCCTGCACGCACCCGACGACGCTGCAGTGCTGTCCATCCCTGCCGACAAGGCACTGGTCCACAGTATCGATTTTTTCCGCGCTTTCATCGACGACCCCTATATTTTTGGCAAGATCGCGGCGAATCACAGTCTTGGTGATATCTTTGCCATGGGCGCAGAAGCCCAGAGTGCGACTGCTGTGGCGACCATTCCGCAAGGACTCGAAAGCAAAGTTGAAGCGCTTCTTTTTCAGCTCATGTCTGGCGCGGTAGAAGTGCTGAATGCTGCAGGCTGCGCACTTGTCGGAGGGCATACGGGTGAAGGTCAGGAACTGGCCCTGGGCTTTGCGATCAACGGTCTCATTGACCCTGCCGAAGTGCTGAAGAAAGGTGGCCTCTTGCCTGGTCAGAAGCTGGTTCTGACCAAGCCGATCGGTACCGGAACGCTTTTCGCCGCGCATGCACGGCTGGCAGCAAAGGGCCGCTGGATCGATGCAGCGCTGGAATCGATGCAGCTGTCGAGTCAGGCTGCGGCTGGCTGCCTGCGCCGGCATGGTGCTACAGCCTGCACCGATGTCACCGGCTTCGGGCTACTCGGACATCTCGTCGAGATGACCAAGGCCTCGGGTGTGGATGCAGCTCTGGACCTTGCATGCATCCCAGTGCTCGACGGCGCACTGGAAACCTCGAGAATGGGAATATTGAGCTCACTGCAGCCCGCCAATGTGCGGCTGCGTCGCGCCATCTCGAACCAGACCGAGTCAGTTGACCATCCTGTGTACCCATTGTTATTCGATCCGCAGACTGCGGGCGGCCTGCTGGCCGGTGTGCCGGCGGAGCGTGTGGATGCGTGTGTTGCTGAACTCCGGGCGCTTGGCTACGAATCCACCATTGTCATTGGAGACATCTTACCGATGGGAGACCAGCTCGCCCCGATTCTACTTCGATGCTAAGCAAGCGCGAGCAACACTATCCAGCAGCTCGCTGGCTTCCTGCTGCGGAGTGAAGTCGGTAGCAAGGCCTTGGCAGATCGTGGTGAGTCTTGTCAGGTAGGTTGGGTCGGTCTCGCAGCGAAGTAGCTGGACCATTAGAGCCTGCTCGTCTCCGACTTCAAATAATCCCGGGTAGTCGCTGCCCAGCAAACCCATATTGCCATCGATGTTCGAGGCAAGAACAGGGCATCCAAGCGCGCATGCCTCGGATACGATGTTGGCGCCACCTTCCATGACCGAGCTGATGATCATGAGTGCGGCTTGCCTCAATAGCTGTTCCGTATCGCCCCGGCTGAGCTCTCCCAGCCAGTGGTAGCGCGGAGTAAGGGACATTTCTTCCCGGGCTCTTGTCGCCCATTGACTACTGTGAGCTCCGCCGGCGTGAAGGATCTGAATACCGGATTCAGGCGGCAGTAGCTTGGCGGCCAGAGCGGCCCTGAACGGATCCTTCTCCTCGCGCAGATGCCCAATGACCGCGATCGGCATGCTCGATGACGCAATCAGTGAGGTAAGGCCGCTATCGCTCTCTCCTGGACGCGAAGGCGATATTTCTTCCTCGAAGGCCGTTGATTGTTTGATAACAACGAGCTTGCTGTGAAAGCGTTCGGGTACAGAACGGTAGCCGAGGTCGTGCAGACAGACGAGTACATCGGCCGCCTCGAGCGCCGTTTCGAACTCAGCTGGCTGAGTGAATTGGGATTTGTAATAGTCGGTACCGGTCAGCACCACTACCAGCGGAATTCCACGACGTCTGGCTTCAGCGATAGCGTATCGGCCACGTATGGCATGTAGTACGATAGCGCAGTCTACAGGCCACTCGACGGATCCGGCACATGACTCGAATGCCTGCTCGATTCGACAGTCGTGCCCCGCGTCGAGCAGGAATTTCCGGTATCTGAGAGCTGTTGCTCGGTTGCCCGCCCTTGAGCCTGCGACAGCAGGTGAAATCACAAGAACATTCATGGATCATGCCCTGTTTGTTCAGCTGGCAGTTGACCCAGCGTGATGACGATCAGCAAGTGAATTCACTATGACAATATCATCAGGAAGCTACCTCATGCACAGAGATTCTAAACCACTCACTCAGCGTTTCTTCCGTCTGACTCTACCACTGCTGTTCGCCGGGCTGCTCACAGCAGGTGGAGCCTTTGCCGAAACACTGGTATTCACTGCGATCCCGGATCAGGACGAAACCCGTCTGCAGGAGCGCTTTTCAAAAGTGTCTGATTATCTGGAGAAGACACTGGAAGTGGATGTGCGCTTTGTACCCGTAAAGGATTACGCAGCTACGGTTTCCGCCTTCCGTAACAATCAGGTACAGCTGGCCTGGTTTGGCGGACTCTCGGGTGTGCAGGCCAGGCGTCTGGTCGAGGGCTCTGAAGCTATTGCACAAGGCGAAGAAGATACCCAGTTCAAGACCTATTTCATTGCCCACAAGAGCTCAGGCGTCGAGCCGAGTGAAGAGTTTCCAAAGGGCATGGCCGGCAAGACCTTCACGTTCGGTTCCAAAGGCAGCACTTCCGGCCGCCTGATGCCCGAGTTCTATATCAGGGAAAAAACCGGTCAGGTGCCTGAGAAGTTCTTCAGCCGAGTCGGGTTTTCCGACAATCATTCGCGAACAATCGCGCTCGTCGAATCCGGCGCCTATCAACTGGGTGCGGTCAGTTACGATGTCTGGGAGACGGAAATGGCAGCGGGCGATATCGATGTTTCTGCCGTCAAGGTGATCTGGGAGACGCCCACCTATGCAGACTATCAGTGGACCATACGCGGTGACGTCGACAAGACCTTTGGCAAGGGTTTCAAGGCAAAGGTGCAGCAGGCGCTTCTGAATATGGACGACCCGGATCTGCTCGCCGCATTTCCACGGACGAAGTTCATCAAGGCGGAAAACAGTGACTACCAGCAGATACTGGACGTCGCGCAAGAAATCGGTCTGATCGACTGAGCTTGGGTACGCCAATGCTCCAACTGGTCGACCTGACGGCCAAGTACGGCGTGCACGTGGTGTTGCACCCGCTTTCGCTGACTGTCGATCGCGGAGAGCATGTGGCGCTGGTCGGCAAGAGCGGAGTGGGTAAGAGCACCATGCTGAAGCTTGCGTTTAACGCCCTTGCACAGCAGGCGCATCCGGAAGCAGCCGCAGTTCATTCGGTCGCTTTTCTGCCGCAGGAGCTTGGGCTGGTGCCGCAGCTTCCTGTTTTCCACAATGTCTACATGGCCAGGTTGTCGCGCTACGGCCGCCTGCAGAACCTGCGGAATTTCGTTTGGCCGCAGGCCGCCAGAGCAGCCGAAGTCGAAAGACTGCTGGATCAGCTCGATATGTCCTCCACTCTGCGTACCACTGCGGCCTCACTCTCGGGTGGGCAGAAACAGCGTGTTGCTGTGGCTCGCGCATTGTATCAGGAGGCTGACATTCTGCTGGCTGATGAGCCATGTTCGGCGCTGGATGGTCCACAGGCCGATAACGTGCTCGGACTGCTGATTTCTAATTTTGCGGCCAGCATCGTGGCCCTACACGACGTCGACCTTGCCCTGAGGCATTCGACGCGGATCATCGGTTTGCGCGGTGGCCGGATTGCGCTCGATGAAGCGAGTGCGGCTCTGAAGCCCGCAGATCTCGAGTTTCTCTATGACTGAGCCCCAACGTGGGCAAGTGAGACCACCGACGCCATTTGGGCTCCGATCGGCAACCATCCGCGTCAGCCTTATTTTCGTAGGCGTAGCCCTGGTCAGCCTGATCCTGGGCGACATAGAAATCACTACAGAGAATCCTTGGGCAGAGATGCTCAGGTTTGCGAGCGGATTTCTGTCACCCTCGCTCGATTCCGTCGATACTCTGACGACAGCGCTGCTGAGAACCGTCGGCTTCGCTTTCGTTGGTGTAGCGCTGGGCAGTATGGCTGGTTATCTGCTCATGCTGTTCTTCGACAGACCTGTGGTCCGGGGATTCTGCGCCTTTATCCGCGCCATTCACGAGTTGTTCTGGGCGCTCATTTTTCTGCAGTTCTTTGGTCTGCATCCGCTGACAGGCGTGTTGGCTATCGCGATACCCTATGCCGGGGTCTTTGCCAAGGTTTATGCTGAAATCAGCGACGAAACGGATCCGCTGCCGGGGCTCGTGCTACCACCGGCCCGTTCGCGACTCATTCAGACCCTGTTCCTCAAAATTCCGCAAGCCTTTGCGAACATCAAGAGCTACACCGCGTACAGGTTGGAATGTGGCTTTCGCTCAAGCGCCATTCTCGGCTTCGTTGGGCTGCCGACACTGGGTTTTTATCTCGAGTCCGCCTTTGTCCAGGGACACTATTCGGAAGTAGCAGCGATGCTGATGCTGTTCTACCTGCTTATCGCGACAATGCGTTGGTGGCTACGTCCGAAGCTGTTACCACTCTACCTGCTGGCGTCGCCATTCTTTCTGGGGGAAGGGCTCCCGATCGTGTGGAGCAACGTGGGCCGCTTCTTCACTGAAGACATTGTACCTGCTCCACTCAAGTCGGGCCTGAGCTGGTCCAGCCCGGAGGCGCTCTGGGCCTGGTTCTCACCGATTGCCACGGAGCAGATTCTACCCGGCCTCTGGAATACGGTGATACTGACTCAGATCGCGCTAGTCGCTACGGCGGTACTGACTCTGCTCAGCTTTATCCTGGTATCCAGGCATTTCGGTGGCCCCAGGCGACGGTCGGTGGGCCACCTTTTGCTGGTCATTGGTCGCTCGACCCCGGAGTACATTCTTGCTTACATGCTGTTGCAGCTATGGGGACCATCGATGTTACCGGCTGTTGTCGCGCTCGCCTTGCATAATGGTTGTATTATCGGGCATTTGATCGGCAGGCAAAGCAATGAATTGACCCTCAGTCCCGGCGCGAGCACAGGCTCTGATCGCTACTTCTTCGAGTTGCTACCCCGCCTGTATCGGCCATTTCTGGCCTTCCTGTTCTATCGGTGGGAGATCATCATGCGAGAAACTGCAATTCTCGGCGTCCTCGGTATCTATACGCTAGGCTTCTATATTGATAGCGCAATTGAAAACATACGTTTCGATGTTGCGCTCCTGCTGATATTGGTGACAGCCATGCTGAACATAGCCATTGACATGTTTTCGAGGAAACTCAGGACGGGTTTGCGCCTGACGACCATGCCGACGCCGGATGTCCCCTAGACGTGATGATCCACTTGAAACAATGAGTAAGCGACAAAAACAGGCACCTCAAGGCGTGGCGGCGAAGGTCCAGGAGGAGGAACATCGCAGACGCACGCGATTTCTTCTGCTCTTCAGTGCATCGACGAGCCTCATTCTGTTTGGGATAGGCATCAAAGTTCTTCTGAATGATATGGTGGGCTACGGACTGGCCCTTGTCGGTGCCGGAACGGTTACAGTTTTTGCGCTTGTGCAGTATCACCTTCTGAAGCAGCGCATGCTGTTCGAGAACATAACCATCTTCGCCATGTCGGTTCTCGTTCTCATGCTGGTCAGCACGGGTGGCGAAGATGGAACAGCGGCACTCTGGAGCTATATATATCCGCTACTCGTAACCTATGTGGCGGGTCTGCGCAAAGGCGTACTTTACTGTAGCCTCATGTACTTCGCAGTGCTTGCTATCATGCTGAAACCTGAAATCTTTGGTTTGCTTTCGCCTTACTCGAGCGACTTCAAACTGCGCTATCTCTTGAGTTATCTGTTCACCACCCTGTTCTCCTTTGTGATCGAGAGCTCTCGCCAGGCATCTGCGAACGAGTTGCTCAGGCTTGGCAAGGAGATGGAAACGGCATCACGGCTCGATGTGCTCACGGGACTTGCCAATAGGCGTCATATGCAGAGCCTGCTGGACGAGGCAGAATATGATTTTGGTAGAAGCAGAACTGACTATGCGGTTCTGATGGTGGATATCGACCATTTCAAGAGGGTGAATGACCGCTTTGGTCACAGTGCCGGTGATGCCGCGCTGCAATCCGTTTCCGCCGTGTTTGAACATGGCCTGCGTCAGACCGATACGGCGAGTCGATGGGGTGGCGAAGAGTTTCTGGTCCTGCTGCGCGGCGCATCTGCATCGGATGCCCCGCAAATTGCAGAGCGTATTCGCAAGGCGACGGAACTGCTCGCGATTCCCTGCCTGGCTGACCTCGCAGCGGATAAGGCCGAGGGGCGCGCCGACGTCAGCACACTGCATCTTACCGTGAGCGTGGGCGTGGCTTTGCGAAAGCATGCAGAATCACTCGCCGATACCCTGCTTAAGGCCGACAACTGCCTGTACGAGGCCAAGCGAAGTGGTCGCAACCAGGTCTGTCCCGCGTCTCCGTACTAGTTACTTTGTTTATCCTTGCCATATACGGAACTTCCGAAGCTGTTAAGCTCGCACACTGACGATTACAGTACTGGCCGAACGCTCTTGCCAGAACCTTAATAAAAAACTCAGGCGCCGAACAGGCCGCTCACTCAAGGAGATATCACGTGAAGACAGAACATATCCAACGTACGCTTGCTGCAGGGTCGGTCGCAGTGGCGGGCATGCTGATCAGTTCCGCAGTACTCTCGGCAGAGCCGCCCCGTTACCACGAGCCAACCCGGCACTTTACTGTCGAACGTGGTGCCGTGGCCGAGAACCGGGACTTCATGGTGGACCTCGCTACGGGTAACGCGCTCGATGTGGGCGGTGGCGTTCGCCTGGGGCTGCCTGTCGGAGAGCTATTGCTGAACAGTGCCATCAGCCGTGATAACGATAACCAGCTTCAGGCGAACGAGGCAACGTTCAAGTTTGGCCTGCCGCGTATCAACACTGGCAACCGTGACATACGCATCAATGCCGCAGCCTACGCTGGTCTGGCTCATTTGGACATCGATGAGGGCGACGACTTCACCAATGTGGTCATTGGTGCCGCGGCAACAGCGCTGGTTCAGGGTGTAATGTTCACTGTCAGCCCGGAAATCGAATTTGCCGATGATCAGCGAGACGACACGATTTTCAATCTCGGCCTTGCTGCGGCCTACACTTTCGATGAGACCGGTTTCGGACGTTTCCAGCCGAACATCGAATATGTGCTCGTCGAAGGCGGCGACGATGACTTCGACAAGGATGTCGACGATGATCTGATCAACCTCGGTGTTCGCTGGCTATTCAAGGAAAACGTAACGCTCGACTTCATCATGCTGGCTAACGGGCCAGACGATATCACCAGCATCCCCGGTGTCATTCGGCTCAACGTTTCATTCTGATAGCCCTTCGGCGGAGGTGGCACTGTCTCACTCCGCCTGCCTCACTAGCCTCGCTTCCAGGCGCTGTCGCTATGGTTACAAAGCGAGACAGTGAGCACACAGATTTCCCGCAAAGCGCAACGCTATCGCCACGGTCATTTCTTATGCACCCCGTATAATCAACCATAGCGGACAAGTGTCTTAGGAAATGGTAACACCGTGAGCGGGTGATGTATGAAACAGGCAAAGAGCGGCTTCACGCTAGTTGAACTTGCAATGCTTATCGTAATTGTGGGCATCCTGTCAGCCATTGTATTTCCCAAGTTTGCCGGAGTGAACGGTGAGTCGCGTTCCATACTGCTCAGTGGCGTCGAAAGCGCGCTCAAGTCGGCTGCCGCCATGTCCTACGCGGCCTATCTGAAGGACGGCACGCAGGCTGAGCAAGTCATGGTGCAGAAAGCTCAGGTGCGTCTGGAGTTCGGTTATCCTGCAGCCAATGACGCCGGCATTCTGGCCGCGGCAAAATTGCCTGCGGCAGATTTCAATATCAGCTCTGAAACGATCCCTCTGACCATGAACGCTGATGTCGCGCTAGTGGAAGATGGGCCGAACTCGGTTCAGGTGGTCACCATCAGGGCGCTGAATGCGGTTGATCCATCGGCTTGCCAGGTCACCTATCAGGCGGCCATGGAGCCGAATTCCCGCCCGCTTATTTCCAGATCCACGAATGGTTGTTGAGATCCCACGCTGCGTGTGGCGCAGCAGAGCCTATCGACTATAGTTGAGTACATCGGTTGAATGCTTTCGTTCAACACTGGTGTTTCGGGTATTCCATTGACTCATTTTACTTCAGCAATCTTCAAGCCCTACGCTACCGCATGGTTGGCAAGGATAGGCTGTGGCGCCCTCTGCCTGCTGATAGTCTCAACCATATCAAATCGTGTTGCCGCCGCTGAGCTGGAAGTAATCGTCACAGATCTTGATGGGCGGGTCATACCGGGCGTCGCGACTGTTCTGCACGATGTTCCAGCTGCAGGTGGAGCAGGGGCGGACCCCATCGACGGAAATAACCGCATTGAAATTGATCAGATTGACGAGCAGTTCGTGCCGCTGATGAGCGTCATACCGCGCGGGAGCAACGTGTGGTTTCCCAATAGCGACAATGTGCGTCATCACGTGTATTCGTTTTCTGAAGCAAAGCCTTTCGAGCTCTCCCTGTACCACGCCGATGAGGCGCCGCCAGTCGTTTTCGGCAAGACTGGTATCGTTCTGCTCGGCTGCAACATCCACGACAGTATGCGGGCCGCCGTCCTGGTGACTGAACAGGCTGTATATGGCGTAACTGATGAACACGGCCGGGTCCGTCTACAGTATCAGGCAAAGCCGACCGCTGCAGAACCGCTCATCATGAGCCTATGGCATGAACAGCTTGGGGCAAAAGAGGCACTGGAAACGCATCTCGAAGTAGCTCGCGTTGCCAGCGGAAGCGTCACCGCCACATTGCCAATTCGCTTCAAGCCAGTTGCACCACAGTCGATTTCAGATCTGAAAAGCCGTCTCCAGGGCTACAGGAAGGGTAGCTCGCAACAGTGACGATTCAGCGTTGATGAACAGCTTCAAGTCCCAGCTGCTGCTGGTATTCTCCATTCTTATCGCGGCGGCGCTCGGTGCGACGGTCTACGCCGTCTTTACGGCTACCGAGCAATCGATCGTGCGCGAGACTCGTGATGAGTTGCAGACCGCGCAGCGGGTTTTCAGTGCAATCCTAGAAGATCGCTCTCTGCAGCTTCTCGACCGTAGCAGCATTCTGGCTGCGGACTTTGGTCTGAAGCGTGCCATCGCCACTGGCGAGCTTGACACGGCGATGAGTGCGCTAGGCAACCACGGTGAAAGGGCCGGTGCGGCGCTCGTTGCCTTGCTCAGTCCGGAGGGGAAGGTGCTGGCCGCTTCTCACACCCTGCCAGGCACGCTTGTTGATGATCTCGAGGCCAGCGGGGGTGAAGCATTCGTTCGTTTCATCGTCGCTGAAGACGAGTTGTTCCAGCTGGCCCTCGTGCCGGTAAGGGCGCCTGGTCTGCTGGCGTGGGTAGGGCTCGGCTTCAGACTGGACGTGGAACTCATGGAGTCGTTCAAGTCGATTACGAGGGCTGACATCACCTTTATGTTCCGCCGTATGTCTTCCAACGCAGAGGCGCGAACGGTCACCGCTGAAGACGTATTTGGACTTATTTCGACCCTGCCCGAGGACCTCCTGCGCACTGACCCTGATAACCAGAAACGCCTGGATGAGGCGCGGAAATCATTGCGAGCGCACCTACTGACGGAAAGCTGGTTCAGTCAGCCCCTGAGCTTTCAGGCAAGTGATGCCAATGTGACGGGGCTGGTGTCAAAATCGCTCGATGCTCGCCTGGCCGATTTCTCACAGTTGCGCCAGCAGATATCCGCAATCGCGATAGCGGCGCTGCTGCTTTCGCTCATGTTGGCCCTGTTTTTCGCCCGAAGTCTAAGCAAGCCTATAGAGGGGCTGGTGGCGCGCGCACGCCGCATTGCGAGCGGTGATTACACCCAGGTTCATCGGCTGAAGGCCGCTGCAGAATTCATGCAGCTGGAGACGGCCCTGCATACTATGGGTGAGGCCATCGGGGAGCGCGAGCGCAGGATTCAGTTTCAGGCAGAGCATGATCTGCTGACCTCGCTGCCGAACCGTGACTATATCAGCAAGGTGATCGAGAACCGGAAGTTTGAAGCTGGCGGTGTGGCTCGCTTCGGTCTGGCGTTGATCCGACTGACCAACCTTACGCCTCTGACGGATGTGTACGGGCAGCGCTTCGCCGATGACCTGCTGCAACAGTTCGCAGACAGGGCGCGCCGACTGCTCCGGCGTGGCGATATGATTGCCCGAATCGATGCCGATCGTTTCTTCGGCTATTGCGATCAGCTGGACCACTCGGGACTTACTGCGCTCACTGAGAAAATACTTTCGATCGTCGAAGAGCCTTTCGAAGCAGAAGGCATCGAAGTTCGTGTTGAACTCCATGTGGGTATCGTATTATCGCCGGATCATGGCGCCTCTTATGATGACCTGCTGCGCCGTGCCCACATCGCCCTGAAGGGCGCTGAGCTGGCACGCAATACAGCCTCCGTCTACGAGATTGGTATGGACGAGCTGCATCTTCGGCAGATCCGCATAACCAGTCGCCTTCAGCTGGCCCTGCACCGCGGCGGGTTCGAACTGAACTACCAGCCAAAGGTCGAGTCCAGCGCGGGTCGCTGCCAGCAGGTAGAAGCGTTGCTGCGATGGCGCGATGCCGAGATGGGACAGATGTTCCCGGACGAGTTTATTCCACTGGCCGAGCACTCAGGCGATATTCTGTTGATAACCGACTGGGTTATCAGGGAAGTCATACGTCAGCAGCTGGTTTGGTTGAGTAATGGTCGACATATAACCGTCAGTGTCAATCTCAGTGCCCACGATCTATTGAGCAAGTCCTTGGTGGATCGACTGCTGGGGCAGCTCGAAGAAGCGGGTCTGCCAAGCCATTATCTGCACTTCGAGATTACCGAGAGCGCAACCATCAGCGATCCAGCGGCGGCCATTGCCCAACTGGAGCGGCTCAGGAATGCCGGGTTCTGTCTGTCGATGGACGACTTCGGTACGGGCTATTCCTCTCTATCCCAGTTGAAGCTGATTCCTGTTCAGGAAGTGAAGATCGACAAATCCTTCATTCTCAAGCTGGATGAACAGGAGACCGACCAACGTCTGGTGCGCTCTATCATCGATATGGGTCATAACCTCGGTCTCAGCGTCGTTGCCGAGGGCGTTGAGAATGAAGCCTCTGCGAAGCTGCTGGCGGCCTGGGGTTGTGAGTATCTCCAGGGTTACTGGTACAGCAGGCCATTGCCACCCGCCGCGCTGGAGGTCTGGCTGGATGAATTCGAGGAAAAGCGCCAGAGTCTCCTCATTTGAAACACATTCCCCTGTGTGCGCTGCTGCTGACTATGCCTGCTCTGGCTGCCGCCGAGAGCTTGCCGGGCAGCAAGATTCTGGGTACTGCCGGGGCAGTCAATATCGAAGGCGCTGGTGGTGGCGGTTTGCTGCCGTGGGCGTTCATCGGCAGCTATGCCAGTGAGGATGAAATAGCGGCGACGGTATCTGCGAGCAGTGTGAACGTTGATGATTTCGATCTGAAAACCACTGGTCTGCTGTTCGGCTTTTATAATCGTATCGAGCTGTCGCTCGCAAAACAGTGGTTGCGTGTGGAGCCCCTCGATCTGACGATCGAGCAACACGTTGTAGGTGCCAAGGTCCGGCTTGCGGGCGACACCATCTATGGGACGATGCCGCAGTTATCGGCTGGAGTGCAGTACAAGCGCAATACCGAGGCCGAAGTGGCCTTTGCGCTTGGTGCCGATGATGATGCCGGCGTAGATGTCTATATTGCAGCCAGCAAGGTATGGCTGGATGCCGTGTGGGGGCGTAATTTGGCCTTGAATACGACGTTGAGGTACACCGACGCCAACCAGACCGGGCTGTTAGGCTTTGGCGCCGCTGGACAGGGGCGGGCGATCGTTGCGGAAACCAGTCTTGCCATCTTCATCAATCGTTACTGGGCGGCAGGGATTGAGTATCGGCAGAAGCCTGACAATCTTGCGGGTGTACGTGAGCACGACTGGCGCGATGTTTTCGTTGGATGGTTTCCGTCCAAGGCCGTTTCGTTGGTCGCTGCTTATGCTGATCTCGGCACGATAGCCGGTTTGAAGCAGCAGGAAGGCCTCTATCTGTCGGTTCATCTGAACACGGGAAATCTCAAGTGAGCGGAAGATACGGAAGGGGAGACGCTTCAAGCGCTATGCGCCTGTTGTTCATTGTTCATATTTACCTGGCTAGCCTGTTATTTTCAGGCTGTGCCAGTTATCAGAAGTCTGAGACCACTGTGGACGGTGCAGTAAGTCAAGCCGACGATGGGCTGTATCGGGCGCTCGGCGGGCTGGAAGGCATCGAGGGTATTGCTGATCAGTTTTTGTTCCGATTGTCAGGAAATGACAAGATCGTGCACTTCTGGCAGAACACCAATATAGAACGCTTCAGAACACAGTTCGTGTCCCATCTTTGCGAGCTGAGTGGCGGACCATGCCGCTACGAAGGCGATAGCATGGCTGATGTCCACAGGGGCATGGACATCAGGCAGAGTCACTTCAATAGTGTGGCTGAAACACTGGCTCTCGCCATGGAGGACCAGGGCATTCCGACAGCCGCCGTCAACGCGCTTCTCGCGAGACTGGCGCCGCTACATGACGCCGTGAGAAATCAGACTGACCACTAAGTCAGTGTTGCGCCACTACCGGATCTAGAGCAGATCGGCTGCGTCGGCATCACCATCCAGCGGGTCCGGTGAGCGCGCAGCTTTTTTCTGCTCGATAAGATTAAGCAGCAATGAGTTCGTGGAATAGGTGAGGCCTACGAGTACGGCAAAGGACGCGAGCAGGATCTCTGGGTTCAGGGACAACAGCATAGATGACTCCGGAGTCTAAAACAGATTTGATGAAGACACTCGGGGCTGAGGAGAGCGGTTTCATCAAAGTTGTCCTTCGACGTTCGGGCCGCATGATAGACAGTGTAACCAAAAGACTCAAGTTAAGGTTTGCGCAAGCTCTGTCACCGAAGGTATCACTCGGTTCGTGCGTAGATCGGTTAGGGCGAGGAGAACCCCCCGAAGTTTAGTGTTCCTGTTGGAACACTAAACAAGTTCGAAGGTATAGCAGGGTTCATAGGTGCTTCCGGGCAGCTTCATCCGCTGTTGCTCAACGAAGCCCTCGAGCAAGGAGCCAAGCGCCGAGACCAGGTCGCGATCGCCTTTCAGGCGGAAGGGGCCATGCTGCATGATCTGCCGAATGCCATCAGCTTTGACGTTGCCAGCCACTATTCCCGAGAAGGCTCTACGTAGATTCGCTGCAAGCAGATGGAGCGGCTGCTCCCGATGGAGCTCGAGCGCTGCCATCGACTGGTGCGTGGGGATGAATGGAATCTGGAAGGCCTCGTCAATGCTGAGCAGCCAGTTGAAATAGAAGGCATCGCCATGAGATTTGCGATAATAGGTCACGTTCTGAATGCCGAGCCGAACTTCGCGTGCAGTTTGCTCCGGATCATCGATGATGATCTTGTAATGCCTGGTGGCTTCAGGCCCTAGCGTACGCTGAATGAAATCGTCGATCGTTCTGAAGTAGCTCTCGGATGCCTTGTTTCCCGAGAAGATGAGCGGGAAGGGCAGTTTGGCATTCCGCGGATTCAGCAGCACACCTAGCAGATAAAGAATCTCTTCCGCTGTGCCCGCACCGCCCGGAAAGACGATAATGCTGTGAGCAATTCGCACGAAGGCTTCCAGCCGCTTCTCGATGTCTGGAAGGATGACGAGCTCATTCACAATGGGGTTGGGCGATTCGGCCGCGATGATGCCGGGTTCGGTGACGCCCAGGTAGCGACCATTGCGAATGCGCTGTTTGGCATGAGCGATAGTTGCCCCCTTCATCGGGCCTTTCATTGCGCCAGGACCGCAACCAGTGCAGATATCAAAGCCACGAATGCCGAGGGAGTGTCCGACTTCCTTGGTAAAATCGTATTCTTCACGACTGATTGAGTGGCCGCCCCAGCAGACTACGAGATTTGGCGTGCGGCGTGGAACCAGCACGCCAGCATTTCGAAGCAGGTCGAATACACCATTGGTGATCGCCGAGCCTGGAACGGCGGTCGCTGTATCTGCGGCACCCTGCGTTTCAGTTGGTACAAGTGCTTCCGGGTCGAATATCTGACGTCCCGAGTGGGCATAGACGACGTCTCTCAGTACTGCATACAGCTGTTCTTTTATGCCAAGCACGAGCTTACCGTCGACGAAGGCCGAGGCGGGCGCATTGATCAGTTCGAGTTTGATACCCCGTGGCTGCTGAATAACCTGAATGTCGAAGTCGTGGAAGAGACGTTCAATCTCGTGGGGATTATCGCTTAACTCCCCGCTGTTGAGCACGGCGAGCGCACAGTTTCGGAACAGCTGATGAAGGCCGCCCTGGCTTGTATCCCTGAGTTGCTCGACTTCGGCTTGGGACAGCAGATCCATGCTGCCCTCGGGGGTAATTCTGGCGGTTACTTTCTGCATCAATTAGCCGTGCCGGACATGCGTTCAGATTTCCTCGTAAGGCGAGTCGAAGACCAGTTTATAGGCTGGAATACGAAGTGATTCAAGCGATTCCTTGACATGGTAAACGCCAGCGTAGGTTCTTGGCGAGCCATTGTCGTTGACCAGCAGTTCAGTATGGTCGGCAAATGCCGCTTCCACCAGATAGATATCACCTTCGTTTGTGATGATATTGATGTGTTGCAGTTCGTCCTGACGGGCTTTGAGCTGATTGAGGTTCATGATTATGATTCCGTTAGTGGTTCGAATATGGAAGATTCGACATCGGGAAACGGCTACAGGAACAACAGCAATGGCCGTTTATATGTAGACGACGCTCAGGTCTCATCAGATCATCGTCTATTCACCCTCAGCTCGCCAGAATAAGATGGCCGTGGCCATGGCTCTTCAGGTGCTCGGGGTAAAGCTCGTAAGCTGGCTTGAGTATCGGCAGTAGCTTCACAGCCTTCGGCACGTTGCCCTTCGATGTCACCTGCCTTCGGGTGAGCGCCGTGAGGAAGTTGGCTTTGCCCTGCCAGAAGGCATGTGCGAAATCGGCTTTCATACTCATCGTCACTTCAGGTACACCGTCGTAGACATCGCCCAGATATAGCACGACTTCGCTCCCAGAGGCATCCAGGGTAATGACGGCTTCAGGATCGGAGTAGCGGAACTGAACGACAAGGTGCGAGTTCAGCAGACGGGGGCCGAGCTCTTCGTGGTCGATGAGCGATTGATAGAAATTGCCCAGCACGTCATAGATCATCGTCGAGTCTTCGAACACGCGGGCTTTTTCCTTCGTGCTGTCAGCGCTAGCCGCAGAAGCGCTGATTGGCGGGAGATAGCTGACCGGCGACGGTCTCTGCGAGTGCAGCTTCTTCAGTATGGCGCCGACACTTTCCGAGGTGACGTCCCTGGGGTTGTACAGCATCGACCCGTCCATCATGGCGGCTTCCACCACGAGATCGAGCTTGGCGAAATCCGCGTCCACGCCGGCGTTCATAAGGTTCAGGGGCAGGGCAGCAACGGTTGCCAGCTGTCCGAGCAGCTCACGGATTCGAAGGACAGCTGCCCGTGCTTCGGCCATTCTGACGACCTCATCTATCAAGCGGCCTTTGTCGACAAGCGCTCCGATCTTGCGAAAGCCGGCCAGATCCAGCAGGTTTTTCGCGGTGGCCACAGGCTTTGGTAATTCGATCCGCATGGCTTCCGCGATATCAGCGTAGCGGCGGCTGCAGGTAGGCATGTTGTAGTTCATCACTTCTGGCAGCACCAGTGCATTCGCAAGGCCATGAGGAATGTGATACACCCCGCCGAGCGCATGCGATATGCCGTGTACCATGCCGACCATTGACTGAGTGAAGGCCATGCCCGCCAGACAGGAAGCCACCAGCATGCGACCTCTGAATTCGAGATTTGCTGGTTCGCGGCAGGCGTCGAGCAGCGTTTCGTTCACCAGTCGCACAACATAGAGCGCAAGTGCGTCCGACGCAGGCTGTGCCTCGCGACTCACATAGGCCTCTATGGCATGGGTGAGTGCGTCCATGCCAGTTGCTGCAGTGAGCCCGGGCGGCATGCTTGTGGTGAGTGTCGGGTCCAGAATGGCGAGTTGGGGGAAGAACTGAGTTTCGGCGAAGGGCAGTTTGATATTCTTTTCGGGGTCGGCGATGATTGCGACTTTGGTGACTTCCGAGCCAGTACCAGCGGTGGTTGGAATCAGGATCAATGGCAGAAGCACGTCGTCGTCGCCCAGCAGGTAGGCGCCCATGTGATCTTCAGCCCGACCACCTTTGACAGCCAGGATGTTGGCAACTTTCGCGGTATCCATCACACTGCCGCCGCCCAGGCCGATAATCATATTGCATCGGCTGTTGCGGATACGTTCGGCGCAACGTTCTACTGTGGCGATCGTGGAGTTCGCTGGCACATCGGCAAAGACTTCACCAATAACGACGTTCTTGCCGGCCAGACAGGCCTTGAGGCGGTCTGCAAGGCCCAGGTCGACGATGATGCCGTCGGTAACCAGCATGGCTTTCCTGAGCCCGAAACCGGCGATAGACTCATCCAGATCATCGATGATGTTCGCGCCATAGATCACCCGCGAAGGCATCGAAAATTCGAAAAATTCAGGGAGGATGGCTGACATCTTGAGACCTTTGTTGTTGTATTTGTTAGATCGTACGTGTCGCTCCGGAGCAGGCCGAAAGAAGCACAGGCCGTCTTCGCGGCTGCGCGAGGATGAGTCTACCAGCAGGTAAAATGTCTGCGCAGCCAGAAGCCATTGGGAGGGCGACCGATCGGATAGTCATCGAACGGTCGCGACGGAGCTACTCGTCGAAATCGAAGGCGTAGTCGTCAGTGCTGGTGTGAAGCCGCTTGAGCTCCATGTAGTCTTCAATGGCTCGACGTGTTTCGAGCTTGCGCGTGGCGCTTGGCCGGTCCTTGCGTCCACCTTCATCGGCTGAAGGATCGTCGCTGTTCATTTTGGAGGAGGACTTCTGAAAGTCCACGAAGAGGTTCGAAGCAAAGTCTGTAGTTTGTGTCATAAGAGTGCGATGCTGCCTGTTATTGTAATTGGTCAAAATCGTATGTGTCGTACAGAACTCAGGGCACTTGCTCAATGCCCGAGGTAACTTTACAACATAAACTGGGAAACGGCAGCTAAAAAAGTAGACGAGTCAAACCCATTTACAAGTAGCGCTGTGTTTTTGTACAGTGCGTCCTTTGCCGATTGAACGGGCCGAACATTTTGAACATGGATATCAGTCAGATCGTCGACGGCCTGAACGGCCCGCAACGCGAAGCCGTTACTTCGGACAGTCAGCATCTGCTCGTGCTGGCCGGCGCCGGCAGCGGCAAGACCCGTGTGCTCGTTCATCGCATCGTTTATGTCATGAGGGCGCAGGGCCTGCAGCCGCAGGAGGTGCTTGCCGTCACCTTTACGAATAAGGCAGCGCGCGAAATGCGACATCGGCTAGAGCCAATGCTGTCAGGGCCGGTGAGAAACCTCTGGGTCGGGACTTTTCACGGCATCGCGCATCGTCTGCTGCGATACCACTGGAAAGAGGCCGGCCTACCCGAAAATTTTCAGGTCATCGATTCCGATGACCAGCTCAGGCTGGTCAAACGTGTTATCAGAGAGCTGCAGATCGATGAAGCCAGCTTCGCGCCGCGCGAAGCGGCCGGCTTCATCAACAAGCAAAAGGATGAGGGGCTGCGCGCCGCCAGTGTGCCGGAAGGTGACCGTATCTGGCAGGCGACAATGAAGCGCATCTATCTAGCTTACGAAAAGGCCTGCCTGAAAGCAGGGATCGTGGATTTCGGCGAGCTCCTGCTGCGAAGTCATGAGCTGTGGCTGCAACAACCAGCGATCCTCGCCCGCTACCAGCAGCGCTTCCGCCACCTGCTCGTGGATGAGTTTCAGGACACCAACACCATTCAATATGCCTGGCTCAGGGTGCTGGCCGGGCAGCAGGCCGCTGTGACTGTCGTGGGAGATGACGACCAGTCCATATATGGCTGGCGTGGCGCCAAAATCGAAAACATCCTGTCGTTCCAGAGTGATATGGGCTCGACGGAAGTGGTGCGGCTGGAACAGAACTATCGTTCGACTGGCAACATCCTGAAAGCCGCCAACGCAGTTATCAATAATAATCCCTCGCGTCTGGGCAAGTTCTTGTGGACAGACGCTGGTGATGGCGAGCCCATAGATGTATATGCCGCTTTCAACGAGCAGGATGAGGCCAATTACATCGTTGAAACGATACAGACAGCGCTGACGCAGGCGCGGGCGCTGCAGGACATCGCCATTCTGTATCGCTCCAACGCCCAGTCGCGGGTTATCGAGGAGGCGCTGGTCAGGCATGGTGTGGCCTATCGCGTCTACGGCGGACTGCGCTTTTACGACCGCCTTGAAATTCGCAATGCCCTGGCATATCTGCGGCTGCTGCGTCTGCCTCAGGACGACGCAGCGTTCGAGCGGATTGTGAATATTCCACCGCGAGGCATTGGTGCGAAAACACTGGCTCAGATTCGCGAGGAAAGTGCCTCAGGTGGTGGCTCGCTCTGGCAAGCGAGTATCGATTTGCTCCAGCGTGGTGAGATTCGTGGAAAGGCGCAAAAGGGTCTGGCTCAGCTCGTTGAAGTGATCATCGAGCTTCAGCAGTTATCGACCGAGCTGAGCCTGAAAAAGCTGGTCGCGGCGGTGCTCGACAAATCAGGCCTGCTCCAGTTTCACGCGAACGAAAAGGGCGACAAGGGTGAAATGCGCCGTGAAAACCTGCAGGAAATGGTCAATGCAGTTGCCGAATACGACGAAAGCGCAGATGAGCCGCTGGCTGAGTTCCTCGCCAATGCCGCGCTCGACGCCGGGGAGCAGCAGGCTAATGAAGAGCAGGATGCCGTTCAGCTCATGACTCTACACAGCGCAAAGGGTCTGGAATTTCCGCTCGTCTTTCTGGTGGGTATGGAAGAAGGTCTGTTTCCGCACTCGATGTCACTTGAGGAAGTCGGGCGCCTGGAAGAGGAGCGCCGCCTCTGTTATGTCGGTGTCACCCGGGCCATGAATAAACTGGTGTTGACCTTCGCCGAATGCCGAAGACTGTATGGTCAGGATAAATACAATCCAGTGTCACGTTTCGTGCGGGAAATCCCGACTGAGTGCCTGCAGGAAGTGCGGCTGCATTCAGTGGTTACCAAGCCGATGTTCGGTCAACGCGCCCGCTTTGACAGCTTGCCGGGACAGGCGGCGCACATGAGGCCGAATGTCGACTCAGGCGTATTTATGCCAGGCCTGGGCAGTCGGGTCCGGCACAGCAAGTTTGGAGAAGGTACCGTCCTGAATTTTGAAGGCGATGGTGCACATGCGAGGATACAGGTGAAATTCGAGCAGCTGCCTGATGATCAGTCCAAAACGAGTGCGACAAAGTGGCTCATCCTTTCAATGGCCAAGCTCGAGCCGGCTTGATGGCGACGTCAGCCTGAGCGTGGCACTTGACGGATCCGGCCATCTTCGTCAATTGCCACAATGACGAATACGCCTTCGGTGACCTTCCTGAACTCCTGTCGGTGCTTGTCTCTGGTCCAGGCTTCTACAGAAATATGAATTGAACTCTTGCCGATTTCTATGATGTTGGCATAGCAGGAGAGCTCACCGCCTTTCCGCACTGGTGAGAGGAAATCCGTCTGCTTGATCGCGACAGTGGCTGTTCGGCCTCGCGAAACCCGGCCGGCAAGACTCGCCGCAGCCAGATCCATCTTGGCGACCACCCAACCTGCAAAGATATCGCCATCCTGATTGGTATCGCCGTCCGTGGCTGTCACCCTGAGGGCCAGGTTTTGTTCAGATCTGCTTGAATCGTGAGGGGCCATATTATTTTCCGCTTGTTGAGGCTTGCACTGTATTGAGGGCAGTTTAACTGGCAGGCAAGCCTTCCGCTACGCTAGCGAGCTGTAACATTACTGTCATAAAGTTGAAATAGAATCGCGCTGTTCTCGGCTTTTATTGCATTTTTATGACAGACTGGTCGTCCGAATGAAGACGTACAGTCGGTGGTTACAACATGGGCCGCTACCCGATTACTACGGAGATACATAATGATCATGAAAAGATTCGCTCGCGCACTTACAGCTACTGCACTGATTTCTGCCTCTGCGGCGAGCCATGCACAGGTCGATCCGGAGCTGCCAGTCTACAAAAAGGCCAGTGGCATTTCCGGCACGGTTTCAAGCGTAGGTTCTGACACGCTTGCCAACCTGATGACGCTCTGGGCTGAAGATTTCAAGCGGTTGTATCCCAACGTCAACGTGCAGATTCAGGCTGCAGGCTCGTCGACTGCGCCGCCGGCACTGACCGAAGGTACTGCGAATTTCGGTCCAATGAGCCGAAAGATGAAAGACAACGAAATGCAGGCTTTTGAGAGTCGTCATGGTTACAAGCCGACAGCCGTCCCTGTGGCTATCGATGCGCTTGCAGTGTTTGTTCACAAGGACAATCCAATCGAAGGCATGACCATAGCTGAAGTCGATGCCGCTTTTTCCGCGACCAGGAAGTGCGGTTTCGACAAGCCGGTAAATACCTGGGGAGATCTGGGCGTAACCGGTAGGCTCGGCGGTCAGCAATTGCAGCTTTATGGCCGCAATTCGGTATCCGGCACCTATGGCTACTTCAAGGAAGAAGCGCTGTGCAAGGGCGATTTCAAGAATGGCGTTAATGAACAGCCTGGATCAGCCTCGGTGGTGCAGGGTGTCTCAGAGTCGCTCAATGGCCTGGGCTACGCAGGCATCGGCTATCGAACAGCGAGCGTGAAGACGGTGCCGCTGGCGAAGAAGGAGGGTCGAAAGTACATTGACGCTACTCACCAGAATGCTGCGACCGGTCAGTACCCACTGTCACGTTTCCTCTATGTTTATGTCAACAAGGCGCCGAACAAGCCACTCGAACCCATAACTGGCGAGTTCCTCAAGCTGGTTCTTTCGAAGCAGGGTCAGGAAGTGGTCGTGAAAGACGGTTACGTGCCGCTCCCGGCGGCAGTCGTGGCAAGGGTCATGGGCGATATCAGCAAGTAAACTCCAGCTCAGCTCACGGAAGTCGATCCGGCATTCAGTCTCACTGGGTGCCGGATTTTTGATATCTACTGCGGGGGCTGAAGAGTATCCGCTGCAGTCATGCCTGCAGGAATGGAATAAAAGGGAGTATGGGTGAATTTTTTGTTAGCATGTGCGCCAAACAGCTAATGTGGACCATTCGATGAAAGCTCTCAAAATTCTTGGGTACGTTCTTGCACTGGTTGTACTGCTCATCGTTCTTGCCTTGGTCTTTATCGATGTGATCGCAAAGTATGTGATCGAGAGCGAAGGCAGCAAGCAAGTGAAGGCCAAGGTGGAGGTTGAATCGGTCGACATTCGATTCTATCCAGTGGGCGCTACGCTGAACGGTCTTACCGTCACAAATCCCGGCACACCGATGCGCAATGCGTTTCAGGCTGAATTCATCGACGCCAATCTCGATCTTTCCGCGCTGCTGAAGACGAAAGTCATCGTGGACACGGCCAATGTCGATGGTATGCGCTTCAATACGGCGCGCGAGACAAGCGGTGCCATCCCAGGTCTGACTCCGCCGCCAGATGAGAAAGGTCCACTAGTCGAACAGCTCAAGAACGACTTCAAACTGCCCGTTCTGGAAATGCCGGACCCAAAGGCCCTGCTTGAAAAGGCCGATCTACAAACGCCAAAGCTCGCCAAGGCTTTCGAGCAGAATCTCCAGGCAAAGAAGGCCGCCTGGAAGGCGCGTATAGAGCAGCTGCCAGATCAGGAAAAGGTTGACGCCTACAAGGCGCGACTGAAGGCCGTCAAAAAGAACAAGGATCCGCTCGGTTTCCTCAATGCTGCTGGTGATGCGCTCAATGTGAAAAAGGAGGTCGAGCAAGACCTCTCCCAGATCAAGAGTGCGCGAGGCGACTTCAACACTGACCTTGAGGAGCTGCAGGCGCAGCTGAAAGAATTGCAGAAGGCGCCAGCCAAGGATGTTGAGCGCACTATGGCAATGGTGGGTCTCGACCAGGCTTCTGTTCAGGAGCTGGCCCGCACCTTGTTCGGCGATGATCTCGCCCGCTGGGTCCAGAGTGGTTATACCTGGTACGGCAAGCTTCAGCCTTACCTGAATGGCAGCGAGACTCCGAACGAAAGCGGTCCAGCCGCGCCAGATACGACCGACTATAGCGATGGTCTGCCGAAGTTCCTGGTGAAAAAGCTGAATATTTCAGGCGAAGTGCCTGCGCCAGGCAAGGCCATTCCATTTTCGGGCGAATTCACTGACCTGACCGATCGCGCTGATATCTGGGGCAAGCCGGCCAAGCTCTTCCTGGAGAGTCAGCAGAACGCCGCTGGTGGGATTACCTTCAATGGTCTGCTCAACCATGTCGATCCGCAGAACTTCGTCGATACCTTTGGCCTTAAAATGGCGAAGCTGCCGATTTCAGATATCACATTTTCCGATAACAAAGACTTCCCACTTACCCTGGCGCAAGCGCTTCTCGAGGTGGCGAGTAAGGCTGAAATCCGTAATGGTCAGTTGAGTCTCAACGTCGACACTGAGTTCTTCGAGGTCCAGCTTGCAAACCTGCTACAGAACGAAAGTGCGCCACTGAAGGCGGCCCTGCTCGACGCATTGAAGGATCTGGATCGCTTCAGCATGTCGATGCAAGCGACGGGTGATCCCAGTAACCCCAAGGTTAGTCTGGAGACGAGCCTGGATAAGCTGTTCAGCGGCGCCGTCAAGGGACTTGTCGGCAAGAAACAGGCGGAGATACAGCAGCGCTTGCGCACCGAGGTACAGGCTAGGCTCGGCGACACCGTGCCTGCGCTCGAGCAGCAGTTAGGCGGCTTCGTCGATTTGCAGGGGCTGCTCGGGGAGCGAGCTGGTAGTCTTGAGAAGCTACTGTGAGACAGAGCATGAAGGGCAATTTCATAGCTGGAGAATTGGCACATGGTTGAACCGACTCTGATACCGAGTCCGGAGCTTGATTTCGACACGCCAGCCCTGCAGCGCTATCGAAAGCGCAGGGCATTCAAGGATAAGGCGGCGAGCGTCTCAGTTGCCGTAGGTGGCATGAGCGTCATCGTCGCGGTTTCGCTCATCTTCTTTTACCTGCTGTATGAAGTCATACCGCTGTTCAAGAGTGCGTCGATCGAGGAAGTCACAAGCTATCCCTTGCCTGGAGAGGCCCAGCAGACATGGTGGCTCGCCATGGAGGAGCAGGGCGAGATCGGCATGAGACTGACGGAAGACAGCGTCGTTTTCTTTGCAGTCGATGACGGTGTGGTGATCAAGCAGGAGCGTTTGCCTGTCCCGCGAGGTGTGCGGATTTCCAGCATCAATCAGGGTTCGGTGGGTAATGAGCAACTTGTTGCCGGTCTCTCCGACGGTACAGCGCTCCTCATTGAGCACCAGTATAAAAGCAGCTACGAGAGTCAGCCTGATGGCGAGTTGGTTCGAACGATCGCTCCGACGGTCAGTTATCCTGGCCTGGAAGCACCGGTAGAACTCGAAACAGCAGGGGCGGCCTTGCTGCATGTGGCCGCTCGCAGCAGCGATGACGGCATCGTGCTTATTGGCGCCAATGCTAATAACGAGCTCTTCGGCAAATCGTTTGAACTCGAAGAAAACTTTCTGACCGGTGAATCCAGCCTGGCAGAGATTGAGCTCGCCCTGCCGGAAATCAATGGCGCCATACAACAGCTCCTGCTAAGTCCCGACCGTCGCTGGCTATACGTTCTGCTGGAGGATGGGGCTCTGCAGATGTTCGATATACGCAAATCGGAAGCGAAGCTGGTGAGCCAGGTCGATCTGTCGGCAGACGGCGCTGCGGTCACCAAACTCCAGTTCCTGCTTGGCGACTTTGCACTGCTCGTGAGCGACTCTGCGGGAAATGTCAGCCAGTGGTTCCCGGTGCGGGACGACAAGAACAAGTACTCGCTGCAGAAAGTTCGTTCATTTGAAGCCGGCACCGGCAACGTAACCGCGCTGTCCGCAGAGCATCGTCGAAAGGGCTTTGTCACCGGCGATGAAAACGGCAGGATAGCCTTCTTCAATACTACGGCTGAAACGCGGCTGCTGGCCGAGAAGGTTATCGACTCGCCAGTGCTGAGGCTGGCTATCTCGCCTCGAGCCAACAGACTCGCGCTCGTTGACGGACGGGACCAGCTGCACCTCTACCTGGTGGATAACGAGCATCCCGATGTGTCCTTCTCCGCGCTTTGGAGTGAGGTCTGGTACGAAGGCTATGATGAGCCGGAGTATATATGGCAGTCATCAGCGGCGAACACGGACTTCGAACCCAAGTACAGTCTGATGCCGCTGACCTTCGGCACATTGAAAGGCGCGTTTTATGCCATGCTGCTTGCTGTGCCTCTGGCGATCTGTGGCGCCATCTATACCGCGCACTTCATGGCACCCGCAGTTCGCAAAAAGGTCAAGCCATCTATAGAGCTGATGGAGGCCCTGCCTACGGTCATTCTGGGCTTCCTGGCGGGGCTCTTTTTCGCACCGTTCATGGAAGAGAACCTGCCTGGGGTCTTTGCAGTTCTGGTCATTACACCGCTAGGCATTCTGCTGTTTGGCTTTATCTGGGCGAACATGCCGGATCGTGTGCGGCACCTGGTGCCGGACGGCTACGATCCCCTTCTGCTTATTCCAGTGATCCTCCTCATAGGCTGGTTAAGCTTTGCTGTCAGTCCATACCTCGAACTGTGGTTCTTTGGCGGCAATATGCGCGACTATCTCACGTCCGAGCTTGGTATTGACTACGATCAGCGGAACGCGCTGGTCGTTGGTGCCGCTATGGGTTTTGCGATCATCCCAACAATCTTTTCGATCACCGAGGACGCCATCTTCAGCGTGCCCAAGCACCTCAATTATGGCTCGCTCGCGCTGGGGGCCACTCAGTGGCAGACCATGGTCAGGGTCATTTTGCCTACCGCGAGCCCGGGTATATTTTCCGCAGTGATGATTGGCCTGGGGCGAGCGGTCGGTGAGACCATGATCGTTCTGATGGCGACAGGCAACACGCCCATCATGGACGTCAATATTTTTGAAGGTATGCGAACGCTTTCGGCCAACATTGCGGTTGAGATGCCCGAGACTGAAGTGGCGAGTTCACATTACCGTATACTGTTCCTGACGGCGCTTGTCTTGTTTGTCTTTACCTTCGTGCTCAATACGCTGGCCGAGTTCGTCAGGCAGCGTCTGAGAAACAAGTACAGTGTCATCTAATAATGCCGACACCCACGATTAGGAAAGCAGAATAGTGCGAATCTCTCTAGGAAACTGGTTCCGTAAAGGCGACCCCTGGATCTGGATCAATGCAGGCGCTGTCACCATCAGCCTTGTGATGGTATTCGGCTTGCTCGCCTTGATTGCCGTACGGGGATTGAGTCATTTCTGGCCGCATAGTGTTTTCGAAACGTCCTACAGTGGCAATCAGGGCGCCGTCATCACGCTCATAGGGCAGGAAGTCGAGCAGGAGGATGTACCTGCCGAGCAGATACGGGCTACCGGCCTCGATGTGCCTGAGGATCAAAACTTCGTCGAACGCTGGCTCGTCAAGACCGGTAACAGGGATCTGGGCGGCTCCGACTTTAACTGGTATTTGCGTCGAAACCTCGGGGAACTCACCTATCCCCAGGATATCGTCGTCCTTGAGCGTCGTGAATGGGGCAACTTCTACGGTTATCTCGAAGCTGTAAGTGAGAATGGTGAGGTCGTCGCATCGGGCGAGAATGTCTGGCCGGCCTTCGAAGAGCGGCTCGATAGGGCATTGCAACTCCACGAAAAGATAGAAGACATTGAAAAAGGGCGGATCGCCAGCATCAATGCTGAGCTGGAGGCTCTGCGACTCGAGCGCCGACGCCTTGCGCTGGATGGCCAGGACACACCTGAGGCGCTTGCTGATGTCGAGGCCAGGGAAGCGGAAGCCAATGCCGGGTACGATGTGCTGCAGAGCGAGCTCAGCGAACTTTATGAAGCGATCAACCGTGACGCCATCGTTATGCGAGCCATGCAGAATAAGACCCAGACCATTTCGCTCGCCAAGGTAGTCAGGGGCTTCAAGCCGAACGATATGGGCCTGCTGGAGAAGGGCGGTTTCTATATCTCGAAGATCTGGGAATTCCTCAGTGAAGAT
This sequence comes from Gammaproteobacteria bacterium UBA2679, assembly GCA_002354735.1. Classification (GTDB taxonomy): domain Bacteria; phylum Pseudomonadota; class Gammaproteobacteria; order Pseudomonadales; family Oleiphilaceae; genus Allohahella. The sequence continues at coordinate 113,949 of DEMD01000012.1, read as the reverse complement.
CCGCGAGAGGCCAATACCGAAGGGGGTGTCTTCCCCGCTATTTTCGGTACGGTACTGATGGTCATCGTGATGTCCATCATGGTCACGCCACTGGGCGTGGTCGCTGCGGTCTATCTGCGAGAATATGCCCACCAGGGAACGGTTACTCGCATTCTGCGTATTGCCGTCAATAATCTCGCTGGCGTGCCGTCCATCGTTTACGGTGTCTTCGGTCTCGGCTTTTTCATCTACTTCATTGGTGGCGGGATCGACGATGTATTTTTCGAAGAAGCACTGCCATCACCGACCTTTGGCACGCCCGGTTTGTTATGGGCTTCGATTACATTGGCTATCCTGACTCTGCCCGTCGTGATCGTCGCTACGGAAGAAGGACTCTCAAGGATTCCGCGCTCTATCCGGGAGGGCAGTCTGGCGCTGGGTGCGACCAAGGCCGAGACCCTCTGGCGAGTAGTCATACCGATGGCTTCTCCAGCACTGATGACCGGTGTGATTCTTGCGATCGCCCGTGCGGCTGGCGAGGTGGCGCCGCTCATGCTGGTAGGTGTGGTAAAACTGGCGCCTTCGCTGCCGCTCGATGGCAATTACCCCTACCTGCATCTGGACCAGAAGTTCATGCATCTAGGTTTCCATATCTACGATGTCGGCTTCCAGAGCCCGAACGTTGAGGCCGCGCGGCCGCTGGTCTATGCAACAGCATTGCTGTTGGTTGCAGTCATTGCTCTGTTGAACCTGTCCGCGGTGGCAATCCGCAACAGACTGCGAGAAAAATACAAAGCGCTGGAAATGTAGGTTCTGACCACAGCACTCCTCCAGGCTCCCGGGGTGCTGAATGAACAGCCGGAACCACTTTCAGAGACAGCCGAATTTTATTGAGTGACGCCAACTATGATTGACAAGAACAGTTCTACAGATGACGTACGATCACCCAAAACCCATGCGGTAAACATCAGGGATATCGTGCAGGGCGATGAGCGCATGAACATCGATGATGAAGCGACTGCGCTGGAAGTTAAGGATCTCAAGCTCTTCTACGGCCAGAAGGAAGCGCTTCACGGCATCAATATGAAGATTCCCCAGAAAAGGGTGACGGCATTCATTGGTCCATCTGGCTGTGGTAAATCGACCCTGCTGCGCTGCTTCAACAGAATGAATGACCTGGTAGATGGCTGCCGCATTGAGGGCAGCATCGAACTTGAAGGTCGCAACATTTATGATCGTGCGGTTGACGTGGCGGAGCTGCGCCGTCGCGTAGGGATGGTGTTCCAGAAGCCAAACCCGTTCCCTAAAAGTATCTATGAAAACGTCACATATGGTCTGCGCATCCAGGGCATCAACAAGAAGCGATTGCTCGATGAAACGGTCGAGTGGGCCCTACGCTCAGCCGCACTATGGGACGAGGTAAAGGATCGCCTGCACGATTCGGCCTTGGGTCTTTCTGGCGGACAGCAGCAGCGCCTTGTGATCGCACGAACTGTTGCGGTCAAGCCAGCTGTACTTCTTCTGGACGAGCCAGCATCGGCGCTCGACCCACTGTCGACTTTGAAGATCGAAGAGCTGATTCATAATCTGAAGACTGATTATACGATTGTGATCGTGACGCATAATATGCAGCAGGCAGCTCGTGTGTCGGATTATACTGCCTTCATGTATATCGGAGACCTGATCGAGTTTGGTGGTACCAATGACCTCTTCACCAATCCGGCATCAAGACAGACAGAAGACTATATTACCGGACGCTACGGCTGACCGGGCAAACAACGAGTAGGGAGTGCCAAATGCCCCATAGCGGAACAGATCATCAACACCACATTTCGCAGCAGTTCAACAAGGACCTGACGATGCTGAGGGAGCACCTCATGCTGATGGGCGGCCTTGTCGAGCAGCAGGTTTCACAGGCGATTACCGCCATGACCGCCCGGGATACCGAACTCGCCGAGCAAGTGCGTGACCAGGATAAGCAGGTGAATGCGCTTGAAAAGACCATTGATCGCGAGTGGGTCAATGTTATCGCCATGCGTCAGCCAGCTGCGAGCGATTTGAGACTTGTCGTAGCATCGGCCAAAATCGTGAATGATCTTGAGCGGGTGGGTGATGAGGCCAAGAAAATCGCAAAGATCAGCATCGCGCTGGCTGGCCTGGATGTTTCCGACTCTGCCAGAGGTTTCGTCGAGGTACGCAATATCGGCCGCCAGGTGTTGGGGATGCTACATAATGCGCTCGACGCCTTCGCACGCTTTGACACGGAGGCTGCGTTCCAGGTCATCAAGGAAGACGAAGTGGTCGACTCTGAATACAAGTCTGCGATGCGCTCGCTCGTGACGGTAATGATGGAGGACCCCCGCACCATTACCCATATTCTCAACATTATGTGGGTGCTCAGAGCGCTCGAGCGGATTGGCGATCATGCCTGCAACGTGTCGCAGCACGTGATCTACCTCATCAAGGGGCAGGATGTTCGCCACATATCGATCAGCGACACCGAAAGTCTTATCGTTAAATAGACTGCAGCTGCTCAAGCCTGGGCTTTCGGCTGATCCGTAAAGGGTGGCCAGCCCAGCATTCGGCCGCCAAGCATGTGTAGATGGATATGATACACGCTCTGTCCGCCAGCCTCATTACAGTTCATCACGACTCTGTAGCCATCCTCAGCGACGCCTTCGTCGCGGGCAATTTTGCCTGCGATGCTGAATAGATGCCCAACGAGTGCCTCGTGCTCGGGCTTGATATCGTTGATCGTTGCTATGCGTAGCTTCGGTATGATCAGGATATGTAATGGCGCCTGGGGATTGATATCCCTGAAGGCGAGCGCCTGGTCGTCCTCGTACACGATGTCAGCCTTGATTTCGCGATTGATGATCTTGTCGAAAATAGTTTCAGCCATGCTGGTCTCCTTGGTCCGGTTGAGGCAGGTCTTCAGACCTGTTCTGATTCTGTCGCTCCGTTGACAGCGTGAGATGGTGTCGGCTGGGTTGACTGTGATCCTGCTTCCCGCGACCCCGTCGCCTGATCAAGGCCCAGCGCATGCGTCAATACCCGACGCTTCAGTGGGCCAGCCTTGTCGGCGATAGATAAACCAAGCCGCCTGAGCAATTTCAACGGTGCGATGTCATTGCTGAAGGCATAGTAGAACGCATCGACAGTAGCCGTCATCAACAGATTCTGCGGCTTGCGCTGCCGCTCATAGCTCCGCAAGGCCTGCTCGAGCCCGTCAGCGCATGCACCGCTGGCAAGCAACTTGGAACAGACAGTCGCCGAAAGGGCCTCTGCATCCTGCAGCCCCATATTGAGCCCCTGGCCTGCCAAGGGATTGACAGTGTGAGCCGCATCGCCCACGAGTACCACGGAGCCTCGGCTGTAGCTGGTACAATGCGATTTCACGAGTGGAAACGCTGCTCGACCGTAAATTCGGCGAATGCGTGGCAATTTGTCAGGGAAGTTTTGCAGCACTTGCTCGAGCAGGGTCTCCATATCCAGCTGCGTGAGTGCCTGAATGCGTGTAGGCGAGTCGTACCATACAAGTGATGCATAGGCTGCGCAATGATCGGCCGGTGCGCCCTCACAATCGAATAAGGGCAAGTACGCGACGGGTCCTGCGGGTCGGAACAGCTGCCAGGTCATGGCGCCGGCACGCTCGGCAAGCTCCACGCCGATCACCAGCGCCTTCTGCTCATAGCCTTCGGCCATCTGCCGAATGCCCGCTTTCACACGAACCGAGGAGCCTGCACCATCTGCACCAATGAGCAGGCGCGCTTTGACTGCCCGGACTTGCCCGGCTGCGTTCAAATGTGCGGTTACACCTTGCGGCTGCTGCTGAACCAGGTCCAGCAGCTCAGCCTGCATTAGTGTCAGGTTCGGCTGTCTGGTCATGAGCTTCCAGAGCCCCCGCTGGAGCAGGTCGTTCTCGATAATTGTACCGAGATGCGTGATAGCGGAGTCGGTGAGGTCGTCAACTGAGAATGTTGTTTCACCGCCTATGACGGCGGTTGCAGACTTGAGAGAAGCGTCGGGATTCTCTGAAACCTGCAGCGCGGTGTATGGCTTGAGCCTATGAGCATCGAGCTCAGACCAGACGTCGAGGCCACGGAGGAAGCGCTCGGACTGCAGGTTCAGGGCGCTGACTCTTAAACCGGGCGGCGAGAAATCAGACTCGAGTTGCGAAGCGGCGAGGTCAGGCTTACTAGCTTCGACAAGTACAATGTGTGCGGCGGGGCAGCTTCTAGCGATTGCCAAGGCAGTGGATGCGCCAGTTATCCCTCCGCCAATCACCAGCACGTCGCAATGAAGTAGGGTCGACTCCACGACGTGGGCGGGCGAGATGGCTGGCTTCTCTACGGGTGTTGTCATCGCCCGATTGTAGGCAAAGCAGCAGCCAAAATCGACTACTGCTGCCATGTTTCAACTCACCATTTACACCGGGAAGCCAAACGGCGCTTCAACCTGTCTGGGCTAGCGGGGGAACTTCCCCGGACGCCTGCTCTGCGCTGCGGATAAAACCGGCTTCGAGTACGATGGGTTTGGCCAGGCGCTTGTAGTCTTGCATCGAAATCTTGATGATTTCATCGTGCGTGCCGGCACTGAAGGCGATTTCAGACTGAGCCGCCAGCGACTGGTCAAGGTAGACCGTCATTCCAAACAAACTGCCGAAAGGCGGAATGGCACCGAGTTCACAGCCAGGGAACTGCTCGGCAAATTCAGATTCGTCAGCCAGTTCGATGAAGTCCGTGCCCATGACCCGGCAAAGCCTGTCCCAGCGAATCTTTGCACTGGCGGTCATGACGGCCAGGGCCGAGACGCCGTCCACGTGCAATACCACCGTCTTTGCGAGGATGTCTGCGTCTACACCTGTTGCAGCAAGCAGCGACTTCGCGGTATATGCCGGCTCATGCTGAATCGAGGTATAGTCGATCAGATGAGAACGCAGCATCTTTTTCAAACATGATGCGGGCATGAGCGCCTCCAATACACGTCAATAACGGGTAGAGCGTGCTTGCCAACTCTCCGGACCCTGCGAATGGCTCAGAAAGTGAGGGCACTTAAGTCAGCATAGTCCAGATGACGGGAATGCTGACCCTCTTTTCGGGTTACGAAGTGTATTGAAATGTTGCTCAGCCAATCAATCCATTCAATAAAATTATTCAGAATCAACCGCATCACGTAAAGCCATGTAATACCTGCGTCCCATTTCTCGGTACGCTGACGCGCCAAAATGAATGCAATCGCCGGCTCCGCAGTCGTAGCCTGGCGGTACAAGATCGTCGAAGTTCGAGTAGGCCGCGTAGGGCAGCAGGCCCGCCACGTTCCTGTGGACCCCGTCCACTACGGACTTTGCGGGGCCGAACTGGCTGTAGTCGCCGCGCTCGTCCACACCTCGCGACATGGTGCCGATTACGAAGGGAATGGCCGCTTCAGGGTCACGCCATTCTGGGCCACGGAGGTCAGCCACAATATTCTTGCGCAGAGCACTGATCAGTAATCGCAGATTCTCAGCATAGTACTGTACGCAATCGAGCCCCTTGCTATCCTCATCGGAGGCATCTTTTTCACCTTGATGCATAATGATACCGCGCAATATACCGCCGCTCTCTTCAATGGCGACAGCCGTTCTGAGTAAAGCGCGTTGATAGAGACGGGTCTCGTTGGATAGATCACCCACATTGCGGACCACAGCATTCCAGCTACCACGAGGTCTTAGCTCACGACAGAAGCCGGTATCACCCCAGGCGGCTGGAACGAGGATGATATCCTGGGTGGTATCCTCGAGCGCGGCTTTGGCGAATGACAGGCCGGGGCCAATACTCAAACCCTCTTTCGAGGATGCCCCAGAGGGGAGGGGTTTGTGCAATGGATCCTCTGCGCGTACAAAAACTTGCGGCATGACATTCAATGAGCGACTCGTATGGGCGCCACTGCTGTCATCGTCGCCTTTCACGTTCAGCTGTCGAATTCTCGGGTGCGGTTCATCTGGGCCGCCGGGGCCTGCGTTTTTTCCACCGCCGCTGGCGCCAGACATATTGCTCTGCCCAATCAATAGATAGACATCGGGTTTGGGGACCGGCGATACATCGATGTCGAGTACCAGCCGTTTGGTAACGGCGCCACTCGTGCCAACTACAGTCAATGTTCGCTGATGGGGCAGTATTGGGCGAGCACCGATCGCGAGTCTTAGTGTCAACTCCACATCGCGTACGGGGTTGGTTTCGGTACCTGGCACCACCATGGTTTCGGAGAGCGCAATGGACAGGTCCTCCAGATCGACCGCACGGCCTTCTACACTCAACGACACGGACTTATCAAAGCCTTCAAGAAACTGTGTGCTAATGAGTGTTTTGCTCGCAGTACCTTCAGTGATCGCTACGGGCGTGCCGGGCGCGGCGCCTGTAAGTACCAGTTCGAAATCAGGTTCACCTGCGGGTGCTGATGGTGTCGTCGGTTGCGACGGTGCAGTGGGCACAATGGGTGTGGAAGGGGCTGCAGGGGTGCCCGGCTCGCCGGTTGATTTGTCCGTAACGCTTGAGCTTCCGTCGCATGCCGTGAGGAATAGCGCCATGCTCACCGTCGCAAGAAAGCGGGCCCTGTTAACCGTAAATGCTGAGTAGATCGTCTGAAACTGCATGACTTCAGTATGTATCCTGGGTGTGGTGGAGAGGCTTATGACCCCACTACGTGCCGAACGTCGCTGTTCAGAGCACACTTGCGCCCCTGGAGTCCTGCCCAGGTGACGGGATTCTACCTGATTGTGCGCAAAACGTACAATTATGGACAAATCCTTACGCATTTTCACATTTGGAAGGTGATCTGTCTCTCGACCTTTCGGCGTAAGGTGCCTCCGCAGTAGTCCTAAGCGGAACAAAAAAAGGGCCGCAATGCGGCCCTCTTGACGTCGCGCCCGTAGCGCGGCGGGTTATTCCACCTCTTTCTGTATGCTGCCTTGGGCAGTTACGACGACCCTGCGGTTGGCCGCTCGACCAGCATTGGTGCTGTTGTCAGCCATGGGCCGTGCTTCGCCATAGCCTACTGACGTGACGCGGGAAGGTGAGATGCCGTATTCCTGGACGACACGATCACGTACAGCTTTGGCGCGGCGCTCGGACAGTTTCTGGTTATAATCAGCTTCACCCGTGCTGTCCGAGTGGCCTTCGATGGTGACCTTGGCTTCCGGATAACGCTTCAGGAACTCAGCGAGTGCCTCGATTTCAGGCAGATCGGCATCGGGTAGAATGGCTGAGTTGAGCGGGAAGGTGACTCTCAGTTTGGTTTCTACACCTTCGACCGCGAAGATCCGGCAGCCTGCTTCGTCAACCTTTGCGCCTTCAGCGGTGTCAGGACACTCGTCCTTACCATCAGCCACACCATCTTTGTCCTGGTCGAGTGGGCAGCCCTTGTCATCGACCTTTGCGCCTTCTGGTGTGTTGGGGCATTCGTCGTCCTCATCCTTTACGCCGCCGTTGTCGCTATCTTCGGTGACCGCGCAACCTGTTTCGTCGACTTCAGCGCCTTCTTCAGTGTTGGGGCACTCGTCGACATCATTGGCTACGCCATCGTTGTCATCGTCTCCAATCACCTCACAGCCTACTTCGTCGACTTCGGTCCCCGCTGGGGTATTGGCGCATTCATCATCGGTGTCTATCACGCCGTCGCCATCGCTATCCTGCATTGCACGCGACTTGGCGCCGAAAAGATAATTCAGCGACAGTGTGACCGCTGCGTTCATTGACTCGGTGCGCTCCGTGTAAATCGAGCGTGCATCCATTCTCAAATCGGTGAAATCATCAATTTCATGTTTGATGCCCACCCCGGCGTTGTACATGGTTTCATGTTCATTATCAGCGTTCTTGATCTGATACGCCTGATGACCGGCACCGACTACGAGGTAGGGCTTCATGACATAGTCGCCACTAAACGTATAGAGCGCGTCGAGTCGCAACTGATTGCGGTCGATGTCCTCGCTTCTGTCGTCGCGGCCTGTATCCATAGCACTGCCAACGAATTCGAGTGCCCAGGTGTTGCTGAAGTTGTAGCCGAAGCCGAGGCCATACTCAGGGCGGTTCTCAAGGTTCAGCTCGTTGTCGAACCAGTGATAACCAACTTGCCCAGTAAGGTAGGCACCGACATCTGAGTCGCGTGCCTGAATGGCTGGCGCTAGCGACGCAATACAGGTGGATAGGGCGACTGCGGTTGCTGCAGTCTTCAGGCGTATGATCATGGCGAGATCCTTTTTTGTTGATTTTCTAATGTATTGCAGCTTTACGTTAGCGCGGGCGAGCTGTATTGCCAGCAGCCAGCTTTAAGCCGCAGGCTGCTTTTGGTATATGTGAACATCTCTTTGCGGATACGGGATGCTGATATCCATTGCATCGAATGTTCGCTTTACGTTTTCCATCATGGCGAAGTAGACGCCCCAGTAGTCCGGCGTGTTTACCCAGACCCGAACCGTAAAATTGACTGAACTGTCTCCGAGTTCCGAAAGCACGACGAGCGGAGCCGGATCCTTCAGGATGCGTTCGTCCTTGTCGATCAGGGCATTGAGCTGCTGCTTGGTGAGCGTGATGTCGTCGTCGTAGCTGATGCCAAACTTGAAATCGACCCGGCGCGTCGGCTCGACATTGATATTGACGATAGGGTCGGTCACAAGTGAAGAGTTCGGAATGATGACGCGGCGGTTATCGAAGGTCGTCATCACAGTGGTAAATATCTGGATCTCTTTGACGACGCCGCTGTGTCCCGCGCCCTCGATTACGTCACCAACCCGAAAGGGTTTGAATATCAGAATGATAACGCCACTGGCAAAATTGGACAGGTTCCCCTGCAAAGCCAGGCCAATAGCGAGACCGACTGCACCAAGCACGGCAATGAAGGAGGTCGTTGCGATGCCTATCATCGAAGCAACGCTCACTAGCAGCAGTGCCTTCAGCACGACTGAGCCGAGCGATAGCACAAACTGGCTTAGGGTTGGATCGAAGCGTTTGGCCAGGCGCGCCCTGAACAGACCGAGAATATGGTTGATGATCCAGAGGCCGATGATCAGTGTCAGAAGGGCCAGGAGAAGCTGAGGGATATAGGCTATCGCAAGTTCGATGGCGTGATCGAGGTGTGGCTGAATATTGTCCATGATGTCCCAGTAATACTTGAGGTCATGAGACAATATAGACGCTGTTTACAAAAAACGTAATGAATTCAAACAAAATATATTATTTGCTTACGAGCCTGAATTTCAGGCACAACGGAAAAGGGGATGCCACTGGCATCCCCTCAGAAGTCATTCCCTCAAGCGCACATCCCTGATCCTTGCCTCCCCCCGCTATCCATTTGCATACTCTCATCGAGTGCGCGTGGTGAAACACCTTGCGGGGCAACCATCCTGGCTCTTCCATATTCCCTGTCGTCCTGACAAGAAACATATTACGCCAAATGCGATGACATTTTTGCGACAAATCTTATGCTTTTCACGAAAAATTCGGCCGAAAAAGCGGTGCGTCATTGAATGTCCATATAAAACAAATAGATGCGTATGTTTCTGGTCCTTTGCAGATCACCCAAACAGGGTAATTTTTCAGTCAGGACCTACGCTGCTGTAAGAGATCTCTTACAGCTTTTGCCCGCGAGTATTTCGCAGCCTTGCTGCGGCCAGACCTGCAAGTATGCCAAGACCATCTGCCAGCAGATCGCCACCGCTAGCCGTTCGCCAGCTGGTCATGCCCTGCATCAGCTCCATTACGCCGCCGTAGCAGAGCAATCCTGCTACCAGGTAGGGTGCCGGGGTGCGCTGGTGGGTCAACCGACCGCCCATAGCGAGGAGTGCAAACAAGAGAAAATGCATCACCTTGTCGGCTTGTGGAAATCCCGGCTCGCCAGCCTGAGGCATGAGTGCCATTCCGAGGACTACGATAAGTGCGAGATAATAAATCACACGAGTGGCGCGCTTCTGGCCCAGCGCACTCAGTCTGTCTATGATGTGCAACCAATGCTCCTCGGGTGTCGCCATGATCGGACGCGCCCTGCAAAACAGATAGGAATGATCAATTTGAAGTCTTCATTTTCCAACGGCGCCAGCTACATCGCTAGCGGCTTCAGAATTATTCGTCGCCCAGGATTGCGGCTGTATGTCTGGCTGCCCATCTTCCTCAACCTCATCGTGTTCATGGCACTGACCTATGCCGCAATACGCTATACCGATCTCTTCTTTGATTGGCTCCTGAGCTTTGTACCTGAATGGCTGCTCTTTCTGGAATGGCTCCTGTGGCTCGTTTTCAGCCTGCTCCTGTTGCTGGTGTACTCTCAGACCTTCGTGCTGGTGGCAACTCTGGTTGGGGCGCCCTTCTATGCGGTTCTCGCAGAACGTGTTGAGCAGCAGGAGCGAAGGGCCAGAAGTGGTATGGCTGGCACAGCGGTAGCACAGCCGGGTTCGGCAGGTCAGCTGCTCAAGATTCTGCCGCTGGCCTTGGCTCGAGAGGGTCGAAAGATGCTGTATTACCTGCCGAGGGCGCTGGTGTTGCTAATCCTGTCGTTCATTCCGGGTGTCAATACGATTGCACCGGTACTTTGGCTCGGCTTCTCGATGTGGATGCTGGCTGTGGAAATGGTGGACTACGCCGTGGACCAGAATGGCCTGCCGTTTTCACGCGTGCTTCGAGTATTGAAGAGCGCACGCATGACCAGCTACGGGTTTGGTGCTACTGCACTTGCCGGGACCTATGTCCCGGTTCTGAATCTTTTCATCCTGCCGGCCGCTGTCGCTGGCGGTGTGCTCTTCTGGCTGGACAGCCAGTCGATAGCCGATGTTTCAGATACTACTCCGGTGACCCCACGCTAGAGCCCCTTGAGCGCGACTTCAGGCGCGATGGTGCGCGCTAGCGGGAATACACAGGCAAAGCAACTCCCCTCGCCAGGACGGCTGCTGATTTCAAGCTTGGCGTCATGGTTCAGCAGGACATGTTTGACGATAGCCAGGCCGAGGCCCGTACCGCCAGTGCCGGTATGGCGCGAAGGATCGGCGCGGTAGAAGCGCTCGGTCAGGCGCGGAATATGGATGCTGTCGACGCCGATGCCGGTGTCCGTTACGCTGAGGATGGCGTGGCGTCTGGTGGTATGCCAGCGGATATCTATCGACTTTCCATCCGGAGTGTATTTAACCGCGTTGAGCACCAGGTTCGAAAAGGCGCTATGGAGCTGGGTTTCGTTACCATACAGCCTGGCTTCGCTCTCAACCGACGTACTGATCTTCAGCACCTTGTCGCCGGCTACGACCTTTGCGGAATCTACGATGCGCATGAGCAGGTCATGCACATTCACTGGTAGCTGGCGAATTTCGCTGCCTTCGTTCTCGATCTTCGACAGCAACAGTAGGTCGGTAACCAGTGCCTCCATGCGACGCGCCTGCGCTTGCATCTGGGACAGCGCCCGCTGACGTCGCGGTGCGAGGTCAGCACCGGTGTCGATGAGTGTCTCGAGATAGCCGCTGATCACTGTCAGCGGCGTCCGCAGTTCGTGCGAGACGTTGGAGATGAAGACCTGGCGTACGCTTTCGAGCTGCTTCAGCTGTGTAACATCCTGGATTACGATCAGCCTGTCATCCTCTCCGAACAGGGTGATGTGAACCTTCAATTGCATCTGAGGCTTCTTTGGGGCCTTCAGCAACAGAGGCTCGTCGTAGGCCTTTGAAAAGAAATAATTCTTGAAGCCTGGCTCCCGGACCAGATAGTGAATGGTCTGGCCCGTGTCGTTGGGTTTTCGCAAGCCGAGCATGTCTGCTGCCGAGCTGTTCCACCAGTCCATCACGCCATCACTGTTGGTGAGGATTACACCGTCTTTCAAGGCATTGGTCGACTGCTGAATCCGGTCAAGCAGGGCCTGCAGGCGCGCCTTGGAATTGGCGTGCTCGGTCTGAAGGCGATGGATGGAATCGAAGATCCTACCCCATAGGCCATGGCTTTCGGGAGGCTCGGCAACACCTGGATGTTGCAGCCAGTTTGCCAGGCGATAAATCTGCCGCAGGGTCCACAGCAGATACAGCAGCAAGGCCGCGAATATCAACGGGAACAGCTGCCCGCTGAGCAGGCCTATGGGCAATATGACAAGGAACAGTACTAGAAGCGGCCTGACGAACAGCTCAGTGATTCTCAATAGTCACCTACACATCGCGGCCGCTGGCATCATGCAGCCTTGGTCGAAAAACGATAGCCAGTCCCGCGCACGGTCTGGATCAACGAATAATGATTGGGTTCCAGTGCTTTGCGAAGCCGTCGAATGTGCACATCGACCGTTCGCTCTTCGACATAGACATTGCCGCCCCATACCTGATCCAGCAGCTGGCCACGGGTATAGACCCGCTCCTGATGGGTCATGAAGAACTGCAGAAGCTTGTATTCTGTAGGGCCCATCGCGACGGCCTGATCGTTGATAGTGACACGATGGCACACAGGATCGAGTTTGAGATCGTTGATCTCGATAGGTGTTTCCATACCGGCCACTACCGTCCTTCTCAGTACCGCCTTGAGACGGGCTACCAGCTCGCGGGGTGAAAAGGGTTTGGTAATATAATCATCTGCGCCAACTTCGAGCCCCTGAACCTTGTTGTCCTCTTCGGTTTTTGCAGTGAGGATGATCAGGGGAATATCTGCAGTGTTACCGTCTCGCTTGAGCCGGCGGGCAAATTCTATGCCGCTGGTGCCCGGAAGCATCCAGTCCAGCAATATGATGTCTGGCCGGTGATCGACGATGATGGCATGAGCTTCAGTGGCGTCGCCGGCTTCCCAGTATCCGTAATCGGCCATTTCCAGGGCAACGGCAATCATTTCTCGGATTGCGGGCTCGTCGTCCACAATCAAAACAGTCTTGTTTGGCATTCCACGCTCCAGTCAGGCAAAGCAGCTGGGTCCATTACAGCGAGGAAGTATGACACTTTAATGACAAATCCGCTCCTGGCCGGGTAAAACGGCGTAATTCATTCACTCGATCAGCTCAGTGCGACAAGTGTGCCGACAAATACAGCCAGTCCTACAAAGTTATTGTTCTTGAAGGCCTTGAGGCACATGTCGCGGGCACGGTAGCGAATCAGGTGCTGCTGGTATACGAACAGTGTGGCAGCGACCACGACGCTCAGGAAGTAGCCCATGCCAAGGTCGTTGATGACGCCGATGATAATCCATACCAGCACGCAGAAGGCCTGCAATGCGGCGATGATCATCTTGTCGGCTTCAGCGAACAGTACAGCTGTCGATTTCACCCCGATGCGGACATCGTCGTTCCTGTCGACCATCGCGTATTCAGTATCGTAGGCCACTGTCCAGATAATGTTCGCTAGCATCAGCCATATCGCTGTGTCGCCCACTGCATGGCCTTCCGCCGTGAAAGCCATGGGAATTCCGAAAGAAAACGCGATACCCAGGACGACCTGGGGAAAGTGGGTATACCGTTTCATGAATGGGTAGAGCATTGCGACGCCGAGTGCACCGAACGCCAACTTTATCGTGGCCGGGTTGGTCAGCAGCACGAGCAGAAAGGCCAGGGCGATCAGCGCGAGGAAGCAGGCCCACGCTTCATAGCTGTTGATGCGGCCGGTGGCCAGCGGCCGCTCGGTTGTGCGGGCAACATGACCGTCGATATTGCGGTCAGCAAAGTCGTTGATGACACAGCCCGCCGAGCGCATCAGCACGACGCCTGTGGTGAAGATCAATACGTTGGCAAAAGCCGGCTCCCCGTCACCTGCCAGCCACAGCGCGGTGAGGGTGGGCCAGAGCAGCAGCAGTATCCCTACCGGCTTGTCCAGGCGCATGAGTTGAACAAAGGCCAGGGCCTTGTCACGATTCACAGACGTCTACTCCTTTGACTTCCAAAATTTGAAATCCCCGGCAAAGAACTCGGCTACTAAAATAGGTTTCTGATCTGGGAAAAACAAGGACCTACGCGCATGCAAGTGTTCATGCCCCTGTAAGGTCGTGGGCAGTAAAGCGACCTCGATCGATCCTCGCGGGACACCTTTGCCATCAAATAATACATCGGCGAGAGGCCGCTCATTCAGGGTAAGCAGCCTGCGGTTACTACCAGAAAGACTGCTCCAGGGTATGACAGTACGAGCGTAAACCGCCGCCTGGCCATCGCAGCAGAGAATGACCTCACGCACGATTGCGGTGCTGACGCGTAAGCCGCAGGCTCTGGCGAAAATCTGCCGTTCGTGGCTGTAGATGCCTCTGGTTTCTGATGCCAGCCTGATCACTCGGAAGCTTTCGGCATGTCTTTTGAGTCGGGCCGTTAATGAACCGCGATCCAGTAGCCATCGGAATTCGTCGGTAAAGCGGCTCCGGTTGGTAACCTGGCGGCCACTTCGCCAATGAGCGCCAGCAAGTTCCAGCGGGAGGGATGTGATCAATTGCAACGCGACACTCCGGGTACAGCGTTAAAGGTCGTCCGGATGTACGGCATGAATGCCGCCCGTGTTCCGCCAATAGCCCCGATAATCCATACCCGAACCGAAGACATAACGGTCTGGTACTTCCAGTCCGGTGAAGTGGCAGCGTTGCCCAGGATAGGCTTTACGCTCGTGGCGCTTGTCGACCAGAACGGCAGTGTAGACGGCCGTAGCGCCCAACTCATGGAGATGCCGCTCCACTTCGGCGAGCGTGTGGCCTTCATCGAGAATGTCATCGATGACAACGACCGTTCGATCTTTCACGTCCTGTTGAGGCGGTACTTTCCACTGCAGCGAATTGCCAGTGGTGGTATTGCGATACCGCGTGGCGTGTAGATAGCTGATCTCGAGCGGAAAATCGAGGTGGCCCACAAGGCGGCCAACGAAGACAACCGCACCCGTCATGACCGTCATCAGGAGCGGATTGCTCGCCGCCAGCTGATGAGTCATCTGGGCGGCGACGCGAGCTATCGCCTGTTCGGTTTCTTCAAAGGTAAAAAGACACTCCGCGCGCTGACGAATTGCCATGAAGTGTTCAATATCTGTCATGATATCGCCTGTCGATAGGTGTCGAAAACACCAGCTTTAATGTGTAGGATTGTCCTACAATTGCGCCGGCCTTTTCTGACTGTCTGACTTCGAGGCAGTGTAACCAGAGTTACCGGTTAAATACATGATGAATGCGGGCCCCTGACCGACGAGGATGGGGCAGGAACGGGAGAAAACATGCGGAAGTGGCAGTGTGTCGTATGCGGATTGATCTATGACGAGGCGGAAGGATGGCCGGATGACGGGATTAGTCCCGGCACCGCCTGGGAAGATGTGCCTGAAGACTGGATCTGTCCTGACTGCGGGGTAGGTAAGGAAGATTTTGAAATGGTGGAGCTGTGAGCGAACAGCAGCGGATGAGTACTCATGATGCCAAGCCGCTTGTTGTGGTTGGCAGTGGTCTCGCGGGCTACACCTTCGTTCGGGAATTCAGGAAGCTGAATGCCACCAGAAAGTTAATCATGATAACAGCCGATGATGGGCACTCCTATTCGAAACCCTTGCTGTCTACTGGTTTTTCCAAGGGTAAGGACGCCGACCAGCTGTCCATGGCGGACGCCGGCAAGATGGCTGCCCAGCTCGACATCGAAATTCGTACTCACACATGGGTCAGTCGTATCGATCTGGAAACCAGGAGCCTGGCGCTCAGCTTCTCTGATGACGCCGGCCAGGCGACGGAATTACTGGCCTTCGGTGAACTGGTGCTGGCTCTGGGCGCTGATGTCGTGCGCCCTGAACTTGCGGGCTCTGCGGCGTCCGAAGTCCTGAGCGTCAACAGCCTTGCTGACTATCGCCGTTTCAGAGAGCAGATCGATCGGGTAGGGCAACACATACGCGCGGCTGGTTCTGATCGATCGATCCGTGTTGTGATCATGGGGTCCGGGCTTATTGGCTGTGAGTTTGCCAACGACTTGCTGGCCTCCTCTGAGCCGGCGTTTTCCGTAGACGTCGTTTCTCCAGATGAGCGACCTCTGCAGCGGGTACTACCGGAACAGATTTCAAGGGCATTGGAGCACGCGCTGCAAGAGGCGGGTACAAGCTTCCACTGGCGACGTACTGTCCGTTCGGTAGAGCATGCGACTACTGAAGCTCCTGATTGTGGCGGCTTTTCATACAGTGTCGTGCTGGGAGGTGTGGAGACAGAAGGCGAGCCGCAAACGCTACAGGCCGACGTCGTATTGGGTGCCACCGGCCTCAGGCCACACACGGCGCTGGCCAGCGCGGCGGGTCTCGACGTCAAGCGGGGCATTGTGGTCGATCGCCAGCTGCAGACGCCTGTATCTGGCATTTACGCACTCGGTGACTGTGCCGAAGTAGATGGCCATCTCCTCCTGTATGTCCAGCCTCTCATGCAGTGCGCGCGCCTTCTGGCCGCCAATCTGGCCGGCGGCAAGGCTGCAGAAGTCAGTTATCAGGCAATGCCGGTGATCGTGAAGACACCCGCCTGTCCTGTAGTGCTGGCTACACCGCCCGAAGGCGTCACAGGCAATTGGACCGTGACGGAGGCCGATTCAGCAGATGTCAAAGCACTGTTTCATGATGATGAGAACAGGCTCCGTGGTTTTGCGCTCAGCGGCCGTCTTGTTATCGAGAAGCAGACGCTGCTGCGGGAGTTGCCGCCTCTGCATGCCTGAGTAGAATTTCGATACGGCGATTGAATCGCTTTGCATCTGCGGAGTCGTTGGCGGCCAGCGGCGTATCCTCGCCCTGGCCTTCGACCTGAATCCGCTCTTTCGGTATCCCTGCCTCTCGACCGACGAAGTTGGCTACTGCTTGTGCCCGTTCAAGAGAGAGGCGTCTATTCCTCTCCGCCTTTCCCTGATTGTCGGTGTGTCCGGAAAATAGAAGTCTGCCGTCAGGAAATTGTTCGATGGCATCGATAAGCTTGTTGAGCAGATTCAGATTGCTACTATCCAGAATTGCCGAGCCATCGTCGAAGCTGAAGCCATGAGCACGGATGAGCAGGTTGCCCCCCGGAAGCAGCAGGACATCGGCCTCGGTGGGTGAGAAAAGCGCCTCTACCGCGGTCAGGCGCTCGAGTGTGATTTCTCCTGGTCCGCGAACCCTTGGCGTTTCCGTGGTCGATGCTGGGTGGCTGACCTCACCGGGTGTTGTCGCGGCACCAGCCGTTGCGGACGGCACCTGTGCAGCCTGCAGGACTTTGAAGGCCTGAGTAAAACGGGCTACTGCGCTGTTCAAACCCTTGCTCCAGTCGAGGTCGACGTCTGCTGCCAGGCCCGCACGCTCGAAGCCCTCTTCGTAGTACAGCATCACATCTTCCAGGCTCGCGTCACGCTTGCGCCATATCTGAATCTGCTGAGCCAGAGCGCGAGCGTGGGCAAGATGTCTCATGGCGTTTTCGGCGTGAACCCGGGCCTTGCCTTCGCGCGTGCGGTCGGCCTCGAGTGTTGTTGTGGCCAGCAGCATCTCCTCTTCCGCAAGGCGTAGTGTTCGTGGGGCATAATCATCGATGCCGTCGCGTCGCGCCTTATCCAGCGCCTGCTCCACTGCGAGCACAATACTGCTCTTGAGGCTCGACACAGCCATGTCCTTGTATTTGGCTATCAGCAGACCGACGCTACCGGGGCTGAGTTTAGCTGTTCTGGAAAAGGCGTCAGCCATAGTTTCAAGCTGTTCTTCAGCTGCGAGAAACTCGGATTTTCGGGCGGTATCTGCACCAGACTTTACCGCCAACATGCGTTGGTCGATAAGCGCTGGCGCGGCGGCGGCAAAGCCTTCGGCCTGCTGACGCGCTGTTGACAGCTTGGTGAGTCCCCGGATAGCAAGCGACTCCCTTTCGGCGCTTGTTTGCGCTTTCTGAGCCAGGACATATTTCGTCTCGGCTTGCGAAAAGTCGTCGGCGGCCATGATCGAAGCCTGCACCGGCGACAGCTCGTGAGCAGCGGTCAGCTCACGATACAGCTGCGCAATCGCTGAGTCCGGTGCGCTTGTGACTGGCGCTGCGGTCGTCAGATCTGGCGTCGACGCACAGCTGGCAATGAGCAGAGTGAGGCCTAGCCCCAGTGTTCGAAGCGTGATCAGCGGAGCGCGTAATGCAGCACCAGCGTTCAGTACGTTTGCTCCTTCACAGATGAGCCGGCAGAAATACTGGCGGATTGTGCAAGTTCGTGGGCCTTGTTCAGACAGGTCTTGCACAAGCAGTTCGGCCCTTCCTCAGGGCTGCTGCTGACGGCAGTGAAAGGTTGCGGCAAGCGTGGCTCGCTGAAGCACCAGCACACAGATCGGCCGTCTTCAATATCACAGCGACTCGCCTTGTTGCATTTCGGACAATTATGCATCATCAACCTCCACGAACATGAACCTGGCAGAATCCTGGCGAAGCGCTGGCCAGAAGCCAGTCGGAGGCGGGTCCGAGCGCGGGCGCATCAACCCTTGAGTATAGCGCCACCTTGCTGCACTGCTTGCGCCGCAGTCCGTTCATTATGCATTATGTGACGCTTTTGGCCTAATGGCGAAAGCGTTCGCCAGGGCCTGTTGAAACGAACTTTGCCAGGATTACATGCCATGACCGACGTCGTAGAGCAGCTGCTCGAACTTCTGGAACTTCGCAAGCTTGATGATTATCTCTATCAGGGCACGAGTGAAGATCTCGGTTTTCCGAATGTGTTCGGGGGACAGGTGGTAGGGCAGGCGCTCATGGCTGCCTATCGCACCGTAGACTCTGAATTGTCAGCCCACAGCCTGCACGCCTACTTTTTGCGGGCTGGCGACCCAGCTCACGACATCATCTACGAAGTCACTCAGCTCAGGGATGGTCGAAGTTTTTCGGCGCGCAGAGTCGTTGCGCGACAGCACAATCAGGAGATTCTCACGCTCACTGCATCATTTCAGCGTGAAGAAGCCGGTTTCGAGCACCAGTTCGATATGCCTGATGTCGTTGCGCCGGATGGCCTCAAGTCAGAGCTCCAGATGCGACGCGAAAATGCCCAGTGCATCCCGGAGAGCAAGCGCGCCCAGTTAACGAGAGAATCGCCAATAGAGATTCGCCCGACCTGGCCAATGAACTACGTCAAGCCAGAGCCCCGTCCGCCCTACAAGGATACCTGGTTCCGCGCAATCTCAAGCCTGCCCGACGAACAGTACTGGCATCACTGTCTGCTGGCGTACGCGTCTGACTTCGGGCTGCTGGGGACTGGTCTGCTGCCGCACGGCAAATCCTTCTATCAGCGAGATATGCAGGTGGCGAGCCTTGATCATGCGGTGTGGTTCCAGCGCAGCTTCCGCTTCGATGACTGGTTGCTGTACAGCACCGACAGCCCGAGCGCGTCTGGAAGTCGATGCTTCAATCGGGGTACGGTATTCGACAGGCAGGGTCGTCTGGTGGCAACGACGGCGCAGGATGGTCTTATCCGCTACCGTCCGCAGAAAAGCTGATCAAGCGCTGAGGCTACTCACCTGCCGCCCGACGAAACGCTGCAAGGTTCGATTGCAACCACTGCTGCGCCTCGTCCACCGGCTCTGACGTCATCATCGCGTCGATGGTCAGCATCGGCGCGATTTCTGTAGCAGCAATATCCAGCAAAGCCGCCTGCAGCTGACGACCGCCACCACAGTAGGTGTCGCCATAGCTGCTATCGCCCAGGGCTACGACGGCGAAAGGATAGCCCACCAACATCGGCGGCTCGTTGATCAGCCCCGCAAGCAGGGGCTGTAGGGAGTCAGGCACATCGCCCGAGCCCGTAGTTGAGCTGACCACCAGCAAAAGAGACTCAGGTACCCGCACAACATTGAGCGCACTGCGCTCGTGCAGCGTGCAATCGAAACCAGCCTCGGTGAGCAGACGTTTCAGTGCAGCGGCGACATCAAGGGCAGCGCCATATACGCTGCCTGCGGCAATCTGAATCGATTTCATGAAGTTCCTTTAAACGTTTGGTAGAAATGCTGGCGAGCCTGATTTCAGACCGGGTCGTCGAAGCCATTCAGCTCCAGACCCATGGTCTGTCCCTTCCGGGCTGAGTTGTTGAGCCCAGCCGTGGCCGGCCGTTCTCTGGTTACCTGGGGAATGACGATGTTTCGTCCACGCAGCTTGGCCTGATACAGGCTGACATCGGCCTGTCGAAGTAGTGCACCCAGATCTTTCGCGGAATGGATGGAACAGACACCACAGCTTGTGGTCAAGCGGATGGTTTGCTGACCGTAGGCAACCTCCATGCGCGAAATCTTGATACGCAGGCGTTCGGCCATGGCCAAAGCTTCGAGCAGCTTGGTATCCGGGAGCAGGATAAGAAACTCCTCACCACCCCAGCGCGCGGCGGTATCCATCTTGCGGCATATATCGCGGAGCGCATCTGCAAACTTTGTCAGCACGACGTCACCGGCATCGTGGCCGTAGTTGTCGTTGATCTGCTTGAAATGGTCGATATCCAGCAGGATGACCGAGAAATGATGACCATTACGTTGATAGCGGGAGAACTCGGTCTCCAGCTGATCCCGCATGTCACGGCGGTTCGGCAATTTTGTCAGCTCGTCGGTGCGCGCCGCGTATTCGTAAAGCTTGCCTATGGTGACGAGCTGGGTAATCGCGTCGCGACGCTGCTTGTCGACAATATAGGAGAAGACCACCACGAACATGATCGTGCTAAAGAAGCGAATCTGAAAATCGGGACTGTAGGTCGCAAGCACGAAGGAAAGATTCTCGAAATTGAAAATCAGCAACATGCCCAGCATGAGTGCGGTAACCAGCGAGAGCCCCGTCTTGAGTCCTGAAATGTAGAAGACGAAGGGGGGAAACACATAGCACCAGAGTATGCCGGTATTGGACTCGCCACCGCTGGCCGCGAGGTAAAGCAGCAGCAATCCTATGGACCAGAGGAAAAAGCTCTTGTAGAGCTCGTCGTCCTTGCTGAAAAACAGGATGAACTCATTGGCGAGCATACTGGCCGCGAAGCCGAACAGCACAGCGGCATGGACGAGATGATCGAGCAGCAGCGAGCGCAGGCCGATGATGACCGCGACCAGCGCACCGCTGGCCGCTATCCACCGGACGACGCGCTTTACCGAAGCCTCGTTACTGGCAATGCCAACGAGAGTCTCGCGCTGCTGTCTGCTCATCGGCTGGTTACAGGGCCCTGCTTACGCCTGCCAGTAGCGGCGACACGCTTCTTCTGCCCACCTACGGCGGGTCCACCCTTGCGCGGCGGAAGCCCGGTATGCTGAGTCAGGATAGCGCCTTTAGCCGGCTTCCTCGCTGAGGTTGGACCGGAACGCTTGTGCTTGGGTGACCACCCTGCAGGCTGCGTCGGCGGAATCAGGTGCCGCTTGCCAAAGCCTATGAGGTGAGCCCGCCCCATGCTCTGCAGCGTCTCTCTCAACAGTGGCCAGTTATCCGGATCATGATAGCGGAGGAAGGCTTTGTGTAGCCGACGCTGCTTCAGACCTTTCGGGACGACGACATCGTCACTGTCTCGGCCGATCCTGTGCAGCGGGTCCTTGCCGGTGTGGTACATGGTCGTGGCACTGGCCATGGGGGACGGATAGAAGGCCTGAACCTGATCCGCCCTGAAGCCATTACCCTTGAGCCACAGGGCGAGATTGAGCATGTCTTCGTCCCGGGTGCCGGGATGCGCCGCTATGAAATAAGGAATGAGATACTGCTGTTTGCCCGCCTTCCGGCTGAAATGCTCGAACATTTCCTTGAAGCGATGGTAGGTCTCCATTCCCGGTTTCATCATCTTCGAGAGCGGACCAGCCTCAGAGTGCTCTGGTGCAATCTTCAGATAGCCGCCAACGTGATGCGTCACCAGCTCCTCGACGTATTCGGGGTCGCGAACGGCAAGATCATAGCGTAGGCCGGAGGCGATCATGACCCGTTTCACACCCGGCAGCGCACGCGCCTTGCGGTAAAGCTGCGTCGTCGCACTGTGGTCAGTCTTCAGGTTCTTGCAGATGGTCGGGAACACACAGGACAGACGCCTGCAGCCGGCGTGAATCTCCTCCGACTTGCAGTTCAGGTGATACATGTTAGCCGTGGGGCCGCCCAGGTCGGAGATCGTGCCGGTAAAGCCAGGTGTCATGTCGCGAATCTTCTCGATCTCCCGCAACACCGATGTTTCCGAACGGCTCTGAATCCAGCGACCCTCGTGCTCGGTGATAGAACAGAATGAGCAGCCGCCAAAGCAACCCCGCATGATATTCACCGAGAAACGGATCATGTCGAAGGCCGGAATTTTCGCCTCACCATAGCTGGGGTGCGGTACGCGCTGGAACGGCAGTTCGAACACATCGTCGAGTTCTTCGGTGGTGAGCGGAATGGCCGGCGGATTCATCCACAACCAGCGATCGCCATGTCGCTGCAGAAGTGGGCGGGCATTGGCCGGGTTCGTTTCGAGGTGCAGTACTCTGGAGGCGTGAGCGTAGAGCACGGGATCGTTCTTCACCACGTCGTAGGGCGGCAGCTCGATATATTCCGGTTTCGAGGTGGGGGAGGGCAGCAGACGCAGGATCTGCGCCTCCACCTGCTTGCCAGCATCGCCTGAAACATCGAGAGCTGCCATGGCATCGCTGCGTTTGCCGCAGCCGCTGGAGGCATTCAGCCCCAGCTCGGTCTCAGGTGCAATCCCATCGGCCGCATCGTTGGCTGCGGTGTCCTGCTCGTAGACATAGGGGTTCTTCGGCGCCTCGACCTTGCCCGGACGATCGATATGCGTGGAATCACGCGAAGCCCAGGCCTGAGGCGGCTGTTCGAGCATGACTGCGGTGCCGCGAATATTCGACATCGCCTTGAGGGCTTCGCCGCGTGCAGCGCGCTCGGCAATCTCGACGATGGCTCGTTCCGCATTGCCATAAACCAGCAAATCGGCTTTCGAATCCAGCAGTACCGAGCGCTTGACCTTCTCGGACCAGTAGTCGTAGTGGGCAATCCGTCGAAGGCTCGCCTCTATACCACCGATGAGTACAGGCACCTCTGGATAGGCTTCCTTGCAGCGCTGGCTGTACACGGTTGCCGCCCTGTCGGGGCGCTTGCCGCCTTCATTGTTTGGCGTATAGGCATCGTCATGACGAATCTTCTTGTCCGCTGTGTAGCGGTTGATCATGGAATCCATGTTGCCGGCAGACACGGCATAGAATAGATTGGGCTTGCCGAGGCGACGGAAATCGACCGCGGAATGCCAGTCAGGCTGCGCAATGATGCCGACACGGAAACCCTGGTTCTCCCAGGTCCTGCCAACCACGGCCATGCCGAAGCTGGGGTGATCGACATAGGCGTCACCGCAGACGATGATGATGTCACAGCTATCCCAGCCGAGCGCCGTCATCTCGGCAACCGACATCGGCAGGAATTGGGCGATGCCGAAGCATTCGGCCCAGTATTTATTACCGGAAAACAGCGGCTTGGCTGCTTGCATACAGGCGTCCAGTTGAAGCGATGCTTCAGAATAGCTGATGGCCACGAACAACAGATCGCCCCCAAACGCAGGGCACCACACGATCCTGGTTGCCGATCAGCAGAGACTAACGCATTCTATAAATGAATGATCGCGGCATGATAACCTAAATCAGCTTATTTTTCGACCGTATTCATGGTGCGTCACTGCGCTCTGAACCCGCTGATTGCGCCAGGTTTGCGTCCGGTCATTACAGACCCCAGATTGAAGAGGACAGGTCACGATGAGTTCAGGAGATTCCAGGGAAATCAGCCGTCAGGCCAAGATGATTTCGGAGATGCGCGGTTTTATCAAGAAAGTATTGGCCGATCCGACCATTCCTGCCCGCTGCATGGAGATCGCTCGCCAGCACCGAAGCGACCGCAATGCCGACACACTCATCGCGGAGGAGATCAGCTCTACCACGACGATCAGGATACCAGAGGAAATGAGCGATGCCGACAGGCTGTTCATCGAAGTGATCAATGAAGTGCTTGAGGATGAAGAGGCCCTGTATTGAGTGCGAGTGGCAGGAAGTGACGGCCGTCACAAACTGTTACCTGAGCTTACCAAGTAAGGCCTTGAATTCGTGAACGTTTACACAGAAAGACAAAAGCGCCACTGATTTTTGTCGATGCGCCCAGTAAGCTCTCGCCCATTGTCGCGTGTCCGCGCGGCTCTCGGGAGATTCTGGGACTCATGATGATTTATTTGCGATTCATTCAATTGGCCGTTATCTGTCTGGCTGCTGCCATGGGTCAGGCCGGTGCGGAAGCCATTGTCGCTGCGCCGCTGAACGCCGTCCTGCTACTTGCTGCACTGCCAATGGCGTTGTTCGCGCTTGCCCTGTTCGGACAGCTTGGCAAGCATGCCGACCTGGCAGCGACGCTGTTTGGCATTATCGCTGCAGTCGTCGTTCTGCCTAGCCTGATCATGCCGGTGCTCTGGAATGCTGGTCCCTCAGGACTTGTCGATCCCGCAGCCATGATAGCGCCGCTGCTGGTCGTGCAGACCTTCCTTATTGTCTCATCGGCAGCGATGGCTCATCGGGCTTCATCGAAGCTTGTGGCTCTCGCACGCTAAGCCAGCTGTCAGCCTGCAGTCGCTTTGATTACAATGAGCGGCTGCAGACCGGTGTTGCCATTGTTACGCCCTATGTGCTCAATCTGTGTGCGGCTGCCTGAGAGCAGTTGCAGCTGAGTGCGAGTATGACCCGTCGGTAGCAATCCGCTTGCCACGCTCATCAGCTGTCGACCGACCGCTGAACTCAAGAGACTTTTGCCAGGCATTGGTGCCAGTGCACCATAGATCAGCAAGCCGCCTGAACCCCCTGTCTCATCTTCCGCTCTAACGAAAAGCCGCGTCATATCGCTGACCTCTGTCTGAATGCTACAGCTCTGTAAGCTGTGCCAAGTGTTTTTGAGCCGCCATTCTGGACGAGCGACTTTCAGCAAGCTGGCCGCAAGACCCGCCACCTCGCGGAGCGATTCAGGCCGCTTCGGCAGCCCACCTCCAGATAATTCATGACGGTGCAGTGTCGCCTCGGTCGCCGCGAACTGCTTCGGTACGGACAGCGTAAGTACCTGTAGCCGACCACATTCCAGATAGTGACGCAGTGTACGAAGAATCTGGATCGCCTGGACGGCTTCGGACTCCGCTGATGGCGAGTTTTCCCCGCCGTCCTGGGCAAGGAAGAAAAAATGGTATTCAGTGACTGATGGCGTCATGCTATCTCGACTTCTGGCCGCAAGACCTGAAGCCTCCTTCTTCTATGAATGACTGGTTCTGGAACAAACAATGACATATTGCGTTGCTATCGCGGTAGACAAGGGTCTCGTCTTCGCGTCTGACTCACGCACCAATGCGGGCGTCGATCATATCAGCGTCTATCCGAAGATGAACACCTTCGAGATACCGGGGCATGCCTACTTCGTATTGTGCTCCGCGGGGAATCTGGCCACTACGCAGGCGGTTATCAAGGCGATTCAGCGTGACCTCGACCATGAGGCCTCCGAGTCCCTGGCCACCTGTCGTGATATGAGCGACGCGGCGCGCTATATTGGCACGCTGAGCGTTCGGCACCGGCTGTACTATCAGAAGGAGCTCGAGCAGAAGGCCACCTTTGATGCCAGTTTTCTGCTTGGCGGCCAGGTGCAGGGCGAGGCGCCCGATCTGATGATGATCTATCCTGAAGGCAACTACATCACCTATTCGCCATATAGCCCGTATATGCAGCTGGGTGAGACAAAGTACGGTAAACCCATCCTCGACAGGGTCATCAAGTGTGCCACGTCGCTGGAAGATGCTGCCAAATGTGCGCTTGTTTCGCTCGATTCGACCATGCGCAGTAACTTGAGCGTGGCGCCTCCCATAGATCTTTTGATACTCGAGAAGGATGCGTTCAAGCCAGCACAGCGCTGGCAGCTGAAGTTGAACTCCCCATATTACGCCTCACTGCGAAAGCGGTGGGGGGAGGGGCTGCTTGAACTCTTCAATAACCTGCCCGCGTTCGACTGGGAAAAGGAATGACGATGATGCGGTGCCTGCCAACAGGAGCGACATAGGGTTTGAATGACAGAATACCTGGACCACGCCCGGAGCTGAAAGGCCAACAGCAGAGTCAGCAGATGCTCGACCTCCAGGCCTCGGCGTACGCGGGAACGGCAGACGGCTACGATGAAATGGTGGCAGCCGACGGCAGTGTCCGCCCGCACTGGTCGAACCTGGCCAGTTTGCTCACCACAAATTCTGCTGAGCAGTGGCGTGCGCTTCGTCGCGAGTCTGAGCGCCGGCTTCGTGATCAGGGGGTCTATTACAACGTCTATACGGACCCTGCAGGTGCTGCCAGAACATGGCGCCTCGACCCACTGCCAATGATCATTGCGCCTGCTGAGTGGGAGGTTCTTCAACCCGCCATCCAGCAGCGGGCCAGACTGTTTTCACATATTCTGCTGGACCTGCAGGGTGAATCACGCTGCTTACGCAACGGCTTGCTTCCCCCTGAGCTTGTCTACCTGCATTCGGCCTATTATCCCGCCCTGTTTGGGGGTGCCGGACAGCCAATGACGCTGTTCGCTTCAGATCTGGCGCGGGGCCCGGATGGCAACTGGTGGGTCGTAAGCGATCGCACACAGGGCCCCTCAGGCATCGGCTATGTCATGGAAGCGAGGCAGGTCAGTAATCGTGTGATGAGGCCGGAAGTGCAGGATATTCAGCCGGCCAGCCTGCTGCCGTTCCTGCGAAAGATAAAAGCGCATCTTGCTGCTCTGGCGCCACGCAAGACTGAGGATCCCGTTATCGTGCTGATGTCATCGGGCGTCGGCAATGAAGTCTATTTCGAACATGCCTATCTGGCCAATCACCTGGGCATTACGCTTGCCGAAGGTGGGGATCTGACGGTACGTGATGGTAACGTCTTCCTGAAGACAGTTGATGGGCTCAAACAGGTCGACGTCATTATTCGCCGGGTAGATGATTCATTCTCCGACCCGCTCTATTGCCGAGGTGACTCGGTACTGGGCGTTGCCGGGCTGGTGCAGGCACAAAAGCTGGGACGAATAGGCCTGGCAAACCCGATTGGTTCGGCCATCCTCGAATCGCCCGGCATTCTGCCATTCCTGCCCCGGCTGGCGCGCTACTTTCTGAACGAGTCCCTCAAGATCAATAACGTGGCGACCTGGTGGTGCGGACAGGCTGCCGAGCGCCAGCATGTCTGCAGTCGCATCGATGACATGGTCATCAAGAGCATTGACCGCGGCAATGCACCGATATTTGGTGGCGGCCTCACGAAGGCTGAGCAGGCGGTACTGATTGCCCAGATCAATGCTCAGCCCTGGCAGTATGTTGGCCAGCAGCGGCTGGCCTTCTCGACGGTGCCGACCTTCAATGGTGACGAGCTGATCCCACGGCATCTCGTGACCAGGCTCTTCACCGTGGGCAATGGCGCTGAATACGATGTAATGCCGGGTGGGCTCACGAGGGTCTCGGGGACGTCCTCACAGCCTTTCGTGTCCAGTCAGAAAGGCGGTCTCAGCAAGGATACCTGGGTCATCAGCGAGCAGATCGAGCCAACGGCGGCGCTGATTGCCGAGCAGACCTATCGTCACGAGCAGGCTGAGCGGGGACGCAACAGCCCGCCGGTGCCACTCACCAGCCGGGCTGCCGAGAATATCTATTGGATGGCGCGATATCTCGAGCGCTCGCAAACCATTCTTCGGCTCATGAGCAGTTACAGTGAGCTCTATGACCGGCGTTATGAAGAGGATGTGCAGGTCGAAGCACGCCTGCTCAACACCTTGGCCATCTGCATATATCAGCATCTGGCCTTCTCCATGGCGGCTTTCGAGAACGAAAGCAAGACGCGGCTGAACAAGCCGCTCACCGTTGAAAAACTAGCGCGCTGGGTCTATGCGGAAAATGTAAACGGCAGTATCACTTCCAATCTTCGCTCGGTTATCCGCAGTGGCTATGAAGTGCGTGATCTGTTTTCAGGCGACGGCTGGCGGAGTATCGAAAATCTCGAGCAGACGCTCAAGACAATTGCCAAACGCTTCAGTGCAGCGAGTGAAGGCAACGGGCTGGATCGGAGCGATATCGATGACATGCAGCGCACCTTATCCAACACCTCCTTTGCCGTGACCGGGGCCACCGGAGACAGTCTGCCGGCGGACCAGGGCGGTCTTTGGCTCAAGCTCGGACGCGATCTGGAGCGTGCCCACTGTCTGACCTTCCTGGTGGCGCGATTCATCGGTCAGTATCAGATCGAAGGAGAGCATCGTCAGCTTGAAGAGCTTTTACGCGCAAACGACGCGTACGGCAGCTATCGGCGCAGGATGGGCACGCTGATCGAGTCGTCCGCGGTGTTCTACCATTTGCTGCTGGATCCGAGGAGTCCCCGCTCGCTCTACGCCATACTCGACGGTATGGAGCCGCTTGTTCAGGCCCTTGATGCACGGCGCAGTAGTTCTGGAGGTGGTCACGATCAGCTGGGCGATGCCCTGTTCGCTGCTCTGGCACAGTTAAGGCTCGCGCCGCAGGCCGTCTGGTCTGACCTGCGGCATCAGCGCCTCAATGTCGTTGATGTGGTGTTTAGAACCAAGCAGAATCTCAATCAGATTGGGCAGGAAATCGACCAGCGCTTTTTTGCGCAGGTCAAACAGACCTCCAGACGGTAGGCGAGCAATGGCAGTTCAACAGATCTCAGTAAGACACGATACGACCTACGCCTATTTTGCGCCGGCTTCATTGTCTTACTACAGGGCTTGCCTGCAGCCTCTGAGCCAGGTGCGCTGTAACCACTTCGTACAGAAGCTGGAAAGCTTTGCCCTGCATGTCGACCCGGCACCAAGGCTTACCCTGCGGGAGCGTGATGTTTTCGCCAATGTGCAGGCTTACTTCGAAATCGACCAGCCTCATGATCGGCTACTCGTTCGGTCCGAGGCGAAACTGTCTCAGACGCCCATCGGCGAGTTACCGCTGGCCGAAACGCCTGAGTTGCTGAAGCCCTGGGAGTCGCTGTTGCTCCCGGAAGTTCGCGCCAGTTTGCCCACGAATGGCTTCATAGCCTGCATCTATCCCAGTCAGCGCGTGCCCGACGCAGCCGATGCGGCTGACATCATTGAGTTCGCGGCAGAAAGTTTTACGCCAGAGCGGCCTATCGTTGATGCGCTGATGGACTTTACTCAACGTATTCATCAATCGTTCAGTTATGAAGGTGGCAGCACGCATGTCGATACACCGGTGACCGAAGCCTGGCTGAACAGGAAGGGCGTGTGTCAGGACTTCAGCCATTTCGGCCTGACAGGTCTGCGCGGGCTCGGCCTGCTCACTGCCTATGTCAGCGGCTACATGTTGACTGAGCCGCCCGAAGGGGAAGAAAAGCTGGTCGGCTCGGACGCTTCACACGCCTGGATTGCACTATGGGTGCCGGGGTTCGGTTGGCTTCATGCCGATCCTACCAACAATTGCCTCGTTGACGAACGTTATATCGTGACTGCCATTGGCAGGGACTACAGCGATATTCCGCCTCTACAAGGTGTAAGCTACGGTGCAGACAGTCAGCCTCCGGTGGTGGGTGTCACCGTATCGCGGACCTGACTTGCCTGATTACTGAATTGAGGTATTAGGGCCGATCTGGCATGGTTGAGTAACTGAATTCCGGATTGCGAACAAAAGACCTCACTAATTGAGCGGTTTAAGGAAGCTAAACGCTATGGGCATAGACTGGAAGAAGTACACTTACCCTGATTTGTACGACGAGCTTATCGATGCGAAAGGCAAGCCCCGCACGATTGCCGAGCCGCTCGCCAGACAACTTGCCAACATGGACCCTGAGGATCTGATCCGGTTGAAGCAGACCGCGGAGCTGGCCATCAAGGAGATGGGTGTCAGTTTCACTGTCTATGACGCCGAAGGTGGCTCAATCGACCGACAGTGGCCCTTCGACATCCTGCCCAGAATCATGGGCAGTCGGGAATGGACGGTGGTCGACAAGGGCTTGAAGCAGCGTGCCAAGGCGCTGAACATGTTCATCGATGACGTTTATCACGATCAGCGCATCATCAAGGACAAGGTTTTCCCCAAGGATATTCTTCTCAAATCGAAGAATTTCAGGAAGCAGTGTGTGGGCATGAGTCCGGCTCATGGCGTTTGGGCGCACATCTGCGGCTCGGATCTGGTCAGACACTCCGACGGCAACATCTATGTGCTCGAGGATAATCTCCGGGTGCCTTCCGGTGTGTCGTACATGCTGGAAAACCGACAGGTGATGAAACGCGTCTTCGCCGATCTCTTCAGCGAATACTCCATACTCCCCGTCGACGATTATCCGTCGCAGCTGTTCGACACACTCGCTGCGCTTTCCCCGCGTCCCGCCGCTTACCCGCAGGTCGTGGTGATGACGCCGGGCATCTACAACTCGGCCTATTTCGAACACTCCTACCTTGCACAGCAAATGGGCTGTGAACTTGTCCAGGGCAGTGACCTGCTGGTCGATGACGACGACTGTGTCTACATGAAGACGATCGAAGGGCTGGAGCGGGTGGACGTCATTTACCGACGGGTAGACGACCTCTTTCTCGACCCCGAAGTCTTCGACAAGACCTCCATGCTGGGTGTTCCCGGCCTCATGAGGGCCTGGCTGGCAGGCAATGTCGCGCTGGCAAACGCCCCCGGTGCTGGTGTTGCTGATGACAAGGTTGTGTATGCCTTCGTGCCCGCCATGATCAAGTATTACCTTTCCGAAGAACCCATTCTGCCGAACGTGCCAACCTATCTGTGCATGCGAGACGACGATTGCAAGTACGTGCTTGAGAACCTTGAGAAGCTCGTCGTCAAGCCGGCCAACGAATCTGGTGGCTACGGCTTGCTGGTTGGCCCTCAGTCTACGAAGAAGGAGCGTGACGCCTTTGCCAAGCTGATCAAGGCTGATCCGAGGAACTTCGTGGCCCAGCCTACACTGAGCCTGAGCACCATTCCTACACTCTTCGATGGCAAGCCGGAACCACGGCATGTGGACATGCGGCCCTTCATATTGTCGGCGGATCAGATCCACGTCACGACTGGCGGCCTGACCCGGGTGGCCCTCACCAAGGGTTCCCTGGTGGTCAATTCGTCGCAGGGCGGTGGTAGCAAGGATACCTGGATCATTGATGAGGAGAGCATCTGATGTTATCGAGAGTCGCAAGCAATATTTACTGGATGGCACGCTACCTCGAACGAGCTGAAGGTGTGGCCAGGCTCATCAACGTGAACTCCAACCTGCTGCTTGACCTGCCTAAGGGTATCTCGCCGAAGTGGGGGCAGCTGGTCTCGATCACCGGAGCTGATGAGTTCTATCCGCAGGATGCCGACGAAACCGATCGCGATGGGCGGCAGGCGCTGAAGATCCTTATCACCGATGAAAAGTCGCCGGTTTCTCTGGTCACCTCCATCGTGAATGCGCGTGAAAATGCGCGGACTGTGCGTGATGTCATGCCGCGTGAAGTGTGGGAAGCCATCAACAGTCTTTTCATATTCGCTCGGGATGGCTCGTCGCAGGCTCTTGGCAAGCGCAGCCGATATCAGTTCCTGTCGGATGTGATCGAACAGTGCCAGACCATCTCAGGCATTTTGGCCGGCACAATGAATCGCGATGCGGGCTACATGTTTCTGGAAATGGGTCGCCTGATCGAACGTGCCGATATGACGAGCCGTATCATCGATACTCGCTCGGCGAATCTCTTGCCGAATGATCACGAGATGGACGAGGAATCGCCCGCGTTGCTGGAGGCGGTGAAGCGACGAACCTACGACAGTCTGCAGTGGATGAGCGTGCTCAAATCGCTCACTGGCTATCAGATGTACAGGCTGGAAATGCAGGTGCGCATCCAACGGCAGGAAGTGCTGCGATTCCTGATGCAGTCGACGGTATTCCCGCGGTCGATTACCCGCTGTATTCTGGAAATCGAAGCCACGCTCGAAATTCTAGAGAATGGCGAGCGTGCCTTACTTGTAATCAACCGGCTGAAGCGACAACTTGACCACGCCAACTTCTCCAAATTGAAACAGACCGAGCTCCAGCACTTCGTGGACCAGCTGCAGGTTGGCTTCAGCCAGTTACATGAAGAGCTTGGTTACGCCTATTTCGGCCAGATTCAGGAAGCGAAGCAGACGCAGACGCAAACTCAGGCAGCGGTTTAATGTTGAGGGCCGGATCCCAGCGACCCGGTCGCTGGTAGCCCGGCCTGTCACATCAAGGTCAGGCTGCTTTTTTCAGTATGGACTCGATCTGCTCTACCAGCTCACAGACTTCAGGTTCGGCAGCGATGCCGGCCTGCTCTTCAAGAACACTCCGTAGAATGTCCTTTGTAGTCAGCGGGTTCGCCAGCACTACCCGGAACACAATGCAGTCCTGATAGTCGTACTGAGGCGGGTTTAGCCGCGTTCGTGACACGAAGGCCTTGCCACGGTTGCGCTGGGTCTTCTGGATTCGCTTGGTGATCTTGCTCAGCAACTCGTTGATATCCCGTCGCTGCTGTGGCGAGCAGGCGGCCATCTGTCGTCTGATCGATTCAGGCGCGAAACGATAGGTCAACAGATTGAGCTCGGGCTCCGAGATGAGTTCGAACAACGACGTCTTCTTGATCTCATCAGCAAAGAACCGCGCTTTCGCGATGCCCTCATCGATCAGGATTTCGTAACCGGTGCGGCCGATGATTTTAAGTGCAGACTGGATGAGCAGGGCCATGCCCGGACGCGACCCTTCCAGTGTCTTGCTGCCCAGGTCTCGCGAACCTTTTCGAATGATGTACTGCGCGTGATGCTCAATGGCGTTTGGTGTCAGGGGATCCTTGAACAGCACCAGACCTGAGCCCATCGGCACGTAGAGTTGCTTGTGCGCATCCAGCGTGACCGAGTCTGCGAGTTCAATGCCCTTCAGCAGATGCTTGTGGGTCGATGAAAAAAGGGTAGGTCCACCCCAGGCCGCATCAACATGGAAATGGATGCCAAAGCGTTTTGCAATCGCAGCTACCGCGGTCAGATCGTCGACGTTGCCGGTTTCAGTCGTGCCAGCGACACCCACTATTGCGATAACTCTCGTGCCTGCGGCTTTGAGCGCTTCACAACGGGCACTGAGCCGATCCGGACGGATCCGGTTGCTGTCGTCCGTTTCGATGGCAATGACCTGATCGCTACCAAGGCCGAGCAGATCTGCGGACTTGCTCAGACTATAATGACCCCGCTTGGATACGAGAATGGCGCAGTCGTCATAGCCGTAGTGCTTCAATGCACGAGCCAGGCCGGACTTGCGAACGCCCTTGAAATCACCGTCTGCCGGAAAACATTGGTTCCGTGCAACCCATAATGCCGTCAGGTTCGCGATCGTTCCGCCAGAGCACATACTGCCAAGGGCAATAGAATGGTCGTGGAGATTGCTGGCGTAGAATTCGTCACTAGCGCCGTAGACCAGCCGGTGGAGCATGCCAAGCACCTGTCGCTCCAGCGGCGTGAACGCCTTTGAAGTCTCGGTCTTCACCAGATTCTGATTCAGTGCGATCATGATGCGCGAGAGCGGCAGCATGAAATAGGGCAGCGCTGACGTCATGTGGCCGATGAAGCTGGGCGAGGCTGTGTGCACCGAATGTGCGACCAGTTTGTCGAGTAGGTGCTGCGTCTGCTCGGATACGAAAATCGGTTGTTCGGGAATTTCAGAGCTGCTGAAGTCTTTTTCAACTTCATCCAGATCCTTCTCGACCGCCACAATATGATCCTGCAGGAAGCCTGCGAGATTGTGCGAAATCTGCTGATCTATTCGCCCCAGCGTCGAATCGGGCTCTTCGGCGACGGTAAACACCCGATACATGCTCTCGATGCTGGCACTGGCTGTTTTTTCCGTAGCCATTTCAATGAAATCCTGCTTGGGCATAGACTACCTGATGTTACGCCTTACGTTTCTACAGCGGCGACAGGTGACCTGTCGCTCAGTGCATGCATCTTCAATTTGCCTGCCGGCTCACTGCCGGTGGCCGCTACTAGTATAGCGGAAGTCGGTCTCAGAAAAAGGGTCGGGTTGAGAGGCAGCCGTGCGGCAGTCGTCAAAGCATGATCGGTTTCATGGTCCGCCAGTGAGCTGGCCTGCGAACGTCAGCTGTCCAGACTGCACCAGGGATTTTATCAACGCTTTCGATGTCTCAGCCCGACGACTGGCCTCCAGCGCTCGTTTCAACTCGGCGCGGATATCCTCGAGCGGCATACTCATCTGCTCGGCATTACTGCTGTAGAAGCGATCGACATCATCATCTGTGATTTCAGCGGCACCGATACTGGCAAAAATATCCCTGAACTCCTCGCGTCGCGCTTCCACTGCAATCTGTGCTGACTGCATGAGGCCCTGCTGATATTTCTTCAAGGCTGACTGCCAGGCGTCCTGGAACATCTTGCGTGCCAGCGGTGGCAGTGTTGCCGGCGTGTAGATCGTGCCCTTGAGCTCGAACAGGGCAAGATCCGGGTCTGGCATGGTCTCGGTCGCAAACGCAGGTGGTGCGGATTGGCCACCGGGACTTTGCGTGTGAATGAGGGTGGCGATGAACATGCCGAGTGCGAAGGCACAGAATACGAAGAGACCGGTGGGCAGCCTGGCAAAGGTGCTTGCATGATCTTTTGAGCGGAAGAGCACGATCCGACTCCTTGGGGGCAATACGCGAGAGCAGGATCTTACAGAGCAGCTACAATTAAATCCAGAAACCAGCAAGCGGAGTTTCGGCCTGTCGCAGCTGGTCTGACACCAATCTATCCGGACTTACCATGGCCCGCACAGATCAGCGCGCGCACCATCGCCACACGATCTCTCGTGATGTGCTTCTCGTTTTGCCCGGGCTGGCCCCTGCCAGCGCCCGGATGCTCAACACATGCATCGGCGGCTGCCTCTTAGGTAATATCCGCGATCGCACCGTGCTCGGCGCACTGGCAGAAGATCCTGCTTCTCTGGTCGAAATCTGTCTCTTCGATGAAGACGACAATATGATAAGGCTCATGGGGCAGCAGCGACGGGTGGCCGATAGCACTCTGGGTGTGCAATTCCTCGAGGCACAGGAGCGGCTGGTAGACTATCTGCTCCTGGCCTCTTCAAGAGCTGGCGGTGACGAGCCGATTGCGCACCGCGGCATGCCTGGCCAGTCCCGAAGTCATCAGCATCCGCAAGCTGCAGCAGACCGTCTCTGGCTGCTGCAGTTCGGTCGACAGTTTTTCGCCACGCTCATCGATAATTTTCTGGTGCAATGCTTCGAGCACAAGCAGAAGCTCATTCTACGTGGCGTTCACGATGCGCTGGCCCAACGCATCGAAGCGACTTATCGACAGCTGCTCAAGCACAAGATGATGCTCACCGAAGGGCTGCAGAACAGCTTTGAAGAAAACCTGAGTAGCCTGGGCAGTCAATCGACGACCAAAGTTAATGCTGCCGACAAGCCGTCCGCTGCCTTGTCCGACTTGCGATTGCTCGAAAAGGATGAGTTCGAGAACTGGCTCGAGTTCCAGTTGATTGCCGCTGCGGTAGCCGGTTCGCATAACCGTTATCTCTACACCGTTCAGCAGCGGCTCTCGGCCATGCTCGATGCGGCGCTGACTGCCGAAAACAATCCATTTGGACCTGCCATGGTTGGGCATCTGATGCGGGACGTCATCCAGCGTCAGGAGATCGTGCTCGACGCGCGCAGTTTCATGTTCAGTTCATATCAAGATGCTCTGTCAGCATTACTGCGAGAAGAGTTGCCGGTACTGGACAGCTATCTCAAGCGGCAGGGCTATCTTGCGCTTGCACCGGAACAGATCAGGACCCAGTGGCCAAGGCAGGCTAATGACCGTTCCGTGCCGAGCGTCAGTGATGCCGGAGCGCTTCAGCAGGAGGAGGACTACGACAGCTATCCCCAGGCTGCACTGAAGCCGTTCACCTTTGACGATGATATCGTCATCGAGAATCCGCGCCAGACCCTTGGCAATAACTCGGCAGGCGCATTGTTCGAGATGCTCTCCCTGTCGCAGAGCCTCGCTGATGGTCGAACAGGTGGCTCAGGCGTGCCTCCGCTCGCCTTGGTAGGTCGCTCAGCCGAGCAAGCCAGAAACGAAATCACACAGGAAGATATCGACAGCTGTCAGCGCTATCTGGAGCAGCACGATCAGCGGCTCGGGCAAGAGCTGGAGGATTACGACAGCGTACTCACCGGAGTGCTGGAGTCTTTGCCGCAAGAAGGGCTGACGCCTCGGCAACACACCCTGCTGCACACAAGGGCGCGGCTGGTCGAGAAGTTGTTCCAGGCGATCGATACGCTCGAACAGGTGCCCGAGCGCCTGAGGCCGCTGATGGCGCGCCTCAAGCTGCCGATGCTGAAGATGGTGCTGCAGGACGTAACTTTTTTCGAGGACTCGCGGCACCCCCTGCGCAAGATCATGAACAACTTCATGTCACTTGCGATCAATGATCGGACTGCCGGGGATACGCTTCCGGACCTGCTTGAAGATATTGTAGGCCGGCTAGAGACCAGCGGACATGACAGACAAGTCGATCTCGAGGCGATCAACCAGCGCTTGAGTCAGCTGGTAATCCGTCAGGCCCGCGCCTTCGAACGCACCGTCGACCGTGTTGCGAAGCTACACGAAGGTCGGGAAAAGATGCAGCTCGCGCGTGAATGGGTGCAGCATCAGCTCAGTTCGCTGCTGCAGGGTCGCAAGGTGCCCGTACTGGTGCTCAATATCCTGGCGGCCGGTCTTGAGCAGATCATCATTCTCTGCTATCTCAGGCATGGTCCTGCCAGTGCGGAAGTCGCCAAGAAGCTCGAGATCGTGGCTCAGCTGCAGCTATGGCTTTCGGCATTACCCGACGACAAACCGGCACTGTTCGAAATGGAGCTGGAGGGCCGTAGTCTTGTCGAGTCCATAGAACATGCCTTCGAAGATTTCGGCCTGCAGCATCAAGGCAAGGGCGTTATCGACGAACTGCACGAGCGCATCTTTCACGGCGGACGCAGCGAGCTGCTGCACATGCAGCAGTATCGCCTGGTGAGCCAGGAACCCCTGCAACGCTCGGATACACCAGGCATGTCAGACAAGCCTGCCGCCTCCGGCTCGGTCGGCCAACTCGGCGCGGCCAACCCGGCGCCGACGGCCTTGCCGAAACGCTGGCTCGAGCGGATCGAGGCACTCGAGATCGGGCAGTGGGTGTCATATACGGTCTCCGGCTGCGGCGCACAAAAGCTCAAGCTTATCTGGATGGATCGCAAGCGCAGTACCTTCATTTTCCTCTCCCCCCGGGGTATGGCTGAGAAGCAGTTCAGCCGAACTGCACTGCTGAATATGTTGCACACGGGTGAGCTCACTCTACTGCGGGAAGCCGGTCGGCCATTCTCGGACCAGAGCCTGTTCAAGGTCATTGAAGACCTGTACCAGCGCAACGTTAGTGAGGCTGTGCACGACCCGCTCACCGGCTGCATGACCCGTACCGAATTCGCCAAACAGCTCGACCAGAAATTGTTGCAGTTGAAAAGAACGACAGGTCGTGAGGCTGTTATCATCTTCTTCAACATCGATGCTTTTTCGCTATTGAATGATAACTTCGGTCTCGAGGTGGGTGACGCAGTTCTGAAAGCCATTCCGAACATTGTCGACGCTGCGGTTTCAGACATTCGGGCGAGCGTCGAGGGGCCTGGTACGGAGCGCTTCCTTATGGGGCGCCTGGGCAGCGACGAATTTGCAGTCCTGATCGACCCTTGCTCGGTTGCAGAAGGTGACCGCGCAGCCAACGAGATACTCGCAGCCCTGGCTGCGCGAAGTTTTGGCGGGGCCAAAGAGGCGGCCAGTTTCCACATCGGCGCCAGCATTGGCCTATTGCCTTTGGGACGCGGCAGTGGCGACTCCGCCAGCGTGCTACAGAACGCTGCGCTGGCCTGCAAGACGGCCAAGGCAGCAGGTGGCAGCCGTGTGCACCTGTTTCAGGAAAGTGACGTGGGGCAGATCCACCAACGCACGGTTATGGGCTGGGTCTATAAAATAGACAATGCCATCGCTTCCAACAGCTTCTGGCTACGGGGGCAGAAGATCGCGGGTATAGGCAACAACGCCAGGGCCAAGCCTCTTTATGAGCTTCTGCTGGGCGTGCGCGATGAACAGGGTCAACCAATTTCGCCTGGGCCACTCATCGAAGCGGGTGAACGTTTCAAGAAGTCATCGCTGATCGATCGCTGGGTCGTCGAGCAGGCGCTGCAGTTCATGGAAAGAAATCCGGCAGCGCTCGAATCTTCGTCCGGATATCACATCAATCTGTCTGCCCACTCCTTGAATGATGATGCCTTCCTCGATTTCCTTGAGCAGCGGCTGGACCACTACCGGAACATCTGCACCAAGATCGTCTTTGAAATCACTGAGACGGCGGCCGTGGCCAACACGCACTACACTGCGGATTTCATGCTGCGGTTGAAGAGGCTGGGCTGCCGTTTCGCCCTGGACGATTTCGGCACAGGTTTCTCCTCATACAACTATCTGCAGAACCTGCCAGTGGATTACCTGAAGATCGATGGCACCTTCGTAACCGACATCACCCATAATATGGTGAACTATGCGATGGTAAAGTCGATCTCGGAACTCGGCCGCTTCCTCGGGATGGAGGTTATTGCGGAGTGCGTGGAAGACAAAGCCACCATAGATGCGCTGAAAAACATCGGAGTTGAATGGGTTCAGGGTTACGCTATCTCAGCACCCAAGCCGCTGGATTCTGGTAACAGTTAAGGAATAAATGCCGCGCCAGCAATACAGAGCGCGCCTCCCATTACATGCCGATAACCCCCGCCTCGTACCCGCAACATCCGCTTACGTTCGCACAACAAAATTGTATGAAAATACTGCTGGTCTCAGTCTCAGGATGTTCTATAAATATCGCATACGGCAAGGCCAGCCGTAATCCTCTTGAAGAACATGTAAGGCAGGTGCGAGATGAACGACGATAAAATGATGGATGACGACGAAAGCGACGTTGTCGGTTACACGGCTGATTCGGCCGATCATGAAGAAAGCAGCAGTGAAGCCGTTGCAGCATCCGTTATGGCGAAAGTCAGAGCGCGCGCACAGCTCAGTGCAGATATCGAAGCGTTTCTCAAGGCCGGTGGCCGAGTGACGCAGGTTGACGATAACGTGCGTTCAGATCCGCCAAAGAAGCCGGACCTGAACTATGGTACTTCACCGATCTGATCGGTATGGGCGTTCAGGCCCTCCAGTTCAAGCCTCAGCCACCGATCAGTATTCGACTCCTGATCGGTGGCTTTTTTTTGCGCACAAGTGCTGACTGGATCACCGTGCCGCTCATAATTTCGTTACTTTTGCATAAGTTTGTGATTCGGGTCACACTAGAATGCTGTTATCCAGGCGGGCTTGCAGGCAATCGGAAGCGCGAATATGAACAAGATCTTTGATGGATCAATTCGCTATGCAATAATTCGGCCCGCTAATTCCCTGATTTTGCAGTGAGGCGTCTTATTTGATCGATTTTCTTCTGTTGTTGATGGGTCTGGCTCTGGTGACATCCGGCTGGTTCCTGTTTTCAGAATTCACCCGGTTCCTGCATTGCATGT
This sequence comes from Gammaproteobacteria bacterium UBA2679, assembly GCA_002354735.1. Lineage (GTDB taxonomy): Bacteria > Pseudomonadota > Gammaproteobacteria > Pseudomonadales > Oleiphilaceae > Allohahella. The sequence goes on along the minus strand of DEMD01000012.1, from coordinate 74,518 downwards.
ATCGTAGCAGGGCCAGGGTAGTCTCCATGGAGGCCGGTGTAGAGCGATGGATGCTCACATACGATGGAGAGTATCGTTCCTTCAGTTTTTTCCCCGTCATTGAGTATCGTTACAATGGCGAACCAGTCCGTTTCACGTCGCTCGATCTCGTCAGCATGGGACAGTTGCAGGTTGGCGAACAGCTTATGGTGTCGTTCAGTCGTTCCCGCAGGAACCGGACCCGTCTGGGTCGCATCGCGTTATTCCTGTGCGGCTTCGCCAGCATCCTGCTTGTAGCGGTCATGAGTACCAACGCGATTGTGCAGAAGACGGGCAGCATGCTCGAAGTGACCTTCGCATCGTTTGTTGTAGCGCTGAGCCTGTTCATCATCGCCATCTATATGAAGCAGCAGGATGAAGCGGCGATCGGGGGGCTTGAAAGCGTGAGGAAGTCGAACATGACCTGCCTCTTTCTTCAGGAGCCCACCAATGTCTCGCATTGGCGCGCCATGTTCACCAACGCCAGACAGAAGCGCCGCATTTTTATGAGTCAGTTGCTCGGCTGCAGCTTCTTCATTGCCGGTTGCGGCCTCTTCATCATGTCCTTTGGCGTCAATCTCTAAACTGGCAGCGCGCTTCAGGTACTGGTCCGGCACCTGAAGCGGCCGGACCAGTACTGGCTTAGTGTCGACGCCAGGTATGGAACTTCTCGACCCAGGCCAGTAGCTTCTCCGGAGCATGGGCCCGTTTCCACTGACCCGCAGCCATCTTGTTTGCCTCTGACATCGTCGGGTAGATATGGATGGTACCAAGTATCTTGTTCAGCCCGATCTTGTGTTTCATCGCAGCGATATACTCGGTGATGAGATCCGCGGCATGGTAGCCAACGATGGTAACGCCCAGAATGGTGTCCTTGCCTGGTTCGGTCAGCACCTTCACGAAGCCGTGATCCTCCCCGTCGGCAATCGCACGATCCAGATCGTCAATGCCATAGCGCGTGACCTCATACTCGATACCCTGCGCCTTCGCCTCATTTTCGCTCAGGCCCACGCGAGCGACTTCGGGGTCAGTGAAGGTCGCCCAGGGTATGACCCGATAATCAGCCTTGAAGCGCTTCGCAAACCCGAACAGCGCGTTTACTGAGGCATACCAGGCCTGATGCGAAGCGACATGGGTGAACTGGTAGGGGCCAGCGACATCGCCACAGGCATAGATGTTCGGGACACTGGTCTGCAGATACTCGTTCACCTCCAGCGTACCATTGTCTTCAATCCGCACGCCTATTTCCTCGAGGCCGAAACCTCTGGAGTTTGCGGCGCGCCCAACCGCTAACAGCAGCGTATCAAACTCGATCTCATGTTCCTCACCACCCTGTTCGTAAGTGAGGATTTGGCTGTCGGCATAGGCAGAGCCGCCCTGACGAACCGATTTCGCATTGGCGCCCAGAATCAGTCTCGCACCATCCGCCTCCAGAGCAGCCATTACCAGCTTTGCGGCATCATCATCTTCCCGAGGCAGCAGCCTTGGGTCCCTATCGATCTGCGTCACCTTGATGCCGAGTCTGACAAAAGCCTGACTGAGCTCGCAGCCAATGGGGCCACCGCCAACAATCAACAGGTGTTCAGGTTTTCTGCGCAATCCCCAGATCGTATCGGAGGTATAGTAAGTTGCAGAGTCGAGCCCGGGGATGGGCGGTACGAAAGGGCGGCCTCCTGTCGCTACCACGATGTTCTTGCAGGTCAGCAGCTGGTTGCCCACCTGAACACGGTAGGGGTCAACGATACGGGCATCGCCAGTCACGCAATCGACGCCAAGCTGGCTATAGCGCTCGATCGAGTCGTGTGGCTCGATCATGGTAATCTTGCTCTGGATACGGTCCATCACTGCCGCGAAATCCACTTCAGGCGCTTGCGCTGAAATGCCGTAGTCTTCAGATTTCCGGATATAGCTGGCAATCTTGGCTGAGCGCAGGAGGGCCTTGCTCGGCACACAGCCAGTGTTCAGACAGTCCCCACCCATTTTGTGCCGCTCTATCAGGGCTACCTTCGCCTTCACCGCTGCGGCAATGTAAGAAGCCACCAGACCGCCTGATCCAGCGCCGATGACCACAACGTTGTAATCAAAGCTGCCCGGCTTGTCGTATTGGCTCAGCATCTTCCTGTTCTTGACGAAATCCACGATGAATCGCGCGATAAATGGGAATATTGCCAGTAGCAAGAATGAACCGATCAGAGCAGGGGAGAGGATATCCGAAGTCGACTCGATACTTGCCAGTTGGGTGCCGGCGTTCACATAGACAGCGGTGCCCGGCAACATGCCAAGCTGACTCACCCAATAGAATGTGCGGGTTTTAATCGGCGTCAGTCCCATGACCAGGTTGATGACGAAGAAGGGGAAGGCCGGCACCAGCCGGAGGCTGAACAGATAGAAGGCGCCGTCTTTCTCCACGCCCTTGTTGATCGTCTGCAGCCGCCGACCGAACTTTTTCTGCACCCAGTCTTTGAGCAGCAGGCGCGAAATGAGGAAGGCGATCGTCGCCCCGATGCTGCTCGCGAAGGAGACCAGCACCAGGCCGGTCCAGAGGCCAAAAATAGCGCCAGCGGCCAGCGTCAGAATGGCAGCACCAGGAATCGACAGGGCAGTAACGACAACATATACCGCGAAAAAACCCGCTAACATGGCGAGCGTATTGTCGCGGTAGTAGTCTATGAGCGCATCCTGCCGTGCGCTCAAGGCGTCCAGGGTCAGGTACTGACCAAGATCGAAGATGAAGAAGCTGCCGATGAGTGCAGCGATCACGGCGATAATCACGATATTTCTGATCTTTACGGAAGAACTGGACGACATCCCCTGATCCTTTTTCGATGACGGGTCATAAAGCGTTAACATAGCGGCAGGATACTAGCAGGTTACGGCGATGACCTGCAGACTAGTGTCGCGACACCTGATACGAAGCTTATAGAAGCCTACAGACTCAGCATCACAGGATCATTGCAATGCAGCAGCGCAAATACCCCACGACCCGGCTACGAAGAAGCCGGATGAAGTCTTTTTCAAGAATGATGGTCAGAGAAAACTCACTTTCCGCTGCCGATCTGATCTATCCCGTGTTCGTGCTGCCGGACCGCGGACGGGGCGCATCTGAGCGTGAAGCCATTGCATCCATGCCTGGCGTTGAACGCCTTGGCATCGAGGCCTTGCTGAGTGAGCTCGAAGGCATCGTGGAGAATGGTGTTCCTGCAATTGCGCTCTTCCCTGTCGTGCCGGCCGAAGCGAAATCGCTTGATGCCCGTGCTGCCTGGGACGACGACGGCCTTATGCAGCAGACGATTCGTGCAGTGAAACAGCGCTTTCCCGAACTCGGTGTGATTAGTGACATTGCGCTGGACCCGTACACCTCACATGGCCAGGATGGCCTGATCAATGAAAACGGCGAGATCCTCAACGATCTGACCTGCGAAGCATTGGTGAAACAGGCGCGCTCGCATGCCGAGGCCGGCGCCGACATTGTAGCGCCGTCCGACATGATGGATGGCAGAATCGGGCTGATTCGTAATGCGCTCGAAAGTGATGGCCACCATAATGTGCAGATCATGGCCTATTCTGCAAAGTATGCATCGAGTTTTTACGGGCCGTTCCGCGATGCGGTCGGTAGCGCTGCCAATCTTGGTAAAGGCGGCAAGCATAGCTATCAGATGGATCCCGCCAACCGGCGTGAGGCGCTGGAGGAAATCGCGCTCGATATCAGTGAAGGCGCCGACATGATCATGGTCAAGCCAGGCATGCCGTATCTGGACATTGTCCGAGACGCCGCCGAGAACTTCAATGTGCCGCTGTTTGCCTATCAGGTCAGTGGTGAATACGCCATGCTCAAGGCTGCTGCGGCCAACGGCTGCCTCGATGAAAAAGCCTGTGTGCTCGAGGCCCTGATGGGCTTCAAACGCGCCGGCTGCAGTGGCATTCTCAGCTACTTCGCGCGCGACGTTGCGAAGTGGCTGAAAGCGTAGGACCCAGTTTGAGCCTGCGCGTAAACAGTTAATCAATCATATGGACAATGTTGATGGAAAGTGATGATCAGGTCAGTACTGAAGGCCTTACGCCAAGTGACAAACTGGCCTATCTCGACGATGCGCCGGAGACTGTGCTTGCCGATGAAAGCATGCCAGCAATCGCGGATTTCAATCAGCCTGAGAATTTCTTCAATCGTGAGCTGAGCCACCTCCAGTTCAACGCGAGAGTGCTCCACCAGGTCATTAACGAGAACCACCCCTTGCTGATCCGGCTCCTGTTCTGCTGTATCTACAGCAGCAACATGGATGAGTTCTTCGAGATCCGGATTGCCGGCCTGAAGCAGCAGATCAAGTACGGTCGGGAAACGGTCGGTGCCGATGGTAAGTCACCGGCCCAGACGCTGCAGGCTTTGCAGGAGCAGATTCATGAGCTGGTGAGTCTGCAGTATGAGCTGCTCAACAACGATCTCATTCCGGCACTCGCCGACGAACGAATCAACTTTCTTCGCCGCACTGACTGGACCCCGGAGCAGCAGGACTGGATTGCCAGCTACTATGAACGCGAGATCTCACCGGTCATTGCGCCAATCGGACTCGATCCCAGCCACCCCTTTCCACGTCTGGTGAACAAGAGCCTCAACTTTATCGTCGAACTCGATGGCAAGGATGCCTTCGGGCGCGAGACGGGATTGGCCATTGTTCCGGCGCCGCGCTCATTGCCGCGACTGGTAAAGCTCCCAGCCGAGATCAGCAATGGTGACTGCCTGGTCTTCCTCTCCTCCATCATTCATGCCCACGCTGATGATCTCTTCCCTGGCATGGAGGTGAAAGGGCTTTACCAGTTTCGGATAACCAGAAACGCCGACCTCGTGCTCGAAGAGGACGATATGGAGGATTTGGCGCAGGCCTTGCGAGGCGAGTTGCTGTCTCGTCGCTTCGGCGATGCGGTACGACTGGAAGTCGCGGATAACTGTCCGGAACCACTGGTCAACTTCCTGCTGCAGGAGTTTGGCCTGGCAGAAACGGAGTGTTATCGCGTCGCAGGTCCTGTGAACCTGACCCGACTCATGGCGGTAAGTTCGCTCGTCAACCGGCCCGATTTGCAGTATCCAAACTTCAACCCTTCGACGCCTGCCGAAATCAGACACCAGGACAGCATCTTCGAGTCGATCGCGCGCAAGGATGTGTTGCTCTTGCACCCATTCCAGAGCTTCGCGCCAGTTATCGACTTGCTCCGTCAGGCCGCGAAGGATCCTAACGTGCTGGCCATCCGGCAGACGCTATACCGGGTAGGCGCCAAGTCCGAGATCGTAGCCGCACTGGTTGACGCGGCCAGACGCGGCAAGGAAGTGACTGTGGTCGTCGAACTGCGCGCGCGCTTCGACGAGGCTGAAAATCTGGAACTTGCAAGCAAGCTTCAGGAGGCGGGCGTCGTGGTCGTGTACGGCGTCGTCGGCTACAAGACCCACGCTAAAATGATCCTGATCGTAAGGCGTGAAGACAAGGGCCTCAAGCGATACATCCACCTGGGCACTGGTAACTACCACGCCGGTAATGCCAGGCTCTACACCGACTACAGCCTGCTGTCCTGTGACGATCAGCTCTCAGAGGATGTTCACAGGATCTTTCTGCAGCTCACTGGAATGGGCAAGGCACTGCGAATACGCAAGCTCTTCCATGCGCCCTTTACCTTACATACCAAGCTTGTCGAACTTATAGCTCGTGAGGCAAAGATCGTCTCTGAGGGCAAGGGCGATGGTTATATTCTGGCCAAATTCAACGCCCTTACCGAGCCGCGGATCATTTCTGCGCTGTACGCGGCATCCTGTGCCGGTGTGAAGATCGACCTCATCATTCGAGGGATCTGCTGTCTCAAGCCTGGCGTGAAAGGCTTGTCGGAGAATATCAGAGTCGTTTCAGTCGTCGGTCGCTTCCTTGAACATACCAGAGCCTATTACTTTGCGAATGGTTCGTCAGGGCCGGATGGTGGCGAGGTGTATTGCTCGAGTGCGGACTGGATGACCAGGAACCTGGTCAACAGGGTGGAAACCTGCTTCCCTATCGAGGCGCCGGCTCTGGCCCAAAGGGTAAGGGCAGAGCTGGAGAGCTATCTCCGCGACAACACCTACGCGTGGACGCTGCTTGAAGACGGTAGCTATTCACAGGTCAAAGCGGTAAGGGGCGAACCGGCGTTCTCAGCACAGGAATACCTGCTAGGACAGCTGACTGTCTGACCAGTCACTGTGCCGGCTTGGCTTCCGCAGACTCGACCTTGATCGCGCCGATGGTGGTCATGCGAGCCTTACTGCGCTCCACCGCGTTGCCGATCTGCTCTGAGTACAGCTCGAGCCAGGTTCTGGACCCTGGCACCATGCGGGCCAGATCGGTGATGGCATCCTTGGCGGCCAGAACGAACTGCTGCTTGTCCTTCTCCTGTTCAATCAGGATATCAGCGAAGCGTCCGGTATTGGTCTTTTCGACAACCGTTTCAATTTTTGAAAGCCGCTCGTCGAAGCGTGTCAGATTGGCCTCGACCTTTTCAGCCAGTTGTCGTTGTTCTATAGGCTGTGCAGAGTCGGCCGTGGCAGCAAGCTCAGTGTCTTCTTGCGAGTTGCCTGTTCCCAGAAGCAGAATCGCCACACTCGCTGCCAGCGACACAATCAGCAGCAAGGCAACTACGAACAGCATGATGCGCGTGGTGCCCAGACTCTTCTCGAGCACCGCCATGCGCTGCTCGGGGGTAAGCGGCTCGGCGACTTCTGCTTCTGGCGCAGCAGCTTCTTCTTCCGGTTTGGATTTTGCCATCGGTTTGACCTCTCACGCCCTGGCACACGCCGAATACTGGCGCATACCTTAAGTCTAGAAGTAAAACGGTAGAAATAAAGCGAAGTGCCTCTGGCAAGGCACTGATGTCATAGTGGAGTGGGGTGTTCTCAGCCGGTCACTGTCTGTGAACCAGCAGTCAGCTGCTGATACTTCTTCATGAGGGCGTCCTTGGACTCGACGCGATCGGGGTCTAGTGGAATACAATCCACAGGACAGACCTGCTGACATTGCGGTTCGTCGAAGTGCCCAACGCACTCGGTACAGCGCGACGGATCGATAACATAGATCTCATCGCCCTGAGAGATCGCCTCATTAGGACACTCGGGTTCGCAGACGTCGCAGTTGATGCAGTCATCGGTGATGATGAGCGACATGGCCTAAAGTTTCCTCGCACGGTTTGACGGAATTGCAGCTCAGCATTATATCAGATCGTCGCTGTGAACCCCATCGTCTAACGCGTGATCAATCAGTCTTTGGCAAAATGGTCGATCAGCGCAGCGGACACGGCTGGTGGTACGAACTCGGATACATCGCCACCGAGCGCAGAAATTTCCCGGATGAGGGTTGATGAAATATACGACAGATGATTCGCGGGGGTAAGAAAAAGACTGTCGACGCCTGGCGCCAGCTTTCTGTTCATGTCAGCCAGCTGAAATTCGTATTCGAAGTCAGACACCGCGCGAAGGCCGCGTAATATGATGTTGGCACCTTCTGCCTTGCAAAACTCTGCAAGCAGGGTGCTAAAGCCGATTACTGTGACGTTCTTGTGCGGCGCGCAGACTTCCTGGATGAGCTGGACGCGTTTCTCGAGCGGGAATAGCGGATTCTTCCTCGCATTGCTCGCCACAGCCACGATGATTTCATCGAACATGCGCGAGGCTCTGGCAATGAGATCGGCATGGCCATTGGTGATTGGATCAAACGTACCGGGATAAACCACTCTATTCATGTGCTGTTCCTTTCGCACCAGGCTGAAGCAGGCGCCCAAGATTGGATGAAACCCTGGGCGCTTGCAAGCCGGTTGATCGTCAGGTCGGGGCTAGCGGTTGAAAACCTTGTAGATGATCTGATGAAGGACGGTTCCGTGGGGCGGAAAGATCACGCTACCGGTGTACAGCCGTTGCTTCGCATGGACACCCTTCACGTTGGAGAAGGTCAGGAAGCCTTCATGGCCATGATAGTGCCCCATGCCTGAATCGCCGACGCCGCCGAAAGGCATATCGTCCTGCGCAAAATGCACCAAGGTGTCGTTGAGCGAGACACCACCGGAGTGAGACTGCTGGAGCACCTTCTTCTGCTGTGCCTTGTTGTAACCGAAGAAGTACAGCGCCAGTGGTCTTGGGCGTTCCTTAACGTAACTGAGTGCCTGGTCGAGTCCCTGGGTCGCGACGATTGGCAGAATCGGACCAAAGATTTCCTCCTGCATCAGTTTCATCTTGTCGGTGGCGTTCAGGACCAGGGTGAGTGGCAGCTTGCGGGTGCCCCGATCGAATACTTCATTGGCCGGGTTCAGCTGTATCAAGGTCGCACCCTTCGCCTGTGCATCGCTCAGATAATCCTGCAGCCGACGATACTGGCGATCATTGATGATCGACGTATAGTCGCTGTTGTCCTTGATGCTCGGATACATTTTCTCGAAAGCGGCAGAAAAGGCCTCGACGAAGGGCGCAATACGTTCTTCGGGGCAGAGCACGTAGTCAGGCGCGATACAGGTCTGGCCTGCATTGAACGACTTGCCAAAAGCGAGTCGTGTCGCCGCATCTGCAATCGGCACATCCGAAGAGATGATGGCAGGAGACTTGCCACCAAGCTCGAGCGTGACCGGGGTGAGATTCTCGGCCGCCGCCTTCATGACATGGCGGCCTACATTCGTAGAGCCGGTAAACAGCAGGTGATCGAAAGGCAGAGTGGAAAACTCTGCTGCAATATCGGCCTCGCCGGTAATCACAGTTACCAGGTCAGGCGTGAAGGTTTCTGCGATGATCTTCTGGAGCAGTCCTGATGTCCTCGGCGTGAACTCCGACATCTTCAGCATCGCGCGATTACCGGCTGCCAATGCGCCTGTCAGCGGGCCGATGGCCAGGTTGATGGGATAATTCCACGGCACGATGATGCCGATGACGCCCAGCGGCTGGTACATGAGGTGATTACGTGCGGGCATGAACAGCGCGTGGACTCGTCGACTCTTCGGTTTCATCCAGCCCTTGAGGTTTTTCAGGGCATAGTTGATGGCCTGGATCGACGGCATGATATCGGCCAGCAGGGTTTCGTCCGCCGAACGCCCAGCGAAATCCAGGTTGATGGCTTCAACAATGGCATCCTGCTGGCGCAGCAGGGCGCTCTTGAGCTTCAGCAGGCGCTCCCGCCGCACCTGGTACTCTGGAAAGACCGCGTTGTTGAAGGCATCTTTCTGCGCCTTGAAGCGGGTGTGCATCTGCTTGATATCGGTATTCTTTTCAGGCAGCGCTATGACTGTGGCAACCATGCATCTTTCCTCGTCCGGTGGGGCTTGTCGGAGCTGGGTGAGCGTCATCAGAGGCGAGTACATCCGAGGGCTTTTCATCCGAAGGATCGTGTCGAATTATCCCGCAGTCATTCACCTAGCTATAGATTAGAGTATATACTCTAGTGCGAGACGATACACCACCACCCGGCGTTTTGAAAGCACCTCCGGGGCAGATTGGAGAACTGTATCTCCGATCCCTATTTCTAGAGGCAGGTACCACCATCAGCGATTCGATGACCACCAAGGAGCGGATACTGCTGCGCAGTCTCGAGCTCTTCAACGAGAAGGGCGAGCGACACATCACGACCAATCATGTTGCCGCGGATCTCTCCATCTCACCAGGTAATCTCTACTATCACTACCGCAGCAAGCAGGCGATCATCTACGAAATCTTCACGCATTATGAGCGTCTGGTAGAGCATTACCTGCAGTTGCCGGACCGCGCGCTGAGCGTGCAGGATGAATTCGATTATCTGGATTCGGTGTTCGACGGTCTCTGGAGCTATCGTTTCTTGCATCGGGACCTGTATCACTATCTGGACGCTGATCCGCGGCTGAAGACCGAATACAGTCAGTTCACCAGTCGCTGCCTGGACCGGCTGGAAGAGATCATTTCATCGCTTGAACAGAGCGGCATACTGGCTTTCCACCCGCATTCAGGCTCTGGGAACGGCGCTTCGGCTGCCGCGCTCAAGCGGACGCTGGCCCTCAACGTCTGGCTGGTCGTGACGAACTGGATGTCATTCCTGGTTTCGTCAGTTGAAGTGGCGGGTGGAACGCTTTCGATCAGGCACATGAAAAGTGGTATTCATCAGGCGCTCGCGATCCAGGAGCCCTATGTGACCGAAGCGTTCGCGGAAGAAGTAGCCCGACTTGCGTCGGACTATCCCGACTACAGGTCGCTCGGCTCGGGTACCTCGAAAATAGTGTCCAGGAAAGCCCAGGCCTCACTCTGACCAATCGATTCGGTTGACGAGAAGGGGACGATCGTAGCCACACAATTGCGCTTCTTCAGCTCGGCACGGACCTTGGCCGCTGTCTGCTGCGCTGCGTTTCGCCCGAGTTTGTCGGCTTTCGTCAGCAGTATGAGAATGTCCTTGCCGGCACTGCTCGACCAGTCCAGCATCGCGAGATCGAAGGGTTTGAGTGGATGTCGGATGTCCATGATCAGCACAATTGCCATGAGCGACGTCCGGCTGCGCAGATACAGGTCGAGGTTTTCCTGCCAGCGCGCCTGCACGCTTTGCGATACCTTTGCATAGCCGTAGCCAGGCAGGTCGACGATGCGTCCGGCACCATCGCCCAGCTCGAAGAAGTTCATCAACTGGGTACGTCCTGGCGTCTTCGAAGTTCTTGCCAGTTTCCTGCGCCCGGTCAGGCTGTTGATTGCGCTGGACTTGCCAGCATTGGATCGCCCGGCGAAGGCCACTTCCCGACCAAAGTCAGGCGGGCACTGGGCGGGCGTCTCGGCACTTGTGAGAAACTCTATAATCTGGTAATTCATATTCCCGCGTTTAGCTGTTCGCATTGTGCTGATATTATGAATATAATGGCCACCTTTTGTCGGGTACGCCGCGTCGGCTTTCATGTCGTCGCCGTCGCAGTAGAGCTGCGGCGCCTGCCGGGTCAATGATAAGTAAAGGAACAGAATACATGAAATCTTTGTTCAAGGGCTTTGTTTCTATTCCCGACCGGTTCGCCCTAGTCGGCGTGACGTTCAGTGTCTCGCTGATGTTGAGCAGCATTGCCGGCGTTGCCCAGGCTGCAGGCGAGTTCGTGGAGGGTGATCCAGCGGCAGGTGAGGAAAAGGCCGCGGTGTGCGCCGGATGTCACGGTCCCGCCGGTAATAGCGCTGCCCCGATGTTTCCAAAGCTGGCAGGCCAGGTGGCCAAGTACACCGACCTCCAGTTGCACCTCATCAAGAATAATGAGCGGCCGGTACCCCAGATGATGGGTATCGCAGATGCCCTGTCAGATCAGGACATGGCCGACCTCGCTGCCTACTACCAGAGCACGCAGCCCACCCCGGCTGCCGCCAAGCCCGACACGATTGAGCTCGGCGAGCAACTCTATCGTGCAGGCAACAGTGCGAAGGGCGTACCCGCCTGCGCTGGCTGTCACGATCCAATCGGACGAGGCAACATACCTGCCGGCTTCCCCCGATTGGCCGGCCAGCATACCGACTACATCAAGACACAATTGCTAGCCTACAGAAACGGAGAGCGCACTGCTGGGCCTTATGCCGCCATGATGCAGGGCGTCGCTGCGAACCTGAGTGACAAGGAAATCGCCGCACTCTCCAACTACATCCAGGGGCTTGCTGCCAAGTAGCAGGCCCATCAAAAGTAGGATCTAACATGTCAGAAGATAAAAGAAAGGCGGCGCTTGATTATCACGAGTTTCCGAGACCCGGCAAGCTCAGCGTTGAAATTACCAAGCCGACAGCAACCTCGCGTGACCTGGCGCTAGCTTATAGCCCAGGCGTGGCAGAGCCTTGTCGTGAAATCGACAAGAACCCGGACGATGCCTATCGCTACACCAACAAGGGTAATCTCGTCGCTGTCATCAGTGATGGTACCGCCGTCCTCGGTCTGGGTAACCTTGGACCACTCGCCAGTAAGCCTGTCATGGAAGGCAAGGGTGTGCTGTTCAAGCGCTTCGCTGGCATCGACGTTTTCGATATTGAAGTGAAACCCGAAAGCCCACAGGCTTTCATTGATACTGTTGCTCGAATCGCAGATACCTTCGGTGGTATCAATCTTGAAGACATCAAGGCGCCGGAGTGTTTTGAAATCGAGCGTGAGCTGATTGCCAAGTGCGATATTCCGGTATTTCATGATGACCAGCACGGCACCGCAATCGTAACTGCCGCTGGCATGATCAACGCCCTTGAGCTTCAGGACAAGAGAATAGAAGACGCCAAGATCGTCTGTCTTGGTGCTGGTGCGGCGGCTGTTGCCTGTATGAAGCTTCTGATCAGCTGTGGCGCACAGTCACAGAACCTGTTCATGCTCGACAGGAAAGGCGTTATTCACACTGGCCGCGATGACCTTAACCAGTACAAGGCTATGTTTGCCGTTGAAACAGACAAGCGCACGCTGGCTGATGCCTGCGACGGTGCCGACGTCTTCGTCGGTCTGTCTGGTCCAGATCTGCTGACTGCCGAGATGCTGAAGTCGATGGCGCCAAACCCGGTTGTCTTCGCCTGCTCGAATCCTGATCCGGAAATCAAGCCAGAACTGGCACTTGCAACTCGTGACGATCTTATCCTCGCGACCGGCCGTTCTGATTACCCTAATCAGGTCAATAATGTTCTTGGCTTCCCCTTCATCTTCCGTGGTGCGCTCGACGTTAGAGCGTCAGTAATCAACGAAGAGATGAAAGTGGCCGCTGTCGAGGCGCTTCGTGAATTGGCAAAGGAGCCTGTTCCTGAAGATGTCATCCAGGCATACGATGGCGAGCGTTTTTCGTTCGGCAAGAACTACATCATTCCAAAGCCGATGGACAAGCGCTTGCTGACCAATGTCTGCGCTGCTGTTGCGCGAGCGGCTGTTGATAGTGGTGTGGCGCGTCTGCCTTACCCAGCTCACTATCCGCTGGAATCGATAGACGACATCAAGTAGATCAGTCTGCAGAGGGTGCTTGCATCCTCCCAGGAACGATCGAAGTAGAAAAAAAAGCCCGACTCTTCAGTCGGGCTTTTTTGTGCTCTGGCAATAGCAGGTGTGAAGGCTATTGATCAGAATATCATCTCAGGTGGCACGTAATCGTCGGGCTCAGTAGGTAACGAACCGTCTTCGCTGCCCTCCACGTTTTCAGGAGATGCGACGCCGATGGGCGCATTTTCTTCCTTGAAAAACTCCTCGATTGCATTCGGTGACTCAGCCATCGCAGGTTCTGCCGTATCGGCATCGATCCAGACTTTCACGAGGCCTTCTGGCTGCTGCATAACGCTTTCAGGCGCACTTTCAAGCGCCTCCCGCATGAAGTCTATCCAGATGGGCAGAGCCGCTCGACCGCCATACTCTTGTCTCCCAAGCGTCTGAGGTTGGTCGAAGCCAATCCATACACTGGTAACCAGGTCCTGGTTATAGCCGGAAAACCAGGCGTCGACCTGATCATTGGTCGTGCCAGTCTTGCCACGAAGGTCTCCGCGCTTCAGCACCTGGGCATCGCGGCCTGTGCCTCTGGTAATCACATCGGCAAGGATGGAGTCGATGATGAATACCGATCGCGGATCCACGACGGGCTCAGGTGCCGTCGCCTGCTCAGTAACGGGCTGTTTGAACATGACATTGTCCGAGGCGTCCTCTATCTGCGTCACGATGTGGGGCTTCACAAGACGACCACCGTTGGCGAGGAGGGCATAGCCAGCCGCCATTTCGACAGGTGTGAAATCTGCCGACCCCAGTGCGAGCGACAGGTCCTTTGGCATACTGCTCGGATTGAAGCCCAGGCTGGCTATAAAGCGTATTGTCGGCATCACACCCATACGCTCCAGTAGTCTGACCGACACGAGATTTCGCGAGAGATACAAGGCCTTGCGCAGGCGCGTCGGTCCGTAGAACTTGCCGGAGGAATTCACTGGCCGCCAGGCATCCTCCAGCTTCGGGTCGTCGAAGACTACCGGTGCATCATTGATGATCGAAGCGGCGGTCTCACCGCTTTCAAGTGCAGCAAGATAGATGAAAGGCTTGATGTTGGAGCCCGCTTGTCGCCGTGCCTGCCAGGCTCGGTTGAACTTGTTGATGTGGAAATCGTAGCCACCGACAAGAGCGCGAATGGCACCAGACTTCGGATCCATCGCTACGAGCGCGCCCTGGGCAGCAGGCACTTGCGAGAGAACATAGCCGCCCTTGTCAGCTTTCGGCACTCGTTGAGCTTCTGCTGCAGATGGCAGGGTCACAGCCGCACGAGGACTGATATAAATGAGATCACCCATGCTCAGTACGTCAGACACCTGCATGGGTAATTTGCCCATACTGTCGGGACCTTTATAGGCGCGTGCCCAGTACACATCCTCGAATCCGAGCGTGGTATTCGAGCCGTCGGCCAGCAGAAGGGTCGCCTCACCGAGGCCTTTGCTGTTTATCCGCGATACCCATGCCGGAATCAGGTAGAAGTCGCGGTAGACACTCTGCAGTTCGAGCAGTGCCTGGACCTGTAGGCGACTGTCGATCTGTGGGTCCAGGTTCTGTAGCCTCTTGGCTATTTCCGGCACCTCCTCATCTTCGAGTTCAGCGCCGATCGGCTGGTCTCGGGTCGCTGCTGGCAGTTGCTTCCACGGGCCGTGATAGCCATGGCGTAAGGTGTAGTTCAGCAAGCCCTTCTTAACGGCAGCTTCGGCGGCCATCTGTAGACCGGAGTCCACAGTCACGTGGACGTTCACGCCATTTTCATACGCGTCTTTTCCGAAGCGGTCGATGGCATCCTGTCGGCCGAGTTCGGCAACGTAGGGCATCGGAATGGTGACATCGGAGTGGAGTCGACTAGCGGTCAGCTTGTCATTGACCGCCGCTTCATAGCTGGCCTCGTCAATGACGCCGAGCTCACGCATTCTCGAGAGAATCCAGTTCCGTCTTAACTTGGCGCGCTCAGGAGCAACAATCGGATTATAGCGAGAGGGGGCCTTGGGCAGTCCGGCGATCATTGCCATCTGGGCAAGCGAGAGGTCTCTCACGTCCTTGCCATAATAGATGCGAGCTGCTGCCTGCACCCCATAGGCGCGGTTGCCGAGAAAGATCTTGTTGAGGTAGAGCTCGAGAATCTCGTTCTTGCTGAGCTCGTTCTCGATCTTCAGTGCGAGCAGGATCTCATTGAACTTGCGGGTGAAGGTCTGCTCATTACTCAGGAAGAAATTCTTCGCCACCTGCATCGTGATCGTGCTGCCGCCACTCTGGATCCTGCCGGTGGTGAGCAGTTCGATGCTTGCGCGGGTGAGTCCGAGTAGGTCGATGCCGCCATGATCGAAGAAACGGCTGTCTTCCGCTGAGAGGAAAGCCTGGATCAATTCGTCCGGGAGTGCGTCGAGTGCCACCGGGTCGCGTCGAATTTCACCAAACTCGCCAACTAATTTGTTATCGCTTGTATAAATTCGTAACGGCGTTTGAAGCGCTGTATTACGTAGCGTTTCCACGTCCGGAAGCTGTGGAGATGTGTATGCATAGAAGCCTGCGGAGACCATCACAGCAGAAGTGAGACCCAGTCCGAGGAGCCAGGCCAGTATCAGCAAAAAGCGCAAGAAATAACCCATGTGTCCCCTGACAGAGTTGGAATGACTGTCTACTCTCATAAAAGTTTAGCCCGCCAGTGTCAGCCGGCAAGAACACCAGGTTACATATCAGATACATCCGGCTGACATTTCAGGCAACGCAGTATACGGCTTTTCCAACCCGGATTTCAGTAAATAGAAATCATTGACTATGCTTTCCGGTACGTTGAAGAAGCGCACAGCCCTGCCGCTACATGCGGTTGGTCATGGTCATTTTAAGGTAGGCGACTCTGTCATGGGGTTATTCGGAAAGAAGAAACAGGCAGTACTTGGCGTCGACATCAGTTCGACGTCCGTCAAGGTGCTCGAGCTGAGTCAGCAGGGGACCCGTTTCAGAGTCGACAGCTATGCAGTCGAACCTCTGCCGGCAAATGCTGTTGTCGAGAAGAACATAAACGATGCTGAAGCTGTCGGCGCAGTCGTTGCCAGGGTCGTGGACAAGTCCCGGTCAGGCGCCAGACATGCTGCGGTCGCAGTTGCAGGCTCAGCCGTCATCACCAAGGTGATACAGATGAGTGGCAATCTGCGCGAACAGGATCTGGAATCGCAGATCCAGCTTGAAGCCGATCAGTACATCCCATACCCCCTTGACGAGGTTTCGCTCGATTTCGAGATTCAGGGCCCGAATGCCCAGAATGCCGAAATGAACGACGTCCTATTGGCCGCCTGCCGGAAGGAAAATGTCGAGCTTCGAGAGGACGCACTCGAGATCGGCGGACTCACGACGCGTATTGTCGATGTCGAAGCCTATGCCATGGAGCGCGCGATGAGTCTCATCATGAGCCAGCTTCCAGGCAATGGCGCCGACCAGACCATCGCTGTCATTGACATCGGTGCGACCATGACCACGCTCAGTGTGATGGTCGACGGCAAGACTATTTATACCCGCGAGCAGTTGTTCGGCGGCCGCCAGCTGACTGATGAGATCCAGCGTCGCTACGGTCTTTCTCAGGAAGAGGCCGGTCTGGCGAAAAAGCAGGGTGGCCTGCCAGATGATTACGATCAGGAAGTGCTGGAGCCCTTTAAAGAGGCGGTGATTCAGCAGGTTTCGCGCTCGCTCCAGTTCTTCTTTGCTTCAACCCAATACAACGATGTTGATTATATCGTGCTTGCGGGTGGCTCTGCGTCCATCGCCGGTATTGCAGATCTCGTCCAGGCTCGGGTGAACACCCCGGCAATGATCGCCAATCCTTTCGCAGACATGACTATTGCGCCTCGGGTGAACGCTTCGGCGCTGAGTAATGACGCGCCGTCGCTCATGATTGCCTGTGGCCTGGCTATGAGGAGTTTCGACTGATGGCACGCATTAACCTCAGGCCCTGGCGCGAAGAGCTCAGGGCAGAACGCCAGAAAAGTTTCGTCACTGCGCTGATTGGCGTGCTGATCATCAGTGCCGGCCTGTCCTTTCTATGGGTTCGCTACATGGAGGGTCAGATTGAGTCCCAGAACAATCGCAATTCGTTTCTGACTACCCAGATCTCACAGCTCAATGAGCAGATCAAGGAAATTAACGAACTCAAGAAGCGGCGTGAAGCGCTGATCGACCGGATGCGAGTCATTCAGGACCTGCAGGGCAAGCGCCCGGTCATCGTTAGGCTGTTTGATGAGCTCGTGAGAATAACGCCAGACGGTGTGTTTCTCGAGAAGCTGGCCCGAACCAATGATGCGGTTGCAGTGACTGGCGTCGGCGAGTCGAACAGCAGGATATCCACGTTCATGCGAAATCTGGATCAGTCGGAATGGTTCAAGGACCCGAGTCTCTCGAATGTGAAGACCAAGCCAAATTCCGATTCGCTTCGCCAGTTCGACCTGCGGGTCACTGAGGAATCGCCTGCGGTGAAGGCAGAAGGTGACAAGTCATGAGCTTTGCAGATTCATTAGAGAAATTAAAGGAGTTCGATGTCAACGACCTCGACTTCAATAACGCTGGCGAGTGGCCGGTTGCGGCCAAAGTGGTTAGCGGTCTCGTGCTGTTGGCGGCAGTGCTTGGTGGTGTCTACTACTTCCTTATTCAGGATATGGAAGCCACCTATGCAGCCAGTCAGCAGAAAGAAGTCGAGCTACGACAGGAGTATGCCATGAAAGCTGCTCAGGTCGCGAACCTCGAAGAGTACAAGGCTCAAATGGTTGAAATGCAGCAGACCTTTGGTGCGCTGTTGAAACAGTTGCCATCGGAAACCGAAGTGCCTGGACTGCTTGAAGATATTTCTGGCGTGGGTTCATCAGCTGGGCTCCAGCTCGACTCGATTCAGCTCAATCCTGAAATCTCGCGCGAGTTCTATGTGGAACTGCCGATCACGATCGATCTTACGGGTGAGTATCACGACATTGCGGCCTTCGTGTCAGGAGTTGCCGGCTTGCCGCGAATCGTGACCTTGCACGATTTCACCATCACGAGAAACGCAGGGCAGGATGCAGCAGACGCCGACAGGCTGAGCATGAAGATTCTTGCCAAAACCTACCGCTACAGTGGAGGAGATCAATAATGTTCACTCACGATTTTCTTCCTGGCGCCGGTCTCCGTCTGGTGCGGGCAGGTTGTATAGGTGTGCTGTCGCTTTCGCTGCTCGCAGGCTGTGCCGAAGATACTGGTTTTGAAGACTTGCGCGAGTTCATTGCGGCCGAACAGGCCAAGCCGAAGCGCGCAATTCCACCATTGCCAGAGTTCCAGACCTACCAGGCATTTTCCTACTCGGCTGCGGACAGGCGTTCGCCGTTCCAGCCCCCACGGGAAGTGCAGCTGGCCGACGTTGAGCAGGCAAAGCCCAAGAGCGATGTAAAGCCTGACGAGAACAGGCCGAAAGAGCCGCTGGAGAGCTTCTCCATAGGCAACCTCGACATGGTCGGCACCTTGAATAGAGCTGGTCAGAAGCAACTGTTCGCTCTGGTTCGCGATAAGGACGGTGGTATTCATCGCGTCCAGCTCGGGCAGTACATGGGTACCAACCACGGTCGGGTCATCTCCATTACGCCCGATCAGATCGAATTAATTGAAATCGTTCCGGACGGCCAGAATGGCTGGTTCGAACGGCCTCGAGTGCTTGCCTTGAAGGAGCCAGTATGATGAATCGTTCAACGCCATCCACTCGTGTAGTTGCAGCGCGTCTGCAGGGTCGAGTCAGCGATATTTTCAAGTCACCGGAGAAATTCATGCTTTTAAACGCCAAAAGCGCATTGTTAGGAACCGCAGCGCTATGCATGAGCGGTTGGCTGCAGGCTGCCAGCCTCACTGGCATTGACTTCGGCTCATTGCCGGGCGATAGAACAGAAGTTCGTCTGAGCTTCGACGAGGCGCCGCCTGAGCCGCAGGGTTATGCGATTTCAGATCCAGCGCGGATTGCGATCGACCTGCCTGGCGTCGATAGTGCACTGACAGAACGTTATCACCAGCTCTCCAAGGGTAACACGCAGAGTGTGACCATCCTGGAAGCGAGTGGCCGCACCCGCGTCATCGTCAACCTGCTCGATCTGGTGCCCTATGCGACAAGCGTCGTCGGCAACCAGGTGGTGATACAGCTTGGTGCTGCTGCTGGGTCCGATCTTGAAATGGATGCGGCGGCAAAGACCTCGTCTGTAGCCAGTACCGACTCCGGCGCCTCGAAAGCCAAAGCTTCGAAAAGCGCACCCTCTATAAAGGGTGTCGACTTTCAGCGTGGCGAGAAAGGTGAAGGTCGCCTGATCGTGGAATTGAGCAACAAGAACATCAGTGCCGACATGTCTGAGCAGGGTGGCAACATTCGCGTTGTCTTCAGGGGTGCAGAACTGCCGCAGGATCTGCGTCGACGCCTTGATGTTACTGACTTCGCGACACCCGTCAATACGATCGAAACCTTCCGTGAAGACGGCAATGTGGTCATGCTGATCAAGCCACAGGGTGATTTCGATTACATGGCGTATCAGACAGACAACAGCTTTACCGTGGCCGTCGAGCCAGTCAGCCAGGCTGAAGTCGAAGATCGCCGCAAGGAACAGTTCCCGTTCTCTGGCGAGAAACTGTCGCTGAACTTCCAGGACATCGAAGTCCGCTCGGTGCTGCAGCTTATCGCTGACTTCACTGGCTTGAACCTGGTCGCGTCCGACACGGTCGATGGTCGTATTACATTGCGCCTGCAGAACGTGCCATGGGACCAGGCGCTCGAGCTCGTGCTCAAGACCAAGGGCCTGGACAAGCGCAAGGTCGGCAACGTTCTTCTTGTCGCACCAGCGGCAGAAATTGCGGCGCGAGAGCGTCTGGAGCTCGAAGCCAACAAGCAGGTCCAGGCATTGGCGCCAGTGCGTCTTGAAATGCTGCAGATCAACTATGCCAAGGCAGGCGACATCGTCGCACTGCTGCAGTCTGACTCGGAGCTGGTGTCGAGCCGAGGTTTCATTTCTTCTGATGCCCGGACCAACACCATCAGCATTCGCGAAACTGCCGACAAGATCCAGCAAGTCCGCGAGCTGATCTCTACCTGGGACGTGCCTGTATCACAGGTGCTTATCGAAGCGCGTATCGTTCGAGCCAGAACCGATGCCATCGAAGATCTGGGTGTTCGTTGGGGCGGTGGTGCCGCAAAGACGAGAGGTCGTAACGGCTTCCTGGTCGGCGGCTCCCAGACCACCAACACCGAACTGAATGATGGTTTCTCGTCAGGCGCAGGCGGCGATGCTGTATTTACGCCTGGTGATGTCACCCTTGGCTTCCCGGACGCCCTGGCTGTCGACCTTGGCGTAAACAGAACCAATGCCTCGTCTTTCGCAGTAGGCTTCCGTCGCAGCAACATATCGCTGGACCTGGAACTCTCTGCTTTCGAACTGGACGGCAAGGGTGAAATCGTGGCCCAGCCCAAGATCGTAACGGCAGACCGTCAGACTGCTCGAATCGAGTCTGGTGAGGAGATTCCTTATCAGGAAGCCTCTTCGAGTGGCGCGACATCGATCAGTTTCAAGAAGGCAGTGCTGTCCCTGGAGGTTACGCCACAGATCACGCCTGACGACAACATCATCATGGACCTGCAGATTGCGCAGGATTCACGAGGTGTCGTCACCGCTGGTATCCCGAGTATCGATACCAACGAAATTCAGACGCAGGTTCTGGTAGGTAACGGCCAGACGATCGTACTTGGCGGTATCTTCTCTTCGGAAACGTCCGAGACCACGACCAAGACGCCGTTCCTGGGTGACCTGCCTTACATAGGAGCGCTGTTCCGCAAAACTGAAAAGAACGATCAGCGTTCGGAACTGCTTGTATTCATCACGCCGCGCCTCATCCGCAGTGGCCTGGTAGATACGCGATAAATACCCGACTCTGAAGCGTGCGCCCGCACGCAGGACGACCAAAGCCACGAGTGACCCTCGTGGCTTTTTTGTTGATCTACATGGTATTCTTCGGGCATGAATGCCAACTTCGGACATATCACAGATCCCGCCCCTGAGAGCGCAGCAGAAAGTGCAGCACGAGTGCCCTTGCGCAACCTCGTGCTCATAGGGCCGATGGGGACCGGAAAAACCACAATCGGCCGTCTTACGGCGAGCGAACTCGGCTGGCTTTTTGTTGATACGGACAAGGAAATAGAAGCTCGGTGTGGCGCCGATATTCCGTGGATATTCGATGTTGAAGGCGAGGCTGGCTTTCGTGCGCGCGAGACTGCAGTACTGGCAGAGATGCTGTCCCGGGAGCAGGTCGTGATTGCCACCGGCGGCGGCGTGGTCAGCCAGCCCCGCAATCGGGAGTTACTGGAGCAGGCGGGTCACATCGTCTATCTTCACACTTCAGCTGAGCAGCAATACGAGCGTACACGGCAGGACACGCGCCGGCCGCTGTTACAAACGGCGGACCCACTGAAGACGCTGCGTCGGCTGATGGCTGAGCGCGAACCGCATTACCGCGCGCTGGCAAACTTTATAGTCGATACCGATCGCAAACGTCCGCGTACTGTCGCGAAAGATATAGCGGGCTCTGTTCGTCTCCACTTCAATATGAGTTGCAGCGCATGAAGACTCTGACCGTCGGTCTTGGTGACCGCAGTTATCCAATCTACATTGGCGATGGTGTCATGACAGCCGCTCGCCTGAAGGCGCATATCGCTGGCAAACAGGTCATGATCGTGACCAATGAAACGGTGGCGCCGCTGTATCTCGAGAAACTGATCGCACAACTCGAAGGTTTCGAGGTTGACGTTACGCAGCTGCATGATGGCGAGCAGTACAAGAACCTGACGGCTATTGATCAGGTCATCGATCACCTGCTGACCCAGCGGCATAATCGTAGCACTACACTCATTGCGCTTGGGGGTGGTGTGGTAGGCGACATAACCGGGTTCGCAGCCAGCTGCTATCAGCGCGGTGTCAATTTCATTCAGGTGCCCACGACCTTGCTCTCGCAGGTGGATTCTTCGGTCGGTGGTAAGACTGGTGTGAATCACAGGCATGGTAAGAATATGATCGGTGCGTTCTATCAGCCCCAGGCTGTCGTGATCGACACCAGTACCTTGCAGACGCTGCCGCCGCGTGAACTTTCTGCAGGTCTTGCCGAAGTGGTCAAGTATGGCCTCATAGACGATATCGAATTTCTCGACTGGCTCGAGAACAATGCGGATGCGCTCATTGCCGCAGAGCCCTCAGCGCTGATCCACGCGATAGAAGCGTCCTGCGCGTGCAAGGCCAGGGTGGTCGAAGATGACGAGACTGAGCAGGGGCGTCGTGCCATCCTCAATCTCGGCCATACCTTCGGCCATGCGATCGAAGGCTATATGCAGTACAAGCAATGGCTTCACGGCGAAGCGGTTGCAGTAGGCATGGTCATGGCAGTCGCAATGTCAGTGCGTTGCGGCTATCTGCAGCAAGGCGATGTGGAACGCGTCTCGAACCTGCTGAGTCGGATGAACTTGCCCGTCAGGCCACCTGTTGCCATGACGCCTGATGATTTCATGCAGTACATGGCGGTCGACAAGAAGAACGTGGGCGGAAGTTTGCGCCTGGTCCTGCTTCAGGCCATGGGTGATGCCATCGTTACGGATAAGTTCGATGCTGACGCGCTCGTCAAAACCCTGGTCGAATACACCACCCATTGATTGAACCAATCGCCATGGCTCGCATTGCGGCTGTCCATAGTCGTGCCACGGGCGCCTGGCTGGAGTCACGATCATAGTCAGTCCCATGTTCCAGCTGCCTGAGCGCAAGGAGTTTCTCGATAACCTGCGCCATCTCGCCCATTTCAGCGAAAAAGCCATACTGGTCACTGCTGACTCGCGGGGCAGTATCAGTCACCTCGTATCTGCACTATCCGCTGTCGAGGGCGATGGTCTCTTCGTGGTCGACGTCGATCTTTCCACCCACGAATCGCTTACGCAGGTCTTGCAGTCATGTCTGAAACGCCTGCAACTTGATTCTTCAGCTGAGCCGGGTGAAACCGATGCGCAGATGCTCGGCCGGATGCAACAGTACGCCGCGAGAATGGCTGCCGCAGGACAGCGTGTATTGCTGATATTCAGAGCAGCGGATGAGTTTGGCGCTGATAGCACCCTCGCGCTTACCGCAGCCTTGCAGGCTGGTCAGGGTCTCGACAATCACTGGGGCATAATGCTGGCTGCTGACACAGCGATCCTGAAATCGCTAAGCAATGAGTCCCGCGCCCAGAGCCTTCTGCTCCAGTTGCACCTCAGACCACTGTCTCGCGACGAATTCGGTGAATACGCCGCACTACAGCTGGGCGCTTTAGTGCCGTCCCGGCAGAAGCTGGATCGATACCATAAGAAGTTGGGCGGCCTGCCTGAAAAGGTAGACGCTTTCATACTTGAGCAGCGCGCGCAGCCTGTAGCGGTGTCTGCCTCGGCCAAGGATACTGCCAACAAAGCCGCAGTGATGAGTAGCGCAGCAGCATCAGGCAAAGGCTTTGTTCCAGACATTGCTGCAGCTGCCCCGGCAAAGCGCGCTGCGACAGCAAGCGGTATCAGTGCTGCAGCGGCGATGGCCGGATCAGGCTCTACAGCCCCGGAACCGGCGTCTGCGGCGCAAACCGACCCGGCAATTCCGCCACCGCAACGACAGAGTCTGCTGAAAAACAGGATGCTGGTGTTGCCGGTCTTCATCGCAGCGCTGGGCACCGCTGTCATGGCCGCGCTGTTTCTGTATGAGCCGCAGGAACAGACGCCTGAGGTCCAAGAGACTCAATCGCCTTTTGAGCTCGAAAGCACTCCCATTGCGCCGTCGCCGACTTTGCCCGACACCGCCAGCGAAGCGGTGGTCTTAGATGATGGCCCGACGGTGCCCGCTGAAGTAGAAGGCAGCGCGGTTGCCGGTGAGCCCACGGCCCCGGCCGGTGGGAGGGCCTCTTCAAGTGACCTGGTCGACCGTATACAGGAGCAATTCGTGCGCCAGCGAGCTGCCGGTGGATTTTCTCCCGATGAGCTGGTCGCGGAAGAGAATGATAGCAAGCCAGACCCGGCAAAAACGTCAAGAGCGGAGAGTTTGCCCACGGATACGCAAGCTGGAGAGGCGCCTGCTTTGGATCGCGACTTGGGGCCGGAGTCCTCTGATCGTTCCCAATTAGCGTCGCGGCTACTCGAAAAGGGTGCTGTTGCTCAGAAAGAAGCCGTCAAAAAGGTAGTAGAAGCGCTGCCGCAGACCAAGCCGGCGCCCCAGCCGCAGCCTGAGACTGGCGAAGTTAAGCGCGTCGATGTAGAATCGGCCCCGACTGTTGCCGAGTCCGAAACGACATCTGCCTCCGGCAGTGATCGATTCAGATCGGCAGAGTGGCTTGCAGCACAGCCGAGTGAAAACTGGACAATTCAGATGCTGGGTAGTTACTCTGAGCCGCTGGTTGTTCGCTTTCTGAGCACTCGGCCTGGACTTGAAAAAGCAGTCTATATCCGGAGCACCTACAAGAATAAACCCTGGTTCATCGTATTGAATGGTAGTTATGCGACCAAAGCAGAGGCGCAGCGCATCGTTCAGGCCTTGCCTGGTAGTCTGAAGAAGGAAGATTTCTGGATTCGGCAAATCGGTGGGTTGAAGTAGTCTAGGCATTGTCCTCGCCATCAGGATGCGTCACTGCATCTGCTTGTTCCACGGCCGCATTATCCCGTTCTGCGCGACTTCTATTGCTTCGCGCTTAAGTAAAAGCCCTGATCGTAATTGCTATTTTATTTGAGTAGCCATGTGCTGCTGTGTAAAATGGCCGGCCCTTTTTCAGCGAATCCCTCTAAGGAGGCATTAAACGCTGCATTTGTAAGTGAGAGATTGCCATGAACCGTTTGACAAGTTCTGCGATGAGCCCTGCGGCAGACAAGCCTGCGCAGGAAGTGGCCCAGGTCCAGCACCGGCTATATGAAAACGGCGAATTCCGCGATAACTGTGGATTCGGCCTGATTGCGCACATGGAGGGCGAGCGTAGTCACAAGCTGTTGCAGACGGCGATCGAATCACTCACCTGCATGACCCATCGTGGCGGTATAGCCGCTGACGGCAAGACCGGTGACGGCTGCGGCCTGCTACTGCAGATGCCCACGGGCTTCATGCGCTCTGTGGCCCAGGAAGCCTTTGGCAAGAAACTGGGACAGAAATTCGCAGTCGGTATGGTCTTTCTCAATCCTGATGAGAAGAAGGCCGACGCAGCGCGCCTGGAACTCGAACAACAGATCGAGGTGCAAGGGCTTAGCGTTGCTGGATGGCGAGTCGTGCCAACAAATACCAGCTGTCTCGGTCCCATGGCATTGGCCAATCTCCCGCGTATCGAGCAGATATTCATCGAAGCAGCCGAGGATCTTGATCATCAGGCCTTGTCGCTCAAACTTTTCGTAGCGCGAAGAAAAGCGGAAATTGCGCTGACGTCCGATCGTGACTTCTATATCTGCAGTCTCTCCGATCAGGTCGTCTCTTATAAAGGTCTGATGATGCCATCGGACCTGCCGGTCTTCTATACCGACCTCGGCAACGCGGAGCTCGAAACCGCAATTTGCGTATTCCACCAGCGCTTTTCAACCAACACTGCGCCGCGTTGGCCGCTGGCACAGCCATTCCGCTACCTGGCTCACAACGGTGAAATCAACACCATTGAAGGCAACCGAAACTGGTCGCTGGCACGTGGGTCCAAGTTCAAGACCGATGCACTGCCCAATCTCGATGAGCTGCAGCCTATCGTGAACCGCACTGGTTCCGATTCGTCGTCCATGGACAATATGCTCGAGGTGCTGCTTGCCGGCGGCGTCGATCTGTTCCGTGCTGTGCGCATGATGGTGCCGCCCGCCTGGCAGAACGTGGATACCATGGATGCCGATCTGAAGGCGTTCTATGAATACAACTCCATGCATATGGAGCCCTGGGACGGCCCGGCCGGCATCGTACTGACCGATGGCCGCTACGCTGTGTGTCTGTTGGACCGTAATGGTCTGCGACCTGCACGATGGGTGACCACCACTGATGGCTTCATCACCCTGGCCTCGGAAATCGGAACCTACGGCTACGAGCCAAAGAATGTCATCGCCAAGGGGCGGGTAGGCCCAGGACAAATCCTCGCGATCGACACGCTGAAAGGCGAAGTCCTGCACACTGACGATATCGACTCGCGTCTCAAGGTTCGTCATCCTTACAAGAAATGGCTGCGTGAAAACGCTGTTCGTGTCGAGACGAAACTGCATCAGGGCGCATCGCCGTTCGCGCTGTTCAACGCTGACAAGCTGAAGTATTACCAGAAGATGTTCAACGTCAGCTTTGAGGAGCGGGACCAGATTCTGCGGCCCTTGGCTGAAACCGGGCAGGAAGCGGTTGGTTCGATGGGTGACGACACGCCCATGGCTGTGCTTTCCGAACGTGTTCGAAACGTGGCCGATTATTTCCGGCAGAAGTTTGCGCAGGTCACGAACCCGCCGATCGATCCCCTGCGCGAAACGATCGTGATGTCGCTGGAAACCTGCATCGGAGCCGAGCGCAACATCTTCGAAGAGTCGCCAGAGCACGCGCGTCGACTTATTTTGAGCACACCTGTACTGTCACCGGCCAAGTTCAAGCGCATCCAGGAGATGGAAGACGCTGGATATCCACCCGTCATGATCAGGCTGGCCTACAAGGCGGAAATGGGGCTCAAGGCTGCTGTTGAGGCCGTTGCTGATGAAGCTGAACGTCATGCTCGCGAAGGCAAGGTCGTCCTCGTGCTGTCCGATGCTGGTCTGAAGGATGATGAACTACCGGTCAACGCCTTCCTGGCCACGGGCGCCGTGCACCATCGCCTGGTCAGTAAAGGTCTGCGCTGTAATTCGAACATCGTGGTCGAAACCGCCTGGGCGCGTGATCCACATCAGTTCGCTGTACTGTTTGGTTTCGGCGCCACTGCGGTCTATCCATACCTGGCCTATCAGCTGCTGAATGGACTGATCAATTCCGGCGAAGTGCTTATCAGCCCCATCGATGCCAAGAACAACTACCGCCGCGGTATCAACAAGGGTCTTCTGAAAATCCTCTCCAAGATGGGTATCAGTACCATTGCTTCGTATCGTGGTGCACAGCTGTTCGAAGCTATCGGTCTAGCCGATGAGATCGTCGATATGTGTTTCAAGGGTGTGGCCAGCCGGATCCAGGGGGCAGGGTTCTTTGACCTGCAGCTGGAGCAGGAAATGCTTGCCAAGCACGCCGCCCAGAAGCGCAAGGCGATTTCGCAGGGTGGTTTGCTCAAGTTCATCCATGGCGGTGAGTATCACGCCTATAACCCGGATGTCGTAAAACTGCTCCAGTCTGCCGTGGTCGAAGGCAACTATGGTTTATATCGGGAGTATGCTGCGCTGGTCAACGAGCGCCCGGTCACGACCATTCGCGATCTGCTCTCGCTGAAGCTGGCGGAGACGCCGCTGCCGCTGGAGGAAATCGAGCCACTGGACTCGATCTATACCCGTTTCGACAGTGCTGCAATGTCGATCGGTGCCTTGTCTCCCGAGGCTCATGAGGCACTTGCGGTGGCTATGAACCGTCTTGGTGGCCGCTCCAACTCTGGTGAGGGTGGGGAGGATCCTGCACGCTATGGCACCGAACGACGGTCCAAGATCCGGCAGGTTGCCTCTGGTCGCTTCGGTGTCACGCCGCATTACCTGGCCACTGCTGACGTTTTACAGATCAAAGTGGCTCAGGGCGCCAAGCCTGGGGAAGGTGGTCAGCTGCCTGGCGGCAAGGTCAACGCACTCATTGCACGCCTGCGATTCGCAGTGCCGGGTGTGACGCTGATTTCACCTCCGCCACACCACGATATCTACTCCATCGAGGATCTCGCTCAGCTGATTTTCGATCTCAAGCAGATCAACCCCGAGGCCCTGGTTTCAGTCAAACTCGTGTCAGAGCCAGGTGTTGGTACTATCGCTGCCGGTGTCGCCAAGGCTTATGCCGATCTGATCACGATCTCTGGTTACGACGGCGGCACTGGGGCGAGCCCGCTCACCTCCATCAAATACGCAGGTTCTCCATGGGAACTGGGGCTAGTCGAGGCTCAGCAGGCGCTCCGTGACAACGGGCTGCGGGGGATGATTCGCCTGCAGACAGACGGCGGTCTCAAGACCGGCCTCGATGTCATCAAGGGTGCTATCCTGGGCGCCGAAAGCTTTGGCTTCGGCACAGCGCCAATGGTCGCTCTCGGATGTAAGTATCTGAGAATCTGCCATCTCAACAACTGTGCGACGGGCATCGCTACACAGAATGATGAGCTGAGAGAAGATCACTTCACTGGCACGGTAGAGATGGTGATGAACTTCTTCCGCTTTGTCGCCGAAGAAACCCGTGAGTGGCTGTCACTGCTTGGCGTTCGTTCACTGGACGAGCTGGTCGGTCGTACCGATCTGCTAGAGCGCCTGCCAGGACGTACCGAAAAGCAGAAACAGCTGGACCTGCGTCCATTGCTCGATAATTCCCATATCGATCCTGCCGCGCCGCATACTTGTCAGCAGGAAAGAAATCCGCCCTATGACAAGGGTGCGTTGGCTGAGTCGATGCTGGTCAAGCTGAAGGACGCTATCGAAAACAAGCTCGGTGGCGAGTTCGAATTCAGGATTACCAGCAGTGACCGTTCGATAGGGGCCAAACTGTCTGGCTTTATTGCTCGCCTCCACGGCAACCAGGGCATGGCTGATGCTCCAGTCACCCTACGTCTCACTGGGACTGCGGGTCAGAGCTTTGGCGTCTGGAACGCCGGTGGTTTGGATATGTACCTGGAAGGCGATGCGAACGACTACGTTGGCAAGGGCATGACCGGCGGCAAACTGGTCATCAGGCCGCCGTCTGAAAGTCGCTTCTCGTCTCAGGAGACAGCCATCATCGGTAACACTTGTCTGTACGGTGCGACTGGAGGTCAGTTGTACGCAGCAGGCACCGCTGGTGAGCGCTTCGCTGTTCGAAACTCTGGCTGTAATGCCGTTGTCGAGGGTGCGGGCGATCACTGCTGCGAATATATGACGGCTGGTGTGGTGACCGTGCTAGGCCGAACTGGCTACAACTTCGGCGCAGGTATGACGGGCGGTTTTGCCTACGTCCTGGATGAAGACAAGACATTTGTCGATCGCTATAACCACGAACTCGTTGAAATTCAGCGCATTACTTCGGAAGCCACTGAAGGATACAGAAACCACCTCAGAGAGGTGATTCAGGAGCATATCGCTCATACAGGCTCTGTCTGGGCAGAGAACCTGCTGGATAATTTTGATGATTATCTCAGCCGCTTCTGGCTGGTGAAACCGAAGGCCGCCAGTCTTGGCAGCCTGCTCGCTTCTACCCGGGCTCGTCCGGAATAAGATTTGGTATCCAAGAGGTAATTTGAATGGCAGAGCGATTGAACAACAGCTTCCAGTTTCTGGATGTTGGTCGGGAAGATCCGGAAAAGGTCCGGGTCTCCAAGCGTAAGAAAGACTTTGCTGAAATCTACAAACCTTTCGAGGATGATTCAGCACAGGACCAGGCGCACCGCTGTCTCGAGTGTGGCAACCCATACTGCGAGTGGAAGTGTCCGGTTCATAACTACATACCGAACTGGCTGAAGCTGATTTCGGAAGGCAACATCATGGCAGCAGCCGACCTCTGCCACGAAACAAACACGCTGCCGGAAGTCTGCGGCCGGGTGTGTCCGCAGGATAGGCTGTGTGAAGGCGCCTGTACCCTGAACGATGGCTTCGGCGCAGTGACAATTGGTTCGATCGAGAAGTACATCGCCGATACAGCCTTTGCGCTGGGCTGGCGTCCTGATCTGTCCAATGTGGTCATGACAGACAAGCGCGTTGCTGTCATCGGTGCGGGCCCTGCCGGGCTCGGCTGTGCCGATATTCTGATCCGCAACGGTGTGAAGCCGGTGGTATTCGATCGCTACCCGGAAATTGGCGGTCTGCTCACCTTCGGTATCCCTGAGTTCAAGCTCGAAAAGAACGTGATGGCACTTCGTCGCGAGATTTTCGAAGGTATGGGTATCGAATTCCGGCTAAACACCGAAATCGGTAAGGATGTTGCGTTCGCGGACATTCTTGAAGAATTCGATGCCGTCTTCCTCGGCATGGGCACTTATAACTTCATGAAGGGCGGCTTCGCTGGTGAAGATCTACCGGGTGTCTATGACGCACTACCTTATCTCGTCAGTAACGTTAATCGCAGACTCGGCTTCGAAAAGAACAACACCGACTTCATTGACCTGAAAGGCAAGCGCGTCGTGGTCCTGGGTGGTGGTGACACCGCGATGGACTGCAACCGCACGGCCATACGGCAAGGTGCAAAGACAGTTCACTGTGCTTATCGACGTGATCAGGCGAACATGCCGGGATCACGCCGCGAAGTCGCAAATGCCAAGGAAGAGGGGGTCAAATTCCTCTTCAACCGGCAGCCTGTCGCCATTATCGGTGAAGATCGCGTGGAAGGCGTCAAGGTCGTCAAGACCCAGCTAGGTGAGCCTGATGAAAATGGCCGTCGCCGGCCAGTTGTCGTTCCGGGTAGTGAAGAGATCATTCCGGCTGATGCCGTACTGATCGCCTTCGGTTTCCGGCCGAGCCCGGCTGACTGGTTCGATGAGCACAAGATCAGCGTCGATGACAGCGGTCGAGTTGTAGCGCCCGAGAAGCAGGATTTTATCTTCCAGACCAGCAACCCGAAGATCTTTTCCGGTGGCGATATGGTAAGAGGATCTGATCTGGTAGTGACGGCAATCTGGGAGGGTCGTCAGGCGGCCGAAGGCATACTCGACTATCTGGAAGTCTGATGACACATCTCGAGAACGATATTTTTTTGCGGGCGCTGCTGCGGCAGCCGGTTGAGCGGACGCCGGTATGGGTCATGCGTCAGGCCGGGCGTTACCTGCCTGAGTACCGGGCATCGCGTGAAAATGCTGGCAGCTTCATGGATCTGTGTCGCAATGCAGACCTCGCCTGCGAAGTCACTTTGCAGCCGCTGGCACGTTTCGATCTCGATGCCGCCATATTGTTCTCCGATATCCTGACGATACCCGATGCGATGGGCCTTGGTTTGTATTTCGAAACAGGTGAAGGTCCAAAGTTCAAGCACACGATTCGTTCGCGGGCTGATGTCGATGCATTGCCAGTGGTGTCGTCCGGCGATCTCGACTATGTAATGAGTGCTGTCCGCACCATACGTGGTGCGCTCGCTGGCCGCGTTCCGCTCATTGGCTTCTCCGGTAGCCCTTGGACGCTCGCAACCTATATGGTCGAAGGCGGAAGCAGCAAGGACTTTGGCACCATCAAGCGGATGATGTTCTCCGAACCCGATGTTCTGCATGCGCTGCTCGAAAAGCTGGCGGACAGTGTCATCAGTTATCTCAACGGGCAAATCGATGCTGGTGCCCAGGCCGTTCAGATCTTCGATACCTGGGGTGGCATTCTCTCACCGACTGACTACGCAGCATTCTCTCTGCAGTATATGAAGAGGATTGTGGCCGGTCTCAAGCGCGAAAATGAAGGTCGGCAGATACCCGTCATCCTGTTTACCAAGAACGCACAGTTCAACCTGGAGAAGATGGCTGAAAGTGGTGCTGATGCCCTTGGCGTGGACTGGACCGTCGACCTGAACAAGGCACGGGAGCTGGTTCAGGACAAGGTGGCATTGCAGGGCAATCTCGATCCTTCTGTACTGCTTGGCAGTAAGGCGACCATTCGTTCAAGGGTGGCCGCCGTGCTTGAAAGCTACGGACAGGGCCCAGGGCATGTCTTCAATCTAGGGCATGGCATTACGCCTGCTGTCGACCCCGACCATCTGAAAGTCATGGTCGACACGGTCCATGAGTTGAGTCCCGCTTACCATAAATAACAGCGTCTGCCACGACGCTGAAGGGAGAACATGGCCAAGGCCAAAATCCATTACGTCTGCACTGATTGTGGCGCCAGCCACAGCAAGTGGCAGGGCCAGTGCAGTCAGTGCCTGGAGTGGAATACCCTACAGACCTTCCGTGAAAGCCCCTCAGCCGGCCATCATTCCGGACAGACGGCTGCTGCGTTTTCCAAAGCCGCAGGTTATTCGGGTGAACAGAGCCAGGTCCAGCTCCTAGGTGAAGTGGAAATCGGCGAACTGCCCCGAACAAGCTCAGGCAGTGATGAGCTCGACAGAGTGTTGGGTGGAGGCATCGTGCCTGCGTCTGTGATTCTGCTGGGTGGTTACCCGGGTGCGGGCAAGAGCACCATATTGCTACAGCTGGCCGGTCGCATGTCCACCCAGCAGGACGTCCTCTACGTAACTGGCGAAGAATCTCTTCAGCAGCTGGCAATGCGTGCCCAGCGCCTGCGAGTCGATGTGAGTCGCCTGCAGGTCATGGCTGAAAGCGATCTCCACGAAGTCATGGCGCAAGTGACAGCACGCAAGCCACAGCTCCTGATTATCGACAGTATCCAGGTCATGTTCCTGAGCGAGCTCCAATCGGCAGCGGGAGGTGTGACGCAGGTGAGAGAATGTGCAGCCTTGCTTACCCGGTATGCCAAGCAATCCGGGACCACAATCCTCATGGTTGGGCATGTCACCAAGGAGGGTGCACTGGCTGGTCCCAAGGTGCTGGAACACATCATTGATACCTCTATTCGCCTGGAAGGCACCCCCGATAGTCGTTTCCGCCTCCTCCGGGCGACGAAGAATCGCTTCGGCGCGGTGAATGAGCTTGGCGTTTTTGCCATGCTGGATTCAGGCCTGAAGGATGTGAAGAATCCGTCTGCGATTTTCCTCGACCAGACTGGCGAAGAGGCTGCTGGCAGCCTTGTCACGGTAGCCTGGGAAGGCTCACGGCCACTCCTCATCGAAGTTCAGGCCTTGGTAGACGATGCCGCTGGCGGATCTCCGCGCCGCCTGGCAGTAGGTACAGATCCACAGCGGCTGGCCATGCTGCTCGCTGTACTGCATAAGCATGGCGGTCTGCAGTGTCACGATCAGGACGTCTTTATCAACGTGGTCGGTGGTGTCAAAATTGCTGAAACCGGCTCGGATCTGGCGCTGGTGCTGGCCATCGCCTCAAGTTTCCGCAACAGGGCAATTCCACGATCAACCATCGTGTTCGGAGAAATCGGACTAGGTGGGGAGATCAGGCCTGTGACCAGCGGCACGGAGCGCATCGTAGAGGCAAGGAAACATGGCTTCGAACGTTTCATCGTTCCGAAAGCCAATTTGCCAAAAGCAGGTTCTGCCGCGGCTCGCCAGCTGGAGGGTCAATCCGTCATCGGCGTTCGCACGCTGGCTGAAGCACTTGATCAACTGTGACGCAAGATCGCTCAGTCTGGGTGATCGTAATAGTCGATGAGACTGGCAAACTCACGCTGAAGCAGAAACGGATCGCCGACATTGAGCTCGATGAGTCGGCGCAAGTTGGTGGCACTCTCGATACTGATCTGATCGCAGACGAAGCCGATGAGGTCATCCGTTATGTGGCTGCAGTGGCCAATCATCTCGATCGCTCGGTCTGAATCGGGCAGGCTGAGTACCAGGAGGTATTGATGAGCGCTGCCGTCCCAGTCCAGAGGTTTCGAAACCAGCAGACCTTTAAGTGACACGTCTACCAGTTCAGCCTCCCAGCAGGTGCCGATATAGTCACGTGTGGAGTCGAAATGACGAATCAGAACTTCGGCGTCAAACTCGATACGTTTGAAGTTTCGCCGGTCCTCCGAACCCTTAACGCCATCGTCTTGCCTTGAATCTTGCATAGCCTGTCCCTTTCGGCCGTCACTGTGGCAGATCATACTTAACTTATAGGCGACTATCCGCAAAAATGCTGCAGCTGTTTTTCAAAAACTTGCGCCATGCCACTGAAAATGCGGTTTAAAGGGCCTCAGGCCGTCTTGAATCTGCCGACCCCGTCACTAATGCTACTGGTCATTTTGCTCACTTGCCGCGCGGCTTCATGCGTGTCTTGGGCTACCTCGTTCGACATCTGGGTTTGCGCATTGAGTTCCTGGAGGTTCTTGTTGATCTCATCAGTAACCGCAGTCTGCTCTTCAGTGGCCGTTGCCGTCTGCATGGACATCTCTTCCACACGGCCAATAACCTCCAGCGTTTTGGCCAGTAGACTTTCGGTCTCCTTCGCCAGTTCGACCGAGCTACTGACTCGGCCGAAGCCATCTTCGATCATATTGACGACATTATTGACGCCATTCTGCACTGACTCGATCATCTGTCGGATGCTGTTAGTCGACTCCTGAGTCTTGCCTGCGAGTGCACGCACCTCATCAGCAACGACAGCAAAACCGCGACCCTGCTCGCCCGCTCGTGCTGCCTCTATGGCCGCATTGAGTGCCAGCAGGTTGGTCTGCTCCGCAATCCCGGTGATCACTTCAAGAAAGCCGTTGATCTTGCCTGACTCTTCCGCCAGCGTCCTGGCACTGGTAGAAGCGCCTTCGATGCTCTTGTAAAGCGCCTGGATCTGCGTCACCGAGCGATTAATCAATGTTACCCCCTGTGCAGAGAAACTCTTGGCTTGCTGTGTTTCGTCCGCAGTCTGGTGGGCGAGTCCTGACATTTCCTTTGTCGCTATGCTCATCTCGTGGACTGCACTGACGATCATATCCGACGCCGCACTTTGGCGTGAGCAGATGGTGGACGCTTTTTCTGCCGACTGGTTCAGCACCCCTGACGACCGATTCAACTGGCCGACGTCATTGCGAACTGCCGTAATGAGATCGTGCATGCTCGACACAAAACGATTGAAAGACTCAGCAAGTTGGCCGAGCTCGTCTTTATGCCTGACCTCAATTTTGCGAGTGAGGTCTCCACCGCCGGAAGCGATGGAATCAATCCCTTTGTTCAATTCCCGGATCCGTCCAAGCAGCATCGTCTGACTGGTAAACGAGATGATGCCGACCAGCAGTATGACGAACAAGGCCACCGCCCAACTGATGACTTCGCTGGTATCGATGGCTTCAGCGATATCGCTACGAACCTGCACACTTTGTGCGAGGGCTGCTTCACCTGCAATATCATAGATGTCCCTGAGTGTACTGAATGCGGCAGCTGACTCGCCGAGCGCAAGAGCGATGGCTTCGTCCCGGTCGCCTGAATCCAGCTCGGCGAATACACGTTTGACTGCAGCTATCCATTCGCCATAAACGCGGTCGTAGCCGGTAAGCTGCTTGAGGACGCCAGGGTAGGGCTCCATCGCCGCCCGAAATGAATAGTATCGATCAAAAGCCTGTTTGGCATTGTCTTCAAAATCTTCCCTAAGTGCCGCCTTATTGCCGGCTTCGTCATAGACGTAACGGAGTTCGGCCACGCGAGACTGGTACAGATCACGGTCGGCATTGAGCACTTCACTGATTGCGTGCGTAAAACGGGTCGGGAAGACGCTCATGTCTTCTTCAAGCTGATGCGCGCGATTGCTGCTGAAAAGCATGATCAACAGCAGCGCGGCTACTGCGATCGCAAGCGGTATCGAAGTTTTGAGGCGAAGACTGAGGGTGGACATGGGAGCCTCCAGGGCGCCGTGGACAATGAAAAAATCTAATGACCACGGCAGTATAGACCCTGTCTGGAAGATGCGCGTCAAGAACGGCCGCGCACTTCCAGCGGCTGGGTAACCTTACTTCGGCTTAAGCTAGCCGCTTGTATTTCACCCGCTCGGGCTTGATCGGGCCGCTTCCAAGGCCGTGACGCTTCTTGTAGTCCTCTTCATAATCGGAGTAGTTGCCAGAGAAGAACTCGACATGGGAGTCGCCTTCGAAAGCCATGATGTGAGTGGCGATTCGGTCGAGGAACCACCGATCGTGCGATATCACGACAGCACTGCCAGGAAAGGCCAGAATGGCTTCTTCCAGTGCTCGTAGCGTTTCGATATCGAGATCGTTCGTCGGTTCGTCAAGCAGCAGGACATTGCCCCCCTGCTTGACCAGCTTCGCCAGGAACAGACGGTTTCGCTCACCACCACTGAGGTCACCGACACGCTTTTGCTGATCGCCGCCCCGGAAGTTGAAGCGTGAGAGGTAGGAGCGTGACTGAGTCTTGTAATTGCCGACCACGATAAGATCCTGGCCTTCGCTGACCTCCTCCCACACGGTCTTGGAGTCGTCGAGCTCACGCATCTGACCGACGTAGCTCAACTGCACCGTATCGCCGAGTCTAACCTCACCCGAGTCAGGTTTTTCCTGACCTGTAATGATCTTGAACAGCGTCGACTTGCCTGCGCCGTTACCCCCGACCACGCCGACGATGCTGCCGGGCGGAATTTCAAAGCTGAGATCCTCGAACAGGACCTTGTCCTCGAAGCGCTTGCTGATGTTCTTCGCCTCGATCACGACGTCGCCCAGCCGAGGTCCTGGCGGGATATAAATCTCGTTAGTCTCGTTACGGCTCTGGAATTCCTGCGAGTTCAGATCCTCGAAACGTGAGAGGCGAGCCTTACTTTTGGCCTGCCGCCCCTTAGCCTGGGTCCGTACCCATTCCAGTTCTGACTTGATTGCTTTCT
Organism: Gammaproteobacteria bacterium UBA2679; assembly: GCA_002354735.1. GTDB lineage: Bacteria > Pseudomonadota > Gammaproteobacteria > Pseudomonadales > Oleiphilaceae > Allohahella. The sequence continues at coordinate 38,057 of DEMD01000012.1, read as the reverse complement.
GTCTGGCAGCCTCGCCACGCTCTTCCTGCGCAAGACGTTGCTCCTTGGCTTCAAGCCACCCTGAATAATTGCCTTCGAATGGAATACCCTGGCCACGGTCCAGCTCAAGGATCCAGCCGGCTACGTTGTCCAGAAAGTATCGATCGTGCGTTATGGCGACTACGGTGCCGGCGTATTCGTGCAGGAACTGCTCCAGCCAGGCCACACTTTCAGCGTCCAGGTGGTTGGTCGGTTCGTCGAGTAGCAGCATTTCAGGCTTGGCCAGCAGGAGCTTGCACAGCGCGACACGGCGACGTTCACCACCTGAGAGATTGCGAACCGGTGCATCCCATGGCGGCAATCGCAAGGCGTCGGCGGCAACTTCTAGTGTGCGTTCGAGATTGTGCCCATCATTCGCCTGAACGATCGCTTCCAGCTTGGCCTGCTCAGCTGCAAGCGCGTCAAAATCGGCATCTTCGAGTGCATAGGCGGCATAGACCTCGTCCAGCCGGAGCAAAGCGTCCCGTACTTCCTGGACGCCCGCTTCCACGTTTTCGCGGACGGTCTTGTCTTCCTCCAGCTGCGGCTCCTGGGGCAGGTAGCCGATGTTCAGGTCCGGCTGCGGTCGGGCTTCTCCCAGAATATCCTGGTCCAGGCCGGCCATGATACGCAGCAGGGTCGATTTACCTGAGCCGTTTAAACCGAGTACGCCAATCTTGGCGCCAGGAAAGAAGGAGAGTGATATGTTTTTGAGTATTTCCCGCTTCGGCGGCACGATCTTGCCGACGCGGTTCATGGTAAAGACGTACTGGGCCATTTGAGTGATTCCAGATGCTGCACGTGGGTTGAGAAGCTGCTCTGGGCGAGCTGTCTGGACTGTACTGCAAGCCGCGTCAAGTTACCAGAAGCCACAGTGCCGGTGGCGGCAGGGCGACAGGTAACATGAAGATAGGCGGGGAAAAACCAGTCTGGTATACTGCGCCGACCAATTTTCACTCAAATGGCGGTCCCAGCCCAGCGCGCTCCTCTTCGCGCAGTTGCCAGGCCCCCTCCTTATTTTCAATGGAGCCATGCCGTATGTTTTCCCGCAACACCAAACTTGCAGATTTCGATCCTGAGATCTGGCGCTGTATGCAACAGGAGTCAGCGCGTCAGGAAGCGCATATCGAGCTGATCGCCTCTGAAAACTATACCAGCCCGATGGTCATGGAAGCACAGGGTTCCGTGCTGACCAACAAGTACGCCGAAGGATATCCTGGCAAGCGCTACTATGGCGGCTGTGAGTATGTCGACGAAGCCGAAACGCTGGCGATCGATCGTGCCAAGCAGCTGTTTGGTGCCGATTATGCCAACGTACAGCCGCACTCCGGCTCCCAGGCGAACGCTGCCGTGTATATGGCGCTGATGCAGCCCGGCGAAACAGTGCTCGGTATGAGTCTTGCCCACGGCGGTCACCTGACGCATGGCGCCCAGGTCAGCTTCAGCGGCCGCATTTATAATGCCGTTCAGTACGGTTTGAGTGCCGAGACCGGTGAAATTGACTACGATCAGGTCCAGGCACTGGCGACAGAACATAAACCGCGAATGATCGTGGCGGGCTTCTCGGCTTATTCCAGAATTATCGACTGGCAGCGTTTCCGTGATATCGCCGACTCAGTGGGTGCATATCTTCTGGTCGACATGGCGCATATTGCAGGCCTGGTTGCAGCAGGTGTCTACCCCAGCCCGGTTCAGATTGCCGACGTCACCACAACCACCACGCACAAGACGCTGCGCGGTCCACGTGGCGGTCTCATTCTCGCGAAGGCAAATCCGGATCTCGAAAAGAAACTGAATTTTGCTGTCTTCCCTGAAAGTCAGGGTGGCCCGCTCATGCACGTCATTGCAGCAAAGGCCATCGCATTCAAGGAAGCCATGAGCGATGAGTTCCGCGCCTATCAGAAGCAGGTCGTCGAGAACGCCCGTGCCATGGCCAAAACCATGCAGTCGCGCGGCTACGACATCGTATCAGGCGGTACTGATGATCACCTGTTCCTGCTCGACCTCGTTGCAAAGGACATCACCGGTAAAGACGCTGATGCAGCACTCGGCCGCGCGAACATCACCGTCAACAAGAACGCTGTGCCGAACGATCCTCGTTCGCCATTCGTGACCAGCGGTCTGCGCATCGGAACGCCTGCACTCACCACACGCGGCATGAAAGAGCGTGAAGCCGCTTTGGTCGCTGGCTGGATCTGCGATGTGCTCGATGATATCAGCAATGAATCGGTCATCGACAAGGTGAGAGAGCAGGTCGTCGCGCTCTGCAACGACTTCCCGGTCTATACCGACTGAAATCTACCATGGTCTTCTGCGTGCGGAAGGCCTGGCTGAGGAGCTGCTTAGATGCACTGTCCATTTTGTGCAGCAAACGATACCCGCGTCATTGACTCAAGACTGGTGTCCGGTGGCGGTCAGGTGCGACGTCGGCGAGAGTGTCTCTCCTGCAACGAACGCTTTACCACCTTCGAGATCGCCGAACTGGTGTTGCCACGGGTGGTCAAGCAGGATCTGACCAGTGAGCCGTTCGATGAACGCAAGCTGCGTAGCGGCTTGCAACGGGCGCTAGAAAAGCGACCGGTCGGACAGGAGGCCATAGAGGCGGCAATCGATCGCATCAAGTCGCTCCTGCGTGCTACTGGTGAGCGCGAAGTGCCGTCGAGGATCATCGGAGAGGCCGTCATGAACGAGCTTCGCCAGCTCGACAAGGTCGCCTATGTTCGATTTGCCTCGGTCTATCGCAGCTTTGAAGATGTCGAAGAATTTCGTCGGGAGATCGAGAGTCTATCCGACGATGCATTGACCGCAGACAAGCATCCCGGTCTGGTAGAGATAGCCCGATCCAAAGCACAGGATGGTTCTCATTCTGACAAAGCCTGAAAACGCCATGAGCGCTGATGAAGTGTTCATGCGCGCGGCCATGAAAGCGGCGCTCAGAGGCCGGTTTACAACCAGTCCCAATCCGAGAGTTGGTTGTGTCCTCGTGCGCGATGGCGAAATCGTCAGTACTGGTTGGCATATGCGCCGCGGCGGACCTCATGCAGAGTTGGCGGCCCTCAACCAGGCAAAAGCGCAGGGCATCAGTCTTGCAGGCGCAACCTGCTACGTGACCCTCGAGCCCTGTTCGCACTTCGGAACGACGCCGCCCTGCGCGAATGCACTGATCGACGCAGGTATCGGTCGTGTCGTGGCCGCCTGCGAGGACCCCAATCCGCTGGTCGCGGGGCAGGGTTTCGAGCGTCTGCGAGCGGCAGGCATCGAGGTGGCGACAGGCGTTCTGGCGAATGAGGCCAGAGCGCTCAATCCGGGATTTTTTAGTCGAATGGAGCGCAACAGGCCTTTCGTCAGGGTCAAGATAGCTGCCAGTCTCGACGGCAGAACGGCGCTATCGAATGGTCTGAGCAAATGGATCACACAGCCCGCCGCGAGAGAGGATGTTCATCGTCTTCGTGCGCTGAGTTCGGCAGTGTTGACGGGAGCGGGTACTGTGCGGGCCGACGATCCCCAGCTGACTGTGCGTTCGGCCCATGTGTCACAACAGAGTGAGGGTCTTGTAAGGCAGCCGCTTCGGGTGCTGCTGGCAGGCAAGCAGCCGGTGCCCGTGGACGCGCAGATACTGCAGCAGACAGATGCAAGCACGCTCGTCGTCAGTTCTGAAGACTCTGAACTGACGTCAATGGCAATAGGCGGCGCGGCGCTCATGTCGTGTCCCGGACGCGATGGGCGGGTCGATCTCTCGCAGTTGCTGCAGAAACTCGCTGCGGACTACAGCTGTAATGAAGTGCTCGTCGAAGCCGGGGCCACGTTGGCATCGCAGTTCCTGGCAGAAGGGCTCTGCGACGAGTTATGGTGGTACACCGGAGCCGTTTTGCTCGGCGCGGATGCCAGGGCGGCTATCGGCCCGCTCGGCCTTCTGGACATGGCCGCTGTCGAACGGCTCGGCATGCGCGCGTTGACCCGACTCGGCGGCGACACTCGCACTATTTTGAGCGATAGCTCGGCCTCGGCAACGGCCGGGCCCACGAATGGTTCGCAGACCGACCTCTATCACTGGACAACAGAAGACTGAATGATGGCTTTAAATACGATAGAAGAACTCGTTACCGATATCCGTGCCGGCCGCATGGTCATTCTCATGGATGACGAGGACCGGGAAAATGAAGGTGATCTGATCATGGCCGCCGAACTGGTAAGGTCTGAAGACATCAACTTCATGGCCAAGCACGCCCGTGGCCTGATCTGTCTTCCGCTGACGCGAGAGCGGGCAGAGCAGCTCGATCTGCCACTGATGGTGCAAATTAACAAGGAGCAGCACAAGACCAAGTTCACTGTCTCGATCGACGGCGCCACCGGCATCACCACCGGTATTTCGGCAGCGGACAGGGCCCGAACAATTCAATTGGCGGCTGGGCGCAATGCGCGGCCGGAAGATCTCGTTCAGCCTGGTCATATCTTTCCCCTCGTGGCGCAGCCAGGCGGCGTTTTAAGTAGAGCCGGTCACACTGAAGCAGGCTGCGATCTCGCACGCCTCGCTGGTCTGGAGCCAGCTGCCGTGATTGTGGAGATCATGAACGAAGACGGCACCATGGCCAGGCGTCCGGAGCTCGAGAAATTTGCTGAAGTCCACGGTCTCAAGATCGGGACCATAGCCGATCTCATTCATTATCGAACGCTGAATGAACAGACCGTCCAGCGGGTCGATGAGCGGGAAATCGAAACCCGTTACGGCACCTTCAGGCTCGTCACCTACAAGGACTCCATCAATGGCGCCACGCACCTTGCCATGGTCGCTGGCGCGCCAGTGCCGGAAGAGCCAACACTGGTCCGCGTGCATTTTGCCGATGTATTTCGGGATTTGCTCGGGGCGGTCAAGCCTGGCTCCCAGAGTTGGCCAATTGGCAGTGCGCTGGAGCAGGTCTCATCCACTGGCAAAGGCGTTGTCGTTCTACTGGATACCGAACACGGTGAAGACAACGTTGTGAAACGGCTGGATGATTTCTTCTCGGCACCTCGCGTCGACAAGAAGACGCCGGGGCAGTCCGGTGCCTATTTGACGATCGGCACCGGCTCACAGATACTGCGCGACCTGAATATTGGCAAGATGATCGTCATGAGTGCGGAGATGAAGTTCTCCGCACTGTCCGGCTTCGACCTTGAGGTCGTCGATTATCTGCCCTTCAATCCTGAAACCGCTTCCTGATAATCTGAAACTGGAGATCTATATGACCGTGCGTACTCTGGAAGGCTCTCTGATCGTTGCCCCGGAGGCTCGTTTCGTCATCGTTGCCGGGCGCTTCAACCATTTCGTAGTCGATAGCCTCGTGCAGGGTGCTATTGATACACTGCGCCGCCACGGCGTGGCCGAGGAAGCCATTACAGTCGTCAAGGTGCCTGGCGCCTATGAAATGCCTCTGGTCGTCAAGTCGATCGCTGAGCATCAGAAGCCCGATGCCATCATCGCGCTCGGCGCTGTAATTCGAGGCGGCACACCTCACTTCGACTTTGTCGCAGGCGAATGTAGTAGTGGCCTTGCACGTATAGCGCTGGATTCTGGTATTCCTGTTGCCTTCGGCGTTCTGACCGTAGATAGCATCGAACAGGCCATCGAGCGAAGTGGCACCAAGGCTGGAAATAAGGGTGAAGAGGCGACCTTATCCGCTCTGGAGATGGTTTCACTATTGCCGATGACGAGGGAAGCCAATTAGTGAAAGCCGGCAAGACCAGCAAGCTTCGTCAGGAAGCTAGACGCCTGCTCCTGCAGGCGCTTTATCAGCGCATACTTTCCAATGATCCTGTCTCGGCCATTGAAAGCCAGTTTATGGCGGACAATGATCTCAAGAGCTTCGACACGGTCTATTTTCATGATGTCTTTATCGGTATCAGTCAGAACGCAAAGGCGATTGATGAAGCGTTCGAGCCGCTGTTGGATCGACGGCTTCAGGATGTCGATCCGATCGAACTGTCAGTTCTAAGGCTCGCCTGCTACGAGCTGAAGTTTCGTCTTGATGTACCGTACAAAGTGGTCATAAACGAGGCCATCGACCTCGCCAAGAGCTTCGGTGGTACTGACGGTCACAAGTATGTCAACGGCGTGGTCGATAAGCTGGCGGCTCGTCTCCGCGGTGAAGAAGTCCGGGCGCAGCGGAGCTGATGAACGAGTTCGAGCTCATCGAACAGTATTTCCTCTCCAACAAGACAAATCGACAGCGGGCAGCCCGCATTACGGCCGTAGGTAACGGTGATGATTGCACCGTCCTTGCGCACCTCGAAGGCCGCCTTGCCATCAGTACTGACACCGTTGTTCATGGACGGCACGTTCCGACCAGTTCACCCGCAGCCTGGCTGGCCTCCCGTGGGCTGGGCAGCAGCGTGAGCGATCTGGTGGCCATGGGGGCGAGGCCGCTGGGTTTTACGTTGGCCTTGACCATGCCGCATGTATCGCAAGGTTGGCTGAAAGGTTTTTCAGATGCACTCTTTCGTGCAGCCGATCTGTATGATTGTGCATTGCTTGGGGGAGATGTGACGCGGGGACCTTTGACGGCTTCCTTTACCGTTTTCGGCGAGCTACCTGCAGCCGGGCGTCTGTTGACACGAGATTCTGCGCAATGTGGAGACCGAATCTGGGTAAGCGGCGCGCTTGGCGCAGCAGGGGGTGCGCTAGCGCTTTTCGATCGTAAACTCAGCCCACACGATTCGGATTACCGTTCGCGTCTGCAGCTGATTTCAGCTTATGCCTCACCGAATCTACCGATCGATCTGGGACTGCAACTTCAATCTGACGCACAGGTGCACTCGGCGATCGATATTTCAGATGGTTTGCTTGCAGACCTCGCTCACATCGCTAAAGCCAGTCGCGTTGATATTCACCTGGATTCCAAGGCGGTTCCTGTCGCGCCAGCGCTTTTCGACATCTACTCACCTGATCAGGCTCTGCTCTACGCACTGAGCGGAGGCGATGATTACCAACTAGGCTTCACCGCAGCATCTGGTTGGACAATCGGGGACGGCAGCGCCACGCCCATCGGAGAAGCCGTTGACGGTCAGGGTCGTGTATTCGTGGATGGGCGCCCCGTCGGGGAATGGTTCGACGCCCTGAGCAGCAGGTTGCCAGCTGGCGTTCCTTTGTCCGAGGGCTATCAGCACTTCGGGTAGTGCGGACTACCGCAGTTCAGTCGTAGCCCCTTGTGCAACCTGCCAATGCTTCATCAGTAGACGCGGTGAGCTCGCATCGCGTTGCCAATCTGGCCGCCGGAAGGCAGGAGCTGGGCAACTTTGAGAAACCGACGAAGCCCTTCCGCAGCACGCTCCTTATTGGCATAAGGCCCGCTATCAAATCCTTCACGAGTCGAGAAGTACCACTTTTCACTGACCGAGAAAAACCGGTCAGTCCGGAAAGGCACAACACCGCCTTCTCCATTCCTGTTATCCATGGCCATGAGACTGTTCTCCATCAAGCCAGTTTGCGCGTATTAGCTGCTCCTGCAGACCTTGCACACCCCGTATGTACTGCTGCTCGAGCAGTTCGGCTACACACGGTACTCAGCCTTTAAAGAGTTAAGCCACCAATTGAGAATTCTGCATTTTCGTATCAAGATCCAGCGGCTAAACAAAGCTGTTCACAGCCAGAACATTTTATTATTGTAACGACTTGCGTCTTGTTATTGAGAAGTGTACAGCTTTTGTTCTATTAGTGTAGAAGACATTTATCGGCATCGCTAAATTTGTGATCCACAACACCTGGCGTCTGGCGATAGTGCACAAAAGCTGCGATGGTAGGTCTGCATTACTGCCCTGAGCTACCCCTAAGGTTCAGGTCATTCGAAAATTCACATCCACGAGAGGTTTTCTGCTTGTCATACCGTCCAGTAATCCTGCGCACCCTGCTCATCATGGTTTTGGCGAGCCTGATCGTCGCCTGTTCGGCATCATCCCGTGTAGTCAGAGTCTATGATGGCGGCAGCCGGGACGAGTCGCAGGTGGCGCGGATTGAGACCCCCGCCACTATCAAGATGATTAGCATCGATGGTCAGCAACAGAAGACCTATCTTACCGACAGCATCAGCATGACCTATGAGTTGCTGCCCGGTGAGCACACCATTGTGTACCAATACAATTCGATCTGGTCAGTGCCACGAGGCGTAGAGCGTGAGGATTTCGCCGAGGATACTGCCAAGGTGCAGAACGTTGACTCTGTGCCGATCGAAGCGGTCATTGATCTTGAGCCAGGTGGCCGCTACAAAATTACCCACCGCGAGGCAAAGAATATCCGTGATGCGCAGACTATGGCCGCCAAGTTCTCTGCTGAAATTGTCGGCGAGTCCGGAGAACAGGTCGCTCAGCGTAGTCGCATGATGGCGGCTGACACGGTCGCGACCTCAGATTCAACGGCGGTAGCGCCAGGGGAGACAGTTGGTGCTGGTTCGTCTGCGGCTCCCTTACCGGTTCCGGTACCTGTAAGCTCAGGCGCTACAGTAGATGCGCCCGCGATAGCCGCCAACGCCAAGACGGGGGCAGCAGCTTCGGCGTCTGGCTCAGAGAGTGCGGATGGTGTCAGCCGGCTGGAGGGGTTAAAGGTGCTTTGGGGTAAAGCGAGCAAGGAAGACAAGAAAGAATTTTTGCGATGGGCTTTCCAATGAGCGCGGAAGGATTTACCCACTTAATCTTTTGAACACCAAAGCAAAGCGAACGCCTAGCGTTCGCTGTCGCGCGCCTGCTTTCCAGTGGGCGCCACGTCCGCTGCAGCGGTATCTGCAGTTTCGGCTTTTGCCTGTCGCTGTTTCTTCACCAAAGCCTCCGCCAGCGAATTTCTCGCAAGTCCCTGGAATATCCGTTTCAGATCCCCGATCAGCCCAGCCAATCCTCCAGCGGGAACCGGCTGACTGTCTTCGGGTCTGTCCGGCGCCGCTTCAGGGGCGATCCCCGCTGAGAGCGACTCATCCAGGGTAGCTATTGCCGACTCGAAGAGTGTAGTTAACTCCCCGAGCGGCGGCATGAGATCCTGGCAATAATGCAGGGTAAAGTTCATCTTGCCGTTGTAACTGATTACAACGACCGCCAGGCCTAGATTGTTATATAGCGGCGTCAGCCCCAGCTTGTCGGGTACAGGGAAATCGCCAAAATAAAGCGGTGACGCTGGTCCTGGGATATTCGTAATGGGTAGGTTGAATAAGGGCTTATGCTGTTGGGCGAGCTGAAACTCGCCATAGACTCTGGCTGCCAGCCCCAGCATCGCCGATGGCGCAGTGGTTCTGAGTCTCGAGGCTGAAATGGCCTGCTGGTAGATCTTCGACGCGAGCGCATTGTTGTGAATGGCTTCCAGGCGACCTGCCGGTACGGTCTGTTCAAGGCTTAGATCGATAAGCATTGCCGTCAGCTCGGATCCCACCGGGGTATTGATGCGGGTGCTGCGCACCGATACTGGCTCTAGTGCGATCAGAGAGTTCTGTCGACGGCGCTCTGCAGCGCCGTTCTCAGTCATGGAGTTGTTATCAGTGTCCGGTGAGTCTCCCTGTTTCTGCCAGAGTTCGATCACCAGGGAGATCAGCGTGAGGATCACGTCGTTGAGCGTAGCTTTCGGGGAGAGCGCCTTCAGGTTTTGAAGTCGCTGCAAATCGCATTGAAAATTGCTCGCGGTTCGCGCGCTACTCACGGGATTGTTGAAGGTGGCCGGTCGAGACCGCAAGAGCCTGCCGGGAAAAGGCAGCTTTTCGAGTCGTTCCATCAGGAGTTGATAAAACAGTGATGCTGCACTGTCCTTCACACGACCGACCAAACGAAACGGTACCTGAAGCAGACTCATGGGCGATCGACCGAGCATTTCCAGGGTCCCAGGAACCGGTTCAGGGTTAAAGGGCCGTGGCTCTATGGACCGCTGTTCATCAGGCGCAAAATCGAGTAGCCAGTCGAGGACCTGTTCGCCTGAGGAATCCTCTATGAGTACTTCATGAATAATGACGAGAATGGCGGCGCTCAGTTCAGGCTTGTCCTTCAGGCGCAGGCCGTCGAAGAACACAACCTGCCAGAGTGGCCGGTCACGCGGCAGTGGTCGTGCCGCCAACTCGGCGCTCAGGTTCAAAAGACCATTAACAGAGCGCACGCCAGATTGATCATGGTGTGTCACATGACGCTGGATGGAAAACTGCTCGTCGTCGATCCAGTAGGCCTGCTCCGGCTGCATAGGTGCCTGAACCAAGCGTTGCCGCCCGTGTGCAGTTGCCGGCACCCGTTCATTCAGGACTTCGAGTACGTGCGCCAGCGTAATGGTTTCGCCGCTCGCGCTGGGGCCGATGAGATTGAGACTGGCGATCTGGCAGGGCGCCTCCTCAGTCTCTCGGAAAAGGATATCGATATTGGCTTCGTCGAGCGGCTGCATCGTTCAGTCTGCCATCGGACGCGATATGACGTCAGGCATCTCGACTCACCGCAAGATGGCACAGGCTGCGCAAGGCCCTGCGCGCTGCCGAGTCCGCCAGACCTTCAAGGCGTGCTTCAGCGGCGTCGGCGTAGTTTTGTGCCAATGTGCGAACATGATCGAGAGCCGCTGTGTCATTCACAATCCGCATGACCTCGCTCATGTCTTCAACACCGCCGCTACGAATTGCCTTGCGGATGATTTGAACGTCATCCGGTGGAGCGCGTCGCATGGCCTCGATGAGGGGCAAGGTAACCTTGCCCTCGGCCAGGTCGTCGCCAACGTTCTTGCCAATTTTCTCCGCGTCGCCGGCGTAGTCGAGCACATCGTCGATGAGCTGGAAGGCCATACCAAGGTCGCTACCGAAATCCCGCAGTTCTGACTGCATCGCAGCGCTTGCACCAGCCAGCACTGCCGCAGCCTGCGCGGCAGCCTGGAACAGCATCGCTGTCTTGGCATGAATGACGCGACGGTAGTCGGCTTCGGACAGATTGGGGTTGCGGACATTGGTAAGTTGTAATACCTCGCCTTCTGCAATGACGTTGGTCGCGCCAGCCAGAATGGCCATGACTTCGAGATTGCCCAGGGTGACCATGAGTTCGAAAGATCTGGAGTAGAGAAAGTCACCGACCAATACGCTGGACGCGTTGTTCCAGCGTGCGTTCGCCGTCGCCCGGCCGCGGCGCATGCCGGAATCATCGACCACATCATCGTGGAGCAAAGTTGCCGTATGCAGGAACTCAATGACTGTAGCCAGGCCGACCCGTTGGGGAAACAGTTCACCACCTACGCTAAAGTCATCCGATTCTGTTCGTCGAGCAGCTGCAGATGTTGCTTGCAGGGCACGGGATATGAGGAGCACAAGCAGCGGTCGCATGCGCTTGCCGCCAGATTCGACAATGTACTTGCCAATGGTCTCGACAAGCGGGACCCGGGAATGAAGCTGATTGAGGATGAGTGCGTTGGCGCGCTCGAAATCTGCTTCGACTGGAGCGAATATGTCGCTCACCATATTGATCATGACTCGTCTCACCGCGCTATGTGAACTTGGGTGGACAGGTGTCTGATCAGAGGACTTCCTGTCGCCTTACCAGTCCATTCTGCAAAAATGCCTTAATGAATAGGCCGCCGGTGCTGGTCTTCTCGGGCTACCTGGCCCAGGAATGCAGAGGCGGCCCGTCTGCTGACGTCGCATGATCGTGCTGACACCGGCTCCATGCTAGGTAGACAGCCATTTGGTGTCAAGCAGGGTGTGCTGGTCACACTCACTATTGCCTCGTGATGGCAGCTCTTGTATAATCCGCGCCCTCTGCGAGTCCCCTCTGCTACAGAGCGCCAGCAGGCGTTCATGGAAGCAGGATCATAAAAGGCACCGATTGCGCGATAGCCGGTGCAGATGCAAAGCGGGCGGTACAGACGAGAACGTCACTGCGTTTCAGTGGCGTAGTAAGGCAGGCTACAGCTTATCTCGGCTATAGCGGTTAGCGGTTATAAGTAAGATAGTCGCCTGCAGTACATCAAATCAGCAAGTCCAGGCTCTCGCGACGCTGTGTCGCGGAGATGGTCAGTCCAGGAAACATATTATGTACGCTGTAATAGAAAGCGGTGGCAAGCAGCACAGAGTCGTTGAAGGCGAAACTCTAAAGCTCGAGAAAATTGAAGTCGCTACTGGCGAGTCGCTCAACTTCGAGCGCGTGCTCATGATCGGTGGTGCAAACATTCAGATCGGTGAGCCTACCGTGCCAGGTGCGGTGGTCACTGCGGAAGTGATTTCCCACGGTCGTCACAAGAAAGTGACCATCATCAAGTTCCGTCGTCGTAAGCACAGCATGAAGCGTGCTGGCCACCGTCAGTGGTATACCGAAGTCAAGATCACCGGCATTTCTGCCTGATCACCTGAACCCATTTGAAGGAGTTTTGTCATGGCACATAAAAAAGCCGCCGGTAGTACCAGAAATGGTCGTGATTCGGAATCCAAGCGTCTTGGCGTCAAGAAGTTTGGTGGTGAGCTGGTAAAGGCCGGTAACATCCTTGTTCGTCAGCGCGGTACCGAGTACCACCCTGGTGAAAACGTGGGCTGTGGCCGTGACCACACCCTGTTCGCGACCTCTGATGGTCACGTGCATTTTGCAGTCAAGGGTCCACTCCAGCGTCGTACCGTCAGCATTCTGGCTGTAGAAGCCTGATTTGACGGAGGTCGGCGGTAGCGTCGACCTTTCGAAGCTAAAAAGCTTTGCTATTATGGTGAAGCTTTTTTTTTGCCTCCGATTCTGTCGTATCATGGTTTTGGAAGTTATTTTTCAGTTGAGCGGATTCCAGCGAAATGCGATTTGTAGATGAAGCCGAAATTCAGGTCATTGCAGGCAAGGGTGGTAATGGTTGCCTGAGCTTCCGGCGTGAAAAGTACGTGCCCCGCGGTGGGCCAGATGGTGGGGATGGCGGTGATGGCGGGTCGGTGCTCCTGCAAGCCGATGAGTCCATCAATACCCTGATCGATTTCCGCTACACCCGGCGATACTCAGCGGAGAGCGGGGAGGATGGCCGCGGTGCCAACTGTACCGGTCAGAAGGGCGCAGACCTCATTATCCCTGTGCCGGTAGGTACGACCGTCATTGATGCGGATACCGACGATCTGGTTGGGGATCTGGTGGAAGTGGGGCAGGTGCTCAAGGTGGCGCAAGGCGGTTTTCATGGTCTTGGCAACACCCGCTATAAATCGAGCAAGAACCAGGCGCCCCGGCAAACCAAGCCTGGTCAACCGGGGGAGATCCGCTCCCTGCGGCTGGAGCTGAAGCTGCTGGCCGACGTTGGTCTGCTCGGACTGCCGAATGCAGGGAAATCTACGCTGATTCGTTCGGTCTCTGCAGCCCGCCCGAAAGTGGCGGACTATCCGTTTACCACTCTGGTGCCAAACCTGGGTGTTGTGCGAACGCAGCAGCACAAGAGCTTTGTCATGGCGGATATTCCTGGCTTGATCGAGGGTGCAGCGGACGGGGCCGGGCTTGGTATTCGCTTCCTTAAGCATCTGGTGCGAACACGTCTTCTGTTGCACCTCGTCGATCTTCAGCCGCCCGATGGCTCTGATCCGATAGACGCCTTCCGACAGATCGAAGGCGAACTGCAGCGTTTCAGTCCAGCGCTTGCCAGCAAGCCGCGATGGCTCGTGCTCAACAAGTTTGACCTGGTTTCCGGTGGCGAAGAAAGTGAGTTTGAATCGCGTAGCAAGGCGCTCATCGATGATGTTCGCAGCAAGCTTGACTGGAGTGGTCCGGTCTATGTGATCTCCGCAGTTTCGGGTCTGGGGACTCAGCGGTTGTGCCAGGATATTCAGAACTGGCTGGGTGAAATCGAGGCCGCTGTTGGTGAAGATGAAGCCTTTGCTGCCGAGCTCGAAGCGGCACAGCTGCGTCTGGATGCCGAGCTCCGCGAGCGTATAGCCCTGCTGGCGGGGCAGCGCAAAATTCAGCGCGCGGCCGCCAGAGAGGGAATGACCGTAGAGGAGTATATCGAGCGTCACCAGTATGAAGACCTCGGGGACGATGACGATGATGACGATGAGGATGGTGTGGAAGTTGAGTATGCACCCTGATTCATCGGCAGCAGCGAGATATTCGTCAGAGCAGTCACGGACGGCGCGCGAAGGACTGAAAAGCGCTCAGCGTGTCGTGGTGAAGATTGGCAGTGCGCTGTTGACGCGCGATGGGGCTGGGCTCGATCGCGAAGCACTGGCGCCCTGGGTTGACCAGATGAACGCCTTGGGACGCTCGGTCGTGGTGGTGTCCTCTGGTTCGGTGGCGGAAGGCATGCTGCGCCTGGGTTGGAAGAGTCGCCCGCAGCAGCTCCATGAGCTACAGGCGGCAGCAGCGATAGGGCAGATGGGTCTGGCGCAAGCTTGGGAGACCGAATTTAAGCGACATAACCGACTCACTGCTCAGGTGCTGCTCACTCACGATGATCTGAGTAATCGACGCCGCTACCTGAACGCGAGAACAACCCTCAGAACGCTGACCCGTCTCGGTGTCACGCCTGTCATCAATGAAAATGACACAACAGCAACGGACGAAATCCGTTTCGGCGATAATGACCGCCTGGCTGCTTTGGTCGCCAATCTCGTCGAAGCCGATCTGTTGATCATACTTACGGATCAGCTTGGGATGTTTACCGACAACCCCAATACGAATCCGGATGCCTCTCTTGTCTCCTTTACTCATGCCTCTGATCTCGATCTGGATGCTATGGTAACCGGGCCAGGAGGGCTATTGGGTCGTGGCGGCATGCAGACCAAACTGGCTGCTGCACGTCTCGCGGCCCGTTCCGGTACATCGACCGTCATTGCCAGCGGACGCGTCGATCGTGTGCTGGAGCGCGTCCTTGCAGGCGAAGATATCGGCTCATTGCTGGTTTCCGATAAGGAGCGTCTACTTGCTCGAAAACAGTGGCTTGCCGGTCATCTACAAACGAGAGGTCGCCTCACGCTCGACGCCGGCGCTGTCAGAGTGCTGGTGGAGCAGGGTAGAAGTTTGTTGGCCGTAGGGGTGACCCGGGTGCAGGGCACGTTCGATAGTGGTGATATGGTGCTGTGCTGCAACGAACAGGGCGCAGAAATTGCCAGAGGCCTCATCAACTATTCATCGGCAGAAGCGGCGAAGATTGCTGGTCATAGCAGTGCCAGAATAGCGGATCTTCTCGGATACACTTACGCGCCCGAGCTCATCCACAGAGACAATCTCGTGCTTACGGACATTTCCTCCCAGACGCTCTAGTTGCTGGTGGCAATAACCAGGCGCTAAGGCGTCGTGTTTCGCTGCATCGGACCCGAATTCAAGAAACGAAAAAAGGCGCTCGAGGCGCCTCTTTTCAAATCTTGCCGATCAAGCCTTATCTAGGTCGGTTGACCCGTCGAGGCTGGTTGATCAGGCCGCGTTCATAGCCTTGATACGCGCATTCAGTCTGCTCTTGGTGCGGGCAGCCTTGTTCTTGGTGTAAATGCCCTTGTTGACCATTGAGTCAATGATAGGTGCTGCATGCTTTAGGGCGGCGGCTGCCTGTTCCTGGTTGCCTGCTTCAATATGATTGATCACTTTCTTGGTCTGGGTTCTGACCATTGAGCGGATGCTCATGTTGTGTGCGCGACGCTTGACCTGCTGGCGAGCGCGTTTTTTGGCTGATGCGATATTCGCCACGGTAAACACTCCTTTAAGGATTCTTCCGGAACAGGCAAGAGCAGCTCTACGAGTCGCTTGAATACCTGTAAAAATGACGCGGAATGATGATGCTTTGAAACTCTGATGTCAATATTTAACCGTAAAGATTTTGCTTGTATTGATCTCACAATACATTAGCATCACCCGCCTGACACAGCGTGTTCAACAGCCCGGAGGTGGCCCATTCAAACCACGCAGGAAACACCGCCCGATCTGCCTGACCCCAAGCCCGTGAAACGTCCGCCATCTCTGCTGCGCTCAAGTGGTGTGGTCGGTGCCATGACCATGATATCACGAGTGCTTGGCCTGATCCGGGATATGGTGATCGCCAACCTGTTTGGTGCTAGCGCTGGTGCCGACGCGTTTTTCGTGGCCTTCAAAATTCCCAACTTCATGCGCCGGCTTTTCGCCGAAGGTGCGTTTTCTCAGGCCTTCATACCTGTGTTGAGTGAATACAAGACGCGCTATTCGCTCGCGGAAGTCAGAGAGCTGGTGAGTCGTGTAGGCGGTACGCTGGGACTCGTTTTGTTGGTCGTAACCCTGATAGGTGTGGCTGGCGCCGATGTTCTGGCGTTTCTGTTCGCGCCAGGTTTTTCCGAAGACGCTGAGAAGCTGGCGTTGACGACCGACCTGCTGCGCCTGACCTTCCCATATCTCATTCTGATTTCAATGACAGCTTTTGCGGGCTCCGTGCTCAACAACTACGGCTATTTTGCGATACCGGCTATCACACCGGTTCTGCTGAACCTAAGCCTGATCATGTCGGCATATTTCCTCAGTGCCAATATGGACGAGCCAATAGCGGCTCTGGCCTGGGGCGTCCTCATCGCTGGTGTGGCGCAGTTGCTCTTCCAGCTACCGTTTCTCCACCGGATAGGGCTGCTGCCGATGCCCGTCCTCGATACGCGGCATGAGGGGGTAAGGCGAATAGGCAGGCTCATGCTCCCTGCGCTCTTTGGCGTGAGTGTCAGCCAAATCAATCTCTTGCTCGACACTGTGCTCGCGTCGTTCCTCGAAACTGGTAGCGTCTCATGGCTCTATTATTCGGATCGACTCACCGAACTACCGCTCGGTGTGTTCGGCATAGCAGTTGCGACTGTCATATTGCCCACGCTTTCCAGCCGGCATGCCAGCAACTCAACGGCCGAGTTCTCGCGCACGCTCGACTGGGGGGTTCGAATGGTGCTCATCATCGCCATGCCGGCCACGTTAGCGCTTACCTGGCTCGCAGAGCCGTTGATAGCAACGCTATTTCAGCATGGTGCACTGACTGACTACGATGTTATGCAGTCCTCCAGGAGTTTGCAGGCATATGCGGTAGGCTTGCCATTCTTCATGTTGATCAAGGTGCTGGCCCCAGGATTTTTTTCGCGGCAGGATACACGGACTCCCGTAAAAATCGGCATCATTGCCATGGTTGCGAACATGGTGATGAATCTCGCGCTTATCGTGCCGCTCGCGCATGTGGGGCTTGCAGCAGCAACCAGCATCTCGGGTGCGCTGAACGCTGGGCTGCTGTGGTACACCCTGCACAAGCAGGGTGTGTACCATCGTCAGCAAGGCTGGGGACTCTTCTTTGGGAAGCTCTTCGTAGCCATGACCGGCCTGGCAATTCTGCTCTTGCTCGCCACACCCGACGATGCGTTCTGGTACAGTGCGAGCTGGTATGAAAAGGGTGGGTGGATGCTTGCGCTAGCTGGCGGCGGTGTCGGCATCTATTTCGCCTTGCTGTATCTGCTGGGCTTTCGACTGAGTCAGTATTTGCACAGCCAGTGAGCGGAAGCTGGCTTCACACTGCCTGGCTATCTTATAATCTGGCGTTTTGCCGGATTCGCTTGCCCGCAATTTATTCGATACGCTATCCGATGAGCTCTGAATGATCCTGATCCGAGATACTACCAGTGATCTGGCGCGCCGTCTGACGGCCCATGGAAGCGTCGCCACGATTGGCAATTTTGACGGTGTTCATCACGGTCATCAGGCCCTGATTGAGCGAGTTATTGATCGCGCCAAGGCTTATCCGGGTGCGGCGCGGGTGGCTATTGTCTTCGAGCCGCAGCCGAAAGAATTCTTCCAGGGACCGCGGGCGCCCGGCCGGATCATGGATCTGCGGGAAAAGTTCAATGCGATGCAGGGCTATGAGCTCGACTGTCTCTATTGCCTGCCGTTCAACCGATCGCTGCAGCAGCGATCTGCGAATGATTTCGTGGGTAATGTTCTCGTCAAGGGCCTGGGTTTGAGGTATCTGGTCATCGGCGATGACTTTCGATACGGCAGTGACCGTGCTGGCAGCTTTTCACACCTGGCTGCTTACGGCCAGCGGCAGCTTTATGCTGATGGCAGTGGCTTTGGCGTCGAAGCCAGTGAGACGATCACAGTAGGCGGTCAGCGCGTGTCCAGCACGAGAATAAGGTCGCTATTTGCGCAGGGTGATCTCGACGCGGCAGAGAAACTGCTGGGGCGGCCGTATCGAAAGCTGGGGCGGGTCAGTTTCGGTCGTCAGCTGGGGCGTACGATAGGCGCACCGACGGCCAACGTCGTGCTGCAAAAGCGACCAGCGCTTACAGGCGTATTCTGCACAAGAGTTCGGCTGGCCGGGTCCACGAGTTGGCTCTCCGCCGTCGCGAATATTGGTAGTCGACCTACTGTGGACAAGATTCGTAGCGATGGCAGCCAGCATTACTTTCTGGAAGTCCACCTGCTGGACTGGAGCGGAGATCTCTACGGGCAGATGATCGAAGTGGAATTCCGGAAGAAATTACGAAGTGAAACTGCCTTCGAGAATATTGAACAACTGAAACAGCAGATCGCGCTGGACATAGCCAGCGCGAAAGCATACTGGAAGCAGGTGGCCAATTGATATGAGTGACTACAAACACACGCTGAACCTCCCTGATACGGAGTTCCCCATGCGCGGCAATCTGCCGCAGCGTGAGCCTGAGCGGCTTGCGGAATGGGCGCGGATTGATCTGTATCAGGCCATGCGAGAGCGGGGGCAGGGTCGGCCACGCTTCCTGCTGCATGATGGTCCCCCGTACGCAAATGGCAGCATCCACCTCGGGCATGCAGTCAACAAGATCCTCAAGGACATCATCGTCAAGAGTAAAGGCTTTGCCGGTTACGAAAGTCCATATATCCCCGGCTGGGACTGCCATGGTCTGCCTATCGAGCACAAGGTAGAAACCATGATCGGCAAGGCTGGCGACAAAGTCGACCATGCGAGTTTCCGACAGCATTGCCGCGAATATGCTGCCAAGCAGATCGAAGGACAGAAGAAGGACTTTATCCGGCTCGGTATATTCGGAGAGTGGAACAATCCTTACCTGACCATGGACTTTGGTACAGAAGCCAACATCATTCGCGCGCTTGGTCGCATAGCCGTTAGCGGACATTTGCAGAAAGGCTTCAAGCCAGTGTACTGGTCAGTGGTCGGCGGTTCCGCGCTAGCCGAGGCCGAAGTTGAATATCAGGACAAGACTTCCAATACCATCGACGTGGCCTATCCTGCACGCGTGTCTTCAAGCGTGTTCGATGCGTTTGCGAAGTCGAGCCTTGCTGAGCCGGGTACGCTCGATGCTGAAGGCTTCGATGCTACAAAGACCCCGGCCGTACTGATCTGGACCACGACCCCCTGGACCATCCCGGCCTCACTGGCGGTCTCTCTGCATGCCGATATCGAATATGGCCTGTATGAAGTTCTGGAAAAGGATGCTGATACCTCACGCTACCTCGTGTTTGCCACCGGCCTCGAAGCTGCGGTCAATGCGCGCTGCAAGTTTGCCAGCCTGACCTTGAAAGCCCGCTGTCTTGGCGCCGATCTCGACGGGCTCATCTTTAGCCATCCAATCTATGATCGCGAGATCCCAATTCTGCTGGGTGAGCATGTGACGCTCGAAGCCGGTACAGGCGCAGTTCACACTGCGCCTGATCATGGCGTAGACGACTTCAATGTGTGTCGCACCTACGGCATCGAAACGATCAACCCCATCGATGACAAAGGGTACTACCGGGACTCAGTCGAGCTATTCGCTGGTATGCACGTCTACAAAGTCGACGAAGCGGTCATCGGCGCATTGCAGGACCATGGCAACCTGATCAATCACGGCAAGGTAACCCATAGCTACGCCCATTGCTGGCGCACGAAAACGCCACTGATCTACCGTGCTACCCCGCAATGGTTCATCAGTATGGACAAGGCCGGTTTGCGTGCGGCTGCGCTTGAAGAAATCAAGCAGGTGAAGTGGGTGCCAGGCTGGGGCCGGAACCGAATCGAGGGCATGTTCGAGCAAAGCCCGGACTGGTGTATTTCCCGTCAGCGGACCTGGGGCACGCCAATTACCTTCTTCGTTCACAAGGAAACGCAGGAGCTGCATCCGGATACCGAAGCGCTCACCG
This sequence comes from Gammaproteobacteria bacterium UBA2679, assembly GCA_002354735.1. Taxonomy (GTDB): domain Bacteria; phylum Pseudomonadota; class Gammaproteobacteria; order Pseudomonadales; family Oleiphilaceae; genus Allohahella. Next base: position 18,029 of record DEMD01000012.1, on the reverse strand, counting down.
AAGCGGTGGCGAAGCTCGTCGAAGAGGGCGGCATCGATATCTGGTGGAAACTTGATCCGGCGACGCTCCTTGGTGATGACGCTGCAAATTATGAGAAAGTAACCGACACCCTCGACGTCTGGTTTGATTCGGGTGTGACTCACACTGCGGTCATCGAAGCCCGCAAGGAACTCGGCGGTCTGCCGGTTGATATGTACCTTGAAGGCTCTGACCAGCATCGCGGCTGGTTCCAGTCATCGCTGAAGACCAGCGTAGCTATGCGTGGCACCGCGCCGTATAAGCAGGTGCTGACGCACGGCTTCACCGTCGACGAGCAGGGCCGCAAAATGTCCAAGTCGCTCGGTAACGGCATAGAGCCGCAGGAAGTCTACGGCACACTGGGCGCGGACATACTCCGACTCTGGGTAGCTGCTACTGACTACAGCGCGGAAATGGCCGTGTCCAAGAATATCCTCAACAGGACCACAGATGCCTACCGACGGATACGCAACACCGCGCGCTTCCTGCTGGCTAACCTCAAAGGCTTCGACCCTGAACAGCACCTGATGCCCTTGGATCAGCTCGTTGCGCTCGACCGCTGGATCGTTGGGGAAGCCCATCGTGTTCAAACAGAGATCCAGGAATCCTACGCTCAGTACAATTTCGTTCAGGTGTATCAGAAGATGCACAATTTCTGTGCGATAGAACTGGGCAGTTTCTATCTGGATGTCGTGAAGGATCGACAATACACCACTGCGAGCAATAGTCAGGCTCGACGCTCTGCGCAGACGGCGCTCTATCATCTGGCGCACGCGCTGGTGCGTTGGATGGCACCAATACTGTCGTTCACAGCCGACGAACTGTGGGCCTTCCTACCCAAGACGACGGAAGATGCCACTGTTGCCAGTGTGTTCCTTACTGATTACTACGAGGGCCTTTCTTCACTTGAAGAAGCCTCAGGCCAGGCGGCAGAAGCAGCCGGTGCGGATTTCTGGCAGAGAGTCCTGCAAATCAAGTCGGCCGTGAACAAGGCGCTTGAAGACAGTCGCAAGCAGGGACAGATCAAGGGCTCACTCACGACCGAAATCGATCTCTACTGCGCCTCGAGCGAGTATGCGCTGCTGGAGCCTATTCTGTCCGAGTTGCGCTTCGTCCTGCTCACTTCCGAGGTTCGTTTGCACACAATTGAATCACTGTCGGCGAGTGAGCTCGAAGCCCAGACCATGGCTACGGAATATCCAGGACTTCGAGTCGTCATCAGGCCGAGTGACTATGAGAAATGCGCCAGATGCTGGCATCACCGGCCGGAGGTGGGCAGCAAGGGACGCAGCCAGGTCGCTGGCATTGAAGACGCCAGTGACCTCTGCAACAGATGCATCGAGAACGTCAAGGCTGATGCAGGTGAGGGATCAGGTGAGCACCGTCATTATGCCTGATACCATGGCTCCCGGTTCTGCAGATGAGCGAGGCGCAGGTCAGCGCCGCTGGCTCTGGCTCACGTTGGCCGTCATCATTTTCGACCTGTCAACAAAGGCGATGGCGACGGCCTGGCTGGATTACGCCACTCCGGTGCCAGTCATTCCATATTTCAACCTGACGCTGCTGCATAATACTGGTGCCGCATTCAGTTTTCTTGCGAGCGCAGGCGGTTGGCAGCGTTGGTTCTTTATCGTGTTGGCAATAGCCATCAGTGCCGTTCTCCTGACATGGCTCGGCCGCCTGAAGCGGCACGAGACCTGGCTGGCGATTGCTCTGGCGCTCGTGCTCGGTGGTGCCATCGGCAATGTCTACGACCGCATCGTCCACGGCTATGTAGTGGACTTTATCCACCTCTATTATGGGTCCTATAGCTGGCCCGCCTTCAATATCGCTGATTCGGCCATATCAATTGGTGCAGTGATGATGGTGATCGATGTTTTCAGGGGTGGATCAGCTGCTGAGCCTGATCAGGCCGAAGAGCGGCATACCTGAGCCGGCCTGAGCGCCTTGAGCAGTCTCTCGCCAACAGTGATAACATGGTGAATAAATGAACGAACAATTTGTTAGCGAAGGTCGACGAATAACGATGCACTTCGAGCTCGCGCTCGAAGATGGCCAGCTGATCGATTCAACCTTCGACTCAAGGCCTGGCGTCTTTGTATTTGGGGACGGCACATTGCCTGAAGGCTTCGAGAGCCTGATCCGCGGTATGCAGGCGGGTGAGCAAAAATCGTTTTTAGTCCCCCCAGAAAAAGCCTTCGGTATGCGCAACCCGAACAACCTCCAAACGTTCAGTCGCTCACACTTCGATCAGCTCGGTGCGACTGTCCTGCCGGACGATTCTGCACCAGCACAGGAGGGTGAGGATGCCGTTCTGCGACCAGGCATGGTGCTGTCGTTTGCAGACGCTGCCAAGGCTGAAGTGCCTGGTGTGGTCAGTGAAGTCCGTGACGACGAAGTGGTGATTGACTTCAATCATCCGCTGGCGGGCCAAACCTTGCGCTTCCGCGTCGACATCCTGCACGTCGAAGACGATGGTGTGGGTTCGCGAACGCTCAACTAATCCACGGTATCAAGGCATCATCGAGGTCAATATGGACATCAAATTAGCGAACCCCCGTGGATTCTGTGCCGGGGTCGATCGGGCGATCGAGATCGTCAACCGCGCCCTCGAAGTCTTCGGCGCGCCCATCTATGTGCGTCACGAAGTCGTGCATAATCGTTTTGTAGTCGATGACCTCAAGAAGCGAGGCGCCATTTTTGTAGACGAGCTTGAGGAGGTGCCGGACGACGCACTGGTAATCTTCAGCGCTCACGGCGTATCGCAGGCCGTCAGGCAGGAGGCCGACAAACGGCAGCTAAAGATTTTCGATGCAACTTGTCCCCTGGTCACGAAGGTGCATATCGAGGTGACCAAATATGCTCGCGATGGTTTCGAGTGCGTGTTGATCGGACACGAGGGACATCCCGAAGTCGAAGGTACCATGGGTCAATACGACACCTCACAGGGTGGGGCCATTCATCTCGTAGAATGTGAGGCCGATGTTGAAAAACTTCAGGTCGCACAGCCGGACAAACTCGCCTACGTCACCCAGACCACACTATCGATGGATGATACAGCCCGGATCATAGATGCGCTTCGAGTGCGCTTCCCGCTCATCCATGGTCCGCGGAAAGACGACATCTGCTATGCGACCCAGAACCGTCAGGATGCCGTGCGCTCGCTCGCCGATCGTTGTGACCTGGTGCTCGTGGTCGGTTCCGTCAACAGCTCGAACAGCAATCGTCTGCGCGAATTGGCAGAGCGCACTGGTACGCAGGCTTATCTTATCGACGGACCGGACGAGATCCAGGCAGCCTGGGTCGAGGGGAAAGAAGCCATTGGTGTGACGGCAGGGGCTTCCGCGCCAGAAATTCTGGTCCAGGCTGTCATCAAGCGTCTCATTGAGCTGGGAGGCAGCGCGCCGGTAGAGCTGGAGGGCAAACCCGAAAACATCGTGTTTTCCATGCCTAAAGAGCTCCGTCTCACGGAAGTCGAAGACTAACTAGCTGTCGGCGCTTTAAACGCTGTGTTATTCGAGGTTCAGTTTCTTGAGCCGATATCGCAGCGCCCGAAAGCTGATACCAAGCTGCTTCGCTGCAGCTGTCTTGTTCCAGCGGTTGGCTTCAAGCGCCTTTTCGATCTCGCGACGCTCCAATTGCTCCAGATAGGCCTCGAGATTGTCTGTAGCATCACCTTGAGGCGCCGGTCGCCCACCAGTTCTGGCCGCGCTTTCAAGGGGCGGCGTCAAGTCCACGGGCTCTTCATGTTGTAGTGCTTCGTCACGTCTCGGTGGCGTCGGTACAGCAGCTGTACCCTCCACAGCATGGCTGAAATGGATATCACTGGCGTTAATCACGTTACCTTCGCACAAGGTCGCGGCGCGTTCCAATAGGTTTTCAAGCTCTCTCACATTGCCTGGATACGTATAGGAACACAGCTTCTCCAGCGCATCTGAAGCGAGTTTTGGTGCCTTACTGCCGTGCAGCGCCGAAATCTTGTTTAGCAGGGCATTGGCGAGCAACGGGATATCGCTCTTGCGTTGCCGCAGGGGAGGTACCTGAAGTTCTATAACGTTGATGCGATAATAGAGATCCTGCCGGAATCGCCCGCTCTCCACCTCTAGGTGCAGGGCTTTATGGGTGGCGCTGAGAATACGGATATCCACAGGGATTTCAGTCTGCTCACCAATCTTCCTGATGGCTTTCTCCTGTATCGCGCGCAGTAACTTGACCTGCATGCTCAGCGGCAGATCAGCTACTTCGTCAAGAAACAGCGTGCCGCCGTGTGCTGCCTGGAATAAACCCTCCTTGGAATCCATAGCGCCAGTAAAGGCGCCTTTGCGATGGCCAAAGAATTCACCTTCCATCAGGTCTGGCGGAATTGCGCCACAGTTGACGGGTACGAAGGGCCCCTCGGCTCGCGGGCCAAGGTTGTGAAGCGCTCGTGCAACCAGTTCCTTGCCGCTTCCGCTCTCGCCGCTGATATAAACCGGTGCCTGACTCCGCGCAAGCTTCTGGATTTGAGCATTCAAGCGCAGAATGTCTGCCGACTCACCAAGTATCCCTGAGCCTCGGCCGGAGTCTTTTCGCTGCTCCGAGTTTAGCGCCAGGGCCTGCTCTACCAGTGCCCTCAGCCGGGACAGCTCAACTGGCTTCGATACGAAATCGAACGCGCCAGCCTTCAATGCAAGAATAGCGGTGTCCACGCTGCCATATGCCGTAATTACAGCGACCGGCAACTTAGGGTAATTACTGCTGATATGCTCAACAAGGTCCAATCCGCTGCCATCAGGCAGGTTCATATCGGTCAGGCAGGTATCGAAAGTCTCATCCGCCAGAAACTGTCGAGCATCCCTTACGCTTGCCGCTGCGCGCGTTTCCAGGCCCATCCGGGCCAGCGTTATCTCCAGCAGAGCCCGAATGTCGGGCTCATCGTCCACAACGAGTATGCGGCCCTTCATTCGGCGCTGACCTTGCGTTTGGGGTGAGACAGTGTCAGGCAGAATCGTGCGCCGCCGTCAGGCAGGTTGCTGAAAGTAAGCTGGGCCTGATTGGCCTGACAAAGTTCGCGACTAAGGTAGAGGCCGAGGCCGGTCCCATTCTTGTCGGTCGTGAAGAAGGGCTCGAAAATATTCTGCTGCTGCGCCGGGGTCAGTCCCGGGCCCCTGTCTTCCACGCAGATTCTTGCCTGTCGGCTCGACTGTAGCTCGCTGAGTATCACCTTGCAGTAACCCTCTCCTGAATGCAGTTTGGTAAACTTCACTGCGTTGTTCATCAGGTTAGACAAGATTTGGTGAAGGTGCCCAGAGTCGAACTGACCGGCAATCGCGCGTTCAGCGTCTCCGCCACTGTTCACTTCGAATTCTATAACAGCCTCCGGTGCCATGAAGCGCTTGTATTCATTGATAAATTCCTTCAGCCACTCGTTCAGCTCAATCATTTCGATATTGCTACTTCGACTGCGCGACAGCTGCAAAATGTTTTCGACTACCCGATTCATGCGGCTCGCATGCCGCAGGACAATCTCATTCAGACTCCGGTCCTGCTCGCTCAGATCTTCGGATTCGCTCAGGAGCTGCGCTGCATGTGACGCTGCCCCTAAAGGATTGCGGATTTCATGGGCGATACTGGCAGTGAGGCGACCCAATGAAGCCAGTTTGAGATGCTGTGCCTTCATGACCACCTTGCTAGTGTCTTCGATGAATATCAGCACGTCCTGGTTATGATTCTTGGCCAGATAGGCGAAGCTTAGCTGCAAAGGGGCCTGCCCGAGGTCCGCAGTCGACGGCAGCAAGGGTTCGGTGGTGACCTCAGGATTGTGCTTCCACTGCAGCAGACGCTCAGCAATTTCCGACGGTAGCCTTTCAGGAATCCGCTGATTCTGAATGCCCAGCATAGCTCGCGTCGATTCGTTCATCAGCTTCACCTCAAGCGACCGGTTCGTGACTATGATGCCAGTCAACATACGCTGAATGATCAGGTGATTGAGCGTCTGAAGCTCGGTAATTTCATAGGCTCGCCTTTGAGCAAGTGTTTCCGAGCTGATGAGACGGGAAGAAAGATTTTGAATGACGACAGCTGCCGTGAAATAAGCTATGCCGAAGACGCCAGACTCGACGACGGAGTCCAACTCACTCTCTGACAGTAGAAAGCGGTAGATCTCCTGGGCCATGACGACGAGCGTACCAGTGGCCGCCAGCAACAGACCTTTCCTGCCAGGATGAAGCATGCAACCCGCCGCGACATTGATCACGATCAGGCTGGCGACACCACCGTTCACGCCAGAGCTGAAGAACAGCATGCCGCCCAGAAGCCCGATCTCGAGCAGCAAGGATGCCAGAACATGTACCATCCGGGGTCGGAGTCCGGCCAGAAGGAGCAGTGCCACGAATACATGGATGGCAAGGTAACTGGCAACCAGAATCTGGTAGTACAGCGGGTTCAGGAAACTGCGTGTTCCAGAATTGAATTGGAACAGAAGAGTCGCCAGGAGGATAAGGCCCACAACCACGCGATAGTTGTTGTAGACCCTGAAGAGCTTTCGGTAAGCAGACGAGTCTACTGGCCCGGAGTTAGCGAGGTAAAAACCGCCCAGCGACCTGGGCAATTCATTCATCTAGTCGACTTTCAGTACGCTGAAGATATCCCTGTCTTCCTCGACCAGTTGGCCGCCTTTGAATCGCATCCTGCTGTCAAATGCCGAACTATTCGGATAGCTCGCCGCGAGAACGGCCAGCGTATCAGCCGCCTGCGTGTCGAGCCCAAGCTTTCGCAGGATCTCGACCTGGAGCGTCAGGGCCTCCTCGACGGCTTGAGTCTGTGGTAGGTTCTGAATCACGTAAGCGGTCCTCGCAGCTGCTGCAATGAAGGCCTGACGGCGAACGTAATAGCGGGCAACGAATAGTTCGTGCTGCGCGAGACGCTCCTTGATCGCTATCATGCGCTGTCGTGCATCAGCCGCATAATCGCTGGCCGGGAAGCGCTCAACCAGCGTGGAAAAGTCCCGAAAGGCTTCTCGAGCCTTGCCCGGGTCTCGTGAGTTCGGGTCCACTGGCAAATAGCGCTGCCCCAGCCCTACGTCTGCGTAGAAATTGGTCAGGCCTCTAAGATAGTAAGCATAGTCCACTTGGTCGCTATCAGGGTGAAGCCGAATGAATCGATCGGCCGCACTGGCGGCGAGCTCCGGCTGGAGCGAATTGTAGCGGGCATAAATCAGATCCAGCTGAGCCTGTTCTGCATAGCGTCCGAAAGGGTGGTAGGTCTCGAGATCCTCCAGATACGCCGAAGCCTCAACGAAATTACCAGCATCGATGGCACGCTTGGCGCGCTGGTAATATTCTTTTTCACTTAGAACTTCAACCGGCGCAGTTGCGCAAGCGGAAAGCAGACCCAAAAAGATGAACACAATGGATAGCGCCCGGAAACCCATTGGAAAGGCTTTCCGTCTGCGTCGCAGGTTTTGCAAAGAAAGAGATAACATGAAAATTCCGCTTCAGGATTAGCAGGATCAGGCATTGGCTCAAGCGGTATGCTTACCGCTCGCAACCCGATACCATTAGTATTGCATAACCACATCTTATCCGCATAGCAGAGAGACCAGGGGATCCACCCGCCACCATGACAAATATGACATCAGAGGAAGAGCTCGATCTCGACGACGTGACAGCTCAACCGACCCAGCTGGAACTGGATGAAACCTGCACCGTCGAACTGGGTGGCCAACGCTTCGATCTCGTCGCCCTGGCGATGATCAGTCGGCACTATGACGGCATCTCGCGCGCCAAGGTACAGCAGTGGATAGAGGACGGCACCTGTCTGCTCAACGGTGCGGCGTCGCGGTCAAAGCAGAAAGTCTACGCTGGTGATCAGTTGACGCTCAACGTGACGCTCGCAGCTGAAGGTGACTGGGTGGCCCAGGAGATCCCGCTGGTCATCGTCTACGAAGATGAACATCTGCTGGTCATCGACAAGCCGGCGGGCATGGTCGTCCATCCCGCACCAGGCCATGCTGATGGTACGCTGGTCAACGCGGTGCTCCACCATTCAGAAGGGCAGCGCCTCCTGCCACGGGCCGGGATCGTGCACAGGCTCGATAAAGACACGACCGGTCTTATGGTCGTGGCCAAGACCCTGCTTGCTCAAAGCAGCCTCATCGAGCAGCTCAGGACCCGGTCCATGGGCCGCCATTACTATGCCATCTGCAAAGGTGTTCCAATTTCCGCTGGCAAGGTCGACGCGCCAATCGGTCGTGACCCGTCGAATCGTCAGCGTATGGGCATAGTGGGTGGCGGCAAACCAGCTGTTACACATTATCGGGTAGTGGCCAGGCACAACCACTGCGCCGAACTCATGCTCAAGCTGGAAAGTGGCCGCACGCACCAAATACGGGTGCACATGCAACACGCCGGCTTCGCCCTCGTCGGGGATCCGCTTTACATGAAGATGCGCGGTAGCTGGCTTCGCGGCATGGATCCGGTACTGAAGCAGACATTGGCCGAGTTCCCACGGCAGGCTCTTCATGCCACCGAACTGAATCTGCTTCATCCAGCCACAGAGGAGCCCATGTCATGGACCTCCCCGATACCCGACGATCTCGTCGCGCTTCAGAAAGCCCTACGGGCAAGTGACAAGGCAGCCAAACAGGCCTCGCAGATTTGAGTGGCCGCATCAGCAAATGGAACGGCTTTTGATCGTGGGGCAAGCGTTGAGTGTCATCGAACCGAGCTGGGTAGCGCCACCATGCGTGCACGCCTTTACCACGCAGCGCACCGGTGGTGTCAGCCAGGCGCCCTATGACAGTCTGAACCTCGGTACACATGTCGGTGACGATTCAGCTGCTGTCATGCAGAATCGAAGTCGTCTCTGGACGACGGTGCAGCTGAGGTCGCCCTCGGTTGCCGATATCAGCTGGCTGAATCAGGTGCATGGGACCTGTGTGGCGGGTCCAGGCACCACTGTGGCCGAGGCAGATGCCCTATTCACCAGCAGTAAGGGCCGGGTCCTGGCCGTTATGACGGCCGATTGTCTGCCAGTGTTCATTGCCGCTGCGGACGGTAGTGAAGTCGCCGTTGCGCATGCGGGCTGGCGCGGGCTCGCCGAGGGCGTTTTACAAGCCACAGTTGAGCGGTTTTCGAGCAAGCCATCGTCACTCCTTGCCCATCTCGGACCGGCAATAGGTCGTGGCGCCTTTGAAGTCGGTGAAGATGTTCGCTCAGTCTTCCTCGCCAGAGCTCAGGCTCATGAGGTGGCGTTCCAGCCAGCGCGAGATCGGGACGGGCGCCGATACTGGTGCGATATCTACACGTTGGCGAGGCAGATCCTCATGGAATATGGGATCAGCGCCATAAGCGGCGGCAGTGAATGCACCTTCACGCAGTCCGAGCGCTACTTCTCCTACCGCCGTGACGGGCGCACAGGCCGTATGGCGAGCATCATCTGGCTTGATTAAATAGTCGACGATCCCCATAACTGTTGCAGAACCGAATGATCGGTAAACAACAGTTTCAAGGGGCACTCTATGCGTTTCGACAAGTTCACCAGTCGTCTTCAGGCCGCCCTGGCGGAGGCGCAATCTCTCGCGCTTGGTCGCGACCACAACTTTATTGAACCCGTCCACCTGCTCAGCGTCCTGCTGAATCAGCAGGGTGGCAGTACTCGTCCAATTCTGCAGCAAGCCGGCGTCAATGTCGTCGGCCTCAAGCGCGATATCGACCAGGCGCTCGACGATCTGCCGCAGGTTCAGTCCAGCGACGGCGACGTCCACGCCTCCAACGATCTTGGCCGGCTGCTGAACCAGACCGACAAGCTTTCGCAGCAGAAAGGCGACCAATTCATTTCCAGTGAATTGCTGCTGCTCGCCGCCATCCAGAACAGCGGTAAACTCAAGGAAATCCTCGAGAGAAACGGAGCAACAAAACAGGGGCTCGAAAAAGCTATCGATACGATCCGGGGTGGCGAAACCGTGCAGGACGCAAATGCCGAAGAAAGCCGTCAGGCGCTCGACAAGTACACTATTGATCTCACTGCCAGTGCCCGGGCCGGTAAGCTTGACCCGGTCATCGGGCGTGATGACGAAATCCGCCGCACTATTCAGGTGCTCCAGCGCCGTCGCAAGAACAACCCGGTGCTGATCGGTGAACCCGGCGTGGGCAAGACCGCTATCGTCGAGGGTCTCGCCCAGCGCATAGTCAACGGTGAAGTACCAGAGGGACTCAAGGACAAGCGTGTTCTATCGCTGGACATGGGCTCGCTTATTGCCGGAGCGAAATTCCGCGGTGAATTCGAAGAGCGCCTTAAAGCCGTGCTCAACGAGCTCTCCAAACTGGAAGGTCAGGTCATTCTCTTCATTGACGAGCTCCACGCCATGGTGGGCGCCGGCAAAGGTGAAGGTGCCATGGACGCAGGCAACATGCTCAAGCCAGCACTTGCCCGCGGAGAGCTTCACTGCGTAGGTGCCACAACGCTGAATGAATACCGCGAATTCATCGAAAAGGACGCGGCGCTTGAACGACGATTCCAGAAGGTATTGGTCAATGAACCCAGTGTCGAGGACACCATAGGCATCCTTCGCGGTCTCAAGGAGCGTTATGAGGTCCACCACGGCGTTGATGTAACCGATAGTGCCATTCTGGCCGCCGCCAAACTGTCACATCGGTATATTACCGACCGACAGCTACCAGACAAGGCGATTGACCTCATCGACGAAGCGGCAAGCCAGATCCGCATGGAAATCGACTCCAAGCCAGAGCCCCTGGACCGGCTTGAGCGCAAGTTGATTCAGCTGAAAATGCAGCGGGAGGCGCTGAAGAAAGAAAGTGAGGAATCTTCGCGGCGTTCGCTACGTGAGCTTGAAGAGCAGATCAGTGGTATGGAACGGGAGTTCGCCGACCTCGAGGAGGTTTGGAATGCTGAAAAAGCTTCAGTTCAAGGCGCCCAGCACATCAAAAGCCAGCTCGAGCAGGCCCGGGTCGATCTCGATCAGGCCCGCCGTAGCGGCGACCTGGCGCTGATGTCAGAGCTGCAATACGGCCGGATCCCACAGCTTGAGAAGCAGCTGACAGCCGCCTCCGAAGCTGATCTTACAGAGCTCAAGCTGCTCCGCAATCGTGTGTCAGAAGAAGAAGTTGCCGAAGTTGTGTCGAAGTGGACCGGCATCCCTGTCAGCAAAATGCTCGAAGGCGAGCGCGATAAACTGCTTCGCATCGAGGAAGCTTTGCACGACCGGGTGATCGGCCAGAACGAGGCCGTGGAAGCTGTCGCCAACGCAGTGCGCCGCTCGCGAGCTGGGCTGAGTGATCCAAACAGACCAAACGGCTCCTTTCTCTTCCTTGGCCCCACCGGCGTAGGCAAGACAGAGCTGTGCAAGTCACTTGCCCAGTTCCTCTTCGACAGCGACGACGCGATGGTCAGGATAGACATGTCGGAGTTCATGGAGAAGCATTCGGTCGCGCGTTTGATCGGTGCCCCTCCTGGCTACGTCGGCTACGAGCAGGGTGGCTATCTCACAGAAGCCGTGCGCCGTCGGCCGTATTCGGTGCTGCTCCTCGACGAAGTCGAGAAGGCTCACCCGGACGTCTTCAACATTCTGCTTCAGGTGCTGGAAGATGGCCGTCTGACCGACGGGCAGGGCAGAACAGTGGACTTCCGCAACACAGTTATCGTGATGACATCCAACCTGGGGTCCGACATCATCCAGGCTATGGGGGGTTCAGGTATCGAAGCGGAAAAAGACTACGCCGCCACCAAGGAAGCGGTACTGGAAGTGGTTAGTCGACACTTCAGGCCAGAGTTCGTCAACAGGATCGATGAAGTGGTGGTCTTCCACAAGCTGACCTCGAAGCAGATCTCCGGCATCGCGGCGATCCAGCTTGAAAACCTCAATCGGCGTTTGGCTGAGCAGGATATCAGCCTTAAGGTCAGTGATGAGGCGTTGGAGTTCCTGGCCGAAGCCGGCTTCGATCCGGTGTACGGCGCAAGACCTCTCAAGCGGGCGATTCAGCAACGCCTGGAGAACGCGCTAGCTCAGGGTCTGCTGGAGGGGCGCTTCCAGAGAGGGGATGTGATAACCGTAGACAAGGCAGGGGACGCGCTGAAGTTTGGAACTGCTACTTAACGAAGGCACTGGACAGACCGGTGCGATGCGCCGGTCTGTCGCCTGAACGCTATTCGCTGCAGTTCTCCTGAAGATCAGTGGCGATCTTCGCACGCTTTTCCACGATCTCTTCTGCAGTCAGATAGCGCCGCTCGCCTTCTTCCTCGACCTGGATTCGAGCGTTCTCCTGAATCGTCTTCATGTTACCCCGCAGAGCCTCGCAGCGAGCCTGCTTCTTGTTCATCGCCTCTGTGGTTTCGGCATCTATCTTCGACTGCACCTCATCGATCTGCTGTTTCTTCTCCAGCGCATCAATTTGCGACTGCAGTTCGGGCTTCACCGTGTAGGCACCGTCACCCTCTCCTGACTGGCTCTCCTGATTGGCAGGCTTACTTGCAGTCGTGCCCACCTTCATCTTTTCAGCATCCTTGGAAGGCTTCTTGTCCGAGTAGTGGGTGACGCCATTCTCGTCGGTCCACTTGTACACGCTGCCAGCCATCGCCGACGGGGCGCTGCAAACAGCCGCGGCACTCATCAAAATGCCTATCATCCGAAACTTCTGTCCGAGAGTCTGGCTCGAAAATGGCCTCATTCCGGAATCCTCCTGCAAGATGTGGTGTCGTGACAACGACCGTAACGATGTTGATATCAACTCAGCATAGGTCAGTGTTTGACCCGCCGCCATGCGCTGAAGAAGGGTAATTGCGACCGCTTTAACGCTTAATTACGGAATTGTGGGCCAATTAACACCACGTCAGACTTGACTGTGGAAATTCAGCTGGCAGAATTACACATTGCTCGGTAGTCGGTTTCCGGCGGACACAATCTGCCTCTAAACGCGTGCTGCCGACCACACATCTCAAGATCAAAGCTATCTGAACTTATGGTCTTCCGCAAAATGCCGAACTGGCAGTCGCGTAGGGAACTCGACAGATTCAAGGTTTGTCGGGAGTCCTGCGTGTGGCAACAGTCGATTCACTCACGGTGTCGGCTGAGTGCTTCAGGCAGCGATGTTAGGCTGACCTGTGCCTGATTTGGCAGACAGTAACAATTCTGACGCTTGTAAAGCCCACCAGCAATTGCCGCTGACAGTGAAACGAATGGCTTCGGCCACTGAGACACACTTTCATTAGAGGAAACCAAGATGGCAGAAATGTTGTCTGGCGCCGATATGATCGTCCGCTTCCTGCAGGACGAAGGTATCGAATATATCTACGGCTACCCAGGTGGAGCTGCCCTGCACATCTACGATGCGATCTTCAGGCAGGATAAGGTCAAGCATATCCTGGTGCGGCACGAACAGGCGGCCACGCACATGGCCGACGGCTATGCGCGGGCATCAGGCAAGGCGGGTTGCGTGCTCGTGACCTCCGGCCCTGGCGCAACGAATACCATCACCGGTATCGCCACTGCCTATATGGATTCGATTCCCATGGTCGTGCTCTGCGGCCAGGTAGCCTCTCACCTAATCGGTGAGGACGCTTTCCAGGAAACTGACATGATGGGTGTTTCGCGCCCTATCGTTAAGCATAACCTGAGTGTGCGTAGTCCCGAAGAAATCCCGATGGTCCTGAAGAAGGCCTTCCATCTGGCTCAGACGGGCCGTCCTGGTCCTGTGGTAGTCGATATTCCCAAGGATATGACGACGCCGAATGAAAAGTTCGCCTACGAATATCCGAAGCGAATCAAGCTGCGATCTTACTCGCCGCCGACCAAAGGTCATGCCGGGCAAATCCGTAAGGCCATGGAGATGCTACAAAGCGCCCGCCGTCCCGTTGTCTACGCCGGCGGTGGCGTTATCCTGGGCAAGTCGAGCGAACTGCTGGTCCGACTGGTGCGTGAGTTGAACGTCCCAATCGTGCAGACGCTCATGGGGCTCGGCTGTTATCCCGCCAGTGATCGTCAGGCGCTCGGCATGCTTGGTATGCACGGCAGCTATGAAGCCAACATGACCATGCATAACAGCGATCTCGTCCTTGCGCTAGGTGTCCGCTTCGATGATCGCGTGACCAACGGCACAGAAAAGTTCTGTCCCGGCGCCAGGATTGTCCACGTCGACATCGATCCAGCATCGATTTCAAAGACAGTTCAGGTCGATGTGCCGATTGTCGGCCCGCTGTCCTCCGTTATCCCCGACATGCTCGAGGCGCTCAAGGAAGTCGGCCCACACAAGGACAAGGACGCACTGGCGGCCTGGTGGAAGCAGATCGATACCTGGCGTAAGCATCATGGCGGTCGTTTCGTTGAGCAGGTTGGCGAAATTATCAAGCCACAGTACGCCATACAGATGTTGCACAAGGTCACTAAAGGTGATGCCTATATCACGTCTGACGTGGGTCAGCACCAAATGTTCGCCGCCCAGTATTATGGCTTCGACAAACCCAACCGCTGGATCAACAGTGGTGGTCTCGGCACCATGGGCTTTGGTCTCCCTGCAGCAATGGGTATCAAACTGCACTATCCCGATGCCGAAGTAGCCTGCGTTACCGGCGAGGGCAGCATCCAGATGAATATTCAGGAGCTCTCGACCTGTAAGCAGTTCGATCTGCCCGTCAAGATCATCAATATCAATAATCAGCGTCTCGGCATGGTCAAGCAGTGGCAGGACATGAACTACGAGGCCCGGCACTCGCACTCCTACATGGAGTCTCTGCCGGATTTCATGGCGCTGGCGCGAGCCTACGGGCACGAAGGTATTACGATTCGCAAAGCCAGCGAGCTTGAAGCCGGTCTCGAACAGGCCTTTGCGATGAAAGACAAGCTCGTATTCGTCGACATTTATGTCGATCCCGAAGAGCATGTCTATCCAATGCAGATTGCACGTGGCGCTATGAAAGATATGTGGCTCAGCAAGACGGAGAGGGTGTAGCCGGATGCGCAGAATATTGGCAATGCTGCTCGAAAACGAACCCGGCGCGCTCTCGCGAGTTGTCGGTCTGTTCTCACAGCGCAACTACAACATCGAAACCCTGACCGTAGCCGCGACCGAAGACCCGACACTGTCGCGTCTTACAGTTACCACCGCAGGGTCGGACAAGGTCATCGAGCAGATCACCAAGCAGCTCAACAAGCTGATTGAAGTGGTCAAGATCGTCGACCTGACGGAAGGTGCTCACATCGAGCGTGAGCTGATGCTCATCAAGATGAAGGCGACCGGCTCGCACAGAGCCGAAATCAAGCGCGTGACCGACATCTTCCGCGGTCAGATCGTCGACGTGACCAGTACGGTCTATACCGTGCAGCTCGTCGGCGACAGCGACAAGCTCGACGCCTTTATCCAGGCCATCGGCGCGGCATCCGTCATCGAAGTTGTCCGCTCAGGCGTCTCAGGTGTCGCACGCGGTGAAAAGACACTGTCGCTCTAGCGGCGAAAAACCACTTTTGATAATCAGTACAGAGGAGTAAGACATGCAGGTTTACTACGATAAAGATTGCGATCTCTCGATCATCCAGGGCAAGAAAGTCGCCATCATCGGCTACGGCTCGCAGGGCCATGCCCACGCTAACAATCTCAAGGACTCGGGTGTCGATGTCGTGGTTGGCCTGCGCAAGAGCTCGTCTTCGTGGAAGAAGGCTGAAGATGCCGGCCTTCGCGTCAGTGAAGTCGCTGAAGCTGTCAGCGCGTCTGACATCATCATGATCCTCACCCCGGACGAGTTCCAGTCGCAGCTGTACCGTGACGAAATCGAACCGAACCTGAAGCAGGGCGGCACACTGGCCTTCGCACACGGTTTCGCGATCCACTACAACCAGGTCGTGCCACGCAAAGATCTCGACGTCATCATGATCGCGCCGAAAGCACCTGGTCACACAGTGCGTTCAGAGTTCGTTAAAGGCGGCGGTATTCCTGATCTGATCGCGATCTTTCAGGACGCCTCAGGCAACGCCAAGAACGTCGCACTCTCCTACGCCTCAGGCGTCGGCGGTGGCCGCACCGGTATTATCGAAACCACGTTCAAGGACGAGACCGAAACCGACCTGTTCGGTGAGCAGGCCGTACTGTGTGGCGGTGCCGTAGAACTGGTCAAGGCCGGCTTCGAAACACTGACCGAAGCGGGATATGCCCCTGAGATGGCCTACTTCGAGTGTCTCCACGAGCTCAAGCTGATCGTCGACCTCATGTACGAAGGCGGTATCGCCAACATGAACTACTCGATCTCCAACAACGCCGAGTACGGCGAGTACGTCACGGGCACCGAAATCATCAATGACCAGTCTCGTGCCGCCATGAAGAATGCCCTCAAGCGCATTCAGGAAGGTGAGTATGCGAAGATGTTCATTCAGGAAGGTGCAGCAAACTATCCTTCGATGACTGCACGTCGTCGTCTGAACGCCGAGCATCCAATTGAGAAAGTTGGCGAGAAGCTGCGTGGTATGATGCCATGGATCGCGTCCAACAAGATCGTTGATAAGAGCAAGAACTAACACTAGGCTGTGTCCTGTAGCCCACCCCTCGGCTTGAGCGGGTGGGCAGTGGTTCAAGCCTCGATTAGGGACGAATAAGCCTATGTCTGCCAAAGGAACGCCAGAAGATCAGCCGATAGATCCTTCGGTGAAGAATGGAAGTGATCCTGACGAAGTTTCCGAAGTAAAATCCCGCCGCCGTGGCGTGTATCTGTTACCAAACCTCCTAACGACTGCTTCGCTATTCTCAGGCTTCTACGCCATCGTTGCCGGTATGAACGGCCACTTCGAGAATGCAGCAATTGCTATCTTTGTGTCCATGGTGCTGGATGGCCTCGACGGCCGTGTTGCCAGGATGACGAATACTCAAAGCGCCTTCGGCGCCGAATACGACAGTCTGTCTGATATGGTGGCCTTCGGTGTCGCACCTGCACTGGTTGCGTTCTCCTGGGTGCTTTCCGACCTTGGAAAACTGGGGTGGATTGCCGCCTTCATCTACGTCGCGGGCGCAGCGCTTCGCCTTGCGCGATTCAATACTCAGATTGGCTCCACCGACAAGCGTTACTTCGTGGGTTTGCCCAGTCCATCAGCCGCCGCAATCGTGGCAGGCATGGTATGGGTCTTCCACCGCAGTGAGGTGTCGCCAACGCTAACAGGGGTTGCGGCAATTGTTGTCGCCGCTGCTGGTGCTCTGATGGTGAGTAACGTGCTGTACTACAGCTTCAAGGACCTCGACTTGAAAGGGCGAGTGCCATTTGTAAACGTGCTCATCATCGTTGGGCTGTTCGCGCTCATAGCTGTCGCCCCCGCGCAGATCTTATTCCTCACTTTCCTGCTATACACACTGTCTGGGCCAGTTATTTCGCTGAAGCGCAGGATTGGGAAGTCGTAGAGTAAAACTAACGAAGATGGCCTGCTTCCGTCGCACCAACAGCTACTTCTGCTGGTGCGGCTCCTGGAGGTAGGTCTTATACTCACCAGCACCAGCACCAGCACC
>DEMD01000012.1:0-259 GCA_002354735.1 Gammaproteobacteria bacterium UBA2679 | reverse complement strand
AGCACCAGCACCAGCACCAGCACGCTCGAAAGACGCCCAGCCAAAGCCAACTATAGAAACTGTCGCCACGTCGCCCATACTGCGCTATAATATTGGCCGGTCAAAGCTAGTGAAATGCGCCCAAGACAAGCCTCGAAAAATAAGTTAAAAATTTTTCGATTACACTGTTGACTTGGACGCCCAGAAGCGTAGAATTGCGCTCCTCTTCAAGGCGAACACGAAACACCGGACGCCAAGAAGACCGCTCTTTAACATAGAT
>DEMD01000013.1 GCA_002354735.1 Gammaproteobacteria bacterium UBA2679 | reverse complement strand
ATTAACCAGACGGGACACTAGCCGTCGCCAGAACTTCGGCGAGAATGTTTTCTGGCAGGTCTTCTACGCCTTGAACGTCCAAGGTCGAAATTGTGAAGCAGGTGCCTTCGTCAGCACCGGGTGCCGGCGTTTCGAAAGCGGGGCCAAGAAGCTGCAGATCGTTCTCGATCTCTCGCGCCTTTCGCTCACGCTGCAGAATATCCTGCTGGTCGAGGATCTCGAGCTGTTGCTGACGAATGACGGCATCTACCGATTCATCAGCCCTCGAAACAGGGCTCGCAATGCCAGACAGGCAGGCGCAGACAAGCAGAATGGAGCGCCATTCAACATGCGGTACAGTCACATTCAAACCCCAATCCACTTCGACCCTCGTCGGGAGAATCAAGACAACTCGCATTGAAGATGCATGCGACCTACTAGACGCGGCTAAAATACGCTCTTTGTGGGAATGCCTCTGTTGTAGAATTGCAGTATTTATTTGTTGGTGTTTACAAATCTTTAATGGCAGTGACTACTTGCCGACGCGAGTCAGCTAGAATAGACGACGTCGCTCTTTCTCCACTCTCAGGGTTATATATGTCAGACAAATTCTTCTTCAAAGGGCGGCAGGATGCCCGCCAGCACCACACCGCGTTCGGCTACAAGGCTAAAGCTGGTTTGAGGCCAGGAAGTGAGAAATATCCACTCGCGCTAGTTGTGACGAGTGAAGTCCGCAAGCAGGAAGTCGAAGCCATGGCGGCCAAGGCCCAGGTGTTCGTTGATGTCACGGTAGATAGCAGTGAGGGGGCCGTCGAATCCATCAAGGAGCTGACGGCCATGCTGAACAAGGGCAACACCGTGAAAGTGACCGCACCACCAGCCCGCAACGAGCTATGCCCCTGCGGAAGCGGCAAGAAGTTCAAGAAGTGCTGCGGGTAGCTCGCAGCAATTGTCCGGCTGACTGCAGCGCAGATAGCCGGCGCCTCTCCGTCTAGAGCTACAGGTTCATCTGCTTCACGCGCTTCGTGATCGTCTCACCCTGCCTCTCGATGGCTACCAGTTCGCCAAACTCGATACGCATCCATTCCTCGTCCTTTTCAGTCAGCGCCTCTGAGGCAAATATGGCAGACGTCGCTTCAGCATCAGGGCATGCATCGACCTCATAGGACTTCTTGTGCTTCAGGTAGTTGCGGCCTGTCAGCAGATACATCGGCTCCAGCAGCATCGACAGCGCGTAATCATCTGAGTCCGGGTCGGACTTGCGCAGCGCCTTCCAGTCTCCCTTTACCTCGAGCTCGCCCTTGTGGCCGGTGCCGCAGTTGACGCCGATGATGCGGTTGGGTGCGACCAGCGCGATTTTGAGCTTGTTGAGCGCGCCGAGCTCAAGTGTTTTCATCGCCTGGACGATCAGCTTGAGCATCGTCTCGAAGCCCTCTTGCACTTCATCGTCGCTATTGCCCTTGAGCAGAGAGAGCAGCAGCACATACAGGAATTCCGTATCGGTGGTGCCTTTCATCTGCTTGAGGAACTTGTCCTTGCAGTGCTTGAGGAGTTCTCTCTGCAGCAGCTGCCAGTTTGCCAGGTTGCCGTTCTGCGCAATGATCCAAGGCGTGCCGGTGAAGGAAAACGGGTGGCAGTTTTCATCCGCGAGAACGGTTTTCGAGTCATAGGCCGCTGCTCTGACATGAGCCAGCATGGTGCTGGCCTGTAGGCTGGGAACGATCCCTGGAACGTTATCGTCGTGGAAGGCCGCTGTGGGGCGTCGATAGATCAGCGGCGTTTCGGGTTTGCACATGTGCTCGCCATAAGCAGCAAAGCCCCAACCGGCGAGTTGGAGGTGCGGATGACGCTCAGGATCGAGCGACTGGTTGATCAGGCTGTTTTCAGGTTCGAGCAGAAGACTTGCAAGGGGTAACTCTGGCCCAACATAGGCAAGAACACGGCACATAACTTATCCTTATCTGGCCTGTGATACAGGCTTGCGTCATTGTGGCAGGAAAACCTGCCGCTCATTGCTACAGCAGCGGCAATATCGACTCCGCCAGCAGTCAGCATTGAATGATTACGTAGACTTGAGTCGATCGTAGTTATCCCAAATGGCTTTGAGTACACAATCATCTGGAGACCCAACAACGATGTCGGACATGTTCTATGCCGCCTACGGCAGTAACTTACACCCACACCGGCTCTGCACGCGTGTAGAAACCGCCAGGCTGATTGGCACTGGCCTCGTCGATGGCATGGGCGTGCGCTTTCACAAGCGTGGACTGGACGGTTCGGCCAAGTGCAGTCTCGTCGAAGCGGCGGAGCATACGCATGTGGCTGTCTATGCCATCGATGTCGAAGATCAACCAGTGCTCGATCTGATCGAAGGCTTAGGGCGAGGCTACGATAGAGCTATCGTGGACGTCAGCGGTTTCGGGCCGTGCTGGACCTATATCGCCTCGTCAGAGGCTGTCGATGATTCACTGGTCCCACATCACTGGTACAAACGGCTGGTGTTGCTGGGCTGCGAATATCACAGTTTCCCTGCTGACTACATCGACGCAATACGCAAAATTCCGTCCAGCGACGATCCCCTTGTCGAGCGGCGTACGCTTAATCATGAGCTGATCACACAACTGGAACAGGCCATGCCTGCAGGTGATGCGCCTTGAAGGCACGCAAGGAACCCAAGCCTCTTGAAAGCCTTGCAGAATTGAAATCCTACGCGCTGTGGTTGTTGTCCAATCGTGAGTACTCCCAGGCGCGCATGCTGACAAAGCTCTCTGGCCGATGCGTGGACAGGAATCTGGTCGATGCATGCATCAGCGAGCTGCTCGAAAGCAATTATCTATCGGACGAGCGCATGACCCGGTCTTATGTGCGGATGGCCGTGGAAAAGGGCTCAGATGGGCCGATGAAGGTGGCATCGAAGTTGATGCAGAAAGGCGTCGATCGGGCGCTGATCGACGAACATCTCATCGCTGATGACGAGATCTGGCGTGAGAACGCGGCGAACACGCTGAGGAGGAAGTTCAAGTCTCCGGCGACGAGCCACGAGGAACGGCAGAAGCAGGCACGGTTCCTGGCGAATCGCGGCTTTACGATGGACCAGATCAGGTATGCTCTGACGAGTCCAAGCATTTAGGAAGCAGGGTGCTCAGATGCGACTGTCGATGTTGAAGGGGTGGGGCCGTCTTAGTATGGCTCGCAGCGCACCTCGAACAGTTTAAGTGTATTCGGGCCAAATGTAGTGCTCAGCGGAACGTCTCCGGCGTCCCGTCCCCGCGTCATGAGAATTCGTCCCCGCCGGGGTGAGTTGTTTCGCACATCAAATGTATGCCAGCTGCCGTTGAGATAAACCTCGAACCAGGCAGCGAAATCTTGAGGCGGGTATGGTGGTGGCAGCCCGACATCGCTGAGATAGCCGCTGCAATATCGGGCAGGAATATTGAGGCAACGGCAGAACGCGATGGCTAAATGAGTGAAGTCCCTGCAGACGCCAGTGCGTTCGCTATAGACATCTTTCGCGGTCATTGTCGGTCTGGTTCGTTGATAGTCGAATCGAATGTGGTCGTGTACGAAATCGCAAATGGCCTGAACGCGGTACCAGCCCGCGGGCGTGCCACCGAAAAGCTGCCACGCGGTTTCGGACAGTAGATCGGTCTCGCAGTAACGACTCCCGGTTAGATAAGTCAACACATCGTCCGGCAGATCTTGAACCGGATGTTGCTGAGCTGCAGGTGTCTGGGGATCAATCTCTCCGCTGTCGCTGAACACGCCGTCCGCTGTGAGCACCAGTTCACCAGCAGGCGCCACTAAGCGGGTACACCAGTTACCGAAATTATCGATATAGTTCCTGAATGGCACACTGGGATTGGACTTGAGTTCGTCTGGCACCACCATGTCGTGAGATCGGCTGCTATGCACGCTCAGCATCAGGATCATGGGTGTAGGTTGGGGGCACTCATAAATCAGTGTGAAGCCTATTTGAATCTGCATAACCAGCCCTTGATAGTGAAATAGCCACTGCGCTCAGTTTGAAATATTACACCCTGCCGACGATTGGTCGTTCTCTGCCAGCTTTCCGCGATGTATCGTATCTGATACGGGCAAATAGGCAGCAAGCGACCTATAACCGTAGCTATTCCGCTTCCAATAACTGAGTATGAGAAATGGGAAGCCTGAACTACTACTGATCCATATCCTGTAGGCGAAATATAATGCTGGAGGCCGTCAGGGGTAACTGCGGGTAAACCGGCGCGAGCGTGCGCTGACGGGCTCTGCCTCACCCGGAATCCGCAAACAGAGACGATACATATGGAACGCCTTAAGTTTTTTTTAGCCCGTCTAAGGGAGCAGCTGTGGTTGCGTCCCCTGATTATGTGCCTGTTTTCGATCGGCTTGGTCTTTCTGGCCAAGCTTGGAGATTACACTGATATAGCAGAACTCGTTCCGGCAATCTCTGTAGAAACCATAGAAACGCTGCTCAAGATCATAGCTGCAAGCATGCTCGTGATTGCCACCTTTGCAGTTGGATCGATGGTGTCGTCGTATGCCTCCGCTAGCGGATCGGCAACGCCGCGCAGCTTTTCGTTAGTCATAGCGGACGACGTCTCACAGAATGCACTTTCAAGTTTCGTCGGTTCATTTATCTTCAGCCTGGTTTCCCTTATTGCTCTGTTAAGCGGTCTCTACGACAAGGGCGGCCGATTTGTGCTGTTCTGCCTCACACTCCTTACCTTTGCTGCCGTCATTCTCACCTTTGTGGGGTGGGTGGACCGGATCGCCCGGCTTGGACGGCTAGGGACAACAATCGAGAAGGCTGAAGACGCGGTCACAAAAGCAGTAGTCGCTCGGCGGAGGGCACCCACTCTTGGTGGCGCGAAAGTAGACGCTACGGGTGGAGCGGGGGAGCCAGTATCCTCGGATGAAGTAGGCTATGTGCAACGAATCGAAATGTCGCTGTTGCAAGCTTATGCAGAGGAGCTTGATGTGCGTTTTCGGGTTGCGTCTTTACCAGGGACCTATTTGTTACCAGGTCGTCCTCTCGTATTTGTTATTTCAAAAGCCGCGCAGGCGGTCCGTATCGATCGGCAACGTATCTCAGAGTGCTTCAAAATCGCTAACAATCGAACTTTCCAGGAAGATCCGAGGTTTGGATTGATAGTGCTTTCAGAGATAGCAAGTCGCGCACTTTCGCCTGCAGTTAATGACCCCGGTACTGCAATAGACATCATCAATGCTTTTGTACGAATCTTCGTTCAATGGAACAGACCGGTGGACACCGACGAAAGAATGCCCCTCTTTCATGATAGGGTTGAGGTGCCTGAATTAGATGAACACGATCTCTTCGACGATGCCTTCAAGGCATTGGCGCGCGACGGGGCTGGTACAGTAGAAGTTGGGGTCCGCCTTCAAAAGGCCTTGATTGCGCTAGCCAGTGTCGGCAATGAGGCCATGCGTAGCGCAGCAGAGAGACAATCTCGACTAGCACTGGCTCGATCAGAGGCCGCTCTGTCTCTGCCAGAGGACCTGCACGCTGTACGCGCAGCAAGCGGGACTATTACTTAGTCTGCCTCACCCACCTAAGTCCATAAGAACAACATCAATACAGAGGGGCGTGCCTTGAAGGATTCAATGGGTAGTCAGTCGAGCATGTCCGACCGGGAAGGGCTTTTGACCTTGTTCGGACTCATCGCTGTAGTGGCCGTGCTTTATTTCGCCAAGGTGGTCATCCTGCCTGTGGCAATGGCAGTAATGCTCACCTTCTTACTGGCGCCTCTTGTCCTGAAGTTGCAGCGGATCGGCTTGCCGCGAGTTGTGGCAATCATCACGACCGTTGTAATTGCCTTCCTCGCAATCGCGGCGATTGCCTGGACCATAAGTGTGCAGGTGGTCAGTCTCGCAGATGAGCTCCCTCGGTATGAGCAAACGCTCAGAAGCAAAATTCGGCAGCTCAATGATTCGCACAATGCAGAGGGCCCGCTATCCCGAGCCGGCGAATTGGTATCAAAGCTTCGTAAGGAGCTGGATGGTGGTGACTTGCCAGACTTGCCGGGGCGTCAAGCCGACACTGGCGCTGAAGTGGCAGAACCTGTTCCAGCACCAGTGACGGTTCAGCTTCAGCCGGAAAGCAGCGGTGTTGTCGAGTCAGCCGCGCAGGTCATAGGGCCCCTCGTTGGCCCTCTGGGAACTACCGGTCTGGTTGGCATCTTCGTTATCGCAATGCTTTTCCAGCGCGAAGACCTCCGCGAACGCTTCGTGCGCATCATTAGCGGAGCCGGGCTCAACGTCGCGACCGAAGCTATCGATGACGCGGCAAAGCGGATCTCGCGCTATTTGACGATGCAGCTGCTCGTCAACGCACTCTACGGTATTCCTATCGGCATCGGCCTGCATCTGATTGGTGTACCTAACGCTATGTTATGGGGCTTTCTGGCTATACTCCTCCGATTCATACCCTATCTAGGTCCATGGATTGCTGCTGTATTCCCACTAGCCCTGGCGTTTGCAATCGATCCTGGCTGGTCGATGCTCTTTATGACGCTTGGGCTGTTTCTGACCCTGGAACTTGTAAGCAACAACATCATTGAGCCTTGGCTTTACGGGGTAAGCACAGGCATATCCAATTTCGCCTTGATGGTTGCGGCTGTATTCTGGACATGGCTATGGGGGCCCGTCGGGCTCTTTTTGTCCACGCCCCTGACGGTTTGTCTGGTTGTTCTTGGCAACTATGTGCCCAGTTTGAATTTCTTCAGTGTTCTGCTGGGAAGCGTGCCTGCACTGCAGCCATTTGAACGCCTTTATCAGCGAATGCTGGCGATGGACTACAACGAAATGTTGTTGCTTTCACAGGATTTCGTCAAAGAACATTCACTGACCGAGTACTGTGACCAGGCGTTGATACCGGCTTTAAATGCGGCTGAGGCGGATAGGCATGCCGGCGGATTGGCTGAAATCAGGCAGACCTTCATTCTTCAGAACGTCCCAGAGCTTTTCGAAGATCTGGTCAAAAACGACAGGCCAGAATTGAGCCTGCTGGAGGGCGCCGCTCGTGTCCTCATCGTGCCTGCCAAAGACGACATGGATGAGCTGGCAGCGAAGACACTTGCCGCCGTACTTGTCTCAGTAGGCATCCAGGTCAGAATCCACGCCGCGACAGATCTTACCGCAGTGTGCGCCGAACGGGTCATGCAGCAACCGTTTGAAGTGGTTTGTATCTCGGCTGTTCCACCGGCAGCGTTCATCCCCGCCCGCCAGCTATACCGTCGTATCAGCGCAGCTTGCCCAGGCGTGAAATGTATTATCGGAATCTGGAGCCCAACGGCTGAGAGCTACAACCTGCAAAAACGATTGAGCAAGAACACCGAAGCACAGGTGGTCACCAGCTTCCAGGCCGCCGTGACCCAGATACAATCTCTAGTGAGCCCATCTGAGAATGACTCGATGGTCTCGGCGCCTATTCCAAGCAATGAACCAGAGCGTCTACAGGAAGTCTACAATCTGAATCTCGTGAGCAAAGACCCGAATGAGCTGTTTGATAGCGTAACTCGAGCACTCGCTAAAGCCTTCAATGTTCCAATTTCGCTCGTCTCGATCATCGACTCGGAACGTCAGTTCTGGAAGGCGCAGACCGGCCTGCCTGAAGATCTTGCTTTGGCGCGCGAGTCACCCCGTGATACATCGGTTTGCGGACATGTTGTTGCACAGAACAGTCCTCTGGTGGTTGAAGACATCGCACTAGACAAAAGGTTTAGTAATAACGCTTTCCTGAAAAGCCGAGGCATCAGGTTCTACGCCGGAGTTCCTCTGCGCAGTAAAGCCGGCCTGGCGGTGGGAAGCCTGTGCGTAATCGATACCAAGCCGCGTAACGTGAGCGAGCAGGAGCTTGCTTTTCTGACGGCACTTGCTGAGCTTCTGACGGAGTCCCTCGATGATGTTAAGTGCGTGGCGTGAGCTTTTTTCGCGCCGATTTTACTTTCGACAGCTACGACAAATAAGCCGAATACATCGTATTGATTTCATTCTTACAGGGTTCGCCAGATGATACTGCTACATATTTCGACTGGTCTGATACTTATAGCGAGCCTTCTTCCACTATGGCGACATCCACACTGGTTCGTCCGTGGAATGGACTTCCCAAGAGTTCAACTTGCTGTTTGTGCTGCAGGGCTGGTAGTTGCCCAGCTTCTCGTATCTGACCTGAGTCATGCCGCTACATGGCTGTCTGTGGGTGTCGCAGCCCTCTGTCTAATATGGCAGCTATGGTGGATTCTGCCCTACACCCGTCTGTGGTCTCCCGAAGTGAAGTCGACCATCACTGTTCAGCCTGATCGCCGGTTGAGAATCCTTACAGCAAATGTGCTCACGCCAAATCGTGAGGCAGATAAATTGGTTGCGCTGGTAAGAGAACAATCGCCTGATGTACTTGTCACGCTGGAGTCGGATCTCTGGTGGCAAGCGAGGCTGGATATCCTGGAAACTGAAATGCCCTATAGCTTGAAGTGTCCGCTCGATAACCTGTACGGCATGCACGTCTACTCTCGCCTCGAGCTGGAAAAAACCGAGATATCATTTCTGATAGAAGACGACATTCCGTCCATGCATGCGCAGATCATACTGCCCTCTGGCGATAGGGTACGTGTCCACTTTCTTCACCCTGCGCCACCCAGTCCGACCGAGAACCCTGAGTCAGCCGAGCGCGATGCAGAGTTAGTGATCGTTGCGCGCAGTATACAAAGCAGCAATGATCCGGTGATCGTCACTGGAGACCTCAACGATGTGGCATGGTCTGCCACAACGCGGCTGTTCCGAAAGTTGAGCGGTCTGTTAGACCCCCGAGTTGGGCGTGGGATGTACAACACATTCCATGCGAGTTATCCGTTTCTCAGATGGCCCCTGGACCATCTTTTTCACAGCGCTCATTTCACAGTCACATCTATCAAGCGGCTGCCCTCGATAGGCTCTGATCATTTTCCGCTACTCACCGAGCTTCTATTCAATCCGCAAGCAGGCAAAGACCAAAAAGGTTTGCAGGCCGACCAGGACGATCACGAATGGGCCGATGAGATTGCTGAAGATCAGTCCGCGGACGCCAACAGTGTTCCGAAACCCGAAAACTGAAACCCTTCGATAGCCCACCACCAACAGCAAAATGCCTACCCCCAGAAAAGCGACGATTCTGGAAACTGTGCCCGTACCAGACATATCTACAGTAGAGAGTTTCAGCACCACAGCGGCCATCAATGTACTGCCGATGAGCCACAGCGGTCGCCATGCCCGACGGGTCGCAACGACCATGGCTCTATTCGCTCGGCAGCAGGTTGCAGGGAAGCGCGTATTTTCATGTTCGTACTCTGATGGTTTGGTAAACGTTGTCTAGCGGATAGCAACCCTTAATATTGCCAGCCATCGCCCTAGGCGTAGCATGTCCACAAGGGCAGCGGCGACATAAGTCAGTGCGGCGGCTCGCAGTACACTTCTGGCAGCGGCATATTGGCTCTGCGAGATGTACTCACCTTCGATCAGGATAGGAAGTGCCTTGTTGAAGCTTGCATCCCATTCCATCGGCAGGATGATCATCTGGATGAGCGCAGAGGCCAGCATCGCCAATATGCCGGCCAGCACAGTGACCAAGGCAATCTGGGGCACGTGAAAAACGGCGGCGAGTAAGGGTGCAGCAAGCAGAATGCCTATCGCAATCTTCTGGATCGTCATTGCGAGTGGGGAGTAGCGCTGGCGCAGGTGGGTGATCCGTTCCTGCCGATGGTACTGGATGGCGTGGCCGACCTCATGAGCCGCCACAGCTACCGCCGTCAACGAGCGGCCATTCATGATGTCAGGGGACAGACGTACCTTGCGGGCGGCTGAATCGTAGTGATCACCGCCGCTTGTTGGCTCGACCTCGACATCGCCGAGATCGAAGCGCTCAATGAGATGTCGCGCCAGCTCGCCACCCGTACCAGGCAGCTCATCCAGCGTTCCGCCATGCCTGGCCATAACGTGACGAATCCACAGATGCGGCCCATAAATCAGTAGCAGAACGAGAACGATGACGAGAACAAACAGCATGTCTCTTTATCCTTGCACAAGCGCTTTCACGAAGTCTTCGACGAGAGCGGCACATAGCCGTTTGGAAAGCTCTTGAGCAGACTTTAAAAGTCTAGCAGGTTTGCATAAAAGGGGGCTGAACGGCCTCTCATCCCACTAGGCTTTATTTTGCAGCACTACCTGGGCGTTGGGTCCCGCCATTCGAAGATGCTGCTATCAGCTTTAGCAGACGAGGCTCGTCGAAGCCCTCAATTGTCTCGTTACCAATGATGAGCAGGGGCACGCCTCGTCCACCCAGGGCTTGGAAGCGGGTCATGGCTTCATCGGACTCTTCAATATCGAATTCTGTGAAAGCAGTCTTGTTCTCGCGCAGGATCGCGCGTGTCTCGTCGCAGTAGCCGCACCATGCCGTGGAGTAGAGCATGACTTCAGGGCTGTTCGATTGTGCAGCCTGAAGTTTCCTGCCGTCCTCGACCAAACGCTCCCAGTTCAGAGCGATGATCAGACAAACGAGCGCCATAATTACTTTATTCTTTGTTTCCATGCCTTGTACTCCGCATCCTTGTCAGGCCAAACAATCCGATCAATTCGCCTTATTGCTCTCATAACAACTGACGGACAGGTACGTGAAAACACTCTCTCTGTTCGACTGCAATCTTTTAGAACCAGGCTACAGACCTGCCAATCGGAAATAATTACAATTCAACCTCATCTACCGGAGGCTCAATCGCCATCCATCATTCAGCAAAGAGGTCGAAATAATGGACTATTTCATCGGTGCGTACAGAAAGTACGCTGATTTCTCTGGTCGGGCCCGTAGAAAGGAATACTGGCTGTTCACCCTGTTTTTCTATATTACCTTTGCCGTGCTGGCGGGCCTGGATGAATTGCTGGGCATATTCGGGTTAGCAATGGCGTTTTTCTTCTTTTCGCTAGTGCCCTATTTCAGTATTACCTGTCGTCGTCTGCACGATATTGGACGTAGCGGATGGTGGCAGTTGATCACTATTCTGCCTTTCATCGGCCCAATAATCCTGCTCGTTTTTTTGGTCCTAGATAGCGAAGGCGACAATGCCTACGGCCCCCGTCCGAAGTTTGAGTCGCTACCAGTTTCTTAGACACCTCGCAGCCTCAAAATGATTGCAAGATCTGGCAGAGGAAGCGGGGGCAGTCCAAATTGAATCGCCACAAGTTTACTAGACACCTCCCTGTTCGCAACCATGCTCGTTTCAATACAGCGCCCGATAATAGGCGACGCCTTGTCGGCGCGGACTGGATTACGTAGCTTGTAGGTTTGTCTTTGCCAGCGAGTCGGTGGGTGTTTCTTATGGGGGATTAAAGTACCGGTTGCAACGAGGGCCTGCGGAAGAATTCGTCTGGTGAACATGGCGCTAATTTCTGGGGAGGGCATTCGGCCGAGGGCATCTGGAGTCGCTATTTACAGGGCCTCAGCGGGCGGAACTTATGCTAGTCAGCCACTAGTTCTATCGGCGGCAGCGTCGCGTTGCCGTCGCCTATGGTGAGCAGTTCGACCAGCACGCCCGAGTTTAGGCCACGATTCGGTGGCAGACGGAATGGTCGCGTTTTCGCGCACCGCACTCTTAAGCTCGAACACCACCAGCGGCAGCCCGTTTATATACAGGATGGCGTCAGGAATGCGCTTCTCAGTGCCTTCGACAACCAGCTGATTGACCAGCCGAAAGATATTGCCGGTGTCGTAGGCGGCAGCAGGTTCGAGCACCAGCGTTTCTACTTCACCCTCGAGCGGCACCCGCTGCTCCGGCAGGCTGTCCAGCTGCTGAATGACGGATTCGGTCTCGCCGGCAGTGATGTTGTCGCCAGCATATTGCGCGGCCAGAAAAACTGACATAGATCGTCTTTCAGCAGTACCTCGCTGTTAGTGCCGCGCTGCAGGCTGTCGCCGGCGAAATGCGGATAGCCTTGCTGCGCGAGCAGCGCGATGATCGCTTGTTCCAGACTGGCTTCGTTGCAACTCGTTCGGTACTCCCTCATTCCACCACATCAGGCCATTTTGTCCAATAGTGCCAGTATTGCCTTCAGCGGCCGAATGCTGGAGCTAATGATCACCTGACAGCCATTGGTCTGACACCGATTCGAGCAGGGCGATCTGCTGTTGGTGCCGAACTGCATTGGTTGCCAGTTTTTCAATATTCATCAGCTTCCAACGCACAGCGGGTAACTGGGCTGCTGCGGGCTCATCAAACAAATTCCAGTCAGGTGTGCCGCGCTTGAACGAGAGTAAAAAGTTCCGATCACGCTCGGTGAAGTGCATCTGCAGGGCAGCTGCCATGTCGGTTCGGGTCTGTTCAAGCTGCGCCTGCGTGACAGCCGTATTGGTCATGCCTGCGAACTCGTCCTGGTAGCTTTCGGTCAGCGCTTTCCAGCGCGGGGCCATGAGTTCGTGAATGGGACGTGGATGCCCGAGAGCATAGGTGAGGAATCCGGTGAAGATCTCCCGAGTGATGCCTTCGTGGCGCAGCAGCATATACACATCAAACAGGTCTCGGGGGTGCTGGCGGTCCAGTGCGGCGCATAATTTGCCGCCATAAAGATCCGGAAGGCTCACCACAGCAATCTCGGCATAACCAAATTCTTCCTCAACAGCCGTCACCACGGAAAGGGTTATTGGCTCATGTAGTGTGCCCCTGGCTACGGGTGATACCTCGATCTTGACTACCGCGTCGCCACTACTAACGATCACCCTGAGCTCATCCAGTTTATTGTCGTGGAGTGATGCGTTCAACATCGGCTGCGCCTTCGTCCTGGCAACTATTTGTTGTAGGGCAGCGCGAGCATGCAGCAAGGCAGCATCCCGTGGCTCCAGCGGTAGGTAGGCGAGATCGATGTCCACAGACAGACGAGGGAAATTGCGTATGAACAGGTTGATAGCAGTGCCGCCTTTCAGCGCGAAAACGGTCCGCTCGGCAACTATAGGTAACAATCTGAGCAGCAGAGAGACCTGCCGATAATAGATCGAGGACTTATCCATATCTGGCTTACTCGCTTGTCGCCAAGGAACTGGGTACGGTTATCTGATAACGCTCATCGTAGCGCCCGTTAGGCACTACCTGGCGCTTTCCGGCACCCAGCGTCACCTTGGATTCGTCGAGGCGTTTGACCCATTGATGCCCACATTGGTGGCTCAGGAACAGAAACACGCGATTGGTTTGCACCGCGCGGCTGCGCTCAAGTAACGCTTGAACCTTCCGCGGGCTTAAGTTGACCAGCCCCTGGAACAGCTCCGCCGCGTGTTCAAAGGTGATGAAGTCGCCAACGGCATCCGCTACTTCATAGGCAGCCAGCTCCGGTTTACTGGCTTCGACTTTTCGTCCATCGACCGTCAGCAGGGTGAAATCATCTGCTTTGAGGTCGGTCAGTTTGTAATTGCCGCAGTAGCGCCATGTCTGCCCCGGGAGTTCACGAAACCATTTGGGAAGAGACTGTCTATTTCCCACACCGACCCAAACCGCTTCCTGCCCAAGTGATAAATAATGGCTGAGACCCTGCTGCGCCAGACTGCTCAAGCCGGCCAGGTGTACAGGTAAATTTAGCTGTTCAGTTAGCGCCTGGAGAGCATCCGCCCAGTTTGGCGCAGGGGTGGTGCCGGCTTGTGGGCGTACATATACTCCAGGAGCAAGCTTGCTCAGCCAGCCGCTGGCAACATATTTCTGGGTCAGTGAATAGCCTATGTCGTGCCGCGTTAACCAGGGTTGTAACACCAGTGAGCCCGGTAAGGTATGTTTCATCAGCCAGTTTATTTTGGAGGACATAGTCACGCCTTGGGTGTTAATAAACGGTATTTGTTAAACATTGGGTTTACTCTGGCATAAATAGTAACCCTTAAGGTGTTAGTTTTCTATATAAGATAAACCTTCTGAGCGTTGCCGGTAAGTAGGTCCGGCGGGTCGCGCATCACAAGTCGGGTGTAGGCAGCGGGGGTGAAAACCTCTTTTGGTCCAGTAGCGCCAGCATTGCCTTCAGCGGCCAAATATAGTCCTTGCCACCCTTGATGCCACAGGGCCGATTAGCAAGCCAGACGCCAGTGCTGTACGGGCCGAGATCGGCAATCGAAAGTTGGTCGTGCCAGAGAAGATGCTCCACATCCTGCTTCATCTGATTGAGCGTACCCTGCACTGAGCGATCGCGTAGCGCATCGCACTGAAGTGGCGCGAGGGCGCGGGCGGCGGCGTCAAGCTGAGCTTGATTCGCGCCACCCTTGAGCAGGGTGTTCATCAACCCGTCCTGAAAGAAATAATCAAACTCGGCGGAATCTGGTTTGGTCAGGCAGGTAATCACTACTGGAAAGCGTGTTTTTTCGTGCACGAACAACACACAGTTGCGGCGCTGGAGCGTAATCAGATTGGCGTGCCAGCCGCTTAGCGGGCTTTCGCCCGGATCGTTAGCTGCGCCGGGGCGGGCTCTCGTGTTCGGCAGCCGGCCAATGTCATTTACCGGCAGCTTGGCGAAGAGTTTCTGGGTGCAGTGTAGGTGGATCATCAGTTGCTCGGGTCACCTTTCAGAGCGACAAATCACTCAGGTGATATTCGTATCAAGTTCATTTTCGGTCAATCGTCATGCTGAGAAGTTTAGTTTCTCTCTTGGCATAAACTCGCGCTGGTGTCCGGCTTCAGCAATCCGCAGTTGGTCGGATAGGAGTTTGGGGAGGAGGGTGTTGCGGAGATCGGCTGACGTCGCTTTCTCTCGTTTGTTGTTCGTCTGTCTCGAAAACAAAGCAGCGACAGTCGAAGCGTCAGCTTGCCGCTTTAATAAGACTCTCAAGTCCGTCTCGAGCATAGTGAGAGGTTCAGGAATACCGAACCATAAGACCATTAAAACTAGCCAGAAGGGTCATTGTATACAGGGCGCCAGTTACACCACCGAAGCCGACCAGTGTCAGCACAGCACACTCCACTTGGACGGTACGGGATGACACGCTGGAGAGATGACTCGCGAATGGGGTAATCACAAAGCCTAGTGCTCGGCGAACCAGTGTCGAAGACTTCGTTGGATCGAACATGACTCTTGATACGACAAATGCAGCGACTATGGATATTAGCCACGTTATGTTCTGACCAAGGGAGGGGCCTGCGACCATGCCTACCAGGTACGCTACTGGATAGAGCATGACTGCATAGGCGAGGATCTGAAGGAGGAGTACGACGCTGGCTGCAGCTTCTGCGCTCGGCGAAATAGTGTTCATCCTTGATATCTTCCTAAAGTTCCAGTCAATTGAAATGTGATGATAGCTATTCTGCGTACTCAGTGCTACGACGTGCAGCCCAGGAAACTGCTTCGCCACGCGAAAATCTATGAAACTATTGGCTGCGAGGTTGCCGCTGGCTTGGGCCCTCGCTTGCAAGTAAAGAAGCTCTGGGCCAAGGCCGACCTTCGCTTTCAGTTCCGGGCTGTGTGCGCAGCGCAATTTCGTTCCACTCATGGATATTCTCTTGCACCGCGCTCTGGCTCAACCCATATCTCCAGTAACTTGAGACCGGATCTCATCCAACGCTGGTACTTACAACAGCTCCGAATCATTCGCCCTTGTATAATTTTAGAGTTTTTGCTCTAATTCGTCGCATCAAGCAGTCACAACGGAAGCAGTCGATGCGAAAACAGGGCCTACAACTCGCTTTTACCGGCAAGAAACTATACGTCACCATCATGATGGAAACAGTGGGACGGGCGCTGCAGGCGCTGTCCCAGCAGGATGCACTGGTGCAAAGCGAGGTGGCAGGGCTACCGAACGGGTTCATCTTCTGCATGAGGGTCGGGACAGGTCAGCCAGCGCTGATGGTTATGAAAGATGGCGACGGCAGCCTGCGCTATCTTGGCGCCAAGGCCCAGGCCGAGCCTGATCTCACCATCAGCATCAAGCACATCGAACTGGCTTTCCGTATGCTTTCCTTTCAGGAAAGCACCAGCCAGGCCTTCGCGAATGATCGTATGATCGTGGACGGCGATGTGTCTTACGCCGTGCGTATGGTGCGGGTCCTGAACCGGCTCGAAAGCATCATTCTTCCAGATGTGTTAGCTCAGCTCGCGGTAAAGCGGGTAGATCGACTGCCGTTCACTACGAAAGTGCCGATGGCTTTGAAAGTCTACGCCGGCGCCACCACCGCCTTTATCGGCGACCAGCTCAATCATCTCAAATCCACCATGAGCGATCTTTCACCTGCACTGCCTCTCGGCAAGCATTGATTTTTACAGGAACAAACCATGAAGTCTGCAAACAAGGGTTACTACGAGTTTTTCTGTCCTGTCAAAACAATCGCTGGCGAGGCAGCGCTGGAACATCTGGCATTCGAACTCTCTTCCATCGGCTGTAAGCGTCCACTGCTCATTACCGACAAGGGCGTGGTCGGTGCTGGTCTGACTGACTATATCCACGCCGCGATGGACAGCGCGCAAATGGAGTTCGTCGGCACCTGTGACGATGTGCCGCCCGATTCGTCAGTCGAGACTGTTGCGGCGATCGTTGCCCAGTATCGCAAACTGGCCGCGGACTCGCTGGTAGCCGTCGGTGGCGGTTCGGTGATCGATACTGCCAAGGCGGTAAATATCCTGGTGTCGGAAGAGAGTGACAACCTGGCGAAATTCTCTGGCGCCGGCATTCTCAAGCATCCGTTGAAGCCATTCTTCGTCGTCCCAACCACTGCCGGGACAGGCTCCGAAGTCACCTCCGTCGCCGTTATCGCGGATCTGGCCAAAGGCGTAAAGCTGCCGTTCAGCTCGCCATTTCTGCTGCCTAATGCCGCCATCATCGACCCGCGCATGACGCTGACCCTGCCGCCGCACATCACAGCCGCGACGGCCATGGATGCCATGACGCATTCGATCGAAGCGTTCACCTGTCTTGGAAAAAATCCATTAAGTGATGCCTATGCCAGTGCCGCTATCAGGCTGATCAGCGAAAATCTGATTGCCACACTGCAGACACCGAAGGACAAGCAGTTGCGACTGAAGCTGGCGCAGGCGTCTACGATGGCGGGGATAGCCTTTTCCAACTCAATGGTCGGGCTGGTGCATTCGCTTGGTCATGCCACCGGTTCGGTTGCGCATCTGCCGCATGGCATGTGCATGAGTATCTTTTTGCCTTTTGCGCTCGAATACAACCTTGAGCAAGGGCAGGGACGGGACGTGATTGGCGAACTGCTGTTGTACCTGGCAGGTCCGGAAGTGTACGCCGCTACACCGAAGGAGGAACGACCAGAGGCCGCCATTGCAGAGATTCGTGGCCTTCGCGACGAACTCTACGCGCTGTGCTCACTACCGCGAACGCTCTCTGAAACCGGCAAGGTCGAGCGCTCGCAGCTGAAGAGAATTGCAGAATTGGCGCTGGATGACGGCAGCATCATCTTCAATCCGGTAGAAGCGGATTACGAAGACCTGCTCAAGCTACTCGAGCGCGCTTATTAGGCCATGCCCCTTAGGCAGGGCAGCCTTCAGTAGTCGTCGTTGGCAGCGCCGTCGCTGTCAACCTGTACGAAGAGGACGCCCAGACCTTCCTCCTCAACCCGCACGACCCGACCGGTGACCAGTTCACCGGGCCCGGATGGCAAGCCAAGCACCCGCAACTGGATTTCCACGTTCTTGTGCGAAAGCAGCTCGTTCCTGAGCTTGATGAACGCGCCTGACTCTGAGATATCCCGTGTCTGCGTCACCATCGTGCCCGTCGACGGGTGCACGACCTCTACCCTGAACGAGGCTTTGATGCGTTGATGTTGCCGAAGCTCCTTGCTTCGCGCGGCCGCAGCGAAATCTTCGTCATCGAAATCCAGGTCATCATGATTATCCTGGGACTCTTTGTCCTTTCCGAGTAATGCCTCGAAGTCATCGTCGTCGTTATCCAAAACACCGTCCAATCTGAATTCATCTGCGTATTGCATAGTCGAGCACTACTATCGCGCCGACCGCACCCACCATCGAAGTATAGTCCATGACTTACGCAATGAAATGACCGCCGTGAACAAGTCTCCCAGGTTGCATACCATCGAGCTCACCGATAATGGGTTGTACTGCCCAGCGCTCGAAGCCTATATCGATCCATGGAAGCCGGTTGGCCGTGCCATTATTACGCACGCCCATAGTGATCATGCCAGCATGGGGCATGGCCTTTACTTCGCGCATCACGACTCGGTGCCAATCCTGCGGCACCGCCTCGGCGATGACATCGATGTGCGAGGCTTCGACTATGGTGAGTTGCTTGACCTGGGTGGGGCTGCCAACGATGCGCCGGCCGTGACGCTGCATTCTGCCGGCCACGTGCTGGGCTCCTCGCAGGTCAGGATCCAGAGCGGGGAGGGCGTCACCGTCATAACCGGCGATTTCAAGATCGAGCCCGATCCCAGCTGCGCGCCCTTCGAGCTGGTTCAATGCGATCAGCTGATCACTGAAGCCACCTTTGCCATGCCCATCTATCGCTGGCCTGCAATCGAATCGGAGATTGCTGATATCGTGAGCTGGTGGCGTCATTGTGCTGCGCGCGGCAAGACTGCTGTGCTGTGTGCCTACGCCTTCGGCAAGGCGCAGCGAATTCTGGCGGAACTGTTGCGGTATGCCGAGGCTGCGGATGAACCGCTTCCAGCGGCGGAAGTGCTACAGCATGGCGCGATGGAGACGCTTACCGAGCTGTATCGAAGGGCCGGCATTGCAATGTATCCCACAGCGGCCGCCAAGGACGCTGATGTACTGGCAGGCCAGCTGGTTCTGGCGCCGCCCAGCGCGAGCGGCTCGACATCGATGAAGCGTTTCAGGAAAGCCGAAATCGGCTTCTGCTCCGGCTGGATGCAGGTGCGGGGCAACCGCCGCCGACGCGGTTATGACCGCGGCTTCATCATTTCCGATCACGCGGACTGGCCACAACTGATGCAGCTCATCGATGGCAGCGGCGCTTCGGCCGTATTCCCCACGCATGGCAATACCGATATTCTAATTCGTTATCTCCGCGAACGCGGGCGAGCTTGCGAGCCTCTGGCAACCGCATTTTCGGACGAAGAATGAAAGCCTTCACCGCACTGTTCAACGCACTCGATACCACGACGTCGACTAACGAGAAGATCGATGCCTTGGTGAAGTACTTCCGAAGTTGCGATGCGGCCGACGGTGCCTGGGCGGCCTTTCTACTCTCAGGGCTGCGTGCTCGCCGGGCGGTATCGGGGCGCCTCCTGCGCCAGGTGCTCGTGGACCCTTGTGGCTGGCCCGAGTGGATCGTTGAAGAGTGTTACAGCCATGTCGGTGACATTGCCGAAACTGTGGCGCTGTTATTGAAATCTTCGCCAGGTATTGATCAGAGCGCCGCAATCCAGCCGCCGGACAAGAGTCTTGCCAGCTGGATGAGCGAACTTCGCGTACTCGTAAACAAACCTGACGAGGTCAAGCGCGAGTGGTTCGTGACAAACGTTTTGCCGCAACCCCCCTTGCAATGTTTCGTACTCTGTAAGATGGCCGGTGGCAGCTTTCGCGTGGGCGTATCCAGAGGCGTGGTAGCCAAAGCCCTGGCGAAAATTGCCGAGTTGCCCCCGGCCGTCATCCAGCACCGCCTTGCCGGTCAGTGGGAGCCGAGCGCTGAGGTCTTTGAAAAGCTTATCAGCCGGACCGAGGAGGCCGATCCCGCCAAGCCCTATCCCTTCTGTCTCGCCTATCCACTCGAGCCAGGTGAGAACGCCCTCGATGACATTCTGGGCGATCGGGCGCACTGGCTGGCGGAATGGAAGTACGATGGCATCCGCGCCCAGCTGATCAGGCGCGAAGGCACGGTGATGATCTGGTCGCGCGGTGAGGACATGATCAACGCGCAGTTCCCAGAGATCGAGCGCGCCGTGGAAGCGCTTGGCTATGACTGTGTGCTTGACGCGGAACTGCTGGCCTGGGCCGACGAGCCCGAGCTGGAAACTCAAAGAGGTGCCGGCACTGCCGGACTGGAAGGGCGGCCGGCCGATTTCAATCAGCTACAGCGGCGTCTTGGGCGCAAAAAAGTATCTGAAAAGATGCAGCTTGATATTCCGATCGTCTGCCTCGTGTTCGACTGTCTCGAGTTTGAGGGTGAGGATCTGCGACAGCGGCCACTGACCGAGCGGCGAGCCTACATTGATCGAATATTGAAAACTCAGCCCGAGGCCAACGCTGGTCTGCAGCCGCTTCGTGCCTTGCCGCCGGTTGTTGTTGACGTTAGTCTAAAAGACTCCAGGGCGGGCCATTGGCAGGGGCTCGAATCACTACGACAGGAAAGTCGTGAGCGCGGCGTTGAAGGGCTTATGCTCAAACGGCTGGACTCGGTGTATGAGGCAGGGCGGGTACGTGGTGGCTGGTGGAAATGGAAGATCGAGCCATACACCGTGGACGCCGTCATGCTCTATGCACAGGCAGGACACGGCCGTCGCTCGAATCTGTACACTGACTACACATTCGCCGTCAGGGCCGGCGAAGAGCTGGTGCCTTTTGCCAAGGCTTATTCTGGACTGACCGACGCAGAAATCCGTCGGCTGGATCACTGGATCCGGCGCCATACCATCGAGCGTTTCGGGCCGGTGCGGTCCGTAGAGCCGCTGCAGGTTTTTGAACTGGCCTTTGAAGGGATCGCACGCTCGACGCGCCACAAGTCCGGCATCGCCGTGCGCTTCCCACGCATATCCCGATGGCGCGAAGACAAGACCGTGGAAGACATCGATAGCCTCGAGACCATCAGCGCGCTGATCGATCCGACGGCCAGCGGCGACTGATGCTGCCTTCAGCCATAGAGGCGTGGTTCGATGCTCGTGGCTGGCGTCCTGCTGCCTTCCAGCTTGAGACCGCTGAAGCCTTCACAGCGGGTCGTTCAGGTCTTCTGCACGCACCGACCGGAAGCGGCAAGACGGTGGCGGCTTTGCTCGGACCCCTTTCCAAGGCGTTAGATGAAGGGCAGGCCGGAGGCCGCATCCAGATTCTTTGGGTGACCCCGCTGCGCGCTCTCGCTACCGACACGACCAATGCCATCCGCACAATGGTGGCAGAGCTGCTGCCGGATTGGCAGGTGATGAAGCGTTCAGCCGATACCTCCGCTTCAGAACGACAGAAGATTCGCCGCCGGCTGCCGGAAGTGCTGGTTACCACGCCTGAAAGTCTGTCGCTGTTGTTGAGCTATCCCGATAGTCAGCAGCAGTTCAGCAGCCTTCAGGTCTGCGTGGTGGACGAATGGCATGAGCTCCTCGGTAGCAAGCGAGGCGTTCAGCTGCAGCTGGCTCTGGCGCGTCTGCAAACACTGGCACCACAGATGCGCCGGTGGGGGCTCTCAGCCACACTCGGCAACCTGGATGAGGCCCTCGAAGTGCTTTGCCATGGTCTGCCTGCGGCCCGTGGTGGGGCACCGCTGCGAATAGAGGGCGACGCGGTCAAGCAGGTCGAGATCGACACGCTTATCCCCGCCCGTATCGAGCGCTTTCCCTGGGCTGGGCATCTGGGCCTTTCACAGTTGGATGGTGTATTGGCCAGAATCGAGTCGGCACAGTCGACACTTGTCTTTACCAATACGCGATCCCAGGCCGAACTCTGGTATGAAGCCATTATCAAGGCCCGTCTCGACTGGCTCACCGTGACAGCAGTGCATCATGGTTCGCTGTCGAGAAAGGTTCGCGGGCAGATCGAGGACGGTCTACGCAGCGGCTACTTCAAGTGCGTAGTGTGTACCTCCAGCCTCGACCTGGGCGTCGACTTCAGTCCGGTCGAGCAGGTCATTCAGATTGGCAGCCCGAAAGGTGTGGCCAGACTCTCGCAGCGGGCTGGTCGTTCAGGCCATCAGCCAGGGTCTACCAGTCGAATTCTCTGCGTACCCTCGCATGCCTTCGAGCTACTGGAGGCGCTGGCTGCGCGTGAGGCGGTTCAACTTGGTAATATCGAGAAGCGACCACCGCTGCGCCTGTGCCTCGATGTGCTGGTGCAGCATCTGGTTACGCTCGCATTATCCAAGGCATTGATCCCCGATGTGATTCTGGCAGAAGTTCGTCGGACTCATGCCTTTGCTGGACTCAGTGATCAGGCCTGGCAGTGGGCGCTGGACTTCATCAGCCGTGGCGGCAACGCGCTCCAGCACTACGACGAGTTCAGCAAGGTGGCGCCAGGCGAGGCGCCTGACGAGCCATGGTCCGTGCCTTCGCGCCGCATAGCCCTACGCCACCGCATGGCGATCGGAACGATCACGTCAGATGCTGAAATCAGCGTGAAACTGATCAAGGGCCGGCGTCTGGGGCAGGTGGAGGAATCGTTCATAGCGAAGCTGACGCCTGGGGACGGCTTTCTGTTTGCTGGTCGTGTGCTCGAGTTCGTCCGCTTGAAGGATATGGTTGCGGAAGTCCGCCTGGCGCGAAAGAAAGGCCGCATTATTCCGCGTTGGTCAGGTAGCAAGATGCCGCTTTCGACCCAGTTGGCTGACGGTGTCATCAGCTGGATGGGGCGGGTCAGTCAGGCGCTGGAATCCGGTGGAGCCGATCCTCGTGACCTGACCCAGGCGGTGAAAGCGCTCGAAGATTTCCCGCGTGAAATCCTGGCCCTCGAGTCTCTGCTGCGGACTCAGCAACGCCTGTCTGCCTTGCCAGCGCCAGGCCGGCTGCTCGTGGAGGCGGTCCGAACCCGTGAGGGCACGCACTGCTACATCTATCCTTTCGCAGGCCGCTTGGTTCACGAAGGCCTTGCGGCCATTATCGGCTACCGACTCACACGCAGAACACCGATCACCTTCAAGATGACGGTAAACGATTACGGCATCGAACTGCTGACCGCAAGGGCCCTGCCGTTCGACGAGGCCAGTCTCAAGGATCTGTTCAGCATCGAGCAGCTCGATGACGACCTGTTGGCGAGTATCAACAGCTCCGAGTTTGCCAAGCGCCAGTTCAGGGACATCGCCAGGATCGCTGGTCTGGTGTTCGGGGGCTATCCCGGCGCGGCGAAATCGAATCGTGGGCTGCAGATGTCGACCGGCGTCCTGTTCGACGTGCTACGTGAGTACGACCCCGAGAACGAACTTATCAAGCAGGCCTTTCGCGAGGTACTGCATGAGCAGATGGAATACGAGCGCCTGCAGTCAGTAATGCTGAAGCTACAGGATATGCAGGTCGAGCTACAGACGCCGGGCCGTCTCACGCCGCTGGCCTTTCCGCTTTGGGCGCAGCGCATTCGCGAGCAGGTGGTCTCATCCGAGCAGTGGCAGGATCGGCTCGAGCGCATGCTTGAGTCACTCTACAAGGGTTTGTGAACCGTTTTTCACGCCTATTGGGGGTGCATTCCTGCGATTTCTGGCATACTGTTCGCTTGTACAGTCTTTCGTCTCCCTTAACTTCAGTCAGAGCCACCTTTTTTGACCTTCGACCATGTTCAATAGCCAGTTGGTGAAATCGCTACAACAGGATGACGGGCCCATGTTTCCACCTGTCAGTCACGAGATACGCGGCCAGGAGTTCAGATTCATGGCCGGTGGTGGCGTCCTTTGGGTCAATACGTCCACTTTGCTGCTGGCTGACCTCCATTTCGGCAAGGCCGAGGCGTTGCAGCGACGTGGCGTTCAGCTGCCACATGGTTCGGACCGGTCGGACCTGAAGAAGATCAGGGCGCTAGTCCAGGCGACTGCGGCCACACGGCTCATTCTGCTTGGCGATATCTTTCATGCGCGGCCGACTGGTACTGAGGCTATCTTCGATGAGTGGAATGCGCAGCCCTTGCTCACCAGTGCAGGCACACCCGTACACGTGCTCGCCATCGTGGGCAATCATGATCGCCATGGCGCATCGCGTGCGAAGGGTACCTTACATGAACCGGCAGTAGCCCAGCTCCAGGGATTGCAATGGCTGCCTTCGTATGCTGAGGCAGGTTTCAGCTTCCATCACGAGCCCTCAGAGCGCGTAGCCGGCACATACGGCTTCTGTGGTCATATCCACCCCTGTCTCACACTCGGTACCGTTGCCGATCGGGCTCGATTTCCGGTATTCTGGATTCAACCGGATCTCTGTGTGCTACCGGCATTCGGCGCCTTGACTGGCGGGGCTGCCATCAGTGTCGGACGGGCAGATGCCGCTGTCATTCTCACACCAGCAGGTCCACGATGGGCCGTGCAGGCCCGACCTCGGGACTGTGCCGACAAGAGGGACTGAATGAGGGGCTGAATGAGAGCCCTGTAGCATGCACTACTGGTTTCACTATCATTGTGGGACGCCAAGCGAGGGGGTTGATCATGTCGGAAAAAGAAAACTTTTTCGCTGAAATGGCAGACGTCAAGCCGCTCGAAGAGCCGAGCCAGGCGCTTGTCAAGAAGAGTGCGGAAATCACACCGGGCGTTATCGCACGCAGGGCAGCAGCAACCCGCCGCCAACTGCTCGATCAGAACCATCTTCGAACTGATGAAGTGCCGTTGCTCAAAAGCAATGACGTGCTGTCGTACAAGGTCACCGGTCTCCAGAACGGCGTGTTCAGGAAGCTGCGCCTGGGTCACTACCTTATTGAGGCCAGGCTGGACCTTCACCGCCGCACCGTCGAACAGGCGCGACAGGAGGTATGGCAGTTCATCCGTGATTGCAGCAAATATGAGTTGCGTACCGTGATGATCCTGCATGGTAAAGGTGACCGGAATGCTGATCAGGCCGCCACGCTCAAGAGCTATCTCAATATCTGGCTGCCAGAATTTCCTCAAGTGCTTGCCTTTCACAGTGCCCAGGTCCAGCACGGTGGTACTGGCTCGGTTTACATCATGCTGCGCAAAAGCGAGCGCGAGAAGCAGGAGAACCGTGAGCGCTTCGGCGGTAAGGCCTATCCCACAGGTGTCTAATACCTGTACCAGCGGATAGTGTGCCGACATTTACAACTGACCAGGGGTCATTTACTCTCCGCAACAAGAACAATCACGAGGAAGAAAGATGCAACTGTCTGTCAACGGCAGACTGGTGGAGGTCGCGAGCCCGCCAGATACGCCACTGTTGTGGGTCGTACGCGACGAGCTGAAGCTGAAGGGTAGCAAGTACGGCTGTGGCATGGGTCTGTGTGGCGCCTGCACCATGCATCTCAACGGCACACCGATACGGACCTGCATCACACCGGTATCAGCGGCGGAAGGCATGGAGATCACCACGATCGAAGGTCTTGGTAGCGAGGAGGCGCCTCATCCCTTGCAGAGCGCCTGGCTGGTTCATAACGTTCCGCAGTGCGGCTACTGTCAGTCGGGGCAGTTGATGAGCGCAGCCGCGCTGCTCGCCCAGCATCCCCAGCCGAGCGACAGTCAGATAGACGATGCCATGAGTGGCAACCTCTGTCGCTGTGGAACCTATCCGAACATCCGCAAGGCCATAC
The DNA here is from genome assembly GCA_002354735.1 of Gammaproteobacteria bacterium UBA2679. Taxonomy (GTDB): domain Bacteria; phylum Pseudomonadota; class Gammaproteobacteria; order Pseudomonadales; family Oleiphilaceae; genus Allohahella. Next base: position 37,970 of record DEMD01000013.1, on the reverse strand, counting down.
ATACCGCTGCAGCGCAAACGCAACAGGCGCCGAAAGCTGATTCTGCCAGTGCTTCGGTGTCTGCTGTTCAGTACTGGGAGCAATCTTGATGATCAGACAGTCTGATGTATCCAAAGCACTGGCGGACAGCAAATTTGGCAGTGTCGAAACGTCGCCTTCGCCTGGCAGTGGTGTCGACCGCCGTAGTTTTCTGAAGCTGACGGCTGGTATGAGTGGTGCGCTTTGTGTGGGCATAAGTCTGCAAGGCTGTGCGACTTCAGCGCTGGAATCTACCGAGGCAGACTCATTCCGGCCGAACGCCAGCATCGAAGTCCTGCCAGACAGCCAGGTCCTGGTCACGCTGGCTCGGGTTGAAATGGGGCAGGGCACCATGACGGGCATCAGCACCCTGGTAGCCGAAGAACTGAACATCGACCCCGGCCAGATCAAGATTGTCTTTGCACCGCCAGCAGAGCCTTACGTCCATCCCGAATACGGTTTTCAGATTACCGGTGGCAGTAACAGCCTCAGCAGCAGCTGGCTGCCAATGCGACAGGCGGCTGCCACGACACGAATGGCGCTCGTCGAGGCCGCAGCAGATCTCTGGTCAGTTGCACCTGCCTCGGTACGCTGTGACAAAGGTTTGTGTTATCACCCGAAAAAGGACACCACACTCACGATAGGTCAGCTGGCTGGGCTTGCTGCGAACCGACCTTTGCCCGAAGCGGTCGAGTTGAAGCCGGCGTCGGAGTTCCGGCTTATCGGTAAGCCGGTGCAGCGGCCGGATGCCGTGGCCAAGACCTTCGGTGAGGCTCAGTACGGCATAGATGTCGAACTCGAGGATATGGTGTACGCCTATATATTGCGTGCGCCAATGATTCGTGGACGGTTGACGGAATTCGATGCCAGCAAGGCCACTAAAATGCCTGGTGTGCTGAAGGTTGCTGCAGTGCCCAGTGGGGTGGCCGTCATTGCCGACAGCTGGTGGCAGGCCAAGCAGGCTGCAGAAACCATCAAGGCTGACTGGGTGCCGGATCCGGAAGTCGGCGAGCCCGATACCGCTGATATCTTTCGACTCTACGAAGAACGCATCGCGCAGTCCGGCTTCGACCGGGTGCGTGAGCAGGGTGATCTCGACGAATTTGCTGAAGAAGGCACTGTCGCGCTCGAAGCCGAGTACCGCGCCCCGTTCCTCGCGCATGCCACGCTCGAGCCACAGAACTGCGTGGCCTGGTTGCGCGACGGCAAGTGCGATATCTGGGCGCCGACTCAGGGGCCTGACATTGCCCGTTTCGTTGCCCAGCGCGAAACCGGCTTGCACAGGGACGACATACAGGTGCACCAGACCTACATTGGTGGCGGCTTCGGCCGCCGGCTGTCGCAGGATTATGTCGCTGACGCCGCATCCGTTGCGGTGCATATCGACCGTCCCGTGAAGGTCATCTGGACCCGTGAAGACGATACGAGGCACGACATCTATCGTCCCGGCAGCCTGCATCGACTCAAGGCTTTCGCGACCAGCGACGGCAGTATTGAAGGCTGGCAGCACAAGATCGCTGCGCCCAAGGTCATCACCTACTTCATCGAAGATGCTGCCGGCGTGCAGTTGCCTGGGTGGGCGGGTGGTGGTCTGACGTCAATGGTGGCCTCGCTTGGACGCCTGATCACGCCGGACATATCGGCCTTCGAAGGTGCGGACGACATTCACTACGGTTTCAATCATATTCAGGTTGATCATCATGTCGCCGACGCGGGCATCCCGGTAACGTATTGGCGAGCAGTTGGCCACTCCTTCAATGGCTTCGTTGTCGAGTCGTTTATCGATGAGCTTGCAGACGCCAAGGCACAGGATCCACTGGCTTACCGCCTGCAGCTGCTGGCAGAGAGTCCGCGTCATCAGGCCGTGTTGAAGAAAGTCGCGAGTATAGCCGGCTGGCACTGGGACGCGGAGCAGAAGCGCAGTCTGGCGCCTGCCCATCGCAACAAGAGCGGCAATGTGGTGCAGGGCCTGGCCGTGCACAAGAGCTTCGGTACCTATGTGGCGCAGATCGTCGAATTAGAGCTCGATAACGTCGATGCGCCCAAAGACTACCGCATCAGCCGAGTATTCTGTGCAGTCGATTGTGGTACAGCGGTCAACCCCGAGATCGTGCGGGCACAAATGGAGAGCGGTATCATCTTTGGCATAACGGCTGCGAAGTACGGTGACATCGAATTCGAGAAGGGCCGGGTGAAACAATCCAACTTTCACGACTACCAGCTCTTACGAATGAACGAGTCGCCGGAGATCGAAGTGGCCATCATCGATAGTGATGCCTCTCCGACTGGCGTTGGCGAGCCGGGGTTGCCGCCGGTGGCCGCTGCAATTGGGAACGCCCTGTTTGCGGCAACAGGTCAGCGTCTGAGGCAGTTGCCATTGCGGCTCAGCTAATAGGTGACGACAGCGCAAATGCAAGCACCCCAGGCGACGCCGGGTATCTTCAGTCTGGTAAGGGACCGGTTCGCTGCGGGTGATGAGATCTTTCTGCTCACCGTCGTTGAAACTTTCGGTTCGTCACCACGGCCGCCCGGGGCCTGCCTGGCCCTCTGTCGCAGTGTCGACGGGCGGATGCAGTCTGCAGGATCGGTCTCAGGCGGCTGCATCGAGGCGGAGCTACTGCAGTATCTTGCCCGGCATTCACAGTCAGATGAAAGGCCATTGCCCGCTTATGCGGTTGAAACCATTTACTATGGCGACAGTGCGACGCTAGACCCAGTGTCCGCGAATCAGCACTTCGACCTGCAGGATTTTGCGCCGCCAGATGGTGCTGTCTTGCCATGCGGCGGCAGACTGCGTCTGCTGATCGAGTATTTCGGCCATGAACAGGTTCAGATCGCAGAGGGACATAGCAAGCATTTCGCTGCCATTACTCATGCACTACTAGCGCGCTCGAGTCTTGTCCGAACGATAGATTCAGGCTCGCAAGCCTATTCGCTGACGCTGGATGCAGGGCACCCGGATCTCTCTGTTTCCGAGCGTCACTTCAGCTTCCATCTCCAGCCGTCGTGGCGTCTCCTGTTGATCGGGGCCAACGATGTCTCGAGACGCCTGGTGCTCATCGCCCAGGATCTTGGCTTCGAGGTCACAGTCTGCGAGCCACGTGACTGGTTCTATCAGCTGGCAGCAGGCAGTGTCGAGTGGCAGCAACTGCCTGAAGGCACACTGGTGCAGAGCCTGCCGGACGACCTTGTCGAGAGCCGCTTCTCCGATCGATGGTCGTCGGTCATGGCCCTTGGGCACGATCCTAGAATAGATGATATGGCTCTGCTTTCGGCACTGGCCTCTGAGGCATTTTATGTCGGCGCCATGGGGTCGGTCAGAACCAGCGCCAAGCGTTGCGAACGTCTCGCTTCCCTCGGCCTGAGCCCTGCCCAGATCGAGAGGCTCGACGCACCGATCGGTATGGATATTGGCAGCAAGACGCCGGCCGAAATAGCAATTGCGGCAGCCGCTACACTCATAGCAGCGCGGAATCGGGCCAGGCAGGGCAGTGCTGCCGAACGGACAGTCGCTGAGCCAGCGCGGCTAGCCCAATAGCGTATGACATGGCTCATTCTGGCCGCTGGCATGGCAAGACGTTTTGGCGCAGCGAAGCTACTGGCGCCGGTCAAGCTGAACACTCCGGCAGAAGGGAAGGCCCGTGAGGTCCCGCTGATAGAAGCGACGATAGCGAGTTTTTGCGCAACGGCATGGCCCGTGGCCATCGTTATTCGTGAAGATGATATCGCCCTGCAGCGTGCGCTATTCGGTCTGGATGTGCAGGTGCTATCAGTCACGTCCAATGGCATTGGCGATTCCATAGCGGCTGGCTTGCAGACGCTGCTCAGCCATTCGGAAGCGCCCATCGAGACAGTCGGTATCGCACTTGCTGATATGCCCTTACTCTCGTCAGATCTGCTCAGCCAGCTCATCGAATACGCCGGCCCCGGTGCCGTCGTCAGACCTGTCCATAAAGCCAGTGGCAAGGCCGGGCACCCGGTGGTATTCGGCAACAGCTTCTTTCCCCAGCTTATGCAATGTTCCGGCGATAGCGGCGCCCAGGCTGTCGTCGCGTCAGCCGGGAGTCGGCTGAGATTGCTGCCCACGAGCTGCGAAGGCTGTATCGTGGATGTCGATACGCCGGCAGACCTGCAGCGAGCCCAAGGGCTGTTGAACCTCCAGCGATAAAGCCGCGCCTCAAGCGCGCGAAGCTGTCAGCCCTGCCAACTCAGGAAACAGGTCGAGCTGAATGCCGCCGTGTGCGTCACCCGTCTGACGGAATCGCACACCAATGCCGAGCAGGCGGACGGCACGGTTTTCCCTTGCGAGCGCTTCGCTGAACAAGGCTGCGAAATTGTCCGCCGTCGCATCGGTGCCGACTCGTTCCAGCGTGGTCGTAGTGAAATTATCGAACTTCACTTTGACGAAGCTCTTGCTCACCTGGAAGTGTTCAGGCATGCGCGATAGCCGAGTGTTCAGCCGCTCGAGCAGATCTGGCAGACAGTCGTAGCAAGCTTTCGCATCAGCCAGATCTTCAGCGTAAGTGTGCTCGACTGAAACCGACTTGCGAATGCGGTCACTCGTGACTTCCCGCTCGTCCCGACCATAGGCGAACTCATGCAGACGATGCCCGAAGCTGCCGAATTGTTTCATCAGATCGTTCAGTTGCCACGATCTGATATCGCCACAGGTTTCGATACCATGCCGCTGCAGCCGTTCAGCTGTAACGCGGCCAACGCCATGAATGCGTTTCACAGGCAAATCGGTGACGAAATCTTCAACCTCGTCCGGCCGTACCACCTTAAGCCCATCCGGTTTGTTCCAGTCACTGGCTATCTTCGCCAAAAACTTGTTCGGCGCGACACCCGCTGACACCGTGATAGCTAAAGCCTCGAAGATTCGTCTGCGGATTTCGGTGGCCATCAATGTGGCGCTGCCTCGACACTGCCTACTGTCACTCACGTCGAGATAGGCTTCATCGAGCGAAAGCGGTTCAACGAGGTCAGTATATTCCTTGAAGATGTCGCGCATCACGGCAGACGCGCTGCGGTATTTATCCATGTTGACGCCGACCAGTACCAGGTGAGGGCAGAGTCGCATGGCCTCACCGGTCGACATCGCCGACCTTACGCCATAGCGTCGGGCTTCATAGCTGCAGGTGGTGATCACGCCGCGTCGATCAGCACTACCGCCCACGGCCACCGGCAGACCACGCAGCCCCGGATCGTCACGGATTTCAATCGCGGCGTAGAAGGCATCGGCATCTATATGTATGATCTTGCGGCTTCTCGTCATTCGCAGGATATCAATCGCTTGAAGATTCAGGTGTTCAGAGAGGTGTTCAGACTCTCGTGGCCGCTGTCGGCCGCCCAGATTGCACAGTCGCTCATGATGTTCACCGACACCGTGATGTTCGGCCTGCTCGGTCTTGCCGAACTTGGCGGCGGCGGACTCGGTGCCAGTATATACCTGTTCATCATTACAGTAATGACCGGTTTGTTCTCGGCACTAGGTAATGAAGTTGCCATACTCTCTGGCACAACCGGTATCTCGCAGCAACAACGCACACATCGCATCGCCTGCGCTGTCAAGGCTGGCATCGTGCTGGCGCTTTTCACCGCGTTCGTGCTGGCCCTTGCGCTGCAGTTCCTGCCAGCGCTGCTGCCACTGTTGGATCAGAGCCCGGCCAACATACCGCATGCAGCTACATATCTGCAGACTGCGGCACTGATCAGCTTTCCTGCTTTCGTATTCCTGATCTTCCGTGGCCTGGCAGCAGGGCTCGGGCGAACCCGCAGCCTCATGCGTATCAGCCTGTTCTGCTGCGCGCTCAACGCGCCGGTCAGCTATCTGTTGATGTCTGGTTTCGGGGGCTGGTCGGGTTTCGGTGTGGCGGGTGTGGCAATGGGCACGGCCGTGGTTCAGCTGCTGATGCTCGTGTTGCTATTGCGCGAGTTATGGCGTGACGAGCAGGTTAAACCGGTACTGCAGGCGCTTTCAGGCGCAGGATTCAGCTTCCGCCAACTCATCCCGTTCTGGACGCTGGGTGTGCCAATAGCGCTGGCCTGGGCTATGGAGATTGGCCTGTTTACCATGGCTACCGTGCTGGCCGGTACGCTTGGGCTGGTGGCATTGGCTGCGCATCAAATCGCCTTCCAGACGGCTTCGCTGTCTTTCAATATCTACATCGGTATAGCCCAGGGTACGGCTATCAGAGTCGGGCAGTGTTTCGGTGCGGGACAAATTGCGTTGGCCTTCAGCTACATGCGCGGCGGTCTCGTACTGGGTATGCTGTTCTGCGCGATCGCAGCTGGCGTCTTTATTCTCGTGCCACACTGGCTGGTCGGACTATTCACGCTCGGGGTCGACAGTACCGCAGCCGCCGCATCGTCCGCCGGACAAGCTGATCAGGCAGCTGAGTTGCGTGACTTGAGTATCCAACTGTTGTTTGTGGCGGCAATCTTCCAGGCAGTGGACTGCGTGCAGGTGATATTGATGACGGCCACCAGAGCCTTCAGGATGGGCGCGTCGCCTACAGTGGTGGCAACGATAAGCTACTGGCTGATTGGCTTTCCAGCAGCCTGGCTGGGCCTGCACTGGCTAGGCCTGATGGGCATCTGGCTTGGACTGGGCATCGGCTTGGCTTCGGCAGCCTTCGGACTGGCTTATCTGCTTAGACGTTTCGCCCGAGCCTCAGGGCAGCAGCAGCTCGAATACGGCGCCTGAACCAGAAGGGCCTACCTGACCGTTGCGCAGCCGCACCTTGCCTGTCAAATCGTTGCCGCTATGCAATTTAGCGATCCGGTCGGCAAAGTAGAGGCCGAGATGCGTGCTGCCGGAACGAAAATCACTGCTCAGGTGAAACTCGTCCGCCGCGCTCAACATTTCGTCAGGAAAGCCCGTGCCATCGTCCGCTATCGATATCAGCACGCCATATTCAGCATCCGAGGATGCCACTGGTTCTTGAGCCGAAATGACAATGGTCTTCTCGCAGTAGCGTATGGCGTTAGCTAGAACATTGTTGATGATGCCGCTTACAAGGTCCCGGTCGAATACGGCAGTCAGTCCAGCCGCACACTGAATCTCACAATCGACGCCACGCGACTGGAACAAGGGTTCATAGCGCGCCACCTGCTCGAGAAGGAAATCATCGACGTCGTGTTCGTCAAGCGTAATACCGGCGACGCTGTTTTCCAGCTTGTACAAGGTGAGCAACTGAACCAGGTCGTTGTTGACCCGTGAAGCCTCATATTGCAGGGTCGAAATCCGATGACTGGCCGGATGGTTACCATCGACCTCCGGCAACAGTGCCGCCAGTTCGTCGATACTGTGCAGCAGCAGGCTCAGCGAGTTCTTCATATCGTGAACGCTGGACGCCATCACGAAGGCAAAATCGATCGGCTGGCCTGAATTGCTCATGCGCTTGCTCCGCTTGCAGTGACTTTGTTGAAGCGTTCCTGCAGGTGGGTAAAGCGCTTGTACTGCTTGTCTGATGCCTCGATCCGCTCGAGCGAGCGCAAGCTCTGTCGACCGGCTTCGACCAGTCGCTGGTCGAGGGGCTTATCAGCTGCCATCTTCACCAGGGCCTGGATGAAGTTGAGGTTGAGGCCCACCTGCAGCGGTGTAATTGCGATTGCTTCTTCAAAATAGGCAATCGCCTCTGCAAAGCGGTTCTGCTCGTAAGCCTGGATGCCGCTCTTGTTGCGCTCTCGCGCAATGAGCTTTTCCTTCATGCTCACCGGTTCTTCGATGAGCTCGTTGATCTTCCGCAGAATCGTTGGATTGTTGGCATTATCTTCCGCCAGCCGTTTCAGCAGCGCATCGCCTTCTTCCTTCTTGCCGATATCGAAAAGGCTTTGGGCCATGTCGAGCAGAACCATTGGGTCGAGCGTACCTTCCGGGTTCGCAGTAGCTTTTTCCACCACTGCCTGAGCCTTGTCGAGCGCGTCCGCGGCGCGATGCTCCTTGCCCGCGGCCTGGCAGTTTCTGGCCTCGGCCATGTGCGCCCGCATGACTACGCCAGGATCACTGGCAAATCGGCGTCTGGTTCGATCGAGCGCCTGTGAGGCCTCTTTCAGCATGAGCTCCGTGTCACGCTGCAGGTTTGGATCGTCGGGCGTCTCCGTAGCCTTCCTGCTCGTCACATCGGCGATCACCTGGGCATACTGCAAATAGGTGTCCGAACTCTCGAGACAGCTCTTGTCGCTCAGTTTGACTGCCTGCTTATAGGCGCTCATGGCTTGGTCAAGATCACCGATATCGACGCTCAGCTCTGCCAGCTTGCGCTGCCGGGTGAGGGCCATGGGTGAGATGGTCGTGGCCGCCAGAAGGGATTGCTGGGCGAGCTTGTATTGCTTCTGCTGGCGATGCGCCTCAGCCTTGAGGTCATAGGCTTCAACCAGCTGAGGATTCTTCTGCAGCAGGAACTCGAATTCTGCCTCTGCCTCTGCAGCACTACCTTCAGCCAGCATGACACGGGCCATACCCAATCGAGCCCAGTCGATATCGCGACTCTTCAGGATGTCTGCGTAGATCTTCTTCGCATGCTGGTAATCGCCCACCATGTAAAACAGGTGGGCCTGGGTCTTGTACAGCCAGACCTTGAATTTTGAACCAATTCGCAGGTGTTTCGCACACAGACTGATAGCTTTGGAATAGTCTTCGAGGTCGATCGCCTTGTTGATATCCAGCACTGAGTCTTTCAGCTCGATCAGCTTGTCCATGCGGTTGGCGAGCAGTGCACGGGTTATGGGTTTGGTGATATAGGCGTCGGGAGAGTATTCGAGTGCGCCGAAAACCATGTCGCTGCTGGCTTCGGCGCTGATCATGCAGAATATATCAGTGTGGCGCAGGAGTTTGCGATGTCTCAGTTCTTCGAGTACCTGCTGACCGTTCTTGCGATCACCCATGTTGTAATCGCAGAAGACCACATCGTGATGTCGGCTAAGGCAAGCCTCAACGGCTTCGTCACCGTTACGTGCGCTGTGGACATCCGATGCGCCCATGCTACGGAGCATTTGTTTAAGGGAGATAACAAAGCTGTCGAAGTCGTCTACGATGAGAAACTTCTTCCGTTCATAGGCGCGAAAGAACACTAATTATCCTCTAGGATTCCAATCATCTCGTTCACCATAAGTCTCATCTCGCCAACCTGAGCTTCAAGCACATCAACTTGCTGGGCTTCTGTTCCCAGCGCCTCAACTTTCTTCGAAAGCTGTTGTAGCTGGGCCAGTTCAACAGCAGGTTGACGGGCCGAAAAACTCTGCTCCAGGGTCGCAATCTTGTTATCGAGCTGATCGATATGCGTTTCCTGGGCCAGCAGGGTGGACAGCATGATGATTGCAAAGGCTGCCAAGCCAAGCGTAGCCCATTTGAAGCGTTTCACCAGTACGCGGTCCTGCGCATGCAATTCGGCAACGACGGCTTCTCTGATATTGGCCTCAATGGCAGCAATCTGCTCGAAGCTCAACACTGGCCCGTGACCCTGCGATCGGGAGAATTCATGATCGTTGGCGCCGGTCACCAGCGCGTTACGGAACTTGCGTGAATCGAAGCGCGGCGAGTAATCCTCGTCGTGGTTCATCTCGATGTCGACGACGTCGAGATCGTATTCAGGATTCATGGAAGCCGAAGATTCGAACGACTCAGGTGAGTCGAGATCGTAACGTGGCGCCTTGGCATCTGCGCGTACGGAAGCGCGCTGCAGCAGCATCTTCTCTACGAGTTCAAACAGATCGCCGCGTTCGACCTGCTTGGTAATGACGCCAATGGCACCAAGCGATTTGGCCTCCTCGACGTATTTGGCTGCGTTCTGGGATGTGTACATAACGACCGGAATATCGGCCGTGGCGCGCTGCTGCTTGAGCAGCTTCAATGTTTCGAAGCCATCGAGCCCAGGCATGAGATGGTCGAGAAAGATCATGGCCGGCGGGTTGTTAGCCGCTACCTGAAGAGCCTCTTCTCCTGACCGGGCCTGTCTGGTTGAAATATCCATGCTCTTGAGGATGCGGGCGAGCATGAGACGGGCTGTCGCTGAATCATCGACGATGAGTGCTGACTGCGCTTGCAAGGGGACCACTCCAAACTAATAACTGAGGGCTGTGGTAAGCCGGGGAGAGCCGGTCTGAGCCGGGTAGGCCGGAACGGGCGAGCTCATTGATTAGCATATTGTAATCTTGTAACTATAGCCCAGCCGAATTAATTTTCTTGAGTTGATTGTCCGTTATTAGAGGCAGTTCTCGAATCTTCTTCCGCTTGCTGATTCGTTGAACGATTTTTGGAGGTTTTTGAAGCGCTTCCGCCATTTTTATCGCGCTCGGAGCCGATCGAGCGACGATACTCACTGGCAGCCTCATCATGCTGCCGGGCGGTCTCTGTCTTGAAACGCCTGGCACTGTCTTCTGCTTTTGCCAGAGAGCGCTGCAAGGCTGCGTTCTCGTTCCGCAGTCGCTCATTCTCGCCGGTGAGTCGCTCGCTTTCCTGAATGAAATGCAGGCTCATTTCGAATGATTTACGCGTGAAGCCCAGCACGGTCTGGAAACCTTCGTCGCTGAGCGTACGTGCAGCGTCATGGCGCCGATAAATGTTGATGAACTGCCGCTCACGCTCGTACTGTAATGGCAGGCGACCAAGTCCCCAGTCGTTCAGCAGGCGCCAGATCTCGGGATTATAGGTGCGGGTGTACTTGAGAATGAAGGGAATGGGGTCGTTTCTGGCCAGCAGCGCTGATAGCCGCAGGATGAGTTCGAATGACAGCGTCGCTGTGCCGTCCTCGACCGCTTCCCAGAAACTGCGATCCTTGAGATTTACTGCATCACTGATTTCAGTAATCGTAAGACCGGTCACTTCTCTGAGATCTTTCAGTGACTGTCCCGCAGCAGCCATCAGTCTGAGCTGATCCTGACTGTTGAGTATGGACTTACCAACCTTGTAGGAGCCACTACCAGTCTTGCGGGCGAGCTTGAATGCGCCGCTGGTGAGCCCGCCAAGGCGGTTCACCCAGCTAAATGCGCCGCCTTGTCTATCCTTCGCAGGCGCCTTTTCGCCGGAGTTGCGCATTTTCGCAGCGTTGTCTGGCTTCTCCGAATTGCTCATGAGCGTTCGACGTCAGGTCGGCGAATGCTTGGCGACCTGGCTCTGCGCATTCAGCAGATCTATCAGAATTTCACCGGACTCCCGTGTGAACAGGTCGGCTTCATCCTTGTCCTTGTCAGTTCGCATCGCCTCGGATTCAACGAAGGTTTCATAGGCACTGAAGTCCTTGAACGTTTCTTCGCCACGCGCACTTCGCTTGGCATTGACCACAGAAAGTTCCTTCTTGCGCTGCTTTTCCAGCTGCGCCTTTCTGCTGGACAGCACCAGACTCAACTCGTTTTCGGCCTTGGCTTCAGCCAGGAAGCTGATCTCCTCCAGAATGGCCTGGTATTCCTTGTTCTTCAGCATCCGGCTTTCATGCTTGCGCGCGAGCTCTGGAAGATACATGTCGAACGAGCTGACCCGATCGAAATCAGCGGCAGCAATCTGGTCCCAGGGCAGGGCCTCGGGCAAGGCATCTTCGCCAATTTCTGCCACATCAATGGCTGATGGGAAGGTGATGTCGGGCAGGACACCACTGTGCTGAGTACTGCCACCGGACACGCGATAGAATTTGAACTCGGTGATCTTGAGCTGACCGCTCGCCAGGTTCCGCACTGACTGCACGGTGCCCTTGCCAAAGGTCTGGTTACCTACCACGAGGCCGCGGCCATAATCCTGGATGGCGGCAGCGAAAATTTCAGAGGCAGACGCACTCATTCGGTTGACCAATACGACTAGTGGGCCACCGTATACGATGCTCGTGTCTGGATCGTTATGAACGGCTACGCGGTCATCACTGGTGCGAACCTGCACCGTCGGTCCCTGCGGAATGAACAGGCCTGTGAGCGTGATGGCTTCCTGTAACGCGCCGCCGCCGTTGTTCCTCAGGTCAATGACCAGGCCGTCGATATTACTCTGCTCAAGCTCCTTGAGCAGCTTTCTGACATCGGCCGTGGTGTGCTTGTAGTCAGGATCGCCGAGTTGCGCGCCCTTGAAGTCAGCGTAGAAGGTCGGGATTTCGATCACACCCACCTTGTAGTTCTTGCCGTCGCGCTCGATGTCGAGCACTTCCTTGCTGGCCGATTGATCCTCGAGCGCTACACGATCCCGGACGATCTTGAGCACTCTCGTTTCATCATCGCTTGCAGCATTCGCAGGTATGACCTTCAGGCGCACGATAGACTGCTTGGGGCCGCGAATCAGGTCAACGACCTCTTCGAGTCGCCAGCCAACCACGTCGACCAGTTCTCCGTCATCATCCTGACCGACTGCTACGACTTTATCGGCAGGCTTGAGCTGGCCTGCCTTGTCGGCGGGACCAGCGGGTACCAGTCGCACAACTTTCGTATATTCATCGTCTGTCTGCAAAACCGCGCCGATACCTTCGAGCGACAACGACATGTTGATATTGAAGTTCTCGGAAACACGTGGGCTGAAATACTGGGTGTGGGGGTCATACACGCCAGTGAAAGCGTTCATGTAACCCTGAAACACATCTTCACTGCGGGTCTGGCTCGCACGACGAAGCTGACTCTCATAGCGCTTTCGCAGGGTCTTCTTGATTTCGTCATCTTTCTTGCCAGTAAGCTCCAGGCTCAAGATGCTGTTCTTGACGCGCTTGCGCCAGATTTCATTCATTTCCGCTTCGTCGGCTGGCCAGGACTCTTCAGCCCGGTCGACCAGAATGGTTTCGTCCTTCTCGAAGTCCAGCTTGTCACTATCCTGCTCAAGCAGGCTCAGCGCATAGTTGATGCGATCGTAAAGACGCTCCTGAAGACGGTTATAAATGCGGAAAGCGGGGTCGAGCTGTCCGGTTTTGAGGGCACCGTCCAGGCGATGACGATAGATCTCGAATTCTTTGATGTCGCTTTCCAGAAAATAGAGTTTCTGCCCATCAAGGTAGTTGAGATAATTATCGAATACCTTGGACGAGACCTCACGATCGATGCGCAGGGTGCGGTAGTGGCTATATTGCAGCTGTCTTGCGATGTCCCGGCTGACCTTTTCCTGGGCCACGCTGGGCGAAAGTTTTTCCGCCAGGAAGGCTTCACGATCGGTCACACCGCTTTCGGCTTGCGGCTCCTGCAAGGCAAACGCCGGTCCGCCGCTCCACAAGGCAAACAAAAGCGCGACGCCCGCAAGACGGAATCCGGAGCCGCCCCCTGATGTCAGTGAGCGGGAAGAAGGCGCGCCGCGAAAGCGGCGACTTGCACGAAGAAGCTGAGGCATGTGATCGACCATTGTGAAAATGTACACGATTCAGTCTAGGCTATCATAAACTCTCTCACTAGCAACGTTTCTTATTTGTATATCTGTGACTTGCAGCGTGCGTATCAGCTGAACTGTTTTCCCATCTGTGCCCTGGCCTTAAGGCTGGCGGGTGGTACGAAACGTTCACCAGACGCTGCCATGAGTTCAAGGCTGCGTGCGACGAATGCTTTCAACCCCGTCTGATTGATGAACTGCAGTGCCCCACCAGTCCATGGGGCAAAGCCTATGCCGAAAATGCTGCCGATATTGGCATCAGCCACACTGTGTAGCACGCCTTCATCAAGGCACCGTACGGTCTCCAGCGCCTGAATATATAGAAAGCGGTCCTTCAAAGTCTGCAGCTCAGTCGCGCGTGTCAGCTCATGATCGGTCCAGCGATCCACTATTCCGCTCCAGAGGCGCTTGCCCTGGCTACCATTGGCCAGTTTGACTTGATAGTCATAGAAGCCGCCGCCATCAGCCTTGCCAGTACGTTTGAACTCGTCGACCATCACGTCTATGACGGCCTCGGCGGGGTGCTTCTGATATGTACCACCATCCGCCTTGATATCGGCTTCCGTCTGGCGACGAATATGCCGCATGAGTTTCAGGCTGACTTCGTCAGATATGGCCAGAGGACCGACCGGCATCCCGGCGAGCAGTGCCGCATTTTCTATGCTGGCAGGGTGGATGCCCTCGCCGAGCATGGTAATACCTTCGTTGACGAATGTGCCAAAGACGCGGGATGTGAAGAATCCTCGACTGTCATTCACGACGATTGGAATTTTGCCGATCTGAATCACGAAATCGAAGGCCTTCGCCAGCGTTTCATCCGAAGTCTTCTGACCCTTGATGATTTCGACGAGCTGCATCTTGTCGACCGGCGAGAAGAAATGAAGGCCTATGAAATCTGCTGGCTTTTCCGAGGCGCTCGCCAGCTGTGAAATCGGAATTGTCGAGGTGTTGGTCGAGAAGATGCCGCCCGGTGCAAGCATTGGCTCAGCCTCACGAGTCACCTTCGCCTTTAGCTCGCTATCCTCGAACACTGCTTCGATAATGAGATCGCAGCCTTCGAGCGCATTCGCGGATATGCTTGGTTCAATCAGCGCGAGCTGTTCGTCCCGCTGCTCCTGAGAGATGCGCTTGCGCTGCAGCTTCTTGTCCAGCAGGTTCTGTGTGTAGGCCTTGCCTTTATCCGCCTGCTCCTGCGAGACGTCCTTAAGTACAGTCTGAATGCCCTTCGTAGCAGTTGCGTAAGCGATTCCTGCGCCCATCATGCCGGCACCAATCACACCGACCTTGCTGACCTTGTACGCCTTGTCACCGCCCGTCTCGATTTGAGGTCGGCTCTTGCCGCCTTTGACATCGTTAAGCTGAAACCAGAAGGTGCCTATCATGTTCTTGGCTACCTGGCTTGTGACCAGCTGAGTAAAATATCGACTTTCAATACGCTGTGCAGTTTCGAAGTCCACCTTGGCGCCTTCGACGACGGTGCTCAGGATGGCTTCAGGGGCAGGGTAGCAGCCCTTGGTCTTCGCTTTCAGCATGGCGGGGGCGATCGCCAGCATTTGCGCGACCTTCGGGCTGTCGGGGCTGCCGCCGGGCATCTTGTATGCCCTGTCATCCCAGGGTTGTTTTGCCTGTGGATGAGCCTTTATCCAGGCGACGGCCGCCTCGATAAGCTCACCGGTGCTGTCGACTACACCGTCCAGTAGCCCCATGGAGAGCGCTTTCTCAACTGTGAGCTGTTGACCCTCTATGAGCAGCGGCAGCGCCTTTTCAATACCGAGCAGGCGGGGTAGCCGCGTGCAGCCACCACCACCCGGCAGCAGTCCGAGCGTCACTTCGGGCAGGCCGACACGGTGGTTCTGCCCGGCTACCGCAATACGGCCGTGGCAGGCAAGCGCGAGCTCCCAGCCGCCACCGAGAGCTGCGCCATTGATAGCCGCGACGACCGGTTTGCCCAGCGTTTCCAGTAGACGGAGCGGTTTGGTGATCTGCTCGGTCAGCATGCTCATGAAGCGTTCGGCATCAGCTGGCTGTACCGCTATGAGCTCCTTGAGATCGCCGCCCGCGAAAAAGGTAGATTTGGCTGATGCGACGATCACACCGGCGATATCTGCTTTTTCGGCAAGCAGTCGTTCGACGCATTGACCAAAAGCGTCGCGGAAGTCCTGGTTCATGGTGTTGGCCGACTGACCCGGCATATCCATGGTGAGCACGACGATGCCATCGTCTCTGCGGTCATACTGTATGGCGCTCATTGTGTAGCCTCTGTAGTTGGTCGAATCAATGGAAGTCATTGCTGCGTTCGATAATGGTGGCGATGCCCATGCCGCCGCCGACGCAAAGCGTGATAAGGCCATAGCGCTGCTGCCGTGCTTCGAGTTCATCGAGCAGTGTGCTGACCAGCATCGCACCGGTCGCGCCAAGTGGGTGGCCCATGGCGATCGACCCGCCGTTGACGTTTATCTTCTCCATTGGCACATCGAGCTCGCGCTGGAATTTAAGCACTACCGAGGCGAAGGCCTCGTTGACTTCGAAGAGGTCGATGTCTGCGACTGCGAGGCCGGCTCGCTCGAGCGCGATCCTGGCAGCAGGTGCCGGCCCAGTGAGCATGATGGTGGGGTCCGTGCTGGTGACCGCAGCAGAAATGATGCGCCCTCGCGGCTGCAGTTTGAGTAATCGACCAAGTTGCTCTGAACCGATAAGCACGGCCGCAGCACCGTCGACGATGCCCGATGAGTTGCCAGGCGTGTGTTGATGATCGATTCGCTCGACCCAGGGATATTTATCCCTGACAACGGCATCGAAGCCCATGTCGCCCATCATCTGGAAAGATGCTTTCAAACCTGATAGCGCTTCCATGCTGGCATCAGCACGAACGAGTTCATCATGCTTCAGTATCGTCAGCCCGTTGGCATCGACAACGGGAATCACGCTCTTGTCAAAGCGTCCGGCTTTCCAGGCGGCTGCAGCCTTCTGCTGCGATGACAATGCGAAGCGGTCCAGCTCATCACGACTGAAATGTTCAATCGTCGCAATAAGGTCGGCAGAAATCCCCTGCGGCACGAACGCTGTTTTCAGGTTGGTCGCGGGATCGAGCGCCCAGGCGCCGCCGTCGCTGCCCATCGGCACGCGCGACATGGATTCCACGCCGCCGGCTAAGATGAGCTGCTCCCAGCCACTACGCACTCGTGCAGCGGCCTGATTCACGGCCTCAAGACCCGAAGCACAGAAGCGATTCAGGGTGACGCCAGCCACTCGCTCATCCCAATCCGCGACAAAGGCTGCTGTCTTCGCTATGTCAGCGCCCTGATCACCGACGGCTGTCACACATCCCATCACGATGTCATCCACGTGACTGGTATCAAGCTGATTGCGGTCTTTGATCGCGCGCAGCGCTGTAGCCAGCAGGTCGACAGCCTTGACTTCGTACAGTGAGCCGTCTTGCTTGCCTTTGCCTCGTGGTGTGCGCACGGCATCATAGATGAAGGCGTGTTGTGTCATGGCCAGGTGCTCCGAAAAATTGGTTTGAACGCTGGCCCTACCTTAGAGCAAGCGTCTGAGGTCAGGTATGACGTAATCCGACATTCGGGCTGACCACTGCGGCCAGGGACGGCAGTCTGGCTGCCGTCCGGAAGGGGGTGGGATGCTAGAGGTCGTCTGCGAGCTTCTTGACTGTGGCATTGTCCTGTTGCGCCGCTGCAGTCTTCAGGGCCTGAAGACGATACGCAGCATCGTGTCGTGCATGTCGTGCCGGCTGCACACCGTGGCCATTGTTGCGCGCAAACACCTGGGTGAACTCTGCGCCAAACAGGAGTATGAGGCTTGTGTAGTACACCCAGAGCATCACGAGGATGATGGATCCTGCCGCGCCGAAGGCGGCCTCAGGGTCGGACTTTCCAAAGTAGAATCCGAGCAGAAATTTGCCGAGAGTGAACAGAACGCTGGTGAGCAGTGCACCGAGCCAGACAGAACGCCACTGTACCTTCGCATCCGGCAACACCTTGAACATCAGCGCGAAGAAAATGGTCAGTACCGCAATGCTCAGCAGATTATTCAACAGGAAGAAGATCACCGTAGGGAAACCTGGCAGCTGTGATTCTATCCACCCGTTCAGCAGCGCGAGCGCGGCTGACATCATCAGAGATACAATCATCAGGAATGCGATTACGAGCACAATACTGAATGCCGTGATGCGGCCGAGGGCCATCTGCTTGAAGCCGGCAGATGGATCGACTTCCACGCCCCAGACGGCGTTGATGGATTTCTGCAGCTGACTGAACACGCCACTCGCCCCGAATACCAGGGTTGCGATGCCAGCGATCATGGCCAGCAGGGAATTGGTCTCCTTGCGCGAGTTCTCGACCATGGTGGCAATCTGTTGCCCGGCCTCGGGGCCAACAGTGTTGGCGATCTGCTCTGCCACTACCTGATTGACGTATTGTGGACTCCACACAAGGCTGGCCAAGGTAATGACGATGATGACCAGGCCGGGAATGGAGAAGATCGAATAGTAGGCTAGGGCAGCACTTTTCTGAAAGGCGTCGTCAGCGAGCCAGTCGCTAAAGGTTTCCTTCAAGTAGTTCGCAAACCGGGGTGTCTTCATGCGCTCGTGCTGCTCCTGTATGGCCGTCGCCGCAAAAGCGCAGCGCTTACCGGTATACGCCGAAGGTATCAGCTCTGCTCAGTTACCCGGAATACGAGATCGCCAGCGTTCAGCACCCAGCCATATCAGTCGCAGCTTTTTCACTGTCAGATCCACAAACTCCTGGCGGAAGGTCGGACTGGAGTCGACCTGGTCGAGCAGGTCAGTGGTGCTTTCGAAAACGGCGGCGACGATGAGTTGCGAAATCATTTGAAGGTCAGCGCTATCGACGTCCCCCAGCATGTGAAGCTGACGTATATCGGAGGCCAGCTCATTGGCAAAAAAGCTGAGCTCGTTGCGGATGGCTGCCCGCAATCTCACTGTGCCGCCGGCCCGGCACTGATACATGAAATAGAAGTGATTGCGATGGCGACACACGAAGTCGGTGAAGAGTTCTACTGAACTTCTCGTCAGCTCACCCGAATAGCCGTCCGCCTGACGTACGCCACGCAACTTGCGACGAAGCATCATGCCCAGGTCGTCTACGATATCGAGGCCCAGCTCCTCCATGTCGGTGAAATGACGATAGAACGAGGTGGGCACGACGCCGGCATTCTTCGCAACCTCCCTGATGCTGATCCCGGTAAAGTTTTCTCCGTTCCCCACCAGAGTGAGCGCAGCGTCGACCAGAGACTGGCGAGTCTGTCGCTTCTTTTCTTCACGACTCAGGATGCGTTGACTGTCCAGAGGGTCACCATGCGCTTGAAGTTAGGGCGATAGCGCGTTCACTACCGGTTAGTTGTGTCCAATTGTACACTATTGCCAGGCTGGCCCGCCAGAATGCGAGCAATTACCGAGCACGCTACTCATACTTTCGGCCTACAGCCCCCATATAAGTGATGAATAGGTATAAAACGACCACAAATTTCAGTGTACAGATGTTGACTGAGATGGTGCTTCGGCATAAAGTGAGTGCACACTTGTACACAAAGTCCCCTTGCATCGGGTCGGAGTCATCTCATGCCTATTACAGGAGCCATGCCATTGCTGGTCACTGGTTACCATGCCCTGCACGCCATAGCACGCACTCTTGAAGCGTCGGTGTCTACCCTGCATGAACGCGTCAGGGAGACGCCTGGTATTTTGCCGCCAGGCCTCCTGGGAAGCTATCTCAATTTCCTGTTATGTGAAATAGACCCCAGGCTCAACCAGGCCCGGGTGCCCGCCGCGGTAGTCGCCATCACGCAAGAAACCGACACCGTTCGTAGCTATGTTCTTCGACCGGCACGTCGCTGGGGCAGCTTCGAAGCTGGCCAATATACGCGGATTGAAATAGAGATTGACGGTGTTCGCATCAGTCGGAATTACTCCATGTCGTGTGCGCCGTCGAAACTTGAAAAAACCGGCTGTATCAGCATCACGATCAAGCAGGTCGAAGGTGGTCGGGTCTCGAATTGGCTGGCTGAGCATTGCCAAGTGGGTGATCTCATTCATCTTGCGCCGGCCAACGGCGAGTTCACCCTTGCCAATTTCGAAACGGCCCGCGAACGCCTGGGATCCGATCGCATCAAGGCCCCGCTTTTCGTCGCTGCAGGTAGCGGTATCACCCCGATCATGTCCATGCTGGAGACGCGGCTGCAACATGAGCCGATGGCCGACACCCACTTGACCTTCTTTGTTCGCAATGAACGTGAAGTCATATTCTCCAGCCGTTTGCAGCTGTTGGCAGAAAGGCATCCCGGTTTGAAGCTCGATATTGTGCACACCGACACCGATGGTCTCGTGTCAAAGGAAAAGCTTCTCAAGCTGGTGCCTGATATCGCGCAGCGTTCAGTGCACATCTGTGGCCCCCAGGGCTTTATGACCCTCGTAACAGAAGAGGCCACTGCGCTTGGTGTGGCGCCGGAAGCAGTCTTCATCGAAAGTTTTGGCGCGGCAGTACCCGCTTCAGCCCTCTCAACGAATGCCAAAGCCACGCTCCATTTCGCGCGCAGCGGTGGCAGCATCGAGTCGGAAGGCGGCAAGACCTTGCTGGAACTCGGTGAGGCAGCAGGCCTGAGGCCCAAGTTCGGCTGCCGCAGTGGCATCTGTAAGGAATGTCTATGCGAAAAAGCATCCGGACCGGTTTATAACCGCCTGACAGGTGAAATCGATTCAGAGCCCGGTGTTCCTGTGCAGGCATGTATTTCAGTACCCATCGGTCAGGTTTCGATCGCAGGCTGGTAAGGCCTGCGCGTCGCCGACCGAACAGACACTTTCACCAATTTAAGCTCGAGCCCCGCAAAGGAGTACACAATATGGATATGCAGACCAGGCCACTTAGTCTGATGACACGAGAAGAACTTGACAGTTTTGGCGCTGAGCTCGACGAGCTGCGCAATGAAGTCATGGCTGATCTCGGGCAGCGGGATGCGGACTACATTCGTAGTGTCGTGCGTCGCCAGAGGTATGCCGAAATCGCAGGCCGCGCGCTTATTCACTTCAGCCTGACCCCGTTGTCGTGGGCTGCCGGAGTGGGTCTGCTGTCGCTCTCCAAAATACTCGAGAACATGGAGGTCGGTCACAATGTCCTCCATGGCCAGTACGACTGGATGAACGATCCTGAGCTGAACTCACGCGCTTATGAGTGGGATATTGTCTGTGACTCCGAATCATGGCGGCACTATCATAATTATGAACATCACACGTTCACCAATATCATCGGCAAGGATCGTGATTACGGCTACGGTCTGATGCGTTTGAGCAGAGATGAGCCCTGGAAGCCCTGGCACCTGACACAGTTCGGCAACTATCTCGCATTGTCGGTGTTCTTCCAGTGGGGCGTTGCACTGCATGAGCTTGAAATCGACAATATACGCAAGGGCACCGTCAAGCCATTGGACAAGATCCCTTTCCTCAAGCGCTTCGTCGACAAGACCAGTCATCAGCTCGGCAAAGACTACGTGCTGTTTCCTTTGCTGGCAGGGCCGTTCGCACCTAAGGTTTTTGCTGGCAACCTGATTGCCAATCTCAATCGTAATCTCTGGACCTCAACCATCATTTTCTGCGGACACTTTACGGAAGACGCGCAAACCTTCCTCGAAGAGGAGTGCGAGGATGAAACCAGGGGGCAGTGGTACTATCGGCAGCTGCTGGGCTCAAGTAACTTTACTGGCAAGCGGTGGCTGCATATCATGAGCGGTCACTTGAGTTACCAGATCGAACACCACATGTATCCCGACATACCTGCGCACCGGTATCCGGAAATTGCAGGTCGAGTGGAAGAGATCTGCCGACGCTACGGCGTCCCGTACAACACGGACACCTTCCTCAATCAGTACAAGACCGTAGTCACTCGAATTCTCAAACATTCAGTGCCGGATAGTCTGACTGAGCCGGGCGGTGCTCTTGATAAGGTAGGCGGCGTCGTCAATCGAATGCTCGGCAGGTTTACTGGGCAGCGGACGCTTGCTTCATGATAAACAGCTAGATAACGAGCAGGGAAAATATATGTCGCAGCCACCCGATTCAGTGGCAGCACAGTTGCTGGAGCGCCATGTTGCGCACGAGCTGGACCGCTTCGACAGTGAAAGCCTGAGCCAATGGCTCAGGACTGAGTTGCATGAGCTGATGACGTGGCTTCGGGGGCGGCGTCTTGAAGAGATCGTGACGGCCCAGCAGGTCAAGGATATCATTCGGCGTAACGTCGTCGACCGCGAAATTTCAGGTGCCGGCGTCGAAATCGCCGGAGAAGCCGCGACACATCTTTTTACTTCTGAAGCTCATCGCCAGACTCGCCTCAAGCAGATCATGAGCACAGTCCAGTTCGCAGGCTTTGCAGACAAGGTGCTCGAACTGCGTGAGCAGCGTATGAAAGGCATTAATCACATCATCGACCTGCCTATCTACAGGGAGTTGATTTCCGGTGTGATTTACAAGGCTATTGCGCGCTACATCGCCGACGCCAGCATGATGAACGTCAGGGGCGTCTCGTCGATGCTCAAGATGGGGCGCGGGGTCATGAACAAGACCATGCCAAATCTCGAAAGTGCCGTCGAAGAAAATATCAAGAAATTCATCAATAAGAACATTGGCTTCCTCTTGCGTGAAAGCAAGTCCTTCTTTGAATCCTTTACCGATGAAGATCTCAGAGAGTCTGCGATGGATCTTTGGGATATTGCAGAGAACAAGACCCTTGGCGAAATTCAGGAGGGGATGGATAGCATCGACCTCTCTGAATTCGTGGTGCTCGGTTATGAGTTTTGGCTCAATTTTAGAACCACGCCATATTTCAAAGACAGCTATGAGATGATCGTCGACTACATCTTCACCAAGTATGGTGAGGGTGATCTCAGTCTGCTGCTGGACGATTTTGACGTGACCTCAGAGCGTATTTTGACAGAGGTCGAACCTCTGCTGCCATCGCTCATGACAGCCCTGAAAGAGAGTGGACAGCTCGAAGCTATCGTCAGACGACGGCTGGCAGATTTCTACCAGTCACCAGCAGCTTTAGAGCTCCTGGCCCCGCCGCCGGTTAAAAAGAAAAGGCAATCTAAGTAGATAGCTCTTAATTTCTTCCGTGCCTAAAGATCTCCCTATATAGTCCCTTCACTTTTTACAGGTAGGGAGAGTCTTTCGAATGCAATGGCAAGGCTGGTTTGCTTTGGCGCTCACGGTGAGCGTTCTGCTGCTTCTCGCATTAACAAAGATACGAGCGCATGTTGCAATGATGGGCGCTCTGACCATTCTTAGCGTTGCCGGCTTGCTCACGCCGGCGGAGGCTCTCGCTGGCTTCAGCAACAGCGGTTTGATCACCGTGGCGGCCATGTTCGTCGTTGCCTGCGGCATCCATGGTTCGGGCGGCATTGATATCCTCGTCAATCGTGTGCTTGGAACCCCCAGCGGCCATCGTGCTGCGCTCACGCGAATGAGTGCGCCCGTCGTTATTCTCAGCGCCTTCCTGAACAACACCCCGGTTGTCGCGACCATGATTCCAGCTGTCTCGGCATGGGCTCGGAAGATCGATATAAGTCCCTCGAAACTGATGATTCCGCTCAGTTATACCGCTATCCTTGGCGGGACCATCACATTGATCGGTACCAGCACCAACCTCATCGTGGACGGCCAATACCAGACCCTGACCGGCCAGGAAGGCTTTTCGCTGTTCTCCATTACGGCCGTCGCCCTGCCTGTCGCGGTTATCGGACTGCTGTTCATGTGGCTCGCATTCCCCAGGCTCCTGCCAAATCGAAACAGAAAGGAGACCTTTGAAAATCTTCGCGAGTTCACGCTGGAGGTGCAGGTCGCTCACGATGGGCCGCTCGTCGGTGCATCGATACAGTCTGCTGGCTTACGCAACCTCAAACGCGTCTTCCTGGTAGAGATCGAGCGTAACCAGAACATCCTCACCGCCGTCTCGCCTGAAGAAACGCTGCGGGGCGGCGACCGCCTGGTCTTCGCTGGTGACACAGAAGCGATCTCGGACTTGTTACGGGTGAAAGGCATCATTCCCTCGACTGACCAGACACCGACGAGCTCCCTGCGAACTGACAGGGCAGAGCGCTGTCTCGTCGAAGTGGTGGTCTCGCCGCATTGCTCAGCTGTTGGACTCGCCATTCGTGAAGCCCAATTTCGTGATCGATACGGCGCAGTCGTGCTGGCGGTGGCCAGGCACGGCGAGCGGGTAAAAGGCAATCTTGGTAGCATCAAGTTGAAAGCCGGCGACACTCTGCTCCTCGAAGCGCGGCCGGCCTTCGTAAGCCGCCAGCGCTATAACAAGGACTTCCTGCTGATCAGCGATCTCGAGAAAGAGACTCCACGCCACAGCAGGGCGATTCTTTCGTGGATCATACTGTTCGCGCTCGTATTCGCCGCAACCTTTGACATCCTGTCGATGCTCAATGCCGCGCTCATGGGTGCTGGTCTGATGTTGTTGACCGGCTGCTGCACGGTTTCACAGGCGGAGCGGAGCCTTGACCTCGAGGTGCTCATCACGATAGCCGCTTCCCTGGCGCTCGGCGCAGCGCTTGAAAAAACTGGGGTGGCGGGCTTCGTAGCCTCGCAGCTGACCGAAATCAGCGATGGCCGCCCATGGCTTCTGCTGCTGTTAGCTTATGTGACCGTGTCTTTATTGACCGAAGTGATCACCAATAATGCCGCAGCTGTCATCATGCTGCCGATCGTACTGAGCCTGGTGGAGCAGTCTGGCCTCAACGCCGAGCCTTTTGTATTCGCCATCATGATGGCGGCTTCAGCAAGTTTTGCGACCCCACTTGGCTATCAGACCAACCTGATGGTGTATGGTCCTGGTGGGTATCGCTTCAATGATTTTCTACGAGTCGGCATTCCGATGAATATCATCGTCGGCTTCAGCACCGTGACCATACTTTGCCTGTTCTGGCCGCTCTCTGAAGTCTAACAAAAGCCCAGAACTGGGCTAGACTTCGGAAAAGCCTTGTAAGTCGAAACGGAGAAAGACAAGTGACAGTGCTAGACAATATGTACAACTATTATGAGCGGATGGTCATAGAGGAACTGGCGCTGCAACTGGAAGGGCGAGAGCCTGATCAGGACAAGGTTTGCGACATGGCCTGCGTCGCGCTCAACAGCTTACCTCCACGGTACATCCGCCATAGTGTGGATATGGCCTTTTTCCTTCAGGCTGATGACCTCCGTAAGATGCGTGACGCAGTCGCCGAGAGTGTTCGCGAGGCCATTCGCAAAATCACGCCCGAGCATGCAGATTCTGCCAGCGGGTCGTAAAGAGATCGCTAAGTGCGGTCGTGTCACTGGCCGCTGAGGCGTCTAGCGACTGTAGCGCCACAACAGCAGCGGCACCCCGCTCGAATTCCGTAAGGAGGGTCTCCGGAAAGCCCTCCAGCTCGGCTGGCGAGCCTCGCTGAGCCGAATACGCCGCCTCCGCTGCTGGTCGGTTGCGCTGGCCAATTTCTGCCAGACGCTGCATCTGCAGAGACATCCGAACCGGCTGATCGGCTGCGGGTGAGTCCACACCGGTTGCGATTTCTGCTCGCACGATCGACTGTCGCAGGCTGGCTTCGAGTAGCTGCGCGTCGGCACCCTTCTCAAGTTCGCCTAGCAATCGCCTCGCTTCATGCAGTATGTGGGCCTTGTCTAACCAGTCGGCACTTTGATCGGAGCCGAATACCTTTTGAACAACAATGCTCAGCAGTGACTCAGGGTCGCTTGCAGCCCCGCTTTCCCTGTCATCGCCGAGCGCTCGGGCGAACTGAACAAGCTTACGCCACACAGCTTCAGTCTGGCTGGATTCGAGGTGCTTCCTGGCATCGTTTACCTCTGCAAGCAGCATGTCGACGCGCTTTTCAAGCTTGGAATCAGTACCCCTGCCACTAGGTGACGCGCGCCGTGACGATTCGCCAGCGTCGTTTTTCGCACCTGCCCGAAGCTCTGAACCTACTACACGTATTTCAGCTTCGACTGCGGACAGTTCACTTTCGAGCGCCTGTCGGTCACTCGTAGAAAGAGCCTCGGCCTTCATTTGTGTGACCAGGTGGGACAAGCGCTTGGCCTGGGTATCGAGGCTTGAGCTTATCGCCTGCTCGAACTGGCGACGTGAGTCCCGGTTGCCTGCTGCCACCTCGCTCCGTCGTTCAAAACTCTTGTCACAGAGCGCTCTGAACTGCAGCCAGAGCTGTCGATCATCCTTTCGCCATGTCTGGGGCAGGGCCTTCCATCGTGCCTGAGCGGCCTTGACGGCGTTCGTCACTTGCTCAACCTCGCCGTCCGAACTGCTTTCGAGCAGTGTCGCTATTTCTTCTATCAACGCCAGACGGCCTGCCTTTCCCGTTTCACGGGCGGTGATCAGTGGCGCCTCGACCTGGGCGATCAGGGCATCGAAAGCTGACTGCAGGTTTTTCTCGTCACGCCGGTCGACAGGAAAAGCCGCCCGCCACTCCTTCTTGGACTGCTCCACTATAGTTTCGAGTGCTGATAGCTCAACATCTTTAGGATCGCTTTGTTCCATGAGTTTGCCGAGCGCAGCGAGAATCTCTTCGCGCTTTTGCTTATTCAGCGCTCGTAAGCGCTTTTCTTCCTCGAAATAGGCACTGCAGCTTTTCTGTATCGAATTCATGACTGACTGAAATCGACCATACAGACGTTTGTCTGGGCAGGGGCCCAACTGATTCCATTCTTCTCGCAAGGCTTTCATGCGCTGTGCCTTGTCTCTGGGTGCAACTGACATCGAGTCGAGTCGCTCTGCTTGTTCCAGTAGCGCTTCCTGTTTCGGCTGCGTGGCAAAAGAGGCCCACGTGCGCAATTCATGCAGTTTCTGCCCCAAAGTTCTCCGCTCAGCATCAAGTGAACGGACAAATTCCTTGGTAAGTCTGATGCCGTCACGACCAGCCGCATCACCTGCAGCGCTTTCGATTGCAGTGACGCGCTCATCGAAGTCCTTCAGCTGTTGCGCGGCCTGAGAAGTCTGACCGTCCTCGAGTGCTTGCTCGCACTGTGCCAACAGCGCCGCGAGTTCTGTTTTATGACCCCCAAGTCGATCCCGCAGCTCCGCCACCGCCTGAGCACGCGCAGCTGCGACTCTGGCAGCCTCTTGCTGCTCTTCAGACGGGGCCTCCTCTTTTTCGGCGCGCGCCGCCTTTGCCTCGAGCTCCGCCTCGGCCTGGGCTGCCTGTGAAGCACGCATCAGCGACTGTTGCATGGTTTCGAGACGCCCCATGGCCTCATCGAAAGCTTTGGCCAAGTCAGCTGGCGGTTTATCGTAGGCCGCTTCCTCGCAGGCATTTGCCCAGCGGGTAGTCTGAGTGCTGATGAGCGCAGCGAGTGCTGGCGCTTGATTCGCAGTTGGGGGCGAAGCTTCCAATTGGTCGAGCGTTTGGTGTAGCGCCTCTATTGTTTCCTTTAGTGCAAGCTTGCGATCCACCCGTTGTACCAGTTGCTCAGCCTGGCCCAGTAGTTCGTTCACGCGCCGGGTCAACTCTACTAGCTGCGCTTCGTCCGCCGGCCCTGCGAGGGTGAGGTCCTGAAATCGCTTGCGCAGGCCTGGCAGTCGCTCGTCGAGCCGGTACCAGGATTCGCTCTGGATCATGGCTTCGAGTTCATGTGCAATGCCAGAAAGACCCTGCAGAGACTGGTTTAACGCTTCGGCACGAGATTTCGCCGAGTCGATCCTTTTCCTGACGATGGCATAGGCGCCTTTATCCTTGCGGCGCAGCACCTGTGCTGTTCGCTCAAGCAGTTCGACATCGCTCAACAGCGCCGCCGCCTGCTGCCGTACCTGGCCTCTGGGATGATGCATGGCGACATGCGCAACGCAGGCCTCGTTGCAGTTCGCCGCGTGATCGAGCAGCGCCTGCGACTGCAGGCCGGATTGTTCATGTGTCAGCAGCAGGTGCAGCAGGCGACTTTGTCGTGCCTCGTCAAGTTGGGCAAAGTTCTGTTCAAAGTATTCGATGAGTGCAGTCAGAGCCTCGCCTTTCAGTGAGGTGATGTGTCTTTCAGCGATCTCGGCAATTGAGGGTTCAGGGTGGCCGGCAAAATTGAGCAGTACGCCCGCGTCCCGTATCTGTGCGAGGCCAGCGGCCACGACCTGTTCTGCGCTGTCTTCCGCGAGCACCTGCAGCAGGATCTTTCGATCCGCTTCGCGCGCCCACTCAAGCTGGCTCAGCGCTTCGGCGCGAATGGTGGGATCGGCGTGCTGCCAACGGGGTTTGAACAGGCGCGATAGAATACTGGGCATGATTGGAGCTCACGGGTTGTTGTTTTTCAATCTGATATCATACATCTACATGGCAAGTATGAAGCCACCGGACACCTGCTCAAGCAAGACCCGTCTCGCCGGATCCGTGCCGGCCTCGGCGCTTGCATCATCGCCTGCCGTAGTATGAAGTGGGGTGGTTCCGGCCATAGAATCAGGATCAACCTGTCCTGTTGCTGCGAAGGCCTTCAATGTCTCGCTGGCCTCCCTCGAGATTATGTCATGTAGCCGTCCTGTATCGTCAAGCCAGGCCAATACATCATAGAAGCGCCGGATATTCTGCACATAATGTACGGGTTCCCAGCCACGGGCCTTGCCGTAACGGGTTTTCTCATAGTATTCCCTGTTCTGCAGCAGCGGCAGATACTTCATGACGTTGACCCATTTATTGGGGTCATCGCCTTTCTGACGGGTGATTTCCTGCGCATCCCTGACATGACCGATACCCACGTTATAGGCAGCCAGCGCGAACCAGGTACGATCAGGTTCCACGATGTCCTCGTCGAGGCGCTGGCGCAAGCCTCTCAGATAGACCGCAGCGCCACGAACGCTGGACTCAGGATCAAGACGGTTCTTGATGCCAACTTCCTTCGCGGTCCGCAAGGTCAGCATCATCAATCCTCGGACACCTGTCGGCGAGCGGGCGTAGGGGCGCCAATGCGATTCCTGATAACCCATGGCCGCGAGCAGTCGCCAGTCGAGATCCTCCTTCGCACTTGCAGCCAGAAAGAAATCGAGAAAGCGACTCAGCCGCTCCTTGGCGTCGCGCTGAAAAACCGCCGCATTGACGTAGTCGAGCTGATCGATATGGCCGAAATACCTTTCGCGAAGCAAGGCTAGTGTGCCGTCTTGTTCTATCTCGTTAAAAAAATGTTGGGCTGCTTCAAGCAGGCTGTTGTCCTTACCCGGCGGGAAGACCCAGCTGACATCCAGTGGGTCCATGAGTTCGAAAGCTTTGCTCACCTCAGGAAACATGGCTGAATGAATGCCGTACTCGTACGAGTTCATGATTGCGAAGTCGTGGGCCTGCGCATCGATCAGGCTGAGGATGTCGGCAGGATCGAGCGTATCACGCTCCTGCCACAATAGTTGAGGGTAGTCATTTGCCTGCATATCGATGAGATAGTCGATCTGGGCAGTCCTGGCCGGAACCAGCACTGACTTACCCAGCAGGTCACTCAACTCTCGAGGTCTGGTGGTTCCGCGCCGGTAGAGCACCAGCGGCTGGAACTGTTTATAGACGGGACCAAAGCGGAACTTCGGGTGCAGGCTGCGCGCCGCCTGCTGGCTCAGTCCGGTTGCCGCAATATCGGTGAAGCCCTGGCCAATGATCTCGTAGAGTTCCGGGACACCCTGGGTCACACGAATTCTGGGCTCGACGCCAAGATATTCGGCAAAGCGCACGGCCAGCTCGTATTCGAAGCCTGCCGGCCCATCATCGGTTTCATAATAGGTTAATGGCCCGACACGGGTCGCCACATGCAGAACGCCTTCGCTTTTGATTTTCTCGACCTGATCAGGCCGGGTGCAGCCGGAGAGCATGGAAATGAGGAGAACGCAGATCATCAGTGGCCGCCAAAGATGCCGGTGGCGGGTTGGCGGCTCATAGCACAGTCCAATGCTGTGAGAGTCAGTCTGGCTCGATGCCGGCGAATACTTTATGATGCTCACCTTCCTTTCCACCTGCTCCGGTCAAAAAACCTTCGATTATGCACGAATTCAACGGGTCGTCAGCGCTCTCCAGTTTCCGAAAGCAGCGCCTGCTCAACCGCCTGCAGCAAGCCCATGGTACTACGATAGCCGATGTCGAAGCGCGCCACGTCTATTTTCTTGAAAGCGATCAGGATCTCAGTGCTCGCGATCGCCAACTCGCTGCCACACTGCTTGAAGCAGATCATGTAGAAGCAGGGCAGTGGCCGGATCATCCAAAGGACGCGGCGCCCCGTGATCTACAACTGGCATCATCGACGGCTGCAAGGGAGTCCAATCTCTTCCTGGTACTTCCGCGCCAGGGTACGATCTCTCCCTGGTCCTCCAAGGCCACTGATATCCTCCATAACTGTGGGCTCCACAGTATAGCGCGTGTCGAGCGTGGCACAGCCTACGCTGTAATAAGTGAGAACAAGCTCAAGGGTAAGGTCAGGAAGCAAATCGCAGCGCTGCTCCATGACCGGATGACCGAGTCGGTCTTCCACGAATTCGCGGCCGCATCACTGTTATTCACGCATCGCTCGCCCGGTACCATGGACACCGTGGACATACTTGGTGGTGGAAGTGGCGCCCTGGAAAAGGCCAATGTCGAACTCGGCTTGGCACTTGCGCCAGATGAGATCGAGTACCTCGTCGCGGCCTTCGAAGGGCTGCAACGCAACCCGACGGATGTTGAACTCATGATGTTCGCGCAGGCCAATTCCGAGCACTGCCGACACAAGATTTTCAATGCCAGCTGGATCGTCGACGACGAAGCCTGTCCGCACTCCCTCTTCGGGATGATTCGCAATACATATAACAGCGCGCCTGACGGTATTCTCTCGGCCTATTCGGACAACGCTGCAGTCATCCAGGGATCTACTGGCGAGCGTTTTTTCGCAGATCCTGCCACTGGCTCGTACAAAGCAGTTGTAGAGCCGGCTCACATTCTCATGAAGGTGGAAACGCACAACCATCCCACCGCGATCAGCCCCTTCCCAGGCGCGGCTACTGGCTCCGGTGGTGAAATCCGTGACGAGGGTGCGACTGGTCGTGGCGCCAAGCCAAAAGCCGGGCTCGCCGGGTTTACGGTGTCGAATCTCTTCATACCCGGTGCCGTGCAACCCTGGGAAGAAAGCCCCGGTCGACCCGAGCGGTTTGCATCGCCACTGGAAATCATGATCGACGGGCCAATTGGCGCAGCGGCCTTTAACAATGAGTTCGGCCGTCCCAACCTCTGCGGCTATTTCAGAACCTATGAAATGCAGGCTGCAACGGTGAACGGCCTCGAATGGCGTGGCTATCACAAGCCGATCATGTTGGCCGGTGGTCTGGGTACTATCAGGGAAGAACATGTGCAGAAGGGCGAAGTTCCTGCAGGTTCACGCCTTGTCGTGCTTGGCGGACCTGCCATGCTGATCGGCCTTGGCGGTGGTGCTGCGTCGTCGGTAGGCGGCGGCGCTTCAAGTGAGGGCCTCGACTTCGCTTCAGTGCAGCGGGGCAATCCGGAAATGGAGCGGCGCTGCCAGGAAGTCATCGACCGCTGCTGGGAACTTGGCAGCTCCAACCCAATACTGTTCATCCATGATGTCGGCGCCGGCGGCTTGAGCAATGCTCTGCCCGAGCTGGTCAAGGATGCAGGGCGTGGCGGACAGTTTGAAATCCGCGACATCCCCTCTGATGAGCCGGGCATGTCGCCGATGGAAATCTGGAGTAACGAGTCGCAAGAGCGCTATGTATTGGCAATCGCTGAAGCATCTGTCGAGCGCTTCGACCAAATCTGTGCTCGTGAACGCTGCCCCTATGCCATAGTGGGCACTGCCACTGATGAGAAACACATCACCCTGAGCGATCAGTATTTCGCCGACAAGCCGGTTGATCTGCCGATGCAGGTACTGTTTGGCAAGCCGCCGCGCATGGAGCGCAGCTTTAATCGCACCGGATTCACCAAGGCAACCTTCGACTCTACCCGTATAGATGTCAACGAAGCCGTAGATCGTGTGCTCTCGCTGCCAGCCGTTGCCAGCAAGAAATTTCTCATCACCATTGGCGACCGCACAATCAGTGGTCAAGTCTGCCGCGACCAGATGGTTGGTCCCTGGCAGGTGCCGGTTGCCGATTGCGCCGTGACCATGACCGGTTTTACTGGCTTTCACGGTGAGGCTATGGCCATGGGCGAGCGCACGCCTGTCGCCACCATAGACGCCGCCGCCAGCGCAAGAATGGCTGTCGGTGAGGTCATCACCAACATTGCGGCAGCGCGTATCCGGCATCTCTCCGATATTCGCCTCTCGGCTAACTGGATGTCTGCGGCTGCACATCCTGGTGAAAACGAAGCCTTGTATGATGCCGTCCATGCTGTAGGCATGGCACTGTGCCCTGAACTGGGCATAGCCATTCCGGTCGGCAAGGATTCAATGTCCATGAGTACACGCTGGAAGGTTGATGGCGAGCGCGCATTCGAGAACCAGAGCAGTGGCATGCAGCAGGAAGTCAGCGTCATCTCGCCGATGTCGCTGATCGTCAGCGGATTTGCACCAGTGCATGATGTTCGCCGCAGTCTCACCCCTCAGCTCCTACCGATCGCCGACACTACCCTGATCCTCATCGACCTCGGTTTCGGTCGCAATCGGGTTGGTGGCTCTGCGCTCACACAGGTGTTTAAGGCTACGGGAGCCATAGCGCCTGATCTCGATTCACCTTCGACCCTGGCCTGGTTTTTCGAAGTCATCCAGCATCTTAATGATGGTGACTACCTTCGTGCCTATCATGATCGCTCCGACGGCGGATTGTTCACTACACTGGCTGAAATGGCCTTTGCAGGTCGCTGTGGCGTGAACATTCAGCTGGATCGCTGGGTGAAGGAACGGTCGCACATCGTACGTGAACTCTTCAATGAGGAGCTTGGGGCTGTGCTTCAGGTTGAATCCAGGCACGTTCAGTACGTACATTCGATGTTCGTGCAGAATGGTCTTGAGGAGGCTTACCTCGAAATAGGCGAGGTGGTACCAGAGTCCGATCAGCTCATTTTCCGCTTCGCCGATGATGTCATAGTGCAACGGAGCAGAGCGAGCCTTGAGCGACTGTGGGCTCGCACCAGCTACGAAATTCAACGGCTGCGCGACAACCCCGAGTGTGCTGACGAGGAGTTCGCCATCATCGAATCCAACGATGATATCGGCCTGCGCAGCGAACCAAGCTTTGATATGAGCGAAGTCGAGGCACAGGCGGCTATCGTCAAGCGTTCAGGTCTGAGCGGCGTGACGGGAGGCCAGGGCCGTCGGCGCATCGCGGTACTCCGTGAGCAGGGTGTGAACGGGCAGCTTGAGATGGCGGCCGCCTTTGCATCGATGGGGCTCGACAGCGTCGATGTTCATATGACCGACATTCTCTCCGGTAGAGTCTCCCTCAAGGACTTTGAAGCACTCGTCGCCTGCGGTGGGTTCTCCTATGGGGACGTTCTTGGAGCGGGCAGTGGATGGGCAAACACCATTCTTCACAACCCTCGCGCCAAGGATGAGTTCCAGGCCTTCTTCGAGCGCCCCGATACGCTCGCCCTGGGCGTGTGTAATGGCTGTCAGATGTTTGCCCAGATCAAGTCCCTGATCCCGGGTGCCGATCACTGGCCACGTTTCCTGCGAAATCGCTCCGAGCAGTTTGAAGCACGCCTTGTCATGGTCGAGGTCTGTCGATCGCCGTCAATCCTTCTTGATGGCATGGCTGGATCCATTCTTCCAGTTGCCGTGGCGCACGGAGAAGGACGTGCAGATCTGACTGACAAGCAGGCGGCCGAGCTTCAGAACCATCAGCTTGTCGCTCTTCGCTATGTCGATTCGACA
Source organism: Gammaproteobacteria bacterium UBA2679 (assembly GCA_002354735.1). Lineage (GTDB taxonomy): Bacteria > Pseudomonadota > Gammaproteobacteria > Pseudomonadales > Oleiphilaceae > Allohahella. The sequence continues at coordinate 4,800 of DEMD01000013.1, read as the reverse complement.
GGTAAGCCGGCGAGTAGTTATCCAAGCAATCCCGGCGGATCGACTCGTGGTGTCACTGGCATGACAACTGCAGACGGTAGGGTGACTATCATGATGCCTCATCCCGAGCGCGTGTTCAGGGAGATCCAGCACTCCTGGAGTCCACGAGCCAACAATGGAGGGCGAAGCGACCGAACAGCGAGGCTTTCAGAGTTTAGCCCGTGGGCAAAGATGTTTTTGAACGCAGCCAAGCACTGAATACGCCTCTCAACTAGCCTCTCCTGGGCCACTCTGGCGCCATTGTGGCCCCAGGGTGGTGCGGTCCTGTAACCGTAACGGCTAAAACGTAACTAAATGTAAGCAACTGCTACTGAATGTAATGTCTTTGTCTAAAAATTAGGCAGGAAGCGTTTTGTTCGTCTTTTGCAAGCCCGAAATCGTTAATTTGGCATTTTTTTTCAATTCGGTCCGCGCTCTTATCAACAATATGGCATATCCGAAATAATCTTTGTCAAGCCCTCCTGCAAATACTTTGCAATTATCTTTCTATCTCGTAAGATCTTGATTTAACTAGATAAATGCAATTGGTTAAAACTCGAACAATTGGGAAACAAGTCCCTGTTCACAAGGCTTACAGCCTTTCATCAAAAAGCTATCCACAGTGATATCCACATTTTCTGTGGAGAAAGGTCGAAAGCCCTTAAAAATGAATCGTTTTTCACGGCCTGTGGATAACTTGTCCAGAACTTATCCTCAAGTATCACCTATATTAACAAAAACCGATTCGTTGAAAGACAGATTTTGTAAAAACTACAAAATTGCAGCTCAAGTTGCCCAGTATTGGGCCTGCCTGGTCCAATTGTGTAACTCAATGTATCCTGAGGGTGTGGCTGTTCAAGCCGATCTAAAGCGAGAGGAGCTGGCGTTGTCCTGTACAGGAACCGGACGTCGCCAGCTCCAAAGTCGGCGCAGCGGAATGTCGCGAAATCCACTGATAATCCCTCAGGAGGTCTGCCTTGCTGAAGTTGACTGTATATATCCCCGAGCCCGCCTTAGAGAAGGTCAAAGCAGCGCTTTTTGAAGCAGGTGCGGGGCGCTCGGGCCTCTACGATCGTTGCTGCTGGCTCGTAAAAGGAGAAGGGCAGTTCCGGCCGTTGCCAGGCAGTGAGCCGGCAATTGGCAAAATAGGCGAGACGGCGCATGTAGACGAATACAAGCTTGAAACCTTGCTTCCGGCCGAGCTGGCTGCAGATGTAGAGGCGGCGATCAGGCGCGCGCACCCCTATGAAGAACCTGCGTATGACTTTATCGAGCTATATCAGGTGAGGAACGACGACGCTAAGGCTACTTTGCCGGCTTCCACTGCGCAGTGAACTGATAAGGCGCCCCTGGCGAGGTCGCATCGAATCCGGGACGCGACCGCAGGCTGAAGTAATGGCGAAGCGTCTCCGTCACCGTTCGAAACGCCAGTTCTTCCCATGGAACCTCGGCTTCAGTGAAAAGGCGGGTCTCCAGGCTCTCGATACCGACACCGTGGACGCCATCGACAAGCTCGCCCAAGTAGTACATATGTACCTGCCCGATGTGCGGCACATCGCCAATAGACAGCAATCCATTGAGCCTGACTTCGCCCAGTGCCTCCTCCCGAGTTTCCCGTTGTGCAGCTTCGGCGACAGTTTCATCGGTTTCCATGAAACCTGCCGGTAGCGTCCAATAGTTTTTTCGCGGCTCGATGGCGCGTCGACACAGCAGGACCCGGTCCTCATGAACGGCAACTGCCCCGGCGACTATCTTTGGGTTGACGTAGTGAATTTCGCCGCACTGGCCGCAGACGGCTCTCGAACGGTTATCGCCGTCAGGCGTGCGATTCTGGGTAGGTTCTCCACAGGACATGCAGAAGCGAATAATCTGATTCAAGGCTATTTACCAGGTTGTTTGATTCGATGGCAAAGTCAAAGCAGCACAGTGTACTATTGACAGGATGACCGATTACGAAAAATTACAACGTTACCAGTTCCGAAGCCTCACCAGCAATCTCCCGCGAGCTGCTGTGATGATGCTGCTGACTGAGGAAGACGACCCCCAGATTATACTGACCAAGCGGTCCGAGATCCTTAGCACGCATCGCGGCCAGGTGGCCTTCCCGGGCGGCATGCAGGATCATGGAGATGCTACCTTGCTAGCGACAGCTCTCCGTGAGGTGTACGAGGAAATCGGCCTGCCCGCATCAAGCATCAAGCATCAAGCCAGGCTTAGCGATGTCTGGTCGAAACACGGCATTCTCGTCACACCGTTTGTGGGCTCAGTCGCGCCGGAGTTGCCCATGCGGATTGACACCTTTGAGCTTGAAAGCGTCTTCAAGGTGCCTCTGACCTTCTTCCTTAATGAAAAGCCTGCGCGTCTCGATAATCTCGGCTTTGGCAATCTCGAGTTGAAGGTGCCTGCCTGGTATTTTGGCCGCTATCATATCTGGGGTATGACCGCTGTCGTGCTCATGGAGTTTTTCCATGTCGCCTTCGAACAGATGCTTGGTCACGTCAGTGGCGATCTGCAGGTTGAGCTGGACCGCCTGGTATCCTGATTACCTCCATCTATAACCGGAGAACCTCGAATGATGTACACAATAGATGACAAGCAACCGACGCTCGAGGGCGCAGGCCATTTTGTTGCGCCCAACGCGACCTTGATCGGTAATATTGTGTTGAGAGCGAAAAGTAGTGTGTGGTTCAACGCGGTCCTCCGCGCCGACAACGACCTTATTGAAATTGGAGAAGCTTCGAACATCCAGGATGGTGCAGTTCTCCACACTGATCCAGGTATCAAGCTCATAATAGGCACAGGCGTCACCGTGGGGCATAAGGCCATGCTTCACGGTTGCACGATCGGCGACTATTCGCTCATTGGCATCAATGCAGTCGTTCTCAACGGGGCCAGGATCGGTAAGCACTGTATTATCGGTGCCAATGCGCTCATAACCGAAAACCAGGAAATTCCGGAAGGAAGTCTTGTTGTCGGCTCTCCTGGTACGGTTAAAAAGTCTCTGACTGACCAGCAGAAGAAATTCCTCGAGGCTGGCGCCGCGCATTACGTTCACAATGCTGCACGCTATGCGAAAGGCCTTCAGGCTGTTGACGCACAATGAAATCGTTAGCAGCAGATTCCCAGAAATCCGCCTCTGATCCTCGCGCGGCCCGGACGGCCTCGGAGACGCCAGTTCGTTCGCCATGTGTCAGCATCTGCTGTCTCGACGAAAACGATATTTGTATAGGCTGTTATCGATCCGGGGATGAAATCTGCGCCTGGTCGGGTCTGAATAATGACCAACGTCGAGCCGTGCTTGAGCAGGTGGCTGTCCGCGAAAAGGCCAGCGGTCGCACGCTCTAAGCTACGTCACAGGTTGACCCCTCCTGCGCCCTGTCTGCCCTTGCCATGGTGTTTTAAGCCTATCCATCTTTCGTATTGGTATCTGTCATGAAAAACTCCACCCCGAACTTGCGACCAAATAACCCGCTACTGATAGGCACGCCAGCCACTCGATCGGCACTACGCGTCATGCTTCTTGGCTCCGGAGAGCTTGGGAAAGAGCTCATCATGGTCCTGCAGGGGCTTGGCATCGAAACCATCGCGGTCGATCGATATGCCGGCGCACCTGCGATGCAGGTGGCCCATCATGCCGTCGTCATCAACATGCTCGACCCCAACGAGCTCCGAGAACTCATACTGCGGGAACGGCCGGATTATATAGTGCCCGAGATCGAGGCGATTGCGACCAGCGAGCTGGTCAAGCTGGAGAATGAGGGCTTCCGGGTTGTGCCCTCGGCAAGAGCCGTGAATCTCACTATGAATAGAGAAGGTATACGACGACTCGCGGCCGAAGAGCTGGGGCTACCCACTACTCCATACGCATTCGCCGACTCATTGTTGGAGGCAAAGGATGCGGCAGCAAGACTCGGCTATCCCTGTGTCATGAAGCCGGTAATGAGCTCCTCTGGTAAGGGGCAGTCCGTGATTCGATCAGCGGAGGCAATTGAATCGGCCTGGAGCTATGCCCAGGCTGGGGGGCGATCTGGGGAAGGGCGGGTCATCGTCGAGGCCTTTATTCGGTTCGACTATGAGATTACCCAATTGACCGTGCGGCATGCCGGGGGCGTAAGCTTTCCCGATCCCATTGGCCACATTCAGGAAGACGGTGATTATCGGATGAGCTGGCAGCCGCAGCCCATGTCGGCAGACGCGCTGCGAGCCTCCCGCGAAATCGCCGAAAAGATAACCGCGGCATTAGGAGGCTACGGCGTCTTCGGCGTCGAACTATTCGTTCAAGGTGATAAGGTCTTCTTCAATGAGGTCTCACCCCGTCCGCACGACACCGGCCTCGTGACACTGATTACTCAGCGTCACTCACAATTTGCTCTGCACGCGCGGGCGTTGCTCGGTATTCCGGTCCCCTCGATCGAGCGACCACTTGCCGGTGCCTCGAAAGCGCTCCTGGTGGAGGGGCATAGTAGTGATGAAGGCATTCGTTTCCTGGGTGTGGACGATGTACTCGCCATGGCTAATGTTGACCTGCGCCTCTTTGGCAAGCCCGAGGTGCAGGGAAGGCGCCGCATGGGTGTGGTGCTTGCAAGCGCTGAAAGCGTCGACGAGGCCAGAGTGCGCGTGGAGTCTGCACACAACAAACTGAAGGCCGAGATATAAAAGCATTATATTTCAACGGGATATGATCTATGCCGAGACGGCTGACTTGTATCAATTGCATTACTTTGAAAAAAGTTCAAATCGGGTGTTGATCTTCCGATCCAGCTGCGTATAATGCGCAACTCC
>DEMD01000005.1 GCA_002354735.1 Gammaproteobacteria bacterium UBA2679 | reverse complement strand
CGGCGCTACAATCAGAATCGGCCTCACAGTAATCAGGGATACATCACGCCGGAAATGGCCTACTTCGGTCATCGGCAACTATGAAAACCTAACCGACCGACTGGTCCAACGGACAGGGGCATTCCAGGGTCACACGTTGCCAAACAAAAGGCACCGGGAAGCCGTAAGGGACCTTTACCATTTCTGATCGGCTGTATACGGTGGTAGGGATCAGCAAAGAGGCGACAACAAGGAAGACGGCGAAACAAAGAGTCCAGACCAGCCGCTTCCTCATATGATAACGAGCCGAGTCAGCCTTCATTAAACAATATCCTATTACAAAAAGGATCCACCACCTCAAACATCCTGTCGCCCCATGGCGCCGTGGTGATCTCTGGTCGCGAATATCTGTATCCGCGCGATGTAACTTCGCGGTGCAGAGTATCGAGTTCATCGGTGTTCACAAAGATCTTCGAGCCCGGCGTGCAGTCTCCCGAATGTTCGCTGAGATGAAGAACCAGATCGCCTCTGGAAACCTGCATGTAGAGAGGCGCGTTGGGCTCGAATCGGTGCTCCCACTCCAGTGACATACCGAGGAATTCCAGATAGAACGCTTTCGCCTTGGTTTCATCGAAAATCCGCACGACTGGAATGACTTTAAACTGCATCAATACTCTCCTTGCCTGATAAGCCTGTAGCCAATTTCTATCTGTTTCGCCTCACTCGACAGCCTCGACCCCCTAGCTATACTCGATAACGACCATACCAAATTCCACCCCTGGCGAGCCTTCTCGCCGCCATTATTAAACGACCCTCTTGCCGTGATCATGAAACGCACCACACTCTTTCTTGCGCTCGCTGCAGCAAGCGCACCCACTCACGCTGAACCTGTAGAACCGACCTGGGGCCTGTTCATTCCCCAAGGTATCACGGTAGTCGATTTCAATATCGGCCAGGGCAGAGTGTCATCACAATTCAATGAACAGGGTAAGCCTGAGCGGTTCAGCACCACGCTATCCGGCGTACCGCTGGATGGCTTCGGGCTGGTAGGTGACAGCAGTCAGGTAGAACTGTCTTTCGAGACCAACTTCATCGAAATTACTGCCGGTCACGGTATAACTGACGATCTTGCAGTGGGTGTACGCTTGCCACTGGTTGACTCCTGCAGCGACGCGAAGGTAGGAACACGCAACGGTTCAGGAGACGTGCTGTCAGCTGCACTTACCGCACAGGCCGGACCATTTGCCTATGAGGACGTCGGCAGTCATTGCGACTCTGGCCTGGTAGCGCCTATCGTCGGCGCTTTCTGGCGCATCCATAGCAGTGGACGGGACAGTCTGTTTTTCATGCCCGGCATTCGCCTGGGTCGGATGACGGACAAAAATGACCCAGACATCCTGTTCCAGCCAATAGCTGATGACGGCGCCAACGACCTCATCCTGCGCTTTGATTATTTCAGAGACCTTGGTTATCGCTTCGATCTGGCAGTACAGCTCGAACACGGCATCAACCTGAGTGATCGCCAGACGCTCAGAGTGCCGCAATCAATGCTCTCCATCACGCCTGCTGCCTTCAAGGAGCGTCTGAAGCGGGATGTCGGTGACTATACGATACTCGACATCGAGTTCGGCTACCGCTTCCTGGATGATCAGATGCGTGTCTTCGCGGCCTACTATCAGAAGAACAAGGGCAAAGACAGCTATAAGTCACCGTCCGGGCAGTCGACGTTCTACCTGTCGGACAACAGTGATTTTCGTGATCAGGAATATCGCATCGGGTTGAACTGGAATGGCATCCCGGCCTGGCAGAGAGGCGCGCTTCCACTGCCCATACAGTTGGAGCTGAATTTCTGGGAAAGCTTCCGCGGCAAGAACGCGCTGAAGTACTACTACAACGAGTTCAAGGTGTCTCTGGCGTTTTGACGACTCGAAAGCACTGCTAACGCAGCACCCAGACTAAGTAGTCTGAGGCTCATCATCTACGGTAATGCAAACCCGATTCTTGCCATGGTGCTTGCCATAATAGAGTCGGGCGTCCGCCAGCTGAATAAGTTCCTGAATCGTCTCCTTCTCCTCCGAGCCAGCAACGCCCATCGTAATCGTTGGCTGGATGGCCACTTCTCCAACCGCCACCGGTGTTTCAGCGATCAGCCGACGGACCCGCTCCGCCACATGTATCACGTCGTCCCTCGATGTTTTGGGAAACAGGATGATGAACTCCTCGCCACCCCACCGCGCCACCTTGTCCTGAGGCCGAGTCGCCTTTCTGATCGTTCTGGCAACAGTCTTGAGCACCTCATCGCCCACATCGTGGCCAAAGGTATCGTTGACTGACTTGAAGTTGTCGATATCGATGAGGCCGATACAGAAGAGGCTCGGATATCGCTGTACCCGGGACTGCTCATAGTGCGTGAGCTGAAGAAACGCGCGACGGTTCGACAGGCCGGTCAGCTCGTCCGTCATCGCCAGCGTTTCGATTTCTTCCATCGCAGTCTGGAGCTCCTGCGTTCTCTGCTGGACCTTTAATTCGAGGTTGTGGGTGAGATCGTTCAGGGCGAGATTGCGCTTTTCCACAGTGCGGAGCAGCATCTTGTTCTGCTTCGACGTATTCACGAACCGGGAGTTGATGAGAATCGACTGCGAAAGGATCATCACGCAGAGGCCGATATCCAGCCAGTAGCCGGTCTGGATAATCAGCTTGGCGTACAGAATATCGTTAAGAATGAATATGAAGAACGTAGACCAGCCGAAAACGATGAGCTTTGCACCATCTCGATTGTTATGAATGGCCTTGATGGCGATGTACACGAAATAAAGTATCGCAACCAGACTAAGCAGCTGATAGAAGGTGACAAGTTCGGCGAACCACACGATCGGCGTGAAGACTACGAACAGGAAACCAGCACACCCGAGACCAACTACCAATCGAGCCGCACGCGGGTCAGTCTCCGCTGGAAACGCGAATTTCGTAAACAACATCGAAGCGGCGGTCAGCGCATAGAAGGAGCCATACTCAAGCTTCATCAGGATGGAGAAGGGCAGGTCAGGAAACAAAAACAGCATGATTGTTTCGCCCGTCGATACCGTTCTCGCTAGTGCCAATACCGTCACAGCCACATAAGCCAGTGACAACCAGTCATTCCGGCGCATGAGCCAGAAAGACAGATGGAACAGCGCGGTGACGCAGAAGATGCCTGCTACAAAGAAGTCCCAATAGATATCGGCGTTTCGTTGCTGGTGTACCGTATCCGCGAAACCAAGCTCTACTGAATACCAGAGCCCCGCCCAGTTATAACTGAAGTTGGACACGTGAAAGAGCAGTTCGACTGTCTGGGCGTCCTCGGGCAATGAAATGCTCGCGGTACCGTATTGGGGTGTGCTGCTCGCTTCAGTAGTGCCAGGCACACCAATCTGCTTCGCCAGGCTGCCGTTGATATACAGGGCATAGCCCGGCCCCTCGTTGGGGATTCGCAGGCCGAGTTTGCCCGTAAGGGATTCGGGCAGCTCCAGCTTGAGGTAATAGGACGTGTAACCCATGACGGGCACCGCCTCACCATCGAGCTCATAGAAATTCCAGCTGTCCGGTACCACCACGGTGTGGGCGCGGTCATGCGGAAAAGGCTCGTTCGGATCAGCGAACTCTCCGAAGAGAAACAGCCACTCGCCATCCAGCGGCAAGAGCTCAGACGTTCCCAGCGGATAATCCGTGAGATCGATAATACCGGCCTGGGCAAGCGGCCGCTCTGACTCCACGGCAGCGCTGGCGTGCGAAAGGCTTGCATGTGTGAGGGTGAACGCAAGCATCAACAGCGTCAGAATTCTCAGGCTTCCGTAGCTAATGTCCTTGTGGCGCCAGGCCTGGAGATAATCAGTGACGAGCAGGAGCGCTCGTCTGCAGGGCAGATGAATGGTATTGGCCTCGTTCATGAGTCGAAATTTGGTGGAAGCAGGGCGGTTAAGAGAAAGGATAGACTACTGCGGGCCAGCCGGTGCGCTCTAAACTATAGCTTTGCGCTGCGTTTGATGACGGATAGCGGATACGAATGTGCCGACTATACTTCCTGAAACTGACGCATTCGAGCGCGCTACATCGCGTTTACGTAGAACTCGACGATAGAGGAGGTGTAGTGATTTTAACCAGCAGAACGAGCGTGACGCTGGTTTTCAGGGTATTAAGCACGCTTTGTATCCTTTTGGTCCCCATCGCTTCTGCGTCTTCATCCGCGTTGAATGCTGAGCGATTCGATATCTCTGTGAGCGAAACGCAGCAGTCACTGAACGATCACCTCTACTATCAGCTCCACGAAGACCAAAACGGCGGGATCGATCCACAAACCTTCAGCGACATTCAGCAGGCGGCTTCGGAGCCATGGCGTCCGGCTGGCGCTCGTACGCTGAACTTCGGCTTCGAGTCAGGTACGCTCTGGCTGCGAATCCAGCTATTCAACAGCAGTAGTCGATCGATCGAACGCATTGTCAGCATTAACCATCCCATACTGGATGACATCGAATATTACCGCGTCGAGGACGGGGCTATTGTCCAACGCGTCACTACAGGTGACCATCGGCCCCTCTCCACCCGGTTGATCAATAACCGCTTCTTCGCTTTCCCGGTGGCGCTTGAAGCAGGAGACGAGACGACACTCTACTTCAGAATACGCTCGAAAAGCTCCATGCAAGCCCCGATGATGATCGCCGCGCCGAATCACTTTTACGAGCGAGCACAAAGGGACACGGTCAAGCACGCCCTTTATTTCGGCGTGATGCTTGCCATGTTGTTCTATAACCTCTTTCTTTTTCTATCGTTGCGCGAAAGAGTGTATCTGTACTACATCACTTTCGTTCTCGCCACATTGTTCACCCAGGTTTCGATCACCGGCCTATGGGCCCAATTCTTCTTCCCTGAACTCGGTGCCATTCAAGACCACATCTTCAGATTCTCAGTGCCAACCATGGTGCTTTCAGCCGGGCTATTCACTGTCGCTTTTCTGCGGCTGGATGTACATGCGCCGCGTCTTCACAAGTGGTTCATGGGGCTTGCTGCGGCAACCGTCTGCGTATTCGCGGTTGCCCTCTTCGGCGAGTACAAGACCGTGATATTCGCGTCAGTTGCCGTGCTGTTCCCAACATTTCTGAGCTGCATGCTGGCAGGCCCCTATATGTGGCTGAAAGGCAGCACCCTGGCTCGCTACTACACGATTGCCTGGGCTGGTGTGTTGCTGGCCATACTGGTGTTCACCCTCGCTGTGTTCGATGTCATCCCACGGTCGTCGTGGACAGAAAACAGCCCGCCGCTATTTTCTGCACTCGAGGCCATACTGCTGTCCTTCGCCCTGGCTGACCGCCTGACTCAGGAGCGAAGGCAGCGGTCTGAATCACAGCTGGCCTTGCTGGCTGAAATCGAGCATCGGCGCGCCGCAGAGGCTGGTCTCTTTCGACAGGCGCTCTATCATCACCGCCTGCAGATACCCAATCGCGCCTTTCTCGAATCCTGGTATCAACAACAGGCTGCTTCGAGGCATCGCTACGCGATCTGTCTCATCCATTTTTCCCGGTTCCACGAGGTCAACAAGACACTGGGTCATACAGAGGCAGATCGGGTTCTTCAATTGTTGTCTCAGAGACTCGAGTCACAAGCGGCGGCCTTGCCAGGCGTCGTTTCGCTGAGTCCGGCGGAGACACGATTCGTGTGCAGCATCGAGGGCGCTTCGTTCGCGCTCGTGCTACGAGTACCCGATACGCAGGGGCAGGGGGATGGTCTGCCAGGCCCGGCATTAGCTGCGGCCCTGGACAAATTCGTGCTGGAACTGTCTGAGCCATGCGCTTCGGGTCAACTCATCATCGAGGTAGGCGCGATAACGGGCATTGCCCTTTTACCTGACCATGGGCAGCAGATCGATACCCTGCTACAGAAAGCGCAAATCGCCGTCGATGCCTGTTCGCGACTGAACACGCTCTACACACTCTACAGCGAGCAAATCAATCCCTATAGCGAACGCAGGCTCAGCCTGGCCGGCGATCTTCGCAGGGCCATCAAGGAAAACTTGTTGACGCTTGCGTATCAGCCCAAGATTACGGCGAAGTCCCTGTCGATTGATTCGGTAGAAGCACTGTTGCGATGGCAACACCCTCAGCATGGGTTCATCGGGCCGAACGAATTCATTCCCGTCGCTGAACAGACTGGCAGTATTCATGCGCTGACGGAATGGGTGCTGAACGAGGCGTTGAGCAGTATCGCCAGCCTTCGCAAGCAGGGGTTTCATCTGACTGTTGCGGTGAATACATCGGCTGTAAATCTGCGTGATCGGGACTTCCCGAAGAAGGTTTCACGCGCGCTGAAGCGCTTCGACCTGCTGCCAGGGGTGCTCATCCTGGAAGTCACAGAAACCGCCATGATGAGTGACCCAGAGCGAGCCCTGGACGTGCTGCACGACCTGCACAAGATGACAGTCGGTTTGTCTATCGATGACTTCGGTACAGGCTACTCATCACTTGCGTACATCAAGCGGCTTCCCATCCAGGAGATCAAGCTGGACCGCTCCTTTGTGATGAACCTGGGTCATGCAGAGGGCGGCGACCATATCATCGTCGAAACCAGCATCAGGATGGCGCACGCTCTGGGGCTGAAAATTGTCGCCGAGGGCGTTGAAACGAAAGACGGTTTCGACATCCTCAATAGTTTGGGCTGTGATGTTTTGCAGGGCTATTACATGAGCAGACCAGTTTCGCTGGACGCTCTCCAAGGCCTGTTGACGGAGACTGCGGGCATTTTCAGCCACCCGGAGGCTTGATCGTGCAGGTGCCAATTGCGTCGTGCGAGCCTGCATCGGTCCCTGAACCTTACGACGACAGTAGGGATTAGGTACAAATCGAAGGGTCAATATGAGCCATAAGTCCTAGGCAATTTGGACGATTAGCCTTAATATCTACAGAAACTCGCCTGCCCCAAGTAGTTCGAAGTCTGGTATCGCAAGGAAGTTCCATACCATCGTCTTTACACGGAAGATAAGCTCATGTTTAAGGTCTCGAAAGCCGCACGGTCATTCGCTCGTAACTGCCTCTTGATAGCCCCTTTGCTACTCGCCCCGCTCGCCCAGGCCAGCTATATGATGCCGGAGCAAATCAAGATCGACATCAACTGGGTGCCGGAACAGATCGATCTGGACTACGTGTTCGAGTTCGGCGCCAGCGATGAGACCACAACCGTTGAGGTGAGCTTCTTCGGCGTGTTCTTCGCCACCTACGCCAGCGAACGTGATGAGCCCTGGTTCAATGCTGGCTACGCCTATCACGATCCCGAAGAGAGAGCCTTTGATTTGTCAGCAATGCTACGCGTGTTTCTGTTTGAGGACGGACTGGACGAGCAGACTTTCAATTTCATGAATCGCGTCTCGCTGGACGACACCTATATCTTTGGCTTCGCTTCTGCGATTTATTACATCCCCAACTATTGTGTCCCTTATGAAGATGAGGACTGCCCACCGATCATCGTTGCTGACGCCTACGGTGAAACCCTGATCACGTTTTACGACAGCGGTGAAGGCACTGATAATCCAAGTAAGGTGAACCTGCCTGGCAGCTTGCCCTTGGCGATGATCGCGGCGATGGGTCTGTTCTGGCGGGGGCGCCGGTCCAAGGATTGACGGCGAATGGGGCGCTTGACGATACGAATGAGCGCTAGCCGATTTCAACCCGGTTGCGCGATTTTCGCTTGGCCCTGTACAACCCTTTGTCAGCCTGCTGTAACAGACTGACAATGGTCGCATTCGGGCTGAGGGCGGCGCTCAGCCCTATGCTGATGGTCAAGTGGAAGCTGTGAGGCGGCGATTCAATGGCCGTCTTCTCAACCAGGGCGCGTATACGTTCGGCAAGTTGAAGACCTTCCTCAATGGTAGTTTCAGGCGCCAGTACGGCGAATTCTTCGCCGCCGAGTCGGCCGAATATATCCAGGTCCCGGAGGCCTTGTCTGATGATTGATGCCACCATCAGCAGCGCCTTGTCGCCCACAGCATGGCCATAGGTGTCATTGATCCTCTTGAAGTGGTCGATATCGATCATCATGATCACGAGCGGACGGTTGAACCGCAAAGTACGATGCAGTTCCTGCGTAGCCAGCTCGAGAAAGTGGTGCCGGCTGTAGGCCTGGGTAAGTGAATCCGTCGTTGCGATGTAGGTCAGTTTCGCGTTGGCTTCATTCAGCTCGCGAGTTCGCTGCTCAACCCTGGCTTCGAGGTTGCTGTAGAGTGAGGCGTTCTCGAGAGAGATGGCAGTTTGTGCGGCCAGGAACTGAATGGTCTGCATGTGCTCTGGTGTAAAGGCGTTCCTGGTAAGCGAGTTCTCCAGATAGATCATGCCAAGAATCGTGCTGCGGCTGAGAATGGGTGCGCACAACACTGATGCTGGCTGCGCCTGTTGCAGGTAGGGGTCGCTGGAAAATCGGCTCCTTTGAATTCTCTCGCCCAGGATCACCGGCTCACGTGTTCTTGCGACATACTGCAATATGGTTGTCGGTAAACTCTGGTCCGTGGAAAAATCAATGGGCCGGCTCAGCTGTACCGCTACCATTTCCCCCATCACAGCTTCGGCTTCGATTGTCCACTCACAAACGCCTGTGGTTTCATTCTCGTTGGCCAGCAATAAATAGCCCCGTTGGGCGCCGGCATTTTCGATGACCAGCGTCATCATTTTCTGCAGCAGCGACTCAAGCTGCATCTCACCGGATATGGCCTGTGAGGCCTTGATAACCGACATCGAGTCGAGCGTGCTCGCTGGCTGTGCATGCGAAATATCCATAGATCCCCGCATACTTTTTAGATGCCAAACCTCCTGCTGGCTTGCGAGCGAGTGGTGCTGCGCTCTCAGCTGCCGTAGTTTCGCCTCGGCGCCCCAGAATCGGTAGAGGTGGTAGGCTCTGGTCAGATACAGTTGAGCAAATTCGGTTTGCTCGTGTTGCGCGAAAAACGCCGCCAGCAGTTCGTTCCCCAGCGCCTCATCCTGCAGAAAACCGCGGGAGCGAGCTGCATCGATCGCCGATTGATAGATTTCGATCGTGGACATGGAACGATCTCCGGACAAGCGCGCACGCTCCGCAGTCAGGAGGGCCAGGCGGTGCTCGTAATTCACCGGCGAGTGCTCGGCCCATACCGTCATTTTATCAATGCAGTCTTGTAGCTTCGCCGTTTCGCGTGATTGAGGAAGAATGGCCAGCGTGGCATAAAAGTGGAACTGAGGTATGTAGGCAGATGAGACCACGCCATCAAGATACTGCTCGCCCTCAGCGGCGGCCCGGGCAGCGCCAGCGTGGTCGCCCATCAGGTAGGACAGGACAAGCCGATTGAAATACACAATAAAGAGTCCTGTGCGATCGCCAGCCTCCAGGAGTTTGGGCACCGATACGTGCTCGTCAAAATAGCTGCCGGTCAGGCTCGTGGGATGTTCACGATCGTTCTGCAGATTGGATATCGCCTGCAGGAAGATGGAGAAGTGCAGATGGGCGGTTTGTTGTTTCAACTGATCAACGACCGACCAGTATTCTCTGCTCATTTTTTCAATCGCTGGCAAGGGCTCACCTGCGAAGAATCCGTGCACGCCTGTCATCATGGCGGCCCATCCAGCATACTCGAAATCGCCGGTCGCAAGTCCACTCTGGTAGGTGTCTCTCAGCACCGGCTGAGTATCCGCAATGGGTTCTTTCCAGTGCTGTAGAAATGCCGCAAACACATAACTGGTTCGGGCCTTGCAGTCATCCGCCGACAGCTGGTCGACCAGTGTCAGGGCGAGCTTGCCGAATTCATAGCCTGATTCATAATCTCCAAGAATCCCGCTTTTAACGAGGCCGTAAGTGGCATAAGCGGAAGTGGAGCCCTGAGTATTCCCATGGCGATAGGAGAGCTGCACCATGACAAATACCAGTATCGGGAACAATTGAGGCGCTGCCTGATAGCTGGCAGACAGTATCCGGTTCATGATTCTGATAGCAGCCAGATATTGTGGGTCGGTCATCACGGGCAGATCGGCGAGCGCCTGCGGTGAGGTAGAGGCCAGCAGTGTCATTGTCTCGCCAAGCGCACGTTCGATGTCGCTCTGTTCGGGGCGGTCCGGTAATTCTATTCCGAGTCGACGTAAGGCATCGACAGCTTCGGCGACAGCCCCGGCGGACTGGTGTTGGGCAATGAGTGCCAGAATGCGGATTTCAAAGAGCGGAATCTGATCAAGTTGCTCGCTTGTTCGAGTCAGTGCGCTGTCGATGGTGACGTGCATGTCGGCATAGTCACCATTCATATACGCCATTTCGGCGAAGCCGGTATGGAGTTGCAAGGTCAGGTCATACCCGGCGTCCCAGCTATTTTCTGGGAGTCGAGACAGGCCTCTTCTGTAATAGCGCATTGCGGGCCCGAAGGCAGCCGAGGATTTTGCCCGCTGGCCCGCCTGGCACTGGATGTCCGCATAGCGAAGCAGGTCCTTCGAAGTGGTAAACAGCGTTCTCGCCAGATAAAAATGCTTGGCAACTTCAAATAAGGTGTTCGTCTTGTCCTGATAGCCAGGGTTCTGCAGTAGCGCGTTGCCAATCTGATAATGAACGTCTGCCTTCGATGCAGGGGGCAGGAGAGAGTACGCGGCCTGCTGAACCCGGTCGTGAGAAAAGCGGTAGCGGGGCAGCGCAGTTTCCGAGCCAATTGCTGCCTCTTCACTCTCGAGCTGCTGCCAATTGAGATGGGGCGTCCACTTGTAGGCGTCATTCAAGGGGATGAGCAAGCCTGAGCGCAGCATGCTCAGTAGCGTCGTTGCAGCGTGGGGAACTGTTATTCGACTAATGGCAGCCAGCGACTCAAGATCAAATTCATTCCCGATACAGGCGGCAAGACACAGGAGATGCTGGGCCTCTTGTGGAAAAGTTCGAAGTCGGTCCACCATCAGCTCGATGACATTGTCGGTGATTCCGGCTTGGGCAATCTGATCAGTGTCCCAGGTCCATTGCATGGTGGCTTGTGAAAAACTCAGGAGCGACTGCTGGTACAGGCTGTGCAGAAACTGGTTGATGAAAAAAGGGTTGCCGAGGGTTTTCTCGAGCACGAGCTGTGCCAACGGGCTGACCATTTCTCGTTTACATTGGAGCGCTTCCGCAAGCAGTGCCTCCACATCAGCACGCTCGAGCGGGCTCAGTGAGATGTTGATTACTGGCAGGTCGGCACTATGAAGCGCTCTGAACAATGCCGAAACAGGCGCCGAAGCGCTGACTTCGTTATCGCGATAAGCCACCAGTATCTGCAGGTGACGAGTCGTGGGGTCTCGCATAAGCTGCTCGATCAGCTTCAGGGACGAAAGATCGGCCCACTGAACGTCATCCAGAAAGATCACGAGTGGATGATCGGTATCGCAGAATACTTTTACGAAGGCCTGGAAGGTGGCCGTAAATCGGTTGCGGTTTTCGGCGGCGGATAAGGCCGGTACAGCTTTTGGTGTGCCAATGATCCACGCCAGCTCTGGGATGACAGTCGTAATGAGGCCTGCGTTTGGACCCACCGCCTCCAGCAGGCGAGCTCTCCATTCCGCGATCTCCTCGTCACTCTTGGCAAGCAGCATCTGAATCAGCTCTCTAAAGGCCTGGACGAGCGAAGTGTATGGTGTGCCCTTGTCCAGCTGATCAAATTTGCCCTCAATGAAAAAGCCATGCTGTGCCACGATGGGTTTCAGGAGCTCCCGGACCAGTGATGATTTACCAATGCCAGCCGGCCCCGTCACGCCCACCAGGCTCTTCTCGCCCTGCAGCATGGTCTCGAAAGCGCTCAACAGCGTGCTGAGGGCTGCTTCGCGGCCGTAGAGTTGTTGGGGTAGATGAAGGGTGTCAGCGATATCCTGAGTAGCGATGGCAAAATCATCGATCTCGCCCTTGGCTTGCAGCTGGTCATGGCAGGCCTGAAGATCACGACGTAAGCCTGAAAGGCTCGCGTAGCGGTCTTCGGCTGTTTTGGCGAGCAGCTTGAGTACAATATCGGACAGCACAAGGGGTATGGCAGGATTGACTGTGTGAAGCGGTGCGGCAGTCCTGGCGATATGCCAGTGCACCCACTCCAGCGGATCATCGGAAGCCAATGGCAGTTGTCCGGTCAGCAGTTCATAGAACGTCATGCCGAGCGCGTAGAAGTCCGATCGATAATCAATCGCGCGATTCATGCGCCCGGTCTGTTCCGGTGCAAGATAGGCCAGTGTGCCAGCCAGTTGGGCCGGATTGCCAAGCTGGCTAGGTTCCTGCGTCAGTTCGGTAGAGAGACCGAAATCAATCAACTTCACCTGCTTCGTCGTGGAATTCCACACGATGTTCGAAGGATTGATGTCCTTGTGAATAAGCCCCTTTTGATGAACGGACCTCAAGGCATCAACGATCGATAGCGCGAGGGGTAAAAATTCCGCCAGGGGAACCGCGATGCCGGACCAGTGTCTATCCAGTGACTCGCCGCCGAAATCCTCGAGCACCATGACCATAGTGTTCTCGTGGCGAAAAAGTTCTCTGGCACCGATTACGCCCGGCCCTTGAAGGGCTTGAGTTTGCGCAAATTCATGCGCGAAGCGGGCCAGCTGTTCTGGCGTCGGAAAGTCTACATTCAGCTGTTTTAGAATGACGGGAGGGCTATCTTCGGGTGCTTCCTTGTAATACCCGCGATACACGACCGATTGAGGGCTGCGGTAGAGTTCGTCCGTGCCTATGATAGCCGCGGACTGAAACGAGACGACACTAGGCATGAGACTCCGTTTCTAATTATTATAATGGTATATAGTTTAGACGCTCGCCGCCATTGTACACCTGTGCAGGCGTCTTTTCTTGGGGGACCGATGACAGTAAGACTTCTGCGACCCGGCCGCCCGCTGCCAGAAGAGGTCAAGACTACGCTCGCTCCGTACATTGCGGAGATCGACCTGCAAAGGGCCAGAACACACATCGGCATCCCCTGGTATGTTTATGGCAAGCCCTGCGCCTTCACCTTCGGACATCACATCTACTTCGCGCCTGGTCGGTATGATCCAGAGTCACCAAATGGCATTGCCCTGATCGCTCACGAGCTGAAGCACGTGCAACAGTTCAGAGAGGACGGTCGGGCGGGCATGTCGGCGAACTACCTTTACCAGTATGCGAAAGGCAGGATGCGGCGGAAGGGGCATTACGCGGCGTACCTCGATATTGCCTACGAAGAAGCTGCCAGATCCTTACAGGCCCGCGTGGCGGCTGATCTGATCAGTTAGAGAAATTGCCCGTTCAAGTGTCGATCTGCTATACTAACGCTAACTAACACTAACGCGCTGTTCAAGAGGTCGTCAGGATGTTTGCCAGAGAAGAAGACATGGAGGTCCTCAGGAAACACGGTATCACCAGTATTCAGCATCTGGCTTCAATTGCGGCCGACCTCCTCCGAAATTCCGGTGGCAACAGGGTTTCACCCCGGTCTGACGATCTTAGCCAAGACGACAAGGCCTTCTTTCGAAGCGTCGGCGCGCATGGTGTTGATGGCGTAGATAAGGACGCCGTTGATAAATTGAATCGCGATATGGCCACCGAGTATGCCATCCTGATCGAGAGCGCATTGACAAGTGATCAGGTGGCCAGAAAACTGGGGGTCTCTACCTCCCGTGTGCGCCAGCGCATCCTCAATAGCACCTTGTATTCGATCAAGTATGGTCCACGTAGGTTGTTTCCTCTCTGGCAGTTCAGCGAGGGGCGTGCGGTTCGGCATCTTGAAGACGTGCTGCCATTGCTCGACAAGAGTGTTCATCCGCTCACGGCGCAAGAATTCTTCACTTCACTACATCCTGATCTGGAAGGCCCACGGGGTGAACTCTGCTCCCCAATCCAGTGGCTGGAAATGGGCCATGACGTGGAGAAACTGAAGCATATCGTCCGATTTCTGTAGTGACGAAGTTTCCCCAGCCATCGCAGGCCCTCAGAAACGGACAGATTAAAGCGCGCACTATTGCACTGCCAGCAGGGCGCATGGTCAGTCGAATCTACTTCAAGGACGGCGAGTTTCCGGTGAAATGGAACTCGTTCAGGTATTTCGGACCAACAGATTCGCGTTTTGATCATCACGTGATGAGGGCAGGGGAGCCATGTGTTCAAGACCGCGGGATCATGTACCTTGCGACAGGACAGCTGCAAATGGTGACCGCTGTAGCCGAAGTCTATCAGGCTCGACGATACATTGATCGCAATCACGCAAAGCCCTGTTATGTTGCGTTCAATACAGCACGAACCCTTCGCTTGCTGGATCTGACTGGAAATTTTGTCACGAAAGTTGGAGCCTCGACCGCCATCCACTCGGGCCCCAGAAGGACGGCCCGGGCCTGGTCAGCTGCTTTCTACGATATTTATCCTGATATCGACGGCCTGATGTACTGCTCCTCCATGAATGGCAACGCGCCAGCGATCGCTCTATATGAGCGCGGCCGCGATGCACTGCCCGCCCGGCATCTCAAGCATTATCCGCTCGCGGCCAAAGCCTTGGATGATGTCATGTATGGCATTGCGCTGGATCTAGGTTATCGGATTTCCTGAGTAGGAAGGTCTGGGAGTTCGCCGGGTACATCCGGAGCTCGAGCCAGCCAGCTGCGTGACCTTGCCGGACCTGCACCTCCGCACGGGGCGGTCGATATACTCGATGTGAAAACCCGGCACTCGCTCGTCGAATTCGAAGACGATCCGGTCGAAGCCTTCGCGAGCGGCGGTACGGACAGCGACGAGGGTCGTGGCAGGCGCGTTAGGCAGCGGCCGGTCGATGATGCCAGCAGTCCATTCTGACGTGTAGGCGGCATCCTGTTCGGCGGTGGGCCGCGGCAGGTAACTATGCGTATTCAGGTCGGGCATGGCACATCGCATGCAAATCAGCCGCCGTAACACGCCAGCACCGCCAGGGGATTATCTTTTTTCATGGCCTGAAACTTCCTGAAAAAATCCTTGTCGACTCGCTGCTCGCGTTTCGTCGCCTTGCTATCCCGGTAACGCGTCAGTTTGCCTGGGCCTGCGTTGTAGGCGCTATAGCTGGCTCGTGCGAGGTTCTCCGGATTTTTGGTGATCGTATGTTCACCTTTGCGAATGGCGATGTCCTTCAGATAGTGCATCAGGATTTCCGACCCGGCCATCGCGTTATAGACGAGATCGTATTTCAGAGCGGTCACATCGTAGAAACCGCGCCACACTCTGGGGTTCACCTGCATGATGCCCACCGATCCAGAAGGGGAGGTGAGAGGAAGACGCTTGCCACCCTTGTCGACGAACTGGCGCCAGCAGCTCTCCTGCCAGGCCGTGGCGAGCATCGCATGACGGAACATCGGATGATAGCTCTGATCGAGCGGCTTCTTTATCAGCGTTGCGTTGGCGGCATGATTGAGTGCCTTATGTGCGAGCGGTAGATATTCAGGCATATCCTTGTGCTTGGGAATCCAGATATTGAGACGCTTTGTGAGCTCTGGATCGAAAGCGGCAGGCACGTCGGCGGCGTAGGCTGGCGAGAAGAGCCAGTTCAGGAAATTGAGTTCGATCGGCGCGTCAGGGAGCGGCGGCGGCTCGCCAAAGTTGAAAGACTTGCGCAGCTCCGGGTCTACGTCCTCGCCAGAATCTAACGGATCGAGCTGATCTGTAGGTGCCACCATCCGCGCCAGTCGGCGAAGGCCATCGAGTGAGACTTCAATGTTGGTGGACGCTTCGAGCTCGTCCAGCGCTTTCAAGGCATCACCCGCCGCAATGAAGCTCAGGTAGTGCAGGCTTGCTGCCGGATTCGTCTGCTCCAGATCGATTCTTTGAACGATGGGTCCGAGCCGTCGCCAGGTGCGCAGGAAGATGCCTCGCACCGGATCGCTGTGGCTTGAGTCGCCCTGCTCGGTCTCGACAAGCGCCTCGTTCAGGCGATAACGCGCGTCGAGCAGGAGGTCCAGTAATTCGTCCTGAAGCTCAGGTGAGCCGGCCTGGGCGGCCAGATTCTTTGTGACATAGGTAAAGAAGCCGTCCCAGGCGTCGAGCTGCTGGTGCCATTGCGCCAGCTCCTCGGCAGTCAGCGCCGCAACCGGTGCCTCGGAAGCGTCCGGGAGGCTGTCTGGCAACGCCACATCGGCCATCAGCATGGCCTTCACTGCATCGTCGCCAGCGGTGACTTCGCTGAGGCGAAGAGATTCAATCAGCGCCAATGTGGACTGGGCCGACTGCGGCCGGGTCAGCAGGCTAAGAAATTGTTTCAGGTCCTGGAAGGGCCGGTTGAGGTCGACGCGGAGATTTTCGAGGCGAGGGTGAACCTGATTCTTGATGATGGTCCAGAGCTGGTTCGGCATATTTTCGGCTTGCCCATCTTCACTCAGAAGTTGCGTGTCGACGATGCGCGCCTCGATTCGATTCTGTCCTTCCGGCAGCACTAATTCATGGATCGTCTCCAGACGGCCGCTCCAGCTCAATACGCTGATGCAGCTACCGCCCAGCGCCGCACCCACTTGCGCGCGGCCTTTCGAGATGACCCGAAGGCGACCCTCAAATCCATCCACCACAGGGTCGGTCAGTGTCAGATAGTTACAATTAGTGCCATCGCTCCACGGCCGCAGCGAATTGTCGGTGCCAGTGAAGACCTGCTGGATAAGCAGCTGTTGAATATGCCGATAATCAACATTGATAGGCACCGTGACCGAGCGCACTTCGGCAATCAGCGGCGCGCTGAAGCACAGCAGTGCAGCAAGAAGGGTCAGTGTCCGGATGGTCGGTAGCATTGCGAATCCAGTTGGAGGGATAGGTAAGAGCATAGCAAAGTTGTGGAGCGTTTGATCGTTGAAGGCCTAGAACTCGTGCCGTTTCCGGATCGCTGAAAGTTCAGAGCTTCGCTGCCCTCGTCACATATCAAAAGCAGATCACGCGGCCTCAGGAGCTGCCTCAACAGCTGAGGCCGCGAGTAGTGTGAGCGGCTTACTTGAAGGGTCTGATGGTTGGATGTCGAAATGACGTCATCGAGTCACGCTCCCACCAGCCAGCCGCGCCAGTGCCGTCTGGTGCGAGTTCCACATAGACTTCGTCGGACTCCAGTGTGTCTGCCAGTGTGAACGGCTCGGCCCATAAATCGCTGCCAGCGAGATAGCGCCGAGACACAAGCCTTTTCTTGCTTGTGCTCTGCTCTGACCAGACGAAGAGGGCATTACCAGCATCGTCGAGCGCAACGTGCGGCGCGGACAAACCAGGCGCTGCAGTGTCGAGTGCTGTAGGCACACTCCAGTGTCCAGTATCGTCTCGAAAGCTCGCATATTCATGCCTGCTCCCATCGGGACCGGAAACCCAGCCAGCGATAGCTCGGCCTCCAGACCCAATATCAACATCGTACGACAGCACTGGAGCAAAGGCATCGGTAGAGGCTAGAGATACAGCTGTCTCCCATTGTCCGGTCGACCAGTCATACTGGGTCGCGTAGAGGTTGAACGAGGAGAAAGACGTTGTGTGGGTCCACAGAACGGCATTACTTCCATCGCTGGCGACCACGGGTTGAAAGACACGGTTTTCTCCGGCGGACCCAAGAACTACTGGCGTACCCCATGCGCGGGCATCGAAAGTGCTGGCCACAGCGAACTTGGTGGATTCCTCCTTCCAGACAGCGATGGCGCGGCTAGCGTCTGAACTGGCTATGAAAGGATAAGTTGAGTTGTTTGTAGAGGCTGATATCACCGCGTGCTGTCCCCACGTGTTGCTAGCCGCTTCATAAACAGCGGATACGATGACTTGCGGTGAACCGTTCCGAGTCCATACAGCCCGGGCAACGCCTGTATCGCTAAGCCCAACGTTTGGGGAGGAGACTCCGGATGGTGCTGGCGCCACTTGCGCGGGAGCGCTCCAGGTTTGGGTCGAGGCATCGAAATACCTGGCCACAATGCCCTCACCGAGGTTTGCCAGGCTGCGACGCCAGATCACGACGGCATCGCCGCCAGCATTGACTGCGAGAGATGGTGTTACAGGACTATCAACATCATCGAGAAGCGTCAGCGTCCACAGTTGCGTGGCAGGGTTGAAATTAAACGCGTAGATCGACTGAACATGGTCGCCAATGGCAATCTGCTGCCAGATAAAAACACCGCTGCCGGTGTTGCTGAACTGGCCGCCGATGTAGTCATTACCATTGAGTGTCGAGCCAGCAAACTCGATGGTCGGCTGAAACGCTCCGTCCGCGGTAACAAATGAAAATATTTTCGACACACCTAAAGTGTTTCCAGCTGTATCCGCGAGGTCAGCACCAAGCTCTACAGTATATTGGGTCAACATGCTCAGCGGCTGGTCTGGCGTCAAACTCGCAGTCAAGCTTTCGGCATCGTAGCTCAATGTCGAGGCAATGACGTTTTCGGCGCGCCTTAGCACGTAGCTGCCACTATCCAGCGATTCTGCCTGCATGGGCTCACTGAAGACAGCACGAAGCGAAGCCCTTCGATCGACATCAGTTGCATCCGGCTCTGGCGAAGTTTCGACGATCGTTGGTTTAGTGACATCCGGCGACGGTGTTGACGGTATCGACGGTATCGATGGCGGTGTGTCGACAGGAGTGACCGTATCCGCGCCGGGCGTAGAACCATGATCATCGCAAGCAGTGAGCAATGCTCCGGTCATCAATACAGTAATAAAGCTAACGAGAGATTTCTTCATGTGGAGCCCTTGGTTAGTGACTCTTCAAGAATAGCAGCGGTCTACGGTGTGTTTTGAAAATCTGGGGCAATCGCACCAGGGCGGCAGCACCAAGATAGCCGAAGTAGGTCAGCGCTAAAGGCGCGCGCTGATATCGGGGGGCGCGGCAGATGGAAGCCTCACGGCACTGAGTTCCCCTTCCGTGGCGACCAATAGCGGCCCAGTTGCTATTATCGTCGATCCAAGCGGCAGGTATGCCTATGTGGCGTGTCGCGGTTCAAACCTTGTCAATCAGTACACGATAGGCTCGGATGGGGCGTTGACTGCGATGACCCCCTCCTTCGTCTCCGCGCAAATGTCGCCTCTAGACATTGTTATCGACCCTAACGGCAGATACGCCTATGTGGTAAATCGTGACGCCAATACCGTGTCTCAGTACACCATCGGTGCGGGCGGCGGACTGGTGCCGATGAGCCCTGCGACTGTGGCCACAGGCACGCGTCCTGTGGCGATCACCATGGAACAAAGTGGCCAGCATGCGTTCGTGGTGAATACGAATGATTATACCGTGTCGCAATACGCTGTTGGGACTAACGGCGCCTTGACGATAATGAGTACGCCCCCCGTGGCTACAGGAAGGAGTCCGACTGACATCGTCCTAGGGGCTGTTGACGTTTCA
>DEMD01000004.1 GCA_002354735.1 Gammaproteobacteria bacterium UBA2679 | reverse complement strand
CTGCTCGTCGGTGAATCTGTTCCTCTTCATGTTGGTTCCCCTTCAGATTGGGAAAACCTAACATACCCTATGGTCTAGCGGATGGGGAGCACTCCAACCCAACTGGACCCACCCTCCTTTCCACAGATCTACCATGTCATGCTCCCCCAGGAATATGCTACGTCCGTCTCCTTGCTTAACTTCTCGATTAACGTTGGACTGGGGTGGTTAACAATATTTTCAGCTGACCGTCTATTGAGGCGATGGAAGGCCAGAATCCTTTCGAAGTGACCTTGAGCGCTTCGACCATAGCTCTCTCTATATGCACATCACAATGATGTGTCATCATCACTCTGATGAATAGGTGAGACAACGATATGCTAGCCAACAACGAAGGTTGCGCTGTTTTTGGTTTGCCAGCCTCAATCTTCACTAGTCCTAAATCCTACATTGAAGCCGTTCGCCAGGGACTTCCAGGCCAAACGTTCAAGGCTGAGAAATATCGTGTTTTGGAGTTTATCCATCTTCAGCCCGCTGTGCCTGAGTAGTATCGGCATTTCCACAGAATACTATGAGGATACATCAAGAAATAGATCCATCGAGGCAAGAGTTCTTTATCCGACGAGCAAAGGACAATCAGAAGAACTTTTGGCCGAGAATCCCGCGTTCTATGGTTTCAAGGCCGCGGCAAATGCAAACCCTGTAGGACAACAGTTGCCAGTCTATTTCCTTGTCCACGGCACCTCAGGGAATTGGAAGAACCTGTCCTGGCTTGGCAGCGCTCTAGCAGAAAGCGGTGCTTTGGTCGTATCGGCCAACCATCCTGATTACACGACGGGCCAAGCCACACCAGAAAGCGTTATCAGATTGTGGGAGCAGCCACGAGACGTCTCCTTCCTGATCAGCGAGATTTTATCGAGCAAGTTCGCCTCCCATATCGATAAGGACAACATTACCGTTGTCGGCTTTTCCCTGGGTGGATATACGGCTTTGGCATTGGCTGGAGCCAGACTGGATATGTCCGGCTACGAGAAATACTGCTCATTGAATACCGACGTTTCCTGCAATTACTTCCAGGACGCGTTTGAAGAGCTGTCCCAAAACGATCGCCTCATGATTTCCGGCGATCACAGAGACAAGAGAGTGAAACGCTCGGTGGCCATCGCGCCTGGCTTCGTACCTGCCATATTGCCTGGCAGCTTGCAGGAGCTGTCGGCAGACACCTTGGTAATTGGCGCGGAGCTTGACCGAAACGTCCCGCCTGCCCTGCAGTTGAAGTCTCATCTGAATAGCGACAGCACGGGCCTTCGCTATTCCGAGATAGCCGGTGCTTCTCATTTTAGTTTCATGCAGATCTGCAAGCCTGACGCGATCGCTATACTGGCAGAAGAGAAAGCTGAATTCGTGTGTCAGGACGCCGTTAATGTAGAGAGGAAGTCGATTCATCAACAACTATTTGAGATCATTGCCCATCAGAGTGGGGACCTGTAATTTGAGCAGTTTCAAACCAGCGCGCGATTCGGATGAAGATCTTATGTGCTTGAACTATATACACTGCGATGTCTTCGCTCCCCGCCCCTACACTGGCAACTCGCTAGCAGTATTCGTGGACCCACCAGAACTCACAACCAGCCAGATGCTGCAGATTTCGCAGGAACTTCGGCACTTTGAAACAATTTTCGTGTGGTCAGACCAAGCGGCCAACGCCTTCCGAGCCCGCATTTTCGATCTTAGCGAAGAACTTCCATTTGCTGGCCATCCGATTCTCGGCGCTGCTTGTGCTATGCACGCTCGTAGCGAGAATAGTGCTGGGACTCAGACGTGGAATGTAGAACTTCCAGGCAGTCGTACCGTTACCGTGGACGTCCGACGAACCGGCATTCCCGGCGTCAATAGATACGAGGGATCGCTGGATCAAGGGCGGCCAGAATTCCTTACTGAATTAAGTACCGAACAGATAGCCTGGTTTGCTAATGCATTCAGCCTGAATCTCGCAGATATTGCTCCATACCGTCCCCAGGTCATTTCAACTGGACTGCGCTATCTCATCATTCCCGTAGCCTCTAATTTGAAGGACGCGCGGATCTGCGTACCCAATCTGGAAGATCGACTCGAGCAAATAGGTGCAGACTACGCCTACCTATTCGATCCGCAGACATTTGAGGGACGTCATTGGAATAATGACGGGGTGCTGGAAGACCTCGCAACTGGCAGCGCGGCGGGACCAGTCGGTTGTTTTGCTGTGAAACATGGACTCGCCCTAACCTCCGGACCGATCAAGCTGCGACAGGGGCATTTTATCAATCGCCCGAGTGAGTTGGAGGTGACGGTGACCGGCACCCGTGATGACATCACAGGCGTGCACGTGGCCGGATCGGTGTCGATAATGGGCCAAGGTACATTGTTCAAGTTGCCCTGATCATCAGGCGGCTATGGCAGCAAGGCAGTCGCTAATGGTGCTTGCAAGGCTTCCCGATAGCCTTCAACTTCTCGATATGCCGCAATACTTCCTGCCGGGGCAACGGTCCGCCATGCCCCATGAAGAATGTAGACACACCCCTGTCTGCAATCGACTGCAGTTCCTGACTGACCATTAACGGGTTGTCCTCGAACGGTGGCCGCTTTGCCTTGCCTGTTCTGATAACCCCACCGAGCAAAATGCCCGAAGAAACAAGATCACCCACGATAGCCTGAGTGTTATCGAGCACCACAGAAATCGAACCGGCGGTATGCCCTGGGGTAGGAACGACCTCGCCATCAAAGCCATACCCACTGAGGCTGAAGCTGTCCTGCGCGCTGAGCAGGATATCCGGTTGGAATGGCTCGTATGGCTGCTGAATAGCGCCGGTCTTGCTGAACAGCCAGCCGAACCAACCAGTGCTACAGAAGTGCATTACCTTTTCTCGGGTGAAATAAGGCAAATCGTTCAGGTGTGCGACGACTGGCGCGCCCGAAAGCGATTTTAGTTTTGCGGTGTTGCCGGCGTGATCGATATGCGCATGGGTGATAACGATCAGCTTGATGTCTCTGAAGCTCAGGTCCAGCGATTTCAGTACTCGGCTGACTTTGCTCTCTGTCCCAGGCAGACCTGTATCGATCAGAACGCATCCGCTTGCGTTCACCAATAGAAACGCATTGATCATTCCCAGGGGGAAAATGGGTATTCTGTGTATGCTCGCTTCAGTTAATCTTTCATTCATATGGTCAGGCCGCAAAGTACTGATTTGTCGGCGAGTATATGTGGGCAGCGAATGCCGTCAATTAGGCACATTTTGGTAACTGGTATGCTGGAGAAGAGACAAAACTCCGATAATCCCCTGAACTGTCCTGTGGTTTCGACGCTCTGCCTGATCAGTGGCAAATGGAAGCCGATGATCATTCATGCCCTGATCGAGCAGTCGATGAGATTCGGCGGGATAAAGGCTGGCATGGCTCCTATCAGCCAGAAGGTGTTGACTGAACAGCTGCGAGAGCTGGAACGGGATCAACTCATTGAGCGCCATGTAATTGAGGGAAGATATTGAACGTCAGCTATTCGCTCACCGATTACGGAAAGACACTGATTCCTGTGATGGAGGCGCTGTACGCTTGGGGAGCGCTCAACTTTCCAGGCTCCGACGACCGAAGCCATGATCGTACTTGAACGCCCACAAGACCTGACTCGCCTACGTCGCCTCGCCCTGTCCGCACAAGGTCTGCTACAGACCCAGCCCTTCGGGCGCGGCCTCGCTGGAGCACGACGAGCCATTGGTCATCTCGGCTATGTTCAGATCGACACCATATCGGTGGTAGAGCGCGCGCATCATCATGTTCTCCATTCCAGGGTGCCCGATTTCGAGCCCTCAATGACGCACCAGATGTTGCTCGACCGTGACATTTTCGAGTACTGGGCACACGCGGCTGCGTTTCTGCCCATGGCAGACTTCCGCTTCTCGCTGCCTTACAAGCACGCGATCAAGAGCGGACAGACGCACTGGTTCAAGACTCGTGATGTTAAACTTATGAACGAGTTGCTGGCCCGAATACGCATCGACGGTCCGCTGCGATCCAGAGACCTCGAGACTGACGCAAGCTCACGTGCAGGTTGGTGGGACTGGAAGCCAGCGAAAAAGGCGCTTGAACAGCTGTATATGCAGGGCGACCTGATGGTCAGCAATCGTGAGGGCTTTCAGAAAACTTACGATCTTACTGAGCGGGTTCTACCGCCTCATGTGGATTCTTCAATGCCCAGCGATGACGAGTTCGCCACGCACATCTTCGACCAACAACTGCGCTGTCATGGCCTGATTTCATTAAAGGGCGTGACCTACCTGCGCCGGAATACGAGCCTACGCAAGGCTGTGAAGAGACTGGTTGCTGAAAGGCTGGCGCAGCGTTCTCTGGAGCAGGTACAGGTCAGCGGCGGTGAGATATTCTTCATGGAAGCGGGTGCACTCGAACGTAGGCTTCCCCGCTTGAAAGACAGAATCGTGATCCTTTCGCCGTTCGACAACAGCGTTATTCAGCGCGAACGGCTCAGAGCACTATTCCAATACGACTATCAGATTGAATGTTATGTCCCAGCTGACAAACGAAGGCATGGGTATTTCAGCCTTCCGTTACTGTACCGGGATGAATTCGTGGGGCGAATGGACTGCAAGGCGCATCGCAAAAGCGGGTATCTGGAGATCAAGTCGCTATACCTTGACCGACACGATTTTGACCTATTTCGTTTCGTTGCAGCCTTCCTGGACTCGATCGCCCGATTCTGTCGATTTCAGGGATGTGAGGCTGTTTCCTTGAACCGTGCCGAACCAGACTATGTGGAGGCAGCTATCCGTAGCGCATTGGAAAATCCAGATCACAAGTACTGATACCGAAACCCATCAGGCCTGGTAACCCCTCTGGCTGATGCAGACTGCTTCTGTCGTCCCTAACGCTCAGCGCCACATGAACAAGCATCCGGATTTAATTCAACCCATACTGCTTCCGAAGCTTCTCTACCTTATCCGCATTGGCTACCAGCCACACGTTGAACTGCTCTATGAGTTCAGGATGCTTAATTGTCGATAGATGATACTGGGATCTGGTGTGTGGCAAGGTGTCATCGAATACCAGCCCACCCGGTTTTTTGAGTTGTTCAGCGAGAACATGGCGAGCCACATCCACATTAAAGTAAACACCGCCCACGCGTTCACTCAGTCCCAAATTTATCATAGCTTCAACGTTAGAAACCTCGTTGAGCTGCACCTTACCTTGTTCGATCGAGCCAAGGTAATCCCAAGGCGTAAAGCCCCGCACGATGCCAAGCTTCCCCAAAGCATCTAGGCCTTTGCCTTTATGCTTCGGCAAAACCAGCGTGCCGTCGGTATATGGCTGAGCTGGCTCACTGTAATGAACCGTTTTGCCTTTCTTGGCATCACCGGCCCAGTTTGGATTATCGGGAAATTTGAAGTCGACTTGCCCTTCCACGAAGGTCCCGATCAACCGTGCAATCGGATAAGCTTTGTATTCGAACTTGTGACC
Source organism: Gammaproteobacteria bacterium UBA2679 (assembly GCA_002354735.1). Taxonomy (GTDB): domain Bacteria; phylum Pseudomonadota; class Gammaproteobacteria; order Pseudomonadales; family Oleiphilaceae; genus Allohahella. The sequence goes on along the minus strand of DEMD01000004.1, from coordinate 122,405 downwards.
ATGTGCCTCGGCAAACATGTCCAGAAGGTCTTTCGCGAACCCGCTATATTGACCATCACGTGTCGTGTACACCGGATAATAATCGATATCTTCCACGCCCACCTTGTAAGTTTCAGCCTGGGCCGGAACCCACATAAGACTGAGTAGAATCGTAAGTACGCCATTCCGCATTTTCATATCACCTACCTTCTCGATCAGAGCCGCCACACGGCGAGTAGTATTTTCAGACCTTGAACAGCTTTACAAGCCCCTGCACGCCTGCCGCAAGATCAGCCACTCGCTTGCTTGACGATCGTGCATCATGGCTGCTGTGTGCGGTGTCCTCTGCTATATCGACGATGCGAACAAGACTGCGATTGATATCTTCTGCAACGCTGGTCTGCTCTTCTGCGGCATGGGCAATCTGGGTGTTCATGGCATTGATGGAAGTAATGGCCTCGGCGATGAAAGCGAGTTCATGCTCGACTTCTGTTACTTGGTGAATCGTTTGTTCACCGAGTCTTCGGTTGGTCTGCATTCCATTTACTGCCTTCTGGGTACCACTCTGTAATTTGATGATCATTTCTCTGATCTGCTCGGTACTGAGCTGAGTCTTGCTGGCCAGATTCCTGACTTCATCTGCGACGACGGCAAAGCCGCGACCCTGCTCTCCTGCTCTGGCGGCCTCGATTGCCGCATTAAGTGCCAGTAGATTGGTTTGCTCAGCAATACCTCGAATGACCTCGAGGATCGAAGTGATGTGCTCGACATCTTTTTCAAGATCACCAATGACATCTGAACTGACCTGAATGTCGGTGGCCAGCGAGCGAATTGCCCCCATGGCATTAAGCACGACCTGTTTGGCTGTTTCACCTCGCTCATCAGCCTGTGATGCCGAATCTGCGGCCTGGCGGGCGCTCTTCGCGACATCCTGCGCAGTGCTGCTCATTTCATTCATGGCTGCAGCCACTGAGTCCGTTTCGAGACGCTGACTATCAACGCCTTCGCTGGTGCGCACCGCGATCTTTTCAAGGGTGCCGGTCGAGCCATCGATCTCATCGACGGCCCGGACTACTTCGACCACCAGACTGTGAATTCTGTCGATGAAAGCGTTGAAAGCCGTGGCCAGCCGGCCGATTTCATCATTTCGGTTGGACTGTAGCCTGAACGTAAGATCGCCCTCTCCTTTGGAAATGCCTTCCAGCGCACCGACGACCTGCTGAATGGGTCTCGACACCATACTGCGCATCAGTAAGGTCAACGCCGTGATGAGAATGGCCAGAAGAATGACGATCTGTATCGCATTGCGAAGCACCGACTCTGCAAGCAAAGCCTCGAGCTCAGAGTCGTCGATCAGGATGGTCAGGCGGCCTACCTCCGAGAGGTTCCCCCCGTTGTCATACATCAGCGGAGCGTGCAGGATCTTGCCAGCATCATGCGTTGCAGCATCCTCTAGAGCCGTCTGCATGACCACCGGATCACCGGTCTCTGACTTGACAACGCCCACGAGGTGCTTGTCGCCAGCGGACACATAGATGCCGTAAATGACAGTGGCCTGCACCTCGGCTTCGATAATCCGCCTGAGCTGATCAGTTTCGAAATTCCAGATTGCAGCTGGCAGGCTGAGCTGCAATCGGTTTACCACGCCCTGAGCCTGGACGCTCTGCTGTTGTTCGATGCGCTTAGCCGTCGTCGAGTAGTTATAGAGTCCGAACAAAAACAACACCATCGCCACGATAATGCTCGCGATGAGACTAAATCGAAATGCTATTGATTCGCGCACGGTAGTTCTCCGGCAACTGGAATTAGGCTCGCCGACACCTCTGGGCGACAGGTCTCAGCAAGTTAAGCCTAGTTGGGTTCCGCCCAACTGCCAATTCAAGCGCCCCTACTTTCAGGGCTTGCCGCGCGATGCAGTCCATGATTCGTCGAGTTATCACTGCAAGCTCGAGCTTGCTGAAGCATGCGGGTACGGCTTAGACAGTGACGGTTCTGTCTACATCGGCTGGGTAACGTGTGGTCGGGTGGTTATCGGGTCGGGGATGATATAGAGGCCCTCCGGAATCAGGCAACGGACATCACAAGTACTGATACCGCAGCACCCGGTGCTTGATCCCTTCGAGCACCACCTGGTCGATCACAGCTGCGAGTATCGCGATAACCAGAATATTGGTCATCACGCCCGTCATATCAGCGATCTCACCCGAATAAGCCAGCGAGCGCCCGAGGCCCTCGCCAAAACCGACGATCATCTCTGCAGAAATCAGTGCACGCCAGGCATTGCCGAACGCAAGCTGCGCACCCGTAATCAGCTCGGGCATGACCGCTGGCAGGTACACCCGCCGTAGCAGGTCAGCCTGAGACGCACCCATCACCCGAGCGACTGACACGTGGACCTTCTGAACGCTCTCTGTCGCATTCATAACACTGAGTGCCATCGGAAAGAATGCGCCAATGCCGATAACCACGATGATAGGCAGACTACCGAAACCCATCAGGATCAGAAACAGCGGCACCCAGGCAATAGATGGAATCGACTGCAGAATGACGATGGCTGACTTCAGTGCGGAACGGAAAAAATAGAGCACACCGCCGATGAGACCAAGCAGTATGCCGAAGAACATCGCCGAGCCGTAGCCGATACCCAGCCTGCTCAGGCTGCCCATCAGCCCCTCGTAGAACTGCTCGGTCTGAAGTTCCTGCCCCAATCTGATGAATACCGTGTGCACGTCCGGCATTAGAAAGTCCGGCAGCATCCAGGCTGCGATCTGCCAAAGGAACAGTATCAGGAAGACTGCAGAAGCCGTTGCAAATTTCTTGTGATGACGCGATAAGGACATTCGGAGCTAAGACTCTTGAAACATCGACCAGCCGGGTGCCTGAGCAGACACGGGGCCAGTCGTGGTGTATTTACTGGTGGTTGGCGGCCTGCGCATTGGCAGGCTGATCGACTGTAGCGTTCAGGTCACGTGCTTTCTGCCAGGACAGGTCCAGCACCTTGTCGATATCAAGCGAATCGGGCTTCATGATGCCCCGCGCCACCATGATTTCTGCCAGCTCACGCATGCGTTCGACTTCCTTGTCGGTGAGTACCGCACTGAATGTCTGGGTCTTGATGGCTTGCTCGATGACCTGCTCGCGCGGCATGTCCCCATGCTCCAGAGTCTTCAGCGTCGGCTCGGCGATGAAGTAATCAGCAATGAGCTTGGCCGCTTCTGCAGGCTTGTTTTCCAGGAGTTCAATGGCTTCCTTCTGAGCATCCTGAGCGGCCCAGATGGCATCCTTGCGTTTCTCCAGCGTCTTGCCTGAGGTGATCACAACCATGCACGGGAAGGGCCAGACTTCGCCTATCTCGTAGATCTGCTTTACCGGTGCGACGAGTTGGGCGATTCGGTCGTAAGGCTCGAACAGAAAAGCTGCATCGACCCGGCCACCGACCAGTGACTGTACAGCCACTGCAGGCTTGACCCCCATAATCTGGAGATCATCATCGCTTAGTCCGGCGTCTTTCAATGTCACGCCTTTGAGAACGATATCGGCTGTACTCCCCTCCTTTTGAGATGCTAGCGAATGGCCTTTGAGATCCTTGACTGTTTTTATACCACTGTCATTGCGAACCACAATCGAGTGATAGCCGTGTTGCGCCCCACCCACTATCTTGAGGTCGGCGCCGCGTGAGGCCCAGGTAAAGGCATTGGAAAAGCCAAGCACGCCCATGTCCAGCTGACCGCCCACGATGGCCTTGATCAGGTCGGTACCCGAACCAAACTCCACGAGTTCGACATCGAGGCCATGCTTTTCATAGTAGCCACCTTCATACGCCACCATGGCCTGCGCATCGTCCATAACCCGAACGAAGCCGACTTTCATTTTTTCGGCCGCAAGACTGACGCTGGATAACACCAGCATGAGGGGGATAACAAGCCATCGTTTCATATAAACATTCCTCCGGTTCCAGATTTTGCGTCAGGCTGTTCTGCGTCAATACCGAGCAGTGACAGGACCTCTCGTCGCTCGTAGGTGTAGGCGGACAGATCATGCGTCTTGGGCAAGTGCGCCAAGTGAATTTCCTTCAGCACCCGCGCGGGCCGGCTGCTGAACACCAGCACCCGGTCAGCCAGGAAGAGCGCCTCATCGACGTCGTGGGTGACCAGTAGCACTGTGGGGTGCACTTCCCGAATCAAATCTCTCAACACGTCCTGCAGGGTCATTCTGGTCAGTGCATCCAGCGCTCCGAAAGGTTCATCGAGCAACAGAACCTGAGGACGTGCGATGAAGGCGCGCGCCAGAGATGCCCGTTGGCGCATGCCGCCAGAAACCTGATGCGGATAGTAGCTTGCAAAGTCCTTCAACTGGACCTTGTCTAGCCACTGCAAAGCCTGCTGCCTGGCCTCGTCCCGCTTCACTTTCTGAAATTCCAGCGCCAGCGCCACGTTGTCGGTCAGCGTTAGCCAGGGATATAACGCATGTTCCTGGAACACCAGTGTGCGGGAAGGATGAGGCCGATCGATCGTTTGTTCATCGGCATAGACCTTGCCCCCGGTTGGCAGTTCGAGACCTGCCGCCAGGTGCAGCAAGGTTGACTTGCCACAGCCAGATGGGCCCACCAGCGCGACAACCTCACCCGGCGTTATCGTGCTGTCGAAATCGTCTATGACCGGCAGATCGCCGAAATCTTTGCTCGTTTGCTCAAAGCGGATCTTCATAACGTCAGGGACTAACCATATGCTCAAAAGTTTTATAGTTTCGTTCTTTTATTTCAGTTGAGCATTATACGGACAAGATGCTCGAGTAGCCGAGTATTTTCTGAGCTATTGCCGGCCGGCACCCGAAGAACGGCTGCGCAGGAAGATACCCAGCGCGGCGATCATGCCCAGAGGAAGACTGCCTGGGATCGGTACATCAACAGGATTTCCCGGGCCCGGATTGTCAGTACCGTCCTGGCCGTCGTAAAAGGTAATCAGCGTTTCGCCATAGCCCGATACCGCCAGCGCAGGCGGACAATCGTCAGCAAACGGCGTGCAATTTGTAGGTGTGTAGTAGACCTCGCTTGCGAAGGCGAAGACGTAGGTATCCTCCAGAGAAACTCGATTCATGAAGTCGTAGCGTTGTCCGCCGTATTCTTTCTCGAAGAGAAACCGGCGTAGCGTGCCATTCAGGTCATGGGACGTTTCAGGAAAATTCTCGATGTAGGCTGCACTCAGCCATGGCTCATCCCGCTCACTGGCGTACGTGGCGAAAAAGATGCCGAGAAACAGTACATCGACAGCCATGTCGGGATCGCCGGTGTCGTATTCCATTTCAAAGGCGTAATTGATGTGGCCCGGGGTCGAGTTGATATCAATCCTGATGTGTTCAGGCATGATGACCCCAGCCTCAGCAAGTGGCGCGATCAGAAACAGAAATGCCAATGATAGGTTTCTGGCGGCTGAAGCCTGTAAATCCAAAGTGTGGCGCATTGCGTGATCTTCCATGTCGTGCGGGCATTGTTGAACTTCCTTCCACGGCCAGACTACTAGTTTACGGGGGTCGGCAAGTGTGAGCTGATTCTAAATCCGGACATCCGTATTGCCTAGTCCCTACGGTTTCAGTATCGCGATACCACTACGTGTTCATGTCACTTTCAGCCCGATAATTGTCACATCTGTACCGCCTGCAACGACCCGCTTCCTGCTAAAGTTCTGTGAAATTCATCAGCCAGGGAGAGGCATCACCATGCCACTTAAAATTCACGTTGTAGACGCATTCACAGACAAACTGTTCAAAGGCAATCCTGCCGCCGTCATCATCCTCGACAACTGGCTCAGTGATGAGCTGATGCAATCTATTGCTATCGAAAACAATCTCTCTGAGACGGCCTTCCTCGTAAAATCCGGCACTGCTTATGATATCCGCTGGTTTTCACCGATCATGGAGATAGCGTTCTGTGGACACGGCCTCCTCGCAGCGGCGTCAGTGCTTTTCGGTTTTGATCCTGCACTCGAGTCGACCACTTTCAAAGCAAAGGCGGTGGGTGAGATAACGGCAAGAAAACTGGATGACGGCTGTATCGCCATGGATTTTCCAAATCGCAAACCGAAGCCGGTTCAGAATTTTCCAGAAGCCCTGCTGAAAGGCTTATCCATAACACCAACAGAGGTACTCGCCAATGAACAGGCCTATTTTGCCGTCTACGAGTGCGAAGCCGACGTACTAGACCTTGAGCAGACGGTTGAACACATCAAACGCCTTTACCCTCGGGATGTCATTGTGACCGCCCCAGGCGAGACTGTTGATTTTGTCTCACGTTATTTCTGGCCAGCCTCAGGTGGCGAGGAAGATCCGGTCACAGGCTCTGCTCACGCGGGGCTTGCGCCCTTCTGGGCTGAAAAGCTGGATCGCAAAGAATTGACAGCCTATCAGGCGTCGAAGCGTGGCGGTCATCTGCGATGTCGCGTTGAAGGTGATCGCGTGATGGTGGCCGGACAGACGGTGAAATACCTGGAGGGCGTAATCAACATTTGAAACAGTGCCTTCTAGCTTAATTGAGGAGCTTTATGAATTTCCCCCTGCAGTTGACCTTCAAGATCATAGCAATCGCCCCGCAATTGACCGTTACCGACGCGCAGGGTGAGGTTCAGGCCTACGTACAACAGAAGCTGTTCAAGCTCAAGGAAGCGGTGACGGTTTATTCGGATGCGAACAAGCAGCGGGTGAACTTCGAGATCAAGGCGGATCGAATCATCGATTTCTCCACCAGATACAACTTTCGCAATGCCGAAGGCACGAAGGTCGGCAGCGTGAAACGCCGTGGCATGCGCTCACTCTGGCGTGCGACGTATGAAGTGTATGACGCCGATGATTCACTCATTTTCACTATCGCCGAAGCTAACCCCTGGGCGAAGATGATCGACAGTGTGCTCGGCAACGTGCCGGTACTTGGCTTCCTTACAGGATACTTCCTGCATCCGAGTTATAACGTCCTCCAGAACGACAAGAAAGTAGCGAGCATGGCCAAGCAGGCTGCGTTTTTCGAGGGTCGATTCAGGATTGACCGTCATGAGCCCTTGCCTGAAGAAGACGAGCAGCGCGTCCTGCTGGGTTTGCTGATGCTCGTCCTCATGGAGCGCGAACGCGGTTAGATGGTCGCCATTCCTCCATCGAACATCAGGTTCTCTCCAAGCATATAGGATGAGTCGTCACTTGCCATGAAGAGTACCGCTCTGGCAACTTCATAGGCTTGTCCGAAGCGGCCGGCAGGCACGGTTCCCAGCAACTCCCCTGCCCAGGCTTCAACCGCTTCGGCTGGCATCCCGAGCTTGCTAAAAATCGGCGTTTCGATCAGGCCTGGGCTTATGCTGTTGACGCGGATGCCGCGTTGAGCCAGTTCAGCCGAAAGTGTACGCGCCAGCGAGCGAACAGCCGCCTTGGTAGCTGCATAGATACTCATGCCAGCCATGCCCTGCTCGATGATCGTGGTGGAGGTCAGCACCACACTGGAAGGATTGTTCAGCAAGGGCAGCATGCTCTGGATCGTGTAGATCACGCCTTTAAGATTCACGGCGATCTGATCGCTGATATTCGTCTCATCCACGTCACTGAAAGGCATGGGCTTGGCAATGCCTGCGTTGGCAAACAGGATATCGAGACGCCCGAACTCTTCCTTTACCCTTTCCGCAAGCTCGGTCATGTCTCCAGAAGAGCTCACGTCTGCCCGGACAGCCACGGCGCCATTACCGAGTGCCTTACCGGCGTGGGCGACGCGCTCGGCATTCTGCCCGACGACAATAACGCGTGCACCTTCTTCAAGGAATAGCTGTGCAGTAGCGAAACCAATGCCGGTGGTTCCACCAGTAATCAAAGCAGTTTTTCCAGTCAGTCTGTTCATCATCATGTATCTCTGAAAGTTCGGTTGATTATGACCCTTGTCGGCCTTTCCTTTCTGTACCGATCGGTATTTAATTTAGCGAACTGTATACTGGGGCGCAAGCAGATTTAACGGGAGCAAGCAAAATGGCCGCTCAGCGAGGACGACCAAGGGGTTTTGACATTGAAGCTGCACTCGATCAGGCAGTTGAGGTGTTCTGGAAAAATGGCTTCCAGGCTACATCCCTGCAAGCACTTACAAGCGCAATGGGATTGAACAAGCCAAGCCTGTATGCAGCTTTCGGAGACAAGGAAACGCTATACCTGAGAGCGCTGGAACGATATGCGGCCCACCACGTTGCAGGTCATGCTGCGATTCTTGCGGAGGAGCCGGATGGTTATCGCGCGGTCGAGGGCTTCCTGCGTTCGTTGGCCACAATGTTAACGGACGCGAGCCTACCCGGAGGCTGTTTTATCGTAACTGGCAGTGCCGACTGTGGTGGCGCCGCTACACCTGAAAAAGTCGATGCCGCCTTGCGAGCCGCGCTGCAGAATAGCGAAGCGATGTTGCGGGAACGCCTGCTTCTGGCGCAGCGGGATGGGCAGCTCTCTGCACAGGCCAGCGTGGACGTACTTGCCACTCTGTTCAGCTCAATCGTTGGCGGATTGGCGGTGCAGGCCAAAAGCGGCGCAAGTCAGGACAGGCTGTATCAGGTGATAGAAGCTGTCATGACCGTTTGGCCGCGGGATACGGCAGGCTAGATGTAGTAGTCCTTCAGCGGTGGAAAGCCGTTGAACTCAACTGAACTGTATGTCGTGGTATAGGCACCTGTGGAGAGCCAGTACAAGCGATCGCCTATCGCCAGATTAAGCGGCAGACCATACTTGTAGTTCTCGTACATGATGTCGGCACTGTCGCAACTGGGGCCTGCAATGACCACATCCTCGACCTCTCCGGTCTTCTCGGTATGGATCGGAAATTTGATCGCTTCATCCATGGTTTCCACCAGACCAGAAAACTTGCCCACATCGGTGAACACCCAGCGATGCAGCGCTGTGCGCGACTTCCGCGATATCAGCACCACCTCACTCACCAGCACGCCCGCATTGGAAATAAGCGAGCGACCGGGCTCGATGATGATCTCGGGGAAGTCGTCCCCGAAATCCTCACGGATATAGCGCGTAATTTCGTCAGCGTAGGTTTGCAGATCATTGGTGCGGGTGATGTAGTTGGCTGGAAAGCCACCGCCCATATTGATCATTTTCAGTTCAATACCATCTTCTATTTTCAAACGCTCGAAGATGACCTTGACCTTGCCGAGTGCAGCGTCCCAGGCGCCGATATCGCGTTGCTGCGAGCCGACGTGGAAGGACACGCCATAAGGAACAAGCCCCAGGTCACGGGCCAGTATCATCAGATCCATGGCCATATCGGCCTGACAGCCGAACTTGCGTGACAGCGGCCAATCGGCTGTGAGTGTGCCTTCGGTCAGAATTCGAACGTAAACTTTAGAACCCGGCGCCGCCTTGGCAATGTTGCGCAGGTCTGCCTCGGAATCAGTCGCGAACATGCGTACGCCCTTCTCGAAAAAGGTTCGGATGTCGCGGGCTTTCTTGATGGTGTTCCCATAGCTGATGCGATCGGGTGTAACGCCCAGGCCAAGCACCTTGTCCAGTTCATAGATAGAAGCAATATCGAAATTCGATCCCTTGTCGCGCAGCATCGTCAGTACTTCCGGTGCCGGGTTGGCCTTGACTGCGTAATAGACGTTTGCATAGGGAAAGGCTTGAATCATCTCATCGTACTGACGGTGGATGGTGGCGGTATCGATCACAAGGAATGGTGTTTCCCGACCGTCGCAGAAATCCTTGATGCGCTTGAAGGTTTCAGTGTCGTAGTAATCGCCTACGTGGATCGCAGTCTGGTCGCTCATGGGGTTCTGTCTCGCTCATGCTTGGTCTGGCGCTTACTGTAGCCAGTTCCTCTATCCGCCAAGCGTAGTCGGCATCGGCTATAAGGGCAAAGCAAGACATGTTGATTGACTTAGCACGCCCTAGAATCAGCATCGGCAAGTAGCCCGGCTTCAGCACACAACCGTTAATCTGTGGATTGATGAGTAATGAAACAGACGGCAAGGACCCTGATAAAGGGACTGGAAAACTGGGCCTATCATAAAAAACACAGAAAGCAGGCGATGAGCATCCTGGAGTCTGTCGAGTCCGAGCATGGCGAGACAGACCAAAGGCTGATCAGGCAGTCAGATGAATACGCGCTGGACACCTTCGGCTGGAAGGGCTACGCCGCCTGGCACGCCAATGGCCTGTGGCTTTCACCGAACTATCGCATCCTCGCGGAGAGGGAGGTCATTGCTCTTGCCTCGAGTTCGAATCGAAAGAGCAGCGCTGCGGCTCGTTGTGGACGTTTTGTAACGTTTTGATGCTGCTCAATGTGGGCGCATTCTTTGAGTCTACACTCCAGAAAGTGACGCCGCAGGTGACGGCCACCATTCGTTTTGGCCGGAGAACCCATTATGCGGAAAATTCACAAGTATTCACGGCACTTGACAGTTGCCGGAGCCTTGGCATTCTCATTCATCCTTACTGCGTGCAATGACGATTCTGGGTCTCGAGATAAACGCTCAGGGGTCTTCATAGATGCGCCTGTAGAGGGCTTGGGCTACACAAGCAAAGGCCTCGTCGCGGGCCCCCAACTCAACTACGACGGGCGCTATCAGTTCGGCATGTCGAGCGATGGCACGATACAGCTCGGCTTCGGTATCGCACCCCACAATCTTGCGTTTTCCAAGGACAGCGGTAGAACCTGGCAGAACGTTTCTGATACTGACGAAGGCATTACCTGGTCCGCGGTGGCCGTGTCGCCCGGTGGTGACTTCCTTGTTGCAGGCACTACCGACAAAAGATTGGTCGTGTCCTCCGACAGAGGAGCGACCTGGGCTGAGCAAACCGACTCTTCACCGTGTACCTCGATCAGGCAAGTGCTTGCTCCAGGCGCGTCTGGATTACTGTACATAGTCGGTAGATCTTCATTCTTTAATGGGCTCTTCGTTTCTGACTGCATTGCAAAATCTGCAGATATGGGCAAAACATGGACCGACCTGCTAAACAGCGGCGGTGATAACTCGACTTTCGCCAGCGTGGAAGATGTGACCGTTTCGGCCGATGGAATGCATATAGCCTATGTCTCCCAGGGCGCATCTAACCTGTATCAATCAGCAGACGGGGGCAAGACCTTCCGCAAGACGCTGGATTCCCTTGAAAATAGCTTCTTCGGTAGTGGCAAACTTTTCGGTCGCGTAGCTTCGTCTTCGGATGGCTCTCGCATCGTGTTCGCTTCTCCGACATTTCTCAGGATCACTTCGGACTTCGGCGCCACTTGGGGCACTGTAGGCGCTCGGCCAGGTTTCTTCGATACAAATCGCCCACCCAGCTTTATCGGACGAAGCCTTTCTACGTCCGCTGACGGTTTGCTCATGTACGTCACACGGGAAGATGGCAGTCTTCTGTTTTCTGACAATGGTGGCAGAAACTGGAGCGCGCGAGGAGGTTCAAGCAATCCCTTGCACTCGGCTTATATTTCGCCGGATGGGGGCACACTGGCTTTGGCTGGTGAGCCAAACAAGCATGGCCTTGCGAACCACAGTGTCGATGCCAGTAGCGACACGTCGAAGCAGTCATTGATTCTCGAGACGAACTCAACAATGCGTTACACCGATAGCAGTGGTGGGTACCGGTGTAAGACTGGCTCCAAGGTCACTTTCTATCTGGGAAATCTGGCGCTTGGCCGAGTCGATTGTGAAACAACCACGCATATCTACCAGTTAGCTGCCCTTGGCGACGACGCAGAAAAGGGCCTGCGCATCGCACAGCTGCTGCAATCCCTCAATACCGGAGAGTCTACGACTCGCATCAGACTGCCTGATCTAAAGGCGCTCGGTATCGATGTGAACCTAGCCGGTACGGATGAACAGTTTGCCGCTTCGGCAAACGCGCTGTTCTCGAAACTGGCAGACTTCTCAGGCAAAACGTTTACGCTGGTAGACAAAACCACGGCAGCGGCCCACATCAGTTCAGAACTCGCCAAACTGTCGGTTGAAGCCAAGGAAAAGCTCTGTAAAGTCAACGCATGTCGGAACGATTTGATTAACCTTCTCAACACCAATGACTTCCAACGTATCGGCGGCACGTTAACTGGTATGCCTGCTGGGGAAGAGCTGGCGCTCACTCTGACGCTCACCGACAGTACATCGACCACTGAAACTTTAAAACTCGGTTCCAATGGCTCCTGGAAGTTCATTGGGAATACCCGTATTGGTGCGGGCTATGAGATTACGCTAAAGAATCCTGCGGGCGCCATCGGCTACGAGTGTGAGTTGGGCAATGCCAGTGGTGTTGTGCCAGTCGGCAGCATCAAAGATGTTGCCATCAACTGCGTCGTTTACGAGCCGATGGATATGACGCTCTCAGGGACCGTGAGCGGACTGGCCCCTGACCAGTCGCTTACCTTGGCAAGCGGGGATGAGGCAATTTCCATCAATGCCAACGGTAGTTTCGCATTCACAACCAAGCTCGCATTCGCTACCGCCTACGAGGTCACTGTGCTGAACCAGAACCCGGCGCGACTTGAGTGCAGTGTTGAGAATGGCGCAGGCAGTATCCCTTTCAGTCGCGACAGCAACGTTATCAATGACATCCGAGTGCTGTGCTTACCAATCCCGCAGTTCCGTATTTCGGGCGTTGCATCAGGTCTCCCGAGCGGAGAGACGATTACTCTTTCGAATATCGACAGCGATCTTGGGTCTGCACTCATCAGCATAACAACTAACGGCGCTTACAGTTTTGCCGAATTATTCACAGGGAACTATCAATTGTCTGTGCTCGGCGCCCCTTCAGGCCTCAGCTGCGTGTTGAGCACGAGCGCAGGCAACCCCGATCCACTGGGTGTGATAGCCGATATCGCCTGTACAGGCGCAACACTTTCTGGCGTTATATCAGGCCTTGATGAAAGCGCGACCCTCAACATGCTACTGAGCACAAATGCAGGCGACAGTGCGCTTCAGGTCACGGGGACCAGCGGAACGACAAGTTTCGTTACCCGCTATCTGCAGCCGGGCACAAGCTATTCGCTCAGCATTACGGGCACGTCGGCCGGTATCAGCTGTGATCCGATCGTAAACGCCAGTGGAACAATGGGAAATGCCAATATATCAAACGTGTCAATCACGTGCTCCAGCAGCAATGGGGGTGGAAATGATCCCGTTGCTGGGTCTTTGGGCGGCACCGTGGTCGGACTGGTTGAATCGGATGCACTTCAAATCGAAAATAACGTCAATTTCGATTTTCATTCGGTTACCACGCCCGGAGCGTTCACCATGCCATTGGGACTTGCTCCTGGAGAAACGTATTCGATCGCTGCTCAATACGGTGGTCTGGACAACGCTTCGTGCGAAGTCACATCCGGCGCTACTGGCACCATGCCCCCCGCTGATGCGACGCCGAACTACGTTGACGATATCGTGATTACTTGCACGTACTAGCCTGAGCAGATCACAGAGTCTGGACCGCGGAGGCCCGGCTCTGACACTTCGGCCAGAAGGTCCGGCAAAAGGATGTTCTCACTTGCGATGGCGCGGTAGACTGAGGCACGCTCAATTGGCAGTCGTTTCAGGATCACTAGTCGCATCGCATGAGAACCTCCCGCATCTATATCGATCCAGCTGAACATGGTGGCCTCGCGGCAACCATGGCGCAGCCGGACAGACAGCTCCAGCTCACAGGTCAGACCGCCCATTATCTCGCTACGGTATTGCGGCTTCGTGAGGGCGATAGCATCGTGCTGTTCGACGGCCTTGGTAGCGAATTTGAGGCCATCATCGGTGCTGGTTCAAAACGAAGCCTGAGCGTTCAGCTACAGAACGAGACACCAGGCCTGCTGCCTTCCCCCTGTCGCATTACGCTCGCGCAAGGCGTGTCCAAAGGTGATCGGATGGACTTTGCCATTCAGAAAGCGACCGAACTTGGCGTGCACCGCATTGTGCCTCTGCTGACCAGCCGCTGCGATGTCAAGCTCGATGAGGATAGAAGGGCCAAGCGGCTACGCCACTGGCAGCAAATCGCTATTTCCGCGGCAGAACAATGTGGCCGCAGTGATATCCCTGAAATCCTCCCCTTCACCCAGCTGCATGCCTGGCTGGATGAAGGCCACCGAGGTTTCATTCTTCACCCAGCCAATGCCGACGCAGCGCAACTCAACCCGATGGCGGCAGGTATTGCCGAGCCGTGTCTGTTGGTGGGCCCTGAGGGGGGCTTCAGCGAAGACGAAGTCGATGCTGCGTTGAAGACTGGTTATCAGGCGTGGACGCTGGGGCCCAGAATACTCCGTACCGAAACGGCGCCGCTCGCGGCGCTTACGATCCTGCAATGGCAGGCAGGCGATCTCAGGAAAACTTCGAATGCATGAACAGAAGCGGCGTCTGTGGCCCTGGGGGCTGCTTGTCGTACTTATTACCGCAGGTCTTGTTTATCTCATGTTCGCCACCCGTAGCCAGCCGCCCCAGCGTGAGGTGGTCGAGAACAGCTTTACGGTTGACGTTCGTGTACTCAAGCAGCAGAACATCGCGCCGGAAGTTCCGCTATTGGGCGTTATAGAATCGACGCAGCAGACACAGGTTCGTAGCCGCCTGAACGCTACAGTTGAAACACTGCACGTGCTCGAAGGTGACAATGTGGTCGCCGGAGAGCCATTGCTCAGCTTCAATGAAGCCGAGGCGGTCGTGCCGCTGACCCAGCGCCGAAGCGAAGTCGCTGAGCTGAAAGCGCTCATCGCGGAACAGAGCGCAAGGGCCGCAGCCGATCGTGCGGCACTTAAAACCGAACAACGCCTGCTGGCGCTCAATGAAAAGGCTGTAAAGCGACAGGAGTCGTTGTCGCGCGCCAACGTAAGCTCGCAGGAGCAGCTGGAGGCAAAGCAGATTGCGCTGGCTCAGCAGCAGCTCGCCCTCGTCAACCGAGAGTTCGCTGTCGAAAACGCTGAAAACCAGCTGGCCCAGCTTCAGGCCCGGCTTGATCGTGCCGAGGCCCAGTTGGCACTGGCAGAGCTGGATTATGCGCAAGTCGAACTGCTCGCCCCTTTCGATGCCCGTGTTGCGTCCGTGAACGTCGCAGCAGGTGATCGTGTCAATGTGTCGGAGCCGCTAATGCAGCTGGTTGGGCTGGATAGCCTGGAAGTTCGTGCGCAGATTCCAAACCGTTGGGTCCCGGCCGTGCAGCGTGCCTTGACCGCCGGTCGTCAAGATGAGCGTAAAACACTCTCACGAGCCCAGGCTCTTGTTTTCGGCGAAGCTCATGAGCTGCTACTCAAGCGCATGGCGGCGCAAACCAACGCCGGCACCGGCGGCATCGATGCTTTTTTTGCCTTCGCGAGCGAGCCGCCGTTTTCAGTCAACAAGGCCGTGCCAGTCATCCTGAGCCTGCCACCGCTTGAGAAGGTGTACACCGTTCCAGAGTCGGCGATTTATGGCGATAACACCGTCTATATCGTAGAAGAAGGTCGAATGCAGCCTCGGGCCATAACAAGGCTCGGCCGCTTTACCGGGCCGAAGGGTCTGGAGCAGGTGATATTCCGCTTCGATACAGGCGGGTCAGCTACGGATCTCGTGGATATGGATGGCGTACAGGTCGTTGCAACACAGCTGCCCACAGCCACGACCGGCCAGCTCGTCAAGGTTCGTGAACCCAGTGACTCATCGGCAACCGTGCGATGATCCAGAATGCTGGCCAACACCGCAATGACCTGATCGGCCTCTTTGCCCAGCACAAGGTCGCCGCCAATCTGCTGATGATCATCATGCTGATGGCAGGCGTTGTCGGCCTCATCAAGCTCAATACCCAGTTCTTCCCCACCTTCGCGCTGGACTTCATTACCGTACGTGTCGTCTGGCCGGGCGCCTCTGCAGAAGACGTCGCACGCTCCATCACCTCGCCGCTCGAACAGGAGCTGCAGGATCTGGACAACGTCAAGGAGATGCGGAGTACATCAGCACGTGGTTTCGCCTCGATCGTGCTGGAGTACGAGGAAGGCAGCAATATGAGCATTGCGCTGGACAACGTTAAGGATCGGGTGAGCCTGGTGAGAAATCTGCCGGCGGAGGCAGAGGATCCACAGATACGCACCTTCAATCGCCATGAGGACGTGGCGACGCTGATCGTCACCTCGGAAGGCTCGCTAGCCGAGTTGAGAGCGGTGGCAAGAGATCTGGAAGATCAGCTGCTCGAGCGCGGTATTGCCAAGATCGAGTTTACCGGGTTGCCTGAAGAGGAGCTCGCGATCCAACTCGATACCGCCGACATCATTGATCTTCAAAGGCCAATACCGGCCATCGGGCGCTTGATCGTCAACCAGAGTCAGGACATTCCCGCCGGCACTACAGGACGCAAGGAGGCGGCGCGCGAGCTGCGCTCGCTCGAACAGAAGCGCGATGCAGAAAGCTTCCGCCAGCTCGCACTGCTGACGACCACCAGCGGTGAACAGTTGCGGCTTGGCGATATCGCCGAGGTAGAACGCCGCTCTAAAGACCAGACGGTTGAGGTTCTGTACGACGACAAGCCGGCAGTACTGATGAAACTGCTGCGTACTGAAAATGCCGACACGCTTGAGAACGCTGCCATTCTGCAGACCTGGCTGGCAGATATCGAAGGTACCCTGCCCCCGAGCATCGAAGTGCTGCCCTTCAGCGAAGCCTATGTGCTCATACAGGAGCGCATCGACCTACTGCTGAAGAACGGCCTCGGGGGTCTGGTACTGGTTGTCGCCATCCTGTTCATATTCCTCAATGGCCGCGTGGCCTTCTGGGTAGCCGTCGGCATACCGGTCAGCTTCATGGGCACCCTGTTCGTGCTCTACCTTATCGGTGGCAGTATCAATATGGTCAGCCTGTTCGCGCTGATCATGGCGCTGGGCATCATAGTCGACGATGCCATTGTGGTAGGCGAAGATGCGCTCACCCACTACACCAAGGGGGAGAGTGCGCTGAAGGCGGCAGAGGGCGGCGCCCGGCGCATGTTCGTTCCTGTCATGTCGTCTTCGCTCACGACGATTGCCGCCTTCCTGCCGCTCATGCTCATCAGCGGTATCATCGGCAGCATTCTCAAGGCCATCCCGATCGTAATTATTTGCGTGATCATTGCATCGCTGATCGAAAGCTTCCTGATACTGCCGGGTCATCTCGAAAGCTCATTCAAAAAGAACCGTCATCGCAAGCCGGGTAAGCTGCGCCTCAAGCTGGATGCTGGCTTCAATCACTTCCGCGACAATATGTTCAGGCCGCTGGTGGCGGCTGCACTCAGGCACCGAGCCCTGAGCCTGGCGATGATACTCTGCAGCTTCGTGCTCAGCATATCGCTACTGGCCTCCGGCAAGATCAAATTCACCTTCTTCCCAACGCCTGAGAGCACCCTCATAACCGCGAGCGTCAAATTCGTTGCCAGTGCCGATGAAGACGAGGTGCGGGCTTTCGCACTGGAAATGGACCATGCCCTGGAGCGGGTCAACAAGTCGCTGGGCGGTGAAACCGACCTCGTAGTCCACTCTGTCGTACGCCTCGGCCAGGGCACCTTTGATGGCGGCAGGAATTTCCAGTCGGGTGAGCAGTATGCCAACGTGCAGGCTGAACTGATTTCGTCCGACAGTCGTGATGTCAGGAATACCGAACTTATCGCTGCCTGGCGCGACGCTCTACCGAAAACACCTGGAATCGAACAGATTTCCATGACGAGCCCACGCGGCGGACCGCCTGGAGAGGACATCGACATCTTTCTGAGTGGTGCTGCGCCAGAGACCTTGAAACGGGCAGCCAACGATCTCATCGACGTACTCGCGAATTTCGAAGGCGTCAGCAACATTCAGGACGACCTGCCCTACGGCAGACAGCAGTCCATCTACAGTCTCACGCCAACCGGCGCCGCACTTGGCCTGTCGGTCGCAGAAGTGGGTGCGCAGCTGCGTTCAGCCTTCGATGGCCAGCTCCTGCAGATCTATCATGATGAGGAGGAGGAAGTCGAAGTTCGCATCATGCTCAGCGACGCTGCCCGCGATTACCATCGCACGCTCGCTACCTTCCCCATCATTACCCCAACAGGGGCTGCCGTCCCGCTCGATGACGTCGTTGACATCAAGCCTCGGCGCGGGCTGGAAGTGCTCCGCCACACCGGAGGCAAGCTCGGTATTCACGTCACGGCTGATGTGGATGCATCGGTCACCAATGCCAATACCATTCTCACGGGCCTGGCAGAAAATGAACTGCAGTCCATAGCGGCCGATCACGGCGTACGCTACGAGCTGCAGGGGCGCGCTGAAGAACAGCGGGACACCGGTGGTGACATGCTGTTGGGTGCAGTCCTCGGTATTTCGCTGATGTACCTGATACTTGCCTGGGTGTTTTCTTCCTATCTCTGGCCGCTGGCGGTCATGATCGCGATTCCATTTGGTCTCACCGGTGCGGTCTTCGGCCACTGGGTTCAGGGCCTGGATCTGACCATCCTCTCGCTGTTTGGATTTTTTGCGCTGTCAGGCATAGTCGTGAATGACTCGATCATACTCGTGAGCTTCTATCAGGATCTGCGGCGTGAGGGTATTCCCGTCGCCACAGCCCTGGTTGAAGCAACCTGCCAACGTCTTCGAGCCGTACTGCTGACATCGCTGACTACTATTGCAGGTCTGTTGCCGTTACTATTCGAGACGTCGTTGCAGGCCCAGTTTCTGATCCCAATGGCCTCGAGCATTTCTTTCGGGTTGGCCTTCGCTACGGTACTCATACTGTTTGCCATTCCCATCATGCTGTCGCTGCTGGAAGGCGCACAGGCACGGATGGGCTCGCTGTTCAAAGGAAAAGGACATCCTGATACACCATGACACCTGCTGACCTTTCAACTGCGGAACTGCTGCAGTACGCCTCAATTCCCGTTGTCGCGGCGCTCATTGGCTGGATTACCAACTGGCTCGCCGTAAAACTCACATTCAAGCCACTGGAGTTCGTGGGCATTCCCCCGTTCCTTGGCTGGCAGGGCATCATCCCTTCCAAGGCGCGGAAAATGGCTGACCTCTGTGTCGACGCCACTATCGCCAAGCTCGGGACGGTGCAGGAAATATTCGAGCAGATCGACCCTGAGCTGCTGAGCCAACATGTCATTGATTCGTTGATGCCCCGGGTAGAAGAATATGTAGACGATGTCATGACGCGCGAGCATCGGACGCTCTGGGAAAACCTGCCCATGAGAGCGAGAAAGATCGTTTACGATCGTGTGCGAAAGAGCGCGCCCTCACTGGTCGACAAGCTGGTCACCGATATCGGTCTGCAAATAGACACTCTCCTGGATCTCAAGAAGCTGGTAGCAGACTGCCTCGAGGCAGATCGTGAGCTGCTGAACAGGCTGTTTCAGGAATGCGGTGAGGCCGAATTCCGCTTCATTATCAATAGCGGCTTTGTGTTCGGCTTCATTTTCGGACTGTTCCAGATGGTAGCCTGGTATTTCTATCCCAGCTCGTGGGTGCTGCCCGTTTGCGGATTCATCGTCGGCTGGGCGACCAATTGGATTGCGCTCAACATCATATTCCGGCCAGTCCGACCGACCAAGGTAGGCCCGTTTGTGATCCAGGGACTATTTCTCAAGCGCCAGCCGGAAGTGGCAAATGTGTTTTGCGATATTGTGACGCAGGAAATACTCACCGTAGGCAACATCCTCAACTTCATGCTGAATGGTCCGCAATCCGGCCACATGCGGGCCATCATCCGCAAGCATGTCAAGCCGCTGGTCGATGAGACAGCTGGCATTACCAAGCCGCTGACTCAGATTGCGTTCGGTCCATCGGGGTTCGCCAAGCTGCGAGAACAGGTTGGCGAACACGCTATCATGTTGTCACACGAAACCTTCGACGATCCGCTGTTCAACAAATCAAGAGCCACAGCGGTAGCGGCCATAATGCGCGAGCGCATGATGCTGCTGTCGCCTGAAGAGTTCCAGGCCCTGCTGCGCCCATGTTTTCAGGAGGATGAGGTCAAGCTCATCATGATAGGTGGCGTACTCGGCATGCTGGCCGGTGTGGCACAGCTGATCTGGGTGTTCGGCGAGAGCATGCTGTGATGGTCAGTGTCAGCTTGCTATCACAGTACTTCACCGATTGTTGTTAACCAGGTTTGACAAAACTATAACAAACGGTAAAACTTGCTTACCGTTTATTTCTTGATCAGTACAGGATGTTGAATCGGAGAGACCGGAGCAGTGTGTAATCGCAGATCCCATTGGGGCTCATTACACGTAGTATGTTTGTTGATGGTAATTTCGATAAGTATAGGATGACCACGTAATGTCGATCTCTTCGCTCGCCGGAGCCAGCCCGGTGAAACCCAGAACACGCACTGAGCGGCGCCTGTTCAGAGAACTGCTGGAACTCGGCGGTTACCTGAATCGTGCCCAGACTCTGGAACAGCTGAATCTCGTTCAGCAATATCGTCAGATGATTGAGGAGCGCTGTGATGTGCTATCTGGTCTTCGGCGGTGATGCGCTGTTGAGAGACCAGCGCCTTGTTCCTTACCCTTAGCCGAGCTTTTATTGCGCTGACCCTGTCGGCGCTTTTTGTATTCCTGGTCGGCACTCCCCTGCTCGTTCGTTATTATAGCGGCCCCTTCATTGATGCTTACCTTGCGCCACTGGCACTGGAGCGCCTTGGTGGAGAGCCCAGCTTCAATCCACTCAAGCTTCAGCTCACCGTTGAGCAACTCGAACTGGGCCTGCGTCCTGCAGAGACTGCATCGAAACAGGCGCCGATACAGGCTGGTCAGGTTGAGCGGCTTACCATCGACTTCTTCGAACGCAGCCTCACCCTCGAACGGGGATGGTTGGCCGTGGACTCAGCGGCCACCGTACTCGGTATAGAGCATACTGAACGTGGGCTCGATGCTGAAGGTTGGCTGCAGCCGCTAAACGCCTTGTTCCTTTCGCCCTCTGACGCTGACTGGCCGTCGAC
The DNA here is from genome assembly GCA_002354735.1 of Gammaproteobacteria bacterium UBA2679. Taxonomy (GTDB): domain Bacteria; phylum Pseudomonadota; class Gammaproteobacteria; order Pseudomonadales; family Oleiphilaceae; genus Allohahella. The sequence goes on along the minus strand of DEMD01000004.1, from coordinate 101,541 downwards.
TCTCGAGCTGCCTCGCACGATCTTCCAGGCTACTGTTCACAACGTAAAGCTTGAAGACTTTGAGGCCCGCCTAGGCGACACTGGTTCAGTTTTCAGGATCAGCGAGCTTACCGGTAGCATCCTGACGGGCGGTAACACTGCTGAACGTGGCGGCGCAGGCATGGCAGCGGCCACACCCCTGCACAACTGGGATATCGACGCGCGAATCAATGATCGGCCGTTCCAGCTATCAGTGCGCCCCCAAGTAACAGCTGATGGGGCCATTTTTTATCTGGAACTCAAGGACTTGCAGTTCGAGGCCACCGCTTTTTCAAGTGCCGGTCTCGTGCTGCCGCCGTTGCCAGGGCTTGAAACTCTTGCGCTGATGGAAGGACAGCTTGCGATGCAGGGAGAACTGGTCGTGGAGTTCGAAGCTGAAAAACGCGCACTGACTGCCATTGATTTACAGCTAGGCTTCTCTGGCTTGCGTGGCCAGGGCGCCTATACCGACGCTACCGGCGCTGAACGAACCCTCAACTTTCGTGCGGAACAGTTTGCAGCCGACGTCGACCAGCTCCAATGGTTATCTGACGATGCACGCTGGACACCCGAAAGAATACGTCTGCAGACGAGTAGCGAGCTGGTTCTGACATCGCTGCGTTTCAATTCCACTCCCCCGACGGCAGAATCCTTCATCAGCACGAAGGCAGCCACTGCCCAGCTGCTCCTCGATTGGCAGCGTCAAACGCTATTCGAGATCCACAGCGATCAGTTTTCGATTCAGGGCCTGAAGGCTCGCCTCGACAGTCAGGCACTCGGCCTTGCAGAAGGGGCATTGACGCTCTGTGGCCTGACTGATGATCTCGCCACAGCACACGAGCAAGTCAGCATCAACACCAGCATGGAGCTGTCGGCACTCACGGCCTATCAGGACAACTGTTGGTTCAGGCAGCTCATCCTTGAGGGTGGTGAATTGACGATCGAAAGCGATAAGCCCGTCCCCAGCATCGACGCGCTTCGGATTCATAAGCATCGTCTGGTGGTGACCGATTTTAGTACCGTCAATTCGGCCGAACCGACATCGGTCGAGTTTTCCGGGCTGCTTCCGAACCCGAGCAGCGACAGCAGGGCGCCGGTCAATCTGGTACTGAATCTCCTAAGCAATACGCCGGAACTCATCAGGTTCAGCATGAATGACTATCGTCCGCAGCAGCTTGATCTCATTGGCAGCTGGATGGAGCGGCTCACAGGACTGCCCCTATCAGTACGTGGGGCAGAGGCCCACTCTGATGAAGCGGCCGGAAAATCGATGTTTCTCGAAGTGGGTCGTCTCGGCGATCAGTACGCAGGCTTCGCCCAGCTTCGCAAGTCCAATAGCGATACTGTGGAGCAAACCCGCGCGCTGTCCTTTACCGTGTCGCCAAGCGGTGGTCTCCCCTCAGACTTATGGACCCCCTTGATCAGGGCTGTGATTGAGATGAACAGCAAAGCCTCGAGTTCTGTCAACTAACAACGTCGTGCGGTGAGTGGTGGTGGCGATCGAGCCACTGCGCCACCGTGATGGAGTCATATTTCTTGTGCACCGCCTGCTCTATTTCAGCCACGACTTCCGCCGCCTGCATATCTGACGCCACATACAGCGGAAACAGTTGCTCCTGGCTCCTGACAGCGTCCAGTACCTCGGCCACGCTGATATGCTCGAGCGGACGCCCAGGTGTGAGCCCTTCACCATGTGGACCCGCGTAGACCAGCAGCCCGGCCCTTACCAGTTTCTTCAGCAAGCGGTGGTTGATCTCCGGTCCTGCCCTGAGCGTCTTGTCGAGTTCAGTAAGGGGGCACACGCCCCGGCCTTCGTGAAAGGTTCGCGCTACCTGGAAGAAGAGGCCCAGGCCTATACGCTCATCCAGACATGCGCTGGTTGAGAGCTGACGTTCACGAGTGATGTACTTAGCGTTTTGCGAATAAAACGCCACCGAGGCCCCCATCAACAGTATCAGCCAAGCCACGTAGAGCCAGATCAGCAGCAATATGCCTACGGCAAAGCCTGAGTAGATGGCCTGGTAGTTGGAGTTGACGACGAACTGTGTGAAACCATAAATTGCCGATTGCCAGGTTACACCGGCCACTACGCCGCCGATGAGGGCGTAGCGCAACTTCACCCGAGTATTAGGGATGAAGGCGTACACGAAGGTGAACAGGGCGATGATCATCAGGTACGGCATTAATCGGCTAAGGATTGAGAACAACATGCCGAAGGGCTGGATGGTCAGCAGATCCTTGACCATGTCCGATCCCACCACCGTAGCCGTCGTGCCGAGCGCCGAAACGATCAGTACCGGCCCGATCACGATGACGCTCAGATAGTTGCTGAAACGCTGCGCCATCGATCGGACCTGGCCAACCCGCCAGATCTCATTGAAGGCGCGTTCCACCTTCTGGATAAGCGAAATGACCGTGTACACCAGCATGCCAAGGCCTACCGAGCCGAGTACACCCACCTGCATGTTGTCGACGAAGCCGAGTATCTGACCAACCAGTGCTTCGCCCTCTGCGCCGAGTGGCTCCACGGCACTGTGTAGAATGGGCTCCAGATCGTTATGGGCACCCAGACCCTTGAGCACCGAAAAGCTGAGCGCGATCATTGGTACGATCGAGAGCAGCGTTGTATAGACCAGGCTCATGGCATGAAGGGTAATATTGCCGAGCGAAACGTCTCGAACCACCGCGAACAGCACACGGCAGGCATGCCAAAGGCCATGCATGAGGCGCCCACGGTTCTCCTGTTCATTCAGCCATAACCACCGTTCGATGCGCTGCAGCCAGGGCGGCAGGCCCCTGCTCCCGCTGTTTACTTCGTCGATTGGCGAAGCCGGTGCTGTCTGTTCCTGTGCGTCTTCCACCCAGTGTTTCCCTGTGCTGTTGCATTCGTGGCTAAACAGAAATGCGTCTTAGTGACCCTACAAGTGTAGTCATGTGAGAAACTTTACCCCATGCGGCCTACAGATAACGGCGCTCATTTCGACTACAAATTTACGATTTTACAGCTTCTGCCTATACTCGTTGGATGAGCGTAGATCTGTTTGAAATAAAGATTCCTGCCAGCGAAGCCCAGCTTGGGATGCATGTCATCAGGCTCGATCGTCCGTGGGAAGAAACTGACTTCATGCTTCAGGGTTTCGTTGTCAAGGATCAGGACGAAATCAACGCCCTGCGTGAACAGTGCCAGTTCATTTATGTTGAGGGCAAGTCTTACAAGCAGTACGGTCAGGTTGCCGATCGCAAGCCGGCTCAAGCCCCTGGCCGGGCTGCCACAGCTACACGGACGCCCCAGTTCGTGTATATCAACAAGATCGACGTCAGTGAGGAAATCGGCAAGGCGAGGGAAAGTTACAAGATCGCCAAGAGCATGGCCACCAGCATCCTCTCGGGCATTCGCATCGGCAAGACTCTCGATATCAACAAGACCAAGGAAGTGGTGGACGATATAGTCGACAGCCTGCTGCGGAACGATGACGCCCTCATGTGGCTATCGAAGATTCGCAATCAGGACGAGTATACGGCCGAGCACTGCCTCAACGTCTGCATTCTTTCTGCTGCCTTTGCCAAGCGGCTCGGTCTGCCTGAGGACGAGATTCGACTCATTGGCTTGTGCGGTATGCTACACGACGTCGGCAAGATGAAGGTGCCGCTGGAAGTGTTGAACAAGCCGACATCACTGACGCCAGACGAATTCGAGTTGATGCGCAGGCACGCAGAGTTCGGCCGGGATATTCTGATGAGTCAGCCCGGCATGCTGAACAAGGCAGTGGATGTTGCGTACAATCATCATGAACGTCTTGATGGCAATGGCTATCCCCGCAAGCTCAAGGCAAATCAGATTCCCTACTACGCCAAGCTGGTCGCCATCGTGGACACCTACGATGCCATTACCTCCAATCGCTCCTATAGCCGCGGACGCGCATCCATGGAGGCACTGGACATCATCTATCGTTTCAGGGGCACGCAATTCGATGATGAGCTTGCGAAAGAGTTCATCAAGATGATCGGCATCTACCCACCGGGCTCCATTGTGGAACTGCATACTGGCGAGGTCGGCATCGTTGTGATGCAGAATCCGAAGAGCAAGCTCAAGCCCAAGATCGTGGTGGTGCTCGACGCGCAGAAGCGCAAGCTCGAGCAGAAAATTCTGCTCGACCTGCTGAAGGAGCCGAAGGATTCGACGGGAAAAATATACACCATCAATCGCGAGATCCCTGACGGCAGCTTTGGCGTAAAGCTTCAAAAGCACCTGGAAGGCGGCCTTATTCTCAACTACCCCACCCTTGATGAGCACAAGTCATGAGCGACGAAAACGGCCATGAGTCTGGTAGCCATCCACAGGAGCGCAGAAAACTGCAGCGCTACCTGTGCAGTGACAGCTTCGCGAATTGCCATGTGCGCCTGCTGTTGCCGCGTTGCGTCTGCGAGAAGGACAGCGCACCGGATTATTACGGCCGCCCGATTGCCGTGACGCCCACCAATTTCAATCATCAGGGCCTTGGCTTCTTTCATCACGAGCCAGTCGATATCAGCCGCTTTGCGGATAGGGACAACCAGCGTCAGGCTCCTCACGCCCTATTCGACTTCGATTTTCAGTGTTCGCCGGAGCCGGGCGGCGCTGCGGTTGGCTTGATTGAAATCCGCGGTCTGCCGGCACAGTTTGTCTATGTTACGGACTCTGACGTAGGCACCAATTATGGCCTACGGTTTATTAACGACCCTTCCCCAACGGATGACGGCACTACCGATTCCGAGAAGTCCTTGGCATCTGCACGGCGCCAGGCCAGTCTGCTAGCCATTGAAAACGAACTCGCACAAAGTTCATGTTTGGAGCGCTATAATTTAGACTAGCCTTGGTCGCGCTCAACAGGGCGCGCAGAAACCAGAGAGAATGCCTCCATGCCTGAAGCAAACAGCCCTGAACCAGCAGGCGGCAAGAGCGTCCGCGCGCAATCGAAAGTCGAAGAAATCATCAATGCCGTCACGCACGGGCTCGGTGCCTTTGTCAGCGTGGCCGCTATCACGATCCTCATCGTGCTCGCAAGTCAGGAGCGTGATGCCTGGGCCATCGTAGCCGTTTCAATCTATGGCGCCTCACTGTTCCTGCTCTACCTGGCATCCATGCTGTACCACGGCGTCGAGCACCCCCGGGCGAAATATCTGCTGAACCAATTCGATCACTGCGCCATCTATCTTCTCATAGCCGGAACCTATACCCCCTTTTTGCTCGTTAATATGCGGAGTACAACTGGCTGGGTGGTTTTCGCCATTTTGTGGACCCTGGCGATCTCGGGAATCTACTTCAAGCTGCGCAGCCCAGGTAAGCGCCACAAGGTGCATCTGGTGAACTACATCGTTATGGGCTGGATGGGGCTGATCGTCGCGCCGCAACTGATGATGAGCCTGCCGCCAGTGGCGCTTGACCTGATCATTGCAGGCGGCATCGTCTACACCGTTGGCATCGTTTTCTACCTCCTCGACAGGGTGCCCTACGCGCACTCGATCTGGCATCTTTTCGTGCTCGGCGGAAGCACCTGCCATTACATCGCCGTGTACTACGGAGTGTTACTTACAGAATCGTCATGAAGCGATTTCGAGCATAAGACGTCTATCCATGCCTCCGGAATTCGACTATATTCTAAGTGAACGCAATGCTTTCTGAGCTCTGAAAGCATGGTCGTCAAGACGGTTTTTCTGATGACCAACCCTTGTGCCCGGGGGAGTTCAGAAGCAAAGGAAGGCAAGTAGAATTGTTGGCATCGCATGCCGCGTATGGCATGCCGCACATCGTCACTTAGCAGTCATTCCGGAGCAGCCAGATGAGTTTATTTTCTCACTTCTCGAATCGGTTCGAAGCGCGGCAGGAAGAGGAATACTCCCTGGAGGAGTACCTCGAAATCTGCAAGAAGGACCCATCAGCCTACGCATCTGCTTCCGAACGCATGCTTATGGCAATCGGTGAACCCAAGTTCGTCGATACAGCGAAAGATTCCCGTCTCAGCAGAATCTTCAGTAACAAAATCATCAAGCGTTATCCGGAATTCGAAGAGTTCCACGGCATGGAAGAGGCCGTTGACCAGATCGTGTCCTTCTTCAAGCATGCGGCCCAGGGCCTCGAGGAAAAGAAACAGATTCTCTACCTCCTTGGTCCAGTTGGTGGCGGTAAGTCCTCACTCGCCGAGAAACTGAAGTCGCTATTCCAGAAACAGCCTTTCTACGCCATCAAGGGTTCACCCATTCAGGAGAGCCCGCTCGGCCTGTTTGACCCGCTCGAAGACGGCCAGATTCTGCAAGACGAATACGGCATTCCGAAGCGCTACCTGAACTACATCATGTCGCCCTGGGCCGTTAAGCGGCTGCATGAATACAACGGCGATATCAGCAAGTTCAGGGTAGTCAAACTCTACCCCAGCCTGCTCAACCAGATCGCACTTGCCAAGACTGAACCTGGTGACGAGAACAACCAGGATATCAGCGCGCTGGTCGGCAAGGTCAATATCAGGATGCTCGAGGAGTATGCACAGGATGATCCTGATGCCTATAGCTTCTCTGGTGGTTTGAACAAGGCCAACCAGGGCATGCTCGAGTTCGTCGAGATGTTCAAGGCCCCCATCAAGGTGCTCCACCCACTGCTCACAGCGACGCAGGAAGGCAATTACAACACCACGGAAGGCATGGGTGCTGTTCCCTTCGAAGGCATCATTATGGCTCACTCGAACGAGAGTGAGTGGCAGACCTTCCGCAACAACAAGAACAACGAGGCCTTTCTCGACCGTATCTACATCGTGAAGGTGCCTTATTGCCTACGCGTTACAGAAGAAATAAAGATTTATGACAAGCTGTTGAGTTCGAGTTCACTCGCTGGCGCGCCCTGCGCACCGGACACACTGAATATGCTGGCCCAGTTCTCTGTACTGTCTCGCCTCAAGGAGCCTGAAAATTCCAGCATCTTCAGCAAGATGAAGGTGTATGACGGACAAAACATCAAGGATACCGATCCAAAGGCGAAGTCGATTCAGGAATATCGTGACAACGCTGGTGTCGATGAAGGCATGGATGGTCTGTCCACACGCTTCGCATTCAAGATATTGAGCCGCGTGTTCAATTTCGACACCACTGAAATTGCGGCCAACCCTGTTCACCTGCTGTATGTGCTCGAGCGACAGATTGAACAGGAACAATACGCGCCGGAGGTTCAGGACCGTTACCTGCGTAACATCAAGGAGTTCCTGGCGCCACAATATGTGGAGTTCATTGGCAAGGAAATTCAGACCGCCTACCTGGAAAGCTATTCCGAGTATGGTCAGAACATTTTTGATCGCTACGTCACCTATGCCGATTTCTGGATTCAGGATCAGGAATACCGTGATCCAGAGACTGGTGAGAACTTCGATCGAAGCTCCATCAACGATGAGCTGGAGAAAATCGAGAAGCCAGCAGGTATCAGTAATCCAAAAGACTTCCGGAACGAGGTGGTCAACTTCGTACTGAGAGCGCGGGCGAACAATCAGGGCAAGAATCCGTCCTGGCTCAGCTATGAAAAGCTGCGATCTGTTATCGAGAAGAAGATGTTCTCGAACACCGAGGATCTGCTGCCCGTTATTTCGTTCAATCCCAAGGCCTCGCAGGACGACCAGACCAAGCACCAGGATTTCGTCAAGCGACTGATAGAACGAGGTTATACCGAGAAGCAGGTGCGACTGCTGTGCGAATGGTATCTGAGGGTGCGCAAATCCCAGTAATGCGACTTGGTTTGAATGATGCTCATGCCTTTGCCTTACCTGGCGATGCAATCCCTGCGGTCTTTCCAGTGGTGGCTGAATGAATGGAACCCATGTCGTCGACAGGCGGCTCAACGGCAAGAACAAGAGTGCTGTCAACCGACAGCGCTTTCTTCGCCGCTACAAGAGTCATATTCGGAAGGCGGTTACCGAGGCTGTCAATAAGCGCTCCATCACCGATATCGATCGGGGCGAGCGTATATCCATACCAACCAAGGACATCAGTGAGCCGCTGTTCCGCAGTGGCCGCGGTGGCCGTCGTAATGTCGTGCATCCCGGCAACAAGGAATACACCCAGGGCGACCTGATCGAACGGCCGGAAGGTGGTGGTGGACAAGGTCAGGGTCAGGGCAAGGCGGGTGATTCCGGTGAAGGCAACGACGAGTTCGTGTTCCAGATTTCACAGGAGGAGTTTCTCGATTTCATGTTCGAGGACCTCGAACTGCCGAACCTGGTGCAGAAGCAGCTGAAGGACACCACCAAATTCAAATACGTGCGTGCCGGGTATACCACCTCTGGCACACCGAGCAAGATCAATATTGTCCGCAGTCTTCGTGGCGCCTATGCCAGACGACTTGCACTGGGCGGGCGTACGCGCGGCCGTATCAAGGAACTCGAGGCTGAACTCGAGGCCCTGAAGGCACATCCGGCCATTGATGATCCTGTACTCAAGCTCAAGGACCGCATGCTCGAGGTTGAAGCGGAAATCGCACGGCTTCGCAAGCGCATCAAGTCGATCCCGTACATCGATGAAATCGACATCCGCTATAACCAGCATCTGAAGCAGCCAAAGCCAGCCACTTCGGCCGTTATGTTCTGTCTGATGGATGTTTCCGGCTCGATGAGCCAGAACCACAAGGACATCGCCAAGCGATTCTTCATATTGCTCTACCTTTTTCTTCAGCGGAACTACGAGAAGATCGACGTTGTTTTCATTCGCCACCACACCAGTGCGAAAGAGGTCAATGAAGAGGAGTTCTTTTACAGCAGGGAGACCGGCGGCACCATCGTCTCCAGCGCGCTAAAGCTGATGGCCGAGATCGTCGAGCAGCGCTACCCTGCGCAGGACTGGAACATCTATGCGGCGCAGGCGAGCGACGGCGACAACTGGAATGATGACTCGCCCCGTTGCAGCAAGCTGCTGGCAGAGAGCATTCTGCCGCGCCTTCAGTACTATTCGTATATAGAGATAACACCGCACGAGCACCAGATGCTCTGGTATGAGTATGAGAAGATCGCTGCGCAGTTCCCAGGGCGCTTCGCCATCGAGCAGATCGGCGACGCTTCGGATATTTACCCCGTATTCCGAAAACTGTTTCAGAAGCAGCTTGAGAACGGGTGACCGTCAAGGGTGACAAAGATCATGCAGCATTCGATGAACGATCCAACAGGCAAAGCGCAGACAGTGTCGTGGGCACACCCGATCAAGGCGAGCGCCATCAAGCCTATAGAGACACGCTTCAAACCTATTACCGAAGGCAGTGACTGGAGCTTCGAGCTCATCGATGAGTTCGACCGCGCCATTAAAGAGTGTGCCGAGGAATATGGTCTTGACACCTACCCCAATCAGATCGAGGTAATCAGCGCCGAGCAGATGATGGATGCCTACTCATCGGTAGGGATGCCGCTGGGCTACAACCACTGGTCTTTCGGCAAGCAGTTCCTGCAGACGGAAAAGGCTTACAAGCGCGGCCAGATGGGCCTCGCCTACGAGATCGTCATTAATTCCGACCCCTGTATCGCCTACCTGATGGAAGAGAACACCATCCTGATGCAGGCACTGGTCATCGCGCACGCGTGCTACGGCCACAACTCCTTCTTCAAGGGCAACTACCTGTTCCGTACCTGGACCGATGCCAGTGCGATCATCGACTACCTGCTGTTCGCGAAGAACTACATTACCAAGTGCGAGCAGCGCCACGGCGTCGAAGAGGTCGAGAAGTTCCTCGACTCCTGCCATGCCATCATGAATCACGGCGTCGACCGCTATAAGCGCCCTTCACCGATCTCGGCCGGTGAAGAAGAAAGAAAGATGAAAGAGCGTGAGCAGTACCTGCAGCAGCAGGTGAATGAGCTGTGGCGAACCATCCCGCAAAAGGATGCCAAGGGCGCGCAAAAGAAACGGACCCGCTTCCCACTGGAACCGCAGGAAAACCTGCTCTATTTCATCGAGAAAAATGCGCCGCTGCTGGAACCCTGGCAACGGGAGATCGTTCGTATCGTCCGCAAGGTCGCCCAATATTTCTACCCGCAGCGCCAGACTCAGGTGATGAACGAGGGCTGGGCCACCTTCTGGCACTACACGCTCATCAACCGCATGTATGACAAGGGCTATATACCCGACGGGCATATGCTCGAGTTCCTGCAGAGCCATACGTCCGTAGTGTTTCAGCCGGAGTTCGACAGTCGCTACTACAGTGGGATCAATGTGTATGCGCTGGGCTATGCCATGTTTCAGGACATCAAGCGCATTTGCGAGTCCCCCACCGAAGAAGATCGCAAATGGTTCCCTGATATAGCAGGCTCTGACTGGTTGCAAACCGTGCACTTCGCAATGCGCAACTTCAAGGATGAGAGCTTCATCCTGCAGTTTCTCTCACCCAAGGTAATTCGCGACTTCAAGTTCTTTCATATTCTTGACGACGACGAGGCGTCGCATTACCGCATCGAGGCCATTCACGACGAGAACGGCTATCGGCGGGTGCGGGAAGCGTTGGCACGCCAATATAATCTCAGCATGCGCGATCCAAATATTCAGGTCTACAACGTCAACGTTCGCGGTGATCGTTCGCTTACGCTTCGTCATGCACCTACCGACCGTGTGCCGCTGCACGCAGAGGATGCTGAAGAGGTACTCAAGCATATCCACCGTCTATGGGGGTTCGACGTGCACCTGGAGACTGTCTACGATGACCGGGTGGTTGGCACGATGAGTGTGCCTGATCAAGAAAGTCAGATCGACGGATCCGATCCGGACGTATAGTCTGATGTTATGGATCCAAGCCACTTTACGGTCGAGCGTGCGCAGGAAGCAGCTGCTGCGCTCGATACCATTCTTCGTCAGCGGACACACGCCAGAAAGGTGCTGGGGCAGACGATGATCTTCCCAGGCAAGCTGGGGGAAGCTCTGCGCCTGCCGCAGATCAAGAATGCCCTCAACAGTAAGATGAGCCATCGACGGGAAATTGGGCTGGACCAGTTTCGCAATCTCTGGCCGACGCTATCGGAGCCTACCAAGCAGGCGGTTCTGAGCAGAATGGGATGGTATGAAGTCGATGCGCTGGATTGGGAGGACAAGCGGTCGAATCGTCGACCTCTGGTTTAGCCTAAGCAGACAGTGCTCTGCGCTTTGCCGCGTACATTCGTGAGTCAGCCATCCTGAACAGCGAATTTCGATCGATACTATCGTCTGGAAACAGTGCACAGCCCAGACTGGCCGTCATCGGGCAACGCTCATTGCCGACCAAAAACGGTTCTGCAAAGACAGCATCGACTCTGGCTTTGGCGACGGGCAAAACCGATCCCAAATTGTCTGTAGCCGATAGCCCCGTCAGCAAGATCGCGAACTCGTCACCACCCAATCGACAGACCACATCTGAACCCCGCATTTCTGCATTGAGACGCTGCGCGATAGCTATCAGAAGCTGGTCGCCGGCTTCATGGCCGCAGCGGTCATTCACAGGCTTGAACATATCCAGGTCGATATACAGGAGCGCGAGCTTTTCGTGCGTGCGCAGGGCACGTGCCATACCTAGATCGAGAGCTTCATTGAACAGGGTGCGGTTTGGCAGATCGGTGAGCGGGTCGTGATGGGCGAGGTGTTCAAGCCGGGCCTCGGCAAGTTTCAAATCCGTGATATCGCGCGCTACCGCCAATCGTAACTGTTCATGCTCCAGCCAGCGAGCCGACCACATGATATGCACCGTCTTGCCCTCCTTGTGAATGTAACGGTTCACGAAGTGACGTTGCGGAACGCCCTGCCTGACCTGGGCGGCCACGCGTTCTGTCATTTCACGGTCGTCTGGATGGGTCAGTTCAATGATTCGCCGACCAAGCAGCTCATTACGGGTATACCCGAAGGTCTGCTCGCAGGCGGCACTGACAGAAATACAGATACCTTCTGCGTCGACCACAAACACCGTATCGAGTAACAGGTCGGTGATTTCTGGAAGCTGAAAGGGGTCATTGGAGAACGGTAATACAGAGCCCATGGTAATACATCTGCCAGTGAGTTCCCCCGGAGGGCTGTTGAATCAGATTATAGTCCGCTTCCGACCTTGCCACATCAGCTTTCAGTTAATGACCGATGGAACCGAGCATTTGAGCTACCCATCCCTCGGGACGTCGGGATATACTAAAATGACCCGCGGTCAGTTACACCGGCATCCCTACCTGACAACAGCAATAATAATGGAGCTCAGCCTGCATGGTTACTACAGAAAACTCTTTACCCGAACCTCGGGTTCTGGCCCAGCCGCTCGCGCTTGCCTGTGGCGCAACCATACCAAATCGCTTCTGTAAGGCCGCCATGACTGAAGGGCTCGCAAGCCCCCGCGGGGTGCCGGGCGAAGCGCTGGAAAAGTTGTATAGACGCTGGTCGCGTGGTGGGGCCGGGTTGCTGCTCAGTGGCAATATCATGGTCGATGGGCGCTATCTTGAGCGTGGCGGCAATGCGGTTCTGGAAAATGATCTGCAACTCGAACAGTTCCGCCGCTGGGCAGCCGCAGGCACAGAAGCTGGCAATCAGTTCTGGGTCCAGCTCAACCATCCGGGGCGACAGTGCTCCCGCATTGTCAATAGCCAGCCACTGAGCCCGTCAGGCGTGCAGCTCGAGCTGCTCGGTAATTTCGCCAAACCACGCGAAATGACGGTGGCTGATATCAAGAATGTCATCCATCGCTTTGGTCGCTCGGCCGCGCTGGTGAAGGAAGCCGGTTTCACAGGTGTGCAGATCCACTCTGCCCACGGCTATCTCGGATCACAGTTCCTGTCCCCCGTTACCAACAGACGTCAGGATGAGTGGGGGGGTACCCTGGCAAATCGTGCACGCTTCCTCCTCGAAACGGTTGATGAAGTACGGCGACAGACCGATCCCACCTTCCCTATCTCGGTCAAGCTCAATTCGGCCGACTTTCAGAAAGGCGGGTTCACCCTCGAAGAGTGCCTGCAGGTGGCTACCTGGCTCGGTCAGCACGGCGTGGACCTGCTGGAAATTTCAGGCGGAACCTATGAAAACCTGGTCTTCATGGACACCAGTGGAGACAGCGAGAAACGCGAAAGCACACGCCGGCGTGAGGCCTTCTTCCTTGAATATGCCGAAGCCATAGCGGCTGCCACTACGGTGCCGTTGATGATTACCGGCGGATTTCGCAAGGTCAGCACTATGGTCTCTGCAATCGAAGCCGGAACTACGGCGATGATTGGTCTCGCACGTCCCTTTTGCGTCGCGCCTGACCTCGTCAACGACATACTGACCGGGCATCTCGAGCAATTGCCCGATCATGAGAAGCAGCTGGTTCTTGGCAAGGGCTTTCTCGGCACGGCCAGCTCATCGGCGGCCATACGTGCCATCAACAACCAGGGCCAGGCCGGATGGTACTACCATCAGATTCGCCGGCTGGCTCGCGACCAGCCGCCTCGAGAGCAGCTCGGGGTCCTGAACGCTTTTTGTCGTCATATGGTCAATGACTTCAGTCTCGGCATTCAGCGCCGACGCCTTGGCTGAGGGCCCCTGCCCTGCTGAACTTTTAATTGACCAGACCAACACATCCTGTCAGCCTTTCAGCACGTCAGCGGCCTGGTGGCTGGTCCACCAGGCTAGCGCCAGCGTCCCGGAGCCTCACGATGTTGATCACCGACAGAGAGTTGCCCAACCTGCCAGCGAACGTACGGGTCAATGTACATTCCCATGGTTACTTCGTTTATTCGGTCGAGTTCAGAACGGCGAACGCCAGCCGGTTTTATTCCCGTGACGGTCTCGAGGTCCAGCGCTTCATGAGTCTGCAGGGCGTCAAACAGGCGTTCCAGACCCTGCCACTGCGGGATATCTGGCTCGTTCATCACTCGGCTTACGATGAGATGGTGGGGCAGCCGCTCGGTGCCGAGACCGAACTCACGGTGCCGCTGGATTTTTCACTACCTTACGAATGACAGGAGATACGAATTGATCAGCAACAATAGCGTCGTGGAAGTCAGTTACCAGATACTTGATAGCGAAGGTGAGCTGCTCGACCAGACTGAAGATGGCGAGCCGATGGTTTACCTGCACGGTCACAATAATCTCATGCCGGCGCTCGAGAAGGCGCTCGACGGCAAGGCTGCGGGTGATGATATCGAAATCACGCTGGCACCAAATGAAGCTTTTGGCGAACTGCAGCCTGATTCGGTGCAGCGCGTGTCGAAGAAGCACTTCAAGCAATACGGCAAGCTGTCTGTAGGCGATGTCATTCCACTACGCACGGAAGATGGCCAAAAAATTGTGACCATCACCAAGGTCGGTCACAGCATGGTCGATGTCGACACCAATCATCCCTATGCTGGCAAGACCGTCCAGTTCAAGGTCAAGGTGCTGCGTGAACGAGCGGCGACCGAAGAAGAAGTAGCACATGGGCATGCGCACGGCTTCGACGGCGAATCAGGCCATCATCACTAGGCCGATCCGGGTCTGCCTGTACGGGTAGACCCGATTTACGAAGCCGCCATCAGAAAAAACATCAGACAGCTGCCCACCCCAATACCCAATGTCAGCCAACCCCAAGGCAGGCGGTTCACATCCCCAAGGCGTTTTTGCCAGTTGCGTGAGCGACGCATCCGCTTTCCGGTAACCGGCAGACGCTTGAGCGTGCTACCCGGGATGGGCTGCATCTCGGTCAGTAGTGGTGGATGGAAAGCAGGTAAAGGTTCGGCAGATGGTGTGCGGCCTGTGGTCGACCCACTGTCCAGCGTATTGATCTGTCTTCTGAACAAAGGCTTCGGCAGTTTGTTGAAGATGCGCATGTGGAGTCCTGTGGTTTTATTATTATGATGCCTATAATGTCATGCCAACGCCCCTTAGAACTGTGAGCCTCATCCTGTTTTTACCGTAAATTCAACGCAGTATCTGATAGATGAGATAGTGACCAGCCGTAACCAGCGATAAGCCACCCACCGCTACCAGCGCAAGAATAGCTGGCCTGGTGCGCTTGAGTAGCTCGCTATAGGACGCCTTCACGATATCAGTCACGCCTGGCTCCCAGAGCTTACTCTTCTTCAATTGACTGGCATCAACCATCAACAGGGTTTCCTGCAATACACCGCTGCGCTGGAATGCTATCGATAGCGGATGCCCCAGGGTGACATCAGCGCTCACCAACTTGTACTTCTCCCTCAGCACGGCCGTGCTTTCGGCATCGGCAGAAAGGCTCAGCGCCCGCTTCAGATGAAGGCCAGCCTGAATACACAATCCGAGATTGAGAAGGTAGTGGTATAGACTGCGCGAGCCCTGCGTTTGACGAAAAAGTGGCAGGAAGTTGAGCGCTCGCCAAACTCGGGCATCCGGGCGGATCCACGAGCGAACCAGCCAGGTGTACACCGGCAGTCCGAGCAACAGGAGCACCGCGTGAAGCACGCCCAACGCCATAAGATGATCGCCCGCGGCGGAGCCGCCGGGAATCAGCAGGATAAACGGCAGCAGCAGCGTCACACTTAGCCAGAGCAGCCAGAAGCCGAAGAATAGCGAGCGGCCGGCTGTAGCCAATATGGTGTGATGGTCACAAATCCGGGCAAACACTTCGACCACCCGTCCGCTCGCCAGGCCGAAGCGAATGAATCTGAGTTCCCACTCGACGAAAAAGTCCGAAGACTCCAAATGCGTCAGCAAAGGCTTCTCGGGCGCCGCTCTCACACTTGCTGCAAGCGCTTTGAGGCCGCGGTGATAACAGCTCGGCACCACGGCCTGCACTTCCTCGAAGACGGCAGGAAAACCTGAGCCCCTGGCGAGGCGGCCAGCGATTTCCGCAAACAGGAGGGCGCGATTGCCCGGCAGGCTCTGCGACCACATGGTAATTTGCATGATGAGAATGTCCGTACCTTGCTCGAATTCGCTTCAGTTTGGCCAGCATCGCAGCGTAAGGCAAACGCTGGTTGAGCAAAATGGCTGAAACTATTCTCCTGTTACACCGTAACTGGGCTCATCTATGTGTCGTCCGCAGGACCAATTGATGAGTTCACTACGATCGATACCAACATCAGTAAGCCCGCTACCACGCCATGCCGACGTGACTCCTGCAAGATTATCAGGCTATGATCGAACAGCAATGTCCGCTTCACATCGCCGGGCAGCCCTGGTTCGGTACATCCCGAACCCCGATCCACCTGCTTTATCGGATACCGCACTGCCCATGAGTTCACCTTCTGCGGGAATACCGACATCAGCTCCGACCCAGCTATCCTCGATGACAGACACGACCACCCTGGCCGCCCTACTGGCCCGCGTTGCGGCAGCCGACAGAGCCGCTTTTCACCTCCTGTATCAGGCTACCAGCCGCAAGTTGTATGGCGTGGTCCTGCGAATCATGAAGCGAGAGTCGCTGACGGAGGAGATTCTCCAGGAAGTCTATCTTCGGATATGGAACAAGGCCGAGACCTTCGAAGCGGGCAAGGCCACGCCCATGACCTGGATGATAACGATTGCCCGGAATCGTGCGCTCGACGAGGTGAGGAAGCGGACACCTGAAGCAGATGACAATAGTGAGCTCGAAAGCATCGCTGACACCAACGCCTCCACCCCGCATCGACGGGCCGAAGTGAGCCAGGCGCTCGGACGGCTGCAAGGCTGTATCGATACCGTGGGCGGCCAACAGGCCGAGATGGTGAAACTGGCCTACCTCGATGGTTTTTCCCGTGAGGCGTTGTCAGCAAGATTCAGCCAGCCGGTCGGCACCATAAAAGTGTGGCTGCACCGAAGCCTCAAACAGATTCGGTCCTGCATGGCGGAGGTGCTGGCATGAACGACCTCGAGCGCGTTGCCGCCGAATACGTTGTCGGCACGCTTGATCATGAGACCCGTCAACAGGTCAATCTGCGGCGCGCCAGTGAACCGGAGCTGGATGCGTTGATCATCGATTGGGAAATTCGTCTGAGTCCACTGCTGGACGAGGTGGACGAAGTCACGCCCAGCGAAGATCTCTGGCGACGAATAGAACAGGCGCTGGAAAGCTCCGGCTCACCTGGGACACGACATGGCCTTCCCTCAGCCAGGGTACCGGACGAGCTTGGGGATCTGAGAAGGCGACTTGCGCGCTGGCGCGCCGCAGCAGTGGGTGGATTTGGTATTGCCGCAGGATTGCTGATGGCCTTGCTACTCGACACGCCACTGGTACCGCGCCCGGCTGACGACTCACCCTATGTCGCAGTATTCCAGAAAGATGATCAACAGCCTGCCTTCATCATGACGGTTGACCTGGATACGAGACAGCTGAGGATTGAACCTGTGAAGGCGGAGGGGGTTCCGGGCAAGACCTATCAGCTCTGGATCAAGTCAGACCAGCTCGGCCCCGGCGTGCACTCCCTCGGCCTGCTTGAGTCCGCCGACAGACCCACCCGTAAGCGGTTACAGGACTTCGATGCGGAACTCCTGCGCTCGGCAACCTTCGGCATCAGCCTCGAGCCAGAGGGCGGCTCGACTACTGGCCAGCCCACAGGTCCCGCCATTCACGGTACGCTTTACAACACGTCGATCTGAGTCGGGCGTCGATCGACTAGCGGGCGAGCTGCACCATGGCGATGCGACCCGGCGCCGCTTGATCATTCTGGACACGGGCAACAACATCCTCGCGGGTGAGTTGTCCGGACATATCCTTGAGTGAAATGGCGGAAAACAGCGAATTGACGGTGCCATTGATCACCGACCAGTTACGCTGCACATTACAGTTACTGATGACCTCACACTGCCGGCTATCGCTACAGCAGTCGGTCAGTGCGACTTCGCCTTCGACGGCCGAGAGGACATCGGCCAGACTGATCTGATCCGGCGGTGCGGCCAGGCGATAGCCTCCGCGCATGCCCCGCTCCGATACGACGATACCGCCGTCCACCAGCAGTTTCATGATCTTTCGGGTAGTCGCGACCGTCAACGAGGTCTGTTCAGCCACCCACTCCAGCTTGACCAACTCGGTCAGCTTCTCCGAAGACCCACCAGTCAGCCGATCTTCCGCCGCCCGGGCGGTTTCTGCACGCGAAAGTGTCGCGGCTATGACCAGCCCGTAATCGGCCAGTTTCGCCAGACGCATCAAGGCCTTGTCACTCTATGGTTTGCTGCGTGTTTCATTGCTGCCACGGTCGTGCCTCAAATACAGGATTCAGCTATACATTACCATATTGGTATTGATTTAAAAGCCCTGCTCCCTTAATATTTGCAGTATAGAGACGATGAGTGAATTCAAGCCAGACCCGTCAAGCTTTCAGCAACCCCTCCCCGGGGACACATACTTCAGGATCAGCGCGGAGCAACAATGAGCAACGCTTCAGTTAATGAATACATGTCGCGTAAATACCAGGCAGGTTTCACTTCGGATATCGAGAGTGACTCACTACCGCCTGGTCTGAACGAAGACGTGATCCGCTTCATTTCGGCGAAGAAGGATGAGCCTGAATTCATGCTCGAGTGGCGCCTGAAAGCGTACCGTGCCTGGCTTGAAATGAAGACGCCGACCTGGGCGCACGTCAAGCACCCGGAGATCGATTTCAACGACATCATTTATTATTCGGCGCCGAAATCGAAGAACGACGGCCCGAAGAGTCTCGACGAAGTCGATCCTGAATTGTTGCGCACGTATGAAAAGCTGGGCATTCCACTGCACGAACGCGCTGCACTGGCTGGCGTCGCTGTTGACGCGGTGTTCGATAGCGTATCGGTAGCGACTACATTCAAGGAAAAGCTTTCCGAGGCGGGCGTGATCTTCTGCCCTATTTCCGAAGCCGTGCGCAAGCATCCTGAACTGGTGCAGAAGTACCTGGGATCAGTGGTACCTATCCGTGACAATTTCTACGCCGGCCTGAACTCTGCCGTATTCAGCGATGGCTCCTTTGTCTACATTCCGAAGGGCGTTCGCTGCCCAATGGAACTGTCTACCTACTTCCGCATCAACGCTGCGAAGACCGGTCAGTTCGAGCGCACACTCATCATTGCCGATGAAGGCAGCTACGTCAGCTACCTCGAGGGCTGCACCGCCCCCATGCGTGACGAGAACCAGCTGCACGCAGCCGTAGTAGAACTCGTGGCACTCAAGGATGCTCAGATTAAGTACTCCACCGTACAGAACTGGTACCCCGGTGACGAGGAAGGTAAAGGCGGCATCTACAACTTCGTCACCAAGCGCGGCGTCTGCGCTGGCGAGAATGCCAAAATCAGCTGGACACAGGTCGAAACCGGCTCGGCCATCACCTGGAAGTATCCCAGTGTCATCCTCAAGGGCGACCATTCAACTGGTGAATTCTATTCGGTAGCCCTGACCAATAACTTCCAGCAGGCCGACACCGGCACCAAGATGATCCACCTGGGCAAGAACACCAAAAGCACGATCATCGCCAAGGGTATCTCTGCGGGTCGCAGCGACAGCAGCTACCGCGGCCTGGTGAGATTCGGGCCTGGCGCTGAAGGTGCGCGCAATTTCACGCAGTGCGACTCGCTGTTGATTGGTGACAAGTGCGGCGCGCATACCTTTCCGTATATTGAAAGCAAGAACATGAGTGGCGTCGTCGAGCACGAAGCCACAACTTCGACGGTGAGTGACGAGCAGCTCTTCCTTTGCCAGCAGCGCGGCATCGATGCAGAGCGGGCAGTCTCGATGATCGTGAATGGCTTCTGCAAGGAAGTATTCAAAGAGCTGCCGATGGAGTTCGCTGTTGAGGCGGGCAAATTGCTCGAAGTGAGTCTCGAAGGCGCGGTTGGTTAATCCACGTCGCGCAGGAAGAATTGATCAATCACAGCTTTGATACAGGATATTGCCATGTTGTCAGTCAACGACCTCTATGTTCAGGTCGAGGGAAAGGAAATACTCAAGGGGCTCACGCTCCAGGTCAAGCCTGGTGAAGTGCATGCCATCATGGGCCCGAATGGCTCAGGAAAGAGCACCCTGAGTCACGTACTTGCCGGTCGCTCTGGTTATGAAGTGACCGCAGGTAGCGTGACCTATCAGGGCAAAGACCTGCTGGAACTTGCTGCCGAGGAACGTGCCCGCGAAGGCATCTTCCTGGCCTTCCAGTATCCTGTAGAAATTCCCGGCGTGAGCAACCTGCAGTTTTTGCGAACCTCGCTCAACAGCATTCGCAAGCACCGTGGCGAAGCCGAGCTGGATGCTGCAGGCTTCCTGCGCCAGGCCCGTCAGATGATCGGCAAGGTGGATCTTGATCCTGAATTTCTCAAGCGCGGCGTGAACGAAGGTTTCAGCGGCGGCGAGAAAAAGCGTAATGAGATTTTCCAGATGCTGATGCTCGAACCAAAGCTTGCCTTGCTGGATGAGACCGACTCCGGTCTCGATATCGATGCCCTCCAGGTTGTGGCTACTGGCGTCAACACACTCAAGCGAGAAGACCGCTCGGTCATCCTCGTGACACACTATCAACGCCTGCTGAAGTACATCGTGCCAGACTACGTGCACGTGCTCGCCAACGGCCGTATCGTCAAGTCAGGCGGCAAGGATCTCGCGCTGGAACTGGAAGAGAAAGGCTACGGCTGGCTGAACATCGACGATGAGGTGACTGCAACGATATGAGCGCCGAACTCACGCAGACATCACAGACCGAACTCGTTACCGGCAGCGCGGACGGACGGGCTCAGCCACTCAGCTTGCCGGATGATCTTCGTGACTGGCTGGTCGAGGAGGCCATCTCTCGCAGCGCTGGGCAGGACTGGTCGTCTGCGGGAGAACGCTTCAGACAGATTCAGACGGATGCTGTGCAGGCGCTGAAGACAACGCCCTTTCCCACGCGCAAGACTGAATCCTGGCGCTATACCAGCGTGCAGCCGCTGATTGCGGCAATCAATGGTACAACGACGAATGCTGAACCCAAACCCGGTAGTCGTGAAGCGCAAACCGCACCACAAGCTGAAGCACTTCAGACGCTGATCGATCAGGCGGACCTGGTGGTACATCTCTCGGATACCGGCAGCGCAAGCCTCGAATGTAGAGACAATGAAGCCGCTCAACTGCTTTCATTCCGGCTGAACCAGACTTCTGGTCAGGCTCTCGAGTCACAGAGCGAGGCCCCCGGGCTACTCGCACAATTTGGCGATCGCGTGCCGGAAGGTTATTTCCCTTTCGTATCTGCAAATGCGGCACTTCTCAGTAGCTGCCTCGAAATTCAGATAGCAGCCTCCACTGGCAGCAGCGTGGTCAAACCAAGAATTCTGTTGCTTAACGGCGACAAAGGCGGCGATCAGGAAGCATTGTCGTCGAAGTTGCACAGCCGCGTGCTGGTCAGCCTCGCGCGTGATGCCCAGGCCGAGTTGACCGAGGTGCGGATTGATTCAGGGTCTGCCCCGGTGTTTGCGACCTCTGTACTCGAGGCAAGCCTCGAAGCCAACAGCGTACTGCAGCATTATCAGTTCACAGCGGCTGGGGTCACGGACTGCCTCTACTCGGCCGCCTTCGTCAAACTCGGTGATCACGCCAATTATGCCTTCAATGGGGGAACTACCGGCAGTGCACTTTCACGGAACGATCTCACGGTAGAGCTGACTGCACCTGGCGCCTATGCTGCACTGAACGCGCACATGCTGCTCAATGGCAGCAGTCGCTGTGACTATCACACAGCCCTCGAACATATGGCGCCGCACTGCGAAAGCGATGAACAGGTTCGTACCATTGTCAGCGACAAAGGCAAGGCGGTTTTCAACGGTCGCATCCATATCCATCGCGACGCCCAGAAGACTCGTGCAGAAATGAACAACCGCAATCTGCTGATGAGTCCGCAGGCCGAGGTCAATACGAAGCCCGAGCTGGAAATATACGCTGATGACGTCAAATGTGCGCACGGTGCGACCATTGGTCAGCTCGACGCCAATGCAGTGTTCTACTGTAAATCACGCGGCATCGATGAACAAAGCGCTCGATCGCTGCTGAGTGAGGCTTTCATCGTGGAAACGATTCAGCTGATGCCGGCGACGGCGCAGCAGGATTTTGCCATGGCCCTTTTGCAGCGCTTCCAGGAGACGGTGTGACGCTACAGGCTTTTGATGTCGACAAGATCCGGGCAGATTTTCCGATTCTCGCGCAGCAGATTCGTAACAAGCCGCTGGTCTACCTCGATAATGCGGCCACTTCGCAGAAGCCGTCATCGGTTATCAAAGCGGAGCAGCTGTATTACGAGCAGTTCAATTCGAACGTGCATCGGGCGGCTCATGCGCTGGCGGACCGGGCGACGATTGCTTTCGAAGGCGCTCGTGAGCGGGTCAGGCAATTCCTGAACGCGAAGAGCACTCAGGAGATCATCTGGGTCAAGGGCACCACAGAAGGCATTAATCTGGTCGCGCAGAGCTGGGGCAGAGAAAACCTGAAGACCGGCGACGTGATACTGGTGTCGATGCTGGAACATCACGCCAACATCGTGCCCTGGCAGCAGGTCGCCTTGCAGACCGGCGCAGAAGTCCAGCCTGTGCTGGTTACACCAGAAGGCGAAATCGATCTGGATGACTATCGCAGCAAATTGACGGACAAGGTCAGGTTGGTGGCCGTGAGCCATGTCAGCAATGCGCTCGGCACCATCAATCCTGTTGCGGAGATGATTCGACTGGCCCGCAAAGTTGATGCAAAGGTGCTCGTCGACGGTGCCCAGGCCACGCCGCACCTGTCGGTCGATGTACAGGCGCTCGACTGCGACTTTTACGTGTTCTCTTCGCACAAGGTTTTCGGACCTACTGGCATTGGCGCACTCTACGGCAAGCAATTTTTGCTGGAGGCCATGCCGCCCTGGCAAACTGGTGGCGAGATGATTGAGCGCGTGTCCTTTGATGGCACCACCTTCAATCAGCTGCCCTTCAAATTCGAAGCTGGCACACCTGCCATCGCTCAGGCGGTTGGTCTGACTGCGGCGCTGGATTATCTCGGGCTTATGGATCGTAAAGCCGCTGAAGCCCACGAGCAGGCCTTGCTTGCCAGGGCGACAGAGGCCTCGCGCGATATCCCCGGCCTTCAGCTCGTGGGTACTGCGCCAACCAAAGTCAGCGTGTTGTCGTTCAACGTTGAAGGTATTCACTCCAACGATATCGGTACACTGCTCGACCAGCAGGGCATCGCCATCCGCAGCGGCCATCACTGCACACAGCCCTTGATGAATCACTTCGGCATGACAGGCACTGCCAGAGCGTCCTTCGCCTTTTATAACACTGTTGAAGAAGTAGACGCGCTGTTCAATGGACTACGGAAAATTGTAAAAATCTATGCGTGATGCACCAGACAGCTTTGCGCAGCACTCGACAATCGGGAAGGTAACGCCATGACTGCACAGGTAAATACGGTTGAGCCCAGCGCCCGCGGGGCCGCCCTCGAGTTGACCGACAGCGCCAGACGGCATATCGCCTCGCAGATGCAGCAGCACCCCACGGCTGCGGCTTTCAGGATTGGCGTGAAGATGAGTGGCTGCTCCGGCTACATGTACGTGGTCGATGTTGCGGATTCGATCAATGACGAGGATGAGGTTTTCGACTTCGAAGGCACACGCGTCGTCGTCAGCCGGCAGGCGCTCCCGGTGCTCAGCGGCACCACCGTCGATTTCGTCAAGCAGGGGCTGAACTCAATGTTTCGCTTCCACAACCCCAATGCAGGCGCTTCTTGTGGCTGCGGTGAAAGCTTCACCACCGACACCCTTGTAACGGAGTAAACGGATGGCACTGGAGCGTGAAGTCGTTCTTACCAAGCGGCCCTGTATCGCAAGGCAGGTGCCTGATGGTACTGAAATCGAAGTGCCTGCCGATGTATTCGTGACGATTACACAGGCGCTCGGCGGTAGTTTCACCATCGTCTACAACGGCAACATGGCCCGAATCGAAGCGAAAGATGCGGACGCGCTTGGCAAGAGCGTGTTTGATTTTGAGTTTTCAGAACCTGTTGAAGGCGAAGTCAGCGAAGCTCATGTCTGGGACGCTCTCGCCGCCGTATACGATCCTGAAATCCCTGTAAATATTGTCGACCTTGGTCTGATCTACCGGATGGAGATTCAGCAGACAGGCGATGAAAACATTGTCGAAATTGATATGACGCTTACCGCCCCAGGCTGCGGCATGGGACCTGTGATCGCTGACGATGTAAAATCCAAGGTGTCGATGGTGCCCAATGTCGACAGAGTCGACGTGAAGATGATCTTCGATCCGCCATGGGACAATGATCGCATGTCTGAAGTGGCCAAGCTTGAACTTGGAATGCTTTGATGAGTCTCGAGAAAGCGCAACTGAATGAGTTACTGGCGAAGAACCCGCTCGGTTCCGAGCTGACCCTGGCTGAAGTGAAGGAAAACTTTGAGTTTCTCGAAGACTGGGAGGATCGCTACGGCTACATCATCGAGCTTGGTCGAAAATCGCCAGCCATTCCTGAAGTAGCACGCACGGAGGCCAATCAGATTTTTGGCTGCCAGAGTCAGGTCTGGTACCTCGCTACTCGGGACGAGCAGTCCGATATATTACGAGTATTGATTGATAGCGACGCGCATATCGTCAAAGGTCTCGCTGCTATCGTCATGCTGGCTACCAATGAGCAGAAAGCCAAGCAAGTGGCCGATGCTGATCTTCACGCTGTCTTTGACGAGCTTGGGCTACTGAATCATCTGAGCCCTACTCGAGGCAATGGCCTTAGAGCCATGATCGGCACTATACAGACTATCGCACGCAATTAGCAGAAGAGGCGGCGACGGTATTAGCGGGCAGATGCGACAGGCCCGCTGCCGCTCATATCTCCGTTATCCGCTCCGCGGTAGTTCATGATTTTTAAGCTGTCTAATCCCCGCCAAACCAGAAGTGTGAGACGTCTCTCAGTTTCATACATTCATACGTATTTTGACGTAATCCCGCTGATTTTATATCCATAAAAGTGACGCCCGTCGCTATACGAATTTCTGCTCATCGTAGACTGCCCGCCTGTTAAGGAAATGTAATCAAGGATGGCAGTATGAACCTCATATCACTCACCCGATTCTTCTCCGCACTCGTCTTTATTGCGCTTTTCAGCCTCCAGGGTTGCTATGAGCAGACTACGCCGGGCGCTAATGACGCCATCACCGATTCTGGCAATAACACCGGTGCTGGGCCGGATGATGCAAGCAGCGCGGGCTCAAGCAATCAGCCCAGCGATGACTCAGACAACACAGCTAACACGAGCCCAGCTAATCATACTGAGGCGGGTTCAGGTAACACGGCCACCACGAGCTCAGGTCAGCAAAGCAACACCGCTCCCGGTCATACAAGCAACAGTGGCGCAGGCGCCTCAACCAGCACTGACTCTGCGGCTACAGCCAGCAATACGAATAGCCCCACTGCTATCTCGCAACGCGATTCGGTGACGATCTCGCTTCACCCCATGTCGCAGGCAGTGGCACCTACAACGAGCTTTACGCTCAATGTCAGCGCGACTGGCAACAAAACGCTTCGCTACCGGTGGCGAAAAAATGGTCGAGTGATCCGCAACGCTGTACGCGCAAGCTATACCGTGGCGAGCGCTACTGCAGCAGATGCTGGTAGGTATGAGGTCATTGTCATCAGTGGCCAGCGAATCGTCATGTCGCGCACTGCCCATATCACTATCGAAGCGGACCGCAGCGCGAGCCTCTCATGGGCCCCGCCGGCCAAGCGTGCTGACGGCACACCGCTATCTGAGGAGGAAATTGCTGCCTATCGTATCTATCACAGCAACGACGATGGCAGCATTGGACGAGACTACGAAGTCGATCCGAGCCAGCAGCGATTCGAACTGGACAACCTGCCCCGTGGCGCCCACCACTTCGCCATCGCCACCGTCGATATAAATGGCATGGAGAGCACACTCTCAGCAGTAGTCACGAAACGCATACTCTAAGCGACTTTTTGTGAACCAGCGCAAATTATCGAGCACTTAATAGTCAGATGACAATTAGTTGACGGTTTTGATGCCCTAAAAGTGACGGCATTCCAGTGAAAGCCAGCACCTGAACATAGACTGATCTCAACGTTATCGAGAACAGTTTTAGGGTGGCAGTTATGACTTTCATATCATTCAACAGACTATTCACCGGCAGCATGTTAGTTGCTGTACTGGGCCTGCAGGGCTGCTATGAGCAGTCTACGAAGGATTCAGAAAGCTCGGTGGCGGGTTCTGGTTCCCAACATTCCGTTGGCGACACGGCCAGCAAGAAGAATATCGGTGGCAAGGTGGACATATCACTCCACCCCGTCTCGCAGACTGTATTCCTTGATAAAAGCGTGACCATGAATACAAGCGCCACGTCGAAAGGCATTATCAAGTATCAGTGGCGCAAGGACGGCAAGCCTATCGCGAATGCGGTACGCTCAAGCTTCACTATCAACAACGCCGTTATGGCTGATAGCGGCAGTTATGATGTGGTAATCACCAGCGGCAAGGCCTCAGCAACAACTCATGCGGCGAACCTGACAGTCGCTGTGGACCGTAGCGCCAGATTATCCTGGACCGCGCCAGCCAAGCGAGTTGATGGCAGCGCCTTGTCAGCTACTGATATTGCTGCATACAGGATTTACCACAGCAACGCAGATGGCAGTATAGGTCGCGATTACAAGGTAGAATCGTCGCTACTGAGCTATGAGCTTAACGGACTCCCGAGCGGCGAGCATCATTTTGCTGTCGCAACGGTGGATCTCAATGGCGAAGAAAGCGATCTGTCTGAAGTCGTTTCCAAGCAGATCATGTAAGTCCGCTTACCAGAAGATCAGTACGTCACCTTTCTGCACGTTATACCGGCCAGGGTCGGCCGGTAGAGTGGCTAATGAAAACTGGGGCTGAACATGCGACACATTGGCCACAAGCTTCAGGTCCAGTAGCTCACGCCCCAGCATCTCACCATCCATGTAGAGCTCTCGGGAGCGATAGACCTGAAAACGGTCCCCTGGACGAATGCCG
The DNA here is from genome assembly GCA_002354735.1 of Gammaproteobacteria bacterium UBA2679. Lineage (GTDB taxonomy): Bacteria > Pseudomonadota > Gammaproteobacteria > Pseudomonadales > Oleiphilaceae > Allohahella. Next base: position 74,645 of record DEMD01000004.1, on the reverse strand, counting down.
GTCACACTCCCCTTCTTCAGAATCACACGCTTGTCGTCGAGACCGGCAATTCGCGCCATGAAGGGCTGACAGGCTGTATTGGCTTCGACATCTGCAGCCATCTGACGCGCCACACTGAGCACGGCCTGACCATAGGGCATCTTGAGGAAGGCGGCATCATCCATCTGCAGCGCAACTTCTGCGTCCGCATCGTAGCGTCCCTGAACCTGATACCGCTGCTGAAAGATCAGCGCACCACTGAACCCGTCGTGAATGAACAGATCGGCTTCGAACCAGCGCTGCTTGTTAGTCTTGCCGAGCAGATCGCGTACATTGGTATAGACGGAGTTGCTATAGGCATCAGCTGATTCGACATCCATGCGTCGGATCAGGCCGGAGACTATGAACTGTGTGCCAAAGTCCTCTGCCAGTCCAAGACTTTGCTGGGGGCCAATGCCATGCTCATTGGTAGCAGGCGCATTGCGCAGGTCTCCAAGCACATTGATGTCGGTAACCAACACAGGATCGAGCCGCTCGGAACTCTTCAGGAACTGGCCTATGCGAGCAGGAAAACTGCGCTGAAGATCGTCCAGGCGGCCCAGACCGGCATCTGGCAGATCATCGATCTGAAAACCCGTGACAGCCACTGAACGTCGCAGATGCGCGCTCTGACTCGCCTCGGCAGGGCATAGCGGCAGCGGTTGCATAAAGGCTTCCACTGCCATCAGTATGGTGTCATTAACAAGCTGCTCATCATTCCAGACCACTTGCGTGGCACGAGCTCTGGTCGACAGCGTCGTCTTGGACGACAGCAGTCGACCGGCCTCAACGGTCTCTGAACTTGTAATATCCGCTTCATAGGACAATGCCGCATTTCGCAGCGCATCTTTTTGCGCGGCAGCTCTTGCAGCCTGCACGTCACCGCCGATTACCGCCGCCTCGCCGATAGCGCGCACCCAGGCACCATTACCCTGCCACTGCAGGACGCCGGTTTTAAGCTGGCCTCTGGCGAGTTTCTGCTGCAACGGGAGTTGGACACTGGACGCTTCAGTCACCAGAGCGGGTGCCGATGTCTCACGGCTTGCAGCCTGACGCTCGGCCTGCCCGGCCATGACTGGCACAGCACCGAGTACAAGCCCAAACGCAGTTGCACCAACGCAAAGAGATCGCTTACTGAAATGCATGGCCTACTCGCCCTGTTGTCTGTCTGCTGCCGGCGCATAGAGCCCGCTGCCCTTGCGCGCGGATTCAACCAGTCGCTTCCTACCTTCTGCTGTAGCCGGCCGGACACTTCGGCTAGCCTGTGGCTCTTGAGCAATTTGCGGCTCTTGAACGTTTCTCGCCTGCACAGGCAGATTCGCATCCAACGAAGTACTGCTATCGGCAAAACGCCAGTCTTCGCCTGGGACGGTAACGGTGCTATAACTCGTCAATCCTGGATCTGCTGCCGGTAGAGGCAGACGACAGTCGGCGTCGTATCGGAAGTAGTTGAGGCTGGTGAGGCAGCGCTGAAAGCGGCCGTCCAGCGAAACTTCCATAAGGGTCTCATAGCCGCCACCAGACAGTTCGGTTGTGCCCAGGACTCTCGCTCCGCGTACGACCGAATCAACCAGTGTGCGAAAGCTATCGTGTTGCAGCACCAGATCATTGACGCTCGATGATCCTGTAATTGATGTGCCATAGATACGCTCAGCCAAGGCACGATAGGCGTCAAGCTTGGACGCTCGCATGGCTAACAGGCGCTTGCGCTGCGACCTTGCATCGGACGCATGCTCATAGGTGCCATAGCCACTGGCCCTGATGATGATTGGTTCGAGCGTTTCGGGTGCAGCGACGCCTTCAGGCCTGACCTGAACATTGCCGTTGCCTGAATCATGTGTGTGATACAGCCAGCCTGGGCCACTTTCGCAAGCGCTAAGTAACAGTGCGGCCAATATGGCACATGAGCCTAGGAGAGTCGGGCATCTTTTCATAAGTACACTTCCAGTATGTTCGCCAGAGCTTTGACGCAGAACCAAGTGCATGAAAGATTCATGCCACACACGCAAGGCGTTGCAAACACCTTTGAAATCAGAAGCTTGATCAGAGCTCCGGATTGAAGTACACCAGATGTGGCAATTTGCTGCCGTCGCCATTGGCCTCGCTCGATGGCTGCAGTAGACTGCCGTACTCATTGCGCACAGCGCCAGCAGCATTCCAGCCAGGTCAGGAGACAGGATCATGAGCCAATACAGAGAGGTCGTAATCGTAGCGGCCAAACGAACAGCGATCGGTGCCTTCAACGGTGCCCTCTCAAGCGTGCCCGCGCACGAGCTGGGCGCTGCCGTGCTTCGTGATATCCTGAAGTCCACCGCCCTAAAGCCAGAGAGTGTGGATGAGGTGATCCTCGGTCAGGTCCTCACCGCCGGCTGCGGTCAGAATCCTGCACGACAGGCGGCCTTGGTGGCCGGACTACCCGACACAGTTTCGGCAATGACCATCAATAAGGTTTGCGGCAGCGGACTCAAGGCCATCGGCCTGGCGTCCCAGGCCATTGCAACTGGCGAAGCGGACATCGTATTCGCCGGCGGCCAGGAAAACATGAGCCTGTCCCCTCACCTCCTGCCGAAGTCACGCCAGGGACAGCGCCTTGGCAACTGGGAGCTCGTCGACTCCATGATCAAGGATGGGTTGTGGGATGCCTTCAACCAGTACCATATGGGCATCACTGCAGAAAATGTGGCAGAGCAATACCAGTTCAATCGTGAAGAGCTGGATGCTTTTGCCGAGGCTTCGCACCGAAAAGCGGTCGCGGCACAGGAAGCCGGACGATTTGACGACGAGATCGTCGGCATAGAAATTCCGCAGCGCAAGGGCGATCCGCTCACAGTGAATAGAGATGAGGGGCCACGCGCTGACGCCGATGCACTCAGCCTTGCGCGCCTGAAAGCGGCGTTCAAGAAAGAAGGCCTGGTTACCGCTGGCAACGCGTCCTCTTTGAACGACGGCGCGGCTGTCGTACTCATGATGAGCGCTGACAAAGCTGCCGAGCTGGGCCTGAAGCCACTGGTGAAGATAGCCGCCTTCAGCAGCGCCGGTGTTGATCCATCCATCATGGGCACCGGACCGATTCCGGCCACCAGGCGCTGTTTATCACGTGCTGGATGGACACTGGATGAACTCGATCTCGTTGAAGCCAATGAAGCATTCGCTGCGCAGGCCATGGCTGTGAACAAGACCTTGGGTTGGGATGTGGACCGCATCAACGTCAACGGTGGCGCAATAGCGCTTGGCCATCCTATTGGCGCGTCTGGCTGCCGCATCACCGTGACTCTCATTCATGAGATGCTGCGACGGGATGCGAAAAAAGGTCTCGCCACCCTCTGCATCGGCGGTGGCATGGGCGTTGCCCTCGCCATCGAGCGTGCCATGGAGCACGGCAAGTAGGCACAATGTTTCATATAGCCCTATACGAGCCGCAGATCGCGCCGAACACAGGCAACATCATGCGGCTCGCGGCCAACAATGGCTGCAAACTGCATATCATAGGCCGTATGGGCTTTGTGCTGGAAGAACGCAAGTTGCGCCGGGCAGGCCTGGATTATAGAGATCTCGACAACCTGACGGTACATCGCGATTTCGAAGCCTTTGGGGCAGCCTTGGGGGAACGGCGATTGTTCGCGATTACTACGAAGGGCATGCGATCACACAGTAGTGTGAGCTATCGTGCGGGGGATATTCTACTGTTCGGATCGGAAACCAGTGGCCTTCCACCAGAGATATTGCAAGCGCAACCCGAAGAGCAGCGCTTGCGAATCCCCATGATGCCGAATAACCGCAGCCTGAATCTCTCCAATGCCGTGGCCATCGTCAGCTATGAGGCCTGGCGCCAGCTCGATTTCGCTGGCGCCAGCTGACAAGCTTCAGCCTTCTACGGCTTCTGCTTCAAGCTCATAAGCGCCTTCAGCGTTATGAACTTCCTTACCGGACAAAGGTGGGTTGAAGACGCAGGCCATCTTCATTTCCTTGAACGCGCGCAGGATATGCTTGTCGTTCTTGTCCAGGATATACAGTGTGCCAGGCTTGATTGGATGAACCACGCCATCTTCTACCGTTTCCACCTCGCCCTCACCTGAAATGCAATACACCGATTCCAGATGATTCTGATAGTGGATGCCGAAGTCGGCACCCGCATAGATAGTCGTGATGTGGAAGGAAAAGCCCATCTTGTCACCCTTGAGCAGCATACGGGTGCTTTCCCAGTTGCCATCGGGCGACACTATGCGACGATTGCTCTTCTCGGCGTCTTCTAGATTTCTAACGATCATACTGATTCTCCCATTAGTGAGTGCGGCACTCAGCTAACTGCTTTGAGGGTATCTGGCTTATCCTGCTGCTGCGACTCGAAGAAGACTTCCTCTTCCGGAATGGAATCTTCAGCGTGACATATTTCCTTCACAGACTCTTCAAGGATATCGATGCCCTTGGCAAGGTTTTCATCGGTGATGACCAAGGGGCAAAGCAGCTTGACGACGTGATCATCGGCACCACTGGTTTCGATCATCAGACCTTTCTGGAACGAGCGCTTCGTAATCTTGCCGGCGATTTCGCCGTTCACGCAGTTGATGCCCTGGAACATGCCGCGTCCACAGGCCGTGAAGTTGCCTTCACCATACTTGGCCACAATGGCGTTCAGACGCTTGGTCATGTACTCGCCCTTGCGAACACATTCCTTGGAGAACTTGTCATCAGACCAGTAGTGGTCGATCGCAGCCTTCGCCGTAACGAAAGCAAGGTTGTTTCCACGGAAAGTGCCATTGTGCTCACCTGGCTTCCACTGGTCGAGCTCTGGTCGGAACAGTACGACGGCAAATGGCAGCCCATAGCCTGAGAGTGACTTGGACATGGTGACCATATCAGGATCAAGACCGGCTTCCTCGAAGCTGAAGAAGGTGCCCGTTCGACCACAGCCCGCCTGGATGTCATCGACGATCATAAGCACGTCATGCTTGCGGCAGACTGCCTGCAGACTGCGAAGCCAGTCAGCACTGGCAGCGTTGATACCGCCTTCACCCTGAACAGTTTCAACAATGACCGCAGCGGGCTTGTCGATACCGCTGCTGGAATCTGACAGTACCTTGTCGAGATATTCAGTGGTGTCGAAACCTTCCCCGAGGTACTCGTCGTAAGGCACGCGGCTGGTCCCGCCAAGGCCGATACCGGCTGCACCACGATGGTGAGAATTGCCGGTCACCGCCAGTGCACCAAGACTTACGCCATGAAAGCCATTGGTGAAGGAAATGATATTTTGACGGCCAGTCACGGTACGAGCCAGCTTCATCGCTGCTTCAACGGCATTGGTACCAGTAGGTCCAGTAAACTGAACTACATAGTCCAGGCCACGCGGCTTGAGGATCTTTTCGTTGAAGGTCTTGAGAAACTCGGCCTTGGCTACTGTGTAAAGATCCAGGCTGTGAGTGATGCCATCCGCGAGGATGTACTCGACCAGCTTCTCTTTCAGGATATCGTTGTTGTGGCCGTAGTTCAGTGTGCCGGCACCTGCGAGAAAGTCGAGGTACTCGTTGTTTTCGTTATCGTAGAGAAATTCTGCTTTGGCGCGGTTGAAAAGGCGCGGGAAGGATCGTCCGTACGATCTGACTTCTGATTCGATTTCTTCGAAAATTTTCATAAAGAACTCCTATCCATTCATTCTGTCGCTCATGAAAGTGCTGGCTCTATTATTCGCAGCTTCTTCATGAACGGATCAAAGATGATCCTGCAGGCCAGTGGAGGCCTGCCGACTTGAGGTGCGACTAAAGCGCGAAAGGTCCGATGCTTACCAGCATCTCGGTGTCATGGCGATCATCGAAGTGTTTCTGACGATCAAACATCACCGTGGTGTTTAACGGGGCGTCGAGTGTCTTTGCGAGCCGCTGAAAAAGGCTCCAGGACGCTTCGTTGTTTTTAGTGATCGTGGTTTGCAGCTCGGTGACCTGGCGGCACTGAGGGCGGCCAAGAATCTCTTCGAGCATGCGACTGGCCAGCTTCTGGCCGCGGGCGCTTTCGTGGACTGCAACCTGCCAGATGAACAGCACGTTGGGTCGGTTCGGTATCAAATACCCGGATATGAATCCGCACAAAACGTCATTACGAACTGCGGCAACGGACGTGCCGGCAAAATGCGAGGCCTGCAGAAGATTGCAGTACATCGAGTTCGTATCAAGAGGGGGACACAGACTTATCAAGTCGAATACAGAGGAACCATCCTCTGCGCGAGGTTCCCGGAGCGTGATGTCCGACTGCTCTGGGGCATTACTTTTTAAACGCTCAGTAACTGTCATCCTGCTCCTGTCCGATTGCTACATTTTCAGAACGCGACGTATGAAACAGGTTTTAGCAGCACATGTCAAATGAGCTCAGGCCGAAACAGCCGTTAAAGGGCCGGGGCAACGCTGTACAAGCTATTGATAATTAAGGCTTTACTATCTACGGCGAGAAAAGGCACAAAAAATGCTGTTATCTTTGGTAAACTGGACTTGACAATTGTTCTAGAAGTTAATGGGCGCCCCCAGGGCACAAGCAGCCCTGAAAGCGCCAGATGGCTGTAGCCCTTAGTGGGTACCGCCTTCAGCACCATTGCCCGATGCGGCACCCTGAGCTTCTGCCTGCTTGCGACGAACGGCATCAGCAAAAATGGCATCGAAGTTGACAGGCTGCAACATGAGGGCCGGAAAGCTGCCCTTCACGACGAGTGAATCGATGGTCTCACGCGCATACGGGAAGAGAATATTCGGACAGAACGCGCCGAGCGTCTGTGCAAGCTGCTGAGGCTCGAGACCTTCGATCATGAACACACCGCCTTGCTGGATCTCCACCAGGAATGCAGTGTTGTCACCAACCTTGGCTGTGACGGTGAGTGTCAGCACGACTTCCCACTGACTGTCATTCAACTGTTTGTTTTCAGTATTCAGATCGAGATTGACCGCTGGCTTCCAGTCCTGACCGAAAACGCCGGGCGAGCTGGGCGATTCGAAGGAGAGATCCTTCAGATAGATTCGCTGCAGCGCGAATGAAGGCTGCTTCTTGCCACTGGCGTTCGCAGCTGCCTGGCCCTGTTCATCTGCCATATCATTGTTTCCTTATCTACTGTACTCGTGGTTTTTTATGGTTAGCGGCCAGCCAGCAGAGCGTCTAGCTCCCCTGCTCTGGCCAGCTCATGGAGTTCATCACAGCCACCGATGTGCCTGTCGCCGATCCAGATTTGCGGGACGCTGGTGCGGCCACCAGCCTTAGCTGACATTTCACGACGCAATGCAGCATCGGAGTCGACCTTGATCTCGTTGAATTCGGCGCCCTTGCTCTTGAGCAACTGCTTTGCACGAACACAATAGGGGCAGAAGGTCGTGGTATAAATGACGACTTCAGCGGACATGTCATGGTCTCCCAATAGCTGGTTTACTGCCCTCCGCGGAAATTCTGCCGCAGAGACTGATTCAGGACTTGTTCTTGCTCTTGGCAACGGCCTTGCCACTGCCGGTCTTGCCACCGTTCGCCTGGACAAGGGGTAGATTGGCCGACTGCCACTCAACGATACCACCACCCATCCGCACAACATTTGTGAAACCGGCAGTTTTCAGTAGTTTCACGGCACTGCCCGAATGCTGGCCCATCTTGTCCACGACTACAATGGTCTTTTCGCCGAATTTCTTGAGTTCAGCTGCACGGTCCTTCAGAGCGGTGAAGGGAATGACATGCGAACCGGTAATGACACCCTTCGAAGTTTCTTTCTTGTCTCGCACATCCAGGACAACCGCCTGGTCACGATTCAACAGCATGACGGTCTGCTGTGGCGACAGGGTTTTGCCTGAGCGCTTCTTTTCAGTAAAGAGTAACGCGATCAGCAGTCCGACGAATACTGAACAGAGTATCCAGTTATTGGTAACGAATTCGATAAACTGGGACATGTATATTCCTGGCCGGGGCTCGAAGAGACGAACGAGAAAAAGCTTTGAAAAGCGAAGGGACGGCATTATACACACAGCTGGCGGCAAGCTGAAGCAGCTGTCTGTTGTATACTGGCTGAACTTACTGCCACGGCCGCTTGGCGACCTGTCACTGATGTCACTTTGACTGCAGCCACGAGGCCGTTACACTTATTGGCCGATCAGCCCTCACAGGAAGGACTCACATGCAAGGCTCCAGCACACATGCCGACACCCAATCTCGTAAAACACCGGCCGTCTTACTGATACTGGATGGATGGGGTCATCGTGATGAAGCTGACAATAACGCCATATTTCATGCCTACACGCCTTACTGGGACAAGATCTGGCACGAACGTCCCCACACGCTGATCCAGACCTCTGGCGAAGCCGTTGGCCTGCCGGAAGGTCAGATGGGTAATTCCGAGGTTGGCCACATGAACCTCGGCGCTGGCCGCACCGTGTACCAGAGCCTCACGCGGATAGACAAGGATGTGAGAGAGGGCGGTTTTGCAGAGAATCCCGTCATTGGAAAGGCGCTGCAGAAAGCCGTGGCGAACAATTCCAGGCTGCATGTCTTCGGCCTGGTGTCTTCAGGCGGCGTGCACAGTAGCGAGGACCATATCCTTGCCTTGTGTGATGCAGCCAAAGCTGCAGGCGTCAAGCGTCTAAGAGCCCACGCCTTCCTCGATGGCCGCGACACCCCGCCACGCAGTGCTGATGTCTCGCTCGAAAAGCTGCAGTCCAGACTCGCCACGCTGTCGTCCGACAAGCAGTTTGACGGTCGTATCGCGACCATCATTGGCCGCTACTATGCCATGGACCGTGACAACCGTTGGGATCGCGTCAAGAGTGCGTATGACCTGCTCACGGATGCCAAGGCCGAATACGCTGCGGCCGATGCGCTGGCTGGCCTCGAAGCTGCCTACGAGCGGGGCGAGAATGACGAATTCGTCAAAGCTACGGCCATAAACGATGCCGACGGCCGGATAGAGGACGGTGATGTCATCATCTTCATGAACTTCAGGGCAGACCGTGCACGTCAGCTCAGCCGCGCCTTCGTGCACCCGGAGCAGACAGACTTCGAGAAAGCCCGGATTCCGAAGCTTGGCACCTTTGTGACGCTGACCGAATACGCTGATGACATAGATGCCGAATGCGCCTACCCACCTTCTGCCATTCATATGGGTATCGGCGAATATATGGAGAAGCTGGGCAAGACCCAATTGCGAATTGCCGAAACTGAAAAGTACGCTCATGTCACATTCTTTTTCAGCGGTGGACGTGAGGATGAGTACAAGGGTGAAGACCGCGTCCTTGTGCCCTCGCCACAGGTGGCCACCTATGACCTCGAACCCGAGATGAGTGCGCCGGAAGTGACTGATCGGCTATGTGACGCCATCGTTTCCGGCAAGTACGATCTGATTATCTGCAACTATGCCAATGGGGACATGGTGGGACACACGGGCAATTTCGAAGCAGCTGTGAAGGCCGCCGAGTGTGTCGATGTCTGCGTCCAGCGGGTGTGCGCTGCGGTCGAGCGGATGCACGGCCACTGTCTCATCACAGCCGACCACGGCAACCTCGAGGAAATGATCGACCATAGCGGGGAAGCCCACACACAGCATACGACGGGACCCGTTCCCCTGGTGTATGTCGGCGACGCGAAGGTCAGTCTGAACGAAGGCAGCCTGAGTGACATCGCACCTACTCTGCTTGCGCTCATGGGCCTTGATCAACCTGAGGAAATGTCAGGTCATTCGCTTATCCGCCCGCTTGCGTAAACCGCGATTGACAGCAAGCAAGGCGCGGCTTCGCCGCGTCGCTTATGGCCGCTTGCGCCTGGCTTTTTCAGCGCTGGTGATCGGCCTTCTCGGTCTAACGCCCTTGTCACCGGCGTTGGCCGCTCAGAATGCGTCACTCAATGCTGATGAAGTCAAAACCATCAACAAGCAGATCCAAGCCAGGGATGCCGAAAAGCTCAAGGCGCTCAAGGCTGCCATTCAGCGGACCCAGGCCACACTGAAAGACAGCACGTCGAAACTGAGTTCGAATGAAGCGGCCTTGCGAGCTGTCGAAAAGTCAGTAGACAACAAGATCGTTGCGCTACGCGAACTCGATGCAAGACTGCGAGATTCGCGCACTGAAATGGATGTTCTGCAGGCTAGTGGCGCGCAGATACAGGCAAGCCTTGAGGACGGTCGATCGCGTATAGAGGAACTGCTCCGCGCTGCCCACCGTGCCGGTCAGGTTCCCGCGCTCGCGCTGCTCCTGGGCAGTGAGGATCCCACCGCTGCTCAGCGAAAGCTGACCTATCTGAATTACTATTCCCGTGCTGAACGTGAAAAACTCCTGGACTACAAGGATCAGCTTGAAGCACTCCGTCAAAACCAGAAGGCTGTCGAAAGCACCGCAGCGAAGCTCGAGGCTACGCGGGCCCAGCTCGCCAGTGAGCGCCTGGAACTGCAGCGTGAGCAACAGCGTCGTGAGAAGCTGGTAGCTACGCTGAAGAAAGAAGTCGGCAGTGAGCAGTCCCGGCTGGCCCGGCTCAAAGCTGACCAGAAGTCCCTGAGTGCTCTCGTCAAGGAAATGAATGAGACACTGGCGCGAATCGATATGGCTTACGAGTCTGAGGATTTTGCCAAGCGAAAGGGCAGTCTCCGCTGGCCGCTGGACGACGCGGCACTGGCCAGCATCGGCGCTAGAACCGGCTCGAGAGGCAGCGCCTGGAAACTACCTGCGTTTCGCACCTCACTTCGCGAAGGCAATGGGCTTTTCATCACCTTGCCGCCAAGCTCGCCGGTCCATGCCGTCCATCAGGGACGTATCGTGTTTGCCGATTGGCTTCGAGGCTTTGGCCTTCTGTTGATTATTGACCACGGGGATGGTTTTATGACGCTCTATGGCAATAACCAGGCGCTGTATGCCGAAACCGGCAGTCAGGTTCGCAGTGGCGACATCGTCGCGAGCTCTGGAAGCAGCGGTGGGCGGCCCGAAGCAGGTCTATACTTTGAAATTCGCAAAGATGGCCAAGCCCAGAATCCGCTGCCGTGGTTGAGATGATTCCATCACGCCCACCCGCAGCACACGTCCAGCCTTATATCAGGAAGATTACTATGCTATTCGCTCAACGGGTCATGGCTGCACGATGCAGTTCACGCACTGTATACCCATGGCTTCTCTCGGCTGCCTTTTGCCTTCTGCCGATCGCCCATGCCGCCGAAGAGGCATCGGAGGGCGCAGAAGTACCAGCAGCCGAGGCACCAGCCGCAGATAGCGAATTGACCGTTGGAGCAGCGCCATCCCCTGTGCCGGTCGATGATATCCGCAAGTTCGCCGAAGTCTTTGATCGCATCAAGAAGACCTACGTCGAAGAAGTCGACGACGCTACGCTTATCAACAGCGCGATCCGCGGTATGCTCTCGGGCCTCGACCCTCACTCCGCCTATCTGGAACCCAGTGCTTTCGAAAGCCTGCAGGAGAGTACTACCGGTGAGTTTGGTGGCCTCGGTATAGAAGTTGGCATGGAGGATGGCTTCATCAAGGTCATCACCCCTATCGACGACACGCCAGCGCAGAAAGCGGGCGTCGAGGCCGGGGACCTCATCATCAAGCTGGATGAACAGAGCGTCAAAGGCATGACCCTCGACCAGGCGGTAGATGCCATGCGCGGTGCGCCGGGCTCCGAAGTAAAGCTCACCATCATTCGTGACGGCGAAGAAGGTCCACTTGAGATTGCAGTGGAACGTGCCGTAATTTCCGTAAACAGCGTCAAGCGTATGCTGCTGGGCGGTGGCGTCGGCTACGTCCGGATTACGCAGTTCCAGGCGCAGACCGGTGGCGACTTCGTCAAGGCCGTACAACGACTGAAAAAGGCGTTGGGCGAAAAGGAAGCGCTCAAGGGCCTCATTCTCGACTTGCGAAACAATCCTGGTGGCGTGTTGCAGGCGGCTGTCGAAGTTTCAGATGCGCTGCTCGAAGATGGCTTGATCGTTTACACCGATGGTCGAATCCGCAGTTCCAAGCTGCGATTCAATGCGACGCCTGGCGATATTCTGGAAGGCGTGCCGGTGGTGGTTCTGATCAATGGGGGCTCGGCCTCCGCTTCGGAGATTGTGGCCGGAGCGCTGCAGGATAACCGCCGCGCGATCATCCTGGGCACCGACACCTTCGGCAAGGGCAGCGTGCAAACCGTGCTCCAGCTGGACGATACCCATGGTCTGAAGCTTACGACTGCCCGTTACTATACGCCAAGCGGTCGCTCCATACAGGCACTGGGCATCGAGCCGGACATCCTGGTGAACAGAGCCAAGGTCACCGAACTACAGTCATCACCGATTTTCAAGGAAGCTGATCTGGCTGGCCACCTGGTAAACGGCGGCAGCAAGAAGGGCAAGAATTCGGCCATGAGCGAGGAGGATGTAAAGGCGGCCAGCGAAATGATCTCCAAGGATTTTCAGCTCCGCGAAGGCATTAACGTGCTGCGTGGGCTGACAATTCTCAAGTAAGCGTCCATGAAGCTATCAAGGCCATCGCTATACCGGCGCCTGCCAGCGCGGCTGAGCTGCTTCTGGGCGCCACGGCTGATGTTGCTGGCCTTGTCGTCGATCGTCGCAGCGAAGACGCCGCCAGCACTGGAAATGAAGGCCCCTGGCGATGACGAGGCTCGGCTGCCCGCGATCGCTATCATCATCGACGACATGGGTCATGACAACAGCAACGGCCTCGATGTCATCGCGCTTGACGCCCCCCTCACGCTGGCGTTCCTGCCATATAGGGCCGCTACCGGCCGCCACGCCATTGAGGCGCACCGGCAGGGCAAGGAAATCATGTTGCACATGCCCATGCAGAATATCTACAGCATGGCGCTTGGCGAAGGCGCATTGACCGACGACATGAGCGATCTGCAGATCAAATCGACGCTGCAGAACGCGATAGACAATATTCCCTTCGTATCGGGCGTCAATAACCATATGGGCAGCCAGCTGACACAGGATCGCCGCGCGATGTCAGCCGTGATGACCATCATCCGGGAGGCACGCATACCCCCACTCTACTTCATCGACAGTCGCACTACAGCTCAGACGGTGGCGCTGGAGACCGCGCTGGATCATGATATTCCGGCAATGAAGCGGGATGTGTTTCTCGACCACGTCGTGGACCGGGAGCAGATTCGCTTTCAGTTCAAACGATTGATCAGTCTGGCGCGAAAGAATGGTACAGCGATCGCCATAGGTCATCCTTATCGTGAGACGATTGATGTGCTACGCGAAGAGCTAGCTCTGCTCGGAGAAGCGGGTGTGACTGTCGCAAGCGTTAGCGGCCTCATGCAGATCGCGGAAGATAATGAGCCGGCAAAGGTCGACTACGACAGGATGGCAAAACGATTCTGATAGCTCTCAACCAGCGCACGCAGCTGTTTGAGTAGATGTTCTCTGTCTGCTTCGTTAAGCTCTGCACCTATGGGCACCCTCACCTGACGGCAGACCAGAAACAGCTGCAGGTTCTTCCAGCGATCGCGCTCCACCTCGATACGCGTAGCCATTCTCTCCATTGAACAGCGGAATTCGAGTCGGCGGTATCCACGCTCGAGCGTGACCGCGTTCTCCGAAAGCTCAATGATTTCCCGGCTCGCACATCGCCGACAGATTCTATACGTGAGGTAGGTGAATAGTGAGAGCTCTGCCACGGTGAATAGCAGAACCAGGGTCGCACCCAGGGAAAAGAGGTAAAGCGCCGTCATGAGCGAGACGACGGACAGACACGCGATAATCCTGACATTATTGTGCCAGCCAAGCGCGTTGTTTGGCGACAGTGTCAATCTGGCACAACCGGGAAACCCGCTCGTCTCCACTTCCACCATCTGCACTGCCCTCTGAAAATTACAGACGCATTTCTATACCGCGTTCTGCCATGTACCGCTTGGCTTCGTCAATGCTGTACTCGGCAAAGTGAAAGATGCTTGCAGCCAATACGGCATCGGCTCGTCCGTCGATGACTCCATCAGCGAGATGCTGCAGTTTGCCCACACCACCCGAAGCGATAACGGGCACACTGACGGCTTCACTCACTGCCCGCGTCAGGGCAAGATCGAAGCCATCGCGGGTACCGTCACGGTCCATACTGGTGAGCAGTATTTCACCCGCACCCAGCCCCACCATCTTCCGAGACCACTCTATGGCGTCCAGACCGGTCGGCTTGCGACCGCCATGTGTGAAAATCTCCCAGCGCGGCGCCTCCCCTGGTTGGGAGACCTGTTTCGCGTCGATAGCAACCACGATACACTGGCTGCCAAAGCGCTGGGACGCCTCCGATACGAATTCGGGATTGAAGACCGCCGCGGTATTGATACTCACTTTGTCCGCACCGGCATTCAGCAGGTTCCGGATATCCATGAGCTTGCGTACGCCGCCGCCAACCGTTAGCGGGATAAACACACTGCCAGCCATGCGCTCGACAATGTGATAGGTCGTGTCGCGGTCTTCATGGCTCGCGGTAATGTCGAGGAAAGTGATCTCGTCAGCACCTTCTTCGTTATAACGCCGTGCAATCTCGACCGGATCCCCGGCGTCACGTATGCCTTCGAACTTCACACCTTTCACGACGCGACCATTGTCGACATCGAGACAGGGAATAATACGCTTTGCGAGTCCCATCAGGACGTCCTCTCTCAGCCGTGCTCTTCGCGCATACGGTCGCAATAGGCCTGCGCTTCAGCGAAGTCCAGCGTACCTTCATAGATCGCCCGGCCTGAAATCGCGCCTACGATGCCGCCCTTCCCGCTCTTGGTGCCGCGCAGACAGGCTGACTGCAGACGCACGATATCTTCCATTGAGGTGATGCCGCCTGAAGCAATGATCGGCAGTTCACAGGCACCAGCCAATGCTTCCGTGGCCGCAACATTCACGCCCTGCATCATGCCGTCGCGGTCGATATCGGTGTAGATGATGCTATTCACGCCGGAGTCCGCAAAGGCTTTGGCCAATGTCTCAGCCCTGACGTTGCTGACTTCAGCCCAGCCTTCGACAGCAACCCAGCCGTCTTTGGCATCGATGCCGACAATGATCTTGCCGGGAAAGGCCTGGCAGGCTTCACGAACGAAATCAGGATTCTTTACGGCCATTGTACCAATGATCACATAGTCGACACCCAGATTGAGATAGTGCTCGACTGTCTTGAGATCACGAATACCACCACCGATCTGCGATTCGAGATCAGGATATTCCTGCACGATATCCCTCACGATGCCGCCATTGACCGGCTCACCAGCAAAAGCCCCGTTCAGATCGACGAGGTGGATGCGGCGCGCACCGGCATCGATCCATCGCGCAGCGACCTTGAGTGGATCGGTAGAGAAAACCGTGGATTCGTCCATACGACCCTGACGCAGGCGCACGCATTGACCATCTTTCAGGTCGATTGCCGGGATGACTAACATGAGTGTGACCTCTGATAAATGAATTCGATATGCAGATCTGGATAAGGCGCAGACTGGTCAGCAAGACCAGCGTGAAAAGTTCTGCAGCAACTTCAGACCGGCGTCATGACTTTTCTCGGGGTGGAACTGGGTGGCGAAAATATTATCTCTCGCCAATGCTGCGGTGACATCCACCTCATAGGAGGCCGTCGCGCAGACCGCCTCCGTTTCGTTCACATCGGCATAATAGGAGTGCACGAAGTAGAATCGGGTACCATCAGCGATGCCTTCGAACAGTGGATGCGCAGCCATCTCATCTGACTGCACCAGTTGGGACACTGCAGACCAGCCCATGTGTGGAATCTTCAGTCCCTTCTCGAGCATTCGTGCTGGAAACTTGTGCAGGCGACCAGGGATCAGCCCCATACCTTCCACGCCACCGTTCTCGTCACTATGATCGAGCAACACCTGCATGCCAACGCAAACGCCAAGCATGGGCCTGCCGAGCGGCAACCAGTTCCTGATGGCCTCATCGAAGCAAAGATGGCGGATTTCAGCCATACAGTCGCGAATGGCGCCGACGCCAGGGAGAACAATCCGGTCCGCTGCGTCAAGCTGCTCTGGATCTGTGAGCAAAGAGACCTTGCTGTCGGGCGACACCCGTTGCAGCGCCTTGACCACACTGTGAAGATTGCCCATGCCATAGTCGATAACGCCGATCGTACCTGCCATTGTGTTACAGACACCCCTTCGTGGATGGCATGATACCCGCCATACGCAGGTCGGGCTCGATCGCCATTCTCAGCGCCCTGCCGAAGGCCTTGAATATCGTTTCGGCCTGATGATGCGCATTACGACCTTTGAGATTGTCGATATGCAGTGATACCAGAGCGTGGTTAACGAAGCCCTGAAAGAATTCGTAGAACAGGTCGACATCGAACTGACCGATACTCGCACGAGTGAACTCGACGTCCATCTCTAGCCCTGGTCTACCGGAGCAGTCCAGCACCACCCGTGACAGCGCTTCGTCGAGCGGCACGTAGGCATGGCCGTATCGACGAATGCCTGTCTTGTCACCGAGTGCTTTCGTGAAAGCCTGTCCAAGCGTGATACCTACGTCTTCGACGGTATGGTGCGCGTCGATATGCAGGTCGCCTTTGGCATGAATTCGAATATCGATCATGCCATGCCGTGCCACCTGATCAAGCATGTGTTCGAGGAACGGAACACCCGTGTCGAAGTCGCCCTTTCCGGTGCCATCGAGGTTGATGCTACAGGCGATCTGGGTTTCATTAGTGTTGCGGATCACTTCGGCCGTGCGGGCTTCGCCAAAGGAGGTGGTCGAAACTCCGCTGCTGTCGTTCATGGGCGTCTTGGACATACTTCGATTCCAGCTGTATATATGCGCCGCAGTATACCTGAAGGCGCCTGTCTCAACTAGACGGTATGCCCTGCTGAAGATTTTCGATGTAGTCGTCGATGAGCGTGTTGAATTCATGTTTCACCAGCGGGCTGGCCGCAAGCTTCATGATCCCAGGCAGGGGCAATGTGATAGTACCGGTATTGCTGAAACGACAGCGCGTACCCTCATTCCCCGCACCGTCACGTTCCTCCTCGAGCGTCCATTGACCTTTTACGAGGCTGTTATCGTCCCCGGTCGCTGGCTCTTCAAGGGGCTCCCAGCGGACGGTTCCTGCGCTTCGATCACTGATATAACGGCAGGCGTATACGGTCTGCAGGGAATGTTTGTCGACGCCTATGCGCTTGAGCGCCCAGCGATAGCTATTGTTGCCGAGATCGGACAGCTGCTCCAGCTTGGGAAAGTATGTAGCCGAGCTGGGTACGTCGGCCAGTATGTCAAAGACCTTGCCCAGGGGCGCCTCGATGCGGAAGTCCCTTTGAATTTCAGTGGTGATGCTTACTGCCATGGTCTGTTACTCTGCTAGGTATTGGCTTTGATTGTTTCTATTTCGTCGACACTTTTTTCCGGATATGACTTTGACTGACTTTGCCACTGCCGTACTCGCCTGGGCAGCTGAACATGGCCGCCATGACCTGCCCTGGCAAAATCCGAGAACACCCTACCGCGTATGGGTCTCGGAAATCATGCTGCAACAGACCCAGGTCGAGCGCGTGAAATATTTCTTCGAGCGCTTCATGCAGCGCTTCCCCGACATCGCCAGCCTGGCCGCCGCAACAGAAGCTGAAGTCATGCCTTACTGGGCAGGCCTCGGCTATTATGCCCGGGCCAGAAATCTGCACAAGGCCGCCGGCATCGTGAACGCATCTGCTACAGGTGCGCTGCCCGAGTCACTTGAAGCGCTGATGGAGTTACCCGGCATAGGTCGCTCGACCGCTGGCGCGATACGGTCGCTGGGCCAGGGTTCCTTCGGTGTTATCCTCGACGGCAATGTCAAACGCGTGCTCTGCCGCTGTGCAGGCATCCGGGAATGGCCAGGCCAAAGCGGCGTGCAGAAATCCTTGTGGTCGCTGGCCACGAGCCTCACCCCTACAGCATCCACCGCGGCCTACAATCAGGCGATGATGGATATCGGGGCGACCCTGTGCACCCGTCGCAGGCCTGCCTGCGAGCGTTGTCCTGTAGCGGCAGACTGCATAGCACGTGCAAAGGGTCTCACAAATGTCATTCCCGCACCGAAACCGCGGCAGGTGCGACCAATCCGCCATCGCTTCGTATTGGTGGCCCATGACCGACGACGGGTTCTGCTGGAAAAGCGCCCCTCTACCGGCATCTGGGGCGGGTTATGGTCGCTACCTGAAACACAGCCAGATGCGCCGCTCGAAGTCGCTGGCGATGCCTTCGCCCGCATACTGGGGCTGCCATTGCATCCGGGACTCGACAGCTATACCGGCTCCACGATACAACATGATTTTACCCACTACCGGCTGCTGATGACGCCGGTGTATCTTGCGGTGGATGAAGCTGGTGCCGGAACCGTACACCCTCAGGGACTGGCCAACGGCATTTATCAATGGCATGAGTTGAGGGGTCTCGACTCGCTTGCCCTGCCAGCGCCAATCACCACTTTATTGAAAACCTTCGCCAGAACTGGCGTCGGGCAGCTATCGCTCGACTTCTCTGCTGGTGAGCAACAGGTCTTATTCACGGAGAACGCATAATGACGCGCACAGTGTTCTGTAGAAAGTATCAGAAGGAATTGCCAGGTCTGGACCAGCCGCCGATGCCCGGCAAAATCGGTCAGGATCTATATGAGCACGTCTCGCTAAAAGCCTGGCTGGAATGGCTTCAGCATCAGACGCTGCTTATCAACGAAAAACATCTCAACCTGATGGATCCTGAGAACCGCAAGTATCTTCAGGAGCAGATGCAAAAATTCTTTTCAAATGAGGGCGTGGATACTGCAGAGGGCTACGTGCCCCCTGTCGAATCCTGAGCAAGCCAGTCAGCTTGTAAGTCTGACAAAATTCATTAGCGCTTCGCGATGATCCAGACGGCGTGAACGATGCCTGGGATGTAGCCGAGAATGGTGAGTATGATGTTGATCCAGAAGTGCTTGCCTATACCGACCTGCAGGAAAACACCCAGTGGGGGCAACAGGATAGACAGAATGATGCGAATGATATCCATAGTACTACTCCTTGGTTGATGAGACCGCGGTGACCTTGTCGCCGCGCATACCTCGTCATGTTGAATGACGTATTACGCAATATACGGTCCATAGTGACTTCTCAGTCTGCCAGCCAGGATCTTTCGTAACAGACATAACACTTCCGCCATTCATCCAGCGACTCGGAGCTACAGCATGACCAGCGCAGACTCGAACACCTTCAATACGCTCAAACAGCTTGATGTCGACGGGGTCGGCTATCGCTATCACGACCTCAAAGTGCTCGAGAGCAAGTTCGCCATCAGCAAGCTGCCATTTTCAGTCCGAATCCTGATCGAGAATCTGCTGCGCAATGAAGATGGACAAGCCATCACCCATGCAGATATCGAGGCGCTGTGCCGCTGGTCACCCACAGCAGGACCGCAGGATCTTGCCAATATTCCAGTGCAGTTCATTCCTTCCAGGGTAGTGTTGCAGGATTTCACCGGCGTTCCTGCTGTCGTGGATCTTGCTGCGATGCGCGATGCCGTTGCCGACCTTGGCGGAGATCCGAAGCAGATCAACCCGCGGGTACCGGTCGATCTGGTTATCGATCATAGCGTGATGGTGGATTACTTCGGCTCCAAGAATTCACTCGATCTGAACACCAAAATCGAGTTCCAGCGCAATGAAGAGCGCTACCGCTTCCTGCGCTGGGGCCAGCTGTCGTTTGATAACTTCCGGGTGGTGCCGCCGGGGACAGGCATCGTTCACCAGGTCAATCTCGAATACCTTGGCCAGGTGGTGATGCAAAGCAAGTCAGACGACGGCAACCTGCTCTACCCTGACACGCTGGTTGGTACCGATTCACACACAACCATGATCAATGGCCTGGGCATTCTCGGCTGGGGCGTAGGCGGTTTGGAGGCCGAAGCCGCCATGCTCGGTCAGCCAGTCACCATGGTCGCCCCAGCGGTTATCGGCTTCGAACTGTTCGGCAGGCTGCCAGAAGGTGCGACTGCCACTGACCTCGTGCTTACTGTGACGCAGATGCTGCGCAAGAAGGGTGTAGTCGGGAAGTTCGTCGAGTTCTTCGGCGACGGTCTCGACAGTCTGCCGCTGGCCGACAGAGCGACCATTGCCAATATGGCACCTGAATATGGCGCCACCTGCGGCATCTTCCCAATCGACCAGCAAACCATGCAGTATCTGAAGCTCTCCGGCCGCTCCGCGCAGCAACTCGCTATCGTGGAGAAATATGCAAAGGCACAGGGGCTATGGCGTTACAGCGCAAGTGAATCCAAGCCGCAGATCGGTGGAGATCTCGCGCCGGCAGTTGCGCTGGACAAGGACTCTTTCTCGGATACGCTGCAGCTCGACCTCGCTGATGTCGTACCTAGTATTGCCGGGCCGAAGCGGCCTCAGGACAGGATTGCACTCACCCAGGCCAGCCAAGCCTTCAAGGACTACCTGTCACGCAGCCTCGACGAGCGTAGTGGCGACAAGGCCGATGTGGACGCTGCGGCATCGGTTTCAATGGATGACAAGAGTTTTGAGCTCAATCATGGCGATGTCGTGATTGCAGCCATTACCTCCTGCACCAACACATCGAACCCTGATGTCATGATCGCTGCGGGCCTGGTGGCTCGAAATGCGGTCCGTCTGGGCCTGAAGGCGAAGCCATGGGTGAAGACATCGCTCGCACCTGGCTCCCAGGTGGTGCCCGCCTACCTCGAACAGGCAGGCGTACTGGATGACCTGCAGCAGCTCGGCTTCAATATCGTCGGCTTTGGTTGCACGACCTGTATCGGCAACTCAGGCCCGCTCCCAGAGGCCATCAGCGAGGCGATCAAGGCCAAGGATCTGACCGTTACCGCCGTACTGTCTGGTAATCGCAACTTCGAAGGCCGCATTCACTCTGATGTGCGCGCTAATTATCTCGCATCCCCGCCACTCGTTGTCGCCTATGCACTGGCCGGCTCGATGAAGGTTGACCTGTACAATGACGCGCTGGGGGAAGACACCAACGGTAATCCGGTTTACCTGAAGGACATCTGGCCGAAGCGTGAGGAAATCGATGAGCTGGTGCGCACGACTGTCTCGTCAGACACCTTCAACACCAAGTATGCAGACGTGTTCAAGGGTACCGAAAGCTGGCAGAAGCTCGAAGTGGCAGCGACTGAACGCTACGAATGGCCAGACTCGACCTATGTGCGCAAACCACCCTACTTCGAAGGCATGCGGCCTGAGCCCGCAGAGCTTGCGCCCATTCGTGACGCGCGTGTGCTGGTGAAAGTTGGCGACTCGATCACGACCGATCATATCTCACCTGCAGGCGCAATCGGGCCTGACAGCCCGGCTGGTCAATATCTTCAGGAACAGTCAGTGCTACCTGCGGACTTCAACAGCCTTGGCAGCCGACGCGGCAATCATGAAGTGATGATGCGTGGCACCTTCGCAAACGTTCGACTGCGCAATCAGCTTGCACCTGGCACAGAAGGCAGCTGGACGACCTACTGGCCGTCGGAAGACGTCGTCGATATCTTCGAAGCCTCCACACGCTACAAGCGTGACAACACACCGCTGCTCGTGCTGGCTGGCAAGGAGTACGGCACTGGTTCAAGTCGTGACTGGGCGGCCAAAGGCACGCAGCTGCTTGGCGTCAAAGCCGTCATTGCCGAGAGCTACGAGCGGATTCACCGATCCAACCTGGTCGGTTTCGGAGTAGCTCCACTGCAGTTTAAATCTGGCGAGTCAGCGGAATCGCTGGGGCTGACTGGCAAGGAGCGTTTCACCATAAGTTCGATGAGCGACTCGCCGAAAGAAGTCGATGTGACCGCGACAGATGAATCCGGCAAGGAAACCACGTTCAAGGTGGATATCAGGATCGACACCGAGACGGAATGGACCTACTTCCGTCATGGCGGCATCCTTCATTACGTGATTCGCGACATGACGCAGTAGGCAACTATGCGGTCTTCTATTTTCAGGCTTGGCAGCCTCGCCAAGACGGCGAGCCTGTCGCTGTTCCTGGCTGGTTGCAGCAGTGCCAAATTCGCGATCGTGAATACTCCGTTGTTGTTCAGCGATGTGAACGTGACAAGAGGCATCATGTTCAACAAGCAGCATGACCTCGCTCTCGACGTCTATCGCCCACCCGCTGACGCGCTCAAGACCGGGGCTACGGTGAAAACTGTGGTCTTCTTTCACGGTGGCGGTTGGGAGAACGGCAACCGCTCGCAGTATGCTTACGTTGGTGCGCGACTGGCCCAGTCTGGATATGTGGCGGTGGTACCCGATACCCGCCGCTATCCTGAGGTACTGTTTCCAGCTTTCATGCATGATGCCGCCGATGCGGTGGCGTGGGTGCAGGCCAACATCGGCGACTACCAGGGCGACCCTAAAGATATCGTGCTCATGGGGCACTCTTCCGGGGCGCACATTGCCGCGCTGCTTCTGGCCGACAAAAGCTATTTGAGCGCTGCCAATGCTTCAATGGCACCACTCAAGGGGCTGATCGGCCTGGCGGGTCCTTACGATTTCGAGCCCAAGGATGAGACCTACAAGAAAATCTTCTCGACGACCACCGACTACTATGAAATGAAAGTGACCAATTATATCGACGGCAGCGAGCCGCCGATGCTGTTGGCCTATGGCCTGCAGGATGAGCTGGTTGGTGAACACAACCTGCGTCGACTGGTTGGCGCACTGGAGGCTGAAGGCGTGCCCTACCGCACTGCGCTGTATGACGATCTGAACCATACCGATCTCGCTGCAGCCTTCGCCTGGCCCTACGCTGGCGACTCGAAAGTACTAGCCGATGTGCTGAATTTCCTAAAAGCCACACCGGACTCTTGACACCCGCCGCTCGAGGCGATTAAATACGCCCCCATCGTTAGTCAGCTGATACCGCGCAAATGCGCAGCACCAGAGGCTCAAACGATTTGCCCAGATAGCTCAGTTGGTAGAGCAGAGGATTGAAAATCCTCGTGTCCCTGGTTCGATTCCGGGTCTGGGCACCATTTTTCAGGTGCTTACGAAGCCCTCTCCAGTATTCAGATTATTTTCGGAATACTGTTTCGGAATATTTCCGCGCTGCTGGCTGAAATCTGCGCAGCCTATTTCTTTGGTTTCAACGGCTTTCCGTTCGGGCCGAGGCTGTAATAAACACCTTTTTCAAGCAGATCCATAACCTTATCGTTGCTCTCGACGTGACCGCTTATCGATCCGCATGATGGGCAGACCTCTTCCGACCCCGTCAGCACGTTGACTTCGCGGCATTCCCGACAGTGGAACCATTTCATAAGCTTTCTCCTGTGTAAGTTTTAACCTACAAGGTTATCAGAGAAAGCCTGCATACCGCTCAGATTGATTTCGATACAGTACGCCCCGTGCAACAGCCAGTGACGGCGACCGCATAGCTGTACGCAAGGATTGCCTTACGGCTGCGACACCTGCCGCAAGTGGTGCTGACACCGGGAGAGACTGGACTTCAGTAATCCGGAATTTCCGGATATGTGAACTCTGCCCAATCTACGTACAGAACCCTGTCATCCAAAAGGGTTACTCTGCGCCTGCACTACCCATAATCAAAAAACTACAGCAGGTTTACTTATGAACAACTTCAAAGCGCTTTCAATAGCGGGGCTTCTCGTCGGCTCCATGTCGGCCCAGGCCGGTGTAATAACCTTTCCAGAATCCGTATCGTTCGATATCAACGCAGATCCTATGACGTTTTCCATTCCTTTTACCGGCGATCCGAGGGAGGGATTCAGTAATGGTATCAATGTGCCGACTGTCATTTATACTCTGGAAAACGACATCTACTATTCACGCTATGACGAGGTCGACTACAGCGACGGTACTATCAACTTCGGCTTGCGGACAATGTTCGCTGCTCAGGTGCCTTTCTCGGTGGCTGAGGCTGTAGGTAAAGAAACCATCATGGGGCCGCTGCTTGACCAGGTATACACCTACACTGTTTGGTTCAACTACCATGAACTGATCCCATGCGATACTTGGTATGGGCTCTGCGCAGAAGGCGCATCCGGCACTGTCAATGAAAGCGTGCAGGTATCGTTCTTTGATGGCTCCGCTCAGGAAGTGCCTGTCGGCCCGACTCTCCCGCTTCTGGCTGCTGGCCTGGCTGGGCTGTGGTTGCGTCGTAAGCAGTCGTAATCAAACCCGGGTGTCTTTCGCGAGGTGGACGTAATAGTCGACCTCGATATCATACGTCCGGTTGATCGTCGCATCGTTCTGCCGGGCGTAGACACGAACATACGTTGTTCCAGGTGGGACCACGATAATCTGAGTCTTTGCCTTGCTGGCAACACGATCACCTACCCTCGGGCCAGCCATGAACATCATCTGAGTGCCGTTGTAGTGAATCTGCAGGTCGATAGTGTCATCGTTCGCGTTCACCTGCCCCGCGATGCCAACTTCAATACTCATATTGAGCGCTGAGGTCAGATTGTAGGGCGTATCGTTCACGACCGGGCTGTTGTAGATCTCGGTGTATCCGCTGAAGCCGAAGTCGTTGGAACTGTACAGGCCATCGATGCTGCCAGGAAAGAAGCTGTTGACCTGCTTTGTGGCGATGCTCTCAGCGACAATACTTCTGGCCGTGACCTTGTTGGCCGTGATATCGCCTTCGATCTGCAGCAATCCACTCGCCTGGACCCATCGAATACCCTGCCCGCCAGCAGGATTGCCTATGATGATGTCGCCATTGAAGGCCACGCCGAAGCGAAGCTGGCCGGCCGTCATGACCGATAGCATGTACAGCGTAGCGCCGATCTGGCGCGGACCCATGCGAACATCGCCGTTGTAGCCGATCGCCTCGATTATCCCCTCACATGTAATAGTCTCGGTCGATGCCAGGATGCCGGTTACGATCTTGGACGCGACCAGCTTCTCTATCTTGGTGCTGGGGATGGCGTTGTCTGTCAGGTGCAGATTGATGAAGTCTCGATCAGCCTGGTCGACGAACGCCCACGCAGAAGCCCCGCTGAACTGCCGAATCGTCTTGACCTGAAAGCTGCCCGTTATCGCGCCGCGCCCGAAGGCATCATGAAAGGCAAGCTTGACGTAGTAGGTCGTATCGTTTTGCAGATCGATGATCTGGTGGCTGGGCTGCGTGATGACCTGATGACCAGGGCCGGAGGTGCTGAATGTTGGCGAGCTCGAATAGTAGATATGGGTTTCGAGGTAGTCAGGATCAGTAAACGGCTCGTGGTGAATCTTGATGCTGTTGAAACCACCGGTGATCGAGAGTCCATCAGGCTGTGTCGGCGCTGGATTGGTGACGGTCAGCGAACCTACAACGCTTTCCTGCAGCTGCAGGCCAACAGCGGTAACGCGGAGTGTGAAGGTCCGGCTCAGGCCGTCTTCGAAATTCATCTGCCCGGTGTAGCTATAGGAGTTTGAGCGGATTTGCTCGTCTCGGACTACAGTCGCTCCGTGCAGCACCTCGACATAATAATAGTCAAAATGTTGACGCTCGTTGTTGTCGTCGACCCATGTAAAGTGCGCGTCCGTACCGTCGAACGTCGTGCCACCGCCCTTCAGCGATATAACCGGTCTGGCCAAAGGCAGGACGTTGTCACGGTTGACCGGAATGCTGATATCGGTGGTTTTGATCTCGCCGCTGATGAAGTCTTTCGAGACCTCACGCGAGACGGAGACAGGATAGGCTCTGAACTCGTAAGTAGTACCATCCGATACCACCCGAACGAAGCTCTCAGGGGCAGCTGGTGGCGCCTCAATGAACGCCCGGCCGCTACCCTTCACCCGATACTCGATCTTCGAATACAGGTAGCGCTTGTCTGCAGGAGGAACAACTGAGTATTCGATAGTCGAAATGTTGCCGAGCGGGCTTGGCGGGGTGTTTGTCGCCTCGGTCAACACGACCTGCAGGCCAGGCTTCGAAAAGCCAGTATCGAGACCGGTATCGAATGAGCCGGCCAGGTATTGAACGCGGTGATTGACCGAGAACGTATTCGGGCTGAACTCGGTCTGCACGCCACGCAGCGCGCCGTTGTCGTACTCTCGCACGCTGCCGATGTATGAACCGAGATTCAGTGAGCCGACAGGACCATACTGCTCAGGCACGCGAGGGTGAAACGACAGCGCGACCGCAAAGCTGTGCTCGATGTTCGACTCTTCGTTGACAGTCCAGCGTCCAATTCGGGGAACGGGACAGGCGCCATACTGAGCGATTGAGTTTTGCTGAGTCAGGAACGGCGCATTTACGCCGATACCGTCCATGATGTAATACACCGGACCGGGCGCGCCGCCACCGGATGAACCTGGCTGAAGTTGTCCAGGGCCATACTCAAGGCCTTGGATGCCAGTCAGGGGCTCAGCTGCCTTCCCATGTTCGCCGGAGGTGTTGACCGCACCGCTTGGACCGATCGCCGCACCGCGGGAGATAACCACCAGCGCGCCACCACCGTTGCCGCCGTCTCTGCCTGGCTGGTATGCAGTTCGGGTGCCGTTGGTGTAGACCTCTGCCGCACCACCGATTGGACCATCCGAGCCGCGCATGTCACCAACAAGCCCGACGAGACGACCATCACCAGTCACTTCAAGCGAGAGCGGTGGCGCTGCGTCGTTGGTCGTGCCGGTGGTCAACTGGCGATTGTTGCCGGTGATGATCTTCCGGCCGACGATAGTTTGCGATCTTGTACGTCCGCTGAACTCGCGTGTGATCGTGCTGGTGCCGATGTTGATGATGACGCCATCGGTAGCCTGGGTCTGACCGAGAAAGCGCAGTGGCAGCGCCTGAGTGACGACCGTAGGCGATGAGATACTTCTGGAAACGATCAGGCCGTTATTCTGAAAGAACCCCTTTACTCGCAACTGAATGTTGTTACGCATGATGACCGACACGCCTGAACGGATAGTCAGGTCACCAGGGCAGTACACAATAGAATTGGCGTCATCGATCTTTTCACCACCGGTAATCGTGGTGTTCCGAACGATCTGGTACACGTCACCGACTTTTGCGATGGCATTACCCAACAGCGTGACGATGTTCCGGCCTTCGGATGAATACCAGGCATCAGAAAGCGGACCGCCGTATTGCTCTGGTGGTAGCGCGTCTGCAGGCTGACTTGATCCGAACAGCTTCAGCGTGACCTCGCCGGTCGACCAGTTGGTCACAACTTGCTGAATTTCGAAGTTGCGGTCGAGCGTCGACGGACCGGTGAAGTCCGGAATCAGGTTGGTGCGAAGCCGTACAATGTCGCCCACTTCCAGATCGTTCTGATCAGGCGTGAGCGTGACGGAAATCCGCAGCGGAGGACCGGCGTATCGGTCTCGGAGCGAATCGAAGCGCGAACGGATGACAGAATAGGAGTGGCGGGAGCTGTGCAGGGTTCTCAGTTCGAGATCCAGCGGCTCAGCTTCCTTGTGAATCTTCAGCGAGCGCTGGTCATCGAGCACGTTGACCCGAGTCGGCTTGTCATCGACGTAGTTCCACTGGATGCGGATCAGGTTGATAACAGCTGAGAGGTCGTGCTCCAGTTCGCCAATGTCGACGATGTTGTAATGGCTCAGTTCGCGGACGTAGGAGCCAGAAGAGTGAACAACAGCGAGACGACGCAGCCCGAGCTCACCGTTCGAGTGAATCGGCATGAACGCGCCGAGCATCTGCATGATCTGCTCTTCGATGAACTTCTTGCCGTCAGTCGACTTGTGGCCACGGATTACGGCATAGACGCCCTGGCTGAAGTTGTCCGGATTGAACCAGTCAGTGCCGATGCCGACGAATGAACTGGTCCGGATGTAGCGCGGAGAGATGCCAAGCGACCAATGCGGCGGTAGTTTTTCGGCTGCAGTGCCATAGATGAAACCGGTCAGGATGGAATAGGCCATCATGACGGCTGGCATTTCCATGTAAACGAATTCTTCGATCTTTGGCGCCGACTCCTGGTCGACATCTTCAGGGAGCACGATATCTTCGATCAGGTGCCGGGTGTCAAGCACGCCCCAGACGCAGCCGGTGAACGAGTTGGCGGTTTTCCCGGAATACCGGACCACGACGCCGTTGTTCATCTTCAGATAGCCGACACGCTGGCCGGGGGCATCCGATTGAAGCTCTGGCGGCTGGTAGACCATAAGGAATTTTGAGGTATCGTAACCCTCAATGACTGGCGCATTCGCAACAACGGACTGTCGAAGGCTGGTCTGAACCTTCGTAAAGATATCCTTCTTCATCTGCCGCTGAACGTCAGCGCAGCGAATGGTGTACACGCCTTCCTTGAAGCTGATGCCGTCGACCTGTTGCGTCGTGGCGAGCGAGTACGAAGTGAACGGGATATCTTTCGAGCCGACGAAGAACTCGACGTCACGCATCCGGATGCCGACTTCATCAGCCAGCCGGGAGCGAAGGGCCTCGGTTACTTGCTTGTCGAGCACCGAGAAGCTGATGCTGCCGATACTGGCGCGGCCCTTGTCCGGTGAAATCTCCTGAGACGTAGCCGAACTGACCTGAATCGTCGACTGAAACGACGTCTCAATGTCCGGTATCTTGTGCGAGGTGAAATACACCACGTCATCAGCCGAGAAAGTCAGGCGCAGGACGAAGCGGGGCTCGATGACTTCACGGCCCCACGCTGCTTTAAAGGAGCCGCTATCAACCCTCATTGATCTTCCTCACAGTGAAGGAGTAGCGGTACTTTTCGAAGCGGTTGACGCGGGATCGGGTGTAGTCGCCCACAAGCATGACGCGGAACGGATTGTCAGAGCCGCGCATGTCACCGAAGGCGTCGAATACGAATGACTCACCACCGGCCACGGATGACAGGAACTCAAGCATCTTGTCGGACGTCGATTCCTGCATGATCGGCACGGTGCGGCAGGTGAACTGCTCGTCAATCCGGCGCAACAGGGTCTGCGTTCTGCCCCCGATTGACCGGTTCTCGCTTAAATCCTTCGGCCAAGCCGCGTCGTATTGCTCGAGCTCGACTTCCAGCTTCTTGTTTTGGCCGGCGCGATGGCCGGAGACGATATGGCCCCGGTCGACGATCTTGTAATCAACGATCATGCTGCGCCTCGGAGGTTCTGGCCGTTGAGAGAGTTGGTTTCGACCAGCACGCGATCGCTGTTCTTGATAATGTCGCGCAGTGGGTCGAAGATTCGTTCAGCGATAGCCTGGGGATCGCCGTAGACATCGCCGTAGAAGTTGACCGATGGCGCAGACTGCTGAGAGCCGCCGCCATTGAATGCAGGGATGTTTGGCTGTGGTGGCTGGTAGGTGTTCGGAGGCGCGCCAGTACCGCTGCCGGCTGATACTGTTCCACCGCCACCAAATTGCTGGTTCTTGATGTTGGACAGGCGAACGCCACCGGCAACGATGGCCGCAGCCGCCGCAGCAGCGCCGAGCGCAGGACCGACGACCGGAATCCCGGCCATTGCACTGTATGCCTTCTGAGCCGACAGGTAGGTGCTGATGACTGTCTCAGAAATGGCTGCAGCCTTGCCGATGTTGAAAGCCTTTTTGCTTTCGGTATTCATCAGCGTGGAGAGATCACCGAAGATACTGGCGACGGCCTGCAGCTTGGCCTGCTGCTGAGCCTCGGTAATGGCGACCATGGCGTCAGAATGGCGCTGCTCTTCCTGCTCTATCCGCGCATTGGCTTGTGCCTGCAGTTCAGGGTTGAGATCGGCAAACGCTTCGATGGCCGCAATACGGGCTTCGTATCGCTCCGCTTCAACGGCTACAGGGTCTTCACGCTCGCGCTTGTTGAAGCTGGCGTCGTCAAGATCCTCGCCAATCTTGCGGAATCGGTCATTGATGAGCTGATTGCGCTCAAGATCGAGGTCGAGCCCGCCGCCTGGTGTTTTCTTCTTGTCGCGGATTTCCTTGATCGCGGCCTGGTGGCGCGTCTCTTCAGCTTCGATCAGGGTATTGATCGCTTTCTCGCTGTCGAGATTCAGTTTTCCGAAGCGCTGCAGGCTGGCAATGCGTGATTCGTAGTTCTCGTTTTCCTTCTCTTCGTCGGAAAGCAGAGACGTGCGGATCGTGCTGTAATCTTTTTTGGCTGTGGCAAGCTCCTTCTCAAGAGCCAGGGCCTGCTTCTTGGCCGCGATGCTGGCCGTTGCTGCCTTCGCCTCTTCGTTCAGCGCCTTGCGGCTTTCGGTGGCCTTCCGCTCTGCGGTTTTGATCGCCGTCTCATCGAGCTCGATCATCACCTCGATAAAGGCTTTTTCCTGCTCAAGCGCGGCCAGTTCGGCCTCGAACGGCGTGGCATCAGCGAATTTATTGCGCCGAACATCAGCGAGCACCTGTCGAAGCTCTACTTCTTTGGCGAGCAGTTCATTCAGCTGGGTCTGGGGCTTGGGATCGAGGTATTCGGAGAACTCCTGAACGGCCTTGCTCAGATCACCGAGCACGTCGGTCAATATCCGGCTGATACCGGAGCTCTTGCCGACCGCTTCGAAGAACTCTTCCATCGACTGCGACATAGTGTCGATCGCACCAGCGATGCCGCCCGCTTCAGCTGTTCCGGCGCCGCCGATCTGGCCCTCAAGCTCAGCCAGGATGAGTCGCTGGGCTTCCGCAACTTCGCCGGTTTCGACCAGCGCCCTGATGACCTCTTTCTGCTGCTGCGTAAAGGTGATACCGACTTCAGCCAGGGCGCTGACACCCGCGATAGGATCCTGCAGCGCCTTACCGAGCTGCGTGGCCTTCGACGTAGCATCGCCACCGAACACTGCCGCCATGTCCTGAGCCGCCGCGGTAGCCCGCTTGAACTCGTCGCCCTTGATCTGCTTGAACGTCAACAAAATGTTCTGCGCTTCGCGGATCTGCTGCGTGCTGGCAAGTGTTGAAAAAGCCAGGGATCGGGCAAAGCCGTCCAGCTGTCGGCCAGTGAAGCCTGCCGCGGTGCCGGTAGCCTTCAGGATGGCTTCAGTCTTGAACGTAGCGCGCTCAAGCTCTGATGTGACCGTGATGGACTTGGCAAGGGCGGCGGCATACGCGCCGATGGCAAGGCCAGCGACACCGAGGGCGGCTGATGAGAGGGAGACGGCGCCAGTCAGGCCACCGAGGGACGATGAAAAGCTACCCAACGGCCCGCCTGCACTGCTCAGACCCTGGGTAAAGCTCTGAGACTTGCCTTTGAGCTGGTCAAACCCGCCGCTGGCCTTCTTGATTCCGGCATCAAACTCTTTGGTCGACGCGCCAATAGGCACTTCAACCTTTTTGGTACGCAACGACATTATTTGAGCTCCGGAGCTTTGAAGGAGATATCAGACGAGGGGATAAAGGACTTGTAACCATTGGCCAGGCCGCTCGCGATGATCGAGGTCTGGCGGGCGGTCATGTTGTCGTGCATCTCGAAGCCGAACGGCTCGATGTAGTAATAGGCGACCCATAACGGCCACTCTTCTGCAGGGATTCGTCGACCGAGATCCCGCAGAGAGCACCCCCAATGGTTTGCGTAACGCATAGCCATCAGGAGGTCTGGATCGCTTAGGAGTTTTTTCTCGCGTCCTTGGCCTTCTCCGCGACGTCGCTCCAGTCGATCAGCTTCAGGTACAGGCTTTCGATCACCGAATGCCCGAACTTGCTGCAGAACTTGGAGACTTCTTCGTCAGTCGGCTCGACTTCATAGCCGGTGAGCGACATAAGCACATACCGGGCGTAGAACTCGTTGCCGACCGGTTTCTTGGCCTTGCTGGCTTCGGATTCCTGTCGGTTGATGGCCCACTGCTCATTTGCGAGCAGTTCATGCAGGACGAAGGGCGCTTTGAAGCCCTCCAGCCGAACGACTTTCTCGCGCCGGAACGGTTCGGCGCTCAATAGTTCATCGATATGCATTTACACAGTCTCCGTCGCGATCTCAGCACCTGACTGACTGCCCGAGTAAGTCATTTTCATGGGCTCAGTTCGGGTCGGAGCGTTGTACTTGATGCCGGTGAAGGCGAAGTCATAGGTCAGCGTTCGACCGTTGCTCATGACGTGGCGCATGGTGACGGTGCTGTTCTTCAATGCTTCAAAGGCCTGCTGAGCGGCGTCACTTGGCACGTCGAAAACAACGTATTCAATGTCTGAAGTCTGCTCGTCCGATGGATATTTGAACGGCACTTCAACGTGCAGTGGCGCCACTTCAATGGTCGAGCCCTGTGTGCCGACTTCTGGCGGTGTTTCCAGCCAGGTCAGCAGCGTCCAGGTGTCAACCGGATCAGCGTTAGGGTCTTGAAACTCGATTCTGGTGCCGCGTCCAACTTTCGGTTCGGTTGCGTATGCCATGGTGTATTACTCCGCGTAGGTAATGGTGTAACTCAGGGTTAGGCTGTTGAACGCATCGCCTTCAGCCGGGTCGGAATAGGCAAAGCCGACGAAGTTGAGACCGAGATCTTCAGCATCGAGGGCTTCGCGTATGGGTTCTGCAGTCAGATCGAGCTGGTCGTCATCAGCAGATTTGGAATAAATGGAAACGGTGATTTCGGCCTCGACCATGGTGGTCATCGACTCGCTGTTCACGACGCCCTGGCTGAGATTGATCACAATGATTTCGGCGCCGTCTTCGAGGTCCAGACGGCGAGCGGTGGTCACGGTGCTGATCGGGTCGATGGCCTGAACGGCGGCGAGCACCTTGTCACGTATCTGTTTGCGGGTCATCGGTTCAGCGCTCGCTGCAATTTGTTGTTGATGGCCGCGACGAACTCCTTGTTGAGTCGGTCATTCACCGTTTCGAACACGACTTTCGGCGTGAGTCGGACGGCGTCCTTGTAGATGCGGAATGACGGTGCGTTGAGCGGCAGACGGGCCGAGCCTTTGCGCTGCAGGACGGTTGGTTTCTTCTTGCCCTGGACAACGAAACCGCGCTCGACGCGCTGCTTGTAGGCGCCCGATCCAACGGTGATAAACCCTTTGCCCTTTCGTCGCTTGCCGGTCTTGGTGAACTTCGGGCCAGATTCAGCGACCAGCTTTCTGGACTGCGCAGGCGTCAGCAGTGCGCCGTAATTGATCTCGCGGGCGTAGAAGCGGACCAATGACTGCAGTGACCGGGTGTTGGCTTTCTTGGCGTATGCGCGCTTTTTGATGACCTTCGGCTGCACTTGCGTCTGCGTTGAGACGGCTTTCACGGTGCGGCCAACGGCTGTAGTGGCGACCCGGTTGAGGGCCTGCACGGCTGCGGGGCGAATTGCCTTGACGTTGAGGCCTTTCAACTCCTGAACGGCGGCGCGAATCTGGCCGTCAAACTTGACGCTGCCAGGACTAGCCACGAGTCACCGCGCTTCGGGTGATGAACCCGTCATCAACCACGCGCCCGATGTAGCTGTAACTGATGCCATCGACAACGAACGTCGAAAGCTTTGGAATCGTGTCGACTTCGGTGTTGAGGGTCGATACCTCATAATCGTTCACCGTGATATCGCCGGCCCCATCCGTGCGAACGACAGCGCGGTCCAGAATGAGACGGATAGCCGCGCCATTCAGGGTTGCAGGCAGCGCCATGGTGTTGAACACAGCCCTGTCAGTCGTCCGGATGAGGTCGTCGAATTTCATTAGGCTTTCGTGCCTACGCCGACGTTCAGCTTCACTTTCACGGTCGTTGCGCCGTTGCCAGCAGCTTCAGCAGCAACACAGCAGCCGCTAATGTCGCCAGTTGCAGGCGTAGCCAGGTTGTCATCGAACGCGCTTGCCGAGTTGTCCCACATGACGGACTCGCCCTGTGCGATAACCGCAGCGGATACTTTCGGCACCTCGAACACACCGTCAACTTGCACCGCGCCAGTGTCGCCAGTAGCGATATCGGTAATAGCGACACCAATGGTCTGGCCCATGATGACAACGTCACCCGATGCGATATCAGAAGCCGCAACGTGGTCGAACACGCAGCCAGGATGCTTGTAATTTGTAGCCATTTTGATTTCCTCAAGACATGAAAAAGGGCGCTAAGTGCGCCCTGTTTGGTAGTGGTGGATTAGGCTCCGAGGTTCCGGAACATGCCGCGGTAATCGATGACGCCGGCAGCGAAGTCCAGTCGCGCCTTGATCTTCATGCAGTCGGTGCTGAAGTCGATCATCGAGTCGGTGTAGACGCCGTTCGTGCCGTCGAGGTAGCCGTATTCGATGGTGTCGATGCGGCCCGGATCAGCAATCAGATACCAGGCGGTCTCTGACTTCTCGTCGAGGCGCGGATCAACGATCAGCGTCAGTGAGTTGGCGAAGATGTTCACGCTGGCAGTGTCAGCGGCAAGCACCGAGCTCAGGATCTTCTGCGCAGTGGTTTCAAGGGCTGCGGGAATAATCAGGAACTGAGGCGTGACACGAATCAGTCGCTCCTTGTCGACGCCCTTCTGCACTCGCATTTTTCTGCGGGCTTCAGACAGGGTTGTCTCGGAGAGCGGACCAGCGGTGCCGACGTTGCCGTGAGTTGCGTGGAACAGCGCCACGTTGTCGCCAGTCTTCACGTTATCGATCAGCAGGCTGAAGACAATGTCGTTCTCGGTTTCGCCAGCAGCAGAGCCGAAGGCAGCAGCCAGGCGAGTGAACGCACCCAGATCATCGTTGATGAGCATCTGGCGGGTGACGCCGACAGCCTTGGCATAAGTCGCGGCAGCGTATGTGCCAGACTCTTCGCCAATGGTGCCGTACTTCACTTCAGCGCCTTCAGGCAGCTTTTCAAGCAGCGGAGCTTCGCCAAGCAGAGCGCGAGTCACTGGCTTGAAGTCAGAGACGTCAGAGCGACGGCTAAATTGCTGATAGACCCGCGGCGCGTACTCGTAAGCACGACGCAGAGACTTGTTGATGGTGTCGCCCAGGATCAGCGGGAAGTCGCTGGTCGAATGCATCGCCATTGCCGCGATCTCGTGCTTCGCCTTGCCACGAGTCTCCATACCGTTCGCGCTCAATGACGCACGCGCCATTTCAAGCAGTGTCATGCCACGGAACTCCCGAGCCTGGTCGCTCAGCTTGTTCTGCGCAGGATCCGCACGGTGCATCAGCGCTTCCACGATGTGATTGCGCGCTGCATTCATGTTGCTTTCGACCCGGCATCCAGTCGGTGAATACTGGTTGTTGGCCTGCTCAGCGATGTTGAACAGGTGAGCCCTGAACTCGTCAGCCGTTGAGCCTGATGCAATGAACCGATCGAAGTCGGTATCGGTCACAGTGACATTCAGCTTGCTGGCCTGAGCGCGTACTGCGTTCAGAGCACTGAAGCGCTGACGCTCCGCTGCTTGTACGTCCTGTGGATTTACAGCCGCTTTCGCTTCTGCTTTCGGGGCCTCAGTTGTTGCTGATGCCACTGCTACGTCTGCGACATTTTCAACTTCTGCCGCCTTAACTTCTTTCGCCATGATTGGCTCCTTACTATGTTTAGCGGGCAGTGCCGCAGGGGTTTGATGTGCTGCTTTGAGCAGTGCATCGGGTACATTGTTGAACGCCTTCAGATCAATGCTGGCCGCGGCTTCCATCGCGTCTGAGATCTCGTCGATGAAGCCCATTTCCAGTGCTTGAGCTGCGTTGATCCACGTTTCAGCGCTGAGCATTTCGCGGATTTCCGCTTCGGGCATGCCGGTTTTCGTGGTGTAGGCGTGAATGAGGGAGTCTTCGAAGCTGTCGAGGGTGTCAGCGCTCTTGCGTAACTCGTCCGCATTGCCTGCAGACAGCAGCCATGGCTTGTGAACCATGAGGAATCCGTTCGATGGCATGGTCACCTTGTCGCCCGCCATCGCCACTACCGAGGCCATTGAGGCTGCTATGCCGTCGATCTGGACGGTGACGAAGGCAGAGGACTGCTTCAGTCGGTTGTAGATAGCGAGGCCTTCCATGATCGAGCCGCCACCGGAATGGATGCGGACCGTGAGGGCTTCGCTGTTGAGCGATTCCAGTTCTGTGACGATGGAAAGCGCGTCGTTACCATCGAACCAGTCGCCGATTTCCCCATACAGCAGGAGCTCGCCAGACTTGTTGATGCGATTCTTTGACGCGAGCAAATCCCCACCGCCAGTTATGGTGTCTTGTGGCATGTAGTCAGCCTCTATTCGTCGGTTTCGGTTGGAACGTCCGCGGGAACAGACTGCATCTGCCCTGCCGTGGTTATTTGTCGGGGGTCGCAGTCCAGCACGAGGCCGAACTTGTCGAACATTTCGAAGTCTTCCTTCATTTCAGCGGCAGAGTTGGCCGGCGTGTAGCCGTTCTCCCTGACCGTTTCCTGCCAACTCTTCAGGCCTGATCGGATGGCCTTGATCTGAGCCGGGATCTCCTTGGTCGGGTCGATCATTTCGCGTCGCGGTGGCGTCCAGTCGAAGGTGACGCCGGAAAGGTCGATACCCTTCCAGGCAGCGCCTTCGAAGAAACACTTCTCGATATGCTTGAGCATGGTCGGTGCAAGAACGATCCAGCGCAGTCGCTCGATGTTGCGAGCCATTTCCAGCCAACCCATACGGGCGCTTGAGAAATTGACGCCGGAAAGGTCGCCGGTCATTGATTCGTAGGTGATGCCGTAAGCCGCGGCGATGGCATGCAGTTCGGTGCTGACAAACTCAGCATGGCCAGAGACAGACGGCGGCGCATTGAAGCTGACGCTCTTGCCGAAGCCCAGTTCCGGGAACATCCCTGGCTCAAGTCGGTCTGGGAGCACGTCGCCCTTTGCGCCGTCGTTGTTGTCATTGGTGACGACGCCAACCAGGCAGGCCGCAATCTTCTGAGCTTCGATTCGGGCATCTTGAAAGCTGTGCAGGCCGTCCATGCGGGCGAATGCCGACACGCCCCGAGGCACGCCGCGCAGCTGGCCGGGGCGCAGCATTTCGTAGACGTGACAGATGTATCGGGCCGGGACCAGCTGGCTTTCCTCAAAGGCTCCGCGCTGGTCTCCTGGGTGGTCACGGAACAGCCAGTAGCCTGATCGTCGACCCGAGGCGTCGAGCTGTATTCCGCTTTGCGCCAGCGAGTTATTCCCGAACAGATCATTGCGACTGGTGTCGATGTAGTCCGCTTCGAGTAACTGGATCTGCATCGGTAGCGGCAGAGAGGCGTCACCATTGCGCCGGCTATACATCAGGACTTCGCCCGACTCCACCAGGGAGCGCATGATCTGTGCCTGCATACCGTACAGATTCAGGTTGCCGGAGTAGTCGCAGGCCTTGATCCATTCAGCCATCAGCTGATTCGCCAGTGCAGCCTTGCGGGTTGGCCCTTTGGCCGTAGGAATGAAGCCGGTGCCTACGGTATTACTGACCAGCACCTCACAGCCTCTGGCCGCGTAAGGATTATTGCGAACCATTTCCCGAGAGCGGGCGCGTAGGACGGGGATAGACAGCTCATTCAGCGAGTTGATGCTTTGATCGACCTGAAACCACGAGCCGCGGCGCCCTTTTCCTGCTGCGTCGTATCCATTTTTTGCGAGAATATCGGAGCGTTGACGCGCCATATCTCGTTTCAATCCCTTTTCAGGGGAGAAATAAGCGACGATTTTGTCGATGGTGTTTCGGCTCACTGCTGATAACCCCGGCTGAACGACTTGAATGTGTGGGTCTTCGCGGGCGCAGTGGTCTGCAGCGACTCTCTCATCGAGCGCAGAAGGGCGAACAGTTCTGCCTGGCTGCGATAGGTCACTTCGCGGTCAGCGTATTTCACGCGCAGGGCTCCGCTCTTCAGTGCGTCTTCTACCGCCTGAATATCAGTGTCTGTGTATGCCATGGGGTTACCAGTAGGTTGACTTTCTGCGCTGAGTCGGGGCCGCCGTAGCGGATGCCGCGGCGATTACTTCTGTCGAGGTTGAGAGCTCGTCCAGCTTCAGCCCCATGTGCTGTTGAAGCACGCGGACTGCAGCCAGGTTGTATACAGAGAGATCGAATGGTTCCTGCCGACGCTTGCCTGCATCCCATACCGTCGTGAGCCGGCCCTTGACGTACTTCTTCACCTTCCGCTCGTTGGTCAGATGCACGAAGTAGGTCGGATCGAACTGCTCGCTGACCGGGAAATGCACGTAGCCGGGGCCTGGCTCGTTGTTCGACAGCCTGGCGGTGATGATCTCCTTCGCCGTATCGGTGCCGATCATCGTGAGATAGACGCCCTTCTCTGTCCGCTTCCTCGGAAAGCTTGCAACAGGCTTGCCCGACTGGCTTGATCCCTTGATCGGGATACAGCGACGGGTGCCGATACGCTTGGAGAATGCATAAACTTCGTCGGTGTAGTGTCCGCCCGAGTCGATCATGATCAGCCTGAGATCCAGCAAGATGCCCGAAGGCGTCGAATACTGCTGATTGATGGCCTTCTCGAGCACATCCCAGATGCCAGGCTTCGACAGGTCGCCATAGAACCTGTCGTAACTGATCTTGTAGTTCTCTTCGTCTTCCCGCCAGGCTTCGACCTGAAGCTCTACTCGGTCATCCTGCACGTCCACTGAGGCGGTGAGTACAACGTCTTCGACAGGCACATCAGCGACGTAGTGTTCACGGCGGTTGTACAGCATGTCCGCGTCGATCTGCTCGCCCGCATCGTCTTCCCAGCACTCACCGAGAACCGTGTTCACGAAGGTCTTCAGTGTCTCCTTTGACTTCTTGGCTTCGAGGAAGTCCAGTTCGATCTCAAGCCACTTGCGCCAAGGGCTGACGTATTCATTCAGGTGGAAGCCGCGCTTCGTATGCTCTTGCTGAGCCACCCACTTGGCAGGCTGGGTGCGCCATACCGATTCAGGGTGAACGCATCCACACTGACGACAGGAGGCGTCGACGCCCACCAGTTTGTTTTCAATCTTGCGGTGCACCAGCACATCGCGCTTGATCTGCTGGAACTCTTCACAGTCGGGGCACTGCAGGCTGTAGATCTCCTGAGTGCTGTCCTGGTACGCCAGGTCGATTCGGGACTCACCGGCAATGGTCGGCGTGCTGACCTTGATCTTCTTGTGGTTCCAGAAGGTGGTGCAGCGCTTATCGGCCAGTCGGCAAGGGTCACCCTCTTTCCCGGCAGACGCCGGGAACCGATCGACCTCGTCCTGCAGCACCACCCTGATCGGTCTTGACGCAAGGCTTGCAGGAGAGTTGGCGCCCGACATGGTGATGTGTCCACCGGGGAACGTCTTCTGCAGTATCGTGCTTTCGGCCTTGCGGCTTCGTGTGTCCCCGACTACTTCCTGCAGTGCAGGCGTATCACGAATCGTTGGCGCCAGCCGGTCCTTACTGAAGGCCTGCGCCATGTCCAATGTCGGCTGAACCAGCAATATCGGGCATGGGTCGTGGTGTATGTAGTAACCGATGATGCAGAGCAGTATTTCCGTTTTGCCGATCTGACTGCTGGTCTTGATAATGACTTCGTTCACTGACGGATCGCATAGCGCATCCATCATTTCGCGCTGGTATGGCGCTCTGTCAGTCTGCCACCGGCCTGGCTCCGCGCTACTCTCTGCCGGGAGCCTTCGGTACGTGTCCGCCCATTCGCTAACCAGCAGTCTCGGAGGTGGCGCTATCCAGCCCGTCATCCTCTGTTTCAATGTTGAAGATGCTGGCGGCAAGTTCATGCAATGCCTCGTCGACGCTGTCTCGTAATAGCCCCTCGATGATGGGAAGCTCGGATATGAACTGAACCTTTCCGGCCATCTTGGTCGGCAGGCTCAGCAACTTTGATCGAGCCGCCAGCACCGTCTGGCTGACCAGGCGCTCAACTTCGTCGACGTTCATCAGCTCGCGGCGAAGCTCTTTCTCTTTCAGCGCTTCGTTGTTCGCCTGGTGGTGGGCGAGACGCGCCCGTTCGACGTTGTAGTCGTAGACGTTGCCGTCATCCCCGATATCCAATTCAGCGAGGCGCTTTCGGATGCCCCACTTGTGAATCGCTATGGCGTCATAGATATTCGTGCCGCCGCGCTTTGCGGGAACTGCCACCGGAAGCGGGTCGATATCCTGATTCTGGAAATTCGTGATCGAGCGAACGTCGACCTCCAGCATTTCGGCCACTTGCTTTCTGGTGATTTCAATCACTGACGAAGGAACCTATAGAGAGAATTTATCTAGCAAAAGTCCGCGAGGCTGCACACCCGTATTCAAGAGACGCCGGGGAGGACCCAACATAGGGGGCATCGTCTGGTAATTTCGGCGAACGTGCAGCGATCTTGCAAGTTTATGGCAACACGGATACGGCTAGCGAAGTCTTGCTAGCCGCACTTGCCAGCTTGACAGCCCAGTCCGAACCTGAGACGACGCTCACACGTAGGACACCAGGCGCGATCATGCATGCGTTTGCTGGACGGTTGACTACTGCACCTTCCCCAACTTCAACCACGATCATGCCGCCGTCGAATACGCTGTCACTATCCACTGTGACCTGAACGACAATGTCAGCAGATGCAGTACCGGACTTGATTGTTCCGTCAGCCGTGTAATTGTGAACGCTCATATCTCATCTACCTTCATGACGAATGACCGCTTGTCTTTCAGGTTGGCGGTTTCGATTGATGTTGAAACTGTGACTTCTTCGTTCTTGAGTCCACCCACCAGCTTGATATAGACAATGTCGCCCTCGACTTCTGTCTCAGTGATGACAAGAGCAGTTGCCCCTGTAGCTGTGACGTCGTGAGCAGTGATCAGTTGTGCTGCCACCAACTCTTTGAAGTTGAGCGCAACAGTGATCTCTGACGATGGGTCTTTGACTGGCAGTGTTGGCGGTGTGATGCCATCGTGATCCAGTGGACCAATGGTCTGTCTTGCGCGCTTTGTAGGTGCCAGCACGTTGATGACGAACTTGGTGGTCTTGTCGATCGGTGTTACCGCGACAGTGGCTTCTGAATCGCTATACAGTATTGAGAGATTGCCAGACGCATCCTGCATGGCCAGGTAGGCGGTGAACTCTGTATCGGCAGGGAACGCGACGACGTTATGCACGCGCTGTACATTGGCCAGAGCGTCGCTCAGCGGGCTTTCGTACAATGATCCTGTGATACCCCCTGCATAGACCGCTGTCGCAGTAGGTGCGGCTGCAGCGAAGGGCAGGACGACGATTCGATACGTGCATGTCTCATCAGGTTCGAACAGCACGCCGAAGCTTGTAGAGAACACATCGACAATGCTTATCGGAGAAACAAGCGCAGGCGGAATAATGTCGCCCGGATCGACCAATGTGGTGACCGAGTAGCGTGCTGCCTCAATACCGTCTAGCAATAGGATCGCTTCTTTCTTCTGCTCGAACCCAGTAGAGGATTGAAGCGTCAGCGTAATGGAATCGCCTTTCATCGCAGTCAGCGCATCAGCGACACCGTTGACCTTGACTGTGGCAGGATCACCAGTGGTATCGACTGCCAGCACGACCTCGTCGTCGATATCTTCAATCAGCACCGTATTCGAGGTGAACTCGGTGTCTCTTGCCTGATCTGTAAGCGAGGTGAACGACACTGGTGCCGGGGTGCGGTCGACGCTTCGCGAAAGCACCTCTATTTCAAAAGGCGTCTCGATGCCATCCTGGTCCAGTGCGGTACCGGTGATGACATGAACTGTGTTCTCAGGAGTGCCAGCCTTTGCTCCGAGCACAGTGTTCAAACTGACCGACTGCGCGTCTTCGTCGAGCTCCGTATACGGTGGCAGGAACTGCAGCTGCGACGGTATGGTAAATTTGAGATATCGCCCGCCGGGGTTGTCCATTTCGGACGCGATAGACCTGCTGTGTACCGTGGTCCCTGCTACAACAGCCGGGTAAGGGTGCGTCTGGACGTAAGCGACCGGGAAGGCGTCCCTGTTGTAAGCCACACCGTCAATCGTAGCCGCCACAGACACAACGCCGTTAGCAAGATCAAACGGCGCGTCGAACTTGATATGAGCAGGGCCGTCCGTCACGAATGCTGTTGAAACGCCAGCAATGGACAACGCCGTCACTGAACTCGATGGAAGGCCGTTGATCTTGATCCTGACGTCTTTCTGACCTTGTCGGAAAGTGTTATCGGTACCGACAATGCCAAGACCGATCGCGTACACGCCATCAAAACCGAATGAGCGCACGCCGTTGGTATTGTTGTTGCCCCACGCTATGAGCACGCCAGGATGTAGAAGCCCTGAGTATGTATCGCTGTTCTTAGTAATGATTGTTGCGTTGTTCTTCAGACTGCGAACAGTGTCATCCGTGTCGCTGTACTGGAGGCCGATGATATCGGAAGCTAGATAACCGTCCGTGTTGATGTCGGTATCGGTTAAGACCGAAAGCTCCTGGCTTTGGCTGACTTTCTGCAGCCTGATCCTTCCGCCGACAGGTGCTGCTACAAAGCCTGCGCCTTGCGCTGTAAAAGCACCAGGCGCGCCGTAATCGAAATTCGCTTTTGTTTCAGATTCCACGAACGCAATCACGACGGCCTCGCCAGTGTTCTTGTAAAACAGCGCTGACTTGCCGGCGCCATTCTTCCGCAGAACACCGTTCTCGACTTTAAGCGAGCCACCAATGATCGTGATATCCGGGTGAGTCCAGTTGGTGGTGTTTGGTTCGTTGCGGAAGTCGAACACTACCTGAGCGCTAACTACAGCCATTACCTATTTCTCCTAGACGTAGTTGACGATGAATCGCCGTGCTCGGGTTGGAACTTTCACGCTATTACCCACTATGACTCCGACGTCTATGATCACGGCTGTTTCCCCATCCGTGCGGAAGCTCTTCCACGCAGACCAGGCTGAAACTGTGCTGCCATCGACTTGCTGAACTCGAAACTCGTAGTCAGCGCCAGGTGATAGATTGGTGAGCTCATGCGTTGTGCCAGACAGGTTCGGCACTGCCGTAGTGGTCTGGGTAGGGACGTCACGCCACTCTAGATTGAACATGTTATCTACCCCCGGATGCCGATGATTTCGGCTGAGTTGGTAGGCCTGGCGCCAGCATTGATGACACCGTCAACAGGGCCGAACATGCCTAACTTGTCTCGACCGAGGCCCAAAGCAGGACTACCCGCCTGCAGCGTAAAGTCACCGCTGGCTCTGTTCGTGAAGGAAGGGTTCGCAAACACCGAATTGACGTCTTGCCCTACAGCCTGCCATTGCGCCAATGTCACAGCGTTCAGGCCGCCAGCGTTGAAAAACTTTGTAGTCCCCTGAAACACGTTCCTGTCTGACGTCCAGAAGCCAGCCATTTCTGCCGCCGTTCCCGGGTAGGTTCGGTATGAACCGAATACCGCGTAAGCAGTGTGAATGATGTTGTTGTAGAACTGATTGTCTCTGGGGCTGTCGGGACTCGCAGACCAGTAGATAGCCCCTGGATCATTCGCGGTGGCTATGTTGTTGAACGTGTTGTTGAACACTTTGACTTTGTCGATTCGGAACGGACCGTCAGAGGTCGTCATGCCGATAATCTTGTTCAGATTGTTTCCAGTGTTGTTGAATATCCACCCCTCTTCAGCGGCTGTGCCGGAGTAGCTGGGTATCAGGAGCCTGGCGAACTGATTGCAGCTATACACCTTGTTTCCGTAGAACTGGAAGCTGCTATCTTTTGATTTCGGATGGAACGCATCGAAACAATCGGTGATGTCGTTGTGATGGATCCTGGCGCCCATAGAGCGGTATAGGGTTATGCCTGCGTTGTTCGTATTCCCTCTGAACCCCTCGATCTTGTTATCGCCAATCTCACCAGAAACGATGCCTTCAATTCGGACGGCAGCGTTGTTGTTATTCTGGGGATGCTGCTTTCCTATCAAGTGGCACTTATGAATGCTGCAGCCTATGCCTTCGCGGAAGCTTGTCAGGCCTGTATCTACATAGTTTTGCCCGTTCGGGTCATTGAGATCTGAATAGATGCCAGAAAAACGAATATAGTTTTTGCCATAAGATCCAAACGCCGGCCATCCCTCCCACGCATCAGGACTTCCGCTGTATATCTCTGTGCGCCCCGACGTATTCGTGGCGGCTGGATTCTGAGCAACGAACCAGATGGGCTGAGAAGCGGTGCCGGAGTTTTCTGGCCGGAAGGCTGGGTAAAGCCTTCTGAGCGGATCACCGAATGGACGGGGAGGTGTGCCGCCGTACCACTGGCCAGGCATTAGGCCCACGATGTTTCCTGCAACGGCGAGGGTTCGTGCCTGCTCCATAGTCCACGGACTGCCATCTGTCCCGCTTCCATTAACTGTCGCCGTAGGGCTGGCGGTGTGCGTACGGTCAGCCCAGGTCGGAACAGTCTGCTCTGGGAGGAACTGCGCCAAGAAGGCTGCAAAGCCGCCCGCAGAAGGCTCACCGCCGCCGCCGCCAGGGTTAGTAACTTGCCCGATGGCCCAGCTTAGGATTGCGCTGCTTGAGGTGATTGCAGAGACAGCCAGATTGATAGGTGTGCTCACTGGATCACCTCCACTTGAATTACAGCCACTCGATATTCTCCGAGGTTCGGATACATGGGGTTCGGGGTTGGT
The DNA here is from genome assembly GCA_002354735.1 of Gammaproteobacteria bacterium UBA2679. Lineage (GTDB taxonomy): Bacteria > Pseudomonadota > Gammaproteobacteria > Pseudomonadales > Oleiphilaceae > Allohahella. The sequence continues at coordinate 30,398 of DEMD01000004.1, read as the reverse complement.
CTAACTGACGAGATCGAGAACGCAGTAGCCGACGATAGAGCCGGTTATTGGGCTGACCAGGTTGTATGTCGTGGCTCCGCTGGCTGGCGGCGGTTCTACTGGCTCTTCTGCCTGATCCAATATGCCGATGTTCTGCGCATCATGGCCGGAGGCGACTAGCGCAGCGTCGGTTACCGTAAAGCCCTGCTTCGTCCATGTGACAACATCGGCCGGCTCATGCTCGAACGCTGGCAGGTCTTGTGTGCCGGTAGCTGGGTTGAAGCCGTTCAGTCTCAGGAACGCATCCACCACCTCTTGAGCAGTCGTCGTTCCGAGGTGAACCTGGCCCCACTTGGCGAGGTTTCGTGTCGAGTCGGTGAAGGCCGGCAGGGAGGCGAGAACGAGATCGTTGCCGCCATAGCCAACGGTGACGCCTGGCGTTTTGGTGGCGCTGGTTACGCCAGAATAACGATTGCCAAAGTTGAACCAGGCGTTGTAATCCATGGTCGTAACCTGGTCTGCTGGGCCTTGGAAATTCATGCCGATTGCAGTTGAGGTGGCGCTAATGTTGACGACAAGGTTTGATTGCAGGCTGAGCGTGCCAGTGAACGTGCCGCCGCTCTCCGTCCGTGCAAGCGCGCCATAAGCGGCGTTGTAGTTACCAACGAGAGTATTGTGGGTGGCCGAGTAATTGCCGCTTCGCGCCACGCCAATAGCGTTTACCAGCACACCTGACTTGCTCTCAAGAACAAGCGAGTTCGTGAAAGAGCCATTACCTGCCGGGACGACAAAATGGTCGCCGCTGTCGCTGAAGCTTGTGGTGTACGTGGCCTCAAGAACGATGTTATCGACCACCGGCACGCCGATCAGCGTATGCGGGTTGTCGGAATCGGTGAAAACGTAGCTGTCTGCTAGCAGCGTAATGCCGCCATAGTCCAGCGCGGCGGGACCTGTCTTGCCTACTGTCGCCACCAGGCTGTTTGTCATCGGCGTCGGCTTGATATTCGTGCCGATGACATTCTTCAGAACTATCTGGGTCTTTTCGAGGTTTTCGACTTCCCATCGAACCGCGTTGGCTGTAGCGCTGCCAGCCAGTGTCAGGCGAGTCAGACGACTTGGGTTACCTGCCCCCACCGCCCCGGTAGCGTCCCTAGTCACGGTCAGCATTGTGCCTACCGCCCTACTATCCCGCACATCGACGCCGTCAATAATCCAGACGCTGTCATTGCTCGAGAACCCGCCGAGCGTGACCTGGCGACAGTTCCTGAAGACGGTATTGGTGATCGAGTATAAGGGAAAGGGAGAGTTTGCCGTCGAGGGAATGCGGATCTCGCCAAGCCCAACAAAGTCAGCATAGGCGATTTCTAATGGCCACTCGTTATACAGAAACGTGTAGACCATATCAGGGCCGGTGCTCGTGCCGTTGCTGATAACCTGCGCCCGATTACCAGCCGTACCCTTGATCGTCAGCTCGAAGTGCCTGGCGTTGTTCGCTTGCGTCATCGAGAAGCCGTTCAGGTTCAGCGTTCCGAATACTGAGAGCCTGTACCAGCTGGCTTGATTGAAATCGGCGACCATCGTAAATGTGCCGCCAGCAGCAACCACAAGCGCGGCCTTTGCCTGCAGACTGCCCCCGCTGAATATGGCTGTACCGGTTGCGGAGTAGCCAGACGGAACTGTGACAACGATATTCGCCGTAATGGTGAACGAGTCAGCAGCGCCTGGTACGCCAGCCCCGCCCCAGGTGGCGGGATCGTTGAAGTTTCCAGACTGACTGGAGGTAAACGCAGCCATTAGCTATCTACTCCAGGCGCAGCAAAGCCCGCCAGCGATGGTGCAGCGTGTGTCATAAGGTCACTCAGTTGTTTTGGTTTGGAAGCCCTAGGGCTCGATATCCATTCCGACGAAGATGATTTTCTTGATGGCCGGAGAACCGTCCGGAAGTGTGGTGTAGTACCGGAGGACCGGTGCGCACACTTCCTGCCCTGATGTCGGGTCCTCGAAGCATTCGTCCTGGAGCCGCCAGGTGCGGTTGTCGTAAACGTACTTGTTTCCTTCGTAGAAGACGGCATGTGTAGTGGCGCTGAAGATCTCGTCGCTGGTCTTTCCCTCGTATCGACGTTTTGATATTCCGAAGCGCTGAGCGAATGCGTTGTTGATCAGGTATGTCGGGAACTGGACGACGCCGTTGATGTCCTCGATGCGCTTGATAGCCACCGGAAAAGGGCTGGCGTCTATATCGTCCTGCAGCCAGTCGTTGAGATTAACCTCACGCCCGATGATGGCCTTGAGCGCTTCGACCTGCATCGTCAGCTGCGCAATCTTCAAGTCCTTTTGAGCGCTGTGCTCGCGGATCTCGGTCAGTTCTTTGTTGGCCGACTCAACTAGATTACGCAGAAGCTTCACATCTTCCATGACCAGATCGAGACGCTTAACATCATTGGAGTCAAGCTGACCCATGTAGGTGAAGAAAGCCGCAACGATGATGCCCATCGCTCCGATTACCTTGGCGATTCCGACTAATGCAGATCGCCGATCCTGGCTCTCTTCGGGAGAATCATTCATCAGTACCCTTAATCAGTCGTTATCGCGTGCTGCAATGGCGGCTTGGTACTCCGCACCATGGGCCAGCAGATCCGCCCTCGCCTTCTCGATCAACGCTGACACCTCATCGGTGGAGATATCCCGGCCTTCAGCAGCAGCCTGAGCGAACAGAGCGCGCAACTCCTGAGCATTGGCCGTCAGTTCGAGTACAGCCCTGCCAGCAGCGTTGATGGCATTGAGTGCGGTAATGGCCGCCAGTAATCCTGATGTGCTCATCGTTGCGCCTCCAGTTCGATCTGTAGCTGTTCGAGCATGCGAAGGGCGCGCTCAAGGTTCTCTGCCGCCATTTCAGGCTGTGCTGCAGCGATATCGTTCGCCGTGTTGAGCATATCGGTCACAAGCAGCAGCTGAGTCTTCAGCGCATCAGCCTTTTCTGGCGTGATGTAGCCGGCCTTGAAGCCTTCGTATATCGCTACGCCAAGATTGGTGACCATCTGAGTGGCCACGGCGTTGGATTGGTTGAATGTTCGCGGCTCAGGCGGCATGAGCGAACAGGCGCCGAGCATCAGCATCAGGCAAAGCAGGAACGGGGCGTAGATGGCTTTCATTACTTCACCTTCTTGGTAGCTTTGATGCGACCGAAGTAGGCAGCAAGGCCGCCCGCAGCGGTCACAATGGCCGTGACCAGTTGAATGATGCTTTCCTGCTCGTCCGGCTCAACTATGTAGCCACCGATGCCGGCCAGCGAGGCCAGGATGACCACGACAGCAGCAATGATCGTCTGCGAGTGGTGCTTAGGCTTGCTGGCCTGCATTTCGCCGTTCGCCATAGGGCAGCTCCTTCGGTTTGTAGTGGGTGCCAACGTAGTGTTCGATGCGCTTGCAGACGAGACACTGACGGCGGTCTTGATGAGGTAGTGGATTCCAGACGGGCAAATGTGATTCCGTGTGAGCCGCCTCACCATTCAGGCCGATGACGTCGATCGGGCTCACTCTGAATATCTCGGCTGAAACTCGACGTGAATGTGATCGGATTCGAGCACCACATCGAAATGAATATTCAGCTTGGCCCTGATCTGTCGGACGATCTCTTTCGGGCTGACGCCTTTCGGAAGGGTCCATGTGCGAACGTCGAAGGCCTGGCCCGCGTAATGCAGGCTGGTCAGGCTATGCTTGCCGTCCTGACACGAGGTGATGACTGTCGTCTCGACGCCGTTCGCTTCGTAAATCTGGTCAACTACGGTCATGGCGAACATGAGCGCAATGCCATTGGGGATCTTTACAGTGTTGTCCTTGAGAGCCAGCATACGCACCTCCGGAAACAAAAAAGCCCGCACTTGGCGGGCAATCACAACAGCAGGTTGCAGGGAACACGGGGAATTTCGGGCACAAAAAAAGCCGCTGGTTTAAGGCGGCTTTCCTGTGTGCTGGCTATCACACACTATACGAAACAGAATATCGAATATTTTTCAGCCAGTCAAGCAACGCTCATGCAAGCAGGCGCCCCAACTCAGCGTTAAGTTTATCGATGCCCGTCCTGTAGTGTTCGATGTACTCGACAGGCGGCAATCCGGCCAGTCTGAACACGTCTTCCTGAGCCGGCAGAAACACCTCTCGCTTGTCGATCATCGTCCGCTTGCCGAGGTATCGCTCGACCAGGCACAAGGCCGCTATCTGTTCTTCCTGCAAATGACTCATCATCGATGCAGCGGCGAGGAAGTCGACGGGTATGGGTGCCAATCTATCCATTACAGCCGACACCGTGTCTGGCATGTATCCTGAGCCACGCGGGATCTCCCCGAGGAAGTCCTGAATCATGCCGCTGATCGAACGGCCAGTCGACACCCGCGCCTCGTTGTCCGCCTTCACCTCCAGAAACTCGATGTAGCAGCCGATGAAATACTTTGCGTCCTTTCGGTACTTCTTGGTCCGGCCAAAGAACAAAGTTTTGATCATGCGCTACTCCTTGATTGGCCTAGGATTGAACTCAGCGAGTCTGATGGTGCCGCTTACAATCTTCCTGCTAGGCTGCTTTTCAGTTATGGCAGGCTCGACGGTGATCATCGGCTTGAGATAATCGGGCGTTATGCGTTCAGTTAGAAGCTCTGTATTCTTGAGGATCTGAGTCAGAAGTTGACTTTTCAGCGTGCCTATTTCCACCCTCGCCTCCTCCAGCTCAGCCTTTGTTCGCCGCTCAGCTTGCAGGAGATGTGAAACGAACTGCTTGTATGCGCTGATGACGGCCTGAGCACGCGCCAGATCATCGCTAACCGGTGCAGGCGCCACCTCATCCCTGACCGCATCCCGCAGCGCAGGCTTCCCCGTCCTACCATCCACCGAAGTCTCAGCAAGCCTGTTTGCGCGGCTCAGTGCATCGTTTTTATGTATCATTTCGCTTCACCTTTTTTCGGCTTGATCTGATCCTTCGGCTTATCGATAACGAGGGTTCCGTGCTCGTCCGTTGTGTAGTCTATTGCGGGCTTCTGGTCTGGCAGCTGGCGCAGCAGTTTTAGGCGTTCGGCTTTGCGGGTCACCGGTCACGCTCCCGTAGGGGTCGACCAAAGTCATCGACCTTCTTGAGATACTCTTTGAACCACGCCATATTCTCATCTGCCAGCTTCTTGTCGGCTTCGAAGTCCCTCCGCTTGCAGCCGCCCAGCTCCATCATCGCCAGCAGACACCAAGCAGCATGCGCCAGATGCGGCAGGCCAGATTCCTCGTCGTTCTTCTGGTGAGCGGATGCCAGCATGTGACGATAGGCTGCATCCCTGTACCGCTCGATGCCGTTCTCGACCTTGCGCCAGTTGTCGGGTGCGTACTTCTTGGCGCCGAACGTGGTCACCTTGGCGACTTCGGTCAGGGCGCGAGAGAAGCCGCTGATCATCAGGCCGGTGCGCGGTTTGTCGGTGTCGAACTTCATCCCTTGGCCTTTCTCAGGCCCGTAACACGTCTCACACAGCATTGCCCCTGAAGGCATCTTGATCGTCAACTCGCCAGGCTTGGCTATGTATTCGCAGTGATCGCATTTCATTCTTCGTCTTCCTCATCCTGCTCATCTTTCCGAAACCGATCCGCAACACAGCTGCAAACCAGGTGGCCGACGATCAACGTGCAGAGCCAGATGGTTTGAGCTGTGCTGAACAGTCGTTTCACGCACCCTGCCAGCGCGCTACTTTGAGAGGCTGGGGTCCGGTCTTCACGGATTGATCAGTGATGAATCCACTACCCTGGTTCTGCTCGGTTGCTCGCAGATACTCGTTCTCAACCTTGGCGCTGTTGACGATGGTCTGGGCTACGCCCGATATCGCCTTCGCCTGGTCGACGGTGATCTCCCCCGATTTCAGTTTTTCCATGACGTCGAAGAGGCTTTCTCTCAGATCGGTGATTGTCTTCATGCTGCTGTCCTTTTTTCTCTCTTGTTGATCTGTCGGTTGAGTGCCCCGATCAGTTGTTTCGCTGCCGCTATTTCTGGTGGCAGGTTGTGGATTGTGTTTCTCGACATCAGTTCGGCGCGGCTGATGCACTCAAGGTTGTCGAGGCTGATGTTCTGCCTGTTGCCGTCACGGAAGACCACTGCATGCCCCTTCGGTAGCGGACCGTTCACCGCTTCCCAAACGAGCAGATGCACGAACCGCCAGCGCCGGCCAGTCTCGGAGATCTTCCGCTCGAGGTAGCCATCTTTGCTGACACGTTCGGTACCGATGGGCTTCCAGGTGTGAGGCCGCTGTCCCTTCTTGAACTGGGTCTCAGCTGTTCGGCCAGTGGACGGCATGGACTTGCCCGCATTCCAGGATGTGCCGCCTGCTTTGAAGTGGCCCGGCCCAGTCGCCATGTACTCGGCCGACTTCTTCAGTCCGAGCGTGATAGCTCTGTTCTTCACCGCTGACCTGGTGCGACCGAGGACCGCCGCAATGGTTCTATCCATAGTGTCCGGATGCATGGCGCGGAGGATGGCGTCGTCATCAGCTGACCAGGACTTCATGCTGCGACCCTCTTGGCTTGCGCGGGCTGTTTTTGGACCTCGCTCACCGTCAAAATCACGTAGCCTTGAACGGCATAGAATTTCATGAAGTCGCCCTCTACGACCTGAGCATCGTCTTGATAAACAATGCCGTTCAGCGCGTCCTTCAGCGCTTTCAGAACGTTGTCCACATCAGGCTTCACGGTCGGCGCAATAAGCCCATCAAGCGCATCCCTCTGCTTCCACTTGGGCCATGACTCAGGCACCTTGAAAGCGATGGCCGTGCTCAACTTCACAGGCATCTCAGTAGGTGGCCGACCTTCCATGGCAAGCTTTGCCTGGATGGCGACGTCGCGTTCGTAGCATCGGGTTTTCTCGGGCGTGAAATGATGGCCATTCTTCGTCGACCTGGCTCTTGCCTTGCCGACTGGATCAAACTTCAAATGAAGTGAGCAAACTGTCTTCATGACTGATCTCCTACAGGACAACAGCAAGAAAAGAACGGGGACGAGTCACGGCCACATACAACGCTCGATTGAAATCGAACGGGCCGTTGGTGCTGCGCTGCAGCATCTTGGCCAGATCGTTGTAGTCGACCAGGGCTGTGTCGAAGGTTGAGCCTTGGCTCTTATGGGTAGTAAGTGCGTAGCAATGCCGCAGGGGTGCGAACGCCTTACGCAGGGCCCAAGCCTGATTGCTGGCCTGCTTTGCCTTGACCTCGATCAGTGGGGCCTTGCCATCGCCTGCCCGCGTCAGAGCCTCAGCTTCTGCTTTGTACTGCCGCCATGTCTTGAAGTAGGCCGCCACCAGGGCTTCGGCTTCGCCTGCATCTGCAGGGAAGTAAGCAGTGACGAGTGCGCCGGTATCTCGACGCAGTGAAAGCTTGTAAGCAGCGATCTCGCTGTACCTTGGGTGACGCTCCTCGAGGATGGCCTCAAGCTTCAATTCTTCCGATGTGAAGATGTCTGCTTTCAAACCAGATTCGCAGATGGCCTCGAAGGCCTGATGAGCAATTACTCGCTCACCCACGGCGAATATGCAGCCACCATGGATGCCGTGAAGTGCTTCGTGGATGTTCCGATTGAAGTGTTGGACCTTCAGGTTGGTGTATGCCAGCACCCGAGCATCCCGACCAGAGCGCTGTTCATCCACCGCCCAGGCGATTAGGGTCTGTGCGCCACCGTGAGTCACACAGGCCGTCACGCCAGCTTCCGGAGGTGGCAAAGAATCATTCATGATCTGAGGTGTGACAGGCTGGTTCTTCTCGATCTCCTGACGGATCCGCATGGACAAGGCGATGATCGGATTCTCAGCGGCCTGGCGCACAACGCGTGACAACACTAGCTTCAGCTGCACCACATCGAAGACCCGAGACTTCTGGCTTTCGCCTACTGGGGGCAACTGCGCGCTGTCGCCCACAAAAAGGACTTTGCAGTTGCGACGTGAGTTGACCGTGTAGCCAAAAATTTCCTTGTTGATCATCGAACACTCATCGACGATCAGGAGGTCATATTCGTGAACGGTGCTTTCGGCTTCTCGCTTGCAGTCCTGGCTACCATCCTCGAGCTCCTTCATTCGAAGACCGAGAAAACTGTGGATGCTGCCAAAGGAAGCGCCGACGTCTGCGCCGATCTTCTCCTTCAGCACGCCGACGGCTTTATTTGTTGGTGCCGCAACAGCCACCTTCAGACCCTCATCCCTGGCAAAGCACACCAGGAGATTCATGAGCGTTGTCTTTCCCGTGCCCGCGTAACCTACAAGCGTCATGACTTCTTCTTCCAGCTTGTCCTGGACGAAGGCGCACATTGTCTTGAAGGCTGCGCTCTGATCTTCTGTGAGCTGGACAGATCTGCCATCAAGGTCGATCGATAGGGGTTGTTCCGCTGCTGCTGCCTGCATTTTCTCGCTCCTGATGCGATGGTTTGCCCTGTCTGATGAAGTGTCGAGGGCTTTTCTAAGCGTCGAGAATCGATTCTCGACGCTTTATCTGGCTTAAGTGCCTGTAAACCGGTTCTTTTTATGAAGTGTCGAGAGTGTCGAGCGTCGAGCCATATAGATTTTCATTTAAATAAGAATATTTCCTCGACACTCTCGACGCTTCGAGAGTAATTCTTATTTTTCAATCGTTTAGGTGCTCAAGAAGTGTCGAGAATGCCTCTCGACACTTCCTCGACACTCTCGACACTTGAGTTTTTCTTGATTTCCTTCAGGTACTTAGCTGCCACGAGAACTTTGCTGTCCTTGCGAGCGCCTTCCTGTTCGTGGATCTCCTGGTCAGAGATCAGCACTTCGATCATGTCGCTGCGCTTGTCCTTCGACAGTTTTCGATAGGTCCAGCAGACGCGGGTGAGGTTTCGGAGGGTTATTCCCTCAGGGCCTGCGTCGTTAATTTGGGCCAGAATAGATTGGTAGGCATCGAGCTCACCGCCATCACTCGCGCTGACAGCGAAGTTGTCTACAAAAGCACGGAAGTGATCGAGCACGTACTGACCTGACCAGGTGGCAAGATCGGCGGTGATATTGGCTGCATCTGGACTGGCCCAGGCGGCGAACACAAGTGCGAGACGTCGCATTGATTGGCGGGCCCCGGAAATAAGCGGCACAAGACGACGGTCGTCCTCGGCCAGTGCTTCCAGGTGGTAGTCGTATTCAGCAAACTGCTCAACAGCACCAGTCGATACTGTCGCGCGCTTTGGCTCTGGTCTCAGGCAAGCCAACTTGAGTTGCATGAGCTCGCTCCCGAATGGCGTGCTCTGCAGGCGCTTTACCAGATCCTTGATATCTTCTGAAACGCTCTGCTCAGTTGGGTCCGGGTTCTGCACAGCGTCCCCGGCCTCAACAATCAGCATCTGCTGAAGAGAACCGCGGCCAACTTCTGAACGCTTAAGCAGGCCTGCTAGCTGGTCCTCGGCTATGAATGCAAGTAGTCCAATGGCTGGCTTGTAGATGATGCGCTCTGACTCATCCCGTTTGATGGCATCGACGTCCGGATCGATATAGATGTCGTTGGCTGTGTAGGTGTCGGCGATCGCGCCGAGCGCCTGGTCCAGCACACCGGATGGTTGGCGTCTGGCAAAGCTGATCATCTGGCCGTAATCGTCAGCAACATAGAAGCAGACAGGATGCCGCTCCAGCGTCCGATACACGGCACTTGCCGTATTCATGCGCGTGCCGCGGATCAGCTTTGTAAGTCCGCACTCGGCAAGAAACTTGTGAGTGAGCGTTTTGAGCGGACGGAGCTCACCGATGCTGGGCGCCAGAACACCCATATAAAGGTGAGCGTGATCGCCTCGTTGGCTGGCGTACTGCCTGGCCGCAATGGATGAGGCCAATGAAATGGTGGCGGCAATCACGGCATGGGGGTTGTAAGTATGCAGCTGGCTCTTCATCCAGCTGGCAATGTGATCAAGCGCTGGTACCGGAAGCCGGCGCACTGGAATGGCGACCGCGTCGACGGTCTCGAAGTTCCGCCTGGTCATCTTGGCGCGCATAGACGATATGTACTCGTCCTCAACTTCCTGCCGGACGACTGCGACGTTCACCCAGCCGCCCTGTTGTGCCAGCGCGAACACGGTACCGATGCCAAGGCCGCCGCCTGCTCGAAACGTGCGCCACTTCTTGCGCGTCTGATTGGCCTGATATTTGTCGGAGCCCTTGCTCCACTCATCCCACAAACCGAATGCCTGATTGCCGGCCTCGGTTGAGTGCAGCGCTTGGCCAACCTTGATCCAAAGCTCGTATTCGTCCGGATCCAGATAAGACAGCGCCGATCTAAGATCCTGCACCTGTTCCGGCGGCAGCCAACCTGATCCACTCAGGCTCACGATCTCGGCAGTGGGCGCCGGCGCTACGCTTTCAAGCATCCAGTCTGGAGCTTGAGCGATCTCCTGGTCTGGATCGAGCAGACTGCTAGAGGCCTCCCACTCATACTGCTGGCCTGACTGGTGCAGAGACGGCTCAACAATGGCGTATTTGCCCGGGTTGAGGCTGTCGATACCGGCGCCGAGCTTTTTGAGCTTCTGCCCTGCTGGTACGCGGAAGACGAAATGCTGCCCGCCCCCGCCTGTCGTCGCCATGGGCGTGTCGGGAAAATTGCCGTGACGATCCAGGAGGTCTTCAAGCGTCAGGTGGCCGTCGTGTCGAGGATCAACGTCCACGATTGCCAGACCTTCCTGCACGGCATAGCCAAGGCCTGCGATCTGGGCGAAGTGTTCGAACCGTGGGCTGAACCAGGTATTGATCTGGGCGGGATCGGTGGTCGAATCTTTCAGCCCATGCTGCGTCAGGGGAAATTTTGAGATGCTGACCGGAAAGACAGGATGACCGAGCGCGGCATAAGCAAGTGCCGCCTGGTGGAGTTCGGCCAGATGCTGGTCGCGGCTCGATGCTGGCACAGTCATCACGAGCGCACTGGGCCAAATTTGGCCTTGGGCCGGGCAAAACGGGTGATCGCGCCTACATCAGTCATATGACGTCGAACCACCATGGAAAGATATTCGTCAACGCTGACGCCGTTGTTGGCTGCTAACGTCTTTATGTGGGCCTGCTCCTCGTCCGTGAGCTCAGGGTGAAAAGAATTATTCGGACGGTTAGGTTGCACGGCTACCTCTAATGAATGCTTGGCGGTGATTCTTATTTTTGGCCCGTGTTTGGCTACGCGGATTGGCGCACCATTTGAGGCTCTTCCACGTTGAGGGACTCCAGGTGGTGACGAACGATCTCCGCGAGATATGTCGCAGCCTGCTTCCTATGCAGCTTCGCCAATGCCTTCACCGCATCGGCCTCGTAATAGTCCAGATTGACTCTGAACCGCTGTTCCTTCCTGGCTTTTGGATCGTCGTGACTCATGAGTTGCGCCTCCTATGCGGCTTGGGTTTCAGATGTAGGGTTTGGATAAAGGTCGGGACGAAGGTCCCGGCACTTGATGCTTCCGTTCGTGACATTTTCAAGCTGGATTGCTCGTTCTGCCGGAATTTGGGTGGACATCCATTTACAGACAGCCTGGGGGGAGCAGTCCAAGAGCTCAGACACTCGTTTAGGTCCTCCCAGTTGTTCGATAGCCTCTCTAAGCATAACAACCTCCGGTTTATATTATCAGTAATAGTACACCTCCGGTTTATTCCATTTCAAGCACTTTACCGCTTTAATTAACCTATGGTTGATAAAAATTTCTCAGAACGCATAAAACTCGCAATCGCTGTAAGTGGCAAAACCCAGGCGGCCATCGCCGAGGCCATAGGAATTACCCCTCAAGCTGTTAGCAAGCAAATTCGCAAGGGGGTCATGAAGCGGGAAAACATTGCGAAATTTGCTGACGCCACGGGCGTCTCGTTTGCGTGGCTGCTGTCGGGGAATGGCAGCCGTCACCAAAAAGACCCGGAGACAGTTGAAGATCTGGCGAGATCGCTTGGAGAGCAGATCCTGAACTCGCCACAAGAGGTTCAGGATCTGGTCTTGATGCTTTTGACAAAATATAAAAACGACGAGCGCACTGGCGCTGAAGTGGCCAAAGCTATCAAAGCTTTAGTGGCGCAGATGCCTGGTTAGGAGGTTGTTAGGTTGAGCTGTATCCCACCATTCACGCCTTACGGCTTCCTCCCTCCTGGCGTCTATGACGTAACTTTCGGGGAAGCTGAAGAGAAATTTGCCCACAATTCCCTGCGATCGACCTTATGGGCGAATCTCCAGACGGTCTTGGATGTTATAAAGAACGAGACCGATGGGAAGTGCTATCCTTTGGTCTTGGGAGGAAGCTTTGTATCTACCATAGTCGCTCCTTCCGATATTGATGGCGCCATTCTTATTGATGGTGTCAGCCAATATTCGCGCTGGACGACCTCGATCTTCATGTTGAAGCGAGGGGAAGAATGGAGGGAGCTTTGGCATGTTGACCTCTATCCCAGCGTGGCAACTGCAAATGATTTCTCGAAATTTTTTCAATATGTCGGTGTTAAGCATGCCCACGAAAAGAACTTGGGCCCAACAGATCGAAGGGGCGTTTTGAGGATCCGCGAATGGTAGATAAAGCCTGGCGTCATCAGACTCATAAGCGCGCAAGTTTAGTATTTCAGCAATATAATAAGCTGTTAGAATGCGCCCCATCCAAAGAAGCTATTTTAGAATTCGAAAATAGTAGTGGTAATCGATTCTTTGAACTCCTTGATAAACTATATGGCGAGGAATACCAGCTTGCCCGACTAATGGACTCTTCTGATTTAGTATTTCATGCCGAAGGTCCAGCAGCTAAAGATTCAGCCCCTCAATTAAAAGCTTTAAACTGGTTAACTAAATCAGCAGAAAAAAGTTTAAGGTATATCGGGGAAAGTATATTTGATTCTGTAGGTGCGTCTGATGGTCGCAAGTTGTCACAGAAATTAGATCTCCGTTTAACAGGCATGGCGCCTGGCAGCATGTACATGGGCTTCTCATTAGCTGATGGCGGGCATGACGATTTTGATAGCCTGTTCGACGAGTCGCATCAACAGGTCATAGACCTCTTGGTAGAAGCTTTCTCTAAGCTAGCTCTCGTGCCGAATTATATTACGGATGATGATGTCGACCGAGGAATCGGAGAGATATTCCTGGATCCAGCTGTGCGTGATGCTACGTTACTCTCTGTCTATAACCTATGCCCTACTGGTAGGCTTGGTCTTCACACTTTAGATATTACTGGAAAGTCTGGAAGCCCAGGACAACTATCGCAACGGGAGCGAGTTGTACTGAGAGAGTCAATATTTAACCCCGTTATGTCAGAAAGAATTCCGGGAGAGTTTCTTGGGACAGTTCGACAAATAGACTTGGATACAAAAAGATTTCAATTGAGAGGTGTTAAAGAATTAGGAAGCATACGCTGTGTTACTCATATGCCAGATAAGATGCTAAAAACATTGTTAGGGAAAACTGTAGTTCTCAAAGGTTTATACGAAAGAGATAAAAACGGCAAGCCTAAGCTTTTTGAAGTGAGAGAAATAAAAAGCTTTGAAGAGTCTCCTCAAGAAGATCTATATTTTTTTGACCAGTAAATAACAGCTTATTACATTGCACTAACAACTCACTCCACTCGACAACTTACCGTGGAGGGCAGCCCGCATAACGCGGGCTTTTTTTTGTCCTCTAACTGCCGGCGATCTTTTTATCAACCTTGGGTTGACACACATCAACCTTGGGTTTATCTTTGCCTCGTACACACCACAAAGAGGCACACCACATGCACCACCTCACACTCGCTCACACCACGCAAGAGCCCATCCATTCGACCGAGGCCGCTGTCGAGCAATACCTAGGCGCGCGGACCAACTTGCAGATCGCCAAGCAAATCATGGCTGAAGCCGAAGCGGCTTTGATCGATGTTGTTGGCGCCAAGCCAGAAGGTAGCCAGACCTTCACCATCGCTGACAGATACAAGGTCACAACCACCGGCAAGATCAACAGAGCACTCGACCCGAAAGCATGGGCCAAAATCGCCCAGGAGATTCCGGAGCCATTGGCCAAGCGCCTGGTCAAATACAAACCTGCCCTGGATCTGAAAGAGTTTCGCTTCATTGAAAGCAACGAGCCTGACTATTTCCGCCTGATCTCTTCTGCTGTGACCTCGAAGCCCGCAAAGGCCTCAGTCAAAGTCGACGTGGTGGAGGACTGAGTCATGGCAATTTCACTCGGCTCAATCAGCAAGACACAACGCGCAGTGCAGCCACCGCGCATCGTCGTTCATGGCGAACACGGTGTAGGCAAAACCACCCTTGGTGCCACTGCCAATCGTCCCGTGTTCCTTCCTCTCGAGGACGGACTCACGGGCCTAGAGGTCGATGCCTTCCCCCAGTTGACCTCATGGGACGAGGTCAAGGCGGCCATCACCGCACTAACGACCGAGGAGCACAAATTCGGCACAGCAGTCATCGACTCGCTGGACTGGCTCGAGCCCCTCATCTGGGATGCTGTTAGCAAAGCCCACGGTAAGAGTTCCATCGAGGAGTTCGGTTACGGCAAGGGTTACGTCGAAGCGGTCAGCTACTGGCGCGAGTTCCTGGATGCCTGCGACAAGCTGCGTGCATCCGGCATGGCGGTCATCTTGATCGCGCACTCCGAGATCAAGCGATTCGACTCTCCTGACACTGACGCTTATGACCGCTATCAGATCAAGCTTCACCGCATGGCCTCGGCGGTCGTCCAGGAGTGGGCGGATGTGATCGGCTTCGCCCAGTTCGAAACCACTGTGAAAAAGCAGGACACCGGCTTCGGCTCGGTGAAGACCCGCGGCATGTCGACAGGACGGCGATTGCTGCACGTTGTCGAGAAGCCTGCATTTGTAGCCAAGAACCGTTACAGCCTGCCCGACTCAATACCGTTGTCCTGGGATGCCCTGGTCAACGCCATTCAAAACCCAACCACATCCAACCAAGCAGCCTGAGAGGACGCACCCAATGAGTATGTTTCAATTCAATGCAGCCGAAGTCGAACCACAAGAATCACTGGAGCCAGTTCCGGCTGGTGACTATGTCGTCATCATCGAGGACTCAGATCTCAAGGACACCGCCAGAATGGACGGCCAGTACCTCGAGCTCGTGCTCAAGATCATGGACGGACCTTTCAAAGGCCGAATGATCTGGGCTCGCCTCAACGTGGTGAACAAGAACGAAACCGCGCAACGGATTGCGCAAGGCCAGCTGTCAGCTATCTGTCACGCGCTCGGCGTGCTGCAGCTAACAGCAACTGAGCAGCTGCACGGAAAGCCACTCATGGCCAAAGTGACCTATGTACCAGCCAAAGGCGAGTACACGGCCAAGAACGACGTGAAGGGCTTCCGAAAGCTGAACGGTCAGCCACCAGGTCAGCCATCGCAGCAAGCAGCTAATGCACCGCAGCATCAGGCGGCTCCTGCCCATCAACCTGCCCCGGCCGCTCAGGCGCCTATCTGGAATAGGTAGTCATGGCTGACATCTCCCACATCACCCAGCCAACCGTTGCAGCGATAGATGCTGCATGGGAGGCAGAGGGCAATCGACAGAAGGGCCACCGCCCTCACCTGGGCGGCAGCATTATCGGCAACGAGTGCAATCGCGCGCTCTGGTACGGCTTCCGCTGGTGTACTGACAAGTCTTTCGACGGTCGGCTTCTTCGTTTGTTCAACCGCGGCCACGAAGAGGAGAACCGATTCATTCGGGATCTTCGAAAAGCCGGCGCTACAGTCCACGACTGTGACGATCGGACTGGCGAGCAGTTCCTGTTCAAAGCCGTCGGTGGGCATGTGGGAGGCTCCATGGATGGAGTTGGCAAGGGACTGCCTGAGTCGCCAGACAAGTGGCATGTGCTTGAGTTCAAGACTCACAGCGACAAGAGCTTTAAGGCACTTGCAAAGGATGGTGTAGAGAAGTCGAAGCCTTTGCACTTCGCACAGATGCAGTTATATATGCATTGGTCAGGGATCGACCGTGCCTTCTATCTGGCCGTGAACAAGAATACGGACGAGCTCTACAGTGAGCGCGTTCGGTACCAGCAGCGTGAAGCAGAACGCCTGGAAGACAAGGCGCGACGGATCGTGGAAGCGTCTACGCCACCGCCAAGGATGTCGGAAGACCCATCGTTCTACCTGTGCAAATTCTGCGACCACTACGACCTTTGCCACCAGGCGGCCGCTCCTGCGGTCAACTGCAGAACCTGCGCGCACTCGACGCCGGTCATGACTGGCAACGGGCAATGGAACTGCGCCTTCAACGACAGCGTGATCGAGACAAATCGACAGCGCAAAGGCTGCGAGCATCACCTGTTCATCCCGGAATTAATGTGGCACGCCGGCGCTGAAGCGGTCGACGCGAGCGCCCAAGAAAATTGGATCGAGTATCGCCTACCGAACGGTCGAACCTTTCGCAATGGCCCGAAGGCGCCGAGCAGCTATCCGAGCATCGAGTTGATTAACCTGCCGACCGAGATCGCGGCCGAGGAAGGCTTCGAAAAGCTGCGCCTCTCGTTCGACGGATGGGCAGTGTCATGACGATCCACTTGCGAGAGTACCAGCAGGAAGCTATCGACTCGATATACAGCTATTTCGAGTCAGCTGACGGCAATCCCTTGGTCGTTGCGCCGACCGGATCCGGCAAGTCAGTGATCATCGGCGGTTTCGTCAAGGGCGTGTTCGACCTCTGGCCAAGCCAACGGATCCTTGTGGTCACGCATGTTCGGGAACTGGTCGAGCAGAACTTTGCGAAGCTCAAAGAGCTATGGCCTCAAGCGCCGGCTGGCATCTATTCAGCCAGTCTTGGGCGTCGTGATGTGCGCGCCAGTATCGTCTTTGCCAGCATCCAATCCATCTACACCAAGGCCATGGCTCTGGGGTGGTTCGACCTGGTACTCATCGATGAGGCGCACCTCATTCCGGAGGGCGGTGAAGGCATCTACAACCAGTACCTGGCTGCGCTGCGCGAGATCAACCCGAAGATCAAGGTCATCGGCTTCACTGCCACTCCCTGGCGCATGCGCTCTGGCCACCTGATCGGCGACGACACGCTGTTCACCGACGTGGCCTATGACAAGTGCGGCATCCGATACCTGGTTGAGCAAGGTCACCTTTGCCCGGTCCTACCGAAACCGACCCGCACTCAGATCGACACCGCTGGCGTGCAGCTGCGAGGTGGAGAGTTTGTTCAGCGCGCTCTGCAGCAGCTGGTCGACGTCGATGAACTGACCCAGGCGGCCGTGGGCGAGATGCTCGAGTACGGCGGGGATCGCCGATCCTGGCTGGTCTTCTGCACTGGCGTCGACCATGCCTTCCACGTACGGGACGCACTCCGCGCAGCTGGCATATCCGCCGAGACTGTCACCGGCAGAACCCCCAAGCAGGAGCGTGCGCAGATCATTGCCCGGTACAAGGCAGGGTTGGTGCGTGCGCTTACAAATGCGGACGTGCTGACAGTCGGATTTGATGCCCCGGCAACCGACCTGCTCGCAGTACTGCGGCCTACAAGAAGCGCTGGACTATGGGTGCAGATCATCGGTCGAGGCATGCGAACTGCCCAGGGCAAGACTGATTGCCTCGTTCTCGACTTCGCCGGCAACAGTGAACGGCACGGGCCGGTCGATCAGATCGAGATGGGTCGCAAAAAGAAGCGCGAAAGCGGTGCCGGCGCGCCCGTGCGAACCTGCCCGGTGTGCTTTGTCGGTCGCCATGTGTCTTGCCTGGTGTGTGAGTGCGGCTATGAGTTCCCACCACCAGACAATTCTGACCCGCATGCCGGAAGCGCTTCAGACGCCTCTCTGCTGTCGTTTACTGGACCGGCGCACAACGTTCGCGAGGTCAATCTACTGCGCTTCAGGCGGCATAAGAAGCCCGGCAAGCCCGACAGCATCAAGGTCTCCTACTGTTTCTCGCTGATCGAGATCACCAGCGAATGGATCTGCCTTGAGCATCGAGGCATGGCCCGGGCAAAAGCCAAGAGCTGGTGGCGACACTGGATTGGTGGAGAGCCACCAGAGACGACCGATGAAGCACTTGAGCGACTGGGGCCTTCACTCGATCTGGGTCTTCAGCCAGGAATCATCACCGTCAAAAAGAACAAGTATCTGGAGGTCACAGGGTGGACTACGAGACAAGCAGGATAGCCATGCTCGACATGGCGCAGAGCGTTATCGAGAAACTTGGGCCGGTACCAGGGCCTGCAAGTTGCCTCAGATGCGACCACTTCGATGGAAAGAAGCGCTTCTGCAAGCAATTCAACATGGCCGTCCCTGCTGAGAACATCCAGGACGGCTGCCAGGAATGCGAACTGAGGATACCGTTTTGAAATTCATCGACCACCTGAAAGCATTCTTCACCCCTCAGCCTGAAGAGCCAGATCCTAGCCGACCATACCAGGACCTTTCGCCAGAGGAACTGGCCGAGCAGATCGACTACCACGCGAGGATGTGGCTGGAGCTTGTCGAGGAAGAAAACCTTCGTGCTGCGCTGCGAGGTCCAGGATGAGATCCCTCCTCTGCTTCGCACTCCCAATCGTCGGCATGCTCTGCGCCCTGACTGCAGGCCCGACAGCTTTTTTTACCACAGCATTGATCGCCCTGCCATTTGCGCTGGTGGTCTCTTTTTTCAGAGGAGCGTCACGATGACGTCAGAAGATTTCATGAACGGCTTCGAAGCTGGCCGGAGGCAAGGATCAGCCGAAGAAGCGGCGAAGCGTATGCGCTGGCTCGAGCGCGCCATCTTGATCATGGGCAGCATCGCTGGGGTCTCGGCAGTAGCAACTCTGGTGGTTGGGTTTTCGGGAGGTGTGGCGTGAGCGACCTGAGCAGGCGAGTGATCTATCCAGCGACCGATCTGCCGACAGAAGAAGGCGATTACCTGGTGTACCGGGAGGGCAAGGATCAGCCGACTACCGCAACTTTCGATCCTGAAGAAGACGTCTTCTGCACTTACGATGGAGACGTTTACACCGACGTCGAGTACTGGGAAGAACTCCCCCAGTTCGACCAGTCACTGGTGATCGGAGTTGCAGCATGAGAACAGAAATGGACGAAAGCGTCCTCGGCATCAATCGGCGCCAGGATGACAGCGTTCACGCAGAGGTGCTCAGCGCCCTGCAGGACGGCGCAACTCTGCGCATTCATCCGAAGATTCGGAGGGCTGCCGTCGAAGGCCTGGACGAGAAAGACCTGCGCAATGGCCGGACTGTCACCCTGGCCTATATCCATCGACTGCAGAAGCAGGGTCTGCTGATGGAGGTAGCTATGTACAAGTATCGGCTGACCGATCGGGATGGCCTGGAGGGTTTGGAGCAATGAGCAGCCTAGACGACACAACAAATTTCTGCCACCTCTGCGAAACCTACAGCCGCGAGGCTATTGCAGCCAAGGCCGAGGTTCGGGCGCTGAAGCTAAAGGTGCTGGAGTACCGGAAGCAGGCGCTCGACTCTGACAACTATTCGCCTTGGGCGGATATAGCAGCACAAAAGCAGGAGGCCGAGGAAATCCAGAAGCTTGCCTATGAACTTGGAGTGGATCTCGATGATTGATCTATACCCAGCCGTACACCCAGGCTGCACTGATGCCAATTGCCTGTTCAGAGACAACAGTAAGGGCATGCACACGAATGGTGGCTGCAACTGCGAGCGAGACTTGTCGCGCGGGAATCCAACTGGTCGCGAGGCCGGGCGGCTAATCAGGATTCTGCGAGCCGAGGCTACCAGAGCGCGAGCCTCAGAAATGGAGCTGAAGGCGGAGGTGCTGGAGTTCGCGTGCGACGAGCGATGCGCCATCACGGCCGTCGCAGGCAACGCTACTCGCATGCTGGCAATTGAGCGTGTCGCAGAATTAGACGCAAGGATCAAGCAGCTCGAAGCCGAACTGAGCGGAGGTGGATCGTGAGCAACTACGAATGTACACCTGAGCGTTTTGCGAAGGATGTTTCAAAGCATGTTATGACCGTTGAGCTGGATCAGGGCTGTCATCGATCACTGCTGTTCAAAGAGCCCGGCTGTATAACTCAATACTTCCGGCTCAACACGTGGCCGGGGCACTTGGCTATATCTGGCGACATGGGATCATTTGTCTTCTCGCGCACTCACGACATGTTCAGTTTCTTTCGAAACGACAGCGGCGGAATCAACGTTGGCTATTGGGTGGAGAAGTTGATGGCGACGGATGCTCAAGACGGACACAGAGAGTTCGACGGGCAGGTCTTTAAGAGTCGAATCGTAGAGGAGTTTCGCAGTTATTGGGAAGGGACCTCTAACTATGAAGACAGGAGGGAGTGCTGGCAAGCTGTTCGCGAAGACCTGCTGGACATAGATTTTCAGCACGAGCTTGAAGCGCGAAACGCTGTAAATGAGTTTAGCCACGGCGACCTGTTCGTCGACTTTTGGGAAACCAGGCTGACCAAGCCAACCTACCGTTTGATATGGGCCATGCGAGCAATCGTCTGGGGTATCCAGCAATACGATGAGGCGACCAAGGCAACTAGCGAGGCGGCTGCATGACAGCTGAAGCCTACCCTCTCCACTGGCCGGACGGCTGGCCACGCTGCAGCAGTCCTGACTATGCCCGTTTCAAGATCACACCTGGCCGAGCTCGCGATGAACTGTTCCAAGAGCTCGAGCGACTGGGCGCCGAGCACATCGTGCTTTCGACGAACATTGAACTGCGTCTGGATGGTTTGCCATACGCGAACCGCCGGCCGCCCCAAGATGAAGGCGTCGCAGTTTACTTCCAGTACCAGGGGCAGGCCATGGTCTTTGCATGCGACCGATGGAAGGGCGTGCACAACAACATTCAGGCCGTGCGCAAGACTATCGAAGCACTGCGCGGCATCGAGCGCTGGGGCGCGTCCGACATGCTTCAGCGGGCGTTCGCTGGGTTTGAGGCATTGCCAGACTTCAGCGAGCGTTCATGGTGGCTGGTGCTTGGTGTCAGCAGGACCGATAGCCCGGAGGCTGTTCGAACGGCATACCAGACGCTCCGGAGCCGACACCATCCCGATCGCGGTGGCGATCCAGAAGACTTTCGCCAGATCCAGCGGGCTTGGCAGACCTATCAGGAGCATAGTTGATGAGCATTAAGCGCAGACTAGAAATCGAACTACAGAAAGCCCGGAGTGCGTTATCGAGGAACTGGAAAAGAGGATCGGCGAATGACTACTGAGCTGAAGCCGTGTCCTAATCCGGCGTGTGGGCGGAAAGTCCCTGAAGTGACTAGCTGGGAAAGTCCCGTGTACAACAACAGCACCAACTACCAGGTTGAGTGCCCCGCCTGCGAGACAGCTGGCCCTGCTGGCGCTCCGCGAGAGCTGATTGTAAAGATGTGGAACGCCCTACCCCGAACACCCCAGCCCACGGACCGGGATGCTGAAATCGAGAGTTTGGCGCGTGAGCTGTTCGGCAGAAACTTGGCCGGTACTGATGTGTACATGACATCGCGGTTTGTCAGTGATTGTTTCGAGGGTGCTGAGGCATTCGTTCAGTGTCGCGATGACTGGCGTGCGAAGAGGGCGGCAGGATGAGCGAGCGCAAGATTTACCAGGTCAGCGTGAAGCCACCGACTGAGTATGGTTTTTATATAGTCTATTTCAAAATGCCGGACGAGACATTCAGCGCGGGGCTGCTGTACGGCTTTAACAATGGCTACTGGTGGGATGCAGAAGAGCGGCCCAGGGAGGAGTTGCTTGATCTGGATTGCGACCCGGAATACTGGGAGGAAGTCCCGCAACTCGATCAAAGGTTTGTTGTAGGAGGTGCTGAGTGAACACTACTGAAATTCTAAAGCTCGAAGATCTTGAAGAGCTCACGGGTGCCAAGCAGGCCTCGAAGCAGGCCGAGGTGCTTACGCGCAATGGCATCTACTACATCGAGCGCCTGGATCGTTCGATCGTCACCACCTGGTACCACGTGAACCACCCCACCACCTTCGGCGCCAGCAACGACCAGCCCGACTTCAGCAAGGTAGGCTGATGGGAAGGCCTCGCAAGGAAGCGGATCGATGGATGCCGGCGAAGCTTTACCGCGGCAAATCGGCCTATGAGTACAAGCCAAAGCCTGGCGTTACAATCAGGGTCTGTTCGCTCGATGCGACGAAGCCCGCCGTGCTGCGCCAGTTCGCTGCAGCCTACGAACAGTTCCACGCCGTCGACGGATCGCTGACTGAAGTCGTCGAGCTCTACTTCAAAAGCGAGAAGTACCTGGCGCTCGCCCTGCAGACGCGGAAGGATTACGCGAAGTACTGGCCGAAGCTGAAGCCGGTGTTCGGCCACGTCAATCGCAACAACATCAAGCCGGAGCATATTCGCCGCTACATGGACGTGAAGGGCAAGACATCAGAAACGCAGGCCAACCGCCATCACTCGTTTCTGTCTTCGGTCTACACCTGGGGATTCCAAAGAGGGTATGTGACAACGAACCCCTGCAGGGGCGTGTCGAAGTTCAAGGAAGCGCCGCGGGAGAAGTACATTGAGCAGGCGGAATACGACGCTGTGTACTCGAGGGCGCCGATCGCCGTTCAGGTAGCCATGGAGATCAGCTATCTGTGCGCGGCTCGTCAGGGGGATGTGCTGAGGCTGAAGAAGAATCAGCTGCTCGAGGAAGGGATATTCATTCGCCAGGGGAAAACTGGAATGAAGCAGATCAAGGCATGGACGCCAAGGCTTCGGGCAGCGATCACGCTGGCGGCTACCATCGAGACGAAGACGAGCTCGATGTACGTCATTCCGACCAGGTCAGGAACTGCTTACACCTCCGATGGCTTTCGCTCGATCTGGCACGACGCCCGGGAGATCGCGCGCAAGGAAACGCAGCTGCCATTGGCCTTCACATTTCACGACATCAAGGCCGCTTCGATCAGCGACTACCAAGGTGACAAGCAGCGCTTCTCTGGTCACAAGACAGCGCGCCAGGTGCAGATCTATGACCGCAAGGTGCCGGTGGTTGATACGCTGCAGGAGCCCGAAAACCTTCGGAATATTACGAGGGGGGAAAGCGGTAAGTAATTGAGAAAAAAGGAATAGTAAAAGCGTTTTATATTCCGACGTCCAGTTGTAAATAATTGATAAATAACGATGCGCCAGAGGATTGAAAATCCTCGTGTCCCTGGTTCGATTCCGGGTCTGGGCACCATTCTTATAAAGCCTTTGATTCTAGAAGGTTTATCCAAGATACTACACAGCATAACTCCTTAGCCTTTCGCCAACTGGTACAGAAAGGTGGTACAGGATGAGTGTAATGGCACAACCTTCGAAGCATCCAATAAGTGGAGTTTTCTACTTCCGTCGTGAGGTACCTGAAGCTATTCGGGGCATTCTCAATAAGCGGGAATGGAAGGTCTCTCTCCGCACCAAAGAATTATCAGAAGCCCGTCTCCGCTTTGCAGCTAAATCTCTCGAATGCGAGGAATGTTTCTCCGCTGCCCGTGATCAACTCGCTGGAAAGTCCCGACTGTTATTGGCGGATGCCCCCAGGCTGGCAGACCAGTGGGCTAAGGCAGAAGTAGACTCCTGGGAAACGGAGCCGGAACGTATCGATGCCTTTCTGGTGTCCTCAGAGAGCGGGCTCGACTCCGCTTCTGAATACGTCGATGGCGATACACCCCAAACTCGAGCATTAGCCGTCTTCAACTTAGTGGAGATCTATCTGGCGGATCGTCGTCTTCCTGTCCCCTCTCAGGCTGAACCGCTGCGATACGCTCTAGTGGACAGCTTTTTCTACAGGTGGATAAGCGTCTGCGATCTGGCATTCCAGAGAAAGCGGGGCAACTGGAGCAGTCATATTGATCTACCTCTTGCCGAAACCCCGCTTGCTGTAGAGCGACAGCGTGTGGAGTTGGCTCAGCAGGGGCCTACGCTAACAGCCGTATTTGAAAAGTGGGCTGAAGACAAGCTGGCCTCGGATGGTCGTAATCGCAGCACCGTCAAAACGGTAGCTGAGTTCAAGACGGTCATCATTCGTTTCACTGAGCTGTTCGGAGATCTCCCGGTCATCCAGATAACCAAACCTGTGGTTCAAGATTTCCGCCTTAAGCTTGGGGAGATACCGGTCAAAGGTCAGGGTTTAAGAGGCCTCACAGCTCTTGAGCTGATTTTAAAGGCTGAAGCCGAGAACTTACCTACCGCATCTCTTGGCACCGTCAGAAAGCAGCTCAGAGCCCTTTCGACCATCCTCTCGTTTGCCAAGAAACGGCTAGGGGTCCTTCAAGAGGAACCTGTGGCAGCATCTGGGATTATCGGGCAGTTGCTGAAGTCGGCCAAGAGGGCTGATGCGAGCGAACATGGAGACAAAGAGTACTCCTGGGCAGATCTGGTCAGCATCTTTAAAAGTCCGATCTATTCCAAAGGATGGAAACCACCAATAGCTGACTATGGTGAGGCGTTCTATTGGCTTCCACTGCTGATGGCTTATACGGGGGCAAGGCGAGAGGAATTGACGCAGCTAACAGTAGACGATGTCCGTCAGGACGAGACTACCCAGGTCTGGCACCTCTCGATGCGTCCGACAGGGGATAAGAGCATCAAAACGGAAAGCAGTAAGCGCAGAATCCCGCTGCACCCAGACTTACTAGAGCTCAACTTTCTTGCTTATAAAGACAGCGTGCCCGCAGAGGGCCGACTCTTTCCCAAGCTCCGTTTCCATCCTACCGAAGGGTACGGTCATAACTATGGAAAGCGATGGAAAGAGTACCTCCAGAAGGTTGCCAAAATTGAGTCCAAGGCTGACCCTGTTCACGGCTTCCGACACACTTTCAAGTCGCTCTGTCGGGAGGCTTACATACCTCGTGAGGTGCACGACTGGATCACGGGCCATGCAAACCAAAATGTTGGAGACACCTACGGACAAAATCCCCTAATGAGAATGAGCGAAGAGTTGAAGCGCTTCCCCAGTATCGCCAGAGCTGCTGGTTTGATTCGAGATCAAGATGAGGGATAGGTCCAACCTAACAGGGTCCCTCAGGGGGCCTTGAGCAGTTATCCAGTCTGGCTAGGGAGGCGGGACTACTACCCCCGAAAGACCCGCAAGCTGATTGAGACTGAAAAATAAAGTACACCCCCAGGCAGCCAGCTCTATCTCTCCGCACAGTGGACCGCTTGAAGGATCTTATTGGGGAATAACTATGAGCATGAACGCGATTGTTTCTAAGAATGCACAGCTAACTATGAGCAGTCGCGAGATTGCTGAGCTGACTGGTAAGCGCCACGACCATGTGTTGGTGGATATCCGCAAGATGTTGGCTGAGTTGGAATTAGCTCACCCGAGTTTTCGGGGCAGCTACACAGATACCACTGGCCGTGCTCGCCCTGTCTTCAATCTGCCTAAGGATCTCACTATCACGCTGGTCTCTGGCTACAACGTCAAAATGAGATACGCAATCACTAAGCGGTGGATGGAACTAGAGGAGAGAGTGGAAGCGCCAGAACAACTCCCTAACTCCTTCGCTGAGGCTCTCCGCTTGGCTGCTGACCTAGAGGAACAGAAGCAACTTCTAGTCTTGGCTAACACTGAGCTGACTCACGAGAGAGATGGCTTGTCTTCAGTAGTAGGAAAGTTTGACCACTCCCTTACTAGGTACGCTAGGACACTCCCAGGAGTGAATACTCAGAGGATCAAGCGGGATCTTAAGGAGGCTGGCTACCTGGCAATATCTGCAACCACAGCGGCAAGCTCCTGTCCTTTCGGGGTCAGGTAAAGGTTATAGCGTCTACTGTCAGCGGGGTCAGGTCGTGACACGATCAGATCTAGCCCAGGCTTACCGTGACGATCAATGAGAGATAGTAGAGCTATATTCCGAGAGCAAGACGCCTGACTCAAACCAGTTTTTTTCATCAGCGCCTTGACTGTAATTCCAGGGGTTGATGCAACTTCAAGGAACAAAGCAATAGCTTGTAATTCTATACCCTTCTGGAGCTCACTGAATTTTGATATCACACTATGAGTACGATTAAGTGAAACCTTCTGTTTAATTCTTTTTTCTAACGCTTGCAGAGAGTCTGACTCTTTGCTAACTATTGAGATTATGTTATCCATGTTCTTTCCTATGCTTGGTATGTTGATAGTTAAATAAACGGCACCCTAAACCTCTAATAGATTTATATATAGAGACATAAGATGCCATTCTTGTTGGCGTGTCAGGAGAATGATTTACTTCTAATCAAAACCACTCTAACTCTTCAGAATATAGGTTGTAGCGCCCCTACCTGCGCCTTCGCTTATCATCCTACAGCCCATCTCCCTCAGCTTTAGAGAGAGAAGACTCCCTTCTTTCCGAGCCTGATTACTGATAGATTTCCATCCGCTCAGAGGAATGCTAAGAATGGCTCTGAGAGTTTTTGCTGACCATTGTCCGGTTCCCTGCCCGTTCAGAAATGTGCACAGAGAACTAACCCAATCAGAGCGATGACTCCTCACCCTTGGTGTCGAGGCTGTTTCACGGCTATCCAACTCTAGCGGCCATTCCCACAACCCTTATTCCTGGCATAGCTTTCTTAATGCTGTCGAGAAGTCTATCGCCGCGCTTATCATCACCTAGGACTATATAGCAGTGAGACGTTTCACAGTTACCGTGCTCATCCACTACTCTTCGGATCTGGATTCTATTCATTGCCTGGATAACATCGGCTGCTAATTGGCCGTCTTCGATATCTGTTCTGATATCCGTGTGAATACCATCTGCTCTTTTCTCTGTCGCTTGTAGCCAAGCATCACTTTGAGGCCCCTTTATAGCGCAGTACACATTGCTAGAAGTAATCCTGTCCCTAAAGGGTAATCCCACACAAACGAAGGTGTCACAGTATTGGTAGTTATTCTTGCCATCGAGAGCGCCCCAGTGCCCCCGCATCACCTTGAAGGGCATTTCAAAGGCGGCAAGCTTTGCCTCTACAATCTTGTGCGTCACGATACAAACTAGTGAGTCAGGGGAGATTCGCTCAACGAGATCGGCTCGGAGACGTTCAAGCCGTTTGTCAGCCCTCTTGGTCATAGCGGTCTTTCCTATGCCCTTAACCTTGGCAACGTGGAGAGTGACCTTCCCATATCTTCTAGCAAAGAGCACCGGCTGTATAATCACCTTGTCAGCAAACAGACGGTAAAGAAGATTCTGGCTAGCAGTCGCATCCATCACGACAGCTCCTCGAGCCTCGTCCGGTAACACCAGAGAAGATGTATTGACTGTATGACGTTCGCCCGCCTTGCTGTAGTAGGACCACTGATTCAGAGTCATCTCAGCAGCCTCTAGAGTCTTGTCGATTCTATTGGCTGTTTTCGATCTCTCGGCGGTAGACTCGCGTCCGTGCATTACCCTATCCCACGGGTACTTCCGACACTCTTTGCGGAGGTCAGATAAATCGAAGCCCTCGGGAAGATCAGGTGCAACAGAGTTCATCCCTCTGGTGGCAGTATCGGTACTCTTTGCATTGACTTCGAGAGCAGCCTCTAGCGCCTTCAGGTGCTCCACCTTTCCAGAGAAACGAGGGTCATGCTTGATAGCACTTGGGATCTGCCCTATTGCCTGTGAGAGGAAATCGAGATCAACCTGATAGTGCTTCACTACATCCAGACTCTCATCGATTACCACTAGCTGCCGCCTCCCGTCAAAGCTCCCTGCATAAGCCAGGAATGAGCTGAAGCGGTCTGTGCAACCTTGCGTGTAGGCATCTAGAGAGAGCTCGTAAGCCTTGTGGGTAACTACTAGAACCTGCGTCTCTGCCATTTCATCAGCAGACAGAACACTATCGGAGTGCCTAGCCCTGGCCATCTCTACATCTGCTAGCTTATTTATTGTGCGCGCCATTTCGTCAGCCTGTTCTATCAGTCTCACGACAATCAGAATACCGAAGCTAGGGTCGTGCTTATGAAGCGCAGAGTAGAGGGCGAGTCCCTGAGACTTCCCAGTGCCTGTAGCAGGTTGGAGCACTCTCCACTTATTGTCAGCGGCCTCTGCTTGTTCATTGAAGGTCTGACAGATTTGCCCCCATACCTCTCTGAGGTCTTCACTGGGGCAGTTGCCTAGCTTTTCCCATAGGGAAGTCATGGCAGGTACGAACTTGTCTTTACAAATCATTTTTAGATTCCATAAGTGAGTATCAAACTACCGACAAAGGAATCCCCTGGCACAGCTCTAGAGAGCTACCATTAAGGAGCATTAGCGAGGGTGCGGGAAAGCGTCGGCAGTAGGGATGGCTAGGGCTTTGCGCCTTCACCTAAAACAGAGTCACCTTGAGAGATGACCGACTGAACGAGGAGATTTATGTATTCAATAGGGTGTCTTAATCAGAGGAAACCTTGCGATCTTCTTCCTAAAGGGTGCTTTTATAGCGAACTAAACGGGCAATTCGAGAGGGCGTGATAGCCACAGCCCTCCACTTGTGCAGCCCCTAGGCAATGCGATTGCAGTACAGACCCGTCCCGTTCCAGGCTAGCTCACCAATCTTGGGAAGCCTTAGGTAGAGCTCTCCCACAAACGCCTCCACAGCCAGCCCGCCAACATTCACTGAGAATCCCCATCGGCTTGTTTTAATAGTCATACCCTGCACCTCGTTCGGTCTCTAAGCGGGTGAAAACCACCAGCCACCTTGATCCTAGACAACAACCACGAATATGTAAACTTCTTTTTAAACAATGGCTTACATTCCACATTCGCATCTAATCCCTGTTCGCAACTGATGCAGTCATGCAGCGTCACTGGCTGTCCTAGCGAGCACCCTACGCACTGCGGTAGCTGTCCACTGACCACCCCTAGCGGTAGCTATCCCCTCTTCATTCAACTGCTTCGCTAGCGCGTTGAGGCTGGTTATCCCTGACTCCTTCAATGACTCTATGTGGTGGGCTATATCCGCAGCCCTCTTGTCTGCTTTCTCAGAGACAGCTTTAAGGGCCGCCTTCTGTCCCGCACCGGGCACCAGATGATGGCTGGCCTTCCTATCCCACTGCCCGTCCCTCGCTACCTTCGCCTTGAGTGCTGCCTTAGTTCGCTCGCTAATCAGACCAGCCTCCAGCTCAGCAACAGCCGCCATCTGCTGAAGCATGAACCGTCCAGCAGCTCCTTCAGGTATAGATGGGAAGTCACAGAAGCGGGGGCACCGTTCGCTGTTATCTACCAGCTCCATCAGAAAGGAAGCGTTACGCGCTAACCTGTCCAGCTTGGCGATTATCAAGGTGGCACCATGAAGACGACAGGCGGCCAGCGCCTTGGTCAGCTGTGGTCGAGTGTTCTTCCTGCCACTCTCAGTCTCAGTGAACTCATACAGCGGAGGGTAGCCACCTTCAGCACCTGAAAGGAACTGCCTCACCTTCTCCCGTTGCCCTTCAATACCAAGGCCGCTTTGCCCCTGCCTGTCGGTGGACACGCGGTAGTAGGCGATGTACCTGGGTGATGCTGAGGGCTTAGAGTTGCGCTGGGTCATGTGATCTACACCGATGGTGGCTTTACTGAGACTCACTTATACCGGGGAGCCAGCAGCTATGTCAATCCTTCGTTACGCTCGTAGCCATGTTTTGACACAGGCCGCGATCTGCGGGGTAGAGCCCTCTCCATCGCCAGTAGAAGGCGTAGCCTGAGTATCTTAGGGAGCCCCGCACAAGCCGCCCCTTCATGCTTCTGGTAGCTTAGTGATACCGAGTGGCACCCGCCAAGCAACGCAGAGGGCAGACCAAAGGGACTGCGCAAGGGGACAAGAGTAGCCCCGCCTTGGCAAACTCAGTGGTAAGCCAAGGGGCCGAGGGGGGAAGCGCAAAGCTACCCCTTCCGTTATACCGGCTCGAAAATCTGCTGTGATTTTTCCTGACTATATCCCATCGCTAATGCGTGTCGTGCAGAACAGAAAATGGACAGGAAAGAATTGGAGACTGTCAGTAAAGGAGCAAATACCGGTTACTTCTTCGAGAGCATCCACCAGCTTCCTATGATCAGGATGGCCGCTCCTGAGGAAATACCTGCCAACCCTTGAGCCAGCGCATACACAATACCCGCTAAGAGGATTAAACCAGTGACTTCGTAAGCTTGCCAAGCAGCAACGACAAGAAAGATAACCGCAGGTAGCCAGTTATCCTCGCTATGGTTCAGCAGAAAAGCTGCTGAGACGCATAACCCAGTTGCGATGAGGTAACGAACCCATGGCTTGCGCATTGTCTCATCTTCCTGCGCTTGAGCCTTTGCCATACGTTCATACACAACGGCTTCCGCTTCGTCAGTCAGCACTTCAGTTGTACTGGCTGCCAGGTTTATGAGGCAAAGAAGCAAACCGACACCCCAGACGAACAACGCTGCAAAGGCGTAGTAATCGTCTCCATATTGTCTGCTCATGTCGAGCGACCCCCACCCTATAAACCCGGTGACCATCAAGATTGGCACGGCTGGTAAAACGCGCCATTTCATTAACCTTTGGATGCGAATTGTGTCCGCTTTCCAATAACACTCTTTTCTATAAAGGTGAAAGGCAATGTGGCAAGCCCCCGATACAGTAG
>DEMD01000003.1:641387-645410 GCA_002354735.1 Gammaproteobacteria bacterium UBA2679 | reverse complement strand
TGTCGATCTGAGCGAGCTGGAAGCTGGCGACAAGGTGAAGTTCAAGGTCATCGACAAGGGCGGCAAGATGACGGTGACTGAAATCGAAGCAGGGAACTGAGAATAGGAGGGCACCCACAGTGAAGAGACGATCATCGCTCGCAGACCCTCATCGCCGGGAGCTGCTCAGAATGGCGGGGGCTGGTTTTTTTCTTACCGGCATCAACAGCGTTCTGCCTTTGCCTGCCTGGGCTGCCACTGCTACGCAGGGGCTGGCCGCACATGAGGTCAAGGATAGGTATGATCTCACGGTGGGCTATGCGCCGCTCACGATTGACGGCCGTCGGTCCAGGGCTACTGCCATCAATGGCACGGTCCCGGCGCCATTGATCAGGCTGCGTGAGGGCGACTTCGTCAATCTCAATGTGACCAATGAGCTCGATGATGATAGCTCGATTCACTGGCATGGCATTCTCGTGCCCTTCCCGATGGATGGGGTGCCGGGCATCAACTTCGCAGGCATTCCGCCCGGCGACACCTATCATTACAAGTACCGCCTCAAGCAGGCAGGGACCTATTGGTATCACAGCCACAGCCGGTTTCAGGAACAGACCGGCATGTATGGTCCCCTCATCATCGAGCCCAGAGAGCCGGAGCCTTTCAAATATCAGCGCGACCATGTGGTCGTGCTTTCCGACTGGGCTTTCGAAGATCCTGAAACCATTTTCAGGAACATCAATCTCGCAGGCGATTACTATAACTTTCAGCGTCGCACGGTCGGCGACTTTTTTGATGAAGTCAGTCGAAAGGGCCTCGGCGATGCAATTGCAGATCGCGCTGCCTGGGGCAAGATGCGCATGATGCCTGTCGATCTGGCGGATGTGACGGGTCATGCTTACACCTATCTCATGAACGGCAACTCGCCCGATATGAACTGGACTGGTCTGTTCGAGCCCGGAGAGACAATTCGCCTCCGATTCATCAATGCCTCCGCGATGAGCACCTTTGACGTGCGAATCCCGGGACTCGATATGACTGTGGTGATGGTCGATGGAAAGCCGGTCAAGCCAGTCGAGTTTCATGAGTTCAGAATTGGTGTGGCCGAGACCTACGATGTGCTCGTTCGTCCAACCGCCGAACAGGCATTCACCATCTTCGCTGAGTCACTCGATCGCAGTGGCTTCGCGCGCGGTACACTGGCCCCGGAAGCCGACATGACGGCAGCGGTTCCGGCACTGCGGCCAAGGCCGGTGCGGGATCTGGCTGATATTGGCATGGGCATGATGGATGACATGCAGCCTGGGGATGAGTGGGACGGCCCGGATGGCAAAAAGGAGATGAAGAAAGGTGGCATGAAGAAAATGCCCAGTATGAAAGGTATGAAAGAGGGTGACACCGCCGTGCCAGGACCAAACGGTCCCACACCTTTCAAGCCAGACAAGAGCAATACCAATGTCGCCATGGTCATCTCCAATCCACAGGATCGCCTCGCTGAGCCTGGCATCGGTCTCGGTAACGATGGCTGGAAGGTGCTGACGTACAAGGATTTAAAATCAGCAGCCCCACAGCCCTACAAAGCTGAGATAGATCGTGAAATGACCATCAATATTACCGCGAACATGGAACGCTACATGTTCTCCTTTGATGGCAAGAAATTCAGCGAGCACGATGGGCCCTATCTTTTCAAACATAACGAGCGATTGCGCCTATGGATGGTGAATCACACCATGATGGAGCACCCGATTCACCTCCACGGTATGTGGATGCAGCTTGAAAATGGCGGCAGCAATGACGAGATTCCGTTCAAGCACACTGTGTTGGTAAAGCCCGGAGAGAAACTGGCAGTCAGAATAACGCCGATCGAAAAAGGCGACTGGGCCTTTCACTGCCATCTCCTGTATCACATGGAGGCAGGGATGTTCCAGGTCATGCGTGTGGCATAAAGGAGAGTCAAGATGAAAAACTGGACAGTTACGATCCTTGCGATTCTGCCTTTGGCTACCCTCGCCACTCATGCGGTGAGGGCTGACGAGCGAAAAGGAGAGATTCCCAATGCGGCAATCACGGCGCCGCTACCGGAGGATTATGACGATACCCCTGCGCTACCGCCTGAGGGCAAGGCCATTCGTAAGATGGCTGTAGATGAAACTGGCAAGGCGGCCGGTAATTTCGGAACTCTACCGGTCCATGACGATGGCGTGTTCGCTACGCTCGCCTTCGACCGCTTCGAGCAGCGTTTTCAGGATGGGGCTGATATAGCGCTCTGGGATCTCACCGGCTGGGTCGGTGATGACTACAACAAGCTGTATATCGAAAGCGAAGGCACTGCAGATACCGAAAACGGTGGTGTCGAGGAGGCTGAACTGGAACTCCTCTATGGTCGCAACGTTGCCAGTTTCTGGGATCTGCAGGCGGGCCTGCGACACGATTTCGTTCCCGGCAAGGCTGATCGTGATTTTCTGGCCTTTGGTGTGCAGGGGCTTGCGCCTTACTGGTTCGAAGTCGATGCCACAGCCTACATCAGCGACGATGGTGATGTGTCTGCCATTTTCGAAGTGGAGTACAGCATGCGGCTGACCCAGCGGCTCTATCTGCAGCCACGATTCGAAACCTCGCTTGCCGTGCAGGACGTGGAGGCCTACAACATTGGCTCAGGCGTCAACAGTTTCGAACTCGGGCTACGTATGGGCTATGAAATCGTACGGCGCTTTGCCCCCTATATCGGTGTCGAGTGGGAACAGAACGTTGGCTCTACCAAAAACATGCTCGAAAAAGCCGGTGAGGATACTAGTAAAACGGCGGCAGTTGCCGGTCTGCGCTTCTGGTTCTGACGAATATGTACCGCCTTCATCCACCATTGAGCAAAGGGCGTATCTGCTGAGGCAATACGGTTTGAGAAAGAGGCACGAATGGCTGCGATCAAGACAATTCTCGGACTGCTCATAGCCGTCGTTCTCGGTGTCGTCGGCTTCGCTTATTCGGGCCTTTACAACGTGGCCGCAGACGATCCGCACTTCGGCGTCACGCGCTGATTCTTAAATACCACAATGGCTCGCTCAATCGCCGTTCGTGATGACGATATCGTAGCGCCCGATGATCTCGAATCGAGCGCCAGGATAGACCGCGGAGCTCAAATGTACGCCAGCATCTGCGCCGGCTGTCATCTGGGCCCCGGCGTCGACCCTACTGCCATACACGTGGGGATAAAACCGCAGCCACCGCGGCTGAAGGAGCACATTGAACATCACGCCCCGGGCAACCTGTTCTGGATCATCAAGCACGGTATCAAAATGTCAGGCATGCCTGCGCTCGGGCTTAGTCTCGATGACGATAGGCTATCGTCGCGATGGCCGGCGATGGCATTAATGATGCGCCTGGGAGGGCGCATGCCGACGTCGGTATTGCCATGGGCACGGGGACGGATATAGCGATGGAGAGTCCATCTATTACGCTGGTGAAGGACGGCTGATGGGCATTGCGAAAGCGCATCGACTCAGTCTGATGACCATGTCCAACATTCGTCAGAACCTCATCTTTGCTTTTGCCTACAATGCACCGGCATACCCCACCGTTAGTCTCCAGCGCAGTCCGATGATCGCTGTGGCGGCCATGAGTCTGTCGTGGGTCTCGATCATTGGCAATGCGCGCCTAGGTATTCGCTTACTTTAACTGCTCTGCCACAGCCGATCTAGGCTGAGGATTACACCGTACCTCCGACTGTGAAAGCCACAGCACGACCTGAGCTTTCCGTCCACGATCAAACGTCGGGTTGCTCGACCGATCATTTCTGAATCCGATCAAGGAGAATGGCATGTCTCACACTGACAAATTCAAAGATTGTATCAAAGCTTGTCTTGACTGTTTCGCTGAATGTAATCATTGCGCCTCTGCATGCCTTGGCGAAGACGACGTCAAGATGATGGCGAAGTGCATTGCGCTTGATATGGACTGCGCAGATATCTGCGCGACAACGGCAGCGGCAATGGCCCGCGATAGCGAGCACGTCGCGCACCTCTGTCGCGTCTGCGCTGAAATATGCGAAGC
>DEMD01000003.1:0-641127 GCA_002354735.1 Gammaproteobacteria bacterium UBA2679 | reverse complement strand
GCCCTCACCGGGCAGGTGGCCGAGATGGCCGGACCAATCTTCCCGCTCGCTTTTCTTGTTGCCGCTATCGTCAGCGGCTTCAGCGCCTACAGCTATGTAAAGATGGCCAATGCCTATCCCTCTGCCGGTGGCATCGGCATGTTTCTCGAGAAGGCCTATGGGCGCAGTGTGATGACCGGTGCCTGTGCACTGCTCATGGTCTTTTCCATGATCATCAACGAAAGCTTGGTGGCACGTACCTTTGGCACCTATACCGTGCAGGCCTTTGGGGGTAGCAAGGACTCTAATTGGGTACCAATTCTTGGTGTACTGCTTATCGCGGCGGCCTTTGCGGTTAACGTAGCGACGAACAAGCTGATCAGCCGAATCTCAATGGTGGCTGCGGCCCTCAAAATCGGCGGCATTCTGGTCTTTGCGGGTGCGACGCTATACATGGCGGGATTTTCCTTCGCGCCTGCCAGCAATATTGGGAGTAGCGACGGGCCAGCAGGCGGAGCGCTGGGCTTCGTGGCAGCTGTCGCATTAGGCATCCTTGCCTACAAAGGATTTACCACGATCACCAACAGTGGCAGCGAACTCAGCGATCCGGAGAAGAACGTCGGCAGAGCCATCATCATTTCGCTGACCATCTGCCTTGTCGTCTATCTGCTCGTAGGTTGGGCAGTCGGCTCAACAATGACCATACCAGAAATTGTTCAATCCAGAGATTACGCGCTGGCAGAAGCCTCACGACCTGCTTTCGGTGAGTACGGCGTCTGGTTTACGGTTGGTGTCGCCATAATTGCAACAGCCTCGGGCATCCTCGCCAGTATCTTTGCGGTTTCCAGAATGATGGCGATGCTCACGAAGATGGAGATCATCCCACACCGTCACCTGGGCATGAGCGGTCATATCCAGACACATATGCTGGTGTACATCTGTATCACCGCAGCCTTGCTAACGGTATTCTTCGATCTCAGTAGAATCGCTTCTCTGGGTGCGATTTTCTATCTCATCATGGATATTGCGGTTCATTGGGGTGTTTTCCGCTACCTCCGAAACGACATCGACGCCAAGGGCTGGGTGATGATCACGGCGATCATCCTTGATCTCATCGTGCTCGTTGCCTTCATATGGCTGAAGTGGCGACAGGACATATATGTGCTGTACTGGGCGACAGGCGGCGTCGTCACCATCTTTGTGCTCGAGCGGCTGTTTCTGCGCTTTCATTCAAATTCGGATGGGGAGGACCGTAACTATGTCAGTCCGGCCGATTGGAATGAGACGAAGGAAAAAAGATAACTCGTTTGCCCTTTTCGAATAACTTACTCAGTTTGGAAGGCTTGTCTGGTGACAGGGAGAGTTAAAATGGTGAGGGACAGACTGAGTCCGTCCGCTCTGGTTGTAGAGGGTGGCGCCATGCGGGGGATTTTCGCTGCTGGCGCACTGGATGGATTTCACGAGCGCAGGTATCGTCCATTCGACTTCTGCATCGGTGTGTCGGCGGGGGCGACCAACCTGGCAAGCTGGCTTGCGGGGCAGCACTCACGTGCTTTTACCGTAATTACCGATCACTCCTGGCGTCCGGAGTTCATCAATTTCCGGCGCTTTCTGAGAGGTGGTCATGCCCTCGATCTCGACTGGATGTTCGAAATCTGTCTGAAGGAAATACCGCTGGATCAACAGGCCCTGTTCGCTCAAGCTACGCCGCTTATCGTCGTCACTACCTGCGTGGAAACCGGTCAGCCGGTATACACTCACGTAACGCTCGAGAACGTGGAGCGCTTGCTGAAGGCCACCTGCGCGGTGCCGCTCGCCTACCGCCACTCTCCCGAGCTCAAAGGTGTAGCTATGGCAGATGGCGGCGTGGCTGATTCCATACCAGTCGTGGAAGCCTATAATAGAGGCGTCCGCCACATCACCGTCGTGTTGTCACAAGCGTCTGGTCATCGCATGGCATCCTTTAAAGCGCCCTGGCTCATCAGGCGAGCGATGGCTCGGACCCCAGCGCTGGCTGAAGCTATTCTGCGACGTTCAGTACGCTACAACGAAGCAATGGACTTTCTTCAGAAACCACCCGAAGACTGCCAGGTTCGTATCATCGCCCCGCCCATAGAGTTTGGCGTCAAGCGCTTCACGAAAAATCTATCGAGACTTGAAGCGGGGTACCGGATGGGAAAAGAAGCCGCCGAGGTGTATTACCATGAGCAGATGGAAGTAAATGTGAGCAGCGGCTACAAACGAGCAGGTTAGGCCAGTCAGCCTTTCCGGGTGGGACCGTTGTGCATGATGTCCCCGGCTGTTCATCATCTGGCAGAACAACAGGGCGCAGGACATGGCCAAGATGATGGCCAACTGCATTGTTCTGGACATGGACTGCGCCTCGATTTGTAGTACGACAGCCGCGGCCATGTCCCGAGGCAGTGAGCACGCTGGTCCCCTCACAAGAGTGTGTGCAGAAATTTGTGATGGAAGTGTGCAACGCGGCGCGAAAATCTATAGGGCGTTTCCCATCACTCCCCCGCCAATCTGTTCTGGATCGTCAAGCACGGCATCAGGACGATAGGAATGCCAGCCATGGGGCCAAGCTACACCGACGATCAGCTATGGGATGTGGTCGCGTTTCCAGATCGTCTGCCAGAGCTGGATGCCAAGGCCTATCGAGATTTTTAGTGGCCAGACACGCTTAAGACCCGATTATTGGGCTGGAACAACTGAGTTCATTTCCCGTCGGACTTTGCTTGTTCGCTCATATATAACTTTCCGCATTCTGTTCATGGCGCCCAGCGGCTCATGTTCGGGCAAGCTGTTCCAGGGGTTGAAAGCGACGTTCTCGCAGAACGTATTTTGATCATCTGTATCGAAGGTTTGTTTGGGAAAATGGATGCGCGCCACCGGAATAAAAGGGGCCTGCTCTTCTTCCCATTCGACCATTGAATTTTCGACACTCATTTCGTCGCTTGCTCGAATTTGCACCAGAAACTCCATGCAGCTCGCACTTTGTTTGATCGAGGGTGGTCTTCATTGCCTCGCGAAGATAATCATCGCCTGGTTCAGAGTCGTCGGGAGGCTCATTCGCCTGGGCGGTGCAAGGACGACTTGAATATTTCACCGCCCTCCGGTCCTGTCCCTGGCCAAGTTGAAAAGGAACTTCTGACCAATATCGGGTATATAAGGGGTTGGCTATCTGTTTATCGGTCATCTCCAGCGCAATAAGCGAGCCTTTCAGCCCCAGATGGAAGGGAATTGCCAATTTCGTCCAGAATCCGTCAGACGATAGATGTCGATGCACACTCACATACGTTGCAGGTGCCTTTGCGAAAAAGACGGGATGACTAATGAGGATAAAATCCTGAATTGTCGCTTGCGCTGCGCTTTGCCAATCGGCCTCGGCCGGCGAAGACAGTAGCTTTACAGCCATACCCCTGGCGTCTCCTTTGATGTCTGGGCGGTCAGGATCAGGATTGCCATTGGAGAAACGCACCCACGCGGGATAGGATCTACCCGATTGAAATACTCCCTGGCTCAATGACTTTGGCAGATCGTCCAACACTTTGAACTCTGCTTTCAAGCAGCCGTGAGCTTTTGGATGAACATCACGGCGGGCCTCGCCGCTGACGTATCGATCACGGACAATATCTTCGATGAGGGTGGCTGTTTCATGGGCCAAGAGCGCCTCATCGGGATATAGTTCTTCCCCTAAAACCGGGTCCACTTCGGGATATGCCTTTTCAATAATAGCCGTTTCTTCAGGGGAAAGGGGCTGAGGCTGGGTTGCTGTCGAACTGCAGCCAGCCAGTACAAGTTGAATTAATAAGATAGGCGGCAGAAATTTCATGACAAAGTCCATTTTGAGTATTTGGAATCGGTGCGCTGTATCTTGCTGATCGAATAGAAGCGATCACAACCGATACGGGCGCATGAGACGAGCGGGTCATGATACGCCTGAACGATTTCGCCCGCGCGCTTGGCGGGTGCTATTCAGTTGAAGGTTACAGACATCGCTCCGCTAGCTGCCCGAGGCTAGTATATAAAATTCTCCTGCCACTGAACCTGGATTCACCGCCATATGAAAAAGTATGCAGTCATGCTCACGCTCGTATTGCTGGCTACGGTCCTGAAATGAGGGGCTCGACTGGCGCCTTTACAAGTACAGACATCCTCGCTAGGAGCGCTGACGTCGATTCGCCGCCACCCCACGAGACAGTGGCGATAGCAACCCAGCGTAAAGCTATTAGGCCCGCCCGGCGTTCATTTCAGAACCGGCACAGTGGACGCACCAATCCAGGCTAATTTGTTGATCGTATCCCAGCTGTTCCTCAAGGGAGATTGCGCCAGTTATTAAGAATGCAGCTGAAGGAGGCTTCGATGCCCATGGATACTCAGATGAGGAAGGCCGCCCTGTACCGGATGGTTATGCCCAAACATACCTGCCCTTACGGACTCAAGTCCAAGGACTTGCTGGAGAGAGAGGGCTTTGAGGTCGAGGATCACCACCTGGAGACCCGCGAGCAGACCGATGCCTTCATGCGCGAGCATGCCGTCCAAACCACGCCGCAGACTTTCATTGGTGATGAGCGAATCGGTGGCTACGATGACCTTCAGGCCTACTTTGGCAAGACGGACGCGGAGGCTGACGACACAACTTACCAGCCGATTATCGCGCTGTTTTCGGTCGCGGCATTGCTTGCGCTGGCTTTCGCCTGGGTCGCGCTGCCATCGGTCTTCGCATGGCAGACACTAGGCTGGTTCATCTCGATCTCCATGGTCCTACTGGGTTTACAGAAGTTGAAGGACATCGAGAGCTTCTCGACCATGTTCCTGAACTACGATCTGTTGGCGAAGCGTTGGGTGCGCTATGGCTATGTCTATCCATTCGTGGAAACGGGCGCGGGCCTGCTGATGACGGCGATGGTCCTGCCGTGGCTGTCGATCCCCGGGGCGTTTCTTATCGGTACGGTGGGCGCGGTGTCTGTTTTCAAAGCTGTTTATGTCGATAAGCGCGAGCTGAAGTGCGCTTGTGTCGGCGGCGACAGTAACGTTCCGCTGGGCTTCGTTTCGTTGACTGAAAACCTCATGATGGTCGGCATGGCGGTGGTGATGGCCATCGTGATCTTCACTCAATGAGGCGCGTTCGACTGCGGCGCGGCCATTCGAATCGGGGCAGGCAGTGATTGTAGCCATTGCGCTGTCGGCGATACTGATCGCCGTCGTCACTGCAATACATTTTGGCGCGCTGCGGTTTGCGTCACAGTTCGTGGAGCCGTCCCGCCATCCAGGACAATGCCTTGCTGTCGCGGTCACCGCAATCGTGCTTGCCCACACCGCCGATGCGCTGCTCTAGGCGGCCGGCTTCTGGCTTGCCGTGCCTGAGGTACAGATCGGCGACCTCGTGTCGTCTCCAGCTGGCAAGGGCGGACCGCTCACTTTTATTGACTATTTTTACTTCTCTCTGGTCAACTACACCACGCTCGGGCGGGGTGACCTCATGCCCGACGGACACCTTCGATTCATGACCGCGATGGAGGCCTTTCACGGCTTCCTGCTGATCACGGCATCCGGGACTTTCATCTTACAGATCATGGGTGGCAAAAAACCTTTGGCAAGCTAGGAGCTGTTGATGTTTCACATCGATAGCCACACGAAAGCGCAGGCCAGGGCATCGACACTCTTTTAATTTTGCCCAAGTTTGTCATATCGTGTGGCGACGGCGTGAAAATGCTAGAGTCTGGCAAAAGCGTCCTCGACCTGG
The DNA here is from genome assembly GCA_002354735.1 of Gammaproteobacteria bacterium UBA2679. Taxonomy (GTDB): domain Bacteria; phylum Pseudomonadota; class Gammaproteobacteria; order Pseudomonadales; family Oleiphilaceae; genus Allohahella. The sequence goes on along the minus strand of DEMD01000003.1, from coordinate 635,396 downwards.
TGTTCGCATTTGTACAGTCAGTCGAGTTCCTTATTTCCTCATTTGGAGTTCTTTCTCCGTGGAATAACGACACTTATTCCTTTCTTACCGAAACGCCTTCCATGAAGATGGGGAACATGAAGGACAAGCAGCAGGATCACGGCAGCGCGATGACCCAGGGCGTGGTCCGTAAAATCGACAAAGAAGCTCGAACGCTGACGATCAAGCACGGCCCCATAAAGAATCTCGGTATGCCGCCGATGACGATGGTCTTCCAGACTGACGACAGTGTGGCGATCGATCAGTTGGAGACTGGTCAAAACATAAAGTTTCGGGCCGCCGACATGAACGGCAAAATGACAGTAACTGAAGTCGAGCCGGCCTCATAATGTCCTGAAGGCAGGCTTAATCTGATGCGGTTGGTGCGCCGTACCTCCGGTTAGGAGATTCACAGTTCAAGCTGTGCTTTCCGCTAGCCGGTCGGTCGCCGTTCCGTGCGATGGATCATTCACTGAACCTGTTCAAGGAAAAGATCATGTCCCACACCGACAAGTACAAAGACTGTATAAAAGCCTGCCTCGATTGCTTCAGAGAGTGCAATCATTGTGCGTCTGCCTGTCTGGAGGAAGACGACGTCAAGATGATGGCGAAGTGCATAGCGTCAGATATGGACTGCGCAGATATCTGCGCCACCACAGCCGCGGCTATGGCCAGGGGCAGCGAACACATTGGCCACCTCTGCCGCGTATGCGCGGAAATTTGCGAAGCCTGCGGCGCAGAGTGCGAGCGTCACGACGCTGATCACTGCCAAAAGTGTGCAGAAGCCTGCAAGCGCTGCGCTCAGGAATGTCGAAAAATGGCAGCCTGATATCTCATGAAGGGCAGATAAGTTCTGCCCGTCTTCTCCAGTTCCCTTAGCTCAGGAATTAGCGCATGAGTGACCACTACAAATCCGGTAGCCTGTCACTGACAGGCGCCGTAGCCATGGGCACAGGCGTCATGATAGGCGCAGGCATCTTCGCCCTGACGGGGCAAGTGGCCGAGATGGCCGGACCAATCTTCCCACTCGCGTTTCTTGTTGCCGCTATCGTCAGCGGCTTCAGCGCCTACAGCTATGTAAAGATGGCCAACGCCTATCCCTCTGCCGGTGGCATCGGCATGTTTCTCGAGAAGGCCTATGGGCGCAGTGTGATGACCGGTGCCTGTGCACTGCTCATGGTCTTTTCCATGATCATTAATGAAAGTCTGGTCGCCCGTACCTTTGGTACCTATACCATGCAAGCCTTCGGCGGCAGCAAGGATTCAAACTGGATACCGATACTTGGTGTATTGCTCATCGCGGCGGCCTTTGCCGTTAACGTAGCGACGAACAAGCTGATCAGCCGAATCTCGATGGTGGCTGCCGCCCTAAAGATTGGCGGCATCCTGCTCTTCGCGGGTGCAACGCTATACATGGCAGGATTTTCCTTCGAGCCCGCCAGCAACATTGGAAGCAGTGAAGGCGCAGCAGACGGCATGCTGGGTTTCGTAGCCGCGGTGGCGCTGGGTATCCTGGCGTACAAGGGCTTCACCACAATTACCAACAGCGGCAGCGAGCTCAGCAATCCCGAGAAGAATGTCGGCAGAGCCATCATTATTTCGCTCACCATCTGCCTCATCGTCTACCTGCTCGTGGGTTGGGCCGTGGGCTCCACCCTGACCATACCGGAGATTGTTCAGGCCCGGGACTACGCGCTGGCTGAAGCCTCCCGACCTGCCTTCGGCGCATATGGTGTCTGGTTCACCGTTGGTGTGGCCATCATCGCGACAGCCTCCGGTATCCTGGCCAGTATCTTCGCAGTATCCAGAATGATGGCGATGCTTACCAAGATGGAGATCATTCCACACCGTCACCTGGGCATGAGCGGTCATATCCAGACACATATGCTGGTATACATCTGCATCACCGCAGCCTTGCTAACGGTATTCTTCGATCTCAGCAGGATCGCTTCACTGGGTGCGATCTTCTACCTCATCATGGACATTGCCGTTCACTGGGGCGTCTTGCGCTACCTCCGAAAAGACATCGACGCCAAAGCTTGGGTGATGATCACAGCGATCATCCTCGACCTGATCGTGCTCACCGGTTTCATCTGGCTGAAGTGGCGACAGGACCTGTATGTGCTCTATTGGGCAGCAGGCGGCGTCGTCACCATCTTCGCTCTTGAACGGCTGTTCCTGCGCCTGCACCCAAACTCGGAGGGTGAAGATCGTAACTATGTCAGCCCGGCTGATTGGAGCGATGGGAAATCGAAAGGCAGCTAAAAGATGGCAGTCCTCGTCCCCACTTTGCTTTCCGCATGAGCCGTTTTACGCCATCATGCCCCTCTTTGCCCATCGGCAGACACGACTGCACAGTGGCCTGACCGATGGGGTCGATGACACACTTCTACTGGAGAACATCCTTGCCTTTCGATTTCGACGCGCCTACAGCCAGAGCCGGAACAAATTCCGTCAAATTCGACGCTCGCAGTGCGGTTTTTGGAGCAGATGACATAATTCCATTATGGGTGGCGGATACCGATTTTGCCGTTCCGCCCGCTGTCAGCGACGCCCTGGTTCGACGCGCACAGCATCCGATCTATGGCTATTCGATGGCGCCAGAGAGCCTATATCAGGCCATGATCGACTGGTTCAAACGTCGTCATGACTTCCCGATTGAGCGGCAGTCGATCATGCTTGCGCCAGGTGTAGTGCCGTCCATACACGCGGCGGTGCTTGCGCTGACGCAACCTGAAGATGCGATCGTTATACAGACGCCCGTCTACGCGCCGTTCTTCAACATTGCAGCGAGCACCGGCCGCCGCCTTGTGGAAAACCCTTTGCGCCTCAGGGGCGACCGCTACGAGCTGGATTTTGATCACCTCGAACATTGCGCCAGAGAGGGTGCGCGCATGTTAATCCTCTGCTCGCCTCACAATCCCGTGGGACGCGTTTGGCACCGTGATGAGCTGCGACGCCTGCTCTCGATCGCTGCAGAGCATGACATGCTGGTGATATCCGATGAGATTCATTGTGATCTCGTATTTGAGGGGCATACGCATACCCCACTTGCGCTGCTTGCGGACAAGCCCGGGCGGGTCATCACGACCCTGGCACCGAGCAAGAGCTTTAACGTGCCTGGCCTCGGTCTATCAACGCTGGTGGTGGATGACGAAGACCAACGCAAGGCGCTCGCAAAAGTTTTCGCGTCGCTGCACATCGAAGTCGGCAATCCCTTCAGTCTCACGGCGTGTGAAGCCGCTTACGCTGGTGGCGAAGCCTGGCTCGATGAAATGATGCGATATGTTGAAGAAAACAGGCGCTTCGTCGCAGCCTTCATACAGGCTAACTTACCTGAGATCAGTGTGATGCCTTCCGAGGGTACCTATCTGCTCTGGCTGGATTGCCGCATCCTGTGCCAGTCACGGGGGTGGACGGATCGTGAGCTCAAGCATTTTTTCGTGAAGGAAGCGGGCATAGGCATGAATCCGGGAATAACGTTCGGAAAGGCGGGTAGCGGCTTTATGCGCATGAACATCGGAACCCAGAAGGCTGTTCTGCTTACAGCGCTGGAATCGGTACAGAAAGCACTACTGCAAGCAGATAGGTAGTAAACGGCAGTCGAAAAATCATACAGCTGCGGCGGCAGAGGCCGCATGAGCCAACAAGCCTGAAAATGGCGTTCGATCTCGTTTCATCGTGTTAAGTTTTGTCAATTTCCTATACATACGCTTACAGTTGCTTTGACCCCGCCGAACAAATATCCAATTAGTTCATGGGCTTGTAAACATGGCATGGCGGTTGCTATATGTTCATCACGAACGAATAGATCAGTAATGCTAAACGTCGTAGCTGCAGATGCCAATGATTGGCATGCAGGCTTCCTTGAGTCTTAACCCAGTTGCGCAGGATTATTTAAAAATGAGAACTTCCATGACTATCAAAAGTTTTGCTCTGACCGCTCTTGCTGTTGCGCTTTCAGTTCCAGCTTCTGCTGCAGTGATCAGCGTATATGACGTGAAGAACCAAGCTCAGTCTTCTTCTTCATGTGGTAATCCTGCTTACGGTCTCTACACCAGCACCCTGCTGCGTGGTTCAAAGTCAGGCTGTGCGCACTTCTACAGCATCCAGGACGGCGCCACACTGACTACGTTCGATGACGGCACTGCCAAGCTGGTTGGTTCTGCCCAGAACAAGTACGGCATCAATGCCTCGTTCGACATGACTTTTACTGGCTTTACCAATACCTATGCGCCGGTGAAGACTGGTGGATCCGCCAACACAGCTGACTGGACGTTCTACACCGGTCTGTCTGCAGACAGCTCGATCACAGTGAACACCACAACCTACTTCGCAAAGTTGGTTGGCGCACCGGACAACATTGGTAAAATGCCGGTATTCCAGATCGGTACTGGTGCAAACGACAAGACCGATGCTTTCGGCGGCTCTACCTGGCTGGACATGTTCTCTGCCAATGGCACGCCAATGTTCACCGGCGGCAACCACTGGGACCTGAACTTCGACCTGGATCTGCGTCCTGACACAGAACTCGACGTACCAGCACCAGCCACACTGGGCCTTCTGGCACTGGGTGTTGCTGCTCTGAGACTGTCACGTCGTAGCAAGTAAGCGTGTAACTGGAGCGTTCCAGCTCCTACAGAAGCCCCTTTCGAGGGGCTTTTTTCGTTATGTGCTAAAGCTAGTTGAAAGCCTGTAGCCCCGTCTGCAGCTTGCCGAGTATGAGCGCGTGAACATCGTGGGTGCCCTCGTAGGTATTGACGGCCTCCAGGTTCATGACATGTCGAATCACGTGATACTCATCTGAAATGCCATTGCCGCCATGCATATCCCTTGCAGTGCGGGCGATATCGAGTGCCTTGCCGCAATTGTTCCGCTTCAGCATCGACACGGCCTCTGGTGAGGCTGTCCCTGCATCCATCATACGCCCTAGCTGTAATGCCGACTGCAGGCCTAGTGAAATTTCAGTCTGCATGTCAGCGAGCTTTTTCTGAATCAACTGCGTGGCAGCGAGTGGTCGCCCGAACTGATGACGCGCCATGGTGTAACGTCGCGCTGCATGCCAACAGAACTCGGCAGCGCCGAGAGCGCCCCAGCAGATGCCGTAGCGAGCTTTGGTGAGACAGCTGAGCGGACCTTTCAGACCAATGACATCGAGTCTGTTCTCATCCGGGACGAATACGTCATCCATGAAAATTGATCCTGTTTCTGAAGCTCTCAAGGAAAACTTGCCGTCGATTCTCGGCGTGGTGAGCCCGTCGTCACTGGTATTGTCCCGCTCAATTACGAAGCCGGTGATTTGATCATCCAGCTTCGCCCACACGACGAAAACGTCTGCAATGGGCGCGTTAGTGATCCATGTCTTCGCGCCGTTCAAGCGATATCCGCCATCGACCTTCACGGCGCGGCTTGCCATCTGTCCGGGATCGGAGCCGTGATCCGGTTCTGTCAGACCGAAACAGCCGATCCTGCGGCCGGCGGCGAGGTCTGGTAGCAGACGTTTTTTCAAGGCATCGGAGCCATAGGTGAGGATAGGGAAGATCACCAGGGATGACTGGACGCTCAACGCCGAGCGATAGGCAGAATCGACCCGTTCGACTTCCCGGGCAATCAGACCGTAACAGACATGACTAAGACCGGGCCCACCGTACAGCTCTGGCAATGTGGCGCCCAACATGCCGAGATCGCCCATGGCTTTGAACAGTCCCGCGTCAAAGCGCTCCAATCGGTTTGCCATGAGAATGGTGGGGAAGAGCTGTGAATCACAGAAGGTCCGAATGCTGCGCTGTACCTGCCTTTCGGTTTCATCGAGCTGTTCATTGAAAAGGAGCAGATCGTCCCAGTGTGCTGTAGCCATAAAATCTCCAGGTCAGTAATTATACTGCCGGTCCACGATGCCCGTGATAGTACGACCGGCTTCCAGTGCAAGGATCTTGTCTGCAATCTGGGCGATGGTTTCGTTGCGAAGCGTGGTTGCCGCCACATGAGGCGTTATTCGGATGTGAGGGTCACGCCAGAATGGATACTCCTCTGGTAGGGGTTCATTCTCGAACACATCGAGCGCTGCACGCATGACGCGTCGCTCGGCTAGCGCCTTGAGCAAGTCGTTCTCGTTAAGGTGACCGCCACGACCTACGTTGATGATAACGGCTTCGGGCAGCAGTTGATCGATGGTTTCAGCATTGATGATGCCTCGGGTGTCATCAGTCAGTGGCAGTGTATTGACCAGGATCCGACTCGCATTCAGGAAGTCTTTGAACTCGTCCTGTCCTGCATAGCTGCGCACCTGATCGATTTCGTGCCGCGATCGTGACCAGCCATGTACGGGATATTCGAGCTGAGTGAGCATCTTCGCGACTCGCCCGCCAATCTGGCCGAGGCCCATGATGCCGACGGGCCATGCTGGCCTATCTATAGGTCGCTGTGGTTTCCATATGTTGCGGGCCTGTTGTTCGCGGTAAAGGCTCATGTCGCGGGACACGTCGATGATCTGGTAAGCGACGTATTCTGCCATCTGCACGGCCATACCAGCATTTTCGAGCCGGACGACCGGAACATCGTCTGGCAGGGTAGGCACGGCTATGAGTCCATCTACACCAGCTCCGATACAGAAGATTGCCTTGAGGCGCGTTTGCTGCTCGAACAATGCAGCGGGTGGCCGCCAGACAATGGCGTAATCTGCTTCACCAATTGGTGTATTTTCCGAAAAGACTTCAATACTGGCTCCCGGTAGTGATGATTTCAGCGGTTCGGTCCAGCGCTCTGGCTTAGGATCCCCAATCGCGAGTACGAGGCGGATGGTACGGTCGCTCATGTCTACTTTCCCACCGAATTGTGCTGAAGCGATTGGGTAAGCCGAAAAATAGTGCCGTCAGATTTCATGGATTTTTTAACCTGATTGAGTCGTGTGATGAATTCATCCATCAATGGATAATGGTCCTTACGATGGTTCAGACCAGTTTAACCATGAGTGGCTCGAATATGATCGAATCCGGCTCGCTGTTTGCGACGGATGCTGTCGTTGTACTACTTTAGGCTGGCCCAGTCTCTGCTGTGAACCGAATGAATGTAGTATAAGGTGTCGGGCAGCAGCGGTGCCGCTCCCAGCAGTCAGGAATCTCAAATGTTTCAAGCATTAGCGACGGTCGAAGAGCCCCTCGTCCCCGTGGGACTGCAGGCTATTCACGCCAACCATCTCGAAGATCTGCGACAGATGGTGGTCTGGCTGACCAGACAATATCCCATCCCCCCACTTGAAAACGAAGTGTTCCTTGTGCAGAGCAACGGTATCGCCCAGTGGCTCAAACTGGCGCTGGCGGAGAACAGTACTGACGAGGGCGGGGGATGCGGCATCAGTGCGGCAAACAGCTTTCTGCTTCCTCATCGTTTTGTCTGGCAGGCCTACAGAAGCGTGCTCACCGAAGACAGGATTCCGGAGCGCTCGCCGTTCGACAAGGAGAGGCTGGTCTGGCGGCTTTTCAGGCTGCTGCCAGACCTCGCCGAGGAGGAGGTCTTCAGCCCGCTTGCAAGATTCCTCGGTGGTGCACGGGGCGATCAGCGGCTCTACCAGTTAGCTCAGCGGCTAGCCGAGCTGTATGAACAATACGGGGTTTTCAGGGCCGACTGGCTATCGGACTGGATAGCCGGCACTGACATGATTCGGCCTGCGCGTGGGGAACCCAAGCCCCTGCCTGAAGATTTTCAGTGGCAGCCGGAACTCTGGCGTCGGCTCATAGCTGACATGGCGAATGCACCCGGCTATGCGGGCAGTCGCGCGAGTATTCATGAGCGTTTCAAGAGCAGGGGGCTAAAGCTCATGTCGCATGAGCGACCGCCAGGACTGCCGCGCCGTATCGTGGTTTTCGGCGTCTCCTCGCTCCCCCAGCAGACACTTGAAGTGCTCGATGTGCTCGGCCGTTTCTCGCAGGTCGTACTCTGCGTCCACAATCCCTGCCAATACTACTGGGCGGACATTGTCAGTGATAGGGACCTCCTGCGAGCGACGCGGCATCGATCGCAACGCAAAGCTGCCATGCCTGTCGATATCGACGATAAGGAAATGCACCTGCATGCGCAGCCCCTGTTGGCCGCCTGGGGTAAGCAGGGGCGTGATTATATCCGCCTGCTCGACGAGTTCGACGATCCGGAAGCCTATCGTTCGCAGTTCTACACGGCGGGTCAGCGGGTGGACATCTTCCGCTCTCCAGAGGGCAAGGGTCTGCTGCATCAGCTGCAGGATGACATCGTCTCGCTGCGGCCGTGTCAGGAGTCCAGAGCTCACTGGCCCGCAGTAGATCCCACCAGGGACCAGTCGATCATTTTTCATGTCGCACATAGCCCGCAGCGCGAGCTCGAGATACTGCACGACCAGCTTCTCGCTGCATTCAGTGCCGACGCCACCCTGCGCCCAAGGGATATCATGGTGATGGTGCCGGACATCAACAGTTATGCCCCGGGAATTCAGGCTGTTTTCGGGCGGCACGATGCAGATGAACGCTACAGCATTCCCTTTAGCATCTCAGATCAGGGGCTGCGCCACCGGCAACCCATCGTGGTGGCGCTGGAATGTTTGCTGTCATTGCCGGAGAGCCGTTTCGGCGCGGTCGAAATCATGACGCTGCTCGAAGTTCCCGCTATTCGTGCCCGTTTCGACATCGGCGAGGACGACTTGCCTCAGCTACTCGACTGGATCCGTGGCGCGAACATCTGCTGGGGCCTTGATGCCGCTCAGCGTGCGGAACTTGGCTTGCCACAAGGTATGCATCGTAACACCTGGCGCTTTGGCCTTGAGCGAATGATTCTCGGCTATAGTCTAGGCGATAGCGAGGCCTGGTGCGGTGTTGAGCCTTATGGCGAAATTGGAGGACTGGAGGCTCGACTGGCTGGGCTGCTGGATGAGTTTGTCAGCGCATTAGACTGGCTTTGGCAGCTGCTGCAGACCGACTGCTCGCCTCAGTGCTGGGTGGATCGACTGGCTGAGCTACAGGCGAAATTTTTCGCGCCCCAGGGTCAAGATGACCTGCTTGTTCTCGTCCGGCTTCAGGACGCTGTCGCCCAGTGGCACTCTGCGTGTCGGGAGGCACAGCTGGATGAGGATGGCTCAGAGGGCAAGGCTCATGACATTCCGCTTGCCATCGTTCGCGAGGTCTGGATCGAGGGGCTTGAAGATAAGGGGCTGAATCAGCGTTTTCTTGCTGGGCGCGTCAACTTTGCGACCCTGATGCCGATGCGAGCGATTCCATTTCGCTATGTCTGTCTGCTCGGTATGAATGATGGAGACTATCCCCGCAGCCGTCCGCCCGTCGATTTCGATCTGATGGGGAAAGACTATCGCCCGGGCGATCGCTCGCGCCGGGAGGATGATCGTTATCTTTTTCTGGAGGCCATGCTGTCAGCCCGGCAGCAGTTCTACATCAGCTGGGTCGGTCGGAGCATCAAGGACAACGCGATGCGGCCACCGTCGGTTCTGGTGGCGCAGTTGCGTGATCATATCGACGCTTGCTGGGTGCTGGACGCCAGTCACACCAGGCCAGCGGGTGCCGTTTCACAGGCGCTTACGACAGAGCACCCTCTGCAGCCCTTCAGTCGACAGTATTTTCCTCAGCGGGAGCGCCCAGCAAATCCGGCTGCGTCCGAAGGCATTATTGATATTCTTTCGAGCAGAACCCTGTTCAGTTTTGATCATACCTGGCGTAGCGCTCATGTCACGGCAAGCCTTAGCCCGACCGAAGCAGGCACTCGAGCCGCTATATCAAACAGCCGCGAAAATGCTCGGGCTGATCCCATTCAGCTCAACGAACTGGCACGATTTCTTCGGCATCCTGTCCAGTATTTCTATCAGCATCGGCTTGGCGTCGATTTCTCTCTAGCCGAGTGGGAGCAGCAGGACGCAGAAGTTTTCGAGTTGGACGGATTGGCGAAGTGGACGCTACAGGACGAGCTGATCGGCGATATTGTGAAGTCGACTGCCGACCCCGATGAAATGCTGGCAGAGGCAAGCCGCCGCATTGAACGTATGGCTAACCAGGGGCGACTTGGCATGGGCAGCACTACAGCCTTGCTGCACGAGCTCGTGGCCGAGCCGATGCAGGACTTGCACCGGCGCTATCACAAGGCACTCGCACGCTGGCCGAATTGCAGCCAACTTCGTATCCCGGTCAGCTATAGCTATCCGGAGTATTCTTCTGAGTCAGGCGGAATGCTGGTGGATGTCGAGGATACCATCGACGAACTGCGGGAAAATGAGTCCGGCGAGCTGTGTCGTCTGGTTCTGATGTCCTCCTCACTCATCAATAATCCAGGTAAGTCATCGGCGACCTATCACTTCAAAACGATGATGCAAGGGTGGGTCACACATGTTGCCGCTCACCTTCCCGTTATCGGGATGGGGCGGTACCGTATGACTACAGAGCTGGTTAGCAAGAATGGCTCGATAATCTTTACGCCGCTCGAGGCCGAACGAGCAGAAGTGTACTTTCGGGATATGCTTGCCGCCTGGCTCATCGGCGTGAAAAAGCCGCTGCCGCTGGCGCTATCTTCGGGCTTTGCTGCTATCAAGAGTATGGGCGACGAAGAGAGCAGGGGGCCCATACTCGACATGGAAGCTGCAGAGGCCGCTTTCCTCAGGGAGCTTGAATTCGATCAGGGCTACCTGCAGCGCGCCTTTGCTGATTTCTCCATGTTGGCAGAGGATCCCGAGTTTTCCAGGCTCATAACAACACTTTATGTGCCCTTGTGGCAAAATGTTAAGGCTGCTCCGAAATGAGCGTCAAAGCCACAGAAGCTATTCAGCGCCTGGACCCACTGCGCTTCCCGCTGCATGGTAGCCGGCTCATTGAAGCCAGTGCCGGCACTGGAAAAACGTTCACCATTGCATTTCTGTACGTGCGCCTGGTACTGGGACATCGTGCGGATGGCACGCTCGGGGCAGGGCTCACGCCGCCGGATATTCTGGTGGTCACCTTTACCGATGCGGCAGCGAAGGAATTGCGTGACCGGATTCGGGCGCGGCTTGTTGAAGCAGCGGCATGCTTCTCGGCTAGTCAGCCCAGTGCCACGCAAGATCCATTGCTGCTGTGTCTGCGGCAGGACATTCCGGCCAATGAGTGGGCAGCTTGTGCGAGAAAACTGCAGCGCGCTGCGGAGTGGATGGACGAGGCGGCCGTTTCAACCATTCATGCCTGGTGTAACCGAATGCTGGGCGAGCATGCCTTTGCCAGCGGAAGTTTTTTCAGACAGACGCTCCAGACCGACCTGTCCGCCGTCATGACTGAAGCCGTTCGAGATTACTGGCGTACCCATGTCTATCAACTCGATCGCACGCTCGTTGACGAAATTCACGAGCACTGGAAGACTCCCAACGCTTTGCTTGCCGATATTGTGCCGCGTCTCGGGATCGATAGTGATTCAGAGCAGGATGATGCGGATGCTTCGCTCGTCGAGATCATCAGCAGAATCAACGCAGAACGTCTGCAAAAAGCGGCGGCCATCAAGACGCCTTGGCGTGAGTGGCTTCCCGATCTGGAGAATCGCTTTGCTGCAGCCTTGCCTGAGAAAGTGTTCGATGGCCGAAAGCTGCGAACAGATACGTGCAAGAGATGGCTTCTTCAAATCCGTGAGTGGCTTGAAGATGAGACGGCGTGTGAGTTGCTTTTGACAGACAGCGCTTACGAGCGCTTCACACCCGACGGTCTTGAAGATGCTGTCAAGAAGCCGGACCAGCGCAGCGATGCGCTAATTGCCCACCCCGCCTGGGATGCTCTGAAAGAAATTCGACATAGCCGGAACTGGCTACCTGATTGCCGGCCCTCTTCACTGGCCCATGCTGTCAAGTGGGTACGACAGCGTCTGGAGCTGGAAAAACAGCGTCGTGCTGAGCTCGGTTTTGACGATATTCTGCTGCAACTCAACAGGGCGCTCCTCGGCCAGGGTGGACAGGCGCTCGCGGCAATCATACGTAGCCAGTTTCCGGTCGCCATGATCGACGAGTTCCAGGATACCGATCCGGTTCAATACAGCATCTTCAAACAGATTTATCAAATCGGCAAGAGGGTGGTGACTGAGTCAGAGACGGATGTTTCTCCTCCCAATGGCCTGTTTCTGATTGGCGACCCAAAACAGGCAATCTACGCATTCAGAAATGCAGACATCTACACCTATCTTCAGGCACGAAGAGCCACTGCAGGTCGCCATTATTCACTCGACACCAACTATCGTTCGTCACCAGCGATGGTTAACGCGGTGAATCAGCTTTTCGCCCAAGCCGATGAAGCCTTGCCACGTGCGGCCTTCATGTTTGGTACGCCGGATGATAATCAGCTGCCCTTCGTCAGGGTCAACGCACGTGAGCCGGAGACGGTGTGGGTCGACGCTAGCAATCAGACTGCAGCGCTCAACTTCTGGACCATGCCCGAAGAGAACCCTGGCAAGGGTGTGAACAAGAATGACTATGTCGAGCACCTGAGCGAGGCCTGTGCGACCCATATTGTACAACTATTGAATCAGGCGGAGGCCGGGCAAACCGGCTTCTCTACGGGCGATCGATTCTCACAGCTCAGAGCGGGTGACATTGCGGTGCTCGTCAACAAGGGTACGGAGGCAGCTGCAGTCAGACAGGCCTTACGCAAACGAGGCGTCCCGAGCGTCTATCTTTCAGACCGTGAATCAGTCCTCGACACGCCTCAGGCCCGGGAAATCCGTTACTGGCTGAATGCCTGCGCCGACCCGCTGCAGTTAAACCTGCTTCGAGCAGCGCTGGCTACGCCATCGATGGGTATTGAAGACGCGTATCTGGCCGCCTTGAGCGAAAACGAACTATTGATGGAAGCAGAAATAGAGCGCTTCTCCAAACTTGGGGAGGTGTGGCAGTCGCAAGGTGTCCTGCCCATGCTTCGCGCATTGCTTATTGAGTTTGGTATTCCAGCACGCCTGATTGGTGGAGCCGATGGAGAACGCCAGCTCACGGATCTGCTGCACATCGCAGAGGTCCTGCAACAGGCAAGCGCTCATATCGAAGGCCGACATGGGCTCATCCGGCATTACGTCAACATGCTGGAGAGCAGACCAGGGGGCAATGAACTGTTGCAGGTTCGGCTTGAGAGTGATGCAGAGGTCGTACAGGTTGTGACGGTGCATAAGTCCAAGGGGCTTGAGTATCCGTTGGTATTTCTTCCCTTTGCAATCAACTTCAGGGCTGTGCAGAAAAAAGACAGCCTCATCAAATGGCACGATGAGGAAGGTCGGCTGCACACCGGACACGGCAAAGATGACGTGCCGCTCGGGCAGGCGGACGACGAGCGCCTTGCCGAAGATATTCGCAAGCTCTACGTCGCGTTAACACGTGCTCGTTATCGAACGTGGGTCGGAGTTGCCGACACCCGGGACTGGGACCGTAGCGGACTGGGCTATCTTACTGGTTCACGCCCTTCCGATGGCACTCTCAATGAGGCACTGCAGCGCCTGGCTGCTGGCGCCGGGGCGTCAGAAGGGGCCATCGTAGTTGAGCCAGTGCCGGAGCCTGATGCCGTATGTATTGCCGAGACCAGGCTGGAGCAACTGGGGCCCGCATTGACGCCCGGGCGGGTAGCGCGGGAAAACTGGTGGATTGCTAGCTACTCGGCTATTGCGTCCAGACTGCCAACGCCGGACTCATCCCAGGAGGCAACTGCAGGTGACGAGCTGGCAACAGACGATGAGTTCGTTTCGTCCGTAGCATTTCAGGGTCACGCAATACAACACGACTTTCCGCGTGGAGCCGTCGCTGGCGTGTTTCTGCATGGATTGCTCGAGTGGGTGGCGGAGCAGGGCTTTTCCGTGGTGGCCTCTGGTAAAGCGACTGACGAGCTACGTGACATGTTGCGGCGGCGCTGTTTTTCGCGTGGCTGGAAGCACTGGATCGACCCACTCGAGCATTGGTTGCTAGCGCTGCTTCAGGTCCCGGTGGATGGCTCAGCACAGAAGGGATTCACGCTTTCTTCAGTTCGGAGCTATCAGGTCGAGCTTGAGTTCTGGTTCGAAACGAGGGCCGTGGATACCCACGCGCTCGATAGGCTGCTCAATCGCTATACCTTCGGTGGCGCAGACAGACCTGCGCTCGCAGCTATGACCTTGAATGGCATGCTGAAGGGTTTTATCGATCTCGTGTTCGAACACGAGGGACGTTATTATGTGCTCGATTACAAGTCGAATCATCTGGGCGCGGACGATACTGCCTACACACAGGAGGCCATGCATCAGGCGATTCTGGGAAAGCGCTACGATCTTCAGTTTTCGCTGTACCTGCTGGCCCTGCATCGCCTGTTACGAGCTCGCTTGCGCGCGTATGACTATGAGCGCGATGTCGGCGGCGCTATCTATTTCTTTCTGCGCGGTCATGAGGCTGCCAATCATGGCATTTTCACTGAAAAGCCACCTTTGGCAATGATAGAAGCGCTCGATTCGCTATTCTGCGGTGAGGCGGACGCAGAATGACCAAAGACTCCCTGCGTTCCACAGAGGCCATGCTGGCCCTCCTCGACAGCTGGCTGGCCGCGGATTGGCTGCGCGCGCTGGACGTGGCCTTCGCCCGATTCCTCGCCAGGCAGGCCGCCGAACGTGAAGAAGCGCTGTCGCCGCTCCTGCTACTCGCAGCGGCATTGACCTCTCATCAGGTCGGGCGGGGTCATGTCTGTCTGCATATTGGACAACTGGCTTCACACGACCCCGACGCCATACTGGTTTTACCGCCGGAAAACGCCATTCCGAAAACCGGTATAGGCGCCACCATTCGCCCTTCTGTCTTACTGAGCTCAGTGACCCTTGAAGATTGGGAGTCGGCGCTCGATGAGCCGTCTACGGTGAGCTGCATTTCTGTCGCTGAGCACCCGGCTGCCCCGACGCCCCTCGTCCGTATGGGCCCCCGCCTTTACCTGAGGCGCCTGTGGACTTATGAGCAGATCATTGCCACCGGTATCCAGTCGAGACTTGAAGCTGCGGTCGCCTGCAGCTCGCCAGACTCTGAGGCAGCCAGTCAGCTCTCACAAATCCTTGACGTGATGTTCGCAAGCGACGGCACCCTGGAGCCTGGGGTCGAGGATTGGCAGAAAATCGCCTGTGCGTTAGCTGCCCGCAGTCAGTTCAGCATTATTACTGGCGGTCCTGGCACCGGAAAGACAACTACTGTACTGCGCCTGTTGGTGGTGCTTCAGGCGGTCGCGATGCAGGATGCTGAAGTCAGTCATAGACGACCGCTGCGCATTAGATTGGCAGCGCCTACGGGGAAGGCGGCTGCCAGGCTCAGTGAATCGATTTCTGGCTCCGTGGAAGCGCTTTCGCTTGCCGGTCTGGCCGATAGCGATCAGCTGAAGGCCAGCATTCCAAAGGTGGTTACAACGCTGCATCGTCTACTGGGAACTCGTCCTGGCACCAGAAAATTCCGCCATCACGCGAACAATCTTTTGCCAATTGATGTATTGGTCATCGATGAAGCTTCGATGGTGGATGTCGAAATGATGGCTGCTGTTTTCCAGGCGCTGCCACCCCAGGCCCGTCTCATACTGCTTGGCGACAAGGACCAGCTATCGTCAGTCGATGCTGGCGCGGTGCTGGGCGAGCTCTGTCAGCGCGCGAATGAAGGCGCCTACACACCGGCGACCTCGCAATGGTTGCTGAAGGTCGCAAAGCAGGCCATCACGAAGGATTTTATAGTCGCTGATACACAGTTCGCCGGCGACAAGAGCATTGACCAGGGTATTGCCATGTTGAGAAGAACCTGGCGCTTCGGAGATGACAGCGGCATCAAGGCGCTGGCTGAGTTGATCAATGCCGGGACGCTGGACAGCGCAGCCTTGCAACCATTCCAGCTCGGACGGTATACCGACGTCGCCTGGCTCAGGCTAAGGGGTTCGGTAGCCGCTTCTATGGCCGTTATCGCAGACCATGCTCTGAGCGGCAGTCCCGCGAGCTTTCCGGTCGCCGCCTCGCTTGCCGATATCTGGTCTGAGAACGGCCCAGTGGGTTACCACCACTACCTGGAAACCATGCGCAACTCGAAACCTGCCGACGATGCGCCCCTATCCGTTTTTGATGAGTGGGCAAAACGGGTTCTCGAGGCCTTTTCGCGTTTCCAGGTGCTTTGCGCATTGCGTGCCGGACCCTATGGTGTGTCTGGGCTTAATGACACTATCGCTGAAGCGCTGCGTGCCAGAAACCTTATCCAGCGCTCGGGTAATTGGTACGCTGGACGCCCGGTCCTTGTTACCCGAAACGACTACGGACTCAAACTGATGAACGGCGACGTGGGTATCACGCTGAGCGTGCCGGCTGGCATTGCGGGCTCGAGTGAAGCGCGCGCGACAGGCAGAATTTTGCGTGTCGCCTTTCCTCTGAGCGACGGCTCAGGTGGCATTCGATGGGTTTCGCCTAGCCGACTGCAGTCAGTCGAGACCGTGTTTGCGATGACCGTGCACAAATCGCAGGGCTCGGAATTCGGCCACACCTGTCTCGTCCTGCCTGACAGGCCAAGTCCTGTCCTGACACGTGAGCTGATCTACACGGGCATTACCAGAGCCAGAAACTGGTTCAGTGTGCTGGTGCCCGATGAGCAGATTT
The DNA here is from genome assembly GCA_002354735.1 of Gammaproteobacteria bacterium UBA2679. GTDB lineage: Bacteria > Pseudomonadota > Gammaproteobacteria > Pseudomonadales > Oleiphilaceae > Allohahella. Next base: position 618,791 of record DEMD01000003.1, on the reverse strand, counting down.
TCATAGACGCCGCCAGACACCGTGTCGTGCGCTCTTCCGGGCTCGGCGAACTGCTAGGACTCTCCAGATGACGCTTTCCGGATATCCGGCCGGTGACGCCGCATAGTCGTGTATCTGCTGCCTTGCAGGGTAACTCGCATCAGACGCCGACTGAAGCCGCTTTTCTGCTGGTGTATCATGCCTCCTGGCGCATCCGCTACCAATCGAACAACCCTAGAGAACGGACAGATATGTCAGATCAGCACCCCGACAGCCCACACCCGGCGCGCTCGCAGCCTTTTAGCTTCGAGATTAGACGACTCGTGTTGGTCGACTCCGCGGGGTTCTGTTATATAGAAATTCCCGTCGATCAGCATGCATTGCTGCTGGGCAGCGGCAACCTGGGTAAATCCAGTCTGCTCAATTCGCTGCGCCTGTTTCTCCTGCCCGAGAATAACTTCCGTAACAGCCGTCTAAAGTTCGCTTTCCGCAATGCCAGCGCTGGCAGCTACTACAGCAAGGAAGAAAGCTTTCAACATTATTTCCCGGGAATGCACAGCTTCCTTATCATGGAAGTCCGCAATCCCGTGGGCACACATTGTCAGATTCTGCATCGCAGCCAGTCGCAGACACGTGAGCTCGGCTACGGACGAATATTTGTTCCGGCGCCTTACAGTGAGCTAAGGCCACTGTTCTGGGACACGACTGGTGACGATGACGGCATAGGGCGTGCAGTGCCGAATCTTTCTCTGCGTACACTCACGGAGGCTGCGAAAAAATACTCGCGCGACAGTGTGTTTACCAGCGACACCGCGAGACTTCGCAGCATGCTGTATGCCAGCGAAATGATGTCGCAGGAGGCGATGCGGTACTGCGTGCTGCCATTGAGCGATATCGATGATCGCCGGGTGGAATCACTACGCACCCTCATTCTGCTGCTGTTCGAAATGAGTGCCAACGACAAGGCCATGGCTGCTGCCGTGGCAAGTATCGTCGAAGCGGACAAGAAGTTTTCCGCCGATGCACTGGATTTTGATATCGACCAGTTCCTGCGGCGGCACGAAGATCTGAAAGCGCAGGATGAGGGGCTGACTACGGTCGAAAGGGAGCAGTCCCGCTATGATCGTTTATACACGGCCTATCATCGATATCGAGAGCTGGCTCAGACTCAACATGAATTTGCGGCATTTCGAGATGGCCTGAGTGCTGTGCTGGTCTCGACGAAGGCTCAGCGTGCGGCCCTGGCAGACACGCTGGGTGCGCGGGAATCCGAGTTGAAATCGCTCCGTCAGAAAGTCGCGGAACTGGAGCGTGCTGTTCAGGAGTCTAGTGGGGCACTCCGCGAGAACGAGAAAATGCAGAAGCGGGCAGATAGCGACCAGCGTGATGGCGAGGTCCTGCTGTCGCGCTACTCTGGTATGCGGCCAGATCAGGTTGAAGATATGCTCAAGGATGAGCGGAACGCGCTCGAGCAGCAACTGAACGCGCTGCAGAACGAAGCCCAGGCGGAACAGCAGCGTCTCAGGCTGTCGCAGAAGATCCAGACTGTGCAGAAACAGATGGAAACGCTTGATCTGCGGATAGCAGGCGCTGAGTTCCAGCTTGGACGGCAGCTCGAGGCCTCAGTAGCGGCGCCACTTCGTGCGGTTGAGCCGCGCTTGCTGCAAGCGAGCCCTGGCCGACCCCTGGAGCCGGAACAACTTGCGCAGATAAATGGTTTTGCGAGTCTTTTCAAACGCCAGACGGCCGATGGCCTCACCGGCGTGTTCGACTGGTTCGATATCAGCTTCAACGATACTCCGCAGGAAACAGAGAATCTTCAGGCACAGCGCAAGTCGCTATCCATAGAGCAGGCCAATCTACAGGATCAGCTAGCGGACCTCGATGTTACCGGCTCGGGTCCAGATGAACGACCTCAGAAAATAGACAAGCTGAAAAAGGAACTGACCTCTACCCAGAAGGATCTGGTTCTGCTTCAACGGCTTGCCGGTGCTGAATTGAGACTGGCCGATATCGCCACTGCGATCGAACAGAATCGTGAGTTGCAGGCAGAGCAGGAAGAGGCGCTGAAGACCCAGCAGGCTGAACTGCAAAGCTGTCAGTCTCGTGTCGCCGCTGATCGTGCGGCTGTGGCGACTATTGATTCGCAACAGAGCGGATTATTCGCCTTGGAGCAGGAGGTGAGGAATCTTCAGTCGAGGATACGCCACCTTGAACATGCGACAACTGAGGCGCCTCTACCAACAGAATCAATCAAGGCGGAACAGCTTTCCCAGATACGCCTGCAACTGGAAGACTTCGAGCAACTACGGATGACGGTGCTGTCACATATCCGTGAGTTTGCCATGGTGGGTATCATCGATCATGGTGATGGCCAGCGGACCCACGAAAGCCCCTCTTCAGCGACGATCAGGGAAGCCTATCAGGCGCTGGAGACCATTTTCTCCGAATTACCGGCTCGCCGTGAACTGCTGCGAAAACAGATACAGGGACACAATGAAACCGTTGCGTCTTACAGACAGGCGCTCAAGGCCAATGACGAGCATATCAGGCGCTTCGAACGCAGCCTCAACAAGGAGCTCGAAGACGTCACGATCAACGACCTTGCTGAGGTCCGCGTCGACATTCACTGTCACCCAAAGTTTCGCAATCTCGTGGAAGAGTCCGCCGCGATCGATCCCTTTTCTGCCGAGTTGCTCTCTGATGCCTTCTATGAGCGCCTGAAAGTCTTTGTTGCTGAGTTTTTCGATTCGAATGCCACTGGTGTCAGTCCGGCTCGGCATCATGGTTATCGCCTCACAATGGATCGCGTCATAACAGGCATTTCCTATCGAACCCGTAAGGAGAATCAGTCCACACTGGATCGCAAGGGACAATCGACATCGACGACGGCCCTGATCAATCTCGAGCTTGTTCAGCGCCTGCTGCGACGGGTGCTATATCCTGGGATCCGTCTGGAATTCCCGATGGTGCTCGACGAGCTGGCCAGCGTGGATGTCAGCCAGGTGCCGGCCTTGCTTGAACGGCTGAAGCGACAAGGATTCAATCTCTTCGCGGCGGCGACCCATAGTGCCAGTCCAGAGCTCATTTACCAGATCGGTCGTCACTTCGAGATCGGACAGATGCGCACCGCACGGCCCTACGACAAGAAACGGACACTCGTGTTCTGGGGTGGGGCGGAGGGCTTTGCCAGTGAAAGCGAATTTGGCGGCTGGTTCTCGCAAGAGCAGAGCGAGTTGCTGGAGCACGACGGTGGGTAAACGATTCAGTACACTCGAAACGACGCGGATACTGTTTGAGCACCCCGGTGTCATGTTCAGCCTGATCCAGCGCATGGATCGAGCTGGCGAGCGCTTCGTCAGGGAGTCGGATCTGACGCACGCGGTCGTCGAATATACGGATAGCATGAAGGCTCGTGAGCGACTACGTCTCATCAGAGCCTTCAGTAGCGATAACCTGTTTCAGTCGACCCTGGTCGTCGATATCGACAATGTCGAGGGTGAGAAGCGTCTGGTGTTCCAGGAGCCACTGATCGGTTTGCTGCGTGCCTGCAACGCTTCCTTATATCAGGAGCTGACTGATGCGCGCCTGCGGACCCGCCTCGTCGGCTTATGGGACTCCCAGGCCCGCTTGCTTGTGTCCAGCTTTCACAGAGCCGACCCTGATTTTGTAGAGCTGATCGATGATCTAAACGAACAGGTGAGTCAACTTATTGGATTGCTACGGCAGAATATCGACCGCATGCAACGAATCAGTAGCGATCTGGCGGCCGTCTCTGCGAAAGCCAGTCGATCACCTGAACAGTTTGCCCAGTTCAGGCAGACACTACTGCAGCAGATCGTCCACCTATACGAGCGTCACCTCAAGCCGACATTGGCCTTCCTCAATCCTGACACCCATCTCGAGGATGGTAATAACCTTCTGGCTACCCTCGAATCGATCAAGAGCCTGCTCGACAGGAACGGATGGGAAGCTGCTGCGAATCAGCTGTTCAGGGCTGCGCTCAGTCTCAATGCCATGCATCGACCGATCGAAGTGGTCGCCCGTGAAGTTGACAATTTTTTGCGTAAGACCAGGCAGGGCATGCTGCAGTACAACGCGATGGCGCATCATTTTGAACGCCTCCAGGCCCTGCATCGGGAGACACAGACTCAGGATCTGAGGAAAACCCGTCTGAGCGCTCAGGACTTTATTCAAGACAGTGGTTTCATGAGCGGCCTGAAAAGTCATTCTCGCCCGAAACCGTATGCGTTTGGGGAGAGCGTCAGCTATTTTCAGGTATTATTTTCCGAAATCGAACTACGTCTATCCGATCTGCAGCGATCTGCGCAGGCACCTGAGCTCCCGCAGCTGTCTGCTTCGTCAACACCAGCTCTAACGGATATCCGCAGAATCGAAAAGCTGTTTCAGTGGATTGATACCCTTGAGTTGAGATCGAGTTCAGACCTCGTGCGGGAGCTGCATGGTCGCCTGGAAGGCTTCATCGAAGGCTATTCGTTTGTCGATCTACTTGGTGCGCTGAATCGGCTTTCTAACGGCTCCATAAACGGGCGGCGAGTGGTCACTGTGAATAGATTCAGAACGCTGAGCCATGAGAATGGTCAAAAATTCGTTTACAGGCGCAGGCAACTCGAAGCAGCTCAAGAGCCATCCCATCAGTTGAACGGAGCACTATCAGGTGAGTGAAGCAACAGAACAGCAGCGATCAAGCTTCACAGGAATTCTGCCGAAGCAGAGTGCGGCGGTTTACCGGGAGCTGACAGCCGGAAAGGTCGTGCTGCGCGAGCTGTGGAACGTTCATACGGCCGAGCGGGAAGACAACCCACTGTATAACCTCGTGTTCAATCATCTCTCTCACTTTACTGAGCTGTATGCGCACCTCGGCTACGAATTACATTTCAGTGAAGCCGGTGGCTTCTTTTATATCAGGGAGACTTCGGAGGACGAAACTGATGAGCATGATGAGAACGCTCTGAAGATTCAGGTGGCGCTCCTATTGATCGGCCGGTATTTTGCCAGGACTGGCCGGGATCTTATGTATCTCGGCAGGCCTGATGCAGGGCTAAAAGATGACGATCTCGCCGCCATGGCTGCAGATGACGAGTACAACGATATTCTGCGCACGGCGCGCTTCGACAAAGGCTGGGGCGAAACCATGGAGTTTCTTGTGCGTCGTAACTTTGCCTTCCGAAGCGGAGCCGAGCGCTATTTCCTCAGCTCCGCTGGCATGAGCTTTTTAAACCAGCTCGTGACCACCTATAGCGAGGACAGTTAGGGCGCTGCGGTAACCGCTTGTTCGCTCATGGCCACCGGAACTGGTGCAGTGGCCGAAGCGATTGGCTGAACCGGAGACGGCTGCAGTGTCGTGTCAAGCGAATCCGGCAGTCTCCACATCGCGCCAGTAATGGGATCCACAATAAGTGCACCCAATATGCCGCCAAGGACGAGATTGCCGAAATACCAGCCATCAAGGTCGGTATCCATCACAAGCGAAGTGGCCTCGTAACCTTCCTTTGTGACCGTGACGTGATATCGCTCTCCAGAAAAGTAGCCGGCACCGGAGGGAAGAGTGACTATCGAAGGCGTAACGCCTTGATGAATTGTCGCACCCTTTTTATTCACTACGGTATAGGTTGCCTCCGCAGGATAGCTCGAAATAGTGACCGGGTAGTCGGCGTCGCTAACAATTGAAGCGCACGCGCTCAGACCTAGAACGGCGACTGCAGCGGCCGTCATTGCAAGTTTATTCATCATTAATCCGTCGTCCAAAAAAGTAACTGCGTCCAAACATGATCGTCTGGACTACCTGGGGGTTTCGGCGGTAATTAGATTGTTATGGGCATTTCGCAGTGGGAAAAATGATCACCGCGATGCTGCGCACACTTTATAGAGGAGAAGTTTGGGCTTCCATGTTGTGACGGGAGATTTAACAATTGTTTTCAATTGATTGGCGTGAAACTAGGGAATGATGACCAGCCAGGCCATAGCGCGTAAGGCTGCACCTTCTGGTCGGTCAAAGCGGATGCGCATGACACGAGCCTTGAGACTGTTGTTCGTCTGTTGATTGATTTTGGTAATATGCACCAAGCCAGCAGCATCCGAGGTGACGACGAGATTATCCTCAGTGACATCAGTACTCTTCTCGAAGGCCAGCTGAATAGCCGCCTGTTTGATGGCGAGTTTGACCTGATCTGATACCAGCCCGGATGCTGCGCGCTTGTCGATGATACCTACAGCCCCATCCAATCCGAGGTGTTTGGGGTTGTTGACCCAGCCGAGATCACCATTGTCGAGCCTGATTTTTTCCTCCAACGAAAGATCGAGTACGACCTGCTGATAAAGCGTGTCTCCGGACTCGCACTGATGTGCAATGTGAAAGGGCAGAACTTCACGCGCACCAGTATCGACATTGCCTTCCTGATGGTAGATCAGATAGTTCTGCTCGCCGATCCGACCCTGATTCAGTTCAGAACTGGCTTCCACATCGACGCCGAACATGTACTCCGCTTGTAGAAGTGCGTTTTCCATCGCATTGAGGGTTTGGCGATAAGTGCTCATAGATCGATAACTTATCCCGAGTAATGCTGGCTTGCTCTCAACAGCACCACTGCAGAGCCAGGCAGGATCACAGTCCTCGATGCGGCAAGCGGATGCTTTGCATTGTTTCGTATCTACTGGAGAAAACGCAGCGTAGGCATATATCTGCCCATTTCGTATAAAGCTATCGAAAAAGAGCGGGCGACCAGCCAATAGCTTTTCGTCCCGTGTTTTTTTCAGGAAATCATCATCACAAGCCATTGCCAGGGTATTACAGAGCCCGCTAATGGCACGCATTTCACTCAGTGCTTTCGGTGGGGTGCCGCCGGTGTGGATATTTCGTGCGATACCGACCTGCCCAAGATTGCCCGGCGTGACGAGTGTCTCCATCCAGCACGGCGCTTCCTCGGCATTTGCGGATACCGCCAGCCCAAACAGCGTTATCGCAATCGACACCAGGGCAAGTGCTCCGCTTTGAAACGCTGCCTGTTTGTTCCTGCTCCGCCCGTCGTGCCTAGCCATGCGGGCTAGCGGCCGAAATAGTTGGCGAATTCAGCGCCTGTAAGAATGCCTTTCTGAATCAGCACAAGATCGAGGGTACCTCGTCCGTGGAGATTCGGCGATGAGTTCTCCCGGAGTTTCGACTGCACAGCTAACTCTGAATCGATATCACCGTGTACAACGGCTTCATACAGAGAAACGAGATGCTGGTCAGCCGGTTTCTGTGTAAACGACACATATCCCAGATAGGTATGGAAGAAAAGACCGGCTTTACCGGAGTCGAGTTCTTCGAGGTAATAGCTGACAGTGTTGGAGTGGTCGACGACGTAGGTCTTCGGGTTGGCTGGATACGCCGAAAAAACTGACTGTTGCAGCTCAAAATCTGTATTGTCATTCTCAACGACAACCGGGGTGAAGTCGTTCTTGAGTGGCACCACAAAGTGGGCGGCTACCCGCTTATCAGCGACGAAGATTGTCAGCAAAAATTTATCGTTGTAGTAATACCTCGCCTCTATTCCATCATCAATGGCTTTGGAGACCTGTGGTTGTCCCAACAGGTTCTCGATATAGCCTTCCGTGTTGCCGACGTGGATCTGGTCCAACAGCTCGTACTCTACGCTATGTGTCAGCCTCGACTTGAGTTGAACCACACTGCCTTCGATGAGCGTGACTGCTTCGGAGAACTGCCCCAGAGCGATGATAGTCGCGGCCACAGCAAAAAAAATGCTTCTAAACCTCGTCCAGTAAGCGCCGTTCAGCGCCCGCTTGCTTATCTCTTCATCAACTTCTTCATCAACTTCGCTGGCGACGAAGCCGCGGAGATCTTTCGCCAGCTCTTCTTTCAGCTCAGCCCGGAAAGCAGTCTTCTGTACTTCATCAATCGACATCGGCGAGAGATCCAATCAGAGGCGCGTCGCTGGTTCGATACTTGTCCATGCGGCTAACGACACGCTGCAGGTAATGCCTGGTTTCTTCGTAAGGCAGGTTCTGGACAAGGTGATCGTAGACCTGTTGCGGAGACAGCGCGTTGATCTTCGGCAAGGCGGCACCCAACCGAGTGGTGCCAATAAAGGCCTTGGCGACGTTTCCAGCCCCAGTATTGTAAGCCGCGATGGAGCAATACAGCCTGCTAAGCGGGTCGTTCACACCCTTGAGGTAGCGATAGTACAGAATGTTCAGGTAGGTGGCGCCGATTTCGATGTTCTTGTCCTGCGTGTACAGATATGACGGTGCCAGGACTCTACCTTTGCCAAACAGCTGTTCCGTTGCATCGATGCCCGCCGAGCCGGGAACGATTTGCATCAGGCCATACGCAGGTATCGGTGACTTCGCCATCGGATTGAATGCCGACTCGGTTTCGATAATGGCGTATACCAGCGCTGCATCCATCTTCGCGCTTTTTGCAAAGGTGTTCACATCGCCCTCGAGCACCCGCGCAGCTTTAGGCAGATGGTTCATGCGTGCATCGGCCATCTGGCGCGGTGCGGGCGCTGCCTTGGGCTCTGGAACCACCTTCGCTTCCGGCTCAGTCTCAGAAGCCTCGGGTCCAAGAGGGACCTCAATCGTGACGACGCGCTGTCCCTGTTTGTTGGTACTCTCCGTGCGGCTCTGTTTGGCAACAAGGTCGCTCACGATAGCGTCCACTTTCTCCTGGCTGGGTTCAGCCTCTTCAGAAACGAAAGGCAGCAGAATCGGCTCCGGTTCGACCTCGGCCGTCTGCAGCATCGTCAGTTCAGCCTTGCTTCGCTTCTCAATCGCCTGTGCAATCTTGTCATCAGAAAAGGCTTGAGCCTGATTCTTGGTGAGAAGTGCTCTCAGCCGTTCTCCCAGGCGCTCATCGCTCACGCCCTTGCCGTCGGCTTCCACGACAGTTGAAATTGTTATGGCCTTCTTTTCGAAATCTACCGAGTTTCGCTCTTTGAGATCGCCGGAATAGTCGACCCAGACTTTGGGACCTGACAGTTGGGGCTCATCCCAGACCTTCTGCAGCGCTGCGCTATACCGCTCGGTCTCTTCTGTCGCAATTTTTGAATAGGCTGCATATTCCGCAAGCAGCTTCGTCTTGTACTCGTCAAACTCTGTCCGATGAGAATTCATATACGCCTGAAACTCGTCAGCGGCTGCTTCCTGCTCCGGGGCAGCCTTAGCGCTGGGGGCAGTAGCAGATTCAAGTTCGGCGAAAGGATCGTCCGCATTGGCCATCTGAATGGCCGGCAACAGTAAAGCGACTGCCAGTACTGAAGGCACCAGTTGGTGAATTCCAGAGATACGCATGATGAACGTCCTTTCGACGAGAACCGTTAATTGAATCAGATTCGGATAACGCAGTGCTTAATTACTGCTCTCGAACTCGGCATCCAGCTCTTTTGCAGCTTTTTCAGCAAGGAACCGCTCATACAGCACGGCTTCATTCTGTGGGGAAAGACTCTGATTGCCAGAAGCCTGAACGAGATCCTTGAACAGCGCTTTGGTAACCTCTGGAGACATTGCCATCATCACGCAGAAATTCTGGGTATTATCGGCCATGGTCACGTAGTCCATCTTGATCGCCCGGCTACCAGCCAGATTCTTTTCTGTGACCTGCTTCGATACTGATTCGAATGAGCTGCCAACGGACAGTCCTTCATTAGTGTCTGCCATTCGCTGGTAAGTCTTGTCCATGGCCTTGACCTTGATATCGATCTGCTTGGCAAGCTCTGCTCGCGCCAACGAAGTTGCTGTGCTCTTTAGATAATTGAGGCCGATGCCAGGCTTGGAAGCGACACATTGGGTATCGGCGATACCGTTTTCCACGACTGGCATCATGACCCAGTCGGGCAGGCTTGATTGCTGAGCTACCGGTGCTTCAGGTACCTGCTGTTGCGAGGCGCAGGCTGCCAGAGTGGAAATGCTGACAATCAATGCGAGTTTCTTGAGGCTGCTGGATGTGTTCATTTGAACTCCTGGTTCGATGTCTGATCACAAAGGATCGGGTTGCTTCTATTGAATTCCTGGATCTGATGATGTGCTTGTTGGACGGACAGCGGATCAAAATGAGCCACCGGCGTCACAATACGGCATCAACTTTTTCAGAATTTTTGTTCAGTTCCGGTGATGGGCGTACTTGGCAGGGAACAGGTCTGGCGAAATTGCAGCTACGGCTGGCATGACCATGCCGGCATCGGCACCGATATAGGTCGGGTCCAACACTACATATTTCTTTCCGTCCTCAACCACAATTGCATCGTCTTTCAGGACGGGCGTACGTACTGCCAGCGCGACATGCCCGGGATAATCCAATACGAGCACATCCAGTGCGAGCAGGTCATGAAGCAACCACGCCAGAAGGATTGAGCGGTCTTCACAGTCGTTGACGCCATAGTTCAGGCTCTCTTCAGCCAGGAGATAGCGCTCTTCGCCAAACTGTTCCTGATCTGTCTGATAAGCGAAACTGTTCTGCACGAAGTGCAGCAGATGGTTTATGGCTTCACGTTCACTCAGTCGAGCAAGGCTGGGTGCTAAAGCAGCACTGAGACTCTCGGCAGTCGGTGCACCTGGCGGCGCTGTAAAATACCACTTCAGATCGATTTGTGGATGAGTCGCCAGTAAGGCACTGCGGCCGACATCGAAGGCGAGAGCGATCTCGGACTGACCATTTTCTGCAGCGCCTGTTACAACCAGGGATCGGGTATTTCCGGAAGCCTTCATGATCGTTTGCAGACTCAGGTCGAAGTCGCGTAAATCCGGTTTTGAGGAGCGCTCATACGCGCGGATCTGGCGATTGCTTTGATCACCACGATTGCTGTCTGCAACGATATAGAATTGTTTGTTGCCGAGGCGGACAAAACTCTTGCCATACACCGGTATCGAGGCCGGCAGGAGCAGAAAAATCGAGTCGCCGTCATAGCCGACCCGCAGATCATAGCCAAGCCTGTTGAGAAGAAACCAGCAGTGCGCGTTTCTGCGATTGTCATCGCTTTTGCGGAGGAGGTGTTGGCAGAGCTGCAGCGTACCCCAGTCCCCCAGGGCGAGATCACCGGCCTGGGTCTGGAGCTCTTGGAGTGCTGCGCGATGATCGCTTGCACTGAGAGCGGACCAGACTGCTGCGAGCGTGTCGCCATCAGCGTTGGTGAGATCTGGCCATCGAATGTCGGGCAGCGCGAGACTCTGAACTTCGTGGGCGAAGAAGGTGTCTGCGAACTCTGCGGCTGAATTTTGCGTGGCAGTTCCAGTGGTAGCCCTGCTGTTGACGATGGCGCTGCTATTGCGGATGCGAGGTGGAACCGCTGGCTTGGGATTCTGGTCACGGCTCACACCCTTGAAACGCTCAAAGGACTGCCATTCCGTTTCCAGGAAAGCAATGAACGCTCGATCTTCGCGCGTCTGAAATTCGTTGAAGGCGGTCTGCTGGGCCTGTTTCCAACGCTCGAAGTCGTCATCAGCCAGCGCAATGGATGGTGAAACCAGCAATACACTGAACAGTGATGCGAGTAGCAATATTGAGAACAAATTCGACGGTAAGCGAAGCCTGAAACTGCAGCTCGACGCCTGCAGCTTCAGGCTTCGGAGACAACTGCATCCATGCATGCTGTAACTGTTCCGGTAGTCCAAAGTTGAACAGATTACAACCTTTCTGTAATGTAATGTCAATTGAGCAGGTAGTATGTCTGCTGTTGGGAACGGAATCCTCAGAAATGACAATCAATTGGCCAGAGCTCGTGTTCAGCGAGCGATTCTTTCAGCGGGTGGAAATGCTCGCCAGATCCAGTATCCCAGATGAGGCGACAGTCGAAGAAGCGGTGACCTATACCATCTCCTCGCTTTCTGACGATGACTGGAAACGATGCAAGAGCTTCAAAGGCGGCAGTGCGCCCGAAACCTTTCTCTATACGCTCAGTACAAATCTGATTCTCGACTATGCCCGCAAGGTTTACGGGCGCCAGCGTCCTCCTGCATGGCTGAAGCGAAAAGGTGTGCTCTGGCTGGCCTTGTGGAAGTCGCTCTGCCAGGATCGTCAGCCACCTGAATCGGTGGTCGATCGGCATCTACCGCTTGTCGATGGCAACCGACATATCGTGCTGGATGCAATAAGGGAGATCAAGACAAGACTGCCGTGGTGTGGAGTGAGCAATCGGGTAGATTCGCTCGATGATAGTGAAGCGGTCGTGCGACTGGTGGAAGCTGCCAGTGTCGATGAGGCGGCTGTGGAGGACGACATGCTCTATTTTGCCCACGAGCTTTTAAAGCAGGAAGACGAAACGCTGAGCGTTGAGCAGCTTGCAATCGCAGATCCTCAACTGGTGGTCGACGCTGTGGCGGGCCTGGAGTTGACTCATGAGGAAGCCCTCGTGCTTCGCATGCATTTTTGCGATGGCCTGAGCTTTTCCGCTATTGCACGTGCGCTGGGTATGCCAAAGCAGGCGCCTGTCCGTCTTACACAGAAAGCGCTCGAGCGAGCAAGACAGCAACTGACCCGGCGCGGTATAGAGCCAAATCGGGCAGGCGCATGGTAAGCCAGCACCCAGGCGCGGGAAATTCCAGCCAGCTTTTTAAAAAGTAACCACCTCATGGCGAACGACGAAGAGACATCTGAATACCCTGAACGCCTGCTTGGACGCATGCTTGCAGAAGCAGCCAGAGCGAAGGCTGGTAGCGTGCCTGAAAGTTCGCGTCCTGATGATGCGGCGATTCTGGAACTCTATGAACAGCTCTCTGATCCATCCACCAGTGCTGCACAGAGAGCTGAAGCGATGTCGGTCCTCATGCAAGATTCAGAAGCCTACGCCCGTTGGTTGGCGCTGACGAGGTTCATGGAAAAACACGCTGAGCAGCCTCTGCTTCGCAAGCAGACGGTAGTCAGACCGGTGCAGCGGTCGAAAGCGTCTCGTGAGCACGGTGTAGCGCAAAAGCTGCAGCGACTGCTCTCGAGCTTCTGGTATAACCCCGCGCTGAGTGCCGCATTCGGTCTGTTACTTGGTGTGTTTGTCACCAGCTTTTACACCGGTACCTCCCCAGGTTCGGACGATCAGGGGCCCATTCTGGCTCAACAGGGCGTGCCACTACCGCACAAGGCCAGTCAACAGACTTCTGGCGCTGCGACTGCGCCAGCGACGAGCGCCGCTGACAGAATCGGGCAATCCATCAGATGTGTCGAAACCAGCGCCATGCCGGAAGGCCGACTTTGCTATAGCGCCACAAGTCCAGACCAGCAGTGGTTTCAGATCAGCGATACAGATCAGGTGCGGGCGCTTTTACCACCAGTGAATACTGACAGGATCGTGGACGTCGTTAGCGTTGACGATTTGCTTCTGATCGAGCATCAGCACGCTGAGGAATATCAGCTTTCGCTCCTGCGGCTTAACGATGGGCCAGAGGGCATGAAGGTGACACTGTTGCACGAGGCGACGGCTGCAGATGGTTATTTCGATGAAGTTGCACTGGATGGCGACGATCTGACTTACGTTCTTCATCTTGATGGGAAAGCTGACAAGCGACGTTTTGCGATCCCATGATGAAGGTCACGACACCGTTGATAGTCCTGCTCCTGGGTCTCGCTGCCTGCACGAGCGTTGAGCCAAGAGAACCCGCACGCTCAGCTGAAGCCGAAATGGCGGTCCAGCTGGTACGGAACGCAGAGAGACGAAATGATGAACTGTCGCGTGCAGATCTCGTCAAGGCGCTGGGCGTATTCGAAGCAGTGGATGACCGCTCTGGTCGCTGGTCCGCCTTGCATGCTCTTGCAGCCTGGCATATGGCTCAGCGGGATAGAACGACAGCGCTGGCGTTTGCTCAGCAGGCTTTCGATCTCGCATCACAGCTGGATTCCAAGGCGTCACTGTACTCATCGGCACTCCAGCTGGGACAGCTCTCGGGAAATGACAACCTCTTCAGGGAGGCACTGTCGTATGCACAGCCGGGGTTGGGGAAGGCTGTTCTGCACGTTCTACTGAAGGAATACGAAGCAGCAAAGGCAGAATTGGCAACCCACAGAGCATCAGCGGGCGAGGCAGAGCGGTATGGGAGCGAAGAGGCCTTTGTGCTTTACCATCTCGGTAAACACGAGGGGGACCGGCACCTGGTGCTCGAGGCGCTGGATAGCTACAGGCTGGCCGGAGACGCGTATGGCGTCACCGACTCGCTTTTTGTTGTGGCTAGGTTAGAAGAATCACCGGATGTCGCTCTTGAGTTTGCAAAGCGTGCACTGTTGGCAGCAAGACAGACGGGTGATGAGAATCGAATAGCAGCGATTAGCCACTGGTTGGAATCGAAGGGTTCTGAGTGATGATTGAGGCAGTTGGTAGTCATACTCGCAGAACCATTGGCTTCTTCGGAGACGTGCTCGGGCTCTTTGCGCTGACACTCAAGCAGTTACCCAAGCTCAGTGTCAAAGCTCGACGGCAGGTTTTCCTGAATCATTTCCGCCGACAGCTTTACAACACCGGCTTCAGGGCAGCCTATGTCAACTGCGCAATCGCAGTACTGCTCGGTATAGGACTTGCCAATCAACTCCTGGGTTACATGCCTAAAATTGGCAATGCCGCAGATCTCTTTGTCGTTGTCGTAGTTCGAGAGCTCGCCCCGATGCTTTCAGGAATTATCCTCATCGCGCGCTCGGCAACGGCGGCGACGGCAGAAATCGGCTACCTTCGGCTCAACAATGAGTTTGACGTGTTGAGGGCACAAGGCATCGACCCGGTTTTCCTGTTCATCCTGCCGGTGTTCTTCGCATTTCCGATTTCCCTGTTACTGATGCTGGTCTACTTCAATTTTGTCTGCCTGATTTCAGCCTGGGCCTATCTCTATTTTCTTGCGGACTCCGGCTGGACGCTCAGCCAGCTGATTTATGCCGTCACGGATCGCCTTACCGGGGGCGAGCTTTTGGTAACGGCGTTGAAAGCGATGCTGGGCGGTGTGGTAATCGCCCTCGTCAGTCTGCATTCCGGCTGGCGCGTGGGTAGTCGCTTTACCGATATCTCCCGAGCCATTTCGAGTAGTACAACTGCGCTGCTGATTGCCTACTTCTGCATCAGCATTGGTTTATCGGTGCTGGTTTACTGAGATGCTGGCGCTAAAGGATGTCCAGCTAGGTTCTGGAGCAAACCTCCTGTTCAGGCGTGTGAACTACGAGTTCGAAGCCGGCAGGATTACAAGTATCAGGAAGGGCGGCGTACTCGACGGCAGCTCGACCCTTCTCAAGTGTTGTGCAGGCATCATTAGCCCTCATGCTGGGGCTGTAAGCTGGCAGATGCAGCCTGTCGAGCACATGGCTGCAGGGACCCGCTTCAGAACCCTCAGCTACTGCTTCGAAGCCGGTGGCCTCGTGAGTTTGTTCAGTGTGTACAACAACATCGCCATTCCACTGCGCTACCACGGTATCTGTGATGAGGACGAGGTCCAGATGCGGGTCCAGCAGGCGATGGCGCAACTGGGGATAGATCACCTGATTCATGCAGAGCCGCATGAGCTCAACGATGTCCAGCAGAGGCTGGTGAACCTGGCGCGTGCCTTTGCCATCGATGCAGACGTGCTGCTTATTGACGAACTTCAGACAGGGATGTCGCATTTTATGTACAGCAGAATAGTCGCGCAGCTGCAGGAACAGGCTGCCAGAAACAAAACCATTGTCATGGTCACGACTTCGGGCGACGAGGACGACTTCGCAGACCATCACCTGCTCATCCGCGATCGAGCATTGGTGCAGCGGTCATGACAGCGAGAACGGACGCGGTAGAGGAGCTGCGAAGGCAGGACCGTACGCTTGGCTTCTTTATCGTGTTGGCCTGCGGAATTGCGCTCTATCTGTTGTTGCAGCAGACCTATGCGCAGAACCAGAAACTTGGCTGGATCAAACTCGAGTCGCTGCTCTCGAATTCCTTCGGTGTCAAAACCGGGACCCTCATCGAGCTATCGGGTGTCACGATCGGCCAGGTCGGTGACGTGCGTCTCCGCAAAGATGCCCGAGTCGAGATCGATACGCTTATAGACGATCAGTATGCCCAGCTGCTCAAGGTCGATAGCCGTCTACAGGTCAGCAGTGCGCTTGGTCTGGAGACAGTGCTGTCGGGCTCTAGCCTTGAGCTCATTCCGGGCACATCGGATCAGCTCCTGGAAAACGGGGGCTCGATCGCCATCGTTGAGCCCAAGAGTATCGATCAGATCATGGATGAGATGAAGCTCGAAGAGCTGGCGCTGCAGATCCAGACCATAGTGGGCAACCTTGAGACGATTACTTCCAATCTTGCGGCGCAGCAGAATGAGGTTGCGGCCGCTTTGGCCAATATGTCTGCGTTCACTGGCGAGCTGGTAGTCATCGCAGAGGAAATTCCCCAACTGCTGAAGTCGGTCGATCATACGCTGGGCTCGTTCGACAGCAGTCTCGATAACCTTGATATCGCCATCAATAATTTTGCTGCACCCGCTACTACGCTGATGGAAACCTCTGACCGTTTCATGCGAGGTGCCGAGCAGTCGATGCTGGCCTTGCAGCCGACCCTGGACGCCATGCCTGGTGTTCTCAGCTCGGCAAACCAGACCATGCTGACGCTGAACAAGCTGACCGGGCAGGTGTCTAACCACTGGTTGCTTCGCAGCGAAGGTGGTGCCGAGGGTACAGAATTGCTTCATCACCGCATGCTCTCTGACGAGTCGCTGTATGACTCGCGGGAGGTCACTGCTGACATGACGAATGGATCTCGATCAAATGACCAGTAAAACGTTGGTGTTACCGTTGTTATTTCCTCTGCCGATACGGCTTTCGCTACTGTCGCTGATGCTGTCAGCCACTATTGCCGGGTGTAAGACTGTGCCGCCGGTGTATCCGTCGGCAAACTCGCTCAACAGTCAGAGCACCCTGGTCACACAACCGGTGCAGACAGACGAAGTGCCGCAGTGGGTCCTCGCGCCACCGGTGGACACTGCGGCGGCCATGTACGGAGTCGGGGAGCGCTCGACCCTGGATCAGGCCAAGAAAGCGGCTTTAGCAGAAATTGCCGGTAAGCTTGGCACCGTGATCCAGGCAGAAACGGCCACAAGCCTGAGCATGAAGGCCGGCCAGACAAGCGAGTCGCTGCAGGAGGATATACAGGCTACGGTGGCCAGTACGGAGTTCAGTGATTTCGAAGTGATGGAAACGGCGGTGCAAGGTGGCCGTTATTGGGTGCTGGTCAAGGTAGACAAAAACACCATGGCTAATCGGCTGAATGCCAAGAGTTCGCAGCTGGAAGCGGAGCTCACAGCCGATTTCTCGGATTTCGCCAAGCGGACCTCGCTGGCCAAGGTTCGATGGATGCCGGATTTGCAGACCAAACTTGAACAGGCACAACAGTATCAGTTGACACTGAAGGCGCTCAGCCCTGGGCTTGATTTCAGCTCACTGAATGCATCGGCCAGGCAGCGGCAACAAATGCTGGATGCGGCGAAGCAATCGCTGCGCATCCGGCTGGAGCATGACCGCGACACCACGGTATTTGCGAATCAGCTCAAAGGGCAGCTGAGTGAAAGCAAGTTGACGTTGGAGCAGGGCAGCAGCCGACAGGGCAAGTCGGTGATCGCTATCAGCAGTGATGCGACTTATCAGGAAGTTTTCGGTGACCAGATGGTCAAGCTATTGGTCGACATTCAGGCCATAGATGAGAACGGTGCGGTTATCGCGACTTCGAACCACCTTGTGTCGGGTGCTTCCAGAACGAGTAAGCAGGCCGCATTGGAACAGGCCAACCACAAACTTGCACAAGCTTTTTCCGAGCAGGGGCTTCTGCAATCCTTGGGACTTTAGGGAATACATCAAGAAGGAAGGGACTATGAAACTGACTCCATATTCAGTGCTTTACACTGCACTCGGGCTTGCAATTATCAGTAGTCTTGGTGGTTGCAAGACCATGAGAGGCGACAAGGTCGCTGTGCAGATGATGCCGATCGTAGAGCTGGAGGGGGCGCCTGGCGCTGAGGTCCTCGAGAACGATACGTTCAGGGTTATCGTTACCGATATCAAGAGTGACTACGACTCAACGCTTGCTCCCAATCTGCACAAGACCCTCTTCGGTACACTAGGACGTATCATTACCGAGAGTGGCGCTGAGCGCGTAAGAATTGAGCGACAGCTCCGAACCAAGCTCGAGGACGAATTCAAACGCATCGAGATGGAGGGCAAGTCTGAATATACGTCTCCGAAAGCAGCTAATCTGGCCATCTCAGGCGAGCTGACCACGGCAACCATCACTACGAGCTACGACCCCGAACCACTCAACTACGATTTCAAGAAAGGCAAGTTCGTCAAGGGACCGGCTGAGTGTACCCATAAGGCCTTAGTGGAAGGCGGTCTCAATTTCTATTCAGTGAATCCTGTTCAGAAAATCGAGACTGTAGCCTTTAGCGGTACCGATTCCCTGACACTGCCCGCGACTTATAGCGGGTGCCCAGAGATCAATGTCACGCAGGCGCAGAACCTGTTTTCAGATACGCTCAACAAGACGATGAAGGCGGAGAGTTATCGTGTGAAGAGCCTGATGGCCGCCTCCGGTTCAGTAGTTATGGCTCACAGGGACGAGGTGAACAACAAGTATTACTTCCGCACATCGATTAGCCCTTCCTCTGGCGCCGTTGCTGGTGTCATGGCTGAGTTTATCGAAGTGCAGAATATAGCGGGAGTAGACGAGGAGTTCGCGATCACGAGCGGCGAAATAGTGTGTACCACGCTCTCGAATAAATATAGCTTCGTAGAGCTCGACGGGACGCAGATCGATGGCCGAATTCAGAAAGGCACCAAGGTCAAACTGACCTTCCCTGATGGCGCCAATTTCTTCGATCAGATCGGCCTGAACATGCAGTCCCAGAGCGGAGGCGGATGCTGATTTGCCTCTGCGTCGGTCAGCTGTCAACCTGAGCTGATCTGAGAGCAGCCTACACAGGAGTATCATGCACAGGACCGCCCGTTTCATTCACTCGTCCGACTGGCAACTGGGTATGACCCGCGCCTTCATGAGCGACGAGGCTGCGGCACGCTTCAGTCAGGCCAGAATCGATGCTATTGAACGGCTGGGCGCGCTCGCAACGCGTCATCGGGCCGACTTTATTGTTGTGGCCGGTGATGTTTTCGAGTCCAATCAGTTGTCTCGCGCGACTGTCCTCAGGGCCATAGAGGCCATGAAATCATTGCCTGTGCCGGTTTTTCTTCTACCGGGTAACCACGACCCGCTGGACGGTACGTCCATCTTTTCAACAGCCGAATTCATGGCGGCCGCGCCACACATTGTCGTCATCAGGAACAGTGAGCCCATTGAGGTGCCGGGTATTGCCGGTGTTGAAATTGTCGGAGCGCCATGGCGAACCAAGCATCCGAGTTCAGACCTTTGTGCACGGCTGCTGACGGCATTGACACCCACGAGCTCCAAGCTTCGCGTTGCGGTTGCTCATGGGCAGGTGGACGTTCTCGCGCCTGATGCCACGAGACCGGAGATCATCGATCTCGCCACAGTAGAGGCTGCCGTGCACGATGGTCGGATTCATTACCTTGCCCTTGGCGACCGGCACTCTGTCACCAGCGTCGGAGGCAGCGGACGGGTCTGGTACTGCGGAGCGCCTGTCGCTACAGCCTTTGATGAGGTAGATCCCAACAAGGCGCTTCTCGTCGAGCTCGATGAAGCAGGATGCAAGACGACTCCGCTTGAGGTTGGGGATTGGCATTTCCTGGCGGAGCAAAGGCATCTGAATGGTCCAGAGGATCTTCGACAACTTGCTGACTGGATCGCCAGTATCAAGGCGAAAGACCGAACAGCGCTCAAGATTGGCCTCACCGGCAGCATCAGCCTTCGTTGTGCAGCAGAGCTTGATCAGCTTCTTTCTACCCAGGCCGAACTCTTTGCGAGCCTGCGCAGGCGCGAGCGCACGTCCAATTTGACCATTATTCCCGACAGTCTTGATGAGGACAGTCTTGCGCTCAGCGGTTATGCGCGCCAGGCATGGGAGAAGCTGCAGGCTGAGGCGGTTAAAGATCCTGTTGCCGAAGATGCTCTCCGTCTCTTTTACCGTCTTGTTGTTAGCCAGACAGGGGATGCAAGCCAATGAGACTACTCAGGCTTTCGCTCGAGAACTGGCGCGGCGTCGCCGTCAGGGATATCACATTCTCAGACGGCGTCACGCTCATAGAGGGGCCCAATGAGATTGGTAAATCGACTTTGGTAGAGGCTCTCCGGACACTCTTCGCTGAGCTTGATTCATCGAACAAGAAGAGCGTGAAGGCGATTCAGCCGGTGGGCGAGGATGTTGGTAGCCGGGTCGAGGCCGAGGTCGTGACCGGTGATTACCATTTCGTTTACAGCAAGACTTACAACCGGAAAAGCCAAACCACGCTGCGGATACTCAAGCCTGAGCCCGCGCAGTATACCGGGCGCGAGGCGCACGAGCTTGCTGAGCAGATGCTGTCTTCCACGATAGACACGAGTCTGTGGCATGCACTACTCGTAGAGCAAGGCAAGGAAATCCGAGCGGCTGGTCTTTCCGAGTCGGCGGGTCTTGCCAGAGCGCTGGATGCAGCGGTTGGCAGCGCAGCGAATGAGCAGGATGACGCGGGTCTGTACGAGCGGGTACAGGCCGAATATGAGCAGTACTTTTCGCTGAAGACCGGCAAGCCGAAATTCAGCCGTCTAGATACCGAGATCGCAGAACTCGAGGCTGCTGTTGCAGATGCCATCGCGCAATTGAATGACATCGTGACAGATACCGCTGAATACGAGCGCTGCCTTGCTGAAGTACAGCGCCTGGAAAAAGTCGGTCCGGAGTTGCAGCTGACATTGGCGCAACGCGAAGCTGAGTGGAAGGTCATCAGCTCGATCGAGCAGCAGGTCAGGGGCACCCGTGATGCACTGGAGACCGCAAGACAGCTCTGGCAAGCCGTGCAGGATGAAGTTTCTCGGCGCGAGCGGTTCGCTGCACAGTGTCGAAACGACCACGAGCTACTGGATCAGAAGCGGCGAGACCTGGAGCGTTTTCTCACCGAGCTCGAAAGCCTGCAGTCCGAGCGAGACGCGGCAGCGCTCAACCTTCAGAGCTTGAAGAACGAGCGCCTGCAGACGCTGGCTCATCTTGAATCCGCACGGGCCGACCAGCAGCATCTCGAACGGGTGGCGATACTCGAGCGTGAGCAGCAACGGCTCGATCAATGTCGCAGCTTGAGTGAACAATTGGCGGCGGATCGGGCTGTCCTGGCAGGCATCAAAACCGATGCCACACGATTGGACGCCCTTCAGAAGAGTGAGAGCCAACTGCAGGTAGCGATCGGCCAACGTGATCTCGCCACCACCGTTGTTGAGTGGTCGGCGCGAAAGAACCTCACCCTGGAGGTGGATGGGAAATCAGTGAACCTATTGCAGGGCTCCTCCGAATCGCGTCGTGCCATAGCTGAAATGGTCATATCCATTCCCGGCGTGGCTGACTTCAGGATCAGGCCATCGCAATCCACGTCTGAGCTCGAACAGAAAGTTTCGCAGGCTCGGCAGTTGCTGACTGCAGCACTCGACCGCTGCGGCGTGGAAAGCCTGGCAGAAGCCTTCGCAGCAGAAGCCAGGCGTCAGCAGGCTGCCACCAATCTCAAGATGCTGGTCGACAGACGGAAAGTATTGTTGGGAAGTGATGACGAGGCTGAGCTGCAGGCACGTCTCGAGCAAATGCGACTCGCGTGTGAGGATTATCTGCAAGCTCGTAACAGTGACCGGCCTATACCCGATGATCATGCGAAGGCCAGACTTCTGGTCAAGGAACTCGACCAGGCGTTCAAGGATGCTGAGCAGGCGGTGGAAGCTGCCCTTGCTGTGTATGAACACGCGCGAAGCCGATTCGAGGAGGCCCATGCAAGTCAACGTGTCGCCTCACAGGAGGTGGTGGGGCTCGATAACGATCTACAGCGGCGTCAGGCTGAACTTGCTGAAGCAGAGCGCTCGGAATCTGTTGAGGTCCTCCGACAGCGTTTGCAGGCACGGACAAGAGAAACGTCGGACTTGGCGCTAAAGCTTGAGAGGCTGGAGCAGGAGCTTGCGGAGTCACCTGTGGAAACTGTCGAAGCCTTGCTGGTCAATGCCAGGGCAAGCCGTGATCGCGCCAGCAAGGATCTGGCGCAGCAAGCCACCAGACTTGCCGTGCTGGAGGATCGACTGGCCAAGGCGCAGGCGGACGGTCGCAAGGAGAAACTCGATCTTGCAGAGCGGAAGCATCTCGAGCGCAAGCGATATGTAGCGGGCGTGAAACGGCGAGCGGCCGCAGTTCAGCGGCTTTGGGAGTGTGTCGATCGGCACCGGAACGCGACGAGAAAAGCGTATCTGCAACCATTGAAGGAAGGCATCGAGTCGTTGGGGCGCATCGTGTTCGGTGCTGATTTCGAAATCACCCTGGCGGATGACTGGTCTCTGTCGAGCTGCACCCGCAGGGGCAGGACGATACCTTTCGATGGTCTGAGCGTGGGCGCGAAGGAGCAGCTTGGCATTCTCACGCGACTGGCAGCCGCGAAAATTGTTTCCCGGCATGGTGGCGTCCCGGTCATCATCGATGATGCGCTTGGCTTCTCAGACCCTGGTCGGCTGGAGACGATGGGCGCTGCGCTGGCTCACTGCGGCAAGCACTCACAGATCATCCTCTTGACCTGCACACCCGGCCGGTTCAGCTACGTAGGTAATGCAGAGCTGGTACGCCTGTAAGGCCCGAACCCGCTTTACGATCGTAACTGAAGACTGCATTGCATCTATTGGAGTGGCGAATGGGACTACTGAAAAATGGTCAGTGGCAGGATACCTGGTACGATACAAGCGATGGTGTCTTCAAGCGCGAAGCCGCTCAGCTCAGAAACTGGATAGGCGTAGAAGGGGAGGGAAAAGACTTTCCGGCAGAGTCGGCTCGCTACCATCTTTACGTTTCGCTGGCCTGCCCCTGGGCGCATCGGACTCTCATTTTCAGAAAACTGAAGGCGCTCGAGCCTCATATCGGCGTTTCAATCGTGAGCCCATATATGCTGAAGCCCGGCTGGACCTTCAATCGCTCCGAAGGCAGTACGGGCGACCAGCTTTATGCCGCGGATTATCTCCATCAGTTATACACCCGTAACAAGTCCGATTATACCGGCAGGGTAACGGTGCCGGTTTTATGGGACAAGACGCAGGATTGCATCGTCAGCAATGAGTCTGCTGACATCATTCGCATGTTCAATTCCGCATTTAACGGAATTACTGGAAATGATGCGGATTACTATCCATCGGCTCTTCGTGCTGAAATTGATGACATAAATGCAGATGTCTACGAACACATCAACAATGGCGTCTATCGCTGCGGCTTTGCAACCGAACAGACTGCCTATGAGGACGCTTATGCTGCGTTGTTCGCTGCGCTCGATCGAGTGGAAGCGAGGCTTTGCAGGCAACGGTATCTGGCAGGCTCCCAAATCACCGAAGCGGATTGGCGGCTCTTCACGACCCTGATTCGGTTTGATGCGGTCTACCACGGACATTTCAAGTGCAACCGGCAGCGCTTGGAAGACTTTCCTGCGCTCTCCGGCTATGTCAGAGAGCTCTACCAGTGGCCTGGCGTCTCCGAGACAGTCAATTTCGACCATATCAAGCGCCATTATTACTATAGCCATACCATGATCAACCCGACGCAGATCATTCCGGCCGGGCCTGACATCGATTTCGACTCCACACATGATCGCGGTAGAATTGCCTCTCAACAAAACTGATCACTTGCTCGCAAAGATTATTCTGCAGCTCTCGTTTTGTGCTCAAACGCTATACTTGAGTGATATTCATTTTCCTGCCTTGCGGTAACCCTCATGAAGATAGGTATCCTCAAACCCGGTCGTGTACCCGACGACCTGCTGCCGCGCTATGGCGACTACGACAGTATGTTCGTTCGCCTGCTAGGTGAAACCCATTTCAGTTTCGAGGTCTATTCAATCCTCGACGGACACCTGCCTGAAGACCCTGAGGCTGCTGACGCATGGCTGATCACCGGCTCCAGGCACGGCGTTTACGAGCCTCACGCCTGGATCGAGCCCCTCGAAACATTCATCCGTGCCTGTTTTGCCGTGAAGCGCCCCATCGCCGGTATTTGTTTCGGTCACCAGATCATTGCTCAGGCGATGGGTGGTCGGGTCGAGAAATTTCATGATGGCTGGTCGATAGGGGCCAAAACCTATGACTTCGATGATGGAGAGGCGCTGTCTATCATGGCCTTTCACCAGGATCAGGTCATCGAGGCACCGGCTGACGCGAAATGCTTTCTTCAAAATGACTTCTGCAGATACGCTGGGCTCTCTTACGGCCAGCAGGCATTGACCCTGCAACCGCACCCGGAGTTTGAAGCAGGCTTCATGGCTGAACTTATCATGGACCGAAGTGCGATTCTTGGAGAGGCGCTGCAGGCGCAAGCGCTAGCGTCGCTGCAGCGTTCGCTTTCGACGCAAAAAATAGCCGGTGTGCTCGCGCGCTTTTTCCTCAATCCGGGGCAAGCGCCATATCTGGACTAAGCAGCTTAGTTTATTGAAAGCCCGATCTCTGGCTTTGCTCCAACAGGGGATGTCTCCGACCTGAACCGGTGCGAAGCCAGAAAATGTAATTTCTTCTCCTCCAGCTCCGCCGAACTGCGGTGAAATCATGTGCGAAACACAGGCGCCAGTTCTGTGCATTCGCAGACCTGACAAGCACTTGCCTGTAAATGCCCGCTACTTGTCAAGCATCTGGCCGCTTGCTGGCCTGAAACCTGCATAGTCACTCTCTGGTGTTTCATCTGCATGAGCGACACCCTCTGCCCACGCACACACAAACGCACACAAGAGAGAGGTTCAAACCCTTGGTGAGATCATGACGACCGCCTCGCTGTTCAAGCCGGATGTCAATTGCTGGCGCCATGCCACAGCAAGTTTTGCTGCACCTGTTGTTGATTGTGAGAACTATTACAGGGCGCTGCACGAAGCCTTTAGTCGCGCCCGCCACAGCATATTTATCGTTGGGTGGGATATCGACAGCAGAATTCGCCTGCTCAGAGGTGAGGAAGAGCGTGCTGCTGAACTGCCCTCGGTCGTGAGCGATCTGCTCGCGCAATGTGCACGCGATAACCCAGACCTGCAGGTGTACCTGCTCAGATGGGACTCTTCGCTCGCTTTTCTAGGGATGCGGGAACTCTGGGCGAAGGAGGTCTGGGATGAGAAAACTCCGGACAACGTTCATGTGCAGCTTGATGCGACCATTCCCATGGGTGGCAGTCAGCATCAGAAAATAGTGATCATCGATGATGAGGTGGCATTCTCAGGAGGTATGGACATAGCGGTGCACCGCTGGGATACGCGCGATCATCGGCCTATTGAAGCTGAACGGGTGGAGGAAGATGGCCCATACGGGCCGCTTCACGACGTTCAGTGCGTTGTCGCAGGGCCAATCGTGGGTCATCTTGCTGAGTTGGTGCGTTGGCGCTGGAAAAGGCTTGCGCGCAAGGAAGCAGTTGCAATCAGGGATGAGGGGCCACAGCCGAGAGAGAAGACCCCCAGATGCTGGCCGCTATCCGTATCGCCGTTATTTCAAGATATCGATTGCGCTATTGCTCGCACGATTCCCTTCATGGATGACGCTGAGCCGAAGCAGGAAGTTCGTCGCATGCTGCTCGATCTTATCGATCGCGCTGAGGATCTCATCTATATCGAGAACCAGTTTGCCAGTCGCCAGGAAATTGCAGAGCGACTCAACGAGCGTCTGAAGAAATGCCCAAATTTGCGTGTATTGCTAGTGAGTTCGTATGAGCCAGAAGGCACTGTTGAACGTGAAGCGTACTGGGCCAGTCGAGTGGATTTCAAGAAGATACTCGAAGCTGGCGTAGAGCCAGAGCGCATACTAATGGCGTCCTCCTCATACGAAGATGATGACGGCAACACGACTTCGAAACGTGTCCATTCAAAGGTTATGACCATCGATGATCGCTATATGGTCATCGGCTCTGCGAATTTGTCCAACCGGTCAATGACGCTGGATACGGAATGCGATCTCGTCTTCGAAGCCCGCTCCGATGTGCATCGCGAGCAGATCAGGCAGGCTCGAGACGATCTCGTTCTCGAGCATTCAGGCTGCGAGCCGGCGCAGCTTCGCAGTCTCCTGCAACCTGGCCAGCCGCTTCGGGAACTGGAGCGCTGTAGAGGGCCGGGAAAATACGCTTTGTCCGAGGTCGAGGATGAGCAATTCACCGACCAGTCCTTACACGCTTTCATGCTCCCATTTTCCGACCCGGAGGAACCTCTCGTGCCCCCCCTGACCCTGTTTAACGGCAAACGAACCCAGCTCAGCAACCCGAGTAAGAAGGTGCTCATCTTCGGAGCGGCGATTCTGATAATCGCGCTACTGGTGGCGGGTGGCTACTACGCAAGCCAACACGTTTCGTGGCTGAATGCTGATGCAGTGCAGGGCTTCCTTGAGTCAACCCGAGGCACCTATTGGGCCCTGCCTGCCGTGTGTGGAATATATGTCCTGGCGGGCATCCTGTTCTTCCCGGTAACAGTGTTATCGGTCGCCGTCGCGGCGGTATTCGGGCCGCTATGGGGGCCGATCTATGGCATGGCCGGAGCGTTGTGCAGTGCAGCCTTGTTGTTTGGCGTAGGCCAGGCCATGGGCGGTGACAGCCTCAGTCGCATAGGCGGTAGCAAGGTCAAACGTGTCGATCAGAAGTTCAAGGAAAGCGGCATCATCGGCGTGGCTGCGATACGGGTGATACCAATCGCGCCCTTCAGTCTTGTCAATCTGGTCGCCGGCTTTTCGTCGATCAGATTTTATCAGTTCATGATGGGAACCTTCCTTGGCATGGCCCCGCTCATGGTGGCCAAGGGTTTCGTCGGAGATTCACTCACTCAGATCGTGATCAATCCATCAGCTCAGAATATAGGCTATCTTACAGGAGGTATCGTGTTCTGGATCGTGCTCATTTTCGCCTCACAGAAACTCGTCAACCTATACCAACAGCGTAAAACATCATGAGTATTCGCGTAGTCACTTACAATATTCACAGTGGTGTTGGCATCGACGGTCAGCAGAGTTACAAGCGTATCGGTGAGTTTCTTGCCGCACGTGAAGTGGACGTCGTGCTGCTCCAGGAGATGGACACCAGGCCGGCAGAACGGGATGGTGATCAGGATATCGAAGATCTCTGCGCCGGTCATTTTTCGCAACTCGTCTCGTCGCCGGCCGTCGCCAGCGAGCACGGCTGGTACGGCAATGCTGTCATGTCCCGCTTTCCGATCAGCTTCAACCAGACAATAGATGTCACGCACGAAGGACGACAACCGCGGAACATTCAGGAAGCGATTGTGCAGACACCAAGCGGACCGCTGCATCTACTCAACGCGCATAAAGGGTTGAAGCGCATTGAGCGCAGTGCGCAGTTCGAGAAGCTGAGCAGTCACCTCAAGCGTCTTGAGATGGGACAGGCGGCACCACTTCTGGTAGGCGGCGATTTCAATGAATGGCAGATCTTTTCCAAGCTCTTGCGACGGGTCAACCGCTTGTTGACGCCGCACCCGGTTGGCGCGACGTTTCCTACACGATGCCCTATCTTCGGTTTGGACAGGCTGTGGTCGGGACCAGGAATGACAGTGCACTCCGCACGCGTGCTCAAAACGCCCGAGACCCGTGTGTTCTCAGATCACTATCCCATCGAAGCCGATATAACGATTGCCAGCAGGGCGGCCTGACCTTATCCCGACCGCCAGGCGTCAGGCCGTATGCTGATCGCTTACGATTTTTTGGGAATGTCTTCGATCAGCTGCAGCCAGAGGGTAGCCTCGCCATCACTGGGGGCACGCCAATCGCCTCGTGGCGAAAGCGATCCACCCGAGCCAACCTTCGGTCCATCCGGCATAGCAGAGCGCTTGAACTGGCTGATCTTGAAGAAGCGGAAGCAGAAGACTTCCAGCCAGTGGCGGATCTCCTCGAGCGTATACTGCTTTCTGGCAGCCTCTGGCACTGTACTCGGCCAGTCACCCTCCGCAGCGTTCTGCCAGGCGTGCAGGGCCATGAACGCGACTTTGGGTGGCGAAAATCCAAAGCGAGTGATGTAGTACATGTTGAAATCCTGCAGCTCATAGGGTCCGACTTTGGACTCGGTCAGCTGGGCAGGCTCATCCGAGTCGACATTGCCAGGTACGAGTTCAGGTGAGATTTCGGTATCCACGATCGAAACGAGTATGTCGTTGGTCGCCGCCGAAAATTCATCGCCAGCCGCTATCCAGCGAATGAGATGCTGAATCAGCGTTTTAGGTACGCTGGCGTTGACGTTGTAATGCGACATATGGTCGCCCACACCGTAGGTCATCCAGCCGAGCGCTATTTCCGAAAGATCTCCAGTGCCGAGCACGAGGGCGTGGTTCTGGCCCGCAAGTCTGAACAGGTGCGAAGTACGTTCTCCAGCCTGCACATTCTCGAAGGTCACGTCGTAGATCTCTTCGCCCCGGCTATAAGGGTGGTCGATATCTTTGAGCATCTGCATGCAGGACGGCCGTATATCAATTTCCTTGCTGCTGACACCCAGACTGTTCATGAGCGCATGCGCATTGTTCTTCGTTTTCATGCTGGTCGCAAAGCCGGGCATTGTGTAAGCAAGGATATTGCTTCTCGGGAGCTTGAGCTTGTCCATTGTACGAGCGGCGACGATCAGGGCATGAGTTGAGTCCAGACCGCCGGATACCCCAATGACAAGTTTCTCGAAGCCGGAGGACTGCAGTCGCTTGGCCAGGCCGTGCACCTGAATGTTGTAGGTCTCAAAGCAGCGCTGGTCCAGGTTGTAGGGGTTACTGGGCACGTACGGATAACGTTCGACCTGTCGTCTCAATGGCAGACAGGCCCTGGCCGGCTTCAGCTCGAACGTCACCCGTCGCACAGCCATCACTTTATCCTGATGGGCAACCACAGCGTCCTGAAAGGTGGTCAAGCGCATGCGATCCTGAGCCAGCCGCTCGAGGTCGACGTCGCGGACCAGTAGCTGCTCCTGGTCGAGAAAGCGCTCAGTTTCACCGAGCTTGTCGTTGTTTTCATAGATCATTGCATGGCCGTCCCATGCCAGATCGGTAGTGGACTCACCGAAGCCCGCGGCTGTGTAGAGGTAGGCAGCCACGCAGGCGCCTGACTGTCTGGCACAAAGATCGGAACGATAGCGTGCCTTATCGACAGTGATGTTGCTCGCGGACAGGTTCGTCAGTACGGTAGCGCCAGCCAGGGCCGCATAGGTACTGGGCGGAATAGGGCCCCAGACATCTTCGCAGATCTCTGCATGAAGGCGAAAGTTGGGTACGTCAACGGCATCGAAAATGATATCCGGTCCGAAGGGGAGCACTTCGCCGAACAGCCTGACTTCGCGCAGCCCGCAGTCCCGGCCTGAACTGAAGTGCCGTTTTTCATAGAATTCTCTGTAGTTTGGTAGATAGGACTTTGGGATCACGCCAAGTATGCGACCCCGATGGATGGCAAGCGCGCAGTTGAAAAGGCGACCTTCAATTCGCAGAGGCGCGCCAACAAGGAGAACGGGCATCAAGCCTTTGCTGGCATCGACAATGCGCTCGAGCGCGATCAGGCAGCCATCGAGCAGGGCTTCCTGCTGGAAGAGATCACCGCAGGTGTAAGCGCTGATACAGAGCTCGGGAAACAGGCATAACGCCGCCTGCTGGCTATCTGCCTGCCTGGCAAGATCGATGATGCGTCCGGTGTTGAACTCCGGATCGGCAACCTTGACTTGTGGTATGCCGACGGACGTCCTGACGTAGCCGTGGTGATAGATATCGTTAAAACGCGTGGCAGACTCACTCACTGTCAAAATCCCATTTCATGTTGTCGGTATCCACGATCGTCGCCTTGCAGGCGCGCTCGAGATGCTTGAGCGTGAAAAGCTTGGTGTCCTCCTCGACACAGGCCACGCAGTCCCGGGGTACTACGATATCATAGTCGCGCATGTAGGCATCCTGGGCTGTGAACAGTACACAGATATCTGCAGTAATACCGGTGAGGACAAGGTGGCGAGCGCCCATGTTGCGCAGAAGAATCTCGAGTGTGGTGCCGTAAAAGCCAGAATGCTTGGACTTGATGACGAAATAGTCGTCTTCGTCCGGCTCGAGCAGTTCGACAAGCTCTTTGCCTCGCACGCCGTCGTGCAGGCAGTGATCAACAATCTGAGCGAAGTTGGACCGCCACTTGCCAAAGTTGTCGTTGACGTAGACGATCGGCACGCCTCGCTGCCTGGCGTCCTGCTTCAGCTTGGCAATCGCTTTCGCTGCAGACACTGCGCCAGGCAACATGGCTTCGCCATCTTCGAATTCCAGGTCATTCATCATGTCGATGATGAGCAGGACCGTTGGCGAATTTTCGGGAAACGATTCAGACATTGGGTTCTCCAAAGCGTATAGAGCAATATATGGTGCAGCGATAGCTGGTTCGCTCAGGCGTCTCCAACCATCTGGAGCGAGGTACGTGGGCAGCCTTGGAGGCGATTGGCCTTGAACGAATAGATGCACTGGTCAAGACGATAAGATGAGGGTTTGCTCAATGAAGGACAGAATCGAAAGTGTGGAGCAATTGATCAGGGCGGCAATCAGTGACGGCCGGTTTACCGACATCCAGGAAGCGCAAGACGCGGTTCAGGCCTGGCTAAAGCGTGGTACCGAGGGCGCGACGGCAGTTGCGGCTTCTCTCAAGGGGGACATGACGGAAGAGGGCGACGCAGACTATCAGGATCAGGCCATGAGAAGCGTGGATGCCTGACCAGGCGCCGCCCGGCAGTCGAGGCTTTATTTCCCCCAGAGGGCTTTGATCACCGACCACCGTGCAATCAGCATGGCGCCGAAGATGAGCAGGCAACCCGTCAGTTGGGCTGCGCTGAGTGTCTCGTCCAGCCAGAAGCCGGCCAGCAATGCTGTAAACACCGGCTCGAGAGTCAGTATCACCGCCGCATGATTGGCTGAAGACAGTGCCTGTGCACGAGTCTGCAGGTAGAACCGCATTGCAGTGGCGAGCACAAGACTCGCCAGTAACCAGCCCCATATAGCCGGTGTCACACTGTCTGGCCAGGTTTCAAATATTGCGGAAATGCCCAGCGTAACTATCCCCACCATGGCGAGCTGGGTAATGGTGAGCGGCAGTGCCGGTAGTAAACGCACAGCGCGTCCGGTGAGCGTAAAATGTATGGCGAAGAGTACCGCCGCCACAGCGAACAGGAGGTGTCCCCGGTCGGGCTGCGTAAGATCATCGGTGGCCAGGAACACAAGTCCTGCTGCGGAAACCGGCAACGAGTACCATTGTGCTCGCTGCGGCAGCTCACGGTATATCAGCCAGCCCGCCACCGGCACGAGAACGATTGCCAGACTGGTAATAAAAGCACCAACACCAACGTGCTCGGTTCGCTGAAGCGCGTGGATCCAAACCACGAGTGCGACCGAGAAGCAGATGGCTGAGGGTAGGCCAGCGCGCCACTGTGTCCTCGACGTCGTCTTCAGATGGTGTTTCGATAACAGCGCAAGTAATGCGGCGGCTCCAAGGAAACGGATGCCGATAAATAGTAGCGGTGGCATGCCCTGCAGTGTCTCACGTGAAAAAATCCACCCTGCCGCAGCCAGTAGTGTGACGATGACGAGTATAAGATCTGCCTTGAGTGGATGGGCCTGCATAGTCTCCATGTTCTGCTCTGAATCTCGGGCGGGGCAGTGTACATGGCAGACCGCCGTCGAGACCAGTTTCTGTCCAACGAACGCTCTGATAGTGGAGTAATGAGTTTGCAACATACGAGTTTGAAGGCAGATACGGAGTCGGTATTGCGCGAGATAATGCAGGCACATTTTGAGGCGGCACGAGCCCGCGTGGCCGGCATCTGTGAAGACGAACTGCTATCTGTCCGTGCGATAGCCAGACGTCACTGGGCGCATCGACGGGACATCCCGCGTGACCTCGTGAGCATGCCGAGAACTATTTGGCATGGGGTAAGGGGGCTGTTGCCGCGTAAAGCTGCCGCTGAGCCTTCGAGCCCGCAAAGGCTAAGCGGTAAGGAGGCAGCCATGATGCAGCTCATTCGAAACGATATGCTGGATCTGCCCGGGTTACAGCGTAAGTTGCAAACGAGGCTCTTGCAGACAGACCCAAGGCTCGAAGCCTGCGAGGATCTGCTTCAGAACCTGGCCAGCCAGGATCGGCTCGAACTGGTGGAGCGTTATCTCTACGGTGAGCTTCAACGCTTGAGTACCCCCAGCGAGGGCGCTCGTGATCTTCTCGTCTTCATGCTCATCGGCGTCGTATCTCGAACTAGCGGCATCAACGTTACGTTCGGGAGCGCCCTGGCGGCAGGCAGCGCCACGGCCTCTGCAGTCTATGTGGCGTCACAATCCTGGTGGGGCGCCCTCTGGCTGCAGTTCAGCGGTATACCAGCCTGGGTCGGCGTTGCGGGTGCGGTAGGTGGTCTCGGCGTAGCCGTCGTTCTGACGCCGGTGCTCGCTCCAGTCAGTGAGTGGATGGTGAATCGCTGGCGAGGTGAGCGCTATCTCCATGAACTGGTGGATCAGGTGGAGCAGAATCTGCTGCAGAGCCGCAAGGATGGGCTCGATTTCGCAGGCAGGCTCGCGGGGCTGGCTCAGTTTGCGCCAGATCTGCTCGCGCTTCTCCGGGCCATCCGCTAGTGCCTGGGTTCGGGCGCTGCTAGGATGAACGCCATCTAAAATGCTCAAGCGGAACGCCATGCTGCCAACATTGTTATTCAATCTCATCGCCGGGCTGAGGCTGATACTGTTTCGACCACTCGATCTGATCGGCTTCCGCTATACGGTCTCTGCATTCTGGAGCGTTGCTTTGCTGAATGTTCTGGTTGCAGCCGGCCTGCAGCGGGCAGAGATTGAGGAAGCAGCGTTGTTTCAGGCGGAGGGCCTGTTTCCTGAATCGGTATTCATCCTGCTGGTCCTGCTCTCTGGCGTTCTGATCAGTCGGTTCCTGGGCAGTCGCTTACTGCAGTTTCGTTTTCCGGTGATCTTTCTTAACGCGGTATTCTGGCTCCAGTTGTTCACTGCACTGTATCAGCACTGGAGTCCTTTTGGATTAGGAGGGTCGGTCATCTACTGGCTGCTGCAGCTATGGCTCCTGCTGGTGATTTTCCGCGTTCTGAAGCTGGCAGTGCGAGCCGATAGAGAGTCCGCTACCTTTAGGCGCTGGTTGGCTACGCTTGCCTTTGTCGTGCTTGTTCAACTGCCGCCTTATTATCTCTACCCCTTCGAATTCTGGGTGCCTGCCAGCTATGCAGTGAGTGAGGCATCAGCCGCGACCGAAGCACAGCCTGAACTCGACGTAGAGTCGGTTCTGACAAGTCAACCAGCAATTCTTGCGCAGCAACTGCAATCACTCGAGCCGTCACGGGCAGGTGAAATCGATGCGTACTTCGTCGGCTATGCACCGTGGGGCGATCAGCGGGTGTTCGCCAATGAAATCCGCTTCGCCCGACAGCGCTTTGATGAGCGATTCGGTACCAGCGGTCGAAGCCTGTCATTGATCAATGAGGCTGAAAATATCGATACGCAGGCCCTGGCCATCACTTCGAACCTTGCCGCTAGTCTTCAGTGGTTGAAGCAGATCGCGCAGCCGGAGGAGGATATTCTCTACCTCTTTATTACCAGTCACGGCGCAGAGAATCATGACGTCGGTACCGTTCTGGCGAACTTGCCTCTCAACGACCTGCCAGCAGCTGGTCTGGCCACTCTGGTGGAAAACAGCGGTTTCAAGTGGAAGGTCATCATCGTTTCGAGCTGCTATTCCGGGGGGCACATCCCGTTACTGGCAGACGACTCCACGATGGTGATCACAGCATCAAGAGCCGACAGAACATCCTTCGGGTGCACGGACGACGCAGAATACACCTACTTTGGACGAGCTTTTCTAGTGGAAGCGCTCGCAGAGAATACGAACTTTAACGAGGCTTTTGATGCCGCTCGCGCTGTAATAGCGAGCCGGGAAACGGAGGCGGGGTTTACGCCGTCAGAGCCGCAAATTGCTGTTGGCAAGACTATCGAAGCTTATATGGAGAAGCAGTGGGCGAGCAGAAAGAAGTCCGGGACGACCAGCCAGGCTGGTCTCCCGGGTAGCTGATGTGACCATCCTGTTCACATCAGCTGAATAGGCTGCGGCATCCTGCCTGTGCCTGTAGAAGTCCATATCCAGAATTATCCCAACGTCAGTGCCCGTGTCATCCTTGACTGGTTCATCCTTGATCCGGGCGCGCCTCCTGGCTTCCGTTGCACCAGCTCGTCGTTCAACCTGCTGATGACGCATACAATAGGTTAAAATTTGAGCTAAACCTAGCGCTCAAGTCTCCAAAGTCTGTAAGTGAACGCCTACACTATGCTGTCGCTTTTGGCCGGTGTCCCGCCATCCGTGACTTGCAGCCTATCAGTCAATGATCACGAGTCGGTTTGATAGCTCGTTTCGGCCATGAGTGGCAGGTAGTTCCTGCGCCAGAAGATCACCACAGGCTTTCACACAGTCGATAAATCCTGCCAGCGTCTGGCCCGCTTTCACCTGTGTCGTAAAGTCATCAACGATGATTTCCCAGCTCGAGTCCGGCAATTTCTCAGATATGCCGTTATCAACCAGAATTTCCACATAATGTTCGGCCTCTGATACGAAGATCAGCATGCCGGTGCCGCCCGCAGTGCGGTGCAGGTTCTGCACCAGAAATTGACGTCGAGCAAGGTTAGATGCCCGCCAATGCGCCACCGAATCCGGGATGAGCAGATGAAGCACCTGTGGAATCCTGAACAACAGGCTTAAGCCGATAAATATCATCCACTGAATCAGCAGCAGCTGATGCGCGTTGTACCATTCGGTAAAATAGTTCACCGCCCCGGGCAGGATGAGCGCGATGATGCCCGCCCACAGTAGCGGGATGTAAGTGTAATCATCGGCCTGACGAGCCAGAACGGTAACCAGTTCGGCATCTGTCCGTTGTTCTACCTGTTCTATGGCAGCAGCAACCTGCGCGCATTCTTCTTTAGTCAGCAGCGACATTAATGGACCTTATCTCTGTAAATTGAAACATTATTGAGGCACGAGATGTGAGGCGGCGGCGTGATGGTGACCGCTCACACGACCACTACCACCCACCTGAGGCGCCGCCGCCACCGAAGCTGCCGCCGCCGCCGCCAAAGCCGCCGCCACCGAAGCCGCCGCCTCCACGTCCGCCACCGAGCACGGAGCCCAATACTGCACCCGCGAGAAGTCCGCCCATTCCTCTGCGCCGTCCGCCGCCTCGCCCGCCACCCCCGAAGAGATAAGTGAGGGTGAGCATGACGAACAAGATGCCAGCGACGATCGAGGGTGTGGGTTTCTCCCCGCTACCAGGGCCCTGTGGCGCCCGGGTAGCGAGAGGATTCCCGCCCAGAACCTGTATCATGGCTGTGACACCATTTTCGATGCCTTCAGCGAAGCGACCGCGCTTGAACGCGGGCGTAATGATCTGGTCGATGATGACCTTGCTCTGCGCGTCGGTGAGACGGCCTTCCAGTCCGTAGCCGACTTCGATCCGAATCTTGCGTTCTTCTTTCGCAACAATGAGCAGCGCGCCGTTGCTTGAGTCGGCCTGGCCGATACCCCAGGCTCTCCCCAACTGATAGCCATATTCCTCTATCGCTTGTCCCTGCAGGTCAGGCACCGTGACCACGACCAGCTGCTCAGCAGTGGCCGCTTCATGATTCTGCAAGAGCTGACCTACGCGCGCTTCGGCTGGTGGTGGCAGCATTTCTGCCTGATCTACCACTCGGCCGGTCAGTTTCGGAAATTCGATTTCAGCCGCTGTGGCCTCGGCATGTGCCCCGGCCAATAACAGGCCGAGGAACAGCAAGGCATATTGGCGTCTGCCTAAGGTGAGAGCCGCCAGCATCAGAATTGAACCTTCGGCGCCTCTTCAGCGTTGGTCGCCGTGGCCTCGAAGTTTTCACGGATCGGCATGTCGCTATACATCAGGCTATGCCAGATCCGGCCAGGGAACGTCCGAATCTCGGTGTTGTATTGCTGCACTGCCTGAATAAAATCCCGTCGGGCGACGGCAATCCTGTTCTCCGTGCCCTCCAGCTGAGACTGCAGTGCAAGGAAGTTCTGGTTTGACTTGAGATCGGGGTAACGCTCAGATACTGCCATCAATCTGCTGAGAGCGCTCGTCAGCTCACCTTGAACCTGCTGAAACTGTTGCAACTTCTGAGGGTCGTTGAGAATGCCTTCATCCACCTGAATCGAGGTCGCCTTGGCTCGAGCCTCAATGACTGCCGTTAGCGTTTCGCGCTCCTGCTCCGCATAGCCTTTTACCGTCTCCACCAAATTGGGGACCAGATCTGCCCGCCGCTGGTACTGGTTCTCTACCTGCGACCACGATGATTTCACCTGCTCATCGTAGCTTGGGATGTTATTGATACCGCAACCTGTAAGCCAGAGACTGATGAGTAGCGTAGCAAGCGGT
The DNA here is from genome assembly GCA_002354735.1 of Gammaproteobacteria bacterium UBA2679. Lineage (GTDB taxonomy): Bacteria > Pseudomonadota > Gammaproteobacteria > Pseudomonadales > Oleiphilaceae > Allohahella. The sequence continues at coordinate 582,320 of DEMD01000003.1, read as the reverse complement.
TTCCAGTATGTTCTGACGCGGTGTTGCGGCTTGGACGAACTATTAAAAACGATGATCCGGTTCATGTGGCTTGTCTTTCCTTTGAGTTTGAGACGACTGTTATACGCTACTTACGGCAGCGTGCTGGTTTTCGATGGAATATGTCTCAATTTTGAGCTACCGGGCCTAGGTAAATAGGACGATCTCCTTTAAAATCAGTCCAGATTCAACGTCAGGAATCGACCGGCATCTGGTACCGGCAGGAAGTCATATACCAGTATAATATTCACGGAAGTTTTCTATGTTTCAAACTTTGAAGCAAGCTGTCTCTGCATCTCGAGCAGTCTTGCTGGCGACTCTGATCCTGAGCGCACCTCTCTCTGAAGCCGGTACAATCAGAGTCCCAGAGAAAATCAGAATCGATATTCACTGGGCCCCCGAGCAGATCAATTTTGACTTTGAAGTTAATCTCGATGATGGCGATGCTTCGACCTCGGACGAAGTGCTTTACACCGGTCTTTACTTTCGTACTCACATCACTAATGGCGACACGCCGTGGCTTGAAGGCGGCTATGGTGAGCTTTTTCCCGACGACACAGCGCACGATCTCAACGATACGCTACGGAAGTTTCTATTCGAGAAGAAGTACGGCGATCAGGATTATGATTTCATGAGGCGAGTGTCGTTGAGTGACACTTACCTGTTTGCCTTCGAAAGCTACGTTGATTATGTGCCCAAGGGATGCGAACCCTTTACAGGGGAGTGTCCGCCGGCCTTGAGCGCGACATACGGCGGTGAAACACTCATCACATTCTATGACAGTAAAAATGGACCTCGCGTGCCTGGTCCCGAAGCGCCGACCGCAGTGGGGCTGCCAGGTCCGCTGTCACTGGCGATGATTGCTGCGCTGGGTGTATACGTGCGGAGCCGCTCGGCCTAAGCGACCGCTCTCTGATGCACTGACTGGTCCAACTCTGGCGAGGTACGTATCACCAGATAGACACCGGTCAGGAACTTGCCGGTAGACACAGTCCCATTGAAACCGTTCAGGACCGTCGTATGCAGCCAAATATCAGAGCACTTCTCAAAGCAGGTACTGTCGCCACACTTCTTGCCACCTTTCTGGCAGCTTGTGATGACAGTTCCGTCAACGCACCAGAATCCATCAGTGCGAACTCTCCAGATGAAAGCAAGCCCGCCGTAGGTGGCGCGCCTCAGGGCGTCCAGGCCGTGCCAAGCACCAAAGCTGTTGCAGAGACTATCGATGAGTTGAAGCAGGCGGTCGAAACCGGTCAGGGCATGGGCGTCGTTGCCAGCATCGACCATCAGGCCAATGCGAAGTCCGCAGGCGTTGATATTCCCCCAACGACACTGATTATGCTGTCCCAGCCAGCTCTCGAGATTCCGCTTCTGCAAAAGAATCAGTTGGTTGCGCTGGACCTTCCTTTGAAGATGCTGGCTTACGAGGACCCTCAGGGGAGCGTCAAACTTGCGTTCAATGGCGTTGAATACCTCCGCGAGCGACATGGTCTCGGAGAGATGGAAACATTGATCGAGCTCCGCAATAAACTGGGAAAGATGGCTGAGTCCGCCAGTGGCTCCGAAGTCGGTCCTCATGAAGAAGGCAATAAAACGACAGAGGAGGCTGAAGGGATCGTGGTGCTGGCCAGTACCAATGATTTTCAGACCACTCACCAGAAGCTCAGCCAGGCTATCGAGTCGCAGGGGGCTTTGAAGACAGTGACAGAAATCGATTATGCCGCTGAGGCAAAGCGCGCAAGTATGTCGCTCGGACCGACCACACTTATGGTGTTCGGCAACCCGAAAGTGGGCTCCCCCATGATCAATGCTCGTCAGTCGGTCGCTCTGGATTTGCCGCAGAAGATGCTCGTTTACCAGAATCAGCAAGGCCAGGTGTTTGTCGCCTACAACGATCCTGAGTATATCGCCCGTCGACATGAAATGCTTGAACCTGGCCAACAGGCGGAAAGCCTTGATATCGAAGCGCTTGCCAGCGTGTTGGCAGGTCTGGCCAATACAGCGGTGACGGGTGGTGCTGACGAAAGCTGAAGATGTGGGTGTTGCGGGGAATAGGCGGGCGTTAAAGCGCCCCCGGCAGGATTCGAACCTGCGACCAACGGCTTCGGAAGCCGCTACTCTATCCAGCTGAGCTACGGAGGCATGACGGCGGGCATTATAGGTCGCAGGCGCCCCAGAGGCAAACCATTAGCCGCTTCTCAATGATGAGTGGCGATAACTGGATCCGGCATGCCGTAGCGGCTCTGAATGGCATGAAATTCTCTGGTTGTCTTGAAGAATCGGAGCTCAGCGTCGAAGGCTTTGACAATAGGCTCCAGTTCGGGCGTTCGCGCAAATGGCAGAAAATTCGCTTCGCCCGAGCAGAAGTGCGCGCCGGGAATCGCCTGAATTCGATCCAGCAGATTGAGCTCCTTGACGTGCTGATGGCCTACGACGAGGTTGGCTATCACGTAATCGATACGTTGCAACGCAAGCTTCGCGAAGTTGGCCGATAACTGCCGCTCGAGATCGAGGTCGAGATTGGCGGCTGCAATTTCAGGACAATACTCATAGCCGAGCATCGCGCCGCCTCGAAGCGTCTTGAGACTTTTGATTGAGTTAAACCTGATGGGTGCATTCTTGCGAATGAAGATGCCTGTCAGTGCAGTGGAGAGCGGCTCGTCCGGGTAGCGAAGGAAAGCCGCACGCTCCTCGGTGAAGCTGGCGCCGAGGATTGCATCAGCTTCATTTGCTTTCATCATCGCCAGACAGCGCTTCCACGGGCAAAACTCGAGTTTTACCGCCACGCCCAGTTTTCTGAAAATGGCCTCGACCACTTCCCAGTCACTCCCTTTGATCTCTCCGTCACTGTCGCTGTAGACATAGGGCTTCCACTCCTCGGTCACGATTCGCAGTGGTCTGTCTGGCAAAGCAGCAGATCCTGGCTCGGCCGCAGTAAATGCAGACGACAGCATACAGAAGAAAAAAAGCATCTTTCTGAACATCGCGATAGCGTCCTGAGTGCGAGAGCAAGGCAAAGCCTAGGCATGATATTCAGTCTAGCCTCAGGTTGGCCAACCACACAACTTACAGTTGCCTGGGGCGCCCGCTAGTGTCGCGGACGGGACACTAGGCTACAATCCTTACTGCTGTTCCGATCAGCCGCAGTTCCATATCGGCTTTGACTGGCCTTCGCTTAGGCCCTGATCCCTCACCGAGGTTTTCGGCGTTGAACATCATGTCCTGCTCACCACACCACGATTCATGATTATCTTCCTGCGATGGCTGTTGGCGCCGTTGCTGCTCTGCGCCGCTTCGATGGCCTATTCCGCCAATGCCATCTCGCTGGAGGAGGGCTGGGAGTATCGTTGGGGTGACTCACCCTTTACGCAGGCTGGTGAACCGGAATGGGCTATTTCGAGCTCGCCGGATGACTGGCAGGCCATCGGGTTTCCCTCCAATCCGCCGGGACGTGATGGCCATACCAACGTGTGGTTTAGAGTACCCATTCCGGAGGCTCACCTGCACGAGCCGGTGCTGTACATATTCAGCGTCGATCTGATCGTGCAGGTGTTTCACGAAGGCCGACAGATTTACCAGTACGGCACATTTGACGCTCAGGGGCAGGGGCGCTTTGAAGGATGGCCCTGGCATATTGTGAAGCTGCCGACCGAGCGCAGAGACAATATGCTCTATTTTCGGGTTTTCTCCGATTACACCGATATCGGTCTATGGGGCGAAGTCAAGCTGATGGAGCGCTCGGACCTCCAGCTCTTCATCTTGAAAAATTCAGCTGAACGCATCGGCGTGAGCGGATTTACCCTCACTATCGGTCTGCTCTCGCTGGTGTTCGCACTGTTCCAGGCAAACCGCCGCCATTTCGGAACGCTGGCTCTCTTTTCGCTCGCTTCGGGAGCAATGATTCTGGCTGAAAGCCAGGCGAGCCAACTCTTGTGGGACCAGCCCCTGTTCTGGGTATACCTGCGGGCTTTTTCCTACTACCTGCTTCCCGTACCCGTCGCCCTCCTGCTCGAACTCTGGCTGGCGAAGCGGCGTTTCAGCCTTGCTGGCTGGATATGGCGAATCCATCTGTTGTATGCCATCGCTGCTCCAGGGCTGGCCTACGTCGGGGTGTTCAGCCTGGCTAGTACCTTCCCGGTTTTTGACGCACTGTTCCTGTCGTCAATGCTGCTCATGTTTGCAGCCATCCTGCTGAGGGCCCGTCGAATTTCAGTGGAGCAGGGCATCATGCTGACGACCTGCGTGCTGTACCTGTCACTTCTGCTGGCGGATATGGCTGTGGCGCATGGCATTCTCTCCTGGACGCGCGTGCCCGTAGCCTGGGGATCCCTCGCATTTTCAACGGCTGTTGTGGTGCTCTCGCTGTGGAGTTACAGCCGCACCCAGCGAATCCTGAAAAAGATGAACTCATTGCTAGAGCGCAAGGTTGCCGAGAGAACGCATCGTCTCAAACAGCTCGCGGATCAGGAAAGACAGCGCGTTCAGGTTATGAGTTTCAACAATGAAAAGAGTCTTCTGTTGAACGATGTGATTTCCGAGATGCAGGGCTGTGAGGACTTTCATTCAGCTATAACCGTTCTCGGCACGCGGATGCCAAAGCTCTGCAGTCCATTGCACGGCGCAGCATACTTCAGACCAGATGAATCGAGGCGTTTCATCAGAATGAATGCCTGGGGCGACGCAGAGCAGGATGCGCTCCCGGATGCGATCACTGACGAAGAGGAGTTCGAGGCTGGCAGCCACTGGTGCTTCCGTCTCACCATTCAGCACACCAAGTATGGCAATATGAAGGTCGGCCTGCTGTTCCTGCAAACGCCAACTGAGGGCACACCCGGTAGTACGCAACTGTACCAGTCGATAGAGCGGGCTGTGGACAAGGCAGCGGTGACGCTCACAAGCCTTTCCCTACGCGATGAACTGAAAAGGTTCTCCTATGAGGACTCGCTGACTGGCCTCAAGAATCGCCGCTTCTTCGATGAGTTATTTGTGCATGAAACTGCTGTAGCCCTCCGCAGCCGTGCGCCGCTCACGATTATCATGGGCGATCTCGATTACTTCAAACGCTTCAACGATGCACATGGTCACGAGGCTGGTGATACTGCCCTCCAGGCAGCGGCAGATGCCTTGCGGGCTCATTTCCGAGATACCGACATCATCTGCCGGTTTGGCGGTGAGGAATTTGTCATCCTGATGCCGGATACGGATTCTGGGCATGCCTGGCAGTGCGCGCAGCGCCTGCTGGAGACACTGCGCAAACATGTGGTCGTCTATCGTGGTAAAAAGCTCGGCGTAACCACTATCTCGCTTGGCATTGCCAGCTGGCCTGAGCAGGCCGCCCATCCACAGGAGCTGCTGTGCCTCGCCGACAAAGCACTTTACAATGCGAAGCAAAGCGGCCGCGATCGCGTCGCCATTGCCTGACATTTACCCGAGAGTTCAACATGTTGTCTTACCGAATGATCTTAGTTTTCCTCCTGTTCTCCGTCAGTGTGGGCAGTGCCCACCTAGCCGTTGCTGCGGATGACAAAATCTACCGTCTTAAACTGGCCGAGACCTGGGGCACCGGAACGCCAATACTGGGTGAGACCTCCCGCAACATGGCCGCGATGGCGAGACGAATGTCGAATGGTCGGCTCGATATCCGGGTCGACTCTTCCAATAAACATAAAGCCCCTTTTGGCATACTCGACCTCGTTCGCGGGGGGCAGTACGACATGGGGCATACCGCGTCCTATTACTATAAGGGTCAGGTGCCCAACGCGATCTTCTTTACCACCATGCCCTTTGGCATGACGACTCCGGAGCAGTATGCCTGGTTCTACCACGGTGGTGGATTGGAACTGATGCAGCGTGTTTATGAGCCACTAGGCGTTGTCTCTCTGCCCGGGGGAAACACCGGCAATCAAATGGGCGGCTGGTTCAGAGAGGAAATCAAATCCCTGGAGGATCTTAAGGGTTTGAAGATGCGTGCACCGGGCTTCGCTGGTGAGGTGATGGCGCGTCTGGGTATCGCCGTGACGAATATTGCGCCGGGCGAGCTCTATACCGCACTCGAACGCGGCACTATAGATGCGCTTGAGTGGGTCGGGCCGGCTCTCGATTTGCCTATGGGTTTTCATAAGGTCGCAAGGTTCTATTACACAGGCTGGCATGAGCCGGCTGCAGAACTGCAGTTTCTGATCAATGCCCGTGTATGGAAGAAGCTGCCGGAAGACTTGCAGGAGATCTTACGTGTGGCCATCCGAGCGGCGGCGCATGACATGTATGCGCAAAGCATGCACATGAATGCCGAGAGCTGGGCTGCCATGAAGAGCGAACATCCCGATATCGAGATACGGCGATTCCCCGAGCCGATCATCAAGGCACTGAAAACAGCCAACAATGACTTGCTCTCCGAGATGGCCAAGGCCGATCCGCTTGCCGCAGAGATCATCGAGGCTCAGGCGCAGTATCTCCGACGGATTCGAAATTGGACTGAAATCTCCGATAGTGCGTACCTTGATACAGTCGCGCCGGATGATGACGCACCACGTTCAGGGCCTTCACCTGCGCATTGATTGTCAATTCTGCTTATTCAGAACGGCGAACCCTCTTCGTGTTGTGAATGTCTTGGCTTGAGGGGTAGCGTTCGTGGAGTTTATGCCCTGGGCTGTTACAGCAGCCATACTGCTGGTGGGCTGCTGGGTTCAGACAGCGCTCGGTTTTGGCATGGCAGTGATAGCGGCGCCTGTCATCGTGATGGTGAAACCGGAATGGGTGCCAGTGGTACTGACGATCACAGCGTTGAATCTCAGTGTGTTCAATAGCTGGAACCAGCGTGCAGCCATTGAAATACATCAGCTGCGGATACCATTTATCACACGCATCCCTGGCACAGTCCTGGGAACTTGGCTCCTGCTGCAGCTGAACGCCTTCTGGCTACAGATCTTTGTGGCTTCAACCGTGCTGCTTGCGGTGATAATCAGCTACAAGGGGCCACAGTTCAGCTACACGCCGAGTCGATTAGGCTGGGCTGCCTTCGTTAGTGGTCTCACTGGAACAACCACCTCCATCGGTGGTCCACCGATGGCCCTGGTCATGCAGCATGGGGCGCCCATGACTGTTCGGGCAAATCTCTCTGTTTTCTTCGTCTACAGTTGCGCGCTGAGCCTGATCGGCTATTGGTTGGCGGACATATTGACGCTCGACCTGCTGTTAGTTTCGTTGACGTTCGTACCGTTTTGTTTGCTGGGCTTCTTTACCGGGAAACAGGCCAGGCCCTATGTTGACGCGGGCAGATTCAGGCCTCTGCTGCTGGTTATCTGCGGCTTCGCTGGCACGTTTGCTCTGGTAGGTACCTTGAGCAGAGCGTGAGGCAAGGGACGGCGTTCAAAGCCTCAAGGCAGCAGACGTATCATTATTTCGTATTGCTGTGTCAGATCTGCAGAGCGGGTCGAATAGCTCGTGCCGAGATTCCCGTTGATGTCGGCGCTGTTGCTGTTCGAGCTGCCGCCGAGTGGCATCCATTCCCCGAAGGGGAGTAACCGGGTCGACGCCAGTTCGAATGCCTCGAGTGACTGCCTGTCTGTCGCGTCGCGATTATGTCTCACAGCAATGGTCACCCGGGCACCTTGCTCCTTTTCAGGGCCCGCCAGAGTCGGCGTCACAATCAGATCGCTGCCCACCAGCTCCCGGCGGCCAGCCTGACTGATAGCAACACCCTCGCGGGAAATGTAGACATTCTGAACTGGCCTGAGCTCACCTGCGGTGAGGCTTACCGAGTTGCCCTCCAGCACGGTCACGGTCTGCTCCGTCCTGTTCCCCGTACTGTATGTGCGATTGCCGTAATTGACAGCGATATCTGTTCGGCCCTGACGGCCATCGACGCTTCGTTCGCTCCCGATGCTTGTGCCAAGGGTGCTGCTGCGGCCACTGCCATGAGCGGCTTCACGGACGGAAATACTGAACTGCGCCGGCTTGCTGTCGAGCTCGGCCACCAGCGCTTTTGCGTTGTCGAGCAGCGCCTGGGAGCTGGCGCGCAGGATCAGGTCCTGGCCCAGCCCGGAGGCCTTCAGCTCACCAGGCTCGAACATGGTATTGAGACGCTGAGCGATGGCTGGCGCATCATGATAGTAGATTCTCACTGTGGCCAGCGTCGCCGATCCTGTGCGGAGCTCAGTAGGCTCGGCAGCGAAGCTCGCCGAAGTGAGCGCGATCAGGTTCACCAGCATCACTGCGATGGACAGCGGTCGGATTGAACAAAAACTGGTCATACGCGCCTGCCTCGGAGACTAAAGAGTGTTGCACTGATTACAGGATAGTGTACCTTTTCGAGCTTTACGCCGTATAGCCAGCCTTGCGCGTCTGTTTAGTCAGGAGTTTTACATGCTTTTCACAGATTATCTCGCTGCCGCCTCGCGCGCGGCGCTTCATGAAGTTGGCGCCGCAGCCTCGGCCACTGAAGTGCTTAGTGTCGATGAAAGCTGGATGCAGGGTCGTTCAACTTTCGGGGGGCTCACCGCCGCCATAGCGCTACAGGCAATGCAGGCCCATGCAGGCGGGCGGGTACTGCGAAATTTCAACTGCAATTTCGTCGGTCCGGTTGACGATGCGCCGCTATCACTGGCTCCTGTAGCGCTTCGATCAGGAAAGTCGGTGACGGTACTTGGCTGTCGCATCATGCAACCGGACGGTATCAAGCTCGATGCCACTGCTGCTTTTGGCGATAGTCGTGATTCGGACATCTGCGTCGATCCTGCCGGTGTGGCAGATGTCGGTCTGGTCGAAGACGGTGCGCCTTTGCCTCATGTCGCGGGCGTAACGCCGAATTTCACCGAGTATTTCGACTATGCCTTCACTGATAACAAGCTACCCTTTACAGGCAGGGGCGACGGCGTCATGAACGGCTATATGCGTTTTCGTGAATCCGCTGTGAAAGCGGACGCCGCGCTTACGCCGATGCTGCTGCTTGGCCTCATCGACGCCTGGCCTCCAGCTACGCTGCCCTTGCTGCGCAAGGTCGTACCAGCGAGTACCCTGGCCTGGAACGTACAGTTCGTGCAGCCATGCGGCCAATCCAGGGCGACAGACTGGTTTCGCTACGAAGCGAAGATAGCCCAGGCAGCCGATGGTTACGGTTTTACCCATGCTCGTGTCTGGAATGAGCGGGATGAATTGCTGGCATTCAGCCAACAGACTGTCACCGTATTCGGCTGACGATTTTTCAATTAAAGTGACGACTTCACATGACGACCGGTAGCGAACGATGATCAAGCAGGGCACCGATAAGCTTTTCTCAGGTCTGGGCGGGATAACCGCATTCAGCCTGTTGAGTTTTGCGCTGGTCTGGACCCCTGTCCATGCCGAAGATGAGGCATCTGATGGCAGTGGTGAGGACCTTGAGGAGGTCAGGCAGTCTGACCTGAATCAGCTCACCGTTGAAGCTTCCGCTGCCCATCAGGCAGAGGGCGAGCTTGAAGACTGTGCCGAGCTGAAGGGCAATGACCTGCGTCTGGCATGCTATGACCGCCTCGCAGAAACCTTCAAGACGCCGGTGCTGGACGAGGTAAAGCGTCCCAGAAATGCGGTTGACGAACGTCTGGCGTCTGAAGAGCTGCTGGCGGATAACAGCTTTCTGATGATTCCCCACCGCCGCAATTATATTCTGCCGTACACCTATAACGACAAGCCCAATGAGCTGGTCTCGAGCCCGTCACGGGAGGAGGTACGGCTGGTCGAGGAGTATCAGCGGAGCGAGGCCAAATATCAGTTCAGCTTCAAGTTCCAGTTACTTCGCAACATCTTCCCAGAAGGCATGACCGCTTGGGCCGGCTATACCCAGGTCGGCTTCTGGCAGATCTATAACGATCCGCAGTCAAAGCCTTTCAGAGCCATCGACCATGAGCCGGAACTCTATTTGCGGTATCGAACGTCCATGAATCTCTTTGGCTACAGTTCGGAGTTTGTGACACTGGGTATCAATCATCACTCGAACGGCAGCTCAAAGCCGCAATCGAGAAGCTGGAACAGGGTGATCGCTTCCTTTTTCTTCAACAAGGAAAACTTCACGGTAGGCGTCCGTCCCTGGTGGCGAATTCCAGAAGACGATGAGGAAGACGATAACGCTGACATACACCAGTTTCTCGGGTATGCCGAGTTTCTCCTGGCCTACAAACAGGGCGAGCAGATCTTCGATATCCGGCTGATGAACAACATGCGGGGAGAAGAGAACAAGACCTCGGTAGAAGTGTCGTACACCTTTCCCTTTCCTGGACGGCTAAAAGGTTATCTTCAGTACTACAACGGCTATGGTGAAACGCTCATCGACTATAATCACCGCAATCAGCGGGTCGGTCTCGGCGTGCTGTTGACAGATCTGTATTGAGCGGCGGACTGGAAGGGTAGCGGGTAGTTAGAAAGCGGCGGCTGATCCAGGTATCAGTCGCCGTCTGGATCATCCTCAACGAACGGTCGCCGTTGAAACAGCAAGAAGAGTCCGAAGCCAGCGCTGATGGCGACGTAAACCCAGGCCGTGAGCATATGCCCCGTCCACAGATACTCAATGGCGAGCATCAGAACGCTGGCGCTTAACACGATTCGAAAAAGGTCGGAATAGGCTGTAATCATGAGTGCTACAATAATGAAGCGCGGCCCTCGCTAAAATGCGTAGAAGCCACAGGCCGCAGTTTTTACGCTTTCTCTGCTGCCTGCTCCATGGCGCCTAGGCGAGACGAACTGAATACCGTAAGCTAGCGTGCTGCTGTGCCGACCTCAACGCGCTACAGCCGCTCGGATCCAGTTACAGATCCGGTAGAGAACCACCGAGAATTATCACAGCCACCAGAGCCAGAGGGCCATCCACCTGCCTATGAACCTGCCAGTCGACGATTCGATCGAAAAGTTGCCGCTTAGAACCTTCACCGAAAAAGCTTATCTCGATTATTCGATGTACGTCATTCTCGACAGGGCGCTACCGCACATCGGCGACGGCCTGAAGCCGGTTCAGCGGCGAATCATTTATGCGATGTCCGAGTTGGGACTCACTGCCGCCTCGAAGCACAAGAAGTCGGCGCGAACTGTGGGTGATGTGCTGGGTAAGTATCATCCGCACGGTGATAGCGCCTGCTACGAAGCCATGGTGCTGATGGCGCAGCCGTTCTCCTATCGCTATCCCATCGTGAATGGGCAGGGCAACTGGGGCTCACAGGACGATCCAAAGTCCTTCGCCGCCATGCGATATACAGAGTCCAAGCTGGCAAAGTATGCTGAAACGCTGCTGAGCGAAGTGGCTCAGGGCACGGTGGACTGGGTGCCAAACTTCGACGGTTCCCTGAAAGAGCCGGCTCTGCTGCCTGCCCGCTTGCCGAATCTGTTGCTTAATGGCACGACGGGTATAGCGGTGGGCATGGCTACAGACATTCCCCCGCACAATCTGCGTGAGGTCACCAGTGCCTGTCTGCATCTGCTCAGCAATCCGAAGGCTGAGCTGGATGATCTGCTCGAGCATATCCAGGGGCCTGATTTCCCCACGGGCGGCGAGATCGTGAGCAGCCGAGAGGAGCTGCGCCAGATGTATGCCACTGGACGGGGTTCAGTGAAGGCCCGGGCGCGCTACAACACGGAGCACGGCAACATCATCATCACCGAGCTGCCATATCAGGTGTCCGGTGCGCGGCTCATCGAGCAGATCGCGGCGCAGATGACGGCAAAGAAGCTTCCGATGCTGGCCGATATTCGTGACGAATCGGATCACGAAGATCCCTGTCGTCTTGTGCTTATACCTCGGTCGAACAGAACAGACATCGAAGCCCTCATGGGTCACTTGTTCGCGACCACCGATCTGGAAAAGAGCTATCGCGTCAATATCAATGTCATTGGCCTGAACGGTAAGCCTACGGTCAAACCGTTACCCTTGCTACTCCGAGAGTGGCTCCAGTTCAGAATTGGCACCGTGCGCAAGCGGCTCGAATTCCGCCTGAAAAAAGTGCTGGATCGCCTGCACATTCTGGAAGGCTTGCTGGTGGCCTTCCTCAATCTCGATGAAGTTATCCGCATTGTGCGTGAGGAGGATGAACCAAGGCAGTCGCTTATGGACAGCTTTGGCCTCACCGAGATCCAGGCCGATTATGTTCTCGATACGAAGCTGCGGCAGTTGGCGCGTCTCGAGGAAATGAAGATCAAGGCCGAACAGGAAGCGCTAGAGAAAGAAAGACAGACACTCGAAGCCCTGCTGGGCTCCGAGCTCAAGCTGAAGCGTCTGGTAGGGAAGGAACTGACGGCGGATATGGAGACCTTCGGTGATGACCGCCGAAGCCCGCTGGTAGAGCGCAGCGAAGCCAAGGCCTATCGAGAGACCGATCTTATCAGCAGCGAGCCGGTGACGGTTGTACTTTCCGAGAAAGGCTGGGTGAGGGCAGGCAAGGGCCACGATCTGGACCCTGAAGCGCTCAGCTATAAGGCCGGGGATGCCTTCCTGCACGCAGCAAAGGGGCGTAGCAGCAATCAGGCGCTGTTCTTCGATACCAGTGGGCGGGTGTACTCACTGGCGGCACATAGTCTGCCTTCAGCAAGAGGGCAGGGGGAGCCACTAACGGGGCGAATCACGCCCGCCGACGGGGCGCTTATCACCCATACCATGTTGCCGGAGCCGGACGATAGCGTATTGCTGGCTTCCAGCTATGGCTACGGTTTCAGAGCGACGGCCAGTGATCTCCTGAGCAAGAACAAGACCGGGAAGGCCCTGGTGAGTCTGAGTGCCGGAGCGAATTTACTGCCGCCGATTCTGATCCCTGCAAAATACTCGAGCGACGATATTGTGCTGGTGGCGATCACAAGCGATGGTCGTATGTTGGCCTTCCCGCTCAATGATCTCCCTCAACTCGCGAAAGGTAAGGGTAACAAAATCATAGGTATACCTGCTGCCAGGGCGCAAAGCGGTGAAGAGGCACTGGCGCATCTGGCTGTTCTTCGACCGGGCGCTTTCCTGCAGCTTCACGCCGGCAAGCGTTTCCTCAAGGTGGGCTTGAGCGATCTCGAGCACTATGTTGGTGAGCGTGGCCGCCGAGGATCGCGCCTGCCAAGGGGCTTGCAGAAGATCGATCGGGTCGAATTGTTGAACCCACAAGCGTCCGCGAGTGAAAAAGCCAGTGGTGCAGCATCAGGACAGGCCGATGCCAATGAGTGATATTCTGCTGATCAACGTCAGTGGCCATGACAAGCCGGGCCTGACCTCTGCCATCACTTCTATTCTTGCCGCTTATGATCTCGTTATGCTTGATGTCGGCCAGTCCGTAATTCACGATCATCTGACCTGGGGGATGCTCGTGCGCTTGCCGCAGGCTGGCCCGTCGGGCAATGATGCCTCACAGGTGATCAAGGATCTGCTGTTCGAAATGCACGCCAGGGATCTGCAGATCAGCTTCACGCCAGTGGCTGAAGCGGATTACAACGAGTGGGTGAAGGGCAAGGGCAAGACGCGTTTTATCGTCACGCTGCTCGCAAGAGAAATCAAGGCAGAGCATATCGCGCGGGCGTCAGCGATTACGGCAGCCAATGGGCTGAATATCGATCAGATACAGCGGCTCTCGACAAGGCTGGACCTTTACGATGCTTCCAAGCGGAATCACGCCTGCATTGAGCTGTCCGTTCGTGGGGAACCTCATGATCCGGAGAAGCTCAAAACCGAGTTCCTGCAGATAGCCAATGAGCTCAATATTGATATCGCGTTTCAGAAAGATGATCTGTTCAGGCGGAACAGGCGGCTGGTTGTGTTCGATATGGATTCGACGCTGATCGAGGCCGAAGTCATTGACGAGCTGGCCAAGGAAGCGGGTGTCGGTGATCAGGTCATCGAGATCACTGAACTGGCAATGCGCGGTGAGATCGAGTTTGCCGAAAGCTTCCGACGACGGGTGCGTCTGCTAAAAGGCCTGAAGTCCGAAACCCTTGAAACCGTCGCGCTTCGCCTGAAGCTCACCGAGGGCGCAGAGCTTCTGATCAGCAGCCTGCGCAAGCTCGGCTACAAGACGGCGATCCTTTCAGGTGGTTTCAATTTCTTTGCCAGGCGTCTGCAGGCACAGCTGGGCATCGATTACGTCTTTGCCAATGAGCTCGATATCCGCGATGGGCTGGTGACGGGAGAAGTCAGTGGCGAAATCGTGGATGGTGCGCGCAAGGCGGCCTTGCTTCATGAAATAGCTGCGCGGGAAGGTATTCAGCTTGAACAGGTGATTGCTGTTGGCGACGGGGCAAATGACCTGCCAATGCTCAGCACAGCTGGCCTTGGCGTAGCGTTTCGTGCCAAGCCTGTTGTTCGAAAGAGCGCCAGTCAGTCGATTTCCTATCTCGGACTCGACAGTATCCTGTATCTGCTTGGCTTCAGGGAGAGCGACCTTCGTCTGCTGGAAGGCCGCGACAGCGCGGATGAAATCTAGATCTGTGGTTTGAAGGCGGCTCAGCCGCCTTCAGCGAAGTCATAGTTCATCTCGGTCGTAGGTGCCTGCAGGTAGTAGCCCTGTATGTAATGAACACCAGCCTGATACAGCGTAGAAAGCACCGTGGCATTCTCAACCAGCGGCGTGATGACCATCTTCGACTGATCCTTCAGCTTGTCGACCATCGCATAGAAAGCTTCTCTGGCTTCTGCAGTCTTCTGGATGTCTTCTGTGTAGGAGCCATCGACCTTCACGTAATCGACTTCGACATGATCGAGCGTCTTGAAGGGGTCTAGCGCACAGCCGAATCGAGACAGCGCCAACTGGCAGCCGAGCTTGTGAATCTGTGTGCTGAACTCCTTGGCCTGCAGCAGATACTCAGTGACATCAGCCTCGGCGACCTGGAAGACCAGAGATTCCCCCGGTAGCTTCGCTGCTGTGAGCGCCTTCTGCAGCCAGTCGATGAACGTGTCATCAGTTATCGTATGGCCGGTGATGTTGATGATCAGCCTGCTGCTGTAGCCTTTCGAACGGTGCGAACTGAGGCTCTTGACGTTCTGCAGGATGACCCAGCGGTCGAGCTTGGTAGCGAGTCGGGGCTCGGTTTCGACTGGCAGAAAATCCGAGGGTGAAATCTCCTTGCCCTCGTTGTCGATCATGCGCAGGAAGGCTTCGTAGTAGCCGTCGGTGGAACCCTGCAGACTGATGATCGGCTGAAACAGCATCTTGAACCGATTATCATCCAGTGCTGCCTGCAGCATGGCCATATAGTCATCGATGGTCTTGTCGCTGTCTTCGAAGTCGAGACCGTTGTACATATACACGTTTGGCGCTGTTTGCCCGCCCTGACGGCTGGCTTCCGGTCGCTCTATTGCATATACGCTGGCACGGATGGCCTTGCTGACCACAGTTTCTGTCGTGCCAGAGTTCTCATTCAGCCGCAACAGACCGATAGCGACCCTGACCTGCGCCGTTTTGCCGCTGATATCAAAGAGCCTCTTTTCGGCTGCCTGTGAAATGGTAGAGGCGAGCTTCTGCACATGATCCTGACTGTTTTCGGCTTCGAGCCAGACGAAACTGTCGTCGCTAAAGCGGCCGAGTGTGGAGTGGGCACCTTTGTGCTCGCGTAACAGGGTGGCAAAACTGGCCAGCAGCGTATCGGTACCAGTTATCCCCAGGCTTTCTTTCAGCCTGGCCAGATCGAGTATCTGGATGTACATCACGAAGCCATGCGCCTTCTGCTGCATGATCTGCTCGATGAAGACATGAAGCTGCTCCATCCAGTATGACTTGTTGTAGAGGCCAGTCAGGAGATCTTCCCGGCTGATCTTTTTCAGTTTGGCTTCGAGTTCGGCATCGACCTGCGGACGCATGACCAGCTGCAGGCAGGCATCACCCTCAAAGGTGGCCAATGAGCTGCTGACTGCCACCATTTCCTCACTACCATCTGCCCGTTCGATACAGACGGATACCGGCGTGTCCAGGGCATCCGGGCCTTCGGCCTGCTTCAGGAAGGTCTTGAAGGCACTGGTACTGGACGACGCAATGGCATCAAGTATCGGAATGCAGATGAGATCATCGAGGTCGTCGTAGCCGAACAGTTCAAGGTAAGCTTTGTTGGCAAACACGTGCATGCCTTCGATGATGTAGGCAATCGGGTCGACAGAGGATTCGAGCAGCGAGTTGCAGCGCCGCTCGGCATCCCTGAGCTGAAGCTCAACACTCTTGCGCTTACGTCGATCGGCGTGATCCTCCAGCTCTCTGCGAATAGCGTAAAGCTGTACAGTTTCATGAGCGGCAAGAACCACCTGCCTTGCGCCTTTCTGTAGCGCGGCAACGTGTTCGGCCTCGTCGAAGTCATCCAGTATGGCAATCAGAGGGAGGTCCAGGCTGTGGGCTTTGATCGCATCCAGACAATCGATGTACGTCAGCTCCTGGTCTTCACGTTTGGCGATGAGCAGGTCCCAGCTCTGTGCCTTCAGGCTCTCCTGAAGATCCTCTTCGCTCGTGATCCGATGGGCCCGAGTGGCCTTCCCATCGTTTCGCAGCACGCTGATCGTATGCTCAGCGTCATTGAGCGATGGGTCCAACAGCAGTAAATGGACGGTCTGTTTTTTTTCTTGCATGCTTAGAGTGATGGCCAGAGTGAATCAAAATCATCTTCCGATGAAGTAGTTTTCCGCGGCGCAGGCTTGCCGGCCTCCGCGAACTGGGCTTCGATTTCAAATTGGGTGAAAGAGCCGGTTGCGCTGATTCGTTTGAGCAGCTGCAACTTGGTGTTCCGGCCCTGACGGTTTATCGATACCTTGTGCCCAACCTGGAAAGGTAGTCTAGGTACTACGAGACTCGCAGGCTGCGAGATTGCAGGCAACTCCGGTAGTAGCAGACCTCTGAGGAACTCGCTGTTTTCACCCACTTTTTGAAGGAGCTGTACGCCGCAGGGTTTTGCCCCAGGGGCGAGGAGTTCCACACCGAACTGGGTTCCGTGCTGGCGGATCTGCCTGATCCAGCGAATAACGCCAATGCTCCACGGATGGCTTTCATCCTCTCTCACGCCAAGCAGCTCGCCTGCCTGCACGTTGCTCGGTATATCACCAATCCACTGGATACAGTACCCGCCGGGGCTGGTGTTGACCAGCGGCACGATGTGTTGTTGATACCCGGCTTTCGCGTCCTTCGACGCCGATGCGGCACTGGCACCTGTATAGCGGATGGGCGAGAGGTCTGCACCACTCGAGCCAGCCTGACTGTTGCCGCTGCCTGGCTGCGCCCAGACGTCGCGCCGATGATGATCCGCGAAGTAGCTGGCGTCCGTGTTTTTGCGGTCTCCACTCAGGAACGTGTTGAAGTCCGTGCCATTGGCGACAAAATAATGTGTTGCAGTCATGCCCACGCTGATAAGGATACGGCCCTGACTGCTGGTTCGTTTGAAGCTGCGCTTGGCGAGCACGCCAATTGCCTGGGATATGGCCAACAACAGGGGTTCGCTGAGCGTTTCGACGCCATGAAGCCGTGGGTGCTGGCTTTGGCGGCTGCCGGCGGCGGCCTCCTGGTGGCCTTGTGCCAGTTCTTCAGTCAGTAGCCCGGCCAGCTTGCTGGTGTCGAAGCCGTAGTTTTCGGTGGAAGGCGGTATCGTTTGCAGGCTGCGATAAGCCGGCGCGAGATCTTTTTTCGGTGAGATCACGAAGAGGGCCGTGGCGCCAGACTCAATCTCCAGACTGACATAGTCGGTCCAATGTTCGAAAGCCGTATAGGCAGTTTCGATATCCTTCTGGCGAAGCTGGTTTGGTTTGCAGCAGCCGAGCAGCAGTACCCGCTTGTAGGCTTGCTCTACGGTAGTTTCATTCTGGGTTCCACTGTAACCGTCGACTGTCTTGATCTTGAGCAGACGGTTATCCCGGGCGAAACGATAAAGCTGGTGCAGCTCAAGCCAGGTATCGGGCGGTGTCTGGCAGTACAGTTGATTGGCTCTGAGCACACAACTGGACAGGTCGCTGATCGCGCGGTGAATAGCGGGCGCCGTCAGCTTCTTGTTCTTTTCAGCCTGGCCTGCATTGTGAAGGTCGACCAGCACAAGCTTATAGGCATTGGCCAGGTTAAGCTGAAGCGACTGAGCCAGATTGGCTATCTTGCGCTGCTTCTCAGGTAATACAACAGCCTGATTCAGGAAGTGCTTGCCCAACTCACGGCAGATGTAATAGACGGAGGGCCGGAGCACTTCGATGAGCTGAAACCTGCTCTGAGGTGAGCAGATGAGTTCATTGAGCTCGAGCAGAGCATGATAAAGCTGCTTCGACATCTCGCCGATGTTGGCCTTCGGAAGCTCATTAGCCCACGACTCCACTGCTTTGACAGCAGGTTCGGCATAGGACAGCGTGGTCAGGCGCTGGTTAGGAACCTTGAGTGTCAGCGGATTGTGTTGCCCAGACATGCATTCAGCCCTTATCTCGAATCACTACGATTTCTTAGCATAGCAAAGTCCGCAAAGATTGCTCGTTTCAGGGGTTTAACAGCGGCACTTAAACATGCTTCCTTGTTAGTGATGCGAGCGCAGGCTGCAGTGGCACCTTGCTGATGAAGCCGGGATCCTCATAAACCAGCCGTGGCACGAGGTATCCGGGGAGGTTGGCGAGCATCTCGGCGTACAGTTCAGACGCACTTTCTGGCGGAATCATGAAATGCCCCGCAGCATCTACCGCGTCCGGTAAGTGCAGATAATAGGGCAGGATGCCGGCGTCGAAGAGCGCCTGCGACAGATCGATTTGCATACGGAGCGTGTCGTTGACGCCCTTGAGCAGCACTGTCTGGTTCAATAGTGTGCAAACCTCGCGAAGCTGTCGATTGGCCGTAATGACCGCGTCATCGATTTCGTTGGCGTGGTTGATGTGATTGACGACGACGACTTTCTGTGGGCAGGCTCGCAACAGCTCGAGCAGCTGTGGCGTTATCCGATCCGGCAAGACACTAGGCATGCGAGTATGCAGGCGGATTCTGCGCAGAGCCGGTAGCTTCTGCAAGGCCTCAAACAGGCTGGCCAGGGCTCCATCGTCCAGCATCAGCGGATCGCCGCCACTAAGAATGATTTCCTCGAGCTCCGGGTCGGCTGCCAGGCTGGCTATTCTCTCGCTCCACGCCTGACGGCTCTGGCGATGCTGTTCATAGGGAAAATGGCGTCTGAAGCAGTAGCGGCAATGTATGGCGCAGGCGCCGGTGAGAATGAAGAGGGCACGATGACGGTATTTCTGAACAACGCCGGCCTGGGTCGTAAAGGCGCCTTCGGCCAGTGGGTCAGTCGTCGTGGCAGCTGAGACCTGGAGCTCGCGGATATCGGGAAGGACCTGCCTCAGCAATGGATCGTCGGGATCACCAGGTCGTATACGTGAAGCGAAGGCACGGGTTACGCGCAGCGGGAACTGTCGGGCGACGGCATCGAGCTCACTGAAGTGGGTCAGGGGCAGTTCGAGGTAGGCGGCCAGCTCCCGATAGCTCGTGAACATGTCTTTCAGACTGTCCTGCCAGCCTGTCGGGGCATCGCCAAACGCTACATTTCGCGCTATGATGCGCGCCTCCCCGGACGCCTTGATTGAGCCCGCGTCCTGGATCTGCACGGCTTTCGACATAATAAACATCCTGAGACAACGACTGTAAGCGAGAGTATATGGCGACTTTTTCAACCAACGAGTTCAAGTCCGGATTGAAGATCATGCTCGATGGCGATCCATGTTCGATTATCGAGAACGAATTCGTCAAGCCAGGCAAGGGCCAGGCGTTCAACCGGGTTCGACTGCGAAACCTGAAAACAGGCCGTGTTCTCGAGAAAACCTTCAAGTCCGGCGAGTCGCTCGAAGGCGCCGACGTTATCGATCTTGAGATGGAGTACGTCTACACCGATGGTGAATTCTACCACTTCATGCTCACTGATGGCTCGTTCGAGCAGCATGGGGCAGACGCCGCTGCAGTCGGCGATACGAAAAAGTGGCTGAAGGAACAGGAAGTCTACACGGTAACGCTCTATAACGGCGCGCCGCTCTCTGTCATACCGCCAAATTTCGTCGACCTGCAGATCATAGAGACCGACCCCGGGGTCAAGGGTGATACCGCACAGGGCGGTACAAAGCCTGCCCGCCTGAGTACGGATGCGGTGGTCAGCGTGCCGCTGTTTGTGGATCAGGGTGACTTCATCAAGGTCGACACCCGCACAGGCGCCTACGTCAACCGGGTTAAAAACTGAGTCAGCCTCTCCGCTGGCAAAGCACTGCAGCGCTGGAGGTCCTTCGGGCCAGGGCTGCTGTGCTGGACCAGATGCGCCATTTCTTCAAGGACCGCGGCATTCTGGAAGTCGACGTTCCGGTATTGGCAGACACCTCGGCCAGCGATGTACACCTGAATAGTCTGCGCCTTTGCAACGGCCAGTATCTCCTGACTTCTCCAGAGCCCTATATGAAGCGTCTGCTTGGTTCGGGTTCAGGTGCCATCTTCACCTTCAGCAAGGCCTTCAGGGCAAACGAGAGTGGCAAGCGTCACAATCCTGAGTTTCTCATGCTCGAGTGGTATCGCCCCGGCTTCGCACTGGAAGATATGCTGGCTGAGACTCTGGCGCTGCTGTCAGGACTCGCTGGTCACGCTGAAAGAGGCAGCGAGCTGCCATGGCCATCCTTAGCCGAGTTTGCCTTGCCAAAGCGCTTTACCTACGCGCAGCTCATGATCGATGCCTGTGGGGTCGACCCGTTTACGGTCAGCGATGAAGCGTTGAGAGCTACTGTCAGGCAGCAGGTCAGTGGCTACGATGATGTCGAATCGGCAGAGCCTGCGACCTTGCTCGACCTGCTGTTCAGTAGTCGGGCAGAAGCGCTACTGGCCAACTGCCCTGTAGCCATCGTCGAGGGTTATCCGGCAGAGCAAGCCTCACAGTCCAGAACCCGGTTCGATGCGGCTGGGCGCCTTGTCGCTGAACGCTTCGAGTTGTACCTCTATGGCCTGGAGATCGCGAATGCCTACCATGAGCTCACTGACACGGCCGAGTTCCGCAAGCGTCATGAAGACGACAACGCACGTCGGCGAGGATCGGGGTTGCCTGAGCTGGCCCTGGACCATTCGCTGGTAGCCGCGATGGAGGCCATGCCACCGTGTAGCGGCATAGCGCTCGGCGTAGACCGGCTGGTGATGCGTTTGCTAGGCCTTTCCCGCATCGATCAGGTACTCAGCTTCGCCTCGAACTCTGTTAGTTAGCCACGCTTTGGATTCAAGGTGGCGATTCGTTCGCCAAGTCGGAGGCGTGAGCCAGCGTGAAGGGCATCATTCCATTTAAAGCTGTCAGGCGGTGCCAGCAGGATGACTGTCGAACCGAGATGGAAGCGCCCCATTTCCTCGCCTTTGAGGAAAGTCGGCGCGGGATTATCGCCATCGGGCTCGTAATCGATCCTTGTAATGGTTGCGCCGGTGCGTTTCTGATCACCGGACCCAACCAGCCCAGCCCACGTCGTAGCGATACTCGCCACAATCATCGCACCAACCAGTACCATCGCAAATGGCCCGAATTCGGTATCAAACACGCAGATGACGCGCTCATTACGCGCGAATAAACTTGGAACGGCTTCAGCCGTAGCGGGGTTTACCGAGAACAGGCGGCCGGGGACGTGGATCATGCTGGTCAGGCGCGCGTCACACGGCATGTGAATGCGATGATAGTCCTTGGGTGCCAGATATATCGTCGCGAATTCGCCACCGTGAAACGGTCTGGCAGCCAGACTGTCGCCGCCAAAGAGCTCCAGAGCGCTATAGGTCCGACCTTTGGCCTGCAGAATACGACCTGCGAGCAAGGTGCCCAATTGGGACACTGCGCCATCAACAGGTGAGACTAACGCATCTTTCGCTGAGTCGATGGTACGTGCGCCAGGTTTGAGGGCTCGTGTGAAGAAATCATTGAAGCTTGCAAAGGCTTCGGGCTCAGATTCCGCAGCCTCGCTCATGTCGACCTGGTACTTCTTCACAAACCATTTGATGAAGGCGTTTTTCAGTCGCGGGTCAGTCGACGCTGCAATCTTGCCAGCCAGCCGCGAGAGCGAACCCTGCGGAACGAGGTACTGGGATTTTACGAAAATGTCGTCACGTCTGCCCATGTCAGGCTACTCCTGTCTGTTCAATGAGATGGCCAGTGCTGTCGCTGTTGCCCCATTCGGACCAGGAGCCGGGATACGCCTTGATATCCAGACCCAGCTGTCGGCCGACAAGAAAAGTCAGGCCTGAGCGATGGTGGGTCTGGCAATGCGTGACGATTGGACGATCGGGGTCGAGGCCAGCCTGCGTGAGAAGCTTGCTCAAGTCGGCATCTGGGCGAAGGCGATAATGGTTTCGTGGGTCGAGCAGGCTCGTCCACTCAAGATGACAGGCGCCTTTTATATGTCCGTTATTTTTTGCGGTGACACGCCTGCCGGCAAACTCCTCTGCAGATCTGGCATCCCAGATTTGCACCTGGCTACCTTCGACAAGTTCCTTCAGTGTGGATAAGTCGACGCTGACCGCAGGCGCGGATGCGGCCACTGAGCTTGCGTCGGGTAGAAAGACTGAGCCACGAACAGACGCGGGTGGCGGGGCGGCGGGGTCGGACTCAGTGTTCACCATGGGAAGACCGAGGCCTTCCCACGCAATGCGTCCACCGTCCACGACGTGCACATTGCTGAAGCCAATGCTCAGCATGAGCCAGACGAAGCGGCCGGCCCAGGCGCCACCTTCGGCATCCATAACCACAAGATGGTCGTTGTGATGGAGGTCAAGATCGGCAGCGATGGATTGAAGCTGCTGAATCTCTGGTAGCTTACCATTGAACGGCGGGTGGGTTTTGGTCCGCGTGGGGTCTAGCCACATGGCACCTTCCACATGCTGCTGCTCAAAGGTCGCTTTCGGCGACAGGTCGACCACCAGCACTCGTGTCTCGGTGGGTCGCTGCATGTAGTCGAGCAACTGCTGCGGTTGAATGAGCAGCGACCAGTGTTCGAGTTCGCTGGTCTGGGATGAGATTGAATGGGTCAAAGAAGGGCCTCTGGAGTCATGAAGCTTGGCACCGGTATCTAGCTCTTCTTGTTCGACCGGGCACGCTGGGCAAGATTGTAAACGACCTGGCTTGTTGCATTACAGAGCTCTTTGAAACTTTCGTACTCGAAGGTCGTCATCGGACCACTCTGGAAGCCATTATCAGCATAAATCAGCCCGACTGGGCGCGTGCCGACGAAACAGGAGCTCGCGAAGAATTCCTGCACCTGGAACAGCGATGAAAACTCCTCGGTGAGATGCGCCTTGATCCGTGGCGAGGATTCGGGGCTCACCCAGATCGAAGCGGGTTTCCGCATGAGTTTCGAGAACAGCGGGAAGTCCTCGAGACGCAGCTGTCGACCTTCCAGCGTCTCGCGGGCGGGCAGTGGCGTGGTGAAAAAGGCCTTCACTGCTGTTCGGTCGGCCGTCATGAGACTGACCAGGCAGGCTTCCAGTCCAATGCCGTCGACCACGCAGCTTATAGTGGTCTGCATCAGGTCCGGAAGACCCTCGAACTGCATCGGGTTAATGAGCATGTCCTGGATGGTCTGGTTGAAAAGGGCGCGGTTCGGTGCCTTGCGCAGCTGCGGCTGACGCGGAATATCAGCCATGCCATAGGTCTTGATGGGCGACTGATCGGGTGAAGTCGGCATCGACTTGCGCTGCGGTTCGTGCTCTGCCGTCTGATTCAATGCTGTCGTAGCTGGTCCAGGCTCGGACTCAGCCTCGGCCACTTTGAGCGGACTGTCATCGGCAACATCCGGTCTGGCTGTTTTCACTGCAGGCGGTTCCGAGGGCTCTGCATCGGGCGCGAGGTGTGGCGGCTTGCCTGGTGTGTCGACGCTTGCCTGCGTGGGTTGAGGCCGAAATGGCTTCCCTGGCTCTGGAGAAGTCGCGGGGGCTGCCTCTGGCCAGTCGAACAGTGGCTCACCCGGACCCGGCTCGGGCGTCAATAGCGAAGCAGCCAGGCCTACGCCGTGGCGGAGCGGGTGCTGCCTGGCACTGAGTACAGCGACCTCATGGGCCCAGCGAACACCCAGTATAGGCGACGCCTTCCAGCGTGCTGCCATGGCGAAGAAGCATCGATTCACAGCCTTTGAGTGCCAGCTTATGCTCGCATGTTCGACCAGCAGGTTGAGCATGGTTTCGGTAAAGCCCGGTCGCTTGCTGAACTGTCGCAAAGGCTTGGTAATATAGGCGCGCGGCGAATCGTTTTCATACCCTTTCTTGGCCGCTGAAGTGAGCTTGGCAAGCGTGCGCATATCCGCGAGCTCATGGTCGAACAGGGTGTTGGCATCAAGAATTGGCAGTGCCATCTGCTTGTGAGCTTCGCGCCAGAACGCACGGATTTCGAATCCGAGGATCCTGCGCTCCAGTTTGCGCGCATCGACATGTGCCATGCCCTTCATCCGTGTCTGCTGATAGACCGCCTGCATCTCCTTGCCGCGCCAGTGCCAGAGATACCAATAAGGGCTCGCCCAGAGCAGGGTGTTCCAGAAGGCGTTGCGTATCTCTTCTTCAGGCTTCTTTGCGGTGGTGTAGGTGAAGCGCGCCATTTCGGCTGCACAGAGGCTGCGCCCGAGAGCTGCTTCCAGCAGCGCTGTTTTCTTGTGCCCAGGATCTTCCGAATAGTCGTAAGTGCCGGTGGTCTGCAGCAGCACGCTCAGACGTTCAAGCCCAATGATGCTGATGGCCTGGGGAATATTCCGAATGGCGGCTTCCTTGGAACGCATGAACAGGTTGGCATTGCGAATGAGGGTAAGCGCGAGGACCGGGTCGTTTTGCACATGCTCGGCCATCTGGGCAAAGGTCAGCTCCTTTTCCTTCAGCGCAAGATGCAACAGACGACCTGAATGAGTGACCGCCGGAAGCGGTCGCTCAAGCATGGAAGCCACTGTACTTGCCAGTTTGGCAGCCGTGGCTGCCTCGGCGTCGGGCTCCCGGTCAGGGTGCTCTAGCTCGACTTCGTTCAGGTACAACGCTCCACACAGTTGTTAATTAAACGATCATCTACTTAACTTGTTCTAATCCAAGCATATCCCAAGCTGACGAATTTGCCATGTTGCTTCTGATCGGATCGATTGTTGTTTTAGCCAGCGTTCTCGGGGGCTACGTGCTCTCACACGGGGAGCTTGCTGCCCTGTGGCAGCCTTTTGAGTTGGTAATCATCTTCGGCGCTGCTCTTGGCGCCTTCCTGATTGCCAATTCATTCAAGACCATCAAGACAGTCGGCGCCTCGATCAAGACTGTCATTGTCGGTAGTCGTTTTACTCGACAACTTTACCTGGATCTCCTGACGCTGCTGTACGAGCTCTTCGACAAGTCACGCAAGGCCGGCATCATGTCAATCGAAGCTGATGTCGATGAGCCTAATGAGAGCGATCTATTCAATAAATATCCGTCGATTCAGAGTCAGCCAAAGTTGCGAGACTTCGTTTGCGATTATTTTCGTATCGTCGCCTCTGGCAACATGGCTGCCCATGAGCTCGAAGGCCTCATCGATATGGAAATCACCGCAAGGCAGCATGAACTCGAGAAACCCGGCGATGCAGTTCATGCCATCGCGGATGGCCTGCCCGGTTTTGGTATCGTTGCCGCCGTACTTGGTATTGTCATCACGATGAAGTCGCTTGGCGGTCCGCCTGCCGAGCTGGGCCTGCACGTCGCTGCTGCCCTGGTGGGAACCTTCATAGGTATCCTGGCGGCCTATGGCTTCGTTGGGCCACTGTCGAGCGCCATTCATCACCTGGCCGATGCCGAAATAAAGGCCTATGAATGCACGAAGATGAGTATTCTGGCCTTCCTGGGCGGGCAGGCGCCCCAGATAGCGATTGAATTTGGCAGAAAGACGCTCGATTCAAGTGTTCGTCCCAGCTTCCAGGAATTGAATGATCACGTAAAAGCCAGATGAAGCAGCTGAACCAGCCCCAGCCGATTATCGTTCGGCGCATCGTCAAGAAGGGCAAGCCGCACGGGGGCGCCTGGAAAGTCGCTTTCGCCGATTTTGCCGTGGCGATGATGGCTTTCTTTCTGGTGCTATGGCTGAGTGAATCGGCGTCGCCAGAACAGAAGGAGGCGATATCCAGCTACTTCGAAGACCCCATCGGCTTCACCGAAGGCGGCAGTCCATCAGTGATCGACCTCGGCGGGGCAGTATCGATTCAGGTGGTAGATGATCCCGATGCCATTCCTATCAGCCAACCCGAAATCAAGCTCGAAGAAAGTCAGGCTCAGGACATCGTGGATCAGGTGGAGCATCGCAAGCTGTATTCACTGATGAACGTGATTCTGGAGCAGATTGAGCGGAGCCCCACGCTACGGGAGTACAAGGATCAGCTGAAGCTCGACATCACAGACGAGGGCCTGCGTATCCAGATCGTCGATAAGCAAGGCAGGCCGATGTTCGACACGGGTTCGGCTGAATTGAAGGAATACTCACGCGAGATCATCAATGAGCTGGCTCCGACCATTTCGCGGGTCGATAACCGCCTGGTCGTTTCGGGGCATACCGATGCCAGACCATTTCCTGGTTTTGCAGGCTACTCGAACTGGGAGCTGTCGTCGGATAGAGCCAATGCGGCTCGCAGAGCGCTAGTGGAAGGGGGTTTGCCTGAAGACCACATTTCCCGCGTAGTCGGTCTGGCGTCTTCATCGCTGTACGACAGCACCGAGCCCTACAATCCGATCAATCGTCGCATCACGATCCTGGTGCTCAACAGGCGGGCAGCACTCATCATGGAGGATGCTGAACAGGTGAAGCCGGGCAGGGACCAGATCCTGCCGGAGGCGTCCCCACCGGTTCCCCCTCCAGTTGCCAAACCCAGTGGGGCTGCTGGTAGATCAAGCAGTGCCGCCGCGAGATCCACGGACGATATCCTGCAGCGACTGGACGGCCGTGGCCTGACTCAGGACCGGGAAGAGCAGCCCGCCCGTCCGGCACCAAGCAAACCTGTACCTGCCGAACCAGCTCCGGACAGTCTGGCCTGGTAGTCTGGGAACAACTGTTATTCAGGCTTCAGGCCGGATCTCGAACATGTCGAGCGAATCCGCGGTCGCACGGTAACTGTTCCAGCGTCGCGGATCGATGTGGCCGTCCTCCAGCGCCTTGAGAATTGCGCAATCCGGCTCGTGAGTATGGCTGCAGTCGCTGAACCGGCACTGGCCGAGGAAGGGCCGAAACTCGATGAAGCCATGCGTAAGATCGGTCTGTTCCAGGTGCCAGAGGCCAAATTCCCGCACACCTGGCGAATCGATCAGAAACCCTTCTCCAGCTCTGAGTCGGTACAGCCTTGCGGCAGTAGTTGTATGCCGACCCTTTATGACCGCTTCGGACAGCGCACCGATGGCAATTTCACTAGCCTCTTCATCGTCTATCAGCAGCTTAGCCAACGCACTTTTGCCAACCCCGGACTGGCCGCAGAGAATGGCAGTTGTGCCATCGAGCAACGCAAGCAGTTCAGCCGTACCTGTTTTGGACTTTGCGGACACGAGAATGCAATCGTAGCCAAGCGAGGTATAGAGCTCGCGCATCTCGTGCACTCGTGAAGATGGATCATCGGCTACAAGATCCGCCTTGTTGAAAATGATCAGTGGCGCGGCACCAGAGAGCTCAGCAGCCACGATATAGCGGTCAGTGAGGTTGAAGTGCGGCTCTGGCAGCGGTGCGACGACGACGCAGATTCTGTCGACATTCGCGGCGACTGGCTTCAGACGGCCGAATTTGTCCGGTCTGGATAGCAGACTGCGCCGCTCCATAAGCGCACTGACGACCCCGGTGAGTTTTTCGCTGGCGGGCTTGCGTTCCACCTGGAAAACCACCCGGTCTCCAGCCACTACTGGCGGGAGATTGCTGCGGGCGTGGCAGCGGTACATGCGTGCGATGTCGAGTACCGGGTGTGCCACGCCATCAGCATCGGACTCAAGTTCCGCGACCAATAGCTTCTGACCATGGTTACTGACGATAAGCCCTTCGCGTGGCGGCTCGAGACTGTCGTCACTCACCCTGTCGCCCTTGCTTTGCAAGGCACCATGTTGCTGCTGACGCCCTTCGATGCGGCGCTTCTGCTGTACTGTCAGTCTACGTTTGGCCAAATCACACTCCGGGGGCAGCAATAGTGACAGGATTATCAAGCGGGTTGGCATTCCTGTCGATTGCAGCCACTATAACTCAATCAATGAAGGCGGGCGTGAAAACCGCCTGATGTGTTCAGACGGTCAATCGTACAAATCAGGGGCAAGGTATGGCAATGGATCAGGCAGCGCAGGGCAAGAGCGGTGAAAAGCTGTTGGTGTGGATAGATCTCGAGATGACGGGACTGGACCCGACTCGGGACCGCATCATTGAAATGGCTGCCATCGTGACCAATTCACAACTTGAGATCATAGAGGAAAGCGAAGTCCTGGTCGTGCATCAGAGCGACGCCGTGCTCGATGGCATGGATGAGTGGTGCCAACGCACGCACGGTCAGAACGGTCTGACAGAGCGTGTTCGCAACAGTCGTCTCACTGAGACTGCGGCAGAACAGGCCATGATCGAGTTCATTTCGCGTCACGTTGCTAAAGGTGGCTCACCCATGTGTGGGAACAGTATCTGTCAGGACAGGCGCTTTCTGGCGAATTACATGCCGGCACTGGAAGATTATTTTCATTATCGCAATCTCGATGTCAGTACGCTCAAGGAGCTTGCAGGCCGTTGGCGTCCTGACATTCTCAAGGGCTTCAGCAAACGCAACACCCATGCTGCCCTTGATGACATTCGTGAGTCGATCGCCGAACTGGCCTGGTACCGGGATCACTTCATCAAGATGGAGCCTGCTGGCTGAGCGCCCAGCGCACATGTTCACGGACTACCGCTGACTCATGATCCAGGCGCGTCTCCAAAGCGCGTCGGATGGCATCTTTGTCGGCCATCGGCGCCGCTTTACCGAGTACGCCACGTCCGGCCAGGGCATTGCCAAGGCCAATCGCGAGGTTCCTCAGCCAGCTTTCATAGCCTGTTCGTCTAATGGCTGAGCCTTCGGTCTGCTTGAGAAAGGTTTCCTCGCTCCAGTTGAAAAGCTCTACCATCTTCCTGTCGCTAATCTGCTGACGCGGATGAAAATCCGCCTCTTTGGTGAAATGGGCAAATTTGTTCCAGGGACAGATGGCCTGACAGTCGTCACAGCCAAACACCCGGTTGCCCATTAGCGGGCGTAACGCTTCGTCGATACTGCCGCGATGTTCGATGGTGAGATAGGAAATGCAGCGACGGGCATCGAGTACGCCTGGCTCAGGAAACGCCGAGGTCGGGCAGACATCAAGACACGCCCGGCAGCTGCCACAGTGCTGGTCCGTAAAGGGCTTGTCGGCGGGTAAGGGCAGGCTAGTGAACAGCTCGCCCAGGAAAAAATGTGAGCCGGCAGCCGGATTGATCAGCATGGTATTCTTGCCGATCCAGCCGAGGCCTGCCTGTTGGGCAACACCACGTTCCAGCACGGGCGCGCTGTCCACAAACGGCCGCATGTCGTAGTCGCCAGCGAAATCACGTACTCGATCGGCGAGCTTCTTCAGGCGTGAGCGCATCAGCTTGTGATAGTCGCGCCCGAGAGCATAGCTTGCCACATAGGCGGTTTCACCGTCGTCGAGTGCGGGAGGCAGCCCTTTCTTCGCGCGCTTCGCAGGCCAGAAGTCCATCCTGACCGAAATGATACTGGCCGCATTTTCAAACAGCGTCTCTGGCGCCGCCCGTAGCGATGCACGTTCTGCCATGTAGGACATCTGCCCGTGATAGCCCTTGTCGAGCCAGCGTTGCAAGGCTTCAGGGTGGTCGCCAAGCTGTATGCCGGAAACACCAAGCTGTTGAAAACCCAGCTCATTGGCCCAGATATCAAGTTTTCTGCGGAGTTCACGCATAATCAGAGGATCAGCGGACGGTGCTTCGCGAAGATCGGTCATCTGGTTGTATTCTGTACTTTCTGCTGGGCTTTGTTATGCTTTACAGAAGCATAGCGGTTTATATTCATGTTATTTCTGATTGATGAAGGTGGTATTGGGCATCCTGTGAGCATCCATGAGAATCTATAGTCGGGCAAATTCGGCTGGTCGAACGTTCACCCAGCCGCTACCAGTGTACGGAATCGCGCAGCTGCGCGAAATCGATGCCCGTTTGTGCGAGCAACACGGTGACTTCGCGCTGATGCAAATGGCGGCGAGAGCCGCTTTTCGGCTGCTTCGTAAGCGCTGGCCAGATTGCAAGCGCCTGAGCATTGTAGTCGGTGGTGGTAATAATGGTGGCGACGGATTGGTCATGGCCCGACTGGCTTTGCAGCATGGCATCGCAGTACAGCTGGTTTATGGCCTTGATGTCAGCAGCCTCGAGGCAGTGCATGCCGAATTGAACGATCGTAGCGAAGCCTTTCGCGAACTCCGCGCCAATGTCGATGCGGATGGTGCGGTGGCTGAGTTCGAGGAGTGTCTGTTCAAAGAGGGAGCAAGACTCGAGCTGAGTGGAGACCTCGTCGTCGATGCATTGTACGGTATTGGCCTCCAGGGCGAGCTCAAATTCCCTGGCCCGGATCTTATCCGGCTCATCAATGAGAGTGCCAGGCCGGTGTTTGCCGTCGATTGTCCCTCTGGTCTCGACTGCGAGCTTGGTGCTGCGATGGACACGGCTGTTCGCGCTGATCTCACCTGCACATTCATTGCATTGAAGAAGGGCCTGGTAACTCACCAGGCCGCCGAGTTTGTTGGTGAGTTGCAGCTCGAGCCACTTGGCTTTGAAGCCGAGACTGCAGCTGATGCTACAGATTATATGCTCATCGGAAGAAAACAGGCCCTGCAGTTTCTGCCTGCGCGTTCACCGGTCTCTCACAAAGGCAATTTCGGCAAGGTTCTCTGTGCCGGTGGCGACGAGGGCATGGGGGGCGCCATTCTGCTCACAGCCGAAAGCTGCTCGCGTGGCGGTGCCGGCGTGGTCATGAGTGCGACACGCAGCGCCCACGTGACCGCCGGCTTGAGCCGTTCACCCGAAATAATGTGGCGTGGGGTGGAGAATCGCTCAGCGCTATGCAAGATGCTCGAGGCCGCTAGCTGTATCGCCATTGGGCCTGGGCTGGGGCGGGAGCCATGGGGGCAGATGTGCTGGCAAACCGTTCTCAGCGCCGTTCAGGAGAGGCAGTTGCCCTGTGTGATCGATGCCGATGGCCTGAACCAGCTGGCAAAGCAGCCATGTGAACTCGGTCCCAGGGTCTGTCTCACGCCGCACCCTGGAGAAGCGGCCACACTTATGAATGCGCTTTACCCCGAAGGCAACTCGACAGCGGCAACAATCAACGCAGACAGATTCGAATCGGTGGTTCGACTGTGTCAGGGCTATGGGTGCTGTGTCCTGCTCAAAGGTGCGGGCGGCCTGGTAGCCTGGCCCGAATCATCAGACTCTGGAGATCGGCGTACCAAAGTGGCTGTGGTGGCATCTGCACATCCAGCGCTGGCTAGCGGTGGTATGGGCGACGTTCTCACCGGCCTGCTCGCGGCACAGTTGGCGCAGGGTCTGCCTGCCTGGCAAGCCGCGGTGCGCGCGTTGCATCTGCAACTCGAAGCCGTCGAGACGCTACAGGCCCACACTCAGGAGCCTGCCGTGACGGCAGCGCGCGTGGTGCAGGCGCTATGAAAGTGATTATCGATACTATTTCCGCGCTTGATCAGTTTGCTGCAGTCTGCGCGGCGAAGCTGCAGCTGGTCATGAACCAGACCGGCCTTGTGACCGTCTATCTCAAGGGAGACCTTGGCAGTGGCAAGACCACTTTTTCCCAGCATCTGCTCAAGCACTTTGGCTTCGCTGGGAATGTGAAGAGCCCCACCTATACGCTCGTGGAAACCTACGAGCTCGACACC
This sequence comes from Gammaproteobacteria bacterium UBA2679, assembly GCA_002354735.1. GTDB lineage: Bacteria > Pseudomonadota > Gammaproteobacteria > Pseudomonadales > Oleiphilaceae > Allohahella. Next base: position 550,491 of record DEMD01000003.1, on the reverse strand, counting down.
CTCAGCGTGAACCATTTCGATCTGTATCGCCTGGATGATCCTGAGGAGCTCGAGTACATGGGTATCAGGGACTACTTTGTTGTGCCAGACCAGGAACCCGCTCAGGGCCTGCGGCGGGCATTACTGAATGTCGTCGAATGGCCGGAACGAGGGCAGGAGGTACTGCCATCTCCGGATATTAGCCTCTGCTTCAGTTTCGATGGCCATCGTCGCACTGTTACACTGGACGAGGCGGCTGATACACTGACGCAGGATATTGCACAAACCTTACAGGAAAACACTGATGTCGCCATTCAATAGGCATGCCGGCCGCGTAAAGCACGGCCCTGGACGCATGTCGAACCGGTGTCTGGTCATACTGTTTTCGTTCATTTTCGCTGCGACCAGTGCGTCTGCGGCTGAGGTCGAAAACATCAGGATATGGGCTGGCAGCAGCGCCTCCCGAATTGTCCTTGATCTTGATTCTTCAACTGTACATAACGTTTTTGAGCTACAGAAGCCAAACCGGCTGGTCATTGATCTGGCCAATGCCCGTCTGAAAGTCGACCCTGACAAGCTCGACTTCTCGGGTACGCCGATCTCCAGCCTGCGCAGTGCCGTGAGGAGCAACAAGGACCTGCGCATCGTGCTCGAACTGAACCACACTGCGAACGCGCGCAGCTTTGTGCTGGGCCCGGAGGGCGAGTTTGGTCACCGGCTGGTCATTGATATTCCGCGAGATGCAGGTGCCGAAAAGACAGCGACACGTGAGAGCCGCGCCCAGACCACTGTAGCCAGGCAGGGTGGGCTTGGCCAGAGCTCCACTACAGCGGCCGCGCTGGAGGCGCCTGGGCTCGAAAAACGGGATATCGTCGTTGTCATCGATCCTGGGCACGGCGGCAAGGACCCCGGCGCGATTGGCGCGCGAAACGTGCGCGAGAAGGATGTAGTTCTGAAAATTTCGCGTGAGCTGCAGCGGCTTCTCAATGATCAACCCGGGTACACAGCGCAGCTTACGAGAAGTGATGACACCTTCATTCCGCTACGTACCCGCACTGAAATCGCCAGAAAGTATAATGCGGACATTCTCATTTCAGTTCACGCAGACGCTTTCAACGATCGTCGTGCACACGGTGCTTCGGTTTATGCACTCTCGAAGAGCGGGGCCACGAGTGAGACGGCACGCTGGCTGGCTGCGAAAGAAAACTCAAGCGATCTCATCGGTGGAACCGGTAGCGTCACGCTTGGCGACAAGGATGCCGTACTGGCCAGCGTACTGCTGGATCTTTCCATGACTGCCAGCATGAAGGCCAGCGTTCATGCTGGTGGCAACATACTCAAGTCACTCGGTTCCTTCGCAAAACTGCACAAGCGGAGCGTCGAGCAGGCTGGTTTTGTGGTGCTGAAAAATCCTGATATCCCTTCGTTGCTCGTCGAAACCGGCTTCATTTCAAATCCTGCGGAGTCGGGACGATTGAACACACCGGCCTATCAGCAGAAGATAGCGGCTGCGATCGCCAAGGGTGTTCATGACTATTTCTGGTCGACACCGCCACCAGGCAGTCTGTTGGCCTATCAGAAGAACCCGGCCGCTTTCATTGCAGCAGAACGGGCGCGGGAAACAGAAAGTCTGGTTTCAGGTCGATCGGATCGCGCAGCGGTATCGATTACCCGGACAATCCGGCAGGGTGACACGCTCAGCCGGATCGCAGTGGAAACCAATAGCAGTATCGAGGAGCTGATGCGCCTCAACAAGCTCAATAGTTCCCGCCTGCTGGTGGGGCAGGTTCTGCAAATTCCGTCGTCGTGATGATGGCGTCGCCAACGGCGGTCATTGGGCCGCCCGTCTGTCGCCGCTATCCTTGCTAACCACCTGTTCATGATTTTACGACTCACCGCTCCGGGCCTTCGTCTGCTCTGTGTCTATATTCAGTGTAGAGACAGGCCGAGCCATTTCACATAAATGGAACTAGACTAAACCACATGAGAGACAACTTTCCCCGGGCTGTACCGAGCCTGCCTAAGTTCAGCATGCTTCGCCGTTTATGCCATGGCGTGGGCCTCACGGCCGCGCTTCTGGCCGTGCAGACCTTCAATACAGCGATTGCGGCAGAACGCTTCAGCTACCAGATCAAGTCGGGCGATACGCTTGCCAAGGCACTCAATGCCGCGGGTATGAACGGTCAGCAGGCCTATAAGGTTAACCAGGCCCTCGCGCAGCATCTCGATCTGAAGACGATAAAGCCAGGTCAGGTTGTCCAGGTTGAGAGAAATCTCGAGGGCGTCAACGATTCAAGCTCGTTCAGGGTGCTGCTGGATCTCGGTTTCGGTGGCATGGCCGAGGCGACGCTGGTGAACGATGTGACGGTATCCCAGTTTGCCCAGTTGGTCCCCCAGATACGCACCGTGTCTGTAGAATTCACTGTGTCCGGCAGTGTCATCGACTCGGCTGTGGAGGCAGGTGTCTCTCCGGAAGTTATCCTCGAGCTTTCCGAGACGCTCGAGGCCCATGTTGATTTCAAACGTGATTTTGCTGGGGGCGAAGAAATCAGTCTCCGGTATGAAGAAGCCATTTACACCTACGATGGTCAGCGGAAGCGAATTCCTCGGGCAATCAATGCCGCAAGCGTGCAGACCAGCAAGGGCCTGTTTGAAGTCAATCGGATTGGCGAGGGGAGTGAGCAGAAGCTGGTTATCAGCAAGAATGGTAAAATCGTGCTTTCACTTCTGCTGCCCGTGCATGATGCACGGCTGTCTTCAGCCTTCGGGCGTCGGAAACACCCAGTGCTCGCCGGCTGGATGATGCATAAGGGCGTCGACTTTGCCGCCAATCGCGGTGATGCTGTTTTTGCAGTGGCCGGCGGCAAGGTCACCCGGGCGGGCCGTGAAGGCGGCTTTGGCAGGGTCGTTCGGATTGAACATGCTGGTGGCATGGAGACCATTTACGCTCACCTGTCCAAAATCAGTGCCGGCCTGAAGCCGGGCAGTCGTGTTCGGCAGGGTGACAAGGTTGGCGAAGTCGGCCGCAGTGGGCTCGCCACCAGTACCAATCTTCATTTTGAAATTCGCAATGGAAAGGAATCGCTCGACCCGCTGAAGGCGACAACCTTGCGGCGCCTCGATAATACGCCAGCTGTCGCAGCTCAGGAGTAAATCGGCCAGTTAGCTTGACCCGTTTAAGCGGACGGGTATTCGGCGGTGATATCTCCTGCTGAAATCACCGTATATCTCCTCAGGTAATTCAGTTGGCTATCAAGGCCAGAACCGCAAGAGGAGAAGTTAATGGCTAATCAGGCGACCAAGGAAACAGAAATCAAGAGTGCCGTGAACCGTGATGACCGCAAGGCACTGAGCAAGCGCCTTGGCGAGGTTCTCGCCACTTCGTACGTGCTGTATCACAAGATTCACGCCTATCACTGGAACGTGGTAGGCCCGCTCTTCTATGCCGTTCACAAACTAACGGACGAGCAGTATCAGGATATCGCAGCTGCCATCGATGAGATCGCAGAGCGGGTCAGGGCCCTGGGTTTTCCGACACCGGTTGGTCTGACCAGCTACATGCAAAACAGCGTGGTCGAGGATGTGTCTGGCTTACCGAGTGCGGAAGACATGATCAAGGAGCTAGCTGCTGATCACCACAAGCTTTCGGAGCAGATGCGCAAGGCAGTTGAAGAGGCCGACAAGCACGACGACGTATTCACGGCTGATCTTCTGACGTCGCGAATAGGCGCGCACGAAGAAGCTGCCTGGATGCTAACCAGCCTTCTGAGTAAGTAACACAGCGTTAGTCCGGTCTGCTTTCTACTCGCAGACCGGTATCACTGCGCCAGTAGCCTCAGAAAGGCCAATACCACTTCTTGTCGTCTTTTTCCGAAGCGGCCAGAGAGCGCTCATATTCAGCTACTTCCTTGTCCAGTTTACGCAGGGCCTTGTCGGCCTCCACCCGCTTGGTAGGGCTGCCGGAAGCAAAGGGCTTGTACCAGGGTGCTGGACGCCAGTGGCCCTCCGCCTTGAGTTCTTCCAGCTCCTCTTCGCGCTGCGCCATCAGTTGCTGACGCTCTTTTGCGAAAGAATCCTGAATATTCAGCTGCACGATTGACCTCGGCGCATCAATCTTGCCGAGCGGTGGCTTGTTGGTGATCAAGCGAGTATCGACGATCTCCTCGAAAGCGACTTCGCCACTCACCAGTTGTAGGTCACCTTCGCCGAGGAGACTGTCTGGTGGCAGGTCAGGGTTTCTCTTCGAAGGCTTGTCGATTTCCGAGTATCTGAAGTAGTACACCTTACCAGCTTCCACTTCGAACTCGGCATCCACAGGCTTACTCAGCGCGAAGTCGCCAATACCTTCAAATCCCAGCAGCAATCCTATCGGTCGCCGAACAGTGACCCGGCGGACGCCTGGAGCCATCTCCAGCCAGGTGAAGCCGCTACCACGCATGCTGAAGTAGCGCCGATCGTCGATGAAGATGGATGGTGCGTCGATTTCCTCGAGCGACCAGCGACTGGCCGGCCGATAGAAATAAACCATGGCATTTTTACGGCTGTCCCAATCTGTATCAGGGATGTGCACGAATTGCGGGCCGTCGACAGCGACAAGGAATGTGCCGGCATGTTTTTCGAAAGCCAGATAGATAGTGGGGCAGCCACTCAGAAGCGAACACGCCAGAACGAGCGTTGTAATGCGCAGGACGGAAACGATACGGCGACTGGAAGGCGTTGTTGTTGTAGACCCTGCGCGGGTGAAATCAGCTGCAACCATCAAATGATCAGTTATCCGCATGTACTTGTGAATCTGGTGACCTGCAGTCGCTGCAATGTGCAGCAGAGCGGCAGGTCAGGCTCGCCATCTTACGATGATCCATGCAAAAAAACTTGCACTGGGGCAAAGTTTTGCAGATCGTTATGGGAAATTCCCGAGAATCTTTCCTTGCACGCATCAATCCTTCATCGCGTAAAACCTTTGCTATGTCTTCAATAAAACAGCTCAGTGTCGTTCTTGCCAACCAGATTGCCGCTGGCGAAGTCGTCGAGCGGCCAGCATCCGTAGTCAAGGAGCTGGTCGAAAATGCACTGGATGCCGGCGCGCGACAAGTCACAGTGGATATCGAGGATGGTGGCATCCGGCTCATACAGGTGAGCGACGACGGTATCGGCATGTCCCGCGAAGACCTGCCGATGGCACTTCTACCGCACGCTACCAGCAAGATTGCCGAGCTCTCGGATCTCGAGGCTGTGGCGACACTGGGGTTCAGGGGGGAAGCGCTGGCAAGTATCAGTTCGGTCGCGCGGACCACATTGACTTCGAAGACCGACGAGGGTGACATTGCATGGTGTCTTACAGCAGGCAGTGCAGAGCCTCGCCCCGCCTCGCGTGCCAGGGGTACGACGGTCGAGATCAGGGATCTGTTCTATAACACGCCGGCTCGCCGGAAATTTCTGCGCACCGAGAAGACCGAGTTCGGACACATCGATGAAGCACTTCGGCAACAGGCCCTGTCACGTCCGCTGATTGGCTTTGAACTGAAGCATAATGGCAAGACGCAATTTTCGGTCAGAGCCGCTAACTGTGACGATACGCGACGCCGCAGGCTCAGCCAGCTTTGTAATGAGGAGTTCGTCGAGAGTGCCTTGAACATCGACGAGTACGGCTCAGGCCTGTCACTGCGTGGGTGGGTGGCGAAGCCGACGTTTTCCCGCAGCCGTGCTGACTTACAGTATTTCTTCGTCAATGGTCGGGTGGTCCGGGATCGGCTGGTCAGTCATGCGATTCGCCAGGCTTACCGCGATGTGCTATTTCACGGCAGACATCCGGCCTATGTACTTTACCTGGAGCTGGATCCATCTGCGGTCGACGTAAACGTGCATCCCACGAAGCACGAGGTACGCTTCCGGGAAACCAGGATGATCCACGACTTCCTGTTTCGTAGTTTGCATCGAGCGCTGGCAGAGACCAGGGCAGGCCTGAGCGCAGAGTCCACCGGCGATGAAGCGGGCATTGACGAAGATTCGAGCCGGGCGGGTGAAGCTGGGCCGGATTATCGATCTGCCCAGCCACAGGCTACGGTGAGGTCGGAAATATTCAAGCCCAGCCAGTCGCTGTTCGGTCAACCATCGCAGTCGGCGTACAACTCCTCGACCGACAGCCCGGGTCGGTTCATAGCCGAGCCGGCTCCTGCTGGACGACCGGCTGAGTGGCTGGAGCTTTATCAGAATCTGCGCACACCCACCGAGGTGAGTTCGTCGCTTGAGTCATCTTATGCCGCTCATGAAAGCCTGCCGCTCGGTATGGCGCTGGCTCAGGTGCACGGTGTATTCATCCTTGCACAGAATTCGCGAGGCCTGGTGATCGTAGACATGCATGCGGCACATGAGCGAATCATTTATGAGGGGCTCAAGCAGAAAGCTGATGCTCAGGTCGAATTGCCCCGACAAGCGCTGTTGGTGCCGTTTTCGCTGCGACTCTCCAGTCTTGAAGTTGCTGCCCTTGATGAGTTTAGAAGCGAGCTCGAAGCGTTCGGTCTGGTGTATACACTGGCTTCTGCCGAGAGCATTGTGCTGCGGGAAGTGCCGGCGGTTCTCCGTCGTGGCAATCATGAGAAACTGCTCAGAGGCCTTGCCGATGATCTGGTGCAGTATCAGCAAAGCAGCCGGATTGAAGCTCTTCGGGATCGACTGCTGTCTACGATGGCCTGTCATGGCTCTGTCAGAGCGAACCGCAGGCTTACGCTGGACGAAATGAACGCATTGTTGCGCAGCATGGAGGCGACCGAACGCAGCGGCCAATGCAACCATGGTAGACCCACATGGGTGCAGCTGAGCATGAACGCACTGGATAACCTGTTCTTGCGCGGTCAGTAGCCATCCCCTTGGCCTAGGCTATTACCATGATGTAATGGCAGCAGCCAGGGGAGGAATCTATGCCATTATTGACCTGCTAATAGCTCGCCCCAGGAAAGAATATGGCAAAGCAGTGGGCCATCGCGCTCTTCATCACGCTTCTCGCAGGCGCAGCAATTTTCGGATTCCAAACCGTCTACCACCAGGTCGAACCTGAAACCAGGCGCGAGAAGCAGCCGCGTGTGGTCAATGTCATATCACCGGTATCGGCCTCAGTCAGTGATCGGGTCACTGCGGTCGGCACGCTCAGATCACGCCAGCAGATTGAGCTGACCAGTGAAGTCAGCGGCCGCATAGTCGAGCTCAACTTCGAGCCAGGTCAGCAGGTCGAAAAAGGCCAACTGCTTGTTCGTTTGAGCGATCGGCAGGCGAAGGCAGATCTTCAGGTCGCCGATGCTACGCTTGAAGATGCAAGACGACAGTACCAGCGTGCCAGCAGATTGCGCAGCAACAACAGTATTTCTCAGTCTCAGCTGGATGCGCTCCGAACCCAGCTCGAAGTTGCAGAGGCACAGCAGGTGGCTGCCTCGACCAGACTCGCCGATCATCGAATAGAGGCGCCTTTCGCGGGTACAGTGGGTCTCCGCGACCTCAGCGTAGGCGCGTATCTCAACATCGGTGACTCAGTCGCCACCCTCGATGCCACAGGGCCCATGGAGCTGAACTTTTCGGTGCCCGAGCGTTTTCTGGGGGCAGTGAGTCAGGGGCAGGCGCTTTCGGCCACAACCGCTGCCTTTCCCGATGAGACTTTCAGAGGGACGCTTGCAGAATTAGGCTCGCGTCTGGATGAGCTGAGCCGGACACTGCCGGTCAAGGCACTGATCGATAATCCTGATGGACGTCTGAAGCCGGGCTTGTTCATGTCGGTAAGCCTCATCCTGCGCGAACGCGACAGTCTGGTGATTCCGGAGCAGGCTGTATTAGTGCAGGGGCGGCATGCCTACGTGTTTGTGGTAGAAGGCAATAAGGCGACACGCACTCGGGTCGTGCTGGGATCTCGAGAGCCTGGCCAGGTGGAGGTCGCAAGCGGACTGTCAACAGGTCATCAGGTGGTCGTGACTGGCCAGGATCGTCTCAGTAGCGGCGATCTCGTGACGATTCAGGTCGACGAGGACGCACTCGTTGTAGATAAGCATGCCGTTCGGCCCGCCAGGCAGGGCGGAGTTACGGCCTCGGGTAGTGCGCTGTGATCCTGTCCGATGTTTCGATAAAACGTCCAGTATTTGCCACCGTTATCAGTCTGCTTATTGTCGTATTCGGCGTCGCGGCCCTGCGTGGGCTGCCCGTCCGTGAATATCCTGACATCGATCCACCAGTTGTTTCTGTCGCGACTGACTATATTGGTGCTGCAGCTGAAGTCGTAGACACGCAGATAACTCAGGTCATAGAAGGCGCGATCAGTGGAATAGAAGGCATCAAATCGGTCGAGTCGAGTACCGAGCAGGGCGAGTCGCGGACGAACATCGAATTCAACACTTCGCGTGATATCGACGTAGCGGCAAACGATGTGCGAGACGCAGTTTCCCGAATTTTGGCTGAGCTTCCTGAGGCTGCGGATCCACCGGTCGTCAGCAAATCCGACTCCGATGCACGGCCCATGATGTGGGTCACCCTGCAAAGCGATGTCTGGGACAGTGCAGAGCTGAGTGATTATGCTGAGCGTGTACTGGTAGACCGGCTTTCAGTGCTCGATGGCGTTGCCGACGTGACCATCGGTGGTCAGCGACGCTACGCGATCAGAATATGGCTCAACCGCGAGCGCCTGGCCGCACGCAACATCACGGTCTCGGAGGTCGAACAGGCACTTCGAACCAATAATATCGAACTCCCGGCTGGCTCTATCGAGTCTACTGCCCGCGATTTCACTGTCCGTGCAGAAGGCCGTCTCGCTACCGTCGAAGAATTCCGTGATCTGGTTATTCGTCGCTCTGGCAATCAGTTGCTTAGGCTAGGTGAAGTCGCAGATGTGAAGTTGGGTGTTGAGTCTGACACCAGCCGGCTAAGGGCGAATGCGAGAACAGCCATTGGCCTCGGGATCATCCGCCAGTCGAAATCAAACACCGTCGCCGTGTCCGATCTTGTGAGTGCGGAGCTCGAAAAGATCCGCCTCACCTTGCCGCCCGAAGTCTCTGTTGCAGAGAATTACGATGAGTCAGTCTTCATACGTGCTTCAATAAAGGAAGTGCTTGTGACGCTCGGGATTTCCGTTGCGCTCGTCATCCTGGTCATATTCATCTTTCTGCGCTCCTGGCGAGCCACGCTCATACCCGCCGTCACAATTCCCGTCAGTATCATTGGCGCCTTCATAGGCCTTGGGAGTCTTGGCTTTTCTATCAATGTGCTCACGCTACTCGCAATTATTCTGGCGATAGGTCTGGTGGTCGATGACGCCATCGTCATGCTCGAAAACATACAGCGGCGGATCGATGAGGGGGAGCCGCCACTGCTGGCGGCCTTCAAAGGCGCCCGTGAAGTGGCTTTTGCCGTCGTGGCGACAACACTCACGCTAGTGGCGGTATTCGTTCCGATCTCCTTCATGGGGGGCAATGTGGGCCGGCTTTTCAGTGAGTTTGGCTTTACGCTTGCGGCAGCTGTGGTGGTCTCCAGTCTGGTGGCGCTCACACTGGCACCGATGCTGTGCTCCAAGTGGCTGCGCCATAGCCCCGAAAGCGCCGAGGGGCACCGAGTGTGGGCTTTCAGTGAAAGCGTGTTTGCCGGAATGAATCGCGGCTATGAACGCGCGCTCAAGTTTTCGTTGCGTCAGCCGGGGCTCACGCTTGGGCTGGGAATGGTGGGGCTGCTGCTGAGTGTAGTCATCTTCCCGATGATTCCGCAGGAACTGGCGCCGACGGAAGATCGCGGCATCATCATCATGCCGGCCAGCGCACCGCGGGGCGCTACGGTCGACTACACAGATCATCACGTCAAAAAGGTCGAAGAGATACTCGCGCCTTACCAGCAGGCAGGGCTTACCGAGAGCCTGCTCACCATAGTCGGTTTCCGTGAAGAGGCAGACCGGGGCTTTATCATCATGCGACTGAAGCCGTGGGAAGAGCGCGATACCAAGCAGCAGGCTATTGCAGCAGAGTTATTCGGCAAGCTGTCGTCGGTGCCGGGCGTCAGGGCTGTCGCAGTCAACCCTCCCGGCCTGGGGCAGCGCGGGTTCAACCAGCCGCTGGAAATTGTCTTGGGCGGCCCGGATTACGAGAGTGTGCAGCGTTGGAGTGATGAACTTCTTCAGCTGGCAAAAGACAATCCGGGCCTGCAGAATCTCGAAAGCGATTTCGAGTTGACCAGGCCGGAGCTCCGCGTGAACATCGATCGCGAACGCGCAGCAGACCTGGATATCACCATTCAGGATGTTGGGCTGACGCTGCAGACCATGCTTGCCTCACGGAAGGTGACGACCTATTCCTCGGGTGGTCGGGAGTACAATGTCATCATGCAGGCAGCTGATGCTGATCGGGCCTCACCCAGTGATCTTGGAGAAATATTCGTGCGTCCGCGAGAAGGCGGTCAGCTGATTCCCCTGCAGGCCCTGGTCGATGTGACTGAGGTGGGCGCCAATCCCGATCTGCGCAGGGTCGATCGGCTGCCGGCAGTGGTGATCAGCGGATCACTCGCACCGGGCTATGACCTCGGCTCCGCACTGGACTACTTTCAACAGCTCGCGATCGATGAGCTGCCGCCTGAGGCGAGAATATCCTTCAAGGGCCTGAGCCGGGAATTCGCTGACTCATCCTCGTCGATCTATCTCACTTTCGGTCTGGCGTTCCTCATTGTCTTCCTGGTGCTGGCGGCTCAGTTCGAGAGCTGGATCCACCCTATGATCATCATGCTATCAGTGCCACTGGCGGTGACCGGAGCGCTTATCGCTCTGCTGTTATCCGGTATCACAATGAACCTCTACAGCCAGATCGGTATCATCATGCTGCTTGGACTTATGGCAAAGAACGGGATCCTGATCGTTGAGTTCGCCAATCAGCTGCGCGACCGTGGGCGCACGATATCTGAAGCCATCCTCGAAGGCAGTATTCTGCGCTTCAGGCCGATCCTGATGACCACCATATCCACAGTTATCGGCGCTGTGCCGCTGGTATTGGCAACCGGCGCCGGGGCCGAAAGCCGCGCTGCCATAGGTGTGGTGATCCTGGGCGGTCTGCTGTTTGCCACAACCCTCACGCTGTTCATTATTCCTGTCCTCTACAGTCTGCTCGCCCGGTTTACGACATCCACCAATGCTGTAGAAGCTGCGCTGATACGCGAAGCTGAAGTGCATGGTGAGAGGGACATGATAATCACTGGGAAGGCTTGAGCGAATAACTGTTGAAAATGAGAATCATTATCACCTAATATGAATGTTCGATCCCAGTTGACCATTCGTACATCAGGAGAGACCATGGTTTTTATTTGCAGCTCGCACCAGCGATCAATCGCAGCACTTAGCAGTTCAGATCGGTCACGGCTCTGGAGTGAATGGATGGATATGGCTGAACTCAATAGCCGCTGCTGTCTCTGGCGCGATGCGGTGCCATTGGCGGGTTGCGCTGCTGACGTGGCCTTGCTGGAAGCCAGGCTGCAGGCCTCGCGTCTGTTTGCTGCCGGCTCGTCCTCCATGGACCCGGGCAGGCCGTTTGCCAGGGCACTCGCCATGTATATCGTCGCCTCTATTACGCTCTGGGAAGCCTACGACCAGATGAAACTCACTGAAAAAGCCAAAGCCATTGCTGCTGGTGTGGCGCTGGAATTGAAACGCCTGCTTGCGGTCTGGGTGTTTCTGCCTGTCGATTTCACGAGCTGCCTGTTAGCCTATTTCGAGCGCGAAACTACGAAACAGGCGCTGGATCAGAAGAGTGAAGGTGAAGTTGAGGGTGCCGATGTGTTCAGGGATGACAGCGCGATGAAATCTTTTCTGCTGAGGCAGGCTGAGCTTGCATGTTTGCTGAGCCCGCTGTCGAACCGGATCTCTATGATGTATCTCGCCGAACAGTCAGTTCCAACGCAGCGTCTGCCATGTTGATGCTTCTATGAAGCCACGGGCCGTAGTGATCATGGGGCCCACGGCGTCAGGCAAGACCTGGCTGGCCTGCGAACTTGCGATGAGATATCCGGTTCACATCATCAGTGCCGATTCAGTGATGATATATCGAGGCATGGATATCGGCTCAGCCAAACCCGATCGAGGAGAGCTCGAACGCTTTCCCCATGCACTAATCGATATCAGGGATCCTGCAGAGGCTTACTCAGCGGCAGAGTTTCGCAGGGACGCGATCGCTGAGATCGAGGCTGCTCTGGGTCGGGGACAGGTCCCCGTGATCGTGGGCGGCACCAGTCTCTATTTCAAGCGCCTGCTGGATGGTATGGCTGACATGCCTGCCTCCACGCCTGAAGTCAGAGCAGGCATACAGGCCGAGGCTGAACGTGTGGGCTGGCCAGCGATGTATGAGCAACTCCGCAGCATCGACCCCGTCGCCTGCCAGTCGATCCATCCGAATAACCTGCAGCGGCTGAGCAGAGCGCTCGAGGTTCATGCGATTTCCGGCAGGCCGATTTCCGATCACTGGGAGGCCCAGGCCTCGGATGGGACCTCGGGCGAGGTGCGTCTTGCCGATGGACAGCTTGTCAGCTTTCTCCAGTTCGGTATCATGCCGAGCGATCGTGCATGGCTTCACGAACAGATCGCACTACGCTTTGACCTGATGCTTGATGCTGGCCTGATTGAAGAAGTGAAGGTGCTGCTCGATCGGGGTGATCTGCATGACGATATGCCAAGTGTGCGCGCAGTTGGTTACGCGCAGGTCTGGGAGTTTCTCAATGGCCACTGCTCCCACGCAGAGATGAGGGCGCGAGGCATTGCTGCAACGCGCCAGTTGGCGAAGCGTCAGATGACTTGGCTTCGTCGATGGCCGGGTCTGCAGGTGCTCGAAGCCGGCCCTGCGGCAGATCAGCGGGAGTCCATGCTGCAGTCGACGCTGTCACAGGTGGCCGATTTTCTGCAGAAATGAAGTTAACGGTGGTTTAACATGCCAGCAGAGCGAATCTTCTGAGAATCTGCGATAATATCAGGCTATACTGCGGTCGAAGCTTTGATAAGGTAACCTTTTGTTGCCAATCCCCAATAATTGATAACTAGAATGCCAGGAGAATAGATATGTCGAAAGGGCAGTCACTACAAGACCCTTACCTTAATGCGCTGCGAAAGGAACGTATTCCTGTATCAATCTTTCTCGTAAACGGCATCAAACTGCAGGGACAGATCGAGAGCTTTGATCAATTTGTCATATTGCTGAAGAACACCGTCAGCCAGATGGTGTACAAGCACGCCATTTCGACAGTCGTGCCATCGCGCAACGTTAAAATTACCCATCCAGGCGAAGGCGAAGCTGAGCCTGGCAACGCCTGAGGTTCTTCATTCTGAAATCTGCTGCATTTACCGTTCATCTGCCGGGTCAGGTCTGACCATTGTTTGATCGACCTGATACCGGAGAGCGAGCGCTGCTCGTACACCTCGAGCTCGATAAAGAAAACGATTGCGAAGATCCCCAGGAGTTCGTCGACCTTGCACTCTCTGCAGGGGCCGAGGTGCTGGAGGTGGTCAGTGTCAATCGGCACTTCGCCACGCCTAAATTCTTCATAGGCAGCGGCAAGGTCGAGGAACTCGCCGACATCGTTCGTTTGCACAAGGCTGACGTGGTGCTGTTTAACCATGCGCTATCGCCAAGCCAGGAGCGCAACCTCGAAAAAGCGATGCAGGTTCGGGTGCTGGATCGGGTGGGTCTCATTCTTGATATCTTTGCCCAGCGCGCTCGCACGCACGAAGGTAAGCTGCAGGTTGAACTCGCTCAGCTCGAATACATGTCGACACGGCTTATCCGTGGCTGGACGCACCTCGAGCGGCAAAAAGGTGGTATCGGCCTACGTGGACCGGGCGAGACGCAGCTCGAAACCGACCGGCGCTTGCTTCGGGCTCGGATCAAGTCGATCCACAAGCGGCTTGAAAAGGTTCGGAAGCAACGCGAACAGGGTAGAAGGGCGCGTTTGCGCAACGAGGTACCGGTTGTCGCTCTGGTGGGTTATACCAACGCGGGCAAGTCGACACTATTTAACAGGTTGACCGCTTCTGACGTCTTTGCTGCCAACCAGCTATTCGCTACCCTCGATCCGACTTTGCGCCGGATAGAGGTAGAGGGCTTCGGCCCAATCATCTTTGCCGACACTGTTGGTTTCATTCGCCATCTTCCGCACAAACTCGTTGATGCGTTCAGGGCGACGCTTGAAGAGACCCGCGATGCGGATCTGCTCCTGCACCTCGTCGATGCCAGTGATCCTCGTCGTGAAGATAACCAGAAGCAGGTGGCTGAGGTGCTGAAAGAAATTGGCGCCGATACCGTTCCGGCAATCAAGGTCATGAACAAGATCGATGCGCTTGACCAGGCTCAGTGGCCGTTGGATGCCACCGGCGGTAGGGTGGATCGGGATGCCGAAGGTCTGCCGGAGCGTGTCTGGGTATCAGCAATCGATGGCCAGGGCGTTGATACTCTGCTAGGTGCCATAGCGGAGTTGCTTGGTACCAATGTCAGGCTTCTGACCGTGCGTTGTGACATGCAGATGCATAGTAAATTGCGGTCCAGATTCTTCGAACGAAACGTCGTTGAGAATGAAACCGTGGATGAGGCGGGACGCCCGCTACTCACTATCCGTGTGGAGCAACATATTCTCGATCAGCTACTTTCGCACGCTGGCGTGAAACTCTCTGAAATTCTGGTTGAAGATCGTGCACCGCCTCGCGTTCGTTATGACGAGAACGGATTTGTCGCTGATGACAATGACGATACATTGCCAGCTTAGCTTGCTCACTGCCATACCAGAACTTAGACTAGGCGCAATTTGAAGCAGCCTGGTCTGCTCATTCGATGATTTAAAGGGGATACTCAATGGCTTGGAATGAACCCGGCGGCGGTAATAAAGGTGGACAGGATCCTTGGGGTTCCGGTCGCCGCAAGGGAAATCAGGATGGCCCTCCAGAGCTCGATGAGTTGTTCAAGAAAGGTATGGACAAACTGAACAGCCTGTTTGGTGGCAAGAAAGGTGGTGGCGGCGGCTCCAGTAATCAGCAGAGCAGCGCCGGCGGTATCATTGTCATCGCACTCATTGTGGCAGCCATACTCGCGGCCTGGAACTCAGTGTACCGTGTGGATGAAAAAGAGCGGGCGATCGTCCTTCGCTTCGGCAAGTACCTCAAGACCGAAGATCCTGGTCTGCAATTCCGCATTCCAATTGTCGACCAGATCTATATCGAAGATGTCACAGCTGTTCGAACGCTGAAGAAGAAGTCACACATGCTGACGGAAGACGAGAACATCGTCGATATCGATCTCTCCGTGCAGTGGGTCGTGAAGGATCTCCAGCGGTTCACCCTCAATATGCGTTCTGCACCGACCACCCTGGATTACGCCACCGACTCGGCCTTGCGCCACGAAGTGGGCACAACAGAGATGGATAAGGTGCTGACTGAAGGTCGTGAGTTTCTGGCCATCGAGGTCCAGGATCGTCTGCAGAACATCCTCGACTTTTATGGTGCCGGCATTCAGATTCAAGCTGTCAACATTGAAGCCGCCCAGCCACCACAGCAGGTCAGTGGCGCGTTCGAGGATGTACAGCGCGCCAAGGAAGATGAGCAGCGTGTCGTAAACCGCGCCGAGGCGTATCGGAATCAGGTCGTTCCTGAGTCCCGTGGTAAGGCACAGCGCATCATAGAAGAAGCGAACGCCTATCGCGAACAGGTCGTCGCCATGGCAAAGGGTGAAACCGATCGCTTCCTGCAGGTGCTCGAAATTTATGAGACAGCACCAGCCATTACCCGCGAGCGCATGTACATCGAGACGATGGAGCAAGTGATGAGCAAGAGCAGCAAGATACTGGTGGATCAGAAGAACGGATCAAACATAATGTATCTGCCGCTCGATCGTATGCTGGAACAAAGTGGGCAACGTCAGACACAGGAGAACGGCAGAGTGTCGGCGAACCAGGATCCTTCGGTCATTACGCCGAGAAGAACACAGAATACAGGGCGCAACAGTGCGCTGTTAGAGGGGAGAAACTAATGTCTGGCGCTAGATTGATTTTAATCGGGCTCGTATTGCTGGCATTGCTGATCCTGGCACAGGCAGCCTACATCGTTCCCGAGACTCACCGTGCCGTCGTGCTTCGCTTCGGTGGCATCATTAAAACGGACGTGCCGGCCGGATTGCATTTCAAGATCCCGTTCGTCGATGAGAACCGGAATTTTGATACCAGGGTTCTCGCGATGGACCTCCCGGTGAAGAGCTATCTCACAGTCGAACAGAAGCCACTGGACGTCAACTCGTACGCTACCTGGCGCATCGTAAACGTTGGTCAATTCTATCGTGCGGCGCAGGGCAGCGAAGATCGTGCTCGAACGCTGCTCATATCGCGCATCGACAAAGGTCTCCGTGACCAGTTTGGTAAGCGGACCATGCACGAAGTGGTTGCCGGTGAGCGTGAAGAGCTGATGGAGGAACTGACTGCCAGTGTGGACCGTGAGGCGGCCGACAAATATGGTATCAATGTTATCGATATCAGGGTTCGGGCGATTGATCTGCCGAAGCGGGTTAGTGACTCCGTGTACGAGCGAATGGAATCTGAGCGCTTGAAGATTGCCCAGTCACATCGATCGAAGGGCGAAGAGCTGGCCGAAGGTGTTCGAGCTGATGCGGACAGACAGCGTACGGTTGAGCTGGCGAAGGCCTTCGAACAGGCCGAGCAGCTGCGTGGTGAAGGCGAAGCTGAAGCGGCAAGACTGTACGCTGAAGCCTTCGGCAAGAACGAAGAGTTTTATGCGTTCTACCGTCGCTTGAAGGCCTATGAGACTTCATTGGCGACAAAGGACAACATCATGGTCCTCGAGCCAGACAGCGAATTCTTCAAGTACATGAAGCAGTCTGAACCGACTGCGAGAACTCCAGAAGTCAATTGAATGGTGACGGCGCTTCGGCGCCGTCTTCAGGAACCGAAACCGCGCTATGTTTGAACCCTCTGAAACACTGGCAGCTTCCGGGAAGTGGATGCTGCCGGATGGTGTCGAAGACTTGCTTCCGCACCAGGCTACCAGTATCGAACGACTGCGCAGGGCAGTGCTGGATCTCTATGCGAGCTGGGGCTACGAACTCGTGGTGCCACCGATGATCGAGTTTCTCGATAGTCTCTTGACCGGCGTTGGCAGCGATCTCGAGCTGCAGACCTTCAAGGTCACGGATCAACTCAGTGGGCGCATGCTCGGTATCCGCGCCGATATTACGCCGCAGGTTGCCCGGATCGACGCCCACCACACACTGGCTCACGATGTCGACAGTGATAGCCAGCGTAACCGCTATTGCTATGTCGGCTCAGTGCTGAAAACCCGGATGGAAAGCGTGCTGGCTACCAGAACGCCGACCCAGAGCGGCTGTGAACTTTACGGTGAGGCCTCTATAGCCGGCGACATTGAAGTGCTGTCCATGATGCTGGAGGTACTTGAACTCGCCGGCCTGCCCAGCGTGCATGTAGACCTCGCTCATGTCGGCTTTATCCGAAAAGTCATGCAGCTGGCAGGCTACGATGCCCGGATGGAGAGCAAGCTGCTCGATGTCCTCAACCGTCGAGCTGTTGCGGAACTGGATCATATTGCGTCAGCTTCCTCAGATCCCCAACTCGGCGCGCTTATCAGGGCTTTGCCTTCGCTGGGCGGTCCTCTATCTGTGCTCGACGATGCGCGCGAGCTCTGTCATTTCGACTCCGAATTGCTCACCGCCATCAGCGAAATTGAAACCCTTGGTCAGGCCATGGCCAGCCGCTACCCATCTGCCCATATTCGTTATGACCTCTGTGAGCTGCGCGGTCTGAACTATCACACGGGGCTGATGTTCGCCGCCTACACCGGTGACTATGGTCAGGCAATCGGCTATGGCGGACGTTACGACAACATAGGGCTGGCGTTTGGCAGTCGGCGTCCCGCGACAGGCTTCAGTATTGACCTGAAGGTGCTTCACAAGCTGGCAGTTGGCAGTCCGCAGCCGGAACGTTCCGCTATCCTCGCGCCGTCAGAGAGTTCTGCATCGCTCTGGGCGTATATTCGTGCTCTGCGCAAGACCGAGAAAGTGATACAATTGCTTCCCGGTCAGGGTGCAACAGACTACGCGGCAGTGTGCGATCGGCAGATCGTGGCTGCTGATGAGCCGGACAAGTGGCAGCTCATGCCTTTGCTCGCGTTGTAGTCAGCCTCGTTTTTCATTCTGTAAACAATACATTATCTGGATTTTCTCATGGGTAGAAACGTCGTCGTGCTTGGCACTCAATGGGGTGATGAGGGCAAAGGGAAGGTTGTCGATCTCTTAACTGAAGATGCTGCAGCTGTCGTGCGTTATCAGGGCGGCCACAATGCCGGCCATACGCTGGTCATCGATGGTAAGAAGACGGTTCTTCACCTGATACCTTCCGGCATACTCCGTAGCTCTGTTCAGTGCCTCATTGGTAACGGTGTCGTACTTTCTCCTGCAGCGCTGCTCAAGGAAATGGCAGAGCTGGAAGCCAGCGGTGTCGATTTTTCAGGTCGGCTTCACATCAGCAACGCCTGTCCGCTTATTCTGCCATATCACCAGAAACTCGATCTCGCCCGCGAAATCCGGCGGGGTGAGGGCAAGATTGGCACGACAGGTCGGGGTATTGGGCCAGCTTATGAAGACAAGGCGGCTCGCCGGGGCCTGAGGGTGGGCGATCTGTCACAGCCGAAACTGTTCGCTGAGAAGCTTGCAGAGGTTATGGACTACCACAATTTCGTGCTCAGCCAGTACTACAAGGTTGAGGGTTGCGACTATCAGGCAACGCTGGACGAGATCATGCAGCAGTCAGAGATTCTGCTGCCCATGTCTGCGGATATCACCGATATGTTGCACGGCTTCCGCAAAGCGGGCCGCAACATCATGTTTGAGGGCGCTCAGGGCAGCATGCTCGATATCGACCTCGGTACCTATCCATTCGTGACCTCCTCCAACACGACCGCAGGTGGAACAGCGACAGGTAGCGGTGTTGGCCCGCTCTATCTCGATTATATTCTGGGCATCACCAAAGCCTACGCCACCCGTGTGGGTTCAGGTCCATTTCCGACAGAACTCTTCGATACCGACGGGCCTGGTGCAAGGCTCGCCAAGCGTGGCAACGAATTCGGTGCGACAACCGGCCGGCCTAGACGCTGCGGCTGGTTCGATGCCGTCGCACTTCGTCATGCCATTGAAATCAACTCGGTTTCAGGAATCTGCCTGACCAAGCTCGATGTCCTGGACGGACTGGATACGGTCCGCGTTTGCGTTGGCTACAAGCCAGCGGACGGATATGCGACAGGCAAGGCGCTCACGCGTCCGCCTATCAGCTGTGAGCATTACGACAACCTGGTGCCTGAGTATGTCGACCTGCCAGGCTGGCAGGAAAATACTGCCGGCATTCGCAGTATCGATGAGCTACCTGCAAACGCGCAGGCTTATATCAAGTTCATTGAGGCGCAGATTGAAGCGCCGATCGATATCATTTCGACCGGCCCAGATCGCAATGAGACGATTATTCTGAGGCATCCTTTCGGGGCATAAATCGCCGCACAGCACTTACGGCGGCCACTGCCAGGCCGCCGGCTATCAGTCCGGTCAGAGCGTTCGCCAGGGTTGGTCCCATCGTTGAAAACAGCGCGCCGAAGGTGGGGATTTGCGCTACCGACGCGGTACCCGCAGCGAACATATGCTCCAGTGCTGGCAGGCCATGAAGCAGAATGCCACCGCCTACCAGGAACATTGCGGCGGTGCCTACAATTGATAGTGTTCTCATGAGCTTCGGTGCGATGGTCAGGATCGCCTGTCCGCTAAATCGGCTGAACCTGGCGATTGCGCCTTTTCCTGTCTTGGAAGCCAGGTACAGTCCACCGTCGTCGAGTTTCACGATTCCAGCGACCATTCCATACACGCCAACCGTTATCCCGATAGCCACGATCGAAAGTACCAGCGCCTGAGTCAGCAGTGGTTCACTGCTTACAGTGCCGAGTGATATGGCAATGATTTCGGCTGAGAGAATGAAGTCGGTGTTGATGGCACCCTTGATCTTCTCTTTCTCGAAATCCACAAGATCCACTGATGGATCAGCGGCTGCCGCGACGTGTGCCGAGCGATGCGTGCCGGCTGTTTCTGCGGTTGCGTCTTCTGCTGGCGCATGGGTAAAACGGTGAAGAATCTTCTCGGCACCCTCAAAGCAGAGATAGAGTCCACCGATCATCAACAGCGGTGTAATTGCCCACGGAATGAAGCTGCTGATTGCCAGCGCGCCCGGTACCAGGATGACCTTGTTGCGAAATGAGCCTTTCGCGACAGCCCACACAACGGGGAGTTCACGTTCCGCTCTCACACCGCTGACCTGTTGCGCGTTCAAGGCCAGATCGTCGCCAAGCACACCAGCCGTCTTCTTGGTGGCCACCTTCGCCATCAGACTCACGTCGTCTAGCAGCGTAGTTATATCGTCGAGTAGGGCAAGTAAACTGACTCCAGCCACGTTCTGTTTCCTGATTTCTGTTGAAAATTAGTGGTCGTACCGATCGTTTGATCCGCATGGCCGTCGACTTACTGCGCTGGCAGAGGCTCCAGCGCTGAACTAGAGTTAAGCTTTTGGATACGGTTGTCTTGCACTTGTGGTGAATCCTCGAAGTCCGACAAGAGTTGGCCTGGTGCCGCGGCCGTGCATGCGCCCGTTGAACCTGCCAGTTTGCCTCCTGATTGCGCTCTTTTTTCTGACGTTTTCACCTGCGCATGCCAGCCAGACCTACTATATCAAGGATTCAGGCTCGCATCTGAGCATAGATGAGCTTATAGCTGCAGCAGGTGCCACGACGGCAGCTTTCGAGTGGCAGCCTATCACCACAGCAATACCTGCCTTTGGTTTTTCAGCTTCGACCTATTGGGTGCGTATTGATCTGCCACCACTGGCGCCAGCAGATCAGATATTCTGGGTTAACTATCCACTGCTGGATACCCTCGAGCTCCATCACTATCGGGTTGTACCAGAGACTGGTTTGCTGCCTGTCTATTCGGTTATATCCGGCGACCTGCTGCCCTTCGCCCATCGACCGCTGCCTACTCGCGGCTTCAGTTTCCCGCTTGCACTCGGTGCACCGGAAAGCCACAGAATCTACGTCAAAATGGCTGGTACGGATAGTCTTCTACTGCCATGGTCAGTTCAGCCGCTTCCAGAGTTCATTGCCGCAGAGCAGCAGGAATCACTGATACTGGGCGCGGCCTTCGGTCTGCTGCTCGTCATGCTGCTCTACCACACGTTCCTGTTCATGGGCTCTCGCGACGGCAATCAGCGCAACTACTGCCTATTTGTCGTGAGCAATTTGCTGCTCCAGTTACTGCAGAAAGGCATCCTGTTCCAGTACGTGTTAAGCGACATGCCGGCACTCAATAACCTGTTAATCCCGGTGTCGATCAACCTCACAGTGGTGGCGAGTGCAGTGCTCGTTAATCGGCTGCTACGTATTCACCGCGTGGGTGGCCAGCAGGCATTGCTGTTGAAAATCATCACAATTGCTGGTGTGCTGGTGACTCTCGGCTGCATAGTCGCCCCCGGCCGTTTTACGCTGTTACTCAGTCTGGGTCTCAGCGTTGTAGCCGTGGGCATTATCTTCAGCATCTCGCTAATGCGTGCTATTGCGGGTTCAAGAACAGCCCGGTATCTCATGCTGGGATGGACGGTCTACATTATTGGCGGGCTCACGTTTATCGCGAGCCGCTTCGGGCTTATCGAGCCGAGCTCGCTGACCGAGAACAGCTTGCTGCTGGGCCTTTGCGCTGAAGTTGTCCTGGTATCAATGGCTATGGTGGCTCGCTACAACCAGGCGCGGAATCAGCTGCTGATCACCCAACAAAAGCAGACAGAGCAGGAGCGTGAGCTCAGGATTGCACAGGAGCTGATAGCTACCACGGCCCGTCGCGCCAGTGATCGTCTTGAAACTGAAGTGCAGAGACGGACGAATGAGCTGGAGCAAGCGACGCGTGAGCTCAAGACAGCCAATGAGCAACTCACGACCCTGGCACGTATCGATGCGTTAACGGGTCTGCACAATCGCCGTTACCTGGCAGAGCTGTTCGCCAGCCTTGCGGCCGGTCTCAAACGCGCCGCCCATACGCAGGCCAAACCGGTTCGCCGGAACATCAGCTTCATCATAGGAGACATCGATCACTTCAAACCCATCAACGACCAGTACGGCCATCAGACCGGTGACGAGTGCATCAGGGATGTCGCTGGCGCCATACGCCAGGCCGTGGCTCGCCCTGACGACCACATCATCCGTTACGGTGGGGAGGAGTACCTGATCGTTTTGCCGGACACGCAGCTCGATGACGCTATCGCCATTGCAGAGCGCGTGCGTTTGCGCGTGACTCAGCTGTCGCCTGCAGGTCTGCCGCCTGGGCGTGGGCTCACCATGAGTTTTGGCGTCAGTGTGGTGGTCATCGACTCGGAGTCGCTGGCTCCTGAGCAGATGCTCCACGAAGGTATCATTGCCGCAGATACCATGTTGTACAAGGCAAAGCATGCGGGCCGAAATCAAACGGTCGGCAGGGCATGAACGGGGATCGCTTGCCGGCTGACCTCTGTGCCTGTCAGTTCTGCGATCTGCTCCTGCTGCTGCCGGAGCGGCCGAGCAGTCACGCGTTAGTCTGTCCACGCTGCCGCCAGGTCGTTTCAAAGGCTGCCGAGCAGGCTGCCGAAAAAGTGCTTGCCGTCGCACTGGCTGGTTTAATTTTGTTTATACCCGCCTGTTTTCTGCCACTCATGATGCTCGAGGCTGGCGGCTATCGATCCGCGACGAGTCTGTTCGAGTCGGGATTGGCGCTGTTTGAAGACGGCCAGATGCTACTGTCGGTTCTGCTACTGCTGTTCTGCCTGGTGCTGCCGCTACTGCGCTTTCTGCTCTGTACACTTTGCGCAAGCAGCATTCTGCTGCACAGTAGGCCTGACAGTAATGTCCTGAGGACTGCCTTCAGACAGCTTCACTGGCTGACCGAATGGGACATGACCGCCGTCTTCATGCTTGGCATTCTTGTCGCAGGTTTCAAGCTCGCCGATATGGCTGTTCTTGTGCCAGGCGCAGGTCTGCTCTGTTTCAGCGGTCTGCTGCTCTGCTCGATACTGCTGACCATCGTCTCCGATGATGTCATGTTCTGGCGCCTGCTTGGCAGGCAACAGGTGCCGTCGTGAACCTGCAGGACACCGCAGCGGCTCGTGGTCTTGCCCGATGCCATTGCTGTGGGCGCGTGAATCCGGACCAGCTGAGCCGATGCCAGCGCTGCAGGGCGAAAATTCACAGCCGCATCCCAAATAGCTTCGAGCGGACCCTGGCACTCACGCTGGCCGCGGCAATCATGTTCATACCAGCCAACATGCTGCCGATCATGACAGTGAGCTATTTCGGGAAAGGTGCTCCCGACACCATACTGTCGGGCGTTATTCTGCTGCTCCAGCATGGCGCCTGGCCCATTGCCGGCATCGTCTTCTTCGCCAGCTTCATCGTTCCTCTGGGCAAGATTCTCGGCCTGCTCTATCTCCTGTACAAGGTGAGGGGGCAGGGCAGTTCGGATGCCCACTACCAGCAGCTAAGGGTCTATCGCGTAATCGACTTCTTCGGTCGCTGGTCCATGCTGGACGTCTTCGTGGTAGCCCTGCTGGTGGCACTGGTCCAGCTCGGTCAGATTGCCACCATCGAAGCAGGTTCAGGTGCCACCGCTTTCGCCGCAATGGTCGTGTTGACCATGTTCGCGGCGGGCTCATTCGATCCCAGACTGCTCTGGGACAGACCAGACAGGAAACAGTGATTCAATGACGGAACAATTGATGCCGCAGCAAGAACATGTTCATGCGCCGGAAATCAGAAAGCGCGGAATCTCTGCAGTGTGGCTGGTGCCAGCCATTGCATTGCTGATCGCGCTCTGGCTGGCGGTTACGGCCTGGCTCAAGGCGAGCATACCCGTCGTGGTCACCTTCGAAAGTGCCGAAGGTCTTGTAGAGGGCAAGACAGAAGTACGTTATCGGGGGCTCAGCATCGGGCGCGTGGCCGACATTTCGCTGAGCAGTGACCTGCAGGATTTCAAGGTCACAATCGATATGGATCATGATGCAGAAGCCCTGCTCAATGAGGGTACTCAGTTCTGGATCGTCAAACCGCGTATCTCGCTGGCAGGCGTGTCTGGCCTGGATACCGTGCTGACCGGTAATTATATCGGCATTCGTCCTGGGGAGGGTGAACGCAAACTGGCCTTCGAAAGTTCGCCACTACCACCTCCACCTGAGGAAGATACGGGCGATGGGCTGTGGTTGAAACTGAGCGCACAGTCGCTCGGTGCGATCAATATCGGCTCAGCCGTCTACTATAAATCACTCTCTGTGGGCACTGTAGAACGCGTCGACCTCATGGACGAAGCCAGGATGTTAGAGTTGCTGGTTCGAATCGATCCTCAGTATGCTCATCTTATTGGCGAAAAGACGAAGTTCTTCAAGATGAAACCGCTCGAATTCGGCTCTGGTGCCGATGGTTTCGAGCTACAGACTGGCCCTCTGGTTGCACTCGTTCAGGGTGGTATTGGTCTGAGCGGGGTCAATCAGCCGGGCTCACCGGCGCCAAAGCTGGCCGACAGGCGATACCAGCTGCTTGACAAGCCACCAGCCGCACGCCGCAAGGCAACCGGCCTCAACCTGGTGCTCTATGCGCCGACAAGAGGCTCGCTCGGTCCAGGTACTGCGGTGACCTATCGACAGGTCAGAGTTGGCGAAGTGCTCGGTACGCGCCTGTCGTCGAAGGCCGACCGGGTCGAAATCTTCATCAACATAGAGTCTGAGTGGCAGTCACTGGTGAACAGCAGTACCCGTTTCTGGAACACGAGCGGCTTCACAGTCGACGCAGGCATCATGTCAGGTGTGAGGATTGAAAGTGAATCGCTCGAGAGCCTGCTGACGGGGGGTGTCGCATTTTTCACACCACCGGGAAGTGGATCAGAAACGGTGGCGCAGAATACTGCGTTTGCACTGGCTGACAAGCCAAGGGAGCAGTGGTTGGAGTGGCAGGATAGATTGCCCCCGGTCAAAGCCAGCGAAGCGCCAAGTGCTGCCGAGGCTGAAGCGCAAGAGGCCGAACCTCGCGAGGAAGACAAGGCGTCAAAGTTGCGCCGTGAGAAGCGTGGACAGGCTGGCCCGGCGGGCTAGGCGCAGCGCCAGGCAAGGCTTCTGTTAGATCAGGAACGATAATTGCTGAATACACCTCCAGGCGAGACGTCTCGTCAAAATATTGTCCTGGAGAATCACAGCAAACATGGCGGCATCTCTCAACATTGGCCAGTTAAAGGCGCTCAGGCACGGCGGGCTGGGTATACCCCTCCTGTTGATGGCCTTGCTGGCGATGATGACGCTGCCGGTGCCGGCGTTCCTGCTCGACGTGCTGTTCACCTTCAACATTCTGCTGTCCCTGGTCGTACTGCTTGTGTGCGTCTACGCCATGCGACCCATGGACTTCCCTGTTTTCCCGACTGTACTGCTGGTCACGACCCTGCTTCGCCTGGCGCTCAATGTCGCCTCTACCCGTATCGTGTTGCTCGAGGGCCATGAGGGTGGCGACGCGGCGGGTAAGGTTATCCAGGCCTTTGGTGAGGTGCTTATCGGTGGTAATTTCGCTGTTGGTCTGATCGTCTTCGCTATTCTCATGATCATCAACTTTGCCGTGGTTACCAAGGGTGCTGGCCGTGTTTCTGAAGTAAGTGCCCGCTTCACCCTTGATGCCATGCCGGGTAAGCAGATGGCCATTGACGCCGACCTCAATGCCGGGCTCATTGAGGCCGATGAAGCCAAAAAGCGCCGTGCAGATATTGCTACGGAAGCTGACTTCTACGGTTCAATGGATGGTGCCTCGAAATTCGTCAAAGGCGATGCAGTAGCTGGCATTCTGATTCTCGTCATCAACCTGATTGGCGGCGTAGGCATCGGCATGATGCAGCATGACCTCTCCTTCACCAGTGCCATGGAAATCTATGCCTTGCTGACTATTGGTGATGGCCTGGTCGCACAGATTCCTTCCTTGCTGCTGTCGGTAGCGGCCGCGATCATGGTTACCCGTGTCAGCGCCAGCCAGGACATGGGCGGCCAGATCTTTTCGCAGTTGTTCGGTTCTGTAAAGGCGTTGGGTATTTCATCTGCGATTTTGTTCATCATGGGTGTCATTCCAGGCATGCCTCACGTCGCGTTCCTGTCGCTCGCAGCACTGGGTGGCGGCATCACCTACATGAACTGGAAGAAGTCGCAAGACGCTGAACTGATCGAAGAGACAGCTGGGGATGGTGCTCAGCGGCTGACAAAGTCTGGTGCACCCGCGCAGTCGGGCCCGGTTAGCCGCATGGACCAGCCTGCGCTGCCAGGTGCATCCCAGGGCGCTGCCAACGACACCAAGGAGCTGGGTTGGGATGATGTCAGCCAGGTCGATATCGTCGGTCTTGAGGTCGGCTACCGCCTTATCCCACTGGTAGACAAATCACAGGGTGGTCAACTGCTGGGCCGTATCAAGGGTGTGCGCAAGAAGCTGAGCCAGGAGCTTGGCTTCCTCATGCCATCGGTTCACATTCGCGACAACCTTGACCTGATGCCGAATACCTATCGCATCACCCTGATGGGCGTGACCATTGCCGAAGCCGACATTCATCCTGATCGCGAAATGGCGATCAACCCCGGGCAGGTATTTGGCAAGCTCGATGGCATACAGACGACCGATCCAGCTTTCGGTCTCGAAGCTATCTGGATTGATACCTCAAAGAAGGAGCAGGCACAGACGCTCGGCTATACCGTTGTGGATGCAAGTACCGTCGTCGCGACCCATCTCAATCAGATTCTCAGCAAGCATGCGCACGAGCTGCTTGGGCATGAAGACGTGCAGAACTGGCTGGAGCAGCTGGGCAAGCATTCGGAAAAGCTCGCCGAAGAACTCGTGCCGACCACCGTTTCGATTGGCCTGCTGTTGAAAGTGCTCCAGCAGCTGCTGCGCGAGGATGTGGCCATCCGCGACATGCGCAGCATCGCAGAGGCCATCATTGGTATCACGCCAAAGACCCAGGACGCCGGACAACTGACCAGTCATGTCCGCGTTGCCCTGCGCCGCATGATCGTGCAGAACATCATCGGCCAGGAGAGCGAGTTACCAGTTATCACGCTTGATCCAGCCCTGGAACAGTTATTGCTTAAGTCATTGCAGCAGACACAACAGTCTCAGGCTGGCGAAGACATCGGTCTTCTGCTCGAGCCGGGCATGATGGAGAAGCTGCAGACCTCACTTCGGGATGCGGCGCAGCGTCAGGAAATGCTCGGCAAACCCGCACTGTTGCTGGTTTCGCAGGCTCTACGGCCAGCCATCGCGCGCTTCGTGCGACTGGCGGTTGATCGGGTACACGTCCTGTCCTATCAGGAGATACCAGAGAGCAAACAGATAACTATCGTCGCGACGGTTTCCGGTTAAAACGGGAGCCGACGCAAGCAGACGGTGACAAGATTTTGGCGTACACGGCTTTCTTTTGGGGCTCAGAGGATTCGATATGAAACAGATGACGTTTGAAGCAGCGACCATGCAGCTTGCATTGAAGCGGATTCGCGATGAGCTCGGCGAGGATGCGTCAATCCTCGGCACTTCACGCACCGCGAATGGCGTTCAGGTCATCGTCGGTATCGATGAACCCGAAAGCGTTCAGACCGCAACGCCCATGCAGCAGCCTGCGAGACCTCGCCCCGAAAGCCGCCCACGGTTCGAGCAGCAGCGCGAAGCGCGGGATGCCGAGCCGGCATTCGCACAGAGTCAGCCTGACTACTCACAGCATCGGGCGGAACAGGTTCGTCGTCATCAGGAGAGCCTTCAGCAGTCTCGGCAGCCGGCCCAGGCACGCTGGCAGTCTGCTCCCGACTCAGGTCCCAATGGTAGCGTCCGCGCGACGCGCCCTGCCGGATCGCAGACGGCTCTCCAGTCAGCCAACGCACAGTCCGACGTGCTCAGGGAGATGCAGCAGCAGATCGTTCGTCTGACGGAGTGGATGCAGCTGGGCAGCCAGCGCCCGGAGCAGCGTCATCCACTGGCGGTCAAGCTCTCGGATATGGGTTTTTCGACTGATTATACCGACACCATGCTCAAGAGTGCGTTGGCCACCAGCCAGACAGGCGCGAGTCTTTCGCTCGAGCACCTTATGAAGCACATTGCCGGCACGATTCCTACGGCAGATTTCAAAGTGGATCAAGCCTCCGGCGTTTACGTGTTCGTCGGCGCTTCCGGTACAGGCAAGACAACGACCATCGCCAAGCTTGCTGCCTTACTCGCGAAAGCGGGCAGGGCAGGTGAGGTGGGTATTCTGAGCGTCGACCGGTATCGGGTTGGTGCCGCTGAGCAACTTCGTGCCTATGGCCGTCTCATGAAGATCACCGTCGATGTCGTCAGGCCGGATGAAAGCCTGGGTGATGCCTTGCAGCGGTTCAGCAACAAGCAGCTGGTGCTGGTCGACACGGCCGGGCTGAGTTCGGCTGATCCCAATGCAAAAGCCCAGTTCAACGAGCTGTATCAACTGGAGCAGAGTTCGGCCCATGTGCATACAGTGCTGGCCGTTTCAGCAGCTCAGCATAGCAAGATCGTGAAATCCACCTATCATTACTACAGTCAGCTTCGTCCGAAAGTGCTGATGGTGACCAAGGTCGACGAAGCCGCAGAGCTCGGTGAGGTGATCGAATTAGCCGTACACAACAATCTGCCAATCGCCTACTATGCTGATGGACAGTCAATAATCAATCACTTGCATAAAGCTACTGGACCGAGCCTCATCAAGCAGGCGTATCACCGGTCACGTCAGCTGAAAGCCGGTGACCCGATGGGAAGACAGAACGCAATATGAGCAGACCGAACTCAGTACAGGTCATCGCCGTTACCGGGGGAAAGGGTGGCGTTGGCAAAAGCAACGTCTCGATCAATCTCGGACTCGCCTTGACTGCACTGGGTCGCAGAGTCGTGCTGCTCGATGCCGACCTTGGGTTGGCCAATCTTGATGTACTGCTTGGTCTTACCGCCAAGCACAATATTTCCGATGTACTCTCGGGCGAGCGCAGCCTTGCAGAAATCATGGTTGAGGGCCCTATGGGCATGCGGATCGTGCCGGCGTCTTCGGGAACGCAGTACCTGACTCACCTCTCGCCGATGCAGCATGCAGGCCTGATTTCTGCCTTCAGCGAAATCAGTGACGATCTCGACGTGCTGATCATTGACACCGCTGCCGGCATTTCGGAAACAGTACTGGCGTTTGTGAGGGCAGCGCAGGAAGCCATTTTCGTCGTTACCGATGAGCCTACTTCCATTACCGATGCCTACGCCCTGATGAAGCTGCTGAACCGGGATTACGACATGCACCGTTTCCGGGTGCTGGCGAATATGGTTCGCTCGGAGCAGGAAGGCCGTCATCTCTTTGGCAAGTTGACACGGGTTACCGAACGCTTCCTCGAAGTGGCCTTGCAGTATGTCGGCAGCGTTCCTTTCGACGAAGCTGTTCGCAAGGCCGTTCAGAGGCAGCGTCCGGTCTTTGAAGCGTATCCTCGTGCCAAGGCCTCGGTGGCGTTTCGGGAGCTTGCGCAAAAAGTCGACAACTGGCCGCTGCCAACCACGCCTCGCGGTAATCTTGAATTCTTCATAGAGCGCCTGGTTCAGGCCTGATAAATGAAGTACCCATTGATGGATCTCAGGCATGTATCAGGCCCCGGCCTCGGATAAATACAGCGCGCTATTCGCTCAGCACGGCGCGCTGGTCAAGCGCATCGGCCACCATCTGCTTGGGCGGTTGCCGAGCCACGTCCAGTTCGATGACCTGCTGCAGGTCGGCATGATGGGTCTGATAGAGGCCTTCCAGCGCTACGACAGTAGCCAGGGCGCCAGCTTCGAGACTTTTGCCGGTATCCGTATACGTGGCGCCATGATGGATGAGGTGCGCCGCAATGACTGGGTGCCACGCTCTGTTCACCGACGTTCACGTGAGATCAGCGAGGCCATCCGAAAGCTTGAAGGTCGGCTCAAGCGTGATGCCAGCGATCAGGAGATTGCTGCGGTGCTCGATATGTCTGTCGAGGAGTATCACGCCAGCCTGGCTGACTCGGCTACCGGTCACGTGTTCAGCATCGATGAAATGCAGGCAAACAGTGAGCAGGATGTCGATTTCGCTGATGATGAGGACTCTACCCCTCACGTCCAGGTTCAGCGTGAACAGATGCTCACACTGCTGACCAATGTCATCGACGCCTTGCCTGAGCGTGAAAAGCTCGTGGTGTCGCTGTACTACGATGAAGAGCTGAACCTGAAGGAGATCGGGCAGGTCCTTGAAATCAGTGAATCCAGAGTTAGCCAGATTCTCTCCCAGGCTGTTCACCGAATCAAAAGTCGGGTCAATCAGAGGTAGGTCTGCCTGCAACTCCCCGTGCTTCTCCGACACCATCAGAAATCGGTGAGCAAAACTGGATAGTCTGCGTTTGCAGACTAGACTGAGGTATAACTTTTCAGACAACTCTTCCGAGCTGGTCGAGTCCGGTTGAATCCTGCTTACCGTCCTTAAACGCCTTCGTGGAGGTAACCTTGGACAAGAACATGAAGATCCTCGTGGTCGACGATTTTTCAACGATGCGACGGATCATAAAAAATCTGCTGCGCGACCTCGGCTTCACCAATACTGAAGAAGCCGATGATGGCCAGACTGCGCTTCCGATGCTGAAGACCGGCAAGTTCGACTTTCTGGTAACAGACTGGAACATGCCAGGCATGACGGGTATCGAGTTGCTGGGACACGTCAGAGCCGATGAAAACCTCAAGTCACTGCCGGTGCTTATGGTTACGGCAGAGGCCAAGCGGGACCAGATCGTGGCGGCAGCCCAGGCAGGTGTTAACGGCTACGTCGTCAAACCCTTCACTGCTGCCGTGCTTAAAGAAAAGATCGAGAAGATTTTTGAGCGCATCGAATAACGCCGGCCGGCTCCGCATAGATAGTGAGGTAGCAGACATCATGGCGAACTCGGATATTGAGGACACCTTGAGTCAGCAGGCGAACTCGCTCATGGAGCGAGTCTCTGCTGGTGATATGGACGGCGCCATGAAGGTGATCGGCCAGCTTAACGACACCCGTGACAGAACCCTGTATCTGGAAGTCGGCAAGTTGACCAGAACGCTGCACGACGCCATCCGCAATTTTCATATCGATATCGATAACAAGAAAAGTCAGGAAATCTCCACCATCTCTGACGCTTCGGATCGGCTTTCCTACGTGGTTGTCAAAACCAACGAAGCCGCAAACCGGACGCTGGATCTCGTTGAGGAGACGATGCCGCTTGCAACTACGGTGAAGCAGGAAGCCCATGAGCTCAAGACAGCGTGGGAGCGGCTTCGACGGCGCGAGATGGACCCTTCGGAGTTCAGAGAGCTGTACAAGCGAATTGACCGCTTTTTCGTGGATCTCGAAAGCAAGAGCGACCAGATCTATACCAATCTGTCAGACATACTGCTTACTCAGGACTTCCAGGATCTCACCGGCCAGGTCATCAAGAAAGTGACTACCCTGATCACCGATGTTGAGGTCAATCTTGTGAAGCTGGTGGCGATGGCGGGGCAGGTCGACAAAATCACCGGCGTTGATCACGGTCTGGATGACCCTGACAAGGGTCATTCCCAGGATATGAAAGGGCACGGTCCGCAGATCAATACCGGATCCACAAAAGCCGCAGATGTCGTCAGTAATCAGGACGATGTCGACGATCTGCTTTCCAGCCTGGGTTTTTAGGAGTTTTCTGAATGGGCTTTGATGCTGACGACGAAATCCTTCAGGATTTCCTGGTTGAAGCTGGAGAGATACTCGAGGCGCTCGGTGAGCAGCTTGTTGAACTCGAGCGCAACCCTGATGACAAGGAACTGCTTAACGCTATTTTTCGTGGCTTCCACACGGTAAAGGGCGGCGCAGGCTTTCTTCAGCTTGATGCGCTCGTGGAATGCTGCCACGTCGCAGAAAACGTATTCGATCATCTTCGCAATGGTTTGCTTTCGGTCAATTCCGAGGTCATGGACGTCGTTCTTCAGGCGCTTGACGCCGTGAACGAGATGTTCGATCAGGTCAAGCGAGGCGAATCGCCCCGGCCTGCTGATCCAGCGCTGATCCATGGGCTTGCCGCTCTGCTTGAGGGCGGTCCCAGCGAAGAAGAGCGTGCTGCGGAGCTCGAACAGGCAGAATCACCTGAGGAAGTTGCGCCAGCAGCTTCGGCCAAGAAAGGGGCGCCCGGCGACGAAATTTCCGATGAGGAGTATGAGTCATTACTCGATGCCCTCGACTCCGAACAAAGTTCCCAGCATGCCAGTGCGGCGGCGGAGCCAGCGTCAGTATCCGCTTCAAGCGGCAGCGACGAAATAACCGATGACGAATTCGAAAACCTGCTCGACCAGTTGCATGGTGCAGGCAAGTTCTCTGCCGATAAGGCTGCCTCGGCTGCAAAGCCGGATAAGAAGGCAGACAAGAAAGCCCCTGCAGCAGCGAAAGACGACAAGCCGGCTGCGAAGGCCGGAAGCGGTAACGACGAAATTACCGATGACGAGTTCGAAGCGCTGCTCGACAACCTGCACGGCAAAGGCAAATTCAAGGCCGCTGCGGTCGCCAAACCCGAGGCTGCCAAACCTGAAGAAGCGAAGGCACCCGCGACTGCCAATAGCGATCTGATCACCGATGATGAGTTCGAGAAACTGCTGGACGAGCTGCACGGTACGGGCAAATCTGCCTCAGCCCCCAAAGTGGCCAGTGCGGCTGCTGCCAAAGCGCCCGTCGCCAAGGCTCCAGTAGCCAAGGCAACACCGGCCAAGGCTGCTGTTGAAAAGCCACAAGCTGCGCCAGCGCCCAAGCCAGCTGTTGTTGCCAAGCCGGTGAGTGCAGATTCGGATGACGACGGCGATGGCTTCAAGTCTTCCGCGGGTGCGTCCAAGCCAGGCTCTAAAGATAGCGGTGGCATAGCGACCGAGACAACAGTTCGCGTAGACACGAAGCGTCTGGACGACATCATGAATATGGTGGGCGAACTCGTGCTGGTACGTAACCGGCTCAAGCGACTCGGCGAAGAACTGGCTCACGAAAGCATGACCAAGGCAGTGTCGAATCTCGACGTTGTAACCAGTGATTTGCAGTCTGCCGTGATGCAGACGCGAATGCAGCCAATCAAGAAGGTCTTCGGCCGCTTCCCTCGCGTCGTCCGCGATCTGGCGCGTCAGCTGAAGAAAGAGATCAACCTTGAGCTCAAGGGTGAAGAAACCGATCTCGACAAGAACCTGGTAGAGGCCTTGTCAGATCCATTGGTCCACCTTGTGAGAAACGCGGTGGATCATGGTATCGAGCGGCCTGAAGTCAGAGAGGCGGCAGGCAAACCAAGAATTGGCCGTGTATTGCTCTCAGCTCAGCAGGAAGGCGATCATATCCTCCTCTTCATCGAGGATGATGGCGGCGGCATGGATCCACATGTCCTGCGGCGCAAGGCGGTTGAAAAAGGCCTATATGAGGAGGACGCTGCTGAGCGACTGAGTGACACTGAGGCATTCAACCTCATTTTCGCGCCAGGCTTTTCGACCAAGACCGAAATTTCCGACGTCTCCGGCCGAGGCGTTGGCATGGATGTGGTCAAGACCAAGATCACCCAGCTGAACGGCACGCTCCAGGTTGAATCCGAACTCGGCAAGGGCAGTCGGATCATTATCAAGGTGCCATTGACGCTGGCGATCATGCCAACGTTGATGGTCATGCTGGACCAGCAGGCCTTCGCCTTCCCGCTTGTCAGCGTTGTGGAGATCTTCCACCTCGACCTGACCAAGACCAATATTGTTGATGGTCAGGAGTGCGTAGTCGTCCGTGAGAAGGTGTTCCCGCTGTTCCATATCAAGCGCTGGCTGGTGCCTTCATCATACGGCCAACCTCCGGCTCGAAGCGGTCATGTTGTGATCGTGGCAGTTGGTACCCGCCGCGTCGGTCTCGTCGTCGATCAGCTGGTGGGCCAGGAAGAAGTGGTCATCAAGCCTTTGGGCAAGATGCTGCATGGTACTGCCGGTATGGCGGGTGCAACGATTACTGGTGATGGCAGGATCGCCCTCATCCTCGATATTCCGAGCCTGCTGGGCCGATACTCGAAGCAGAGCAAGAGTTACATACGGCCGAAGTTTGCGGCCATAGAGGCGGACGAGCCGGACGATACACTAGATGGTGTTCTCAAGGCCTCGGCTGGCTAAAGTGGTTCCAGATGGCAGTTAAGCTCCTCATATGTGACGACTCAGCCTTCTTCCGAAACAGGCTCAAGAGCCTGTTGAGCCAGGATCCGGATCTTCAGGTGATCGGTATCGCCGAACATGGTGCGCAGGCCGTTGAGATGGCCCGTACGCTCCAGCCGGATGTCATCACCATGGACTATGAGATGCCCGTAATGGATGGCATCTCTGCGGTCAGACTGATCATGGCTGAACGGCCGGTGCCGATTCTCATGTTTTCGTCTCTGACCTACGAGGGCGCCAGAGTTACCTTCGACGCGCTCGAAGCCGGGGCCGTTGATTTTCTGCCCAAGAGTTTTGAAGATCTCACCTCGAATTCAGCCAATCTGGCGAAGCTGCTCAGCGCTCGTATCAAGGGCCTTGCGCGCAAGGCAGGTGGAACTGGTGCAGAGAGTGCGGCGCCTCGATCAGGCCGTATCACCGGTTCGGCTCGGCCGGCACCAGGGCCAGATCTTCGACCTGCTCCAGTAACCGCGAAATCAGTGCCTCCGCGCAAGCCCTTGCTGGCCCCTGAGCGCTCGCCAGTCCTTGAGCGCTCACCAGTATCTGAGCGGCCAAAGCCAGCTCGCAGCCCGACTGATCGGAGTCTGGCTGATCGTAGCCCGACCGATCGCGGCCCAACAGATCGCGGCCCGACCGATCGCGGCCCAACAGACAGAAACAGTAGCCTGGATCGTGGCGTGTTCGAACGGGCTCGGCAGGCCGGTATTGTGCTCATCGGTACTTCGACCGGCGGGCCGATAGCGCTTCAGAAGGTCATCAGCGAGCTGAAACCTGGCTTCAGCCGACCAGTCGTCCTGGTACAGCACATGCCTTCGACCTTCACGCCAGCGTTCGCTGAAAGGCTCAACAAGTTGTCGGCGCTGAGCGTTTCCCAGGTCGAAGATGGTCAAGTGCTGAAGAACGGCTGCGTCTATATTGCACCGGGCGGCATGCAGACCTTTCTGGAGCGTAGTGGCTCCCAGGTCATAGCGAGAATCATCGCAGGCGATGCACGTATCAACTATAAGCCCTGTGTCGACATCACCTTTGGCTCCGCCGCGAAAGCTTACGACGGCAAGGCGCTCGGTATAGTGCTGACCGGCATGGGGAGCGATGGACTCGAAGGTGCACGACTGTTGAAATCGCGCGGTGCGGTCATCATGACGCAGGATGAGGCGAGTTGCGTAATCTATGGCATGCCTCAGGCTGTGGACAAGGCCGGTCTCTCCGATTGTTCGCTCGATCTCCTCAAGTTTCCCGTGCTTCTGAACCAGATGTTTGCGAGCTGAGCATGCACACCCGGATGGACGTGCTCAGCATTGTCGGCATCATCATCGCGCTGGTCGCTGTCATTGGCGGTAACTACATCGAAGGTGGCCATCTGGCTGCGCTGGTCAACGCGCCAGCCGGACTCATCGTCGTGGGTGGAACGCTCGGGGCAATAATCATCCAGCACTCGGGCAAGGTGCTGAAGAACGCTTTGCGTCAACTGGTCTGGATTATCAAGCCCCCGAAGCCGGATTTTTCGGCCGGTATCGAGCGCGTGGTCAGCTGGAGCAATACCGCCCGCAAGGAGGGCCTGCTAGGACTTGAAGCCATCGCGGAGTCCGAATCAGATGCTTTTTCCCGCAAGGGACTACAACTGCTCGTAGATGGGGCAGAGCCGGAAATCATTCGTTCGGTGCTCGAGCTTGAGCTCGATAACTTTGAGAAGGTCGATATGGACGCGGCCAAAGTCTACGATGCGATGGGTGGTTATGCGCCCACCCTCGGCATTCTTGGAGCGGTGCTCGGTCTCATTCATGTCATGCAGAATCTTGCAGATCCCTCCAAGCTTGGTCCGGGTATCGCGACAGCCTTCGTAGCAACCATTTATGGCGTTGCACTTGCCAATCTTCTCTTCTTCCCGGTCGCCAGCAAACTGAAAAGTCTGGTGCACAGCAAGACCCAGTATCGCGAGATGCTGCTCGAGGGCGTTGTTGCGATTGCAGAGGGTGAGAACCCTCGTGCCATCGAAATGAAGCTGCAGAGCTATGAGTCAGCCTAGGATTACCCAGTGAGGCGCATGCGCAAGCGAGGCGCTGAAGCGCCGGAGAATCACGAGCGCTGGCTCGTCTCCTATGCTGACTTCATCACGCTGCTATTCGCGTTTTTCGTCGTCATGTATTCCGTGTCATCGGTTAACGACGGCAAATACAAGATACTGTCGCAAACGCTGGATGGCGTCTTCAACGCCACTCAAAGGGCCGTTCAGCCCATCCAGATAGGCGAGGAGTCTGCAACCCAGCCACACTCTGATGTGCCAAATCTGCTGCCATTCGAACAGCCAGACCGTGATGAAGGTACGACCCGCCACAGCGATGAAGAAGGTCGTTTGCGTGACATTTCGAGACGTTTTGAGAGTAAGCTGAAAACC
The DNA here is from genome assembly GCA_002354735.1 of Gammaproteobacteria bacterium UBA2679. Classification (GTDB taxonomy): domain Bacteria; phylum Pseudomonadota; class Gammaproteobacteria; order Pseudomonadales; family Oleiphilaceae; genus Allohahella. Next base: position 513,808 of record DEMD01000003.1, on the reverse strand, counting down.
CTGATTGGGAAGGGTCTGGTCACCGTCGAAGTCACGGACGAATGGATAGAACTTTCTTTACGGAACAATTTGCTGTTCACAAGCGGTGATGCCTTGCCGGTCGATGCCGCTTTTACCTTGATCGACAGTATCTCTGAAATTCTGAAAGACTACCCGAATGCCATCGTCGTTGAGGGGTTTACTGATAATATCCCCATACGATCAGATGTTTACCCCTCCAACTGGGAGCTGTCGGCAGCACGGGCGGCAGCGATGGCACGGTTGTTGATAATGGGAGGAGTAGGACCGCAGCAGGTTGCCGCCGTTGGCTATGGGGAATATCAGCCTCTTGCCGACAATAGCACCACTGCCGGTCGGGCGCGCAATCGCAGAGTCGTTATTCTCGTTGCCAGGTCCGACAAGGTCCGCCAGTTCATCCGCCGCGTTCCGGCGGAGTAGCCCAGTGGAAGTGCAGATCACACATGCAAGTCATCACCATTGCCAATCAGAAAGGCGGCGTAGGCAAGACCACGACCGCCGTCGCCCTTGGCGGCTTACTGGCCGGGCAGGGCAAACGTGTTCTGCTCGTGGATCTCGATCCTCAGGGCTCGCTCACGTCCTATTTCGGGCATGATCCTGACCGGTTGCAGGGCAGCGTTCACGACATTTTCACTTCTGTTCTGAATCCTGACGGACGTCGCGAGGTCCCGCCCGACCTGCCTGCCCAGCTGCTGCGCGACACATCCTGTCCTAACCTGATGCTGCTGCCTGCTTCGACTCTGCAGGCTACTCTGGAGCGCAAGTTGGCAGGAGTCGAGGGTATGGGGCTGGTACTTAAGAAAGCGTTGGCGTCACTGCGTGATGAGTTCGATGTGGTATTGCTCGACAATACGCCCGTACTCGGCGTGCTGCTGATCAACTCGCTGGCAGCCTGCGAACGAATCCTGATTCCCGTGCAGACCGAATTTCTCGCTCTCAAGGGGCTGGAACGCATGCTGCATACCCTGACCATGGTCATGCGTAGTCAGAAACGGCTGTTGCCCTACACCATCGTGCCGACCATGTTCGATCGAAGGACGGGCGCCTCTGTGAAGAGTCTGCGCCGCATCAAGAACGATTATCCTGATACGGCGTGGCGCTACGCCATTCCGGTAGATACCCGTTTCAGGGATGCCAGCCAGGCCGGGCAGGTGCCCTCGCTGTTCGATCCGTCCACACATGGAGTCAAGGCCTATAATCGATTGCTGCAGGACGTGCTCGGGACACCAGTAACAAGCGGATCGTCATGAGCCGCCAGAGCCGCGATGCGGAATTCATGGGCTATCTGACCGACCTGCTCACGGACGAGCCAGAGCTGACGGAGCCAGCAGAGTCTCCAGAACCAGCGAAACCGGCAGAACCAGCGGAACCAGCGGAACCAGCGGCACCAGCAGCGTCTCCAGAACCAGCAGAGCCGCAAGAGCCGGCACAGCCACCGGTTTCCGAACCGCTCCCACTAGCCAGCATCGTCGATAAAAAGGCGTCAGCTCGCATCCCAGAAGTCGATCCACCCATGGCTGCGTATGCCGGCCTGCCGGACGTGTTCGACTGTCTGCTGTTTCGGGTCGGCCCTTTCAAGCTGGCGTTGCCGCTGCTGGGTATCAGCAGTGTGCACAAGTATGACGAAACCGTACACGAACTGCCCGGTATGATGAGCTGGATACTTGGTATCGTACAGATGCCACGCGAGCGTTTATGCGTCGTGGACATGCTCAGCTTGTTCAATCGGCAGGCTGCGCAGCAGACAGAACCGGTCCAGCGACTGATCGTGCTCTATGGTAGTCATTGGGCGTTGGCAAGCCACGATATTCTCGAAGTACGCCAGCTGGAAAGCGCTGATATCAGATGGCGTAAACCGGCTGCAGGGTCCTCACGATCATGGTGCGTCGGAACCCTTGCCGCCGACCTGTGTATCCTCATCGACCCCCGCCAACTGCACATCCACCTCGACCGAATGCTGAAGTCTTCGGCCGGCGGCGGTTTTGCAGACTAACCACCACCGCGTGGTCTGGCATTTGCCCTTCGATGATCTATGCTCAATGCAGACATTCCAAGAGTTTCCGCAGGCTGTGCGCGCCACGAACAGCTGCCAGACAAAGAGGATTACAATATGGCATCCAGCAGCGGACATGCCAAAAGTTCCGACGACCCGGTACTGCAGTACGTCACTTTCAGACTTGATCACGAGACCTATGGCATCAATGTGATGCAGATACAGGAGGTCCTGCGCTACACAGAAATCGCACCAGTTCCAGGATCGCCGTCCTACGTAATGGGCATCATCAATCTGCGCGGCAATGTGGTGACAGTCATCGACACCCGCCAGCGCTTCGGACTGTCCGAGTCAGAGGTGTCCGATAGCAGCCGTATCGTCGTCATAGAAGTCGATTCCCAAGTCATGGGCATACTCGTCGACTCAGTGGCAGAGGTGGTCTATCTCCGGCAGTCGGAAATCGAATCTGCGCCCAATGTTGGCAACGAAGAGAGCGCCAAGTTCATACACGGCGTCTGTAACAAGAACGGCGAGCTGATTATTCTGGTGGAGTTCGAAAAACTGATGTTGGATGACGAATGGGGCGGCTAGGCCATTTCGCAAGGTCGGGTAGATGAGCGAGTTACTGCTTCGCCACCAGTTCAGCGTCCTTCTTGTTATCTCGATCGTCGCGATTGTCGCCATAGGTTTTTCCATTCTCACACTGGCTTATCTGGTGCGGGTGCGACGCGATACACAGCGCCTCACAGAGCGGGTCGATGCGCAGCAGGCGAAGTTACAGATACTGGCTGAGGGCGAGCGTGGTGTAGGCCGGCGGGTCGTCATGCTGAGTCAGCGGCTACAGAAAAGTGAGCAGACCCAGCAGTCGGCTCACTACCCGGCAAGCGACGCCCAGTTCGATCTCGCCGAGGCAGAGAAGCTGGTCAATGCCGGTGCCACGGTGGCTGACCTTGTTCGCACCTGCCAGCTTTCTCCCGCTGATGCCGAGCTGCTTATTGCCCTGCGCCGCACCGAAAGGCGGATATGATCTTACCTCGACAGGCTCGCGATACCAGGTAGCGCAATTGTCTGTCCTCTGCGTACTCATACACTGAGATGCGGTGAAGCTTTCGAGAAAGCCCCGCGAATGAGTGATTACAAGGAGACCCTATATGTTATCCAAAGACGAGACCGCCAAGCTGTGGAAAATGATCAAGCCCGTCGGCACTGGCATGCTTGCGAATTGGAATGGTGATTTTCTGCAAAGCCGCCCGATGCAGCTGGTGCAGGACGACTTCAGCGGTTCGCTCTACTTCTTCACCCACAAGTCAGACACCAAGGTTGACGAAATTCTGCATAATCGCGAGGTCAATGTAGCCTTCAGTGATCCAGCCAAGAAGACCTTCGTTTCTATCTCGGGTGTGGCAACACTTGTGTCCGATCAGGCAACGATAGACACCTACTGGAATGATGTCGTGTCCGCCTGGTTTCCTGAAGGCAAGAGCAGCCCTGACGTCGCGCTGCTGAAGATCGATACCTATCTTGCGCAGTATTGGGATTCGCCGTCGAGCAAACTGGTGCAGCTGTACAAGATTGCCAAGGCAAATATCAAGGACGAGACGCCTAATATGGGTGAGAATAAGAAGCTGGGCTGATATATTAGTGAACGGGGTCCTGCTTGCGAGTTCGGACCCCCTGACAGACGCGTTTGACCATGGGTTATACTTCGGTCAGAGCCGTAAACAATGTGAGTCATTCAAGCGCCCATTGGGGTTGTTCAGGCACTTCATTAAATCTGATCAAGAGCATTACGTACCATGAAAATGATCATTGCTGTCATCAAACCGTTCAAGCTGGATGATGTTCGGACTAATCTTTCCGAAATTGGGGTCAATGGGCTGACTGTCGAAGAGGTCAAAGGCTTTGGACGGCAGAAGGGGCATACCGAGCTGTACAGGGGCGCGGAATACGTCGTCGATTTCCTGCCAAAGCTCAAGCTGATGATTGCTGTGGATGACGACCAGGTCGACACCGCTATCGATGCAATCACCAAGGCTGCCAACACCGGGAAGATCGGTGACGGCAAAATTTTCGTCCAGTCGCTCGATCAGGTTGTACGGATCCGCACCGGGGAAACCGGAACCGACGCGCTCTAGGCGCGTCTCTGTCAGACTGGCGGTTTGCCGAGCTGTGCGCTAACGCGCTGATTTAAATACCTGATTTTTTGCTTTCATTAGTTGACTCCCAGCTGATCCATGTCTATACCTTGAGTTGTATTTCTACAACCTCAAGGGTATGCGATGAAACTACCTGCATTTTCACTGTGCGTAGGGTTGGTAATGCCATTTACCGCTCATGCGCTTGATGTCAACGCGATTGACATCAACGGTTTCGGTTCGATCATTGGCAGTATGACCAATGACGAAGACGAGTCACTTTACGGCATCGACGAAGACTTCGATTTCCAGAACGAATCACGCTTTGCAGTTCAAGTGAGTTCTCGGCTGAGTGAGAAGTGGTCGGCGACTGCCCAGATTCTCGCTCGCGGTGAAGATCAGTTCGATCCGACCTTTGAGTGGGCTTACCTTTCGTATGAAGCCACCTCCAACCTGAAGCTATTCTTCGGGCGTCAGCGCTTCAAGCAGTACAAGTATTCGGGTTATGTGGATGTGGGCTACGCCTACCCGTGGTTGCGGCTGCCGCAGGGCGTATATTCCGTTCCGTTCTCTTCTGGCGACGGCGTTGGTGCTGCCTTCCAGACTTATGCTGGAGATCTCGAGGTCAATCTTCAGTATAACCTGCTGGGTTCGACCATCGATGATTTCGTTCCCTCGACGGGCGGCAATCCCGCTACTATCGAACTCCAGCTCAGTCATATATTTTCGGCCGATATGAACTTTGAAGAGTTCAACTTCGGTTTCAACCTCGCCTACATCCCGGAGTTATCCTACGATGTGCTCGGCGCCAACCCTGAGCTGGCACCGCTGTTGTTGGCAGCATCCGGTTTGCCGCCAACACTTCGTGATGACGTTTTCGAACTGCTCAATGACGACGTCGAAGTATTCACATGGGACGTCTACGCAGGCTGGGATAACGGTACTGTCTTCGGCCTGGTCGAGTACAGCGATCAGAACTTTGGCGAATCGAGCTTCAGTGATCAGAAGTCCTGGTATGTTACTGGAGGCTACCGGTTCGCCCAGTTCACCTTCCACGGTACATACGGACAGGATGAGAACGAAGCGAGTTCGAACGCTGCTGAACGTCTGGAGCAGGCGCAGCTGGCCGCACTGGCGACCGGCGTGAGAGGTCTGCAGGAAGCCCAGAAGGAAGATAGCGAGTTCTGGATCTTCGGCGTGAGATATGACTTCGATGCCGCCGTCGCCCTGAAGGCTGACTACACCACGGTGATGGATGATGACAATCCACAGCGCGAGGCAGAAATCTTTGCCGTCGGCCTTGATTTTGTATTCTAACGGGGTGAAGACAATGAGAACTATCAAAGTACTGACTACCCTGTGTCTGACGACCTTTGCTGCCATGTCGTTCGCTGAAGTATCTGTGATCGTGCATCCGTCAAATGCTGCGACGGTCGACGCAACAGCGATCGAACGCATCTTTTTGGGCAAGGAAAAGTCGTTCAGTAACGGCGCCAAGGCTGTTCCGGTCAATCTGGAATCGTCTGCTGCAGAGCGGGAAGAGTTCGAAACGAAAGTGCTCGACAAGAGCCCGGCCCAGTTGAAGGCATATTGGTCCAAGCTGATATTCACGGGTAAGGGCACTCAACCGGCCGAAGCCAGTGTGAGCGAGATGATCGAGCTGGTATCGAGCAATCCAAATATCATAGGCTATGTACCTAGCAGTGCAGTGACCGACGCCGTCAAGGTCGTTCATACTGCGAAGTAACTGAGGCTCTGATAATCAAAGGCTGCTACGGCAGCCTTTTTTTATGGGTCCGCAGTCAGGTCATCGACGTACAATGTTGTGGAATGGCGGGCGTCGACAAAGTCTGCATTTCGTTGTACACATCCGCCGGACCCTTTCAGTTCTATGACCTCTGCCGCTGATTTTCAGAATATCCGATTACTCACGTTCGATCTGGACAATACCCTGTGGGATGTCTGGCCAGTGATCGACCGAGCCAATCTGGCCTTCAGGACCTGGCTTGAAAGCACCCATCCTGAGCTGCATCCGCTCTATCACGACGATGCAGTTCAACAGGCACGTATGGCAATACTGGATGCCGACCCGTCGCTGAGTCGCCAGCCTTCCCTTTTCAGGCGCCGGTTGATGCAGCAGGTGCTTGCGCCTGCCTCGTTAAGCCCCGAGAGGCTGGATGAAGTGACCGAAGCTGGATTTGAAGTCTTCTTTGCGGAACGAAACCGTATCGATCTGTTCCCCTTTGCGCGCGAACTACTGGAATCACTCAGCCGCCAGTATGAAATCATCGCGATCAGTAATGGTAACGCTGATCTGGAACGCGTCGGACTAAAGCAGTATTTCAAGGGGCACCTCATCGCAGAGCAGACGATGAAACCCAAACCAGAGCCTTATATGTTCGAAGAGGCCTTGCGCATGGCTGGCGTAGAAGCTCATGAAGGGCTTCACATTGGCGATCATGCTGAAGAGGATGTCGATGCCGCTCTAGCGGTGGGGATGAAGGCGATCTGGTTCAATCCAGAAGGTGCTCCGCGTGAGGATGACGTCCCGGTCGTGAAAGACTTACCGACACTGCACAGACTGCTTGATCGTTCAACCTGAATCAGACTGGGCCAGCGCTGGTTGAGCGCTTTTCAGAAATTTGCTGGCGACATAGCCAGTGCTGCCATCACGTGTCACGATCCGATACCAGTCGCCAGACCTTGCGACCACAGCCACCCGTTGTCCCGCGATCAGCTGATCCAGCAAGTCGTCTTTCGTGGATGGTCCCGCCCGCAGATTGAGACGAGCAGCATCAACCTCCAAAAGCGGAGGAGGGGGCTCGGATGACTCGTTGATTACGGGTCGATCAGCATCATACAGGCTGATCATCGGCAGTGGGTCCACGGGGCCCTTGAAGGTCGCGTATACGCCGAAATGCAGGTGGGGCGGCGTTAAGCGGGCATTCCCAGTATTGCCCACAGTTCCGATTTCATCGCCAGCTTTCACTCGGTCTCCCTGCTGCACTGAGATGCTGTCCAGGTGGGCGTAATAATAACGGTGGCCCTGGCTGGCCGCCCGCTGCCAGACATGCAGGCCACCGAGCGGTGTATCACCGGTGCGGGCGATGGTGCCGTCGGCTACTGCGAGCACCGCGGTACCACGAGGCGCAAAGATATCAACACCATGATGTACCCGACGCCCGCCATCCCGCGGTGCACCGAAAAAGCTCCGCACAGCAGTGTTATCTGCTTCCAGGACCGGAAAGGCGAGGGCCGAACGCACGCTGACCATGATACTGAAGCGGCCAGCTGCCAGCAGTTCAGGCTGGATCAACAGCGTGTATTCGCCGTCCTCATCGACCTGCCAGGCAGCTGTATTCACTGTCGCGTCGTCTGAATCTGCCTCTTCGCCAATGGTGACAGCTTTCGCTGGGCTACTTTCGAGCCAGGCATGCGGCTCTGCCTTGGCTGCCAGATACACCTCCTGAAAAACACGTCCATGGCTGCCCCTGGTGGACTCATCAAGCGGGTTGATCAACGATTGTGGTACCGCATTCTCTCCCGAAGCCTTGGCGTCATACGGCAGCCTCTGAACCACGACCTGCAGAAACTGGTCCTCGAGCAGATTCACGCGATAGGCCAGGGCCCGCGGCTCGGACTGCTCAATCCAAATGGTTTCGCGAACTGGCAAGGCCAGCTCTGCCGGCTGATTCAGCGCAGCACGTGCAGCCAGCTGCCATTGATCGACGAGCCGTGTGTTCGATAAGCCACTTGCCTGTAGTCCTGACAGATATTGCTGCCGGGGACTTGACCGCTGAAGTTCGGGGAATGAACAGGCGGATAGCGCCAGGCATACAAGCGTTAGGAATATTGATCTCATCATTGGTTGACTCTGAAAGCTGAAGTGCGCTCCTGATTTTACGTACGACAGGCCATCACAGACGGCGATACGTACAATCTTGCTACCTAACAACGATCCAGGGTGCGCAGTAGCACCAAGAGGCGTAGCATGACCAGCAGACCAAGGTCGTCATTTTTTTCTCATGAAGGAGTGAATCATGAAGCATGAAGAGGTGCCAGGCACTGAGCCGCACCAGCAGGCTGCCTATGTCCAGCAGCTTCGGGAATTGTTGATGACTGGGCTCGGATGGGAGGTCGACATACTCGATACCATCATGAATGGTGTCCAGCATCCTTCTTCATTCAGCGCTTCGGATAGCACGCGGGTCCACCGCAGCCTGCTTGCTCATGCAATGAATCTTGCGCTGTTACAACGCCTGCTCGAGCGCGTACCCGATGGCGCTGCCTATGTACAGGAAAAGTGGCAGCGTGGTGAAAAAGTGATGCTGGATCATGGCGCCTTGCGCACAGTACGGTACCAGCGGCGTCATGAAGCGGGTCTGCCTTCGGGCCATCTTGCATTCAAACGTATTCTCGAGCCTCTGGGGTATACGCTGGCCGGGGAGTACCCGCTTGAGCGAATCAAGATGTGTGGGTTTGTCTACGCCTCGACAGATCTGCCCGACAGCCTCTCGCAGTTCTTTGTCAGTGAGCTGTATCCCGAGCAATTCTCCGAACCTTTCCAGGCTGTGGTGGCTGCATTGCTCGGCACGGAGCAGGATCCTCTCGGCTCTGTCGACGACAGGCTGCTGAACCAGCTTTCGCAGGACCATCACCTGTCGCTGGAGGATGCAGCCAGTTTGTTGCCCAGGCTGGTGGCCTGCTTCGAGCGCCACCACGAGTTGCCCACGCTGGAGGACTACCATCTGCTGAAGGCCGAGTCGCGCGAGATGGCGTGGATCAGCACCGAAGGCAACGCCTTCAATCATGCGACTGATCGCGTCGATGACATCAAGGCCGTGGAGGCCGAGCAGCGCCGCAAGGGGCGGGCGATCAAGCCAGAGATTGAAGTGGCTCGGCATGCGAAGGTGCAGCAGACCGCTTTTCGGGCGGCCCCGGTCTCACGTCCAATGCGCTCCACTGAACAGGTACAGCCCAACGAAGACGCGCTCTGGGTGCCTGGGTCATTCTTCGAATTCATTGAGCGTGGCGAGATCGAAGACGACCAGGGCAAGCGAATCCTTGACCTGCGATTCGACAGCTCGAATGCCCAGGGTATTTTCAGGATGACGTCGAGCTGAATTTAGCGCTATTTGGGGCAACGTGAACGCGCCTCCGGGCTACAGTCGCCTGATACTTTCGGCAGCTCCGATCATAGCTGCCAATTGTGCAGTGCCGCTCCTGGGACTGGCCGATACAGCCATCATTGGACATTACGCTGGCGTCGCCGATCTCGGCGCCGTCGCGCTCGGGTCGCTCATATTCAGCTTTGTCTACTGGGCTTTCGGCTTTCTGCGAATGACTACCACAGGCTTCGTAAGCCAGAGCTGGGATGATGCACTTGCCGACAGCGTAGTGGCTGTTGTGGCCAGAGCCCTGGTCATTGCCCTTGCCATCGCAACGACGATTCTGCTGACCCAATCGCTGATCAGCTGGCTGGCATTCACGGCATTCACGGCTAGTGCTGCGGTCGAAGCGCTGGCTCATGCCTATTTCGATATTCGTGTCTGGGGCGCGCCAGCTACGCTGCTGACGTATGTGTGTTTTGGCGTCCTTATTGGTGCAGGTCGCACCGCCGCGCTGCTCTGGCTCCAGCTTCTGCTGAATGGCCTGAATATCCTGCTCGACTTCATATTTGCGGCCCACTTCCAGATGGGCGTCGCAGGTATCGCACTTGGTACTGTCGTGGCCGAGTACGTCACAGTCGCCGTTGCGCTTGTTTATCTGGCGGGAATGCTGCGGAAAAGGCCGATGAGCGTGACGCTGGACCTGCGCTGGGCCAGAACGGTTCTCCTGGCACCAGCCCCCTTGCTCGCGCTCGTGCAGGCCAATGGCAATGTCATGGTTCGAACAGTGATGTTACTGCTGGCCTTCGGCTGGTTCACCAATATCAGCGCCGGTTTCGGTGATGCGGTGCTGGCAGCGAATCATGTGCTGCTGCAATTCATTGCCTTTAGCGCCTTCTTCCTGGACGGCTTCGCTTTTGTGACGGAGAGCTTCGTGGGTCGTGCCATTGGGCAAGGCAATATGAAGCTGGCACGCCAGGTGAGTTGGCGTTGCTTCTGGCTCGCTGCCATAACCGCGTTACTGCTTGCTCTGGGCCTGGCCTTGGGCGGCGCGAGTGCCATAAGGCTGTTGACAGATCTACCGACTGTAGTGGAGCAGACCTCCACTAGTCTGCACTGGGCAGTGATCTATATTGCCTGCTCATTCGCCGCCTTTCACCTCGACGGTGTTTTCATCGGTGCTACTGCAACGAAAGGCATGCGAAATGCGGCAGTGGTGGCGACGGCAGTATTCTTCGTGCTGGCTGCGTTGCTCAGCCGCAGTCATGGCAACGATGGGCTTTGGGTGGCCTTCGTCGTCTTCGTGATTGCTCGTGCCGTCTGCCTGGCTGTGCTGCTGGGGCGTGATGGCCTGAAGAAGTTGAGTTAGTCAGCTACGACCTTCGGTAAGCAGCTGGTCCGGCAAAGCTTCATCAGAATTGGTCAACGAGAGCAGTGTACGCCAGCCGAAGAGCTTGTGCAGGTGCCTGAGCTGCGCCAGGTAGTCAGGCTTGTGCACATAGTTGGCATGGCGACGCAGCTTCAGCAGCTTGCGGTTGCCATGCGTTCGCGGACGAAGATGCATCAATCGTTCAAGCTGCTCTGCGTGGACTGAACCCAGAGCCTTATCTTTGAGGTAGTGGGCGATGACCTCTGCGCAGGCCTCAAAAACAGGCAAGGCGCCGTTGTCGATTTCAACCATTCCCATCAGTATCAATGTCGGACGCTCGGCATTGAACATATGCAGGTACAAATCCGGCCTGCCGTCTTTTTTCGGTAGCATATCGTCGTGCAGAAAGGGCAGTCGCTCTTCATAGCCGGTGGCACAGATCACGGTATCGAAGACTCCGCAACTGCCATCGCTGAAGCTGACCTGTTTGCCGCTTATCGAGACCACATCGCTACGCACTTTAAGGTCGCCGTGGGCGCAGTGATGGAGAATCCGACTGTTCACAACCGGGTGACTTTCCAGTATGCCGTGGTCCGGTTTCGGCAAGCCAAACTGCTCAGGGCTACCTACCGTTCCGCGGAGCACACTGGCCAACAAAGTCTGCTGCAATCGAAAGGGTAGCCAGGCGGGGAAGCGGTCAGCCAGCACGGTCGTTGGGATGCCAAGGAGATACTTCGGCATAAAATGATAGCCGCGTCGTACGCTGATACTGGCTTGCGCGGCGTGTATGGCGGCATCACAGGCAATATCAGCCGCTGAGTTGCCACCGCCCACAACCAGTACCCGCTGCCCTGCGAGACTAGTGCCGTCCTTATAGTCGCGTGCATGCATGATGCGGCACCCGGTTGTCGCCTCGGCCAGCGCCGCCTCGGCAAAGTCAGGCATCACCGGATCCCAATACTTGCCCGTGGTGCAGACGACGGCGTCGAACGTGAACTTTCGGCCAGAGACGGTGTGGACACTCCAACGCGGGCCATCAGATGTGACGCTGGTGACGGCGACTCCGAAGCTTGCGGAGTCGTAGAGCCTGTGCAGTCTGGCGTAGCTCCTGAGATAGGCGAGTACCTGACGATGAGATGGGTAATCAGGTAAGCGCGCATCCATCGGGTAATCACTAAAGGATGATGTTGCACGCGACGAAATCAGGTGGGCTGATTCATACATCGGCGAGCCGGGTGCCGCAATATCCCACACGCCGCCAAAATCGCTGTGCCTTTCGAATATATGAAAGTCCAATCGCGCTTGCCGAAGGCATTTAGCTACGGCAATTCCTGCTGCACCCGCACCGATTACTGCTACCGAAAAGGTTTCACGCATGGCAGACTGTGGGAAATAACCTGAAGCATCAGAGACTTGTATATCCGCAGTTTGCCTCGTCATGATAAGTCAGGTCCGGGAAGGGCCAGTATTATGATCATTTTTTGAGCCTTATATGATCGATGATCATTTTCAACATCATATGGTCAGCGCCCGAAATACGCAAAGTAATCAGGAACGACCGGAGCCTGAGAATCATGTTCAATGAGGATTCGTGGATGGGTCGTACAGACGAGGGGCGAAAGCCCGTACAGCGACGCAGTCAGGCGAGGGTGGATGCCATTCTCGCAGTCGCCACTCACCTGCTCATAGAGCGGGGCACCGATGGTCTGGTCATGCGGGATATTGCCCGTCGGGCGAATGTGCAGATCGGCTCTCTTTATCAATATTTCCCCAACAAGGCCGCTGTTCTGAAAGGGCTCGGCGAACGCTTCAACAAGCGGTTCGAGGCCTGTTTGTTTGAAGCGTGGCAGCGTTGCATGCAGGACCGCAGCACTTTGGCACAAGCCGTCGATCAAACCGTCGATGCCGCTTTCGAGTTTTATCTCGAGGAACCGGGATTCCCTGCGCTGTGGGCCGGCTTTCAATCCGAGCCAGGGCTTAGTCAGCTCGATCGGGACGATACCCTGCATAACGCCGGTTTCTTCGCCGCCTCTATATCGGCGCGTTATCCTGGCCTCGATGGGCAGCACATGCTAACGATAGGGGTGCTCATGTGCGAGGCGGCGGGAAGTGCGCTTCGCTTCGCCGTCCATGCCGAAGAGCCAATGCGCTCGGATGTGATCCGCGCCCTGAAGCAGCTTATTGTGCTGCAGCTGGAGGCACTGGTCGCTGGGCAGGCGGCAAAGCCATAGATCCTGGAGTCTAAACATTTACGTATATTAATGGAGGAGACTGACGGTGAACGAGTTGATAGTGGCGCATCTAGGCCTTTAGGCTGTAATGTTTACAAGGATATTTTGATCCAGTGCTTTAAGAGGCACTATCTAACGATTGAAATTCCTGAAAATTCTTCAGTTGGTCTATAGTTTGTATGTCATTAGCAGTAGAACGTTTGTCCAACAGGGACGTTTGAAGGAGTACTCCATTCATCATCGGTGGAACGTCGCGGTCGTCTGGCGAGAGTCAGTTCCATTCGAGATGCCGATTCAGTTCTGTCATAGAGGTTTGTATGAAGCGAACAATAATTTCCCGCTGGCTCACAGTCGGCCTTTGCGTAGGGATGCTTGGTGCCTGTGCATCGGCCCCCAAGCCCGATCGTCAGCTCGTGCTGGCCGAGTCCCGCATCAGCGAGGCGAAAAACAATGAAGCTTATCAATACGCTCCCGTAGAAATAAAGAACGCGGAACAACACCTCACTGCCGCGCGCGAGGCTCTGGCAAAAGGCAATAATCTCGAAGCCAGGCGTCTGCTGGAAAAGGCTGAAAAGGAGGCTGACTTCGCAGTCACCAAATCTGAACTCGCTCGCGAAGAAAAGACAGTGAAGGAAGTACGCGCTGCCATCAAGGATCTCAAGCGCGAAATCAATACCAATACCGGAGGAGCCAGCGAATGAGCATTCAGTTGAAACAGATACGAGTCCTCCCCATCGCCGCCGGCTTCATGTTATTGCAAGCCTGTGCGGGACAACAGACGAAACCGGATGAACTGCAGAATCTGGAAAGTCAGCTGAAATCGTTCCAGAGCAATCCAACAACAGTCAGAACAGCAGCAGTAGAGTTGGATGCACTGGAAAACCTGACCAGCCGTGCGCAATCAAGCTGGGCTGATGGTGATGATCCAGAGTATGAGCATGCGCTCTTCCTCGCCCAGAAGCAGGCTGATATCACTCGGGCCCGTACCGATATTGGTGAGAAACGCCAGGAGGTCAACTCGCTGGCCGAGCAGCGCAACCAGTTGAGACTGGATGCCCAGGAAGCCCGTCTTACTGCAGCAAGGGCCGATCTGAAGTCTACCCAGAGCCGGGCTCAAGAGGCTGAAGAAGCCCGCAAGAAAGCACAGCAGGAAGCACAGGCTGCGCGCGAAGAAGTTGAACAGGCACGTCTTGAAGCCCAACTGGCCGCCGATCAGGCAATGGCGCTCTCTGCAGAGCTTGAGAACGTCAAGGCTGAACAGACCGACAGAGGCACATTGTTGACGCTGCAGGATATTCTTTTCGAGTTTGGCAAGTCTGAACTGAAGGATGGCGCTGAACGCACGATGAAGAAGCTCGCCGAATTCATTAACAAGAATCCGAAAGTGAATCTGGTCATCGAAGGGTTTACAGACTCGATCGGCTCTGAAGAATACAACCAGAAACTTTCAGAGGCGCGAGCCAATGCGGTTCGTGATGCCATGCTTGAAAACGGCGTCGAAGCCAGTCGCATGACTACGAAAGGTATGGGTGAGCAATTCCCTGTGGCTACCAACGATACCGATCCGGGCCGCTCGAAAAACCGCAGGGTAGAAATACTGCTGGAGCAGTAGTCCCGGTAGGTGAGTCGTCGTCTCAGGACCTTGTCTGGAAGACAATCGGTACCTCAAAGGTGATTGGCTCGCCGCTGGCCTGGGCAAGCCCTGCGGGTGGTGCTGGGAACGGTGCAGCGTCCCTGATGGCTGCAAGCGCAGCATCATCGAGCAAACCGAAACCTGCACTGCTCACCAGTGTGCAGGTCTCCAGCCCACCCTTTTCATTTATCGTGAAGCTCACAATAACCTCGTCTTCCATACGGCGCAGTCTGGCCTGAGGAGGATAGCGCTTACTCTTTTCGAGCAAGGCCTGCAGCGACCGCCGATAGTCTGCTAACAATTGCGGATCGGCTATGGCGCGTTCTTCGACCGTCACTGTCTGCGGATTGGTCTCAGTGGAAGCTTCGACCCTGGACGGCTCAATAGATGTTGCTGGATCGGACGGCCCTGCTGTGAGCGGTAAGGGTACGGTCAAAGCTTCTGATGTGGGCTTATCCTGTAGGGGATGCTCCGGCATATCGCTTGTTGCCGTTTCCACCGGTGCGGCAGGCTTCGGCTTCGGAGCTGTCCTTTCAGCAGCTTTCGCTTCCCGTGGCGCTGGCGTCTCCTGGACATTCGGCGCATCCGACTGAGTCGGCTGGCTCTCAGCAGTGTCGGGCACCAATTCTGCCTCAGGCCCCTGCAGACTGAGGGCTATGGTGTGCCCAGGCGCCTGAACCGGCTGCTCGAGCGGCAGGTCGGCCAGCATCAGGGCTGCCAGCGCAAACAGGGCATGAACGCCGATAGAGATGGTGATCGCCTGAGGCATGCGCTTCAGCAGCAGGAGTTTCGACATGGGTGAGCAGATATCCAGGCGAGGGAAAAACCGGCTCACAGTATAAGGGGAGCAGTACTAGCTCTCCAGTCCCAGTATGCCTTCCTTGAAGGTTTCACTCACCGGATAGTCGCCGATCCAGATCGACAGGATCGCATCGAACAGCTCCTTACCAGGTATGACGCCCTTTACTTCGCCAGCCAGCACGACCCGCGTGCCCAGGTCCGGGACGTATTCGACGATGGCTGTGTCGCCGGTTTCGAGCTTCTGATCGAACATGGTCAGGAGTTGGCCAATCTGGGGCTCGAGTTCGTTGATTTTCTCGGGTGAGACATTGAGTTGCATGCCCTCATAGAACGCGTTGGCGATGCGACGGCCACGCACATCACGCAACATGTCGAACTGCATGACGCGGTGCTCGTTCGCACTCATGAGCGCGCGTGGGTCGCGCGACTTTCGCTCGACATACAAGGAGCCGACATACACGTCGACCATGAACAGGAACTTGCGGGTGGCGAAGCCGTTCAGTACAAGATCGGTCTGATTCCCGACAATGTCCGGCGCTGGTTTGGGTTCCGCGAAGGCAGGGGAGGATGGCAGCAGTGTGAGTGACGCAGATGCCGATACCAGTAGTGATATCGTTAAAGTGCGGATGATGGCAAGGGAGCTCACGGTCGAATTAAGATGCTGAAAGATCATGACGGCAGGTCCAGATTGAGCGGAGCTGCATGGTCTGCCAAGCCACAGTAAAAAACTTTGAACTGCCGAACAATCTGAAACAATTTGTTACAGACTGTAATATCTTTTAGGTATGAGGCCGGAGGATTGTTAGGTCCTGATCGTCTTATGCCTCAGCTTCTATGGCATCAACGTGATTCAGACCGTTTCAGCTCGCCCGCTGCTGCCAGGATCGTCTGTAGTCTCTGCTCAGTGAGCGAGCCATGCGAGATTTCAATGATTCCCCCCTCACTATCCAGGATGACGACGGCGGCTTTGGAACTGCCTTGTTCAATCCCGAGCGCATCTTCAAGCACTTCGGAGTCAATGACCCAGGTCTGGTCATGATAGTCTGCAGGCACAACGTCTCTGACGTCGCTGATAGCCATGTCTACCGAAACGAAGAACGGTAGGTCGAGCGTGATCAAGGTGCGTACAACGAATTCAGACTCGTCCAGCTCGCGACGAAGCGCTTCAATCCAGCGCTCGGTAGACTCCGCCGCATCCTCCGAGGGTGTGACGATGATTATTGCAGGCCGGCCGATCAAGTCGCTGCTGTGAACCGCTTCATCTTCGAGATTGGTCGCAGAAAAGTCCGGCCAGGTCTTGCCTGCTGCTAACAACATTGACGAGCCGGCCAACATCACAATACTGACGGTCATCATTAGCCGCCGGAACTGATTGGTAAAATTCTTGTATTCGAACATAGAGGTCCTGATGTGTTTACGATACCGAAGCTTGCTAGCTGGCGTCATAACGTGAGTGGTTTGCTGATTTTCATCGCGATAGTGTATGCAGGGATCTGTTTATTTCTGTACGTGTTTCAACGCTCGCTGATTTACTTTCCTGTAGCTGAGGTGTCCTTTCGGCCGCCTGGCACCAGTCTCATGACCTTGTCCGCCACTGGTTCAGAGCTTCGTGTGACCGTGCTTCAGCGAGATGGCAGGGAAGCCCTTATCTATTTCGGTGGTAATGCTGAAGACGTCACCGCCAGTTTGCCGGAACTCGCCTCAAGCTTCCCCCGTCATTCGATTTACCTCATGCATTACCGCGGCTATGGTGGCAGCGCTGGCAAACCTACGGAAGCCGGGCTCTTTGCCGATGCGCTGGCGCTGTTCGATAGCGTTAAGGCTGAACACGAGGACGTCGTCGTGGTCGGGCGGAGTCTGGGTAGTGGCGTCGCGACTTATCTCGCCAGTCAGCGGCCGGTCGCGCGTCTGGTGCTTGTAACGCCATTCGACAGCATCGTCGCTGTCGCCCGCCAGCAGTTCGGGTGGCTGCCCGTGCAATGGCTACTAAGGGACCGCTTCGAATCGACGCGCTACGCGCCTGAAGTATCTGCGCCCACACTACTAATCGCTGCGGAGCATGACGAAATCATTCCAACTGCCAATAGCAAAAAGCTGCTGTCATCGTTCAAGCCGGGCGTGGCCGCGCTGAAAATCGTCCCAGACGCAGGTCATAACACAATTTCGATGAGTCCAGACTATCGCCGGTATTTAAGTGAACTGGAGCCAGGGGAGCGGTAAATACAAGTGAGGCCTTGAGCCCTGCGTCGAGAGTTGATCGTCGCGAGCTGGATCAGACGCCGGGCGGGGCGGCTTCTTCACGCAAAATTCAGACACAAAAAAGGCCAGTCCGAAGACTAGCCTAATCTGTCAAATAATATGGTTGCGGGGGCAGGATTTGAACCTACGACCTTCGGGTTATGAGCCCGACGAGCTACCAGACTGCTCCACCCCGCGTCAGAGGAGGGCGTATACTAAAGGTCGATGGCGCCAAGGTCAAGCCCCCTTGTAAAAAAACATCAACATGCCTTGTGTGTCATTTGCTTATGTTTACTTGTTAACCATAATTGTAAAGAAATAACCAGATGGCGGTCGGTCGGATTCGTCCCGGCACCGAGTAGTTGAACAGACAGAGCAGGGACTGTGAACGGTAGCCAACAGATGAGTCAACTCGAAGCACTGATTGCTCACGCACGGAAAAACGAAGAGATCGCTCGCCGTATGTTCAATCTTGAGGTGGCGATACTGAATATTTCGAGCGTGCAGGACTTTCTGGAACTGCTCCACGCCCATCTCCGCGAGCATTTCGGTATCGATGAAGTCTGGTATGCCATTATCGACAAGCCGGCAACCCAAACCATTCGCGCGACCCTCGAGAAAAGCGACAAACTGGACGCGCATTGGCGCACTGTCGCCGCGGTCGATTTCCACGCTGCCATGAAAGGCGCCAGGGAGCCGGTACTGGACCATTGCGAACTGTCGCGATTCAGGCCGCTTACCCCGCATCGTCTTCGGCCTGCGCTGCGCTCCATCGCTTCGCTGCCCTTGTTACTGAACGGCCGCCTGGCAGGCAGTCTCAATCTCGGCGCCTACGACGAGGAGCGCTATCAGGCAGGAAAGGAGGCTTTCTTTCTTCACCAGCTCGCTGTAAAGGTGTCGTTATGTCTCAGTTCGGTGGTGGCGCGGGAAAAAATAGAGTTTCTGGCTACACGGGATCCGCTCACGCATCTGCGTAACCGGCGTGAAATGGAAGAGACCCTGGAGCATGAGATATCACGGGTGCACCGCCATGGATCACCCTTGGCGCTCGCGTTTCTGGACTGCGACGACTTCAAGAAAATAAACGACGAGTATGGCCATGAAACAGGTGATCAATACCTGCAGCATCTGGCAAACCTTCTGATACTGGCGCTGCGAAAGACTGACCTGGCCTTCCGCTTCGCCGGGGATGAGTTCGTGATCCTGCTACCAAACCAGGATGAAGAAGGCGCTGCACTCATCGCGGAGCGGATCAGCGAATGTTTCCGTGAGAATCCCCTCATCCACGGCTCTCACCGTATACCGGTAAAGGCTTCGATCGGCACCGCAGCCACCACTAGTCTCGTCGAGCCCAGCGGCCGGAAGCTGCTGAAGTTGGCCGATGAGCGCCTATATCGGCAGAAAGCCAACAAGCCCAAGGTGGCACCGGCCTGAGCCAGGCTCAGTGGTGAAGCCCCTCAAACCGGCGGCTTAGGATCGCCCTGAGCGCTGGTCGGCTCGTTTGGCTGATGATCAAGAGGCTCTACTTCGACCTTGAGCGGCGCAGCATCGAGATGCATCCCTTCCGGGCCATGCTCATGGGCCTTGGCCTCAGCCTCACTGATTAATTCCTGTTCGTCAAAAGTATTGGCCGCGCTATCGTTGAACTCGATGGTGAAAATCTGCCAGAAGGCGATGAACAGCGCTGCAATGACCGGACCGATAACGAAGCCATTTATGCCGAACAGCGCCAGGCCGCCCAGCGTGGAAAGCAGCACGATGTAATCGGGCAGCTTGGTGTCCCGGCCGACGAGGATAGGGCGTAGCACGTTGTCGGCCATGCCGATGACGAAGAAGCCATAGAGCGCCAGCACAATTGCTGGAATGACCTGATCGCTCAGCGCCAGGAAAATGGCTGTAGGCGCCCAAATCAATGCTGCGCCAACGGCTGGCAGCAGCGACAGGAAGGCCATGACGACACCCCAGAGGAAGGGCCCTTGAATGCCGAGTATCCAGAAGATCAGACCCCCAAGCGTACCCTGAACGGCACCGACCACGAGATTGCCCTTGATCGTGGCCCGCGATACTTCAGTAAACTTTCTGAACAACATGCGTTCGCGATCGTCTCCGAGCGGTAGCACCCAGATCAGAATCCGAATCAGTCGCTGGTGGTCTATCAGCAGGAAAAAGGCGAGGTACCCGGTCAGTACCAGGTTGAGGCTGAAGGTGAATGTGTTCTGGCCCACGCTTACAGCTTGCTTGGCGATGAACTGGCTCGCTCTGAGGCCGAATTCGTTGATTTGCGCCTCGATATTGCTCAGGTCCAGATTGAACCAGCCTGCGGCAGTTTCGACAAATGGGAATTTCTGGGTAATCTGGTCGGTGACCGTCTGCACATCCAGATTGCCGGTTTGAATGCGTTCGTAAAATGCATTCGCTTCCACGCCCAGTGCTGCGACTATGAGGGCAAGGGGAATGATGAATATGAGATTGACCACTACGAGCGTAGTCAGCGCTGCGAGAATCCGGCGGTTGCCGAGCAGCTTGAGTATCTTTCGGTGCATGGGAATGAACAGGATGACCAGTAGCACTGCCCAGAGTATGGCGCTGAAAAATGGCTTGAGTATCATGCCGAAGGCAATCGTCACCACGATCAGCAGCAGTAGGAAGGCCTTGTCTTCCAGCCGGAAGTCTTTTTTCATCGAGTAATCCTGAGTCTCATTCGGAATCCTTGCGTTTGGCCAGGGCAGCTTCACGATACGCCCCTGGCGTAAGCCCGGTCCATTTTTTGAAAGCACGGTGGAAGGTGCTGGCCTCTGTGAAGCCCACCTGATACGCAATTTCGTTTATTGGAAAGTCCGGCCGTGAGAGGTGGTAAATAGCCACGTCCCGCCGCAGATCATCCTTGATCTCTTGATACGATGTATTCTCCTCTCGCAGACGTCTGCGCAGGGTTTGCGGGCTCAGGTGCAGCTGCTCGGCGACGAATTCGAAATCGGGTAGTGAGGCGCTGAGGTCCCGGCCGATCACGCTCCGAATTCGCGCCAGATAGGACTGGTTGTCGGCTGGACGAGCCAGCAGGTCCGCGGGTGAGGTGATCAGGAATTCCCGCAGCTCCGCATCATCGCGAATGACGGGAAAACTGAGGAAGCGCTGCTGAAACACAATGCGCGTTGCTGCGCAGTCGAAGTGGAGCGGGCAGTTGAAGATCTGCTTGTACTCCTTCGCATGTTCCGGAGCAGCGTAATCGAATTCGACCCTATCCAGCAGCAGTTGTTGACCAATGAGCCAACTGTTGAAGCGGTGCCAGATCACCAGGAGCGACTCCTGAAAGAAGTGCTGGGGGTCCTTGAGTGGCAGCGCAGTTTGCAGGGTCAGGGCCGCAAGGCCTTCGTCGGACCCTGTCAGCTCGGGTTCGATATGCATCACCACCGGGTTGTCAAACAGGCCATAGAACTGCTCGGCCCGGCGCATGACGCCGCCAATGGTCCGCGAACGTATGGCCAGCAGGGACATGATGGCAAAAGTCCCCGGTTTGCTTCGAACGCTCGCCAGCCCCATGAACTCGTCTTCGAGATCCAGCCAGACCTGGCGCACCAGACGGGCATAGCGCGTCGCATCAACTCGTGCGAGTGGGTTCTGCAACACTTCAGCGGAGATGCCCGCCGCCGAGAGCAGCTGTACCGGATCCACGCCTGACTGAACAGCGCCACTGAGGACGCCTCTGACGAAGACGTTGGGAATACTGAGTGTATCCATTGAGTTATCTGACATGCTGATCCAACGCAATGAGAGAGTGCGCCATCATGCCATGTTGGCGTAACAGCGGCACGCTTTGAGCCTCATGCTTCGGAGACCAGTCTGCGCTGCTCACGCGCTTCGCGGCGGCGCTTCCGTGCTGCAGACACATTTTCACCGAGCATGAGTAGACAGGGCGTCAAGAGCAGCGTCAACAACGTGGCCAGCGTCAGACCGCCTGCAATTGCACTGGACAGCTGTACCCACCACTGGGTCGACGGCGCACCGAAGGTGATATTCTGGCCGATGAGATCGATGTTCATCGCAAATACCATGGGCAGCAGACCGAGTACCGTCGTTACCGAAGTCAGCAACACCGGCCGCATACGCTCTGCGACCGTTTGCATGATGGCCTCGCGTGGCGACATACCAGCCTTGCGCAAATCGTTGAAGGTGTCGATGAGTACGATATTGTTGTTCACCACGATACCTGCAAGCGCGATGACGCCGATGCCACCCATGACGATACCAAAAGGCTGGCCCATGATCATGAGCCCAAGCAGCACCCCGGCGGTCGAGAACACAATGGCGCTCAGTACCAGCGCTGTTTGATAGAAGCTGTTGAACTGGGTGACCAGTATCGTGATCATCAGGAACATTGCCGTCAGGAAGGCGGTGCCAAGGAAGGCAGAGGTCTCCCGCTGATCTTCATCCTGACCCTTGAACGTCACTTGCACGCCAGGATCCAGCTCGACCTCAGCCAGTGCCGCTCTGATTTTCTGAACCTGCTGATCTGGTAGCAGGTCAGCGGCGACATCCGCTTCGATGGTCATGACGCGCCTGCCATCGGTGCGGCTGAGCGAGCCGGTCTTCTGCGCCGGTTGCAGTGTGAGGAAATTGCTCACGGGTATCTGCCCCTCGCTGGTCGGTACGCGAAGCTGCTTGATACGCTCCAGGTTACGCTCGTCCAGTGGGAATCGCAGACGGATGTCGACAGCGTCGTCGGTATCATCCGGTCGGTACTCCGCCAGCTGGATGCCTGTGGTAAGCATCTTCACGGCGTCGCCGAGCAGGGCAACATCTGCGCCATACAGGGCCGCCTTGGCTCGATCCACATGCAGTTGCCATTCGATGCTGGGCAGCGCACGGTTGTCGGTCACGTCCTCGAAGCCCCCAAGCTTGTCCAGCAAGCCTCGCAACTTCACGACAGAAGCTTCCAGCAGGGCTGGATCACGTGCGCTGACTTCCATCTGCACTGGTTTTCCGCCAGAAGGCCCCGACTCCTGCTCCCTGACCTGAATCACGATGCCGGGGATGTCAGCAACAAGCTTTCGCAGGCGCGGGATGATGACTTCAGCACGCGCCCTCTTCGACCAGTCGATGAATTCGATCTGAATCACCCCAATCGTGTCTGCAGTCCGATTCTGATCGCCCTGCGCGCCGCCACCGATGGTGCGCGAGTACACAGTCTTCAGTTCAGGCACCTCCAGTAGACGCGCTTCGACCTGACGCACCAGCGCGTCACGTTCCAGCACAGAAAGATCGCCACGTGCCTGCACCTGAACTTGCGCAAAATCCGGTTCCGTACTGGGAAAGAACTCGACGCCGCGGCCGAAGCTGCCATAGGCCACGTAAGTGCCGACAGTGATGAAGATGGCTGTCGCCAGCGTTTTTCCAGGGTGCCGCAACAGTGCCGCAACAAGGTTCAGATAGCTGCGAGTAAATCCCTTCGCTGCTTCGACAGGATTACCGGTTTTGAGATTCTCCACATCCGTCGGCCTGGCTATCATGCCGCCCAGTACGGGGATGAACACCAGCGCCATGGCAATGGATGCTGCCAGCGTGATGAGCACCGTGATCGGCAGGAACTTCATGAACTCGCCGACGATACCAGGCCAGAACACCAGGGGGATGAAAACGGCCAGTGTAGTGGCTGTCGAGGTAATGATGGGCCATGCCATGCGCTTTGCGGCGAAAGCATAGGCTTCTTTGCGCGGTGCGCCTTCAGCCATCCGTCGGTCGGCCAGCTCGGTCGTCACGATAGCCCCGTCCACGAGCATGCCGACGACGAGAATGAGACTGAACAGCACGACGATATTCAGTGTGATGCCCATGGCATCCAGCACCAGCATGCCGGCCAGGAATGATCCCGGGATGGCGAGACCTACAAGTATCGCCGGTCGGCCGCCGAGGGCAGCCACGATCACAATCATCACCAGCACGACGGCTGTGATCACATTGTTCTCGAGGTCGCCGAGCATGGTCTTGATCTGCTCCGACTTGTCCTGCAGGAAACTGACCTTGAGCCCTTCAGGCCAGATCTTCTGCTCGGCCTCGATGAGTGCACGAATATCGGCAATCGTCGCGATGATGTTCGCGCCACTACGCTTGGAAATTTCCAGTACCAGGGCCGGCTCACCAGCGACGCGCGCGAAGCTGTCAGGGTCCTTATAGGTCCGGCGTATGTCAGCGACATCGCGGAAGGTGACCACGGTATTACCGGCAACCTTGATCGGCAGGCTCATGACATCGTCGAGGTCTTCGATCAGGCCCGGCACCTTGAGTACCATTCGGCCCGCGCCGGTATCCAGGGCGCCAGCTGCCACCAGGCGATTATTGCGCTGCACGAGCGTAAAGACGTCGTTATAGGAGATATCGTAGGTCTCCATGACCGCCGGGTTGGCAATGATCTCCAGCACCTCCTCACGATCACCACCGATATCGACTTCGAGCACGCCGGCCAGCGACTCGACCTTGTCTTTCAGATCACGGGCCAGCGTGACCAGGGTGCGCTCTGGCACTTGACCGGAGAGTACGACGGTCAGCACCGGGAACAGCGCAGTATTGATTTCTGTAACGCGAGGCTCTTCGCTATCGGCTGGTAGCTCGACCTTGGCCAGGTCCACCTTCTCGCGCACATCCTGCAGCGCCTTGTCTGCATCGAAACCTGCGTCGAATTCCAGCACCACCGAGGCATAGCCCTCGGCGGCAGTGGTCCGCATCTCCTTCAGACCTTCGAGTGTCTGCAGTTCCTTTTCGAGCGGCTTGGCGAGCAGACGTTCGGCATCACCCGGGGAGATGCCTTCATGAGTAACGGATACATAAATGGTTGGAATCGGAATGTCAGGTTCAGACTCCTTCGGAATACCAAGATAGGCTACCGCGCCCGCACCGAGGATGATGACAAAGAGCATGATGACGGTACGGCCGCGACTGAACGCGGCATCGATCAAGGCATTCATTGCGCGGCGATCGCAGGCAGTGGCGGCTGGGCTGGCCGCTCATCAGCAGGCCGTGCGCCAGTGCGGACGGTCTCACCCTCGCGGACGAAGCCCTGTCCGACCGCGATGACCTCCGCACGCACTGGCAGGCCGCTGACCCAGATGCCAGCGGTCTCGGTCAGCTCGATCTTGACTGAATGGAACTCGACGACATTGTGCTCGTCGACTGTCTTGATGCCGATCCTGCCGGCATCATCCAGCGTCAACAGGGCAGGGGAGATGAAGTGGGCTGTGACATGTCCTGTTGGTATTCGGGCCTCGGCACTGGTGCCAGAGCGCAGGCTCAATTCAGGATTCGGTACTTCGATTTCGACGCGGAAAGTCCGGGTGGCGGACGCCGCTTGTGTAGCGATGAAGCGCAGCGTGCCTTCGGCCTGTCGTCCATTTGGGAAGTCTACCTTTGCCGTGCTACCCACCTCGACCTCATCGATATCGCTTTGTGAAATCTGCGCGGTCACGATCAGGGGGTCGTTATCTACCAGGGTGGCAATGGCGCCATTGACCGTCACGAAGTCGCCTATTTCTACTGCACGATGATCGATGACACCATTGAAAGGCGCTACGATTTCGGTATTGCGCAGGTTACGTTTGAGTATATCGAGTTCGGCTTCAGCGACTTGATAGGCAGAATACGCCTCATCGATAAGGTTACGTGACTGGTATCCCTTGTCGCTGAGTGCCCTGAGCCGCTCCCACGCCGCCTTGCGTTCATTGAATACCGCCTGCCCCTTGTTCAGAGCGGCAAGCCACTCGCTCTTGTCCATCTGAGCGATCACGGTACCTGCTTCTACATAGGCGCCCGCATTGACAGGCACTGACGTGATGCGGCCTTCGAGCTCGCTGCGAATAGTCACTGTCCGATCGGGCTCGACCTGCCCCAGAGACAGGATGGTCCGCTCGATGTCTTCTGCCTGCAGTGTTTGCGTTTCCACCAGCATCTGCGACTTGACGGCTGCGTCAGCGCTCAGCTTGTCCTCTCCGACAGCCGGCTCGGAACCAGCCGAGGGGGAGAGCATGCCGAAGCCCATCCAGACCACCAGCGCCAGAGTGGCGAGCAGTGCAATGACATGCGACTGTTTCATGACTGTGTACTCTCTTTATGGACGATGGCTTCTGTGTTGACGATGAGCATTTCGTAGAACTCCCGTAGTTCCCGAAGCCGCTGATGCGCGGCGTCGAGCGTATCGGGAATATCCTTTTCAGCCGTCAGGACGACTTCACGAGCTTTCCGCAGTCGAAGAACGGACCCGCGTAACAGTTCGTCGTAAGGTTTATTCCGGATCTGAAAATAATCCTGTCGATCACCGGGCATGGAGACCCGCTCGATGACGCCGATGGTTTCGAGCAGTCTCGTATTGGTGCTGATGCTACCGCGACTGACCTGCAGCCGTTGAGCCAGTTCCGAGAAACTGAAAGGCCCGCCGTGGATGATGAGAAATCCCATAATTCGCCCGGCGATTCTGGACAGCCCGTCGGCTTGCGTCACCATGCCAAGGCGCTCGATGAATTCGGAGATGGCAGATTCCTGGGACTTGGTCACTGAAATGTTCGCTTTGTTTAGTGTTGATTGAACAGTATGAACATTGATTTCGGAATCCGCAATTACCATTTTCATCACAGCGAGTGATCAAATCGATCATTGGCGGGCACAACCGCGAACCGTTAGCATCCGCCACTCAAATTTCATGAACAGTAATGAAGGCGACGCGCATGGCTCAGGGCAAGACCGGATTCAGACTACTCGATGGACTGAAAGTGCTTGATTTCAGCACACTGCTACCAGGGCCCTGCGCCACCATGATGCTGGCTGACCTCGGGGCGGATGTGTTGCGCATCGAATCTCCGACACGTCCTGACTTCCTTAGGTTGCTGCCACCGCGACAGGGCGATGGATCCGCTGCGCATGCCTATCTCAACCGCGGCAAGCGTTCACTTGGTCTGGACCTGAAAAAGCCGGGGGCCGTGGCGGTGGTCAAACGACTGCTCGAAGACTACGACATAATCGTGGAGCAGTTCCGCCCAGGGGTCATGGACAGGTTCGGCCTCTCCTATGAAGCCTTGAGCCAACAGTGGCCGCAGCTCATCTACTGCTCGATCACTGGCTACGGTCAGTACGGCCAGTTCAGCCAGCGTGCGGGACACGACATCAACTACCTCGGACTTGCTGGTATCAGCTCCTATAGTGGCCATGCCGCTGAAGGACCCGCCGTGAGCGGTATACAGATTGCCGATGTGGCGGGCGGCTCGCATCAGGCTGTGATGAATGTGCTTGCAGCCGTGATCCATCGCCAGAGGACGGGGGAAGGCGTACATCTCGATGTCTCCATGACTGACGCTGCACTGGCCTTGAACCACATGAGCATGGCTGCAGTGCTCGCAGGTGGGGTGGTGCCGAGCCTCGAAAGCGATGTGCTCAACGGGGCCGGAGCCTACAACTATTTCGAGACGTCCGACGGCCGATACATGACCGCCGGTGCGCTGGAGCCGCAATTTGCTCAGGCGCTTTGCGCGGCCTTGGATATCCGACATCTGGTGCCAACGATGGTGAGCCAGCGCCCGGACGATCGGATGAAGAGTCGTGCAGCGCTTCGCGAAATCTTCCGCACCCGCTCCCAACAGGAGTGGATCAAGCTGTTTGCCGATGTCGATGCCTGCGTCGAACCTGTGCTCACCCTGGACGAGTCGGCGCGGCATCCACTTTTTGAAGAGCGGGACATGTTCGTGGAGATCGAAGACAGGGCGAGCGGGAATCTTTCCCGTCAACTCGCGCCTGCCGTAGTGATGCAACAAGGCGAGGACCGAGGCCGCCCGCTACCGGCTTTCAGCGGTGCCGCGCTGGGCGAAGACACGCTGGCGGTCATGCAGGAGCTCGGCTTCGACGAGGACGAATTAGGCGTGTTGGAAGGCGAGGGCGTCTTCGGGCCAAGAGGGCTGAAACAGGCTGAACGCTAACCAGGCGGGGCACTAGACGCGCGGTGTTGTTCGCGCCATGCGCCCGGCGTCGTGCCGGTAGCCCGGCGAAATGCGCGATGTAACGAACGTGGCTCCTGATAGCCCAGGCGCGAGGCGATCTCCGCAATGGCCATCGGCGGGTCGCGGGTATCGTCTTCGAGGAGTCGGCAGGCCTCTGCGATGCGGGCACGTTCGACCAAGTGGCTGAAGCGGAGGCCCGCTGAACTGAGCCTGCGCTGTAGCGTTCGCGGGGTGATGCCCAATTCAGACGCAATGAGGGTCTGATCGACACTACCCAGTATCAGTGCCTCGGCGATGGCGCGTTCCACAGCCGGAACGAAATCTTCACCCGCTACGGCCTCTGGCTTGCTGTACTGCCGGCTCCTGTCCGCCAGGCCCTTCAACTGGAGTTCTGCATGCCGCTCCAGCGTCTGCAGCAGTCCCTCGTCGGGTTGTCGAAGCGTTCTGGACAGATCAGTGGTGCGGATAACGATGCAGTCGATCTTGGCTT
Source organism: Gammaproteobacteria bacterium UBA2679 (assembly GCA_002354735.1). GTDB lineage: Bacteria > Pseudomonadota > Gammaproteobacteria > Pseudomonadales > Oleiphilaceae > Allohahella. The sequence continues at coordinate 485,821 of DEMD01000003.1, read as the reverse complement.
CGAAATACAGCGTCCTGCCAAAGACCTCCTCATATCGCAGACGTTCGGCTGGCTCAGGCTCAGGCCGGCGAAGCAGGACTGCCTGCGGCATCAGCGTGTCTTCATTGGCCAGCCAGCGCGCATACTGAGTCCATGAGGCGAAGACGTTATCTACCATGAGCCGTCTCAATTCGGGTACCCTGAAGCTGCAGCGCCATTCTACTCCAAGCAGAGAGTTATCGCTGGCAGGGCGCTTGTCCGAAAGCGTTGGCAAGGCAGAGCCAGTCAGCAAATGGGTCGTTCCCATATCGCCCACCAGCTTCTCGTAGGGCGCGATGCGGTGGACCGCCTGGCCTATGGTCTTGCAGCTCATGAGAATATAGCCAAGGGCGGAATAGCTGCCGGGCTGCACGAAGGCGCCACTCTTCAAGCCCAGCAAGGGGTCGTCCGACTGTAGCAGCAGGTTCTGCAGGATCTGTGCAAGCTGAACTCCGGTCAGCATGCCGCCCGACTTGTCGAGTACCTCGTCAAAAGAGAGCCCGGCCGCCTGACAGGCACGCGCCGTATCCAGTCCCATCGCGCCAGCCGCCAGCAGATATTGCAGGGCAGCAGGCCGGGATACCAGTCCAGGCGCCTGTGCTGAGGTGTACGTGGCTGTGGTCATGGCGTGACAGTGACGATAGTTTCGATTGATGATGTCGCAAAATGATACACGCCCCTGTCCGTAAGTGACACTGACTAATTCTGCCGATGCGCTAGGATGCAGCATCTCGATCACACGACTGGAGCCACTGCAATGCGACGATGGAACGGATGGGGCGATACCGCCACCGCTATGGATCTGCCCGAACAGGGCCTGGCCTTCCTCGGCGAACGAATAGGCGCAGGTTATCCCTTGCCTGATGCCAAGCTGGAAGCGGTGAAAGCGCTTGTACCGCCTTCACGTCTGCAGGGCATAGGTGAGGCAACAGGCGTTGACGTGATGCACGACGCCGAAAGCAGAATTCGTCATGCCCGTGGGCAGAGCCTTGCAGACTGGCTTGCCATGAGAAGTGGCCGCTTCGGCGCCTTTCCTGACGCTGTTGCCTTCCCACACTCCAGTGCTGATGTGCGCAAGCTGCTGGTGCACTGCGCGCGTCATGATATTGTCGTGATTCCCTACGGCGGAGGCACCAGCGTGGCTGGCCACGTCAATCCCGTCGAGGGCACGTCCAAACCCGTGCTCACCGTTTCGCTCTCGCGCATGAACAGTCTGCAGGATCTCGACGAAGAGAGTCAGATCGCGACATTCGGAGCCGGCGTTGCTGGACCACACCTGGAAGCTCAGTTACGCGCGAAAGGCTTTACGCTGGGGCACTTTCCACAGTCCTTTGAGCTATCGACCCTCGGTGGCTGGGTTGTTACCAGATCCAGTGGCCAACAATCCCTTCGTTATGGCCGCATCGAACAGCTCTTTGCCGGTGGTCGTGTCGAACTGATGCGTGGCGATGGCGAAGCACTCGACATACCGGCCTTCCCAGCCTCGGCAGCCGGACCTGATCTGCGCGAATGGTGCCTGGGTAGCGAAGGCCGCATGGGCATCCTCACCGAGGTCAAGGTGAGGGTAACCCGCCTCGCAGAGAAGGAGACTTTCCTCGCCTTCTTCCTCCCAAACTGGACTAAAGCACGCGATGCCGCCCGCGCCCTGGTGCAGAGCCGGACTCAGCTATCGATGCTGCGGGTCTCGAACGCCGTGGAAACAGAAACGCAGCTCGCACTGGCGGGACATCCGGGACAGATCGCCTGGCTGGAACGCTATCTCGGCTGGCGTGGCGCCGCTGAGGGTAAGTGCATGATGACGCTTGGCGTCACCGGTAGCCGGGCCCAGGTGAGCGCGGTGAAACAGCAGCTCAAGCACGTCCTCAGCGACTTTGGCGCTGTGTCGACCGGTGAACTGCTCGGACGGAAATGGGCGGAAAAGCGCTTCATGATGCCCTATCTGCGGGAGGCCCTGTGGCAGCAGGGCTACGTAGTGGATACGCTGGAAACCGCTACCAACTGGCGCAATGTCGACCGTCTGCTCAATGCCATCGAAGACAATCTGCGCACTACAGGGCCAAAGACACACGTATTCACCCATCTCTCTCACGTTTACAGCCAGGGCTGCTCGATATACACGACCTATGTGTTTCCTTGTCAGGCCAGCTATGACGAAACATTGAAGACCTGGGCAAAACTGAAACACAGCACGTCGAGGATAATTGTCGAGCATGGCGGCACCATCAGCCATCAACATGGTGTAGGCAAGGATCACGCGCCCTATCTACCTGCAGAGAAGGGCGATGTGGCGATGGAGGCCATTGGCGCAGTCATGAAGCATTTCGATCCGGCTGGTCTGCTCAATCCTGGTACGCTGCTCGCTGATGCGCCCGGTGTACCTTTGCCTGAACAGCTGGCGGGAGACTGAGATGAAATTCTGGTCGGCTGAAGCCCGCCGCAACACCCTCGCTGACTGGCGTGCGACCCCGCCCTTTGTTGACGTCCTCGTGGTTGGCGGTGGCATCACGGGCGCTGGTGTGCTGCGGGAAGCCGGTCGGGCCGGTTGTTCAGCAATACTGTGCGAGCAGAACGATTTCGCCTGGGGCACGTCGAGCAAGTCGTCGAAAATGGTCCATGGTGGTCTGCGCTATCTCGGCAGTGGTCAGCTGCAGCTGGCACGCGAGTCGGTATCCGAGCGCGAGCGGATGATGGTCGAGGCTGCGGGGCTGGTCGAACCATTGCAGTTCCTCATGGCTCACTATAGCGGGGAGTTCCCGCCAGCCTGGCTCTTCGACAAACTGCTGCATGTCTACGACCGTTTCGCCCGCTCAGCGGCGCTACGGCAAGGCGCTGAGCGAAAGCAGGTAAAGGCGATGGGGCACCGTCAGTGGCCAGCTCGCGACCATGGCATGCTCGCGACGAACCTGAAACAGCAGGGTCTTTCAGCGCTCACCCAGTTTACAGATGCGGTTACCGATGATGCCAGGCTGGTGATGCGGGTGCTTTTCGAAGCGCAGCAGACCGGTGTGCAGGCCTTTAACTACCTGCGTGTGCAGGCTGTCGCCCGAGCGGACGGCCATAACGGACAGAAAGGGCGCATAGAAGGCGCCTGGGTCGTGGATACCAGTCCGGATTCCGAGAGTGATGAGCCGTTCCTGATCAGAGCTCGAACGGTGATCAGTGCGACCGGAGCATGGGCCGATACCCTGCGCATGCACGAAGGCCATGAGGCAGCGATTCGGCCCTTGCGCGGCAGTCACCTCCTTGTGCCGAGCTGGCGCTTTCCCGTCGCTTTTTCGGTTAGCTATTTTCATCCCGTAGACAAGCGACCCGTCTTCGTATTTCCCTGGGAAGGCGCTACTGTGATAGGCACCACCGACCTTGATCACACCAAGGGCCTGCCGACATCAGATACCACGGATATTGCAATCAGTGAAGCCGAAACCAGCTATATGCTTTCAGGTATAGATGCACTGTTCCCCGGCATCAAGCTCAAACGCAGTGACATCGTCTCCAGCTGGTCTGGCGTGAGGCCAGTCATTGCCAGCGGCGCAGCGATCGACCCATCGAAGGAGAAGCGCGAACATGCCATCTGGGATGACAACGGTTTGATCACCATAGCCGGCGGCAAACTGACCACGTTCCGTCTGATTGCCCAGGACGCGCTGGCCCATGCGGCCAAATATACTGATGTTCGTGCTGGCACTTCTCGCCAGGCGATCTTCGACACCCATCAGCAGACAGCCGGGCAATCTTGCCGTCTTGCTGGGCGTTATGGTATTGCAGCTCGGCTCATGAATCACTCGAACGAACTGATCGCTGATACGGCCTTTCAGTGGTGCGAGCTCGAATGGGCCCTGCAGCACGAAGCTGTATTCCATCTCGACGATCTGCTGCTGCGGCGCACGCGCCTGGGGAGTCTGCTGCCTAACGGTGGAACTGAACTGTTCGGTCGGCTTGAGCCGCTTTGTAGGCAACATCTGCACTGGGATGATGCCAGGTGGCGCAATGAGCGCCTTCGATATGAAGACCTCTACAGCCGTTACTTCAGCATCGGAGCAAGTGCTGCAACGGACAAAGTGTTCGCCGGTAAAGCTTCTAAAGGCGTTGCAGCATGACCTACGTCATGGCTATCGACAACGGGACCCAGAGCGTTCGGGCCATTGTGTTTGACGAGCACGGCGAGGTTGTTGCTTCAGGCAAGCAGGAGATCGAGCCCTACTTTTCTGCGCAGCCAGGTTGGGCCGAGCAGAATGTCGATGTGTACTGGCAGGCCATGCTGACAGCCTGTCATCAGGTCTGGCAGTCTGGCGCGGTAGAGCCCTCACAAATCGAAGGCCTCAGCGTGACTACTCAGCGCGGCACCGTCGTGTGTATGGATGATGAGGGCAGGGCGCTGCGACCTGCCATCATCTGGCTAGATCAACGTGAGGCTGCCGGCACGCCACAACTGCCCGCGCGCTGGCGCTTGTTGTTCAAACTGGCTGGGGTCAGCCATACCATCGAAAGATTCTGCAAGAGGGCGCAGCTCAACTGGCTTGCAGAGCATGAGCCGGAAGCGTGGAAACGAACCCAACGTTTTGGCCTCTTGTCGGCCTGGCTGAACTGCCAGCTCACCGGCGAATTCCGCGACTCGATCGCTTCGCAGGTTGGCTACATACCTTTTGATTTCAAGCGTCGCAGCTGGGCGGGCAAGCGGGACTGGCGCTGGCATGTGCTGCCGGTGCGGCCGGATCAGCTGCCTGTTCTTGTCGAGCCGGGAGAGCGCCTTGGCCTGTTGCAGGCGAAGCAGGCGGGCGAGATGGGACTGCCCGAAGGGCTGCCAGTCTTCGCTGCAGCCAGCGACAAAGCCTGCGAAATTCTTGGCTCCGGCGGATATACCCCTGAAATCGGCTGCCTCAGCTATGGTACCACCGCAACTATCAACACCTGTCGCGACAGCTATCTCGAGGTGGAACCCCATATGCCGCCGTATCCCGCTGCAGTGCCTGGTCGTTTCGCCACCGAAGTCAATATCTACCGTGGCTTCTGGATGGTGAGCTGGTTCAAGAAGGAATTCGGCTCACGCGAAGTGGCGCTCGCGGATCAGCTTGATGTCGCGCCAGAGACCGTGCTGGACAAGTTGATCAGCGACATTCCTGCGGGTTCGATGGGTCTGGTTCTGCAGCCATACTGGTCGCCGGGCGCGCGCGACCCTGGACCCGAGGCCAAGGGCGGCATCATTGGCTTTGGCGATGTTCATACGCGGGCGCATATTTACCGGGCCATCCTGGAGGGCCTGGCCTACGGGCTGCGTGAAGGTCTGGAAAAAATAGAGAAGCGCTCTGGAACGAAACTGCAGTATCTGCGGGTTTCCGGTGGTGGGTCGAAAAGCGATATCGCGCTGCAGCTGACCGCCGATATCTTCAATCTCCCTGTCGAACGGCCTCACACCGCTGAAACCTCTGCCCTGGGCGCCGCTATCAATACCATGGTCGGCCTGGGGATCTACCCGGACCATCGTAGCGCAATGGAGAGGATGACCAGAGTTGGCAGGCGTTTTGAACCACAGCAGGATGCCGTGGCCACTTATGAACGCCTGTATGTCGAGGTTTACAAGCGCATGTACAAGCAGCTCCAGCCACTCTACAAGTCCATTAGGGACATCACCGGCTATCCCTCGCTTTGAACATCTGCCAGCTGCGCTGCGTAAGCTAGTAGACGAATAAACTTGAAGAGGGAAATGAATTATGTCGACTACCAATACTGCGAGTGCACACTGGACTGGTCCTATCAAACAGGGCAAGGGTACGATGAGTACCCAGAGCGGCGCTTTGAGTGAGCAACCGTACGGCTTCAATACCCGTTTCGAAGGTAAGCCTGGTACGAACCCGGAAGAACTGATTGGTGCTGCTCATGCCGGCTGTTTTTCGATGGCGCTGTCGCTGGGGCTCGGTAATAGTGACTTCACTGCAGACAGTATCGATACCAAGGCCACTGTCACCCTGGTAGAAGATAACGGCGGCTTCACGATTTCAAAAGTGCACCTGGATGTCGAAGCGAAGATCCCCGGAATCGAAAACAGCAAATTTCAGGAGATCTGCGAGGAAACCAAGAAGGGTTGCCCCGTTTCGAAGGTATTGAACGCGGAAATTACGATGGATGCCCGACTGAAATAGTCCGGGCATTTTCTGCGGACAAAAAAAAGGCAGAAGCGACTGCTCATCTGCTTCTGCCGGACGGATACTGCTTGATTCCGCCGTGGATACTGCTTGATTCCACGTGAGAAATAATACGCCAGATCCCATGTATCTTCCGTTGTGCAGCTGTTGGAATTGCGTGTACAACAGGTAAGCGTGCGTAACGCGAGATCTGAGTGGCGAGCGCTTCACACATACTTGCTCAGCCGTCAAAAAATCAGGGCGAAAAAAAAGGCTGGAGCGACTACTCATCTGCTCCTGCCCCAAGTGGGATACTACTCAACTCCACGATTAGAATATTAGGTGCTATTGACTGCTTATGCTGTTGTGTTGATGTCCCTTTTTGCAGGCTTCTGGTAAGCGAACGTAAACATATACTTCATACGCCTCAATTTGCAGGCTATTGTTCCGGCTGAGTAAAATGCTGCGCGACCTCCCTCCAGTGCGCGATAGACAGCGTGCCGGTCTCGTAAGCATGCGCCAGCTGGCGGAATGCGGCCTGTTCGATCACGTCAGCCGAGGGTATATGCGTCGAGGCATCGATGGCGACCCCGCCGGTGCCTACTTGTATTGATACAAAACCTGAGCTCGTCTTGAAGGCTTTCAGGTTCAGGCCCTCGTGTACCCGGCGAAAACAGCTCGATGTACAGTGTTCGATATTATTGAACTGACTGATGACCGCGAACTGGTTTTCGCTGATGCGGGCCACCATGTCCAGCGGGCGGGTCAGGTGCCTGAGTCGCCTCGCGACACCAACGATCAACTCATCCAGCAGCGTCGCGCTATGCCGCCGCTTCAACTGCTGCCAATTCAGCATGCCGATCATGAGAATGCATGAAGCACCACCTCGGGCCTCTGCCTGCTTGAGCGAGTCGGTCAACCTGGCGTGAGCCATCCGGTGATTCGGCATGCCCGTCAGCAGGTCCAGACCGTTCTTCGCCTGCAGCTCATTGTTGTTCTCGAGTAGCAGCTGATTTGCAGTAAGCAGGTTGTTCTGGATCTCCGACGTTCGGTCGGCTGCATAAATGCGTGGCAGCAACTGCTTGTTCATGTCCGACTTATGGATGAAATCGTCTACACCGCGGTCAAAGGCCTCCATCAGGGCCTCGTTGCCTTCGCGCGCCGTCAAGAGAATGATGTAGGTAAAGTGATTCTGAGCCTCATCCAGTTGTCGAATACGATCAGCCAGCTCGAGGCCGTCCATTTCGGGCATCAGCCAGTCGGCAATGAGTACGCTCGCTGGACGAGTTTCCAGCGCAGTTACACCGCCATGAGGAGTGTTCGCAATTCGAATATCGCGATAACCGGCATTCTTGAGGGTTCTGGCGATGATGGCAGAGCTGAACTTGGCGTCATCGACGACCATGATGGCAAGGTCTAGATTGGGCATAGGCAGGATCTTCTGATGTCTTTTTTAGTGAGAGATGTCCCTGAGCATCACATCCTGCTCGCGACGTGCTCCAGGAAGTATAGTCGCATGACTTTGATTCCGTGTAGAATCTGAAAGAAATTCCAGTGAGGACAATAGCTGTGCCGAGTTTTGATATTGAAAGCACCTTTGATCGACACGAAATGACCAATGCGGTCGACCAGGCCAACAAGGAACTCGAAAGACGCTTTGATTTCAAAGGCATCGATGCAACGTTCGAATTGACCGAGAATAGCGTGGATCTTACCGCCGAGGAAAGTTTCCACGTCGACCAGATGTTTTCCATCCTCGTCACGGCGCTCACCAAGCGCAAGCTCGATGTCCGAAGCCTCGGCGAGTCGACCACCAATCGGACCGGTCGCAAGATGACCCGAAGCTATCCGTTGAAGCAGGGCATCGATCAACCGACCGCGAAGAAGATCATCAAGGTCATCAAGGATGCCAAGCTGAAGGTGCAGGCGTCTATCCAGGGCGAGCAGGTGCGGGTAACCGGCAAGAAGCGTGACGATCTCCAGGAAACAATGGGGCTGCTACGCGGTAATGATGAGATTCCAGTACCACTGACCTTCACAAACTTCCGCGATTGAACATGCCTCAAGAGCAGTCCTGGTGGGCGGCGCTGTCGGTCTATGCCAGCAAGCCGGTGCTCGTGCTCTTTGCGCTGGGCGTCTCCGCGGGCCTGCCGTTTCTGCTGGTGTTTTCCACGCTTACGGCCTGGCTCACTGAAGCTGGTCTGACCAACACCACCATTGGTTTTATCAGCTGGGTCGGGATTACCTATTCGATCAAGATTATCTGGGCGCCGCTGGTCGACCGGATTCGCATTCCCGTCCTGCATCGCTGGGTGGGGCCGAGGCGCAGCTTCATCATGCTGGCGCAGTTGGGTATCGGCGGCGGTTTGCTGGCGATGAGCGTCTTGAACCCGGCCACCGAGTTCGAGTTGCTTGCCTTCTTCGCCGTGGTAGTTGCTTTCTCGTCGGCCACGCAGGATATCGCCATCGATGCCTATCGTATCGAGCTGGCTGAAGACAATATGCAGGCAGCGATGTCTGCGGCGTATGTTTTCGGTTATCGCGTCGCCTTGCTGATTGGTGGGGCAGGGGCCTTGTATATCGCCGAGTTCTTCTCCTGGCAGATCGCCTATCAGTCCATGGCTGCGCTGGCTTTCCTGTTGCTGGGCGTGACGCTGATTGCCGATCAGGCGACTGTACACCGGCCGAGCACGACCTTGGCGCCGGGCAGTGGGGCTGTTGCCTGGCTCACGCACACCGTCGTCGATCCCTTTGCCGACTTTCTCCGCCGCTACCGCTACCAGGCACTGCTGATACTGGCCTTGGTCGGCTGCTATCGCATCAGCGACATCATCATGGGCGCGATGGCAAACCCCTTCTATCTGCAGCTTGGCTTCAGCAAGACCGACATCGCTAACGTGACCAAGGTCTTCGGCTTTGGCATGACCATCCTGGGCTCGTTTCTCGGCGGCCTGCTGGTTACTCGTTACGGTGTCGCGCCGATACTCTGCATCGGCGCTATTTGTGTGTCCGGCACCAATCTGCTGTTCTCCTGGCTCAGTACCGTACCGCCGGATCTGCTGTCTCTCGGCATTGTGATCAGTGCGGACAACCTCAGCGGTGGGCTCGCTATTGTGGCCTTCATCGCCTTTCTATCCAGCCTCACCAGTAGTGAGTACACCGCAACGCAGTACGCGCTGTTCAGCTCGATCATGACGCTGCCGGGGAAGTTCTTCAGTGGCTACTCCGGGCTGATGGTGGATAGCTGGGGTTTTGGGAACTTCTTTCTGCTGGCTGCCGCGCTGGGTGTGCCGGCGATTGGCTTGAGTTTTTATTGGTTGTGGACGCAGCGTTCTACTGCAGCACGTGGATTTCCCCCGGAGCGGTGAGGTATCCCAAGATCGTTCGGAAAGTGACCTGCGTCACTGCAGAAATCTAAATTCATATTTGATTATTTATTGATCTAATTATCGGGTATGATGCGCCGGTCTTGAAAGCGGACTACAAGATGTTAGCCACGGATCTGGCCCCTCAAGAGCGTTTTAACGCTTTCTGGTCTTCTCTTGTCTCTCGTTCCTGTAATCGGTTTCGGATGTTCCTTCTCTCGATTTTACAAGGATGTAGATATGCTACCTTTTTCTCGTTTGTCACTTCTCGCCGTGGTTATTGCGCTCAGTGCTTGCGGCGGAGGGTCCTCTGGTGGAGGTGCTCCCTCAGCCGTCCAGCCCGGCGAATCCTCGGGCGCTCCTGAGCCCGGCCAGCCTGCAGGTGGCGAGTCAGGCTCACACGCCTCAGGCGCTATGGATAGCAAGATTGACGGTGTCTCGTTCGACAGTGCCAGTTTCGACTTTTCCGAGCAGACCGGAATCGCTCGAGTGACGGTGAACCGCTCTGGCGATATATCTCAGCCGGCGACTATCCAGTTTACTACTAGCGATCACACAGCCCTGGCGGGTGAGGATTACGCCAGCGAAACAGGCTCGCTGACGTGGGCTGCCGGTGATGGCGAATCGAAGACTATCGATATTCAACTTATTATCAACGCTCAATCGGAACCAGTAGAGCAACTCTCTGTTGAGCTGACCGATATTTCCGGCGCGCAGTACGGCGACTTTTCTTCAGCATTGGTGAATGTGATCGACTATCAGGCCGAATGTCAGCCATGGTCCAGCTACTATGTTGAGTCTCCGCTGACTGTATCTGCGGGTTGCTACAAGGTCGATAAGACAATTGTGGTCAGACGCGGCGGTGAGTTGGCGCTCGAGGCGGGCGCCAGGCTCGAATTTGCCGATAACGAGATGATGGAAATCGAGTCTGACGGTCTGTTGATTGCAGCTGGTACTGCACAGAATCCGGTGGTATTCACAGGCCAGCGTGCAGAAAATGGTTACTGGACAGGGCTCTTCATCAGATCTCTTGCCGAAAGTGCGCTTGAGCATGTGATTGTCGAATATGCCGGGTTCGGCTTCGATGACAGTAATATTTCCGTCAGCTTCGCTGGGGCCGCACGGTTCAAGAGTGTTCTGTCGCGGTTTAGTGAAGGTTACGGCATTCGTATCTCGGAAGATGCGCAAATTTCTGAGTTTGTGAGCAACCGCCTTACAAGAAATCAGTCCTATCCGGTGGCGGTTGGTTCGAACAATGCCTACGTGCTTGACAGAACAAGTATCTACACAGGTAACCGGACTTTGGATGGACAGGGAAGGGATGCAATTGCACTGCTGGATCGAAGCATCAGAAAAGATCAGGAGTGGGAGGATGTCGGGGTTCATTACCAGACGTCTACCCTGGGCCTGGAATTGTATTCTCGGCTGCATATCCTCGGAGGCACTACCGTAGTCTTCCGTGCGGATACGAGCTTCAGGATAGAAAATACCGGTGAGCTGATCGTCGGCAGTTCTGCCGGCCCGCTGGTTGTGTTCACCGGTCTGGAACAGATTCAAGGATACTGGAGAGGCGTGGAGGTCTATTCGGGAAGAGAAAACATAATAGATAATACTGTAATCGAGTATGCCGGTAGTGATGCTGGATACTTCGAAGCAGCGGTAGGCGTCAACAGCCACGACGGAAAGCTAAAATTACGAAACTCTCTCATACAGCACAGTGAGGGGGACGGTTTCTCGGTCGGTGCTCAGAGCTCTGTGGAAATTTCAAATCTCACTTCTACCTTCAACAACCGCCCAGGGCGAGTCAGCGTGCGTGAAGTCAATTCGTTGAGCTCAAATAGTGACTTTTCCGGCAATACGGTCGATCGGATATTCGTGACAGGAAATTCGCTTGATCGTAATAATGATCAAACATTCAAGGCGATCAACGTACCGTACCGAATTGATAAAACAACAGTTAACGGACCGATTTCGCTTCAGAGTTCAGTCGTGATCGAAGCGGGTGTAGTGATTGAATTCGGCTTGAATGCTGGATTCAACATTGATGTTGACGGGTCGCTCAAGGCCGTCGGCACCCCTGAAAAGCCCATCCTGTTTACGGCTGCGCAAAAAGTCAGAGGTGGCTGGAACGGTTTCCAGTATACATTCTCGGGTGATCCGGATAACCAGATCGATCATGCCATATTCGAATATGGCGGCGAAAGCCAAGGCAACACGCATGCGCTGTTAGGCTATTTCGGTTCCGATGTGAGAGGCAGCGTAACCAACACCATCTTCAGAGAAAGCCTGACAAATGGTTTGATCCTGTCCGGAATGGTAACCGAAGCAGGCAATACCTTCGAAGGTATTCAGTTGCAGGCTATCGTCGACAATAGGTAGCACAACATCCCAGGCCGGGTCAGGCATTCGCCATGACCCGGTCTGGACATGCTGCCTAATCAGCTATCTGTCGAAGTGGTATGTCGGCAGAAACTGGCTCCGCATAATACTTTTCACGCTTCACTTCAGTCTTGACAGAAGCAGGCCCAAAACCGGCCACATCAAAAGCATCCGCGGCCTCAGAGTCAGAGAACCGCTGAACTGGCTGCATAGTTACCGAAAGCGCCTCATCGACGACGAGGTTGAAGACGTGCCAGTTCTCCAGCGACGCATCACCCTCGGCTTCAGTCGCTGAGAACACCTGGATATCGCCTTTCAGATTAAGCTCAACCCGGGTAGGTGAGGCCGCAATCGTACCAGTGCCGGAATACAGGTTGACCACGTAACGGTAAGTACCAGGCACCTGAAATTCGGGCAAAGTGAGTACTTCAGGGCCGAATGAGGTCACGTCATCCACATCGAGGTCGTATTGTGTGGTGCCTACAGTGACAGTCTTGTTCGCGAAGTAGATTTGGAACTCGCCACCGTTGCCATCAGGCCCAAAGAAGTGCGTGTCCAGATCCCGCGGGTCTTCACCCCAGGTCAGCCGAGCGGTAGCCGCGCTTGGTGACAGCACCAGACAATCGGGGATCGTGACATCACCAGTACCGATGTCGGTGATGACGGTTTCACTCTGCGCTGCCAATACCGCTGCTACCAGCAGTTGGCTTTCGGGACGAACCGGGACACTGAACTCCCCATTTACATTAGTCAGCGTTCGGCTACGGCCTATATATGTGCGGCCATCTGCCATAAGACGGACATTGGGCAAACGCTGGCCGTCCGCATTGGCAACGCAACCAGACAGGGTGACCGCGTCGAACTGGATGTCGGCATTCCAGATGCCTGTCTGATTAATCGTCCCCTGATAGGCCCAACTTTCACCAAGCTGAGTCAGCTGAGCGACTCCCCTGTCCACCCAATAACCGAGGGTGGTATCGAAGAAGAAAAGAGGAACGCTCGCTGGTGCGGTCGTCGGATCGATGGTCGACGCCAGCGGGATGCTCAGTACTGGCGCACTAGCACCCGCGAAATTGAGTGCTTCGCCCGCCGAATTCGTTATGCTGATTTCGATCGCGCCGAAGCTCTCGATCTGGCTCACAGTGCCAGTCGCTGGATCGATGGCTTCAAAGCTGCCAGGCATGAGGGCAGGGTCGGATGATGGGTCTATCAGGGTGTACCCGACACTATAAGCGCCTTCAAAACTGTTGCCTGCAGCATCGATGAGACTGGCAGCGGGCACATTGAGCACTGGAGCCGTTGTCTCACCATTTACAGTTGTACGCGTGTGGTTGACCGTCAGTGGGGCGCTGGTCGAGCCCTCAACCTGGGCGACCACTGGCTGCAGTTGTGGAATCAGCGCCACTGCCAATCCTGCATTGCCGGCAGGAATGGTTACTACACCACGAGCGTAACCGGGCGCCGTGACGTCTAGCAAAAGCGCGGCATCTGAATCTGGGCGGTCGATTGTGAAGGCGCCAGCCGCGTCAGCTGTGGCTTCTGAAAATGCCACGAAGCGCTGGTCCGCCCCAGCAGAGAGTCGGATGACTGCAGCGGGAATGACATCGCCGGTATAGTAGTTCCTCACCACGCCAGCCAGTTGCAACACCTCTGCAGGCGCTTCCGGTGTGGTCTCAGGTGGTGTACTGCCAGATCCGACTGGATTCGTCGGTGTTGTCGGGTCTGTACCATCCACCGGTCCCGCGGGAGGATTGCCTCCGCCAGATCCGCCCCCGCCACCGCAAGCGCTGAGAGCGAGCGCCAGGGTGATGGCCACCGAGAGCTTGTGCAGAGAAATTCCAGAAGCGAGCATCTTCATACAACATCCTTTCATTGAGGTATGCACAGACTCTGTGCAAAGGTTGGTTCCGATTACCTCTGACGGACACACAGAAGAAGCGCGATGTAAATTGCTTTGCCCGCTTCGTGTTGCTCCTTTATCTTGTTCTCGATCCAACCCCCATTCAGACAGGCGCCTTTATGACCTCAAGCCCCGTTTCTCTCGTCCCCCTAGCTTTTGCTGTCGTAACAATGCTGGCTCCAATCGCCAACGCCATAGAATGCAAAGGCAACTTCCGCTCACCGAACGCCTATCCCGCCGCCATGCAACCAACGCTCGACAAGATGATCGCCAATGGTCAGCAGGACGAAGCGCAAAACCTGCTGCCAAGACTGTCCCTGGACCCTGGAGCGAAGACTTTCGAGATGACTTTCTTCGGCACGCACAAGGGGACAGGTCCTTACAGCATGGAAGGTGATCGCATAGTCATGAACGCTGACCCCGATTCAAAGGAGGGCGATGTGATGGAGGGCACAGTCAATGCCGATTGTTCAGCCATCGAACTGGATTTTGGCGAGGCCAACAAGGTGCAGCTTATGAAGCTTCCCAACTGAAGCGCGATATTAAGATGAGTTATTGAGTCAGGTTTGTTTTCATCGTGAAGTAGGGAAGGCTCAGTAGCCTTGCCAGAAGCGCTGCTTCCAGTCCTGCACGCGGCCGTTCGCCACCTCGACACCTTCCTCAACAAGCCGCCGTACCTGTTCATGATACTTCTTCGTCTCCTGGGCAAAGGCGATCTGTCCGCCCGCCCGAACGACCCGGTGCCACGGCAGGCCGTCGACCTCGCCAAGAATGCGCCCGACGAAGCGCGCCAGCCCCGGCTGCTGCGACAGACGCGCAACTTCACCATAGCTGCACACGCGGCCGGGCGGGATGGCCATCACCGTAGCGAAGATGGCCTGGCGGCGTTCATCCTCAGACCCGGATGCCACCATCTACCTCGATGACGCGACCAGTGAGGTAATCGTTCTCGATGATGAAGGCGATGGTCTTTGCGATCTCATCAGGCTGACCCATGCGCTGCAGCGGAATCTGGCTCGTCATTTTCTGCAGGGCCTCGGGCTTCATGGAGCGGATCATATCGGTTTCGATAAAGCCCGGTGCCACGGCCATGGAACGGATGTTGTACCGCGCCAGCTCCTTCGCCCAGGTCACCGACATCGCCGCGACGCCAGCCTTGGCGGCTGAATAATTGCTCTGACCGATATTTCCGGCGCGGGAGACGCTCGAGATATTGATGATGACGCCAGGTCGCTTGGCATTGATCATGTGCGTCGCGGCTTCACGCCCGCAGAGGAAGACGCCAGTCAGGTTCACGTCGATGACCATCTGCCACTCAGCCAGAGACATGCGCTTGACGATCTCGCCATCCTTCGCCTTGATCAGCATGCCATCACGCAGCACACCCGCATTGTTCACAAGGCAGTCAATGTGACCGAAATAATCGACCACGGCGCCGAACACTGACTCGACTTCGCTCTCAGAAGCGACATTGCACTTGAAGGTGGCGACGTCCATGGCACCCGCTTCGCGGCACTGCTTCGCGGTTTCCGTGAGGCCGTCTTCATTGACGTCCAGCAGAGCCAGCTTGGCTTTCCGAGACGCCAGGTACAGCGCCATCGAGCGCCCAAGACCAGCGCCACCGCCGGTAATCACAACTACACAATCGTTCGTATTCATAATCAACACACCTGTCTGCACTGCCGACTTGTTGTCAGCAGTTCTTGAATCGATAGCTCGGCCAGGTATGGTATGCTATCTCCCTTCTTCCAACCAGTTCGGCCCGAAACTCATGAGTCGCCTGTTATTTCTTATTCCGGTTATTGCCATTATCGAGCTCATCGTCCTAGTTAATGTTGGGCAGGTGATCGGTCTCGGCCCCACCATCCTTATCATTATTGCAACCGGTGTCACTGGCGCCTGGCTACTCCGTCGCCAGGGTACGCAGATACTCGCGCAGGTGCAGATGAAGGCGGCAGCCGGCGAGATGCCGGCCAGGGAGCTCGTTGAGGGGCTGCTGATGCTGATAGGCGGCATCCTGTTGATGACGCCCGGCTTCGTGACCGATGCTTGCGGTCTCTTCCTGATTCTGCCGCCAACACGGGCCATGCTGATTGCCGGTGTGAGCAAGCGACTCGCTGGTGCTGCGGTGACCCGCTACAGCACCTTCGGCGGCGCCAAGGGACCGTTCGGCAAGAGTCAGGGTCCTTTCAATAGCGGCCAGGGCCCTTTCGGCGCAGGTGGCTTTGGCCAGCGCCCGGATGGTAATCCCTTCGGCAGCGGGCCGGCTGCCAATGAAGATCATGTTCGCCCCTCCAGTTCAGAATCCGGCTCAGGCCGCGTCATCGAAGGTGAGTTCACCGAGATCGATAAAAAGTAAAAATTTTTCCTCTCCGCCCGTTGAATTCCTGACGGGCAGCCCCACATTCAGTTCACATCGCCACTGCAGTGCGTCCCGGATATTGCCGGACACCGCGGTCGTGGCACGTAACATCAGTAAAAATCTGGTTTTTTCGAATTGGGAGAGTCTCTGAGATGAAAATTCGTCCGCTTCACGATCGTGTGGTCGTTCGCCGTAACGAAGAAGAAACAAAATCTGCCGGCGGTATTGTGTTGCCAGGAAGTGCTGCAGAAAAGCCGCAGCAGGGCGAGGTTCTTGCTGTTGGTGAAGGCCGGATCCTGACCAACGGTGACGTGCGTCCTTGCAGTGTAAAAGCCGGTGACAAGGTCATGTTCGGTCAGTACTCAGGCAGCACCGTCAAGGTCGACGGCGAAGAGCTTCTCATCATGAATGAGAGCGATATCTTCGGCGTTATTGAAGGTTAATCAGCGAAGGTTAATCGGCGAGGCTTAATCAGCGAACCCTGATACCGGCCACTGTGCCAGCAAACCTCAGGCTCACGATCAAATAAACAATTTCTGAAGGATTAATTGAAATGGCTGCTAAAGAAATCAAATTCGGCGAAACCGCCCGTAAGCGCATGGTCGCAGGTGTCAACATCCTGGCGGACGCGGTTAAAGTTACCCTGGGCCCTAAAGGCCGTAACGTCATCCTCGACAAGTCGTATGGCGCACCTACCGTCACTAAAGACGGCGTTTCTGTTGCCAAGGAAATCGAACTGAAAGACAAGTTCGAGAACATGGGCGCACAGATGGTCAAGGAAGTCGCATCCAGAACCAACGACGAAGCTGGCGACGGTACTACCACTGCAACTGTTCTCACTCAGGCCATCCTGAACGAAGGCCTCAAGGCCGTTGCTGCTGGCATGAACCCAATGGACCTCAAGCGCGGCATCGACAAGGCCGTGAAGCAGGCCGTTGAAGAAATCCGTTCACTGGCCAAGCCATGTGCAGACAGCAAGGCAATTGCCCAGGTTGGTACTATTTCTGCCAACAGCGACAATCGCATTGGTCAGCTGATTGCTGACGCGATGGAAAAAGTTGGCAAGGAAGGCGTGATCACTGTTGAAGAAGGCACTGGCCTCGAAGACGAACTCGAAGTCGTTGAAGGCATGCAGTTCGACCGTGGCTACCTGTCGCCTTACTTCATCAACAACCAGGAGAACATGAGCGCTGAAGTCGAAGAGCCGCTGGTTCTGCTGGTAGACAAGAAGATCAGCAACATCCGTGAGATGCTGCCTGTTCTCGAAGCTGTCGCCAAGGCAGGCAAGCCGCTCCTGGTCATCAGTGAAGACCTCGAAGGCGAAGCGCTGGCGACTCTGGTTGTCAACAACATGCGCGGCATCGTCAAAGTTGCTGCTGTAAAGGCCCCAGGCTTCGGCGACCGTCGCAAGGAAATGCTGCAGGACATCGCCATCCTCACCGGCGGTACTGTCATCTCTGAAGAAGTTGGTCTGTCGCTCGAGAACGCCACCCTTGACGACCTCGGTCGTGCCAAGCGTGCCGTGATCACCAAGGAAAACACCACCATCATCGATGGTGCAGGCGCGAAGAACGATATCGATGCGCGCGTTGGCCAGATCCGCAAGCAAATCGAAGACACCACTTCAGACTACGACCGTGAGAAGTTGCAGGAGCGCGTTGCCAAGCTGGCAGGCGGTGTTGCAGTCATCAAGGTTGGCGCTGTAACTGAAACTGAAATGAAAGAGAAGAAGGCTCGCGTAGAAGACGCGCTGCACTCTACTCGTGCTGCAGTTGAAGAAGGCGTAGTACCTGGCGGCGGCGTTGCACTGTTGCGCGCATTGCAGGGTCTCGAAGGCCTGAAGGGCGACAACGATGATCAGACCGTCGGCATTAACCTGCTGCGCAAGGCCATGGAAGCGCCACTGCGTCAGATCGTTACTAACGCTGGTGGCGAAGCCTCAGTCGTTATCGACAAGATCAAGCAGAACAAGGGTGCCTACGGCTACAATGCTGCCTCTGAAGAATACGGCGACATGCTGGAAATGGGTATCCTGGATCCAGCCAAAGTCACCCGTACTGCACTGCAGTCTGCGGCTTCCATCGCCAGCCTCATGATCACTACCGAGTGTATGATCGCTGATGAGCCAGCTGACGAGAAGGGCGGCGGCATGCCAGATATGGGCGGCATGGGTGGAATGGGCGGCATGGGCGGCATGATGTAGTGCGACGAGAGTCGCTCAGGTAGCTAGCCTGTCCGGGTCTACATGACATTAGCGGGAAGAAAGCACTTGCTTTTTTCCCGCTAACCGGAATAGCATAGCGATAGCTGGATATACACAGCGAAAAAACGAGGCCCATTTGGCAAAACGATTGCCAGCGGTCTCATCCAAAAGATGACTAACCACTAGCACCGTAGGGTTGGATCATCAGTCTAAACCAGCAAATCTTTAGTTACGGTTTGAGATTTGTTTGCCAGAAACTCTGTCGAATGTCCTGTTCGATGGTCTTAAATCATGTGCCGCTATCGGTACATAGATCTCAACGCCTCACTACCTGAGTGGTGTGAAGCTGCAATTGTCATTGTCTCTCTATCTTCCTCGGAAGGTGGCACGAGACCTGTTGTTCAGCCAACAGTAGCCTAGGGATAGTGCGTCGTCAGTAATGATGGGGTGCGAAGCTTCCTGAAACGGGTAATCCTCTTTTGAGTGTGTGTTCTCCGCGAGGTGTACACATAGATTCTGCGAGCAACACGTGGATGAGATGCCGGGCTTAGAGGTATGGTCAACAAAAGTGAACTGTCAAATCGTCGTCAACCGCAAAAAGCCAAAGTTGCTGTCAGGCTTTGACCAAAATGGTGCGTGGCCGGTCGTCCCTCTTACATCTAGGGGCGCGCTGACATCGGGCCACCGGCGAATAGGCAGGACCTAACCCTCCGTGTGACAACTGTGGAACTCGGAAACCCCATTATCCCGCCCATCGGGCAGGTAACCCGTGAGGGTTGCTGTTGGGGTACTGGGATCAGGATGTCGGAAAAAGCGAACGCTGTTCTGTAATCGAACGGATACGGGGTTAAACGTTCCTCGAGCCGAGAGGCTGCCCACTTCCGACTGGTCTTTGTTCGTGTGAAAGCGTGCAAAGCTTCCAGCAGAAACAATCAAAGCGGGTGCAACTGCTTTGATAATTCAATTGACCCTCTGGGGCGAGGTTTCCACTCCCCCACGGGGGTCGTGTGCCTCGCTCCTCAGAGTCTTTCAAACGAACTGAGGAGAGTAGCAAGATGAGTGCTTCTATTGAAGTGCCTGCATTCTCCCACCCGGCCACTACGTGGCACTCTATCGATTGGGCGACCAATCATAGAAGGGTGAGGGAGCTGCAAGTCAGAATCGCGAAGGCGACAAGGGAAGGTAGATGGCGGAGAGCGAGAGCTCTACAACGTATGCTGACCCGCTCGTTTTCAGCCAGAGTGTTGGCTGTAAAACGAGTCACAGAAAACCGAGGCCGGCGAACTGCTGGTGTCGATGGTGAAACTTGGGAAACACCCACGAGTAAGTGGTTGGCTGTCATCCGGTTGAGGTGCAAAGGGTACAAGCCCAGAGCGTTACGACGGATGTATATACCTAAAGCGAACGGAGAAATGCGTCCGCTAGGGATACCTACGATGTTGGATCGAGCGATGCAGGCACTTCACCTGCTCGCGCTCGAACCGGTGTCGGAGACTACGGCTGACAATCACTCGTACGGTTTCCGTCCTCTACGTTCTACCGCTGATGCTATCGAACAGGTGTTTGTCTGTTTGGGACGCAGGTCGTCGGCTGAATGGATTTTGGAAGGGGATATCAAAGGGTGTTTCGACAACATTAGTCACGACTGGCTATTGAACCACGTCCTTATGGACAAGGGGATATTGAGGAAGTGGCTGAAAGCGGGATTCATGGAGTCCGGAAACTGGCAGGCAACGGAGAGTGGTACACCGCAAGGTGGCATTATCTCCCCGGTGCTTGCCAACCTTGCCTTGGATGGTTTGGAGCGCGTGCTGTATGACCGATTTGGTCAAAAGAGTTCCAAGGCCAGCTACAAGACGAAGGTCAACTATGTGCGTTACGCGGACGACTTCGTCGTTACAGGAATCTCGAAAGAGATTCTTGAGGAGCAGGTCGTGCCAGTCGTTCAGTCGTTCATGGCTGAACGTGGTCTGACGCTGTCGGCGTCAAAGACGAAAGTTACGCATATAGAGCAGGGGTTCGACTTTCTTGGTCAGAATGTTCGCAAGTATGACGGCAAGGCTTTGATAAAGCCGAGCAGTACGAACGTGAAGCAGTTCTTGGCTTCGGTACGTCGTTTCCTGAACGCTCACAAAACAGTGCCGTCATGGTGCGTGGTGAATAAACTCAACCCCATGATTCGAGGTTGGTCGAATTTCCACCGCCATGTGGTATCTAAAGAAGCGTTCAGCTACGTGGACTACCGCATCTGGAAGATGCTCTGGCAATGGTGCAAACGCCGCCATGCTAATCGTCGCAAGCGCTGGGTGAAAATGAAGTACTTTCGCTCAATGGCTGCACGTAACTGGGTCTTCCATGGTGTCAAACCAAACGGGAAGATCGTCGATCTGCTGTACGCATCAGATACTTCGATCAAGCGACATCGAAAAATTGTCGCCACAGCGAATATGTTCGACCCGAAGGGCGAACTGTACTTTGAGCAACGTATGTCGATGCTTTGGAGTCAGCGTCTTGAAGGACGGCAAAAAGTTGTTTCACTGTGGAGAAGGCAAAACCGCAAGTGCCTTTGGTGTGACCAGGGTTTCAACCCCGAAACGGGCTGGAACATTCACCACATTGTCGAAAGACACAAAGGTGGTTCGGATAAGCTCGACAATTTGGTGCTGATGCACCCAAATTGCCATCGGCAGCTACACGCCGACACACCATATGTGGTGCATTAGGTCTATCCTATAGCCCACATATTGACATATGAGGTCTAAAGCTGTATGTTTGAACAGTGCGGCGCTGTCTGTGCTGTTTGCTCGACTCTGGAGACTGACTATGAACTGTGAAATGCGACCGGAATATGTTTGGAGTTTTAACCAAGATCTGCGGGGTGAATGGCGTTGGAACTGTAAAGCTCCTAACGGCAGGATCCTTGGCGCATCTTCGGAGGGGTACCACAATAAAAGTGATTGTCTCTGCAATGCTCAGATATTCGGCTATGTTCCGGAGTCAGGCAATGGCAGCGGTATACTTGGTGGTCTGCTTCAACTCTAATACATATCGTTGCTGTCACCGGCTTCTGCATTTGCAGGAGCTTTCAAAGGCTTGAGCCGTATGCGGGGAAACTCGCACGTACGGTTCTTAGGGGAGGGGTGGCCAGCAATGGCTTCTCCTTACCCGACAAGCCCTCGCTTCCCAGCGAAATATCGACAGGCTTACGCATATGTAAGCCTCAAGATGAGAAGAGCCTCGCATCCCTATGGTTGCGAGGCTTTTTTATGAGCAGTTAAATGTGAATTCACTGCTATGCTTTTGCTATGATGCGTCGCTTTCGTGGCTGCGAAACAGAGTAGCGCCAATGTCGTTCAATGGATTAATGCCTTTTTCATGAGAATCTTTCTCGCTATCGCATCGGTGCTGCTGGTATCGCTCATTTTCATCACGAGCGCGCTCGTTCATATGCCGGCAGCCGTGATGTGGGATATGGTCAGCAAGACTGCGGATTTGCGATCGATGCCCGTTCAGCCGCAGCAGCTCTCGGGTACTATCTGGGATGGTGCTGCGCTGGCTGTTGTGCAGCAGACCGGCGAGCGGGTACTTATAGATTGGAAGCTCTCCGTCAGTAGTCTGCTGTTAGGTGAAGAATTTGTGCAGACCCAGGTCAGAACCCGCGGTATCGACCTCACTGTCGGGGCGACTACGACTGCCTCTGTGGCAGACCTGAATGTTAGCGGAAGTATCGATCTTGACCTGTTCAAGCCAATTTTGTCGCAGAACCGTCTACAGGTCGGTGGTTTGGTTGATGTAAGAAATGTTCAGGCACGTTACGATTTCAATAACGAACAACTATTAAGCGCCGATGGAAATTTATACTGGCCCGGCGGCCGTGTAAGCTATCCAGTGGGTGCGAATGACCAGACTGCAGATATTCCTGCCCTGCGCGGTGATCTCGGTCAGACCAGCGGGCAGCCATCGCTCGATCTCGTGCTGAATGATACGGGCGCCAAGCTCCTGTCGGCAGTGCTCGAGCCGGGGATGACGCTGGCCTTGCAGGTTCGCAAGCGTATGCTGGACGTGGCCGGTGCGCCGTACAGTGATCGAGCTGATGCGGATGCGATTGTGTTCCGGCTGAAACAGCCGCTGGTGAGGCCTTAGTTATGGCGACAAGTCGCTTGTTGGCTCTCGGCGCAGGGGCACGGAATTGGTTGACGAATATTCTACTGTGGACCGCCATCGTGCTCTTCGTATGGCTGCTCGGAAAGTGGATTTGGCCGGTGCTTTATCCAGACGCATTCAGACCTTTGGTCGCGAACTTTGAGCAGGGTCGCGGTGGCACTGAAACAATTAAGGCAAACTATGCCGCCTGGAATCTGTTCGGCCGCAAGCCCGCTGGCGAAGTCCGCCAGGAAATGGCGCAGGTCGAGGTGCCGGAGACCAGCATGCAGCTCGATCTGCATGGCGTCGTAGTAGGGCTCGATAGCCGAAGCAGCGGCGCGATAATTTCGGAACGGAATGCTGAGGCGAATTACTATAGGATGGATGAGGAATTGCCAGGGGGCGTAGTACTGGCTGCTGTTTATGATGATCGAGTATTGCTCGATCGAAACGGCGTCATGGAAACCCTCTCCTTCGATAAGGGTGCGACGATCAAGACCATGGCACGCCCTCAGGTTGCGGCCAAACCTGCGTCGAGCAATTCGGGCGCACCGCTGCCGCAGTCGCCGGAAGAGTTTCTCAGCATGGCTGAGCAGCAGCTGGCAGAAGATGCGCCAGCCGCGCTTGCCTCTGTCGGGCTTGAGCCTGCAGCCGCTGGCGGCGCCGCAGAGGGTTATCGTTTTACTGGCGGCAATCCGATGTTGCGATCGCTGAACCTGCGGGCTGGCGATGTGATCCGCTCAATAAATGGTCATGTGCTGGGTAATGTTCAGGAAGACAGGCGCATGATGAAGGAGTTCCATCAGAGCGGAATGCTCGAGGTGGAAGTGGAACGCGATGGAGCTGTGTTCTCAATAAGCTATCCTATACCGTAAGCTAGGCGGTTTGGTGCGGGCAGCACTCAGCTGATGAATTTGAATCGACCACTTTTATAAGCAGAACTATATGTCCAGGATGATAAGATCACCTCTGCAGCCGGTTTCGACAGGCCTGACCGGCGAAACCGGTCAAGACCGCTGCTTGAATGCAGACCGTTTTCTTGCAAGCAGACATGCTTCGAGCGGTGTGAAGCGGCTCGTGAGTGCCGTGGCCATGGGCGCCTTGCTTGGCGTAGGTGCCCAGGTAGTCGCTGCCCCACCGGCTGGCGATCAGAACGCTGCAGCCAACGAAAGCCAGGAGCAGACCTGGAAGATCAATCTGAAGGACGCTGACATCCGCGCCTTCATCACCCAGATCGCAGACATCACTGGCTACAGTTTTGTCATCAATCCCAGGGTCAAGGCCAAAGTCACTGTCATCTCAAATACGCCGATGAACAGGGAGGAAGTCTACGAGATGTTCCTCTCGGTACTGAACGTACATGGCTTCAGTGCTATTCCTGGCGAAGATGTCATCAAGATCGTGCTGGAGAACGAAGCCAAGCAGGGCGCAGCCAACCTGGATCGTTTCAAGAAGGTCCCGGCCGATCAGCTCGTGACGCAGGTCATTGAAGTCAAGAATGCCAACGCGCTGGAGCTGGTGCCCATTCTGCGCCCGATGGTGGCTAAGTACGGTCACCTCGCGGGTGTCGCGGCCTCCAATGCCCTCATCATTAGTGACCACGTTAACAACATCAATCGCATCCGCTCTCTGGTTCGCGAGCTCGATAGTCCGGCTGATTACAAGCTCGAGGTTATCCAGCTCCAGGAAGCCTGGGTCGGTGATCTCGTCAAGCTGCTCGAGCAATTGGCGCCTACTGAGCTCGGCAAGGCTGGTGCTGGTAAAGGCGGGCCTGGTGGCAAGTTCAGTGTCGTCGCCGACGAGCGCAGTAACCGCCTGATCGTCAAGGGCGATGATGTCTTCAGAGACAAGGTCCGTGATCTCGTCGCCAAGCTGGATCAGCCGGCCGCTGTTTCCGGTGCGACCAAGGTCATCAATCTCCGTAATGCCGACGCCGAGAAGCTTGCAGAGCTGCTCAAGGGCATCATGGGTGATATCGAGAAGAACGTCAGTAAAGGTGGCGAGGGTGGCGCACCGGGTGGCGGCGGTGGTAGCCAGTCAACCAAGGTCAGCATCTATGCTGATGAAGGTCTGAACGCGCTCGTGGTTCGTGCAGAACCATCGATGATGACTGAAATTGAAGCCATCGTGGAGCAGCTCGATGTTCGTCGTGCTCAGGTACTCATTGAAGCGGCTATCGTGGAAATAAGTGACGGTCTGAGTCGTGCGCTTGGCGTACAGCTTGCCGCAGGTGCCAATAACGTTCCTGCCGCCATCACCAACTTCTCAAATGGCGGTGTTTCTGCAGCCACGGTGATCGGCGCGATTATTTCCGACACGGGCACAATTCCCGGTGTCCCGGATGGCGCTGCCATTGCCTTCGGTGAGAAGAAAGACGACGGCAAGGTATGGGGTGCGCTCATACAGGCGCTTGCTACCAGTGGACAGGCCAAGCTGCTCAGTACACCGAGCATCATCACCATGGACAACCAGGAGTCCGAGATCGTTGTGGGTCAGAACGTACCATTCCGAACCGGCTCGACTTCAACCGGTACCGATGGCCTTTCGAATCCCTTCACCACGATCGAGCGGCAGGATGTCGGTCTGACCCTGCGAGTCACGCCGAGCATCAGTGATGGTGAGCTTGTCCGACTGGAAATCGAGCAGGAGTCTTCGTCTATCGCGCCTTCGAATGAAGCGGCGAGCGACATTATCACCAACAAGCGCGAAATCAAGACCTCGGTTCTGGCAGACAATCTTGAAACCATCGTACTCGGTGGTCTCATCAGCGAGAACTATCGCTTCAGCGAAGCCAAGGTGCCACTGCTGGGTGATATACCCTTGATCGGGGCGCTGTTCCGTACCACGACGAGAAACAAGGAAAAGGCCAACCTTATGGTCTTCCTTCGGCCTACCATCCTGCGCAATAAGGGTGAGGCCAAGACTATCGTAGAAGATCGCTACAACAGGCTGTGGAAGCTGAATCTGGACCTCAAGGCACAGACTGAGGGTGAAGAGGCAGTTGGAGAGCTTGTGCGGCCAGAGGTTGAGTCACTCTTCCTTGGCAATCCGCTTGAAGATCGTTCGAAGTCGAAAAAGGACCCGGTGCTCATCAAGCCAGATCAGGAACCGAAAGTACTGTAAATGAAAAGCCGGCATTGCCGGCTTTTTTCATGTCAGGGTAGTGATATCAGGCTTGAGGAGAAGGCCGGATGATCCGGCACGTGTGGCAGGCAGAGCTTCAGTTTCTTCATCAGCTCAGCATAGTCACTGGCTACGATATTGATATGACCAACCTTGCGACCGGGCCGCTCGGATTTACCATAGAGATGCAGGTGCGTGTCGGTGAGCGTCAGGACGGCGGCTGTATCGGCCTCCTGGCCGATGAGGTTCACCATGCAGCTTACACCTATCGCGCCGGTATCGCCGAGTGGCAGGCCTGATACTGCTCGCAGGTGGTTCTCGAACTGGCTCGTGTGGGCACCATTCTGTGTCCAGTGACCTGAGTTGTGCACTCTCGGTGCCATTTCGTTCGCCATCAACGAGCCGTTTACCTCGAACAGCTCGAGCGCCAGCACGCCAACATAATCCAGGTGGTTCAGCAGGCGCTCAGCATAATCGCTCGCCCTGACAAAGGTTTCGCTACTACAGTCGGGGGCAGGGGCTATGGTGTACCTGAGGATGCCCTCGCAATGAATATTCTCCATGAGAGGGTAGGTGGCAGTCGTGCCATCCTCCGCTCGCACTGCAATGATGGAAAGTTCGCGCTGGAAGGGGATGAAGGCTTCGGCAATCAACTGTCGCTCCCCCAAGGTCCGCCAGACATCCGAAATGTCGGCAGCGTCACGTAATACCGCCTGACCCTTGCCATCATAGCCCTCTGTCGTGGACTTGAGCACGCAGGGCAGGCCAAGCGCCTCGACTGCCTGCTCGAGATCCGTCTGCGAGTCGATGACCCTGAACGGCGCTGTCGGAATGTTCAGTGACTCGAAGGTCTGTTTCTCAAGCACCCGATTCTGGCAAATGCGTAGCGCCTTCACGCCAGGATAGAGCGGTTTGGTAGCCGCGACCTGGTTCGCAAGGTCAAGCGGTAGATGTTCAAACTCGTAGGTCACCACATCAACATCGTTGATGAAGTCACTCAGGGGCGCCAGGCTGTTGTCAGGATCGCTATAAATTTTGCCCAGTCCGGCCGATGGTGCGCCTGAGGTGTCGTAAAACGCGAATTGCATGCCAAGCGGTATGCCTTCCAGCGCCATCATTCGTCCAAGCTGGCCTGCGCCCAGTACGCCGACCTTCAGTCCGGTAGTGCGATTGCGGCTGCGCGCGGCCTTTTTCATGAGGATTGGCCTGGCTGAGCATCGAGATCAAGCCGAGGGTCACTGCCCCTCGACACGGTTTCGGTCTGCTGCTGACGGAACTCATCGATGTGCCTGCGCACACTGTCGTCGTGCAGGCTGATGATCTGGGCTGCCAACAGCCCGGCATTGCTCGCACCGGCCTGACCAATGGCGAGCGTGCCTACGGCGATGCCCGCAGGCATCTGCACGATTGATAGGAGTGAATCGAGTCCATTAAGGGTCTTTGACTTCACCGGCACGCCGAGTACTGGCAGGGGCGTGTGCGCAGCAACCATGCCTGGCAGGTGGGCTGCACCGCCGGCGCCGGCGATAATCACCATCAGGCCGCGCTCGCGGGCCTGTGTAGCATACTCGGTGAGTCTATGAGGGGTGCGATGCGCAGAGACCACCTCGACTTCGTGAGCGACCCCGAGTCTGGTCAGCATTTCTGAGGCATGGATCATAGTGGGCCAGTCTGATCTGGAGCCCATGATAATTCCGACCCGCGCCTGTTTGGATTCGCTCATGAATGATGTCTACCGGCAAATTGAAAACCGTGCAGTCTATCTACGGCGGCCATCGAGTGCAATAAGCATGGATTTCGACCGCTACCTTAGCGACAATGAAATCAGACTCGAAACCACGCTTCCTCAAGCCGCTTGATGGAGCAGCCTCATGAATTCTGGAGACCCATGGAACCACTCAAACCCGACTTCGATGAACTCGACAGGCCCGGCACTGGCAGAGGCAAGGCGACTGTGCAGCGCGGCACCGGTGAGCACCACCGTACTGACGACAACGCTGCTGACGATAGCAGCATGAGAGCAGGTCGCGACAGCTATGCGGCATCGGGTGGGCATGGAGCGGGCTATGGAGGGC
Source organism: Gammaproteobacteria bacterium UBA2679 (assembly GCA_002354735.1). Classification (GTDB taxonomy): domain Bacteria; phylum Pseudomonadota; class Gammaproteobacteria; order Pseudomonadales; family Oleiphilaceae; genus Allohahella. The sequence continues at coordinate 458,134 of DEMD01000003.1, read as the reverse complement.
GAGCGCAGCCTGCGCAGGCAGCCAAAGGGTCTGGTAGCACCTGGCTGCTCTGGCTGCTCCTGTTGGCGCTGGCAGCCGGTGGTGGCTATGTTCTCTACCTGCAGCAGCAGATCGTAGACAACCTGCAGGATGAGCTGACTACTGCACAGACGCTGGCGGATGAAAGTCAGAAGCTCGCCGGTGAACTCGAAGGCCAGCTCAGCCAGACTGATGCAACCTTGGCACAAAGCGGCAACGAAATGGCCCGGGCGCTGAAGAAGATGGACGCCCAGTTGCGCAAGCTTGAAAAATCCACAGCGGCGGAGACTGCCGAAGCTGCGAAGAAGCTGGCTGCCCTGGAAAAAAGCAATGCCGTTCTGGTGCAGAAGCAGCTTGCCCTGGATGCGCAACTCGGGACAGCCAACAAGGCCATCGAACAGCACACTCGGAGTCTCTCGACCCTCAGCCAGCTTTCGGAGGACATCCTCGCCGAGCAGAATGCCCTGAGTGCCACTACAACGGCACTCGAGACGCGCCTTGGCAAAGTTGATGAGGCAGTGGCGCAGATGGCCGAGCAGGCGGGAGCGGCGACTCAGGAGCGTCTGGCTGCCATCACGGGCAAGATTGAACAAGTGGACAAGGGGCTGTCGCAGTTGCAGTCCTCGGTAGCACAGCAGGGCGATCAGCTCGTGGAGGCACGTAAGCTCGCGCAGAGTGCCTCCAGAGCGGCCTCGCGTGAAGTGGTCACGCCAGAAACCATGAAGTCCCTGCAGCAGCAGGTGGACTCAATCGACGCTGCGAGACAGCAGCTGGTGCAGCGTTTTGTGGCAGTAGACAGGCGTTTGAATGAGCTGGCGCTGCAGCTCAATCTCATGTCTTCACAATAATTTAAATTAAGTGCAGATTAGGTGTTGACAGAGGTGGGTCCTCTCTTTAATATTCGCGGCCTCAAACGTGCAAGCAGAAACAACGCAAGCACGCACTGATACCGAATATCGACGCAGTCCTCAGGACGAAATCTAAAGCGTTGAGCTCGGGTGGTTAGCTCAGCTGGGAGAGCGGCGCCCTTACAAGGCGTAGGTCACAGGTTCGATCCCTGTACCACCCACCAAAATGGAGCGGTAGTTCAGTTGGTTAGAATACCGGCCTGTCACGCCGGGGGTCGCGGGTTCGAGTCCCGTCCGCTCCGCCAACTTTTTCTGAATTCTCTTGCCGTTTATGGCACGGAAAATAAAACCGACTTGCGCAAAGCATGCCGGTTCTTTCTTGCGTCCGGATTTTTTCGGGCACGGAAATAAGTGGAGCAGCAGGACCTGATGTTCATAAAGCTCCATCAGGTCCACCGTCCGCGTCCTACTGCGCGTTCACGACAGCCTCAATCTGCGCAGCCACGTCTTTTCCAACCAACTCATGCATCCGACCGCTTGGATGAATCTTGTCGAAGAAGGCATAGTTTGGCAGCAGGGCCTCATTACACGGCGGCTTGAATGCGAAATCTGCAATGATGTAGCAAGCGTCGGTGGTGTTCGTCAAACCCAGTTCAGCAGCTCGTGCTAGCTTGTCATTGAAGATTGCAAAGGTGTCAACCACGGTGATCTCCACGCCGGTGAGATTCATGGTCAGCAGCTGGTTCTTCACAGAGTCCATGGTAAGGCGTAATGAATCGTTGTAGTACTGCGTCAACATGCTGGCCTTGGCGGCTCTTCCGGGCGTTCCTGCATCTGCTTCCAGGAGATCTGGCGTCTTGCCGATATCCGGCACAGTCAGCACGAAGAATTCGCGGCCACCCCGGGTTGCGATATCCATGACAGCATCGCCAACTTCGGCCACCGCTGCATCGAGTGCAGCCGTCGCTGCAGCACCCTCCTGTCCAACAGCGCCAGTAATGTCATTACCGCCTATAAATATGATGAACAAATCCTTCGGATCCACGACATCATTGTTGTTGCGCAGGAAGAAATCGATCTGGTTGCTCAGTGTCAGGTTCGGGTCTGGGTCGTTCGCCTTCGATCCGGACACAGCATAATTGGTGCCGTCTTCCCCTGGTTCGACGTATTCCGCCGGTTCAACCGCTTCGCCCAGCGCCTGGGCCACGTAATCGACAATGACGGGACCGTTGGTAATTCGATTTTCATAGAATGGGTCAGGCAGATCGTCGTTGAATGTCAGAAATTCTCCGATGTTCCCGGTGTCAGAGAGACTGTCCCCGAAAACGTAAAGATCCCGTCCTTCGTCACGTTCTTCCTTATCGTCATCATCGCTACAGGCGATGAGCGAGCAGCTGATCAATACACTGGCGAGCAGTCGCCGCACGGGCACGGCATTCATGGATTCGAGCACGTTTATAACTCCTTCTGGGCTTGTTGCGTCCTTCGGACTCTCCTGCCGCTAAATTTGCAGCACAGGCTGGATACGCTCGAATCATGGCAACCGGAGCAGAGACCTTCACGATACTGTCATCAAGTCTGGGAATACTGTGTGGAAGACGGGCGAAGCGCCCATTGGAGGCCGGACAGGAGAACGTGACATGCAGGATTACTATGAAGAACTTATGGAGGAGAGTGTTTCACGCAGTAGTGACATTTTCTTCGATGATGACAGCGACCAGGACGATGGCGAGGAACTCTAGACGACGCGCTGAGGCGAGTAAGTCTGGCTGCTCATTCGTCTGCCTGCCATCGTCTGCGGGCACGGTGAAACGAAGCGGGGTTGGCAAAGCCAAGCTCGAAGCTGATCTGGGTGAGTGAGCGGTTTGTGGTTTTCGCCAGGAGTTCCGCGCGGTTGCGACGCACCTCATCCAGAAGTCTATTGAAGCTGGTGTTCTCTCTCGCGAGCTGTCGACGCAGCGACCACGGGGTCGTCACCAGTTGATCGGCTGTTTCAAGAAGGCTGATACCGCCACTTTCCAGACGAGAACGGATGACCTCCGACACTCGCTCTGCCATCGTCATATCCACCTGAACTCTGGTAAGCGCTTCATCGCAGATGCCTAGCATCTGCAGGTGCGTCAAGGGGTGCTTGTACAGTGATGGCAGGTCAAGGGCGGATTCTGAAAACAGCACTGCATTCCGCGCCTGGCCGAAATACACAGGGCAGCCAAAGAAGGCTCTGTAGGCCTGAGCATAGTCAGGTTGCGGATACTCCACTTCCACATAGTCGACGATATCGCTTCGACCGGTGAGCCAGCGGGCAATCGCGAACCAGCCGGCAAGGGTGGCGTCGACGACGAAGTGGTTATATTCGTTATAGGGTTCGAGCGAGTAGAGTTGAGCTACGCCGTGCAGCCGACGGTTCGATTTCGTGGCGCGTGATCGATCTTTGATCTGCTCGCGATAATAGCGACTGCTGCCTTGCTGGTTCCTGCTGGCCAGTCGCTCATACATGATGGCCAGCCTGATGGCGTGTTCAAGCGAGTTTGCAGTCATCGCGGCGTAACCCGGTAGCCCGAGGGTGGTAACCTGCATCCGCGCGCCCATTTCAAGCCCCAGATCGGCCCGGCCGCTCAGATCGATCAGCTCCTTACCGATCCGCATGTAACGCTGAATGCTCACTCTCGTCTGGGGCTGCTGGAGCGCCTCCTCGCCGAGCTTGTATTTACGCAAAACGGGATCGGGGGTCGCGCCTAGAATCTGTGCAGTATCGATCAGCAAACGCAGAAAATTTACTGATACATCGCCAAGTGGGCGAGCGCTACTTTTGGGACGTGTCATGGGCCTGCGCTTCAGAGATACGATTCTGTAAGTTTAGGACATTGTCCTGTTGTCTGTCAGGGTCTACATTACAGCGCTACAGAATGACCAGTTGCCCGATGTTGGGCAGCCAGCTCACCAGCGGAGATCAGTATGCACGCGACTCTCGAGTCAGATCAGAAATATCCACACATGCTCAGCCCACTGGATCTCGGGTTCACCACCCTGAAGAACCGCATGTTGATGGGCAGCATGCATACTGGCCTCGAAGAGTCTCCGAACGGCTTCAACCGCATGGCAGCCTATTTCGCAGAGCGAGCCAAGGGCGGTGTTGGCCTGATTGTCACCGGTGGCATCGGTCCGAACGAAGAAGGCTGTGTGGCGCAGGGTGCCTCCAAGCTGACGACGCCGGAAGAGGTGGCCAAGCACAGGATCGTCACGGACGCTGTGCATGCTTACGACGGCAAGATCTGCATGCAGATTCTCCATGCTGGCCGTTACGCCTACCATCCCAAGCTTGTGGCGCCATCGGCGATCAAGGCGCCAATCAACATGTTCAACCCCAAGGAGCTGTCGACCGAAGAAGTCGATGAGCAGATCGAAGCCTATGCCCGCTGCGCCGCATTGGCTCAGGAAGCCGGCTACGATGGCGTCGAGATCATGGGGAGTGAAGGCTACTTCATCAACCAGTTCATCGTTTCGCACACCAACAAGCGCACCGACAAGTGGGGCGGCTCCTATGAGAACAGAACACGACTGCCTATCGAGGTCGTTCGTCGGGTACGCGAGCGAGTCGGACCGAATTTCATCATCATCTACCGCCTCTCCATGCTCGATCTCATCGACGATGGCAGCACCTGGGATGAGGTTGTACAGCTTGGTCAGGCCATAGAAAAGGCCGGCGCCACTATCCTGAACACTGGAATCGGCTGGCACGAAGCACGAGTGCCGACAATTGCGACCATGGTGCCGCGCGCGGCCTTTACGAAAGTAACAGCGAAGCTCAAGCCGCATGTCAACATTCCGGTCATCACCACCAACCGGATCAACATGCCTGCAGTAGCTGAAAAGGTATTGGCCGACGGTGATGCCGACATGATCTCCATGGCGCGTCCCTTCCTGGCGGACCCCGACTTCGTCAACAAGGCGGCAGCCGGCAAGGCACATGAAATCAACACCTGTATCGCCTGTAATCAGGCCTGCCTTGACCACACCTTCCAGCTCAAGCTGACGAGCTGCCTGGTGAATCCACGCGCGTGTCATGAGACCGAACTTGTTTATATAAAGACTGCGCAACCACGCAAGATCGCCGTGGTGGGTGCCGGGCCTGCTGGACTGGCGGCGTCGACGATTGCCGCAGAGCGTGGCCATGATGTGACCCTGTTCGACTCGGCTGACAAGATCGGTGGTCAGTTCAATATGGCGAAGCTGATCCCAGGCAAGGAAGAGTTCTACGAAACCCTGCGTTACTACGACGTCATGCTGAAGAAGCACAATGTTGATGTGCGACTGGGCGTGCGCGTGACTGCGCAGGACCTGATTGATCAGGGCTTTGATGAAGTCTTGCTCGCAACAGGTGTGAAGCCGCGGACCCCTGAAATCGAAGGTATCGATCATCCGAAGGCTGTGAGCTATATCGACGCCCTGTATCAGCGAGTGGAAATAGGTCAGAAGGTCGCGGTTGTCGGTGCCGGTGGTATCGGTTTCGACGTTTCTGAATTTCTCACGCACACTGGTGAATCACCGGCACTCAATACCGAAAAGTTTATGGAGGAGTGGGGCGTCGATTTGGGCGTAGACCATCGTGGTGGTGTTGCTGGTGTGGAAGCAGAGATCGAGAAGCCCGCGCGCGAGGTCATCCTCATGCAGCGCAAGACCAGCAAGCTTGGCAAGAATCTTGGCAAGACCACCGGCTGGATCCACAGGACCTCGCTGAAGCATCGAGACGTCAAGATGCTGTCAGGCTGTGAATATCTGAAGATCGACGATGAAGGTTTCCACATCACTGTCAACGGCCAGCCGCAAGTGCTCGATGTCGACCACGTCATCATCTGCGCAGGACAGGAGCCGTTGAGAGAGCTGTTCGAACCGCTGGAAGCAGCAGGTATTCCAGTGCAGCTTATAGGCGGATCAGACGTCGCTGCCGAGCTGGATGCCAAGCGCGCGATCAATCAGGGCTGCCGTGTAGCCGCAGCACTCTAGGCCGTTCGCGGAAGCCAACCCCGTCACAAGTCCGACCCTTCACAGTGCCAGCTACAAAGCTGGCACTGACACCCCAGCCTTTTAGTGCTATTTTTTTCCTGTTGGACCGGCTCGACAGCATGTCGTCCGGAGTGCTTTTGAAGTCGGGGATCGAATGCCCAAAACAGAAATGGTTAATGGTTTCGAAGCGGTACTGTTTCTGGAAGACCAGTACGTGGTCCGGCAGATGCGGTTTGCCGAATTCGAAGCTGTGCTCGATGGCGTCGTGTCGATGCCTGATCTTGCGGATGCCGAGTCATTCGCTGTCTATGCCGTGATGGATGAGCAGCTCCAGGTTCGCGCCACGGTCTTCTTCAAGATCTATTTTGATGAAGACGGTCGCGCCGATCCCGAATGGAACCTGCCGTTGAGAAGGCTCGCGCGAATAGCCGGACCGGGCCCCGACCTTGGTGCCGGCCCAATTCGTCTGGCCTGTCGAAGCCAGTGTCCGATTTCGTGGCATCTGGCTGACCTGTGGGATCCGGACATGCGTCCTGGCGGCAACGACTTCCAGGTTATTCGCAAGGCCATCAAGGATAACAGGCTAGGATTCGACCGCGTTGCAGAGGGCGCAAGTGGCGGTGCGTCAGGTCTTAAGAGTGGCGGCTATCGTGAGTTGCCTGTTCACGATCAGTTCAGTGACGCTGATAGTCAGGAGCTCAGCGACGAAGATGCGCTCAGTCTAAGTGATGAGTTGCAGGCAACACCCGAGCGTGATGGCACGGGGGTAGATCACCGGACCCGTCTGGCGCGACTCCTGCGCGATCAGCGGCTGCGGATAAAGGCGCTGTCGAGCCAGCATGAATCCGAAATTGGCGATCTTGTTCGTGCACAGCGGCTGGAGCAGCAGGCACACAAGAACCGGACGCAAGTACTCGAACAGAAGCTTCAGCAGGTTGGCGTACTCAGCGACCAGCTGAAAGCGCGACTGAAGGAACGTGGCGAACAGGTCCTCAAGCTGCAAGCTACGGTCGATGAGCTCAAGCAACAGATGCGTTTGCTACAGAAGCAGGTGGCGGCAGGTGCAGTGAGCGGAAAAGCAGGTGGGGCCGATGAGGACCGCAATGCCAGCCGCCTGCGGGCTGAGCTTTCCATCGTGAAGGAGCAGTTACAACGGCGTGAAGCGGAGTTGCAGATGCGCTCTGAACGAGAAGATCAGTTGATAGCGGAACTCCAGTCTGCCCAGGCCCAGGTCGAGGATCATGATGAGATGGAGATCGTAACCAGGCTGTCTGAGCTCGATGTTGTCTTCGTGGTATACCATCCGGGTGCGGGACATTTGACGTTGCCAGCGGCGGATCTCAAGATCTACTCGGAGAAGCCGCTGGCCTATGCCGCCAGCCGTTGCTTTGTGACCGAGCAGAACTACAAGCACTGGCTGGAGCACTACGAAACCCCATTATGTGAAGTCTGTGGCAAGACCGTCGAAAGGATCACTGTGCCTGCTGACTATGAACATGGCGAAGACAACCGCTGTGAGGCTCATAAAGTCGAGCTCTGATATCACGCCTCTGATCCAGCTGATTCCTGCGAGCACCAGCTTTCCACAGCCCGGACAGGGGCAGTTTCTCGTGGTCCGTGGGGACTGTATTGGGGCAGCAGGCGAGGGCAACAAGTACTTCAAGCTGCTCTACAACCTTCCCTCCCTTGAAGCAGAAGCGCCGCCTGTTGTCTCTGTCGGCGGGCCCTGGTCAAACCACCTGCACGCCCTGGCGCATGCCTGCGCCGCTCGGCAGCTGACAGTTCACGGCTTTATTCGCGGCCTTGATTATTCGAACACGCCCACCATCGATACCCTGCGCAGCCTGGGGATGCAGCTGCACCATCTTGATCGTGTTACCTATCGAGCAGAGCGCGATCAGCAGTGGCAGGGGCTGCCAGAGCGCCTAGGTCTTGCGTCTGATCAGGTCTGCTTGCTGCCGGAAGGCGGCAGCAATGCTGCTGCGGTGCGAGGCGTCCGGGTGTGGGCGCGATCCATTTTCGATGCGCTGCAGCCAAGTGCGGTCGACCCTGTCACGCTGTATGTTGGCGCCGGCACCGGCGCTACTATGGCGGGGTTTATCTGCGAGGCTTCAGAGCACTGCCGAATCGTCGGCGTGCCCGCAGGCCGCTTTGGCAACTGGCTAGGCGATGCCGTAACCCGGGCGATCGCCGCACAGGCCGTGCCGGTTGAATGTGAATGGGTCCTTGAGGATGGCGGCGACGCTGGCAACTTCGGGCGCATGACAGATTGGTTAAGAGACTTTATTTCAGGCTTCGATAGAGAGTATGGTATCCGGCTCGATCCTGTGTACACCGGCAAGGTTGCACGGGTGGCACTCGAAGGCGTCGCGCATGACCAGCGCCGACACGTCATGATTCACACTGGCGGCCTTCAGAGAGCAGCCTTTCCCGTCCTCCAGGAGTAGACAGACACATGGATCAATTCAGAAATATTGGCTTGATTGGCAGACTGGGGTCGGTACAGGTCATCGACACCGTCAGGCGCATCAACAAGTTTCTGAACCTTCAAGGCTATTCGGTAATTCTCGATGACGGGATTGCGAATGTGATGCCCGGCCACTCAGCCCAGGTATCGACGGCCAAAATGATGCGGCAGAGCTGTGATCTCGTCATTGTCGTAGGCGGTGACGGAAGTCTCCTTGGTGCTGCCCGCGCGCTTGCTGGCTCCGATGTGCCTGTTCTGGGGGTCAACCGGGGCCGTCTGGGCTTCCTTACGGATATCTCGCCCAACACGGTCGAAGCTGAAATCCTCGAGGTGCTCAAGGGCAAGTATGTCTCGGAATACCGCTTCCTCATTGGTGCGCTGGTGCGACGGAATGGTGAGCCTATCGGTACCGGTCTGGCGCTGAACGACATCGTGCTGCATCCGGGTAAAAGCACCCGCATGATCAGCTTCGAACTGAATATCGAAGGTCAATTCGTCAATAGCCAGCGCTCGGACGGCCTGATCGTCGCTACCCCGACCGGTTCTACGGCGTACGCGCTCTCTGCTGGTGGACCAATAATGCACCCCAAGCTTGACGCCGTCGTATTAGTCCCCATGTATCCACATACACTGAGTTCACGACCCATCGTGGTCGACGGCAACAGCGAGATCAAGATTCTGATCGGTGAAGACAACCAAACCTATCCGCATATCAGCTGTGACGGTCAGACCCATATCAACTGCGCCCCTGGCGATACAGTCACTATTAGCAAGAAGCCCCAGAAACTGCGCCTCATTCATCCAGAATCGCATGATTTCTATCAGATCTGTCGTGAGAAACTTGGCTGGTCCGGGCATCTGGGAGGTTTTTAGACTTGCCTGCGCCCTTGGGAGCAGCTGTGCCTGAAACCAGCATTTGCGAAGGCTATGACCTCATTGGCGACGTTCATGGCTGTGGCCTCACACTCATTCGTTTGCTCGAGAAGCTCGGTTATAGCCGCCAGGGTGGCTGTTATCGTCATCCAAGCCGGAAGGCGATTTTCGTCGGCGACATCATCGACAGGGGGCCGCGCATACGCGAGGCACTCAGTACAGTTCGGGCAATGGTCGACGCCGGCCAGGCCTACGCGATCATGGGTAATCACGAGTATAACGCCCTGAGTTACTGCACCACGGACGGTGAGGCTTCGGAAAAGCGCTATTTACGAAAACGTACCCCGCGTAATGACCGACTCATCAAGGAGACGCTGGACCAGTTCGCATTGCATCCGCATGAGTGGGCCGCCTATCTGGAATGGTTCATGACCCTGCCGCTGTTGCTGGATTTCGGCCACTTCCGTGTAGTCCACGCCTGCTGGGACAACGATCTGATTGCGCAGTTTCTCCAGCGTTACCCCGATGCGCGCATCGACCTGGATTTTCTCAAGGCTTCAGCAAATCCGGAGTCTTTTGAACATAAGGTGATGGACCGTCTCACCCGTGGTACCGATCTTCGATTGCCGGCTGGTGTGCGCATAGCCGGCGGCGATGGTTTCGTCCGTGACTTCTTCAGAACGAAATACTGGGCGACCAACCCTAAAACCTATGGTGACGTTGTATTTCAGCCTGATGCGCTGCCTGAGAGCGTCGAAGATCGCCTGCTGACGCCTGAAGAACAGGCCATGCTGGCTTACTATGGCCCTCACGAGCCGAAGCTGTTCATGGGGCATTACTGGCTGACCGGCAAGCCACGCCGTATCCGACCGAACATTTGCTGTCTGGATTACAGTGCCGTGAAATACGGCAAACTGGTGGCCTACCGGCTCGATAATGAGCAGGAGATCAGTGAAGACAAGTTTGTCTGGGTAGACGTTGGCAAGGAATCCCAATGGTAGGCTCCGCATGTTCAAAGCTCTAGAGCTCGATGTCGAAACGGATATCAGCGCGCTGTACGAAGCACTGAGGCTCAACGGCGTGCCGGTGAGAGTGATCGAGCAGAATGGCCTGCAAAGCATCTGGGTCGAAGACGAGGCCCTGGTCGACAAGGTGAGGGAAGCATTCAGCCGTTATACCCGAAGCCCCGAGATCAGACAGCAGGTCGAGGCCGAGGTCAGCCATCTGCGTGCGAAGAGAAGTCAGCGCAGCTCCGAGGAGTCGTCGTTCTCGAATACGATATTGGAGAGCACGGCCCGCTTCCCGCTGGTCTGGCTCACGTTGGCCTTGCTTCTGCTTGTAGGTGCCTGGACCGGTTTCGGCCGGTTTCCGTCGCAGGATGATTTCTACATGGTTCCGCCCTCGCTGTATGGCGTCGATGGGCTGGCTCAGCGTTGGGAGGTGCTCTGGCGAGTTCTGCTGGAGGGGCAACTCTGGCGGCCGATTTCCCCCGCTCTGACGCATCTGGGGGTACTGCATCTGGTCGGCAACGCGCTCGGTCTCTTCGTTTTTGGGCGAGCCATCGAGTTGATGCACGGCAGGTTGTGGATGCTTGGGCTGATGCTAACGTCTGCGCTGGCCAGCAACCTGGCGCAGTACCTTTTTCACGGGGCGGCCTTCGCTGGTTTCTCAGGTGTCGTATACGCACTGGTGGGCGTGCATGCGGTGGCCCTCATGCTGGACAAGAGTAATCCGGTTTGGGGACCTTCTGGCTTTGTTATCCTGGCCATCATTGGCATGGCCTTCGGGCTTAGTAATCTCAGTGAGCTGTTTGACGTCTACATGGCCGATACGGCTCACTTCATCGGCTTCCTCAGCGGCGTATTGTGGCAAGCCTGTTCGTCACTTGTCAGACAGCCGCCCAAGCGGCACGCTCCGCTGCATTGACCGATCGATTTGGCGTTAGCATAGGAAAAGTTCATGGACCTGCAGACTCTTCTCAAACAGATTACACCGGACGTCTACGACGCATTGAGGCACTCTTTGCAGCTCGGGCGCTGGCCTGACGGTAAACCGCTCACACAGGAGCAGAAAGCGCTCTGCATGGAGGCGATCATCCGCTATGAGCACATCAACAACTTTCCGGAAGACAAACGTACTGGGTATGTGGGGCCGAAAAAGACATCGGCCTGCGGAACACAAGCCGAACAGATCCTGACCATCAGAGAGACGGGAGAACGACATTGAGCACCAGCCCAGAGCCTACAGCGACAGCACCAAAACTTACCCAGCCCGACATTCCTGATGCTGCTCCCGGGCCAGAGGCCCAGGCCGCGAGCGCATCGCAGAATCAGGCTGTCTACCTGCGCGATTACACACCGCCAGCGTACCGGATCGACACGGTCGATCTTTATGTCGATCTCCATGAGGACCATGCGCTGATCACCGGCAAGCTGACTATTCAGCCAGCAGACGCCAGTTCCAGGGCCGATCTGTGGTTACACGGCGAAGCGCTCGAACTCGTCAGCGCCAGTCTCAATGGCGAGCGACTCTCGGAGGATGACTTCCGTATCGACGAAAATGGCATGCTCGTCAGCTACCGGGACGACATGGCGCAAGCCTTCGAGTTCGAAACCGTGAGTCGAATCAGGCCACAGGACAATACCCGTCTGGAAGGCCTGTACCGTTCGAAGAACCTGTTTTGTACCCAGTGCGAAGCTGAAGGCTTCAGGCGCATCACCTGGTTCCTTGATCGACCAGATGTGATGGCTACCTACCGCTGCACGATCGAAGCTGATCGGGATAAATATCCGGTCTTGCTCAGCAACGGCAATCTCGTCAGCGAGGAGAACGTAGATGGGAACCGCCACCGGGCTGTCTGGGAGGATCCCTTCCGCAAGCCGAGCTATCTGTTTGCGCTGGTAGCAGGCACCCTCGACAGGGTGGAGGACAGCTTCACCACCATGTCTGGTCGCAACATCGACCTGCACATTTACGTCGATCCCGGCAACGCCGGCAAGTGCCGCCATGCGCTGGATAGTCTCAAGAAGGCGATGAAGTGGGACGAAGAGCGCTATGGCCGTGAATACGATCTTGACCTGTTCAATATTGTTGCGGTCGACGATTTCAACATGGGGGCGATGGAAAACAAGAGTCTCAATATCTTCAATTCCAGCTGTGTGCTGGCAGACCCGGCTTCAGCCAGTGACGCCACATTTGATCGTGTCGAGTCCATCGTAGCCCATGAATATTTTCATAACTGGTCAGGCAACCGTGTCACCTGCCGTGACTGGTTTCAGCTGAGTCTCAAGGAGGGGTTTACAGTCTATCGTGACGCCTGCTTCAGTGCCGACATGCACTCGCCCGTGGTCAACAGAATCGAACATGTCCGCTTCCTTCGAACCGCGCAGTTTGCGGAAGACGCAGGTCCCATGGCCCATGCCGTGCGTCCTGAAAGTTACATGGAAATATCGAATTTCTATACGCTCACCATTTATGAGAAGGGCGCGGAAGTCGTCCGTATGATTCACCTCCTGCTCGGCGACGAACTGTTCAGGCGCGGTAGTGATCTGTACTTCGAACGCTTCGATGGCCAGGCTGTCACGACAGAAGATTTCGTCGCGTGCATGGAAGAAGTCAGCGAGCGCGATCTCACCCAATTCAAGCTGTGGTACAGTCAGGCTGGCACGCCCTGCGTCAAGATCAAGGACCGCTATGATGCGAAAACTGGCGAGTACCAGCTCAGTATTCGTCAGCACATACCGGATACGCCTGGCCAGACCAACAAGAAGCCAATGCACTTCCCGTTCTGTATTGGTCTTGTATCTGAGGATGGCAAGGATTTCGATACCAACGTGGACTCGGCGTCCACGGCTGCTGCCAGTTTCCGTGAAGGTCATGGCCTCATGATCGAGCTGCGTCAGAAGGAAGAGACCGTCATTCTCAAGGGTATCCCCCACAAGCCGGTTATTTCTCTGAACCGGGGCTTCTCTGCGCCGGTTCGGGTGGAGTATGAGTACGATACCACTGAGCTGCTGCATCTGATGCAGTACGACAGTGACGGCTTCAATCGCTGGAACGCTGGGCAGATTCTCGCCCTCGGTCTGTTCGACAGGGTATTGGGACGCGCATCTGCCGGAGATAGCGAAGGGGGTGGCGTGGTCGAGATCGATGAGGCTGACAAAGGATTCCTGCAGGAATATTCGAGCGCGCTGAAGCAGTACCTGAAGCCGGGGTCAATCAGCAGCCAGGACCCAGCCTTCTGCGCGCTCCTGTTGCAGTTGCCGGACTTCTCTGCCTGGATTGAGCGCCTGCCACAGGTGGATATTCAGCTTGCGCTGAGTTGTTACGAACAGGCGACGCTGGAAATCTGCAAGCAACTGGAGCAGGCCGCCAGCCAATGCTATGACGAGCTGGCCTCACACACGAACATTGCGGATCGTGAGGCAGGGGCGGAACTGCGCGCGCTGCGCAATACCTGTCTGGCCATTCTTTCACGCCTGCCGGAGCACGCCGAACGGGCGTGGCAGCAGTTCGAAACCGCTCAATTGATGACAGATCAACTGGCCGGCTTCAGAGCCCTGTTACGCTATCCTCGTTCACAGTCGAACCGTCCGGAGCAGGCCATTGCTGCCTTTGAAAAGCAATGGCAAAACGATGGCCTCGTCATGGATAACTGGTTCGCACTTCAGGCAGCCTCCAGAGAGTATGGGACCCTGGCGGATATCAAGCGCTTGTCGGAACATCGTCTGTTCAGCCGCTTCAATCCGAACAAGTTGCGCTCGCTTTTCACGACCTTCGCCGCTCAGAACTGGGCCTGCTTCCACGACCCCAAGGGCGACAGCTATCGCTTCATACGTGAAACCATCGCTGAGCTGGATCAGACCAACCCGCAGATCGCTTCCCGAATGACCACGCCGTTGACCCGGTGGCGGAAGTATTCGGAGCCATACAGCAGCCTGCTCAGGGCAGAGCTGGAGGCCTTGGCGAATCCGGAGGGTGAGACCGAAATATCAAAAGATCTGTACGAGATCGTGTATAAATCACTTCAGGAAGCCAATAAAACAGATTGATTTGCCTGACAGCCACAGGTGGAGCAGCCGTCTCCACCGTGGACAAACTGCGGTGCTGGTCTACGCTAATGAAGTTGGGTACCGTCTGGACTTCGTGATTCGTCTCCTCCGGTGCCAGGTCCCTCACAATCGTCAGGATTACACAGCAGCATGACTTTTATGAACCGGTCGCTACCCTCTAGAACGCTCCTTAGTATTTCCTGCGCAGCCCTTGTGGTCCTCACGGCCCAAATGCCCGCGCATGCGAAGGTCTCTGCCGCAGAAGCGGCAAAGCTCAAGAACGAACTAACGCCTTATGGTGCGCCGCGCAAGGGCAACGGCAAGGATATTCCTGACTGGAAGGGCGGCATCACCGAACCACCGAAAGAATATGAGCGGCCTGGTCAGCATCATCCCAATCCCTTCGCAGATGAGAAGCCACTTTTCACGATAGACTCCACAAACATGTCCAAGTACGCCTCGGCCATGTCGGACGGCTTGCAGGCGATGGTCAAGACTTACGCCAGTTCATTCAAGGTGCCGGTCTTTACCTCGCATCGTACTCACGCTGCACCGAAGTGGGTCTATGAGAATACCTTCGAGAACGCGACTTCTGCCGAACTCGTAGACGGCGGAAACGGTATCAAGGGTGCCTATGGCGGTGTGCCGTTCCCAATCCTGGAGGGCTCGGACGAACAGAAGGGGCTGCAGGCCATCTGGAATCACATTACCCGCTATCGTGGAATCTTCGTGACGAGAAAGGCCAGCGACGTGGCCGTACAGCGAAATGGCGAGTACACGCTGGTCACCTCTCAGCAAGAGGTCTATTTCAATTATTACAATCCAGAGGGATCCGCGAAAACCCTCGATAACGTCCTGTTCTATTATCTGTCCTTCAACATTGCGCCAGCACGAAAGGCTGGCGGTGCCGTGCTTATTCATGAAACTGTCGATCAGGTGAAGGAGCCCCGGCAGGCGTGGGGTTACGACTCTGGTCAGCGCAGGGTGCGAAAGGCACCGAACCTGGCATACGACTCACCCATCGCGGATGCAGAGGGTCTTCGCACAGCCGACGACACCGATATGTATAACGGCAGCCCAGATCGCTATGACTGGAAGTACATGGGCATGCGTGAAATGTACATTCCCTACAACAGCTACAAGCTGTCTCAGGAAGACGTTACCTACGAACAACTGCTCGATACGAGTCACCTGAACCCGGATCTTCTGCGCTTTGAAAAACACCGGGTGCATGTCGTTGAGGCAAAGCTCAAGAAAGGCGAGCGCCATATCTATGGCAAGCGCGTATTCTATATTGACGCCGACAGCTGGAACGTGGCAATGGTGGATCAGTACGATACCCGCGATGAGCTCTGGCGTGTCAGTATGGCCCACCTCAAGAACTTCTATGAGCTACCCACGACCTGGACCACGGTCGACGCGTTTTACGACCTGAGATCCATGCGCTACCACGTGCAGGGTATGGACTCCGAAGAGAAGACTGCAAAAATGTTCACCGGTGAAGCACCATCAAGACGTTACTTCAGTCCGCAGGCACTGCGCCGTCGAGGCAGATAGTATTGTGACAACTCCCCGCTGCTTACAGGAATCATAAATGAGTTCAGCACGCACAGCGAAGTTCTGGCTACGCAAGGCCGGCCTGGGTATTTCATTGGCGACCGCATTGGCGGGCGTCATGCCGACGGTCGCCTCCGCGGCAGAACCCTTCGCAAAGTCAGCCATTCAGAGTGACCTCGTCACTTCCACGCTCCTGATCGACGTGGTCAGTGCAGGCAAGCGGCTGGTTGCCGTAGGGCAGCGGGGCCATATCATCTATTCCGATGATGGCGGGAAGACCTGGGAACAGGCCGAGGTGCCGGTTAATGTGCTGCTGACGGCAGTACACTTTCCTGACGCTGATCATGGCTGGGCAGTAGGGCATAGCGGCGTCATTCTTCATTCCAGCGATGCTGGCAAGACGTGGACGAAGCAGTTTGACGGTGACGACGCCAACAAGCTGGTGATCACTGAAGCCGAGGCCACTATCGAAGAGCTGGAAGCCGCAATAGCTGCACTGCAGGCAGGCAACGGTACCGCTAAAGGCGGTAAGGGCTCGCTGGCCGAATTGGAAATGCAATTGGAAGAGGCGCAGTACAGCCTTGAAGATGCACAGGAAGATGCCAAGCTTGGACCGACCAAGCCTTTACTTGATGTCTGGTTTCAGGACAGTCAGCGGGGCTTTGCGGTAGGCTCCTACGGCTTCTTTTTCAGAACGGTCGATGGCGGCAAGACCTGGCAGAATTACTCTGGCAACATCGATAATCTCGATCGCTTTCACCTCAATGCCATCAACCAGGTGACGGGTGGAACGATCTACATTGCTGGGGAAGGTGGCATCGTCTTCCGTTCAGTCGATGCTGGCGAGTCCTGGCAAACAATGGAAAGCCCGTATGAGGGCTCGTTCTTTGGGGTCACCGGTACCGGCAATGTGAATGAGGTTCTCCTGCTCGGCCTGCGCGGTAACATGTTCCTCTCGACCGACAACGGCGCGACCTGGGACGAAATCAATTCGCAGACCGACGCCACGCTGACCGGCGGGATGGCGCAGAGCTCTGGTCGAATGGTTGTCGTCGGCAACTCGGGCGTCATGCTCTTCAGCTCGGATCACGGCAGGACCTTCCGCGCCCGTATTCGCGATGACCGTCTGTCGCTGACCTCCGCCTGGATCGTGAATGAGGACAAGGTCCTCATCACCGGCGAAAGCGGTGTCAGCATCATGAACGGTATCAGCAAGATTTAAACTGCATTCCCAAATAAGAACTTCTCGAAGGGCTCGTTATGTCAAATCCGCTGCACGACAAGGGCGAACATTATATTACCACCCCCAAAGCTGAGCCTTTGCTGGAGCGGCTGATATTCAACAATCGACCGATTATCCTGGTCATCTTTGCTTTGCTGACGGCCTTCTTCGGATATCACGCGGTCCAGATCAAGCCAGATGCCAGCTTTGAACGTCTCATTCCGCTCGAGCATCCTTACATCAAGAATATGATGGAGCACCGGGCAGACCTGCAGAACCTCGGTAACTCGATTCGTATTGCTGTGGCTGTGAAGGACGGCGATATCTTCACCGAAGAGTACATGGATCTGCTCGAGAAGGTTACAGACGAAGTATTCTTCCTCAACGGCGTCGATCGTGCGGGTGTTCAGTCCATTTGGACGCCGAACACTCGCTGGGTCGAAGTGACCGAAGAGGGTTTTCAGGGTGGAACGGTTATTCCTGGTGGCGATGGCTGGGACAAGCAACGTTTGGCCAGCCTGGAACAGAATATTCAGCGATCTGGTGAAATCGGAAGGTTGGTCGCAGACGACTTCAAGTCGACGATTATCTCCGCGCCTTTGCTCGAGAAGAATCCTGAAACTGGCGAGACGCTGAACTATCAGGCTTTTGGAAACTCGATTGAAGAAAAGATCCGTGAGAAATATGCCGCTGATAACCCTAACGTCGAGATTCACGTCGTGGGGTTCGCCAAGAAAGTCGGTGATCTAATCAACGGTATTCAGTCAATTGGTCTGTTTTTCCTCGTGACCATTGGCCTGACTTTTGTGCTGCTCCTGCTGTACTCGCGTTGCTGGTCCGGCACGCTCACGCCAATTTTTGCTTCGATCATTGCAGTGTTCTGGCAGCTGGGCATATTGAAACTACTTGGTTTCGGACTCGATCCGTACTCGGTACTGGTGCCTTTCCTCGTCTTCGCGGTGGGCATCAGTCATGGCGTCCAGATCGTCAATGCCATGGCTGTGGAAAGTGCGGACGGCCACAACGCGTATGAGTCAGCGAAACGCGCTTTCAGAGGACTCTATGTTCCCGGCATGATCGCACTGTTGAGTGACGCAATCGGCTTCCTGACGCTGTTGTTCATCGAAATTGATGTCATTCGTGATTTGGCTGTGTCGGCAAGTATCGGTGTGGCGGTGGTCATCGTCACCAACCTCGTGCTGCATCCGGTGCTGCTGTCCTACGTCGGTATCAGCAAGAGCGGCGTTCGCTATGTTCAGAACCACGACGAGCGTCACGATCGAAAGTGGCATTGGATGTCGAAGTTTGCTCATCCCTCGGTTGCGCCGGTGTCCATCCTGATCGCGCTCATAGGTACCGGGCTTGGTTTCTATCTCAAGCAGGATCTGAAGGTCGGTGATCTCGATCCCGGCGCTCCGGAGCTTCGGGCCGACAGTCGATATAACATGGACAACAAGTTCATGATCGAAAACTACAGTACGAGCTCTGACGTGCTGGTTGTCATGGTCAAGACAGAGCCTGAGCGTTGCTCGAGCTATCCTGTCATGGCGGCGATGAACGAACTCCAGTGGCGTCTCGAGAACACCCCTGGCGTTGAGTCGACCGCCTCGATCGTGACAGTGTCCAAGATCGTAACGAAGGCCTTCAACGAAGGTAACTTCAAATGGTCGGAGTTGTCGCGTAACCAGCAGGTTATCAACTCCTCTGTTCAGCGAGCGCCTTCTGGCCTCATCAATTCCGACTGCAGCCTGACGCCGGTGCTGGCCTTCCTGGAAGACCACAAAGCCGAGACCCTGCAGCGCGTCGTGGACGTGGTGGAAGATTACGTTGCTGAAAACCCCCAGGACGATTTTCAGTTCCTTTTGGCTGCCGGTAACGCAGGTGTGGATGCGGCAACCAACGAGGTCATCAGCGACGCAAAGAACATGATGCTGGCCTTCGTTTATGCTGTAGTCAGCATACTCTGCTACATCACCTTCCGATCGATTCGGGCGGTGCTCTGTATTGTCATTCCACTCGGTCTCACCTCGGTGCTGTGTGAGGCGTTGATGGCGCAACTGGGCATTGGCATAAAGGTCGAGACGCTTCCGGTTATCGCGCTTGGTGTGGGCATCGGTGTCGACTACGGTATCTATATCTACGCCAAGTTCGAGCACTTCCTGTTACAGGGCCGCTCGCTGCAGAATGCGTATTTCGAAACGCTGCGCAGTACAGGCAAGGCTGTGATATTTACCGGTATCACCCTTGGTATCGGCGTCTGTACCTGGATATTGAGTCCAATCAAGTTTCAGGCCAACATGGGACTGCTGCTGTTCTTCATGTTCATCTGGAACATGGTCGGCGCAATCTGGTTGCTGCCAGCGCTTGCCCGATTCCTGCTTCGGCCCGACCAGATGGTCGCCCGAGCAAAAGCAGCTCAGGTAGCCGGATAGGCAATCGCAAGGAGATGGTTCTGTCATGGAAGGACGGTTCGGAACAGGCAGGTGGCGGTCGAGGCTGCTGCACTGCCTGTTGATAATGACGGCGTCGTATGGCGTCGCTCAGGCTGAAACGCCAAAGCCAGTAGCTGCGCCGACGATTACCATCGCGACCGGCAATGAAACTGGCGTCTACTTTCCTGCAGGCGGCGCCATCTGCCGCCTGGTCAACCAGGTGTACAGCAACAAGGGAACCCGCTGTTTCATCGAAAGCACCGATGGCAGTATCGCCAACCTTGAGGCACTCGCCCGCAAGGACGTCTCCTTTGCAATCGTTCAGACCGACTGGCAGTACAATGCCTATCATGGCAGCGAGACCAGGTCTGCCCAGAAATCGCTCCGCTCGGTCTTCAGTCTGCATCCAGAGGCATTTACTGCAGTCGTACGTGCAGACTCTTCGGTTCATGATCTCGACGATATGAAAGGCAAACGTGTCAACGTCGGGAGCAGGGGCTCCGGCCAGCGCGCTACCATTGAAATTCTCCTCAGCCACCTTGGCTGGAGTTTCAGTGAATTCAGCGAAATCACCGAATTACCCGCAGTCGATCAGCCGGATGCGCTGTGTCGCAGCAAGATCGACGTCATGCTCTATGTGGTTGGACATCCAAACGGTGCCGTCAAGGAAGTCACTACGCTGTGCGAAAGTCGACTGATTCCACTCAGTGCCGAGATGATCAAATCACTGAAGACAGCATTTCCCTACTATCGCGATGCGACCATCCCGGCAGGCATGTATCGTAATAACGAAGGCGCTACGGCAACCTTCGGTGTCGGAGCGGTTCTGGTTACCGATGCCGCCACCGATGACGAGACTGTATACCGGCTCGTCAAGGCGGTCTTCGACAACTTCGAAGCGTTCAGGCAGCGCCATCCAGCACTCGCAAATCTGCGCGTCCAGGCTATGGCCAACGAGCGCCTGGCCGCTCCGATCCACCCCGGCGCCGCGCGCTATTTCCGTGAGGCGGGTCTGACGCTTCAACACTAGCAACAGGGAATCAGGTTCAATGGACAAGGCAGCTATCATCCACTATCTCCACACGCACATTCCCATCAGCAAGGCCATGGGTGTCGAGGTGGTCGAACGGAGCGAGGCGGCCATTACGCTATCAGCGCCGTTTGCGCCCAATATCAATCATCAGGGCACCGTGTTCGGCGGCAGTATCGCCTCAGTCGCGACGCTTGCGGCGTGGACCATGATCTATGTCCGCTTGAAAGCGGAAGGGCTCGATGGTGACCTCGTCGTACAGCGTTCGAACATCGAATACCTTTTGCCCATGCGTGAGACATTTACTGCCCGCTGTGCCCTCAACGAACAGGCCTGGCAGCGCTTCAGCAGCATGTTCGCCCGCCGTCAGAAAGGCCGCTTGCATATGCTTAGCGAAGTATATTGCGGCAATGCGCTGACCTGCCGCCTCGAAGGCGACTTCGTGGTCAGTGCACCCTAGGCAGGTCGACGGCGCGAGCCCATCTGGGACTGCGTTTCACAGCCTGACCTGATAGCCATGGGCGCCAGCACTTGATAGAATCCACCGCCGTTTAATTGCGAAGTGTAGCCTCTGCTACCAGCGTAAATAACAGAATCGAAATCGAGGTAGAGTCACTATGCCGCTTATCACCCTCCCGGATGGCAGCGAACGAGCGTTCAGTCAGGCTGTCACCGTGCATGATATTGCCGCAGACATTGGTCCAGGACTTGCCAAGGCAGCACTGGGTGGAAAACTCATTCATGAAGATGGCCAATCGACCCTGGTCGATACCTCGTTTCTCATCGACCGCGATACCCGCCTCGCCATCGTGACTGAACGTGACGAAGAAGGCCTCGATATCATTCGTCATTCTGCCGCGCATCTTCTGGCGATGGCCGTACAGGATCTGTTTCCGGAAGCCCAGGTGACCATAGGGCCGGTCATCGACGATGGCTTCTACTACGACTTTGCCTTCCACAGACCGTTCACGCCAGATGATCTCGAAGCTATCGAGAAGCGCATGGAAGAACTGTCGAAGGATGACCTGCCGGTGTTTCGTTCCGTCATGGGTCGGGAAGAGGCCATTAGCCTGTTCGACAAGATGGGCGAAGCGTACAAGAAGGAAATCATTGCATCGATTCCCGGTGAAGAGGCTCTCAGCTTCTATAAGCAGGGTGATTTCATTGACCTTTGCCGCGGCCCGCACGTGCCTAGTACCGGCAAAATCAAGGCCTTCAAGCTGACGCGAGTGGCTGGTGCCTACTGGCGCGGTGATTCGAATAACGAGATGCTCCAGCGCATTTACGGCACCGCCTGGGCCAACAAGAAAGATCTCAAAGCCTATCTCAACCGCCTGGCGGAAGCTGAAAAGCGTGATCATCGCAAGGTTGGCAAGAAGCTCGATCTGTTCCACATGCAGGAAGAGGCGCCAGGCATGGTCTTCTGGCATCCGGACGGCTGGGCCATCTATCAGGCGGTCGAAAAGTACATGCGTGCGCAACAGCGGGCACGCGACTACAAGGAAATCAAGACGCCGCAGGTCATTGATCGCAGTCTCTGGGAAAAGTCAGGGCACTGGGAGAAGTTCCGTGACGACATGTTCACTACCCAATCGGAAGATCGCGACTACGCGATCAAGCCCATGAACTGTCCTGGCCACGTTCAGGTCTTCAACCAGGGGCTGCGATCGCACCGCGAACTGCCACTGCGGTTCGCCGAGTTTGGCTCCTGTCATCGCAACGAAGCCTCGGGCGCCTTGCATGGCCTTATGCGCGTGCGCGGTTTTACCCAGGACGATGGCCATATTTTCTGCACGGAAGACCAGATCCAGTCTGAATGTGCAGCCTTCATAGATTTTCTTCACGACGTCTATGCTGACTTTGGCTTTACCCAGATGCAGTACAAGCTTTCGACCAGACCTGAAAAGCGCGTTGGCGATGATTCACAATGGGACAAGGCCGAAAAGGCTCTGGAAGATGCCCTTAATGCCAAGGGGCTGCCGTGGGATTTGCAGCCGGGTGAGGGTGCGTTCTACGGCCCGAAGATCGAGTTTTCACTGAAGGACTGTATCGGTCGGGTCTGGCAGTGTGGCACGATGCAGGTCGACTTTTCCATGCCTGGTCGGCTGGGCGCCCAGTATGTGAGCGAGACGCAGGAGCGCCGGACGCCGGTCATGCTTCATCGCGCAATTCTCGGTTCGTTCGAGCGGTTCATCGGTATTCTTATTGAAGAATACGAGGGCGCTTTCCCAACCTGGCTGGCACCAAAGCAGGTTGTAGTGATGAATATTACCGATAATCAGGCCGATTATTGCCAGAAAATCGCCGATAAATTGAATTTAAACGGTTTCCGGGCCGTATGTGACTTGAGAAATGAGAAGATAGGCTTTAAAATCCGCCAGCACACAATTGACCGGACTCCCTATCTTCTTGTCGTGGGCGATAACGAGGTCGAATCAAACACCGTGGCGGTACGTACGCGCACAGGTGAGGACCTTGGCTCAGACAGTATCGAGGCTTTCATACAACGACTCGAAGCCGATATCAGTAGGAGAAGCCGCGGTATGGCCGCAGGCATTCCGGATCAGAACAGTTAATCAATGGAGAATACACGATTAAGCGCACCCAAGCAGGCAGTGGCAAAGAACGTCCAAAAATAAACCAGAATATCGTCGCAACCCAGGTAAGACTGATTTCCTCTTCTGGGGAACAGATGGGTATTGTGTCCTTGCAGGAAGCATTGACCGCGGCGGAGGCAGAAAGTCTCGATCTGGTCCAGATGTCTGAGGGTGACCCCATAGTCGGCAAGATAATGGACTATGGTAAGAAGATCTTTGACGAGAAAAAGCAGAAAGCCGCTTCGAAGAAAAAGCAGAAGCAACAGCAAGTCAAGGAAATGAAGTTCAGACCAGGCACGGAAGAAGGTGACTATCAGGTAAAACTGCGCAACCTGATGCGTTTCCTAGAGCAGGGAGATAAAGCCAAAGTATCGATTCGCTTTCGCGGACGTGAAATGGCGCACCAAGAGCTCGGCATTCATCTTCTCGAACGTATCGAGAAGGACCTTGCCGAGATTGGTACTGTCGAATCGAGACCAAAAGTCGAGGGACGTCAGGCCATCATGGTGATCGCTCCTAAAAAGAAGAAGTAGTCGAGAGACTCACAGCAGTTTTTGAATAGAGCAATTGCGGAGTAAGTTATGCCCAAGATGAAAGCCAAGAGTTCGGCGAGTAAGCGGTTCAAAAAGACAGCCAACGGCTATAAGCACAAGCAGTCTTTCACGAGCCACATCCTCACCAAGAAAAGTACCAAGCGTAAGCGTCATTTGCGTCCTATGGCGCAGGTTGCGAAGTGCGATGTGCCTTTGATCAATCGCATGCTGGCTTGTTGAGGAGATAGAAAATGGCTCGAGTAAAACGTGGTGTGCAGGCCAGGCGTCGGCACAAGAAGATTCTAAAGCAGGCCAAGGGCTATTACGGCGCTAGAAGCCGTGTATTCCGGGTTGCCAAGCAGGCCGTCATCAAGGCAGGTCAATATGCCTATCGTGACCGTCGTGCGAAGAAGCGTGTTTTCCGTGCGCTCTGGATCGCGCGTATCAACGCCGGTGCACGCATGAACGGCCTGAATTACAGCAAGCTGATTGCCGGTCTCAAGGCTGCGAACGTCGTTATCGACCGTCGCGTACTTGCCGACCTGGCCATGAACGAAAAAGACGGCTTTGCCGCCGTCGTTGAACGGGCTAAGACAGCACTGGCAGCTTAATTAGCTTGAAGTGATGTAAAGACAGCGCCTCTCCGGGGCTGTCTGATAGGTCTGATAAAAGGGGAAGGGGCAACTCTTCCCTTTTTTCGTCTGGGTCAAAGGTAGAACAATGAGGATGGCAAATGGACAACCTTGAAGCCTTGCTGCATCAGGCGCAGGGTTCGATTCAACAAGCGAGCGACCTGAAGGCGCTCGAGCAGATCAGGGTCGACTACCTGGGTAAGAAAGGTCATTTCGCTGGCCTGATGTCGAGTCTGGGTAAAATGAGTGCGGAAGAGCGTCCCGCTTTCGGTGCTCGGGTAAACGAGGCCAAGAGCGGTATACAGGACGCCTTGAATGATAAGCGGGCCCAGCTTGAATCAGCGGCGCTAGAAGCCCAGCTTACGGCTGAAGCCATTGATGTCACGCTGCCGGGTCGATCGCAGAGTACTGGCAAGTTGCATCCGGTCACCCGGACCATGCAACGGATCGAAGCATTTTTCACCCGCTGTGGTTATAGCGTTGAGGAAGGCCCCGAGATCGAAGACGATTACCATAACTTCGAAGCCCTCAATATTCCCGCCCATCACCCGGCGCGTGCCATGCACGACACGTTCTACTTCGATCCTGGCACCTTGTTGCGTACCCATACCTCGCCTGTACAGGTCAGGGTCATGGAGTCGGCGAAGCCGCCATTCCGGATGATCTGTCCTGGGCGCGTCTATCGCAACGATTCAGACCAGACCCATACGCCGATGTTTCATCAAGTCGAAGGTCTGCTGGTCGACAGACAGGTGAGCTTCGCGGATCTCAAAAGCACCATCGTTTCGTTTCTGCGAGAGTTTTTCGAGCGCGATCTCGAGGTTCGTTTCCGCCCTTCATACTTTCCGTTCACCGAGCCTTCGGCAGAAGTGGATATCGAATGGGGTCGTGACGAAAATGGCCAGGTCAGATGGCTTGAAGTCATGGGCTGCGGCATGGTGCATCCGACGGTATTCGAGGCTTCTGGCATCGATACCACGCAATACCGCGGTTTTGCCTTCGGCATGGGCGTCGAGCGAATGGCGATGCTGCGATATGGCGTGAATGATCTCCGCCAGTTTTTCGAAAACGATTTGCGCTTCCTGAACCAGTTCTAGCAAGCGACACCGCGTATTGAGGATAAGCAATGAAGATTAGCGAGCAGTGGTTGCGTGACTGGGTAGACCCGGCATTAAGCACATCTGCGCTGGTACATCAGATTACCATGGCTGGGCTCGAAGTCGATGCCGTGGAAACTGTGGCAGCCGCCTTCACCGATGTCGTCGTTGGCGAGATCACGGCCATGGAGAAACATCCGGAAGCAGATCGGCTGAACGTCTGCACCGTGAGTGATGGCATACAGACCTATCAGGTCGTCTGCGGTGCACCCAACGCCCGTCCAGGCATCAAGGTGCCTTTTGCCCGTATTGGTGCTGTTCTTAAGGGTGCCGAAGGTGAGCCCTTCAAGATCAAGAAGGCCAAGCTGCGTGGTGTGGAGTCGTCTGGCATGCTCTGCTCGGAAGCAGAGCTTCAGCTGAGTGAAGCCGCTGATGGCTTGATGGAACTGCCTCCCTCGGCCCCTGCGGGTAAGCCGATAGACCAGTACCTCAGGCTCGACGACAGTATCATTGATATCGATCTTACGCCCAACCGGGGCGACTGTCTGAGTGTGCTTGGTATTGCGCGTGAAGTGGCCGCTGTTAATCGTATACGAATCGATGATGAACTGCTGGCTCAGGTCTCGGCTGAAGTGCCTGCGGCTCATGATGCGACGTTCCCGGTCAAGGTTACGGCTACTGCCGATTGTCCGAAGTTCACTTCGCGCATCGTTCGCAATGTCGATCTCAGTCGGCCTACGCCAGTCTGGATGGTAGAACGTCTGCGTCGCTCCGGAATCCGCAGCATTGATGCGGCGGTGGACGTGACCAATTATGTCATGCTGGAGCTGGGTCAGCCCATGCATGCCTTCGACCTGGATGTGCTGAAGGACGAGCTGCAGGTTCGGCACGCAGTCTCCGGAGAGAAGTTGACACTGCTCGACGAGACCACCATAGAGCTCTCTGACAGCAGTCTGGTCATTGCGGATGCCGCTGGGCCGCTGGCACTAGCGGGTATCATGGGTGGCCTCAATAGTGGCGTTACCGAAAAAACCAGGAACATCCTCTTCGAGTGTGCCTTTTTCGCGCCTGTGCCCATGGCTGGTCGAGCTCGTGGCTATGGCCTGCATACGGATGCCTCTCATCGTTTTGAGCGTGGTGTCGACCCTGATCACCAGGAGCGGGCCGTACATCGGGCCACCCAGCTGCTTCTTGATATCTGTGGTGGTGAACCAGGGCCTGTCGATGTCCAGCTGAATGTCGAGACCATGCCGGCGCGTCCTCCGGTCAGCGTTCGCGAACAGTATGTGGCCGATCTCCTTGGGCTCCAGCTCAGTCGCGACGAAATTGAACAACTGCTCGGACTGCTCGATATCCGGGTGGAGCAGGTGAACAAGGATGGCTGGCGCTTCAATGTGCCTGCTCACCGATTTGATGTGCGGCGGGAAGTCGACATCATCGAGGAAATTGCGCGCCTTTACGGCTACAACAAACTACCGGTTACCAAGCCTAAAGCGGCCATCGGTTTTCAGCCCTTGCCCGAAAAGCAGCGCGAGCTCGCTCAGATCCGGCAGGCACTGCTGACTCTGGGGTACCAGGAAGCCATTACCTACAGTTTCGTCGACGGGGCAAAGCAGTCAAAGCTGTTCCCAACGCTGCCGGGTATCGATCTTGCGAATCCCATTGCCAGCGACATGGGCCAGATGCGGGTGAGTTTGTTGCCAGGCCTGTTACAGGCCACGCGATACAACCAGAACAGGCAGCAAAGCCGGGTAAGACTGTTTGAAACCGGTCTGAGGTTTGTTCCCGTGCAACAAGCGACAGCCGGTATGTCGAATACTGGTGCTATGCCACCGGGCCGCCCCGCGGAGCTCGCAGTGAGTGCCAGGATCGTACAGGACAAGATGTTGGCTGGGGTTTTATTCGGTTCACCGATGCCCGAGAGTCGTGATGCCAAGGCCAAACCTGTCGATTTCTTCGATATGAAAGGCAGCATCGAGCAGTTACTCGCGGCCCGAACAGGCCATGAAAACATCAGCTATGAGGCCTTCGACGACGACAACGGCCACTATGGCGCCATCTTTCAACAGGGACAGCGCTGCAGAATTGTTCGCAAGTCTGAAAAAGCTATTCGAAATCAAGGTCTTGAAGATGGGGTCGATACAACGATTGGTTACGCAGGCAAGTTGCATCCCGCAGCGCTGAAAATTCTGGACATGAATGGCCCAGTCTTCGGTTTTGAACTACGCTTAAGCGAGGTTCTGGCGACCGATCTGCCGAAAAGCGGGTCGATCTCCAGATATCCTGAAATTCGGCGAGATCTTGCTATCATTATTGATGAAGCCATCTCCTATCACGCAGTCAGTGAACTTGTACGTTCTGCTGGGGGAGACTACTTTCAACGTCAGGTCTTGTTCGACGTCTATCAGGGGCAGAACGGCGAGGCGGCGAAAGGGCTGGAACAGGGCACGAAGAGTCTTGGTATCGGTGTTGTCTGGCAGCACCCTGATCGAACGCTTCGTGACGAAGAAGTACAGTCCGCTTTCAATGACATAGTCACTCGCCTGCGCGAGCAGTTTGGAGCGGTTCTAAGGAGTTAGTGAATGACGGCTTTAACCAAGGCTGACATGGCGGAAACGCTGTTCGAGGAAGTCGGTCTCAATAAAAGGGAAGCCAAAGAAATGGTCGAGCTGTTTTTCGGCGAGATCAAAGAAGCACTAAGCCACAACGAACAGGTCAAACTGTCGGGGTTCGGTAACTTTGACCTGCGGGACAAGAATCAACGTCCGGGGCGCAATCCGAAAACCGGTGAAGAAATCCCGATAACTGCCCGGCGAGTCGTCACTTTCCGTCCTGGGCAGAAATTGAAGACGAAAGTAGAGGCGTATGCTGGAGGCGAGTAATAACGCGGAATTGCCAACAATTCCGGGCAAACGTTATTTTACGATTGGCGAGGTCAGCGAGCTCTGCTGCGTCAAGCCTCATGTTCTGCGGTACTGGGAGCAGGAGTTCCCTCAGCTCGCGCCCGTAAAACGGCGCGGCAATCGTCGCTATTACCAGCGTCAGGACGTGCTGACCATTCGTCAGATTCGCGGTCTGCTGTACGACCAGGGTTACACCATTGGCGGCGCTAAGCTCAAATTGACTGGTGACGATCAGAAAGATGATGCGACCCAGGCCCGCCAGTTGATACGCCAAATGATTACAGAACTCGAAGAAGTCTTGAAGGTTCTCGAGCCCTAGGCTATCATCGCCACCCTTCCTGAGTGGCAAGTCATTGTTCTCTCGGATTTCGGGGCGTAGCGCAGCCTGGTAGCGCACCTGCATGGGGTGCAGGTGGTCGGAGGTTCAAATCCTCCCGTCCCGACCATTACTATTGTTTCCACGATATTACTCTTGTTGTAGAGCGGTTCCGCGCCTTACATTCAGATATTGCCTGCTTACTTTCCGCCAATCTTCATAACGTCCCAAGTCGGTCGCCGTCTTCATAATACGGCTCATTGGCCGGATGTGACCCGCGCATCTAACTCGTGAATACGTTGCTGCATCTGTGCATGACATTGTGCCAGTAGGGTGGGGACGTCTTCAGGGCCAAGACCCGTGGTGGAGATTTCCGGCAGGGCTTCAATAAGCACTGTGCCGCTGTTCCAGCGGTTCAGGTCAATATGCCGCATATAGCTGCTGGCGCAGACCGGCACGATGGGAACGCCAGCCGCTATGGCCATCTGAAAAGCCCCCTTCTTGAAAGGCAGCAATTGGCCGCTGGGATTTCGCGTACCCTCGGCAAAGAACCAGATGGATGTATTGCGATGGCGCAGGGTCTCTGTCGTCTTTGCCATCGACTGTCTGGATCGCAGGGCATTGCCGCGGTCGATAAGGACGTTTCCGGAAAGCCAATATAACTGCCCGAAGAGTGGCACGTATTTCAGACTTTTTTTCCCGAGACTCACCGTGCGAGGCGCGATGATGCCACCCATGACGAACAGATCATAGTTTGACTGGTGATTCGCAACATAGACGCAGGGTGCAGGTCTTACCGGGAGTCGCTCCGACTGAACGCGAACCCCGAGGATCGGCAGGGCGAGGCTGGCATACAGCCGTCCAGCGATACGGCTGTTATCGGGATTGAAAGGCCTAACCAGGCAAACAACGAGACCCACCAGACTGGCCACGATGAAGTGCACGCTCAACAGCACCATACGTACGGTAAACAGCATTCGAACATCCGCGAGTAATTGGAAAGTCGCCTACCTTGCCATGCCTTGAAAGGAATGGCCACGGCTTAATCATGCACTATTTACCCTAGTGACTCGGGTCCAAAGTACAAGCAGCGCTGATGAAAAAAGTCCTTGCCTTTGTCGTGTATGCTTGTATACATTATCTATGTGCCATAGATTGATGGCAGATAACAAGAGCAAATCTCCACCTATGGAAGGAGTGTCCAATGAGCATCGTCAACCCGATACAGCGCAACCTCAAATTCCTCTTGCCAGTCGACAGGGTGACTGACTGGCATGCCGACGGCGTACATGTTTCACAATTCCTCAATACGCTTTCGCTGTTCTTTCCCCAGGGCGAGCGCTTCTTCATCGAGAGCGTGCGCTATTATCGTGATCAGATCGATGAGCCGGAACTCAAGGCGTCGGTCAAGGCCTTCATTGCTCAAGAGGCCATGCACGGCCGGGAGCACCAGATCTATAACGATGCGATGGAAGCTGCAGGGTTCCCAATCAAGGCCATGGAGGCGCGCGTAACGCGGCGACTGAAGCGTCTGCAGAAGATAACTTCACCCGCCTACTGTCTGGCTGTGACGGTGGCACTTGAGCATCTCACGGCAATCATGGCGGATGCACTGCTCGAGAGCCCCGCCGCCCTCGAGGGTGCCGAGCCACGTTTCAAGGCGCTCTGGGAGTGGCATGCACTGGAAGAAACTGAGCACAAGGCTGTTGCCTTCGATGTCTATCAGCAAGTCATAGGCACCGGGGTGAAGGCCTACTGCCTGCGCAGCCTGACCCTGCTCATGGCCACAACCATCTTTTTCTCCTTGTGCACGATTTTCTATCTGAGGATTCTACGGCGCAGCCAGGCATTGACCAATCTACGCGGCTGGTGGTCACTCACCAGACACCTCTGGCTGAGACCGGGCGTCTTCCGCAAGGCTCTTCCAGCATGGTTTGCGTGGTTCAAGCCAGGCTTTCATCCGTGGCAGCATGACAACCGACATCATCTGGAGCAGCTGGACGAGCTGGTGGCACGGGTCGACGGCTTCGGTCAGCAGCAGGCTGCGTAAGTATGAGGGGCACTTTACGGGCCTGAGGAGGGGCGTCTAATTTCTCTTGATGCCCTCCAGGTCCTGGATGATAGTCTCCAGTCGGTCGCCCAGGAAGTGATTGGCGGCCCGTTCCATCGCCCGCGCGAGCTCCGCATGCACCGCCATCTCGGCAAGTGGCCGCAGCCGCCAGATCAGATCGACCAGTTGAGGCAGGTCCTCCTTCGGCGGCGTGGCTTCGACATCGTACTTTTCCAGCACATGCTCTGAAACGAGCTTCACCAGCTCGTTGGCAACCCGTTCCACGTTGCCGCGCAACATCTGGATGATGTCCAGCAGCTCTTCGAAGGGGATGCCGGTCGAGACCAGCTCTGCGCCTGCCTGCATCATCCGCAAGCTTCTAACAGACACGTGGTCCCCCTCGATCCGGAACAGATCCAGATCCCTGGCTTTGGCCAGCGCTTCACCGCTCATCTTCGTGTCGAACATGCTCATGAGCTGCTGTAGCGGCATGACTACAGTTTCCTCATCGGTCCATGGACTGGTGAGGGCAGACTCGATGCCGACGAAATTCTTCAGGTCCATTCCCTGCTCGACTGCCGTAAGAAGATCTCCAATGCTGGAAAGTGTGTAGCCGCGTTCAAGCAGGTTGGCAATCAGTCGCAGTCGCGAATAATGTTCATCGGAGTAAATCCCTTTCCGACCGCGCAGCCTTGGTGGCCTGAGAATACCCCGTTCCTGATAGGCGCGGATGTTACGGGTGGTCGTGCCGGTCGCACGTGCCAGCTCATCGATCGTGTATTCGCGTTCGACTCTGCTCTTGTCCTGCAGGTTTTCCGTCTTCATCTGCGAAACCTGTTCGATGAATCGGCGGGTTCTATCCTTTGGGGGCATGAGTCCATTCCAGGGCAGTGTATCGAAAGTTCCGGCGGGAACAGCGGTTTGTGCCAGTATATCGTATGTAACAGAAGGAAACGTAACCCAGGATGTGTTGCCCGCAGCCACTAAGCAATTTGCTGGCGTCCCAATAACAATGATATCTCCACGTAGAGTTTTGCAATGACCCAGAGTGAACTGCATATCGAGCGTTGCAAGGTCGTTTGTCTGCTCATATTGACGATGCTTGCACTAGCCACGGCCTTATATTTCGCCTCGGGCATACTCGTGCCGATTGTACTGGCGTGGCTATTGAGCTCGCTGCTGCTGCCCATCGTCAAATTCGGTAACCGGTATCGCATTCACTCGGCCCTAACTGCGGCCGTCATCATAGTGATGATGCTGGTCCTGTTGCTTGTGCTCACGGATTTTCTGGCCCAGCCAGCTGCGGAGCTGCTGAAAGAGCTGCCTGCGAACCTGCAGACGCTGAAGGAATTTGTCGCCACCGGTGGTGGCGCCTTCGGAGACTTGCAGCGGGTCTCACAGGAAGTGGAGAACCTGACTGAGATTGAACAGGTGACGAAGGGGGCAGAGCCGCTGGCGGTTAAAATCAAGGAGCCGGACGTGGTGAGTGGTCTCATGACAGAGAGCCTGCCGAAGTTTACCGGTTACCTCATCATCACGCTGGTTTTGACCTTTTTCCTGCTGTCGGCCAACCAGCACTTCCTCCGTCGAATGGTTCGCCTCAACTCCACCTGGCGTGGTAAGCGGCAGACCGTCTATATTGCGACCAAAATACAGCGCGACATTTCCCGCTACCTGGGCATGGTCACCATTATCAACACCTGTCTTGGTCTGCTGACAGCGGGGTATCTATTCCTGCTCGAGGTGCCAAATCCGCTGTTTTGGGGTGCTCTGGCCGGAATGCTCAACTTCGTACCTTATATCGGCGCCATGGCGACAGCCGCACTGCTGACTATGGTGGGACTCACCGAATTTCCTGTAATGGCCGATGCCTTGGCGGTGCCGGGGATCTTTCTGATCCTGACCACGCTCGAAGGCCAGTTCATTACGCCTACGGCAGTTGGGCACAGTCTGCGTTTGAACCCCGTATCGGTGTTTCTCGGGGTCATCATATGGAGTTGGCTCTGGGGTGTCCCAGGCGCCTTGATGGCTACGCCAATGTTGGCAACGATCAAGATCCTGCTGGCGAACTTGCCGGGCATTGCCAGGCTGCAGATGATTCTGAAGCTCGGTAGCCCGCCTACCGCACCTCGAAATCTGTCGACCATTTCAAGAGACGGTCGCGGTCCCGAGTCTTAGCGTTTATGCTTCACCTATGACTTTTGATTCTGATAGCTACACGAAGTCGGATAGCAGCAACGCTGCTACTGGAGAGCTGATGACCGATTCTACTGATATTCCTGATAAGCGAGCCGTGCTCGAGCATGCGCTCGGCGTCACCTTCACCACCGGGAACACGCTACGCATACTGAGAAATGGCTGTGAGATCTTTCCGGCCATGCTCGAGGCCATCCGCGCGGCGCAGGAGCGAATCGAGTTTCTCACTTTCGTGTACTGGACGGGTGATATCGCCATCGAATTCGCCGAGGCCTTGGCTCAAAAGGCGCGGGAGGGGCTCTGCGTGCGTGTGCTGCTCGACAGCTACGGCGCGGCTACCATGAATGACGAGCTGCTGGACAACATGCGGGACGCCGGCGTAATCCTTCGCTGGTTTCGCCCGATGGCTACCTGGAAAATGTGGCGAAGCGACCACAGAACCCATCGCAAGATTCTCCTGGTGGACCAGTGTATCGGGTTCACGGGTGGGGTCGGCATAGCGTCCCAGTGGGAGGGCAATGCTGAAAATCCCGATCAGTGGCGCGACACGCACTTTCAGCTCACCGGTCCCTGTCTGGAAGGTATGCATGCAGCTTTCCTGGGCAACTGGGTGGATGAGGGTCGTCTCGTCGAGCCGGATCTTCTCCACCCAGTCTCGGTGCCTGACAAGGTGCGGCAACCGGGTAGCAACATTTTTAGCAATGTGCCGATTCAGGTGCTGAAGTCCAGCTCGACACTCGGCTGGTCAGACGTTGCAACCCTCATTCAGGCACTGTTGTTCGGCGCACATAGCGAAGTGCGGATTGCCACCGCCTATTTCGTGCCTGATCCCGTGCTGATCGATCTTATGGCGGCGACTGTAGCCCGTGGCGTTTCCATAACGGTCATGCTGCCTGGCCGGCATACCGACCAGCGGGTGTCGCAACTCGGTGGTGAAGATGGCTTCAAACAACTGCTGGAAGCCGGTGTGACCCTGCTGCTCTATCAGAAGACCATGCTCCATACCAAGCTGATCATCGTTGATGGCGAGCTGGTCTGTATCGGCTCGGCAAACTTCAACCAGCGTTCGATGAAGAAGGATGAAGAGATCAGCATGGTGGTGGATTCCGCAGCAGTTGCGGCCCGTCTGAATGCCGATTTCGATGATGATGTCCAATGCTGTGAGCCTATCGATTTCACCAGGTGGAAACGCCGGTCGCTCTGGCAGCGAGCTGGCGAAGTGGCCTTGAAACCTTTCAAGCAGCAGCTGTAGCGCCTGATCCGGGCGACCCGGACGGGACGCTAGCGTGTGCCAGTTCACAGTTCGGCATTTTCCGATATGGCTTAATACGGACATTCGAAGAATACACATGTCACGGATGCCTGTATGTCTACCAAGCTCAATCTTGCTTTTGTCTGTTCGCTCGGTCTTACACTGCTTGCCTGCAGTAGCGGTGACTCCGGTAGTCCAGCGCAAGCCACTGATCCTGTAGTGGGACAGCCGGACCGTGGTGGAGCGGGGCAGACGCCTTCGTCTGATGAGCCACAGGTGTTAACGGGGGTCTTCCTCGACAGTCCGGTAGCCAATATTGACTACCGCACGGCGTCCCGTGTGGCCGTGACAAATGCGAAGGGCGAGTTCAGCTATCTGCCCGGAGAACGGGTGACCTTTGCCATCGGTGATCTGGCGCTGCCCGCAGTGGCTGCTGCACCCATCGTCACGCCGCTGGATATGTCCACAGAAGAGCGCATCAATGATGAGGTGACCAATATCATCCGCCTACTGCAGTCGCTCGATGTCGACGGTAATCCGGAGAATGGCATTACGATTTCCGAGCAGGCCAAGCTGAATGCGACCCAGGTCATTTTCGCGCAGACCATAGCGGATTTTGCCGCCTCCACAGCGGTGACGCAGCTATTGCCGAACGCTGGACTGACGATTACCCGAA
Source organism: Gammaproteobacteria bacterium UBA2679 (assembly GCA_002354735.1). Taxonomy (GTDB): domain Bacteria; phylum Pseudomonadota; class Gammaproteobacteria; order Pseudomonadales; family Oleiphilaceae; genus Allohahella. The sequence continues at coordinate 423,380 of DEMD01000003.1, read as the reverse complement.
TTGGTCTCATTCCGGTCATCGACGCTATCAGCCATCTCGAGTCACAACTCGCGCGCTTGCAGGACACAATCGATCCTGGTGCTGATGGCGACCCGGTCACGCCGGACACTCGACCCTACGATCCAGCGTCGCCTTCCGGCCTCTGGGTATTGGAGGCCACAGCAGAAAACGGTCTCGAGAGTCCGATCCTGGTCAGTTTCGTCAGCGACGATAATTTGCTGGTGACCAGACGCTGCTCGGTGGATGGCCAAATGACAGATGTTCTGCTGCAAGGTACCTGGCAGTACAATGACAGCAATGGCGTGATTTCTACCTTCATCGTTCGAAGCGCTGATCAGGTGTGCGATAGTAATACCGGTGATGTGTTCAGTACGCGTAGGCTGAGCTGGCGTGATGGTACCCTGCAGGCGCTGTCGCCTGACGGCCAGGTTTATCCGTTTAGCCGCTGAAATTCACACAGATCGCAGCCAGAGCCGCCCAGCCAGCGTACAATGCTCCATCAATGACCTTCTCTTGATGTGAGCATGACCTGAGCATGGATATCGTTTCGCTGTATTTATCCTTCCACGGCCGACTGGGCCGGTCCGCGTACTGGGCCGCCATGGCCGGCCTTCTGGCTGCCGCTGCCTTGCTCTGGGCCAATGGGCTCCTCAGTAGCGCCTCGCTGCCGGTCTATCTCATACTGCTGTATCCCTTTCTCGCAGTCATGGCCAAACGGAGTCGAGATACCGGATGGCCGGCCTGGCTATCTGTACTGGTCATACTGCCCGGACTCAATCTGTTATGGCTGCTCATACTCGGCATTACGCCATCGCGAGGGGCCGGGTTCGAGCGCGGGCGCTTTGATCGAACTGCAGGCGCACGTACCCGCCATGCGGCGCAAGGCCCAACAAATCGGGGTAACGAGTCAGCGGCGCAATCACAACAGGAGAAGATCGTCTGGTGCCCAAGCTGCGAGCGCAAGATGAGGATTCGGCTACCTGCCCAGGCGGGCATCGGTCGATGCGGCAGTTGCCGCGAGCCGTTCAGAATGGAAATCGACCAGTATGGTCAGATCTTCGTGTACAAGGCGACCAGGAACGGGAAGGCGGAATCCGAGAACGCGCGAGCCGACCGTGCGGCGCCAGATTCGATCTCGGCCTGCCTCAGGGTGCTTGACCTTGGCCCCGAGGCTGATAAAGCCGCAGTTCGAAAGCGCTATCGTCAGAAGATGAAGCAGTGCCACCCCGACAAGGTGGCCAGTGCTGCCCCGGAAGTAAGGCTGAAAGCCGAGGAGGAGTCGAAGCGTCTGAACCAGGCCTATGCCATGCTCAAGAAGGCAGGCTACGTCTAGTTCGACTGAGACCTACATGACAGCAAGCTCGGTAACACTGAGCTTGCCGCCGTAATAGCGCTTCAGACGGACCTTGCGCTCGAGGTCAGCGATTATCGCGCCCGAGAAGTCCTTGCCGGTCAGGTCTTCGGCCATGGAAATCCCACCTGGGCTATCCACGTTGATCTCCATCATCTTGTTGCCGACGATATCCAGTCCAGTGAAGTACATGCCATCGCGAACGAGCTTCGGCCCGACCGCCTCCGCCAGACGCAGTGCATCATTATCAGGTTCGGCCATCTTTATCTTGCCACCAGCCGTAATGTTAGACCGGCCATCGCCCGAATCGTTGTAGCGTTTGAAGCAGGCATAAACGCCATCGACCTGCAAGGGTTTGCCATTGAGCGTCAACAGACGCAGATCCCCATCTGCAGCCAGTGGGAGGTACTCCTGAACGATAACGTAGCCATCGCGCAGACTGGCTTCGATCATCTGGTTCAGATTCGACCCTGACTCCTCGTTGATGATGAATACGCCTTGACCGCCCGAACCCTGCAGCGGCTTTATAACAGCCTTGCCGCCAAAGCGCTCAACCACATTCTTGATTTCCGCCGCATCATGAACGATCGCGGTTTTCGGTCGGACAAGCTCCGGATATGTCTGGAAATAGGTCTTGTTCGAAGCATCGGTCAGGTGGGTGGGATCATTGAGTACGATGATGCCCTGGTTGGCCAGCAACTGCGCGAACAATAGAGCCGATGGCGGTGCCCACGGCCGCGTGTAGATTTCGTCAGCGGGATCGAAACGCAGCAGTACCACGTCCATCTCGCTCAGGTTGCAACGGGTTTTCGGCACCTCGTTTGACTGCAGATCCGCCAGAAGATCGCTATCGTCTTCATAGTCCTTTCTGCTCGGCCGAGTGACCATTGCCGCAAGTGATTCATTCGATTCGTAGATGAGGTTACCGATGCCCACGAGCACGACTTCATGGCCCAGACCGATCGCTCTCCTAGCCAGTCTGATCGTTGTGTAGTTGTCTTTTTCTGTACAGATATCATTGATAATAAAAGCAATTTTCATGATTCCGGTCTTCCTTGAAATAGCGATTCCACGCTGAGGCTGCGAACACGTTCCAATCTCTCCAAACAGCTGGGACATTCCAGGTGACGCGGCAGAAGGCGCGGCATGGCGACGAAGCCGTCGTCCACAAGCTCCTGCAATATGAAGCGCTGTTGAAGAGCAAATTTTCCGAGGTACAAGAATTCGAGGCTGCCACCATCGGCAAGATATTCGATCAGGTTCTGCAGTCCGTGGAGATAGACCGAGTCTTTGGTCAAACCACCCCCGCGGCGAGCCCTCACCGCAATGTCGAACGCATCCTCTGCCGGAATGCCGTGCTCTTCGTGAAGAACTTCGAAGATATCCACGATCGTTTTGCGTTGTACGACGAGGTCGCTCGCAACGACACGTGCAGCAATAGTACGTAGACGCCTGGGAGGCAGATAGCCAGCGAGGTACTCCGCCAGCGTTCCAAGACCTTCCTGCAAGGCGTCATAGTGGGCCAGACCTACTTCCAGTTGCTTGATAACCTGGTGGTGCCCGTTGTAACGAGTGACCACATGCGCGCCGATTTCATGAGCCATCAGCGCCTCAATTCGCTCCGGCGACAGATGAACGCTGCGGGCGATTTCCAGGTTGCCACGGTGAACCATCATCATCGAGTTCAGATCCGGCTGGATAATGACCCTGGCGGCCAGGTCAGGCGCTTTCTGTCTGTAATAGGCCAGGTGTTGCTCCGCAGCGGCAGCGACTTCATCGCAGCCGGCGCTGTCCTGAGTCTGATCCTCATCCTCCACCGAGTTCAGGATTCGCTCGGCTGTGTGGAGAAGCGCTCGGTCCGTACCGCCAAACAGGTCGACGGATACTGCTGCGAAACCTTCCGTATCGCGCAGGAGCACAAGCTCGCATTGCAGTTCCAGCTCTTTCTGTTTCTCAAGAAGAAGGGCGTGAACGGCAGGATGTTCGATGTCATCCACTCGCAGCTCACGCAGCGCCTTGCGAAGATGTTTGTAGTTCTCCGGAACGGCGACGTATTCGAGCTTTGGCTCTTCCTTGTAACCAGTTTCCTGAAAGCGCTCCCAGATTTCGTCGTTATGCAATGGCGACAGGTAATACAACCAGTCTACCTTGTCGTCTATGCCGACGAGCTCGCGATCCACTTCGGCTGCAACAGGCGGGAGGGGCTTGAGATGCCCGACTTTTTTTCCACTTTTCAGATCGGCTGTCAGCGACATCGCTTCAACTCCTGTGTTGCTGCCTCGATGGCCTGAGAAATACCGACGCGCAGGTCTTCCACCACAGGCAGATAAGCATGACCGCTCCACTCATCCATGTAGAACTTTTTGTATTCCAGGGTAATCGTGCAGACATCGTCGCCAAACTCGGCGAACACCCATTCCGGCCAATTGCCACCGTCGGGATAACGGACATTGCCGCGGACATCGGGATTACGCCCCTGGCAAGGCACCTGACTGAGCGTTTCGCTGAATACGCCTACTAGCGAGCCGAAGCGGTCATGGTTCAATTCGGTAAGCCCAAGGTCGATGTCGGGGTTGCTTGCAAGTGAGGCTGCCGGCGCATAAGGGCCGTCTCGGCGATGGTTGTAGGAATGAATATCCAGCAGCAGGATCTTGCCGTGTAGGCGAATGAGGTCTTCGATCCAGTTCCGCATGAGCGCGTAGAAGCGGTCATGTTGCGCCAGGGAGCGTTCGATCATCTCCTGCGGGGGGCTTTCGCGCCAGATTCTTTTGCCCCAGGTGTTTTCTGGCTTGGTCGCCAGTGCCATATCACGCGAGCGGTTGAGATCGACCTCGAAGCGCGATGTGCGGCAGAGCATGTGATCAGGCGCCGCTGAGGCCCAAATATCCGTTAGTGGATCCTCTTCGCGGCGCAATTCGGCATCGTCGGCAGCAAGGTAGGGTTGCAGCTCCTCGCGGATCGTATGGCCCGCATGCACTGCAGTAGCCAGAACAGGTCCGCCGGTTCTGTGAATTATCCAGTTGTCCCTGTTTGTTGCACTTGTTTCTGAGTTGCCCAAACCGCCACCTCCTGCTTGTCCATACAGCTGGATATACGGCGGCTAGAGCGAGTTTGGTTCTTGTCTGAAAGGCCTACTTCAGTAGGCCCTCATTGGCGGCTTGGGTTGTATTCAGCGCTTCTTCAGCTGATAGAGTCCTGTACCAGTAAGCTGGCCCTGATCAGGGAAGCGCGGGGCGAATTCGTCAAGCTGAGCCAATCGGTCGTCAGGTAGCGGGTGGGTCTTGTACATCAGACCGCCTCCTTCATGCCCCTTCGAACTGTGGCCGATTTCCTGCAGCACCACGGGGAGCCCATAGGCGTCATAGCCGGCCCGCGAAGCCAGGACGACGCCGATCAGGTCAGCTTCGTACTCGGCATCCTTGTCGAGACCTCGCGCAAGTATCTCGGCACCGTTGCCAATCAGGTTGTCTACCACCTGCGTGCGGTCGCGAACCTTGTCACTGAGTATCTTCGATCCGGTATCGATGAGCTTTGACTGATTGAGCAGTTCCAGGTGATGACGTCTGATCACATGACCAATTTCATGGCCAAGTACACCAGCAAGTTCCGACTCGTTGTTCAGCAGTGCGTAGAGACCTTTGGTTATGAAGATGTAACCGCCGGGGCTGGCGAAAGCATTTATGGAGTCGGACTCGATAACGCCAAATGTCCATTCAAGACCCGGCCTCTCGGACTGCAGCGCGACCCATTTACCAATCCGGTTGACGTAGCGCTGGAGATCGGCATCCGAAACCAGTGGTGCAGCACCCAGTAGGCGTCCGGCAATTTCTCGGCCGATCGCAACTTCCTCATCCTCGGCGACGTCAGTGGTCAGTATCGATAGCACCTCGATGCCGCGGGACAGGTCGCTCACCGGCTCGTTGGCCGGCTGAGTGGTGGAGGAAGTGGCCTTGTTGAGAATGTCGCCTGCAAGGCCGCCGAGATCGAAGGCAAGGGTGGGCGCAGTCAGGAGTGAAACGCTGACGGTTGCGAGTAAGCCGGTAATTGTTCTGCGATTCATCGGTCGTGCCTGTTGCTGGTGCCTGTAGTTTCGGTCTCAGCATCAAAGTACTGGACGCTATGCGTTTGCAGCCCCGCACTGGCCGCGGAACTCTCAGCGACTGGTGCATCGATGCGGAAGCTTTCCGCTAGCGATATCTGTTCTGCATTGAAGTTGGCACTCTTGAGGTCTTCTTCATCCAGGCCACGAATACCGGTGGTAGCCACCACGTTGCCGCTACCCGAACGGCCAGTAGCCAGCCCGAAGGTATCCGCCACGACGGAGCCTTCTGCAGCCTTGCCAAGCCGCAAATCGAGTGTCCTGACCCAACCTTCGTTCTGCTGATGCTGTACTTTAGACCAGCCACCCTTGCGCTGGAGAATCTTGACAGTCGTGGCTGCGCTCAGCTTCTGCAGGACTACTGCATCCTTGAATGGTTCTGCATAAAGAACCGAAGGTTTGCCCACGCTCGCCTCGCGGGCGAAGACGGTGACGGGTGCGCATAAGAGAACGGTTGCCAATAGCGCGGCGCTAGTTCGACGGGGTGTATTCACGACAAATCCCTGTGTTGGTGGTTGATTGAAGAAGTGTGAACGCATGCGATTTCCAGAGCTGTTCGTTGGTGGCACGGTCGGACTCGAAATGCATGACGCTGGACGCTACGAAGAGCCCTTCGGATGACACTGAGCCGCTACCCGTCTTCTGCAGAAGATCCTTCAGGCCGGTTGTGGAAAAGAGCTCAGGACGCTCTTCGAACAGATTGAAAACGAAATAGGTTTCGCCAAAGGTGATCTTCAGGCCGCTATTTTCCACCGGTACCTTCTCGATATAGACGGACCTGAACATCTTCCTGATGCGTGCGAGTGTCTGCCGTTTCAGCTGCTTCGCGTCTGTTCTTGAAGGAAAGTGCAGTACACCGATAGCCACGGGACCTGGACTCTCGAAGCGTTTCTGCCAGATCCGCCTGGAATCGGATCTGGTGCTGTAGATCTGATAGCCTCTGGCGGCGGCAAAATAGGCAAGACCGAAGAAGACCGGCGCAGACAGGTCGAGATAGAAATTCGACACGTTGATACTGGCGAAGCCCAGAACCAGCAGTCCACCCTGGCTGGCGCCATACAGACCATCGATGACCGCCACTGGTACCTGACGCGCAAATGCAATGGCGGTGATCCAGATGATCAGCAGCGCGATCGCCAGCGGCACCCATGGCGCCTGGAAGGTGCGGATGAAGTCCCTGTTGATCGCGTTGTCGATGCCGGTGGCCAGAATCTCCACGCCAGGATGCGAGCGTGCGATCGGTGTCGGCTTCAGGTCGTGCAGACTGGGGGCCGTTGAGCCGATGATGATGATCTTGTCGTTGAACTCATCACCTGGCCGTGATGGTTCACGCTGGAGAAAGTCCTCGAATACATCGACAAAACTGACCGACTCATAGGCACCTACATCACCACGCCAGTTTATGAGCAGTGACTGTGCCTGGGGCGTCGCTTCGTTCAGCTGTTTGGCCAGCGACATCGGTAGCGACGGAATCAACCAGCCATCGTGTATCTCGTAAAGTTCGTAGCTGCGCACGATGCCATCGTCATCAGGTTGGATGGTATTGGTGCCAGTTCTACCGGCAGTCACTGCTGCGTTCAGGAAGGGGAGTATGGCGGCCAGGGGTGCGTCTGAACTCGGCAGATGGTCGAGTCGCTGAAAGCCCGGGATCATTGACGGGCGCAGTTCGCTGAGCGCGTCGTTGTGCGCCGGCAGCCGGATGAACGGAAAGAAGACGTTGTCGTAGCTCTCCGCAACTGAATTGAGGTAAGCGTCGGACTCAGGGTTATAGATGTCAGGTTCGGAGAACAGGATATCGAAAACCACTGCGGCGGGCGCCTGCGCCTGCAGTCCTTCGACGAACTCCGCCAATACCGCACGTGGCCAAGGCCAACGGCCGTATTCTTCACCCATTGCAGCCAGGGACCTTTCGTCGATGTCGACGATGACGATGTCGGGATCGGCTGGGGCATAAAACAGTCGATGTTTCAGCGAGAGGTCATAGGCACCGCTTTCGAGCTTCCCGAGATAATTGAAATGCAGGAATTCGGCCAGCGTGGCGAGCGATAACAGTAGCGCGACGCAGTAATAGGCGAGCGCGTGATTTTTTGGGCGTAGCAAAAGGGGAGTCTCCATCCATGGACGCGCAGCAGTATACAGCCTTTCTAGCCGCATGATCGTGAAATCGGTCGGAATTTGAGCAGGACGACGGGCTGCAGGCTTGGCAGCCGAGCATTCTTTCCGCGCGTCTTGTGGGGTGAGGTATGGAGCCGGTAGTATCTCCCTGCAAAATTACAATAAGCAGCTGTTGGAGCGCATACACACATGAACCTTGCCGATATCGCCCGTAATAAGACACCCATCGAAATGTTCTACCACTGGGAGGAGACTGCGGAGGACCGCGTCTATCTGCGTCAACCCATCGACGGCAGCTGGAACGAATACACCTGGGGGGATGTCGGCAATCATGCCCGAAGGCTGGTCACTGCGCTGTTTGACATGGGCTTCAAACGCGGAGACAGGATCGCCATCCTGTCGAAAAACTGCGCCGAATGGATCAAGACCGATATTGCCCTGCAGCTTGGCGGCTTTGTAAGCGTGCCGCTGTATTTCGACCAGACGCCGGAAACCTTGCGCTATGTACTCGAACATTCAGAGTCGAAGGGCATCTTTGTGGGCAAGCTGGACAAGCCGGTATGGCAGCGCCTGAAGACGGGCATTCCCGCAGACCTGATCACTATAGGCTTCGACTTCCTGGGTTCCGATGGCGATTTCCCCAAGGAGGGTGAGGTCCAGCACCATAGCAAGGACCTGATCGCGCAGAATGAGCCGTTCGGCGACAGCCCTGTTCCAGCGGATGATGATATCTGGACTATCGTGTACACCTCAGGAACGACGGGCAATCCAAAGGGCGCCGTGCACGTTTTTGGTGGCACTCGACTCGTCGGCTCACGGGCGATGGAAATATTCGACCTGGGGCCCGATGACAAGGGCTTCTCATTCCTTCCGCTCGCTCACGTCGCAGAGCGACTCCTCTTGGCGACCACAAGCCTTTACTGCGGAATGCGAGTGAGTTTCACCCAGTCGCTGGACACCTTCCAGCGTGATCTGGTTTCAGTTCAGCCGACAATATTCTTCTCTGTACCGAGACTCTGGAAGAAGTTCCAGGGCGGCATACTGGAGAAGATGCCGCAGAAGAAGCTCGACTTCCTGATGAAGATCCCGGTTCTGAAGAACATTGTCGCTGCCAAATTGCGCAAGGCGCTGGGGCTCGCAGAAGCCCGCTACGTTATTTCAGGGGCGGCGCCAATCGCTCCCTCGCTGTTGGCCTGGTATCGGGCACTGGGCATAGAAATATTGGAAGGCTACGGCATGACCGAAAACTTCGCCTACGGCTTTATCGCCCGCCGCGGCAAGAGCAAGCCTGGAACAGTGGGGCAGGCCATGCCTGACAGCGGCTTCAAGCTGAGTGAGCAGGGCGAAGTACTGTTCAAGTCACCAACGTTGATGACAGGCTATTACCGAGAGCCAGAGAAGACCGCTGAGGCCATCGACGCCGAAGGCTACTACCACTCAGGCGATCTTGGCGAGATCGATCAGGAAGGCTACCTGCGGATTACAGGACGGATCAAGGAACTGTTCAAGACCGAGAAGGGCGAATATGTCGCACCTGCACCGATAGAAGCCAAGATCGCTTCGATGAAAGAGTTCGAGCAGATCTGTCTCGCAGGATCCGGCCTGAATCAGCCAGTGGCTATCGTGACACTAACCGAACAGGCGCGACAGATTCCCAAGGAGGAACTGAAGACCAGTATCGAAAGCCACATCGATCAGGTGAACCGGCAGTTGCTGAACCATGAGAAGCTCTGCGGCGTTATCATCTCGAAGGACGATTGGTTGCCGGAAAGCGGAATGGTGACGCCCACGCTGAAGATCAAGCGCAACAAAGTCGAAGATCGCTATACGAAGTTGATGGAGCAGATCTGCAACTCAGGGGAGAAGGTTATCTGGGAGCGCTGAAGCGCACCTAGTTTTCCCGGGGCGGCGTGGCGGCGCCCGCCGCCTCTGCAAGGCCGGCCATTTCGCTTGGCTCGACTGGCAGTACTGAGGCTTCGGCAGTCTGCACTGGTTTGGCATCCATCCACGGATCACGCCATCCCAGCTGCCCCACACCAGGTAGTTTGACCGCCAGTGCCATCGGGTCCACCCCGATAGAGAGCCCGAGAACGTTGAGCTCCAGGCCCTCGCGCATGCTTGCTAGAATGCCGAACCAGCCCCAAAGCGAGAATTGATAACCTGTACCCGTAGGTGTGCTGGCTATCACGCCATCACCAAGATAATCCTTACCGATAGCAATATTTGGCAGTGCAACACGCAAATCCGGCACCTGTCGAATCACCCAGGCCACGAACGTATTGCTGTTCGGTCCAGGCCAGGCCTGGTAGCGGTGTGGATATGGATAGGCTTTGATAGCCTGATTGATCTGCGGAATCATCTCTGCAGCCCGCTCGCCTCTGATATCGGCCAGTAAGGCGGGTTTATTACCGTACCAGGCGTGATCCGGCTTGCCCGTTCTGGACCTGATCTTGTCACGACCCCAACCTACGACTTCGTGCACGCTGTAGTCAGGTGCATCGGCGGCTTTGGTCGCTATCCAGGTGTGCACGGCGAAATGACCTCGCCAGCTATAGGCCCGAGCGCCATAGACCTGAACGATAGCCTCAGGGGCCTCTGCTGGTGATGGGGCTATGCCAGCGCTCGAGCGGTCTGTCTGGTGCCAGCTCCTGACCGTCTTGGTGTTGCTGCAAGCGGCCATGAATAGCGGGCCGGCCAACAGGAGCAGCAGGAACAGGCTAGTGCTGACGAAGAGTTTGAATGCAATCATGCGGCGCACTTTACAGAGCCCACCCCCGCTGCAGGATTACCGGCCCATTACGCTTCTGCCATGCCTTCACTTGAGGTCTCCTCTCAGCGCCTCGACTCGGGCCTGCAGACGTTCCGCCGTTGCCATTTCAGGTGATTCAGGCGCAGCTAAAACCAGCGTTATTTTTGACCAGAATCTGCGCGGCAGTTTGGTAAGCGCCGTTCCACCAGCATGACTGAATACGGAACCCCATAAACCCTGCAGTGCCATGGGTACGACTGGGACAGGCGTTGTGGCAACGATGCGCTCGACGCCTTTACGGAACTGCGCGATTTCACCGTCGGTTGTCAGGCGGCCTTCGGGGAAGATACAGACGACTTCGCCCGCTTCGAGGCAAGCCTGGATTTCAGCAAAAGCTGCCTGATACACCGCGGCATCAGCACGTTCCGAACAGATCGGGATAGTCTTCGCCATCCTGAAAAACCAGCGCATACCCGGCATACCGGCAATTGTTCTGTCCATGACAAAGCGCACCGGCCGATAGATCGCGCCCCCGATGATGACGGCATCGGCATAGCTGACATGGTTGCAGACCAGCAAGGCCGGTCCGTCCTCAGGGAGATTGTCCAGCCCGACAGTGCGGACTCGATAAATGGTATGGCCGAGGATCCAGATGATGAAGCGGAAAGCGAACTCCGGTACCTGTCTGAAGACATAGATGCTGACAAGCAGATTGATCAGGGCCAGAACCAGAAAGTAGGTCGGGATGGACAGCGCCAGGACGCTTAGGCAGACAATGGCGAACACGGCACTGACGACCATAAATAACGCATTGAGCACATTGTTGGCCGCGATTACCTGTGCCCGTCGCTCAGCAGCACTTCGCTGCTGTATCAGCGCGTACAGCGGCACGATGAAGAGGCCACCGCTCAGTCCTATGAAACCGAGATCGACCAGGAGCCGGCCGCTGCCTTCGACGCCCCACAGGCTGCTTATAGTGTGCAGAAGCTCGGGGCCCGCTGCTTGAGCAAGGGGCAACTGCAGAGCTACTGAGGCGAAATACAGATCGGCCCCGAATACTGTGAGCCCAAGGGCGCCGATAGGCACGATGCCAAGTTCGACACGGCCGTGGGACAATCGTTCGCACAGCATGGAGCCAATGGCGATACCGACTGAGAACACTGCCAGTAGCAAGGTAACCACACCGGCACCAGCTGATAGCACGTCTTTTGTGAAATTAGGGAACTGCGTGAGATAGCTGGCGCCGAGGAACCAGAACCAGCTAATGGCCAGTATGGACTGAAATACAGCCTGGTTCCCTCTCGTCTGGCGCCAGATCTCGGCGAGCTGAGTAAACGGGTTCCAGTCGATCTTCAGCCCTGGATTGCTCGCTGCAGCTTCTGGGATGCCTCTACTCGCTACATATCCGGCGACAGCCAGCAATACAACCGTGATGGCTATCCAAGTGCTCGCTTCGCTCAATGGGGAGAGCACACCCGCCAGGATTGTTCCAGCCAGGATGGCGAGGAAGGTACCCATTTCGACCAGCGCATTGCCACCAACGAGATCACGATCGTTCAGGTGCTGCGGCATGATGGCGTATTTGACCGGTCCGAAAAATGCTGACTGTGTGCCCATTGCCAACAGCAGCAAAAGTAGTGCGGCATAGGCGTCATAGATCAAGGCTACTGCTGCGAGAGTCATGATGATGACTTCGCCAAGTTTCACCCAACGGATTATCGCCGATTTCTCGTATTTATCCGCAATCTGGCCAGCCATGGGGGAAATCAGAAAAAAGGGCAGTATAAAAAGTCCAGCAGCAAGATTTACCAGAACATTGATGTCCATGCCCAGGCTGCTGCCTGCGGAAAAAGTCAGGAGGAGTAGCAAGGCATTCTTGAACACGTTGTCGTTGAACGCGCCCAGCGCCTGAGTAAGAAAGAAAGGCAGAAATTTGCGACTGCGCATAAGCGCAAGCGGGCTGTGATGGGCCATGGGGTAAAATCTCGAGTCGAGGTGGCACGTAGAGTGACTAATCTGTGGAAACTTAGCACAGAGATTAGAACAAGATACTGACTCAAGACGAATCTTTGCCGAGGGGGCAATGCAGCAGACCGCGCCTCGATGAGCAGCGACCGGTGAGCGTCAGTCCGTTGGGGCGCTCGCAGTCACGGCCCACTGAGCCGCGTCCTCTGTTTGCCCGCCGGCTTTCGAGGATCGGCCGAATCGGGACATGAAGGCTCGAGTTGACGCGTAAGCTTGCCCGCGGGTCTGCTGCGTGAGCAGCAAATCCTCATCAGTGACATTTCTCAGAACAGCGAAGCCGTCGTCTGCGTGAGTGATCAGGCCGAGTTTTTCGAAGGCTGCAAGCCAGTGCTCCATTGTATTCTGCCCCCATTTCTCTCGATAGATTTCGTTGTTTCTTAAAATTGCATGCAGTCTATGGACGGGCGGACGATGCTGCAGGTGATATTGATGAAACGCGGTCGCGCCTGCACACCACCCGATTCTGATACCGCGTTGGGACAGGGTTCGGCTGAAGTCGCTGTCCTCGGCGCCATACCCGTCATAGCGCTCATCGAAACCGCCAGTTTCCAGAAAAGTCGTCTTTCTGATAGCGAATGACATCGATGAAAAGACTCGATAGTCGGCGCAGGGTTCAATGCCCTCCTTGGGCGGAAGCCGGCGCTCGCTATGCAGCTCGGACGCGAGCATCAAGGTGTGAGGTGTCCAGCCGGGGGCATTGCCACCCTCACGTAAATAGCGCACATCGCCCACGAGCAGACCGTCCCAATGGGCTAGCGCGGCTATATAGTCCTCAACCAGACGAGGGGAGGGGATGCAATCGATGTCCAGAAATACGAGGCTGTTTGCACTTGCCGCCCGAGCAGCTGCATTCCTTGCAGCTGCCAGAGGCAGATCCAGCTCACCCGCTGCAACATAAATTTGGCGTACTGGAAATGAGGTTTCGGGAAGCCCGCTGTAGGGCTCCGGCAAAAGGTGACAGATAATCAGCTCGCTGGGCGTGATCGTCTGGCTCTCGAGGCCGAGCACCAGGTTACAGAGATGCTCGTGGCGGCCGTTTCCATAAGTGAGGACGCTGGCATCACTTCGCCACGACTGACTGCGAAGCCGATCCATGAACTGCTGGGTGAACTGGGTCATGTTGGGTACTCCATCTTGTGATTGGCCCTGACCCGTCGATAGAACGGAATCGAACTCGGCATCCTGATGACCTGAATAGTGCCTCAGTCATCGTTCAAATTACAGTCAACTGCTTTATAAAACCGATAGTTAGTTCTGCTGGTACGATTGCTGTTGAGCTATGAAATTTTGTTAATTTGAATAGTCGCTCGTCGAAATTTTGGCTCTCAGTCGAGCTCCAGGCGCCGGTTGCGCTGGAAATGTGACCAGCTTGGCCTTTCGCACTCATAAATTTCTGCTAGAAACAATAAAAGGAGAGCGGGATCACGTTAACAAATTGAAACACTTTGAAAGCTTTGATGCATGCCTTATAACGATGCGCTAACTAAAAAAATAAGCCTAATGGCATAGATCCCGCGCATCCAGGAGCAAACATGGCAGACATCAACGGCAGTGATCACAGCGATCTCATTATCGGCACATCCAGAAGTGACACCATAAACGGTGATGACGGCAACGACCTGATCTTCTCGGGCTCGGGTGACGACGTCGTAGATGGCGGTGACGGTAATGACATCATCTTCAGTGGAAACGGCGATGACACTGTTGTTGGGGGGAGTGGCGACGACCTGATCTCAGGGGGCAACGGCGATGACGACCTTGCAGGCGGTGATGGCAACGATGCCCTGTTCGGGGGGCGCGGGGATGATTATCTTGCAGGCGGTGATGGCGATGACGCGCTCTTTGGCCAGCAAGGCGACGACATGCTCTTCGGTGGTCAGGGGAGCGATATCATCGACGGAAACGGTGGTTACGACGTGGCGATATTCACCGGTAACCGCAGCGAATTTTTGATCGAGAGGACCGGCGCAAACAGTTTCAGAGTGACTCATCTGGCCAGCGGCGATCAGGACCTGGTCCTGGATGTCGAACAATTCCGCTTCGACGATGGCGATATCGACCCATTCAACCCACCACCGCCGCCGCCTGAAAATCTTGCGCCTCTGGCGAGCGACGATGCGTCGACCACGGACGAAAATACATCAATCACCATTGATGTGCTTGCCAACGATGTTGATCCCGATGGCGACGCGCTTGTGGTCACTGGCGCCAGCGCGAACAACGGCACTGTAGTCATCAATCCCGACGGCACCCTGACCTATACGCCAGCGACAGACTTTGTAGGCGAAGACAGCATTGTCTACAGCATCAGTGACGGCAAGGGTGGCACTTCAGAGGCCACGGTTGCCGTAACGGTGAATCAGGTAAATGCTCTGCCCCTTGCAGTGGACGACAGTGCCACTGTCCAGGAGGAAGACGGCCTCACGGTGCTGGACAATGCTTTGCTGAACGACCAGATGGGGGATGGCGCTTCCTCGGTAAGCATGGTGAACGGCGAGACCCTGAACGTCGGCGCAAGTGTTACAGGCTCCAATGGGGGGCTTTTCGTCATCACCGCCGATGGGTCTGTTTCCTTCGATCCTGCTGGCGCCTTTGCAGCGCTGAATACCGGCGAGACAGCGACCACCAGCGTCAGCTATACCATCAGTGATGCCGATGGCGACCTTAGTACCGCCACCTATACCGTAACCGTGGAAGGTCGCGACCCTTCAACCGCCCCTGATGCTGCTCTCGATACAGCCTTCGTGAGCGAAGATGAGGCTTCCGTCGTCATCGAGAACGTGCTGGCAAACGACACCGATATAGACGGAGACGTGCTTGTCGTATCCGAAGTGGCGGGATCGGCAGCGAACGTGGGACAGGCAATTGCCGGCCGGCAGGGTGGATATTGGGTGCTGGACAGCAATGGCCGGGCAGAATTCTTTACCAACGGCGAGTTCGATTTTCTCGCCGAGGGTGAACAGGTCACTGAAACCCTTCAGTACAAGATCGCCGATGGCCGTGGTGGTGAAGATTTCAGTGCCGTGACTGTGACCATAACCGGCGTCAACGATGCACCGGTCGCTCAGGATGACCTGTATGAAGTGGACGAGGGCAAGTTTTTCGTCGCGCTCAACATCTTCACCGATAACCGGCTCGTGCAGAATGACATCGATGCCGATACCAACGACACACTGCGTATTACCGAAGTCAACGGACAGGCCATGACAGGCGCCAGCCTCACGGTCACGGGCTCCAATGGCGGCGAGTTTGTAGTGTATGCCGATGGTCGGGCTCGACTGGGCGCCGAGACTGGTTTCGAGCAGCTGGATCAGGACGAAGTTTTGCTGACGCAGATCAGTTACACCGTCCGCGACGGCAGTGGCGCGACTTCTTCGGCCAACGTTACGATGCAGGTCATCGGCCGGAATGTCACCCTGGTTGCCAATGATGATGCAGTGACGACAGATGATCGAACTGCAGTGGACATCGATGTCCTGGCCAACGATCAGGATGGCGATGCACCTTCGGTGGTAACTCAGGTCAACGGTGAAGCTGGTCTGGTCGGTGCAGTCATCGCAGGCTCCAGCGGTGGATTGTTCAGCATTGACGCCGACGGTAATACCAGCTTCGATCCTAATGGGGAGTTCGGCTATCTCGAAGCTGGCCAGAGCGCCACGACCAGCGTGACTTATACCATAAGTGATGAGGACGGCCAGACCTCCACGGCCACCTTGACGGTTACCGTAGACGACGCCGGCAATCAGATACCAGTGGCGGTGTCGGACAGCGCGACTGCGCTCGAGAGCGCCAATCAGCAGGCCTTGTTGAATGCGCTGGTGAATGATACCCGCGGTGACGGCCCGTCCACAGTGGTTGCTGTTGCAGGTGGTGCTGCGCAGGTCGGTGTTGCGACGCTTGGTTCCAATGGCGGATTGTTCACCATTGCTGCCGATGGCTCAGTAATCTTCGATGCCGACGGTGACTTCGTCTACCTGCAGGCAGGCGAAACAGCCACGACCACAGTAAGCTACACGATTGCAGACCAGGATGGTGATACTTCCACGGCTGTATATCAGGTGACCGTGAACGGTCTTGCAAACCAGGCACCGCAGGCACGAAACGATAGTGGTGCGATTGGTGAGGACACGGCCTCGATTGTGCTGCAGAACATTCTGCTGAACGATACTGATGCTGATCGGGACACGCTGTTTGTGTCCGCCGTAGCTCGTAGCGCCACGAAGGTCGGTGAAATGGTGGCGGGCACCAAGGGTGGCTACTGGATAGTGGAGTCAGACGGATCAGCCGAGTTTTTCACCGATGGTGATTTCGACTATCTCGCGGCAGGTCAGCAGGTCACGGAGCAGCTCCTCTACACCGTGTCTGACGGTGCTGGCGGCAGTGCGTTTGGTACAGTCTCCGTTGTCGTGACCGGTGCAAATGATGAACCGGTCGCGGTCGATGACTTCTATCAGGTTAACGAAGGCAGTTTCCGATTCGCGCTCAATATCCTCACTGACAGTCGCCCGGTGGGCAATGATACGGATGCCGATGCGAATGCCGTTATTCGTGTCTCTGCGGTCAATGATGTGCCTATGTCGGGGACGAGCATCACTGTAGCCGGTTCCGAGGGCGGTCTGTTCCAGATCTATTCGGATGGACGGGCGCGCTTCAGTGCCGAGACAGGGTTCGACTATCTAAAGGCGGGCGAGAAAGTCATTACCACGGCTGAGTACACGATCACCGACGGCAACGGTAGCTTTTCTACTGCACTGATCGAGCTCGAAGTCACTGGTGTCAACGATGCGGTCATCGCCAAGGCAGACAAGGCCGTGACCGACGAAGCAACCGCTGTGAGTATCAGTGTGTTGAACAACGATATCGATGCTGATAACGACACATTGTCGATTGTCTCCTTCGACGACAGCTCACTGCTTGGCACGCTCGTCGCCAATGCCGATGGCAGCTTCACTTATGATCCGGCCGGCCAGTTCGATTCATTGAGCGCAGGTGAAACGGCGCGTGAGTCGTTCAGCTATGTGGTCAGCGACGGCAACGGGGCGACCAGTTCGGCGATGGTCGAGGTGCTCATCAACGGCACTGACAACGACTTCCTGGCCGGCTGATTCGGGCAGAGCGGGCTATGGATGTGAATACTGTAAAGACGTCGCCGGAGCAACTGCGTTGGGCACTATCTCGCGTTAGGCGAAGCCTGCTGCCGGTATTCGCGTTCAGCCTCGTGGTCAATGTGCTGTTGTTGACAGCGCCCCTGTTCATGCTGCAGGTGTATGACAGGGTGCTGTTGTCAGGCAGTCGGGAGACGTTGGCCTTTCTTTTCGGCGTTGCGATTTTCGCGCTGCTGACACTTGGATTGATCGATTCGATCAGACAGCGTCTGCTGGTGCGCATTGCCAATCGCTTCGATGACGACATGAGCCGTCTTATCGTTGCCGAGACGCTGCGGTTCTCCCCTTCTTCGCAACCGGTCCATGATCTCAACACAATACGAGCTTTTATAAGCTCGCCTTTTACGCTCGCACTGTTCGATGCCCCGTGGATACCGCTCTTCCTGGGGCTGGTGTATGTCCTGCACCCGCTACTGGGGCATCTCGGTCTGGCAGGCGCTCTGCTGCTGCTGGGTCTGGCTGTTATCAACGAAATGATTTCGAGGACTGTGTACCGGCAGGGCAATGTCGCCTTGGGACAGGCTGCCGGTTTCGTGGAACATAGCACCCGCAATCGTGAAGCGGTCCTGGGTATGGGTATGGCACCGGCCCTGGCACGGATATGGCGGCTAAAGCAGGGCGCAGGGCTGTCATCGCTTACGGTCGCCGCCGAACGTAACGCGCGCTTGTCCACATTTGCGAAGGTGGTCCGACAGTTTCTGCAGATCGCGGTGCTTGCTGTGGGGGCGTGGCTCACCATGGAGCATATCACCAGCGCTGGCGTCATGATCGCTGCCTCGATTATTATCGCCAGGGCTCTGGCACCAATTGAGCAGTCCATCCAAGGCTGGCGAACGCTTGTCAGCGCGAGACAGTCTCTCCAGAGCCTGAAGACCTTTCTTCATACAGCCGATTCACAGTCGCCTGGCATGAAGCTGCCGCGGCCCCGGGGCGAGCTATCGATCTCCCAGGCCAGTCTGTCTGCCACGACACTTACCCCTGATGGCCTTTCAGTCAGACCCCTGCTCACTGACGTGACGCTGTCACTGCCAGCAGGCAGTTCTATGGGCATCATCGGTCCGAGCGGTGCCGGCAAGACTTCGCTGGTCAGACTTATTCTCGGCGTGTCTTTCGCGAATTCAGGAGAGGTGCGGATAGACGGTTCCGAAATGTCACCTCAACTGAGAGATCAGTTCGCTGAGTTCATGGGCTATCTCCCGCAGGACGTAGAGCTTTTCGACGGCAGCGTGGCACAGAATATTGCCCGATTTTCCGACGCTGAGCCGGAAGAGATTATCGAGGCAGCCAGACTCGCTGGTGCCGAGGCGATGATACTGTCGCTTCAGGCGGGCTATGACACACCGATAGGACCTGCGGGAGTGCCGCTTTCTGGTGGGCAGAAGCAGCGGATAGGCTTCGCGCGAGCCCTGTTCGGACGGCCGGCGCTTGTGGTTCTGGATGAGCCTACGTCAAGTCTGGATGCGGAAGGGCAGCAGGCATTTCAGGCTGCCCTTGCTACGCTGAAAAGTCGTGGCACCACAGTCATCACTATAAGCCACCAGGTGCACCATCTGAGCCGCTGTGATTTCCTGGCAGTGATGGCGAATGGACGGCTCGAGCGTTTCGGGCCTACGAGCTCATTGCTGGCAGACATGATCAAGCCTGAGTCGCAGCGTCGATCTGCCCCAGTGATCATTCGCAAGTCGGCAGCGGTAGTCAATCTGCGGGAGTCAGGCGATGAATGAGCGAAGTCCGATTGAACCAGCCAAGAACCTGCGTGGCCTGGTTCTTGGTGGTGTGATGATTACCACACTGGGTTTCGGTGGATTCGTTACCTGGGCTGCTTCCGTGCCGCTGGACAGTGCCGTTATCGCAGAAGGTGTGGTCAAAGTCGGCTCCGAGCGGAAGCGTATCCAGCACTTCGAAGGCGGCATCGTCAAACAGATCCTGGTGCGTGAAGGGGAAAAAGTCAGTGCCGGTCAGGTGCTGGTGACGCTGGATCAGACCTTCGCTGAGTCCGAGTACCTGCGCCTTTCCCAGCAACTCAATGCGCTCCAGGTTCGCGAGGCTGCATTGTTGGCTGCACAACATGGTCTGGAGCGCCCCGTGTTTCCTGATCACCTGCTGGAACAGTCGGATCCTGGTTTGCAGGCGAAGGTGCACGAGGCGGTCATTTTGTTCGAGCTCAACCGGAGCACCCTTGATGGCACGCTGGCTATCCTGGAACAGCAGAGCTTGCAGCTGGGAGAGCAGATTCAGGGAATGAAGGCCGAAGCGCATGCTGGTGAGCAGCAACTGGCCCTGATCGAAGAGGAGCTGGCCTCACTGGAGATGCTGTTGCAACGGCGTATGACTGGCAAAGCTCGGTCGCTCGAACTGAAACGAGAGGCGGCCCAGATGCGTGGGAAAATTGCGAGCCTGAAAACAGAAATAGCGGGTGCCGGCACACGACAGTCCGAGATTACGCTGGAGCGGGAACAATCCAGGCAAGCCTATCGCTACGAAGCTGCAAATGAACTGCGAGAAGTGCGAAATGAAATTGATGGGTTGGTCCAACGAATCGCAGCGAGCAATAACGTGTTGCAGCGGATCAGTTTGACGGCTCCGGTTGATGGACTTGTGGTCGACCTCGCGATAAACAATATTGGCGAGGTGATTCGTCCGGGCGACACGCTGATGGAAATTGTGCCGGCGAAAGACGAACTCGTCATCGCTGCCCGGATTCGGCCACTGGATATTGATAAGGTTTCAGGGCGCCAGACGGCCCGCGCCCGGCTGTCCGGCTATCGGCATCACGAGATGCCGGAGCTGACGGGAACGCTGGAATCAGTATCGGCCGATGCGCTCTTCGATGAGCAGAGCGGGCAGTACTATTTCGAAGCCAGAATTGTGATGAATGATGAAGCGAACCCGCTTTGGGGCGATGAGACGGTCAAGCCAGGCATGCCTGCTGAGGTGTACATCCTCACTGGCGAGTCGACCCCATTGCAGTATTTCGCGGAACCACTGCTCACGGCCTTCGATAAAGCCTGGCGCGAACAGTAGTTTTCGGGCTATTCCACGACCTCGAAGGTCGTCACGGCCAGCTTCTTGTCATTGGCATCCACGATTTCCACGCGCCAGTCACCAATCATGGGAGGAATGATCTTCTTGCTGGATGACGCGCGCATCGGCGAAATCCACGGTTTGATGGTGACCTGGGCAATCCGTTTGTCATTCAGATACCAGTTGTGGAACAGTGTCTCACCAACGTAACCGATAGTCTGGGTGAACATATAGACGGTAATGAGATCCTTCCCATTCAGACTCACGGCATTTTCATAGATCCCGATGGGTTCGCGATCTCGCAGGCCCGCGGCCAGGCTGGCTCTGGCAATCGCGTCGGATAGTATTTCGGTCCTGGTGGGCTTGCCTCGAGCGCTGTCGAAACCTTCTGTGGGCGTCGCTTTAGGGGCGTGACCGCGTTCACCGGTATCCGTTTCTGCAACGACGGCATCGACCGTGTCGTCTTCTCCGGCGATCGGAGAAGTATCGTAAACGGTGTCGGTGTCGGTGTCGGCCGCTTCATCGAGGACCGCTGCATCATCGAGCAGCGCTGACTCCGCGCTCACTTCGACCTCTGCAAAAT
The DNA here is from genome assembly GCA_002354735.1 of Gammaproteobacteria bacterium UBA2679. Classification (GTDB taxonomy): domain Bacteria; phylum Pseudomonadota; class Gammaproteobacteria; order Pseudomonadales; family Oleiphilaceae; genus Allohahella. The sequence goes on along the minus strand of DEMD01000003.1, from coordinate 402,269 downwards.
TTTGACGGTCCTGCGGGACAGAAGCTGCGGCCTCTTCAGAGTCCCAGGTGTCAGCGACTGGCGCCGCTGTTTCTGCAAGCGCTGGCGCCGCAGCTTCCGCGGCGCTTTCCGGCTCGCTCGGCTCGACCCGTGAGTCGAACACCGGGGCATCAGCCGGCGTCGGTGTGACTGCAGCCTTCTCGTACTCGCTCAGCGGGTCCGTGCCGCCATCCGTCTCTTCAGGCTGTTCCATGGCGAGTTCCGCGCTGCTGCCGGGAATGACGGGCTTCGGTGTCGCGCTGAACTGGGTGAAACCCCAATAGGCCAGACCGCCGATAATGAAGACTACCAGCAGCCCAAACAGGACGATCCTATGCCAGTAATAGACTGTGACCGTAACGGGTGAACTGATTCTGTCCTCGCGCTGGGCTGAAAACCCGTTTTTCTGGCTCATGAGTATTTTTCTAATTGGTGTCGTCGAAGGAATGCAGTTTCCGGCTTCGGGCTTCCGGTTCCCGGCAGCCCGAAGCCGGCTCACAGCCCGCTATTTCAGGCGGGTGAAATGTTTCTTCATGAGGCTGCGATTGTTCCTGCTCAGTTTCTGGTATTCAGCAGCCAGTTCTGACGAGGTCAGGTTGCCGACCAGTTTGCCATTGCTATACAGCCTGTACGTTTTGTCCTTTACCGCAGCGATTTCCAGCGGCGCCTCGTGCACGGCATAGTAGATTTCCTGATAGTTTCTGATCAGGTCGAGGTCTGTTCGGAGTGAGTAAAGCGCTTCCAGCATGGCTGCTGCGTACTTTCCAGACGCAATCGATGCGCCAGGCTTGTTGACGATATCGCCAAACGGCGTGATGCCGAACGGTGCCATTGGGCTGGTGTCGTCCTTCGCCAGCTCCTGATATTCGATATCGCCCTCGAGATCGGTAATTGGAATCCGGTTCCCAAAATAATCTATTAAACTTACACCCACTAATTGTGCCGAAACCATACACATACTTCTCCCATGTCGGCGCAATGGTACATTATTCGGTCTTCAGAGTTTAAGGTCTTCCACATAATTTATATTTTCCCCGTGCGGGCAGCGAACGCGGCAGCATTTGATACGCCTCGCATGAAGCGCGCGATCTTCGGGCACTATCCCGGTGCATCAAGGTCTAAGCATATCTGTCGAAGTTCTATTCTGGTGCAGTTCGCACCTGCCTCATAAATTGTAGAACCTGCGCGAGACCCTTGCCACCTGGGAATCCGCTAGCAAGCGACCAGCTGGCAGCAGGAATTTCGGCAGTGGCATGCTCTGTGCAAAACCCCTTCTGCGCTATCCGATACGAATGCCAAGTTAGAGCCCTACCCAGAGAAGCACACTTATAAAGTGCTCCGCAGGCCAGGGGAATGACCACTCAGAACACACAGGTATTTTCATGAACAAGGCACAACGATTCTTCGCACCACTGACACTCGCTTTCACGACCTCGCTGATGGCTGGCGGTGCGCTGGCGGAAGAGACGATCAAGGTAGGCATTCTGCATTCGCTGTCGGGCACGATGGCGATCAGTGAAACTACGCTGAAAGACACCATGCTCATGCTCATCGATGAGCAGAACAAGAAGGGTGGTGTTCTGGGCAAGAAGCTTGAAGCCGTAGTCGTCGATCCGGCTTCGGACTGGCCGCTATTCGCTGAAAAGGCGCGTGACCTGATTTCCAAGGAGAAGGTCGCAGCGGTATTCGGTTGCTGGACGTCCGTTTCTCGCAAGTCAGTTCTGCCTGTGTTCGAAGAGCTCAACAGCCTGCTGTTCTATCCGGTGCAGTATGAGGGTGAAGAGTCTTCTCGCAACGTCTTCTATACCGGCGCTGCGCCAAATCAGCAGGCCATTCCGGCAGTGGACTACCTGATGAACGATCTTGGGGTCGAGCGCTGGGTGTTGGCCGGTACCGACTACGTCTATCCGCGCACCACCAACAAGGTGCTGGAAGCCTACCTCAAGGGCAAGGGCGTCAAGGCCGAAGACATCATGATCAACTATACGCCCTTCGGTCATTCCGACTGGCAGAGCATCGTCTCCGACATCAAGAAGTTCGGCGAGACTGGCAAGAAGACCGCAGTAGTTTCGACCATCAACGGTGATGCCAACGTGCCGTTCTATAAAGAGCTCGGTAACCAGGGCATCAGCGCCGAAGATATACCAGTCGTGGCATTCTCCGTTGGTGAAGAAGAGCTTTCAGGTATCGACACTAAGCCGCTGGTGGGACATCTGGCGGCATGGAACTATTTCCAGAGCGTCGAATCCGACGTGAATACGCAGTTCATCGAATCCTGGCAGAAGTTTATCAAGAATGCCGACAGGGTGACCAACGATCCGATGGAAGCCCATTACATCGGCTTCAACATGTGGATAGAAGCTGTCGAGAAAGCGCAAACGACTGAAACCGATGCAGTCATCGACGCCATGGTCGGTGTGGCCGTCCCCAACCTGACGGGCGGCTATTCCGCCATGATGCCGAACCATCACATCACCAAGCCCGTGCTCATCGGTGAAATCCAGGACGATGGTCAGTTCCAGGTCGTTTGGGAGACCTCTGGTCTGGTGGCAGGCGACGCCTGGTCGGACTTCCTGCCAGACAGCAAGGACCTGATTGCCGACTGGAGAAAGCCGATGTCCTGCGGCAACTATAACGTCAAGACCGGCAAGTGTTCGGGCCAGAACTTCTGATCACTGACTGCGCCAACTGAAAATCATCCGGGCGCTCAAATCCGGGTGATTTTTTTTGTCTATGACAATTAAAGGTCCCATATGAATATGAACAAGCGCGGGAAGCAGTCGAGTCTGCTGCACTGCCTGGCCTTGCTACAGATCATGCTGCTCGCGCTGTTGACCGTGAGCCCTCATGTGCTGGCGGATGAGAAGCTCGATCAGGCGGTCGTCAAGCTGCAGTCATCGAAGCTGGTGGATGTAAGGCAGGCCTTGCCCCTGTTGAAGAATAGCGAGTCCGACGTAGCTGACGAACTCCTCGCAGCCCTGCTCACCAGTGACCTGTACCGCAGCCGGAACGATAACAGCCTTGCTGTGTTCGGCAATACTGTTCCCGGCGGCGTCGAGGTTCGCAAGCTGGTTATGGCGCACGATTCCGCCGGTCTTGCCGAACCTGAGGTCGTCAGCAAAAGTGATTTCCGTCGTGTCGCGACCAACAACGCGATGCGTCGGCAAATACGAACCCTTATCGCGACCCGCAATCTGCAGCATAAGGATGTTGACAGGCGTCTGATGGCTGTCAATCAGGTTTTCGATCAACTGGATGAAGATATTATCGAGTTGATTCAGACCGCCTTTGCCGATGAAGCCAACGCTGAAGTGAAGTCGCTGATGCAACAGGCCTTGCATCTGTACCGTCTGCAGAATGGCGAGACAGGCGATCAGCTTGAAGCTGCGCAGAGTCTTCAGAACAGTTTGCAGCCTGCGGTGGTCAATGAGTTTCGCAGCGTTCAGCAAGAGCTCGCACAGGCGTCTGAAGCGAGAGCGCTGAATGAGCAGGAAAAATTGCTGCTGCGATCGGTCCGGGACGGTATCAAGAAGGTGGCCGAAAAAACCGAGTTCTATGCCAAGGTCGAAAACCTGTTTTTTGGGCTGAGCCTTGGGTCAGTGCTTGTTCTGGCGGCGATTGGTCTGGCGGTGACCTTCGGCGTCATGGGTGTAATCAACATGGCCCATGGCGAACTCATCATGCTTGGCGCCTATACCACTTTCGTCATTCAGCAGCTGATGCCGCAGCAGACAGGCCTGGCACTGCTGCTATCCATTCCGTGCGCATTTGTAGTTTCAGGCGTGGTGGGCATGCTCATCGAGCGAGGCGTTATTCGCTTCCTTTACGGTCGACCACTGGAAACCCTGCTGGCCACTTTCGGTGTGAGTCTCATATTACAGCAGGCCGTGCGCTCCATATTCTCGCCGCTCAACAGGGCGGTAGAATCGCCGGACTGGATGCACGGCGTCTGGCAGATCAATCCCATTTTCGCGATCACCTACAACAGGCTCTTCATCATCTTCTTTTCTCTAATGGTGTTCTTCGCGCTGCTGCTGGTGCTCAAGAAGACTTCATTGGGGCTGCGGGTAAGGGCGGTGTCACAGAATCGATCGATGGCACAGGCCATGGGCGTACGTTCGGCCTGGGTAGACTGCACCACCTTCGGGCTTGGGTCGGGTATTGCCGGCATTGCCGGTGTTGCTTTGAGCCAACTTACCAATGTCGGGCCCAATCTAGGGCAGAGCTATATCATCGACTCGTTCATGGTGGTCGTGTTTGGTGGCGTCGGCAATTTGTGGGGAACCCTCGTGGCAGGACTCAGTCTTGGCGTAGCCAACAAGTTCCTCGAGCCATTCAGTGGCGCCGTGCTCGCCAAGATACTGGTACTCATCTTCATCATACTGTTCATACAAAAGCGGCCGCGCGGCCTGTTTCCGCAGAAAGGGAGAGCCGTCGATGGCTGAGCTCAACCCGGCGAGTTTTGCCGGCACACACAGAAAGGCTGTATTCGATACGGGCACCAACTGGTTCCTGGGCGTGCTGTTCGGGGCAACGTTACTGGTGACCATGGCCAACCAGCTCTTGCCTGCGGATAATCCCTTCCACGTCGCAACCTTCACCGTCACCCTGCTGGGCAAATACCTGACGCTGGCGCTGCTCGCAGTGGCGGTCGACTTCGTCTGGGGCTATCTCGGCATCCTCAGCCTTGGGCACGGCGCGTTTTTCGGGCTTGGCGGCTATGCCATGGGCATGTATCTCATGCGGCAGATCGGTGATCGAGGCGTGTATGGCAATCCGGAACTGCCCGACTTCATGGTCTTCCTGAACTGGAGCGAACTCCCCTGGTTCTGGCAGGGTTTCGACCAGTTCTGGTTCGCAGCGCTGATGATTCTGCTGGTGCCCGGCACGTTGGCCTTCGTGTTTGGCTGGTTCGCCTTTCGCTCACGGGTCACCGGTGTCTATCTCTCGATCATTACGCAGGCACTGACCTACGCCCTGATGTTGGCCTTCTTTCGTAACGAAATGGGCTTTGGCGGCAATAATGGCCTTACTGATTTCAAAGACCTGCTCGGCTTCAATCTTCAGTCGGAGAGCACCCGGATCGGCTTGTTCATCGCGTCGGCGTTAGCGCTCTCGCTAGGCTACCTGCTGTGCAAGTGGATCACGGTAACCCGTTTCGGCCGTGTCATGCTCGCGGTCCGCGATGCTGAGAATCGCACGCGCTTCAGTGGCTATAAAGTCGAACATGTGCAGCTTGTGGTATTCGTGCTATCGGCGATGATTGCAGGTGTGGCAGGCGCGCTCTATGTACCGCAGGTGGGCATCATCAATCCCGGCGAGTTCTCGCCATTGAACTCCATCGAAATCGTGGTCTGGGTCGCGATAGGTGGCCGGGCGACACTGTACGGCGCGGTCATCGGTGCCTTGCTGGTCAACTTCAGCAAGACCTGGTTCACCGGGGTCATGCCGGAGGTCTGGCTGTTCGCACTCGGCGGGCTGTTTGTGTTCGTGACGATTGTGCTGCCGCAGGGCATGGCCGGCCTGTTCAAGCATCTGAAGAAGCAGCCGCGCCCGCCGATCGGGCCCGATGCACAGTTTCACAGGGAGGCTACGGCATGAGCCTGATCAGTTCGATACGACAGCGTGACCGGGTGTTCGATTTCCTGGCACCGCAGGGCGCAGGCAACCTCGATACCCGCAAGGGCTATATCCTCTATATGGAAGATGTTTCAGTCAGCTTCGACGGCTTCAAGGCTATCAACAATCTGAACCTGTACATCAGGGAAGGGGAGCTCCGCTGCATCATCGGCCCGAACGGCGCAGGCAAGACGACGATGATGGATATCATCACGGGTAAGACCAAACCCGACTCGGGCAGTGTCTGGTTCGGCCAGACCATGAATCTGCTGAACATGAAAGAGCCGGAAATTGCCAACGCCGGTATCGGTCGCAAGTTCCAGAAGCCAACTGTATTCGAGGCACTTACCGTATTTGAGAACCTGTGGCTCGCCCTCGGCGGACAGCGGAGCATTCCCAAACTGTTCAACCGTCGACTCGGTGCGGAGCAACTGGCCCGGCTGGACGAAGTCATCAACCTGATTGGGCTGTCTGACCTGCAACTCGCACTCGCGGGAACGCTTTCCCATGGTCAGAAGCAGTGGCTGGAAATTGGCATGCTGTTGATGCAGAACCCGAAGATGCTATTGGTAGACGAGCCGGTCGCTGGCATGACGCATCAGGAAATGGACAAGACGGCGGAGTTGCTGAACCGTCTCGCTGGCCGACATACCGTGGTGGTGGTCGAGCACGATATGGAGTTCATTCGCAGTATTGCCAGGACCGTTACCGTGCTGCATCAGGGCAGCATTTTGAAAGAGGGCAGTATGGATCAGGTGCAATCGGATGCAAAAGTAAGGGAGGTGTATCTTGGCGCCTGAAGCGGAATTACCGACAGTAAGTAACCTGCTCGAACTCCGTGATGTAAACCAAAGTTATGGGCAGAGTCACACGCTGTGGGATATCGACCTTGATGTGCCGGAAGGCCAGTGCACTGTCGTCATGGGGCGCAACGGCGTCGGCAAGACGACACTGATGGAAACCATCATGGGAATGCGGAGCCTCGACAGTGGCAGCATCCGATTTGCCGGAGAGGATATTTCCCGTAAGTCCATCGAGTACCGTGCGCCGGCCGGAATAGGGCTCGTTCCGCAGGGACGCCAGATTTTCCCGCTCTTGAGCGTGGAAGAGAACCTGCAGATCGGCCTCTCCGCCAGAAAGGACCGTGCACGCAGTATCCCCGGCTTCATCTATGAACTGTTCCCGGTGCTGAAGCAGATGCTCGGGCGGCGCGGCGGCGATCTTTCCGGTGGCCAGCAACAGCAGCTTGCCATCGGCCGTGCGCTGGTTATCGATCCGAAGCTGTTGATTCTTGATGAACCGACGGAGGGTATACAGCCGAATCTGGTGGCCGATATCGCCACGATCATTCGACGGCTGAACCAGGAGTTCGGACTGACGGTCATCATCGTTGAGCAGAAGCTGCCTTTCGCCAGGAAGGTGGCGGATCGCTACGTCATTCTGGACAGAGGCCGGAAAGTCAGCGAGGGTAGGATGCCTGACCTGTCGGATGCCATTATCCAGCGCTACCTCACAGTATAATAGGGGCCATGTTTATCGCGCGGTGAATCGAGCGATGGCAGACGACGTATCAATCAGCTTGCCTGTCGACCCGAGATGTAGAGACGCCATTATGGAACTCAGTCCCACGCCCACCCTGCGCGCACATTGGCAGGGGAGTATAAACGCCTCCACCGCCTGGAAGATGATCCTGGATATTCGCCGCGGCCGCGAAATCGAGGCGCTCACGCTGGCTGAGGACGGTGGCTGGCAAAGTTACGCCAAAGTCACTGCTGAGGCTCGTCAGCTTTTCGATATCTACCTGCCGCTCGTGAGCCGGGCAGGCGACGCGCCGCTGGTGATTGCCCAGATGGGTCAGACACTTGACGGCCGAATTGCCACAGTTGATGGTCGTAACGAACTGATAAACGGACCGGCCGGGCTGATTCATCTACATCGGCTGAGAGCGCTAATGGACGCGGTGGTGATTGGTGCCGGCACCGCCATTGCTGATGATCCTCTGCTCACGGTACGACACGTGGAGGGGCCGAGTCCGGTGAGGGTCGTGATCGATCCGAATGGTCGTGTGCCCGGGGTACAACGTCTATTCAGGGACGGTTGCGCCAGAACACTGCAGCTGTGCATTGATGCCGCCAGCTCCTGCTCCGGCAATGCGGTGCCCGACCTTGCCGACACCGCCTCCGGCTGCGGTGTCCGCGGCGTGCTCGCGACGTTGCAGGCACTTGGGCTCAAGCGGGTTCTCATAGAGGGCGGCGGAACTACAGTATCCCGGTTTCTGGAGGCTGGAGTGCTCGATCGCATTCACGTCACTGTTGCCCCCATGATTCTGGGCTCAGGCAAGTCATCTTTCATGCTGAGTGAAATCAGTTCAATCGATGCTGCCGTGCGCGCGCGGACTCGCCGCTTCAGCCTGGATCAGGATACGCTCTTCGATCTTGAATTCAGCCGGCACTGACGGAGCTGCGTTCTCGAAGCATGAACCAGAGCCCAGGCAGGCTGCACGCCAGGTTTAGCAGCCCGTAGGCGACCGCAATTGCGAGGCCTGCCGCTGCATCCTGTCCACCGGCCAACCACAAACCAGCAGCGCTCATTTCCCTTACGCCCCAGCCTGCCACACTTAAGGGCAGGGACATCGACAGCAGTACCAGCAGGATAACGCTGCACAACCACCACAGATCGCCACTGAAGCCGAAGGCATGAGCCAGGGCGAAATAACTCATTACATAGCTCGCGAGTACGCCCAGTGATAACAAGAGCTGCCGGGCAAGTAAGGCCGGCACTAGCCAGGCTCTCGCAATGTCGACTGCAAAGGCATGTAAACCGACCCGAAGCCGTGAAACGAACGCCATGTTTCGGCAGATCATGTAAGCCGCTAACGGGAGCGTTAGTGCGCCGACGGTAAGTGTCGTACTCCAGTTGGATAGGCTGGTGATCGAAGCCTCTGGTGTCCCCGCCACGCTGCTGACGAAAGGCAGCGTCAGCACAACCGCCAGGACGAGGACGAGCTGTCCGGCGAGACGTTCTATGGCCACTGCGCGCCAGGCCGTAAAGCGCTGCGCCATCGTGCCTTGTCTGCCATGCTCGAGTGCTCGGGAAACATCTCCGAGTACACCGCCTGGAAGAACCTGATTGAAGAAGGTCGCCTTGTAATAGGCGCTTACCGCCTTGGCGTAAGAGAGCTCGAGTCCGAGCTGAAAGGCAGTGACTTGCCAGCGCCTGGCGGACAAAAGGTACTGCGGGAGGCTCGCAGCGAGGGCGAGTATGATCCAGCCAAGGCTGACTGAGTCGTCTGCATCATTGTGCACCGAGAGAAACTGCTGCCACACGGCCTCAAGATCAGCGAGAGCAAGCACCCCGATCAGCAGGCTCGCCGAGATTACCAGTCTGACCACCGGCCCGGTTAGCAGTGCCAGCATCAGTATGTGGACAGATCAGGCGGCTGGCCCGGTATGGCCAGAACATCACAATGACCCAGCCGAAGGTGTAGCGTTCCGCTCCGGATCTGCGCCATGCGCCGCTGACACCAGGCATCGAGTTGAAGCAGCTGCAATCCTGTTCGCGCCTTGCGTCCGTCTGGATGAGTGAAATGTTCGTGGGCAAGCTGCTCTCTTACTGCTTCACGCCAGCCAGTCAGGAGTTTGCTCAAGAGCTGCCGGTCTGTGGCGCCCGCTGCGCTGTCCAGATGCCAGTCACTGGCGTCGACAATTACCTCGAAGTGGTGCGACCGTGCAAGGGCTGCCAGCAAGTGGGCAGCCTCAGGCCCCGGCGTATCAGCCTGCTGCTGGTGAGCGTTGAACAGGCGTTGAACGACATCATCGTGCTCGTCTGGTGGACTGAAGGTGCTGCTGCCATCAACGCTCAAGGTGAAGAACAGGGCCGCGCGATGCTGGCCTGCGACGCCTAGGAGGGCCGAAATCCATGATTCGGACACGAGGTCTAGCAGTGCAGAACCAGTCAGCAAGGTAGCAGCTTCAGAGTTGATGATGGCTGCAATGGTCGCTTTGAACATCTCGGTATCGCGCAGATCCACCGCTTGTACCGTGGTGTGAGGCAGCTGATCGAGCGCCTTGAGTTTGGCCGGATCATGATCGATAGCAACACGTGCTGAAATGAGGCTTCCGCCTGATTCGGCAGCGAGACACGCATCGAGATGTCGCAGATTGGACCCGAGTCCTGCGCCGAGATCCACGACAGTGAGTGGCCTGTCCGCATCATGCAGGCCTTGCGCCCAGCGCTTCAGTGCTTGTTCCGCCTGGTTGCCCGCACGTGCCTTATGATCAAAAGGCTCCCGTAATGCCAGCCACTCTGAGTCAAACAGATCCAGTCGTCGATTTCGCGGGATCAGTATCTCCAGCGCGAGGCAGAGTTCGGCAGCGGCCTCTTCCCAGCTCCGCTGCTGATAACTGATGGCCAGCGCAGTGGTTCGACAGCTTGCAAGGAAGGCCGAATCGCGCGCAAAGCGCTCTATGGCTGTTGCCAGGGCGCCGATATCGCCAGGCGGTACCTGAAGGCCTGTGCCTTCGCGGAAGGTCGCAGCAAGCGCGCCACCAGTACTGACCAGAACCGGCACCCCTCTGACTGCCGCCTCATCAAGCACCATACCATAGCCTTCGTACCAGGATGGCAGCACCAGGACATCTGCAGCCTGCCAGTGTTGCTCCAGTGCCTCATCGACAAGCGGGCCGGTCAGCGTAACGTGATTCTGCAGGCGAAGCTCCTCGATGAGCCCTTGGATCTTCCTGACATAATCTGGATCGCGATCCAGCAAGCCGACCAGCGTACAGTGAACATCGAGCGTGGGCAGCCGGTGCAGTGCTTGGATCAGAATATCCTGCCCCTTTCTCGGAATGAGGCTGGCGACACAGAGCAGCTTCAGCGATTGCGAACCGACTCCGTGCTCCTTCTTCGGCAGCGTCGGCGGGCGATCCACGCCGGGTTCAACCACCACAACTGTTTGCTGCGGCGAGAACAATGCGTTCACCCGTTCTGAGGTGTGGCGACTGGTCGTCATGATCAGGTCGACATGACGCAAGGCTTCGGCTTCGAGCGCATGCAAATGTTGCCGTTCTTCATCCTCAAGGCCGGTTTCGTCGCCAAGAGGATGATGAACCAGGGCGCTAAGCGAGTGGACCTGCGCCGCTGCTCGTGAAAATCGAGGCAAGAGTGCCGGGTCAAGGTCATGCAAGCGCGCCAGCGCCAGCCCATCCACGATGAGATGACAGGGACCGGGGCTCGTCGACTGCAAGTCGGTCATGAGCAAGCCGAGTTCTGCCGGGTCGTCCAGGTTCAGTATCTCGATCGCTTCGGCATCGACACCGCTCCATTGCAGCGCTTTCAACAACGCAGCATCATAGCGATAGCCGCCAGTCAGCTGGTCGATGGAGCCGGGTACCACCAATCGGATCAAGCAAGGCTCCCGCTGTAACTGGCCCAGGCGACATGGCTTTCCTTCAGCTGCACAGTCAGACGCTTCACGGCCGTCGCTTGCTTGCCAAGCTTCCCGGCAGTCATCTGACTGGCCATCTCGTCGAAGATGAATTTGGCGAGAAATTCAGTGGTGGTGTTCTGGCCTTCGAACATCGGCAGTTCATCGAGATTCTGATAATTCAGTGGCTGCAGGATCGCTTTGAGGGCTTCACTGGCCAGGCCGATATCGACGACGAGATTGTCGTCATCAAGTTGCTCGGTTTCGAAGCTGAGATCGACCACGAAGGTGGCGCCGTGAAGCTTTTGAGCCAGACCGAAAACTGCGCCCTTGAAGCTGTGGGCAATCATCATATGATCGCGAACGGTAAGTGAATACAAGGAAAAACTCCTGTCTGGTAGATTGAAAGACCATGGTCACAAGTAGCGCACGACCTGGCAGAACAAAGGGGCGCGCAGGTCTGTCGACTGCTTGATGCCACAGATCGCAGCCATAGTGGCGGGCAATTCGTCAAAGGGTGCATCCGGACTCAGGAGTTCGTCGAGCACCTCGTCAGCGAGCAATGCCAGCGCAGTGGAGAGGCGCCGTTTGAATGTCCAACGCGAGGCCTGGGCCGGTGGAATGGTACCGACCTGACTTGAGCGCAATTGCAGACGAAGCGCGTGAAAGCGACCGCCGAGGCTGACGTTCACAGGCTGATCCCCATACCAGCTCAGCTCGATAATGCGGGCTTCCTTGTCTGCGAGTGAAAGCGCTGTTTGCAGACCTGCCTGACTCGCGCTGGTGTGGAAGACGAGGTCGTAGCCGCCTTCGGCAGGGCTCTCGTCGACTCTGTCGGCACCGAGCCGCTTGAGGACCTCAGCTTTGAGGGGGTCGGTTTCGACGGCCAATACGCTGACGCCGGGAATCCGGCTGCAGAGATAGATGAGGAGGGCGCCTATAAGCCCGCAGCCAACTACAGCTATCCGCTCACCCGGCAGTGGAGCTGCATCCCAGCTTGCATTCAGTGCAGTTTCCATATTTGCAGCAAGCACAGCACGTCGCGGCGGAATTCCATTGGGCACTGCAGTGAGTGTTGCCGGGTCTGCATAATAAGCCGTCTGATGGGGATACAGACCGAAAACCAGCCGACCACTGAGACCGGCCTTGTCTGCCGCTTCAGATGGCGCGACCAGTCCCACATTGGCATAGCCATATTTCACAGGAAAGTCGAAATCGCCACTCTGGAAGGGGGCGCGCATTCGTTCATGCTCCGAAGCTGGAACAAGGCCATTGTATACGAGACGCTCAGTGCCGCGGCTGATCGCACTGTAACAGGTCGTGACGAGAACCGGCGCATGGGTAGAGACTACATCTTCGGGTCGCGCAAGTCCTGATTCTATGGCCGCTATGCCGGGTGCCGATATCCAGAGGGATCGCTCTGGAACACTGTCGTCATAGGCAGGGTTTTCAGTCATGCAGTATTTTATCCTCGATATGGGCACCCAGGCCGGTTCTCTCAGGCTGAAGGCCGTTCATCCGCTGGACGCTTGCCCGATTGATTACGTAAGTGATACGTAAGCAGAGTCGCGCACGGCTCGCCGGCCTCATTACCGCAGAGAGCGTACCGAAATTTCCACTCCAAATGAATGTCTGCCTTTGGTAGCCCGCATCCGCCTCATACCTGAGATCGTTGCGGGCCTGATCATGCTTGTTGTGCTGATGGCGCTGACTGACGCGCAACTGGCGCCAGAGCAAGCACCGAGACTGTGGTACTTCAGTCTCGGCATCATCCTCTATGGACTTGCGACCAGTATCGTGTGTGTCGCCTGGTTCAGGCAGCAGATTGAGCGGCGCCAGCCCTTCGGCTGGGCGAACAGGGTGACCTTGCTGAGGATGGTGATGACGGTTTTGCTGGCAGCCATGGTGCCGTTCATGAATGCCAGCGACTTCGCAGAAGGCGGCGAAGTAATCTTGTCGTATGGCCTGATTGGGATTGCGACTTGTAGTTTGCTGCTGGACGGTGTGGACGGCTTCATCGCTCGTCAGATGCGGCAGTCATCGGCATTCGGCGCGCGTTTCGACATGGAAGTCGATGCGGCATTTATTCTCGTGCTCTGTCTATTGCTCTGGCGCCTGGAGATTGCCCAGCCCTGGGTCCTGGCGATCGGCCTCATGCGCTATGCCTTCGTAACTGCAGCCCTCCTGTTGCCCGTGTTGAACGGACAACTGGCACCAAGCCTGCGCCGCAAGACGATCTGCGTTGTTCAGGTAGTGAGCCTCATCGTCTGCCTTCATCCACTGTTAAACCCCGCAGCTGCCCAGATGATACTGGGCACCGCCCTGGTGTTGCTGGCGAGCTCATTCGCGAAGGATATCTGGGATCTCCTCGGCTTACGGCAGAACAGATAGCCGCTTAGCCGACTGAGGAGGGCCCTGAAGGCTTGTGCTGAAAATGCCCGCGACTGGTCGTTAGCAGGGTGGAGAGATCCGCGAGCGGTATCGGGCGACTCATGTAATAGCCCTGCAACACATCGCAACCCATGGAAGCCAGTAGCTCGAAGGCCGTCTTGGTCTCAACGCCTTCGGCGACAATCTTCAGATCGAGTGCGTGAGCCATTCGAATGGTCGTTTCGACAATGACGCGGTCATCGTTGGAGCCGTCGAGCTCCATGACGAAAGAGCGGTCGAGCTTGATCTCCTGGACAGGCAGGCGTTTGATATAGGACAGCGAGGAATAGCCTGTGCCAAAATCATCGATCGACAGGCTGACGCCCATATCGTGCAGCTCGTCGAGTACCTCACAGGCGCGCTCTGGATCGATCATCATGGCACTTTCGGTGACCTCGAGTATGAGGCAACTCGCCGGCATGTCGTGTTCGGCAAGCGCATTGGCGAGCCGCGCAGCGAAATCCCGCTCCCGCAGATTGACCGCAGAAATGTTGACAGCGACCTTGAGATCGAAGCCTTGGCCATGCAATACCGCCAGGCTCTGCAATGCTGTTTTCAGTACCCAGTCAGTTAGCCAGTGGATGATGCCCGTCTGCTCGGCGACGGGTATGAACTCGTCCGGCCCGATGAACCCATGCTGCGGATGGTGCCATCGCAATAAGGCCTCGACAGAGTCTATCTTTGACGAACTTGCAGTGATCTTTGGCTGGAAGGCCAGCGTTAGCGTATTGTCGGCAATCGCCTTACGGAGGTCCCCCGCCAGGCTCAACCGACGTTCGTTGTATGGATTGATCTCTTCACTGAAGAGCGTGAGTGCATGGTTCATGCGGCTGGACGCATCGACAGCAATCTGAGCTTTCTGCAGCAGGGGCTCCATGCGATCGGCGTGAACAGGGCAGGCCGCGACGCCCGCAACTGCACCAAGCTCAACCACGAGCTCTCCAGACTCGAAAGGTTCTGCAAACTCGCTGACCAGCTGCCCGAGTTCGCCGAGCGTGTTCGTCACGAATGCGCTGTCGCTATCCAACAGCGTCTCGTCCGTAGAAGGCGTGTCGGCATTCATGAATCGTGCTGGCGGCTGTATCAGGATCGCAAAGGTCGCGCCTTCCACCGAACAGATGAAGTTGGCGATGCCCTGTCCTGGTCGATCCGCTACATCGAGGCTATCAAGCCGTACCACACCCGAGAGATTGGCTGCGCGCGCGTCCAGCCGTTCGCATAGGGCCAGCAGCATCTGGTCGGCCTTGCCATGGCCTAGCGTCTTGTTGACTTCATGAAAGCGCGAAAAATGGAGCAGACAAATCATCAGCTTTGAGTCAGCGCTGACATTCCGCTGAAACCAGGTCTCCAGAAAGGCCCGATTCGGTATCTGCAGGCGATGGTGGTATAGCGCCTGTCGATACAGGTTGGCCTCGGCAGCTCGTCTGTGCTGTGTTTCCGTCAGCAGGGCTTTCTGCGACTCGTAGCGCCGCCGCCGCTCCTGGTTGAGACGGTCTGCGAGCGCGAACGACAACAGTATTGCTTCGAGTGCAGATCCTATGGGCGGACTATTTTCAGTCAGGAAGGTTCGGGGAATAATGTTGAACCGTGTCAGCATGAACACGAATACCGCAATCATGACACCAGCCCAGGCCAAGGTGTAGAACCTCGCCATCGTATTGCCCTTGATCCAGAGGTATGGCCCCACTGTGAGACAGCTTGCCGAGGTGAGCAATATCAGCAGAATGGCGGCCAGTATGGTGATTTTGTAGCTGACGAAAAAGCCTGCCAGCAGAACCGCCGCACTGGCGATGGCTGCCACCAGGAACAGAATGTCGAATCGCGGCGCAGTGACCTTCAGGCGCAGGAAGTGCCGTGCGAAGAGACAGGAAAACAGTGGCAGGGCCGGCACCGATATCCGCAGCAGCGTGTCCTGCAATCCAGTTGCGCCAGGGGCAACGAAGCCGGACCACAGTCCAGTCAGGCAGACCTGGGCCAGCAGCGAGCTGAATACGAACATGACATAGTAGAAATAGACGCGCTCGCGCAGTGACATGAGCAGAAACATATTGTACAGCACCATGGCCAGCATGACGCCGGCGTACATGGTGTGTTGAACGATATCGAGCTGGGCGTGGGCATAGAATTCGGTTGGTGACGAGAGCCATACCGGTGCCTGCAGAGAACTGTCAGACTTGATTCTGAAGTAGATCCACGCCGCTGATCCAGCTTTGACTGTCACTGGAAATACGAAGTGACGGCTTTCGATAGGGCGGCTCGAGAATGGCCGCTGATCGCCCGTATGGACTTCTTCGACGATTTTACCAGTCGGGTCCACGCGGAAATAATCCACCTCGTTGAGTATGGGGTGCTCAATGCTGATGAAACGGGTGGTCGCAACGGTATTGCTGTTGTACAGACGAAGCCGGAGCCAGAGCGTCCTCGACTCGAAGCCAAAGTTGATGATGTCCTCGCCAGCGGGCAACCACTCCGGCTGCAGTTCGGAAAGACCGGTCGGGCTGGTGGCCGAGCCGGCATCTAGCGTGTAGCTCAGTACTGGATTCAGCAGCGTTTTGTCCTGGTGGAGCGCTATGTCCAGTGCCGGACTTTCGGCGTGAACCGATTGCACTGCCGCTGAAAGCATGATGAACAGAACAGTTGCCCAGGCGAACTTGATCCGGCGTGTGAGCCGAACACGCCCGGCCGGTTCAGGTGCGCACAAATTGAGAAGACTTGCCTGATGGGAGGTCAAATTGGTCTTAATGCCCGTAATACTGGTGGTAACCCCCTAAGTAAAGTTGCTACATCGAGCCTTGTCGACTTTTGGCCGAGGATCGCGCCACCCTTCAGGGCCTAGTCATCCGAAGGAGAATGAGCATGAGAAAGCTGACACCCCCTACGCGAATTATACCCGTTGCGATTCTGGCACTTGGGCTGGCCCCAGCAGCGCTTGCGGCGCCGCGGACCTACGAGATTGATCCTGAGCACTTTTCCATTGGCTTCATGATCGGCCATGTCGGCTATGAAAAAATGCTCGGCATGTTTCTGGAAGGACAAGGCAGCTTTGTCTATGACGAACTCACCCATGACTTGAAGAGTGGTACTGTCACCATCCAGAGCGACAGTCTGTTCACCAATCATCAGAAGCGTGATGAGCACGTCAAGAGTGACGATTTTCTCAATGTCGATGACTACGGCACCATCACATTCAAGGCGGGCAAACTCGAAACAGAAGACGGCAAGACCGGTACGCTCAGTGGCACGCTCACCATGCTCGGCCAGACGCACCCCGTCGAGCTCGATGTCACGCTGAACAAGGCTGCGGAATATCCCTTCGGTCATGAGGAGTACACGCTCGGTATTTCTGCGAGAACGACCTTGCAGCGCAGCAAGTGGGGCATGGATTATGGTGTCGAGAAGAATCTGGTTGGCGACGAGGTCGAGGTCATCCTCGAATTCGAAGCCATCCGCCAGTAATTGACCTCTCTGAGACGCGGTGCATAGACAGCACCGCTGGGGCGTGTATTCTAGGGCCAATTCCAGACTGCCCTTACTACAATTAGAGTGCGCGCCTTTGACTACGACCACCACATCCTCCCGCACCGGCGTCCTTGCCGGACTGTTCACGTCGCTGCTTCTGCTGTCTACCCAGGTGCTAGCGCTCGACACCGACGGAGATGGCATCGATGACGATGTCGAAACGGCGCTTGGAATGTCGCCAACCCGCACTGATTCTGATGCCGACACTATCTCTGACACGATTGAATTCGGTCCGGCCCAGCAAGCATCCGACGCTGATGGTGATGGCATCATCGATGCGCTCGACGATGACAGTGATAACGATGGCCTGTCGGACAGGGTAGAGGGGCCGGGCGACGTGGATGGCGACGGCATTTTGAACTTCCGCGATCTCGACAGTGACGGTGACGGCGTGAGTGACACAGCCGAAGGTACCGGCGACGCTGACGGAGATGGCGTGCCTGATTTTCTCGATCGCTCTTCCGATGAAGATGGCGATGGTATCCCGGACGTATTCGAAGGCTCGGAGGATACTGATAAAGACCGGCTTGTCGATGCACTGGATACCGATTCGGATCGCGACGGCATTCCCGACAGTATCGAAGCTGGCTTGACCGCCGAACAGCTGGCTGCAGACGCTGATGGTGACGGCATTATAGATCTCTTCGATGCTGATCAAAGCACGGTGCTGGATGCTAATGCGGATGGCGTTATCGATAGCTACAGCTTTCCGGATGCCGACGGGGATGAGATACCGGATTACAAGGAAAAGGACAGTGATAACGACGGTATACCCGATCACATAGAGTTTGGTTTCAGCGGTCTGGATAGTGATAGTGATGGCATTGACGATGCGATCGACGTCGATGCGACCGGTGGTCTCGATCTGGATGGTGATGGTGTCGATGACGCCGCACGCGCGTTCGATAGCGATCGGGATAACCTGCCTGACTATCGCGACCTCGATTCCGATAACGACGGTATCGCCGACCTGATAGAAGTGTTCCAGAGTTTCGAGGCGCTGGCCGATGCCAATAAGAATGGCGTGCAGGATCTTTTCGATGCTGGCGTTTCGATGGGGCTCATCCGGGTTGATGCCAATGATGATGGTATCGATGACACAAACAGGCTGCCGGACACTGATGGTGATGGCGTGCCCGACTTTCGCGATCTCGATTCTGACAATGATGGTATCTTCGATGTTGTCGAGGGCGGCGGGCGTGATGTCAATCAGGATGGTCTGCTCGACAGTGCCGCCTTACTCGTCACGGCTCCACCCGACACTGATAACGCCACCGATTTCGACAGTCCTGACGAGCGCTCAGGTCCTGACTACCGCGACGTCGACAGCAACGGCGATTTTGACGGCACCGCAGGCTACGATATTGCCGGGACCCCCTTCGCCAGCTTCGACGCTAACAACGATGGTCGCATCGATCTGACGATCGACGCTGATCGTGATGGCATCGATGACAGCGTGGACCGTGGCCTTGGTGAGTTCGGCAACGGTGGCGACGCAGACGGCGACGGTCTCTTTAACGACGAAGATGCCGATGACGACAATGACGGACTGCCTGATATCTTCGAAGGCGAGGTCGATACCGATGGCGATGGCATCGTCGACCGGCTGGACCGCGACAGCGACAACGATGGCCTCGAGGACTCACGTGAGGCGAATCTGGCGCCAGCCCTGAATATGGATAGCAACGGCAATGGTCTTGATGACGCCTACGACATTGCGGTCAATGGCAGTAGTGATGCCGATGGCAATGGTCTGGACGATAACGTTCCGCTGATCGATACCGACGGGGATGGTATTGAAGACCGTCTGGATAGCGATAGCGATGGCGACACTATCAGCGACCGTGAAGAGCAGAGTGGGCTGGTGTTTTTTGGCCGGGATATCGATCGTGACGGAATAGACGACGCGGTCGATGTGGATCAGACGAAAGGTGTGGATGAGAATATGAATGGCATCGACGATCGCTATGACCGCGTTATCGACACTGATGGTGACGGTGCGGAAAACTATCGGGATCGAGACAGTGACAACGATGGCATTGAAGACGGTTTCGAAAATGCCGATTTCAACAAGGATGGCATTCCAGATCGTTTACAGGTGAACCCGAAGATAAAGACTTCTGTTGGTGGAACCGGTTCATTCGGCGTGCTGCCGCTGCTGTCAATGTTCGGTTTTGGTGCATTGGTGTTCGCGCTGGGCGCAATGCCGGCAGCTCGCGCACAGGCTGCTCAGCCTGCCTGCTTCAACGAACAGGAAAACGAAGCACAGGAGCCGGCGTTTCAGCTGTCTGCAGCCTGTACTTATATTGGCGCATCTCTGGGTACCTCGACACTGGAGCCGGAAACGAAAGGGACAGGATTTCGCCTTACAGAGGATGGCGATCTCGCCTGGAAGGCCTTTGGCGGCGTGCAGTTCCATCGGAATTTCTTCGCCGAGGTGCAATACAGTGTGTTGGGGGACGCAGAAGTCAGGTCGATCAATCCCAACGCAGGTGCAGCGGCGATCAGATATGCAGCACCGGCGGTGATGGCGGGTTTTCGACTCAACGGTAACCGCAAAAGCTGGGATCTGTTTGCCAAAATCGGCGTCGCAAGCTTACTGACGGAGTCGGACAGCGGGCGCGTGTCCGTGGAGGAAGACAGCAGTATCCAGCTCGCCTGGGCAGGCGGTCTTCTTTATAACCTGACCCCGGGGCTGAGCATTCGGGGTGAATTCGAACGATTCAGCGACGATGCTTCCAGTTTGACACTGGGCATTGCGCAGGCACTGAAATTCTAGTCCTGCGCAAGGCCCCGGTTCAGCGGCCGAAGCTGTAAGTGAATTTGACGTCGACCTTGTCGAGCCCAAGCTCCGGTGGAATTACAGGGAAGGGCGCAGCGCGCTCGACCGCTGATTCCATTTCCTTGTTGAGCAGATTGTGCCGGGTCTCCTTGAGCAACCGCGTCTTCGACACTGAGCCGTCCGACGCTACGATCACTTCAATTTCTGCTTCACCTTCCTGACGCAGGTTTTTCGCCCACAGTGGATATTCTATCGTGGCCAGTATCTTGGCCCTCACGAGTTCGGCGTATTCAGCAACCTTGCCTGCCCGATCAGGACCCGCCACCGAGCGCTGCTTGATCATCGTCAGTTCAGGGGGCATGACCGGCTGGGCTGGTAGTTGAGCTACAGATCCAGACGCGCTTTCGTTTTCGCGAGTGCTTTTCAGCTGGAACGAGTATTCGATGGGCACTACCACTGTCTTACCGGCATGCGGTCCATAGGGACCAGACTGGTTGACAGCGGAGACGACCTCCTGCACGAGAAGATTATGCTGTGCGCCTTTGACCACATCAGTGCCGATCACGTTGCCCACTGCGTCTAGCGTGGCCAGTATCTTGATATCGCCCTCCCGCCCAAATTCACGAGCCCATTCCGGATAGGTGATATTGGTCAGTACCGCCCGCTGGACCTGCCAGATATACAACGCTTCGTCGTAGTCCCGTTGCAAGCCATCCAGCTTTTCCTGCTCGAGCCGTCTGGCCTCAGCCTCTGCGCGAGCCTGCGTTTCGGATTGTTCAAGGGCACGTGCTGCCGCGGCTTCCGCTTCGGCGGCAGCTTGCTGGCGCTCACGTTCGGCATCAGCTGCTAGACGCTTCGCACCTTCGGCGTCAGCCCGCTCGGCAGCCTCCCTGGCTTCGGACTCACTAATGTCACCACGCTCCTGTTGCTTCAGCCGCTGTAGTACACGTTCTTCGTCCTGCTTCTTTACACGCTTGCGCTGCTCCAGTGCCTGTGCGGCAGCTAGTTGAGCTTTGCGCTCGGCCTCACTGGCGGCTGCAGCGGCGGCTGCAGCCGCTTTCTCTGCAGCCAGCTTCGCAGCAGCAGCAGCTTCAGCCCGCTGCTTTGCCGCCAGCTCTTCCTCGCGCCGTTTCTTCTCGGCCGCCTGCTGTTCAGCAGCAAGCCGCTCACGCTCCGCCTCGCGCTCGGCTTCAGCACGAGCGCGCTGCGCGGCGTTCTCACTTTCCTTCTTCTGCCACTGTGAAATCAGCGCTGCACGTTTCGGGTCAGTTCGGAATTCTGCAAAGCTCTGCACCAGCTGAGCCCTGTCAGTGGCCGTGGCCTGCGGACCTGCCAGCATCGCGGCCTTGAAGTCACGGGACGGCGAGGACGGACCGACCCATACATTGACTATATAGGTGAATAGCGCCTTATTGGGCGTCGAGATAACAGTTTCGCTATTGAGCTCAATCTTTGTGCCGCGGCCGGGCAGGTAGGCAACCTCAAGAGTGTCGCCGACTTCCAGCGGCTCCTTCGCAAGGCTGAAGAACTTCAACAGGGCGTCGATATCCGTCGACTCGCCAGAGAGTTCATTGTTGATCGAAACATCTCGCGTCCATATCTGCGAAAAACCGATGCTGGTCCAGTTTCCACTCACGATTTTCATCACGGCGACCGCCCGGCCATCGCCAGTCATCAACTCATCCGCCGAACTTACCGGCTTTTCAGTGTAGAGTGCGATGATGTAATAAGGCTTGCCAAGTTGCTCGTAGGTGGCGATGCCATTCAGCTGCAGACCTTCGAGGCTTGCGGCCCGCAGTGACGTCGAAAGCATGAGCACCGACCCGATGAGCAGCAGGCCAAGATGGTGGAGAACATTAGGCAGTGAGCAGACACGTACACGCATAAATGCATCGATCCTTAAACTGGTACTGCTATGAGATTACACCATAAACAGTGAGGCGGCCTTCACAACTACAAATGAGTACACATCTAAACGAACTGTGATACTCCCCATAAATCAGTCGTGTGCAGTGTCTAATACAATTCAGTGGCAAGAAAACCCGCAACTACCCAGTATGGAAACACTGACTTTTGAAAGCAACTGCATGGAAAGCAGCTAGACTGTAGCCAATGACCAGCGTCAACCGACAATGAACGGACTACAGTGAATCTACCACAAGCACCTGGGCCACAGACGCCAGGCCATCCCAGTGCGCCACCAGAAGATCAAGCCGGCCAGCAGGGTCCGTCGCTAAAGGAGTTGGCAGCCAATCTCAGTGAAGCGCTTGTGCGCGCGGAGTTTACTGAGACGAAAGAGTTGCTCGCCATTCCCGGTGAGCTCATGCGTGCATCCGCACCTGATACGCCTTCTGCAGATATCGAGTCCCAGCAGCAGTCCCGACATGAGCTGGCCCGCGCACTTGCTGAAGCCAGTCTGCAAGCAGAAGGCAGCCTGACTGAGCTCTGTGAACGCTGGATCGAACAACACGATTATTTCGACCGGCTACTGGCGAACAGTCTCGTATTTATCGAGCGCATCTGTACGCAGTGGTCTGGACAGAGCGGTCTCGAAGATGCTGTTCGCAAGGCCCTGCTCAAGCGGCGTTTCGTATTCGCCGCATTATTGATCGACCAACCTGAATTCATCCTCGACCCGTCTCATCCCGTCGCACAGCTGCTGAATTTCGTAGAGCAGCTCTTCGCTGGCTGGGAATCTGCGCAGGGGCCGGCGCCAGGCTTTGTTTCACGCGCCTTCGATACGCTACAGACCCTGCTCGATGACGACCACGTTCTACAGCGCGAGCAGCAGGAGCGGACGCTCGATCAGGTGCGGTCAGAGTGGCAGCGGGAGCAAAAGAGACGGCAGGTCCTCGAACAGCGCCTCACGGATTCCGAGCTTGGGCAGGACCTGAGCCTGCGCGCCGAAGCGCTTGTAGCCCTGCGCCTCAATGCTGTCGCTTCCCACTTTCAGCTGCCAGGACTGGTCATCGACTTCCTCCAGGGGGCCTGGCAGGACTCAATGCTGCTCGCCTGCCGTCAGCATGGCTCCGAAAGCAAACAGTACCGGGACATGCACGTGCTTTGCGATCGTGTGGTTTTTGCCTTTCGTGAAATCGAATCTGAACTGCAGCGACAGAAGCTATTCGGTTTTGCTGCAGCCCTGTCGACTGAGGTTGGCCAGCGGCTCGGCAGTCTGGACAGTGATCCGGTACGTCGAACAGCTGTCATGGCCAACTTCGATAATGCGCTACAGGACATCCTTCGCGGTAAGGAGCTGGAGCGGCAGCCCTGGCCGGTACTGCAGGTGAGCCAGCACCTTGGTTCGACGAGTGCCGAATCAGATAGCGAGGCGTTGACGGCTGAAGCCACCAGGCTCATGCAGCAGCTGGGCTCGCGTTGGTTCAGGCGTGGCGACCGTTTGTGTAAGGCGCTGATTTACCTGCCCTGGCAGCAGGCCATTCTCTGGAGTGATTTTGCCGGTCGTAAGGTGCTCATCGAGCCCTTGGCCGACGTCCTGGCCGATGCTGCGAGAGGCGCGCTCACTGCAGAGGCCAGCGCTGTGCCGCTTTATGCCGTGGCGCGGCGCGTGGGGCTGCGAACCGTACAGGCCTATCTCGATCAGAAGGTGCTTGCTGCAGAACGATTCGCCGCCGAGAAAGTGCAGCGGGAAACGGCGAGACAGAAGGCGCAGGCTGAAGCCGCCGCCATTGTGTTGGCTCGGGAGACTGCGCAAGCCAGGGCCGATGAGGAGAAAGCCGAGGCCGCCAGGCAGATGCAACAGGCTGAGCTCGATTCAGAGGCGCTGGCTGAGTTGCAATTGCTGCAGGCCGCCCGCGAGCAGATTGATGCCATCCATCTTGGCGGTAGTGTACAGATCCGAAAAAATGGCGAGATGGTCAACGGCAAGCTGGCTGTTCGCCTCAATGCTACTGGCAAGTTGATATTCGTGAATGATCTCGGGCTCAAGCTCGAAGAAATACTGCGGGATGACGCCGTGCAGAGACTGCTGGACGGTGACATAATCATACGTGACGCGGGTCAGGCTTTTGAAGCCAGACTAGCCAGAGCTGTCGGACGCATTGGTGTCCGCAATTAGCAGGTAACTGCAGCTCTCTCATATTGGAGACTGAAATGTCGTTTTCCGAAGGTCCTCTGCAGGACAACCAGCGCAGTGAACCACGACTGCCGCATTACGAAACGGTATACGTCGAGATCATTGGCAACTGCGCCATGGAAAGTGAACACATCGAACCTGAAGTTGCGGCTTCCGAGACAATAGATGTCTCTGCGAACGGACTGCAGGTCAGGTTTCCAAAACCGCTCCAGGTAGGCACTATCTTGCAGCTCTGTATCGTGCGCGAGCGAACCGGTGACAAATTCGAGCTGGCTTCTGAAGTGAAATGGCAGCGGAGACTACCGGGTACTGCTGGTTGGCTGGTTGGGTTTCGCCTTTTCGAGTCTGACGACACGTCAATCGTCGACTGGAAACTGGCAGTAGCCGCCATGCTTGGCCAGGAGCATGACGACCATGTGACAGGCTGAAGCCGGCGCTCTACTTCAGATCCTGCTCCATTCTTCTGACCTCTTCTTCACTCAGCTCCTGAAACTCATTGCTGTCGTTGATGAGCGACTCGAGATCCTCTCCGGTGGTCTTCTTGATGGAGCGGAAGGTGTCTTCTTCCGCATCACCGGCGCCAGGTGCATCAGCCAGAAACGTAATTGCGTCGCTCACGGTCTGGAAGGGTATTTCTTCCATTGGCATGTGCCCGACGTCGGGGTAGGTGATGAGTTTGACGTTGCGCAGGTCCGCCATCCAGCGCTCCGATAGTTTCAAAGGTGTCCACGCATCCGCTTCACCCCACATCAGCAGGGTGGGCGCTTTTACACCGCTGAAGCTCATGTCTGTGGTCTTCGCCTTGTCTTCACCCAGCATCTGCAGCGTCTTCACGTACAGGGGCTTTGCGCCTTGCCGCTGTGCCATGTGCACGTAACGGTACAGGTTTTCCTTGGTCAGTTTCTCAGGGTCGCCGTAGTTGCGCTTGACGTTCCTGGTGATCATGAACGGTGGCTGGAAAACTTTCATGATCGAGCTGACGACCGGTGTCGACGCCATCTTGAACACCAGCGGACGATCACCATGTGAATATCCTGATGGGTCGATAAGGATCAGACGGTCGACCTTGTCGGGATGATCGATAGCATAGCGGGCGCTGAGATAACCACCGAAGGAATTTCCAGCCAGGGTGAAATGCTCTGCATCCATGTACTGAATGAAGTTCTTGAACACAGCATAAACAAATTCGACGTCGAACTGTTCGATGTCCTCAGGTCCGCCAGTCAATCCGAAACCAGGCAAATCCAGGGTAATGACGCGATTACTCTTGCGCAGCTCCTCGACCCAGCCATCCCAGGTGTGCAGGGATGAGAAAATGCCATGAACGAGGATGATGACAGGGCCTTCACCCACGTCACGGTAGTGGATCCGCATGCCGCGAATCTCGAGGAACTCGGAATCTTCGTTAATGTACTGCTCTTCGAGATCCACGGGCGGTATCCCGCCGAATCCAATGGCGTTCGAAAAGGTCTGACTGGCCTTCATGGACTCGCAACCAATGCTGAGCACGAGGCTAATCAGCAGGCCGAGTGTTACAAGGGCTCGAGTCGCGACTGTCATGGAGCCGACAGGGGAGATGGGTTGGTTCGGTCTGGTCATTCAGCGTCTTGATAGCCGGCGGCGTTGGTTATAGGTCATGAGCCTGGTGGACATGAGTTTGAAGCAGAGAAGCAGGATGCTACCCCGTATAGAGGCCGGAAACAGTGATCTGTGGCTCAGTCTCCCGGCCCCGACTTGCCTGAGTCGTCTTCAATTGCACCCATGGCGGAGAAACTGAAGCCGCCGTCGACGAACATGATTTCACCGGTCACACCGCTGGCCCAGTCTGAGCAAAGAAATGTCGCCGCATTCCCAACTTCCTCGATGGTGACGTTTCTGCGCATCGGGGTCTGACGTTCAAACTCATTCAGCATCTTGCGGAAGTTCTTGATGCCGGAGGCGGCCAAGGTGCGAATAGGGCCTGCGGAAATGGCGTTGACTCGCATGCCGGATGGACCAAGGCTTGCCGCGAGATAACGCACGGAGGCTTCGAGGCTCGCCTTCGCCAGTCCCATCACGTTGTAGTTTGGCATCGTCCGCTGTGAGCCGAGATAGGTCAGCGTCAGCAGCGATCCCTTCCGAGGTTCAAGCATCGGTCGCGCAGCGCGTGCCAGCGCGATAAAGCTGTAGGCGCTGATATCATGGGCTATTCGAAAGCCTTCGCGGGTCGTGACATCGGTAAAGTCGCCATCGAGCTGATCGCCGGGGGCGTAGCCCACCGAGTGCACCAGTATATCGAAGCTGTCCCAGTGCTTGCCGAGATCCTCGAACAGCGTCTCGATCTGAGCGTCGTCAGCGACATCGCACGGAAAGGTCAGCGTGGAGTCATACTCAGCTGCGAATTTCTCGACCCGGCCCTGCAACTTGTCGTTCTGATAGGTGAGGGCAATTTCAGCACCTTCCCTGTGAAAAGCATCGGCGATGCCCTTGGCGATGGATAACTTGCTTGCTACGCCCACGATGAGTGCGCGTTTCCCGCTCAGCAGTCCCATGTCGTACTCCTTGTCTTGTATGGTCAGTTTTCGAAATTCGTGCCCGGACTAGTGTGCCTGACTCATTGTGGCTGGCCGAGAGGCGTCTCTCCGAGGAAGGCGGTCTTGATCAGTTCCTGAGTGTAGGGCTCTACGGGATTGCTGAACAGCGCTTCAGTATTATTATGCTCCACGATCTTGCCCTGACGCATGACGAACACTCGATGACACATGGCCTGCACTACGCGCAGATCGTGGCTGATGAACAGGAAGCTCAGCCCGAAGTCCCGCTGTAGCTTCTGCAATAGCTCGATGATCTGCTGTTGTATCGTGCGGTCGAGCGATGAGGTCGGTTCGTCGAGCACGAGTAGCTCAGGCTTCAGAATCAATGCCCGGGCAATGCAGACCCGCTGCCGCTGGCCACCCGAGAGCTCATGGGGATAACGATCACGCCAGCTTGGGTCCAGCTGTACAGCCTGCATTGCTTCGGTAACGGCATCGGCCAGTGCTGCCGGACTCAGCGTTTCATGAATCTCCAGGCCTTCGCGGATGATTTCCTCCAGGGTCAGCCGTGGCGAAAGCGCACCATAGGGATCCTGGAAGATGACCTGAATACGCTTGCGTAGCGGCTTGAGCGCGGGGCCCTTGAGCGAGTCGATGCGTTTACCATCGAAAATGATCTCGCCCTCGCTGCTTTCCAGACGCAAGACAGCTCGGCCAAATGAGGACTTGCCCGATCCGCTCTCGCCTACGAGACCGATGGATTCGCCGCGTCTGATGGTCAGAGAAACATCATCGACCGCTTTGACATAGCTTCTGACCTTGCCAAACAGGCTTTTCTTCAGTGGGTACCAGCAGCGCAGTCCGTTGACATCCAGTATGTTCTGATCTGACACGATATCTGGCGGTGAACCATGCGGCTCGGATTCGATCAGCTTCCGTGTGTAATGGTGCTCCGGGCGTTCGAAAACCTGTCGTGTTTCGCCCCGCTCAACCACCTCGCCTCGTTCCATGACGACCACCCGATCGGCAATCTGTCGCACGATATGCAGGTCGTGAGTAATGAACAGCACGGCCATCTTCATCTCGTCCTGCAGGCGCTGGATGAGCTCCAGAATCTGCGCCTGAACGGTGACGTCCAGCGCTGTCGTCGGCTCATCCGCAATCAGCAGGGCAGGTTCGTTGACCAGCGCCATGGCAATCATCACCCGCTGGCGCTCCCCTCCGGAGAGCTCGTGCGGAAAGGCCTGCAGCCGCTGGGCCGCATTGCGAATACCAACCTTGTTCAGCCAGAACAGGGCGAGTTCCAGCGCTTCGCGCTTGCCGAGCCCACGCTGTAGCACGATTTTCTCAGTCAGCTGCCGATGAATCCTGTGCAGCGGATTCAGTGAGGTCAGCGGCTCCTGAAAGATGACGCCGACTTCGCCAGCCCTGATTCGGCGTAGCTCTGCCTGCGAGGCCTTCAGGATGGAGGTGCCCTTGAATTCGATTTCACCACCCAGCACGTGCAGCGGAGGCGAGTCGATCAGGCGCAGTATCGTCATTGCCGTGACCGACTTGCCAGACCCGCTTTCGCCAACCAGCGCGAGCGTTTCGGCCGGTGCGATGTCGAAGCCGACCTTGCGTATGACGGCGTCCTCTGGACGCGTATCAGGTCCGCGGAAATCGAGGGTGAGGTCGCGAATACTCAGCAGACTCATTTGTATGCGGTCCTCGGATCGTACGCATCGCGCACAGCCTCACCAATAAAGATCAGGAGACCGGTCAATATCGAGAGCGAAAAGAAAGCAGTGATGCCAAGCCATGGTGCCTGCAGATTGGCCTTGCCCTGGGCCAGCAATTCGCCGAGAGATGGCGAGCCCGGCGGCAGACCATAACCCAGAAAGTCCAGCGAGGTCAGGGCGACCACTGAGCCCGACAACACGAATGGCACGAAGGTCATGGTTGCAACCATGGCATTGGGCAATATGTGCTTGAACATGATGCGATTGTCGCTCATGCCCATGGCTCGGGCGGCAACGACGTAGTCGAAATTCCGGCCGCGAAGAAATTCTGCCCGCACCACGCCGACGTAACTCATCCATGAGAACAACAGCATGAAGCCGATCAGTATCCAGAAGGTCGGCTGGATGACACTGGCAAGTATGATGAGCATGAACAGGGTAGGCAGGCTCGACCAGATCTCGATGAAGCGCTGAAAAAACAGGTCCACCTTGCCACCGTAATAGCCCTGCAGAGCCCCGGCAGTGACGCCTATGACAGCTGAAGCGATGGTCAGCGAGAAGCCAAAGAGAATGGCAACACGGGTACCGTACAAAACGCGCGCCAGCACATCCCGACTCTGATCGTCTGTGCCGAGCCAATTGTTCGCTGTCGGCGGACTGGGTGCAGGAGAGGGCAGATCATAGATGATGGTGTCGTAGCTGTAGGGAATAAGCGGCCAGATGATATTGCCATCAGTCTCGATCAACTCTGCCAGATAGGGGTCGGTATAATCTGCTTCCACATCGAACTCGCCACCGAAATCTGTCTCGGAGTAGGTCTCGAATATTGGAAAGTACCAGTCGCCCTTGAACTGGATGGCCAGCGGTTTATCGTTGGCAATCAGGTCCGACAACATCGACACGGTGAAGATGAACGCGAAGATATATAGCGAGTAATAGCCGACCCGATGCGACTTGAATCGCTGCCAGCGCTGTCTGTTCTTGGTGGAAAGTTTTCTACCAGTCTTGATGCTCATGTCTTGTCCTTCAGCCCCGCGATTCGAAGTCGATGCGTGGGTCGACCCAGGTATAAGTCAGGTCAGTGATCAGGCCGACGATGAGACCAATGAGGGTGAAGATATAGAGTGTACTGAAAATGACAGGATAATCGCGCTGGAGAACTGCCTCGTAACCCAGCAGACCAAGTCCATTGAGTGAAAATATGATCTCGATGAGCAGTGCGCCGGTAAAGAAGATGCCCAGAAAGGCACTCGGGAAGCCGGCGATGATGATCAGCATGGCATTACGAAAGACGTGGGTGTAAAGCACTTTTCGCGGCGTCAGCCCCTTGGCCCTGGCCGTCATCACATACTGCTTGTTGATCTCGTCGAGAAACGAATTCTTGGTGAGCATGGCCAGGGTCGAAAAACCACCGATAACGCTGGCCGTAATCGGCAACGCCATATGCCAGAAATAATCGATGATCTTGTCAGGCCATGACAGCGAGTCCCAGTTTTCCGAAACCATGCCCCTGAGCGGAAACCAGTCGAAGTACTGGCCGCCCGCGAACAGGATGATAAGCAGTATGCCGAAGAGGAAGCCCGGGATGGCGTAGAAGATCGACAGTACAATGCTGGTCCAGCGATCGAACGACTGACCGTTGCGCAGGGCTTTCATGATACCCAGCGGTATCGATACCAGATAGACGATCAGCAGTGTCCACAGCCCAAGCGAAATACTCACCGGCATGGCCGCCAGGATGAGGTCTACCACGCTACCAGCCTTGAACAGGCTGTCGCCAAAATCGAAGGTGAGGTAGTCACCCAGCATGTCGAAATAACGCTCATGCATCGGCTTGTCGAAGCCGAAGCGCTTTTCGAGCGCCGCTATGATTTCCGGATCCAGGCCTCTTGCGCCCTTGTAACCGCTTTCGCTCGCCGACTGCTGCACATCGCTCTGATTGGCATTGGTCAGCCGGTCCATCATTCCGCTGCCCATGCCTCGGCTTTCCGCGATGGCCTGTTCGACCGGGCCACCTGGCGCTGCCTGCACGATCAGAAAGTTGATGGTGATGATGATCCAAAGCGTAGGGATCATCAGCAACAAGCGCTTGAGTATGTAGACGCCCACTCAGACCATCCTGTTCGTCATTGCCATCCGCACTGGCAGCCGCTCACTTCGCATCCTTCGACCACCAGAGGCTTTCTCCAAGATCATACTCAGGGCGGTCTTCAGGGCGTTCGAACTTGTCCCAGTAGGCGATCCTGAACGCGCTGATGTGCCAGTGCGGAATCAGGAAGTAGTTCCACAACGCCACTCGATCGAACGCGCGGCCCCAGGCGAGCAAGGCTTCGTCGTTGGTGAGGTTTGCTGTGATCCCCGCAACAAGCTTATCGATGGCTTCGTCCTGGATATTCGCAATATTCCAGGTGGAATCGACAAATTTGGAGTCGAACAGAATCTTCATGTCAGAAGATGGTGTCGGCAAGGCCGGGTACGAGCCGGAGAGCATGTCGAAATCGTGGTTGCGCAGCCGATTGATGAACTGGCTCGCGTCGATTCGTCTGACGTTGAGTGTAATACCGATTTTTTCGAGATTGGCTTTGAATGGGGCAACGATGCGCTCCGTCTGCGGATCTCTGGCAATAAATTCGAACTCGAAAGGCTCACCGTCCTTATTGAGCAGCCGACCATCCTTCAAGGTCCAGCCAGCTTCCTTCAACAGTGCGAGAGCACGCCGCATCTGGGTCCGGATATTGCCGTCTCCCTTGGTCTCGGGCAGCTCAAAGGCCTTATTCAGGACCTGAGGGGGCACCAGAGCCTTCATTGGCTCGAGAATCGCGAGTTCGGCCTCTGAAGGCAAGCCACTCGACGCATATTCGGTGTTGGTGAAGTAGGAGCGGGTGCGGGTGTACTGATCGTAGAACAGCGCCTTGTTCATCCACTCGAAATCGAGTAGGTAACTGAGCGCCTCACGTACCCGACGGTCCTTGAACAGCGGCCGCTGGGTGTTGAAGATGAAGCCGGATGTCGCTTGTGGCAGCGAGTGATCCAGTGACTCACGCTTCACCTTACCTTCTGTCAGGGCAGGGAAGTCATAAGCGGTGGCCCAGTTCTTCGCCTGGGTCTCTTCCCAGAACTCGAACTGTCCGGATTTGAAGCCTTCGAAGGCGACATTGGCGTCCAGATAATAGTCGTATCGCACGATGTCGAAATTATCGCTGCCCTTGTTGACCGGCAGATCCTTCGCCCAGTAGTCGTCCAGGAAGCGATATTCGATGAACTGACCGAGTTTGAATCGGTCGATGGTCATGCCACTGCTACCCACAGGAATTTCCTTGCTGGGTTCGCCAAAGTTCCGGCTACCCCAGTAGTGCTCCGGGAGAATTTTCAGCGAGAGCAGTGACGCCATCTCTTCACGGTTGGCCCCTTCGAGATGGAAGGTGACCGTCTGCTTGTCATCGACTTCGATCTTCTTCACGAAGCTGTAGTACTTCTTGAACTGTGGCACACCTTCTGCCGCAAATTTTTCGAAGGAGAACTTTACTGATTCTGCAGTAATCGGCTTGCCGTCCTGGAACGTCGCCTTCGGATTGATATGAAAGCGCAGGAAGCTGTAATCATCCGGGTAGCTGATCTTTTCAGCAATCAGGGGGTAGTAGACATCCAGCTCATCCAGCGAGCCCTTCATCAAGGGATCGTATAACTCATCCGACGCCGTAGCCGGTGTGCCACGCTGGGCATAACGATGCAGGTTGTCGAAGGTGCCGACGGCTGAGCGCCGCATGATACCACCCTGCGGTGCATCCGGATTGGCATAGTCGAAGTGCGCGAAACCCGCTTTGTACTTCGGTTCTCCGCGGAGTGCAAAGCTGCTCGAGGTAGTCACGGCCGGTTTGTCAGCTTTCGTGGTGGCGACAGGCTCGACGGCGGAAGACTCCGCGGCGTGAGTGAGGGCCGAGGCAGAAAAGAGCATGACGACTACGGGGATGGTGAGTAAGCAGCGTTTCAGGAATGAATCGACTGATTCATAGGCCATATTGGAAAACCCCTTTTATTTCATTGTTATGCTGCCCTCAATGGGAGAGCTGGGTAACGTCCACAAAAACCGTGAGCCGTTGACCAGGACGCAGGATGCTACCTGGTCTGATTGAGTTCCAGCGTAACAGGTCGTCCATGGAAACATTGTAATGCGCGGCAATCCGTGAGATCGAGTCACCGTCGCGTACGGTATAGCCAAACTTGCGCACGGTATTCTGCGGATTCACACCATTCAGGGCAATGCTACCCGGTCGCTTTGTGATTTCGGCCGGAACCCAGAGCGTGAGATCTGCCCCTGCTCTCAAAGGATCACCTGGTGCCATGCTGTTCCACTTGGCCAGCTGGCCTACGCTCACATCGTAGGTGTTGGCCAGATCCCAGAGCGTATCACCGGCCTTGACCGTATGCACGATCTTGCTGCTGCCCGCACGTGGATTGACGTTGGCAATTGCCTGCTGCACCCGATTATTGACGTTGAGTGTGTAATGTTCATCACGTTTGGACGCCGTCGGGATTAGCAGCGCCTGCCCGATCTTCAACCTATCACCCTTGATCTGGTTGACGTCGCGAACGACTGCACGCGTGGTCTTGAAGCGCTGAGCGATTTCGCTGAGGGTGTCGCCGCTCCTGACCAGATACCGATGCCACTTGAGTCGCTGTGATTCCGGAAGCAGGGCCAGCTCGGTTCTGAAGGCGGCGGCATGCGTCTTTGGAATCAGGAGACGATGCGGGCCATCAGGGTCGGTGGCCCACTGATTGAAACCTGGGTTCATGCGATAGATGTCGTCGATCGACAGGTTGGCCAGCTTTGCAGCCTGCGCCAGATCGATCTGAGACTTGATCTCAACGATCTCAAAGAACGGCGCGTCGGCTATATAAGGCAAGGTGATGCCGTAAGCGGCAGGGTTGGCCACAACGCGGGCGATGGCCATCAGGCGCGGCACATACAGCTCGGTTTCACGAGGCAACTGGAGGTGCCAGTAGCCGTAGGGACGCTTACGCGCCTTGTTGGCCTTGACAGCCTTTCGAACATTGCCCTCGCCAGCGTTGTAGCCTGCCAGGGCGTGCAGCCAGTCGCCATCGAAAAACCTGTGCAGTGCAGAAAGATACTTGAAGGCGGCCTGAGTGGAGGCGTAAACGTCGCGCCGGCCATCGTACCACCAGCTCTGTCGAAGATTGAATCGCTGACCGGTCATAGGAATGAACTGCCATAGACCGGCGGCCCGGCCATGACTGTATGCAAACGGGTCGTAGGCACTTTCGACGATGGGCAGGAGCGCGAATTCGAGAGGAACCTTACGCTTCTCAGCTTCGCTGACGATGAAGTGCAGATATGGCTGGGCGCGGCGCAGGGTGATATCGAGGTAGCTTGGATTGCGCTTGAGAAAGCGGATTTCATCATCAATCCGCGGGTGATCCTGGCGCTGGTATAGGCTAAGTCCTTTGCGAACTCGCTTCCAGATGGATGGCTTCGAAGTTGGAAGCCTCACAGCACCACCTGGCTCGGATGGGTCGTTTAGCCGGACAGGGCCCGCGGGCGTAATTGAAGCCGTGCTGTTAAGGCCGGTGGCCTCGACGGCATCAGCATTGGAAACTGGTGAGTACAGCAAAACGAGTGCGCACAGCAGAACACCAAGGTTACGCACTATGCTTTGTCCTTCGCTGCACGCAGCCTGGCAAATGCCTGCAGCCGATGAGCTTCGCCGGTTTCACTGCTATCAGCGTAGCGTGTCTGTTGAGGGTTCAGAAACGGATTGATGCGGCGCTCAATCGCAAGACTTGAAGGCAGTGTTGGCATACCAGATTCGCGTAGCTGCTCACAGGCGGCTCGATACGCGGCAATAGTGGTGTTGTCAGGCCAGGCATCAGCAGTAAAGGCCAGGTTCGCGAGCGTGTATTCATGACCACAGCAAACCAGTGTCTGCCCCGGCAAGGCAGCGAGGCTATCAAGTGAGTTCAGCATCTGTTCCGGAGTACCCTCAAACAGGCGGCCGCAGCCGGCAGAAAAAAGTGTGTCTCCACAGAATAGCAAAGGACGTCCCATTGCCGAATCCCTGGCCCCGGCTGTCTCGCTGGAGGCAGCTCTCTCTCGCCCGTGGAGTTGCTCAGTATCAACCAGATCCAGTGGCGTTTCCGTGAAGAAGGCAGCATGATCGAGAGTATGTCCGGGTACAAGTAGCATATTGAATGTCAGGCCAGCAGCCTCGAAGCTATCACCGGCCTTCAACGATCTGTTTATATGGGGAATTCTATCTGGCCGTGCCGCCGCAGCGTTGCCGTAGACCGGGCAGTCACCTTTCCCACGCCAGCTTTCGCTGATGAGTTGGCGAACACCACCGGTGTGGTCCGGGTGATGATGCGTAAGGAGAATGCCGGCCAGTTCCAGGTCGTTGTCGGCCAGATAGGACACTGCCGGTGTAGCCTGACCTGGATCAACTACCCAGGTGAGAGGCGAGCCGACGCGGCGAAAACACCAGATATAGTTGTCGTTGAAGGCAGGCACTGCCTCGAGTTCGATATGTGCAGGCTTGATCGGTCCTGTCAAAATCATCATCCATCAGCTGTGATGATTGGACTATACCGCATCTTCCCGCCATTGTAAGATGAAGCATTGGAAATTACCTTTCGTGCGAGGTGGTATGATGCCGTCGTCAAAGGCGTGGGCGAAGTGGTTCGATACGGCTGCCGGGCAATCTCTTCTTGCCGCTGAGCGAGCTACGGTTACTGCCTGCATACAACGTTTCTTCGGCTACCATCAGCTGGAGGTGGTGCTCTCGGATAGCGCAGATATTGGCGCCGGCAGCCTGCTCGGGCATCGCATTGTCGCGACGCAACGGCCGAGTGGCCAACTGGACAGCGTATTGCCCTGCCAGCCCCATCTGTTACCGATTGCCAGCGATTCGGTCGATCTGGTCATACTGCATCATACGCTCGACGTCAGTCCGCGCCCTCACCAGGTATTGCGTGAAGCCTCTCGCGTGCTCCGCTCTGGTGGTCACGTCGTCGTCGTCGGATTCAATCCTTATAGCCTCTGGGGCCTGATGCGACTCATCGCCAGGCGGCGCAAGGTGCCCTGGGCAGGACGCTTCCTCAGTGGCTCCAGGCTCGAAGACTGGTGTAGCTTGCTAGACCTCAGTGCACGCAGAATGGAATACCGTCTGTTCGGTACCTTGCTCGGGACTGGCAGTGCCGCCGCGAAGGCGCTTGCTGAAGGCCGGCCGGGTTTGGTTGAGCGTCTGGCAAGGCAGCTCAAGCTACCATTGGGGGGCTTTTATGTTTGCGTAAGCCAGAAGCAGGTCGGTAGTATGATTCCTCTGAAAACGGCGTGGCGCCCGAAAATTCGCAGCAGTGCTGCGGTGCTCAACATGGCCGCCTACAGAGAGGCGGCTTACGAGGATACACGCTACGATGACGAGGACGCTGACCACTCACACTGAGCGTTGCTCGTCCCACCTCCGCATCACCTCGAACATTACAGGGTTTCTTTGAAGACGATAACGATCTATACCGATGGGGCCTGCAAGGGCAATCCCGGCCCTGGTGGCTGGGGTGCTGTCCTGCAGTTCCAGGGCAAACAGAAAGAACTGTTCGGCGGCGCGCCAGACGTCACCAATAACCAGATGGAACTCACTGCGGCTGTCGAGGCCCTCAACGCGCTCACCGAGCCATGCCGGGTCGAGCTCTATACCGATTCGCAATACGTCCGCCAGGGTATTACCAGCTGGATCCACGGCTGGAAAAAGAAGGGCTGGAAGAACAGTGCCGGCAAGCCGGTGAAGAACCAGGAACTCTGGATGGCGCTTGAAGCGGCGACCGGAAGGCATGACGTGCAGTGGCACTGGGTCAAGGGACATAGTGGCCACCCGCTCAACGACCTGGCCGACGCGCTGGCGAACAAGGGAGTCGTACACAGTTATGCGCCAAATCGTTCTTGATACCGAGACCACAGGTCTCGAGCCCGGGGAAGGGCACCGTATCATCGAGATCGGCTGCGTGGAAATTATCGATCGCCGCCTGACAGGTCGGCATTTTCACGTGTACATCAATCCCGAGCGCAAAGTGGACATTGGCGCGCTCGAGGTTCACGGCCTGTCCGACGAGTTTCTCTCTGACAAGCCACTGTTTCGTGATGTGGCCGACGCCTTCATGGACTTTATTCGTGATGGCGAACTGATCATCCACAACGCCGCGTTCGATATCGGCTTCCTGGACCACGAACTGAAGCTGCTGCAGGCGCACGGCTGCATCGCCGATCATTGTGGCGTTGTCGACACGCTACTCATGGCGAGGAAGAAGCATCCGGGGCAGCGCAACAGTCTGGATGCGCTGTGCAAGCGCTATGGTGTCGATAACAGTCAGCGTGAGCTTCACGGGGCATTGCTGGATGCCGAGATCCTGGCTGACGTCTATCTGTTGATGACGGGCGGGCAGACCAGTCTCGGACTCTACGGTGACGACGATAATGCTGATTCCGCGTCTTCCCAGCGCTGGATATTGCCCGCCGAACGTCCCCGCCTGGCTGTTATCGCAGCCTCGGCTGCAGAACTCGCCGCGCATGAGGCCCGCCTGTCTGCGCTTGAAAAGCCGGATAGTCCGGCGCTGTGGCGCAGTCTGCAGTGGTGAGCTTCGCTTCCTGGGCGCCTTGAGCCGGGCGATTCAGTCAGCTTTCTGTCTGGTAGTCCAGACGGCAATCCATACGGCAATTCATACGGTAATGCAGCTTGGCTGCCAAGTTTCCGAATTGAGCTAGACTTAGAATCAAATACGGTTCGTACATCAACCGAATATCAGAGTCTGCCTTGTGGGCTGGCGGACAGACACCTTTCGGGTGGCTAGAAGTAGGGTGTTGAGAGTTATGGTGGATCCCGGTGGGATAGCGAAGAAGTCAGTCTCCTTTGACCTTGTCGAAGCCGAGCTCGGACTCACAATAGAACAGGCGGAGCAAAGCCTCGAGCGTTTCCATGAAAATCGGGAAAACGGCGAGGAGCTGCAGAACTGTATCGATTTTCTGCACCAGTTACGCGGCATCTTCGTGCTCATCGAGCTCAATGGTGCGACCTTGCTCGCTAATGAAGCCGTGGCGCTGGCAAATGAAGTGCCGGTCGATGCGCAGCAGAACAAG
The DNA here is from genome assembly GCA_002354735.1 of Gammaproteobacteria bacterium UBA2679. Classification (GTDB taxonomy): domain Bacteria; phylum Pseudomonadota; class Gammaproteobacteria; order Pseudomonadales; family Oleiphilaceae; genus Allohahella. Next base: position 365,004 of record DEMD01000003.1, on the reverse strand, counting down.
GATGGCCTGCTTGCTGCGTTGAACCAGCTGCTTTACGTTCTGCGTCGCTATGTCGAGTACTTCCGCAAACGGCGCGAAGACAACCCTGAACTCCTGCTTGATATCATCAATCAATATCGTGTAATTCGCGACGCCAAACCGTTGCCCGAAAGCTATTTCGTCGAAATCGACATTCCGAAGGATCTGCAGCCTCAGGTCGTCCAGGGCATCGAGCAGGACGCTTTCGAGATGAGGGCGCGGCGCCTGCGTCACATGTACCAGGTCGGCCTGTTGGCGCTGCTACGAAAGACCAGGTACGAGGATCTTGAAATAGGCAGCAAGCTGGTCTCGAGAGCGGCCGAAGGCATGTTCAAAATTTGCGACGGCAGCACGATGGCGCAGTTCTGGCGTCTGCTGCAACATGCCTCTGCTTCGGTAATCTCGCTCGGTCCTTTGCCCGCTGCGCGTAAGCAGTTGCTGATGCGCATCGAGCGATATTTCAAGGAGGCGATGGCGACGGGTCGCCTGTCCACCTCAAAGAGCGTCTCTGAAATTGTCAGCAAGGATCTGCTGCACTGGATTGCGCGCGATCGTCACCGATCTGATGCCGCCCAGGCCCTGCTCGATTTCTACCGGGTGTCTGACGCCCAGGTATTGGACAGCCATACCTTCCTGGCGCACAAAGAGTTGCTGATGGGGCCTGGCGCCGACGTGTTGGCCGCCGTGACGACTGCTCTGCAGGAAGAAATAGGTCTTATCAAGGACAAGCTCGATATTATCGAGCGAGGCATGGACAGCGAAGAAAACGGCCTGGGTCAGATCGTTGATAGCCTGACGCGTCTCGGCCACACACTCACCATGCTGAGTCTGCCTAAATTGGGTCAGGTGGCTGCTCATATCGCGGTGCGCCTGGGCGCACTGCAGTCGGAGGGCGGCGGTCGACCGCTGGAGCTACAGCCCGGCTCTGAACAGTACGACGAAATGGCAGCTGTAGCCGACGCGCTGCTCATCGTGGAACAGGCAATACTGCTACTTGAGCGCGGTGGCCTGACCATGGAGACCGATCGCATGGCAGACCAGTTGCTGCAGCGAGCGGGGGGCGATACGGCACGACCTGGCATGACGCCTTATTTTCAGAATGCTCATGACGTCGTGGTCGAGGAGTCGAAAGCGGGGCTTCTGCTCGCGAAAAAATCCATTACGGCATATCTCGAATCCGGTGGTGATCAGCTGCATCTCGCGAATGTGCCAGACACGCTTGATGCCATTCGAGGCGCTATGGCCATGTTGGGCCATGACAATGCTGCGAAGATTGTACAGGCTACCATTGCCTGCATTCAGCAGAAGTTTCTCGGTGAGTCTGGTGCTGGTCTCAAGCAGAAAGATGACTCGCACTTCCTCGAAACGCTGGCTGATGCACTGACCTCGCTCGAGTACTTTGTCGATAGCCTGACGCGAAATCTTGAGGGTAATACCGAGCTGCTGCAATTCGCTGCCGAGAGCCTGAAAGAACTCGGGTTCAAGGTGGCCTGAGGGCAAGGTAATGGGCCGCATCTTCAGTTTGTTTCGGGCAATGCTCTGGCTCGGTGTATTCGCCGTGGTGGGGGGCGCAGGCCTTTTCTACTACCAGCTCAACGGTATGCTGCAGGCGCGAGACAACGGCATCGTGGTCACGATCAGCTTTGAGAAGCTCGATCGCCAAAGCTTTCAGGCGACACTGGTCTTTCCCGATGAGCGCGTTTTCAAGGCGCCTGTCCACGGCGATTTCTGGATGCTGGACGCTCGCTTCATCAGTCTCAAAGGACCCTTAAGGCTGTTTGGCACCGAGCCGTACTATGAGCTCGAGCGTCTGTCTGGCAGATATGCGAGTGTGCGTGACGAAAAAGCGGGTATCCGCAGTGTCTACGATCTGCTCGCCGATGAAGAAGCCGCGATACCGGATCTCTGGAGCCTGAGTCAGGCTTATGAACTGCCCTGGGTTGACGCTAAATATGGCGTCGCCGTTTACATGCCGATGAGCCATGGCGCGCGCTATGCCGTCCTCTTGGGCACCGATGGACTGAAGGCAAGGCCTTTGACAGCGCCGGCTTTTGATGCCGTGCAGGCGTGGCAGTAGAGGGTTCGGACTAACAGGGACAGTGAAATCAGGAGGGGACTGCAGTGGGTTCTACAGGTGGGTACTACTGGTGGAGACTACAGTTGGTCGATCAGAGGGAGAGATTCTGCTCACTGATGTCCGTAAGCAGAATCCCGATGGGCGTTTAGCCCATGTTGAACAGTTCACCCAGCTTCATCGCCAGCATCATGTCGCCTTCAGCGCGCAGCTGACCAGCCATGAATGCCTGCATGCCATCAGTTTCACCGCTAACGATATTCTCGAAAGTCTGCTGATCCATGATCAGGGTCACTGACGGATCAGGATGGTTGCCTTCACCCAGGTCGCACTTGCCGTCCTTAACGATCAGGTGTGCGTTCTCACCATCTTCGATATCGAACTGAAACACCAGGTCCAGACCCTGAGCAGCATCAGAGTTGAAGTTGTTTTTCAGTTTTTCAAACGTTTGTTGCACTGACATAATTCATTTCCTGTTCGTATGATGGTCTGGTTCAGTGGAAATCTTATTGGCAAAAGACTTTATGGGCAATGTCCTGAGCTGTCAACAGCCTTGTTTTTTTGCCGCCTGCCACAATATAGAGCTGATCTGACCCGGCTTGTACGCGATATATTCAGGGGGCGCTGTCTTGAGCCAGGCAGCCTCGAGCCCCCAGTCACACCGAGGAGTTACCTTTGGAATTTTTACTGCAGTACGGCCTGTTTCTGGCCAAGACGGTCACATTGGTGGCCGCCTTCATCATCATCGTCGGTTCAATCGTCGCCATCAGCCAACGGCAGAAGGACAAGCAGGATGGCCACCTGCGGATAAAGAATCTTAATGACCGCTTCGACAGGATGCGCCGGGTACTGGAGCACAAGATCCACGATGAGCTCTGGTTGAAGTCGCGTGAGAAAGTGGAACAGAAGGCCGAGAAGCGAGATTACAAGGCGCGAAAGAAGGAGGCCAAGCTCGCCGAAAAGGCCGCACTCAAGGCGCTGCCAGTAAAGAGTGCGACGAGCGAGAAGCGAGGCGCCACGCTTCAGGGTGAGGCAGCAGTGGCTGGTTCCGAAGCTGCAGCCGATGCGACCGGCAACACAACGCCAGACGATGGCCGCAAGCGTGTATATGTGCTGGATTTCGACGGCGATATCAAGGCTTCTGAAGTCGACTCCCTGCGCGAGGCAATTACCGCTGTGCTCACGCTGGCGCGTCCTATCGATGAAGTTGTAGTCAGGCTCGAAAGCCCCGGGGGTATGGTGCATAGCTACGGTCTGGCTGCATCTCAGCTCGGCCGGATCAAGGCTCGCAATATTCCGCTTACAGTCTGTGTGGACAAGGTGGCCGCCAGTGGAGGCTATCTCATGGCTTGTCTGGCAGACAAGATTGTGGCAGCGCCGTTTGCCATCATCGGTTCGATCGGCGTTGTGGCCCAGGTGCCCAATGTGCATCGCTTGCTGAAGAAGCATGACATCGATGTGGAGGTGTTGACCGCCGGCCAATACAAACGGACGCTCACCATACTTGGCGAAAATACGGAGCAGGGCAGAGCAAAGTTCCTCGACGACCTGCACGAGACGCATGTGCTGTTCAAGGAATTTGTGTCTACTAATCGTCCGGTAGTCGATATCGAAGAAGTGAGCAAGGGCGAGATCTGGTACGGTCAGCGGGCCATCGATAAGAAGCTGATCGATGAAATACTCACAAGCGACGACTACCTGCAGGCTTCAGCGGCCAATGCCGACGTCTATCAGGTGAGCTATGAAGAGCCGAAGAATCTGGCCGAGAAGTTTGGTATTGCAGCCTCTGTAGCGATCGACCGCAGCTGGACCAGGCTCATGAGCCTGATGCATCAGCCAAAGGTTTAATGCCCAGTCTTATAGTTGATCTGTTCGCCCGAGACCTGCTTGTGAGCAGGTCTCGGGCGAGAGGCCATTAAATATTGGCAGCTGGTCGGTCTGCTACGCGGAACAGTGGTTCAGCACGGTCAATGCTGCCCTGATATTTAACAGAGAAGGCATTGAGCGCATTGAGCGCGTCTTCAACCAGCTTGTCGGCCCGAAGCTCGAAGGCATCGAAGCCGCAGCGCCGCATATAGAAGAGTTGGTCTACCAGAACGTCACCTACCGCGCGAAGCTCGCCTGTAAAGCCGAAGCGTTGACGCAGCAGGTAGGCGCTGGAATAGCTTCTGCCATCAACAAACTTGGGGAAATGCAGGGCTATCAGCGGAAACTGCTGACAACGCTCGCCCAGTCGCTCCACTTCGTCATCACTATCGAACCAGATGCCGAAGTTGTCGGCAGTCAGGCCCAGATCATGCCGTAGCTGGTCGCGATCGAGCCCTGCCGTTAGCGCATCTTCCCAGTGCACGAGCACACCATAAGCGGTTTTCAATGCATCGCTGATCTGCGTAGTCAGAAGCTCTGCTGATGCGGCCTTGTCGAGTCGAGCCCATTGGTGATCGATTACCCTGGCTTCGGAATCGGCACCGCGAACAGGCACCTTAATGAGATTTGGCATAGATTCGCTCCTTGAAAGGGTCTATCCCGACGCGGTTGTAGGTGTCCACGAACAGCTCTTCGGGCTGTCTCTGTTCCACATACACATCTACCAGCTTGCGCACGACCTGCGGTATGTCCGCCCGCGCAAAAGATGGCCCTAGAATTTTTGCCAGGGCGGTGACTTTACCAGCCTGTCCACCAATGGATACCTGGTACCACTCTTCACCTTTCTTGTCGACGCCCAGTATGCCGATATGCCCGACGTGGTGATGACCGCAGGCGTTCATGCAACCAGAGATGTTGATGTCGAGATCCCCAAGATCGTAAAGAAAGTCGAGATCTTCGAATTCCATCTGAATGGCTTCGGCAACGGGTATGGACTTGGCGTTGGCAAGCGCGCAATAGTCACCGCCGGGGCAGCAGATAATGTCGGCCAGCGTGCCGAGGGTCGGCGTCGCAAAACCCAGTGGTTTGATTTTCTGCCACAGGGTAAACAACTCATTGACCTTGACGTCTGCCAGTACGACGTTCTGCTCGTGAGTCACTCGGGCTTCGCCAAAGCTGTATTCGTCAGCCAGATCTGCCAATGCATCAAGTTGTCGGTCGCTGACGTTGCCCGGCGGTATGCCAATCTTCTTCAGCGACATCGTGACGATGCGGTAGCCGCTCCGCTTGTGGACGGCAGTATTTCGCTTGACCCAGTTCGAGAAGTAGCTGTTCTCGGCACACTGTTGCTCGAGGGACTTTTCCAGATCGGCAGCGCCCGCCTCGAAATCCTCATAGTCTGGGTCGACGAAATAGCTTTGCACGCGAGCGAGTTCTTCTGGCGTGATCCGCCCTTCGCCATCCTTGAAGTGAGCCCATTCGGCCTCCACTTTTTCGGCAAAAGTCTCAGGGCTCAGGGCCTTTACGAGAATCTTGATGCGCGCCTTGTACTTGTTGTCCCTGCGACCATACCGGTTGTAGACGCGCAAAATGGCATCGAGGTAGGTCAACAGGTCCAACTCGGGCAGGAACTCCCTGATGACCGAGCCGATCATCGGAGTCCGGCCAAGACCGCCGCCGACGAGGATTCTATAACCTATTTCGCCGGCGTCGTTGCGTACGATATGAACGCCAATATCGTGGACCTGGGTCGCCGCACGATCGACTTCCGGACAGGCATTCACTGCAATTTTGAATTTGCGCGGCAGGAAGGCGAATTCGGGATGGAAGGTCGACCACTGACGAATGATCTCGCAATAGGGGCGCGGATCGACGATTTCGTCAGGCGTAACGCCAGCATACTGATCAGTCGTGGTATTACGGATACAGTTACCGCTGGTCTGGACCGCGTGCATCTGTACTTCAGCCAGCTCAGCCAGAATATCCGGCGAGTCCTTGACCGTGGGCCAATTCAGTTGCAGATTCTGACGCGTCGTAAAGTGCGCGAAGCCCTTGTCATAGGTGCGCGTGATATGAGCCAGACGCCGAAGCTGCGCACTGCTGAGCATGCCATACGGCACCGCAATACGGAGCATTGGTGCCAGTCGCTGAACATACAGGCCGTTCTGCAGGCGCAGAGGCAGGAACTCTTCTTCGCTCAGTTGACCATCCAGATAGCGCCGGGTCTGGTCGCGGAACTGTTTCACCCGCTCTTCGATGATCACCTGATCATGCTTATCGTATTGATACATAAGTCTCGTGCCAGAAAAAAAATCGTGTCATAGTATACCTGTTTTAAACCTGATTGGCTCCATCTTCGGCAACATAAGAAGCTGGACGTGTGGGTCAATTGAGCGGGACTACTGGCCTCGGCTGAACCGATTTCCGTGAATTTACAAGAACAAACTTTTATCAATCAGGGAGATATTGTGGAACCGACACATCCTCGTCACTATGGTCCGGCGAAAGAAGCCTTTGCCAACGATGCCGCTCGCAAGCAGCAGAAGCACTCAACGAAGGCCTCTTCGTCCTCGCACGAGGTCGATGAGCTCGAACAGGCGGGTGTGCACACCGAAGATTTCGATGTGGTGAGCAAGTACGACGGGACAGATACCAGCGACAGTCGTGCTGACGCTATTGCGGCCTTCATGCTCGTCATGTGCATTGCAGGTGGCATGCTGCTTTGGGTGTCTACCCGCTAGCGACGCACTGGCTGGCAGTAACCGGCCCTGTGGAGACCTTTGCGCTCAGTGCGTCATCCGTCGGGCAGGATCATGCTCACCAGGAAGACCAGCGTCAGCACGAACATGATGCCGAATAGAATGCCTCCGATGATGAACGGCCAGGGTGAGCGCTGACTGAAGTCACGCTCCCTGGCTCTGCTGCTCTGCACACCGAAGGCTGCAGCCAGGATCGTGCCTATCAGGCTGAGGGTAGAAAGCCCTTTCTGTTTTTCGATTTGCGCCTCCACCTCGTTCTCGGGCGAAGCGTGCTCTGCTGACAGCGCCCGCTTTTCCTCCGGCTTCATATCATCTACCTCAGGTGTCATAGCCAAGGCTGGATCCCATCCATCGCTCGATTTCCTGCACCGACATGCCCTTGCGCTCGGCATAGGCAGTCACCTGGTCCTTCTGCAGCTTGCCCACGTTGAAATACTTCGATTCAGGGTGCGAGAAGTACCAGCCGCTGACAGCCGCCGCCGGATACATCGCAAAGCTTTCTGTCAGCCGCAAGCCGATCTTCTGCTCCACATCGAGTACTCTGAACAGTTTTTCCTTTTCAGTGTGGTCTGGACAGGCCGGATAGCCTGGAGCAGGTCTGATACCCCGATACCGTTCCTTGATCAACGCTGTATTGTCCAAGGTCTCATCTTCTGCATAGGCCCAGAACTCCTTGCGCACCCGCTCGTGCATGCGCTCGGCCAGCGCCTCCGCGAGCCTGTCTGCCAGTGCCTTTACCATGATGCTGTTGTAATCATCGTTTTTGGCTTCGTATTGCTTTGCCAGTTCTTCAGCACCGATTCCGGCGGTGACTGCGAAGCCGCCCATGTAATCCTTGACGCCTGAATCGGCGGGCGCGACATAGTCTGCAAGGCTAATGCACTGTGACTGCGAAGATGTCTTGCCGGAGCGATTCCTTTCGGTCTGCTGGCGAAGATGCTCCAGGGTCACCTCGCCGTGCTCATCAGTTTCAATAGTAACCGAGTCCGCGCTGGTGCGGCTGGCAGGCCAGAAACCGATGACCGCCCTGGCTCTCAGAAGCTTCTCGTCGATGAGGCGTCGCAGCATGGCCTGAGCATCAGCAAACAGCTGAGTCGCTGCTTCACCAACCACCTTGTCCTCGAGAATTTTCGGGTATTTCCCGACCAGTTCCCAGGAAATAAAGAAGGGCGTCCAGTCGATATAATCGACGAGTTCTTCCAGCGGGTAATCTTCGAAGACCTTGAGGCCGGTAAAGTTTGGTGTGGGGGGCTCGTAGCCTGAGAAATCCAGCTGCAAGCCGCGTCTCACCGCTTCCTGATAAGGCACGCTGACCTGCGCCGGTTCGCGCTGGCTGCGGCGGACCCGTACCTCTTCATACTCGCTCTTGATGCTGGCTACGTATTCGTCTTTCTGCGTTTCACTGATGAGTTTGGTGGCTACGCTGACGGAGCGCGAGGCATCAGTCACGTACACAACGGCGTCATTGCTGTAACGTGGCTCGATCTTGACCGCGGTATGCGCTTTTGAAGTCGTAGCACCGCCAATCATGAGCGGAATCTGGAAGTCCAGGCGCTGCATCTCCTTGGCCACATGCACCATTTCATCGAGAGACGGCGTGATAAGTCCCGAAAGACCGATGATATCGACTTTTTCCTTGCGAGCCGTGTCCAGGATCTTTTCGGCCGAGACCATGACGCCAAGGTCGATGACCTCGTAGTTATTGCACTGCAGCACCACGCCAACGATGTTCTTGCCGATATCGTGTACGTCGCCTTTTACCGTAGCCATCAGGATCTTGCCCTTGGCCTTGCTCTTGCCGGTCTTCTCCGCCTCGATATAAGGAATGAGATAGGCGACCGACTGCTTCATGACCCGGGCGCTCTTGACGACCTGCGGCAGGAACATCTTGCCTGAGCCGAAGAGATCGCCAACCACGTTCATGCCGGCCATCAGGGGGCCTTCGATGACGTCGATCGGCCGCGTGGCTTCCTGTCTGGCGGCTTCGGTATCTTCGATGATGAAGGCATTGATGCCTTTCACCAGGGCATGTTCGAGACGCTTGGTCACCGGCCAGTCCCGCCACTCGAGCTTTTCGGCTTCGGCAACTTCACCGGTGCCTTTATAGCTCTCGGCCTTCTCGAGCAGGGCCTCGGTGCCACCCTCGTGCTTGTTGAGCACGACGTCTTCCACCAGATCCTTGAGGTCCGCAGGTATGTCGTCGTACACCTCAAGCTGCGAAGGGTTCACGATGCCCATGTTCATGCCGTTGTTGATGGCGTGATACAGGAAGACAGAGTGAATGGCCTCACGTACGCGATCATTGCCGCGGAACGAGAACGAGACATTACTCACGCCGCCCGAGATGTTGGCGTAGGGCAGGTTGTCAGTGATCCACTTGCAGGCCTCGATGAAGTCGACCGCATAGTTATTGTGCTCGTCGATACCGGTGGCGATCGCAAAGATGTTCGGATCGAAGATGATGTCCTGCGGCGGGAAGCCGATGCCGGTGAGCACGTCATAGCTGCGCTTGCAGATTTCCGTTTTGCGCTTGAAGGTATCGGCCTGGCCGTCTTCGTCGAAGGCCATGACCACGACGGCGGCACCGTAGCGCATGCACAGCTTCGCCTTGTTGATAAACTCGGCTTCACCTTCCTTGAGGCTGATGGAGTTGACCACAGCCTTGCCCTGAATGCAGCGCAACCCAGCCTCGATGACTTCCCACTTGGAGGAGTCGACCATGATGGGCACGCGAGAGATATCGGGTTCGGCAGCCAGCAGATTCAGGAACTTCGGCAAGACCTCGACGGCATCGAGCATGCCCTCGTCCATGTTGATGTCAATGATCTGCGCGCCATTGACCACCTGGTCAAGTGCAACATCAAGCGCCTCTTCATATTGCTCCTCCTTGATGAGTCGCAGGAAACGACGGGAGCCAGTGACGTTAGTGCGTTCGCCGACGTTGACGAAGCGAATGTTGTCGGTCAGTACGAAGGCTTCCAGACCGGATAGTCTGAGTCTCGGTTCCAGTTCTGGAACCTGACGCGGCTTGTGCTTGGCGACGGCCTTGGCTATCGCAGCAATATGCTCAGGCATTGAGCCACAGCAGCCGCCGATGATGTTGACGAAGCCGTCGCGCGCGAAACCCTCGACAATTTCCGCCATCTGCTCTGGTGTCTGGTCGTATTCGCCGAATTCGTTGGGCAAGCCGGCGTTGGGGTGGGCGCTGACAAAACAGTCCGCCTTGTTGGACAGCTCCTCGACGTAGGGTCGCAGTGCGTCGGCACCAAGCGCACAGTTCAGGCCGATACTCAGCGGTCTGGCATGAGACATGGAGATCCAGAACGCTTCGGTCGTTTGGCCGGAAAGTGTACGGCCAGACGCATCGGTGATCGTGCCGGAAATCATCACCGGCAGTTCGATGTCGTTATCGATAAAGAACTGCTGGACGGCGAATATGCAGGCTTTGGCGTTCAGCGTATCGAAGATTGTCTCGATCATGATGATATCGGCGCCGCCATCGAGCAGGCCCTTCATCGATTCGTAGTAATTGTCTACCAGACCCTGGAAGGTGATGTTCCTGAAGCCGGGGTCGTTTACGTCTGGCGAGAGCGAGGCGGTTCTGGAAGTCGGGCCCAGCACGCCGGCGACGAAGCGCGGCTTGTCGGGTGTTTCAGCGGTCTTGGCATCAGCCGCTGCTCTGGCGACCTTGGCGGCAGCAAGGTTCAGCTCATATACGATGTGTTCGAGGCCATATTCACCCTGCGAGACACGGGTGGCATTGAAGCTGTTGGTCTCGATGATGTCTGCGCCGGCATCCAGATAGGCCTTGTGGATCTCCTCGATGAGAGCAGGGCGCGTCATGCACAGCAGGTCGTTATTGCCCTTCAGGTCAGAGGGGTGATCGCTGAAAATATCACCGCGATAGTCTTCTTCTTCCAGACCATAGCCTTGTATCATCGTGCCCATAGCGCCGTCGAGTATCATGATCCGCTCGGCAAGAATGCTGTCGAGTTTGATCCAGGCGGCGGTTTTCTTGCGGCCGGTGTTCTGCGTATCGGGTCGTGTGCTTGAAGTCATAGGCTACTGGCTACTGATCGTTAGACGAATAATGAACGCTGCATGATACCAGAACCTGTTACGAAATCCGTGCTTTCTGCTCTCAAACCCTTGCAGCGTGGTACAATTGCCCACATGTAATACCTTGTCGATGCCCGCTGCCTTCTATGTCAGTGGAGAAGCGGTTAGACTGACAATCCATTCAAACGGTTCGAGGGCCATTCCTGCATCATGGTAACTATCAGCGAGAGCGCACAAGAATACCTGGGTCAGTTGCTGAAAAAGCAGGATGTCGAGGGCATGGCGGTTCGTGTATTCGTCACGCAGCCCGGCACACGTCAGGCTGAAACCTGTCTGGCGTACTGCAAGCCGGAAGAAGTCATCGAAACCGATGAGAAGGTGCCCCTCAAGCATTTCATGCTCTACCTCGATACGCCGAGTCTGCCATATCTCGAAGATGCCGTTGTCGACTTCAATACGGAGCGTTTTGGTGGTCAACTGACGATCAAGGCGCCGAACGCCAAGGCGCCTAGAGTTGGCGCTGATGCACCGCTTATCGATCGCATCAACTATATCCTCTACTCTGAAATCAATCCGGGTCTGGCCTCACATGGTGGTGAAGTCAGTCTGGTCGAAGTTACAGAGGATAAAGTGGCTGTGCTCAAGTTCGGGGGCGGTTGCCAGGGCTGCTCCGCCGTCGACATCACCCTGAAAAGTGGTGTCGAAAAGACGCTAAAGGAGCAGTTGCCCGAACTCAGTGCCGTACGGGACGTCACTGACCACAGTGAGACCACGAACGCCTACTACAAGTAGCGCTTCCCACCTTGTCGGCGCGCCGCTCAGACCAAGGGGCAGCCGTGATGCTCGCCGTACTGCGCCACTAGTGTCCGGTCGCGATCAGCCCAGATTTGCCTGGCTTCGTCGGCGAGACCCTCAGTACCAGGTTTGATGGCGCGCAGTCCCAGTTCAATCGTGGATATGACTGCCGCCTCACCATATTCATCATCTCTTTCTCCGCGCCATAAGGCATTGAGCGCCGAAGGGTCGAGCGTATCCGGTTTCATATGTCGCCGCTCGAACATTGGGAGGAGCTCATCAACGCCATGGGCGGGGTCCTGTTCTGGCCGTGTCCAGTGCGCCAGCGTTTTCGCATCAGGATTACGCTCGATTTCGCCGCCTTCACCCTTGATGACCAATGTGCTCCGGTAGCCGAGGGCAAGCCCTGCGTGCTGATGAATAGCCAGATAAGGTGGGTGAAACACCCCCTGAATCACCGCAGATGCGCGGCAGGGATTCAATAGTCTTGCCATGGAATGGATAGGCGAGCGAAGGCCGAGGATAGAGCGCATCTGAATGATGTCTTCGAGCCTTGGCCAGATCATTTTCAGCGGCATGAACACGCAGTTGTATTTGTCGAGTGCTGTTGCAGCTTCACCTGGGCTAGCCGCAAGCGGTATATGCAGTGAAGCAGCAAGGTCCTGGGTGTAGAGGCGACCATGTGTATGGCCAGCGGCCCCATGAACGAAAACGCGATAGCCAGCCGACGCCAGCGCCTTGATCGACAGCAGGAACCAGGGTACGTGTCTGCGTTTGCCGGCATACGAACTCCAGTCGAGATCGACCGGAATGTCGCTGAACTTGCCATGAGTGCGCGCATCCAGCTCCAGCTGTGCCGCCTCCACGAAGCCGGCGATTTCATCCGGAGTCTCTTCCTTCACCCGTAGCAGCATAAGAAAGGCGCCCAGCTGCAGGTCCAGTACCTGTCCATCGAGAATCTGGCCCATCGCTGCCCTGGCTTCTTCCCGGGTGAATGATCGTGTGCCCCGCTTGCCCTTGCCGAGAATACGAATGTACTGGGCAAAGCTATGCTCGTTGCGTTCGAGGAAATTGGTTTTGGTGACTGCTGAATTCGAATCAGTTGAATCCAAGGCCGGGCTCCGCAGAATTTGTCGAACGACCAGTGTACTGGCTGCGAAGTGGCCTTGGAAGTAACAGCGTCAGTGCGCCATCTGATCCAACATGCGCAGATGGTCCTTGCGGAACGATCGCCCGGCGAGGAAAACGAATACGGCCGTGATACCCAGGGTGACCGGTACGAGATACATCGCATCGTGAAGACCGATTGCCCGGAAGGCTTCAGTCATCTCGAGCGCGCCTGCGGCAACCATGGCTTCGTTCGCCAGATAATCTGACAAGCCGCCCACTACCACCAGACCAAAGGCGCCACCAAGCAGGTACATCCCTGCAAAATACAGCGCCATCGCTGTAGCACGCAGCCGAGGCTCGACAACGTCCTGCAGCGCCGGATATACGGTGGTGTAGTAGCTGTAGTAGGTGAGCCAGCCGATGCCAAACAGTATCGAGAAGGCCATCACGCCGTTGTCGCCATCGAGTGCAAAGCCGGTCGCGACGGCCGCGATGACCATGCAGAGCGCCCCGTAGTTCAGGCGCCCGGTCTGGCTGCGCATATGAATTCGGTCCGACAACTGGCCGCCGATGGTGAGACCGATAAGGCCTGTGACACCCACGATCAGGCCTGTGAGCATCGCTGCCTGGTCAATTGGCAGATCGTAGTAGCGCTGCAGTAGGGCGACCAGATAGCCATTGCCAGCGTAGGCGGCGAAATTGACAGCGACGCCGGACAGAATGATCCACCACATCGTGGGAATACTCAGCACGCGGCGCAGCGGTCTATCGAGCACATTCTGGCCAAGCGCCGTATCTTCGGCAGCGCCACGTGCGGGCTCACGCATGAACAGTATGACAGCAGCCAGCAACAGGCCGGGAATGGCTGCAATGAAGAATGGCGCCCTCCAGCTGTCGAAAGCCTTGACCATGGCGCCGACGGTGAAGAAGGCCAGCACGAGACCGAGTGGGAGACCCAGCATGAATACGCCCATGGCCCTCGAACGCTTGTTGGCGGGAAACAGATCGCCAATGAGTGACGTAGCGGCCGGCGCGCAGCTCGCCTCGCCCACGCCAACGCCCATGCGGGCCAGAAGCAGTGTCATATAGCTTGTAGCCATCCCTGTGGCTGCGGTGAGTCCGCTCCAGATAGAGAGGCCAAGCGCCAGTACCTTCTTTCGGGAGCCGGTGTCGGACATCCTGCCCAATGGGATGCCAGCGATGGCATAGACCACCGTAAACGCCGCGCCAACAATACCCAGCTGCAGGTCATTGAGCTCGAACTCGAGGCGCATGGGTTCGAGCACGACGGCGGGTATGGTCCGGTCGAAAAAGTTCAGCAGATTGACGAGAAAAAGCAGAAACAGAACGCTCCAGGCGTTATCGGCCTGTTTGCCCACATGGGCCGCGCTTGCAGGGGTTGTAACGGAAGGCTTGATACTCAAGAGATGCTCCGGTTGGCATTGTTGTTATTGTGCAATGAATGTCTGAGAGTGGCCTATTTCACAGAGGCTGGCAAATATTCGACCGCTGGATTGTCGGATCGTCGACACTTTTCACCGACGCACCTGGCCTGTGAGTCTGTGTCAGAGGCAGCCTGGCGGTTTCGGCAGGCCGGCGATCCGGCAGATCTGCTTGATTGAGCTGCCAGCCTGGCTGGAAGGCGGGAAATACTGCATGAGTGTCATGCTGCTGACAGCAGGGTCCTGTTGCTGACAGTGCCTGACAAAGCTGCGGGCCAGTGGGGCCTGCCCGTACTGATCATAATAATCGCGAGCAGCGACTAGGAGCTTGAGTCGAGGGGGGTCCAGTTCGATGCTCCCGGCTCGGGCGAGTTCGTGTGCAACAGACTCCGACCAATCCCTCGTGTCGCGTAAAAAACCTTCCTTATCGGTCGGAAACTCAGTTCTGGCCATACCTGTCACGTCACGCTAGTACCAGGTCATCGACTGGATGTGATGCTCTGTCAGGGCCACGAACCTGTCGAAGTCGATGTGCTGAAAGCATCTCGCAGCATCTTCGGGCAACTTGTCAGCAACAATGCCGCGAGCAAGGCAATCGGCTGTAAGCACCATCACCTGATACTGATCGCTCGTGGCAGTTGGCGCCGGCTCATCAGCTTCCTGGTAACGCTGAGCATCGAGATCATTGCCAAGTCCCAGCGCAGCCCAGAGACGGCCACTGGCTTCGCTGGGATGAGACCAGTAAACGCCATCTTCAATCAATAACAGCGCGTCCTTGGAGCCCATGAGGGCAAGACAGTGTTCGAGCTGACTGCCTGCGTCGAGTCCCAGAGTAAATATATGCAGCATGAGTGGCGGCCTAGAAACTGTGGACGTGATCGGCAGCGTGCAGGTGCTCACGAACGCTGGCGAGAGAAACCGCCGTGACCGGCAAGAGGAACTGCTCGATATTCAGCCCGTATCGCTGAATTTCCCGTTCGTCCACCAGCACATTGGCGACGTCGAACAGAGGCAGGGAGGCGAATGCCTTGGTCTGGTTCTTCATATTGATGTCATGACTCTGCCCAGGCAACAGGTTGAATAATCCGGAACCTAGAAATATCGCCGTGATTTTCTGGTCGAATGCTGCAGTGGCCAGCAGCATATCGAGGCCATCGGCCGCCAGGCTACGACCATAAGGCGGTTTGAGGAAAACAAAGGCAAGATGGCGGCTATGTTGCATACAGACTCCTTAGCGGGCAAATGTCAGGATGCGATCCGAGACCTGAGTGGCTTCAATCCAGTCACCTAGGCCGGCAATTTCAAAATGGCTGTCGAGCGTAACGGCATCGAGCTCATAGCGCCTGGCCTCTCCGGCGTCCACAACACCCTTCCTGAGCGCGCTCGCAATACAGACCGTCAAGGCAACATCATGCTGATCCCGAAGTTCACGCCACCCTGCAGGAAGTTGCGCTGCGTCCTGCGGCGGAACCGCGGTGGAGAGGGCGTTGTAGACACCATCATGGTAGAAAAAGACCCTGAAGATACGGTGACCACGCGCGATCGCTGCCCGACAGAATTGCTCGGCAGTGTAAGGCGCCTGATGACCAAGCGGTGCAGACATCACCAACAGACTATAGGTGAGAGATGACACGGTTCAGATCCCCTTGCATTCGGCTTCGAGTTTGCGCGCCGACTCATCCTTGTACTGTAGCATAAAGCCTCCGGATGAGCGGTGGATCTCATATTCAAATCATCAAAATCACGGGCATCAAATCCAAGGCATAAAAAAAGCCCGGCATTGCCGGGCTTTGCTTGAACTACTACCGATCAGTCGTCGCCGCCAAAAGCCAGCAGGATATGCAGCAGGCTCATGAAGATGTTGTAGATCGAAGCATACAGGCTGACCGCGGCCAGGATGTAGTTCGTCTCACCACCACGTACGATCGCGCTTGTCTGCCACAGGATCGCAGCTGATGACATCAGGATAATGGCAACAGAGATCGCAAGGGCTACAGCCGGAATCTGCAGGAACAGGTTCAGGATGAACGCGCCCAGAATCACGAAGAAGCCGATGGTCACGAAGCTGCTCAGGAAGCTGAAGTCCTTCTTGGTGACCAGCGCGGTGCCGCTGAGGCCGAAGAATGCGAAGGCAGTCAGACCGAGTGCGGTCGTGACAACCTGACCCTGACCTGCGGCAATGATATTGCCGACAATCGGGCCGATCGTAAGACCGAGCAGACCAGTGAACGCAAAAGCGAGCACCAGGCCCCAAACACTATTGGCAACCTTGTTTATCACGAAGCTGATGATCAGCGCGCCAATCAATGCACCGAAGTGAACGATCGGGTTGAAAGCCATACCGCTTGAAAGAAACGCTGTGAACGCCGAAAAGGCCAGGGTCATGCCCAGAAGCCAGTACGTGTTCTTGAGAACCGTATTGGCGGTGTCGCTATCGACGACAGGCGATGTGCCTGCGCCGGCGGCCGCCAGGTTGTAACCCTGTTGATAACGTCTGTCCTGCATACAGTCCTCCAAAGACATGTTTAATGCTGCATTACCGGCGCCCAGCGCCGACAATGGTTCAACTTGAACTTCCTTTATAATATAGACCCCGCGGGCAATTTCAATGCCAGCGTTCACGATAGGGCTTAAATAGGTGTAATTTGACGATTACGACTGCTTGCGCGATTGCCAGGCTCTGCCTGTGATAAGAACTGGCGCAATCAGGTTGACACCGTCTGAAGATAACGTATTATTACGCGCTTCTTCACCCCGCTCATACTGGTGAAGTCCCGACGGAGGGATGGCAGAGCGGTTGAATGCACCGGTCTTGAAAACCGGCATAGGTTTATAGCCTATCCAGGGTTCGAATCCCTGTCCCTCCGCCACCTTATTGCCTTCCTCTCATATTAGAAATTCCCGGCGAATCTGTCTGCTGTCTATCTCGGACCAGTCTACTGCTTTATGGTGCTGCTGCAGCGCCCGGCGATGTTTCACTCGAATGTGGCTGCTCTGTCGCCTGTTGCTCAATCCATTGCGGAATCACTTCCTCAAGCCAGAATGAAGATCTGCGTAGCGCGGGAATGTGTCCCTGCAGACCTGCGGTCAATTGCTCTGAAATAAAGCCGAGGTGTCCGCCACCGGTGCTGACGTCGAGTCTCACATTTGCAGGACAGCCCTCGGCGCTCGGGGCGGATGACTCGGGCATGAAGGGATCGTCTCGAGAGTGGATGACCCACAATGGCCGGGTAACTTTTGGAAGAAAGTACTTCGCCGAGCTCTTCTCGTAATAATCCTGGGCTGAACTGAATCCGTGCAGGGGTGCTGTGACGATGCGGTCAAAATCCCAGAAGCTCTTGATGCCTGCAATCGTTGCCTCATCGCCCAGCGCCTCCAACTGCTCGTAGCGTGAACGCCAGGGCTCCTGATGGCCATTGCGCTGGCTGAGGAAATGGAACATGCGCTTTTTCGCGGCAATATATTCCAGGCACTCTCCTACGAGCTGGTTACGATATATTCGGCTGATGCCTTCATCCATATGATTGGCGCAGGCCACGAGATCGAAAGGTGCAGACACAATGACGCCGGCATCAGCGCAAGCATCATCCTGCTGCTCACCAAACCACTTGCATAGGGCGTTTCCACCCATTGAGTAACCAACTGCAGCAATAAAATGGTCCGGAAAGCGCCGCCTCACATGTTGTATCACCAATTCGACATCGCCAGTGTCGCCAGAGTGATACCCTCGCGGCAGCCAGTTAGGGGTGCCTGAGCAGCCACGGAAGTTCATGGCAACACTTGAAATGCCGACGCGCCCCAGCGCCTTTTGCAAACCCAGTACATAAAGGCTATCGCTGGAGCCGGTCAGGCCGTGAAACAGGACGGCGGTTATCGGCCGGAGCTCGGACTTTCTCATCACTTGCGGAACATGCCAGTCGATATCGAGGAAATCACCGTCTGGCGTATGAATACGCTCTCTATCCCGCCACACCTGCGGTTTGCTCCGTGTGAGCTGGCTCCAGATAGTCTGCAGATGGGCACTTGTGAGAAGCGAGTGCGGTTGAAAGCGCTGTGAGTTCACGCAAGGTCCCTCTTGATAATTTGGCGATATTTCGGCGATCTTTCGGCAATATATCTGTCGGCTGCGTGATCGATGCTCGAACTCCGCTTCATTTCATTCTGCAGCAAGTCGATACTCACAGCTTTCAACTATATTTATATCCGGGGCTGGTACCTATCGTCGATAGGGGTTTCCAGCATGAGCTGATCTGGTGGCGCTCATAAGGCTGCCTTCTCGGTGGCTCTGACACGAGGCACTTCCAGGTCATTCTCATCGTTTGTCGGGACCGTAGCGGAGTAGCCCGCAGGCGCCACTTCACCAGCGCGTAGGAAGCAGCCATAGTTTCGCGCCTTGCCGAAGTCACCAGCGAAGCGACCGGCCTCATAGGCGATATTGCCGTTGATTATGGTATGAGTCACACAATCGTCCGGTCGGTTGACCATGCGTTGCAGCGAATCGATGCCATCGAACTGTGCTTCTGCATAACCGTCGAGGGGCTGATGCAGCTTTTGGGGATCGACGATGGCGATGTCGGCTCGCGCACCTTCGCGGAGATGCCCGACATCGAGGTTGAACCAGTCGGCGAGTTCGCCCGTGAGCCGGTGCACTGCGCGATGTACACTGAGCTTCCTTGGTTTCTGGACAGCAGCGATCTGCAGCAGGCGGAGGCCGAAATTGTAGAAGGCCATATTGCGAAGGTGAGCGCCGGCATCTGAAAAGCTGATGATGACGTCGGGGGACTGTACGATCTGCTCAACAACGTGCGGCCGGTGATTTGCGATGACGGTATGCCAGCGTAGCTTTGAGCCGTAAAGAATGACCAGGTCAAGAAAGAGGTCGGCCGGGTGCAGGTCTCGCTGCAGCGCAATTGAGCCAAAGCTGCGGCCGACGAGGGTCTCGTCGGGGCAGGCCGAAATCAGCGCATCCCCGAAGTCGCGATGCCAGACACGCCCGCCCCATTTCTTTTCGTAATCCTTGCGGAACTGGCGTCTGTAGTTGAGGTCAGCAAGCAGCTCGTTGCGCTCGATTTCCGTTTTCAGATGCAAGGCCGCTTCTCCGCTGCCAAACTCCTCGAAGACCACCAGATCCATGCCATCGGCGTACACTTCGAAGGTGTTCGGCAGGGCCTGCCATCTGAAATCTGCGTTGAAAAAACGGTTGAGCTGGCGCGTCGTGCTGCTGATCAGGCTTACCAGACCAGGATTGGCTTTGCTATCCATCAGGGTGATGAGCGTCGTTTTCAGACGCTTTCTCATCAGGCCCATGCTCTCGAACATGAACAGCACCGTGTTCCATTTGGTCACAATGTTCGGCGCGCCTTGATGCACCCGGCCACGTTCGCGTAACACGCGGTTGAGCGCACGAAACTCCTTCCAATGCGCATAGGTTGAGGGTAGGGAGGCACTACGGTAGCGGTCACCGTCGATCTTGTCCCACTTGGTGGTCATGGTTGAAAGTCCCAGCAAACCGTGGTCCAGCGCAGACTCCAGCAGATCGCTCATCTGGTTGAGCTCGGCGTCTGTAGGGACCTCGTCTTGTGTGGTGGCGCGACCCAGGCCCATGACGGCAGCTCGCAGATCCGAATGACCGAGATAACTGGCGATATTCGGCCCTGTCGGGTGCTGATCGTAGAAGCGGGTATAGGCCTCGACACTGCGCCATGACTTCTGTTTTTGCAGCACGGGCAGGACTGCCTCGCGGGGCACTGCTTCAACCCGTGTAAACATGTCGGCGGTATCTTCAGGGTCATTCAGAATCATGCTTATCGAGCAGCTGCCGATGAAGACGGTGGTGATGCCATGTCGCACGGACTCCGTCAGGCCTGGGGAAATCAGCGCCTCGGCGTCGTAGTGGGTGTGGGAATCGATAAACCCAGGGGTGACCCAGGAGCCGGATGCATCGATGACGTGATTCGCAGTGCCATGCTGTATTCGGCTTATCTTACTGACCCGCCCATCGCGGATATGAACGCAAGCCTTCTGTGGCGGTTCGTCATCACCGGAAAATACCAGGCCATGAGTGATGATCAGGTCGTAATGCTCGGGTTGGTGCAGCTGTTCTTGTTTTGTCATGCTGAGCTACCTTGTTGTGTGTGCGAAGTTTTTAGCTTCAGACCAAGTTCGAGCTTAGAAGATTCTGCGAGTGACGCATGACAATTTGCGACAGTTATTGATAAATTACGCCAATGAATTTCTTTGTTCGCTCAGCGAGTCTTCATGGTTATGCAGCGCTTGCCAGTGAGGCAGGTGCAAATACGGCCGCTCTTCTGGCGCGCTGTGGCCTGCCTGAAACTGTGCTGCAGAATGATGATTTGCTGGTTCCGGCAGACCGGTTTTGCATGCTGCTGGAAATTACCGCAGCGGAGACGGGGCGACCGACTTTTGGTCTGGAATTATCTGCCAGGCAAAGCATTGCCATCCTGGGCATCGTCGGTAACCTGCTTTGCGCCTGCAGCACACTTGGTGAAGCCCTGCAGTTGCTGCGCCGCTTCCTGTACGTTCACAGTCAGTCGGGGCAGATCGATTACAGCATCAGCGGTCAGCAGGTTGTCGTGGTCTTCACACCCCTGGTCAGTCATGAAGGGCGTGCAGCGCAGGTCATCGACCTTACGCTTGCTCTCGGCCTGGCGATCGTTAGCCGTCTCGTAGGCGGGGCGCTGACGGGGCTCACGGTGTATCTGAGTCATCAGGTCCGGCCGGAGGATGCCGGGCGGTATCGTAGCGGGTTTGGCTGTCCGGTCTTGTTCAACCAGGATAACAATGCGGTTGTGTTTCCCACGCAGCTGCTGGGCCGGCGTGTGAGCCCGGATGCTTCACTGCTCATGTCATTCCGGGAGTCGCTGTTGAGGCAGCAGGCCCTGCAGCGGGCACCAGACCTCGTTGGGCGTCTGGAAATTGCACTGCGACAGTGCATCCCGCTCGGCGATGTCTCGATTCAGCAGTTCGCAGAGCTCATGCACGTGCCGGTGAGAACGCTGCAACGGCGTCTGGCCCAGAAGAATCTAAGTTTCCGTTCTTTATTGGACAGCGCCAGACTCGAGCTGGCGCGACGTTACTTGCGGGAAACTTCGCTACCAGTGGCCGCGATTGCGGATCTATTGGGTTACGGCGAAGCAGCGGCTTTTTCAAGACGCTTCAGGACCCTTACCGGCGAATCACCGCTTGCTTACCGCAACGCTTAGGCTGAACATCGCATTTCACTCAGTTACAGAAGCCAAAAACAGGATTCAACTTGCAGATTCAGGATGAGCTAACCTCGGTAGATGACGCCCTTCGGGCCATGATCACTTTAGTCGCTGCGCAATGCACGAATCCTGCCCAGCACACGGTGCCCTTGCTCGAAGGCAGAGGCCGCGTGCTGGCAGTGCCGGTGCACGCCAGCATCGATGTACCACCCTTCGCTAACAGTGCCGTGGATGGTTATGCTCTTCGCTCAGCAGATAGTGGTTTGTCATCGCTGACGGTGACAGGGCGGATCGCAGCCGGGGATGCAGCGCCGGCGGCAGCGTTGCAGGCCGGAGAGGCGATGAGACTGTTTACTGGTGCGCCGCTGCCGCCAGGTGCAGATTGTGTAGCCATGCAGGAGGATGTGGATGTCGAAGACGCTGTACTCAGGCTCACGCGGGTCAATCCGGCCTCACTCCGGTCTGGTAGCAATGTAAGGCCCAGGGCGCAGGATATCGCGAGTGGAGACGTCGTGCTCGACGCTGGCCAGCTACTGCAGCCTAGACATCTGGGGCTACTGGCATCGACTGGTGAGCACTGCGTGACGGTGTTCGAGCGCCTGAATGTGGGCTTACTGTCGACGGGCGATGAGCTGGTCGAGCCGGGCTGGCCGCTGCAGCCAGGACAAATCTATAACAGCAATCGCTATTTGCTCACCAGCTGGCTGCAATCAGTGGGCTGCAACGTGATCGACTACGGCATCATCGCTGATACCCCAGAAGCCAGCATCAACTGCCTTGAGCGCGCCAGCCGTGAAGCCGATCTGGTGATCAGCACCGGCGGCATGTCGGTCGGTGAAGAAGACCATATCAAGAGCGCAGTCGAGCAGATCGGTGAGCTGGGTTTCTGGAAGATCCGCATGAAACCGGGCAAGCCGCTGGCCTTAGGTGCACTGGGCAAACATCGGAAAATTCCGTTTCTTGGTATTCCGGGCAACCCCGGGGCAGCGTTTGTCAGCAGCCTCGTCTTTGCCAGACCGCTCATTTCGTGGCTGCAGGGTAGAGGCGTCAACGAAGCATCCACCGAAAAGAGGTTGCAGATGCTGCGGCCGAGACCAGAGCGCATGCCGGCAGGTTTTGCTCGTGACAAGCCATCTATCCGCCGCGACTTCCTCCGGGCCAGGATTGAAGATGGACGTATAGTGCCGTTCCAGAACCAGAGTTCAGGCATGCTGATGTCGGCCTGCTGGGCCGAGGGGCTGGCGGTCGTGCCGGAGCATGAATCCATTAGCGAAGGGCAGCTGCTCGATTTCTATCGGCTTGGCAGCTTCGACGACAGCTAGCCACATGGGGCTAGCTGTCGCGTGAGTTCAGGCCGTGGTCAGACGCTCGGCCAGCCTGCGAGCATTGCGGTACACCAGGCCATAGATCGATAGTTGAGGGTTCGCCCCGATACTGGTTGGGAAGACCGAGCCGTCCATCACGCTAAGATTGCTGACCTGGTGGTGTTGTCCGTAGGTGTCCACCACCGCTTCACGGGCATTTTCGCCCATCGCGCACCCGCCCATCACATGGGCACTGAACAGCTTGGTCCGTTGCGCTGCCATGGGCATCGCTTTGATGGCTGCCCGCGCTTCCGACCAACTGCTGTAGTCGTTTGAGTCGAGATGCACCAGACGAACCGTCCGCGCACCGCCCGCAAACTGCACCTCCGCCATTTTGAGATAGGCATCCTTCGCGCCCTCCCACAGATAGTCGTTGAGTTCATAACGCAGTCCAGGGTGGCCGCCATCTCGTAGAAAGACTTCGCCGCCCTGACTTTCGTCATTGAAACCGTCGCGCAAGAGGGCCAGCACCGAATTCATCTGCGGCAGCATGCGCATGCGATCCATCAATTCCTGACCATGCAGGCCTATGACGCCAGCCGACAGGGAAGGATGCAGGGGCGGCACTTCCAGCTTGTACCCCATCTTTCCGGTAACCCCGTCACGCCAGAGAAACTCATCTGAATAGACCGACTGCGGTGCGCCATAATACGGATCTACCGGCTTGCCCATGTCGGCTATCGTCGCAACGACGGGGTGCAGGAAGGTTCGCTTGCCTGCACGCTCGTAGGGGTCGCTGACGCCAGAGCGCAGCAGCACTGCCGGACTGCCAATTGCGCCTGCGGCCAGCAC
The DNA here is from genome assembly GCA_002354735.1 of Gammaproteobacteria bacterium UBA2679. Lineage (GTDB taxonomy): Bacteria > Pseudomonadota > Gammaproteobacteria > Pseudomonadales > Oleiphilaceae > Allohahella. Next base: position 341,499 of record DEMD01000003.1, on the reverse strand, counting down.
GTAATGGCGGGCCTTGAGCAGAATTTCCCTATCCTGTTCCACGACGTGATTCACCGCGACAGGGTGGCACACCAGCCCATGAATGGTATCGCCAACCTGGACCAGTCTCTCGGCACGCACGCTGGTCATGAGCGTAGCGCCCTTGTCGAGCGCCGCTGGAATCGTGGTGGTCAACATGGATTGTTTGGCGTTGGTGGGGCAGCCAAAACCACAATAACCAAGGTTCCAGCAGCCGAGAACGTTGCGTGGAATGAGGCTGGTAGACCACCCGAGTGCCTGGCAGCCACGTTGCAGAACGGCGTTGTTCTCGTTTGGCAGGCCTGCCCAGGGGGAAATATTCAGGCGCTGCTCGCGATTTTCGAACCAGCTGCGCATCTCGCCTGGGCTGCTCTGCGCAACCAGGTGGGCATTCGCCCAGTGGCGAAGCGTCTGCTCGGGCGTCCTGAAGCTCGAAGTCCAGTTCACCGTCGTGGAGCCGCCGACACTGCGTCCCTGCATGATGGAAATACCAGCGTCTTCAGTCGTCCGCGCCAAGGCTTCCTGGTACAGGTTGCCGTAGGACCACAGCTCCTCCATCTTGAAATCTTTAAGGCTATGCAGACGGCCTTCCTCGAGCATCAGCACGCTCAGGCCCTGTTGCGCGAAGGTTTCGGCAGCCGTGCCACCGCCCGCGCCGGTGCCGATGACAATGACGTCGAACTCGAGTTCGGTCATTGCCGAAACCGGTTTGATGAAGTCACGATTGGCATTGTCGATTTCGGAGTCGGGGCGAGCAGAGAATACCTGCCAGCCGCGTTCGAGGCCGAGTGTGATGACATCCTGCACGCTCATGCGGCTGACTCCTGTTTGAACTGAGGCAAACTGCTGATGGCGAACGCAGGGGGACCTGGGTACCCGCTCTTGGCAAAGTTCTCTGGTTGACCGTAATAGCTTGTGCTGATGATCTTGACGATGCCGTTATAGCCCGCATTCAACAAAGTCGAACCGCTGTTTCTCCAGTCGGAGAGGAAGTTTTCGACATCTGAAGGCGAGGCGGTATCCCAGTCGCGCCATACGCCGGCTACAGCGCCCCTGGTTGGTGCCCAGGTCAAGAGTGAAAGCAGTGCAGCGAACTCGTTCTGTGTCACCGGACCAAAGGCAACAAATGCAGCATCGATCTGCCTGAGGTGGTGTTCGATGGCCTGAGGGTCTGGCTGTCCGAGCTCCGGCAGTACGGCGGTCGAAGCAGCGCGAAAGAATTTGCTACTATCCTCATCGAGGTAAACGCCACGTAAAAAAGGCCCTGACTTATCGGTATCTGAAGAGGCGAGGTCGTCGCCGCGGACCGATGGTCCGGAGCAAGCTGAGAGAAGACTGGCTGATGCAGGTGCTGCCAATGCCAGTGCTGAATGTCTGAGAAATCGACGTCTGCTCTGTGTCGGCAGAAGTGGTGTATGAGGGCGCATGGGCTCACCTGACAGCATTGTAGTTATAATCGCTTGTTTGGTCCGATCGGCGCCTTTGCAGGCGATCACAATCATAACTGAACACGGGTCATCTGGACACGCCATTTCACCTGGGGTCTGTCAACGCCTTCACGAAACGGTCACTTGCATGCCGAAGACATACTATTTCCCAAGCCGAAAACTACATTGGCTAACATTTGCCATTATCGTTCTCGGCAGCTTTCAGCTCGCTGAAGAGCTCATGAGCGGTTCAGGCCTCGGCTCCGTATTCCGATATGAACGGGACCTGATATTGAGAGGCGAATACTACCGGCTGATCACTGCCCACTTCGTCCATTTGAACTGGACACATTTTGCGATGAACGCGCTCGGTGTAGCCGCTTGCTGCCTGCTACTGGACGGTACGCCGAAAGGGCTTTCGTTCGTGCTGATATCCGGCGTGACGGTCATATCAGCTGGACTGCTGCTGCTGTATCCGCAAGTGCAGTGGTATGTAGGCTACAGTGGTGTGCTTTACGGACAGGTGTTCTACGCACTTCTGGTCGGCATTCTGCAAGAAATACGGCGGGCGCGATTGCAGAGGGACCCCGCGGGCCTGCTTCGGCTGCTTCTTCTGGTACTGGGCGCAGTGTATCTGCTGTACCTGGTCATCGCAGCCAACTGGCCAATCCCGGGATCCCTGCAAGGCAGTGACCTTAGTGAGGGACTGATCGGCGCTCCGGTCCTTCATGAAGCACACCTCCTTGGAACGCTCGCTGGCTTGTTTGGTTTCGGCCTGTTGTGTTTGCGAAAATCGACCCAAACATAACCAAAGGGTAAGGTCGTGGTGATGAAGCGGCCATGTCCAACGCTGTAGGTTCAGGATTCATACCCTGAATTACGGATGGCTCTGGATGAATAACAAAGACGCAACAAGAAGGATCACTGCGATGAAGCTCAAAGATTTTTTGCTGGCTGCAGCATTTTCATTTTCACTCAGCCCGATGACCGCGCTGGCCATTGCCTCGAATATCGAAGACGGCGAAGTCGGTGACGGCAGCAGCGCTGCTGAAACTGAATCGATGGGTGACAAGGATGTAGTCGGTGTCGCGATAGCGCATGGCGATTTCAGCACCCTGGTGCTTGCGATCAAAGCAGCGGGCCTGGAGCAGGTGCTTCGCCAAAACGGTCCGTATACCGTGCTGGCGCCCGCCAACGCAGCGTTCGCAGCCATCCCCAGGGAGCAGTTCGACGCGCTCCGTGAGGACCATGATGCGCTGGCAGCCATGCTCAAGCATCATGTCATCAAGGGCGAGGTTTCAGCGAAGCAGCTGGCCGAACGCGACTCGATTGAGATGATGGATGGTACGACCTTGCCTGTACTGGCGAAGGACGGCGTGATCTCTGTGGATGGGATCAAGATACTCGCCACAGATATCGAGGCCAAGAATGGCGTGCTTCATGCCATCGAACAGGTGCTGATACCTGAGGCGGTCGGCAGGCAACTCGAGAAGATAATGAACGAGGAAGAAAGCGCTGCCCAGGGGAACTGAGGCCGGACAGCGCCTTTGGCTTTAGCGGCGTTTGCCGTCGAATACCAGTTCGATGGTCGCGTTGGCCGAGACTACGATTTCAGACTTGCCAGCCTCAAGAGCGGGTCCAGCGCCGCCTGAACTGTCGCGTGCCATCATCATTTCAGCGCGCGGGTACTCTGGCTGATTGCTGCCCTGGGTATTGATCTGGATATTGGTGATTTCGTAGCTGGCCGCATCCATGGTCGTCGCGATCAGCTGTGCACGCTGCTTGAACTTGTCCAGAACGTCCTTTGTCAGCTGTGCATTGGTTTCATCACGGGCGCCTCGGGACACGACAAAGTTCAGCGACTGGATCGAGAGCGTTTTCTGAAGCGCTGAGAGCGCGTCTGTCACGGCGGTCTTGTCCTGCCCGCTCACCTGGAGAACCTGGCGTACGCGCCAGCCTTCAATCTCGCTCTTCTCATACACAGGATAGGTCTGATAGGCGAGGGTGCTGTACTCGAGACCTTTCCGTCCCTCCAGCAGTTTCAGCGCTTCGGCCATCTTGTCATTGACCTCTGCCGCGGCATCGGCAGCTTCAAGTCGCTGTGTTTCAAAATACAGGCTGGCTTCAATGAGATCCTGATCGATTTTTGCAGCCGACTCGACACTAAAACTCACTTGTCGCATTTGAGGGTCCTCTGGTTCCATGGCAAGGGCTGAGCCTGCGAGACAAAGCCCGGCAGTTGCAGCAATCAGTCGCCGCCAGGGTAAGAGTGCCAAGTAGCTGTTCGGTACGCTCGAAGTGATCATGATATCTTTCCATGTGGTTGCTTCATCACTGGCATTTCAAACAGGCCAGCGGTAGGGTGACGCAGCGCAAGCGCCCGCCATGAGCCTCCTGGCCCGGCGAGGTGCACAACGAATAATGGAGATAGCATGACTGACGTGTCAACCGACCGCGACAATGAAACAGCGGTCCATCCTTTCGCACGAATCAGCCCTGATCTCGTACTCGATGCCGTGGAGTCGCTAGGTCTCGTCTGCAATGGTCAACTCGCGGCCCTTAACAGCTATGAGAACCGTGTATATCAGATCGGGATCGACCAGTCTGAGCCGGTCATTCTCAAGATTTATCGCCCTGAGCGTTGGACCGACGCGCAGATTCTCGAAGAGCATGCCTTTCAGCTTGAACTGACAGAGGCCGAGCTGCCTTGCGTGCCGCCCGAATATTTCAATGGCGAGACACTGCATAGTCACGATGAATTTCGCTTCGCCGTATTCAAGCGTCGTGGTGGTCATGCGCCCGACCTCGACGAGCCCGGAACGCTGAAGATGCTCGGCCGCCTGCTGGGCCAGATGCATAATATTGGCGCCAGCTCAAAGTTCCTGCATCGCCCGCCGCTCACGACAGACGCCTTTCTCGGGCGCGGCCGAACACTTATCGAGACCGAGTTCCTGCCGCCCGATCTGTTGCCAGCCTATCGTTCCGTAGTCGATGACCTGACGGCGCGCTGTCGCGCTATTCTGGATGACAGCTACCTGGCCGCCGGTATACGAATTCACGGCGATCTGCATCGCGGCAATATTCTCTGGCGCGACGACTATTTCAATCTGGTGGATTTCGATGACGCACGAACAGCGCCGCCAATTCAGGATATCTGGATGCTGCTCGCTGGCGACAGGGAAGCCCAGTGTCAGCAGCTGGACAATGTGCTCGAGGGGTATGAAACCTTCAGGGAGTTCGACTACCCGAGCCTGCGCTGGATAGAAGCACTGCGTACGATCCGCATGATCCATCATGCCGGCTGGATTGCCGAGCGCTGGCAGGATCCCGCTTTCCCACAGGCCTTTACCTGGTTCAACAGTCCGCGCTACTGGAGCGACCATATTCTGCAGCTACGTGAACAGCAGTCAGCCATCCAGGAGCGACCGCTCAGTGTATTCTGAACACATGATTTGAGACTCGATTGACAAAAAATGAATATTGATTCACTCTTTATCTGGCTGTGTCATGGCATACCGTGAAACCGAGAAGATGCGGTTGCGCAAGGCGGGAATTCGACAGCGAATTTTCGACTGTGCCTACCATCGGGTGAGCCAGGGTGGTTTTCGCAATGCGTCTATCAATCTTGTGGCAGAAGATGCGGGCGTGGCGACAGGCTCGGTCTATCGACATTTTGAATCCAAGGCCGAGCTGTTTGCCGAAGTCTTTCGCGAGGCGACACAGATCGAACTGGATAAGGTGGAGAGCGCGCTGACTGGTCAGGAACCTGCTTTGGTCCGGCTGGAGCGCGCAATCAGGCAGTTCGCAGAACGCGCCTTGCGAGGACCGGTCATGGCCTGGTCGCTTATCGCGGAGCCGGTTGACCCGCTGGTTGAAGAAGAACGGCTGAACTACCGGCGATCCTACGCTGAATTCTTCGAGCGCGTGATCCTCGAAGGTATAGAGGCGGGCACATTGCCGCCGCAGGATGCGCATCTCAGCGCGACCTGTCTGGTGGGCGCGTTGGCGGAAAGCCTCGTGGGGCCGCTTTCGCCTCAGCAGCAGGGCCCAGTACAAATGCCTCCTGTCGGAGATCAGAGCCGGCAGAAGGTCCTGATAGAGCCGATCATCGACTTCTGCATGCAGGGGGTGAGCGGCCAGAGGAGATAGATGTGAAAGCTTCAGCTTATCTTGCAGAAACACATGAGGTGTTCAATCAGCCGCCTCCGCTCGAAAATTACAATCTGTTCGAACAGGACAGGGCGCTGCAGGAGGCTGTTGTTCGCGAGGGTGCCGAATGGGCACTGGACGAACTGAAGGCGCATGGTGAGATCGCCGGCCGCGCCGACATCATCGAACTCGGGTTTCTGGCCAATGAAAACAAGCCAGTGTTCCATAGCCATGACCGCTTCGGTCACCGTCAGGACCTCGTAAAATTTCATCCAGCCTATCACCAGCTGATGAGACTGGCGCTCGAGCATGGCCTGCACAGCAGTCCCTGGACTCACCCGCAAAAGGGTGCCCACGTGGCCAGGGCGGCAAGCTACTACATGCACTCCCAGGTCGAAGCCGCTCATGGCTGCCCGGTCACGATGACCTTCGCCGCCATGCCCACTATTGCGTTGCAGCCGGAAATAGCGGCCGTCTGGGGTCCGAAGATCACCGCGAGAGCGTATGATCCGCGCAATATCCCGGCGGAAGAAAAGACTGCTGTGACTATTGGCATGGCGATGACCGAAAAGCAGGGCGGGTCCGACGTACGGGCCAACAGCACGCGCGCCATACCTGTCGACCAGCCTGGCCCCGGCAAGGCCTATCAGCTGGTAGGGCACAAGTGGTTTGTCTCAGCACCAATGTGCGATGCCTTTCTCGTATTGGCTCAGGCGCCCGGTGGGCTGTCCTGTTTCCTCATGCCACGCTGGCGTCCTGATGGCACCAAGAATCCATGGCAGATACAGCGGCTCAAGAACAAGATGGGCAACGTGGCCAATGCATCCAGTGAGGCGGAGCTACGCGGTGCGCTGGCTTGGATGATCGGTGAGGAAGGCCGCGGCGTGCCTACGATTATCGAAATGGTTGCCATGACCCGCTTCGATTGCATGATCGGCAGCTCTGGGGGTATGCGCCAGGCCGCTGCCCAGGCTCTGCATCATTGTCGTCACCGCGCAGCGTTTGGTGCGCGCCTCGACGAGCAGCCACTCATGCAGAATGTGCTGGCAGATCTCGCGCTCGAGAGCGAGGCTGCGATGGTCATGACCCTTCGCCTGGCACGCGCGCTCGATGATCGGGCCAGTGAAGAGGAGCAGCTGCTCGCTCGTCTCGCCACCCCGATCGGCAAGTACTGGATCTGCAAGCGTGCGCCAAATCATGCCTACGAAGCGATGGAATGCATCGGTGGTAGCGGCGTGATGGAAGACAGCATCATGCCCCGTCTGCTGCGCGAGTCTCCGGTCAATGCAATCTGGGAGGGCAGTGGAAATGTGCAATGTCTCGACATTCTCCGCGCGCTGTCCAAGTCTCCCGCCAGTCTTGAGGTGTTTTTCAACGAAGTCGGCGCTGCCAAGGGTTCGGATTCACGCTTTGATGTTCATCTGGCGAAATTGCAGAGTGACTTCATGAACTCTGCCAACATGGAGTACCGGGCACGTAATCTGGTTGATCGGCTGGCGCTCGCCATGCAGGCCTCACTGTTGATTCGCCACGCCCCGCCAGCAGTCGCCGAGGCTTTCTGCGCCACGAGGATGGGGCTACATGGCGGTCTCAACTACGGCAATCTTCCGGCAAACACCGATGCAGCCGCCATCATTGAGCGGGCCACACCTCGCGTCGGGTGAGGGTGAGCAGTACAGTGGACGGAATGTAATACTTTGTTAAATCTGGTGACTGTTCTGTAGTCTTTGCTGCAATTTTAACCCAAACTGGCGGCTATTCCTGATCCTGTCGTAGGTGTCGCCCGTGTCCATGTCCGTCTTCCAAAAACTCATAGCTGGCCTGTCAGGCATTAATTTATTGCTGTGCGCCAGTGTCGTGCTGGCCGCTGAGTCGGCGGTATACGTGCAGGATAGCAATGGCCAGGTGGTCATCGAAGCGGAGCAATTCCACGCCAGTAGCGCCGCGGTACTCGGTCAGAGCTGGGTGCCCCTGACTGGCAGCCGCTTCGCCGATGGCCTGGCGCTCCGGGCCGAACCCGCTGGCACCGGTAGCTATAACAGCGACTATGACACCCTGAGTGCCGGGCTAGAGTACCGCATCCGCTTCGATCAGCCTGGCAGCTACGCCGTATGGATTCGTGGCGACGGCCCTGACGGTAGTTCCGACTCAGTGCACTTCGGTCTGAATGGTGAGGCCATAGCGGCCGGCAAGGCCATCACCTCATTCTACCCCAGAGGCCAGTTGGACTGGAGTCGCTACAGCCAGGCGACGGGTAAGAACGCCGTCATCACTATTCCCAGTGCCGGCGTGCACACCTTCAACGTCTGGATGCGCGAAACCGGCTTTATCATAGATCGTGTTCTACTCACCAAGAACACCGGGTACACGCCCAGTGGCGCAGGCCCTGAGGCCAGTGTGCAGCTCATTGATGGTGAGCTGCCTGATCCACAGGCAGCTATCCCCGAGTCGAACATCGCCAGTGGCCGATATGTCGAGCCAGTAACCCTGTCCCTCAGCACCGTGTCTGCCGGCGCCAGCATCTTCTATACACTTGATGGGGCCACACCAGATCGTGCAAGCTTCGTCTATGATGCCCCGTTCACTATCGCCACCGACACGGCCGTGAGGGCTGTGGCGGTTTGGGATGGCTTCAGCCAAAGCGATGAACTGCAACTCAGCTTCACTTTCGGCAATTCGGCACCGCAATGGCAGGCCTGGCCAGGGTCGGCGTCTGTGCAGGCTGGCCAGACGCTGGAGCTCCCTGTGCTGGCGAGTGACGCGGATAGCAGTACGGCGGCTCAGAGCCCCGCGCCGCTTATCAGCGCAGATGCCAGCCAGCTGGCGGCGCTACCTGGCACGGCAATACTGACAGATGCAGGAAATGGTCAGGCGACGCTGTCCTGGACGCCAGGCGTCGAGGCCGCTGCTGGGGTCTATACATTGACGCTGATCGCGACTGATGCGCTCGACAGCGGGATTTTCACAGCTCAGAACCTCGAGCTCAGCATTACTGAAGCCGGCAATGGCACGGAGCCACCTGCTGAGGGGCTTTCTGTTTTTCTCCAGGATCCAGCCAATTCCGGCCGAATCGTAATCGAAGCCGAAAACTTTCATCGACAGAGCGTGGCGTTGTACGGGCAGAACTGGGCACCGCTTGCCGATGCACGCTTCAGCGGCAGTGCTGCACTGCAAGCGCAACCGGCCGGTACCGGCAGCTATAACAGCAACTATGAAACCGTCAGCGCTGCACTCGACTATCGAATCCGCTTCGCTGAAGCCGGCACGTATTACGTCTGGATTCGCGGGCAAGGTAACGATGGTAGCTCAGACTCAATCCATGTCGGGTTGAATGGAGAGCCAGTTGCTGCGGCCAAGGCCATCACCTGGTTTTCGCCAGTCGGCCAGCCGGCCTGGAGTCGCTACAGTCAGTCAACTGGCGGCAACGCGCGAATCGTGGTGCCAAGCGCCGGTGATCACACCTTGAATCTATGGATGCGTGAAACTGGCTTTATCGTCGATCGAGTATTGCTGACGCGCAGTTCGAGCTATGCACCCAGCGGTTCCGGTCCAGAGGAAACGCAGCAAATCGTAGATGGCGAAGCGCCTGCGCCTCAGGCAGCGAAGCCAGTAGCCGATGTACAGGGCGGCCAGTTCGTGAGGCCAGTGACTGTGAATCTGGCCACAACATCCGCAGCGGCAGGCATCTTCTACACGCTTGATGGCTCGGCACCGAACGAAAACAGCCAGCGGTATTCAGCGCCCCTCGTGATCAGCAGCAATTCGATGCTGCGGGCAATCGCCGATGGCGAAAACTACGCTGCTAGCAGCGAGCTCCAGGTCAGCTTCAGTTTCGGCAATGCGAGCCCGCAATGGGTGAGTGCAGTAACTACCGCAACAGTCGACGCCGCCGCGAGCCTGAACCTGTCTTTCAACGCGATTGACGCTGACAGCAGCACGGCCGAGCAGAGTCCGCCACCAGCGCTTAGCGCCAATGCGGCCCAACTTGCCGTTCTGCCAGGGACAGCCAGCTTCATCGATAACGGCAACGGGACAGCGTCGCTGAACTGGGCGCCAGGGGCTGGTGCCGCCACTGCGAACTACAGTCTCACGCTCATCGCGACGGATGCGCTTGATGCTTCAATCAGGACGGAACATACACTGACGCTGACGGTCAACGCAGCTGGTGGAAGTGGCGAGCCCACCGGGGTACAGGTCTTCGATCAGGGCAGTGCCGCGGGTGGGCTGCTGGTCATCGAAGCCGAACACTTTCACGATCAGAGCGTGGCGGTTTACGGTCACAACTGGTCTGCTGTCAGTGCATCGGCCTTCAGTGGCGGTACTGCTCTGCAGGCCGTGCCAGCTGGAACGGGCAGCTATAACAGCGACTACGAGAATGTGAGCGCGAGGCTCGACTACCGTATCCGCTTTACCGAAGCCGGCACCTACTATGTCTGGATTCGCGGGCAGGGCAGCGACGGTGGCTCGGATTCTGTCCATCTTGGGCTGAATGGCATGCCGGTGGCAGCGGGCAAGGCCATCACCTCGTTTACACCATATGGTCGCCCAATCTGGAGTCGTTACAGTCAGGCGAGCGGCAGTTATGCCCGTATCAGCATTCCGAGTCCTGGCGTGCACACGCTGAATCTATGGATGCGAGAGACCGGCTTCGTGTTCGATCGGGTACTGTTAAGCAAGAGCTCAGGCTATGTGCCCAGTGGCAGTGGGCCGGCTGAAACACCGCAGATCGTCGATGGCGAAGAGCCACTGCCGCAGGCTGCTCGACCAACAGCCAATACCGACGGCGGCCAGTTCGTCAATCCTGTCAGCGTGAGCCTGAATACGACCAGCACCGCCGCAGCCATCTATTACACCCTTGATGGTAGCCAACCTACAGTAGGCAGTCAGGTCTATTCAGGGCCCATCCTGATTAGCACTAATCTTACTTTGCGGGCGATCGCCGGCGGTACGGGTCTAGCCGTGAGCGGCGAGCTAAACCTCGAGTTCAGTTTCGCCAACGCGCGACCGCAATGGACTGATGCCATAACGGCAGCAAGCGTGGCGGCAGATTCGGATCTGAACCTTGTATTGCGAGCCGTCGATCCAGATAGTGCGACTGCCGCGCAGAGTCCGGCCCCAGTTATCGATGCAGATCTGGCTGCGCTGCCGGGCAGCGCAAGCCTGACTGACAATGGCGACGGTTCTGCACTGTTGACATGGTCCCCTGGGAGTAGCGTCAGCGAAGCGTCCTATAACCTGAGCGTCCGCGCGGTCGATGCGCTCGATAGCAGCCTCGTGACCACGCGTACACTGGTGCTCACAGTCACTGCAGCTGGTTCGGGCGGGGGCGGAGAGCCGACGCCGGTAGTGAGTCAGGCCAGCAGCTACGCCGGTATCATCACCATTGAAGCCGAAGTTTTCATCCGCAAGCGAGACTCGTCAGTCGGCACCGAGTGGACAGCCGTCAGCGATGGCAACTGGTCCAACGACCGCGCCGTCCAGGCCCTGCCTTTTGGCCACGGTTACCCGCGGGATTTCACTGATAACAGTGCCCAGCTCGACTATGACATCGACTTCAGCCAGACCGGTGACTACTACATCTGGATCCGAGCGGAAGCGAGAAACGGTTCCTCCGACTCGGTTCATCTGGGTCTGAACGGCGTACCCGGTGCAGACAGCTCACCAATCAGCTACTTCGAGCCCTTCGGGCAGATGAACTGGTCGAACAAGCAGTTCATTACTTACAAGCGCGCCGTGCTTACAGTTTCCCAGATTGGTCGACATACGCTGAATATCTGGATGCGCGAGTCTGGCATGGTCATCGACAAGCTCCTGCTAACGCGTGATGCTGCGTTCACGCCATCGGGTAATGGGCCGGAAGCAACGCCGCGGGCAGGGGCAACTGCTCGAGCCATTGTGCACGATGAGACTGCGGCAACATGGAATTTTAGCGGCAGCAACCAGGCTACAAGACTCGCAGCCCAGGTTGGCGGTACAAGTTTCAGTTGTACCGATTGTCCAGCTGCAGTCACCGGACTTATCGGCCAGGCACTCGACTTCAATGGACAGTCCACGTCGCTGGTGGACACAGGTATCGACCTGCGTGGGACTGCTGCATCGAAGGGCTTGAACCTGAGCATGGTGTTGCGTACCGCTTGTGGTGGGGCAGACGAAATCCTCACTCTGGGCAACGCCATTACGGGCTCACTGGTTATGCAGTGTCAGAGCGGCAGCGTGGCGGCGACGCTCAGCTCATCTTCGGCAGCGCCGGTTACACTTTCAGCTGCAGCTGATCTCAATGACGGCCTCTGGCATCTGCTCAGCCTCGATGTCGACGGCTTCGCTGGTGTATTGCGGCTCTCAGTGGACGGCGTGCAGGTCGGTCTGGTGCCGGTAGATACGGCCGCTATGTCAGCAGCGCTTGCTGGGCTATCTTCAGGCAGTGTGCCGCTAAGGCTGGGTGGCTCTGATGCGACGGGCTTCTTTGCTGGTCAGATCGACGAAGTGTCGGTTCACACTCGCGTCCAGCGCAGGGACGAGCTCGCTCGTCTCGTCACCGACCTGACGACTGGCCTGAAGCGTGGCCTGGCGCAGTGCAAGACACCGGTACGCATCATGCCCCTAGGTGACAGCATCACTGAGGGTGCCAATGGGTCTGCCACTACATTCTGGGGTACCTATCGGCCAGCGCTGTTCAATCTGCTGACGAACACGGGTTATCAGGTCGACTTCGTCGGCGGACAGACCGGACAGGAAGCCGGTACGCACGACAAGGCTCATGAAGGCTGGTCCGGTATCACACCGCTGGCAGTCTCGGAGCGCCTTTTGAGCTGGCTGCAGATGAACCCGCCGGCGCTGGTCCTGACCCACCTGGGTACCAACCGTTTCGACGTGCCGAGCATGCAGCGAATTTTTGACAGGATGGATCAGTTCGACGCCAAGGTGCCCATGGTGGTCGGCAGGATTATCAATCGCCAGACCTACGATGCGGCCACTTCCGAGTTCAATCGGATGCTTGCTGAAGCCGTCGTTCAGCGACAGCAGGCCGGGGATAACCTGTTCCTGGTCGATCATGAACCAGTGCTTGATTACGCCAGTGATATGTTCGATGCGGTGCATGCCAATGCGGCAGGCTCCGAGAAAATGGCATTGGTCTGGTTTGAAGCCTTGCAGAAAATCCTGCCGCGCTGCACGGCAGCAGCGCCGCTATTGGAGCCGGCGCCGCAAGTCATCGCAGCAGGTTCGGCACTCGACTACGAAGTGCCTGTGACCGGTCATCCCATCGGCCGGTTCAGCCTCGTGTCCGGACCTGAGGGCGCGACGATTGATCCGGCTACAGGTCGAGTGAGGTGGTCGGCTCAGTCGTCTGGGAGCCATAGCTTTGTAATAAGCACCGTGAATTCGTCAGGCTCAGATGAGGCGGCCTTTGCAGTGACGGTTCAGTGACGGAGCCTGTGAGCAGGGTAAGCGAGTGGTGCCGCTTTAGATGACGGCGAATGCAGGAGGTCGTTGTTGTAAAGGCTATTGATAACTATTCTCATTAGCATTAAGATTGCCGGAATTTCATGATCCTGAATTTCCGCCATCTGCTATGGAGTAGTTATCTTGTCGTCCCATTCGTCAATGCCTGAAAAAGGGCATCATGCTGCACCTGCCGGTCGACAGCTGAGCCTCGGATTTACCAGTTTATCGGCGCTCCTGCTGATCTCCTCTATGCCATCACATGCCGAAGCCCCTGAGGCTGCCGGGGCTACTGCAGGCGAAATCGTACTCTCGCCAATGTCTGTGACCGGTGAATTCGAGCAGTCGCCAAACGGCCCGGTAGAAGGCTACGTCGCCAAGCGCAGCCTCACTGCCACCAAGACCAACACCGCTATCGCAGACACCGCCCAGTCCATCTCGGTTGTGACTGCAGATCAGATGCGTGATCAGGGTGTGCAAAGCGTCCAGGATGCGCTGCGCTACACCGCTGGTGTTCGTGCCGAGCCCTTCGGCCTGGACAGCCGGGGAGACTGGAGCAAGATCCGAGGCATCGACCCGGTGATTTTCCAGGATGGCATGCAGCAGTCTTTTGGCTACTACGCCAGCGTCCGGCCAGATCCCTTCACACTCGAACGCATAGAAGTGCTCAAAGGTCCGGCATCGGTGTTGTATGGCCAGGGATCGGTAGGCGGGCTGGTCAATCTTGTAAGCAAGCGGCCGCTTTCAGAACGGCAGGGTGAGGTTCAGCTCCAGTATGGGAGCTTCGACCGCCGCCAGATCGGCCTCGATGTGACGGGAGCGGTGGATGAGGGCGAAACGCTGCTGGTCCGAGCAGTTGCCGTCCTTCGCGAAAGCGATACTCAGGTGGATCAGGTGGCCGATGATCGTTTGCTGTTCATGCCATCATTGACCTGGCGTCCGAACGACTCACTGGAGTGGACCTTGCTCGCTAACGTGCAGAGCGACGAATCCGGATCGACCACGCAGTTCCTCCCCCACGCGGGCACCGTCTATCCTGCGCCCGGCGGCCTGCCGGAAATCCCAATCGATATCCTCATGAGCGAGCCTGGCTTCGATGCCTACAACACCGATCAGAAAGCGCTGACTTCCTTGCTGACCTACAGGATTGACGACACCTGGACCTTGCGGCAGAACCTGAGATACGCCAAGAGCGAAGTCGACTATCGTACCCTGTATCCGGCCTTTCCACCTGAGCTGCAGCCAAACGGCGATATCGCGCGGGTGATCTGGGTCGCCGAGCCCGAGCTTGAGGCGCTGACGGCTGATCATCAGGCCCAGGCCATCATTCACAGTGGTGCCATCGAGCACACCGTGTTGGCAGGTCTCGACTATCAGCATGCAGTAACCAATAGGCGCACCGCCTATGTAGGCGATGGCGGCATCCTGAACCTCTATAATCCGGTGTACGGCAACTTCACCCCGCCGGCCGCAGCTGATTTCAGTGATGATCCGGAAAATACCATCGAACAGCTCGGCGTATATGCGCAACATCAGATGAATATCTCAGACCGATGGTTCACGACCTTGGGTTTGAGAAGTGACCGCGCCAGTACCGAGGTTGAAGGTGAGCGTGATCAGAAGGATGATGCCATCACGCTCAAGGCGGGCCTGCTCTACAAGACGGAGTTGGGCTTGTCGCCTTACATCAGCTACGCCGAATCCTTCCTGCCTGAGGTTGGACTTAACGCGAGGGGCAATGCATACAAGCCGCTGGAAGGTGAGCAGGTGGAAGTCGGGGTGAAATACCAGCCGGACGGCAGTGCCAGCTTCGCTTCGATAGCGCTCTATACCCTGCGGGAGCAGAACAGACTGGTCCCTGATCCTGTGAATCCGACAGGGCAGATCCAGGCCGGAGAAGCACAGGCACAGGGTATCGAGCTCGAAGGCCTGTGGGTGCTGACGCCGAACTGGGACCTCATCTCGTCTTATGCCTTTACTGCCACTGAGGTCACTGAAGGTACCCCAGGCGTTGACGAAGGCGCGAGACTGCCGAGCGTCGCCGAGCATCTGGCCTCAGTGTGGAGCCAGCATCGCTTTGCAGTTGGTGGTCTGGCCGGCTTTAGCGCCGGTGCTGGCGTGCGTTATGTCGGCGCGAGCTACGATGGCGAGGATAAGGTGAAAACGCCTGATTACACACTGGTCGATGCCATGATCGGCTATGAGACGCGTGACTGGCAGTTTGCGCTCAACGGCACGAACCTCGCCGACAAGACCTATTATACGACCTGTCTGGCGAGGGGCGACTGCTTCGTCGGTACCAAGCGAACGGTCGTAGCCAGCGTCGGATATCGTTTCTGATGGCTATCAATCGTCGACGCTGGTTCAAGGTGCACGGTCTGCTCGCGCTGCCAGTGTGGCTGCTGTTCGCCTTCGTCTGCTTTACAGGCACCATCGCGGTGATTAGCCATGAACTGACCTGGCTGACGAATCCCGCGGCACGGGCATCGAATCCTGCCGACCTGCCTGTGCGCCCGCTGCATGAGCTGGTCGACGCGGTGAAAGCAGAGGTGCCCGATGCTGCTGTCAGCAACGTGATGCTAATGGAGCCCTACCTGGTGGCAGCCGTCAGCTTTAGCTCAGCTAATTTCCCGGTGGCACTGGCCTACGTCAATCCGTACACCGCGGACGTGCAGATGATCAATGACGGGCTGACCTTCATCGGCTTCATGCGCTCGCTTCACGGCTGGCTGCTGTTTCCGTGGTATCACAGCTACAGCATTGGCTATTACCTCGTAGGTGCCATGTCGCTGGTGACACTGGGTGCTCTCATCACCGGCGCGGTCGTTTACAAGCGATTCTGGCGAGCTTATACCAGGCCAGTGTTCCGACTCGGACGGGGCCTGCGGGTGGCCCTGGGCGACTTTCATCGGCTCGCAGGGGCCTGGTCACTCTGGTTTCTCCTGTTGATGGGTCTCACAGGTCTGTGGTACCTCGTACAAGGCATACTGTGGCACAACGAAGTCGAGATCGAGACAGCAGTGACGCCGGTGCCGCTGAGCGATGTACCGCTGCTGAGCGACGAAGACTCAACAGTGCCCCGGCCAGTTTCACTGGAGGCTGCGCTGGCGCAGGCAAGACACGCCCTGCCATCAATTCAACCGGCCTGGGTTTCTTTGCCCGAGCATGCACGCGACCACTTCATGATTGCTGGTGCTGGCGATAGCCTGTTCCATGACCAGTATGCCTACGGCGCGAGTGTCAACCAGTGGACGGGTGAAATCTCGAGCCTACGGCGGCCCGAAACCATGAATGTGCTGCAGACGCTCACGCATATCGCAGACCCTTTGCATTACGGCACTATTGGCGGTCTCTGGACTAAAGTGATCTGGTTTGTGTTCGGTCTGCTGCTATCAACAATGGCGCTGAGCGGGTTCATGATCTGGACCAGACGAACCGTTCGTGGTGTCCAGGGCGGTGCAGTATGAGGGCCAAACAAGGGGGCAGACCACGCCGATACTGGTTGTACTGGCTGAACAGCCTGATCCTGCTGCTTCCCGTCTGGTATCTGTACGACGCGATGACACCGGTTTTTCCGTCCGAGTGGCCGGAGCAGACACTGGGGCCGATTACTGCTGCGCCTACGCCCGTAAACGATGAGCCGCCTTACTGGCATCATGGCGAGCTGGTCAAGGATTTCGGTATTCGTCTATGCGAAGGCTGTCTGTCCCGGGTCAGGCTGGCGCGGCTGAGCGTGAGTAAACGCCCGCCTGAACCAGACGCCGATGTGAGTGGCATTCTTCACGGTCACAGTGACATGCAGGAAGTCCACGTACCGTATCTTCAGCCTCCGGAGCAGGCCGATCTTCTCTGGTTGACGGTACAGACCTGGAGCGGAGAAACATACAGTACATCATGGCGAATCGATTGACCTGATCGTTCACTGGCATGCCCG
Source organism: Gammaproteobacteria bacterium UBA2679 (assembly GCA_002354735.1). Taxonomy (GTDB): domain Bacteria; phylum Pseudomonadota; class Gammaproteobacteria; order Pseudomonadales; family Oleiphilaceae; genus Allohahella. The sequence continues at coordinate 324,531 of DEMD01000003.1, read as the reverse complement.
ACCTGCGCCGCTCTCTGTGCTACTCTTGCAACAGGGATGGCCAGGATCAGGGCCCAGTTGGGGGGAAGTCGGGTGACATGGTAGTTTTCAGTTTGTTGATACTGAGCGGTATGTGTGTCATGGCTGCAGTGCTACACGGCCTGGCAGCATTGCGCCGGCCTTTCGATCGGACACAATCTATTTTTGCCGGTATGTGCCTTGCCATTGTCGGCTACGGTATTTCGCAGGTCGTCTGTTTTACCGCGAACGATGTGCCGACTTACCTGGCCGGCCTGAAGTCCAACTTCCTCAGTATTTGTATCTTTATTCCGCTCTACGGCTACTTCATTCGTTGTTATACCGGAAAAGGCTCACTTAAGGTGCTGCACGTCGTCAGTCTGTGCTTTGCGGGACTTGCCGTTCTGAATTTTTGGCAGACCAACAGCCTGCAATTCGATTCGGCCATACGGCTCCAACAGTTTAAGTTACCGTGGTCCGAGTCAGTGACACTGGCCACCGGCAAAATCAGTCTCGCTCTCCAGTTTGGCATACTGCTCGTTGTGGGCGTGTTGTCCTACGGAGTTTACGCTCTGGTCAGCGTCTGGCAGCGCGATCATTCGGGCACCGTGGCAGCCATGTTGCTCGCAGGTATCCTGTTTCTGATGTCTACAGTGCAAGGGGGACTGGTTCGCCTGGGTCTGCTGGATTTCATTCACCTCCCACCGTTTGTCTTCATGCTCATGCCAGTGATCATGGGAACCGCACTTGATAGAGAGTCGACTCGGCGCCTCCGAGCCTCCGAGCGCCGGTTCAGGTCTCTGGTCGAGCAATCACCCTTCAGCATCCAGGTACTCACGCCTCAGGGCGAAACCATTCAGGTGAATCGTGCCTGGGAGCAGTTGTGGGGACTGGCGCCCGAAGACATGGTTGGCTACAGCTTGCTCGAAGACCCTCAGTTGACCGAGAAGGGTGCAATGCCCTATCTCCGCAGAGGCTTTGGAGGCGAAGCAACCGAGGTGCCCGCGCTGGTATACAACCCGGCGGACGATCCGCAATTAAAGGGGCCTCCACGAGATCGTTGGGTTGGGGCCTATGTCTATCCCATCAAGGATGGGGACGGGCGGATCAGCGATGTGATTCTGGTGCATCAGGATGTTACCGATAAAAAGCGAACCGATGACGCGATTCAGCTGGTTGCGGCAGCGGTCTCATCATCTGCCAATGATGAATTCTTCGAGCAACTTGTCATCAATCTTGCCCTGGTCTTTGGCGCCAGCGATGCCTTCATAGCGGTGAAAGACCCAAAACTTGAACACGCACTCAGGACGCTCGCTTATTCGGCCAACGGACGGGTGGTCGGCGAACGACTCATACCGCTTATCGGGTCGGCCGCTGGAGAAGTGCTCAGGCAAGGCAAGGAAATGTGTATCCATGATGTTCAGCGCAGGTTTCCCCAGGATAGTCTCCTTTCCGACCTGGGCGCTGTCGACTTCGTCGCCACGCCCTTGCGGGGCTCGAAGGGTGAGGTGCTGGGCCTGCTCGGGCTCAGCGATACGAGACCGCTGACCCATATCGAACAGAACATGAGGATTCTGGAGATTTTTGCGGCCCGCGTGGCGTCCGAACTGCAGCGGCAACAGGCTGAAACGCACATTCGTCATATGGCCTATCATGACTATCTCACCGGCTTGCCCAACCGTGCCCAGCTTCATGAGTGGCTTTCGGGTGTGGGGGGCGTCGACTCCGCTGAACAGAATCTACCTAAGAACGCACTTCTGCTCATCGACCTCGACCATTTCAAGACTATAAACGACGCCCTGGGTCATGAGGTCGGCGACGAGCTGCTAAAGGCCGTAGCCAATCGCCTTCAGACCATTGTCGCTTCGGAAGCCAGACTTGCACGACTGGGGGGAGATGAGTTCGTCATCATGCTCTCTTCTGATACCGATATTCAAAGCCGGGCGTTCGCCATGGCCGCGCGAGTAATGGCAGGTTTGTCACAGCTGTTGGATGTTGGCGAGCGGAGCTTCAGCGTTGGCGCAAGTATCGGTGTGGCGCTGTTTCCCACTGAAGGCGGTACGGAAGCAGACATTCTGCGACATGCCGATCTGGCACTCTATGAGGCCAAGAAGTCCGGCCGAGGTGCGGTCAATCTATTTAAAGCGTCGCTGCAGACAGCTGTGGCCAACCGGCTTCAGCTCGAGGAGGGTTTGAGAAACGCGCTGGGTAATCAGGAGCTGCAGCTGCGCTTCCAGCCGCAGCTTGGCCGTCGGGAAGGTGTCGCCGGCGCTGAGGTCCTGCTGCGCTGGAAGCATCCGCAGCTCGGTTATGTTCCACCTGTCGATTTCATCCCGGTGGCGGAGGAGACCGGTGGTATCCACGCCATAGGCAGCTGGGTATTGAACGAAGCTTGCCGCCATCTCAGCGATTGGGTTCGTGCGGCTGTGCCATTCGACGGCCACTTGTCGATCAATGTCAGTGCCTGGCAGTTTTCGCGACCCGACTTCGTAGAGCAGGTTCGTGACGCGCTGCTCGAGCATGCTGTGCCGCCACATCGGCTCATGCTGGAGTTGACGGAATCAGCACTGCTGTACGATCTGCAGGAAACGATCGAGAAACTCCAGGCCTTGCGCAGCCACGGCGTCGGCGTGGCGCTGGACGATTTCGGCACCGGCTATTCTTCACTCGCCTACCTGCGCGACCTGCCGCTGGACCAGCTCAAGATCGACAAATCATTTATCGCTGAACTCGGCGACGAAACTGAACATCCGCTGGTTGAATCTATCATCGACATCGGTCGCAATATGGGACTGGTCGTGATGGCAGAAGGCGTGGAAACCGAGGCCCATTGTCAGCGTCTCATCGAACTGGGTTGCGAATACTTTCAGGGCTATTTTTTCGCACGGCCACTTACGGAAGAGGACTTCTTGAGCTGGCTCGATGAGGGTCATGTTGTCGCACCAGTTTAAGCGGCGCTGCCATCATGATCGTGAGCGGCCGCAAAAGACGCCACAATCTTGATGGCAAGCCCGGCAGCGCTCTGCTACATTCTCGCCGAATTTACCTCCACCCGGGAAAGCGTAAAATGAGTCAGTTCGACAACGTTAGTGTGATGAAGAAAGCCAATGTGTATTTCGACGGTAAGGTTATCAGCCACACCGTCCTGTTCGAAGATGGCGAAAAGAAGACCCTCGGCGTTATGCTGCCGGGTGAATATCGTTTTGGCACCGAGCAGCGCGAGAACATGGCAATTCAGGCCGGTCAGGTCGAGGTCAAGATGCCGGACGCGTCGACCTGGGTGACTTACAAGGCTGGCGAAGCATTCGACGTGCCCGCGAACTCTGCATTCAATATCAAGGTTCTGGTAATCACTGACTACTGCTGTTCCTACTACGCGGATTAGCCTGGGCGTATCATTACGGAATCTGTGCCAGTAGCTCAGGCTGACCCCAGCCCACGAGCCTGGCATTCGATTTCTCCAGATAGATCGACCAGAATTTCTTGAGGCTCTCCAGCACAGGCCTGGTGCGGTATACGCCTTGTGGAGAGTAGGCGGCGCCGATGATGAAGATCTCGGCCTCCTGCCAGTCGCTCAGGGCGCCGGAAGCTACCGTAGTCTTCATTGCCGCCGCGACATCCAGCTGAACCAGCTCACCATTCCGATAGAAACTGGCGGTCGAGGAATTCTCGAGCATGTCCGATACCAGCAGAACCACCCGCCGTTTGGCTGTCGATCTGGCTATGACGTTGGCGCCGAACTCAGCCAGCGAGGCGGCCACCTCCGTTCGTGGCAGGCTATCGTCGCCGCCGTTGAGCGCTGTCTTGAGCGCCATATCAATGTGCCGTCTAACGACTTCGCCCTGTCTGGCCATGCAGCGATCGAATTTTCGCAGTGATGTCAGGCTGGTGTGGTAACGAGTGTCGTCGTCGAGTAGTGCATCGGTAGCGCCGCTCAAGGGCATCGAAGCATAGTGGCTCTGCGCATAGGCGCTGAAGGTCAACAGCGTGATGCGGTCGCCTGGCTGAAGGAACTCGTGCACTGTCGCGTGAACATGCCGTTTGAGTGCGACGTCGAGTCTGACAGTCTGATCGACGATTACGAACAGCTCACGCTGGTATAACGTGGGCTCAGCCGATGACTCGCTCAGCAGATCACGACATGAATTGAAGTCGTTCCTTGCATCGGCGCTGACCTGAAGGCTGACCAGCAGTAGAAGGCAGACCCAAACTTTGTTCACGGTCTGGGCCTGCCTTTGCGGAAGGGAAGCTTGTTTTGCAGCATGTCAGATTCAGCGTTCTCGGAAAGCTCGCTCGCCGAAAACTGACGGGTTCGGTGCTTGAGCAGAGCAGACACCGTGCGTTCCCGGCTCCAGCCGAAACGTGTCATCCAGGAGACGATCTCTGCCTCGTCCAGCAGTATGCTATCAGGCTGATTGGCTGCGTTTGCGCCGGAGCCGGGCGCCTGCACGATCTGCAGTCCGCCCCTGGCCGGGGCTTCCTGGCTGGTGGCACTATCTTCAGGTCTGTATCCCGGGCGAGGCAGGGTCTCACGCTCGAGCCATTTCTCAAAGGTCCGCTCGCCAGCCTGCTGTAATCGTAGCAATAGATCTGGCGCCGCACCCTGGGCTTCAGCGCGCTTGAGCATGGTGGTCTGCAGGTGCTCCAGCGCTGCCTGTGCGGCCATCAGGACATTCGTACGCTTCGCCTCGTGGAATTCAAGGAAGTGCTGACGCGTTCTGAAACGGCCAATGCTTGCCCGGGCGGTCGCCGCCTCTCGTGCCGCGAAGCCGGTTCGGTAGCCCATGATGATGCTGAGGATCTGTAAAAATATGAAAATGACTGCCAGCACGAGAAAAGTCCCCCAGCCGGCTTTCAGATCGGCGAGCCGACTCTCGTCATCAAGTCGTGAGTCGATAGCGCGTTGCTCACTCTGGAGCTCTGCTGGCAGGTAGAACTCGGCGTAGAGATCGGTGGATGTCGTAACTGGTGAAGGTTCGACTCGCTGCTGTTCCAGATTATCCTGCTCGAGCACCTGGCCGCGAACGTAGGTGGCGCCAACGGCGATAAGCGTCACCATGATTACTGTAGCTATGGTGATGCGATGACTCGGCATGATATCAGCGTTGGTTGGCACCCGATTCAGCAGCTGGCACCAGGCAGGCTCATGGTTATCGGCATCTTCATTGGCCAGTGAGACCTGTGTGTTGGGCTCTAGCTGTTCCGCACTCGCGCCACTCTGGCGAAACCAGATGCGGATCTTCTTTACCAGATCGTTGTGGTGCAGCTCGTGTCCACTGTAATGGGTCATGTATACCAGTAGCACTGAGACCAGTAAGGCAATGCCTACGGCACCCTGCTGTTTGAGCGCTTCGCTGGCGCCAGGCAGGGTGTAGCCGGCCAACACATAGGAAAAGCCGATAGCTTCGAGAAAAACCATGACGGCAATGACGCCCCAGCCCATGATGCTGAGCCGCTGACGACCGAGCTCCTGGCACTTGCGCAGGTAGCTGACGCTCTGATCGTAGCTGCTGATCCGCCTGTCCAGGTCTATAGCAAAAGGCCTGAAGGCTCGACAAAGCGCCTGTTCGGCCCGAAACCAGCCGCTGGCGGAATCCTGGTTTAGCTGTTTCGATAGTCGAGCCAAAAGGCCGACGATCGGCAGGTGAATCCGTAACTTTAGCCAGGCAAAGGCGAACGTTTTGCTGAAGTGAATCAGCATCAGCAGGAATAGCAGCCCAGCCGCAAATGAAAGCGGTACCGTATAGGTGTGGATGAAGAGTACGAGTTCCGTGGAAAGATTCATTGCTGCCATGCCTTTGCGCTCGCCGACATGAGACGTCGGAATTCAAGAGTTTTGGTATAGAGAGTGCCGTCCTTGCTGAAATAGAGCCGGCTGCCCCGGGCCTCTGCCTGCGAGTGCTTTGCCATCAGGATATCGATGCACTTCAGAGCGGAATCTGTCCTGAAATGAGCCGTCAGGAGCAGGCCCTTGCTCGTTTCCAGTGCATGCAGGTTCAGCATATCTTCGCTCAGAAGCGTAATGCCGGCCGCGTCGTAGAGACTGAGCCGGGGCTGGCCAACGGCGGCCAGGTTATCTCGTAGCACCCGAAGATCACGGAGCGCAAAGAGCTGATTTTCGCTGCGACTGATCCATACGCTGCCGTTCAGCCCGGGCCAATAACTCGAAAGGGATGGCTCGAACGAATGGTGGAAGGCTGAAGACGGAACGCTGGCAGTTTCTGTTGCGCTAGCGCGATAGCAGGGCTGAACGGGGAACGCCGCACCGGCATTCGATGGGCTGGTCTGCGGCGAGGACATCACATAGGGCACGATCTGCCCGTCAATGGGGAGCAGGTTTGTGGCAGAGGCTGCGATTTCTGCTTCCGAGGCGAGACTGTATTGGCTGGCGATAAGCAGTAGTGCGATAAAACACGTTTTCACGCTGCCATCCATCGGATTTAGCAGCCGCTGTTTCTGGTAGAGTTCACTGCCGGCGCCTGAGAATTGATCAGCCGATACTATACAGTGAAGCCTCAGGCAGGAGAGCCAGAGGCCTTATGATTTTGCAATTGTTTACAATTCGAGCGGGTCGCCTTAGCGGACCTTGACGCGATAGCTGAGCGCTTCGAGCAAGGCGGTCAGCTTGCCACGCTGGTCGCCCTGCATTTCAATCGTCCAGTCCTTTACGCTGCCACCGACGCCGCACTGCTTCTTCATCTGTTTTGCCAGCTTGTCCAGCGCACTGCGGTCGAGGCCAAGGCCTTTGACGATCGTCACGCCCTTACCCTTGCGCCCCTTGGTGTCGAGCGAGAGGAGAACGAAGTCCGCAGCTGGCGGGGGCGTCTCGCCACAGGCGCACTGCTCCAGAGGCTGCTCACATTCAGGGCACATACGCCCTTGATCGGTGCTATAGACCAGTCTTGAATTCTTTGACATCACTTGGCTTTCTGACGACTATCGGACCGCAGATTCTAACATAGTAAATTTCTGTCGTGCTTAAGGAAAACTGATGACGAACAGCGGGCTGGCCATGAATGCGGCCATTGTGAAATCTGGTTCCAGCGCCACGCCAGTGCCAGCCGAACCCGAACTGGTCGAAAGGAGCTGGCTGGCCGAATTGCATATGCGCTACAGGCCAGATCGCAGCGGCCGGAAAACCGTAGCCGATCTGCTTTCGGTATGCGGGCCACTTAAAGTGCAGCGCGGCTTCTATCCTGAAATGCCAGCGAAGGCCGACCGGCTGCCTCCCGCAGTTTGTCATAGCTACATTTTGCACCCGCCCGGCGGTATCGTCAGCGGCGACCGGTTGGCAATCAATATCACTGTCGCACACGATGCCCGAGCGCTTATCACCACGACCTCGGCCACCAGAATCTACCGTGTAGACGAGCGGCAGGTGCCTCAGCGACAGAAGCTGAAGCTTGAAGTGGCAAGTGGTGCCACGCTCGAATGGCTACCGCTGGAGAACATCTTCTTTGCCGGAAGCAGGGCGGACTTCGATACCGAAATCATTCTTCACGAAGGATCCGCTCTGTTCTACCGGGAGATTAGCTGTCTTGGTCGACCAGCAAGCGGTATTCCCTTCGACGAGTCTGCACATAGTTTCCTGCGGCAGAGGCTGCGACTGATGACAGCCGAAGGCAGCCCCATCCACGAGGAGCGGATCGCCATCCATTCGGACAATATGCGGAATCGGGCTCAAATGGGCGAATTCAGCGTCACTGGAAGCCTACTGGTACACGGTTTCCAGTCGGCCCAGCTAGATAGCTTTACTGGCGCGGTTCATGCAAGTCTACTCGATGAGCTTCGAGAGGCTATTGATGCAGCTTTCCCGGATAGCAGTGCCTGCCTTGCGTTAACGAGCAAACCTGGCCTGCTCATTTGTCGATATCTGGGGCACGAAAGCGGTGAAGCGACTGCCTTGTTTGATCTGATGTGGCATCAGCTCCGGCCGCATCTGCTCGACTGTTTAGCAGTGCCGCCGCGAATATGGGCAACGTGACTCCAGTTGCACCAAAATGAGGCTCTCGCACCGTTTAAGTGCATGAATGATCAGGCTTTTGGTATTTTCTGTGTATCGTATGGTCACCGGTGGATTGTTTCTGGTCAGGGTCTGCATGACTTGATAATGTTCGCTTTTGCTGGTCCCCAGTCCGGGCCAAAACGTCATCAGGAAGTTCTAAATGGATCTCAGCCCCCGAGAAAAAGACAAGCTGCTTGTTTTCACTGCCGCGCTACTCGCGGAACGTCGCAAGGCCAGGGGGCTGAAACTGAACTACCCGGAGGCAATCGCTTATCTGAGTGCAGCCATCATGGAGGGGGCACGCGATGGCAGGACGGTGGCAGAGCTGATGAGTTACGGTCAAACCCTGTTGAGTGTCGATGATGTCATGGATGGCATTGCTGACATGATCCACGACGTTCAGGTGGAGGCGACCTTTCCGGACGGCACGAAGCTGGTGACCGTTCATGATCCCATCCGCTAGTTTCAAGCCTGTGCGTCCAGGCCAGCTCAGGAGCTTTTTATGATACCGGGAGAGTACCGCCTTGCCGAGGGCGACATCGTGCTGAATGAAGGCCGAAAAACCTGCATCGTCAGTGTAATCAATCATGGCGACCGACCCGTTCAGATTGGTTCCCATTATCATTTCTTCGAAGCAAACCCTGCTCTGGATTTCGACCGTGCCAAGGCGCGGGGAATGCGCCCCAATCTTCCCGCTGGTACGGCCATTCGATTCGAGCCAGGTCAGAGACGTGAGGTAGAACTGGTCGAATACGCGGGCAAGCGCGAAATCTACGGCTTCCGCGGCGATATCATGGGAGCGCTCTAGATGACACGATCCGTTTCCAGACAAGGCTACGCCGAGATGTTTGGTCCCACCACAGGTGACTGCGTCAGGTTGGCTGATACCGAGCTCTGGGCCAGGGTCGAGCAGGACTTCACCTGCTATGGCGACGAGGTCAAGTTCGGCGGCGGCAAAGTCATCAGGGATGGTCAGGGACAAAGTCAGCTAACGAGCAACTATGTGGCTGATACCGTGATCACCAACGCGCTCATCATCGATCACTGGGGCATCGTCAAGGCGGATATCGGTATCAAGGCTGGTCGCATCAGCGGCATTGGCAAGGCCGGTAATCCTGATACCCAGACAGGTGTCACCATCGCCATTGGTGCGGGAACTGAAATAATCGCCGGTGAAGGTCAGATCGTGACAGCTGGTGCCATCGACGCGCATATTCATTTCATCTGTCCGCAACAGATCGAAGAAGCCCTGATGTCCGGAATCACGACCATGCTTGGTGGCGGAACCGGTCCTGCCACCGGTACAAAAGCCACGACCTGTACGCCGGGTCCCTGGCATATCAGCAGAATGCTGCAGGCGGCCGAAGCTTTTCCGATGAACTTTGGTTTCCTAGGCAAGGGCAATGCGAGCCTGCCAGAGCCGCTGGTCGAGCAGCTGCAGGCTGGCGCATGCGGACTCAAGCTGCACGAGGACTGGGGTACGACGCCAGCCTCTATCGATAACTGTCTCGACGTAGCTGAACGGCATGACGTACAGGTGGCCATCCACACCGACACGCTGAACGAGTCGGGCTTCGTGGAGGACACCATCAAGGCCATCGGTGATCGATGTATCCACACCTACCACACAGAAGGTGCGGGTGGCGGCCACGCACCGGATATCATCAAGATCGCTGGCCTTTCGAACATACTACCGTCGTCGACCAACCCCACGCGGCCTTACACCATCAACACCATCGATGAACATCTCGATATGCTAATGGTCTGTCACCATCTGGATCCTGCTATTCCTGAGGATGTTGCCTTCGCTGATTCGAGGATTCGCAAGGAGACTATTGCCGCTGAAGACATTTTGCACGATCTCGGCGTGTTCTCCATGATCTCGTCGGATTCTCAGGCGATGGGCCGGGTCGGTGAGGTGATCAGTCGTACCTGGCAGACGGCGCACAAGATGAAGGTCCAGCGCGGAGAGCTGAAAGCAGACGAGGGCTCCGGCGCCGACAATATGCGAATCAGGCGTTATATCGCCAAGTACACGATCAATCCCGCCATCACTCACGGTATCGCTCACGAGGTTGGATCGGTAGAGGTAGGCAAGCTCGCTGACCTGGTTGTATGGCGACCCGCGTTCTTCGGCGTCAAACCGAGCCTGATCGTCAAGGGTGGAATGATCGCGGGCGCGGCGATGGGTGATCCCAATGCGTCGATTCCGACACCGCAGCCCGTGCACTACCGCCCGATGTTCGGCAGCTTTGGGGGCGCAATCGCGGCGACTTCACTAACATTCGTAAGCCAGCTTTCACTCGAATCGGACCTCGCCAAGCGTTTGAAGCTGAACAAGACCTTGTCGGCTTGCAAGCGGGTACGGCAGTTGCGCAAGTCCGACATGATACTCAATGACGCGACACCACGGATCGAGGTCGATGCCCAAACCTATGAGGTCAGGGCCGACGGCGTGCTGCTGACCTGCGAGCCAGCAAGCGAGTTGCCGCTGGCGCAGCGATATTTCCTCTTTTAGCAGTTGATTAGCGAGAGCAGCGTGATGAAGACACTTCAGCAGATCCAGGAAAGCCGCCCTGCCAGCGATACCTTGCAGCTTGATTATGGCCAGCGGCAGAAGTGCCGCCTGCGTGCGGTCACCGATGGCGGTGTCGAGGTGGGCCTATTCACCCAACGTGGCACAGTGTTGGCTGGAGGCGAGCGCTTCGCCGACGAGGAAGGCTATGTGGTCGAAATCATTCCAAGGCCGGAACAGGTCATCGAGGCGACTACAGCGAACATGCATCTGCTCGCTCGCTGCTGCTACCACCTCGGCAATCGACATGTGCCCTTGCAGGTCGGGCACGGTTGGCTCAGGCTCGCACCTGACCATGTGCTGCAGGACATGGTAGAGCGTCTCGGTCTGTCGACAGCACTGGTCGAGAAGCCGTTTCATCCAGAGTCTGGCGCTTATTCTGCCCATTCAGCCGTTGATGGGGACGCTCGCTCTCATCATAGCCACGACCACGACCACGACCACNNTTCATCACCCCGGTGGTCGACGATGCGCGCACCTGGGGCCGCGTCGCCGCCGCCAACAGCGTCTCCGACGTGTACGCGATGGGTGGACGGCCCCTGTTCGCGCTGAACCTGGTCGGCTGGAACGTCGACGCACTGCCGATGTCGCTGCTCGGCGAGGTGCTCGCGGGCGGTCAGGACGTCGCCACCGCCGGCGGCTTCGTCATCGTCGGGGGGCACACGATCGACGACCCCGAGCCGAAGTACGGCATGGCGGTCACCGGTGAGGTACATCCCGATCGCATCCTCACGAATGCCGGGCTCCGGGCCGGTCAGGATCTCATCCTCACCAAACCGCTGGGTGTCGGGGTCATCACCACCGCGATCAAGCGTGACCAGGCACCGGCCGAGTCGGTCGAGGCCGCGATCGCGTCGATGACCCGGCTCAACGATCGGGCATCCCGGGTCGCGGTGGCCGGAGGGGCGACGGGATGCACCGACGTCACCGGATTCGGTCTGCTCGGCCACCTCGGACGGATGGCGATCGAGTCCGGCGTGGGCGTCACCGTCGAGTTCGACGCACTGCCGTTCCTCCCGGGCGCGGTCGAGTTGGCGGGCGAAGGTGTGATGCCGGGCGGCAGCGTCCGGAACCTCGAGTGGGGTCGCGAGCTGCTCGACGCCGACGGCCACGACCACGACCACGACCACGAACATAGCCATAGCCATGGGCACGCCCACCGGTGACAGCGCGCTTCGCAATGATGTATCTCGCCAGTCCGGCACTGCCTGTTGGCGGCTTCGCCTGGTCCCAGGGGCTGGAAAGCGCTATTGAACTTGACTGGGTCAAGGATCGGCAGACGCTTGCAGACTGGCTGTCGGCCACGCTGGAAGATGGGCTCGCTAGGCTGGATCTGCCTGTCATACACATTGCAACGCGGCTCATGCTGAAGCATGCGGTTCCGGCCAGTAATGATGCCATCGGCGCACTGGCTCGTCTCGAGCAGCTTCTCACCACCTGCGGTGTCGAACTGCTGATGCTTTCGGCGCGCGTGCTGGCCCTGCGCGAGACCAGTGAGCTGCTCGCTGAGGATCGCCAGCTCGCCGGTACTTTGGCGCGCCTGCTGAGCCAGAATGCCGATCAGGATAACAGTGATGCGGCTGATGGACTCAGGGCACACCGCGCACCTCGGGTTGGTCTGTCGAACGAACTTGCTGGCTTTGCCTGGCCCGTCCTGTTTGCAGTGAGTGGTCGACTGTGGTGCATGTCCGCTGCTGAGTGCGTCAGTGCCTTTGTCTGGAGTTGGCTGGAGAACCAGGTGAGCGCAGCGCAGAAAACCATACCGCTCGGACAGACAGATGCGCAATCAGTCCTGCAGTTCTTTCTTCCGCGTCTCGATGACATCGTGAATCGAAGCGCCTCGATAGATGTCGATGAATTGGGCGGCGGCCTGCCAGGGATGGCGCTCGCGAGCATGCTGCATGAAACTCAATACACCAGGCTGTTCAGAAGCTGATATCCACGGAGAATACGAAGATGACATCATCCTGTCTTAGAGTCGGCGTTGGCGGGCCAGTTGGGTCGGGCAAGACGGCACTTGTGAAACAACTCTGCCTGGCACTGCGTGACCGCTACAATCTCGCTGTCGTCACCAACGATATCTACACCAGGGAAGATGCAGAGTTTCTGCTGCGTCACGAAGCCCTGTCGAGTGACCGTATTCTCGGCGTCGAAACAGGCGGCTGTCCACATACGGCCATTCGCGAAGATGCTTCGATGAATCTTGCGGCCGTCGAATCGCTGCAGCAGAGACATGCTGGTCTCGAGCTGGTGTTCGTCGAAAGCGGTGGCGATAACCTGAGTGCGACGTTCAGTCCTGAACTATCAGATCTGACGATTTATGTCATCGATGTCTGCGCCGGTGACAAGATTCCTCGCAAGGGTGGTCCGGGTATCACCAAATCTGACTTGCTGGTTATCAACAAGACCGAGCTTGCGCCTCATGTGGGGGCCTCGCTGGAGGTGATGGAGCGCGATACCTTGCGCGTTCGTGGAAGCAAACCATTTATCTTCGCCAACGTACTCAAGAATGACGGTGTTGCTGAAATAGCGGATTTCATCATTCACCACGGCATGCTGGAGAAACGAGAAGCGGGGTAACTGACTGGGCCAGTCAATTGATAAAACAGATTTCGTAGCGGCGGACTATGAGCGTTTCCGCGCTCAGCTGCTCGAGGATCTGAACGAATTCAGAGCTATTCTCGATCGTCCCGGTTTTGGCGCTGGTCCTGCGAGCTTTGGCGCAGAAGTTGAACTATATCTCGTCGACCAGGATGCCCAGGTAGTGCATGCCAATGAGGCCATTCGTGAGGCCTCGGGTGATCCCGGGCTGACGCTTGAGCTCAACCGCTTCAATCTCGAATATAATCTCGAACCTGTCCCCGCGCGGGGCAGCCCGTTCGCCAGTATCGAGAAAACGCTTCAGCAGACTTTGCTCCGGCTCGACAGGAATGCTGCGAGCTGCGGGGCAGGAATTGTGCCGATTGGCATTCTGCCAACCCTGACCACCAGTCAGCTGGGCCCGCAGGCGATGACCGATCTCCCGCGTTACCATGCGCTTTCGGATGCGCTGAGGCAGCGACGAGGTGAAGACTTCGCCATACATATCAAAGGTGCCGAGACGCTCGACCTGCGCTGGGGTGATGTGACGCTCGAGGGTGCCAATACCTCTTTTCAGTTTCATTATCGTGTCGAGCCGGCCGATTTCCGCGATGTCTGGAATACGGCTTCTCTGCTAACGCCACTGATGACGGCCCTCGCCGCAAATTCACCGCTCCTGTTCGGCAAGCGTCTCTGGCAGGAAACGCGAATCCCGCTGTTCGAGCAATCCGTCGATAGCAGGGTGGCCCACACCTTCCGCGCGCGTCTGCCACCACGCGTCGGCTTTGGCAACGGCTGGCTCCGCGAGGGCATTCATGAGCTATTCGTAGAGGGGGCCTATCTGTTTCCACCGCTGATGCCGGTGATGCCGGAGACGACAGCGCCCGGTGAGCTCAGCGCGATGAGACTACATCAGGGGTCGATCTGGTCATGGAACCGACCGATATACGATCCCGCTGATGGCGGTCATGTCAGAATCGAGCTGCGCGCGCTGCCAGCGGGGCCGACCTGCGCCGACATGTGCGCGAATGCTGCGATCTTTGTCGGTCTCATCGAGGCGATGAAGCCTTACATCAATACCATCATTCCGGGTCTGCCTTTCCGATACGCTGCCGAGAATTTCTACAACGCTGCACATCACGGTCTGGACGCGATCATGCTCTGGCCAGACATCGACAGCAGGACCCTCAGGGAGCGAACGGTGGTGGACATCCTTGAAGAATTGCTGCCTATGGTGTCGGGCGGTCTTGCGGGGCTGGACGTGGCTACCAGCGATATCAGCAGGGCAGTGAGCATAGCCGGTGACACGCTGGCCAGTGGGCAGAATGGCAGTCGCTGGCTGCTGGGGAGTCTGGCGAAGCTGACTGCAGCGGGTACCGAACGTTCGGAGGCCTTGCGAGTTCTGGTCAATGAATACCGTACTCGCGCCTTGAGTAATACGCCGGTCGCGCGCTGGGATATCCTGTGACTACACCTGCCGGTTTACCCTCGCTGACACTGTCGCAGGCCCGGGCGCTGTTGGCAGAGGCAGAATCACAGCCGGTCGAGCAGGCATACAAGGCAGTCGCTGAGGCAGATGGCGATGCGGTGCTGCGTCGGGAGCGGGCGATCGCTGCGCGCTTCCTGCGTCTGCTGCCAGGGCCGTGCATGCTGCATCTGAATGACGAGAACGGCGAGTCGCCATCGGGCTCGTCCGGGTTGCCCACTGCTGCATCCAGACGCCTCGTCATCACCTTGCTTCACGGCAACGAACCATCAGGGCTGCTTGCCCTGTTGCGTCTGCTTCGAATGAACCTGCAGATACACGGCAGCGTTGCCTGCATTATCGCGAATCCAGCTGCCGCTTTGCATGAACAGCCGTTCCATCATCGCTTCCTGCCCGGGCGCCGTGACCTCAACCGGTGTTTCTTCAGCCCGAACGGTGTAACGAAGGCAGGCGCGGTGCCAGTAGATGACGATTTCGCTCTGGCTGAAGCCATCCTGGCGAGTATTCGAGAATATGCGCCAGATAGCCTTGTCGACATTCACAATACCTCCGGGAAGGGGCCCGCCTTCGCCGTTTCAGTGTGTGACGATGTGTGTCACAAGGCCCTCACGGCGCTCTGGACCTGCGATATGATCGTGACAGATCTTCGTCTGGGTGCTTTGATGGAGCTCAGTGAGCGCTCCGTTCCCACCGTGACGATCGAATGTGGCGGTGTCGGCGACAGCAATGCCGTGCTGATTGCCTGCGAGGGGCTGCGACGGTATTGTCAGATTCCGGGACAGCGTGCTCTGGAGCCCGATGCCGGCGCGGAGCAGGCCATGCAGACCAGGGTCTTTCGCAATCCAATGCGGCTGCAACTCGAAGCCTCTACTGCCATCGCGTATTGCGACGCCGTTGACTACCACCAGAACGAGCGGATCGCGGTGGACCTCGGTGAGGATATCGTGCTGGCAGAAGATGCCGACTCACTGAACTTCGGTGCAGTCGGCCCTGATACGGTTATCGCGAGGATGCGACCTGAAGCTGTCGGAAAACTTTCGGTAAAAAGTCATATTGGGGTGGCCAGCGTCACAGACTATTTCGGACTTCGGGGTTACGATCTGGTAACAAAGCACAGTACACGCTTCTTTATGATGACTACACGAGCAGATATAGCCCTCAGTGACTGTCTCTGCTATTTCATAGCCAACGAATGATCCGAACGCATGGTTGACCGCTTGAGCCCAGACAGGTACAACTCGTGGAAATTTCGTGTGACCCCAAGAGATCGTCAGTTTGAAACTCCGCCAATCTAGGATTCTACCTCCAGTGCCCCGACCACAGCCTCTGGCCGCCAGCACCCGCGCGCTTCTTTTCGCCGGCCTGATCTGTCCGCTCGCGCCCGCCTACGCGCTTGATGTGATCGACAAACCTGACTACAAGCGCGGCCCCTATGCAGGGCTCAGTGTCGGCATGCTGTTTGTCGATGCCGGCGGTGAAAAGTTCAGTCCCGCGGTCGTGCAGGCTGACTTCGGCTACCGTATCAATGAGCTTGTCACCACCGAAATCAACGCTGGTACCGGTGTGTACGACGATGACAGTGATGCGGCCGAAATGGCTGTGAAGTTTGCCGCTGGCGCCCATGTCTTCGCTGGGGGTACCTTCAGTGGGCAGAGCAGCATTGCCCTTGGTCTGGGTTATACCACTTACGAACTGGACACCACCGCAGGCGATAGTGGTGAGCCTGGCGCACAGGATTATCGCGGACCAAGCCTGCAATTCCGCCTGGAAGAACGATTGCAGTCGGTGCCAATCATTCTCAGAGGCGGCTACCAGCATGTATTCCTGGACGGTGATGTGACTGTTAAAGCAGCGATCCTGGGAGCAGTCTATGAATTCTAGCCTGTGGAAGCGTCTCGCCCTGGCAGCGCTCGGTGCACTCATGATCTCGGGCTGCTCGGGGGAGGATGAAAGTGAATCACTCGAACGCGCAGTCGTTATCGCCAGAGAAAACGTGGCCAGCATCGCGCTACAGTCAGCCAATGACAAGACGATTTTTGCACCCGGCGAAGCCTGGGAATTTTCGGCGCTGGCGACACGAAAGGACGGAACGACCTTTGATGTCACCAGTCGGGTCGAGTGGCGTAGCAGCGACAGCTCTGCTGCGCGGATCACAGGTGGGAAGTTTACCGCAGGCCAGACCGATGGCGTGATTCCAGTAACCATCAGCGCAAACTGGGGGCAATTCAACGCCGCGCTCGAGGTCAGTGTAAGTAATGCCGCGCTGGTGAGCATCAGTGCCGCGCTGGCGTCCGCGGACCCGGTTAACGAGTGTCTGTCGACGCGCGCAACGGCAAGTGGTAATTACAGTGATGGCACCTCAAGGCCGCTCAACGGTCTCCAGTGGACCTCATCAGCCCCGGAAGTGGCCACGATAGACGAAAACGGTACGATTCTCACTCGTGCTGCCGGCGGCAGTGATATTACCGCCTCGCTTGGTGGGGTGGTTTCTGCCCCTGCGCCACTTGCAGTCAGTGATACCTTGTCTGGCATCACTGTGGCAGGGCAGGGCGGTAGTACCGGTACTACGACGGTTCAGGTAGGCGGATCTGTGAATCTGACCGCGACAGGAATTTTCTCTAACGGCACGCCTTCGCAGCCAATCACGCCGTCAGTCAACTGGAGCACTGCCAATCAGGCTGCAGCCACAGTTGATAGCGCGGGTGTCTTGAAGGGGATCGCTCCAGGTACAGCTGAAATAACGGCGAGTTGTGGGGGGCTGGAAGGTACGGTCTCAGCGAACGCTATCGGCATTAACGACATTGTTATCGTGAATCCTCGCACCGGCAATCTTGTGGCAGGCGACCGGGTCGAACTCGAGCTTTATGGCGTATTGTCGAATGGCGAGCGCGGTACAGTCGATTTCGCAGACACTGACCGCGAAGAAATTACCTGGCAGATCCCACAGGGTGAGGGCGATACCATAGCAACCATAGACCGAGACGGTTTCCTGGAAATCAACACGCTCACCAATATCACCGCGTTGACGTCGGTGAGGGTGAATGCGCAGTACATCCAGGGCAATCAGACCTTTAATACCAGCCTGCTGATTCAGGTCGGTCCTACACGCTAAAGTCCCTTCTGGGCAGGGATAAAGGCTACTGCCTTCAACGCTGGCGCAATCTGCGCCAGCGTTTCACCTTGCTAAACGCTTCAGGCGTCCAGTTCCTCGAAGGTCATGCCGGCGCGCTTTGTCAGGCGCTCGATAAGTGGCGTGCCCATAGCCGTTGAAGGCGTCCAGAAACCGCCTTTCAGTTTGCTCACATCCTGTGCCAGACAAATGGCCGCTTGCGACATCATCCTCGCAGTGCAGCCATAGCCAGGATCGCGTTCGCCAGTGACCTTGATGCTGATTTTGGCACCACCTTTTGTCTTCCCCTTGAACCGCAGGTCGAAATAACCAGCATTCCGCGAGGCCTGATCAGGCCCTTCACCCGGCTTGGGTACGAGGAAGGTTTCGATGGCCCAGCGTGTGGGTTTAATGGCCGAGCCCACCATGAACGCGGCCGTTGCACCAGTTACGGCATAGGCGGCCAGGCGACCTTTTACTCCTCGACCGGTAAGGGTGGCTTCACTATAAGTGAAGTCCTTGCCGTATTCGGCCTGTTTGAGGCCATTACTGCGATGGACGACCCTGGTATTGATGGCCGCCATGATGAACGGCGCTGTCCATGAACGGAAGTCGGCGTCGTAGCGCGGTGTATTCGCGTCAGGCTGCCGGGTGTCCGGATGATGGCTGTCCGGGCAAATGAGGTAAGGGTCGCTCAGCTGCTTCCGAAGCTCGGGGTCGTTCTTTGCCTCCTTGATCACATTCATCAGGCTGGCAACCGTGCCACCAGAGAATTCACCCTTCGCGCCCTTGACGCGCATGCTTACGTGATTGCAGGGCTCGCCAAAGCGTTCCATGGCTGTCTGTTGCAGGAAATGTACGCCGAGATCCGATGGGATCGAATCGAAGCCACAGCAGTGGACGATACGTGCACCAGAGGCACGGGCATCCTGCTCATAGCGATCGATCATCTGTTTGATCCACTGCACTTCGCCTGCGAGATCGCAATAGTCGGTACCGGTCTTGGCGCAGACCTTTACCAGCGGTTCACCATAGAGCGCGTAAGGCCCAACCGTGGTGAGCACGACCTTGGTTTGCGCACACATATTGGCGAGCGAGGCGCTGTCATTGGCGTCTGCAATGATGAGCGGCAGGTTTGCTGCGCCGGGCCCGAGCTTGCTGCGCATATCACGCAGCTTGTTACGCGAGCGGCCGGCGGCGGCCCACTTCAGTTCGCGACCCACGCCGTAGGTTTCCAGCAGATACTCGGCAACGAGTTCGCCGACGAAGCTGGTGGCGCCAAATATGATCAGGTCATACTGGGGTGATGTCTCCTGAGCCTTTGCCGCCTTCCCGGCAGTCTTTGGCGCCGGTGCAGCAGGTTTGGAAGCCTTTTTGGTGGTGGGGCCGTTCTTCTTTGTTGTCATGTAGAGTCCTTATGGTGATTATAAATCCAGTGCGCTATTGAGCAGCTGAATTGGCAACAGTAACAGGCAGTTTTGCCACAGCGCGCCTGACCTGTGGCATTGCGTGAATTCTGTCGTTCTCGAATTTACCGACTTTTCGAAATCTTACCAACAACATACGTGCGACCTGCTCGCCCTGTGCCCGGTTTCGCCCGTGCTTTTGCAGAACAGCAAGGATCTCGTCTTCGCTCACGTCGGTCCGGTGTCGATGCAGCTCGAGTATTTCCCGCGCCGCGGCCTCATCCTTCGGGTCCGTCGACTGGAGGTTCGTAAGTATGAGATAGCCAAATACTGCGGCCACTATGATGCCGATGATATAGGTCATATTGTCGTGTCCAATTGACGAGCCTGGTGGGGCGAGTGCTGCATCGCCTGTCGAACCCTGGCTTGAAGCACCGGTACGAACTCGTCTTCAAACCACGGATTTTTCTTCAGCCAGGCGGTGTTACGCCAGGACGGATGAGGCATGGGCAGCAGAATCGGTTCGCCTGCCCTAGGTGTCACCATGGCGGAACGCCAGTTCGCCACGCGTGCGGTCATGGATAGATGACGCAGCTCCGGCAGGTGCCAGCGCTGGGCATACTGGCCGATAAGCAGCACCAGGTCGAGCTGCGGCATAAGCTGCGCCATGAGCCGATCGCGCCATCGCTCGGCACACTCGGGCACGGGCGGTTTGTCGCCGCCCTTACCAGTTTTGCCACTGCCGTCATAGCCTGGAAAGCAGAATGCCATCGGCACAATGGCAAATTTGCCTGATTCATAGAAAGCTTCTTCATCGACGCCCAACCAGCTGCGTAGCCGCACACCAGAGGGGTCGTAAAAGGGCAGACCCTTCAGGTGGGCCTTGTTTCCCGGCGCCTGGCTGAAGATGCCGATACGAGCCGCGGGTGGGAGCTGGAAGACCGGCTTCGCTTCCGGAATCAGACCGGCATGCTCACAGAAGCGGCACTGGCTGATCTCGTCTGCAATTGTCATTAATTTAATGCGTCGGTTCAATTGACACCCGTGGTCCTGCAGACCATTATCAAAATATCAGTGGATGACGAAAGGCAATAATAACAAGCGATGCAGTCCAAATCCCGTCTGGTCGAGGAATTAACCGACTTCACTCTCGAGTTGCTTGGAGACGAGCGCAGGAGAGCGCTTGCTATTAGCCCTCCGGAAGGCAGGGCGGCATCAAACGGAGTGTCCGGCAGCCTGACTCGCACCTCTCGTGGAGCCATTACCACGGCGATTCGCGAAATTGTCGATCCTTCACCGCTGAAGCTGACGCCAGAGCTCAAGATCGCTACGGTACTCATTGCCGACATTCGTGGCTTTACCCAGCTCACTGCCTCCAATCGTCCTACCCAGATCGTCGCCCTGCTCAATTTCTTCTTCACCAGAATGGTGGAGCTCATCTACAAGTACGATGGTTTCGTCGACAAGTTCATGGGCGATAGCGTGATGGCTGTTTTTGGCCTGAAGAACAAGCGCAAGCCCCGCCGTTCGAGTCTCGATGCTGTTCGCTGTGCTGCAGAAATGCAGCATGCCATGGAAGAAGTAAATTTGTTTGCAGCCCGGCTGGGCCTCGATGCCGTCTATATCGGCGTTGGACTGAACTGCGGCGAAGTCGTGGCGACCACCCTCGGGTGCGAATCGCACGGTGAATACACGGTGATTGGCGAGACGGTGAACGTTGCCGCGCGAGTCGAAGCCCACAGTCTGCGAGGGCAGGTGCTTCTGACGGCACCACTGTATTCACTGGTCTCGCGTTATGTTGCTGTTGGCGAACCGGCAGACGTCTTCGTGAAGGGGCAGCCACGGCCGCTACGGATATTCGAACTTACCAGTGTTGAGCTTGCCGCCGACCCGGATTCAGTAGTCGAGGAGCCTGGTTCGTCCAGGACCTTGCATATACCTCGCTGTGACGATCGCAAGAGCCCTCGCGTGCCTGTGCATCTGCCAATGCAGTACTGGCGCATAGAAGGTACGACCATTGCTGCGCAGGTGGGTGAGGGTGAGATACTTGACCTGGGTTACTACGGCATGCGCGCCCGCACAAGCGAGTTTCTCGAGCCCTTTTCCAACATCAAGTTTCCCTTCAGCCTTGCCATGGCCTCGCCCACTGACCATGACATCTATGCCAAGGTTCTGCGGACCAGCAAAGACAGAAACGACTATATCAGCAGCCTTGAGTTTACGGCCATTCCGGCTCATTGTGAGCGTTCGTTGCACTCCTTCATAGACAGAACCCTGGCCTGATCAGTATCGTTCCGGTTCTGGAGTCGTAGTACTCTGCACAGTTAAATCCAGTCAGTCATTCCAAAAGGAAGCCATCGCATGAAATCACGCGCTGCTGTCGCCTTCGAGGCCGGTAAACCCCTTGAAATTGTGGAGATCGATATTGAAGCCCCCAAGCGAGGTGAGGTGCTGGTCAGGATGATAGCAACCGGTGTGTGTCATACCGATGCCTATACCCTGTCAGGCGATGACCCGGAGGGTCTATTCCCCTGTGTGCTGGGGCATGAGGGTGGTGGTGTGGTGGAAGCGCTTGGTGAAGGCGTTACTTCCGTGGCCGTTGGAGACCACGTCATTCCGCTCTATACCCCTGAGTGTGGCGAGTGCAAATTCTGTCGCTCAGGAAAAACCAATCTCTGTCAGGCGATCCGATCCACGCAGGGGCGGGGCCTCATGCCCGATGGTACTTCGCGGCTCAGTTACAAGGGACAGATGATCCACCACTACATGGGCACCTCCACTTTCTCTGAATATGCCGTCATTCCTGAGATCGCATTGGCCAAGATCGATGAGGCCGCGCCGCTCGATAAGGTATGCCTGCTAGGTTGTGGCGTCACGACAGGTATCGGTGCGGTCACGCATACGGCCAAGGTGGAGCCGGGCGCTACGGTAGCTGTGTTTGGTCTTGGTGGGATCGGCCTCAGCGTGATACAGGGTGCCGCGATGGCGGGTGCCGGACGCATCATTGGTATCGACCTGAATCCTGACAAGTTCGAGCTGGCGAAGCAGATGGGCGCCACTGATGTGCTCAATCCGGACGATTTGTCGGAGGGCCGGGCAGGCTTGCAACAGGCGATTGTCGACATGACTGATGGCGGCGTGGATTACTCGTTCGAATGCGTGGGCAATGTCGATCTCATGCGAACGGCGCTTGAGTGCACCCACAAGGGCTGGGGCGTCTCCGTCATCATCGGCGTGGCCGGTGCCGGCAAGGAAATCAGTACACGGCCATTTCAGCTGGTCACGGGGCGCGTGTGGAAGGGCTCAGCTTTCGGTGGCGTCAAAGGCCGGACCGAATTGCCTGGCTTTGTCGACCAGTACATGTCTGGTGACATCAAGATCGATCCCTTCGTTACTCATACCATGAAGCTCGAAGATATCAATAAGGCGTTTGACGCACTGCATGCGGGTGAAAGTATCCGTACAGTCATACTTTTCTAGGGACCGCACCGCGTAGTGCAGCCAGGAGGCACGATGAAACTTCTCGAGACCAACAAGTGTTTTGATGGCGTCTGGCAACGGTACAGCCATGCTTCGGACGTCTGCCGATGTGAAATGACCTTTTCGGTCTATCTGCCGCCCGGCTGCAGTGCAGCGCCGGCGGGTAATCCTTCGAAAGACCGCAAACCCGCGTTGCTGTGGCTTTCGGGGCTGACCTGTACCGACCAGAATTTCGTGCAGAAAGCCCACGCGGCGGCGGCTGCTTCGGCGGCGGGTTGCATTCTGCTGGTGCCCGATACCAGCCCGAGAGGACTGGGCATAGCAGGCGAGGATGAGCGATACGACCTTGGTACCGGTGCTGGGTTTTATGTCGATGCGACCCAGGCTCCGTGGCGTGACGGCTACCAGATGTTCAGCTACATCAGTGAAGAATTCCTGGCCTTGGTGAATGAGCATTTTCCTGTGTCTCCGGCACATCTGGGCATTGCCGGCCATTCGATGGGTGGCCACGGCGCCCTGGTCCTGGCGCTGAGGCGCCCGGATCTGTTTCGATCAGTCAGTGCCTTCGCACCGATCTCTGAACCCAGTCAGTGTGACTGGGGCCGGCGTGCCTTCACAGCCTATCTGGGTTCCGACGACACGGACTGGTCGCAATACGATGCCTGCAGTCTGATCAGAAAGGGCACCACGGGCGTTTCAAGGATAAGGGTGGAGCAGGGCAGTGCAGACAATTTTCTCGAGCAAGGCCAGCTAAGGCCGGAGGCCCTACAGGAGGCCTGTGAGAATGCGGGCATAGAACTCGATTACCACCTTCGCCAAGGGTATGACCATAGTTACTTCTTCATTCAGACCTTTATTGCGGATCACATCAGCTATCATCTCGAGCAGCTGAAGCATCCGGATACGATTAACGCTGGTCAGCTGCAGACAGGTCTGGCGTCAAGGTGAGAAAAAGCGTCGGTTTCAGCTGTAGGGCTTTCGTACAAATATTATTCCTGGTTTTAGGCGGTCAGATACTGTTTGCCGGCTCGTTGGCTGCAGCGCCTCCGGCGGCATCTTCAGGCGCCCAGACTGATGGCGATACCGGTTCGCCGGCGTATCGAGCCGCCCAGGAGGACGTGCCATCCAAAGCCGAGATCGAGGCGCTCAAGGCGCGTATCGAAGCGCGCGATCTGCCAGAAGTTGATAAACAGGAGCTGCTGGATCGGCTCGAGAAAATCAGCGTCTACAAAAAACAGGCGCGTACAGATAAGAAGCAGGCGAACGAGTATCAGGAGAGGCTGGACAACGGGGCGGAGGATCTCAAGACCCGTGAGCTCGTCACTCAGCGCTTGCAGAGGGAGAAGGAGCCAGACCTGGTTGCCCAGGATGAGGATCTTTCAGCGCCGCTGTCAGAGCTTGACCCGGCCAGGCTCGCCGAGCTGCAACAGGTGCTCGAAGGCCGTCTCGTCGAGTCTGAAACTGAGCTGGAGCAGCTCAATAGCCGGCTTGAAAGCCTGACAGCGGAGCTGACAGAGCTAAGGTCCAGGCCAGACCAGGCTCGACGGGAGCTGAGCGAAATCAATGATCGACTAACTCGAATCGACATTGCTCTGCAGACCTATGACAGTCAGCCCGACCTGCCATCGGTCGATAAGGCTTTTGCTGCGCTCGTGGAGGAAGAGGCC
The DNA here is from genome assembly GCA_002354735.1 of Gammaproteobacteria bacterium UBA2679. GTDB lineage: Bacteria > Pseudomonadota > Gammaproteobacteria > Pseudomonadales > Oleiphilaceae > Allohahella. The sequence continues at coordinate 300,226 of DEMD01000003.1, read as the reverse complement.
GAGGATTCGACCACGGCGCCGATGGCGCAGGCGCTCTCGGACATGGAGTCGCTCACTGAGCGATGGGCGCTGTCGGCTGAAGCCCTCGCGCTTACCGAAAAAGCCCTACGTAACCAGATCGAACTGTCGAGCCAGCCGCTTCGCAGTGATCTTATCGAAGCCGAACGCACGCTTATGGCGATCAAGGCAGAGCGCCTGACCAAGCTGGTGCGACTGCTCCAGCAGCGTATGGCGGATCTCAAGATCGAAAAAGCGAGTCGTCTCAAGGCTTACGTCAAATCGGATGTGCAGGCAAGCGGTCAGAAGCTTGGGCCCGGTGAGAAGGTCATTGCTAACGCCCAGCAACATAACCTGGCTCTGAGCGATGACCTGTTACGGCGAACACAGTCTACAGAAGTCATCGATCGCAATGTGGCTGCTGCCAACGACGAACTTGCTGACATTCGTGAACGCTTCCGCTATACCCGAAGCAAGGTCGAGGTGGCTGGTCTCAGTCAGGCGCTCGGCCAGATTCTTCTCGAAGAACGCAGGCAGCTCAGAGAACCACGCCTGCTCGAAGCACGGGCGCTCACAAGTCAGGATCTTATAGCTCGTGCGGGTCTGTCCCAGATTCAGAACTCTGAGATGCGCAGGGAGCTGCGCGACCTCGATGACTACGCTGAACGCTTGTACCGGCGCGAAAAAATCAAGCCAGACGTGATGGCGCAGTCGGAATTCGTGGAGCGGATGATTCCTGTGCTGGAGACGCGCCGCGGCATTCTGGATGAGCTGACCAGCGCCGATCAATCCTATCTGCAAAGTCTCAGTGAACTCGATTACGTTCTGACGCAACTAGATGACCAGGCCGAAACCTTCCAGGCCTTCATCAATGAACGCCTGTTGTGGATTCGCAGTAGCCCGGTCGTCGACACCGGCATGCTTTTGGGCATAGGCACCCAGGTTCGTGAGCTTTCGCGATTTCAGCACTGGCGAGGGATGCTGTCTGACCTCAAACAGAGCCTGAGCTTTGGCCTGGTCTGGTGGATTGGAGCCATTCTTGCCCTTGCGGCCTATCTGCGCAGGTACAGTCTGAAAAAGATGTTGCGCGAATATGCCGTGCCGCTTGGCCGGTTGAGTACTGACAGTTTTGCATGGTCGGCAAAAGCGCTCGCGGTAACACTGTTACTGGCACTCCCGTGGCCGGTCATTTTCTGGTGTATCAGTCTGGCACTTGAGCAGACGCCAATGGAGAGCCGTCCCGCCGTTGCACTGGCCGCCTCGCTTCGGGGTATGGTCTCGCTGTTGTTCTACCTGCAAGTCATCCGCATGCTATGCATACCGGACGGCATTGCCGTGGCGCACCTGCGATGGCCCCGGGAATATGTCGAAATGATATACCGCGATCTCAACCGCTTCCTTTACCTTGTTCTACCGCTGATCCTGGTGGCAAGTTTCGTCATCAATTTCGACTTCGGTTCCGGCGTTGGCGCACTGCCGAATCTCGTGCCACTGCTGTCACTGACGGCGCTGGGCTATGCCTTGATGAAACTGTTCAACAAGGATAGAGGTGTTATCAGAATCTATCTGCGTTACCGGCATCGGGAGGCATCCTCGAAGGTTCACAAGTTCCTTATTCTGTGTTCGACACTGATCCCGGCGGTGCTGGCCGCAACGGCCTTGCTCGGTTATCTCTACACCGTAGGCACGGTCTTCGTTCTGATCAGCGATACCATCTTCCTGCTGGTCGCCCTGCTGATAATTCACCTCCTCATGGTACGCGGCATCATACTCGCCCAGCGAAAAGTGGCCTACCAGCGAGCCATCGAGAAGCGAAATGCGGCACGTCTCAGCGCCAGGGCGGCGGCCGCCTCGCCAGCTCAGGTCTCTGACGAGAGCGAAGCGGTGCGCAACCCGGAAATCACAATAGCCGTGGAAGCAGCGGCTGAGGCAGAGCAGGAGTCGAGCCTTGATATTGCCGTGCTCAGCAAGGGCATGCGTGAGCTGCTGAGTACTGTCATGCTTGCGGCCGGAGCGTTTGGCCTATGGTTCATCTGGGAGGATGTGCTGCCGGCTTTCAATATCTTTGAGGAAGTCGCTGTCTGGCAGTACACGGAAGGTACTGGCGAAGAGGCTCGCATCGTGCCGGTCACCCTGTTCGACCTGGGTCTGTCGATTTTCGTTATCGTGCTCACTATTTTTGCCGCCCGCCGCATTCCGGCCCTGCTGGAATTTGCCGTGCTGCAGCGCATTGCGATGGGGCCAGGTGGCAGCTACACCATCAGGACCCTGTCAGGCTATCTCGTGGTAGGCGTAGGGATTATCGTGGCACTGGCACAAGTGGGGGCAAACTGGTCGCAGATCGGATGGATGGCGGCGGCGCTCAGTGTCGGCATCGGTTTCGGTCTTCAGGAAATTGTTGCCAACTTTATCAGCGGACTCATCATTTTATTCGAGCGCCCGATACGCGTTGGCGACGTGGTGACGGTCGGTGATACGGATGGTGTGGTGACGAGAATCAAGATTCGCGCCACGACAATCAGGAACTGGGACAACAAGGAGCTGCTGGTTCCCAACAAGGAGTTCATTACCAGCCGCCTGCTGAACTGGACACTCACGGATGAGACCACGCGTCTGCTGATACCTGTGGGCATCGCTTACGGCTCCGATCCGCGCCAGGCCATGCAGATCATCAGGAAGGTAGCTACTTCGCACCCCAATGTCCTTGCCGAGCCTGCGCCTCTTGTTTCATTCGAGACCTTCGGAGACAGTGCCCTGCAGATATTCCTGAGAGCATTCGTAGGTGAACTCGCACTGCGTATTCCGGTGGCTACAGAGCTCAACACGCAGATTTACGAGGCTCTGAACGAGGCGGGTATCTCAATTGCCTATCCGCAGCGTGATGTGCATCTCTCGACGAGTCAGCCGCTCGAGATGCGGCTACTGCGTGAGCAGGATACTGGCAGCGTTGCATCGCCGGAAGGGCAGTGAGCCGTTCATGGTGCGACGGTCAGATCCGGGGCGAGCAAGGATGGATGGCAGCGATAGATCAAGCCGCTATGAGTACCGCGTCCCTTAAGCTTATAGTTTACCCGGTTGCGTTTGATGATGAAGGCCCGGACAAGCTGCTGTCTGTATTGGAAGACCACTGGATCGCCTTCAGCGAAGGGCCTGGATGCAACTTCGCTGTCATGACGCCGCGGTGGCGCCACGCTCGCCTCGAATACGTCTGAACTCGCTAGCTGCGGTGGGAGCAGGGCCTTGAGCTGGTGTTGCGCCAGCTCGAGATCGAGCCGGTCATGCAGCCTGTGCAGGGTGGCGTAGAAGGCGCTGTTGTGTACGCTGCGATATCTGCGCTTCCTTTCCACCGTCTGCAACAGGTGGGCGAATTCATGCAGGCAGGTCTGCAGCAGCGCCAGGCAAAGGCTAACGCGTCCGCCGAAGAAGCCATAACGACGGATCTCCCTGACGGTCAGCCAGCGTTCAAGCGAGCCCGTACCGTGCAGAGCGGACTGCCACTTGTCGACGATCATCTTCTGACCAAACACGATGAGGTGAGTGCGCCGGGCCGAGTCGAAGCGATGGTAGGTCGCTCTGCCAGTACCCACACGACACTGCAGCTCGTGGTTGAGATACAGTGCATCCGAGGCGTAAGCGGTCTGCCATAGCCGGGACTGCGTGTATTCGCACAGGGCCAGGCCCGTAAGCCTGGCTATCTCGGCTTGCGACAGGGCTGAAGCACCGTGCAGGCCGCGCTCGAATCGTTTTCCGCGTTCATTCATTTACAGGTAACACGTCAATTCTATGGAAATATTTCTGGTAGGCGGTGCGGTACGTGACGAACTTCTGGGTCGACCTGTCGTCGACCGTGATTATGTCGTTACCGGTGCTACACCTGAAGAACTCATCGAAGCAGGATTCACGCAGATCGGCAATGATTTTCCGACCTTCCTGCATCCGCAGACACATGAAGAGTATGCGCTCGCTCGCACCGAGCGCAAGGCCGGCAAGGGACATACAGGATTCATTTGTGATTTCAGTCCGGATCTTACGCTTGAAGAAGACCTGCAGCGCAGGGACCTTACCATCAATGCCATGGCTCGAGGTCCTGGAGGTGAACTGATTGATCCTTATGGCGGCCAGACGGACCTGAAGCACCGCTTGTTCAGGCACGTATCCTCCGCCTTCGTAGAGGACCCGCTACGTGTGCTCAGGGTTGCGAGATTTGCGGCCCGTTTCCCGGAGTTCAGCGTTGCTGAAGAAACTCGCATCCTGATGACCGAGATCGCTGCGTCAGGAGAACTTCAACTGCTGACGCCAGAACGCGTCTGGAAAGAAATGAGTCGCGCGCTCCTGGAGTGTCGTCCCTCACGGTTCTTTGAGGTCCTGATGCAATGTGCTGCGATTCAGGCATTATTTCCTGAATTTAATTTCGTTGAAATGCAGTGGGATCGCACGCTTCAGGCACTTGATGCCGCCGCTACGGCGGAAGAGTCATTGTTTGTCAGGATGGGCATCATCGCCTGTGCGCTCGAACAGGAGGCTGCTGATAGCCTGAACCAACGCCTGAAGACACCGAAGCAGGCGCTGCTGACCTGTAGGCTCTGCGCCAATAAGTTTAGTGTAATCAGTGGGCTGCTAAAAAATGAGGTCGCTGTCGAGGGCAGAGCCGAAGTTCTGTTGGAACTTTTCGAGACAGCAGATGCCTTTCGCCGTCCCGAACTTATACAGGACTGCCTCAAGGCATGTCTGTACTTTTTATGTACAGAGGCGCAGTGTTACGAAGAGATTCAGGATGTAGCTTTACGTAATAGTGCGGTCAATACACCCCTGATCGACCTGTGTACACTTCCACACCAGGATAAACGGCCTTGGGGTCTCTCCTACCAGGTAGTCGTAGCCTCACTGGCCGCAGCAGCATCGGTAGACGCCAAGGAATTGATAAAAAAAGGTTTCAAAGGCATAGAAGTCGGTAGGGAGTTACGCAAGGCTCGTCTGGAGGCCGTACAACGGTTTCTTGCGTAGCAGAGCATAGCGTCTTCCGGCTCGGGGAAATAAACAGAATGGTTCAAAGTTTTTCACGCGTTACTTCATTTGCTGCCGGTTCGCGGCTGCTTCGCTGGCTGTTGTTGGTGACAGCAGCTGTTCAGCTATCGGCCTGTGGTGGTGGCAGCGGCGGGTCCGACGGATCCGCGCCACCAGCAAACCCAGGCGGATTGCCGATCCCCGGGCAGGGCTCGGGCGCACCCCTGCCGGCTGGACAGTATCGTGTAGGCGGCACAGTCGAGGGTCTGGAGGGCGAAGTCAGGCTGATCGAGCGGAGCGGCGCTGAGGTGCTGGTGACGCAGAATGGACCCTTTGTTTTTGAGGCGGGCGTCGCAACCGGCAATCCTTACGAAGTTCAAGTGCTCGTGCCACCAGCGGGTCAGTCCTGCACCGTCACGAATGGTAGCGGTACGGTAGAATCGGCGAATGTTTCCTCGGTTCTGGTGAGCTGTGCGAATGTTGTATCCAGCAACACCCTGGCGGGCGAAGTTACTTCTGCCATAGCCATCGTGACCGATTCGGACGTTAACGATCCAGCCGCGCCGTTCAAAGAGAATAACTCGTTCGATTCTGCCCAGCCTGTCGCAAGCTTCGCGACCATACAGGGCTTCCTCAGCAGCATGCCGACCGGCGGCAATGGGCGATTCGCAGCTGAAAAGGACTCGGCAGATTATTATGCGATGACGCTATCTGCAGGCCAGCGCCTCGAGCTGCAGGTGGTCGATTTCAATGCATCCCCTGGGAAGGCAGCTGAGGTCGATATCGATATGTACCTCTTTGATGCCAAGGCTGATCTGGTTTCCAACTCGGTAGGTCTCGAGGCCAACGAAGCCGTGACCATTCCTGCGACCGGAGATTACGTTGTATTGCTGGAAGGCGTCTCAGGGAGTTCCAAGTACCTGCTGAATGTCCGTGCTGGCTCGAATGCCTCAGCTGGTGACATGGCTTCAGATCGCTTGCGGCCGGCCGACTTCGTCCCGGGCGAGCTCATCGTCAAGCGCGAGAGCAGTGCCATGGCATCGGCACCAGCCAGTATTGCGGCTGACGCTGGTTCAGACATGCCGGAGCTGATGAGCCTCGACCTGTCCACCGATACCCGAGCTGAATTGGCTTATGACGGTCCAGCAGCGGCGTCTGATAGTCCAGACACACCACCACCGTCCGATGTGGAGCTTGAGGCAAATCGCCAGCTTGAGGCGCGCAATGCAGAGGCTTTTGCCCGTTTGCAGACTTTGCGGCTGATGAAGCGTGTGGCCAGAGAGCCTGGCGTGGTGTATGCCGAACCGAACTATTACGTTGCGCCCAGTGCCGTGCCCAATGACCCGTTATGGGACAGGCAGTGGAATTTCTCCATGATCCGCCTGCCTCAGGCTTGGGATATCACCACCGGGCTTCCACCTGCCGCCCCAGTCACCGTAGCGGTCATCGATACAGGCATCATTGCGCAACATGAAGATCTGGCTGGTCAGCTGATTGACGGTTATGACTTTATCAGCAGCGCAGAGCAGGCTGGCGATGGTGATGGCGTAGATCCGAATCCCAACGAGGAGCTCAACGCCAGTACCGGTTTTACCTCAATCTTTCATGGCACTCATGTGGCCGGAACGATAGCTGCCAAGTCCAATAATGGCATTGGTGTGTCCGGGGTCACGTGGGGTGCGAGAGTGATGCCTTTGCGCACGCTTACTGAGCGGGGTGAAACCTATGACATCGTTCAGGCTATTCGCTACGCCAGTGGGCTGTCCAACGTGTCCGGGCGAGTGCCTTCGCGACGTGCCGACGTCGTCAATATGAGCTTTGGCGGTCCCAGTTATGCCCAGGCTGTTGCTGATGCCATTGCAGAAGGTTCGGCAGCGGGCGTCATTTTTGTCGCGGCGGCCGGTAATGAGCGCAATGATGCTGACTTCTTTCCTGCCGCCTATCCGAAGGTCATCGCAGTCAGTGCCATTGATGCCGGCAACCGACGTGCACCCTATTCATCTTATGGCAGCTATGTCGATGTTACGGCGCCAGGCGGTGATCTTGCTCGCGATGATACCGGCGATGCACGCCCTGACGGTGTGTTCAGCACCTCATCAGAAGGGGCTGGCCAGACGCAGTCTGTCTATCTGCCGTTACACGGTACCTCGATGGCTGCGCCACATGTCTCAGGTGTAATTGCGCTGATGAAGGGTCTGTACCCAGTGCTTGATCATGACGGTCTGATGAGTCTGATCCGGAGCGGTTTGATCACCGATGCGATTACGGACAGTGAATTCGGCGCTGGTCCGGTCCAGGGTACTACAGTGAGCTTCGGCTACGGCCGCATCAATGCGCTGAAAGCGGTGCAGGCCGCTTCACGATTGGCCGCAGGCACTGATTCCATTCCGCTGCCCCCGGCATTGACCGCGACGCCCAGTTTCGTAAGTCTTGGCCTGCGTGACAGTCGCAAGTTCACGCTCAAGAACGAAGGTGGCGGTAATCTCATACTGAGTGATCTGTACGCAGACAAGACCTGGCTGCAGGTGAGATCGGTCAATGGCGGCCTGTTCGGCGAGTATGAAGTCGTGGTTGATCGTTCTTCGCTGGGTGACGGTGTACATGGCTCTATCATCAACTTCACGCTCTATGACGAAGTGCTCGGTAGCTTCCATGAGCTGCAGGTTCCGGTATCGGTGAGAGTTGGTGCCCAGAGTGTTGCCGGCGTCTTGACCAGTGTCACTGTTTCACTGGCAGATTCCCGCACGCAACAGGTGGTAAGAACCAAGCGGATTGGCGGAGATGGCAACTCGTCCGCGACCTACGAGTTCAAGGATGTGCCGAACGGTACGTACACACTGTCCGTCAGCTCCGATATCGACTTCAATGGCGAAAGCTGCAGTATAGGCGAAGTGTGTGGCGCCTATCCGGTACTCGGCGATGCGCAGGTCATCGTGGTGGCCAACGAGTCGAAGCGAAATCTCGACCTTGTGACAAAGCTGCGAACGGGCGTTACTGCTGCCGAGTAAGCTGTGCCCCGACCTTGAGCTGTTGCCGCGTGTCGAGTCTGGCGCTTCGCCGGATCTCGGCATTGTGGTAGCGTCTGACTTCATCAGGCGTTGCCGGCTCGACGTCAGCGACTTCGACGGGATGCCGGTCTTCGTCCAGAGCGACGAAAGTGAAATAGGCCGAGACGATATGACGTTCATCACCGGTATAGCTGTTTTCGGCCATGACCTTGATGCCGATCTCCATTGAGGTCTTGAATACCCTGTTGGCTGCAGCCTTGAATATCAGGGTGTCGCCATCTTTGGCCGGTGCCCTGAAGTGCATGGAATCGACCGATGCCGTCACGCAGGGAAATCCGCTGTGGCGTTCGGCTACAACCAGCGCAAGCCGGTCACAGGTCGCCATCACCAGGCCGCCGAAGACGGAGTAGTGAGCGTTCAGGTCACTCGGAAAGACCTTGTAGACATGGCCCTCTATTGATGAGGCGCTCACGCCTTTCTTCTGTTCGATCATCTTCCACTCCAGTATGGTCTGCAGCACTTTCGGCTGCTGCTTTCAGCGGCAGTCTACTGTATAAAGTCACACATGAAATCAGTAGATCTTCTGCAACAGCTTATCATGCAACTCACTGCGCCTCTCGCCGCGATACCTGCTATCGCAGTCGCTGCCGGCGCCGCAATCCTTGCCGGCTTCCTCGTGTACATGCATGGCCGTCGGCAGCGGCGCGCATTGCACGCCGAACACGTGGCGCAGCAGACCGAGCAGGCCGCTGCCTTGACGGAAGTCAGGCAGGCGCTCGCGGTGAAGTCTCAGGCGCTGGCGGACCTTGAATGGCAGCATCGCGAACTTGAAAAAAGTCAGCGATATCAGCTCGAGCAGGGGCAGAAGCGGGAGCAACAGAGCGCAGTGCTCTGTCGGGAGCTCGAGACCAAGCTGGAAGCCGTTACCCGCAGACGTGAAGAGGATCTCGCCGAACGCGATCGGCGCCATGCCGAGCAGCTGGCCCTGCTCGAGCAAAGTCGGGAGCGGCTGACGCGCGATTTCGAAAATCTTGCCAATAGAATATTCGAAGAGAAAACGCAGCAGTTTTCAAAGGTCAGCAGTGAGTCGATCGATGCACTGCTCAAGCCATTCAGGGAGCAGATTCACAGCTTCGAGAAGCGTGTGAATGATGTGCATGATGCTTCGATTACCAAGCATTCCGCGCTGCAGGCCGAAATCGGTAAAATTGTCGAACTCGGCGCTCGTATGGGTGAAGATGCGCTCAATCTCACGAATGCGCTTAAGGGCAACAAGAAGATTCAGGGGGACTGGGGCGAGCTGCAACTGGAATTATTGCTGCAGGATGCAGGGCTGCGGAAGGGTATAGAATACGACTGCCAGACCTCGCTGAAGAACGAAGAGGGACAGCATTTCCGCCCTGACTTCATCCTCAACCTGCCGGAGCGCAAGCACATCGTCCTCGACAGCAAGGTTTCGCTCAACAGCTATATCGAAGCGGTTTCGGCCGAGTCGGATGAGCAGCGTGACCAGGCACTCGACAGACTGGTGCTCGCTTTTCGCCGACACTTCAACTCGCTTTCAGCCAAGAATTATCCGAAGCTGCGCGGGCTGCAGAGTACTGAACTTGTGTTTATGTTCGTGCCTACCGAGCCGGCTTACCTGGCCGCGGCGCAGCGCGCACCGACACTTTTTCGTGAGGCCTATCAGGCCGGTGTCGCGGTGGTGACGCCGAGCACGTTGATGGCCTGTCTCAGAATCGTGGCCCACCTGTGGACTATCGACAAGCAAAACCAGAACACCATGGCTCTGGCGGCCCAGGCTGCAAAGGTTCACGACAAGCTACGCATTTTTCTTGAACGCATGGAGAGACTGGGGCAGCAGATCAATACCGTTCAGAAAAGCTATGATCAGGCATGGTCCGGTGTGAAGGACGGGCAGGGCAGCCTCGTCAAGCAAGTCGACCGTTTCCGCGACATGGGCGTGCCGATCGTCAAATCACTGCCACGAAACGCCACTGATTCTGCGGAGGACCCAACATGACCATGGCTCGACGCTTTCACCTGTCACTGGACTGTACCGATTTGCAGCAGACCATCAATGAGTATTCGAGCCGGCTGGGCTGTCGTCCCACGCTCATTATTAACGGCCAGTTTGCGCTGTGGCGAACGCCCGAACTCAATATCTGTGTAAGACAGGCCACTGAGACCCGCCTTCGACATCTGGGCTGGGAGCTTGCAGAGTCCGATGGTGTCAGCAACGATCTCGACTGCAACGGCATCGAGTGGGCGACCTTCACGCTTCAGCAGCAGGCCGAAGAGATCAGACAGTGCTGGCCCGGTGTGGACTACCAGCCTGAAGATGACTACTCACTGCAGGATCTGCGCTATCTCATGAGTCGGCTCAGACAGACAGCAGATGGTTGTCCCTGGGATCTGAAGCAGCGCTTCGACACGATCGTTCCTCATACTATCGAAGAAACCTACGAGCTCGCGGAAGCCATAGAGCGTCGAGACTGGCCGCATGTGGCTGAAGAGCTCGGTGACTACCTGTTCCAGGCTGTGTTCTACTGCCAAATGGCTGAAGAAGCGGGATATTTCGTCTGGGAAGATGTGGTCGGAAGCATTACTCGCAAGCTGCTGCGGCGGCACCCTCACGTCTTTCCTGATGGTCAGCTCGGCAGTCGCCGATCGCCTGGCTCAACTGTGGATCCAGACGAGATCAGCGCGAACTGGAAGCGCATCAAGGCTGAGGAGAAATCGCTGGGGCTAAGCGGCGCATCCAGCGTTGGTGATGCGAGCTCATCAATGCAGGCGCAAGCGCTTCTTTCAGATGTCAGCAGCGGTCTGCCTGCACTGCAACGAGCAACGAGGCTCCAGAACAAGGCCGCGGAAGTTGGATTCGACTGGACAGAACTCGCGCCCGTTTTCGATAAGTTGCGGGAGGAGATAGAAGAGCTGGGCGTGGAAATTGGCGCAGACCAATCGGGACGTGAATCAAGGCCTGGTCATCACACGCGTATCATTGATGAGCTTGGTGATGTTCTGTTCTGCTGCGTCAATCTGGCGCGCTTTCTGAAGATCGATCCCGAGGCCGCATTGCGCCACGTCAATGCCAAGTTCACAAGCCGATTCAACTATATCGAAGAGGCGCTAGTGAAACAGGGGATCAGCCGGGAGCGCTGGCTGGCGAAGGCGGTATCGCTCGACACCATGGAAGCACTCTGGGGAGAGGCGAAGCGTTCGCCTCATAGATGACACAACCGTCAGATACCCTGTGGTCCCTGACGGGTCGAACAGACTACCGCTCAGCCATTGGCTGCGCGGTTCTGCTTCATCAGGCTCATGTATTTGCGACTGAGCTCCAGGAAGCGGGGCGTTGGACCGACATCTTCGTACATCGGGTCGCCCATTTCGTCACAGCCGATGACCTTCCGTCCTTCGACGTAGGGCATGCTGCTCTCGAGTTCATCGATGGCTGCTGCAAGTAGTTCACTGATGATGTCTCCCTGGGATCGGCGGGGGTACATTTCTGCCAGTGCTGCAATACGGGCAGCGTCCTCCATACGAAGGCGCATCGTGTATTCTTCGTGAGTGAGATTGACCTTAGCTGTGTCTTCCCAGTGATTGACCAGCGCATTGATATTCATATCCGGTATCCTGTCGCTTTGAGCGTTTGGTATACATTACGTTGATGTCGTGTGTTGCAGATTATCTGCAGCGTGGTTGCCAGAGCATGGGTCTGATCACACCTCGACCACCTTGCTCAATATTCAACCGCTAACAACAGTTTAGGAAGATGGGCGGGTAAGTACCATAGGATTTATTACCTAAATCCGCCGGAGTTTTGTAGTCTTCTATTGCAGTATGTTGCCGTCTTGTAGTCCGAATTAACTACATTTCGGTTGCAGCCATGGATATAGCCAAAGGAGTTGCAAGCTATGAGCACTTTCAAAGCCGGAGCAGGTGCGGCTCCACAAGCGAACAAACCAGCGAAAATCGAGCTCGATCCCTCGCTTCGGGATAACGTCAGATTGCTGGGCGATTTGCTTGGTCAGACGATCAGGCAGCACCTTGGTGATGAATTCTTCAACACCATAGAGGCTATCAGGCAGGCGGCGAAAACCGACAGGAAGGTGGGCTCGGATGAGCTAAAAACTGTGCTGGGGAAGCTGTCGGATGATGAGCTTGTGCCGGTGACACGCGCTTTCAACCAGTTTCTGAACCTTGCCAATATTGCTGAACAGTACCATTTCGTGCGGCGCAAGGCGCCGGCCGATGAACTCGTCGTTAACCGACTGGATACCGTGGAGACGGCGCTTGGGCGATTGTTGGAAAAAGGTCAGGAGCCGGCCAGTATTCTTTCAGCCATCAAGGATATGCATATCGACTTCGTGCTCACCGCACATCCGACCGAAATTACACGCCGAACGCTGATCCAGAAGTACGATGCCATAACGGAGACTTTGAAGGCGCTCGACCGGGATGACCTGCTGAAGTCTGAAAGTGATGGGCTCAGGCAGGTTCTGGAGCGACTGATTGCGGAAGTATGGCATACCGACGAAATTCGCCAGACCCGCCCTACAGCAGTCGATGAAGCGAAGTGGGGGTTCTCGGTCATCGAGTACTCGCTTTGGGAAGCGGTGCCCAAGTTCTATCGCCAGATCGACGCGGTGTTGAACGAACGCCTTTCCGAGGAACTGCCGCCAGACGTTTCGCCACTCAGATTTACGTCATGGATGGGGGGGGATCGGGACGGTAATCCGAACGTGACGCATGCGGTTTCGCAGGAGGTGCTCTCGCTCAGCCGCTGGATGGCAGCCGATCTTTTCCTGCGTGACATCGAGCAGCTTCGGGCACAACTGTCGATGTCTACGGCCACAGATGAGCTTCGCGAACGAGTCCCCGGCAGCAATGAGCCATATCGGGCGATGCTGACCAACCTGAGGGACAGGCTGGAAGCGACGCGCCATTGGGCGCGGCGAGTCTCCACCATGGATCTGCCAACTTACCTGCGTGAGATGAAGCAACTGCTGTCGCTCGACTCCGCGTCGAGAGATGTGCTGCTCTACGATGAGGAGCTGCTCGCGCCACTACGGCTCTGCTACGACTCACTCACCTCCTGTGGACAGAGTGTGATTGCAAAGGGTCCGCTGCTGGATACGATCTACCGTCTGCGAACTTTCGGACTGTCGCTGGTGCGCCTGGATATCCGGCAGGACTCCAGTCGCCATCGTGAAGCCGTCAGTGAGATATGCAGCGAACTTGGCTATGGTGACTACACGAGCTGGTCGGAAGCCGAAAAGCAGGCCTTTCTGGTGCGCGAGCTCGACTCCAAGCGGCCGCTTTTGCCCTTCGACTGGCGGCCGAGCGATCAGGTGCACGAGGTGCTCAATACCTGTCGTGTCATTGCTGCCCAGCCGGAAGGCAGCGTCGCCTGCTATGTGATCTCGATGGCCAGTCAACCTTCGGACGTCCTGGCGGTGATACTGCTGTTGCGGGCTTGCGGGGTTACACGGAACATTCCCATCGTGCCGCTGTTCGAAACGCTGTCTGACCTTGACGGCGCGGCTGAAAGCATCGATCGACTACTGAGTACCGAATGGTACAAGGCCTACACTGCTGGCTATCAGCAGGTCATGATCGGCTACAGCGATTCGGCAAAGGACGGCGGTCAGATGGCTGCGGCCTGGGCCCAATATCAGACGCAGGAAGCGCTGGTCGCCACGGCCGAGCGCCACAAGGTGCGTCTGACCCTGTTCCACGGCCGAGGTGGTACCGTAGGACGGGGCGGTGGACCAGCCAACCGCGCCATTCTGTCGCAGCCGCCGGGTTCCGTGGCTGGTCGTCTGAGAATCACGGAACAGGGTGAAATGATCCGCTTCAAATTCGGGCAGCCTGCTGTGGCAGTGCAGAGCTTCAATCTGTATGTCGGTGCAGTCCTGGAGGCTACGCTCACTCCGCCGCCAGATCCGGAGCCGGAATGGCGCGAGACCATGACCGCCATGGCGAAATGCGTCACCACATCGTATCGAGCACTCGTCAAGGGTAACGATGACTTCGTGGCCTACTTCAGAGCAGCCACGCCTGAGCAGGAACTTGGCAAACTGGCCTTGGGTAGCCGCCCGGCTCGCCGGCAGATTCCGCCTGGCGAGACTGGTGGCGGTGTCGAGACGCTTCGTGCCATCCCCTGGATCTTCGCCTGGACGCAGATGCGGCTCATGCTGCCGGCCTGGCTAGGTAGCGATATCGCACTGCAAAAGGCGATAGACGAAGGTAAGCAATCCGTACTTGAAGATATGCTGGCGAGTTGGCCGTTTTTCCAGACCCACATCGATATGCTCGAAATGGTTCTGGCGAAGGTGGACATCAACATTGCGGCATCCTATGAAGCCCGTCTGGTGGAGCCCCGTCTGCATGACATTGGGAAACAGCTCCGGCAGCGAGTCATGAAACTTGTGGTACTGGTTCGTGAGCTTAAAAAACAGGACGGTCTGCTTGCCGATAACCCGGTTTTCAGACTTAGCCTTAATGTTCGCGATCCCTACACGGACCCACTGCATTACCTGCAAATCGAGCTGCTGGGTCGTGACAGGCGGCAGTCCGCCGACAAACGAGGCTCGGAGACAGTGGAAAAAGCCTTGAAGGTGTCAATGGCAGGTGTGGCTGCGGGCATGAGAAACACTGGCTGAACGCGCTGGCGTGTTCTGCATCCGGTTTCAGGTGAACTCACCTGTAGAATTTGGACAAGCAGGCACGCTTACGTATAATGCCTCCCTACAATTTTCCAAGGAACTACGTTATGAGAGTCATTTTGCTGGGTGCGCCCGGAGCAGGCAAGGGAACGCAGGCCAAGAACATCACCCAACGTTATGATATTCCTCAGATTTCTACTGGTGATATGCTGCGTGCAGCGGTCCGTGAGGGAACTGAGCTCGGACGTCAGGCAAAGGACATCATGGACGCTGGTGGATTGGTATCTGATGATTTGATCATCGCCATGATCAAAAGCCGAATTCAGCAACCAGATTGTGCGAATGGATTTCTGTTCGACGGCTTCCCGCGCACTATTCCCCAGGCTGAAGCGCTTCGGGACTCGGGTATCCTTATCGATTACGTTATCGAGATTGCTGTAGATGACGAGGAAATCGTCCAGCGTCTGAGTGGTCGTAGAGTCCACGAGGCCAGTGGCCGGATCTATCATATGCAGCATAATCCGCCGAAGCAGGCTGGCGTTGACGATGTCACTGGTGAGCCGCTGGTTCAACGTAGCGACGATCATGAAGATACCGTACGCAAGCGTCTCAAGATCTATCACGCCCAGACGGCGCCGCTTGTCGACTTCTACAAGGCTCGCGAAGCAGAGGCCGATACTCACGTCAAATATTTCAGGGTGCATGGTGTTGGCGATGTCAACGGCATTCGTGACCAGATCTTTGAGAAGCTCGACAACTGAAAAAAATACCAGCGAAGCAGACCATCCTTGCGTTTGAATCGTCGGCTGAACGCTGCGAGGTGGCCTTGCTTTGTCAGGGCCAGCTAAGCAGTCTGAGCGAGTCGGCCGCACGGGCTCATGCACGTCGACTTCTGCCCATGGCCAATGAACTCATTACCGCCGCAGGGCTGGCTTCTGTGTCTGAAATCGACGTTCTGGCCTTCGACGCTGGCCCGGGTGGGTTTACCGGCCTCCGGATCGCCGCGGCACTGGTGCAGGGGCTTGCGTTCGCAGGGGGGCAATCTGTGGCTGGTATCAGCTCGCTACACGCCCTGGCCTGGCAGCGCGCCAGTGAGGAAGGCCTGGACCCAGGTGACCGTTTTGCTTGCGTAATCGACGCCAGAATGGCCGAGGTGTACTGGCAGATATTCGAAGTGGCTGATAAGGGCACGAACGAGCTGCCTTTTCGCGCAGTTGGTGAGGCGCAACTCAGCACACCTGAAGCCTGTCTGGCTCAGCTCGAAGCAGAAGCGGTTCGGCTAATGACGGGTGATTACTTCGCCGTTTCTACATCAGCCCCTGATGAACTCCGCGTGGTCATTGATCAACCAAGTGCAGAAAGTATCGCCTTGCTGGCAGCAAGACGGACTGGCAATACGACGGTTGAGATGCCGGCAGCTGCCATCCCAGTTTACCTCCGCGGTGCGTCCGCCTGGAAAAAGACTACCCATAAGACCGATCCTTCGAATTAGCAGGGATTAGGGAAGACAAGGATCTTCATCAACGTGATCAACACTGGCAGCGGAACTAAAGCGGTATGAACTGGTTAGAAATTGTCGTACTCGCATTGATTCAGGGCATTACCGAATTCCTTCCGGTTTCGAGCTCAGCCCATCTCATACTCCCGTCCCAGATTCTGGGCTGGTCAGATCAGGGGCTGGCTTTCGATGTCGCCGTGCACATCGGTACACTACTGGCTGTAGTGCTGTACTTTCGTGAGGATGTCGCATTGCTCACTCAGGCCTGGTTCAGGCAAATAGGTGGCAAGGGCGCATCGGCGGAATCCCGTCTGGCCTGGGCTGTTGTCATTGGAACGGTGCCGGCTGTCATTTTCGGTCTCGTATTTGCCGATTTCATAGAAGAAGAGCTCCGTTCTGTACTTGTTATTGCAGTCACCACCATTGTGTTCGGCATTGCACTCGGCTTCGCTGACAAGGCCCGTGGCATTCGGACCATCAACCAGCTGACTCTGAAGGATGCAGTGCTGATAGGCCTTGCACAGGCGATTGCGCTTATTCCAGGGGTTTCCCGATCAGGAATTACGATGACAGCGGCGCTGTTTTTGGGTCTTGATCGTATCGCTGCAGCGCGCTTCTCCTTTCTACTGTCCATACCGCTCATACTTGCAGCTGGTGGACATCAGACGCTCAAGCTCGCCACGAGTGGCGATGATGTTGCCTGGATGCAAATCCTGGTGGGGGCAGTGCTATCGTTCATTAGCGCTCTGGCCTGTATTCACCTGTTCCTTAAATTACTGCAACAAATAGGATTTATGCCATTTGTCTGGTATCGCATGGTGCTAGGTCTTGGGCTATTATATCTCGTATTCCTTTTCTGATTCTCTGGATCTATGTCAGTCATCAACGGTCAGGGGCCCACAAGGCTAAGACCTGACCAGTATCCGAACAACGCCGCAGCACGTCAGAAGTCGCATCAGAATTCTGATCCTGCTTCTGGACGCGATGAACAATCGGACTTACTACGGTCCGGGGCTGGCGCGCGCCCGTCGGTTGTTACCGATATTGGCAATGCCAGCGTCCGCTCGTCGCAGCCTGATCAGGCTGTCTATAAGATTGAGCCCTATGCGGCGACGCAGGCTTTTCTCGAGCTCAATAAGCTTCGGCAAATGCGGGATGACGGCACTTCAGGTATTGTTACTGTTGAGCAGGGACCCTTGCGTCGACAACGCGATCTGGACGAGCTCCCCCTTCGAAGTCAGGCCGCTTTGACTATGTATAGCGCTGTCGAATCTAACGATCAAAACAGACGTAACACTGATTCTTCGTCGACAGAATTGATCGGTGTTGATCTTTTCATCTAGTGCGGAGCGACGAGCCGAAGCCCAAAGCTTCGCTGCTGCCCATGATTTCGATTGCCTTCCTGATGCCGTACCTACTGAAGCCATTGAAACCCTGGCATCGACAGCTCACTCACTTGCCCTCGAGTTCTCCGACAGCGCAGTGCAGTTACGGAGTTTATCAGAGCCCCGACTGAAGCCTCTGTGTGTGGACTTTATCTCAGGCAAGGCGGGATTCCGACAGCAGAAAATCCGAAGCGCTGGCGGAAGCGCTCAGGAGCAGGTGATCAAGGCCATGAGTCTGCACCGGAATTCGGGTGCCGGACTTACCGTGGTTGATGCAACAGCTGGACTTGGCCGTGACGCGCATATTATTGCCAGCCAGGTGGGCCAGGTCTGGTTGTTCGAGCGACATCCTGTCGTTGCCAGGCTGCTGCAGGATGGGCTTGAGCGCGCCAGGCACAGCGCCGCGTCAGCCGTGCAACTGGAAGTAATCAACCGGATGCAGCTGTGCGATATCGACTTCAGCCTTTGGACGCCGCCTCAGGACGTTCAGGTCGATATCGTCTACCTCGATCCCATGTTTGCCGCCGCTGCAAAAGTCGAGGCAAGTGGCCGCACCAGTAGGAAGCTGAGCCCGCTGGTGAAAAAGGATATGCAGCTACTCCATGAGCTGCATGCTGTAGAGCTTGCAGACACGGATGAACGCCATTCGAATGAGCGCAGAATTCTGGATAAAGCATTCGCATTGAAGCCCGCGAGAGTCGTGGTCAAGCGAGCCAGACTAGCGCCTTTCCTGGCGGGTGAGCAGACTGATCTGCAGCTCGAGGGAAAGGCTGGTCGCTTCGATATCTATGCATTAAGATCTTTGAAGAAACCATCGGCGCGCTGAGTGTCGCCTGGTCCCACTCGGGGTAAATCAGAGAGGCCGTATGCAGCTAAGAAACAGCGAACATGGCTACGGTCTCGTTGCAGTGACGCTTCACTGGCTTGTCGCCATCACAGTTTTCGCCATGTTCGGCCTCGGCCTTTACATGGTGGACCTCGATTATTATGACGCCTGGTACACCGACGCGCCGGATCTGCATCGAAGCGCTGGTGTGCTTCTATTCGTGCTGGTAATTCTCCGGCTGCTATGGCGCCTGGTTAATCAGCGCCCGGCGCCTCTGGCAGGTCATCGACAGTTTGAGCGTGTGGCAGCCGTCGTGGTGCATGGCTTCCTCTACCTGGACCTCTTCATCGTGATGGCTTCGGGCTATCTCATCTCCACGGCTGATGGCCGCGGCATTGAGGTCTTCGGTCTGTTTGAGGTCCCTGCCTTGCTGGCGGCAGAAAAGGGCAGGGAGGAACTGGCTGGTCTAGTGCATTGGTATGCTGCGCTGGCGTTGGTAGCCATGGCCGGCGTACATGCGGCGGCCGCCCTCAAACACCACTTTGTGGATCGCGACCAGACCCTGATGCGCATGCTGAAGGTCACTCCACCCAAATGAACTAAGCGTAATGATGTGACTTCTGCCTTTGTTTTACTGTTGAAGCTCTTTTCATGGCTCAACGTGGTAAAACAAGAGAGGTCATTCATGCTCGGATCAGGCTCGAAAATTCGCTCTGCCTTCCTTAGTGCTTCAATTCTCGCAGCGAGTGCGCTGGGTTCAGCGAGTGTTCAGGCTGCGGAATATCTCATCGACACCAAGGATGCCCACGCCTTCGTCCAATTCAAGATTCAGCATCTCGGCTACAGCTGGTTGCTTGGCCGATTCAATGATTTCTCAGGCACCTTCAATTTCGACGAGAAGAACCCGGAGAAGAGCTCGGTCAAGGTCGAAATTGACACAGCCAGTATTGATTCGAACCATGCCGAGCGGGACAAACACCTGCGCTCAGACGATTTTCTTGATGTTACCAAGTACCCCAAGGCAAGCTTCGTGAGCACCGACGTCAAGAAAACGGGCGATGAAACGGCCAAAATCACTGGCGACCTTACGCTGCGAGGTGTGACCAGGGAGATCGTGATCGATGCGACAAGAATTGGTGGTGGCGATGATCCATGGGGTGGTTACAGGCAGGGTTTTGAAGGTACTACGACCTTGAAGCTCGATGATTTCGGCGTACCGAAGGATCTTGGACCGGCTTCACAGACGGTCGATATATATCTCTCGATCGAAGGCATAAGGCAGTAGGGCTGGCCCCGAAAACTAAAAGGCCCGCTGCAGGCATATGAATGTCTGCAGCAGGCCCTGTTGATTCGACCAGCGGTCGATCAGGCCTTATCGGTGTCCGCGTCGCCTGCCGTGTTTTGCTTGGCAGCTGCGGGCTTGGCGGCTGCAGTCTTCGATGCAGAGGTGCCGGTTCCGCCTGCAGTAGACCCCGTGGCAGACTTTGCCGAACTCTTGCCAGCCGTAGTGGCTTTGCCCGCGCTCGATTTAGAGCCCGCTGCAGGTTTCTTGGTCGTCGCCGCTTTCGGGCTACTGACTTTCTTGGCGGTTTTGTCAGCTGGCTTCTTGCCGTCAGCCTTCACCGAGCCGGTTGATGCGCCTGGCGTGGCACTTTTCCCAGAGGCTGACTTGGCTGCGCCAGAAGCCTTTCCAGTCTTCTTGGCGGAAGCGCCTGTACTGGCGGAGGCAGCGGTAGACGCCGGCTTGGCCTTGCTGGTCTTTGTAGTGGCTGACTTGCCTGCTGCGGCTTTGCCAGTGGTGGCTTTTGCTGCACTCGATTTGCCGGCAGCCGTCTTTGCTGCAGTGCCTTTGGTGGTGCTAGCCTTCTTCGAGCCAGCGCCAGATGCTGCACGCTTGGTGGTCGTCTTTGCGGCGGCGGAGCTGGTCGCGGACTTGGTGGTCGCAGTCGAATTCGCGGTTGCCTTGGATCTGGCTGGTGCTGGCAGTCTACGTTTCGCCTCGGCGCCAGACTTCCCTTTCAGCATGGGAATACGATCACGGATCTGCTCCTGAAGATCATTCAGTTCCTTGATGACGCGCTGGTACTCGTCATGAACCTTCTTGAGTTCCTTGTCCTTGAGCTCGTCGAGATCACCGATCATCTTCAGCACAGGTTCCTTGATCTGCTTCTGCAGCTCTTCGGCCTGCTTATAGAAATCGTTTACAACGCTCTGCACTTGCTGAGTCGCTTTTCCCAGTTCTTTTGAGACGATTTCACTGATCTTGTCGATATTCTTTTTGACAACGCCTTTCTCGTTTTTAGCCATTTTTAGTGCTCCTGTACCCTTCGCCGGCTTGATTAAGAATATGCTCCTGTTTTGAGGCCCCTGACACAAAGCAGGCACAAACCAGCACACTCATGTGCAAGTGTAGAACAAAGTTCAGTAATTTCATTGGCGGCGCGACTTTTGTTAAAGCCACGCTATCACGAAGGGCGCTGATAGCCGCCTGAACTAGCGGTACGAAAACGAAGGCAGCATTGGCTCAGCCAGGTCTTTTCTCTGGCTCTCGTATTGCTCGAAACTCATCGCGCCTTCGTTAAAGCCGAGCGCGCATTCCAGCCGTCTGCTCTCCTGGCTGGGTATGTCGCTACGCATTTCAAGACAGCCGTACTGCATGGCGGCCGAGTAGGCGGTTTTTCTAAGTTCAGTCATGGAGCAACCCTGGACAAGCAGAATCACTGCAGTGCAGGTAACAAGCCGAGTGCGATGCATGCCGGCCGCCTGGCCAGCTGCAGCTAATCGAGTTGCCGAGCGAACGGGGAGGCGGAATAATTGCCGACCTGAAGAGCTTCTGTGAATCATTATTGAGCACTATTATTATAGAAAATGGATTAAGTAGTGTGTCGATCTCATTGATCGTTGGATTGAAGCATAGTAGAACTTTTCTTAAATGAGGTAAAAGTTCTAAATTTTTATTCTACGCACTAAATTCCAAATAGTTTGCTCAAGAGGAAATAGCATGCGGGCTGGAGTTTGCAGTCTCGAATCGCTGAAGCATCACTCAGGGTTTCTGGTACAGCGACTTCCACGCTTCATAAGGCATGCCGTAAACATGTTCACGAGCGGCATCCTTGTCGAGGTCGATACCTCGTTCGTCGGCTGCATTCGCCAGCCATTTGCTCAGGCAGTTCCTGCAGAAGCCCGCCAGATTCATCACATCGACATTCTGAACATCGGTCCTGCTCTGGAAGTGCGAAACCAGGCGATCAAATGCCGCGGCCTTTAGCGCCAGCTGGGTCTGCTCGTCAAGTTGTTCGAAGGCAGGCGTACTGTCTTTATTACTCATCAATGTGCTCCGGTCTGGTCGCAAACCGCACGTTCTACGGCGGAGACAACCTGGGAAGATTTTGATTTTGAGTGTACTACAGTCAGACGGCGGCTTTGTACCCGGCGCCATACAGAAAATCAGAGCTCAGTGCTCATCGTCAGGCGCTGTCTCGTCGAGTGGCTTCTTGCCTTGGATGATATAAGCGAACGCGATAATTTCAGCAATCACACGATAAAGCAGTTCTGGAATTTCGTCACCGAGCTCGAGCGTCGAGAGGGACTGCACGAGCGCCGCGTTTTCATAAAGAGGCACGCCATGCTCCCGCGCGATTCGCATGATCTCTTCTGCAACCTCACCCTCACCCTTTGCACTGAGTTTTGGCGCTGCCTTACCGTCGTAGAATAATGCGATAGCGGATTTCGGTGTGCTCATATTCAGATTCTCTCATTCAGGATCTGCTTCCGAACGCCCTCTCTGGCTGGGGGTGCGTCTCCGACCTGCAGGCTCAGTTCGCCTACGGTCAGTCCCCATCGAGTGAGTTCCTGCCGGAGCTGCGGCAGATGCGTGGCGATAATACCGGCTTCTTTCTCGCTGCCGGTCCAGAATGCTGCAGACACCGTGCCTTCGGTATACCGAACGTGCGTCTTCAACGAGGTGATGCGTTCGGACTTATCGAAATTGAAGTCGAGCACGATACGGTAACCATAACGCGCTTCTTCGGGGCCGTCGCCCTGTCTTCCTGGGCCTGGATAACGCTCCATGAGTACGGTCACCATCTCAGCCTGATGATGCAGGAACGGCAGGTCGAGCACGAGTGTCTGGCTACCCGGTAGCTCGGCCTCGGCCTGCTGGCTGCCCTGGATCGAAGTCAGCTGATTGGTTTGCACCCGCGCCAGCAATCTGGCGAGATGCTTGAGAATCTCGCCCGTGTCGCGGTCGCTGTCATCCTTGCTGATATTCCGCGCTGCACGCGAGATCATTGACGCGGCAGCCTGTTCCTGGGCATCAGGGGAGAGGCTGGCAAGGCGAGTGGGGGTTTCAAGTGTCTTGAGAATTTCAGCTCGCAGCACCCTGATAAGCTGCGCAGCCGTCTGCGGGGCTGCGGGTCCCCCTGCAGCAGTGGCCTGGCTTTCCCGACTATCGGCGCCTGCAACATTGCCAGCTTTCAGTTTCAACACGAGCCCCAGGGCCTCTATAACGGCACTCTTGAGGTCGCTGGGCGGTAGACTGGGCAATGCCCCAGCCGCTGTGGGACTGGAGCTCGATGGTGTGATCGGCAGCCGAGAAGCGACGCTGTTACGGGCGTTTGTAAGCAAAGGGTCGGTCTGCATACGTGCATCTGTCGTGTTCGTCACTGTCTTGCCTGTTTCGCCAGCGAAGGCCTGTTTCAACGCAGAGGCAAGGTTGCGGAAGGGATTTGCGGGGCTGGCTGAGGTCGATGCTGGCTTGCTCTCCTGCGGTGAAGCGGAGGCTGCACTCAGTGTCGCGGCGAGCCGGTTTTCCATGAACACACCAGCGGTCTGCATGTGCTTCTGAAGAAAACCCTGTGTGCGCACTGCCGAAACAGGCGGCGGTGCCAGCATGCCAAGCGCCTTGTCGAGCTTCGCATGCAGGGCTGCGGCTACGGGTTCGGCAGCTGTAGCAGATTTTGCGCCGCTTGCAGGACTCGCTGTAGTGCCAGCCAGGTCTAAAATTGCCCGCAGGCTCGCTCGGGAGTCAGCCTGTAGCGGCATCCACTTCGCCAACGATTGTTGCTGGCTCTGGAGTGTCACCGCCGCCCGGCTGTCAGCTGATGTCGGAAGTGCAGTGGCCGACAGTAGCTCAAGCCGTCCGCCGCTGATGCGGAGTTGAAGAAATGGCTGTGCACTCACAGCCTGTTTGAGACCTTGGAGCCCTGAGTTGTCACTGGCTGCTGTCGTCGGTGTTCGGCCTGCAGACCTGCTATGGTCAGAGAGCGCTGCAGCAAGCTGCGTCGCCGTGATGGTCGTAGTCAGCACTGCGCCTTCGCGAGGGGCAGTGCCTGGCAAAGGCTGGCTGGTCAGTTGCAAGCGCAGCGCGAGTAGAGCGGCCTGCTGGTTTCGCAGCTGCATACTCTGCTGCAACTGCAGATCGGCAGCCGTGACTGAGACGACCCTGGCTTCAAGCCGCGTACCGTCGGGCAGGCGCTGCACGTCATCAATCGTGGAAGAGGCTGAGACCGATTTGCTCTCACGAAGCCCGCCGGTCTCGGAGGATGATTTCGCGGCATCTGTCGACCGCCCCGCATCCCCGGTCGCGCCAGCATTGCGTCGTGAGCTGGTATAGCCGCCGCCCGGCGGGCTGCCAATATTATTGTCTATGCTCATGGTCGACAGTCATGCACTGTTCTCGTTCGCGGTGGGCTTCACAAAATGGACGCTGCAAAAGATGCATGTGTTCATGCTAGAGTAGCGCATCCGTAAGCCCCTTGCCGACACTCACACCGTTGAGGGGTATCATATCTGCCGTTAAATCAATGATGAGTGAGGGCTTTTGGCCGCTAAAGTCAGTCTCCTGAGCGCACGCGGCCTTGGTTGCGAACGGAATGATCGTCTGCTGTATACAGGGCTCGACTTCCAGTTGAGGGCGGGCGAGATCTGCCAGCTTCGCGGTGCCAACGGCGCCGGCAAGACCACCTTATTGAAAAGCCTGGCTGGTCTTACCCCATTACAGTCAGGTCGGCTGGTAGTCGAGCTGGGCGGTACAGCGGCGAAAGCGCCGCTGGAGATCGGCACCGAAGGCGGCTCGGTCAACTGGTCCCAAAATGGTCTCGAATGTTGCTTCATTGGTCATCGCAGTGGTGTGAAAGCCCTGTTGACGCCACTGGAGAACCTGCTTTTCTGGTATCGCCTCAATTACGTCGATAGGCGGTCTGATGCCGAACTTGCTGATGAACTGCGCCTAGCGCTCGAGTGGGCCGGTCTTTCTCACAGTATAGATACTCAGTGTGCCTTCCTCTCGGCAGGGCAGCAGCGTAGGGCAGCGCTCGCCCGTCTCGCCCTCACGCAGGCCGCCGTCTGTCTTCTCGATG
The DNA here is from genome assembly GCA_002354735.1 of Gammaproteobacteria bacterium UBA2679. Lineage (GTDB taxonomy): Bacteria > Pseudomonadota > Gammaproteobacteria > Pseudomonadales > Oleiphilaceae > Allohahella. Next base: position 275,475 of record DEMD01000003.1, on the reverse strand, counting down.
AACCCTTCACGGCTATTGATGCCGACGGGGCCGTTCTACTCGAGCGTAGACTCGAGGCAATGGCTGCTGCGGGACAGATCATCCTGCTGACTTCACACCATGTGCCTGATGTTGCCGGTCTGCGGCTGCTCGAGCTGGGGCAGAAGGCGTGAGTACGCTCATGGCTGTGATCCGTCATGACATGAAGCTCGCGCTCCGGCGGCCTGCCGATTTCGTCAATGCCCTTGCATTCTTTGTGATTGCCCTGACCCTGTTCCCGCTCGGTGTAAGTCCTGAAGACAGTTTTCTGGTGCCTGCCGCTGCAGGACTCATATGGGTGGCTGCGCTTCTGGCGACACTGCTTTCGCTGAATCAACTGTTCGAGAGTGATGCAGTGGATGGTACACTGGAGCAATTGCTGGTCTCAGGTCAGCCCTTGTTTGCCATAGCGCTGTGCAAGGTCGCGGTGCACTGGGTTGTCACCGGACTGCCGGTCATTCTCATGACGCCCCTGCTGGCCGTCATGCTGCAGCTGCCAGCGGACCTGCTGCCAGTGCTGCTGCTATCCATGCTGCTCGGCACGCCTGTGCTCAGCCTCATTGGTGGCATTGGCAGTGCGCTGACCCTGGGGCTGCGGGGTGCACATATCATCACCAGCCTGATCGTGCTGCCGATGTACGTGCCTGTTCTGTTGTTCGCAACGGGCGCAGTGCTCTCTGCCCAGGCCGGTGTGTCTTACGATGGCCAACTGGCAGTACTGGGCGCTCTGCTGGCACTCGCGCTGGCGCTGGCACCTTTCGCTATTGCCGCTGCACTGCGCATCAGTGTGAGTCAGAACTGATGCGCACCTGTCTCTGGAATGGAACACGATGACGGCTATATTCAAAACTTGGTTTCACCGCTGGGGTTCGCCCAAATGGTTTTACGACCGTGGTCGGCGCTGGCAGCAGATCTTTACTTTCGTCGCGCTGGTGATGGTGCCGCTCGGTGTGTTGTGGGGTTTGGCATTTGCGCCAGTGGATTACCAGCAGGGACATAGCTATCGAATCATCTATCTGCATGTACCGGCGGCCTTCGTCGCGCAGTCCTGCTATATCATGATGGCTGTGGCTGGTGTGGTCAGTCTGGTCTGGAAAATGAAGGTGGCAGATGTCGTGCTGATCTCGGCCGCGCCAATCGGACTTTCATTCTGTTTCATAGCCTTGTTTACCGGCGCTGTATGGGGCAAGCCGACCTGGGGTACCTGGTGGATCTGGGACGCGCGGCTGACATCGATGCTCATATTGCTCTTCCTCTATATCGGGATACTCGCCCTCTATTCGGCCATCGAAGATCTTGCCGCAGCCGGGCGTGCGTGTGCGCTGCTCGCGATTGTCGGCGTCGTGAACATTCCCATTATCAAGTACTCGGTAGACTGGTGGAACACACTGCACCAGCCTGCCAGCTTGAAACTTACCGAGAGACCCAGCATGCCTGCCGAGATGTGGGTGCCGCTGCTGGTTTGTATTATTGGTTTTTATGCGCTGTTTCTCGCCCTGGTTTTCTTACGAACGCGTAACGAGATTATACGCCGTGAACGACGTACCCTTTGGGTGCGATCGCTTGTATCTGGCACAGTCGTGCCCGATTCGGCTATCCCAGGATCTGGAGCGCAGCCATGACGTTTGCCTTCGACAGCCTGGAAGCCTTCTTCGCAATGGGCAAGCACGGGTTCTACGTCTGGCTTGCCTATGGCGTTGGTTTTGCCGTTATTCTCATCAACATCCTGTTGGCGAAACGCCAGCGAGATCAGGCCTTCGAGCAGGTTCGACGCCTCGTCAGGCTGGAAAATCCGTCCGCAGCCGCGCCAGCCTCGGCAAGCCGTGACACGCGCCAGAAAAGCCCGGACGATATCGAGAGTAGCGGAATGTCCTGACGCCTGGCGTCAATAGCCGTGCATGACCCAAAGTCAGAGGTTGCAGTAGTCATGAATCCAAAACGCAAACAGCGTCTGATGGCCGTAGGCCTGATCGTCTTCGGTGTATCGAGTTCAGTTGGTCTCGCTGCGTACGCGCTGCGCAGCAACATCGATCTTTTCTTTAACCCGAGCCAGATTGCTACCGGTGAAGCGCCGCTGGCCAAGCGCATCCGCATCGGCGGGATGGTCGTTGAGGATAGCGTGCAGCGCGATCCAGAGTCCTTGGAGGTCCAGTTCGCACTCACCGACTACAAGAATACCGTGACCGTCTCGTACACTGGTATACTTCCAGACTTGTTCAAAGAAGGGCAGGGGATCGTGACCTCAGGGGAGCTGAACGGTGCAGGTGTGTTCGAAGCTACCGAAGTACTGGCAAAGCACGACGAAAATTACATGCCCCCCAATGTACAGCGCGCACTGGATGCAGCCCACCAGTCAGGCGACGCGCCTGCAGCAGCTGACCCTCTGTGATTCCTGAAGCCGGCCATTTCGCACTTATCCTGGCACTTTGTGTGTCAGCCTTGCTATCTGTCGTGCCGATTGCAGGTACCTATCTCCGGGTACCATTGTGGCAGCAGAGTGCAAGGCCACTTGCGGTGGTGAACGGCGCCCTGCTGCTGTTGTCGTTTGCAGCACTGACCCACGCCTTCCTCACAGATGACTTCTCGGTCGTCTATACGGCCTCGCACTCCAATTCCCTGATGCCCTGGTATTTCAAGTTCAGTGCGGTGTGGGGTGGGCACGAGGGTTCGCTACTGCTCTGGGTTCTCATACTTTCGTTCTGGACAGCTGCTGTGGCTCTCCTCAGCAGACAACTACCGCTCGAGCTGAAAGCGCGGGTACTCTCGGTCCTCGGCATGATCAATGTGGGATTCCTGCTGTTTATCCTGCTGACCAGTAATCCCTTCGAGCGTTATCTGCCGACGTCGCCAACAGATGGAGCCGACCTGAATCCACTGCTTCAGGACTTCGGTCTGATCGTGCATCCGCCTTTACTCTATATGGGCTATGTGGGCTTTTCGGTCGCCTTTGCCTTTGCAATCGCCGCACTGCTTGGAGGAAGGCTCGATGCGACGTGGGCGCGCTGGTCCAGACCCTGGACGACGGTGGCCTGGGCCTTCCTTACCATGGGCATTGCGCTCGGCAGTTGGTGGGCTTATTACGAACTCGGCTGGGGAGGCTGGTGGTTCTGGGATCCGGTGGAGAATGCCTCTTTCATGCCCTGGCTCGCTGGCACGGCACTGATGCACTCGCTGGCTGCCACGGAAAAGCGTGGTGTATTCAAGAGCTGGACGGTACTGCTTGCGATATTCACCTTCTCACTCTGTCTGCTGGGCACCTTCCTCGTGCGCTCAGGCATACTCACGTCAGTACACGCGTTTGCCAACGATCCTGAGCGCGGGCGTTTCGTGCTGATGATGCTTGGTGTGGTCATCGGCGGCTCCTTACTGCTTTATGCGCTGCGGGCCCCGGTCATCAGGAGCCGCGTGCACTTTACCGAAACCAGTCGGGAAAGTTTTCTGCTGGCCAACAACATCATCTTGTTCGTGGCCTCGCTCACGGTGCTGGGCGGAACGCTATTTCCGCTTGCTGCCGAGTTCTACGACTACGAAGTGTCTGTAGGCGCCCCGTACTTCAATCTGATGTTTGCCTTCCTGACACCGCTGCTGGCTATCGCGCTGGGCTTCGGTGCCCGCAGCCGATGGAAGACGACCAGCTCAGCCCGTCTGTTGGACAAGACAGCCATTCATCTGGCGGTCTCGCTTGCTGCGGCCATCCTGATACCCTGGCTGTATGGCGAGTTTTACTTTCTTGCAATGGTCGGGGTCTTCATCGCCTTCTGGGTTACCTGCGCCACCGTGAGCGATGTTCTGGAAAAGGCGCGCAGCAAGAAGGGCCTCTGGCGGGGATGGCAGCAGACCTCGCGCAGTTACAAAGGCATGGTTTTCGGTCACTTTGGCTTTGCTGTAATGATCATGGGGGCGGCTGTGGTTTCCCACTACACCGTAGAGCGCAACGTCAGGCTCGCCCCTGGAGAAGCGGCCGTTTTTGCTGATTATCTCGTGGTTTTCGATGATATGAATAAACTACGCGGCGCCAATTACGTGAGTGATGCGGCTCGCTTCAGTGTTTATGATGCGCCGGAAGACACGACCGCGCTGGCAGGCCTTTCACCGTCTGCCGTCCGCGAAAAACTGGCTGCTAACGGTGAGGCGCCACTGTTCCAGCTGTTGCCGGAAAAACGCCGTTATGTCGTCTCGAGTTCTCTCATGACTGAAGCGGGGATCGATCCCGGTTTGTCCCGGGATATCTATATCTCTCTGGGGGAGCCGCTTGGATCAGGAGAGCTCACACAGGCCTGGGCTGTCCGTCTTCAGTACAAGCCGCTGGTCAGATGGCTCTGGTTGGGCGCGATATTCATGGCACTGGGCGGCGGGCTTGCCGTCAGTGATCGCCGCTACCGGATAAAGATCCGTCAGCGTCTGGATCGGACTACTGTCGAGTCCGAGGCCTCAGCAGATATCGATTCCGGCGAGCCGGTACGTGCAGCCCCTCGAAGTGGAGCCTGATTGTTGAGAAGACGCATTTTACTGTTCATCCCCTTACTGGTTTTCATTGTTCTCATCCTTCTTTTCAATGCCCAGATGGATACTGATCCTACCAAGCTCGAGATGGCGCGAGCTGGCCAGCCGGTGCCGGAGTTCAGCCTGGAAGCATTGGACTCGCCAGATCGCTTGCTCACCAATGCTGACCTGCCCGCTCAGCCTTATCTCATTAATGTCTGGGCGACCTGGTGTCCAGCTTGTCGTGTCGAGCATCCTTACCTGCTGGATCTGAAGAAAAGGGGTGTGGAGATCATTGGCCTGGACTACAAGGATGAGCGCCCCAAGGCACAGGATTGGCTCAAGGACCTGGGCGATCCATACACGCTGGTGCTTTACGACAAGGCCGGTCGGCTCGGGCTTGATCTTGGCGTCTACGGCGCGCCCGAAACCTACGTGGTGGACAGCGAAGGTCTGCTCCGATACCGCCATATCGGCATCGTGAATGAGCGGGTATGGCAGGATGTGCTTCGTCCACAACTCATTGAAGCAGGTTGGAAACCGTGAGACAGCTGCTACCACTCTGTTTGCTGCTATCATGCCTGGGCCTTTCTGGGCTTCTGCAGGCAAATGTCTATGACTTCACTGATCCGGAGCTGGAGGCTCGCTTCGAAACGCTGATCTATGAGCTTCGATGTCCAAAGTGTCAGAACCAGAACATTGGCGATTCGAATTCGCCGCTGGCCAGTGATCTTCGGGACGAAGTGCAGCGTTTACTTGAAGACGGCTATAGCGATGAGGCAATTCACAATCATATGATCGATCGCTATGGCGAGTTCGTGCTCTACAAGCCTCAAGTCAACGAACGGACGGCCATCCTCTGGTTTGGCCCTGCGGCAGCGGTGCTTACGGCGCTGATCGGCCTGTTCTGGTGGCTCCGCCTCAAGGCTCGACGCGACAGCGTAACAGCTGATGCGACGCCTGCGGTCGACGACGAAAATACGCAGCGCCTGGCTGAACTGAAACGGCAGGCGGCAGATTATGAGGTACGTCGAGACTGATGCCTGCCCTTTGGATACTGTTTTTTCTTATCGCAGCCGGAACAGTCGCGGCACTGCTCGGGCCTGTTGTGGGCGCACGGCTTGCACGAGGGCGTCAGCAGGAAATCGTGCCCAATGAGGCACAATCAAATCTTGCCCTCTATTCAGACCGGAAAAAGGAGCTGGAAGCGGAGTACACCGCTGGCGTTATTGATGCTGATCAATATGCTCTGCTGCTGAAAGAGCTCGACTCGAGTCTGCTTCAGGATGATGCGGGCGACTCGGCTTTAATGGGCGCCAGGCCGGCCCGCTGGGCTGGGCCGACACTGACGGTACTAACATGTCTACTTCCTATTGTAGCAATAGCGCTATATCAGTTGCTTGGTAATGCTGAAGGCCTGAAACAGGCGCAGTGGCTGAGCGAGACCAGAGCGGCCATTTCTGCACAGCCAGGTAACGTGGAAGCGGCCGTGAAGACACTCAGAGACAGGCTTGAGGATGATCCTGATAACCCCGAAGGCTGGCTGCTTCTGGGGCGCACATTGACGGCGATGCAGGAGTACTCGGCTGCTGCGGAAAGCTATACACAACTCGTGAACGCCTTGCAGCGCACTGAGGATAATGACAGGCGATTGGCATCGGCCTGGGGCTTGAGAGCTGAGGCACTCTTTTTCCGTGATAACAGTCTTACCCAGGATGTCCAGCGAGCAGTGGACAAGGCACTGGCGAACGATCCAGCCGAGCTGAATGCGCTGAGCCTGCTGGGTATTGCCAGCTTTCAGGCAGGGAAGTATGAGCAGGCGGCAGAATACTGGGAGAGGATATTGGCGCTCGATCCAGAGGGTAAGGATGCCGCAGTATTACGCGACGGCATTGCGAGGGCGAAGCAGCTTGCCAGTGGCAAACCGTTACCGACTCAGAGTCCGTCGACTTCGCCTGCCGAAGTGGCAACGAAGGGCCCTAAGCTGGTGGTGAACACCAGCTTAGGGGAAGCGCTCGCCGAACAGTTCAGCGAAGCCGAGCTAAGCCAGATGACCCTGTTTGTGCTGGCGAAGGCGCCTGAAGGGCAGGGGCCGCCGATGCCGCTGGCCGTTGTAAAAGCCTCTGGCGCCGAGTTGCCAGCTGTCGTCACGCTGAGTGACGACAATGCAATGACGGATACCGCGAAACTGTCGATGTTTCCGCAGGTCGATGTTATTGCGAGGTTGTCCAGGTCCGGATCACCCATCGCTCAAGCCGGCGATCTCGAAGGCCGTTTGAGCGGCCATGATTTGGCACCCGGCGCCGAAACAGTCAAACTGATTATCGATAGGGTAATCGAACAGCCCTGAGTGGGGCTGCGGCGGCAGGCTGGTTTCTCGTCAACGCGTGTTAAGTCAGCCGATCAGTCAGGCGAGACACTATAGTTGCCGAGCGCTGCTCTGATTTCATCGATGCGTTCCCTGTTCACGCCGAGGTCGCTGTAGCCCATACGTGAAGCAGAGCGAACGTGAATCTGCTGAGCGTCAGGGACCAGCAGAAACTCGACGTCGTCCACAAAGCCGAACAGACTGCTTTTGTATTCCACCCTCATGTAGCCGTCGTTTTGCGACACAATGGTGGCGTTGTCAGTTTTATCGACCAGCGCCTGCAAGGCCTGCCAGTCCTCCTGCGGCTGCTTTACAGCGAGCGGCGCAATGTGATGGTCCGTATCATCTGCTGCTGCGAAGCTGTTCACGCAGTTGGGCTTGTCCGGGCATGGTTTAAGCCTGTCACCATCGACACCGAGATCAGTCGGTGGCGTGCCGCTACAGCCGCCGAGAATGGCGGCGAGGCCCAGTCCGCTGGCAACCGCGCCAACCTTGTTCCCAATCCTGCGTGCATTGCCGAGCGCCATGGGCGCGATTTTCCTTAGGTTAATCATACTGCATCCCTATTTTGTCGAGCTTATGAAATCAAGGCTTGCCTGGGGCACCTTCGCGCGCAGAGAAGGTCTGGCCGCTAATGCCGCGACTATCTGCCCCCATGAGGTAGAGATAAACGGGCATGATATCTTCCGGAGTCGGCAGGGATTCAGGATCCTCGCCAGGAAAGGCGTTCGCTCGCATGGCTGTGCGTGTACCGCCAGGATTCAGGCTGTTGACACGTACTGCACTGCCCAGTTCTTCAGCCAGCACCTGCATCATGCCTTCCACGGCAAACTTGGAGATGCTGTAGGCGCCCCAATATGCACGACCCTTGCGGCCGACACTCGATGAGGTGAACACCAGTGAGCCGTCCTGTGACTGCTTCAGCAGAGGGATCAGTGCCCGTGTCATGAGAAATTCGGCATGCACATTGACCTGCATAACCCGGTTGAAGCTATCAGGATCATACTGCTCAAGCGGTGTCAGCTGGCCGAGCACGCCAGCGTTATGCAGCAAACCGTCGAGACGACCGAAAGTATCTTCGATGGCCACCGCGAGCTGGTCGTAATCATTAGTAAGCGCACTCTCTAGATTGACCGGGAAGATGGCCGGCTTGGCACCGCCCGCCGCCTCAATTTCGTCGTAGACAGACTCAAGCTTGCTGATCGTGCGACCTACCAGGATGACACTTGCACCGTGACGCGCATAGGTCAGCGCCGCGGTACGGCCAATACCGGAACCTGCACCGGTCACAAGGATGACCCGCTCTTTCAGAAGATCACTGGGTGCCTGATAACTAAACATGGTGGGGGTTCCTTTTAATCATAATCAATGAGCGGCTCCGGTGGTGCGAGGCAATGCCTCCAGGTAGCCAAGTAACTCGTCAGGGGCATGGATGCAGAGATCGGCGTTCCAGGCCGAAGGATCTTCTCCCGCATCCACGTAGCCGTAAGCCGTAGCAATCGTGAACATGCCTGCCGCATTGCCAGCCTGGATATCTCTCACATGGTCACCGAGATACCAACAGGCTGCCGGCTCGACGCCCAGTAGCTGGCAGGCCAGAAACAGCGGTTCAGGGTCCGGCTTGGTACGGCTGACGTCGTCAGGACAGACCAGCACCCCACAGTGCTGATCCAGAGACATTGCCTTGAGCAGTGCCTCCGCGTAGATGCGGGGCTTGTTGGTCACGATGCCCCACTTGATACCTCGACTTTCGATGCACTCGATCACCGCTTCGAGGCCTTCGAAAAGCTGACTGTCGACTCGGATATATTCAAGATACAGATCCAGCAGCTCCTGACGTTTTTCAGCATAGCTATCGTGGCTGTCGTCGATACCGAACGACAGGCCGATCAGCGCTCTGGCGCCTGAAGATACCACCGGACGAACCTGTGAATAATCCAGTGGCGCCAGCTGATAGCGTTCGCGCTGCAGATTAACTACGCGGTGAAAATCGGGCGCAGTATCGATGAGGCAGCCGTCAAGGTCGAACAGCACAGCCGCCGGAATTCGTTTCAGACGGGCTGCTGTCTCAGTCATTTTCCGGCCTTTGCACATGCATCATATAATTGACGTCTACGTCCTTGCCCAGGCTGTACACCTTGGTAAGCGGGTTGTAGGTCATCCCGGTGAGTTCGCGAAGTTCGAGATCTGCAGCCCTGACCGCCTTGCCGAGCTCAGCGGGGGTGATGAATTTCTTCCACTCATGGGTGCCGCGCGGAAGCAGGCGAAGCACATATTCCGCCCCAACGATGGCGAAGAGAAATGATTTCGGGTTGCGGTTGATGGTGGAGAGGAACACATGCCCGCCCGGCTTGACCAGTTCTGCACAGGCCTTGACGATCGCAGCAGGGTCCGGCACATGCTCGAGCATTTCCAGGCAGGTGACGACGTCGAAGCTGCCCGCGTGCTCAGGCAGCATCGATTCGATGGTACGCTGTTGGTAATCGACCTCGACCCCACTTTCCAGACTGTGCAGGCGGGCGACCGAGAGTGGCGTTTCAGCCATGTCGATGCCGGTCACGTGTGCACCCAATCTCGCCATGCCTTCACTCAGCAAGCCACCGCCGCAGCCCACATCGAGAACCTTCAGGCCCGGGAGTTCGGCTCGCTCGTTGATGTAATCGAGCCGAAGCGGGTTGATGTCGTGAAGTGGTTTGAATTCGCTCTGAGGGTCCCACCAACGGTGCGCCAGTGCGTCGAACTTCGCGATCTCGGCACTATCGACATTGGCCATCCTGACCACCTGGTCCTGACCGCCAGCACTGTGTGCTGTCACGCTGCCATGTTCCTGTGAGCTACTCTGCTGAGTCATTATCCTGTCCTGAAGTCCCTAAAGAAGATATGCAAACCGAGATCGGTGGTGTCGGTGCCACGAGCCGGTCAATGGTCGATTTTGATCATCCCTTGCTGCCCGCGATGGTTTCCCGCCATTTACCGACTTCGGCCAGCAGACGATCAGTATCGATGCCGACAAGCAGACCCCGCTCCAGCTGTCGCCGACCGCCGACCCATACATCGCTGACATCACGGGAATTTACGCTGTAGGCAAGGTGCGAGACCAGATCATAGCAGGGTTGTGCCGATGGGTCTGTCAGCGTGATGGCGGTAAGATCGGCCGCCTTGCCAACCTCGATGCTGCCGCAACGGTCGGCCAGGCCCAGAGCTGTCGCGCCACCGAGCGTCGCCATGTTCAGCACCGCCGATGCCGAAACGGCCGCAGCATTGCCGCTTACGGCCTTGCCTATGAGGGCAGCCGTGCGCATCTCGAGCAGCAGGTCCAGATCGTTGTTGCTGGCCGCCCCATCGGTACCGATACCAACCACTACACCAGCATCGAGCAGCTTCTGCACGGGGCAGAATCCAGAGGCCAGCTTGAGGTTGGACTCTGGCGAGTGAATGACCTTGGCGTGGCTGGTCTGCAGCAGGCCGATATCGCTGTCGGTTAGTTGCGTCATATGCACGCATTGCGTGTTCTGTGTCAGGCAACCCAGCTCGGCCAGGCGCTGTATCGGGCGCTTGCCGTGAATCTTCAGTGACTCTTCCACTTCATGAGCGGTCTCATGAAGGTGGACCTGTATGTCGGCATCGAGTTCGTCCGCAAGTACGGCTATTCGTTTCAGCGGTTCATCCGATACCGTATAGGGCGCGTGGGGGCCGAAGGCGACCTTGACCAGCGCATCGTCGCGATAGTCGTCCAGCAGACGGGTACCCTTGCGCAGATATTCGTCGGCGTCGCTCGCCCAGACAGTTGGAAAATCGAGCACTGGAAATGCGATCTGCGTGCGCATATGCAGGCGCGTCGCGACCTTGGCCGTGACTTCCGGAAAGTAGTACATGTCGGAAAAACAGGTCGTGCCGCTACGGAGCATCTCGGCAATAGCCAGCTCAACACCACAAGTAGCGAACTGCTCAGAAACATGTGCGGCTTCCGCAGGCCAGATATGCTCCTGAAGCCAGGTCATGAGATCGCGATCGTCGGCCAGTCCGCGGAATAAGGTCATTGCTGCGTGACCGTGAGCGTTCACCAGTCCTGGTATCAGCACATGATGGGGAAGTTCAGTCACCCGCGTTCCCGCATACTGCTGCCTGAGCTCTGCAGCATGTCCGACCGCGATGATGTCAGCACTGGCGACTGCAACTGCCTGCTCACTGAGCACCTGCGCTGTGCCGCCGGCCATGGTGATGAGCCAGCGCGGTACGATGAGCTCGGTCGCGGGCTGTGAATTTCGGTCCTTCATGGCCTGTCCGCTATCATCGAGGGCAGTCAGACCATGCTGGCCATGATCGGGCGGCGCCGTCGGTGATTCTGCGCGAGTGCTTGCTGTATACTCCATGTCTACTCGTATCCGGTATCTGCGGTGCGTTGTAACATTCACAGAAGTATACAGAAAATCATCCTGCCCGTACCCACTTAGCACCTGCCGGAGTAACTGCCAGATCATGACATCTTCATCACAAACGCCTGCCATATCCCCGGACCCAGTCACAGCCATTCGTTGGGACGATAAGGCCCTACACCTGCTCGACCAGCGCGCCTTGCCATTAAGGGAGCAATGGATCGTTTGCGATTCGGCAGCTGCCGTCGCAGATGCCATCCAGGCCATGGTCGTGCGTGGGGCACCGGCCATCGGCATCAGTGCAGCCTATGGCATGGTGCTGGCTGCCAGAGCTGCTGTCGGTGCGGGCAGTCCGCCTTGCAGTCAGGGCTCGATCCAGGCTGCCGTGAATGCGGCCAGCGAATTGCTGGCAGCGTCCAGACCCACTGCGGTAAACCTGTTCTGGGCGATCCGACGCATGAATCGCTATCTCGAGGCTCTGCTTTCCACGCTAGGCGAAGGCAGCAGCGCTGCCGAGACGTTTATCAAGCGTTTCACCGAGGAGGCTGTGGCGATTCACGATGAAGATCTGCAGAACAATCGACTCATGGCCCGGCATGGCGCCGAGCTGATTGCTTCCACTGCCAAGGGCGGTCAGGCGCAGCCTATTGTGACCCATTGCAACACTGGCAGCCTGGCGACCGGTGGCCACGGCACGGCGCTCGGCGTTATTCGAAGTCTGCATGAGCAGCATATGGTTGAGCTGGTGTACGTGGATGAAACGCGGCCCTGGATGCAGGGCGCGAGACTGACGAGCTGGGAGCTGCAACGCGAAGGCATACCGTGTGCGCTGATCGTAGACTCGGCTGCCGCATCGATGATGGCGCGATCAACAAAACCCGGTTGGGTCATCGTTGGTGCCGATCGTGTGGCTGCCAACGGCGATGTGGTCAATAAGATCGGCACCTATGGCCTTGCGGTCCAGGCGCGCTATCACGGATGGAAGTTCATGGTGGTGGCGCCAACGAGTACTTTCGATCCCGGTGTGGCGAATGGTTCTGAGATCGAGATCGAGGAGCGCCCGGGCAGTGAGATCATCGAGATCGCTGATCGCCGCTTCGCCGCCGACGGTGTGCGTTCGATTAATCCGGTCTTTGATGTGACACCGGCAGCACTGGTCGATTATCTCGTCAGCGAGCGTGGCGTCATCAGCAGGCCCCGGCGTGAAAGCATTGCCGAGCTGAAGCTTGGCGTCGATTGAGTGGCTGGCTTGGGGTAGACTCGGGCTACAAAAACACGAGGAGCATTGTGATTCATGAAAGCCGTTCTATGTAAGACGCTCGGACCTGCGAGCAATCTTGTTGTTGAAGAAACTGCCGATCCCAAGCTGAATCCCAAAGGTGTGTTGATAGAAGTTGCCGCGGCTGGGCTCAACTTTCCTGACACACTCATCATCGAAGGCAACTATCAGTTCAAGCCAACGCTGCCATTCAGCCCGGGTGGCGAGATCAGCGGTCGAGTACTGGAAGTGGGCGAGCAGGTGAAAGGCTTCAAGGCTGGCGATCGGGTGATGGCACTGACTGGCTGGGGTGGCTTTGCCGAGAAGGTCGTGGTGGGTGCAGCTAACATCGTGCCGACGCCGGAGAGCCTGGATGATTTGACCGCCGCAGGGTTCATGATGACCTACGGCACTTCCATGCATGCACTCAAGCAGCGTGCAGACGTCCAGGCTGGAGAGCGCGTGCTGGTGTTGGGTGCTGGCGGCGGGGTGGGGCTTGCTGCGGTGGAGATTGCAAAGGCCATGGGCGCTTACGTGATTGCTGCTGCCAGTAGTGACGAGAAACTTGAAGCAGCCAAGACCGCAGGTGCCGATCAGTTCATCAACTACGGTCGGGACGACTTCAAGGACGCACTCAAGGCGATATCCAAGAACGATCCGATAGACGTCGTTTACGATCCAGTAGGTGGTGACAAGACAGAAACCGCCCTCCGTTCACTGGGCTGGAACGGTCGTCATCTCGTGATCGGTTTCGCCAGCGGCGATATTGCGAAGGTTCCCGCAAATCTCACCCTGCTGAAAGGCTGCCAGCTCGTCGGCGTATTCTGGGGTGCGTTTGCGCAAAAGTTTCCTGAAGAAAATTTTGCCAACTTCAAGCAGTTGGGTGTATGGCTGAATGATGGCCAGCTCAAGCCGAAGGTGAACGAAATCTATGATTTCGCCGATGCGCCTAAAGCGATCGACAACATGGCTCAACGAAAATTGGTCGGGAAGGCTGTAGTCAGAGTGACGGCCAAGGCCTGAACTCAGGTCGGAGTTCCAGGCGCCGTATCAAGTGCTGAGCGCAAGCGCCTGGCTCAGGAGTAAGCGGGACGTCTTCAGCGCGCCCCGAAGGTGCTGGTCAGGATTCTGACTGGCTCCGATACAAAATCGGGATTGAACTTTTCGACCGACAGCCACTCCATATGTTCCCGCAGTGCAGCCCTTCGTGAAGTGTCTTCACCATTACTGACCACTTGAGTGGGAGGGGCGGGAAGGCCTCTATCGCTACCTGCGAGCGCTAGCAAGCCGATGAAGGCTGTGGCAAACATTGCTTTGTAGAACTGCGCGTTCTGACGTCGCACACTTTGATGTCGAATTGGTGTCGCTTGTGCCGGCACTCCGGTCTCCGTTTCTGGCATTCCATTGGAAGCGGCTAGTTTAGGTGCTTGTCCAAATCGGCGGTATCAGTAGTTGTAGCAGATATGCTCGCCTGCGGCAGACTTGCCAAGAGTGATGTAGACTTACTGACCAGATTGACTGGCGCCACCGGCGCGCCGTAACACTTCGACAGGATCACAGGATGTTAACCAGTGTCATTTTATGCGGCGGGTCTGGCACCCGTCTGTGGCCGCTTTCCAGAGAAGCCTTTCCCAAGCAGTTCCTGAGTCTGACTCATGCGGGCTCGTTGCTTGCGGAAACCATCGCAAGGATTGGCAAGCTCGAGGCCGACAGGCTGCTGATCGTGAGTAACGAGGAGCACCGTTTCCTGGTCGCTGCGACTTTGCAGAATCAGGGGCTCAAGGCCAGCACCGGCGGCAATGCCATCATCCTGGAACCAAGTGCACGAAATACAGCGCCGGCGATTGCGCTGGCTGCCCTCGAAGCACTCGAGACGGATCCGGATGCCATGCTACTGGTGTTGCCGGCCGATCACGTTATTACCGGTACCGAAACTTTTGTCGCAGCAGTGGCCACGGCAGTCGAGGCCGCCAGATCAGGCGCAATGGTGACCTTCGGAATCGTTCCGGACAGCCCGCACACAGGCTATGGCTATATTCGCTCGGAGAGAGCGGAGGGGGGCGCTGCTGACGACAGTACGCCTATGCGGGTCACCGAGTTCGTCGAGAAACCTGATCAGGCGACGGCGGAGCGTTACGTAGCTTCGGGCGAATATCTCTGGAACAGTGGCATGTTCGTCTTCAGGGCTGCGCGCTTTCTCGAAGAGCTGAAAAAGTTTCGACCGGAGATTCATGAGGCTTGCCAGGCGGCTTTTGCTGGCAAGACCCGAGATCTCGACTTCCTGAGAGTCGATGAGGCTCGATTCAATGCCTGCCCCGATGATTCGATTGACTATGCGGTGATGGAACAGACTGACTCGGCCCTCGTCGTTCCGCTCGACGCCGGCTGGAGTGATGTCGGCTCGTGGTCGGCACTGTACGAAATGCAGAGCAAGGATGCTGATGGCAATGTCGCCCGAGGCGATGTGATCACCGAGGACGTCAGCGGATGCTATCTGCATTCAGAGGGCCGACTGATCGCTGCCATCGGACTGCAGGATCATGTCGTCGTGGAAACTGACGACGTGGTTCTCGTAGCTGCGATGGACCGGGTCCAGGATGTCAAGAAGCTGGTTGCGCAGGTGCGCGCCAAGGCGCGTGATGAACATCGATTCCACAAGAAGGTGCACCGGCCATGGGGTACCTACGAAGGTATCGCACTCGGTGAGCGTTTCCAGGTCAAGCGTATTCAGGTTAAGCCAGGGGGCAGACTGTCCCTGCAGAAGCATCATC
The DNA here is from genome assembly GCA_002354735.1 of Gammaproteobacteria bacterium UBA2679. Classification (GTDB taxonomy): domain Bacteria; phylum Pseudomonadota; class Gammaproteobacteria; order Pseudomonadales; family Oleiphilaceae; genus Allohahella. Next base: position 260,202 of record DEMD01000003.1, on the reverse strand, counting down.
ATCGTGCTGAGCACTGGGTCGTCGTCAGTGGCACTGCACTGGTTAGCCGTGGTGGTGAAGACACGCTACTCAGTGAGAATGAAAGCACCTACATTCCGCTGGGCGTGACCCACCGTCTTGAAAATCCTGGCGTGATTCCGCTTGAGTTGATAGAGGTTCAATCCGGCAGCTATCTCGGCGAGGATGATATCGTTCGCCTAGAAGACACGTATGGTCGTACCTGAGGTATCAACAGGTGAGGCGAGACTGGAATGAAATGGAGAAATCTGCGGAGTAGCCGCAATGTCGAGGATAGACGCGGACGCAGCTCCGGGGGGCGGCGCCTGCTGGGTGGTGGCCTTGGGTCCGTCGTACTGATTCTGGTGGCTATGTATTTCGGAGTTGATCCGGCAGTCATAGGCACCTTGGTGGACCCCGGTTCCGGACAAAGTTCGCAGCAGTCTGCACCGACGGCGCCTGAACAGCTGAACGATGAACACTCACAGTTCATTGCAGCTGTGCTCGGCGACACCGAAACGACCTGGCATAGCTTGTTTGAGAGCAAAGGCGGCAGCTATGAAGAGCCGCGGCTGGTGTTATTTTCTGACTCGGTTCGATCGGCCTGTGGCTTTGCGCAGGCAGCCATGGGGCCATTCTACTGTCCAGCTGATCAGAAGGTGTATCTGGACCTTAGCTTCTTTGATGATCTTGGGCAGCGCTACGGTGCGCCAGGTGACTTTGCACAGGCTTATGTAATCGCTCATGAGGTCGGACATCATGTGCAAACCTTGCTGGGTGTCTCCGCACAGGTGCAGCAGCAGGGACAGGGGCGATCGGAGGCCGAAGTGAATGCGCTCTCTGTCCGCCAGGAGTTACAGGCGGATTGCTTTGCCGGTATCTGGGCGCACAATGCTGATCAGAAACGGTCTCTGCTCGAGGCGGGTGACCTGGAAGAAGGCCTTGCTGCCGCTAGTGCCGTTGGTGACGATCGGCTTCAGAAGCGTAGCCAGGGCTATATCGTTCCTGAAAGCTTTACCCATGGCACCTCCCAGCAGCGCATGGACTGGTTCAAGCGCGGCTACAGCAGTGGCCGGGTCGAAGACTGCGATACTTTTTCTGACGGCGGTTAATCGAAGCCTGCTGTAGATCAGCGTGCGCTCAGTCCTGGTCCCGACAGATGACGATGTGTAAATAGCGCGCAAGCCGTCTGAAGGGGTCCTGGAGTGAGACTTCGCGCTCTGCACTCAGAAGCTGCTGATACTGATCAAGCGCCGAGGCGAACGCCTTGCTGCCTTTCGGTAGCCCGGCAATAGCGTTGTCGGCCGGAGAGGCGCCAGGGCGCACTGAGTCTCGCTGGGACGCCTGGTAGTCGGCAAAACAGCGAAGACCTCGCAGGCGCTCGATCCTCAAACCCCTCGCTCTACACCATGTTTCGATTTCTTCGGGCGCAAGTGGGTGTATGGGTGTAAGCCCGCCCTTGTAGTTTCGCGGTCGCGGCGGCAGATCGTCATATTGGCCACGGATCAATCGCCTGAAGCGCAGACCGTGCTCATTGTAGACGGCGAGCGAAAGTCTGCCCCCGGGTCCGAGCCGGTCGCAAAGCTGACCGAGTAGGGCCAATGGTGCCTCGGTCCACTCACTCACCGCATGCGCGAGAATCAGATCGAACTCACCTTTGATCGATGCAATGCTTGATTGCGCATAGCCCTTGAATGCTTCGACAGTCGGCGCAGCATTGCCAAGGCTGACGAGTGCGCTTTCCACGTTCGCGACGGCCGTGTCCAGCATGCTGGGTGAAGGTTCGATCAAAACCAGACGCTGAGTCGTTCCCAGTAGTCGCCGGCTGACAGGCGCTTCGCCACAGCCAACATCCAGCACCTGCATCGGCTTTTGCGCCTGTTCAGCTATGGCCAGAACATCTTCGAGAATCAGATCCAGCCTGATGCGGCCCTTGTCGCTGGCGTAGATCCGTTGAGAAAAGTGTTGCTGAAGTGGCTCGAAACTCTGGCCGTGCTGTAAGGCAAGCCGCTCGACAATCAAAGCAGCAGCATGCGCGGGATCTGCCGCTTCGGGTATCCGAATAAGTTCGAGGCACGCTGGAGCTGCGCCTGCGACGACTTGACGATAAAGATGATCCAGATCCACAGCGAGCTTTGTGAGCCGTTGAACCAGATCATTCTGGTCAAGCTGTCTTTGTTGGAAAGCCAGCAGCAGGTCTGCAAACCTTGCTGCGATAACCGCATCATCCTGCCACGGTAATACATTGCGCAAACTCTCTAGCGCACGGTGCTCGTCATTGTCCTTGAAGCAGGCTCGCAGCAGAAGGTCGCAGCCCTCGCGAAGGCGGCGTCTGGTGATCTGCCAGTACAAGAGTAATGCGGGCGGCTTCTGAGAGCCTTCAGATACAGCGTCTTGGCTTCGCAGCAGTAGCTGCTTCAGGGTCTGAAGGTCTTCAATGATCCGGAAATCGAGCGGAAGTGGGCTGATGAATTCGACTTCGGCGCGGAGGGCTCTGGCGTCAGTGATCGGTGTTCGAAGTAAATAGATCAGCGTCGGCTCAGGCATGGGCCGAACTCACGACGTTTATAATGGCGCCCAGGGGAATGGTCCACAGACCATAGGCGATCAGCAGGAGACCCGCAGCCTTGCGAACATTGCGCCGGCCGAGGATGCGGCGGACATGGTAGGCCAGGAGGCCAGCGGAAATCATGCTTGGCAGCGTGCCGAGGCCGAAGCAGAACATGAGCCAGGCGGCCTGCGGGCCATCTGCCTGGCTGAAGGACCAGGCCAGCGCACTGTAGACCAGGCCACATGGCAGCAGCCCCCAGAGCATGCCCGCAGCAGAGATCTGCCACAGAGAACGGCCGGGCTGGAGGGCGGCGCTGGGTCCTCCGCAGGCGGTGGTCTTCACTTTCAGCCCGCGCTGAACAGGGCGAAAAAGCCGGCTGCCGATGCGCTCCAGCGTCACCAGACCATACCACCACTGGCCTATATAGAGCCCCATTGCGACCAGCAACAAGCCCGCGATGGCTCGCAGCAGAATCAGTGCTGGCATGTTTACGGCGAGCACTGAGCCGACCGTACCGAAAATCAATCCGAGGAACGCGTAGCTAAGCAGGCGGCTGAAGTTGAACAGCAGGACCGGCGCAATTTCAATCTTTGCGGTGGCGCCCACGTTGCCGGCTCGACCAGCGGCAATAGACTGGGCACCTGCAATGCCGCCGCACATGGCCAGACAATGAGTGCTGCCCAACAGGCCGATTCCGATGGCGATGAGCGATGTCCACATCAGTCTGTATTATCCGCTCGCGGTGCTCCGTCGGCCTCTTTTCCAGCTCTGCTATCCCTTTTCTCCGGGTGCTCGGCCAGATCATCATCGAACAGGATTCGATGGGCGGGTCCATCGAGATCATCATACTGCCCATTGCGAACGGCCCAGCGGAATATCATCACTGCAACAGCAAGCAGTATCAGCGAAAGCGGTATCAAGACGAGTACAATTTCCATAGAGCCTCAGGCTGGTGATATCCGGTTGAGCCGCATAGCGTTGAACACGACGATAAGTGAGCTCAGCGACATGCCGATTGCAGCTGCCCATGGCGGCACCAGGCCAGCCATAGCAAGCGGCAATGCGATGGCATTATACCCCAGCGCCCAGCCCAGGTTCTGGCGAATGATCTTGAGTGTCTTGCGGGCATGCAGAAATGCAGCAGGCAGGGCGGCAAGGCGGCCAGCGCCGAGCAGTGCGTCGGCCTTCACCTGGGCGAGATCACTGGCCTCGTGCATCGCGATGGACACATGGGCCGCCGCCATGGCGGGTAGATCATTTATGCCATCGCCAATCATTGCGACGACTCGATCATCCTGTAGTCGCTGCACAGCCGCGAGCTTGTCATCCGGCGAGCAGCCGGCGAGCGCCTGGCGAATCCCCAGTGCTTCTGCCACGCGATGTACCGGACCAGGACGATCCCCCGACATCATCCTGCAGTCGTGGTGAAGGTCAATGTTGAACCTGCTGATGACCTCAGGACTTTCCGGCCTGATTTCATCATCAAATTCAAAGCGCGTGCACACCGCTGGCGAAGTGGCGCCTACCAACCAGGCTTCAGTGTGCTCGCCGTCGCTCTGCGGCAGCGAATCCGCCAGCAACAGTTCCGCAACGAATTCGGCGTTGCCCAGGCGGTAGACCACGCCGTCGAGTTTACCTTCCACGCCTGAGCCAGGAACGACCCGTACCGCTTCGAAGCGTGACCCTGATTGCAGGCGGCTCGTGGAATGACCTTCGGCGGCTTTGGCTAGCGCACGTGATACGGGATGCTCCGAGTGCGCGGCCAGGTCCGCTGCGAGCTGAAGCTGCACCAGGTCAATCTCGCTACGGAGCGACAGGTGGCCGTACGTAAGGGTACCCGTCTTGTCGAAAACGATGGTATCGACCCTTGCCATGGTTTCTATCGTGTGGCCTCTGGTCACGATAAGGCCCAGGCGCCGCAGTGCATTGGTCGCGGAAGTGAGTGCGGTGGGGGTTGCCAGAGCGAGTGCACACGGACAGGTGACCACCAGAACCGATAAGGCAATTTCAAAGGCCCTTAGCGGTGCATCAGGGTCGTACCAGTACCAGAAGGCGAAAACGAGTGAAGTCACGACGAGCACACCGAAGACGAATATGCCGCCGACCCGGTCTGCGAGCCGGGCGACCGCAGGCCGCTCCGAGAGCGCCCGATTGACCAGGCGATCTACGGTTGACAGGAAACTGTCGCTACCGACGCGGACGACGCGGGCAGGGACGGGTGTATCGACCACTACCGACCCGCTCAACACACTATCCCCCGGCCGCTTGCGCTGAGGCCTGAACTCGCCTGTAAGCGCTGCTTCGTTGACGTGATAACTTTGCCCCGGCGTGCTGTCGGTAGAGCAGATCTCGCCATCAAAGGGAATAAGCTGGCCGCTCCCCAGGCGGATGACATCGCCCACCTGCATATCGCGGACGAGCACCTGATCCTTAAGGCGTAGCGTCGCGGAGTCCAGCCGCTCGTAGAGAACGAAACGCTGCTGCGACAGCCGTGCAGATTCATGAACCATCTTCAGACGCGCTTTGTTTTCGAAAAAGCGCCCCAGCAGGAGAAAGAAGGTGAACATGCAGACAGAATCAAAATAGACCTCGTCGCCGCCCTGCCAGGTGATCATCAGGCTTGAGCCGTAGGCGAGGGCCATAGCCAGCGCCACTGGTACCTCCATGGTGAGCTGACCAACCTGACGGGTCCTGAAGGTGTTGATCAGGCTGCGTTTCGCACCGGCAAAAAATGGCTGTGCGGAGAAAAAGACGACAGGCGTGGCGATGAAGAGGGCTGCCATCCTGAAAAACGTCAGCATGGTTTCACCGCTCACGTCGAGCATGCCGAAATAGGTTGGGATTGCCAGCATCATGGCCTGCATGGCGCCGATGCCGGCGATCCCGATGCGCAGCAGATCTGTACGCTGATTCTTTTTAAGCTCGGCTTCCTGAATCTCGGCGGTCAGTGGTATCGCTTCGTAGCCAAGTCTGCGCATCCTGCTCAACAGGGTGCTGAGCGGCACCTCGTCCTGATACCACTCCAACTGAGCTTCGTGCGAGCCCAGATTCACCAGACAGCTTTCGACACCTGGCACAGTTCGCATGGCGTTCTCGATCAGCCATACACAGGCGGCGCAGGTTATGCCACGAATACTCAAGCGAATGTCGAGCAGTGTTTTCTCTGAGCCATCGAACGCTTTGACCAGGCGGGCTTCTGCCAACTCCGCGAGCAGATCATCTCGGTCGTAGACTGACAAGGCCATGTCCTGCGCGTCAGACACTTCGTCGGGGCGGGGCAGAGGCGTGTCGAGGTATTGATAGAACCGGCCGAGGCCCTGGCCAAGAATCAGCTCTGCTACGGCCTTGCAGCCATAGCAGCAGACATGGTCTACAGCCTCAGCCGTCCGCTGAACCGCAATGAGAACGCCTGGCGCTATAGCGTTATGGCAGTGGAAACAGGTCTTACTCGGATGCTTGGCCAATTGCCACTGTATCCTCTTGAGCCAGATTGCCTTCCGCGCGGATTCTCCAGGTATTGGCAGAATCTGTCAGACTGAAATAGCGACGACCGCTGAGTTTTTGCAGAACTTCCGCGGAAACAACGCTCTCGTAACTCCCGTAGCTTCCTGATCCCCGCTGTGATGGGTAAAGCTGAATGAAGGCGTCCTGATCGGCCTTGGTGGGGTGCGCGACTTCCAGAACGAGTGCCGGCGGCGTGGGAATGTGCCCCAGTCGCTGGCCTTCAGCCGAACTGCTGATCGTGCTATCAAGTACGATGCTGAGCTGACCGGTACTGTCGTCAAGTGTCATGCTCCCTTGCAGACCCAGCGTCTCGGCCACGCGCTCACGGGCCATTGTCTGATTGATGGCGAGGCCTTCCTTGTAGTAGTCATCACTGACGAGCGCGGTATCGCTTCGGATCGCCAGCGTCAGCATGATTATGCCGAAAACGACTGAGGAGGCAGGTATGGCGATGAGTAGCCAAACCCATTTTTCCCGATACCAGGGTCGGGAAATCCCTGCATCGTCGGCAGGGTGCTTACTGGCGCGTTCTTGCTGATGCATAGCTCAGATACTCGTGTGACTGATGACAGCGCGATGATTCGTCAACGCGCTATGGGACCAAGAAATGTACTTTGTGTACGCACCGCAGCATCGCCGGTTTCATCGGATACGAGCGCGAATTCAAGTTCGTAGGTGCTCTGACGAATCGTTTCCGGATCCACCTCCACGGCTACCGGCAACGAAGCGACAGCGGCAGGCGGCACCGTAATCGAGGTCTTGCCACTGATCTGGAAGTCAATGTCACCAGAGACCTCGACACGGAAACGGCGCTCCACGTCAGTCTTGTTCGAAACTTGAAGAAGATAAGCATTCTCGATGAAGCCACTTGGCGCGGTTTTGTAAAGAGAGCCCCTGTCACGCAATACATCGAGAGCCAGATCGGCGCGAGCCATGATGAAATAGGCAAAGAATGCGAGCATTGCCGTCAGTGCAAGGCCGTAGCCAATGGTTCGCGCCCGGATCAGTCTGGATTGCTTGCCGTTAAGCTCGCGTTCGGTTGCATACCGAATCAGACCTGGGTCGTAACCCATCCTGTCCATGATGTTGTCACAGGCATCGATACACTTGGCGCAGCCGATGCACTCGTACTGCAAGCCATCGCGAATATCGATCCCTGTCGGGCAGACCTGCACGCACATGCCGCAGTCAATACAGTCGCCGAGGCCAACGGCCTTGTGATCGAGCGACTTCTTTCGACCACTGCGAGGTTCACCGCGAACCGGGTCGTAGGCAACCGTGAGCGTGTCCTGATCGAACATGACCGACTGAAAGCGGGCGTAGGGGCACATGTAAATGCATACCTGCTCACGCAGCCAGCCTGCGTTGAGATAGGTCGCTACGGTGAAGAAGGCTATCCAGAAATAGGCCCAGCCGCTGTCTACAGAAAGCGTGAAGAAATCTGGCACCAGCTCCCTGACTGGATAGAAATAGCCAACGAAGGTCAAACCGGTGGCCAGCGCCACCAACAGCCAACTGGTATGCGTAAGGCCTTTCTTTACGACCTTTTCCCGCGTCCAGGGTTGCTGGTCGAGCTTCATCCGGGCGTTACGACTGCCTTCGAATTTCTCCTCCAGCCAGATGAAGATAAAGGTCCAGACCGTTTGCGGGCAGGTATAACCGCACCACACCCTACCGAACAGGGTGGTTACGAAAAACAGGCCGAAGGCCGCAATGATGAGCATGGCTGCCAGCAGGGCAAAATCCTGTGGCCAAAATGTCGCGCCGAATATATGGAACTGCCGCTCCGGCAGATCGAAGTGAACGAGTTGCTGACCATCGATGCTGATCCAGCAGGTCAGGAAATAGGCGCCCATGAAAAAATAGAGCGTAAAGGTCCGGATTCTCTGAAAGAAGCCGAGCACTTTCTTGACGTAGATCTTCTTACGCCTTTCATAAAGATCGGTTGTTTCGTGTTCCCGCCTGGAATCAGCGTGAAGCGCAGCACCCGCAGTCTTTGGGTCTATCTGAATAGCCGGGATTCGTTCTGGCATTGGCCTCTCACTTGCAGTGAATCGTCAGGGGTACTGCAGCGCAGCTACAGTACCGCCGGACATTTGAGGCTTATCTACCTGAGCTTTGTCTTTATTATTGCTGAGATAAGCTTTTTACGTAGGCAGCCAGCACATAGAGCCGATCCCTGCCAAGAACCTCTTCGAAGTTCGGCATTCTGCCTTTACGCCCATAACGCAAAGTCATTTCCACGATATTCTGGGTACCACCGTACAACCAGATACTGTCGCTCAGGTTTGGTGCGCCGAAAGCTTCGTTGCCTTCACCATTCGCGCCATGACAGACCACACAGTTTTGCTGGAACTTCTCAGCGCCCGCCTGTGCCAATTTCTCATCGACGTTCTTCTGTCCACTCAGTCCGCGCACGTAATGCGCAACCTGGGTCACACCTGCCGAGCCCAGTACATCCTGCCACGCTGGCATAAGCGCCTGACGGCCGTTCAGCAGCGTCTCCAGAATCTTTTCGTGCGAACCGCCATATAGCCATTCGTTATCGGTCAGATCAGGAAAACCGACGTTGCCCCGGCCGCCGGAGCCATGGCAGACCGCGCAGTTATTGGCAAAGAGTCGCTGACCGATGCCCAGCGCTTCTTCATCCTTCATCAGCTGCTCCGGATCCTGAGCCGCCAACTCGGCATACAGCGGGGCAAATCGCTGGTCCGCTGCTGAGACCTCATCGGCCCATTGGCCATGGGAGGTCCAGCCTGCGACACCCTTGTAGGAGCCCAGACCCGGGTAAATAATGAGATAGATAATTCCGAATATGATGGTGAGCCAGAACAACTTCAACCACCACATTGGCATCGGATTATCATATTCTTCGATGCCGTCGAAACTGTGACCGGTTGTCTCCTCGGTGGAGTCCTTGAATCGTTCGCCTTTGCGCGTAGCAAGGATTAGCCAGGCACACCCGATGATCGAACCAAGCACGATGACTGATATCCATACAGACCAAAAGGTACTCATAGCCCATTAATCCTGTTGTTTCTGTAGAGTTTCGCGGTCTTTTTCTTCGTCCGCAAAGGGAAGGTTGGCGGCTTCATCGAACTGCTTCGCGCGCTTCCGGCTGAAGGCCCAGAAGATCAGTGCGATGAATGTGGCCATGAGAATGAGCGTGAAAATGCCTCTGAGCGTTCCTGCATCCATCACGCTTATCCCCGCTCACGACCGCTTCGGATGGTACCTAGCTGCTGCAGATACTCCACAAGGGCCTCGATTTCGTACTTGCCTTCAACAGCCTCGGCTGCGCCGCTGATGTCTTCGTCCGTATAAGGGACACCCACCCGACGAAGGCCGGTCATCTTCGCCGCTGTATTGCTGGCGTCGAGCTTCTGCGTGAACAGCCAGGGGAACGCTGGCATGTTCGATTCGGGTACGACGTCGCGAGGATTGTAGAGGTGAGCTCGCTGCCATGCATCACTGTACTTGTTGCCTACGCGAGCCAGATCAGGCCCTGTACGCTTGGACCCCCACAAAAACGGATGGTCGTACACGAACTCGCCCGCGACCGAGTAGGGGCCATAGCGTTCGGTCTCTGATCGGAATGGTCGAATCATCTGGGTATGGCAGACACTACAGCCTTCGCGGATGTAAATATCACGCCCCTCGAGCTGGACTGCTGTCAGCGGTGTAAGGCCTTCGATCGGCTCTGTGATCGACTTCTGGAAAAACAATGGAACGACTTCAGCCAGACCACCAAAACTTACCACCAGTATGATGAGTGGAATCATCAAACCTAGATTGGTTTCAACTACTTCATGTTTCATCAGTCAATACTCTCCAGCTAATGTCGTCAGGCAGCTTGCGCTACGCTGTCCAGACTGACGGCTTTTTCCTGACGCACAGTACGGTAGAGGTTATAGGCCATCACGAACATGCCGCTCAGGAAGATGAAGCCTCCGAGTGCTCGAATGACGTAGCCGTAGTAGCTGGCATCCACCGACTGAACGAAGCTGTATGTCAGGGTGCCATCATCGTTGGTCGCGCCCCACATGAGCCCCTGCATGATGCCATTTACCCACATTGCCGCGATGTACAGCACTGTGCCGATAGTCGACAGCCAGAAGTGAACGTTGATCAAGCTGACCGAGTACATTTCCTTCAGGCCATACATACGTGGCAGCAGGTGGTACAAGGCGCCGATCGAAATCATGGCGACCCAGCCGAGGGCACCGGAATGCACGTGTCCGATGGTCCAGTCCGTGTTGTGTGACAGTGCGTTGACCGTCTTGATCGACATCATGGGACCTTCGAACGTCGACATACCGTAAAACGAAAGAGAAACGACCAGGAAGCGGAGAATCGGGTCGGTCCGCAGCTTATGCCACGCGCCTGAAAGCGTCATCATGCCATTGATCATGCCGCCCCATGATGGCGCCAGCAGAATGAGTGACATGACCATGCCAGCACCCTGAGCCCAGTCGGGCAGCGCACTGTAGTGCAGGTGATGCGCACCCGCCCAGACGTAGATACTGATCAGTGCCCAGAAGTGCACGATTGACAGGCGATAGCTATAGATGGGACGTCCGGCCTGCTTTGGCACGAAGTAATACATGATGCCCAGGAAACCGGCGGTGAGGAAGAAGCCAACTGCGTTATGGCCGTACCACCACTGCACCATCGCGTCTATCGCGCCAGGATAGATAGAGTACGACTTCATCGGGCCCACGGGCACTGCCATGCTGTTACCGATATGCAGAATGGCGACCATGAGAATGAAGCCACCATAGAACCAGTTGGCGACATAAATGTGCTTCATCTTGCGCTTGACGATAGTACCGAAGAACACGACTGCATAGCTGATCCAGACGATCGCCAGCAATATGTCGATCGGCCATTCGAGTTCAGCGTACTCCTTGCTGGTCGTGTAGCCGAGCGGTAGCGTAATGACTGCCGCCACGATAACCGCCTGATAGCCCCAGAAGGTAAAGCTTGCCAGCCCGTCGGAGAACAGTCTGGCCTGTGAGGTTCGCTGGACGACGTAGTAAGAGGTGGCGAATAGGGCGCAACCGCCGAAGGCGAAAATGACCGCATTCGTGTGTAGCGGGCGGAGACGGCCGAAGTGGAAGTATGGAAGTGAACTGTTCAACTCAGGCCAGATAAGCTGGGAAGCGATCAGTACACCGACTGACATACCTACGATGCCCCAGACGACGGTCATGATCGCGAACTGGCGAACGACCTTGTAGTTGTAGGTTTCATTGCTCACTGCAGTAGTCATTCTCTTACCACGCTAGATATTGAATTACGGGGTTACCGGGATTCCTGAATGTTGTCCGAGGTAGCCGCAAGCGCCTCCAGCTCTGAGGCGCCGCTTGAAACGGCTCGCATACTAGGTTCGAGCTCTGGGTGAGTCAACCTAAAAAGTGATCAGAGGGCCGGCAGGCAAGGTCGCCCGCTCCAATGAGCAATAGTCGCAACTGGCGACTCTCGATATACTGATTCAGATCAAGGCGGATGCTTAATTAAAGAATGCAAATATTGTTATGACGCAAACGCTGCACAAAGCTTAGCCAACGATTGTACGAGGCGCGACAGAGGCACATGAATGAATGACGAAACTAAGTCAGCTACGGCCTGCACTATCGACTTGAGGGGGATGTATTGCCCCGAGCCTGTGATGAAGCTGCATGAAGTTATACGTACCCTTCGGTCAGGAGATACCATTCAAATACGGGCGACTGATCCTGCAACACAGCGGGATATCCCAAAATTCTGCCTCTTCCTCGGTCACGAACTCTGTGAGTCCCAGGCCACTGGAAACGAATACCACTATCTGATCAGGCTTGGCGACAAGGCCTGAAACTACCGGCTCGCCGTCAGCTCGCTGTCGGTCAGCAGCACACCAGCCAGATGCAGGCTGAACGCTTCCAATCCGATTTCGCCGACTATCCGCTCACCTTCCAGCTCTACGCCGCGTTTGTTGAAGAATAGCAGGGCTGGCGGGCCGAACAACCGATAGCGATCAAGCATGGCTTTATGCTCGGTGTCATTCTCGGTGATGTCCGCCTTGATCAGTGTAAATGCCTGCAATTTCGAGCTGACATCCGGGTGCGGAAACACCTGGCGCTCCATGACCTTGCAGCTAATGCACCAATCCGCGTAGAAATCCAGCATGGCCGGTTGACCTTTGCGAACCGCGGAGGCCAGTGCCTCATCAAGTTCTGACTGCGTCTTGACGATGCGAAAGGTAAAGGGTGCGCCGCGCTCTGGGCTCGATCCATCTGCCGCGGCGGATGCCACCGGGCTTCCCGGCTCGATCTGTCGGCTGCCTAATGCAAAGCGATCGAGCGGGCTGAAGGGATCATTGCCCCCCGCGGCCGCACCCAATAGCAGCGTCACCGAATAAATGAAGAGTACGAGGCCGAGCCCCTTGCGCAGACGGAACGTTCCGGACCCATGCGCCTGAGCTGGCAGTGTATCGAACGCGCCAAGGTATACGGCAGAGACGCCAGCCAACACGCCCCATAGCGCCAAGGTTACGGCGCCTGGAAGCACACGCTCGAGCAACCAGATGGCTACCCCGAGCAACATGACGCCGAACACGCCCTTCACCTGGTTCATCCAGGCACCAGCTTTGGGTAGGAGCTTGCCGCCGCCGGTACCGAGTAGAATCAGCGGTAAACCCATTCCAAGCGCCAGTACGAGCAGGACCAGCCCTCCATACAAGGCATTCTGGGTGGTGCTGATATAGATAAGTACACCTGTTAGCGGTGCCGTTACGCAGGGCGAAACCACCAGCGCTGAAACGGCTCCCATGCCTGCTACGCTCGCTAGATGGCCGCCGCTCTGCTTCTGTGATACTGAACTGAGGCGATCTCGAACAAAAGCGGGTAGCTGGAGCTCGAACAGGCCAAACATGGCCAGTGCCAGAAGCACGAATATCGCGCTGAATACTGAGAGCACGACTGGGTTCTGCATCGCGCTTTGTATATTGGCTGCCGCGCCAAAGTAACCGACTACTACACCGGCCATCGCATACGTGATCGCCATGCCGAGCACATAACTGAGGGAGAGCATGAAGGCCCTGGCGGTGGAGGGCCGATTTTGCTGTCCAGCAATGATGCTCGAAAGAATCGGGATCATCGGAAACACGCAGGGTGTGAAGGCCAGGCCAATACCCAAGAGGAAGAACAGTCCCAGATTGAACAAGGTTCCCTCGGACTGAAGTATGCTCGCGAGCGAGCTGGCGGACGCGGTATCCAGTTCGCCAGCACCACCTGACACGGAAGATTGCTCGCCGGGCGGAGCCGCGTTGGCCTGCTCGGTGTCGGTGTCAGCCAGGTAGAGAGCATTTTCGGTTTGGGGTGGGTAGCACAAGCCCGCTTCGGCGCAGCCCTGGAAGGTGATGGCCAGTTCGATGCCGGCATCAGCCGATTGGCCCCGGGATGCGAGGATCTCGAGCGCAGGCTCGAGGTCGACGCTCAGCTCGGCCTTGTCATAAAACACCTCGACCAAGCCAAAATAAGCGTCCTCTTTCGGCTTGCCATCAGCGGGGAAGCTGAAGTTCGGATCCAGATGAGCCAGCTCGGGCGCGGTGAAACTGACGTCGAAACGATTTCTGTAGAGGTAGTAGTCCGCCCCAATGTCCCACTCGGCCTTGAGTTGCGCACCATCCACTGTGGTTCGCAGCCTGAATGCCTGCTGAGGGGGCAGGAATTCGGAAGGCTCGGAAGAAAAGGCCTGGGTGCCGCTTCCTGATTCACTGGGAAAAGGTGCAATGGAGAGCGCCTGCTGGCTCATTACGAGCAGCAATACCAGCACACCTGCAATATATTTCAGCGTTACCATGTTTCGCGAGTTCCGTCTGGGTCGTTGTGTCCGCTTTGGTGACTGCGCGCACGGCGAACTATGGTCTGACGAGCCATCACCGGTGCAAGAATACATGAGGCAGGCGCGGTAAAGGTTGACGATCCTGTCATAATGACGAAATGCCACATAATCGCGACACCCCGTTACAGGCGACTATTGACATTATGCCGGCTTGCAGCATGGTTAGGGCTGGCGTACATTACCACCACTATTAGAGGTAGTGAATGCAGCGGTCCTTAGCCGCGTGTAGACATGCAGCCACTCAGGCGTCAGACACTACCTTCCTATCAAGCCAAGACAGCAAGCAGAGACAGGCCTTTTGACAGAATCAGACGATCGTAAGACAGCAGCGCAATCGCTCGATGAGAGCGCAGTCGGACAGGTAACCGCCGGACGCCCGCAAGCGGCTCAAACGGTTCCGGAAGTCACCCCGGACGAGGACAACAGTGTCGCGGTTGCATCCGCTCCGCAGGACGGTGCGCCACGTATAGATGACAGCGCAGGCTTTCCGGATGCCCCGGCCTGGGATGATGAAGCCAACGTGTCTGTCGATTCGGATGTTCGCGCAGAGGAACATGCCGCGGAGCGTTCCAAGGCGCACGTCGAGCAGGCGGAGAATGCTGCTGCAGCCCGTGAAGCCAAGGTTCAGGATGCTGCAGAAGCTGAAACTTCATCCACTGCGGATGAAGAGCAGGACATCCCCGTGTCCCCCTCAGCGCCGCAGGCCGGTGAAGGCAACGCAGAGGCAAAAGGGGTAAAGACGAGTGAGGTCGCTTTCAGCCAGCTCGCACTCAATCCCGCACTGCAAAGCGCTCTGGCCAGAATGAACTTCAGTCATTGCACGCCGATTCAGGCGCAGACGCTTCCGGTTACCCTAACTGGGCAGGACCTGATCGGCCAGGCGCAAACCGGCACTGGCAAGACAGCCGCTTTCCTGCTAACGATTCTCGAGCGAATCCTGAGCCGTCCCATAGCGCTCGAAGATCGCTTCGCAAGTGAGCCACGCGCGGTCGTTATCGCCCCGACAAGAGAGTTGGCCTTGCAGATCGAGAAGGATGCCCGGCAGCTGAGTCGCGGCATTCGCCTCAATATCGTGACGCTGATTGGTGGCACGCAGGTCGATCGTTTCAGAAAACGCTTGCGTGAGGAGGCCGTCGATCTTGTAATTGCCACGCCGGGCCGGCTGATCGACCATATCAGCAGCCGTGACCTATTCCTGGATCAGGTCGAGATCATGGTGCTCGACGAGGCCGATCGTATGCTCGACATGGGCTTCATACCTGATGTGAAGCGTATCGTCCGACTGACGCCGAGAGGTCGCCAGACTTTACTCTTCAGTGCGACATTCAGCGACGATATCATGGAGCTGGCCCGACGCTGGACGCAGGATCCTGCTGAGGTTCTGCTGGCCGTGGACAACCTCCAGGCCGCTACCAACGTCGAACAGCGCGTGTATATGGTCGAGAGCAGTCAGAAACTCAATCTGCTGGTGAATCTGCTGAAGAGTGATGAGCTCTCGCGGGTTATCGTGTTCTGCAATCGCCGGGATCAGACCCGTGCCATGAATGAAACGCTCGCGAAGAATAATATTCCTGCCGAGATGATATCGGGCGAACTGCCGCAGGCCCGGCGGCAGAAAGCGCTAGAGCAGTTCCGTGCGGGACGTTACCGAGTATTGGTCGCGACGGACGTGGCTGGCCGCGGTATTCACATTGAAGGCGTGTCTCACGTCATCAATTTCAATCTGCCGGAAGACCCGGAAGATTATGTGCATCGCATCGGCAGAACTGGCCGGGCAGGCGCAAGCGGCGTCTCGATCAGTTTTGCCTGCGAGGACGACTCCTTCATGATTCCAGACCTCGAAGCTTACCTCGGCAAGAAGCTGGAACTCACTCATCCCGACGAGTCATTGTTGGGGAACCCCTGAATATTATCGTAGAAGCGAGCCGATAAATGGACACTGCTGCACAGGCGTCGACCAACGAGGTAGACCGGCGCCTTACCATCGTAGCCGATGAAAACATGCCACTGCTGGAGGCCTTCTTCGCCAGCATCGGGCATATCGTCAAGCTGCCAGGGCGGCGAATAACGCGGCAGGATCTGCTGAAGCACAAAGCAGATATTCTGCTTGTGCGTTCCATCACGCCCGTCAATCAGGCATTGCTGGAAGGCACCTCGGTTAGTTTCGTCGGATCGGCCACTGTGGGCACCGACCACATCGATACCGACTGGCTCGAACAGGCAGGCATACCATTTGCCAATTCACCAGGCTGCAACGCCAGTGCCGTGGTGGAGTACGTTCTCAGCGCCATGACGGTGGTGCTGGATGAGCGCGACAAGGCTTTCGCCGATGTAAGTGTTGGCGTCATCGGCTGTGGCCATGTCGGGGGGATGCTCGCTGACATACTTGAAGAGCTTGAGTGCACGGTCGTGCGTTGTGATCCACCCCTGCATGACGCTCAACAGGAGGCTCAGCAGGCACTGACCGCGAAAGGGCGTGACGATGGCCGAGCGCCTTCCCAGCCCGTTTATGAGCCGATGGCGAAGGCGCTCGAGTGCGACTTCATCACCCTCCATGTGCCGCTGATCAAAGAAGGTCCATACAAGACCCTGCGTTTGCTGGATGCGGATATGCTGGCTAACCTGCAGTCTCACCAGACCCTGATCAATACCAGCCGCGGGCAGATCATCGATCAGGCTGCGCTCAAAAAGCGTTTGCAGCGCGTTGATGAGCTCTTCGCGGTGCTCGACGTATTCGAGAACGAGCCGAACATCGACCACGAACTGATGATGCTATGCCGTCTTGCCACGCCACATATCGCAGGCCACTCACTCGATGGCAAGGGCATGGCCACGGCGCAGGTCTATGAGGCGCTATCGCATACGCTTGGCCTCCCTGTGCGCCACAAGCTGGGGCAGTTCCTCCCGGAGCCGCCGCTGCGAAAGATGAATTTCTCCCGTGATGCTGACCCTCAATGGGCCTTACATACAGCCATCCGCGCCTGCTACGACATTCGTGGTGACTATAACAAGCTTCGGCACGGTCGTTATCTTCCGGAAGAGCAGAGGGGCGAGTATTTCGACAAGCTTCGTTCGAACTACCGTATCCGGCGCAGCTTCAGCCGAGTAAAGGTCGGTCTGAAAGGCGGCCGTTCGGTGTTGCAGGATTATCTTGAGGCAGTTGGCTTCAGGATCGACTAGCCTTGTGTCCGAAGGCCCGTCAGCACAAGCATGATGGGACGAGACCGAACCAACGAGAGAACGCATGGCGCAGCAGGACAAACCAGCTCAGTATCAGGGTAAGGATGTCGAGATTGACTTTGATCAGCTCGGGCTCTCGATAGGCGATCCGCTGTTTCTTGAATCTGCTGACCAGCAGTCACGATATCCGACCCGTCTGGTTGGTTTTTCGAAGGGACAGACGATTCTGATCAGGATGCCCGTCTTCGAGGGTCGACAGGTTATTCTGAAGAAGGACCAGCCGTTCACCGTGAGGTCAGCCGCAAGGAACAAGGTCTGCGCGTTCAAGAGCAGAATCATTGAAGCCCACCTGTATCCTTTTGCTTACGCGCATCTCGCCTGGCCTGAAGAGTTGTTGGCACTTGAGGTCAGAAATGCCCAGCGGCTCAAGATCGAGTTGCAGGCGGACATCACACCAGCCGAAGACGGTGTTGTCGAGGGCTGGCCGAAGACGGGCGTAGTCTGTGATCTCAGCCGGACCGGTGCAGGTCTGAAATCCAAGGTGTCGGTCGGTTATCCGGATGACAGGATCAGGACTAGTTTCAATCTTTCGGTCAGCGGTATCAGCAAGAAATTCAGAATCAGCTGTATCATCCGGCAGCGCCAGGTGATGAATGATCCTGCTGATGAAAACCGCTATCTCTACGGTCTGCAGTTCGTCGAGCTATCCGACGCTGCCAAGATCATGCTGACGGGTTTCATTTATGAGCAGCAGGATCAGGGCAGCGGGAACCCCTGAGGTTTTATCTGGCGCGAGCTTTTAGCGCCATGATACGTTCTTCGAGGGGTGGGTGGGTCATGAACAACTTCTTCAGACCTTCCTTGTACCCTGCGTTTATACCGAAAGCCTGAAGGTTATCGGGCATCTGGTTCGGTACGCCGCTTTCGGCGCGTAGCCGCTCCAGCGCGCCAACCATGCCCGGCGTACCGGCCAGTCTCGCTCCCCAATCGTCAGCTCTGAATTCACGTCTTCTCGAAAACCACAGCACAATCATCGACGCGAGTATGCCAAGCACGACTTCGGCGAACATCGTGGTGATGAAGAAGCCAATGCCATGACCGTTTTCGTTTCTGAACACGAGACGGTCCACAATGCTGCCGATGATGCGGGCAAAAAAGAGTACGAAGGTGTTCACCACACCCTGTATCAGCGCCAGCGTCACCATATCGCCATTGGCAACATGGCCAATTTCATGAGCCATGACAGCCTTTGCCTCCTCGCGGCTGAAGCGGGAGAGCAGACCCTGACTGACGGCCACGAGCGCCGCGTTCTTGTTCCAGCCGGTAGCGAAAGCGTTGGCCTGCTGCGCCGGAAAGATGCCGACCTCGGGCATATCGATGCCAGCTTTCTCGGCCAGTTCGGCGACAGTCTCGACCAGCCACAGCTCTGTTCCGTTACTGGGCTGCTCGATAATCCGGGTTCCGGTAGTGCGCTTGGCCATCCACTTCGAGATCAGCAGCGAGACCAGGGAGCCGCCGAAACCGATGACCGCACAGAAAATCAACAGGGCCGTCAGGTTCAGTCCGCCACCACTACGTTCAAGGTAGGAATCGAAACCAAACAGGCGTAGCGTAAAGCTTGCCACCAGCACGACCGCAAGGTTGGTCGCTAGAAAAAGCAGAATTCTCATCATGACATCAGCGTCCTTTGATTCAGCGTCCCACACGGGACCTCAGTCATAAACCAGATACTCTTCACACAGTCGGGATATTGTGGTGCTGGACTCATTTCTCAATGTCTGCTCGAGAACGCGTGCGACCGATTGACCATGCTCCGGGACCAGCTTTGCCAGCCTGGCGAAGCTGTGTTGCGTGAGTACTGCCTGATCTACGGCTTCCTGACGTATGGTGGCGTCGAACCGGAGGTAGCCTTCATCGGCGAGCCAGATCATTGCGCCAAAGCAGCTCTGATGCAGATCGCTATGAAGGCCGAATTCGTCCTTTTCCTCAGGTCCGATAATGTCTTCGACGAACACCGTAGCCTTGCGGGGAAATACGCTATACAGCTGCAGCAGCACTGCAACGCAGTGCTTATGGAACTCTTCGATATGCAGGTCGGCCATAAGAAGGATCCTCAGGACAACAGACTAGTGCTGTTCATAACCGGTCAGGAAGCGTCCTATGCGGCCTATGGCATCTGCGATTTCGTCTACCCGCGGCAGGAAAACGATACGCAGATGTTGGGTATCATTCATATTGAAGGCGCTGCCCTGGACGAGCAGAATCTGCTGTTGGCTCAGCAGATCGTATACCAGACGCTCGTCGTTCAGGATCGGGTAACGCTTCGGGTCGAGCTTGGGGAACATGTACATGGCGCCCTTCGGCTTCACGCAGCTTACCCCCGGAATCGAGGTGAGCGCATCGTAGGCGACCTGCCGCTGTTCATACAGACGGCCGCCAGGCGCTACCAGGTCATCGATGCTTTGATAGCCACCGAGCGCGGTTTGAATGGCGAGCTGGGCCATGACGTTGGAACACAGCCGCATCGAGCTGAGGATGTTCAGGCCCTCTATGTAGTCCTTGGCCTTGTGCTTTGCACCGCTGATAATCAGCCAGCCAGCGCGATAGCCGGCAGCGCGGTGGTTCTTGGACAGGCCGTTGAAGGTCATGACCAGCAGGTCGTCGCACAGCGCGGCTGTCGATGTATGGGTCGTACCGTCGTAGAGCACCTTGTCGTAGATCTCATCTGAAAGCAGCACGAGACGGTGCTCTCGGGCGATCTCGATCATGCCTTTGAGCATGGCTTCATCGTACACGGCACCCGTCGGGTTATTTGGGTTGATGATGACCATGGCTCTGGTGTTGGGCGTGATCTTGGCGCGAATATCGTCGAGGTCGGGGTACCAGTCGGCATCTTCATCACAACGATAATGCACGGCCTTGCCGCTCGAGAGGGTGACAGCAGCCGTCCACAAGGGATAATCCGGTGCAGGAATAAGAACTTCGTCACCACTGTTGAGAAGTGCCTGCATGGTCATCACAATCAGTTCGCTGACGCCGTTCCCCAGATAGATGTCTTCGATATCCACGTTGGCAATGCGGCGCTGCTGCGTGTAATGCATCACCGCCTTACGAGCCGAGAACAGGCCCTTGGAGTCGACATAGCCCTGGGCCTGGGAAATGTTGTAGACCACGTCCTGCTGGATTTCCTCGGGCACATCGAAGCCGAACACAGCGGGGTTGCCGATATTCAGCTTGAGGATGCGTGCGCCTTCCTCTTCCAGCCGCTTTGCTTCCTGCAGCACCTGCCCGCGAATGTCGTAGCATACGTTTTGAAGCTTGTTTGACTTCTTGACCTGGTACATCATCGAATCGGATCCATAGTCCTGTGTGGAAAATCTGATGGCTACCCGTAAAGAGTAGGTGTCACAAGCCCTTAAGCATACATCAATTCTGATGTTTAGCATCGACCAGCAGCGAGTAGATGAGTATGTCCTCACACGAAAAACACACAAAACTCACAGACGAAGAGTGGCGAGCACGTCTTGACGAAGAAACCTTCAGAATCACCCGCCAGGGTGGAACTGAGGCGCCGTTCAGCGGCAAGTACAACGGCCTCAAGGCCAGTGGTGAATATCACTGCAGCTGCTGTGGCGTCGAGCTGTTCTCCAGCGAGCAGAAATACGATTCCGGCTCCGGCTGGCCTAGCTTCTGGCAGCCCGCCGTCGACACCAACGTGGCCGAGTCGCGTGATATGAGCCATGGCATGGTCAGGACCGAGGTGCTGTGTCAGAATTGCGGCGCCCATCTCGGCCACAAGTTCCCTGATGGTCCCAAGCCGACTGGCGAGCGTTATTGCATCAACTCGGCCAGTCTCGATTTCAAGCCGAAGTCCTGATGACTGCAGCGCGTCGGCGGTCGCCCAGGGGCCGCCGCGACTGATCAGGCGCTCAGCACTCTTTCAATAACCAAAAGGCAGACTGTGAATGGGAATCTACGAATATTCCGCAAAAGATATCAAGGGCCAGGAGCGCAAGCTGGAGGAGTTCGCCGGTAAGGTGCTCCTGATTGTTAATACAGCCAGCAAATGCGGATTTACACCGCAGTTCGAGGGGCTTGAAGCCCTGTATGATACCTATAAGGATCGAGGCCTGATCGTGCTCGGCTTTCCATGTAACCAGTTTTTGAAACAGGACCCGAAGGGAGACTCGGAAATCGCCGAGTTCTGCCAGAAGAACTATGGGGTCAGCTTCCCTATGTTCGGCAAGATCGAAGTCAACGGCGAGGGGACACATCCATTGTTCGCCTATCTGAAGAAGGAAGCGAAGGGCTTGTTGGGTTCTGAGGCCGTCAAATGGAACTTCACCAAATTCCTGGTGGACCGTGAAGGCAATGTGGTGAATCGCTTCCCGCCCAATACAGAGCCAAAGAAGCTGAAAGAGCCTATTGAGGCGCTCCTCTAGGCCCGGCGAAGACTAGTCATAGGCCTGCTTCTTCTTCCAGGTATCGGCCTCACTATCGATGGCGTTCCAACCTTGCTTGAGCTTGGAGTCGCCGGGGTCGGGGGTCTCGACGGACTTCTGTTTCTGTTCTTCGGTCGCCTGCGCCTCCAGCGCCTTGATCTTCGAGCGGAAGGCATTGATGTACTTGATCGCCAAAGGGTTGTCCTGCAATTTTGCAAACCCAGCCACGGCGTCATGGTAATGATGTATCGCGACCCGTAGGCGGTTCTGCTTGGTGGCGTCTACCGCCTTACGGTGATGGGCGTCTGCCATGGTCCGGGCGATAAGAAACTGTGTCTGCTGTAGCCGCTCGTAACCAGTCTTGTAGTCGAGACGCTTCATCCTGATTTGCAGTTCGATGAAGCGGTAGAGCGTCTTGAGCAGCTTTCTCGCCGCCACGGCCGAAGCTTCGTTCGAGAATTTAGGGACTGGCTCTGCAGCCGCCTTTGCTGCGTTGCCAGAGTAAGTCTGCCAGTCGATACTCGCTTCATCCGCCAGATCGGAAAGCCCCAGCTCCTTCAGCTCTTTGGCAACCTCCTGTCCCGTTCGGCTCAGCAGCAGCCTGACATCCGCTGCGATGAGCCCGCCCTGCAGGCCATCCGCCAGATTGCGCAGCCTTCGATCCCGTGCCTTGAGCTCTTGCAGCCGGCGCTGACGAGCCTCACGATGCTTCTGGCGCCACTGGAAAAAGAAGGCAAGTACCAGAACCGTGATGACGAGACCACCGATAGCGGCTGATATGGTCGCAGGAGACATAGGAGACTTTTCAAGAGAACATTACTCTCAGTATAGTTAGATTTTGCCGAACTGCTGCAGGCGCCGATTGCGCCGGTGGTTCAAGCAGATCACACTATAGGGATGAACCTGTCCCGTATCGACCTCAACCTGCTCGTCTATTTCGACGTCCTGCTTCGCGAACGTAGCGTCACGAAGGCAGCCAATCATCTCGGTATCACCCAGCCGGCCATGAGCAACGGCCTCAAGCGCCTGCGTGATCTGTTCTCTGACCCCTTGCTGGTGCGGACGAGCGAGGGCATGAGCGCCACAGCGCGAGCGCTGGAGCTCCAGCCGCTGGTACGATCAGCGCTGGTGCAGATCGACAGAGCGGTGCAACCGAAAGATGACTTCGATCCGGCTCATAGCAAGCGGGTATTCAGGATCATGGCGAGCGATTATGCGGAAAGTACCCTTATACCTGGACTTTTGAAGCGGGTGCGTAAACGCGCCCCGGATCTGATCCTGGACGTGCTGACGCCGAGTGATGTGACCTTTCTCGATGTCGAACAGGGGCGGGTTGACATGGCCATCAACCGTTTCGACAAGATTCCACAATCCTTTCATCAGCGGGTGCTCTGGTCGGACTCGTTCTCATGTCTGCTGAGCGTGCATAATCCTCTGGTGTTCGACTTCACGCTCGAGAACTACCTGCAGGCGCGGCATATCTGGGTGAGCAAAACCGGCTTTGGGGTGGGCGTGGGTGTCAATCCGAAGGATGTGCAAAAGCTGGGCTGGGTCGATGAAGCGCTGGCGAAGCTCGATCAGAAGCGCCGGATAAGTGTGTTCACTCGACACTATCAGGTGGCGATGCTGTTATCCAGCCAGCCGGACCTCATAGCGACCCTGCCCAGCCGTGCTGCGGAACTGATGCGGCACAATCCCGACGTCGTTATCAAACCGCCGCCATTCCCTATCCCCAATTTCGATCTGAATATGGCCTGGAGCCCATTGCTGCAGAACAATCCGGATCATCGCTGGCTGAGGAATCAGATCAGCAAGGTTGTGGATGCGAATGAACCGGAGATACGCGAGCGTGATTAGGGGAAGAGCCTGTTATTCGGCAGTCAGCGACGCCTGACGGCTGGCGTTGGACGGTTCACGCACAGGAATCAGCGCCAGCAGTGAAAGTATGAACATCCCCCCGAGCATCAATATGGCGGGTTTCATGCTACCAGTCATCTGCAGGGTGACGCCGACCAGCAGCGTGCCGAGCACGACCCCAATCTTCTCGAGCACGTCATAGAAACTGTAAAAAGTTGTATTGTCAGCATCAGGCGGCAGCAATTTCGAATAAGTCGAACGGGCCAGTGACTGTATGCCACCCATCACCAGACCCACCCCAGCGCCGAGCGCATAGAAGTAATACTCTACCCAGGCCTGCGATTTATCCATGAGGAAGGCCAGGCCACAGAGCAGGGCCCACAGGCTCAGAGCCGTCTGCATAGCCCTGAGATTGCCCAGCCAGGCGGATAGACGTGAAAAGCTGAGAGCACCTACGATCGCGATGATCTGGATAACCAATATGGTGGCGATCAGCTTACCAGCCGGCAGCTCCAGCTCATTGGCGCCATAGAGATTCGCGATGTAGAAAATGGTCTGAACGCCAGTGCTGAAGAAAAAATACGCCAGCAGGTAGAAACGCAGATCCTTCGAGCGGCGCACCTGAGCAGCCACTCGCTTCAAAATGATCATAGCGGTGAGCCTGGTGTGGTCGCTGCCAATACCGTCAGGTGCTGCCGGCTTCCTGGGCTTTGGCAGGAAGTAGATGCAGGTCATCGCAAAGCCAAACCACCAGATGCCGACGAGTAGAAAAGATAGTCGGGTTGGCTGCGCTGCGGACTCAAAGCCAAAGGTCTCGTAAGCAAGGATCATTGCCAGACAGACCACAAGCAGTAGCGAGGAGCCAAAATAGCCCATGGCAAAGCCTCTGGCGCTAAGCTCATCCCTGAGCTTCTCCTCAGCGATTTCCGGCAGGTAGGCGTTATAGAAGACGATGCTGCCCCAGAAACCGACACTGGCCAGTACGCTCAGTACAACAGCCAGCCAGACCGTGGTGGAGGCGTCGAACCAGTACAGGCCAATACAGGCTGCGGAGCCAAGGCTGCAGAAGCCAGTGAGGAAGTAATGCCGTTTGCTGGTCCTGTCTGCTATCGCTGACAGCACTGGCGAACCAAGGGCCACGATCAGGAAGGCGAGGGTGAGCGAGAAGCTGTAGACCGCCGCAGGGTCCACCGTGCCGAAAATCGTATCGAGGCTGCCGATGTCGGCCGTCATGCTGACGTAATACACGGGGAAGATGGCGGTAGCGATGATCAGCGAATAGACCGAATTGGCCCAGTCGTACATGACCCAGGCTTTCTGTGATGTCGAGAGTTTGGTCATGAGCTGGTATCTGGCGTAATGGCCTGCGGCCAGGGCTGATCAAAGCGTCAGCGGTTTGATCTCTCTGTTCTCTTCACTTGATTCCCACAACTGGGTGAACGCGTCAGACAGGCGCCGCACCAGTCCGGGGTCGTGGAAGCAGACAAAACCGGCAGGGGACCTGTGGTCGTGCCTCAGCAGAATACCGGATTGGTCTGCGATCAGGTAGACCTGATCCGGAAAGGGAACGTCCTTGCGCAGGGTACGAATTTCAAGGCTGCTGGTCATGCGTTGAGCAAGTGCCGCCAGGCGGTTGCTTTGCTGAACCGCAGGTTTGTCGTCGGCGCAGATGATCCTGATGTGATTACGAGGCTGATCGCGGACCAACCTGACGAATTCATCCAGCACGGCGGATTGGTCAAGCACACCTTTCTCGAGGTCTGGCGTCAAGAGGAGCAGTCTGTAGCGGGCCTGCGTGGCTAACTGGAGTACCGCCTCTGCGTAATCTGCGGCACTACTGAAGCGATGAACCGCGGGATCGTCACCGAGTATGCCAGCTGCTGTCTGCTGGCGCCCGGTCAAGGCCTTCGTCATCTTGATGTGAGGAATGCCGGCTTCCTCATAGGGATCACCTTCGCGCACAAAACCCTCGGCTTCATACAAGCGCGCAGCATAGATCTGAGCGCTCAGCTGAAGGTGGGTGAAACCCTGGCTACGGGCGTAGGCGATGGTATAGGCGAGTAGCTTTGCAGCGATGCCCTGACCACGGAAGGGCTTACGCACGGCATAGCGTCCGAGGCTCGCTGCGCCCTGTTCGAGCGGGATCAGCCGAGCAGTCGCGACAGGTTCATGCTCATCAGTTCTGACAATGAAGTGAGTGGCAACGGCATCGAGTTCATCCCACTCGATCTCGGGTGGGCAGGCCTGTTCTTCGACAAAGACCTCTTGCCTGATGACCTTGAGATCAGGCTCGTCGTCAAAGTGGTCGATGATCTTCGTGTAGCTCAGCATGTGGTGATCTCTGGTGGCAGCCCTCTCAGCTTATTTCAGGCTACGCGACGTCGTCCAGTCAGTCTTGATCGTCAGGGTCGTCTTCAACGTCGTCGCAATGAACGCAGACGCTGCCGTGCTGATACAGCTTGAACATCAGATGTACAAGATCGGATGCCGTGTCGAAACGCTCGGCCTCGCTGACAGGCAATTCGACAAAACGCTCGTGGCACAGGGTTTTGACATGGTCCAGCCAGCCTGCTTCGCAGTCGTAGGTATCACCATCCACACCGAATACCAGGCTGTCACCTTCGTGACTGTATACGAAGCGGGAGCCGTCGCGGCAGCTCAAGCCAGTTTCAAGGGCGGCTGCCAGCCATTCGTCGGCCGTCAGACCATTGGCCTGTGCCTGCTCGCCGAGTGCACTGCTGTTGCGGCTTTCACTGGCGGCGCGACAAAAGGCGTGTTGCAGCAGCGGACAATCGTCGAGCGCGCTCAGCAGCGCCTTTCGTGCTTCAGCGAGGCTTGCTGAGTCTATCCGGCCGCTGTCGTCAGTCGTGACGCTGCCTGGGCCGCGCCGCAGCGGGTCGCTCAGCAGGCGCCCCGTCAGTTGCTCATTGGCCTCCTCGCTCCAATACAGCGCGAGCTGAGCTGGATCTATCGAGCGAAAGCCAACTGAAAGTGTAATGGCATCCTCTGAGGCGACACCGAAGTGCGCATAGCCCGGCGGCAGGTATAGCAGGTCGCCCGGATTCGCCTCAAAGGTGTCCGAAAAGGGAAAATCCTTGAGGATCTTCAGGTCGGTGTCGGTTCTTAGCCATGGTGAGAGCGCAGCGGAAATATCACCGGCGGACGGCTGTCTGCTTTTCCCGCCGATGTCTGCCGGCAGCTCGCCCAGCTGCCAGGTCCGCTTGCCCTTCACCTGTATCAGAAAGACGTCGTACTGGTCGTAGTGCGGCCCTACGCTGCCGCCAGGCGGCGCAAAGCTGGCCATGATGTCGTCGAGGCGCCAGTTTGGCAGGAAGCGGAACTCGTCGAGTAGCGCCGCCATTGACGGCACCCACTGTTCCAGACCCTGTACCAGCAGGCTCCAGCCGCCGGCTGGTAGCTGTTCGAGCGTTTCGTCGTCGAATGGACCATTCTGCACTGTCCACTCGCGGCCCTCGTGGTGCTCACGCACCAGTCTCGATTCCACGGCTTCGTCCGTGGCAAAGGCCGCGAGATCGTGCTCATCGAATTCCAGTTCGTCAGCGACATCATTGAAGGCGCCAGCAACGAAGAGCGGCTTCTTGTGCCAGTGGTGCTGCAGGAAGCCTTCGATGCCGAGCTTGCCAAAGCGCTCGTTAATCATGGCTTGTAGCTACTGATCGCACGCGCCTGACCGCTCGCGAGGCCAATATAGTTTCGTGGCGTGAGAGCGAGCAGTGCATCCCGGGCATCCTGCGGAATCTCGAGACCCTGGATAAATGGCGGCAGCATATCGGCTGTAATCGCCTTGCCACGGGTGAGGTCCTTGAGCTTTTCATAGGCGCCTTCGATGGCATACCGGCGCATGACCGTCTGGATAGGCTCGGCAAGGACTTCCCAGCTGTTTTGCAAATCGGCTTCGAGACGCTCGGCGTTAAGTTCCAGTTTGCCAAGGCCCTTCAGAGTGGCCTGAAAGGCGATGATGGTATGGCCGAGACCGACGCCCAGGTTCCGCAATACGGTGCTGTCGGTCAGATCACGCTGCCAGCGAGAGATTGGCAGCTTGCGGGCCAGATGCGACATGACCGCATTGGCGATGCCGAGGTTGCCTTCGGAATTTTCGAAGTCGATCGGATTGACCTTGTGCGGCATGGTCGATGAGCCCACTTCACCAGCCACGGACTTCTGCTTGAAATAACCCAGCGAAATATAGGCCCAGATATCCCTGTCGAGATCAATGATGATGGTATTCACCCGCACCATGGCATCGAACACCTCGGCGATGAAATCGTGGGGTTCGATCTGTGTCGTGTAGCGGTTCCAGGTCAAGTCCATGGACTCGACGAAGCTTTGTGCCAGTTGCTCCCAGTCCAGCTGCGGGTAGGCCGAGACGTGAGCATTGAAATTCCCGACTGCGCCATTGATCTTGCCGAGGTACTCAAGGCCGGCGATCTGTTTCAGCTGTCGCTGCAGACGCGCGACGACATTCGCAAACTCTTTGCCTACAGTAGTCGGTGAGGCAGTCTGACCATGCGTTCTCGACAGCATGGGCTGATCGGCAAAGCTGTTCGCCATTTCGGCGAGATTCCGGCTGATCTCGTTGATCATCGGAACGACTACTTCGCTCATGGCCCGCTTGAGCATCAGCGCGTAGGCGAGATTGTTGATGTCTTCCGAAGTACAGGCAAAATGCACGTACTCACTGATGGCAGCGAGTTCGCGAGGTGCTTCACCGGCCGCCAGTCGATCCTTGATGTAGTACTCGATAGCCTTGACGTCGTGATTCGTTACGGCCTCATGATCTTTCACGGCCTGGGCATCGCCTTCAGTCATGTCTTCATAAAGACTGCTCAGAAACTGCCTCGTTTCTGCAGAGAATGCTGGCACTTCTTCAATTTCCGGGTGATCGGCAAGGGCGATCAGCCAGCGGATTTCCACTTCGGTTCGTGCGCGGATCAGGGCGAACTCACTCATGTGCGCTCGCAGTGCGCGGGTCTTCGAGCCGTAGCGGCCGTCGATCGGTGAAATGGCGTTGAGCTCGGTGAGGGCGTTCTGGGTCATACGGGTTGCTCTTTGACTGTAGATTCTGACTTGAAAGAATGAAGTGGCACTACCCAGCCACTAGGCCTGGTTCATCAACCGCGACTGGACGGCTTCGATGGCATTGAGATGTGCAGACTTGCTGAACAGCAGGCGCCAGCGACGCCCACCGGTCTGGCGCCAGAGGATGGCAGCGCGGATTCCGGTCAACAGAATCGCGCGAATCTTGTCTGCGTTCTCATCCACACGCAGATATTTTGGATCGCCGGTCACCTGAATGCGCTGTGGAAAGGTGCTTACGGTATCGGTGTAAAGCGACGCGCAGGCACCGACGATCGTGCTGTGGTTGAGGGGAAAATGTTGCGACTGCATCTTGATCTGATCGATACGCTTGCCCATGAGCGCCATGAGATCGCTACGTTTGCGTAACCTGTTCTCGAGAAACAGTAGTGTAAGGGCATAGCGCATGACGTCGATACGTCGCTTTTCCTGGCGTCGGCCAAGCGCACCTTTGAGCTCTTCGAGCCCTGGCATCAGGCTGCGCAGCCCTGGGCCTGAACCGTCCCCTGCATACACCGCCGGCACCGACTCCGCATCGGTTTTGAGTAGACTGGCCATGAGACAGTTCATGGCATCCTGGTCGAGCTGCCCCTGCTTGGCGAGGTCGTTGACAAGTTTTGCAGACATGAACACGGCTGACAGTGCTATGACCTGGTCTTCGAGTGAATACTGAGACATAAGAAAAAAGAACCAACTATCAGAAATGATCAGAGGATGATACCACCGCCGAGGCAGCGGAGTCCGTCATAAAACACGATGGATTGACCTGGCGTGACGGCCCGCTGGGGTAGGTCGAAGCGGACTTCGGCCTGGTTTTCATGCAGTGAAACCGTACAGGCGACGTCGGGCTGTCGATAGCGGATCTTAGCCATCAGGTTCGCTCTCGGCGGTGGACTTCCCGCCACCCAGTCCAGGTGGCCGGCAGTGAGCCCCGAACGAAACAGCAGCGGATGGCCGCTGCCCTGGACCACGGTGAGGGTGTTGTCGTCGAGGTTCTTCCTGGCCACGTACCATGGCGCTTCGCCGTAATCGCTCAGGCCGCCGATATGCAGGCCCTGGCGCTGTCCGATCGTGTGATACATCAGCCCTTGATGGCGGCCGATGATATCACCGTGTTCGGTGACGATATCGCCTGGCTGGGCTGGCAGGTAGGTCTTGAGAAAGTCACTGAACTTGCGTTCGCCTATGAAGCAGATACCCGTGCTGTCTTTCTTGTCATGGGTGATCAGGCCAAGATCGGCTGCCAGTCGTCTCACCTCGGTCTTGATCATGCCTCCAAGCGGAAACAGGGTCTTCGCGAGTGCTGCCTGCGGCACAGCATGCAGGAAATAGCTCTGATCCTTGGCCGGATCGGCACCCTTCATAAGCCAGGTCTGGTCGCCCAGAACCGCCGTCTGTGCATAATGACCGGTGGCTATGTAGTCTGCGCCGAGCGTCTGCGCATATTCCAGAAAGGCCTTGAACTTGATCTCGCGGTTACAGAGGATATCCGGGTTGGGCGTACGAGCCTGGGCATACTCCTGCAGAAAATGCTCGAATACGCGATCCCAGTATTCAGCAGCGAAGCTCGCGGTATGAAGCTTGATGCCGAGGGTGTTGGCAACGGCTGTCGCATCTTCAAGGTCGGCCATGGCTGTGCAGGCGTCAGTGCCGTCATCCTCGTCCCAGTTCTTCATGAACAGGCCTTCAACCTGATAGCCAGCCTGAACCAATAGCGCGGCGGCCAATGAAGAATCTACGCCGCCAGACATCCCGACGATGACCCGGGTGCGTTGGGGCGATCTGGCTGTCGCGACTGTCGGTTGCTGCGATGCTTGCGGTGCGTGTCCAGCTGCCGTCAAGGCCTGTCTCCGGTTGAAAATTCCTGAATGAGATCGAGCGGGTATCGTCGCCCCGACAGATAATCGCTGATACATGCCATGATCAGGGGACTGCGGTGGCGGTCTGAAGTGGCTGCCAGTGCGGCGCTGTCCATCCAGAGGGCGCGGATGATAGCATCGTCGAGATCGTTTGTAATCTGAGCAACTGGCTCCGCCAGGAAGCTATAGCGATGATAGACCCGGTCATGACCCGTCGGTTCGGGGATCCGCAGCACATAAATGCCGAGAAATGCCCGCAGCTTCACCTGCCAGCCGGTTTCCTCCAGGGCTTCGCGAATGGCGGCATCCGCAATGGTCTCGCCGTATTCCACATGACCAGCCGGCTGATTGAAGACACTACGGCCTTCGATACCCTCTTCGACCATCAGGAACTCGAGATTGTCGACCAGGGCGTTCGAGGGCTTGATGGCAAATGGATCCAGCTGAATACCCGTGGCGCATCGGGGAACTACGCAAGCCACGGTAGCATGTGGATACCACCTGTCGTCAGAGGGCAATATCTGCTCATGAGCCATGACGCGGTGTACCTCGGCGGTGGCGGGGCGATGTTGCCGCTGGTGGTAGGAGTTCGTCCGGCACCGGTCGAGTCCGCCACGCCCCCGGCGCCAGACCGGCAAGGTCCTGCTCACCAATCTGCCAGCGAACCAGGCGCAGGGTGGGGAAGCCTACAGCGGCTGTCATACGGCGAACCTGGCGATTACGACCTTCAGTGATACACAGCGATAACCAGCTCGTGGGAATCATCTTTCGAAAGCGCACGGGAGGCTCGCGTGGCCATAAATCCGGCGTCTCGATTCGCCGTGCTACGGCTGGGCGGGTGAGGCCATCCTTCAGTTCGACACCATTGGTCAACTGCATCAGCGCGTCATCAGTAATGTCGCCCTCGACCTGCACAAGATAGGTTTTTGGCAGCTTGAACCGAGGCTCGGCAATGCGCGCCTGCAGCCAACCCTGGTTGGTCAGCAGCAGGAGGCCTTCAGAGTCATAGTCAAGGCGTCCCGCCGGATAATATCCGGGTGCGTCGATGAAATCGGCCAGCGTTCGCTTGTCATCGCTGCCGCTAAACTGGCACAGCACGTTCATGGGCTTGTTGAACACGATGATGGCCTTTTGCACCTCTTCGGTGGTCCGAACTGGTGCATCGTCAGTGCTGTTGCGCAGACGCGGTGCGCGCCCTTTGTAGCGCTCTGAATTTTCACTTCGGGGTTTCAAATTGAACGCCAGCCGTAACATAAAACTGCTATAGTATCGACTTGAATGCACTGCTACAAATGGCGTCCTACCCAGCGCAAATTCCAGAGCAGGGCTCTGGTTTGCGTGTGCTGATCTGCCAGCCATGGCTCACCTGAAGGTGACGGCAGTCCGTGGCTCACCAACACGCAGCTGGCCAACTCCCGGCCAGCCGGTAGTCGATATGACCGGTGCAATATAAACAAGAAACGGAGTTTAATTAATGGGATACCAAAAGATCAGGGTGCCAGCCGATGGTGACAAAATTACCGTCAATGCAGATCTCTCCCTGAATGTACCGAATCACCCCATCATCCCGTTCATCGAAGGCGACGGTATCGGTGTAGATATTTCACCGGTCATGATCAAGGTCGTCGACGCGGCGGTTCAGAAAGCCTACGGCACCAAACGGGCCATAGCCTGGATGGAGGTGTATTGCGGCGAAAAGTCGACCAAGGTCTATGGGCCTGATGAATGGATGCCTGCAGAAACACTCGAAGCCCTGCGCGAATATTCCGTGAGTATTAAAGGGCCACTCACTACGCCGGTAGGCGGCGGTATTCGTTCATTGAATGTCGCGCTAAGACAGGAGCTGGATCTGTATGTCTGTATCCGTCCCGTGCGCTGGTTCAAGGGTGTGCCGAGTCCGGTCCGGGCGCCTGAAAAGACCGATATGATCATCTTCAGGGAAAACTCTGAAGATATTTATGCGGGTATCGAATGGAAGGCCAACAGCGACGGTGCCAAGAAGCTGATCAAGTTTCTGCGTGAGGAAATGGGCGTGACCAAGATCCGCTTTCCTGAGAGCTGTGGTATCGGTATCAAGCCAGTATCGGAAGAGGGTACGAAACGCCTGGTCAGGAAGGCCATCCAGTACGCCATCGATAACGACAAGCCCTCTGTCACGCTGGTGCACAAGGGTAACATCATGAAGTTCACTGAAGGCGCTTTCAAGGACTGGGGCTACGAGCTGGCACGCCAACGATTCGGCGCAGAGCTGCTCGAAGGCGGGCCGTGGATGCAGTTGAAGAATCCAAAAACCGGTAAGACGATTGTCATCAAGGATGTAATTGCGGACGCGTTCCTGCAGCAGATCCTCATGAGGCCTGAGGATTATAGTGTTATCGCAACGCTGAACCTGAACGGGGATTATATTTCTGATGCGCTGGCGGCGGAAGTTGGTGGTATCGGCATAGCGCCGGGTGCCAATATAGGTGGTAGTGTCTCTATTTTCGAGGCCACCCACGGCACGGCTCCGAAGTACGCCGGACAGGACAAGGTCAATCCTGGCTCGCTGATTCTATCGGCAGAAATGATGCTGCGGTACATGGGTTGGACTGAAGCGGCAGACCTGGTGCTGACCGGAATATCGGCTGCCATCGAAGCGAAAACCGTGACTTACGACTTCGAGCGATTGATGCCGGATGCCACTCTGATGAAGACGTCGCAGTTCGGAGACGCGATAATAGGGCATATCAATAAGGCTACGGTCGGTCTCTGATCGATCGCGAATCGACTAGGCAGTCGATTGAAATGGAGACTGAACGGGTGGACCTGAAATTCAGGTCCACCTGACTCGACCTACTGCGTGAGAAAGGATTGAAGCTGACCGTGTTCGGTCAGGAATCTGCACCAACAGCTCTACTGGCCTGTCTGGTCCGATCTTCACCCTTTGTCGGGTCAGATTTTTTCTCTTCCGAAGCGATGCCATGCCCATCTGCTGTCGTATCATCCGGCGACTGCTGCTTCAGCGGTTTGCCGCTGTCACCTGTAGCCGAGGATTCAGTACTGGCTACCTCGCCACTGCGTGACTGACTTTGGTCCGAATGAACGATAGGGTTGCCTGATTCGTCTATTGGGACGATATCAACTGCGTGAAAACCCTTGCCGCTCGGCTGCGCCTGGAAAAGCACCCGCTGACCAGCCTTCAAGGTCCGATAACCTTCCATCTTAATCGCTGAAAAATGTGCGAAGAGATCTTCGTTGGCAAGATCGCTATTGTCTTCATCAGCAATAATAAAGCCATATCCTTTGGCATTGTTGAACCATTTCACTTTACCCTGAGGCATGTTCGACTCCCATGTCCTTCTGCATCGGTAACCGCTAATCCTGTCTGGAAGCGTACAGGCTGACGTCGGGCAGCGCTGTAATACCGAAAATTTCTTGTTGTTGACCCCGTGCAGTCGATCTGGCTACATAAGGCCGGACGTATTGTATACAGTTGAAAAGCAGAACCTGAGTCCCCACTTACAAAACTATACAATCCTACTGCTAACTGAAGCGAATCAGCTGGAACAATGATACTACCAGCGAGTCAGGATTGTAACTGAATGCAACAAGCCATTTAAAATATTCGCTTAAGTCCACATATCATGTACGAAGGGCGTGACGGGAGCGGATCGGGAGTCTTCCTAACGCGGTCACAATGTGGCCACCTTTCGTTACCAAATTCTAAGATTCTTAATCTGACAGGCATGGGTAAAGTCATAGATACTCGACTAGAATTAAATTCAGACAGCGCGATGTGCCGAGTCTCCATGACTGGTGACGAGGGTTCACGCGAAGACGAGGACAGACGTGGGGCAGGAGGTCTGGCAATAGCGCCAGCCAAACCAGCGCTGCAACGTCCAGCCGAATATTGTGTCGTCATGCTTAATGACGACTATACGCCGATGGAATTCGTGGTGGAGGTGCTAATGACGTTTTTTGGGCACAACGAAGCGAAGGCCACCGAGATCATGCTCACCGTGCATACGCAGGGCCGGGCAATATGTGGTGTCTATAGCAAGGATGTTGCAGAGACCAAAGCTGCACAGGTTAATCAATACGCAGCCGAGTGTGAACATCCGCTGGTATGCGAGATTGAACGGGCCGTTTAAAGATGGTTTTCCAATCATCGCTTATAGAAGATCGCAAGATCGAAGAGGTGAAATATGTTAAGTAAGGACCTCGAACTTACGCTGAACGCGGCATTCAAGAATGCACGTGAAAGACGTCATGAGTTCATGACCGTAGAGCATTTGCTGCTCGCACTTCTGGATAACGAGTCCGCTGTGAAAGTGCTTCACGCCTGCGGAGCGGATATCGAGCAGCTGCGTGGCGAGCTCTCCGAGTTCGTGAATTCCACCACGCCACTTATCGCGACTGATGATCAGGAGCGCGAAACTCAACCAACTCTGGGCTTCCAGCGGGTGCTGCAGCGCGCAGTATTCCATGTGCAGTCCTCTGGCAAGAAAGAAGTCACCGGTGCCAACGTACTCGTTGCCATCTTCAGTGAGCAGGAAAGCCAGGCAGTTTATGTACTGAAGAAGCAGAACGTCGCTCGCATCGATGTCGTCAACTTCATCTCCCACGGCATCAGCAAGATCGGTGGCGAAGGCGCACGTGATGAAGATGGCGAGTCAGTCGAGGAAGGTTCGGACGAGCAGGGCGGTGCTTCACCACTTGATGCGTATGCTACAAACCTCAATGAGCTGGCCAAACAGGGTCGGATCGACCCACTGATCGGTCGCGACAGCGAGCTGCTCAGGGTGATGCAGGTGTTGTCACGTCGCCGCAAGAACAACCCGCTTTTGGTTGGCGAGGCCGGTGTTGGCAAGACGGCCATAGCTGAGGGTCTGGCGAAGCGTATTGTCGATGGTCAGGTGCCTGAAATCATCAAGGAAGCTGTCGTATACAGCCTTGATATGGGCGCACTCTTGGCCGGCACGAAATATCGCGGTGACTTTGAGAAGCGTTTCAAGGCCTTGTTGAAAGAACTGAAGAAGCAGGACAAGTCCATTCTCTTTATTGACGAGATCCATACCATTATCGGTGCGGGTTCAGCGTCAGGCGGTGTCATGGATGCGTCGAACCTCCTCAAGCCATTGCTGAGCAGTGGTGAGATGCGCTGTATCGGTTCCACGACGTTTACTGAATTCCGCGGCATCTTCGAGAAGGACAGTGCGCTGGCGCGTCGCTTCCAGAAGGTCGATGTCAGCGAACCTTCAGTAGAAGACACTGTCGAGATCCTCCGGGGTCTGCGCAAGTACTTCGAGCAGCATCACGGTATCAAGTATACCGACGAAGCGCTGAAGGGTGCTGCAGAGCTGGCAGATCGGTATATCAACGATCGTCACATGCCTGACAAGGCCATTGACGTTATCGATGAGGCTGGTGCCAGTCAGCGGCTGAAGCCGGCAAGCGAGCGCAAGTCAGTCATCGATCTCGAGTTGATCGAAAGTATTGTCGCTTCAATTGCCAGAATTCCGTCGAAGACGGTGTCCTCGACCGACAAGGACAAGCTCAAGCGACTCGAGCGTGACCTGAAGATGGTGGTGTTTGGTCAGGATCCCGCTATCGGTGCGCTGTGTACGGCGATCAAGCTCTCACGTGCCGGTCTGACGACTGAGGGCAAGCCTGAAGGCTCCTTCCTGTTCGCAGGACCGACTGGAGTGGGTAAGACAGAGGTCACTCGTCAGCTGGCGAAGATCATGGGTGTGGAACTGGTGCGCTTCGACATGTCGGAGTACATGGAGCGTCATACCGTGTCACGACTGATTGGTGCGCCTCCGGGCTACGTTGGGTTCGATCAGGGCGGTCTGCTGACCGAAGCCGTCACCAAGCATCCGCACTGCGTGCTCCTGCTCGACGAGATCGAGAAGGCGCATCCTGAGGTCTTCAACCTGCTGCTGCAGGTCATGGATCACGGTACGCTGACCGATAACAATGGACGCAAGGCCGATTTCCGCCATGTCATTCTGGTCATGACCACGAATGCCGGTGCCGAAGAGATGAGCCGACGCTCGATTGGTTTCAGCAGCCAGGATCATGCAACAGACGGTATGGAGATCATCACCAAGAGCTTCACGCCCGAGTTCAGGAACCGTCTGGATGGCATCATTCAGTTCGATCCGCTGGCGCCAACCTCGATCACCCACGTGGTCGACAAGTTCCTCACGGAGCTACAGGCACAGTTGGACGAGAAGCGTGTTCTGCTTGATCTGGATACTGAAGCCAAAGCGTGGCTGGCAGTGCACGGCTACGACAAGAAGATGGGTGCTCGACCGATGGGCCGCCTGATTCAGGAGCACATCAAGAAGACGCTGGCTGAGGAGATTCTGTTCGGCGAACTGGCCGACCACGGTGGTACAGCCTATGTCTCGGTAAAGGACGACAAGCTGACCTTCCAGTTCGAGCCGACAAAGTCTCTCGAAGACGCGTCAGCCGAGTAGGTCTGATTGCAGCGAACGCCTTGCCGGATCTGATTCGGTGAGGCGGTTCGCCGCACAAACGAGGCTGTACAGTTCGCTGTACGGCCTTTTTTATGGCTTATCTGTCTGGGAAGAGAGGCGTCGGCTTACTTGGCGCGGTAGACGATGCGGCCCTTGCTCAGGTCGTAAGGTGACATTTCGACCTTGACCTTGTCTCCAGTCAGTATGCGGATATAGTTCTTGCGCATCTTGCCAGAAATGTGTGCAGTCATGATGTGACCGTTCTCGAGCTCAACCCGGAACATGGTGTTTGGCAGGGTATCGACGATAGTCCCTTCCATTTCAATACTGTTGTCTTCTTTTGCCATCCGGCATCAACCCTCTGTTGGACTGTTGGTCGTTACTACGCCTCGGCGCGGCAAACGGCCTGACCGAGTTGCAGCAAAACGGCGCACCCGGTGAAAATTAAGAATATTGGTATGTGCAGAAAAATGAGGACGGATTTTGCACGAGTTTCGGGCAAAACGCAAAAAAGCCGAGTTCAGCCTATAGCGAGCCAGCGGCCGTGCACCAGCATTTCGAGCGGTCGATAGTTGGTTTTATACGACATTTTCTGACAACCGCGTATCCAGTAACCCAGGTAGAGATACGGCACACCGCGCTCATGGGCATAGGCAATTTGCCAGAGCACAGCAAAGACACCGAGGCTTCGTCTGGCCTGGAGGTTGTCGTAGAACGTGTAGATGGCTGAAAGCCCATCAGCAGTATGATCGATTACAGCCACCGCCAGCAGATTGCCATCGTCGATAAACTCCACGAACTCGGTTTCTGGTCGAGCCTCCAGCAGGAAGTTTTCAAACTGGCTCAGGCTGGGTGGATACATGTCCCCGTCGGCATGCTTCGTGTTGATATACCGTTCGTAAAGCGCAAAATGCCGTGGATCATATTCGGGCTTACGAATGTTGATCGTCAGGTCCTTGTTGCGCGACACAATTCGCTTCTGGCTCTTGCTGAGCCGAAAGTGGGCCACTGGAATGCGGACAGGAATGCAAGCACTGCAAGCCTCGCATTTGGGCTTGTAGTAATGATTGCCACTACGACGGAAGCCATTAAGCGACAGTCTGGAATAGGTCTCGAAATCGATTTCTGCCGATGGATCGACAAATACCGTGGTAGCGAGACGTCCGTCGAGATAACTGCACTCGTGCTCGGGCGTAGCGAAGTAGATTAGTGAGTGAAGCTTGGTCACGTTATTTATCACAGCTCAACAATAATCCAGATGGACTAAGCATACTGCAAAAAACCTTGGATGAAAGCGAATGTGTGCCGCTTTAGGCTTCATGAAACGTTTTGTAATAATTCCGGAATCATTTTCCATTGATGTTGCGGGCTACTTCCTGCGGCCACATGCATCTCGAGCAAGGCTGAAAATTTGACGCGGGGCATCACTGTGGCCCCAAGGGAGAGCAGATGATCACTGACGACCTGGCAGTCGAGCAGGCGATAACCCCAGTGGGTGAGGTGCCTGAACAGTAGCGCGATAACAATTTTCGAGGCATCAGTCTGCCGCGAGAACATGGACTCGCCGAAAAAACAGCGGCCGAGAGCGAGGCCATAGAGTCCGCCGACAAGTTGCCAGCGGCCGTTGTCCGTCAGGTGCCAAAGCTCTGCCGAATGCGCGTGTCCGGCTTTGTGCAAGCGGTGATAAGCCCGTGTCATGTCGGGCGTTATCCACGTTTCCTCACGATCCGCACAGGCGGCCATGGTGGCGGAGAAATC
This sequence comes from Gammaproteobacteria bacterium UBA2679, assembly GCA_002354735.1. Lineage (GTDB taxonomy): Bacteria > Pseudomonadota > Gammaproteobacteria > Pseudomonadales > Oleiphilaceae > Allohahella. Next base: position 221,609 of record DEMD01000003.1, on the reverse strand, counting down.
AGTATCGAAAGTGAAGCGATAGTTTGGGGACGACATCTGTCGTTTGATTCGGCGGCGGAGACTGCGGCTGACATGAAGATCGCCTGGCAGGAAGAGGCAGCGAGGATCCGGCGACCACCATAGTATGGGCTGGTCCGAAGAAAACCAGGGAAAGATGCCTTTTCCATAGGCGCTCAACAAGCGTCCCATAGAGAGATCCCCGCCTGCACAGAGCAGACCATCAGGTTCTTCGAGTGCCGTCTCTACTGGAGGGAAGTGATAGCTGAGTTCGCCGCTCGATGAGCGCTCTACTGAGCGTTCATCGAGCCAGGGCAGGTAGGCTGGCATGTCAGAACCGGCTCAGCGTCTGGACATGGCCCATTCAGCTATCTAGAAACTTCTCGGCGTCGAGTGCGGCCATACAGCCGAAACCCGCGGAGGTGATGGCCTGACGATAGACATGATCGCTGACGTCACCAGCGGCGAACACGCCAGGCACGCTCGTTGCCGTAGCATTGCCACTGAGTCCGGACTTGATCTTGATATAGCCGTCCGTCATGTCGAGCTGGCCTTCAAAAATGTCGGTATTCGGCTTGTGACCGATAGCAATGAACACACCCTGTAACTGCAGGTCACGGGTGGCATCGCCATCACGCTGTTTGATGCGCAAGCCAGTCACGCCGCTGTCGTCGCCGAGCACTTCGTCGACGACATGGTCCCAGATGATTTCGATCAGGCCGGCTTCCACTTTTTCCATCAGTCGCGCCTGCAGGATCTTTTCAGCACGCAACTTGTCGCGGCGATGAACCAGGTAGACCTTCTTTGCAATATTCGCAAGATACAATGCCTCTTCGACCGCGGTATTGCCGCCGCCGATTACAGCCACATCCTGCTTACGGTAGAAAAAGCCGTCACAGGTGGCGCAGGCGCTTACGCCCTTGCCCATGAATTTCTCTTCTGATGGTAGGCCCAGGTACATGGCCGAGGCGCCAGTGCAGATGATAAGAGCATCGCAGGTATAGACCGCGCTATCGCCTTCGAGTCTGAAGGGTCGGCTGGTCAGATCAGTGGTATGGATATGGTCGAAAAGAACTTCAGTGTCGAAGCGCTCGGCATGCTTGAGCATGCGCTGCATGAGCTCCGGCCCCTGCACACCATGTTCATCGCCCGGCCAGTTGTCGACCTCAGTGGTCGTAGTCAGCTGTCCGCCCTGCTGCATGCCGGTGATCATGACCGGCTTCAGGTTGGCGCGTGCGGCGTATACGGCGGCTGTATATCCGGCGGGCCCAGAGCCGAGAATCAGGAGTTGTATGTGTCGGGTTGGCTTGGTTTTCTTTTGGGCTTCGCTCATGAAGAATCCTTTGTAGCGGACATGGACGGCAACAGCCGGAGCTGCTGTGGCAACGCCAGGTCAGGGCTTTGATGTTGGTGGTCAGGCATAAAATCAATGGGGGCACATTAGCACAGAACAAGGCGCGATATGATGAGTTCTGGCAATCGCAGACATAGCAAAGTTATGCCTGTCGGTAGCGCTGGCGGGCACGAATTGCGGCCGTTAGCGTCATAGCGCAGGCACCTGCTGTAGGATCTGCTCCGATAGCGGGTGATGGCTGGCACGGCTGCTGCTGCCAAGACGATGTTCGATAACAGCGGGTAGCACGGCCTGCACGTCATCCGGCAGTGCGAAATCCCGTTCGTGCATGAGCGCCCATGCCTTGGCCGCGCGGACGAGGGCAATTGCGCCTCGCGGCGAAAGGCCGTTACCCATTTTGCTGCCAGAGCGTGTGAAGGCGATGATGCGCTGAACATAGTCGAGCAGTGCGTCGCTGGTATGAATACGCTCCACGGCATCCTGGAGCACAGTGAGCGTGTCTGGCGAGAGCATGCTTTCCATTGCCTGGACCATGGCTCGGCGATCGACGCCCTGCAGCAGTTCACGCTCGGCCTTTGGTGGCGGGAAGCCGAGATGGATGCGCATGAAGAAGCGATCCATTTGTGATTCCGGGAGCAGATAGGTGCCACTCTGGTCGCTGGGATTCTGCGTCGCGATCACAAAGAATGGCTTTGGCAGAGGATGCGTCGTGCCTTCGATGCTGATCTGGCGTTCTTCCATGGCCTCAAGCAGCGCACTCTGCGCTTTCGGCGTTGCGCGATTGATTTCATCGGCCAGCACCAGCTGTGCGAATAGCGGGCCGGGGTGAAAAACGAACTCGTTACTATTCTTGTCGAACAGATTCAGGCCGAGCAGGTCGGCCGGCAGCAGGTCGCTGGTAAACTGGATGCGGTTGTACGACAGACCCAGTGCGTTTGCGAGTGCATGCGAGAGCGTGGTCTTCCCCATGCCCGGAATGTCCTCGATCAACAGATGTCCCTTGCAGAGCAGACAACACAGCGCCATCGTGATCTGCTCGGACTTGCCGAGAATGACCGTTTCGATATTCAGCTGTGTCTGGCGCAGGTTGCCCAGCGCCGTCTGCAGTGCTTTCAGTGACATCAGTCGACACCCTCCGGGAGCTGCATGGTAACGCAGTGCAGGCTGCCGCCCTGGGTTATGAGGACACTGCAGTCGATGGGGATGATTTCGCGATCGGGGAAGCATTTGCGCATGATGCGAATGGCTTCCTCGTCTTCCAGCGCGCTATAGGTCGGTAGTAGCACCGCATCGTTGATAATAAGGAAGTTGGCGTAGGTTGCTGGCAGACGGTTGCCCTCGTCGTCGAACTGCGGCGAAACCATAGGGAGAGGCGTCAGTTCGTAGGGCTGGTGGTCGCTGGTGCGCAAGGCCTGCAGCTGGGCTTCCATGGCATCGAGCGCCGACTTGTGCTCGTCCTCAGGGTCCTGGCATTGCACATAGCAGATCTGCCGCTCGCCATAGAAGCGCGCCAGGGTGTCGATATGACCATCGGTATCGTCGCCGGCGAGGTAGCCGTGATCCAGCCAGTGCACGGTATCGCAGCCGAAATGCTTGGCGAAGATCTTGCCGACGCTGGTCTTGGTCTGTTCGGGATTGCGCGTGGCACTCGTCACACAGCGGGTCGTCGTGAGAATCGTGCCCGCCCCGTTGGACTCGATGGCACCACCTTCGAGGATGTAGTCCACATGATGCAGCTGAGTCATGCCGAAGGTATCGAGCTCGTGCAGGATGGTCGTGAGCTGATTGTCTTTCTCCGCCGCGAACTTGCCGCCCCAGGCATTGAACTGGAAGTCGATCAGTACGGCTTCCGGCTCCTGCTCGCCTGGCATGCGCTCGTAGACCGTGATCGGGCCATGGTCGCGCACCCAGGTATCATTGGATGGTGCGTGAACCAGTTTGACCTGGCGTGGATCCACACCCGCAGCACCGAGTTCATCAGCAATACGCTCGATGATCTCGAAGGACTGGCAGTTGATGATGAGGGCCTGATGACGGCAGATGGCCAGCGCGATCTCCAGGAACGTGGCATGTGCACGCTCGAGCTGATCCTGCCAGTCGGTCTGTTCATGGGGCCAGGTGAGTAGCACCGCGCTCTGCGGCTCCCACTCTGCGGGCAGTCGGATTCTTCTTGTCTGTGTCAATGTAGGTCAACTGTTTTCGGTGGCTGAGAGAGCTGCGTACTTTACCCTGACTTCAGAACGGTGTGAATCACAGTATTGTTTTCGAAAAACACGGAATATCCGGGATATTCCCAGATCGTGATCGCCGGGTCGCCGACAGGGCCTCTCACTCTGACAGGCTCACCGAACTCACGCTGAACGGTATCCTGAGCAAGACCCGGCTCCGGTAGCTTACCGTCGTAGGCGGACTTCTGTCTCTGCATTTGCGAAGCGACGCCGATCTTCAGTTCGTCGGCTTGTACAGGGGCTAAGGTAAGTCCCAGGCAGAGCAGGGCTGGCGTAATGAGTTGAAGCGTCTTCAATGGTCTGTACTCCCGTGCGTTGCCCGTCCCGAGCGGCAACGGACACCGCGCCGGGACAAGTTGGCTGATCAGAATGCTAACGACTAACCCAGCAGGTCGTCGTCCCGAAACATGTGGTGACGGTCCACCGGCGTGATGACAGGCTCGGCTGATTCTTCGTAATAGCGACGCCGTTCATTCTGCTGCATGCGAAGAATGTGCTTGGCGATAAGCTGTCGCTGGCTTTCGTCCAGGTCCAGAAATGCGGTTCGGACCCAGTAGCCGTCCTCTTCATGCTGCACGTCAATGACTTCGACGTGAACGATCATGGTGGTATACCCAGGCAGAAAGGTCGCCTTCACGGCCAGGCGGTCGCCTGGCTGCTGCATCCCGCCCACCTGAAAAGCCATGCCGCCCTCGCTCAGGCTGATTTCAGTCAGGCGCTGCTCGTCGAGCTTGTCTTCGGTAAGCGCTAGTGTGCGTGCAATCAGGTCGATCTTTCGGCTCTGCAACTTGAACAGTGAGACGATGTGTCTGTTCACCTCCGGCAGATCATGCAGGCTCGTCAGGGCTCGCTGGCACTCGACGTCGATCTTCTGCAGCTCGGTCAGCAGCTCGTAGTACACTGGCCGAACGCTGAGCTCATCATCGCGATCGGCACGGACAGCGTGGTATTCAATCTGTGCCATTGTTCTGACACGAAAGAAATTACGTCTGTTGTTGGGGAAGTCGTTCATCGTGGGCCATAGGTCTGTTGCTTGATTTCATGGGCGATTCGCTAGCCTTTCTGATAGATGCAGAGGGCAGTCGCAACGCCGCCATTTATTTATTATAGTGGCTCGCCGCAGTCCTGAAGGATTTTTTGAAGAATGTTCAAACCACTTCCGTTTTTCATCGGACTTCGCTACACCTGGGCGAAGAAGGGCAACCACTTCATTTCCTTCATTTCGCTGTCATCCATGATCGGCCTTGCACTGGGTGTGCTGGTGCTTATCACTGTGATGTCGGTCATGAATGGCTTTGATCGTGAATTGCGTGAACGCATTCTCGGCATGGTGCCGCACGCTACCATTCAGGCCTACGATGGCATGCGTGACTGGCAGGCCATTGCTGAGAAGATTCCCGATAGTCCCGATATCGTCGCCATGGCGCCCTATATCCACGCGCAGGGCATGCTGACCTCGGCCGGCAGCGTTCGAGGGATGTTGCTCAACGGCATTGAGCCCGAGCTCGAGAAGGGCGTCTCCATCGTTCAGAACCATATGAAGGCCGGCTCGCTGGACGACCTGGAGAGCGGTGAGTTCAATATCGTGCTCGGTGACATCCTTGCTTCGTACATGCATGCCAGGATAGGCGACAAGGTCACTGTGGTGCTGCCAGAGGCCTCTGTGACCCCAGCCGGAGTATTCCCCCGGCTTAAGCGTTTCAAGGTCGTAGGCATCTTCAGCGTCGGCGCAGAGATCGACGGCAACCTGGCACTGATCCACATCGATGATGCGGCCAAACTCAAGCGTATGGGCGAGCGTGTTGATGGCATCCGGCTCAAGGTCGATGATCTCTTCAAGGCCCAGCAGGTCGCATGGCGGGCAGTGGGTGAGCTCGGCTCGAACTATTCTGCGAGTGACTGGACGCGAAGCCATGGCAACCTGTTTCAGGCCATTCGCATGGAAAAGACACTGGTCGGGCTGCTGTTGATGATGATCATCGCCGTCGCAGCCTTCAACATTGTCTCGACGCTGGTGATGGTGGTGACGGACAAGCGCGCAGACATCGCCATACTGCGAACAATGGGGGCCACCCCTGGCACTATTCTGCGCATCTTCCTGTTCCAGGGGCTACTAATCGGCTGCATCGGTATTTTCAGTGGTGCAGTGCTGGGTGTGTTGCTGGCTAGCAACATCAGCGGCCTGATCGCTTGGGTCGAACAGACGCTCGGCTTCCAGTTCCTCAGCGCAGACGTCTACTTCATCAGCTATCTTCCTTCACAATTGCTGTGGAACGACGTGGCGATTATCTGCGGCAGTGCCCTGGGCCTGGCGTTCCTGGCTACCATCTATCCCGCCATGAAGGCGTCCAAAATCGCGCCTGCCGAGGCTCTTCGCTATGAATAATGTCATCGACCGAACCAAGCCGGTCATCCGCTGTTCCGGTCTGGGAAAGGCCTATCAACAGGGGCGAACGGAAATCGAGATCTTCAACGATATCTCGATCGACATATTTCCTGGCGACACGGTAGCCATTATCGGTGCCAGCGGTTCCGGCAAGTCGACACTGCTGAATCTGCTTGGTGGCCTGGACAGCCCGACCAGGGGGCGCATCGAACTGGCTGGCACAGACCTCACGACGATCGGCGAGGCGGCGAAAGCCAGCCAGCGCAATCAGCATCTTGGGTTTGTGTACCAGTTTCATCATCTGTTGCCAGAGTTCACGGCACTGGAAAACGTGGCAATGCCATTGCTGCTGCGCAAGCTACCGGTTTCGAAGGCGCGTTCGCGGGCGGAGGCCTACCTGGAGCAAGTGGGGCTGAAACACAGGCTACAGCACAAGCCGGGCGCACTGTCGGGCGGAGAACGCCAGCGTGTGGCTATCGCCCGAGCCCTGGTGACAGAGCCATCATGTGTGATGATGGATGAGCCCACGGGCAATCTCGACCCGAACACGGCCGATCAGGTTACTGCCATTCTTCGCGACCTGGTTGATCGTCTGGCCATTGCCTTCGTGCTAGTGACGCACGATCACGCGCTCGCCAATACCATGCAGACCGTGTATGCGCTGGAGCATGGTGTGCTCAGGCCTGCCCGGCTCGGCTGATGTCGGTCACAGGAGGCTGATCGGTATTGGTCAGCTTTCGGATGTAGCCGTACTGCGTGAGGTAATCGACGAGTTCATCGATACATTCGTCCAGGCTACGGCTGCTGGTGTCTATGCTGATATCGGCTGAGGCCGGAACTTCATACGGCGAGTTCACACCGGTAAAATCCTTGATCTGACCGCAGCGCGCCTTCTTGTACAAGCCCTTGGTATCACGGCCTTCACAGGTTTCCAGAGGCGTCGAGACGTGAACTTCGATAAATTGCCCTGGCTTGAGTAGTGACTTCACCATTTTGCGGTCTTTTCGGAATGGCGAAATGAAGGCCGTGATCACAATCAGGCCTGCATCCACCATCAGACAGGCAGTTTCCCCCACGCGTCGGATGTTCTCGACCCTGTCCACTTCAGAAAATCCCAGATCCTTGTTGAGGCCGTGGCGCACGTTGTCCCCGTCGAGCACATAGGTATGGTGGCCCATCTGATGCAGGCGACTGTCAAGTGCGCTGGCCAATGTGGACTTGCCAGCGCCGCTGAGGCCGGTCAGCCAGACTACGCAGGGCTGCTGGTCCTTCTGCTCTGCCCGCTGAGTGGCGCTGACCTTGTAAGCCTGCCAGACAATGTTGCTGTTCTTCTGCTCGCTCATTACCGCACATCACCCTGTATAGCCCGTTTGACGATGCGTTCCAGCGCAATCTGATCGGCAGCGAAGGTACGGATACCTTCAGCCAGCTTCTCCGTTGCCATGGCATCCTCATTCAGCATCCAGCGGAACTCGGCTTCTGTCAGTGCTGCCGGCCGCGCTTCAGGCTCGCTGTCATGAGGCGGCAATGCGCGCTGCAGGTCTTCTTCGGTTTCAGCGAGTTCCTGCAGCAAATTCGGCGCTATGGTGAGCTTGTCGCAGCCGGCGAGGGCAGTGATCTGACCGATATGACGGAAACTGGCCCCCATTACAATGGTCCTGAAGCCATGTCGTTTGTAGAACTCGTAGATCTGCGCAACCGATTTGACGCCGGGGTCATCGATCGGGTCGATGTGGCGCACGTCGCGATCGCGCTTGTACCAATCATAGATCCGGCCGACGAAGGGGCTTATCAAGGTGGCGCCGGCATCGGCACAGGCGCGGGCCTGGGCAAAGCTGAACAGCAGCGTCAGGTTGCACTGTATGCCCTGTTGCTCGAGCTCAGCTGCTGCCTGGATGCCTTCCCAGGTGGCTGCAATCTTGATCAGAATGCGATCGCGAGCAATCCCGGCTGCTTCATAGTACTCGATGATCTGCTTGGCCTTGCTGACGGTGGCAGCAGTGTCGAAGGAGAGACGGGCATCGACCTCGGTTGATACATAGCCCTCGATGACCTGGAGGATTTCACCACCCACCAGTGTGGCAAAGCGATCACAAACGACTTCGACATTACCATCGCCAGCTTTAACGGCCTGGTCGAGCAGCGTTCGGTAGTGCGGCAGGTCGACAGCCTTGAGCAGAAGCGATGGGTTGGTAGTTGCGTCGTCGGGCCGATGCTTGAGGATGGCCTCAACATCGCCAGTGTCTGCAACCACGGAGGTCATGGTTCGGAGTTGCTCGAGTAGATTGGCCATCATTCATCCTGAATCTGTTGGGGGACTAGCTTGCTTCGTTGTATTGCAATGCTTCGACAGTGTCAATGGCGCGGGCAAAAACCGCAGGTGACGTGCCCGGACGCACGGCTTCGGTACTCAGCACCCGTCTGAAGACCCTGCCGCCTTTCTGGGCATGGAACAGGCCAAGAATGTGGCGGAGCATGGCCCAGACGCGCGTGCCTTCAGCGTGCTCCCGTTCCACGTAATCAAGGAACTGCCGGGCAACCTGGAGACGCCGTTCGATGTCGGTGGGGCCTTCAGAGACATCATGAGCCAAGCCGCCCGGCAGTTCTGCAAGGAGCCAGGGGGTCTGGTAGGCGGCCCGGCCAATCATCACACCATCGACATGTTGCAGGTGCTCAAGGCTGGCCTGCGTCGAATCGATACCGCCGTTGATGATAATATCGAGCTCCGGAAAGGCCGCCTTGAGGCGGTAGACCCGCTCGTAGATCAGGGGCGGCACCTCACGGTTCTGCTTCGGAGACAGCCCCTGTAGCAGGGCCTTGCGGGCATGGACAACGAAGGTCGAGCATCCGGAGCCACTAACTGTGTCCACAAAGTGATGCAGGCTATCTTCGCCATCCTGGTCGTCGATGCCAATTCGGTGCTTGATGGTCACAGGAATGTCCACTGCTTCACGCATTGCATTAAGGCAATCCCGGACCAGCTGTGGGTGGGCCATCAGGCAGGCGCCAATCATGTTGTTCTGCACTCGATCACTGGGGCAGCCGACATTCAGGTTGACGGCATCGTAGCCGCGCTGCTGCGCCATGCGGGCGCATTGCGCGAGCTCCTCAGGATTGCTGCCACCGAGCTGGAGTACGAGCGGATGCTCCGAGGGATCATAGGCCAGGAAGCGATCGGTATCGCCGTGAATAAGTGCACCGGTTGTGACCATTTCGGTGTACAGGACGACCTCCCTGTTCAGGAGGCGGGCGAAGTACCGGTAATGTCGGTCCGTCCAGTCCATCATCGGGGCAACACTGAATTTCGTGGTTGGGCGCTTATGCATTCTGATACAACGATAAAAAGTGGTTTGCTGGCATCTCAAAGCTGCCTTGATCCATCATTATACCGATAAAGGGCGCGTCTTGGGGCCCTGCTGCGTGCTTTAGTTGATGGAGCCTGGAAACCAGGTGGTATCGAGCCGGCGATAGCGGTCCTTGAAGTCGCAGAGTTCAACCATGCGTCTCTTGTTGAAAATCGTGACCTCACGATTACGTACGCTCATCAGACCCTCTTCTTCGAGTTCGCGGACTGTGCGATTGACATACACGGTCGTCAAGCCGATGGCATCGCCTATCAGCTCCTGTGAGAGCGGAAACTCGAACGTTAGCGCATCAAGATTTCGAAAGGCTGTCTGGCGAGCGTGGGCCTGCAGTACGAATAACATCAGACGATTTTTCCCGGGCATGCGGCCAATCGCTTTCAGTCGATCCACCAGAACCATCTTCTCCTGGAGACTCATGCTGTAGAGCAGCGCCGAAAGATTTGGATGGTGCCTGAAGATATTCGCGAATTTCTGTTTGGGGAATGGGCATAAGGTCGCCTGCGTAATGCTCATCAGCCCCGAGGCATGGATCTCGAAGGGCATTGATGACGAGCCGACAATATCGCCGGGATAATGGATGTTCAGGATGGTTCGATTGCCGTTAGGCAACTGGGAGAAAGATGCCACCCAACCGTCCTTGACTACGAATATATCACCCACCTGCGCTTCCTGGTGATAGATGATCGTTCTGGCCTTGTGTTGAACCTTTATGCTCTCGAGGTCGAGCAGCACTGATTTTTCCTCGCTGCTCAGGTCGATGTAATAGTTCATCTTGTCGATCAGACAGCTCATTCTGCGGGCGCCCCCTTGGGAGTGATCAGCGCGGGCCGAATAAGATAGCGATAGATTCCAACACAATTGATGATAAAGAGGACTCCATTCTGCAAGGCAAGTGGGGTTTCTTTCTGCATCAGGGCAGCAACAATCCAGCACACGGAGGAGATTGTAAATACCACGAACCCTGCACCGGTAACTCTGCTACCTGCATTCATTGCAACGGCGATGGCGGCGAATACGCCAGTCAGCGAGGCCGACCATTCAAAAACTGATTCCAGATTCAATTGAGAGCTTGACCTTGTACGCCGGGTGAGGGGGCCCCATTGAACACCAAAGCTGGCGCACCCTGTTTTAAACTAGTTAAAAGAAGGCATCTTTGAGCGAGAAAGAACGCTCTTGTCAGATGCCCACCGTTATAAAGCGGCTTGGTTGTGCTGGTAAACAGCGCCTTTCCGTCTGTACGTTAGCGATACCGGCATCCGATTAAACGATTACTGTGCGGCGCCAGGCACTGGCATGGCTGCTCACACAATCCTCACAGTAAAACCAATCTGCCGACAGACAATGCAACCTGTACAAATCACAGGAGAATTGTCATGCCACGTCATACCGTTCCGAGCCGCTGGCTCGATCCCGCCCGTGCCCTGCTGGCGATCTGCGTCTGGGTCGTTATTTCCTGCCTGGCGCAGCTGACGCAGGCCAGCGACTATGAGTCGCCTGCGACCGGCGTGCTGATGCTGCAAGCGGGTGATGGTGTCCCCGTGCCCGCGCCCCTGCTGGATACCAAAGTCCAGGTCGAGGTCTCTGGTAGCATTGCCCGCGTCGTCATCGAGCAGCGATTTTTCAACCGCAACCACATGTTTACCGAAGGTAGCTGGCTGTTTCCACTAGCTGACAAGGCCGCCGTGCGTGCGATGCGCATCGAGATCGGTGACCGAGTGATCGATGGCCGGATAGCCGAACGTGAAGAAGCCAGAACCCGCTATGCGGCAGCAAAAGAAGAAGGACGTATAAGCAGTCTGGTCGAGCAGCAGCGACCAAATCTGTTTTCGACCAGGCTCGCAAACATTCCACCCGCAGAGTCTGTAGTGGTTCGGCTGGAATATATCGAAACCATCGACATTGACGCTGGGACAGCGAGGGTACGAATCCCGACCACGCTGACGCCGCGTTATTTTTCATCGACAGCAACGCGAGACGAACAAGATGCCGCCGTTATCGGTGCGCCTAGTGTGGACAGGGCGCTTCTGCCTGCTGAAGCGATACCGACTGTACAGCTTTCCGCCAGCTTTCGTGGCGCGCATATCGATGAGCTGAAGAGTCTTCATCATACTATTGTGGATTCAAAAGCCCCGGGTGGCGGTCAGGGCGAGATCAACAGTCTTGAACGCAGTGATCGACACGTCAGTTTCAGCAAGACCAGCGAGCCGATGGATCGCGACATCGTCCTGACCTGGGCGCTCGCGGGCGAGGGAGAGCCCTATGCCGAGGTCTTCACCGAAACCGTCAACGGCGCGAATTATGGTTTGCTCGTCCTTGCGCCACAGCGTGTGGAAACTGTAGCGACACAAGAGGGTGTCAGGCCGCCAAGAGAGATCATCTTCGTGATCGATACCTCCGGATCCATGGGTGGCGAATCAATCAGGCAGGCCAAGGCCGGATTACAGCAGGGCCTTACAAGACTCAGGCCTGAGGACACTTTCAATGTCATCGAGTTCAATTCCACCTTTAGTCAGCTCTATGCGGTTTCAGAACCAGCCACCACGCGGAATATCAATCAGGGGCTGGAATTTGTGAGCCACCTGGCCGCCGACGGTGGAACTGAAATGGCGGCAGCCCTGCGAAGCGCACTTGATAATGTGGAAGATAGCGAACGTATGCGTCAGATCGTCTTCATCACCGATGGTGCTGTGGGCAACGAGGCTGAATTGTTTGGCATCATCCACAAGTTGCTAGGCTCGAGCAGGTTGTTCACCGTTGGAATCGGATCTGCACCAAACGCCTGGTTCATGCGCAAGGCTGCGGAGGCAGGCCGTGGTAGCTTTACCTACATCTCGACCGCAGAGCAGGTGGGCGAGTCGATGGAACGCTTGTTTCGCAAGCTCGAATCGCCCGTGCTGACCGATATCAATGTTGAAACTCCCGACGGCGTCGCCGTAGACCTGGAGCCCGCAAAAGTGCCGGATCTCTATGCCGGTGAACCGCTTATCGTAGCCATCAAGTCAGAGCAGCCGGTGAGCCTGACGCTTCGGGGGACGCTCGCTGGCAAGCCCTGGACGAAAACGCTGAGTCTCGATGGCGCTACTCAGCACATCGGGGTATCAAGCGTCTGGGCCAGGGCTCGAATAGAGGCACTCTCGCGGCGGATTGAGACCGGTGCGCCGGAAGCTGAACTGAAGCCGGCTATTCTTGATCTAGCGCTCGAGCACCACCTGGCTTCAAGATATACGAGCTTCATTGCTGAGGAACAGACGCCAGTGCGAGCCCTTAACGAGCCGCTCGGCGAAGGGAAGGTGGCAAATCTTCTGCCGGCTGGCTCCGAAGTCGGTGTGCGCCCGGAAATTGCCGTGCCGCAGTACGCTGTACATTACCCGAATACTGCGACCTCTGGGGAGCTGTTCATGCTGATTGGCCTGGTGGGGCTACTGCTCGGCGTAGTACTGATTGCTTTCGAGCGCCGGCAAAGCGACCGTCGTCAGATCATCGGTACGCCATCGTGAGGACGCCAGGGGCTCTGGCCGAGGCTAGGGCTTACGATCACTCGGCCATGAGCTTCAACGCCGGCCATTGGGCACGACGGGGCCTGCTTGGTCTGGTGCTCTGCGGCAGCCTCTGGGCGCTCGGCTCTGCGTTATGGATCGATGTAAAAGCAATCGTTGCACAGGCACTGCTCGAGCAGGCCTGGGCAAGCACGATGTCCAGTCAGCGCTATGCTGATCCTGGGCAGAACATGTTGCAGGTGAAGCCTTGGCCATGGGCCGATGTCTGGCCAGTGGGTCGACTGCAGTTTCCAAATGGCAGCACGTATGTGGTGCTTAACGGCACCAGTGGTCAGGCCCTGGCATTCGGGCCAGGTCAGGTGGAAAATAGTGCAGCGCCCGGTGCCGGCCGCACGATTCTGGCCGGACACCGGGATACCCATTTCGCCGAGTTGAAAGACGTTCGCGAGCGGGACGTATTTACCCTCCAGGATAGCCGCGGCGTGCTTCGCAGGTATACTGTTCGTTCGATCAGGATTGTCGACAGTCGTGCGGAGAAGCTGCACCTCGGGGGTGCGGCGGCTGAGCTGCAGCTAGTGAGCTGCTATCCTTTCGACGAACTCACGGCCGGTGGACCACTGCGCTATGTGGTGACGGCCGAGATGACCGAACAGGTTTCAGGAAGCAACGATATTGAATCAACAGAACAGCACGTCATCTCAGCACATACTGCTGATCGAGGATGAGGCAGCAATCGCCGACACACTGGTTTACGCGCTTGAAACCGACGGCTTCAGGGTCAGCTGGAAGCGGCTGGGGCAGGACGGCCTGGCCCTGCTGTCAGCGGATACATCGAGGGTGGATCTCGTGGTGCTGGATGTCGGCCTGCCAGACATCAACGGCTTCGAGCTGTGCAAGCAGATCAGGCTGAAGTCGAGTGTGCCGGTGCTGTTCCTGACGGCGCGGCGTGACGAAATCGACCGGATCGTCGGCCTTGAGATCGGCGGGGATGACTATGTTACCAAGCCCTTTAGCCCTCGGGAGATCTGCGCGAGGATTCGTGCCATTCTGAAGCGGGTGCAACCTGCAGCGTCTATCGAGCCTGTGGCCCTTGCCTCTGGCCGCAGCTCGGTCTTCGATCTCAATGAGGACAGGGCGCGGATACGCTTCCATGGCCAGACCCTGGTACTGACCCGCTACGAATATCTGATCCTGAGTCACCTCATCAAGCATCCTGAGCGGGTATTCAGCCGCAGCCAGCTGATGGACCAGGTCTGGAACGAACCGGAAGCCAGTTTCGAACGAGCAGTAGATACCCATGTAAAGAGTATTCGCGCCAAACTTCGGGATATTCATGCCGATTCGAACCCCATCATGACGCACCGTGGCCTCGGCTATAGTCTGTCCGTCGGGGCGCAGGGTGGCACGTGAAGTTTGGTCGCCGCATATTTCTTGGTTATTTCATACTGGTAGGCATGGCCACGCTCTGGTTTCTCTATGGCGTTGCCGATCAGCTGAGGCCCTCGATCCGCCAGTCCAGCGAAGAAGCCCTGGTCGACACCGCCAACCTGCTGGCGGAGCTGGTGGCCATGGAAGTGCGCCCGCATGGGCAGATCGACGCACGATTGAATACCTCCGCGTTCTCGGTGGCGCTCAAGCGCTATCAGCATCGTCCGCTCAATGCGCGTATCTGGACGCTGGACAAGACCAAGCCGCGTTTCACGATTTATGTTACTGATCGTGACGGCATCGTCGTTCTACACACCGATCCCGCGCAACTCGGCCAGGACTATTCGCAGTGGAACGACGTCAGGCTTACCCTGGCGGGCCAGTACGGCGCCCGTACGACGCAGCTGAATGAGGACGACGAATTCAGCACCGCCATGTATGTGGCCGCACCGATTTATCATCGAGGCGATATCGTTGGCAGCCTTACGGTAAGCCAACCCAACGCCAGTCTGCAGCCTTTCATCGATCTGGCCAGACAGCAGATCTGGCAACAGGGCACCATCATTCTGCTGGCTGCGCTCATCCTTGGCGCACTGCTGTCGTTCTGGTTGACCCGTTCGATCCGAAAGTTGTCGAGCTATGTCGACGAAGTCAGCGCCGGGCGGCGACCTGCCTTGCCAAAAATCCACGAGCGGGAGCTTGCGCATCTGGCAGACTCGATGGAAGCAATGAGGGAATCTCTGGAAGGGCGGCGTTACGTCGAGGAATATATCCACACGCTGACCCATGAGCTGAAGAGCCCACTCGCAGCGATCAGAGGCGCAGCTGAATTGCTGCAGGAGGCAGACATGGAGGCCGCCCGGCGCACTCGCTTTCTCAACAACATACTCGGAGAAGCGCTGCGGTGCACCTTGCTTATCGAGCGTCTACTTGCCCTTGCCGAAGTCGAGAAGCGAACTGAGCTGCGCAATGCGGAGCGACTGAACCTCAAGTCGCTGGTCGAAGCTGAAATCGAAGCCAAGTCGAGTCGAGCGCAGTTGAAACACCTGCAGACTCGCCTCCACGTCCCGACGGGTGACTGTCACGTCAAGGGCGAGCGGTTTCTGGTGGCTCAGGCCGTGAGCAACCTGCTGGACAATGCGATTGATTTCAGTCCGGAACATGCAGAAATCGAGCTCACGATAGACAGCCCCGGCAACGATGATCTGTGTCGAATCAGCATTATCAATGGCGGGGGCGTGATTCCCGATTACGCTGCCGAACGCATATTCGAACGCTTCTACTCGCTACCGAGAGCAGATAGCGACCGCAAGAGTTCAGGCCTTGGGCTGAGCTTCGTGAAAGAAATCGCCGAGCTGCATGGTGGCCGGATCGAAATTAGTTCGGATCTATCCACGAGGTCCGTGAAGGCGGAATTATATCTGCCTCGCTGGCATTGAGCAGCTGATGTCAATCACTGACCAGCTATGCCGTCACTGACCAGCTTCGCAAGAGATTATGATAGAGCGCGCTGAGTCTGCGAACCTCATGATCATCAGCGCCGCGGTCGACTGAAAGTACCTGAATGGCCTGATCGAGCTCGAACAGTTGCTCGCGTTGATGAGTCTCGCGCACCATGCTCTGTACCCAGAAGAAAGCGGCCTGTCGACGGCCACTTGTTACCGGTCGCACTTCATGCAGGCTGCTGGACGGATAGAGAATGAGACTCCCCGCATCGAGCTTTACACTTTGCGCGCCAAAGCTGCCTTCGATCATCAGCTCGCCGCCATCATAAGACTCTGGCGCCGAGAGAAAGAGTGTGGCTGAAATGTCGCTGCGCAAAAGGCGCTGGTCTGGCAGGGTCATAATGGCATTGTCGACATGCAGGCCATAGGCGCCACCGTGCTCATAGCAATTGAAACGTGGTGGAAAGATACTGTACGGCAGGGTGGCCGAAAGAAAGGTGGGGTGGCTGCCGAGCTTGCGAACAATAAAGTCACGCAGCTCTTTTGCCAGTGCGGAATCATCGTCAAGCTGCAGATTGCGTTTCACCTGGCGCGCCTGACTGCCCGCAGTCTGACGACCATCTACCCACTCGGCAGTAGCCAGCCGTCCACGTATGGTCGTTATTTCGTTGTCGCTTAGCAGGGCCGGGATTTCAGTCAGCAAGAATGCAGTCCTTGGTAATGGCGCTCAGAGTAGGGCAGCCGCTCAGGGCCATGGCCGTTTCGAACTCGGTTTGCAGGAGGCGGAGCATGTGGGCTACACCCAGGGCGCCGGCGACTGCCAATGCGTAGAGTTGGGGACGACCAACGAGCACACAGTCGGCCCCCAGAGCCAGCGCCTTCAGCACATCCGTTCCACGACGTATGCCGCTATCGAGCAGCACCGGGAAGCTTTCGCCGACCGCAGCGCGAACGGCAGGTAATACACTGATCGACGAGGGCAGCCCATCGAGCGTTCGACCGCCATGATTGGATACCACAATGCCAGCACAGCCTAATGCCTTCAGTTCCAGTGCGTCCAATGGATTCAGTACACCCTTGATGATGACAGGCAACTGCGTCTCCGATAGCAGCCATATGATATCCGCCGTAGTGGGTGCGTCAGCCATGAAGCCGTGCAGGATTACGCTGTCGGTCGGCTCGAGCACTCGTTGCGGCGCTTTGGGAAGTCCATCGAGATTGACCGCCCTGACATCGTCGGGCATTTCGAAGCCAGCACGCTGGCCGCGGTTGCGTAACCCGGATACAGGGGCATCGAGTGTGACGACGAGCGCCTTGTAGCCAGCACGCTCGGCACGACGAAGCAAAGCGAGCGTGGCTGAGCGATCTGGCTGAAAATAGAGTTGGAACCAGCGTGTGTCAGGACCCTGCTGCGCAATGTCTTCAAGGCTCTCCGAGGCCAGCGTACTCACCACCATGCCGCAATCGACTGCGGCAGCGCCAGCAGCTGTTGCCAGTTCGCCGTCGGGATGCACCAGTTTCTGATAAGCGACCGGAGCCAGCATGATCGGATAACGCAGCGGACTGCCTAGTAGCGTGCAGCCGGTATCAGCATTGCTGAAGTTACGCAGAAGACGCGGTTGAATCCTGATGCGCTCGAAATCCTCGACATTTCGAGCCAGAGTGTGTTCGTCGGCCACGCCTGCAGCAATATGCTCGCTGCAGGCGTGATCCAGGCGGGTAAGCGCGACCCGCTCATAGTCCCCCAGGCTCACAATGTCCCGGGGAATGCTGAGCGTCGCGCGCTCCGTCGTCTTGCTCACGACTTAGAACTCGTAGGCCAACGCGAGCTGTGCATTTCGGGCGTCACCGATATAAGTGAATGCGCCGCTGCGGTAGGCCGCGAGGTAGTAGTCCTTGTCGAAGACGTTGTTGACGTTAAGACGTGTACTGAGTTTCTCGGTAAAGGCATAGCTGGCAAAGAGATCATATTTTGAGTAGCTCGGCACTCTGTACGCATAGTCGTTCCGAGCCGCGTCGAAGCCAGCTGCCGAATCCGGCTGTCCGGCAAACATCTCGCTCGAGTAAGTCGCTGCGCCGCCGAAGGCGAACTTCTCGGTCGCCTGGTAGCGGAGCTGCAGGTAGAGACTTTCCTCTGCGAAGTTGCTCAGTGTACGGCCTTCACTCTCGCTATCATAGGACTCGAGAACCTCAGCCTCCATGACTGACACGCCAAACTGTGTGCTCAGCTTATCGGTGAGATTACCCGCCAAAGACAGCTCTACACCACGAACACGATTCTCACCAGTATTGAGCGTGCCGAGCGTGGCGTAGTCGTCGCCTACGCTTTCCATGACATCATCCTTGGTGATCTGGAATAGCGCAGCAGTAGCCAGCAGTTTCTCGTTCATGATGTTCCACTTGGTCCCGACTTCGATATTCTCCGTCAGCTCTGGCTCGCTTTTCGTGACCTGTACAGGGTCATCGCCGCAAAGGCCACCATAGCCGCAGTTGCTACCCAGGTCTGATTCTCCACCGTTGATATTCGCTGAGGTACTGTAGGTCGCGTAGAAGTTGCCCTGCTCGGTGATCTGGTACACGACCCCGAGGTGCCCGTTCCAGAGTTCGTCAGAGTAGGTATAGTCGGTGGTGTTGGCGAGGCCAGTAGTGCGGTCTGTTGAAATCACTGCATTTTCGTAGTCGAAACTGTCGAGTCGAACGCCGAAAAAGACCGACCACTGATCAGTGATATCGACGGTGTCCATCAGGGAAAGAGATAGTGTTTCTACGGAATAGTCGCTATCCCAGGCGCCCTTGCTGATCTGCCGGCCAATAATGCCGTCGGGCTTGCCAACTGTCGCACCATCAGGTCCGACCAGGCAATAGGTCTGGAACACGCTGCCACGTCCTGCAACCGCGCAGTTTGTGGGCGCAGTGTTACTTACGTCATAGACGCCATTCAGTACATTGTTGTTGGAAAATTCAGCCGAAACCACGAACTGGTTGGGCATCGACATCAATTCGGTATCGAGGAAGAGGTTCAGCTGATTGGCGAAATACTCCACCTCCTGATAGCCCTGGTGGGTACTTAAGGACACGGTTTCCACTCCGGGTGCGAGCACATCCTCAGCTGCTCTGGCCGTGCCTCTGGCACCGGTCGTGACATAGCCGTTGTTCGTGGTGCCATAACGACTGGCATTTTCAAGTCGTATGTTGTCGTCGATATCGTAGCCAGCCCTGAAGGTGAACACCTCGATTTTGGAATCGAGAAAATCTTGGTCCTGGGAATAACTTGGCAGGTCATCCACGGGTCGGCCACCCCCGGCAACGATATAGGTGCCGAGGTCAGGGCGGTCCATGGCATTGAGATAGTAATAATCGAGCTTGAGGTCGAGCCGATCGGTGGCCTCGAAAAGTCCGGACAAGGCCACGCCATTTCGTTCACGGTCCGCGGGTTCGCGGTCAGGTACTTCTTCGTAGGCGTGAAGCAGGTTGAGACGCAGGGCCGTGCGCTCGGTCACTCCGACGTTGCTGTCCAGGGTCAGCCGGCGATAGGCACCGGTGCCGACGCCGACTTCTGCCTTGTTGAAATCGTATTCAGTGCTGGCGTGCTTGGTGATGCTGTTGATGGCACCGCCGGTAGAGCCGCGACCCGCGAATGTGGAGCTCGGGCCTTTGGTCACTTCGACCTGTTCGGTCGCGAAGGTCTCCCGCGTGGTCATGCCTGGGTCGCGCAAACTGTCGACGAAGACGTCGCTGCGGGCTTCGTGGCCGCGGATGATATAGCGATCGCCAAAAGCATTACCGTTTTCGCCGGTGCCGAGGGTAATACCAGGTTGTGCTGCGAGTACCTCTTTCAGGTCGCTCTGGCCGGCGTCCTTGATCTGAGTCTGGGTGAACACGTTGATGGTCTGCGGCGTTTCGGCGAGCGGCTTGACGCGGCGATCGTCGCCAGAGACCTTGGCTTTGTAGGGCGCACCCGGTTCAGAGTAAGGGTTGGTGTCTACTGTTCTTTCCTCCACCTGCATGGTGTCGAGGACGAAAGCGTCGTCATCATCCGCCTGCGCGAAGCCTCCAAGCATCAGCGCCGGAATGCCGAGCGTGAATGCGCTGGCTTTCCGGGTGATGACTGTACGACGTAAAGTAAGCGGCATCGCTTTATTTGAGGTACTGCTATGCATGACTAGTCCTTGGTGTTAGTCCCTGAACAGGGCGTTGGTAATCAGCGAATATTCGATTGGAATGACAAGGGAAATTTCTTCTTTCTCAATACTGTCCGGTAATGGCGGCAGCGGTGCCGCCTCACGCAGCATATCCAGGGCCGCCGCATCAAGCAGAGGAAAGCCTGAGCTGTTACTGATACTCGGGTGCAACACGGTGCCATCGCGTCGCATGCTGAACTTTATGGTTACCGTGCCCTGCTGCTTCTCGCGCTTTGCGGCTCGAGGATATTGCTTGTGCCGGTTCAACCAGGCAAAGAGTTCACTGAAATAGTCTTTGTTGGCGCCAGCCTTACCACCGTTGCTGCGAGCGTTGCTGCTACCGGTCGCGCGTCGCGCGGTAGTCGCCGGCGCAGGTTTTGTCTCGGGCTTGCGATCATCTGTTTCTGTTTCTGTTTCTGTTTCTGTTTCCGGCTCCGACTCCGGCTCAGGCTGAGGATCAGGTTCCTGCGCAGGCTTAGCTGGCGCAACCAGGCTTGGCGCTTCAGCCTTTTCCAGTTTCAGCTCGGCCTCCGGCTGGACCACAGGCTCCGGCTCAGGCACCGGCTCAGGTTTGGGCGCTGGCTTCGGCTCTGGCTTGGGCTCTGGCTTCGGCTCAGGTTTGGGAGCTGGCTCGGGCTTGGGCTCTGGTTTCGGAGCTGGTTCCGGTTCTAGCTCGGGCTCTGGCTCAGCAGGCGCGGGCGAGAGGTCGACATAGGTGCCTAGCATGCCCAGCCCGATCTCCAGTCCCTGTTCACCTTCAGCAATCGCGCCGCTATCGCTTGGGCGGTACTCGCTGGTCTTGAGGTAGGCAATAGCGACTGCGGCGTGAAGCAGCAGTGCAGTGAGGCCTGAAGCAATCAGTAAGCGTGGTTTCACAGATTCGCCGCTACAGGCCGTGAATGGTCTGCTTCATTGAGCGTTCGCAGGTTCACTGCAGCACCCTTAACCTTACTGAATAGACTGAGGACGGCGTAGAGTTTCTTCACCTCCAGTTGCCTGTCGGCACTGATGGAGACGATGGCGGCCACCTCCTCGTCCATTTCCGCGACCTGTCGGCTCAGCGCCTCGAAGTCGAGCTCTTCACCGTTCAGGTAGAAGCGCTCGTCGGCGGTCAGCGACAGACTGAGGGTTTCAGGTTCGGCCTGCTGGCGCGCAAGATTCGTCGAAGGCAGTTCGATATCAGCGCTGGGGACGCGCGCGATAGTGCCCGCAATCATGAAAAATATAAGCAGCAGGAAGACGATGTTGATGAGGGGGATCATATTGTCTTCAGCCGATTTGTGCCTACGGCTAACGACCTGTAGGGAAGGTGGCTTCATCATTTCACAAGTTGCCCTAATTGAACTGATTCATGACCGGCTTCATTGAGAGTCTCCAGTGTGCGCACGAGCGCATCGACTGCGATGCCGCTAACCGGCACGAGGAGCAGTGATCGTGAGGTGTCGAGCTGCGATACCAGTTCGCTCAGCGGCAACTGAGCCTTTGATTCGCTGCCGCGAATGCTGAAGCTATTGACGTCATGCATGATCAACATCTGTGGTTCGACGTTCGCGACTGACTCGCCACCAGTCGTGGCGGCTTTGAGCGGTACTGCTGACCACTTTGAGAATGTGCTGGTGAGCATGAAGAACATCAGCAGTATGAACACCACATCGATCAGAGCGGTGAGGCTGATACGCTTGCGTGCCCGCAGCGGCAGAAGACTGCTGCTCATCACGCAGCGGCAGCAGTCAAAGCTGGCTTGCTCCGGCCACGGGAGCGAGCTTCCGCAGTAAACATGCGCTGTAGCTGATTTTCGATGGCGGCCGCCTCGAGCTCACTCCGTCGTTCAAACCAGCTGTGCAGCAGTGATACCGGAATGGCGACGGCCAGACCGATTGCAGTGGTCAGCAAGGCCTGCCAGATGCCGCCGGACAGTACTGATGGATCGACGTTGGCGCCTGCCACCTCCATGGCCTTGAAGGCTTCTATCATGCCCATCACCGTACCGAGCAGGCCCAGCAGGGGCGCGAGCGTAGCAATGACTTCCAGCACACGCAGGTAGCTTGTCAGCTCGGCAGCATCGACACGTGCCTGACGCATGGCCTCTTCCCGTGCCTCATCCGGCGCCAGGCCGGCTTGCTCGAATACCTGTAGGACCTGCCTTACGATGCGCGCCCGCAGTGATTTTCGGTCGGCAACAAGCTGCAGGGCGGCCGATCTGTCTCCGGCATCGAGAAGATCAAGTGCGCGGTCTGGCGCAGTATCAGCCAGCCGGAGCTGGATGGTGTACTGCCATAGCTTGGCGATTGCTATCGTCACCGCAACGATGGAGAAGATGAAGAGGGTCCAGACGACCGGGCCGCCCTCGACGAACGAAGTGATGAGCTGATTCAAGACATGTCCCTGAAGTGCTGGTGATAAGACAAACGCAAACGCGAACGATTCGCATTATAATTGTGTGTCTGGCGAAATCGCAACCGGTATCATGGACAATTTGTCAGGGTTCAGGTTCTGCTGTTGGAAAAGGCCGTGACGCGATCCAGACCCCGGCCAAGCTCGACCAGCTCTGCGAGTTCCTCCGACAGGCGCTCGCTTTCACTAATGACGGTTTGCCAGTAATGCAGACGCGTGACAGGGTCCATTTCGAGAAAATCGTTTCGATCAGGAATCTTGCCGTACGGCAAGCGGGCTACGAAAGCACGAGAGGGTGCCAATAGCACGACGTTATCGTAGTTGTGCATGGCGGCGCGGCGATAGCGCAGTGACTTGTCGAACCAGCCAGGCGTGATCAGCTGGCTGAAGTGAGGGTAGAGCACCAGGCCGCTGTCGTGTGCAGGCAAGAACGGCAGGTCGAAGTGATAGTCCAGAATGCCACCATCACGATAGATTCCTGGAGGCGCACCTTCAATGTTCTTCACGCCTTCGAGAATGAGCGGAATTGATCCGCTCGCCATCAATGCATCTTCGGTGTTGTCCGCGGTGAGCCTGACATTGTGGGTGGCGAAATCGTCGAATTCGAAAAAACTCTGATGGCCGCTGTGGAAGATCACACGTTCGACAAAATAGCGAAGGTTTCGGCGCGACAGCATGTTGGCCGCGCCCGCCGTGACAAGTCCGCCTAGCTGCATCCACCGGGTCTCGCTGGCCGCAGGACCTTTGCAACGATTGGTAATGATATGGGTCTGAATGCGGTCATTTTCGGCGATTTGCCGGGCGCCCTCCGGACCGAGAAAGTGCTTGACCAGAACGCGCGCCTTGCCACTGATTTCCTGAGGACTCGGTTTGGCCGAGTAAGTTTCCCGCGAATAGAGATCCGCGAGACGTTGCACTGCAGCGGCGGGGTCATCCTGTGCAAAGCAGGCCATCTGCCAGGCGCCGGCGGACGATCCAAGTGTATGGAGCGGGGTGGTTCGGTGTCTGAAAAATTCTCCGAAGAGATACTGGTCCAGGCTCTTGAGCACGAACCACTTGGGCCCGCCCGAGGCAGCCACCACGGCTCTGAAATCGGCCTGTCTCAGGCCATGCTGACGAATGTGGTCCAGGGCGCGTCGACCGGCGATGATGCTCAGGTTCAAAGTCAGATGCCTCAGCCGTCAGAGCGAGCGGTCGTGAATCATGCTCTCAAGATAATAGGAGAGCGCCTTGAGCTGCTCGTCCGTCAGCTGTCTGACGAGCTTGTCGATGAGTCCGCGTACGCCTGAACCCACACCTTTCACACTCATGTCCGCAGTTTTGCGCGTTATCGAGCCAATGCTCACCATGGCAGTCGGCTGCAGATAATAGGCATCGATGCTCTCAGTGACCAGCTCGCTCAGCGTGGCCACGATCAAGTCAAGGCTCGCTCGCGGGTGGGGGTCGTTCTGCACCTTGCTGATCAGCGTCAGTGCCCGTTCGTGAAGATCATCGCTGATCGGAAAAACAAGATGATGCGATTTTGCTTCGTAATTGTGATGAAGCATCGTCTCCAGATAATCTGCAAGCTGCGAGAGCTCGTCAGCGGTGCGCTTCTTGAAAAACTGCCCGATCACGAAGCCGATGGCTTTCTCAATGCCGCGAATACCCGTGTCGGCAGTCTTCTTCGCCATGGCCGGTAGCGGCACGATTTCAGTAGGGCGATGGTAGTAACCCTGAAACCCGGCTTCGGTCAGAAGCGTGACCGCCTGGCCGGCTTCCCTGGCAAGCTGATCGACAGGCTCATGCGCACCAGCCTTGCGAATATTTTCCAGTACGCGGCAGGCCTCGTCATACGTCGCCTGTTTGAGTTCGAAGCCCCAATGAGGGGATGTTTTGACAGTATTGGCAGTACCGGACATCACGGTCATCCTTAGCGACATAAACAACATACTTCCTTGCCGGATCATACTTGTCTATGGGCGCGCCTGACTAGCCACTACGAGCTGTTTTGTCTCGCTGTACAAAAACCGAGATCAGTGCCAGAGCGGCAGAGCCAATCATCAAGAGCACCGAGACGGCATTCAACACTGGCGTGGAGCCGCTTTTGAGTCGATCGAACATGGCGATTGTCAGTGGGGCGTCCGAACCGACCAGCATGAGCGTGGTGTTGAAGTTTTCGAAGGACATCAGGAAGCTCACAATGGCAGAGCCGATGACCGCGGGCATGAGCCACGGTAGCGTTACCGTGAACACGGCGACCAGTCGAGAAGCACCGAGATTCATTGCCGCATCTTCAAGCGTTATGTCGAATTTGCGGAGTCTGGCAGAGATGACCAGCGTGGCCATTGTACTGATGAACGCAAACTGACCCGCAACCACCAGTGCGAGTCCTGGGCGAAGCACCTCTACTTCATAACCGAAGGTTTCGTCTATCCAGTTCGCGGTGTTACTGCTGAACACCAGTATCGATACGCCCAGTATGACGCCGGGCACGACCAGTGGGGTCAGCATCAGAATATAGAGCAGGTTTTTGCCCGGAAACTCACGGCGCTCGAAGAGAAAGGCGTTGCAGATGGCGACAGCGATGCTCAGGATCGTTGTCGCCAAGGCCACGACTACGCTGGTCCAGATGCTGCCCAGCAGCGCTTCGTCGTGGAAGATGCCCTTGCGCGATATGCCCTCGCTGTTCGCGGTGCCGTCAGCGAGATACCAGTCGAGCGTGAAACCATTCCAGGGCAGAGCTGGAAAGCCTGAGTCGTTGAAGGAAAATACCGCTACCACGACCAGTGGTGCCAGCAGGAACATGAAAAACAGTGCGACGTAAACACCATAGGTCAGTCGGAAATAGCGGCTGCTGGGGATAGATGCGATCATGACATCACCCTGGTGAAGGACTGCCTTGTGATCTTGAGCCCCGACCATACAATCAGCGACGACAGCAACAGCAGCAGTATGCCGAAGGCCGAACCCTGCTCCCAGTTGAAGCGGGTGATGAACTGGGTATAGATCTGCTCGGTGAACCACAGGCTGCTCTTGCCGCCGAGGAGTGTTGGCGTGAGGTAGTTGCCCAGGGTTAGCATGAACACGATGATGCAACCGCTGACGATGCCTGGGGCGGCGTGGGGGATAACCACGGCTCGGAGAACATGCCAGCTGTTGCCACCAAGATCATAGGCTGCCTCGATGAGGCTGTCGTCGAGACTGTCCAGCGTGCTGACCAGCGGCACGACCATGAACAACATCGAGGTATAGATCAGACCAATCATGATGGCGATGTCGTTATACAACATTTCTACTGGCTGATCCGCCAGTCCCAGCCACTGCAGTAGGCCGCTGATCAGTCCGGATTCCCTCAGCAGAATCATCCAGCCATAGGTCCTGACCAGCTCACTCACCCAGAACGGAATCAGGCAGAGGATGAACAGCAGCGATCGGCTTCGGCCTCTCAGCATCTTGGCGATGTAGTAGGCGATGGGGAAGCCGATAATCAGAGTAAGTGCAGTCGCAAGGATCGACATGACCGCCGTTCGCACGAAGGTGTTCCAGTACAGTGGCTCCGTGAAGAAGGCGGTGTAGTTGTCCAGGCTGAATGCATACTCGCGAGCCGCGACGCGTTCGCGTAGCGAGATGGCCAGCAGGTCCAGGTGCGGCAGGATGATCAGCAGCAGGAGCCAGAGTAGAATCGGCGCAAGCAGCAGCCAGAGGCTGAGCCGACCAGCGGACCCCGCCACACCGTTGCCGCGGTTCACGTGGCCGGAAAGCAAAGTGCTCGCGCCTCGTCCCAGTACAAGGTGATGGCGTCGCCCCTGGCGAGCTGCGCGTAAGGCCCGCTTTGCGGTAGCTGCACCTGTAGCTTGAGCGCCGCGTTCACCTCGACCGTGAAGTGACTACGGGCACCGTCGAACAGGATGGTATCAACATGACCTTCGACACGATTGAAAGCCCCACTGCCCTCAGGTGGCTGTCCGATACTGATGGCTTCGGGCCGGATATAAACAGCGGCTGGCTCGCCTGCTGTCAGCGTGCGACGTACTGAGGCAGGCGCAGTCGCTCTCAGCTGTGGGCCATATTCGGTCTGCAGTTCAACTACTGTTTCGCTGATACGCTTCACTGTGCCAAGGCAGCGATTGCTCTCGCCGACGAAGCCGGCGACAAAGGCAGTCGCTGGTTCGTAGTACAGTGCCTGCGGCGTACCGACCTGCTCGAAGCGACCGTGATTCATGACAGCCACCTGATCCGACATCGCCAGCGCTTCAGATTGGTCATGGGTGATATACACGAAGGTGGTGTTGAAGGCGTGCTGAAGCTGTTTTAGTTCGATTTTCATCTGCTCACGCAGTTTGAGATCGAGCGCACCCAGCGGCTCGTCGAGCAACAGGACGGCCGGCTCGAGCACCAGGCAACGGGCGATCGCAATACGTTGCTTTTGCCCACCGGAGAGCTGGTCGATTCGCTTGTCGGCCGCATCGGGCAAACCGATGCGCGAGAGAGCCTCCGCAATTTTCCGTTCACGCTCAGCTTTCGCCACACCTCGGCGCTTGAGGCCATAGGCAATGTTGCCAGCCACAGTCATCGTCGGGAACAGCGCGAGGTGCTGAAACACCATGTTGACCGGCCGCTTGTTGGGTGGTGTGGCGAGCACGGAGTCTTGCTGGATCAGGATGTCTCCAGCGTCAGGCTTCTGAAAACCCGCCAGCATCCGCAGCAGGGTGGTCTTGCCGCAACCTGACGGCCCGAGGATCGAAAAGAAAGATCCGTGCGGGATGCTGAAGGAGACCGAATCGACGGCCCGGAACTCGCCGAAAGCCTTGCTGAGGCCCACGCATTCAAGATCGAAGCGTGGCCCGTTCTGGCTGGCGCTCAACCAGCAGCCTTGACGCGATCGAGCACTTTGCCTTCCATGTCTTCAAGCCCAGCCGGTACCGGTGGATACCACTTGATGTTATCGACGTCCTCTTTCGAGAAACTGTCCTGGTATTGTTGCTTCAGCGTCTCGTTGACGAACTCATCAGCGCCCTCAGAAGCCGTGAAGTTGCCGGCAGATTCAGCGATCTGAGCTGCGACCTTCGGTTGCATCACGAAGTTGATCCACTTGTAGGCGGCATCCTCTGCCTTGGTCTTTCGCGGCAGGGCGAAAGTATCGATCCACCCAAGTGCACCAGATTTCGGCGCTACGAAGTTGATGTTCTTGTTGTCGCTGTTGAGCTTCCAGCCGCCGGCATCCCAGCCCATGGCTGCGACCACTTCGCCTGAGCGGATCAGATTCAGCAGCTCGTCGTTACCATCCCAGTAGGCTTTCACCTTGGGCTTGCAACTGATGAGTTTGTCTTCGACCTTCTTCAGGATCTGCTGGTAGCGTTCAGGGTTATTGTAAGCAGCGAATGGATCTTCGCCCATTGCGAAGGCAAAGCCGATCAGCGTTGGACGCTTAAGGCGGTATGATACAGGGCCGCTCAGCTTGTCGTTACAAAGGTCGGTGTAGTCTTTTACGCTGGCGGCATCCTTCTTGTTCACGATGAGCCCGCTGGTGCCCCAGATGTGCGGCACGCCATACACCTGGCCCTGGAACGAGGTGTTTGTTTTCGTCGCTTCCAGCATCGAAGCCGTCATTTGTTCGGTCTTGATCTTGCTCAGATCAATCGGTTTATAGATGTCAAAGTCAGCCTGCGCGCTGCTGATGCGGTCCTGACTCGGCTGAGCCAGGTCGAAGCCAGCGCCACCGGTCGCACGCAGCTTGGAAATCATGTCTTCGTTGTTGGAAGTCGTGACTTCGACGTCGATCCCCGTTTCCTTTTCAAACTGCTCCACGACCTCGTCTGGCGCATAGCCGCCCCAGGTCAGCAGTCGCAGTGTCTCTGCATGGACTGAGGCAGCCAGGAGTGTGAGTCCAGCTGTGAGGGCGAGCGATGTCGTCGAACTGAAGCGTTTTTTCAGTGGCCTGGTCATGGAGTAGTTCCGCCTTGCTTGTGAGGTTGCAGACATAGTGTCCCGTCTGGTGAATCCGCGTACTTAAAACGAGTTGACGCGTCGTGCTGCAAGGCGCGAGTCGAAGCCCTTGGTGGTTCCAAGGGCAAGGCTCGTAACGCGGCAGCGCGGCGCGTCAACTCGCCCTCCGGGTGCGCACCCTGGGCCGCCTGCCCGCGTTGCAACCCTTGGCAATGGTAGGACCATTGCGCTGCAGGCTGCGCCTTGCCATCCAGCCCAGGGACACGCATTTTAAGTATGCGGATTCACCAGACGGGACACTAGCAGGCCCTTATGTAGGTTTTGTGACAGGCCTGTCAGATCGCCAGCTAAGCACACCTACACGGGAATGACATTAGACATTGGTCGTATAAGTGTCTGGTAGCGCAAAGCTGCTCATGCGATGCTCTCGTTTACCACGTGCAGGATGACGACAGGTAGAGGCGCAAATGAAGAAACCAAGATCGACAGCGGACCTTCGTGGCCTGGCAAGGCTGGCCACTGAGGCGACCCAGAATGTCACGCGCATTGCCGAGGGCGTGCACCAGTCGGTCTGGTCGACCCTCGGCATGCCCGGCGGCGAAGCACCCGGTACGACCAGGGGCATTACCGGCCTCGTCTACCGTAGCGTGCTCGATATCACTGGCGCTGTAGGGTGGGGGCTTGATAAGGCAATCGGCAGTCTTGAGAGCACGCTGCAACCATTGCTTGAAGCTATAGATGAAGCTGGGCCGGAGTCAGCGCAGCGAGCTGCCATGGTCGCTGCACTGAACGGTGTGCTCGGCGACCATCTTCAGGCAAGTGGCAACACACTGCAGTTGTTCATGACGCTGCGGGTGGAGGGCGAAACCGTGATTTCGGCAGATGTAGATGGAAATATCGCTGTGCATGATGCATTAGCGGCCCTACCAGCAGTCAGCGGCCATCTCGTGCTCATGTTACACGGGCTGTGTATGAACGATTTGCAGTGGCGCAGCAGCAAGTATCCGCAGGGCCACGCGGATCGTCTGGCCGCCGCAAACGGCTGCACACCCGTACACATCCGCTACAACTCCGGTCGGCACATTTCCCAGAACGGACGCGAGCTCGCGAACCTGCTTCAGGCGTTCGTCGATGCATGGCCAGTGCCGGTAGAGAGTCTGAGCATCATTGGTCACAGCATGGGCGGTTTACTCGCCCGTAGCGCCTTTCATTACGCAGCTGAGGCGAACCTGGAGTGGCTGGCACACTGCAAGGCCTTCGTGAGCCTGGGCACACCGCATCATGGCTCGCCGCTGGAGCGTGCAGGCAATTGGGTCGATGTCATTCTGGGCAGCACGCGACACACTGCGCCCTTTGCAAAACTGGGTCAGCTTCGTAGCGCGGGTATCACAGATCTGCGCTTCGGCAATATCCGCGACGAAGACTGGCAGGACAGAGACCGCTTCGAACGTAGTGGCGACCGCCGTATGGCGATGCCGCTACCGGGAAATATCACCTGCTATACCATCGCCGCTTCGACGGCACCGCAAGCGCACCCGATCAGCGACAGGATGCTCGGTGATGGGCTGGTTCCTGTGGCCAGCGCACTCGGCCAGCACCATGAAGGTGAGCGCCATCTGGAGTTCGAGCCAGACAAGCAGTTCATCTGCTACAGCTGCAACCATATGCAATTGCTATATCATCCGAAGGTGACCGAAAAGTTGCTGGCCTGGCTGGCTCCACTGCATGCGGGTGGTGAGGCTTCAGTCGAATAACCAGTCACGCAGGGTCTTCAGGCCGGCCTCCGTCGTGGTGCGCGGCGTGTACTCCAGGCTTACCCATCCCTTGTAGCCTACGGCGGCCAGGTGGCTGAGCAGAAATTGATAATTGATCTCGCCAGTGCCTGGCTCATGGCGTCCAGGATTATCGGCAATCTGGACATGACCGATATGCTTCAGGTTGTGCGCTATCGTATTCGCAAGGTCACCCTCCATCACCTGCATGTGATAAGCGTCGTACTGCAGGAACAGGTTGCCAGAGCCGACACGCTCACGTATTGCGAGCGCTTGCTCGCTACCGTGCAGGAAGAAGCGGGGAATGTCGCGCGTGTTGATGGCTTCGATAAGCAGTCGAATGTTTTCTCGTTCAAGCGCCTGAGCTGCATAAGCAAGATTGTCGATGAAGGTTTCGTGTGCCTCCAGCGAGCTCACACCATCAGGCGTGATACCTGAAAGGCAGTTAATCATCCTGTTGCCGAGAATTTTCGCGTAGGCGATGGCCTGGTCGACGCCATCACGAAACTCTTCGCGTCTGTCGGGATGACAGGCTATACCTCGTTCTCCGGCTGTCCAATCACCAGCGGGTAGGTTGAACATCACCAGTTCGAGATCGCGCGCATCGAGTGCATCACGAATGGCATGACAGTCGAAGTCGTAGGGAAACTGACACTCCACACCTCTGAAACCTGCGTCGGCAGCGTGGCCGAAGCGATCGATAAAAGGATATTCGGTGAATAGCATTGAGAGGTTCGCGGCTATCCGTGGGTATCTGGTAAAAGCGGCTGGTCTGGTCATGGCGGCCTTCCTGGTGTAGTTTTCAGAGTTATTACCGTCAAGCCTGCGCACCCCCTTTAGCGCTGGCAAGTCTTATTTCTTTCTGGGTCGACGCTGCTATCGAAACGCTATCTTTCGTCCTGTTTGGCGCCGGTATTCTTGCTGGCATATGTAACGCCGTCGCTGGTGGCGGTACTTTTTTCACTTTTCCCGTCTTTCTTGCTGCGGGACTGCCGCCGGTCGTGGCCAATGCGTCCAATGCAGTTGCTGTCTGGCCCGGTCATGCATTCGCCGCCGTGGGTTATCGCCGGGAGCTGCGTGCCTTCTCAGGGGCCATCAGCCTTACGCTGTGGATTGCCCTCATCGGTGGCAGTTGTGGCGCAGCACTGCTCATCTTCATCCCAAACACCGTATTTCTGAAACTGGTGCCTTTTCTCATTCTGTTTGCGACCGTACTTTTCGCGGCAGGCCCATGGCTGAGTCAGGCGCTCAGCACGGCCGGGCGGGGCTATGGCGATGCACATGCGTCGGCAGGCACACGGCTGGCGGAATTTCTGATCGCAGTCTACGGCGGCTTCTTCGGCGCTGGTATGGGCATCATGCTGATGGCAGGCCTGCACATGCTCGGCGTCCACGATGTGCAGCAGAACAATGCCTTGAAGAACCTGCTTGGTGCCATCATCACCAGCATGGCCGTGCTGATCTTCGCGCTGTCTGGATTGATAGACTGGCACCTGACAGCCATCGCTTTCGCTGGTGCCGTCGTGGGCGGATTGGCTGGTGGCCGCATTGCCCGATGGCTGCCTTCATCCTGGCTGCGTGGGCTGGTCGTCGCCATTGGTAGCCTGCTCAGCATCTATTACTTTGCCACGCTGTACCTCGAGTGACCTGAGTCCCATCAAGATCAGTTTACTGCTGGACATCCCGCCACTGCCGACGGATGATCGGGTGACCATTGTCTGCCCTTCAGAGGAACGCTCACCATGCTCACGATCAAACGGCTTGACCAGAACGATGCACAGCGGCTCATAGCGGGCGCCCGTGCCAAGGCTATAGAAATCAATGTGCCGATGTGTATTGCAGTAACGGATGAGTCAGGAAATCTGATTGCGTTCGAGCGCATGGATGGTGGCAAGATCACGAGTATTACGGTGGCTCAGGACAAGGCTTTCACCGCTGCTGCAGCACGGAAGGCGACTCACGAATACAATGCGGCCTGTGTGCCAGGCAATCTCGTATTCGGGATCCATACCTCGATGGCTGGCCGCCTGTGCGTGGTCGGCGGAGGCTTGCCTGTCTCTGTCGATGGCGCAGTGGTGGGTGGCATAGGCCTGAGTTCTGGAACGCCTCAGCAGGACATGGACTGCGCGCAGGCAGGTATCGACCATTTCCTCAAAGCTTGAGCGTCGGCTGATCAACTGGTGGCAGCTCATGGCGCCACCAGATTCTCAGCTCACTGATGCCGATTGGTTGCAGACGCTCCAGCAAAGTGCTGCGGAGGGTCTCGCCGGCCATGTCATGGCTGCCCCACAAGCTGATTGCGCTGTCGTCAAAGCTGATCAACAGTTCGGCCTCGACCTGCTGGTTGAGATAGTGCAGCTGCAGGCGTTCGAGCGTCAGTTGCACATCATGGTTTGACAGGCAGGTTCCGATCTCTCGTTCGATCCGATCACGGTCTGGAAGCTTGTCGGCTGCTGCAAGATATTTCCGGTGGACTGACTGGCGCTGTTTCAATTCCGCATTGTTACCTTCGATATCGACATGACAGGTCACATCAGCGATTTCCGGATGCGCATTGCGCAAGGCGCGGGTGGTCAAAACGCCAATGTGATGCCCCTCGGATGCGCTTACATATGGCGCGACCTTGATGTGAACATCCACCAGCGTCTCAGCGCCTACCGCTCGTGCACGAAGGAAATGCAGGCCTTCTACGCCATCTACTGCGGCTGCGGTTTGCGCAAATGAAAGGCTACTTTCCTCGGGTACGGCCGTCTCTACCAACTGTCTGAGGCCTGAGAGTGAAAGTCGCCAGCCTACGTGTCCGACCAGTATGGCGATAACGATGGCCGCGACGACGTCCAGCCATAGCACACCGGCCATGGCGCCGCCTGCAGCGAGCAACACCGCGATGGAACTGAAGGCATCTGTCCGCGAGTGCCAGGCATTGGCGATGATGAGATCAGAGCGGTATTTCTCACCGACCCTACGGGTGGCTCGATAAATCCACTCCTTGGAAAGAACGGAGAACGCCGCTACCACAAGTACCGGCCACTCCGGCTTCTGTAAAAGCGTATCACTGAACAGGCGGATGATGCTGTCCCAGGCCAATGCACCCGCCACACCGATCAGCAGACTACCCATCAGGACCGAACCAACGGTCTCGAACTTGCCATGACCGTAGGGGTGGTCGTCATCCGGTGCCTTGCCAGCAACATGCGCAAGCACGAGGACCAGCACGTCGGACAGCGCATCAGACAGCGAATGAATGCCATCGGCGATAAGGCCATAAGAGTGACCGAAAATTCCAACGATGATTTTGGCGGCGCCAAGAACGAGGTCCAGGACCATGCCTATGAGGGTGATCCGCTGCAGGGCCTGAGCGCGCTCTTTGGACTTCGAAACAGATTTGGGCGTGCTGATTGCGCTGCTGCCGGTATTTGCGTTCATGTCTTTATCGCTAGAATTAGGTCAGTTTCATTATCAACGTCTTGCCAACTATTGCAATGAGCCCGTTGGCGCAGACTCGATTGCTTCAGATCGAAGCCTGCACCGGCTACGTATTCAAGCTCTGGGAACGGTTGCCAAAATTTTCTCTTCCGTTCATTCACCAGATCGGACGGGGAGGATACTTGGACCGACTTCAATCACTGCCACGCTTTGCGTTCATACTGGGCTTGTGCTTCGTTGCGCTAGTCGTTTCATCGGTCCAGGCCGAGATACAGGTGGCCGAAGGCGCCCTCGACGATGACCTGTACAGCAACCCCTCCCAGCACGACTCAAATATCACTAAACGCCTGAAGCGTATCTACAGCCAGTTCCCAAGCCTGGCCGAGGTGGAAGTGAGCGTTGATGCCGGCGTGGTTACACTATCGGGCAACGTGTTGGCCAAGGATGTTTCAGTGAAGGCTGCCGAAATCGCAGGGCGCCTGCCACAGGTAGTCGCGGTGAATAATACGCTGCAGCAGGAGTCCGCCATTGGTGAGCGGGTCAACCCAGCTCTCGAGAAAGCTGAAAATCTTCTCGATGCATTTGTGACCTGGCTGCCTCTGGTGCTGGCGGGACTGGTGGTATTGATCATTTTCTGGTGGCTGGCGCGCCTCGTGTCAGGCCTCGACAGCCTGTTTAACCGGATTACGCCTAACGTTTTTGTGGCACGGATTGCCGCCCAGGTCGCTGCGTTTCTGACCTTCGTGTTTGGATTGTATGCCGTGCTCGAGCTATTCGGAGCAACGGCCATACTGGGCACGCTCCTTGGCGCAGCGGGCGTGGTTGGTCTCGCGCTTGGCTTTGCCTTGAAGGACAGCGTCGAGAACTTCATTTCGTCGCTCATGCTCAGTGTGCGTCAACCCTTTTCAGCCAATGATCTGGTCAAGATTGACGAGTACCAGGGCTTTGTCTCCAGGCTGACCACCCGTGCGACCATCCTGCTGACCTTCGACGGCAACCACGTGAGAATTCCTAATTCGCTGGTATTCAAGGCTGTCATCATCAATTATTCGAGGCACGCTCAGCGTCGCTTTGATTTCGTAGTCGGCGTCTCCACCGAGATCGATCTCAATCACGCCGAGGACCTGGCTATCGACACACTCTCGAGTATGGAAGGTGTGTTACAAGACCCCAAGCCGCAGGCGCTCATCGAAGCATTAGGCGATTCGAACGTTGTACTGCACATCTATGCCTGGGTAGACCAGACACAGTACAGCTTCGTCAAGGTGAAGAGCGAAGCCATAAGACTGGTGAAGGTTCGTTTTGATGAGGCGGATATCGGTATGCCCGAGCCTACCTACAATCTTAAATGGTCGGGTGCCAAGGGTATTACGCTCAGTGAGACAGAGGATACAGTCAGTCAGTCTGAGCCACGTCGGGCTGGATCACCTGACCGCAGTGCCTCGGCAAGTGCCAGGCCAAAGGCCGCCTCGGAACTCAGGCCGGAAACGGATATCAAGCAACAGCTCAATGCTGACCAGGCGAGCAACGACGAGAACCTGCTGGATGCTAAGGCGAAGAAGGAGATCTAGTGCCGGCACACTAGTCTTCTGACGCCAGTCTCTCTCTTGCTGATTTGAGGCCGGCTTTTCCTTCCTCACTCAGTTCCGGCCAGCCTAACTCGAGCCGTTCCAGGGCCGCTACGATGGTCTCTGCTACCTTCAGGCGCATATACGGCTTGCTATCGGCAGGAATGGCGTACCACGGCGCCCACGGTTTCGCGGTCCAGCTGAAGATGTCCTCGTACGCTGCGGCATAGGCCGGCCATCGATCGCGGGTGTCCAGATCGCCCACTTCGAATTTCCAGTTTTTCCGTGGCTTGTCGATGCGGGCAAGCAGTCGCTGTTTCTGTTCGTCGCGGCTGACATTGAGAAAGAACTTCAGCACCAGTACTCCTTGCCGGGCAAGGTACTGCTCATGAGCTGCAATGGCCTTGAAGCGATCTTCCCAGAACAGCGGGTCCACTTCGACCTGGCCATTCGGCAGCTGTGTAACACCCGGTACCCGCTGGGGAACGAGGAGTTCCGGGTTGACCCGCGTAGTCAGCACCTCTTCATAATAACTCCGGTTGAAGATGCCTATTTTGCCTTTGGCGGGCAGGGCGACGTTTGTCCGCCACAAAAAACCATGGTCAAGTTCCCCTGTGCTTGGCCGTCCGAAGCTCGTCTCTGACACGCCGGCGGGATTCACGCCCGTCATCACGTGGCGGATAGTGCTGTCCTTGCCGGCGGCATCCAGCGCCTGGAAGATCAGCAGCACCGAAAAGCGCTTGTCGGCAAACAGTTTCCGCTGCAGCTCACTGAGCGCGTCGACCTTCTCTTGCAGACGTTCTTTCAGTTCGTCCTTCGACAGTGCACTGTCTTCATCGACGGGCGATGTGCTGAGCGCCCGCATCGACACGCGACCATCGAAAGGTAGGCGAAAGCCGTTGTCGATCGAATCTATTAATGTGAAAGTCATGATGCTTCGCTCTTAGAAGTCGGTGCGGCGCCGGGTCGGATGATCCAGGTCATCGTGCGGGTGATGCTGTTCATCATCGGCCGGGTGAAAATCCGGATGTCGGCGTTCGTATTCAGGCATGACTGGCGTCACCTCGGGGAATTCCGCCCGAGGATCGATCTCCGCCATAATCGGCGTATTTGGAATTGTCATTGCATGGCTGAAGTGCTCGCCCAGTGGGACCGCTTCGCGGCGGGTTCTACGATACAGCAGGAAGACCACCGTTGCTGCGCAAACTACACTGAAAAACGCAAACAGCCCGAGCGGTCCACGTACCTCGATGAAAAGCGGCGCCATCGCTGGGCCAGCCATCGCACCTACGCTATAGGCAATGAGTAGGCCCTGGTTTACGCTCATGACCATGTTCGGCTCGATTTCATCACAGGCATGACTGAGACTGATGGGGTACATCGAGAACATGGTGCCGCCGAGGAGAAAGATGAAGCCAGCTGTTAGCCAGAAGTTATCGGTAGGCGCCGCCCATACGAAGAATATCGAGATCACCATCGATATGCCGAAGAGCGCGGCCAGTACGATTCGTCGGTCGGTCAGATCCGAGAGGCGACCTATCGGGTATTGTAGCGCCATGCCGCCTACGATCACGATAGCCATCATGTTTGCGGTGTTACCCAGGTCATAGCCTGAGCTGGCGAAGAACAGCGGGAGAAGACCGTATAGTGCGCCCAATAGAAGCCCAGATGCAAAACTCGAAGTAATGCCCGCAGGCGTGATACGCAACAGGCGTCGTAGGGGCAGGTTCTTGCCAATTTCCAGAATCGGCATATTCACACGTGCCAGAGCGAGCGGCACAACCGAAAGCGAAGCTGAGATCGCGCAGATGGCGAATGGGACCAGTGTGTTGAGGTCGACGTTCTTCAGAACCATCTGACCCAGGGCCATCGATCCGTAGAAAAGGATCATGTAGGCGGCCATCACCTGCCCACGTTTGACCGAAGGCGTGGTGACCAGTATCCAGGACTCGATGACGACCAGCAGCCCGCCGGAGGCAAACCCGCCGAGAAATCGCATAAACACCCAGAACTCCGGTATTACGACAAGCCCGAGCAACAGGGTGATTGCGGCCAGTATCGAGGCATAGGCGGCGAACGCACGAATGTGGCCCACGCTGACGATGAGACGGGCATTGACGAAGGTGCCGACAATGAGGCCTGCGAAGTAGGCCGAGCTCACGAAGCCTATCCAGGTACTGGAGACGCCTTCAGCTGAAAGCCTGACGGTGACGAGGGTGGAGAGCACCCCGTGCCCGAGAGAATATATCGCTAGGCTGATGAGCGGAAAGATAATGCCTGGTAACTTCGGAACCTTCATATCAGCTTGTCTTCCTGACTTTTCGAATCTGGATGACTGCATTACGTGCAGATGAGGCAAGGAAGTTTAGGCAAGCGGGAATTATATTGCTACCGTGCGTAAGCTCGATGTGACCGTTATGCTAGGTCATCGTTTTTTGGTGCGCAACGTTAACAGGACAAAGGAGTGATGGGCCAGCGTGGACAAGGGGAGTAGAACTCAGGCAGATCTGGTGGACAGCGATGCCCTTCAGCACGACGATGACACGGGCTTGGAGGAGGCAGCTACACCACCACTGGTGGGCGACTATCCTAACGCCCAGGAGCAGCTCGCCATCATGGGGCTCGAGCTGCACGCGCCGGTATTCTTTCTCAGTTCAGTCATCATTCTCATATTCGTCATGGCGGCGATCGTGGCGCCAGCGCAGGCAGACCTGCTGTTCTCCCATACCATGACCTGGACCATCGAGCATTTTGACTGGCTCTTCAGTTTTACGGCCGATGTCGTCATCGTGTTCTGCCTGCTTTTGATCGTGCTACCCCTCGGCAGGATCCGGCTCGGTGGGGAAGGCGCTCGTGCTGAATACTCAGTGCTGTCCTGGTTTGCGATGCTATTCGCCTGCGCCATGGGTATTGGGCTCATGTACTGGAGCGTAGCGGAGCCCATGTCGCACTACCTCGGATTTGATGGCACACCGCTTGGCATAGCCCCGGCCACCCCTGAAGCCGCCAGGCTCGCCATGGGCTCTACGCTCTATCATTGGGGCTTTCATCCCTGGGCCATGTACGGCCTTGTGGCCCTGGCTTTGGGTTTCTTCGCATTCAATCGTGGACTGCCGCTCACGCTTCGGTCGGCCTTCTACCCCTTGTTGGGCAAGCGAATCTGGGGCTGGCCGGGCGACATCATCGATAGTACGGCCGTGATCGCCACCGTCTTCGGTCTTGCGACCTCTCTGGGCTTCGGCGCCCGACAGATCAGTGCTGGCTTGAATTTTCTCTTCGGTACGCCAGATACCATACCGGTACAGTTGGGCATTATTGTTGGCATAACAGTGCTGGTGATTATGTCGATGATCCTCGGTATCAAACGCGGTATCAGACGGGTCAGTCAGCTGAATCTTTTGATTGTCGTCGTGTTGGCAGGCTTCGTGTTCGCGGTAGGCCCTTCGCTGGCAATTCTCCTCATGGGTGCCGATAGCCTTGTGGCCTACATTCAGAATAGCGGTGCGCTGAGCCTCTGGTTCAATCGCAGTGATGAAGGCTGGTATCATCAATGGACGGTGTTCTATTGGGCATGGTGGATTTCCTGGGCGCCTTTCGTCGGGCTGTTCATCGCTCGAATTTCGCGTGGTCGAACCATACGCCAGTGCCTCGTCGCCATCCTGGTCATCCCGAGTATCCTGACATTCATGTGGCTGACCATTTTCGGAGGCAGCGCTCTGCTACAGCTGCAAACTGCCGGTAGTGAGCTGCTTGCGCTGGGGAATCAACCGTCTCTGGCCCTGTTTACTCTGCTGAAGACGCTACCCTGGTCAGACGTGACGGTAGTGCTGGGCATACTCGCCGTCGTCGTGTTCTTCGTAAGCTCATCCGATTCTGCAAGCCTGGTAGCGGACTCGCTGGCGTCCGGCGGTTCGTTTGACTCATCGACGTCACAGCGGGTGTTTTGGGCCACGCTGGAGGGACTCATCGCATCGATGCTGCTTGTCGGCGGAGGAACGCTGGCGCTGGATGCCTTGCGGGCCGGGGCGATCACGACAGCATTGCCGTTTACGCTCGTGCTGTTGCTGCTATGCGGCAGCCTGGCTGTAGGCTTGCTCGGGGAGTGGCGCCTGCTCAGACAGAACAGGCGCTGAATGGTCTACTGTATCCCGGTGTCTTCTTCGACATTGTCATCAGCGTCCTCGATCCTGGACTCTGTGTCGTTGGCCATGTCGCGCATGGCATCACCGGCTTCAGACGCCATTTCGCCGGTCTTGTCCAGGGCAGTGCGACCAAGCTCTTTCGCTCGGGCACCAGCTTCGCCAAGGCCTTCACCTGCGCGCTCAAGGAATTCACCGGTTTCATCTGCGGCCTCGCCTGCCGCGCGCTTGCCACTCTCGACCATGTCTTCGGTGGCACGCGAGAGGTCTTCTCCAGCGCGGTCCATATCTTCGGCGGCTTCCTGGTCGCAACCCGTCAGGGCGATCCCCATGGCTAGCAAACTGCCTGTGAGTACCGTTCTCATGTAGTGCATATCGTGTCTCCTTTCAGCTTATATGATGAATCACTACGTCATCGAGCCTGTCTGGCTCACACGGACGCAGCCCACACGCTACATCGACTCGAGTTCGAGCCAGCGTTCCATGGCCGAAGCGAGCTCGCCTTCCAGGCGTGCCAGCTTGTCCGTATCCTTGTTGATTTCACTCTGCTCACGGGCAAAAAAGCCAGGTTCTGCCATCGCCAGCTGCATGGTCGTGATGGCCGATTCAAGCGTCTCGATCTGAGTCGGCAGTTGCTGGAGTTCGCGCTCCAGTTTATAGCTGAGCTTCTTCTTTGGCTCGGGCTTTGGCGCAGCAGGCGCTGCAACACTCGCGGCGACCGAGGGGGTGGTGTCAGCCTGATTGCTATCGGCCGCCGCCGTATCGTCAGCCAGGCTCTCGAGGCCGCTATTTGCGGTGGTGAAGCCATGGCCCTGACGTACCCAATCGGTGTAGCCGCCGACATACTCCTTGAAGCGACCCTGCCCCTCGTAGGCTAGGGTGCTCGTGACTACCTGATCAAGGAACTCCCGATCGTGGCTGACCAGTAGCAGCGTGCCCTTGTATTCGGTCAGCAGCTCTTCAAGCATTTCCAAGGTCTCGACATCGAGGTCGTTGGTTGGTTCGTCCATCACCAGCAGGTTTGCTGGCTGGGTGAACAGCTTGGCGAGCAGCACCCGGTTGCGCTCACCACCAGAGAGTGCCGATAGTGGTGTCCGTGCCCGCGCAGGCGGGAACAGGAAGTCGCCGAGGTAGCCGATGATATGCTTGCGCTTGCCATTGATTTCGATGAAATCCTGACCACCGCTGACGTTGTCGATAACGGTTTTCTTTGGGTCGAGCTGATTACGCAGCTGATCGAAATAGGCGATCTGCAGCTTTGTACCGTGCTTGACCTTACCTGAATCTGGCTCGAGGCCGCCCAGCAGAAGTTTCAGAAGGGTCGATTTGCCACAACCATTACTGCCGACAATGCCGATGCGGTCGCCGCGCTGTATCTGCAAGGTAAGTTTATTTACTACGGGGGTGTCGCTACTGTTGCCGTCATAGCTGTAGGTCACGCCTTCGGCTTCGATAACCAGCTTGCCGCTCTTGTCGGCATTTTCAAGCTCGATATTGGCCTTGCCCTGCTGCTCCCTGCGCTGCGATCTTTCCACACGCAAGGCTTTCAGCGCGCGCACACGACCTTCGTTTCTGGTGCGACGGGCCTTGATGCCCTGACGAATCCACACCTCTTCCTCAGCCAGGCGCTTGTCGAACAGCGCCTGCTCGGTGGCTTCATCCTGTAGACGCTTTTCCCGCTGATTCAGATACTCCGGATAACTTGCACTGACCGAATAGATATTGCCTCTATCGAGTTCCAGCACCCGATTGACGATATTCGCCAGGAAGCGCCGGTCGTGTGTCACGACAATAACCGCACCACGGAAGTTACGGATGAAGCCTTCAAGCCATTCGATGGCTGGAATGTCCAGATGGTTGGTCGGTTCGTCGAGCAGCAGCAGATCAGGGTCGGATACCAGCGCGCGCCCCAGTAGGGCACGTCGACGCCAGCCGCCGGAAAGTGACTTCAGCGTCACCTCTGGCTTGAGCCCAAGCTGTGTGATGATCGCCTCGACCTTGGTTTCAAGCTGCCAGGCATTCAGGGCTTCCATTCGTGACTGCACGACAGAAAGCGCTTCCAGTCCCTTTTCATCGAGCTCGCTGTGCGAAAGCTCATGGAACTGGGTGATGAGTTCACCGGCTTCCGCCAGACCACCGGCAACCAGTTCGAACACTGTCGTGTCTGTACGCTCAGGCAGGTCCTGGTCGAGTACGCCGACATTTATGGCATCCAGACCGCGGATCTCGCCGCTATCCGGCTCCGCCTGTTTCGACAGCAGGCGTAGCAGGGTCGATTTTCCCTCGCCGTTGCGCCCCACGAGCGCGACCTTTTCACCCCGCTCGATAACGACCGAAACATTGTCGAGCAAGGGCTTCATGCCATAGGCGAGAGAAATCTGATCAAGATGCAGTAATGGCATGGCGACTACTTACCCAGCTCTTGCAGACGCTGCATGGCTTTTTCAAGATTGCTCATGCTGGTCGCGAAGGAAATTCGCAGATGCCCGGGCGTACCAAACGCTGAGCCTGGCACGAGCGCAACCCCGTTCTTGACCAGAAGAAGTTCGGCGAGCTCGACATCGTTGGCCATGCCGAGCCGCTCCATCACACCCTGGAAGCCGGGAAAGCTGTAGAACGTACCATCAGATTCAGGGCAGTTGACGCCAGGAATCGTATTGAGCGCGCCCACGATGTAATCATGCCGCTCCTTGAATGCCTTCAGCATTGGCTTGATGCAGTCCTGATCGCCAGTCAGTGCAGCCACTGCCGCTGCCTGTGAAATCGATGCTGGATTCGATGTACTCTGTGACTGCACCTTCTTCATGGCGTTGATCAGCTTGAGAGGCCCACCGGCGTAACCGATTCGCCACCCGGTCATGGAGTAAGCCTTGGATACTCCGTTCAGGACGACTGTCCGGTCAGTGAGTTCAGGCGCGACATCCAGCAGGTTGCAGAAGCCTTCGTCGTTCCAGAGCAGGTGTTCATACATGTCGTCGGTGGCAATCAGTACCTGTTCGTGCTTCTTGAGCACTTCAGCCAGCGCCGTGAGTTCCTTGCGGGTATAGGCGACACCACTGGGATTGGAGGGGCTGTTGATAACGAATAGCCGGGTCTTCGGCGTAATGGCCTGTTCCAGTTGTTCGGGCGTGATTTTGAAGCGCGCTTCGACCGTGGTCTCGATGATGACTGGCTTTCCGCCGGAGATCAGTACCATGTCCGGGTAGGATACCCAGTAGGGTGCCGGGATAATGACCTCGTCACCGGGGTTGAGCAGCGCGAGCGACAGGTTGAAGAAACTCTGTTTGCCCCCACATGACACGAGTATCTGGTTGGCTTCGTATTTCAGGTTATTGTCGCGCCGGAATTTTTCGATGATCGCGTGCTTCAGCTCAGGCGTGCCATCGACAGCGGTATATTTCGTGCGCCCGTCTCTGATCGCCTTGATGGCCGCTTCCTTGATATGCTCTGGCGTATCAAAGTCCGGTTCTCCGGCGCCAAGTGCGATGACATCATTACCCGCTGCCTTGAGCTCGGCGGCGCGATTGGTCACGGCGAGAGTAGGCGATGGTTTGATGCTGTTGACACGATCCGACAACTGAATTTCCACGCAGGCGATCCTTTCTTGATTGTTGAGAGTGGGAGAAAACGCTGGGCGAAATTGTAACATCAGGCTGTTTGCATCGATAGCGCCTGACACGGATTGAAGGACGTATGAAATCATTTGAACTGAAGAGTACCTATGCGCCGGCGGGCGATCAGCCTCAGGCGATCGCGAAGCTCGTAGAGGGGCTGAACGATGGTCTGAGCCATCAGACCCTTTTGGGGGTGACCGGTAGCGGCAAGACCTACACCATGGCCAATGTCATCTCACAGGTGAACCGGCCAACCATGGTACTGGCGCACAACAAGACACTGGCTGCGCAGCTCTATGGCGAGTTCAAGGAATTTTTCCCGAATAACGCCGTCGAATATTTTGTGTCCTACTACGACTACTACCAGCCAGAAGCCTATGTACCGTCTTCGGACACCTTTATCGAGAAGGATTCGTCGGTCAACGAGCATATCGAGCAAATGCGGCTGTCGGCTACCAAGGCCTTGATGGAGCGCCGCGATGTCATCATCGTGGCCACGGTCTCCTGCATTTATGGTCTCGGCGATCCGAAGTCCTACATGAAGATGATGCTGCACCTGGACCGCGGGGATACTATCGATCAGCGCACCATAGTCAGGCGGCTGGCAGAGCTGCAGTACAAGCGTAACGATGTCGAACTGCACCGAGCCAATTATCGGGTGAGGGGGGACGTGATTGACGTGTTTCCGGCTGAATCGGAGAGCGAGGCCCTGCGAATCGAGCTATTCGATGATGAGGTCGAGTCGCTTTCATGGTTCGATCCGCTCACCGGGGAAGTCATCCGCAAGGTGCCGCGAGCCACTATTTACCCCAAGACGCACTATGTCACGCCGCGTCAAATCATCCTCGACGCCATCAGCGGCATCAAGAGCGAACTGACCGAGCGCCTGAAGAACCTGCGTGACAATCATCGCCTCCTCGAAGCCCAGCGACTCGAGGAGCGCTGCCGCTACGATCTCGAGATGATGCAGGAGCTTGGCTACTGTAACGGCATCGAGAACTACAGCCGCTACCTGTCCGGTCGTGCCACAGGCGAGCCGCCACCGACCCTCTACGACTACCTGCCGCCAGATGCGCTGCTCATCATCGACGAGTCACACGCGACCGTCCCTCAGATTGGCGCCATGTACCGTGGTGACCGTTCGCGCAAGGAGACGCTGGTCGAATACGGTTTCAGGCTACCTTCGGCGCTCGATAACCGGCCACTTCGTTTTGACGAGTGGGAGCGCACGGCGCCGCAGACCATTTTTGTGTCCGCCACG
Organism: Gammaproteobacteria bacterium UBA2679; assembly: GCA_002354735.1. GTDB lineage: Bacteria > Pseudomonadota > Gammaproteobacteria > Pseudomonadales > Oleiphilaceae > Allohahella. Next base: position 177,626 of record DEMD01000003.1, on the reverse strand, counting down.
CCGAGCAAATATGAAGCTGAGCATCAGGGGCAGATCGTGGAACAGGTGGTGCGGCCGACCGGCCTCATTGATCCTGTGATCGAGATCCTGCCAGCCAAGACACAGGTTGATGATCTGATGGGTCAGATCCGAACCACGGTCGAGCGCCAGGAGCGCGTCCTGGTAACGGTGCTGACCAAGCGGATGGCGGAGGATCTTACGGATTACCTGATGGAGCATGGCGTGCGGGTCCGCTACCTGCATTCGGATATCGATACTGTTGAACGGGTCGAGATCATTCGTGATCTCAGGCTTGGCGTGTTCGATGTGCTCGTCGGTATCAACCTGCTCAGGGAAGGCCTGGACATGCCTGAGGTCTCTCTCGTCGCCATACTCGATGCCGACAAGGAAGGCTTCCTGCGCAGTGATCGCTCGCTTATACAGACCATCGGCCGAGCTGCGCGAAACCTGCGTGGGCGGGCCATCCTGTATGCGGACAAGATAACTGACAGCATGCAGCGGGCGCTGGACGAAACCGAACGCCGCCGCAACAAGCAGATCGAGCATAACCTCGAACACGGCATTACCCCGACCGCCCTGGACAAGAATGTGCAGGACATCATGGAAGGCGCCTATAACCCGGGCAAGAAGAAAGGCCCTGCGCAGCGCAAGGTGGCCGAACCGACTGCGGACTACACTGGCCCTGATGTTCTGCCAGACGATCCGAAGCAGGCCATGAAGGCGCTCAAGGCGCTCGAAGATGCCATGTACGAAGCGGCCAGGAACCTCGAATTCGAGAAGGCCGCCCAACTTCGCGACCGCTTGCAGAAGATCAAGACCAACAGCCTGATGGCCTGAGCGGTGATCGACTCACTGTTGCCAGAGATGATTTCGGTCATCGATCTTATCCTGCTGTCTGTGGCGAGCTTCACTGGTTCTGTCTTGACGGCGGCGTTGGGGGTCGGTGGTGGCTCGTTGTTGATCATCATCATGGCGGGTCTGGTACCGCCGCTGGCGCTCATCCCGCTACACGGTCTCGTGCAGATGGGCTCCAACGCGAGCAGGGCCGTCTTGACCCGGGAGCATCTGGACACTTCGCAGGCGCTGTTTTTCGCAGGCGGTGCGCTGGTGGCGTCGGTGATGGCGGTCGCACTGCTGGTACGTATGGATCAGCAATGGATTCCCGTCATCATTTCGCTCTTCATACTCTATCTCTGCTGGGGCAAGGTGCCTCAGCTGGGCTTACGGAGTCCGCTGGGTCTGATGACAGGCGGCCTGCTCACTACCCTGGCCACCATGCTCGTAGGCGCCACAGGACCACTGGTTTCAGCCTGGATTGGCCGCTCGGGTCTGGATAAATGGCGCTATACCGCACTGTTTTCTACCTGTATGACTACACAGCATGGTCTGAAAATTCTGGTGTTCGGTCTGGCCGGTTTCAGCTTCCTGCCATGGCTCACTGTGCTGGTCTGCATGGTGTTGGCCGCCGGGGTGGGGACGAAGGTCGGACTGCGTGTTCTTCAACATGTCAATGAAGATCGCTTCAAATTTTGGTTTAAATTGGTGCTGACAGGGCTTGCATTCCGAACTTTATACACGTCCTTTTTTTCATAAGTAGTGCTGGCAATCGACCTGGACAAATTTCGCACGATCTGCGTCAAAGCCGCGCCGCAGTAGGCTCCGGGAGGTTGCTATTGCGATACACACACAGTTATCCACAGAATTCGTGGATAAGTGACAGTACTGAAACAATAGCTTTCCACAGGGCCGAGACGTCTGTTCTTTCGTCTTCGCTGCTGCCTCGTTATACTCCCGCCTCGACACGAGCCGGGCGGCTGGTGCGGAGTTGAAAACGTAGCAAAGAGGGAGGGCAACGGATGTTGAGCGCTCTGGCAAGAATGTATCCGTGGATGAAAAATTTCCTGTTTCGACTGGATGCGGAGCAATCTCATGACAAGGCACTGGCAGGCCTTCGTTTCATGCAACGCACCGGGCTTCTGAAGCGTCTTGCTCGTGGTTCGGTTGCAGGACAGGCCGGCGTCGTCACTGTCATGGGCCTCGAGTTTCCGAATCGCGTTGGGCTTGCGGCTGGACTGGATAAGGACGGTGAGTGCATCGACGCCTTCGGCTCACTCGGTTTCGGCTTTATCGAAGTAGGTACAGTGACGCCGAAGCCGCAGGTCGGGAGCGAAAAGCCCCGCATGTTCCGTCTCGAGGATCGACAGGCCATCATCAACCGGATGGGCTTCAATAACCGGGGTGTGGAAAAGCTGGTGTCGCGTCTCGAGGTGCGTAAGTGGCCGGGGATCGTTGGCGTCAATATCGGCAAGAACAAGGATACGCCCGCGGAATCTGCCCATGTCGACTACCTTGACTGTTTCAGAGCGGTTCATCATGTGGCGGATTACGTCACTATCAATCTCTCTTCACCGAACACGCCCGGTCTGAGAGCGCTCCAGTTTGGCGCGGCCCTCGATCAGCTGCTGGAAACAATGAAGGCTGAGCAGGCGCGTCTGGAGAAGCAATCCGGCCGTTATGTGCCGCTCGCTTTGAAAATTGCACCCGACCTGACGCAGGAAGAAGTCCAAAGTGTGGCCGAACAGGCGCATCGAGCCGGCATTGATGCATTGATTGCAACTAATACCACGCTGTCTCGCCAGGGGGTGGAAACGGCGCAGCACGCCCGTGAGATCGGTGGCCTCAGTGGCGCACCATTGACCGCGCGTGCGGACGAGTTGCTGCATTGGCTGGTGACGGCGTTGAAATCGGTGAACTCGGAAATGCCTGTGATCGCATCGGGTGGCATCATGACGCCATCAGACGCAGAGGCCAAACTAAAGGCTGGCGCCGCATTGGTGCAGGTGTATACCGGATTTATTTATGCTGGACCTGCACTTGTAGAAGCTATCGCAGATCTGAATTTGGGGCAGCCCGTGAATCGGGCTGCCTGACGAGGCGACGATGAGTGAGTGGATAAGTCAGCCTGGTCAGACTCTGGCCAGGGAAGGTCGCTGCTCGTCAACACATACTGGCTGCCTGATCAGCCGTTCAGGGTAGGTTGCTTGTGAAGGCCGGAAACTCCGGTGAATCCATCCCAGTTATCTGCGCGGCCATCACGCCAGCCGCTCATCCATGTATCGTGATTGGTGTCTGGACAAAGATCTTTTGAACGACCCGATACGCCGACCTGGTAGCCTTTCGAATACGCTCGTTCAGACATGTCACGCTTCTGTCTCTTCATTATTTCCATTCCTCACGATCTGGTAAATTGGAAACACGATGCTGACAGAACTCGAGTTCCCGGTGCCCTTTATGGCTGCCCCCGGTGAGGACCGGAGCGCTAGAATCGGGCCCTGTCAGGCATGGCGGACGACCGTTGCCGTTGTGGCGGTATCAATATTAATCTGTGCTTGCCACTGCGTTATGCATGGGCGACAGTCTCCACACCATCAAAGTAGCGTTAACAGACGCTGCATGTGAACGAATAGTTTGGTCTATAAAAATGACTTTTAATTCTAATCCCTTGTTTAGTGACAGCTTGCAGACCACCCAGATTCAGCTGGTGTACCCTCGAGGCTTCGATCATCTTGTGGCGTCAGAGATTGCGGGCTGCGGCCTGCAGACAGATCAGCTGCTTCGTACCAGGGCGGTTACCCAGGCCACCCTGGGGCAGATCTACTGGCTGCTCATGTACAGCCGTCTGGTAAGCAGAGTGTTAATAAACCTCGCTGTGGATAACAAAACGACACAGGTGAGTGCGCTGTCCGAGGCTGCTTCCAGCATCGACTGGGTCCGCCTGCTCAAGCCGGGGAGTCCATTCTGGATCGATGCGAAGGGCCAGGATGGGGATATTCGAAGTGCCGGTTTTGGTGCGCAGCTGGTCAAGGATGGCATCGTCGATGCGTTTCGCGCCGCCGGGAAAGAGGCGCCCTATCTTGACCGTGACAATGCCCGCCAGGTCATAGCTCTAGGGTTCGGTCGTGGCTTCACTATCGCACTTGACTGCAGTCGTCGCAGCCTGCACCAGCGAGGTTACCGCAATGCCCAGGGCGCCGCGCCCGTGAAGGAGCATTTGGCCGCTGCCGTTCTGATGCGCGCTGGCTGGCCAGAGATGGTGAGCGCAGATCCTGCCGCCTCCATGCTCGATCCATTTTGTGGTTCTGGTACCATTCTGATCGAGGCCGCCCATATGGCTACGCAACAGGCGCCTGGGCTGCTGCGGGAAACAGGGCTGTTCCAGCATGCCAGCTGGCATGAGCCAGAGCTCTGGCAGAACGTGGTGGTTGAAGCCACGGCTCAGGCAGCGGCTGCGCGACAGCGCTGGACCGGCCGTTGCCTCGGTCGCGATGTCGATCCGAAGGCCCTGACCCATGCCAGCATCAACGTCAGGAGCGCCGACGTCGTCGAGTTCGTCGAGCTGGAGCGACGTTCGGCAACCGAGGCGATGAGTGCGCCAGAGGCTTCGACCTATTCGCTCATTGCGACCAACCCCCCCTATGGCGAACGACTGGGCAATACACTTGAAATCCAGCAGCTCTACGCCGACTGGGCACTGGTGCTGAAACAGCTCAAGCACAACTGTCGACTGGCGGTGCTGTCAGGCTTGCCAGATGTTCCGCAGGTCATGCACCTCAAGGCCAAGAAGCAGTATCAGCTGTACAATGGTGACCTGGAAGTCGTGCTCAGTGTGTTCGAGCTGTATGGTGGCCCGAAAACCGCTGCCAGGCTCTCCGAGGCCCCGGCGCCAGGCGACACGTTCGCTCGCACAAGCGAACAGCCACTCTCTGGCTTGCCATCGCAGTCCAGTGAGCCTGCGGTCTGGAGCGAGCACCAGCACACCCTGGCCAACCGTTTGAAAAAGAATCTCAAGCAGCTCCGCAAATGGGCAGGGCGCCACGATGTGAGTTGTTACCGGCTCTATGATGCTGATATTCCGGAGTTCGCCTTTGCACTGGACTGGTACGAGGGCGAGGTGTCCCTTCAGGAATATGCCGCCCCGAAGTCAGTGGATCCCGTAAAGGCCAGGCAGCGTCTCATTGCAGCGAGGGCGGTGATTTCATCGGTACTCGAGCTCAGTGAACAGCAGGTCGTGATCAAGCAGCGTAGCCGCCAGCGAGGCAATAGCCAGTATGAGAAGGCTGGCAGGTCTGGCCCATCACCCCTGTCTCGACAGCCAGGGCAGGCGCCACTGCCGTCTCCCTTCCGGGTGGTCCACGAAGCTGGCATGAAGGTGTATGTGAATCTTCACGACTATCTCGATACCGGCCTCTTTCTCGATCACAGGCCAGCACGCAGCTGGCTGCGCGAGCAGGCCAACGGTAAGCGCGTGCTCAATCTCTTCAGCTATACCTCGGTGGCATCACTGCAGGCGGCCGCTGGCGGTGCAGCAGAGACACTGAGTATCGATATGTCGCAGACCTACCTCAATTGGGCCATCCATAATTTCGGCCTGAACGGTCTCAACAGCGGGCACCACAGGTTTTTACAGGCGGATGTCATGGAGTGGCTGTCTTCGAAGGAAACGCAGCGGGAGCGCTTCGATCTTATCTTCCTGGATCCACCGAGCTTCTCAAATTCGAAGCGGATGACGGGCGTTCTGGATATCCAGCGCGATCACGCTGATATGATCCGTGCAGCCATGCAACGGCTGGCGGAGCAGGGAACCTTATTGTTTTCCTGCAACCTGAGATCTTTCAAACTCGATGATGATATCCGGGAAGCCTTCGAGGTGACCGACTTCACTAAACAGTCTATTCCGGAAGACTTTGCCCGCAACCCCCGAATTCACAGCTGCTGGCTCATTAACCACAAGGCGTAGAGTTAGACGGCGGCTAGAACTCGAACTTGAGCCCGACGTTCAGGAATTCGGTACGGATATTGGTTATCGTGTCCTTGTGCAGCTGACCGAATTCCAGTGAGGCCCAGATATCGTAGTAGATATGCACGTCTGCACCGAGGACGTAGGAGAAGCTGAATGAGCTGTCCACCAGGTCTTCCGGTATGTCCGGGAAACCTCGGAGGGCCGAGCGCTCGGTTGACGGTACCAGACGTGTAACGCCTACCAGACCGTAGATCTGGAAATAGTCCGTGAGGTTGGCCTGTGGACCGACCAGTCCGGATACGTAATAGTCGATGTCAAATTCGAGTGAGTTTGCGGGATCTTCTGCGGCAACTGCTGTTTCCAGGCCTGTGCCGGCTCGGGCCTCGAGCCTGAAGTTCTCGCTGATATAGGTGCCGGCTACGACCGAGGCGCCATCAAACTTCAGATCATCCCGCGCTGGCGTTACGCCACGGACTTCGAATTGCGTGCCAAATATGCCGATATACGAGCGCTCGTGTTTGGGCACGATCTCAGGCGCTCTTTTCTTCTTGGTCTTCTTCGCTGGCGCATTTGCGATCGCCGACGACAGCGCTGCGCCGCTGTCTGCATCATCCGCAAGGACGTGCGCAGGGCTGGAAAGCAGTACTGTAGCAAGCAGGACAGGCGCGAATGGCTTATAATGAAGACACCTGCTCCAGAGCATTGCTACGCGGAGGTCAGATTGAATGCTTGCGCTGAAGATCATTTGTTGTCCTTGCCGGAACTGCTAACTAGGGCGTGGATTTTGCCCTGCTCATTCTCTACAGTCACGGAAAATAGTCACAAAACAAATCTTTATACCAGTCGAACTTCTATAAAACAGACAGAGCTACAGATTTACCATGTCCAAATCAACTGAATACGGTGAACCAGCCGTCCCCCTGCTCGCACTTCTGGGCAAGGCTTTCTACCAGGCACAGGCACTGGAACATACACTTGCCGGCCTGTACGGGACGAGCCCTCACAGCATTGCCAGTCGCTGGAAGAGCCGGCTGCGAAAGATGATGTACACCAGCAGCCAGGCGCAACTCGGTAAGGTGACAGAAGACATCATCTATGATCTCGAGATTCCTGAGCAGCACTGGAATATCCTGCAGAAAGCGCTGTTTCTGCGCCATTGGATCAAGAACGCGTTCTTCTATGAGGCCGGCCATCGCATGCAGGCGATGGATGACGATGAAATAGAACACCTCAGTTATCGTCTGCAGATGGCTTGCGACGAAATGGCAGATGCGGTCAGGGCCATCAGCGAAATGCTGCTCGATCGCGAATATTACAGTCGCGACGACGATATTTCAGAACGTGTGGCTATGGCCGTCGAGAAATACTGGGTCGGCAGCAAGGATGAAGCCGTAGCGGAACCAAGCTGGGAAAACGAATCCGTTCAACCGAGGCGCCGGCAATCTGATCGAGTGGCCGATTCCAAGAAGAAGGAGCCACGGGAGCCGGACGCCAGGCCACATGCCCGCCTGGCCTCTGAAACCCGAAACATGAGTGTGGGTCGCCCGCGATTCTACGGCAAGCGTAGCTGATCACCCAGCTCAGTCATCGTTTCGCCGGACATACTCCTCTATGAGCTGATGGAGCGCAAACACGCTCTTTTCGGCCTCATCTGTCCCCTGGGCCTGCTCCTGAACGAATTCCGTACGACGCTCGTAGAGCTCGTGAAAGTCGTAGTCGATATTATTATCGCTCAGAAAGTTGGTCAGACTGTGGATCTCAAATGATGGCTCTGCGCTATACGGCTCGTAGAGGCGCTCGAGGAGTGCTTCGTCGATATCCAGGCCGTCGACCACGACACGCTTGTCAGCCAGCTCTTCGTTCAGCTGTCTTATGATGTCGAGGGCAGTCGTGCCCCGCTCGCGGAGGTCATTCAAATTGAATTCGGAAGTGGTGGGCTGATCTTCGGCTTCTTCAAGCCACTCGTCTTCAGGAATGATCAGTTCGTGATTGATGTGCCCGCCCATAATGCCCCAAGCGATGGCTACCGGGAAACTGTCACTTTCACCGGAGTAGGCCTCGATATCGAGCAGCCAGATGTCAGAAGTATCAATGCTATGCGCCATTGTTATTACGTATTCTCCCAGTCTCACGGTGTCTTAAGTTGCATTTAGCCGGCCCTGACGCTACTTTCGCGAGCACCCGCTTTACTATTTATAAGACATTTTCCATGAAAGCTGAAGTTTGCGTTGCGCACAGGTTCGCATGGCCGCGATTGAATACGCCCATTGACCGGAGTTTTTTTCAGGCCAGCAGCAGTCTGCTGCGCTGTCTCCTGGTATTGTTGCTGCTCTCGATGCCTGCGCTCGCACAGGCGACAGTCTCCGTGTCACAGCTGAGTCCACAGCAGAAATCCATAGTTGCAGCCTGGCCTGCGAGCCTGCAGGAATGGGTGCCATGGATCCTTCAGCGCAATGAGCAGCTGGCGTGTACCCGCAACAGCGTCAACTGGGAAGACAAGGCAGATCATAAAGACATCGAGAACGATGTCTGCTTTTACGTCAGCCCGCTCACGGTAGATCTTGGTGCCAACAGGGCATCGTTCGATTTTCGCCTGTCAGCCCGTAAGGCGGTGTTCGCACCTCTGCCGGGCGATAAGGCGAACTGGCCACAGGATGTTCTGGTGGATGGGCAGCGTGCGCCAGTCGTGGCCTCCCAGCACGGTGAGCCAGGTATCTACGTAGAGGCGGGAGAACATGAGATTCGCGGTGAACTGCGCTGGAAGACTGCACCACAGAAACTCGCTGTTCCAGTGGCCTTTGGCCCGGTGCAGTTACAGCGTTCCGGTGTGCTGAGTAACGAGGTCTACATCGACGACAGCAATGACATCTGGCTGGTCACCGATCGGGATCGGAGTGCTGCGAAGCCGGCATCACTGCGGCTGCAGGTCTACCGCAAACTCGTCGATGATCAACCGAAACTATTGCACACCCAGCTGGTTCTGGACGTCGCGGGCGACAGCCGTGAAGCCGCCTTGCCAGGGTTTCAGCTTCCCGGCTTCAAACTTATCGATCTCGCCAGTCCGCTACCGGCAAAAATAGAGTCGGATGGCGCGCTGAAAGTGCAGCTTCAGCCTGGTTCCTTCACTATCAATGCGGTATTTCGCCAGACCAGTGAGGTCAACGCCTATTCCATCACCGAGCCTGCCGAGGGCAGTTGGCCGTCTCAGGAAATCTGGGTCGTCGAAAACCGGCCTAGCCTGCGACGGATTGAAATCAACGGTGAGGCTATAGATCCGGACAGAACACTTTTGCCGGCTGACTGGAAAACCCTGCCAGCGTTTCGTGTCGCCCCAGGATCACCGCTTCTGCTGAAGGAGCTGGATCGTGGCGTAGGCAAGGTCGAAAGTAATGAGCTTCGCCAGGTCAGTACCGTCTGGCTGCAGTTCGATGCCCGTGAGTGGCTCTGGCGCGACCGATTGACCGGGCGCATGAACGATGGCTGGCGCATTGAGATGGCACCGCCATTCTTTCTTGGCCATGTCAGACTCGATGGTGTGCCGCAGAGCATTACGCAACTTGAGGATTCGGGTCTCCATGGCGTAGAAATTCGCTCCACCGATGTCAATCTGGATGCAGTTTCGCGATTGCCCGCACTGCATAACGGGCTCACATACACCATGCCAGCGAGCGGCTGGAAGCATCCGCTGACGGAGCTCAGTCTCGAGATCATGCTGCCGCCCGGCTGGTGGGCACTCGCTGCGCTAGGCGCCGATTTCAGTTCGGGTAGCTGGATCGACGAATGGTCTGTCTGGGATCTTTTCCTCATCCTTTTTGCCGGCGTGTGCGTCTTCAGAATCTACGGCGCTGGCTGGGGTATGGTGGCGCTGCCGGCCGTGGCTATCGCCTATCAGGCTGCCGGCGTCCTCCTCTTGCTGCTGATTGCTACACTGTTGCTCGGTCGGCCCCTGGCTCGGGCCAATGCGGTCGGCACACTTCGTTTCAGATTGGAAACTATACGCAGAATAGGGCACATGACGGCGCTGACGGCGTTTTCGGTCTTTCTGGTCATCTATGCCGCGGAACAGCTCAGATTGGTCATGCATCCTCAACTAGAGCGTCCGCTGTTGCCTCGAGCTGATATTGAATCGCGAACGGCTGCCGATGCGCTGAGCCTCGATTTTGGCGCACCGATGGCATCATCAGTCTTTGAGCGAAACAAAAGCGCGCCGTCGCTTTACAAGTCGCAGGCGGATCCGGATGTAGAATGGCTCTACGACGTGGGTGATCAACCGCTTCAAACCGGACCGGCGATACCGGAATGGCGATGGCACCGTGTAGAGCTGAAGTGGCAGAGCGCAGCCAGCCAGTCAGAGTCATTGCGGCTCATCGTATTATCACGATGGCAGACCGCGACTGCCATGTGTATACATCTCCTGCTATTGGCCTTCCTGTTGATACGCCTGTGGCTGCCCAAGGAATATGGCGACGAGACGGACGATTTCCCCGATTCAGGCATATTTGGTTCGCTGGGACGTCGATTCCGGCGACGCAAAATGAATTCGGCGCCTGCTGATGCTGGCAATAGTGCCTGGCAGCCAGGTATCACTACACGATTGGGCGTAGCTCTGGTGTTGGGGTGCTCTTTGCCTCTGCTATGGTCACCGTCGTCAGAAGCACAACAGTTGGTCGGAGCGACTGTCGAATCCGCTTCAAGCGCAGCTGCTATGGCAGCACCGTCAGAAACCTTGCTTCAGCAGATGGAAGCTCGACTGTTGATGCCCCCGGCCTGTCTGCCGAACTGTGTCAGTGTAGATCGGGCCTCTCTTGAGGTTGACGCGCATAAGGCCGTGCTTACCCTCGTCGTCAGTAGCCAGACTCGACAGATGGTGCCATTACCAGCGCGGCGTGGGTGGTGGGTACCGTCCACTGTTTCAGTTGATGGTGAGCCCGTCGAACGCTGGCACACCGATCGCAACGGCGTCTGGCAGACAGAGCTCGAAGCGGGTGTATTTACGCTCAGGCTGGAAGCCGGCATCGAGGATCTCGATCAGTTCAAGATTTACTTCCCTCTGTTGCCACGGTTTGTCGACGTGCAAAGTGCCGACTGGATCGCTTCGGGTCTGTCAGGTACTCAGCTGCTTGCAAGGGAGCTTACCTTCGAACGTGACTCCAGCAGCACGAGACGACCCGATGCCCGCAAGCTGCTGTTTCAGGAACCGGCACCAGCGTTCGCCAAAGTCAAGAGAACGCTCAACCTTGGCGTCGACTGGCGTGTGAAGACCACAGTAGAGCGAGTGGCGCCCTTGAACGGCAGTCTGACTATAGATCTGCCATTATTGCCGGGCGAAACCCTGATGGGTCGCTTCGAGACACCAAAGCCAGGCTGGATCCGGGTCACGATTCAGGACGGGGAGGACTCAACCAGCTGGACATCCACCTTGGCCCCACGGTCCGCCCTTCAACTGGAGGCGCCACAGAATGACAGCTGGACAGAGCAGTGGAATCTCGCGGTCGGCCCCTTGTGGCGGGTCACCTACACTGGCATTGCGCCCTACAGCGTGACCTCCAGCGGCGTGTGGCAGCCAAGCTGGCTGCCGCGGCCCGGCGAAAGTGTATCGCTGGCCATCACCAGACCCGACGTCATCGAAGGCAAGCAACTCACCATTGATCAGGCAAAACTGCGCAAGACCTTCAGCCAGTCATCAGCTGAGAGTCATCTCACCATCGAGGCCAGGGCGTCGAGAAGCCAGCGCTTTTCTTTCCGTCTGCCTGAAAAAGCCGACATCACCTCGGTAACGCTTAACGGTGAGCGGGTCCCGCAGGCCCAGAGTCGCGGGTCCGTCGATGTCATACTCGGCTTCGGCAGTCAGATCATCGAGGTCAATTGGACCGAGCCACAACGCAGCCACTGGCGCGGCGCCACGCCGAGCATCGAGTTTCCTGTAGCCCTGAACAACGTCGAGGTGACCACAGTGTTGCCCGGAAACGCGTGGCTTTTGCACATGAATGGGCCGAACTACGGTCCGGCATTGCTATTCTGGCCATTGCTCATCGTACTCCTCATTGCTGCCGTCGTAGCAGGACTGCTCCGTAATAATCCTCTGGGCATAGGTCAGTGGATGCTGCTGGCTGCCGGTGCAAGTCTGGGCTGGGTGGCTGGGCTGGGTATCCTGCTGCTCTGGCTGACGACGCTTTTTTACCGGGAGCGGGTTATGAGCCAGCTTAGCCGCTCGCAGCAGAAAGCCTATCAGGTGCTTCTCATCGCGCTCACGCTCGCCGCTTTCGCCTGGGTGCTGATGAGCATTTCGCGAGGGCTTATTGGGCAGCCAGTGGATTACGTCATGGGCATGGGTTCTACGGCCAATGTGCTCAATTGGTATATTGACAATACTGCATCCAGCCTGCCGAAGATCGAGCTGTTCTGGACACCGATCTGGCTGTATAGGGCGCTTGCGCTCCTGTGGTCGCTGTGGCTGGCTTTCGCGATGCTGGCTTGGCTGCGCTGGGGCTGGCGACGTATGTCTGAGCCAGTACCCGCTGTCGACGACAAGGACGGGCCCGGAACCGAGGCAGCGGCGAATTCAGACGTGGATGTGTCCAGGCATGCAGTCGCTGGACTGAATGCATCTGCTCCGCCGACGCCTGAAGAACAACAGCGCGAGCAGCTGACTCAGGACGCGGAAGAGCCTCTGAGTCAGGAGGGTGCAGAGCAGAACGCCCAGGCGCCGGATAAGCACAAAGATTCTCATGATCCGAAAACGGAACACTGATATGACCGAGGTAAAAAGCAAACTGGAGTCTTTCAACAAGGCACTCCTGAAATTCATTGATGACTCGCCGACGCCATTCCATGCCGTCGCCAACATGCAGGCGATGCTCAACAAGGCGGGATTCCGGCGCCTCGATGCGGCGGCCGATTGGGGGTCGCTATCCGCCGGCGAGCTCGACCGAAGTTATGTGGTCAGGAACGACTCCTCGATCGTGATTCTCGCTCACGTTGCCGCATTGGCAGATGCTGATGCCGTGAACCGCGGCCTTCGCCTTTATGGTGCGCATACCGATAGTCCTTGCCTCAAACTGAAACCACTGCCGGCACTGAGTCGTCACGGCACAGGACAGCTCGGCGTGGAAATTTACGGAGGCGCCCTGTTGAACCCATGGTTTGATCGGGATCTGTCCATGGCGGGCAGGGTGGTGGTCACCACGAGCAGTGGTGAGCGTCGCAGTCTGCTTGTCGACTTCCAGCGACCGATTGCTACGGTTCCGAGTCTCGCCATCCATCTGGATCGCGAAGTGAATCAGAATCGCTCGGTGAATCCTCAAAAGCATATGCCACCGGTGATCCTGCTCGAGCAGGCAGGGAGTGGCGGGTTTTCGGCTGATGGCTTTGAGCAGATACTGCTGGAAGAAGCTCGCAAAGCGGCTGACGATGATTCGTTGCAGCGCGTTGTGTCCTGGGAGCTCAGCCTGTACGACACCCAGCCCGGTGCAGTGATCGGTCTGGAATCGCAGATGATCGCTTCGGCAAGGCTGGACAATCTGCTGTCCTGCTATGTCGGTCTGCGTGCAATGCTGGACTCGAAATCGAATGAACCCTGTGTTCTGGTATTCAATGATCACGAGGAAGTCGGTTCCCAGTCTGCAGAGGGCGCAGAAGGTAATCTGTTACCTTCTACCATTCAGCGAATCGTGGCTGCTGTGCGTAGCAAAAAGACGACTGAGGATGTCAGCGTGCGCTGCCACCGTCTCCTCGAGCGCTCGTTCATGGTCTCTGCGGACAATGCCCATGCCATTCATCCCAACTATGCTGATCGCCATGATGAAAATCACGGACCACAGTTGAATCGTGGCCCTGTCATCAAGGTGAACCATAACCAGCGCTATGCGACCAATGCTGTGACCAGCGCATTCTATGAAGAACTGGCCAGTCGGTGCGATCTGCCCTGGCAGAGTTTCGTAGTCAGGTCTGACATGGCCTGTGGTAGTACGATAGGCCCGATCACCGCTTCTGCCCTCGGCGTGAAAACTCTGGATATCGGCATGCCGCAATGGGCCATGCACTCGGTGCGCGAGCTTTGCGGCAGCGAAGATCCGCACAATTTCTACACCGTCATGAAAGCCTATTTCGGTACCAAAACGCTGCCTTAGTCAGTTTTCAAACGGGTCGAGCGTCAATCACGGCCTCACTCGCGGCAGCGGGTTTGGGACGCCTGCGCATGCGCAGCAGGCCCTCGCCGCTATAGATCGCGAGTGCTGTCCAGATCAGTCCAAAGGCGATCATGCGGTCGCCGCCGAACGGCTCATCATAGAGGAAAACGCCCAGAAGCAACTGAATACTGGGCGCCGTGTACTGCAGTAGCCCCAGTGTTGCAAGCGGAATTCGCTGTGCAGCGTGTGCGAACAGCAGTAGTGGAGTCGCCGTGATCACGCCGGTGCCGATCATCAACAGGTTCTGGCTAAGACTGCTATGCAGGAAAGCACCACTGCCATCTGCCTCCAGCCAGAGCAGATAGGCCAGGGCAGGCAGGCTTAAAATCATGGTTTCCAGCGTCAGCCCATTCGGCGAATTCAGCACCGACTGCTTGCGAAGTAAGCCATAGAAGCCGAAGGAGAAGCCCAGAACGAGCGCGATCCAGGGCAGTTCTCCCATGGAGATTGTCAGATAGACTACCCCCGAGGCAGCAAGTGCGACACTCAGCCACTGCACCGACCGCATCCGCTCCTGAAGGAAGAGAAATCCGAGCAGCACGCTGATGAGCGGATTTATGAAATAGCCGAGGCTCGCATTGACGATAAAGCCTGAGTTGACTGCCCAGATATAGGTAATCCAGTTTGCGCTCAGCAACAGCGCCGCTACTGTACTCAGCACGATGAGACGTCTGGATCTTAGCGTCGGCTTGAGCCAGCGCCACTGCTTCAGAACCGTAAGGAGTCCCGCGAGGAAAAGCAGCGACCACACCATGCGGTGGGCCAGGATCTCCCACGAGCCTAACGAACCAAGTAGCTTGAGATAGAGTGGCAGAAAGCCCCAAATGAAGAAGGCCAAAAAAGCACTACCAATACCGATTGCAGCAGGCGACATGAGATAATCCGGGTTTTGCCGGCGAAGGCGAGCAGATCATGGTAGCACCCGCTGCAGCGGTGCAGTAGGCACAGCCACAGGTCGAATCAGGCGACGTCTGTAATGCTCGCCGGTATATAAACACCTTTCTGCATCAAGCGGATGTCGTCGCCGACGGTCTTGCCAAGCAGCTGCTGACCGAGTGGTGACTGCGGCGTTATGACACGCACATCGCAATCTTCGTAGCAGACTACCAGTCCGGCCGCGCCTGGGCCGATGAAGTACTTCAGCCGCCGGTCATCATCCAGCGTAACCATCGCAGTCAGCCGGATTTCATCATCGTTAGAAAAAACGCGCAGTGTCAGCTCACGGTAAGCCTGCAGTGATTGCCCGATTTCCTGTACGCGACGGGACAAGCCCGAGGCCAGATAACCGCTTTCGAGGCCAAAGGTATCGTACTTGTTCTCGGCATTACTTTCTTCATGCGTGGCGGCCTCATGAGCACCCCGCGCCTGCGCCTTGACGGTTTCAAGGTCTGCCTCGAGGCTGTTGATGATCTGCTGGACCAAGTAGGTTTTGGAGATTTTTTTCAAGGCGATAATCCGGCTGCTGAATAGACAGGGCCTTCACACCAGTTCAGCAAGAGAAGGCAGAGGCTTGAAGAATAGAGCTTCAACCGTGGAAAAGTCATCTTTCGGTTGTCGAGGCTCTGATGTACTATCGCTGCGGCCTTCAGACCGGCAGTGAGGAGGCTGTCCTGTTTGATCATCATGCGATCATCCGGGACTTGCAGCACCAATGCGTGCAGCCGGCGCTGCCGAGCAAAATGACATGAAGTCCATTACCACTCACCAAGGAAGAGAACCTACTCATGAAGAGATTTTCGGTCGCCGCGAGCGTATTACTTTTTGCAGGGTGCGCAGTACTACAGCCCTACGAAGAACTCAATCTGGATACCACCTCGAATTTCAGGAAGCCAACCAAGGGTAAGGCTGGCATCTATGTGTATCAGTTGAAAACCGGTCCACTGGGCGCGATGGCAGATGTCACATTCGAGATACGAGGCTATCCGGAAGTTCCCCTCAATACTGGCGAATACGCCTATTTCGAAATCGATCCCGGCGAGCACCAGTACGAGCAGATTGGAGGCGGCATGCTGGGCAACGATGCCTCGATGACTTTCAAAGCCAATGAGAACTATTTCTTCCAGACAGAGCTCCGTACCTTCACCGATCACGCCTACGTCGTTGTCACGCAGAACGAGGTGAATGCAGTAAAGGCAAACATCTTGAGCGGGTATTATGAAGAAGCTTCGGTAGACTGAATGCGCTAACCGCAATAGGCGAGCCGGCCGGGACTGCGTTAGAAGCGCGGCCGTCGGCCTCGCTTCTTCAACACATGATCAGCACACAAAACTAGGCCAGACGCTTCTCCGACTCGGGATCGAAGAATACTGCTCTCGATAGATCCGGCACCAGCTCTACAACGTCGCCTGGCTTCACTACATGGTCCGGCGACACGCGACATGTCACCTTCACGCCGTTCAGGCGTACGTGTAGCATGGTATCCGGCCCGGTCGGCTCCACGATCTCAACCGTCGCCTTGAGGGTCGGGTTTGCGGTATCTTCCACTTCGTCGGCTCGCTGCGCAGGCAGCCGCTCCGGTCGGATACCAAGCAGCACCTCGTTGTGACCCATCTGTTTCAGCTCTCGCCCAGTCTTGCCCAGATCTAGTTGGTGCACATGTCCCGCATGATCTGAAATCGTCGCCAGGAACTCGCCATTGCGCTTTTCAATTTTCAATGGAATGAAGTTCATACAGGGCGAGCCCATGAAGCCGGCTACGAACACGTTGGCAGGTTGATCGTAGATGGACTGGGGCGTACCGAACTGCTGCACGATGCCATCTTTCATAACGGCGATGCGATCGGCCAGAGTCATGGCTTCGATCTGGTCATGCGTCACATAGACGATAGTCGTGCCAAGATCCTGGTGCAGTTTCTTGATCTCAGCGCGCATCTCGACTCGAAGTTTGGCATCCAGATTACTCAAGGGCTCGTCGAACAGATAGATTTTCGGCTTTCGCGCCAGCGCCCGACCCATGGCCACGCGTTGACGTTGGCCCCCAGACAGCTGACTCGGCTTGCGGTCGAGCAGGGGCTCAATCTGCAATAACCTGGCGACTCTCAGCACCTCGGCGTCTCTTTCGGGCTTTGGCACCTTGCGCATCTCCAGACCAAACGCGATGTTCTCACGCACGGTCATGGAGGGGTAGAGCGCATAGCTCTGAAACACCATGGCGATATCGCGATCCTTCGGCGACAGATTGCCGACATCTCGCCCGCCGATATGAATACTGCCCGAGCTGATGGCTTCGAGACCAGCAATCGAGTTCATCAGTGTGGATTTACCACAACCAGATGGACCGACCAGAATCAGGAACTCGCCATCTTCGATTTGGATGTCGATACCTTTGAGTACTTCAGTATTGGCATTGTAACGCTTGCGAACATTTTTTATTTGTAGTGCGGACATAATGGTATGTCTCCAGAAATCTAGCCTTTGACCGATCCGGCCGTGAGGCCGCGAACGAAGTATTTACCCGCCAGCACATAGACCAGCAGCGTCGGCAGTCCGGCAATTACAGCCGCCGCCATGTGCACGTTGTATTCGCGCACACCAATCGTCGAATTAACCAGGTTGTTCAATGCGACGGTGATCGGCTGCGTATCACCACTGCCGTACACCACACCGAACAGAAAGTCGTTCCAGATCTGCGTCATCTGCCAGATGACTGTGACCACGAAAATCGGCCCCGATATCGGCAACAATATGCGCCAGAAGATGCGGAAGAATCCGGCACCATCAATTTGAGCTGCCTTCACCAGCTCGCCCGGAATATTGACGTAGAAGTTGCGGAAGAACAGCGTCGTGAAGGCCATGCCGTAAATGACATGTACCAGCACCAGCCCGCCTGTCGTATTCGCCATGCCCAGCCAGCCAAGAGTCTGCGCCATTGGCAACAGCACGACCTGGAAGGGGATGAAGCAGCCGAACAGGAGCATGCCGAACAGCAGGTTGCTGCCTTTGAAACGCCACTGCGTGAGCACATAGCCATTCAATGCGCCGATGAGCGTGGAAATCAGAATGGCCGGTACCGCGATTCGCACCGAGTTCATGAAATAGGGGGCCAGTCCCTTGCAGTCTATTCCCGTGCAGGCACTCGACCAGGCCGAGCGCCAGGCTGCCAGCGTCCACTCAGTCGGCAGGGACAACAGATTGCCGGTGCGGATATCGTCCAGAGACTTGAACGAAGTCAGCATCATGACGATCAGTGGCAACAGATAAACCAGTGCCGCCGCGATCAGAATGCCGTAGAGGCCTAGCCTCTGGATATGCAGGTTGCGCTCAGTCATGGTCACGCTTCCTCAGTTCTGAATACAGGTAAGGCACCAGGATGGCCAGTACGCCTGCCAACATGAGCATGGCGCTCGCGGAGCCGAGGCCGATCTGGCTTCTGGTGAACGAGTGTGCGTACATGAAGGTCGCCGGCATGTCGGTGGCGTATCCTGGCCCCCCCGCGGTCATCGCCATGATGAGGTCGAAGCTCTTGATGGCGATATGCGCGAGTATGACAATCGCACTGAAGAAAACCGGCCGCAGGGCAGGGAGTATGATGCGGACATAGATCTTGGTGATTGGCGCGCCATCGATCTGGGCCGCCTGCACGATACTGTTGTCCACGCCCCTCAGTCCGGCCAGAAACAGCGCCATCACGAAGCCCGAGCTCTGCCACACCGCCGCGATCACCAGGGTATAGATCGCCATCTCAGGATCGACAATCCAGTCGAAGCTGAAGCTGGTGAAGCCCATATCATGCATGAGCTTTTCCACACCGAGCCCGGGGTCCAGCATCCAGCGCCAGGCCGTACCTGTCACGATAAAGGACAGGGCCATCGGATACAGGTAAATCGTTCTGAGCGCACCTTCCTGCCGAATGCGTTGATCGAGAAAGATCGCAAGGACCACTCCGATGACCAGTGATATCAGAATGAAGAGCCCACCGAAAACGGCGAGGTTAGTACAGGCAACCAGCCAGCGCTCGTTCTCGAACAGCTTTTCATACTGGACAAAGCCAACGAAGTTGTACGTTGGCAGAAAACGTGAATCCGTCAGCGACAGTACGCCGGTCCAGATCACGTAGCCATAGATGAATACGAGCATGCCCAGAAAGGTGGGGGCGACCACCAATCGGGGAATGAAGTTGGCAAGTGAACCTTGCCAGGAGGGCCGCGGGCGCTCGACGGCGACCGTAGCCGGAATGGCCAGTCTCATGATGTGGTCCTTGTCAGCCTGCGGCTTTGACAGCCTGAGCGAGCTTGTTGACCGCTTCTTCAGCCGTTATAGAGGGCGTATTGAAGAAGTTGGTCACTACGTCGAAGATCGCACCCTGCACATAGGAAGTCGTGGCAAGGCCATGCGCCATACTGGGTACCAGCTTGCCGGACTGTGAGCTTTCCGCAAAGGTATCCATCGAATCGGTCGCGCATCGGTCGAATGGTTCGCGATCGACATCGGAACGGACCGGGATCGACCCCTTATTCACGTTAAACGCGGTCTGGAACTTTGGCTCCATGATCAGACGTGCCATGGCGTGCTGAGCCTTCGTGTTTTCCTTGTCTTCGAGTTCGAACATGACAAAGCTGTCGATGTTGAAGGTAAAGGCGCCCGCCGTATCTGGTGTGGCCGTACAGACAATGTCGACGCCCGGTGTGAGCCCGGCTGAGGTCAGTTCGCCCTTGGCCCAATCACCCATGATCTGCATGGCGGCCTTGCCATTGATCAGCATGTTGGTTGCAACGTTCCATTCGCGTCCTGCTGAGTTCTTGTCGATGTACTGGTTGAGCCGTCTGAAGACCTCGAAGGTCTTGATCATGGTATCGCTTTTCAAAGTCGCTTCATCGTGGTCGACGAAGGCCTTCCGGAAGAAATCTGCGCCACCCACGCCGAGAGCCACAGCCTCAAAGATGGTCGCATCCTGCCAGGCCTGACCACCGTGTGCCAGCGGTACGAAACCGGCTTTCTGAATCTTGTCAGCGGCCACGAAAAACTCGTCCCAGGTCTTTGGAACTTCCGCGCCGGCCTTCTTGAAGACGTCTGGGTTCGACCATAGCCAGTTGACCCGGTGCACGTTCACCGGTACGCCGACGTAGTGGTCTTCATACTTCATGACCTTGGCGACAACTGGGGGCAGCAGTTCGTCCCAGCGTGCTTCGCTGGCCACCGGGTCAAGATTGCCGAGCAGGCCGAGCTGTGCCCATTCCTGTATATCCAGCCCCTTGATCTGGGCCGCTGCCGGGGGGTTACCTGAAACGGCGCGGGACTTCAGTACGGTCATCGCGCTTTCACCGCCACCACCAGCCACTGCGAAGTCTTCCCAGGTATGGCCTTCCTTCTTCAGGAGGTCCTTAAGGACGTTTGCTGCAGCGGCTTCGCCGCCGGAGGTCCACCAGTGGAGTACTTCGACTTCACCGGCTTGCGCAGTACTGGCAAGTGCGATGGCTGAGGTAAGGGCGAGAGGAGAGAGAACTTTTTTGAGTTGCATCATGAGGAAACCTTTTATTGTTATTGATGAGGTGGAGCCAGTATAAGAGTCCTGAATCCGAAGACGAGTAAGCTAGCGCAACCAAATGTAACGGAACCTTACAAGGTATCAGGCTCGCGGCAGTAGCACAGTCACCAGCAGGCCGCCTTCGGGATGGTTAGACAGCAGCACGTTGCCGCCATGCCCCCTGATGATGCTCCGCGCTATGCTCAGACCGAGGCCAGCGCCACCAGTGTTGCGATTGCGGGAAGACTCGAGTCGAACATAGGGCTCGAACACGCGTTGTCTTGCAGCTTCAGGAATCCCTGGCCCGTAATCGCGTATTGTAATGCGGAGCTGTCGCTCGTCATCCTGCACGTTGATTTCTGCCTTCTTGCCGTAGAACAACGCGTTATCCAGTAGATTGCCCAGAGCCCGCTTGAGCGCGAGAGGCTTGCCGATGAACATTCGTCTGCATGAACCATTGACAGCGACAGGCTCTCCTTCAAGTTCGGCGGTCTCTGCAAGCCGACGCAGAAGCTGACAGATGTCGATTTTGGTGCTCTCCTCACGCAGCGTAGTGTCGTTGATCGACTGCAGCGCGCCTTGAGCAAGATCCGAAAGATCTTCGAGGTCCTGACAGAATTTTTCTCGCAGCGTCTCATCATCGAGGAGTTCTGCCCGCAAGCGCAGACGGGTGATGGGAGTACGCAGATCGTGCGAGATCGCAGAGAAGAAGCGGTTCCTGTCGTTGATATAACGCTCTATACGGTGGCGCATGGCGTTGAAGGAGCGAGCTGCCCGGGCCACTTCGTAGCTGCCGCTTTCCGCAATCGGGGGGTGGTCGTTACCCTTGCCCAGCTCGTCCGCTGCTCGAGAGATCATCGCCAGAGGCCGCAGGAAGGACCTGACCAGAAGGAATGCTGCGAGCGATATGAGAATGACTGTGAGGCCGAGGAAGAGCAGTCGCTCGGCAGACAGCGTTTCTGTGTCCAGTGTGCCGGTCGGCGTGGGAACGACTGTCGCCATATAGAGCCATCCGCTGTCCTCCGTCTGAATCTGCACCACCAGGATTGGTGTGCGGTCCGGGTCCAGGACTAGTGCATGGTGACCCCACCCTGGGGGTAGTTCCATCAGTGGAATGGCTTGATTGAATACACGCAGGTCCCGCGCTATGGAAAGCTGCGTATCTATCGACACCTGATACCCAAGCTCTCTGGTCAGTAGATCGTGCACCCTGTCGAGGATGCTTGTCTTCAGGTCGGAATCTTCGGATACCGGAACCGGCAGCTGCCGTGTGTTGAACGAGATGAAAAAGCGTGAGCCGCCCATCCGTCTCAGCTGATCCAGTACGATGTGACGATAGTTCAGGGGCAGGGAATTGAAAAAGCGTGCCGTCGTGGCCATGCTCAGCGCAAGCTGTTCAGCCGTAGCCAGAACCATCGTATTCTGGCGGCTCTGCAACTGTGTGAACCACAACGCTGATGACAGGCCCTGGGCGATGAATATCGCCAGCAGGAGCACTGCGAGAATCCGGGTAAGCAGGGAATTCGGAAGACGTAGCCAGGCCGGTCGCTTGCGCCGGACCGGAGTCTTACTCACCGTCGTCGTACTCGCATCTGACATTGGCTGCCAGCACATAGCCAACGCCACGATGCGTCAGGATCAGTTCGGGTGACTTGGCATTATCTTCAAGGCGTTGGCGCAAGCGACTGACTGAAACGTCGATACTACGGTCGTAGGGCCCACAATCACGGCTATGCAGCACTTCGGAAATATGATCACGCTCGAGAATATCGTTGCCGACCTGCAGGAACATCATGAGCAGCTTGAAGTCGGCACCCGTCAGCATCGTCTGATGACCGTCTTCGAAGATCACCGTCCTGGTACGAACTTCCAGCTGGCGACCGTCGAAGTGGTAGCGGACAGGTACTCTTGCAGCCGATTCAGGCAGGCGTGAGCGTCGCAGTATGGCCTTGATTCTTGCGAGCAGCTCTCTCGGATTGAAGGGCTTGGCGAGATAGTCATCTGCGCCCATTTCCAGGCCGACTATCCGGTCCGTTTCTTCTGCATTCGCGGTTAGCATCAGCACTGGCAGGTCGGACTCCTTGCGCAGTCTGTGGCATATGGCTAGACCATCTTCGCCGGGCAGCATGATATCCAGGATCAGCAGATCCGGTTTCCAGCGCCTTACCTGCTGACTCAGTTCCGCGCCATCTTCGAGCGACTCGACGTCGAATCCATTTTTGTTCAGATAGCGTGTCAGCAGCTCGCGAATTTCCGCGTCGTCATCCACCACTAGGATTCGTCTGGCCTGTATCGTCATGATTGCCCGGTCGTGCTGATAGTGAATACAGTCTCAGCTATTCATCACAGCGGGTCAATTTAGGGCGAGGTATTCTGCGATGTTCCGCACGTCTTCGCCGCTCAGCCTGACGATCCCGAAAGCTTCCCTGCAATTCGCGGAAGAAGTCGAGCCCAGAGATTCCTAGTCTTCGTCTCCTACAACAACAAGACGGGGCGACTTCAATGAATACCAATTTACAGATTCGAACACTTCTACTGACTGCGGGGGTCATGCCATTGCATGGTGTCGCTGCAACACCACCACCAGACCTCTCGCCGGAGACGATCGAGTATGTCCGCTCGATCGTGGCTGAAGAAATGCATGCCGAGCCACGCGACCTGACGCCAAGCCCGGAGGCGGACACAGGCTTCGAGTTCAGCGGCTACTTCCGGGCTGGCGCGAACGCCTTCCTCAGTGGCGGCAGCAAGAACGGGGGCTCGTGTTTCGGGCTCAACTATCCAAAGAATGACGGTGCCTACTATCGGCTAGGCAATGAGTGCCGCGATTACGCTGAATTTGCCTTCAGCCATGTGCAGCAGGTCAACGATATCAAGATAGCCGCAGTCTGGATGATGGACATTGCGGGCGACTCCCGTGGGCCAACAACCGTCGAGCCATGGTCGCGACGAACCCGACAGCTCTATGTGGAGGCCGAAGGTCTGCTGCCAACTGGTAATCTTTGGGTGGGTCGTCGCTATTATCGAACCCAGGGCTTCGGCGACATACATATGTTCGACGCCTTCTACATGCAGAGTTCCGGCAACGGTTTCGGCGTGACCGATATTGAGCTGGGCGATGACAATAGCCTGCATCTGGCCGCCTTCCTCAACAGCGATGTAGAGGAACCCATCAGCGATAGCAATGTCCTGCTGTTCGATGCGCGTAATGAAATCGGCCTTGGTGATACAGGCGATGTCGTGCTCGGGCTGCAATTTGCCCAGAACGACGGCGGCCCGGATGGCATCACAGCAACCTTTGAATTCCAGAAGACCATAGGCATGCTGGAGCAGAAGACAGTGCTTCAATATGGCACGGGTATCTTTGCTGAAAACCCCGGCTGCATGGGCACGGACGGCGGATGCTACAATCTCACTGCGGACAGCGGCGACGACAATATCAGGATTTTCAACACGGGCCTGTTCAATATTTCTCCGGCCTTCAAGGTGAACTACCTGGCGCTGTACGAAAACTCTGATGCCTTTCATGAATTGAAGAGCATCGGCATCCGTCCGCACTTCATGCTGTCGAAATACTGGAGTGTATTGGCGGAGGTCGGCATGAACATCTATGAGAAGGAGGGTATGGAAGAACAGGAACTGATGAAGTATACGCTGGCTCTGCAGGCAAGCACCGATGCTGGTGACTACTGGGCCCGTCCTGCCTTGCGGTTCTACGTCAGTAGTTTTGACTGGAATGATGCCGCAACGGCTCAATCGGGATTGGTGCGACCGGAAGGCAACGAGACCGACGCGCTGGTCGCCGGTGTTCAGACCGAGATCTGGTTCTAGGCAAGCCCCAGGCTCATGTTTAGACAGCCCTGCAAGACTTCGTGAGGAATTGCAGGGCTTTGTTACATTCGCTTTCGCTACTTTACCCCGCTGCCCATCTGCCCTTCATATACTGGCCTCACTGCACGTGACCTAAAAAAACAATAGAGACGGGCTGCCTCATGACACAAGTTCTATCAAGCTATTCAAACGACTTTCCATCACCTCAGTCGCACTCGGACTTTCATGCCAGCTGCTATCGTGGTGATGCCATTTTCGAAACGCCACAAGTTCATTCCGGTGAGAGAAGTGGCTATCTCGAGTTCTGGGCCATGCTGAGTGGGCAATTGGCGCTCAGTTATAGTGACCGGATCTACGCCCTCGCTGCAGGCGATTTGATCTGCTTTTCTGCGGTTCATGCCCACAGCCTCGATGAGATAAGCGACGACTGCCGGCTGCTTCGCATGCGCATTCCGCTGGCGGCATTGGTCCAAAGTCTGCCACTCGGGGAATTGACACGATTATTGAAAGACGCACGGCCATTTCGTTCCTCGCTGGATGCACGCCTGTCGTTTTCCAAGGTACTGAACTGGGTCGATGATCTTCGTCACGGACACGCGGAACTGACGGCGCTCGTGCTCGACGAGGCTCTACTTTTCCTGCGCCGGTGCATGCTCGAAAGCAGCCGGACAGGGCAGGCCGGGGCGCCCTTGGCCATGGTCTCCCAGCGGGGACTGCAGCAGACGGCTAGTATGGTTGAGTTCATCGCAGCTCAATTCCAAAGCGATATCACTATCAACGATATAGCCGATGCTGCGGGACTGCATAAGAGTGCAGCCATGGCAGTGTTCAAATCGACGCTGGGCACTTCTATCCTGAGTTTTTTGACTGACATGCGCTTGCGTCATGCCAAGACTCAGTTGGCGACATCGAACAGGCAGGTGGCGGGAATCGCCTACGATAGCGGCTTTTCCTCGCTCACCCGATTCTACGAAGTGTTCGCTCGTTACACGGCCATGACGCCTTCGGACTACAGGCGGGCCGCGCAGAGCTAGTGCCTAGAAAGAAACACAAATACCTGCACTGAATAAGGTGCTACTGAAAACGCCTGAAACGGCTATAAGGTGCGGAGAAGTATCGGTGCGGGGAGACTGGGTAGTAGTGGGGAACATGCCTTGAGCTCGTCAACAGTAGTCATCGACTTAGGCTAAGAGTTTTCTTGATTAACGAGATAGCCGATAGCTCACTATAAGCTTGGCTTGGCTTGAAACGAACAACGAAGGGATGACCAAAAAAATGGTCGGGGTAGAGAGATTCGAACTCCCGACATCCTGCTCCCAAAGCAGGCGCGCTACCAGACTGCGCTATACCCCGAATTCAAAAATGGCTCCTCGAGCTGGACTCGAACCAGCGACCCAATGATTAACAGTCATTTGCTCTACCAACTGAGCTATCGAGGATCATCGTTGAGCGGCAGGATATTACTGAGTTCACTCCGTTGAGTCAACCATCTGCATGCAAGAAATCTCGATCTTTTTCAGCTGCTCGATTCCTGACCGCTCACCTCCCGAAGAAGGTCCCTCAATTCTGGCCAAACATTATCCAGAATCTGGGTCTGAGCCTTGGCAGTAGGGTGAATTCTGTCCTCCTGCATATAGCCTTCCGTAAACACTACCTTATCAAGCAGGAAGGGTACAAGGGGTACCTCAAGCGATTCGGACAGGTCGGTATACTGCGCCGCGAAAGCCTCGCTGTAGGCGGGCCCGTAATTTGGCGGAATCATCATGCCTACCAACAGAACATGAGCATCGCTGTTCTGTGCCATCTCGATCAGCTTGGTCAGCTCCTGACGCATCCGCTGAACCGGATAGCCGCGCAGACCGTCATTACCACCGAGCTCCACAATCACCACGTCGGGAGCAGACCGTTCCAATAGTCGCGGCAGGCGGCGCAGTCCACCACCTATAGTCTCCCCTGAAATACTGGCATTGATGACTGACCACTGACCTGGTACACAGCCTTCCGGCGCCTCACCATCCTCGCACTGATTTTCTGCCAGTCTGTCTTTGAGCTTCTGCACCCAGCCTTGGCTCAAATCGATGCCATAGCCTGAGCTGAGTGAGTCCCCAAGCACCAGAATCTTCTTGCTACCAGCTGGACTTGCCTGGGCAGCCGTTGCCAGGCTCACCGAGAAAAGAAGCGTAATGAAACTAAACTGCCACTGCCTTACTGCCTTCATGAACTGCACTATTTCTATCCCGTCCTGTCCAGCTCGGTGCAATAGATTTTCCTGCGCCGAGCGTATAAGGTTTGTCGAAAGCCGGCCTGGCCAGCTTCCACCCGTATCCCCATCCATTTACGATAACTGCGACCCCAAAGTCCATGCCTGATGATGTAATGAAAAAATCGCAAAGTTCGTCAGACTCTGTACTGGCGCTGTCTGGAATCCGCAAGACTGTATCTGGAGCCACACCGCTAACCATCCTCGAACAGGTTGATCTGGAGGTGGTGGCGGGTGAGTCGCTGGCGATTCTGGGTCGCTCAGGTTCAGGCAAGACCACACTGTTATCCATTATGGCCGGCCTTGATGTGCCCTCTGCTGGCGAAGTGGTTTTACAGGGTGCACAGCTCAGTAGCCTCGACGAAAATGGACGGGCGAGTGTACGACGGACTTCGGTTGGCTTCGTCTTCCAGAACTTCCAGCTGCATCCATATTTGAGCGCGCTGGAAAACGTCATGCTGCCACTCGATCTCAAAGCGAAGTACGGCGAGCTGGACAGCACCGCGAGGACGTCTGCCCAGGAAGCCGAGTCGTGGTTGCAGCAGGTTGGTCTCGGCGGCCGCATCAATGCATGGCCGACCCAGTTATCTGGTGGCGAGCAGCAGCGCGTGGCGCTTGCGAGAGCGTTTGCCGGCCGACCCAGAATACTTTTCGCTGATGAGCCAACGGGAAATCTTGACGAGGCGACAGGTGGGGAGATCATCGACCTGCTGTTCGAACTGAATCACAAGCAGTCAACGACACTGATTCTCGTGACGCATGATATCAAGCTGGCAGAGCGCTGCCACCGTAGGGTCTATCTCTACGACGGTCGTCTCCATGACGAGCCGGCTACAGTCGCATGAGTATCCGTCGTGAGCTGAGGCAGCCTGCCTTCAGAATCGTGTTCTACAGTCTCTGCGTCATGTGCCTGATGCTGATGCTGATGATGCGTCTCAATGTGGCACTCGTCGAAAAATTCGAGCAGGGGCAGCGGGCGCTCGCAGGCGGGGACCTCCTGCTGGATTCGAACCGGCAACCTGAGCCCGCCGATCGATGGACAACCCTAGCACGCGAGGAGGGCCTTTCGTTTTCTGAAAGTTACGAATTTTCGACCATGGCGGCGGTAGAAGACCGGCCAGCGGTTCAAGATCCTGAGTCCGCACTCCCTGAATTTCAGTTGGTCTCGGTCAAGGCTGTGGACCAGCATTACCCCCTGGCGGGCGACCTCGATGTCGAGACGAGGGGAAGCGCATCTAATAACGGGGATGCTGGTGAACGACAATCGTCAGGACCGCCGCCGGGAGAAATCTATCTGGCCAGAACCTTGTTTGAACGCCTGGGTATCGAACTCGGATCGAAAATTCGAATTGGCCGACAGGTTTTTGAAGTTGGTGGTCGCCTGCTGTCGGAGCCAGACCCTTCATTTCGTATTGTAGGTGCGGCGCCGCGCGTGCTGATGAACTTTGCCGATGTTCCGTCGACCGGCGTGATCCTGCCCGGCAGCCGCTACGAGTATGAACTCAACATGAGCGGCACAACCGAAAGGTTGAATGCCTTCGAGGCGGCCGCAACGCCCATGATGGGGGCATCTGACGAACTGGAATGGGCCAATTCGCGGGAGGGCACACTGTCTCGCGCTTGGGAACGAAGCAGCGCGTTCCTTGCCTTGGCCGCGCTCGCGACCATTCTGATCACCCTGGTTTCCCTGCAGCTCGCTCTGGAACTGTACGTCATGCAGCAACAGCGCATCGTCGCCTTGCAGCGGACGCTGGGCATGACATCAGACGTTCTGCTGCGGGACTATCTCGCTAAGCTGGGCATGGGCCTCCTGTTGGCGCTGACTTTCGGCTGGGCAGCTTCGCTGGGACTGGAGCGAGGTCTGTTTGCCCTGCTTGGCGAGCAGGTCGACCTGCCGGCCTCACCGCTGTTCGGCTGGTGGATGTTGCTGCCCGCAGGCGTCGTCGTCTTCGTCTGTCTGTTTCAATGGTATCCACAGCTTCGATCGCTGTTGCAGGCGCCACCGGCGAGTCTGCTGCGACAGAGCGAAGACGGCAGTGTGGCGAGCTCGAAAGCCGGGAGGCTGTGGACGCTGGTGGGCTATGCGCTGCTGGTGGTGGCTCTCGCCCTCTACCTAGGCAGCACCTTGTTGGTGGTCGTGGTCATGGCGCTCTTCCTCGTGCCATTGCTGTTGGCAGCCCTGCTATTCCTGCTGGCCCGACTGGCAGCCAGAATGCTGTCTGGCGATCGCCACGTCATCTATCCAGGCACCTGGCGTTCAGCGCTGGCAAATATACTTCGACGACCCTGGTGGGTGATTCCGCAGACGGCTGCGCTGGGTGGTACCTTTGGCTTGCTGCTGACCGTCTTCCTTATCCGCACTGAGCTCATCACCCAGTGGACGACACAGCTTCCGGATGATGCGCCAAACCATTTTCTCATCAATATCGCCCCTTTCGAACGGGCGGATCTGGAGAGCTTGATTCAGGACACCGCGAAAACACTGCAGCCAATGTATCCGCTGATCCGTGGACGTCTCGCCGAGATCAACGGCGAGGACGTCAAGACGACAGTGTCCAAGGAGAAAGACGTGAACGCGCTCAATCGGGAGCTGAATCTGACCTGGGCGGCGGATCTGCCTGAAAGTAACAAGGTCGTTGAAGGCGAATGGTGGTCCGAGCCGTATGAGCCACAAGCGGAGGAGGGGATCGTGAGGGTATCGGTCGAGTCACTACTCGCCCAACAGCTCGATCTTGCCGTGGGCGACGGCCTGGTTTTCGATATCGGGTCGGAGCGCTTGCCCGCAGTGGTCGGCAGCATTCGCAGCGTTGACTGGACCAGTCTCAAACCAAATTTCTATATCATTTTCGAGCCCGGTGCGCTTGAGGCCTTCACCCCCTCATATATCACAAGTTTTCGGGTGGACGATGATCGCTCTGCAGCACTCCTGTCGACGATTAACAGGAATTATCCCACGGTATCCATACTCGAACTTGGGCCGCTGATATCGAGAATTCAGGTGCTGCTGAAGCAGGTCGGGCAGGGGCTTGAGCTGCTTCTGGCTATCGTCATTGCTGCGGCGGCTCTGGTTGTTGTGGTGGTCATGCTACGTGAGGCGCCGGTGCGGGCACATGAGACGGCGCTGATGCAGGCGCTGGGACTCGATCCCACCTCCTTGCGTTCGACGCAGCGCTGTGAGTTTTTCTTCATTGGCTGCGCGAGCGGCTTGCTGGCCATGGTCCTGAGCCAGACGGCGAGCCTGGTGCTGCAGATCAAGGTCTTCGATATGGACCCGACGGTGTACTGGCAATACTGGCTGCTGCTGCCGGCCGGCCTGGGCCTTGTCATAGCACTCTACGCCAGCTTCAATCTTCGCTCAGCCATGCGGCAGCAGCCGGCAGCGGTGCTGAAGTGAATATGGCGGCCGCAGTAGAACCGACTCATCATCCTGTCCACGACAGCGAACTCATTCAGTTCGAGCAGGTATTCGCGAAGGATGAGCTGGACGGGCTCGAGCAGAACCTTGTCATTCGTGGATGGCGCTCACCGGTGAGGGGGCGTCCTCTCATTCACTTTCTGCACGGCAACGGATTCTGTGCCTCGGTGTACTGGCAGATGCTTGCGCCGCTGGTGTGTGACAGCGACGGGCAGCAGGCGCCATTCGACTGCATTCTGACAGATCTGCAGGGCCATGGTGAGTCAGAGGCCGGCAGTCATTTTCTAGGCTGGAATGGGAACGCGAGCCTGGCTACGGCTGTAATCGAATCTGTTGCTGCGGAATTCGGCGAAGTAACGCGCTACGCAATTGGCCATAGTTTTGGTGGCGTGCTGACCGCCATGTTGTGCAGCCGGAATCCGAAGTTGTTCAGCCGCGCCGTGCTACTGGACCCAGTGCTGTTTACCCCGGTGATGATCAACCTGCTTCGCGTGCAGAAGTTTTTTCTGCCCCGGTATCGCACACCCTTCAGTCAGAAAGCCCTGAAGCGGCGCGACCACTGGGATTCGTTCCAACAGGCTGCCGATAGTCTCAGAGGGCGAGGCATATACAAAGGCTGGTGTGAGGCGAGCTTGCAGGATTTTATCCTCGGTGCACTTGAAGCCAGGGACGAACGAGGGACAGTGGCGCTACGCTGTCCGACCTGGCTTGAGTCGGATATTTTCAATAGCGTGCCGTTCGGCTTGTGGAAGGACATAAAACGTTCTGAGACCCCAACCCGGATTCTGTACGGTGAACGCTCTTATCCTTTCGTCGCCAAAGCCGCTCGGCTCGCAGCGAAGCAAAACAGTCACTTCAGCTATCGCGAACTACCGGGCGGGCACTGCTTCATGCAGGAGGATCCCGAGCTCGCCCGCAACCAGCTGTTGCAGGCGCTCAGCAGTCATCCCGCTTACTGAAACTGCGCCAATCGTGATCGGGCGATATCCCCGGTTCGACCTTCAGCCTGAGCCGCGACCCTGTAGTATTCGATCGCCTGACGTGGCTGATCTTTCTTTAACGAAATATCCCCCATTGCCAGGTGGCCAACAGAGGTGGGCAGCAGTTCATTAGCTTTCTGTAGGTCGCGCTCAGCACCGGCCAGCTGCCCCGTTGCCTGGCGAACCAGACCTCGCTTCAGCAAGGGCTCGAAATACTCGGGATTCAGCGATATGGCCTTGTCATAGTTCTGCAGGGCGAGTTTTTCATTCCCCAACTTGGCATACACATCGCCCTTGAGCTGATAGAACCTGCCTTCTTCCGGCTCGATCTTGATTGCCTTCTCGGCCAAGTTCATTGCGGCACTGGTATTGCCTTCGCTCAAGGCCTTCAGGCCCTCGTTATAGGCCTCATAGGCGGGTGCGGCGCGACGGGTCCGGGCTGTTGCCTTCATGAAGGCCTGTTCACCGCGATAGTCCGCGTCCGGATATCGGGCTTGCAGCTGCTTCGCATGTTCGGCATTGGCTTCGACACGATCCTGTGAGGGCGGGTGCGTGGCGAACATACCCTGAATCCATGACGGGTTGTTGCCCTCCGAAAGCTCGACGAAAATCTTTTGCAACTCCACGGCTGCCTTGGGGTCGTAGCCGGCCTTGACCATGTATTCCATGCCGTAATGGTCTGACTCGAGCTCATGGTTACGACCGTATTTTGCCAGCGCCAGCGTCGAACCCAAAGCCGCACCGCCAACCAGCAACTGACCATACTCCTGGTTACTCATAGCCAGCCCGAGGCCCGCCATGCCCGCGCTCACGAGCATGCTGTTCTGCATGCGCTGCGCGCCGTGTCTTGCCGCTGCGTGAACGATTTCATGACCGAGTACAGCCGCGAGCTGGGCCTCATTATCGAATTTCGTGAGCAGGCCCCGGTTGATAGCAATTTTGCCGGAGGGGAGGGCCCAGGCGTTCGGCACATCGTTGTTGAGCACTACGAACTCGTAGGGTAGATCTGGCTGATCGCTTACTGCAGCCAGCTTCTCGCCAACTTTCCGCACGTAATGCGTGAGCTCAGGGTCCAGCGTATACGCACCACCCTGTGACTGTTGCGCAGGTTCGTACTGTTGCTGGCCTATAGCCATTTCCTGCGACTCGGATACGAGGTCGAGCTGCTTTTTGCCGGTAACGGGATTGGTCGTGCATGCGGCTAGAAGGCTGGTAAGGGCCGCCGCGAGAAAAATACGCATTGGTATCATGGCTGGTCAGTCTCCGCCTGAGTCAGTTACAGATTCTACAAGGCATTCGGCCTGCCCGTCTTTCAGTCGTACGGTCAGACGGTCGCCGGGATCAAGCTGCTCTATTGAGCTCACTACCGAGCCGACTATACCTCGGCTGCTCGCGTGCTCGCCATCCGTCATGGTGCTGACACCTTTTGATCCTGTGCTCACGATGGCGTAGCCGCGGTTCATGGTTGCCAGTGGGCTCAGTTGTTCGAGCTGGCGAGCAGCTATGATGAATTGCTGACGACTATTGTGCAGGGATTGCTGGCCACAGCGGGAGAGCCGGCTGAGCAAGTCGTTCACTCGCTTTCGACGATCACGCATTGGTCTGGCCAGATCGATGGCTTCAAAGCGTGAACTCAATTGGCTGACGTGCCGCCGCTGGCTGGAGAGCAGGCGATCCATAGCTGACTGAAGACGTAGCTGGTGCTGATCGAGTGTTTGCGCGTGTCGCTCCAGGGTCTGGCCCGGGTGCTGGAGGCGATCGCACAGTGCCTTGAATACCTGGCTGCTGTGGCGAAGTACGCGGCTCATGGCCTGGTTTTGGCGTGCGTCGAGCTGGGCGGCCCGCGCCAGCCAGTCCGCCTGTACCGGGCTGGCATGCTCTGCTGCGGCCGAGGGCGTTGGCGCCCGAAAATCTGCAACAAGGTCGCTTATCGTCACATCGGTCTCGTGACCCACTGCCGAGATGACCGGCGTTTCGCAGGCGGCAATGGCTCTGGCCAGCCGCTCGTCATTGAAACACCACAGATCTTCCGCCGAGCCACCGCCGCGGCCAATGATGATCAGTTCGACGGCGGGATCCCGATCGGCACAATGTAAGGCCGCTACCAGTTCAGATACCGCCGTATCGCCCTGCACAGTACTTGCGAAGACCTTGACTGGCAGCAGCGGGCAACGGCGCTTAAGCACATGCAGAATATCGTGAAGTGCTGCACCCGTATCACTGGTGACGACGCCAAGGCCCGCCGGCATGACAGGAATCGCGCGCTTCCGCAGAGGGTCGAACAGGCCGTCGGCTTCGAGTTTACGCTTGAGCTGGTCGAAGGCCTGCTGCAGTGAACCTGCGCCAGCATCGAGCATCGCATTCGCAACGAGCTGATATTCGCCGCGATTCTCGTAGATGCTGGCGCGGGCGCAGATCAGTACAGACTGCCCGTTCGCCGGTTTCCAGCGGACACTTGTGTTGCGGTTGCGGAACATTGCGCAGCGCACCTGGGCCGCATCGTCCTTTAATGTAAAGTACCAGTGACCAGAGGCTGGACACATAAAGTTCGAAATTTCACCAATGATCCACACCTGGCCAAAGGTATTTTCCAGTAGCATCCGGGCGGCCAGGTTGAGCGCTGAAACACTGAGCGGCCGCTGCTCAGAGGTGCCCGGGCGTGCGCCGGTCTCATCAGTATTTAAAAAGGCCATAAGGTGATCTTGGTTTCCACGTGCTTGTTTGTTGAGTCCAGTAACATATAATACCCGGCACTATTGACTATGTGCCCGATGCGCTTGATGCGGCCGCCGGCTAGCCGCGGCCGCTTTCGATCGTAGCGCTCACGCCATTTCCCAGCGAAGATATTCTCTATGTTACGACTCGCGCAAGAATCTCTCACCTTCGACGATGTTCTTCTGCTCCCAGGTTACTCCGAGGTGCTGCCAAAGAATGTCGATCTCTCCACTCAGCTGACTCGCGACATAACTCTCAAGATTCCACTCATTTCCTCGGCAATGGACACTGTCACGGAAAGTGGTCTTGCGATCGCACTGGCCCAGGAAGGTGGTGTCGGCATCATTCATAAAAACATGACGCCGGAACGACAGGCCGCCGAAGTTCGCAAGGTCAAGAAGTTCGAGACCGGCGTAATCAAGGACCCTATCACGGTTTCGCCTGATACCACAGTGGCACAGGTTCGCCAGATTACCTTCGAGAACAAGATCTCAGGCCTGCCGGTCGTGCAGGGTGAGGAGCTGGTAGGCATCGTGACCCGCCGCGACATCCGTTTCGAAACTGACCTGAACAAGAAAGTTGCCGAGCTGATGACCGGCAAAGACAAGCTTGTCACAGTTCAGGAAGGCGCTGATGCCGCTACTGTCATGTCACTGCTGCACAGGCACCGCATCGAGAAGGTGCTCGTGGTCAACAGCGAATTCAAGCTGCGCGGCCTGATTACGCTGAAGGACATCCAGAAAGCAGAAGATTTCCCCAATGCCTGCAAGGACGACCAGGGCCGCCTGCGGGTTGGTGCTGCCGTCGGTACCGGTGGCGATACAGAACACCGGATTTCGGTCCTGGTCGGCGCTGGCGTGGATGTCGTCGTGGTAGATACCGCGCATGGCCATAGCAAGGGCGTTCTCGACAGGGTGCGCTGGATCAAGAAGAACTTTCCTGATGTGCAGATCATCGGCGGCAATATTGCGACCGCTGACGCTGCGCTTGCGCTGGCTGATGCTGGCGCCGATGCCGTGAAGGTTGGCATTGGCCCTGGCTCCATCTGCACGACCCGTATCGTTGCAGGCATTGGCGTGCCGCAGATCAGCGCTGTTGCGAACGTGGCCGCCGTAATGGCCAAGAAGAACATTCCCGTCATCGCTGATGGCGGTATCCGCTTCTCCGGCGATATCGCCAAGGCCATCGTTGCTGGCGCCAGCAGCGTCATGGTTGGTGGATTACTCGCTGGTACCGATGAGGCGCCAGGCGAAATCGTGCTGTTCCAGGGTCGTAGCTACAAGGCCTATCGAGGTATGGGCTCGCTGGGTGCCATGTCGCAGACGCAGGGTTCGAGTGATCGGTATTTCCAGGACATCAGTAGCGGCGTCGAGAAGCTGGTGCCCGAGGGCATTGAGGGCAGGGTGGCCAGCAAGGGCCCGCTGTCGAACGTCATCGTTCAGCTGATGGGCGGTGTTCGCTCCGCTATGGGTTACACGGGGTGTGCCGATATCCAGACCATGCGCACGGTGCCGCAGTTCACACGCATTACGTCTGCCGGTATCAGCGAGAGCCACGTCCATGACGTCACAATCACTAAAGAGGCGCCCAACTACCGTGTCAGTTGAGAACGCAGGCAAGGACATTCATGAGCACCGCATACTGGTGCTCGATTTCGGCAGTCAGTACACCCAGCTCATCGCGCGTCGTATCCGTGAAATCGGTGTGTACTGCGAAATTCGCGCTTTCGATATCACGCAGGCGGAATTCGAAGAGTTTGCGCCAAAGGGCGTTATTCTCGCTGGAGGGCCCGAGTCTGTAACGCAGCTTGATTCGCCGCGTGCGCCGGCCTTCATCTATGAGCAGCCGCTGCCACTGCTCGGCATCTGTTATGGTCTTCAGACCATGGCCGAGCAGAACGGCGGTAAGGTGGCTGGCGCTGAAGCACACGAGTTTGGCTATGCGCAGGTTGAGGTCATAGGCGAGCCCTCTCGATTGTTGGCAGATATCCGTGACCACCTTGGTCCTGATGGCCGGACGCTGCTCGACGTCTGGATGAGCCATGGCGATAAGGTTGTCGATGTCGGTGATCAGTTCCGGGTTACAGCGACGACGCCGAGTGCGCCAGTAGCGGCGCTCGAGCACGTGTCGAAGCCATGGTATGGCGTGCAGTTTCACCCCGAAGTAACGCACACGATTCAGGGACAACGCATACTTGAGCGTTTCGTAAAAGATATCTGCGGCTGCGAATGCCTGTGGACCGCCAGCCGCATCATTGATGATGCGATTGCCCAGGTCCGGGAGACGGTCGGTACCGATAAGGTGCTGCTTGGGCTTTCCGGCGGCGTAGACTCGTCTGTCGTCGCGGCGCTGTTGCACAAGGCGATTGGCGATCAACTGACTTGTGTATTTGTCGATAATGGCTTGCTTCGCCTGCGCGAAGGCGAGCAGGTCATGGAAATGTTCGCCAAGAACATGGGCGTCAAGGTCATCCGCGCCGATGCCGAAGACCAGTTTCTCGACGCGCTCAAGGGCGTCAGCGATCCCGAAGCGAAGCGCAAGATCATCGGCAAGGTGTTCATCGACGTGTTTGATGAGCATGCGACGAAGATCAAGGACGTCAGCTGGCTGGCCCAGGGCACCATCTATCCTGATGTCATAGAATCCGCTGCCGCCAAGACCGGCAAAGCCCATGTGATCAAGAGCCATCACAACGTCGGCGGTCTTCCTGAGCTGATGAATCTGAAGCTGGTCGAGCCACTGCGTGAGCTGTTCAAGGACGAAGTGCGACGTATCGGTGTCGAGCTCGGCCTGCCTCACGATATGGTCTATCGCCATCCGTTCCCCGGGCCGGGTCTGGGCGTGCGTATCCTTGGTGAGGTCAAGAAGACCTATGCCGATCTGCTGCGACAGGCCGATGCCATCTTCATCGATGAGCTGCATGCCGCTGACTGGTATCACAAGGTGGCGCAGGCCTTCGTCGTCTTCCTGCCAGTGAAGTCAGTAGGCGTAGTGGGCGATGCCAGGCGTTATGAATATGTCGTGGCGCTTAGGGCTGTCGAGACCATCGATTTCATGACGGCACGCTGGGCGCATTTGCCATATGAGCTGATCGAACGCATTTCGAACCGCATCATCAATGAGATCAAGGGTATTTCCCGGGTCACCTATGATGTGTCGTCGAAGCCGCCGGCTACGATTGAATGGGAATAGGCGCTGAAAACGCTAAGGTCTCTCAGAGCCATCTTGCTCAGGTAGACGTAGAAGAGAACGATAAAAAATGGATGGCACTGGCCATGGTTCAGGCTGCATCAGCTTATGCAGCGGGTGAAGTTCCCGTCGGCGCCGTTGTAGTAGATGATGATACTGGTCAGGTAATCGGCCAAGGCTGGAACGCGCCGATTGGCCGCTGTGACCCTAGCGCCCATGCGGAAATGAATGCGCTGCGTGAGGCCGGTCAAACCCGCCGTAATTATCGGCTGACGCCTGCTACACTCTACGTGACGCTCGAACCATGCATGATGTGTCTCGGTGCGGCTATCCATGCGCGCGTTACGCGTCTGGTGTTCGCGACACGTGAGCCCAAATCAGGCGCCGTGGTGAGCCATGGTGATCTGCTTGCCAAGTTTCCCTTCAATTGGCAGTTGGCCTGGAGTGAGGGTGTGCAGGCCGAAGAGAGTCGCCATTTACTGCAGACATTTTTCGCTGAGCGCAGAGCAGCACTAAAAGCCGCGCGAGCGGGCGTCTCAGCCGATCAGAACCCCTAGCGGGTACAATCTTTTTCTGAAGTTTATAAGGTGAAACAGCATGAAAGTTTTAGTAACTGGCGGCGCCGGCTATATCGGTAGCCATGTCGTACGCCAGCTGGGCGAGGCTGGCCACGATATAACGGTCTTCGATAACCTGTCGACCGGTTATCCCTGGGCCATTCTGAGTGGAAAGCTCGTTGAAGGCGACCTGGGAGACCCGGACGCCATCGATCGCCTCATGGAAGGTCAGAATTTTGAAGCCGTGCTGCACTTCGCCGCTCATATCGTTGTTCCCGAATCCGTCGAAAACCCGCTGAAGTATTATCGGAATAACACCAGAAATACGCTGAATCTGTTAGGCGCTATCGAGAAGCACAGGATTCCCCGCCTGGTATTCTCCTCGACGGCGGCTGTTTACGGTATGCCCGATGAGACTGTCATCGGCGAAGCGAGCCCGCTGCAGCCAATCAATCCTTATGGCGCGTCCAAGCTCATGAGTGAGCAGATGATTCAGGACTTTGCAGCAGCCAGCGGCCTGAATTACACCATTCTGCGTTACTTCAATGTTGCAGGCGCAGACC
This sequence comes from Gammaproteobacteria bacterium UBA2679, assembly GCA_002354735.1. Classification (GTDB taxonomy): domain Bacteria; phylum Pseudomonadota; class Gammaproteobacteria; order Pseudomonadales; family Oleiphilaceae; genus Allohahella. Next base: position 139,667 of record DEMD01000003.1, on the reverse strand, counting down.
TCGAAGGCCGAATCGGCCAAGCCACGCCTGAAGCGACCCACCTTATCAAGGTCGCCTGCGAATGCGCGAACGGCGTTCGTGACGGCATGAAGATTTTTGGCACCGACTACGATACTCGCGATGGTACCTGTGTGCGAGATTACATCCACGTCGAAGACCTGGCCAAGGCGCATGTGATGGCGCTGGATCATATGGCCGCCGGTGGCGAGTCGAATATCCTCAACTGTGGCTATGGCACAGGCTTCACCGTCAAGGAAGTTGTTGACGTCGTGAAGAAGCTCTCTGGTGTGGATTTTCCCGTGGAGCTCGTTGATCGCCGCCCAGGTGATCCGGGCGCACTGGTGGCCGCCAACGACCGAATCAAAGCCGTGCTTGGCTGGAAGCCTGATCACGCCGAACTCGAGACAATCGTCCGTTCAGCGCTGAACTGGGAAAAAATCTGGCAGGAGCGAAAGTCTTCAACAAGGAGTGAATCATGAACATAACTATCTTCGGCACCGGCTATGTCGGTCTGGTAACTGGCGCCTGTCTGGCTGATGTGGGTCATCACGTCATGTGTGTCGACGTCGACAAGACGAAGATCGAAAACCTGAAGAACGGCATTATCCCGATCTTCGAGCCTGGTCTCGAGCCCATCGTGCAGTCGAATTTCGAAGCTGGCCGGCTGAAATTCACCACCGACGCGAAAGAGGGCGTGGATTTTGGTCAGCTGCAGTTTATTGCCGTTGGCACGCCGCCTGACGAAGATGGTTCGGCTGATCTCAAGTACGTGCTCATGGTTGCGCGCACGATTGGCGAGCACATGAACGACTACAAGGTTGTCATCGACAAGTCTACCGTGCCTGTGGGCACAGGTGACCGAGTCAAGAAGGCTATCCAGGAAGTGCTGCAGTCGCGCAATAGCGATTTGCGCTTTGATGTCGTGTCCAACCCCGAGTTCCTCAAGGAAGGCGACGCGGTCGGTGACTTCATGAAACCAGATCGAATTGTCATCGGTGCCGACAGTGAAGAGCCGATTGAACTGATTCGCGAAGCCTACGAGCCTTTCAACCGCAGCCACGACCGTATCATTTCCATGGACATCCGTTCAGCGGAGCTGACCAAGTATGCGGCAAATGCCATGCTCGCGACCAAGATCAGTTTCATGAACGAAGTGGCTAACCTGGCCGAAAGACTGGGCGCAGACGTGGAAAACGTTCGTCGTGGTATTGGTTCTGATCCGCGTATCGGTTATCACTTCATTTATCCTGGCTGCGGCTACGGTGGCTCCTGCTTCCCGAAAGACGTGCAGGCGCTGGTGATGACGGCTGACTCAGTGGGCTACGATTCCGAGCTGCTCAAGGCCGTCGAGTCGGTCAACTATCGTCAGAAGTCCAAGTTGTTCGAGAAGGTCAACAAGTACTTTGATGGCGACCTCAAGGGCAAGACCTTTGCCATTTGGGGACTGTCTTTCAAGCCCAATACCGACGACATGCGTGAAGCGTCCAGCCGTGTTCTCATGGAGCTGTTGTGGGAGGCCGGCGCGAAGGTCAAGGCTTACGATCCTGAAGCCATGAAGGAGACGCAGCGGATTTATGCTGATCAGGACAATCTCGATCTCTGCGGCACGAAGGAGCAGTGCCTCAAGGGTGCGGACGCGCTGCTGATTTGCACAGAATGGAAGGAATTCCGCTCGCCGGAGTTCGCGGTGATCAAGAACAGCCTGTCACGACCTGCGATTTTCGATGGCCGTAACCTGTACGATCCTGAGCGCATGGCGCGCAAAGGCTTCGACTATTACGCGATGGGGCGTGGCCTGAGTGTTCAGAAGTTTATCTAAGGACAGCTGAGCATGTCTGCAGAAGTCATTGCAGCGGATGGATTCGAGCTCGATCATCGTATCGAGCGCGATTCGGTCTTTGTCGGCAGGTTGGGGATTTGCGAAATCAGGCTGATGAACGATGCGGCCTATCCTTGGTGCCTGCTGATTCCGCTTGTCGCCGATGCTCGTGAACTGCACGAGCTCACGCGTATCCAGCGTGCATCGATCAACGACAGCTCATGTCTGCTGGCGACGGTGATGATGGATCTGTTCTCGGGTGAGAAGATGAATATTGCTGCGCTGGGGAACGTCGTTCCGCAGCTGCATATTCATCACATCGTGCGCTTCAGTCACGATCAGGCCTGGCCGGGGCCGGTATGGGGTCGTTTCCCGCCGAAGCCCTATGAGCCCGACGCACTGAACTTGCGGGTTCGTGATCTCAGGGCAGCTCTGTCTCTTGATGCCATTGATCCCGCAGACTCTTTCACCGACAGCGAGGGCTGACTCTCAGCCCATTCAGCCAATCCAGCCTGCTGCATGAAAACCCGCATCAGACGAAAGAAACGCTGAGTTTCTTCGACGAAGGGCAAATGTCCGGTATCTGGAATCAAATCCAGTGTCGCATCGGGTAGCGTCTCCACGAGTTGCCGTGTGCGGCGCTCAGGAACAAAGTCATCTTCCTCACCTGCACAAACCCACACCGGCCGGTGCAATCGCTTGAGCTCCGCCTTGGCATCAAAATGATAGAGGTCTCGCAGAATTCGGCCGGCTGTGGAGGTGTCGAATTTCTTCAGATCCGGGATGTAATCAGCCATCGCGGTTTCGAAGTCATCGTCCGCCAAAACCTTGTCGGGATTGTGGAAGGCAGCTTTCATGACGAGCCGATGAGTGCTTGCGTACCTGGTGCCAATGCTGGTCGAGAAGTTGGTCAGCAGCAGGCCAAACTTGCCCAGATAGCGCGTGCCGAGCTGATTCCAGTAGTAGACGTTTTCTTCTTCGCGTCCATCTACAGTACCGCCGATGCTGATCACGGCCGAAATGATCGACTGCCGCTGACTGGCGTAATAGAGTGCGGTAAGCGCGCCGGTAGAATGACCGAAGAGGACGACGGGCCGACTCGCCAACTGCTCAGGTTCCAGATGCTCGGCGAGCTGACGGTCGATCGATTCAAGAACGAGCGCCTTGTCATAGTGCTGGCCTTCCTGTAGCGCCGGCTGGGGATAATGACCGGGCAGTGAGAGCGTAACGCAGTCACCAAACTGCCGCAGGTTGCGAAGGGTCTCCCGACTCCAGCTGCTCACAGGCATGAACAGGCCAGGTAGAAGAACGATCAGCGGTTTTTGCATGTTGAGCTCCAATTCAGGGCTTATTGTTCTTATTCCATTCATTCTAGGGTCGTGCTAGCGCGAATTCCAAACTCAGGACTGCAATTGGCGTATGGAGCGTTTATACTAGCACGCTTTTTAACGGCGCCTGCGAACGGGAAATTCCAATGCAAAGTCAATTCAGCCGCAGTCACTACTGTGGTGCCATATCCGAGTCCAACGTCGACGAAACTGTCACCCTTTGCGGCTGGGTTCACCGCAGGCGCGACCACGGCGGCGTTATCTTCCTAGATCTCCGTGATCGAGACGGCATAGCTCAGATCGTAGTCGACCCAGACACTGCCGAAGCCTTTTCACTTGCTGAAAAGGTACGAAGCGAATACGTGCTGGCGATCACTGGGCGTGTGCGTACTCGACCTGCCGGTACAGAGAACAAAGAGATGTCCACTGGCCGGGTGGAAGTGCTCGCCAAGAACGTCGAATTGCTGAGCTCGGCGCAGACGCCGCCATTCCCGCTCGACGATTACGTCGATGTGGGCGAGGAAGTCCGTCTCAAATATCGCTACCTGGATCTTCGCCGTCCTGAAATGCTGGACAAGCTCCGCTTGCGCTCCAAGGTCGCCACTTTCATTCGTAACTTTCTGGATCAGCAAGGCTTTATCGACGTCGAGACGCCGATACTCACGCGAGCTACCCCGGAAGGTGCACGTGACTATCTTGTCCCAAGTCGAACGCATCCGGGCAGCTTCTTTGCACTCCCCCAGAGTCCACAGCTATTCAAGCAGCTGCTGATGATGTCCGGTGTGGATCGCTATTACCAGATCGCCAAGTGCTTCCGTGACGAAGATCTTCGAGCGGATCGTCAACCCGAATTTACCCAGGTCGATATCGAAACCTCGTTCATGAACGAACTCGAAATCATCGAGCTGACCCAGGCGATGATCGTTGACCTGTTCAAGACCGTGCTTGGTGTTGATCTCGGCGAGTTCCCGCGTATGCCGTATGCCGAAGCCATGCAGCGTTATGGTAGCGACAAGCCTGACCTGCGGATTCCGCTGGAGCTGGTCGATGTTGCTGATCTGCTCAAGGATGCCGAGTTCAAGGTGTTTTCTGGTCCAGCCAACGATCCTGAGGGCAGGGTCGCTGCGCTGAAGATTCCCGCCGGCAATGAGCTGTCTCGCAAGCAGATCGACGACTACACCAAGTTCGTCGGCATTTACGGCGCCCGTGGTCTGGCCTATATAAAGGTCAACGACAAGTCTGCCGGTGCTGAAGGCTTGCAGTCACCAATCGTTAAGCACATTCCGGAAGCCGCCATCAGCGAAATTCTTAGCCGTACCGGCGCGGAAAATGGCGATCTGATCTTCTTCGGTGCCGATAAGTCTACCGTCGTGAATGAAGCACTCGGTGCACTGCGTGTGAAGATCGGTCAGGACAGAAACCTGTACACCAAGCCTTGGGCGCCATGCTGGGTCGTTGACTTCCCGATGTTTGAGAAGACCGACAAAGGCGCCTGGACACCACTGCATCACCCATTCACGGCACCATCCTGCTCACCAGAGATGCTGGCCGAAAGCCCGGGCACTGCACTGAGCCGAGCTTACGATATGGTGCTGAACGGCACAGAGCTCGGTGGTGGTTCGATCCGTATCCACGACCGCGCCATGCAGCAGAAAGTTCTCGAGATTCTTGGTATTGGCGAGGAAGAAGCTGCCGACAAGTTTGGCTTCCTGCTGGACGCATTGAAGTACGGTGCACCCCCGCACGGTGGCTTGGCCTTCGGTCTGGATCGCCTGGTTATGCTGATGACCGGTGCGCAGTCCATTCGTGAGGTCATTGCCTTTCCGAAGACCCAGAGCGCGATGTGTGTGCTGACTCAGGCGCCAGGCAAAGTAGAAGATCGCCATCTCAAGGAGCTTTCGATTCGTCTGCGTGCGAAAGAAGTCCCCGGCGCCTAGTAGTCGCGTAAGGTGATTATCCTCGGGATCGATCCCGGCTCGCGCATCACTGGCTATGGCCTGGTTCAGGCTCAGCATAATAAGCCGGTGTATGTCGCGAGTGGTTGCATAAGAGTGCAGGGTGACACGCTGGCGGAGCGCCTGCAGTGCGTGTTCCGCTCAGTGGCTCAGGTCATCGAGATGTATCGGCCGGAAACTGCTGCGATCGAAAAGGTCTTCATGGCCAAGAATGCGGATAGTGCGCTTAAACTGGGGCAGGCCAGGGGCGCGGCTATTCTTGCAATGGCTGAGGCTGGACTTGAGGTTGGTGAGTATTCGGCGACCAAGGTGAAGCAGGCAATGACTGGCACGGGTGCTGCGACCAAGGAACAGATGCAGCACATGGTTCAGGCAGTATTAAGACTTGAGGCCACACCTCAGGCCGATGCGGCTGACGCACTGTCGATCGCGATCTGCCACATGCACACAACCCACAGCCTGAATGTCTTGCGGACCAACAGCGAGCGCGTCAGCAGTTTCGTCCGAGGCCGGCTGCGTTAGTTCGGCAGCTGCCCTGATCGAACCTAGTGCTGTTTGAGAATGTCGTCCAGCTTGAGGCCGGTCAGTAGCTTGATCTGCTTGATCAGGTACCACAGACCGATCATCAGCACGATCATGCTGGGCAGGGCAATTACCGGAAAACTCAGCGCTGTCATCTTGCCCAGTTCTTCACTGTAGGCAGACGTGCCAGGCGGACTGACAAGGACGATTTTCGCCAGCATATAATTCAGTACTGCCGAGAGAAAGAACGAGCCTGCAACAATAGAGGCTACGTTCCACAGCTTCCCCTGAAACTCCTTCTCCTTACCGTTTTCCGCCAGGATTCGGTGCAGCTTGTCGACCTGCATGATCTGGTCGTTGAACAGAAAGATCTTCACTAGCGGAAACTTGGTCTTCTGTGAAATCAGGACTGCCAGACCAATCAGCGCCGGAATGGTCGCTTCTTTGATGGCGATATATTCCGGGTCCAGTTTCAACAGGCTCATACCGCCGGTCAGAAATACACTGACGATACCCAACACAGAGAAAAAGTTGGTCTTCTGGGATTTGCTGTAATCGTACAGGCCGTAGCCTATAGGGAAGGCCAGAGCGACCACGATGCTCACCATCGGTCCAAGTGAATCCTCGCCACTGAACTTGGACAGAATGATCACTGGAATGATGATGTTGAACAGTAGGTTTTGCAGCATGCCACCGCGGTGGGCTGGCTTTTCGGCGCTTGTCGTTTCGTCTGTCATGAACAATGGCTACGATCAAATGGGCTTGTGGTGCCGTTCCGAGGTGCGGCTACCAAGTGGGCTGAAGTTTATCAGAAAGCGAACCCTCATGACTGAAAGACTTTTCAATTCTCGCGATTTCCCGCATAAGCGCTTTACATTTACCGGATACTGTACAAAGATACAGTAGTGTGCGGTGATAGTGGGTGCTGGAAATGGAGCTGATTCAAAAGCTGGCGATATTAGCCGATGCAGCTAAATATGACGTTTCCTGTTCAAGTAGCGGGGCAGGCAAGAAAGCTGCAGGTAAGGGCAAAGGTTTCGGCTCCACCGAAGGTATGGGCATTTGTCATAGCTATACGCCCGATGGACGCTGTATATCGCTGCTAAAGATCCTGCTTACGAATTTCTGCATCTATGAATGCAGTTATTGTGTGAATCGTAGCTCAAGCAATGTCGCTCGAGCCCGCTTTACCGTCGATGAGGTGGTTCAGCTTACCGTTTCATTCTACAAGCGCAATTACATCGAGGGCCTGTTTCTCAGTTCCGGCATCATCCAGTCTGCTGACTACACGATGGAACAAATGCTCCAGGTGGCGAAAAAGCTGCGTGAGGAAGAAGGCTTTCACGGCTATATCCACCTCAAATCCATCCCGGAGGCGTCCCAGCATCTGATAGACGAAGCAGGTAAATACGCTGATCGTCTCAGTATCAATATTGAACTACCCAAGCAAGATTCGCTGCAGCAATTCGCGCCTGAGAAAGACCTGCACCAGATTCGTTCTGCCATGGCGAAGGTTCGGCTCAAGCGCGATGTCACCAAGGAAGAAAATATCGCGAAACAGAAGCACGCTGGTTCTCGCACAGTGAAGCTTGAGCGTTTCGTTCCTGCAGGGCAGAGCACGCAGATGATAATCGGTGCTGATTCTTCCAACGACAGCGATATTCTTGCAACCAGCTCAAATCTTTATCATTCCTATGGCTTGAAGCGCGTGTACTACTCCGCTTTCAGCCCGATTCCTCATGCTTCACGACAGTTACCTGTCAAGCCGCCACCACTTGTACGGGAAAACCGACTTTATCAAGCCGACTGGCTCCTGCGGTTCTACCAGTTCCGGGTTGAGGAAATCGTGCCTCCGGAGTCGGGGGAGTTGGAGCTGGATATTGACCCGAAGCTGTCATGGGCGCTGAGAAATCGGCAACACTTCCCCATAGATATCAATCGTGCCTCACGATATTGGCTGTTACGCATACCTGGCATCGGTTCTCGATCAGTAGACCGCATTCTGGCGAACCGTCGTTTTCATGCACTGCGTCTGAACGATCTGGCGAAGATGCGGGTGTCGCTTAAAAAGGTGCAACCTTTCATCATCGCTCAGGATTATTGGCCCACCTCGTCGCTTGTTGACTCGCTGACACTCAAGGCCCTGTTCTTGCCGCCCGCTCAACAAGCATCTATGACACTTCCAGGCTTGAATGGCGTGGGCGAGCAATTAGCACTTTTTGGCTGATTTCTCAGTTTTCTCGCCTTAGCGTCTTCACAAAACAGGCTTATCCATGACTGGCATTTCAACTTTCAGACAGTGGCGGGATCGCTCTCGGGAATTACTGAACGCGCAGGTGCCGCCGGAAGCTGTGAATTGGGAAGATGCTCACCAGCCATCGCTTTGGGACAGCGTGCCTTTAACGCCAGCCAATGAAACTCGTGCAACCGTGCCGGCCAGCTTTTTGAGTGTGGCAGAGAAAGTTGCCTGCCATCGCTCCACTGATAACTGGGCGCTCCTGTATCGAGTGCTGTGGAGGCTTGTGCACGGTGAGCGCGATTTGTTGGCGTTCACCATCGATCCTGATGTCCATGATCTTCGAAGACGTGCTCAGGTCGTACACCGAGCCGCCCATAAAATGAAAGCCTTTCTGCGGTTCACACCGCTTGGACTTGATCCGCCTGAAGGTCCTCAATTCGCTGAATTCCCCGGCCTCCCGGAGGATGGTAAGGGCGCTCTGGATCCGCAGCTCGGCCATGCGCGCTGGACTGCCTGGTTTGAGCCTTTACATCCGGTTTTACCACTTACCGCGCCATTCTTTGCTCGACGTTTTCCGAATATGCGCTGGAGCATTTTTACGCCGGACGGCATCGCTCACCACGATGAGGGGAGGGTGCGGTTTGAGTCAGCCGAAGGGCAACCCCCGGTAAAAGATGCGCTGACGCGCGCGGAGGACGATTTTGAAGCCATGTGGCTGACCTACTACGCGAAGACCTTCAATCCGGCCAGAACCAATGTAGCCCTGATGCAAAGTGAGATGCCGAAGCATTATTGGAAAAACATGCCTGAAGCAGCGTTGATTTCCTCGCTGGTCAGTGGCTCGGATGAAACAGTAGATGCCATGTTGAGTGCGGATTTGCTGGATTCGGACGAGCTTCGCAAGCGATCTTCGTCGATTAGAGCCACACAGGATCAGCTCAGGCACAAAGTGACCGCGCGGGAGCCGCTGAAGATTATCGATACTCATAATTCCGAAGCCATTCAGAAAGCCAGCTCGATTGAGCAGTTGCGTGATATGGCCCAAGGCTGCAGTGCCTGCCCGCTCTATAAAAATGCAACGCAGGCCGTTTTCGGTAGCGGTGCCAGCAATGCGAAGCTGATGATCATAGGCGAACAGCCAGGTGACATGGAGGATCTGCAGGGCGAGCCTTTTGTAGGGCCCGCGGGAAAACTCCTGAGAGGCGCGCTGGAAGAGGTGGGGCTAGATCTTGATAAATGTTACCTGACCAATACCGTAAAGCATTTCAAATGGAAGCCGAGTGGCAAGCGCCGTCTGCATGCCAGCCCCTCCGCAAGGGAGATTTCGGCTTGTTCAGGCTGGTTGGATGCTGAGGTGGATCTGGTTAATCCCGAGTACATTCTCTGTCTCGGCGCAACTGCCACTCAACGCGTGCTAGGTAGTAAGACCCGTCTCCAGGATGTTCGGGGGCGCTGGATCAGTCATGGTGGTAGACAGGTGCTGTCAACCGTCCATCCCTCTTACCTCTTGCGAATACCTGCGCAGGCGAAGCAGTCCGCCTATGAAGCGTTTCTGGCAGATCTGGCACAGGTCAAACAAGTCTCGTAGCCTGTAAACTGTTTCTCAGTTCTGTCGTCAAGTCCCCTCCTGTTTCGCACTTATCGACCGTTCGTCGGCTTAAACCTGCCGTTCGTCGGATGCCTGTGGTTGGAAACTGATCGTACGACTAAGCTTCCCTATATACAAACATATTGGGATTACATCCTATGAGGTCGAGACAACGAGGTTTCACGCTGCTGGAGCTCCTGATCGTTCTATGTATCTCTGCCATTCTGATGACCATCGCCGTGCCGTCTTTCCAGACGATGATCAAGAACAACCGGATCACCACTGCAACCAACTCGTTCGTGTCGCAGCTTAACTATGCGCGCAGCGAAGCCATCCGGCTAAATTGGGCAGTGAACATGCAGCGCAAGGGCGCCTCTCGAGTCTGGAGTGATGGCTGGAGGGTGTACCGCGACGCAAGTAACAAGCGCACAGGCAAGTCAGCCTATGCGGCAGCCAACGATCAATTACTTCGGGATCGCGATCCTTTCGATGGTGGTGTGGTGATACGTTCAGATAATTCTGCTGCGACTTATATCGCCTTCCGTCCCAATGGCATGCTTGCCCAAAACACTGCGATGACTTTCGCGATCTGTGACGACCGCGGCAAGGACCATGGCCGCATGGTCAGCCTGTCGCGAACCGGTCGAGCATCTACCGGCCCAGCAACGACTTGCGCGCCATGATCAAGGCTAACAGCTTTAGGAGAACCTTCCCGATGTTCCAGCACTATTCCGGCTTTTCCAGCTACGGTCGACAGTTAGGCATGACCCTGCTTGAGGTCCTGATCGCACTGATGGTGCTGTCGGTCGGCATACTTGGGATAGCTAGTCTGCAAATGGTGAGCCTACAGTCGACGACGAATTCGAATTTCAATACGCACGCAATGATGCTGACCGACGATCTCATCGAACGGATTCGTGGCAATCGTGAGGCTATCCTCGACAACCAGGGTCAACCAGATCTCGACAACTATGGCAAGGCTATTGGTGACGGCTTTCCAGATGTCGCTGATCTGGTTGCTGACTGTTACACCAACACGGGTTGCTCAGATGTCGAGATGGCTAGCAATGACCTCATCCAGTGGTCGGAAAGCCTAAAGCGGGTGTTGCCCATCAGCGATGATCAATTGACAACAAGTGCCGTCATCTGCCTCGACGCATCACCCGATACGGCCGCTTGTGACGGTCTGGGCAGCGCTGTGAAGATTGCCTTCAGCTGGTCCGAGTCGACGCTGCTGGATCGACAGAACGCAAACCCTGCAGCGACTGTGCAGACCTATATGACCAGTTTTGAGCCTTAGGAGCTGAGACGATGAACTTCAGACAGAGCGGCCTTTCATTGGTCGAATTATTGATCGCCATTCTCGTCAGCTCACTGCTGCTGACAGGCGTGGTGCAAGTAATGCTGGCCAAGAAAGACACCTACACTTTTCAGCAGGCGCAGTCGCAGGTGCTAGAAAATTCGCGTTTTTCAATAAGTTTTCTAAAGGATACCTTCGAGAAGACCGGTTTCAGACAGTTGCCTCAGTCTCTGAAAATGTTTGTTTTCAAACAGAAGGGTGGTTCTGCGGATTGTGCCACCTTTGATGAGGGGCAGGTCATCGTCGCCTCCAAGACGGGTATCGGTGTCTGCATTCGCTACCAGGAAGTGGTCGCTGATGACGTCGACTGTACCGGCGCTGCCATTGGTGATGCCGGTAACCCCAATGCTGCGGGATACGCTGAGCCAGTGATCGAACGGATTTACTACGACGCCACTACCAACGAACTCTTATGTGGCCGGGATGGCGGGACAGCCTTCCCTCTTGTAAGCGATATCGAAGATTTTTCCCTTCGCTATGGGATCGACAGCAACAATGACCGCGTCGCCGACAAGTACGTCGCGGCACCAGGTAGCGGCGACTGGACTAAGATCGTCAGTTTACGCTTTGACGTTCTTGCTGTAGCCCCTGGCAACATCAACACCGCACCGCAGGTCTACCGTTTTCCATTGGATGCCGCTAATGATACCACGGCTACTGATCGTCGCATCTATCGTGTTGCCACGCAGACCATCGCGCTCAAGAACATTGTGCTGTAGGAGACGAACATGCTGTATAGAGATCTCGATTGGATGAAGCACGGATACAGAGCGGGCCAGGGGGGTGTCGCACTCATCGCTGCACTTGTCATGCTGCTAGTGATGACTGTTATCGCCGTACTCGGCATGGAAGAAACCACGCTCGAAGAACGCATGTTGCTTAATATGCGAGACAAGGGCGTGTCGGTCGAGGCCGGCGAATCCATGCTCCGGCGGCTTGAGCGCTATCTGGGGGCTCAGGTTGGTAATCCGCCGGCCAAACTGGCAGGCAACTGTGCAGCTCCTCCGCTCTGTGGTGGCAACGAGCCTGTTGTCTGGGCGGAGGGTGAGAAAGATTGGAATGCGAATCTCGATGACTGGACCTGGTGGACCAGTCAGGCGATTCGCTACGACTACACCGATCCCCACGTGCTTGCAAGCGTATCGCAGCAGCCCAGGGGTATGCTCGTGTATGACGGCTTCGATCTCGGCAGTCCAGACCTCAGCTTTGGCGTCGCGGTAACGGATCCGCAGACAGCCGCAGCTGGTGTTGGACCGCACTACTACTCCGTCGTCAGCACAGCCGCTGGATTACGTTCGGACAACGCGGAAACTACAGGGTGGCGAGAGGATACGACCTCTACCCTCGAAAGCCGCTTCGTAAAGATTCTTTGATTTACTACAGCGTCTGGCACTGCGCCAGGGGCAGGGTGAGGTGATGTATGTTGAATGAGACCTTGAAGATTGTCGCAAGAGTCACTCGCAAATCCAGCGCGTACTCGCTTGTGTCCTTAATGCTACTGGGACCCTCGGTGCAGGCCTATGCGGCGCCATTGAACTTGGCCACGGTGCCGCTGTTTGTCAAGAACAGTGTTGAGCCAAATATATTCGTCACGCTGGACGATTCAGGCTCCATGGCCTTTGCCTATACACCAGATGATCGGGTCTCAGGCTACGATGCCGGCTATGGCTATGTATGCAGACCCAATGGATGCTCGAACGGTAACTGGGTCTTCATCCAGAGGAAGTTCGCGTCACCGGACTGGAATTTGCAGTACTACAATCCTGATACAAATTACGTTCCACCAAAGAAGGCTGATGGAAGTAGCTACTCGACCACGTTTACCAATGCCTATGTCAACGGCTTCAAGCCAGATGTCAACGGGGACGGTACCGCTGATAAAACAGATCTATCAAACGATTATTTTCCCACCTTCGTCTATACACCATCTACCAGTACGGGCAGGTCCCACTCCTATAGCCTTTCTACCGAAATTGCGCTGCATCCGCTCTTGGACTTTGGATCGGGGGGGGTTGTCCGGGCAAACTCGGTGGGTCTAGGCCAGCCCGCTTACTATTATCGCTACGATCCATCGAAATGTTCTTCTAAAGTTGCTTCCGACAATGCATGCTATAGGTACGTCAAAGTCGGCAGCGAGTCAGGTAAGACTGCAGCCGAGTCCAAGCAGAACTTCGCAAACTGGTTTTCCTTCTATCGTACACGTGTCTTTGCGGCAGCGAGCGCGGCTTCCCTGGCATTCGAAGCGGTTGGTGACACAGCCCGGCTTGCCTTCCAGGCCCTCAATAAGTGCAATGGCTTTAACAATGACTGTGAAGGTTGGACTGGAACAGATGTCGATAGTCGGCTGCGCCCTTTCACTGGCAGTCACCGCGATGGCTTCTACAACTGGTTGAGCATTGCGCCCGCCTCTGGTGGGACGCCGCTTCGATCAGCGATGGTAAGAGCTGGTGCAGAGCTCACTCGTACCGGAAAAAACAGCGCTTACGCCTTCCAACCTGGAAATATTGAAGAGCCTTTGATCGAGTGTCGGCCTTCGTACCACCTGCTGTTTACCGATGGCCTGTGGAATGGGAGCCTCAGTACCAGCTATGGCAATGTGGACAATACGGCTCAAACTATGCCTCCCGTTTCGCCGGCTTCAGAATTCGGCGCCCAAAACTACACCCCGATAGGTCCTTTCAAAGACTCTGCCTCTAATACCCTGGCTGACATTGCCTTTTCGCAATGGTTCAATGATGCACAGCCTAGTATGGCAGACAAGGTGCCTACCTTTGTGCCAGCAAAAAGCGGCACTCCGGCAGAAAACTTTTGGAATGCTCGTAATGATCCCGCCCATTGGCAGCACATGACCACCTTCACTGTCGGATTGGGCTTTGGTGCCATGTTGAACGACCCGGATTTCAATGGCGATACCTTCGGCGGCGACTACTCAGCGCTCGTGAATGGGACAAAGACCTGGCCAAGTGCGATCAGCAACAGTTCCAACAATCCGTATGATCTCTGGCACGCAGCCATCAATGGCCGCGGCAAATTCTTCAGCGCCGATGATCCAAATACACTGGTCGAGGCATTTCGGGCCGTCCTTGCGGGCATTCAAGATCGTACCGCTACAGCAGCAGCACCTGCTTCAGACTCGGCCATCGTCGAAGGCGCAGACTTCGCCTACGCCGCCAACTTCAACTCCGAAAACTGGAGCGGCGATCTGAGAGCGTTTGCACTGACAGCTGATGACAGTGAAACGTTGAAGGTCGCTGAAACGCCTAGCTGGTCGGCAGGTGCTCAGTTAGCTAGTAGAGCCTCAGATACACGTAACATCAAGATCGCCAACGGAGCAGGCGTACTGGTCGACTTTGAGTATGCAAATCTCACGGCTGAGCAAAAGGCTCAACTCAGTCGCAATACACTTGGCGAAACCGACGCCCTTGGCGCGGATCGAGTGGCGTGGCTGCGTGGCAACAGCACTTTGGAGGAAACTCGTTTTCGCTCACGCGGACAAGGCGCTAGCCGGAAGGTCTTGGGAGATATTGTTTACTCAGCACCACTCTACGTCGGTGCCCCATCTTCTCTGAACCTGGACAAGATTGAGGGCTTCGCGCTCACCGACCCTAATAGTTACGAAATTTTCAAGAAGGTTCAGGCTGAACGTCGACCGATGGTATACGTAGGGGCGAACGACGGCATGCTGCACGCGTTCGATGCCAATACCGGGAGAGAAGTTTTTGCCTTCATTCCTTCTGAGGTTGTTCCAAAGCTGAACAAGCTGACCGCTATTGGATACAAGCACGAGCCTTATGTGGATGGCGAACTCAATTCGTTCGACATCTACGATCCATCCAGCAGCACCAAGTGGCGCACTATCCTCGTGGGTACGCTTCGCGCAGGGGGGCGGTCAGTCTATGCTCTGGACATCACCGACCCAGACGAAGTGAAGCTCATGTGGGAAATCAGCGGAACAATGGCCTTGAGATCCACCGTACGCACTAGCCTCGGTCATGTGCACGGCAAGGCGCAGATTGGGCGCCTGCACAACGGCAAGTGGGGTGTAATCATTGGTAACGGCTACAACAGCGCCAATGGCCGTTCTGCTGTGCTGGTTTTGAATGCTGTGACTGGAGAAACAATCAAAGTTTTCGACACCGCTGTTGGCAGTTCCGGCGACCCGAACGGGATGGCGGAGCCATTGCTCGCTGATGTCAATGGAGACTTCATTGTGGATTCCGTGTACGCCGGAGATCTTCACGGCAAACTGTGGCGCTTCGATCTGATCAATACAGCGATATCCACAAAAGAGGCCATTCTGGGAACTCCCACTGCACATGCTCGGACGAATGGCACTGCAGTATCCAACTGGAAAATCGCGGAAGGCAGGCCGTTGTTCACAGCAGTTGCGCCTGATGGTGCAAGACAGTCAATCACAACTCGACCGCAACTTGCGCTGCACCCATTCGGAGATAGCTATCTCGTCACCTTTGGGACGGGGAAATACATCGAAGAGGATGATGGTGAGCTCAACCCAAGTCAGGTGAACAGCTTCTACTCAGTGTGGGACCGGTCAGTGCTCGACAAGACCAAAGTGAACGGCACCTTCGACAGAGATGATCTACAGCAGCAGAAGCTTCTGGTTTTCGAGGAACAGCAGTACGTTTCGGATATCAACGGAGAACTCAAGACCCTTAATAACACGATCAAGCGGCTGACGAGGGAAACCGTAGAGTGGATGACCTATGATGACACTCCGCCCTACGATCCGCCGGTGGTGAATGAGCGTGGCTGGTTCCTGGACTTTGTCGAATACGCCGATGACGGCACCGGAAACGCAACGGCGGCTGATCCGATCAATCGTGGAGAAATGATGTTGACGAACCCGATCGTCCGTGGCACCGGTTCCGAACCGATTGTCTTCTTCATGTCGTCCACGCCGCTGCTCTCGCTTTGTGAGAGCGGACTCGAGAATTACATCTTTGGTCTCAGTGCAGCGGGAGGGCCCCCAAAGACTCGACAGTTCGACCTCAACAACGACGGCATGATCAGCGATGGCGACTACAATTCTGACGATGCCGCCTACGGTTCAGGGAACAACCTGGCTGCGGTCAAGATTGCCAACACTGCTGGTGGCTTGAATATCTTGGGACAGAACATCGTGATCACAACGCCCGATGGTGTCGAAATTACCAAGACCGATTTCGGTGTCGATGACGGCCGACAAACATGGAGACAATTGCGATGAAGAATTATCTTCCCATCATTAGTAGACTAGGTCGCGCCGTTCCGACCCTTGTAATGACCTTGCTGATTTCGTCAGCGGCGGTGGCAGAGAACATAACAGAAGCAGGGGGAATCGTCGATGGCGTCGATATTGCCAAAAGCAGCATTACGATTCTCGATGAAACTCTGCAGGTTGATCCAAATGTCGCAGTCATGGTGCGGGGACAGCCAGTTCCAATCATGATGGTTCTGGGAGTGGGAGATACCGTGCTCTTCAAGGCCGCTGGTCCCAGAGGAGAGCGAGTCATTATTTCTGCCTCAGTCGTGAAAGGTCAAGAAACTCTGAATGCTCATGAACGCTAGCAGGACCAGGAACATGCACCATTCCAAAGGTTTCAGCCTTATTGAACTTCTGATTGTAATCGCCATCGTCGGAATTCTTGCCGCGTTAGCGTACCCCAACTTTCGTGACAGCGTGATGAAATCTCATCGCGCTGATGCGAAGGCCGAGCTGCTTCGAATGGCGACGGCGCAGGAGAAGTTCTTCTCGCGCAATGGCAGGTATTCTCGGACAGTGGCCGAACTTGGCTATTCGGCGCTGCCAGGGGCGACTTCATTCAGTTTCAATGAACACTACAACATCGTCATCACCAACTCACCGGCGGCAGCTGCTGGCAACGCGGTGACCTACACGCTGACGGCGAACGCAAAGGCAGGCCAGCTCGACGATAAATGCGATGGGCTCTCCATCAACAGTATCGGTGCCAAAGGGGTCACTGAAGGCGACAATAAGACTTGCTGGGATCGCTGAAGCCGGTATCATCGTTTGCCTCTGACAGGTCACTGTCTCCTTAAGGAAATGCGAAGCAGCGATGCTCTACTGGCTCTTTCTCTTAATCACGCTGCCTGCGGTTGCAGGCTGCGGTTATCTTCTCATCCTCCAATACGAACAGCGCGAACGCGCCCTGCGTGAATTGGATGCAGAGGCTGCGCATCGTTCCGAGCGGCGTCGCAAGCTGCGGCCCACCGACTATTACATCAAGATTGCCTTGAAAGATCCGCTGGCGGTAGCCAGGCGCGAATCGATGCTCGGCCGCTTTGGCTCGAAAGTAGCACCGGTGTTGATCACCAAGGAAGTCTACAAACAACTCGAACAAGCTATCAGTGAGCAACTGGATGAGCGCGAAATCGAGGCTGAGTTCTCGTTGCACATCGCACGCTCACCACTACCAGAGACACCGTCTCGCTCCGCGCGTCCGGTCGCGGACAAAGCTGCCGGCAAATCCTCCGCGATTAAGAGTCCAGTCACCAAAGTGACATCGCCGCGCCCCCTGGAACGAGAAGCATCTGCCGGCGTCATTGTTGAAGAAGATGACCTGCTGCTGCTCGATGAACCCGAGGTCGCGCATTATCCGCCAGCCAGAAAACGTGGTTTCAATCCAGTTCGTGCGCTGCGGAAAAAGGGGCTCTTCGGCGGCAAGCGGTCGAAAAAATCCTCTGAAGATATCGATCCTTACGACGATCTGCAGGACGACAGCGATCAAACGGTGCGGGAAAACTTGGACCGGTAATGCCCGGGTGACATGCCCACCTCGCGTTTGAACAGTCGATTGAACGACGCGCTCTCGCTATAGCCTACACTCAAGGCAATCTGATCCACATTCTCCCGGCTGCGCTCGAGCAGTCGTCGGGCTCTGTCTATTCTGACTTTCTGTAAATAACTTCTTGGGGGCAGACCAGTAGCCTGTTTGAAGCGTCTTTTGAAGGTTCGCTCGGACAGGTTGACCAGGGCCGCCAGGGACGTGACCAGTATCGGCTCCGCATAATGCGACTGTATGTAGGCCTGGGCGACCGACACAGGCTCATCCGTGTGATTGAACCGTGCTTGAAGGCTGCTGTACGCCGACTGATTGTTCCGACCGTAGTCGAACACAAACACCCGCGCCGTAGTCCGCGCGATCTCATAGCCGTGGTAGCGCTCGATCAGGAAGAACACCAGGTCTAGCCAGGCACTGCCGCCGCCAGCACAGAACACCCGACCGTCCGTTGTAATGAGTTTTTCCGTCTGCAGGTTCACCTGAGGATAGCGAGCGCGAAATTCGGCAGTGAAGCCCCAGTGTGTGGTCGCCTTGCGGCCGTCAAGGAGTCCCGATTCCGCCAGCAGGAAAGCGCCGGTATCGTTGCTGGCCAGATCACTGCCGCTGGCCGCTAGGCGCTGCAGATGACTGACGACATCGCCTGCGCCGGCAAGCACACGATTAAGTCGGCCACCTATCGTCGGCACCAACACGAGGTCGCAGGCGTCGATATCTTCCAGTGCCGTATGTGGTTTGATAACGATGCCGCTCGTGCAAAGGATATCTTCACCCTGGACCGACGCGATCTGCACCTCGAACAAATGTGCTGAACTCTCGCCATGCAGTCGGTCCCAGGTGACCCCTGCCAGTCGGAAAACGTCCGCCGCCCCTGTGAGGGCGGACGCGAGGCAGCCATCGAAGCCGATTACCACCACCTTGATCATTCGTTGATCCTATCCAGGCTGAAGGTTAGCGCCAATCTTCACAAACGGAGAAATGTGGCACGTTTGGACACTAATATGTCATATACGCCACTGACTTTGTCAAGCCGTATTTGTAATGCTAGGTATCTGTCAATCAGCTAGAGAGTGGCCGAATACCTCATGACCGACCAGCTTCTGAACGAACGTGACCTCGACTTCCTGCTTTTCGATGTGCTCAAGGCCGATAGCCTTTGCGAGCGCAAGGCATTCTCCGATCATAATCGGGAGAGCCTGACGGCAGCACTGCAAACTGCGGCAGGCATTGCCCGCGAATACTTGCTACCGCACAACAGGCTGCTGGATGAGGATGAGCCACAGTTCGACGGTAAGACCGTGAGCATTCGGCCAGAGGTCAAACAGGCCATGACAGCCATAGCCGATGCCGGTTTTCTGGCTGGACGGGAGTCTCAGGAGGAGGGCGGTATTGCGCTGCCTGAAACGGTGATGCTGGCGTGCATGGCGTACTTCATGGCTGCGAACCCGAGCACAAGCGGCTATCCGTTTTTGACCATGGCTGCGGCTCGCTTGCTGAAGAACTTTGGCAGCGATTCCCTGAAAGAACATTTCCTGCCACACATGCAGAGTGGCCGTTTCTCCGGCACCATGGCGCTGACCGAGCCACAGGCTGGTTCTTCCCTGGCTGACATCACCACCAAGGCCACGCCCGCGGATGACGGTACCTATCGCATCAAGGGTCACAAGATCTATATCAGCGGTGGCGATCACGAACTGACTGACAATATCGTGCATATGGTGTTGGCAAAGATCGAAGGTGCGCCGCCGGGCGTCAAAGGTATCTCGCTGTTCGTGGTGCCAAAGTTCCTCCTGCAGGAAGACGGTTCGTTAGGTGAGCGCAACGACGTAGCCCTGGCCGGTCTGTTCCACAAGCTGGGCTATCGCGGTACGACCTCGACTGCGCTGAACTTCGGTGAGAAGGGCTGTTGTGTCGGGTATCTCATCGGTGAGCCGCACCAGGGTCTGAAATACATGTTTCAGATGATGAACGAGGCTCGCCTCGGGGTGGGTCTGGGTGCCGCATCTATCGGTTACCGCGGCTATATGCTGAGCCTGGACTACGCGAAGGGCCGTCCTCAGGGACGTCCTGCAGCATCGCGTGATCCGCTCGCCGCTCCAGTCAACATCATTGAGCATGCGGATGTCCGACGCATGCTGCTGGCACAGAAGGCCTACTGTGAAGGTGCCCTGGCACTAACGCTCTACGGCGGCCGCCTGGTCGACGATATCAGCAGCGCCCCTCAGGCCGAAGCCGAAGAAGCGCAGACACTGCTGGACCTGCTCACGCCGATCATGAAGGCCTGGCCTTCCGAGTACGGCGTCAAGGCTAACGACCTGGCCATCCAGGTCTATGGCGGTGCTGGCTATACCCGTGAATACCCGGTCGAGCAGTGCTGGCGCGACAATCGCCTCAATCCAATTCACGAAGGCACCAACGGCATACAGGCGCTCGATCTATTGGGGCGCAAGGTCTGGCAGGAAAAGGGTCGGGGTCTGACCATCCTGCACAAGCGTATACAGAACACCTTAGCATCAGCGCCGCCTGAGCTCGAAGTTGAAGTGAAGAAGCTCGATGCGCTGATCAAGCAGGTAGCCGCAGCTACAGCCTCCATAGGTGCAGCCATGCAGCAGGCAGGTCCGGACGTGGCGTTGTCGAATGCAGCTTCATATCTGCATCTGGTAGGGCACACAACGGTAGCATGGCTCTGGCTCATGCAGGCTGCTGAAGCACAGCACCTGCTCAAGACTACTGACGCTTCCAATGAAGAGGCGGTTTCGTTTTACAGCGGTAAACTACAGGCCTGCCGCTTTTTTTATCGTCATGAACTGCCGCTGGTGCAACGAGATGTTGATCTCTTGATGTCTGGCGACACGACAACTATGGACATGCAAGCCAACTGGTTCTGATATGACTGACTCAGCAAGCACACAGACGCAGGATGTCACGATCGAACAGCGGGGCCATGTGCTCCTTATCGGCTGGAATCGACCACAGAAGTACAATGCGCTTACGGTAGACATGTACTATCAGCTGGCCGCTGCCTATGGGCGACTGCAGCGCGATGATGATCTTCGGGTCGCCGTTGTTTTCGCTCATGGTAAGCATTTTACCGCTGGCCTGGAACTTGATGGCTGGGCGGAGACCTTCGCCAAAGGCAAGATGCCGGACCTGCGTGAAGGCGACATCGACCCCTACGGCCTGGCCGGCGAGCCGCTGACCAAGCCGGTCGTGATTGCGGTGCAAGGTCTGTGCTTTACCGCTGGAGTGGAGCTCCTGCTCAATTCGGATGTACGCGTTGCGGCCACTGATACGCGTTTCGCACAGCTTGAAGTGCAGCGTGGCTTTCATGCCTGCGGCGGTGCCACGCTGCGCCTGCCCACCGAGATTGGCTGGGCCAATGCGCAGCGTTATCTGCTGACTGGTGATGAATGGACTGCCCAGCAGGCCCTTGACTGGGGGCTGGTACAGTCGCTGGTCGAGCCAGGTCAGCAACTTGACGAAGCGCTCAGGATCGCTGAGCGAATTGCCAGTGCCGCACCACTGGGGGTCAAAGGCAGCCTACGGTCTTCGAAGCTCATGCGACAGACGCTTGAAAAGGATGCGCTGGAACGAATGTATGTTGACCTCGTCCCAATCATCCGCAGCGAGGATATGCAAGAGGGCATTGCCTCCTTCATGGAACGCCGAGATGCCAATTTCAAAGGCCGCTGAACACTTCATCGTGCCGTCCATTCAGCTGATTCGAGCTGAATAAACAGAAAGTCAAAGTGACTTAAGGAATGACTATGAAAAACCGACAGTTTCTACTTGCAAGCAGACCAACCGGTGAGCCAGATGCGTCCAACTGGGAGTACGTGGAGAACGAGACACCTGATTTGAAGGATGGCCAGATGCTGGTCAAAGTCGAGTTCATTTCACTTGATCCGGCTATGCGTGGCTGGATGAACGATGCCAAGTCCTACATCGAGCCGGTTCAGATCGGTGAAGTCATGCGCGCTGGTACTGTCGGTGAAGTGGTCGAATCGAAGCATCCGAAGTTCCAGAAAGGCGACCACGTCTACGGTCATCTGGGCGTTCAGGCATACGCTGTTTCTGATGGCAGCGGCCTGCACAAGGTTGATCCTTCTATTGCGCCGCTTGAGCGCTTCCTTGGTGTACTTGGTATGCCTGGTATGACTGCATATTTTGGTCTGCTCAATACCGGCCAGCCCCAGGCTGGTGAAACGGTCGTGGTCTCTGGTGCTGCTGGTGCAGTCGGTGGCGTGGTTGGGCAGATCGCCAAGATCAAGGGCTGCCGCGTGGTCGGTATTGCTGGGGGCAAGGAGAAGTGCGACTTCCTCATCAATGAACTCGGTTTCGATGATGCCATCGATTACAAGAATGAGTCGGTGAAAGATGGCCTGAAGCGCGCCTGTCCGAAGGGCGTCGATGTGTACTTCGACAACGTCGGTGGCGATATTCTGGATGACGTGCTGACGCGCATCCGCAAGAACGCCCGCATCGTGATCTGTGGTGCTATCTCGCAATACAACAACACGACGCCGGTGAAGGGGCCTTCTAACTACCTGTCGCTGCTGGTCAACCGTGCACGCATGGAAGGTATCGTCGTATTCGATAACGCTGCGCACTACGGCGAAGCCGCTAAGGAAATGGCAGGCTGGATCCATGAGGGCAAGCTGAAGGCCAAGGAACATGTGGTCGAAGGTCTGAAGTCGTTCCCTGACACGCTGATGATGCTGTTCAAGGGCGAGAACTTCGGCAAGCTCGTTCTCAAGGTCGATCACTAAGGAAGGTTGCCATGAGTGCAAATCTGAAAGGCAAGACCGTATTGATCACCGGCGCGGCGTCTGGCATCGGTCGCGAGACGGCACTGCATCTGCTGGATCTGGGCGCAACCATCGTGCTGAACGATGTCAATCGTGAAGCTGGTGAGGCCTTCGTCAAGGAAATTGGCGGCAACGTCACGTTCATTCAGGCTGATGTATCGGACTCTGCGCAGGTTGCGAGCATGTTTGCCGAAATCGAGAAGCGTGGTCTGAAGCTCGATGTCGCCATCAACAATGCCGGTGTCGAGCACAGGAACATGCCACTGCATGAATGCAGTGAAGAGCTCTGGGACAAGACCATTGATATCAATCTCAAGGGTGTTTTCCTCTGCATGCAACATGAGCTCCGGCATATGTTGAAGGCTAAAAGTGCTGACGGTTCCCCGTCTGGTGGTCATATCATCAACATTGCGTCAGTGGCAGGTTTGCATTCGGCACCAATGCTGGGTCCTTACTCTGCCAGTAAGTTTGGTGTTATTGGGCTGACGCGTACGGCGGCCGTGGAATACGCGCGGGCAAATATCCGAGTCAATGCGGTCTGTCCAAGCTTCCTGCGTACGCCAATGGTCGAGCGTGCCCTGTCGATGATGGATGAACGTCAGGTGAAAGCAGTCACCAACGCCAATCCCATGCGTCGCCTGGGTGAGCCCGTAGAAGCGGCGAACCTGCTGGCCTGGCTGTGCAGTGACGAAAGCAGTTTCGTCACTGGCCAGTCCTGGGCCATCGACGGCGGTTTGCTAGCCTGATGAATTCACGGGTTCGCGGAGTCTTCGCGTCCCGTGCTCTTGGTTACCAGCCTGAGGCAACGCGATAACGGGCGTCTCCTCAGGCCGTTGTCCAGGTTTACTGGAAGTCTCTGGAAGCCGATTTCAGCTCATGCATTCGCTCACTGATATCTTCCAGATGATGCGCAATCACGTGGACAACCTGTCCATCGACATCGCGCTCAACTTTGCCATATACCTTCAGTATCCTTGACTGCACCAGTACCTTCATCTGCTTCTTCGCCAGCGCCAGCCAGACCACGAGATTGATGCTGCCGGTTTCATCTTCGAGCGTCAGGAATGTCACCCCAGCTGCGGTCTTGGGTCGCTGACGATTGATGACCACGCCAGAGACGATCACCAGGCTCTTGTTCGGCAGCTGCGCCAGACTTTCGGCTTTGTATTGCCTCGGCAACTGCTTGTTATCTCGCAGATAAGCCATCGGGTGATCATTCAGCAGCACCGACGTTGTGTCGTAGTCTTCGAGCAGGCTCTGCAGGCGGTCCGGCGGTGGCACCGGGCTGCGCTGTTGTTCCGACTCTGAAAACAGATCACGGTACAGGCCACGACCTGCCGCCTGCCAGCGCTGTTGATAGCGATGCTCGCCGAGGCAGCTGAAGGCATCAGCCGACGCCAGCGCTTCGAGATCATCCCGGCGAACCTCGGCAATATTGACTACCGCGGCATAGCTTGCGAAACCACCAGGAGGACGGCTGCTCACAATGGCTCGGCCACTATCCTCTCGCATGCCTTTGACAAGTCTGAAACCGAGCCGAAGTGCGTATCGAGCATCCCTTCGCAGGTCCTCTTCAGGATTCGCGCCAGTGCTATAGGGCTCGGAAATGGGCTCAAGCGTGTGATCCCATTGGCTGCGATTGATATCAACCGGTAGTACCAGTACATCATGACGCTTGGCATCCTGTATCAGCTGCCAGGGCTGATAGAAGCCCATGGGCTGACTGTTGAGCAAGGCACAGCAGAAGACCAGCGGGTAGTAGCACTTTAGCCAGGCCGAGGCATACACCAGCAGTGCAAAACTGGCTGCGTGGGACTCGGGGAAGCCATATTCGCCAAAGCCCTCGATTTGCCGCCCGATGCGATCGATAAAGCTATCCGGCACGCCACGCTTGGCCAGATTCGCTTTGAGTTTCTCCCGCAGACCACTCATGTGGCCGGTCTTCTTCCAGCTAGCCATAGCGCGCCGCAATGCCTCGGCTTCATCTGCGCTGAAGCCAGCACCGATCATGGCCATGGCAATGACCTGCTCCTGGAAAATCGGTACGCCATAGGTGCGAGCCAGTATAGGCTTGAGTTCTTCCAGCGGGATTTCCACCGTCTCCAGTCCCGCCCGCCGCCGCAAATACGGGTGCACCATGTCGCCATGAATAGGACCCGGTCGAACCAGTGCGATTTGAACAACCAGATCGTAAAAAGTGGCCGGACGCAGGCGCGGCAGCATGTTCATCTGCGCCCGTGACTCCACCTGGAAAAGGCCTATGGAATCGGCCCTGCACAGCATGTCGAACACACGTGGATCGGCCTCAGGCGGAATATCGCTCATCCTGAAGGTGCGACCAGTCAGTTCGCTGATCAGCGTGAAAGACTTGTGCAGCGCGCTTATCATGCCGAGCGCCAGCACATCGACCTTCATCAGGTGGAGGGCTTCGAGGTCATTTTTATCCCATTGGATAACTGTCCTGTCGACCATGGCCGCGTTTTCGATCGGCACCAGATCGCTCAGTGGACCTTCGGTGATGACAAAGCCTCCAACATGTTGCGACAGATGTCTCGGGAAGCCGAGCAGTTCATCGAGCAGCCGCTTGAACAGGCGCAGCGTCCGGTTGTCGTCACTGAGTTCGCTACTGAAAATTTCATCGATCCAGTTGGCCTTGCTGCGATAGCCCCAGCCAAAGTTGGCGATCGCCTTTTCGAGGCGATGCATCTCGAGTCCCAGAGCCTTGCCCAGGTCCCGAATGGCGCTCTTGGGGCGATAGCTGATGACCGTGGCTGCGATGGCGCAACGATCACGTCCGTAACGCCGGTAGATGTACTGAATGACTTCTTCTCGTCGCGAGTTATCGAAATCAACATCGATATCAGGGGGCTCATTGCGACGCTTGGATATGAAGCGCTCGAACAGCATGCTGCTTCTGGACGGATCGACTTCGGTAATGCCGAGGCAGTAGCACACGGCAGAGTTCGCAGCAGAGCCTCGTCCCTGGCAGAGAATGTCGTTACTTTTGGCATAGCGAACGATGTCGTGAATGGTGAGGAAATAATATTCATAGCGCAGCTCGGCGATGATGCGCAGCTCTTTTTCAAGCAGTGCCAGCACATTGTCCGGTATACCGCCGGGGTATCGCTGATGCGCCCCTTCGAAAGTAAGCTTGCGGAGATATGCGCTCGGGTCGAGACCTTCAGGTACAGCTTCGCGAGGATACTGGTAGGTGATCTCCTCCATCTGAAAGGTGCAGCGTGTCAGAATATCCATGGTGGTCTGCAGCGCCTGCGCCGGATAGATCGCGGTCAGGCGGCTGACTGGCCGCAGGTGATTCTGAGCGTTCGGCATCAGCTTCGCTCGGGCGGCCTTGACTGACATGTTCAGGTCGATGGCTCTCAGGCAGTCATGCAACATCTTGCGTCGGGGGCTATGCATTTGTGGGTAACTGCTGGCGACGATGGGCAGGTTCCAGCGCTCGCTGAGTTCGGCCACATGTGCACTATGCGCCGCATCGTGATCCGTTAGTAACAGCTGCAATAGCAGCCAGCAACGATCGCCAAATGACTTGATGATGGCAATGAGCTCCGCGCTGATGGTTCTTACAGGCGGATAGCCCGGTAGCCACAGCAACAACCCCGTCTGGATCTCTTCTCGCAGCCACTCCGGATGGAAATGATAACGACCTTTCTCTGCTTCACGACGACAGCGCGTAATCAACCGGCAGAGTTCCGCATAAGCCGTTTTAGTAGTCGCCAGTACGACGAAATGATGCCCGTCATGGCGAAACTCACTGCCGGTGACAAGACGGAAGCGATCCAGCTTTGCCTGTAGTGCGAGGTCCTTGCCGGGCTGCTGGGGATGGCTGCCAGCAGCCTGCTTCTTGAGTGAATCCAGCTGCTTCCAGGCTTTTACCGAACCTGCTACGGAACATTCATCCGTGATGGCCAGTCCGCGATAACCCAGCTCGAAGGCCTGCAGCACCAACTCCTCAGGATGTGAAGCGCCCTGAAGGAAGCTGTAGTTACTCAAACAATGCAGCTCGGCAAAATCGATCACGCGAACAGACCCTGCGAAAAACACTGCTGATTCTTGTCGAAGAAAATCCAGCACAGGCTGCCGCCCGGGAGACGACTGATGTAATAGTTCCGGTAACAGCCTTCGTCGTCCCACCAGCCGGTGTGGATCTGCACTGGCCCATGAACGATCCTGAACTCGCTGAGCATCGCTCTGGAGCTGAAGACCAGTGGCGTGACCGGGGTGAGCCAGAGCGGTCTGGTCCTGCCTGATAACTGCGTGATGGCTGCAGTCTCAGTGCTCTGCACGATCGAGCTGGCATAGATGCTCTGTCGTTCAGGGCGAGGGTCATGCACGCAGCGTGGAAACAGTAGGTGGTGTTCACCCAAGCGGGCCGCCAGCCGGTTCAGCAGGCGGGTCTGACGAGCACGAATCTGGTCTGTGGGGGCTTCCCACAGTACCGCCGCCTTTTGTTCGACCGGTATCAACTCAGCTTCATGCTTACCCCCTGCGTGTAGTGAAGCCGCCACGACAGGTGCTGGAAGCTCGCAACGCTCGAGCGTCATCTTCAGCATGTAGAGCCAACTTTCAGTGCTGTTCTCGGCTTCAGCCAGATTGATCTGCAGCGTGCGGGCTGGGTAGCGCTCACGCTCACGGAAACGCAGTACCAGTATGAGACGTTGCGCACTCAGGCAGCGAAGGCGCAGGAATTGACAGAAGGTGCGTATGCCCTGACTTATGGGGAAGAACAGCGCCTGTTGCTGCTCGATATCGTGCTCAAAGGACTGCGACCAGTCGAAGCTTTCGGGCGCATAAAAGGGTTCTGGCAGCCATTGTCTGCGACCGAAGATGAAGTCGACCTCATCCAGACTGGCTCCGAGGCGATAATTCAGCTCGCCGGTATCGAGCGCGTTGAGGTCACCGAGGGTCTTGAGGCCAAGCTTGTGAAGCCGCTTGATCATGGCTGCAGACAAAGACAGTACAGTCACCGGCAGGTGTCTCAACTCGATCAGGGCATCAGGCTCAGAAGCCGCGGCAGCTCCGGTCTGCCTGGCCAGAATGCGCGCAGCCCTGGCACGACTGTGCTGGGCGATATGCACGGTATAGCCGAGCTCGGCATAAAACTCATGTAGAAAGGCAATCTGCGCGGCGTAGTCACCTTTCAGACGCCGCATAGAACCAACTTCCATATACAGCCCATCAGGTGCATCTGGGCTCACCCATGCCGATTCTGCCAGCGCGGCTATAGCGACATGACGCAGTGCCTGAAAGGCAGTGGCTGCGCTGTACTTCACCACACGCACAGCAGGGCACAGACAGCAGGCTGTTTCGCTGGTCATAGCTGTTTCGAGACCGGCCTGCTGCGCAGCCGCATTAATATCGATGACCTGGCGGCCATCCTGTGTAACAACGATGACCGGCTGCTCCGAACGGAACTCGGGCAGACTATGCTCCGCAAACAGATGCGGTAGATGAAGGTACAACCAATGCATGGGAATCAGACAGCGGCGGTCTGCAGCAGATGCTTCAGGTCGCTCAGCCGGCTGTAATGAAAAGGTTGCGGCCTTGGAATTTTCAGGCTCATTGGCTCGTGAGGCCGGGGGCCCCGCTGCTTGAGCACTTCAACCATCAGCGCGCCTGAAGCCGTGTCGGGCCTGAGTTGAAGGCGTAGCGAACTGGGGCTACCGCCCTGATCCACAGCCGCTTGGGCATTCTGTCGGTATAGAAAACAAGCCACCTTGTGCTGGGCCGCTGCAATCTGCAATCGGCGGAGGCAAGCATAGGCTTTCTGCGAGGATTGCTGCCCGCGTCCGTTCGAGCGCTCCCTCGATAAATCCGGCCAGGCGAGCACGGCACTGCAGGCACCGCTCTTGATCGCTTCTTCACAGGCCCACCAGAAATCGCGATCGGATTCGGGGCTGAGCACGATATGATTGTGCACATCTATATCCTCCGCAGCCAATGCGATAGAGTTGAGCTGGAATGGTGGCGCAATCCAGATGATCCAGCGCTGGCCTCTGCTGAGTGTGCGCAGGGCCGGCAGCAGCAGCGAAAGTTCTCCGATGCCATCGTTGGTATAGAGGAGCTCAGTCACGCCACTGCATGGCCATCCCCTGTCGGTCAGTACTCTGTCGAGCAGCGGATAACCTGTGGCAAGTTCGGCTGGCGGAGCAGCTTCAGAAGCTGGCTCGGGGCCATCCTGACGAATTTCATTATCATAGAGAGCCAGTGCGGGCTCTGAGGTCTGAAGCGAGTTCTGCCGGGAGGTACGTGATTCATAGCGCCAGATCCGTCCGCTGTCGATAAGCTGTTCAAGTGACATATGCATCTCCGCTGTACAGAACTACTGTTTGTTTATACAGTATAGAAAGCGATTTGGTGCCACGCAATCACTATCCGGCCGCATCTCTAAGCCGTTTTAAAAAGCTCAGAAAGATCAATCTGAAGAGGGCTTAAGTTAAATTAATAATTAATATCGAAGGCCAACTCTATGAATGAAGAGGGAAAAGTGTGATTGGGTATGTTCAGGGGCGCTTGCTCTTAATTGATTCTCCGCATGTATTGCTCAATGCTGGTGGGGTGGGCTATGAAATAGAAGTGCCCCTGACTGCAGCGCTCGAGCTCACCACCATCAACGCCGAATACGCCCTGTACACACATCTGGTGGTGCGGGAGGATGCTCAGTTACTGTATGGTTTCCTCACTCGGCAGGATCGTGATCTGTTTCGTGTGCTGCTCAAGGTCAGTGGCATAGGGCCAAAACTTGCCGTGAATATTCTCTCGCACCTGACAGCAAGGGACCTCGTGGCGCTGGTGCGTGCTGAAGATCTCGCTACGTTTACCCGTTTGCCGGGTATAGGCAAGAAAACGGCAGAGCGTCTGTTGATCGAGTTGCGGGACAGGCTCGCCAACTGGAGTTTTCAGCAGAGGCCCGATCAGGCAAGCCAACGGTTGACAGGTGGTGCTGAGGCGTCAGAATCAGGCGATGTTGGGATTGAAACCATGGCGGTGGCTGGTACTGACGAAGGCCTGGATGCACAGTCGTCTTCCCCGGCGAAGATACGCTTTGAAGCAGAAACGGCTTTGATTGCATTGGGTTACAAGCCGCCAGAAGCCACCCGTATGATCACCGCAGTCTATACTGATGCGTTGACGCGAGATGAATTGATCAGACAGGCCTTGCGTTCGATGGTGAAAGGTAAATAGCAAATGACGACATATGATAGAAGCTGACCGGCTCATTGCACCACAGCCCCTGCCAAGAGAAGAGATCCAGGACAGGGCGATACGACCAAAGCTGCTGAATGATTACGTCGGTCAGCCGCAGGTGTCTCAGCAGCTCGAAATATTTATCGAAGCGGCGCGCAAGCGTGGCGAGGCCCTCGACCACACATTGATTTTCGGCCCGCCGGGTCTGGGCAAGACCACGCTGGCCAATATTATTGCCAATGAGATGGGTACGGCCATACGCACGACCTCGGGCCCTGTGCTCGAAAAGGCTGGGGACCTGGCAGCTTTGCTGACCAATCTCGAACCACATGATGTGCTATTCATCGACGAGATTCACCGGCTGAGCGCGGTGGTTGAGGAAATTCTCTATCCGGCCATGGAAGATTACCAGCTCGATATCATGATTGGTGAAGGGCCTGCTGCGCGATCCATCAAGCTTGAGCTGCCACCTTTTACGCTTGTCGGAGCCACGACACGGGCCGGGCTGCTGACCTCACCACTGCGTGACCGCTTCGGTATCGTGCAGCGCCTGGAGTTCTACAACGTCGCCGACCTCAGTCATATCGTGTCCAGATCCGGGCAGATGATGCAGGTGAGTATCGATGCTGAAGGCGCTCATGAAATCGCCCGGCGTGCTCGTGGTACACCACGTATCGCCAACCGGTTGCTGAGACGAGTGAGGGATTTTGCTGAGGTCCGCAGTGATGGCCGCATCAATCGAGATGTCGCCGATCAGGCGCTGAATATGCTCAAGGTCGACCTGCATGGACTTGATCATATGGATCGTCGTCTCGTGATGGCAGTCATCGATAAATTTGAAGGCGGCCCGGTCGGTCTCGACAGCCTGGGTGCGGCGCTTGGTGAAGACAAGGGCACACTGGAAGATGTCATCGAACCTTACTTGATACAGCAGGGCTTTCTCATGCGGACCTCGCGAGGCCGAATGGCGACAGCACTGGCCTATCGACACTTCGGACTGACAGCGCCGGCTCTACTGGTTGAAGTCGAGAATGACGAGCAGCAGATACAGTCGGGCAGGCCAGCATCGTGAGTGATTTCGTCTGGCCCATCCGAATATACGTCGAAGATACCGATGTCGGCGGCATCGTGTTCTATGCCAATTATCTCAAATTCATGGAGCGGGCACGGACCGAGCGCATTCGTTCTCTGGGCTTTCCACGATTGGAAACCTTATGGTCACAGGTCATATTCGTTGTTCACAGTGCCGAGCTGCAATATCATCAGCCCGCGCGCCTGGATGATGAAATCTTGGTCACGGCAGACATAACCCGGCTTGGGCGCAGCTATATTGAGTTCAGCCAGAACGTCTACCTTCGCCAGGCCGAGTTTGAAGCATCGGCAGAACTCGGCAAACCGATTGTCAGTGGCCGCATTAAAATCGCCTGCGTCACTCACGATAAACTGAAGCCAACTGCAATGCCCGCCCCATTGGCAGCCGCATTGGGAAAAATTGAGCGCCCTGTAATGGGCTCGAAAGCCTAACCTGAACAACATTTAAAAAGAGGTTCGTTTGCGTGGAAGATAAAATGTCGATCTGGTCCCTGGTTTCAGAGGCTAGCATCCTGGTTCAGATAGTCATGATCATACTGCTGCTGGCATCAGTGCTGTCGTGGGTGGTCATCTTTCAGCGCGCACAGGTGTATCGCCAGGCAAAGCGGGTCACCCAGAAGTTCGAAGAACGTTTTTGGTCCGGTATGGACCTGAACCAGCTGTTCAGGGAAGTCAATGCCGCGCCCAATCTGCACTCGGGCTCGGAGCAGATCTTTCGCTCGGGTTTCAAGGAATTTTCACGCTTGCGCCAGCAGACTGGTGTTGACCCTGACGCAGTCATGGAGGGTACCCAGCGTGCAATGAAAGTTGCCTTCACGCGTGAGATGGAGCGTCTCGAATCGAATCTCTCTTTCCTGGCCACCGTCGGGTCTACCAGCCCCTACATCGGACTGTTCGGCACGGTCTGGGGTATCATGAACTCTTTTCGAGGTCTGGCGCAGTTGCAGCAGGCGACAATCGCCAGCGTGGCGCCTGGTATCTCCGAGGCATTGATTGCAACGGCTATCGGTCTGTTCGCAGCAATTCCGGCGGTTATCGCATACAACCGCTTCTCTTCACAGGCTGATACCTTCGCAAATAATTACCAGACCTTTGCTGAGGAATTCTCCAGTATTCTCCACCGGCGCGCCCACACCAAAGCTGCTGCCTGATGTCATGGGTTTGCCGTGGGCTCTAGATGCGCCCGGCAACCCTGAAGTTTAATGGCCTGAATTTAGAGGAGCCGACAGCTTATGGATTTTGTTCGCATCAAGCGCAAGCCGATGTCCGACATCAACGTCGTGCCTTATATCGATGTCATGCTCGTACTGCTGGTCATTTTCATGATCACAGCGCCCATGTTGATGCAGGGCGTGGATGTTGCCCTGCCGCAGACCGACTCGGACGCCCTGCAGTTGCCGCAGGACAAGCCGCCGCTAATTGTCAGCGTGGACAGCTACGGCGCTTACTATGTTGAGCTTGGCGAAGAACGAAGCAAGCCCCTGGAGCTTGGCGAGCTGGCCAACAAGGTGAAAGCACAGAAAGCGGAAGATCCCCAGTTGCTGGTGCTTGTGCGCGGGGATACCAACGCCTCGTACGGCACCGTGGTTAATCTGATGGCGATTCTGAGAAGCTCCGGCGTGAAGGATGTCGGTCTTATTACCGAGCAGCCCAAATAGCGATGACTCAAGGTTCTGATTCAGATCGAAATCTGACGGCGAGTTCACATGACCGGCCTGTCGGCAAGCCGACGAGCCAATCTGCGACGCGCTCAACGACCACCGATGTGCCATGGGTCATGCCCGTCGCTGTGTCTGTTTTTCTGCACATCGCACTTATGGCATTGATGTGGGTCACTATCGACTCATCGCAAAAGATGATTGAGGTGCCACGCCATATTCAGGCCGTCATGATTGATGACGATACGCTCAAAGCCATGATGCAGGCGACGCAACCGGCTCCAAAGCCCGAGCCCCAGCCGCAGCCTAAGCCCCAACCCAAACCTGAACCAAAGCCTGAGCCCAAACCGGTGGAGAAGCCCCCCAAACCGCCTCAGCCAGATCCGGAAGTGGTCCGTCTGAAAGAACAGCAGGCAAAGGATCAGGCCGCCGCCGAAAAAGCACGAATTGCGGCAGAGAAAGAGCAGGCACGCATTGCTGAACTCGCATTGAAAAAGAAGAAGGATGAGGAAAAGCGAAAGCGCGAAGCCCAGGCAAAGCTCGAGCAGGAGAAGAAGAACAAGGCTTTCCTTGAGCAACAACGCATAGCCCAGGAAAAGCAGCGCGAGCTTGATAGAAAGGAACGGGAAAAGGCGCGTGAAGCTGAGAGGCAGGCTGAATTGGCCAAGGCCGAGCAGAACCGGAAGAGTGCAGAGGAACAGTTGCTGGCTGACGAAGCTGCGCAATTCGAAAAGATGTTCGACAAGCAGGCCAGTAAACAGCCCGCCCAGCAAACCAATAACGCCCAGCTGCAGGCGATGGCCGGTGAGCGTGAACGACTGATACAGCAGATTACTGAAAAAATTGAGCGCAGCTGGATTGAGCCGCCGGGCCAGAATCGCGGCCTTGAAGTCGATATTCGTCTTGAGCTGCTGCCGACGGGTGAACTGAAAACGGCGAGAATCACATCGAGCAGTGGAAACAGCGGCTTTGATCAGTCAGCGCTGAACGCCGCCTACTCAGTGTCCAGATATCCAGTGCCTAGAGATACCGCACTGTTCAATGCTGATTTTCGCAACATCACTATCAAGTTCAGGCCGAAGTAAAACTTCGCCCAATTCAAATCAAGGAGTGCAGACAGTTTGTTGAACGAAACCATGCCAAAAGCCGCTGCCAGGATATCTGTAGTGGCCACACTACTGCTTTCGCTGCTGCTGTCGGCTGCAGCGCGCGCCGATCTGGTCATCGAGATCACGCAGGGCGTCAAGGGTGCTGTGCCGATCGCCGTGGTGCCATTTGCCAACGAAACCAACGGCAATCTGCCTCAGGATCCGTCTGAAATCATTACTGAAGATCTGCGACGAAGCGGTGATTTCGCGCCACTCGGCAAACAGAATTTCCTCAGTCTTCCCAGCAAGGGAGAAGATATCTTCTTTCGTGACTGGTCGCTGCTTGGGCAGCGGTATCTCGTGGTCGGTGCGCTCAGCAAGGGAGACGAGGCTGATACACTGAAACTTCGCTACGAACTGCATGATGTCACCTCTCGCAAGCGTATATTAGGTCGGGTCGTCACTGGTAAGGAAAGCGCACTACGAGATATGGCGCACTCTGCAGCAGATGCCATATACGAGGCGCTTACGGGCACGAAAGGCGTGTTCTCGACCAAAATTGCCTATGTCGTCCTGGAAGGCAGCAACAAGAAGCCCATCTACTCGCTTGAAGTTGCCGATGCGGATGGCCAGCGCTCCAAGGTCGTTTACAAATCGCCAAGTCCAGTGCTTTCGCCAGCCTGGTCGCCGGATGGTAAAA
The DNA here is from genome assembly GCA_002354735.1 of Gammaproteobacteria bacterium UBA2679. Lineage (GTDB taxonomy): Bacteria > Pseudomonadota > Gammaproteobacteria > Pseudomonadales > Oleiphilaceae > Allohahella. Next base: position 105,501 of record DEMD01000003.1, on the reverse strand, counting down.
AACTGGCGTACGTATCTTATGAAACCGGTCGCCCTGCAATCTTCATTCAGGATATCAATTCCGGCGTGAGAACCAAGACTGCTGCGTATCAGGGCATCAACAGTGCCCCAGCCTGGTCGCCCGATGGCCGCAAGCTGGCCATGACACTGTCAAAAGACGGCAATCCTGAAATTTACACGCTGGATCTCGGCAGTGGTGACCTGAAACGAATTACCAATAACTGGGGAATTGATACCGAAGCCAATTGGTCGCCAGATGGCAAGTCGCTGGTCTTCACCTCAGACCGGGGCGGAAGCCCGCAAATCTACAAGACAAATATTAGCGGCGGCGGCGAAACACGACTAACCTTTGACGGACGCTATAACGCGCGTCCCCGCTACAGCATGGATGGCAAAAGTCTGTTTTTCGTGCACCAGCGGGAAGGTGTGTTCAACGTCGCGAGAATGGATCTGGAAACGCGTGAACTCAATGTGCTGAGTGGCACCAGAATGGATGAGTCACCCAGCGTGGCGCCAAATGGAAATATGGTAATCTACGCCACAAAAGACAACGATCGGGGTATGCTGGCAGTAGTCGGCGTGACGACTGGCGCCAGGTATGTATTGCCATCGAGAGAAGGTGATGTTCGGGAGCCAGCTTGGTCACCGTTTCTCTGAACTCTCGGTTAGAAAAGCGAATTGTTCATTTACCGCCACATCAAGGGAAAACTTAATATGAATATGATCGGTCTGCGTTCTATCCTGCTGGCCAGTGTTGCCGGTGTTTTTCTTTCAGCCTGCGCCGGTCAGGACCAGCGGCCGGATTTCGACGCCGATACTGTAGGCCTTGAAGACGGTAGTGAGTCTACTGGCTTTGGTAGTAATGGTGGCCTAAGCGAAGAGCAGCTCGCAGAGCAGGCCAGGCAGCAGGAGAAGGATGCCCTGACAGCTGAACAGGACGCGCTTCGAGATGTGAGAGTGTTCTACTTCGAATTCGACAAGTCTCTCGTTGAACCGGCGGCTCAGGTGCCACTGAAAGCTCATGCCACCTACCTCAGCAAAAATCCCAATACTACTGTGGTATTAAACGGCTACACCGATGAGCGCGGCACGAAAGAGTACAACCTTGCGCTTGGCGAGCGACGCGCCAAGGCAATCGAACGCTTCTTGCTGGTAAATGGTGCTTCCGACTCTCAGGTTGAAACTGTGAGTTTCGGGGAAGAGTTTCCTGCCAATTATGGCAGCAGTGACGAGGCCTACAGCAAGAACCGTCGAGTGGTTCTGGAATATCGCTAGTAGACAGTCGTCAGGCCCGGGAGTCGCGTTATGTTCGTGAATAGGATCCGGGGACTAGGCGGAATGGGCTTCGGGTTGGCATTGTCCAGCCTGACAGCCCTGGCTGGTCTGTCGTCACCGGAAGTTGGGGCTGCCGATAACTCGGCAGCCATTAATGCGCAGCTGCTGTACTCCGTCGATCAGATGAAGGAAGAGCTGCGTGATCTTCGTGGTCAGGTCGATGAGCTCACTCATCGACTCAAACAGGCCGAAGAGCAGCAGAAGACCCGTTACATCGATCTGGATTCACGTCTGCAGCAACTTTCGGGTGAGGGGGGAGCAGGTGCCGCCGGAAGCTCGGGGAGAGGCAGCAAGCCAGCTTCACGGGCCCCAGCAGGTTCCGCCGCGGGTGTCGTACCACCGCTAGCGGAATCCGGCGCGATTCGCGAATCCATCGATCCGCAGGCAACTACTGAGGCCGGAGAAGTTTTAGCCGATAGCAATCAGGTGGCCAGCCCTGAGGCACGGAAGGCTTATGATGACGCTTACGCGCTTATCAAGCAGCGTCAGTACGAACCTGCGGTCGACGCGCTTCACGCGTTCGTGAAGGCGCATCCGGACAGTGATCTTACCGCGAATGCCTACTACTGGCTGGGTGAAGTTTACCTGGTGCTTCCGAGGCTCGATCTGGCCAAGCAGTCCTTTTTGCTTGTTGTCGGCAAGTTTCCTCAGCATAGGAAAGCACCAGACGCCATGTACAAGCTTGGTGTGACCACGCACAGGCTCGGTGATATCGATGCGGCCCGTAAGGTGCTGAATGAGGTCCAGGCGCGTTATCCTGATACCACAGCAGCGCGTCTCGCGGGTGACTACAAAAAACAGCTCTGATTTCAAGCCCAATAATTTAGTTTTATTCTCACATTTGCCCTTGTCATTTAGCTCAAAATCCGTATTATGAGCGCCTCGTTTGGGTCGTTAGCTCAGTTGGTAGAGCAGCTGGCTTTTAACCAGTAGGTCGATGGTTCGAATCCATCACGACCCACCATTATATCCAAACGAATCAGCCCCTTTAACGAGGGGCTTTTTTTTGCCTTTGGAAAGTTCATCGGGTCAGCCATCGCGTTGATTACGGATAGAAGGATTGGCTGCTGCCACGGCTACCGTCTGTTCACACTTTTGCACTCTTGGTATAGTTGTCGCCCTTACTTCAGTTGTTGGGCTTACCCGGCCTTCGACTGACTCCCCGCAGCGCTGGAAATTACCCGACCATGAATCACGATTCTTCAGACAGTATCAGGCATACCTCATCTGACGTGAGTGCGGATACCTCAGCCCGAATCCTCGTGCAGGAACATTTTGCTCGCGAACATGAGCCGACGGACCTGAGCGCGGAGCGTAAGGCTGCTCTCAAGGCTGAAATCATTGATCTGCTGAAGACCCGTAACGCAGCCATCGTCGCCCACTACTACACCGACGGTGATCTGCAGGCTCTGGCTGACGAGACCGGTGGATGTGTGTCGGATAGTCTGGAAATGGCGCGGTTTGGGGCCAACCATTCAGCCGAAACCCTTGTGGTATGTGGCGTAAAATTCATGGGCGAGACAGCTAAAATCCTCAGTCCTGAAAAGACAATCCTGATGCCGACGCTCGAAGCGACCTGCTCTCTGGACATTGGTTGTCCCATCGACGAGTTTTCCGCTTTCTGCGATCAGCATCCGGAGCGCACTGTGGTGGTCTACGCCAATACCTCTGCCGCAGTGAAGGCCAGGGCAGACTGGGTGGTCACGTCAAGCATTGCTGTCGACGTCTGTGCCCATTTACAGAGCCAGGGAAAATCGATTCTCTGGGCGCCAGACCAGCACCTTGGCCGCTACATTCAACAGAAGTCCGGAGCCGACATGCTGCTCTGGAATGGTTCCTGTATCGTCCATGAAGAGTTCAAGGCGGAAGCGCTGAAGGATCTGAAGCGGGTGTATGAAGACGCCGCTGTGCTGGTACATCCGGAATCTCCGCTTGCAGTAACGGAGCTCGCTGATGTCGTAGGCTCCACCTCACAGCTGCTCAAGGCGGTGCGCGAGCGATCGGAGCAGACCTTTATCGTGGCAACCGACGCGGGTATCTTCTACAAGATGCAGCAGCAGGCGCCGGATAAGGTCCTCATAGCCGCGCCAACAGCTGGCACAGGGGCAACCTGCCGCAGCTGTGCGCATTGCCCCTGGATGGCCATGAACGGGCTGGAGTCGCTCAGAAACGTGCTCTTGAACATGGACCAGGAAATCATCGTCGACCCGGAGCTCGGTCGACAGGCTATGGTGCCCTTGCAGCGAATGCTGGACTTCAGGCCCTAAGGGCCGTCAAGTCAGCGCTTCGGGGGTCAGGGCTGATCGGTAAGTTCTGCCGGTCGGCCAAGAATCTTGGCATGAAGTTGAGCCATGGATTGCACTTCATTGATCTTGTTCTGTATGAGTGACTTTTCGCGATATTCGCTGCTCTTCTCGAGTGCTCGTTGTAGCTGACTGTCTGCGTTCTTCAGGCGGCCGTTAAGCAGGAAATATTCGGCGCGAGCCATGTGTACGGCCTGTATATTGCCCACAAGGCCGTACAGCTCAGCCAGGTCATACCAGAGAGACGGTTCGTCCGGATGGCGTTTCGACAGCTGCTCCAGTGGCTCGATCGCTGCCTTGTAGTTCCTGCGCTCATACTCGATATCCGACAGCGTGCGTAGCAGGGGATAATTACCTGGTGCCCGGCCGATCATGGATTTCAGGGTCTCGACTGCCTTCTCCTTTTCATCCAGCGCGGCGTACCACTCGGCTTCGAGCAGGGCAACGGCCACTGAAAATCCATAGTTCTTCTTGAGTTGCTTCAGTTCATCTTCCTGGGCCTTGATGATAGCCTTGTCAGCAGTCTTTATGGCGGCGAAGACCTTGCCATAGCGGTAGCCTTCGGCTTGCAGGTTTCTTGCGTCCTTCAGGTTCTGCTCAAAAAAGTCGAAGGCGGCACGATTGTCGCTGGCCAGCACGATGCGCGCCCGAGCCTGCGCGAAATAATAGTCGGCCTGCTCCTTGTAAACCCCGCGTGGCGCATTGGCCGCATAGGCAGCCATGTCGGACAGGCGATTTTCCGTAAGGGGGTGCGTGCGCAGATACTCTGGCACCTGATTGGAGAAGCGGCTGGCTTCGGACATGCGTTTGAACATGTAGACCATGCTGTGGGCATCCATGCCGCTGGCAATCATCGTTTGCAGGCCGAACCGATCGGCCTCGCGCTCGGCATCACGACTGTAGGCAAGCACTCGATTCATGGAATAAGCCTGCGAGCCAGCGAGGGCTGCCATGCCTGCCTGACCGCCAGCCGTTGCAGCGACGATAATCGAGGCAACCAGGCTGGCTATGCTCAAGGCGGCATTTGCGCGACTGTTTTCCTGCCTTCGCGCAAAATGACGTTGACTGAGATGCGACAGTTCGTGTGCCAGGACACTCGCAAACTCTTCTTCGCTCTGGGCATACAGGAACAGTCCTGCGTTGACGCCCACGATCCCGCCCGGCACGGCAAAGGCATTGAGCGCTGCTGAATCGACAACGATCACCTTGATCTCGGTGGCATTCAAACGACCTTCAGTGAAGCCGCCAGCGCCACTTGAGCTGTAGGAGAGGCCTGAATTCGGCAACAGAACAAAGGCAAGGTCCCTGACGTACTGCTGCACATACCAGTCCTGAACCTGCGGCATGCCGCCGCGGAGCTTCTGCAACCAGATCTCGCCAAGCTGACGCTCTTCGGACAGGCTGATAGCAGAACTGCCATCGCCAAGATTCGGCAGCTCGCGCGCCAAGGACTGAGTATTGAAGAACACACCACACACGAACAGCAGCAGGCAGGTCGGCAGCGACCATACGCTGGATCTGGTGCTATGTTCTCGTGTACTGGTACTGGTAGAGTTGAACAGCAATGGAAGGACCTCAATTCAGGAAGGCCGAGCGGGCGCTCTCCTGGTCTTTTAACAGATGCTTACTAATTAAACCCTGCCGTAACCGTGTATTTTACTTCAATCCACAATATGCTGAAGGCATGTTCAGCTGGAAAAACGAGTAATGGATCAGTCTAGTCAAAAAAGTGGACGCGAGTCATCAGCAATCTCCCCGGTTTCCCCTACAAGGGTGCGGAAACTCGACCTACGTGGGCTGCGATGCCCGATGCCGCTGCTGAAAACGAAGCTCGCCCTGAAGACGCTTGCGCCCGACGAAATACTCGAAGTAACGGCTGACGATGCTGGAACGCGCAAGGACTTTCCAGCCTTTATGCGCCTTAGTCACTTCGATCTGGTCGAGATGCGGGTGGAAGGCGAGTGCTTCATCTATCATATTATTCACGAACAGGCGCAGGTCGCCCAACCTACAACCGAGTCATCGTTGCCCAATGATTAAAGTTCTTCGTTCGTGGTTTCATAAGTATTTTTCAGACGAAGAAGCGGTCATCCTGCTGCTGCTCCTTGTGCTCGTGCTCGCGCTGGTCATTAACTTCGGCTCGGCATTGGCGCCCGTTCTGGCATCGCTCGTCATCGCCTATGTATTGCAAGGTGTGGTAGCGCGGCTCAAACGCCTTGGCATGCCGCATCTGGCTGCGACGATAGTGGTTTTCCTGATATTCCTGAGTCTGACACTGGCGTCGATATTCCTGCTCTTGCCATTGCTGTTTTCGCAGACGACCGAGCTGGTAAAGGAGTTGCCCAAAATGCTCAGCGGTGCCCAGGCACAGATCGATCAGCTGGCGCTACGCTACCCGGAATATCTGTCGAAGGAGCAGATCGGTGAGTTCTATCGCCAGATTGCGACCGAGGCGAGCGCAATGGGGCAGTGGGTCGTGAGTTCGATTTCCTCCAGCATCCCAGCCCTTATCGGGATACTCATTTACGCTGTGCTGGTCCCGATACTGGTGTTTTTCATGCTGAAAGACAGGGATCTGCTAGTTGGTTGGCTGTCTCGACGCCTGCCAGCGAAACGCAAATTGATGAATACCATCTGGACCGAAGCCAATCAGCAGTTTGCCAACTACATTCGCGGCAAGGTGCTGGAAATCGTGATCGTCGGCGCTGCGACTTACGTCGCCTTCGTGCTGATGGGCGTTAACTATGCAGCGCTTCTGGCCCTGCTCGTCGGCCTGTCGGTGGTCGTGCCTTACGTTGGTGCTGCAGTCGTTACTATTCCGGTAGCGCTGGTGAGCATATTTCAGTTTGGCTGGGGCAGTGAGTTCATCTGGGTCATGACCGTGTACGGCATCATCCAGGCGCTCGACGGCAACGTGCTCGTTCCGCTGCTGTTTTCAGAGGTGGTGAACCTGCATCCGGTGGTTATTATCGTGAGCGTGCTGTTCTTTGGTGCCATGTGGGGGCTTTGGGGCGTCTTCTTTGCGATACCCCTGGCCACGCTGCTGAAGGCAATCATATCTGCCTGGCCCACAGCGCCGCTCGCCTACGACGGTAATATCACGACCGAAATTTGAAGGCTGCCTCAGGCGTTTTCAACGAGGGTCGAGCCTTTCACGGCCTCGAGCACTTCGGCAACGTGATCCTTGACCTTCACACCGCGCCACTCCCTGATCAGCTTTCCGGAAGGATCGAACAGGAAGGTCGAACGTTCGACCCCCATATGTTCCTTGCCATAGAGCTTCTTCAGTTTGATGACGCCGAAGTGCCGGCACAGTGACTCGTCGGGATCGCTGATGAGATCGAACGGCAGCTCGAGTTTGGTCTTGAAGTTGTTGTGCGAGCGCAGGCCGTCGCGTGACACGCCGTATATCTGCGTGCGTGTCGACTTGAATTCTTCGTAATGTTTGGCAAAGTCCTGGGCTTCAGTGGTGCAGCCGGGCGTATTGTCCTTCGGGTAAAAGAACAGCACCAGTGGATGGCCTTTGAGCGATAACAGGTCCAGCTGGTCGGCACCAGGCTTGGTTCGTGGTGTCACATCCACACTGACTGGGGGGAGGGTGTCGCCAATTTTCATAACTTGCTTCCTTCTCCGGAGCTTGATTTTACAGGCGCGGCGCATTCCTGCTACGCCCGAGTCTCAGCTTGTTTCCTGCTGAGCTCGGCAGTAACATACGCTACTTCTTTGAATCGGTCTCAACATCCAGGCTGATTGTCTTCAAATTCTTGGGAGTCCGTTCATGATCACTGGGAGCATCGTTGCCCTGGTCACTCCAATGCTGTCTGCTGGCGAACTCGATTGGGACGCGCTTGCACGACTCATCGAACACCATATCGTCAATGGCACCAATGCCATAGTGGCTGTAGGCACCACAGGAGAGTCGGCCACACTCGACTTCGCCGAGCACGCCACCGTCTTGCGCTTCGTCGTTGAAAAGGTAAATGGTCGAATCAGCGTTATCGCCGGTACTGGTGCCAACTCTACCAAAGAGGCTATACATCTCACGCGGCAGGCGCATAGCGCCGGCGCTGACGCCTGTTTGCTGGTGGCGCCGTATTACAACAAGCCTAGCCAGAATGGCATCCTAGCGCATTACACGGCTATTGCCGATGCTGTTCAGATTCCTCAGATCCTGTACAACGTACCCGGCCGGACCGTTTGCGACATTCATAACGACACTGCACTCCAGCTCGCGGAGCACGAAAACATTGTCGGGATCAAGGACGCAACGGGAGACCTCAAGCGAGGGCGCGAACTGATTGCTGGTGCGCCAGACAATTTCGCTGTGTACTCGGGTGATGACGGCACTGCCGTGGAGCTTATCCTCAGTGGTGCGGCGGGTAACATCAGCGTCACAGCAAACGTCTGCCCGAAGATGATGTCACGTCTGTGCAGGTTGGCGCTCGAAGGTGAGTCCGACGCAGCGCGTACTCTTCAGGACCAGCTCCAGCCGCTGCATCGTGCGATGTTCCTCGAAGCCAACCCCATTCCGGTTAAATGGGCGCTCACCGAAATGGGTATCATGGAAGGGGGGATTCGTCTGCCTCTCACGCCCCTGCAACCGCAATATCATCAGCAGGTGCGGGACGCGCTTCGCATTTTCGATCTCGTACCTTGAGTACTACCATGTCTGTTTTCTCCCGTACTGCAAGATGCGCTCTGTCGGGCACCCACTTGCTACGCAATATTATGCTGGGCACCGTATTATTTGGCGCCTCAGCCTGCTCGTGGGTTGAAGACCGCAGCGACCGCTATATGACCGTCAAGCCGGCCGAGCCGCTGGTCATCCCGGAGTCATTCGAAGGCAAAGTTGCGCTAGACGACCGCTACCCGATCCCTGAAGCTGAAAAAGCCTTCATCGCCAAGGGCAGCTTCAAAGTCCCGGCAGCACCGCAACCGCAGAGTGAAATCAGTGAATCGCTTTTCAGTGTGCGCAAGTCGGACGATGCCGTCTGGTTGTCTACCTCAGAGCCGCCTGGTCGTATCTGGCCGGCAATGAAACAATACTGGGAATCGCATGGTGCTGATGTCAGCGAAGACAGGATCGAGGAGGGCGTCATGGTCGTCGAATTTCCTGCGACCTCTGCCAAGGCATCGTCCTGGACTCGCCGTCACAAGCTAAGCATGCCTGCATCTGATCCAACAGGTTCTGTGGCCATGGAAGTTGAAGTCACCCAGGGCCTGAAGAAGAAAAGTTCCGAAATTCGAGTACAGTCACTGGACTACAGACTTAGCCGCAGTTCGGCTGCCGATGGCGCTGGCGAAGAGACGCTGGAGCCGGGCCGGAGCCCTGAACTCATGCTGAAATCTTTAGCTTATGGATTGAGTCAGAGTGTTTCCGATTACAACACCTACTCGTTAGTCGCCCAGCGCATCGATAGCGAGCAGCGCGTCAAGCTGCTTACTGAAGGGCTGACCGTTCCCTATATTCAGGTCAAGCTTGGCGAGGGGCGGGCATGGTTCGAGCTTGAACAGGCCGTCCAGAAGACTCGCTTCGATCTTATCGACCAGAATCGGGCAAATGGCCGTCTATACATACAGTATGACGAGTCCCGCAGCAACGAAGAGCCAGGCTTCATGGCCTCATGGTTCAGCGATGACGAAGACAGCGATACCGATCGTCTTTCGGACGAATACAACTTTCAGATCGAGCTGAGGCGTGTATCGGACGAGCTGCGAGTATATGTGCTGCCGCGAACTGCAGGCGTGCCTTTCGATATTTCCACCCTGAGCGGCAACGAGCAGCATCGGGCGGATTCCTTAACGATCCTGAATGAAGTGATGGAGAAGCTAGGCTGATGGAATTGAAAAAAACCGAGAAGCTGTATTCGGGCAAGGCGAAAGACATTTATGCAACGGCTGACACTGACCTGGTCATCATGCATTTTCGCGACGATACTTCGGCCTTTGATGGTATTCGCAAGGAGCAGCTCGCAGACAAGGGCGTGATCAATAACAGTATCAATGCCTTCGTCATGAGCTATCTGGCTGATAAGGGCATACCCGTTCATTTCCAGAAAAAGCTGTCGGCCACTGATTCACTTGTCCGCCGCCTGACCATGATTCCGGTGGAATCGGTAGTTCGCAATTTTGCCGCAGGCAGCCTGGTCAAGCGTCTGGGTCTCACGGAAGGCCTGCCGCTCAAGCCGAGCACCTATGAACTGTTCGTCAAGAATGACGCCTTGCACGACCCTATGGTGAATGATTCTCTGGTCGTAACGCTGAACATGGCGAGTCAGGCCCAGCTTGACGAAATGAAGAGGCTTTCGCTCGAGGTGAACAAGCACCTGGTCGAGCTATTCGTGAAAGCGAATATGACGCTGGTCGATTTCAAACTCGAGTTTGGCGTCGCCGGAGATGGAACAATTTGCCTGGGCGATGAATTTAGTCCGGATGGTTGCCGAATCTGGGACAGCGTCAGCGGTGAGAAAATGGATAAGGACCGTTTTCGTCAAAACCTTGGCCAGGTTGTCGACTATTATAAGGAAGTTGCCAGTCGTCTTGGCGTAGACCTGAACTAGGACCAGAAGACGGGAAAGTAGAGCGCTGTTATTCAGTGCTCGTGCTTCCAATTCAAAATAATGAACAAGGTGCACCCATGTCCAGAACACTAATGCTTGAACGCGTCTCTACGAGCCAATCCAAGGCGCCCGAATCGGGCTCTCGTTTCTCGAAGTTCCGATACGGCTTGCCCCTGCTGGCCGCGGCGGTCCTGGCCACTCCTGCACAGGCCGATCTGCTGGGCTTATCGCTCGGCGCCAGTACCTGGTATACCGGGATCACTGGAGATATCAGCTCAGGTGGCGGCGATTTTCAGCTCGAGGACGAGTTGGGTTTTGACGATGGTTTCAACTTCTCGGCTTTTGCCATGTTCGAGAACCCGATTCCCTTGATTCCCAACGTCAGGGTGCAGTACTCGGCGGTAGATCAGGATGGCACGGGTACCGTTACAGCGAAATTCTTTGACGGTGTCGCTATCAATGGACGCACCAGTAATAGCCTGCAGCTGAACCAGGCCGATGCGATCGTGTTTTGGGAGCTGCTTGATACCGTCGTGCACATCGATTTCGGCCTTCAGGCGAAATTTGTCGATGGTAAGATCACGATCCGCGAGAAGGATGGTACTGCCAATCGTGTCGAAGAAGAGTTCAAGGCCGTGATTCCGATGCTTTATGGTGGTGCGGGTCTGAATCTGCCGCTGACCGGGCTTTCTGCCTATGCCTCTGTGGCCGGTATCGGATATTCGGGTAACAGCATCGTCGACGCCAATCTGGCACTGAATTATGAGCTGAATATGGTTGATGTGACAGTGGGTTGGCGCGAGCTGCAGATCAAGCTTGACGATGTTGATAATGTAGATGCCGACATGACGCTCGGTGGTCCGTTCCTGGGCGTTGGTCTCAGCTTCTGATTGTGAATTTCTTGGCTGAGGAGCAGGGAAGATGAAAGTACTGATTACGGGTACGGCCGGATTTATTGGGTCACATGTTGCCCTGAGATTGATGGCGCGAGGCGACGAAGTCATCGGCATCGATAATCTGAATGATTATTATGAGGTCTCGCTCAAGGAAGCGCGGCTGGCCAGGCTTACGTCTAACAAGGCCTTCACGGATCTGCGCATCGACATTGCTGATGCCGAGGCCGTAAACGCAGCCTTCCAGAAGTACCGGCCTGATCGGGTGATCCATCTGGCCGCACAGGCCGGAGTTCGCTACTCCATTACGAATCCGCATGCTTATGTAACCGCCAATCTGGTTGGCCACATGAATATACTCGAAGCATGCAGGCATCACGACGTTCAGCATCTCACCTATGCTTCGAGCAGTTCGGTGTACGGTGCCAACGAAACCATGCCGTTCTCGATTCACGATAACGTGGACCATCCGTTGTCGCTGTATGCCGCGACAAAGAAGTCGAACGAATTGATGTCGCACACCTATAGCTCGTTATTCGGATTGCCAACAACCGGCTTGCGCTTCTTTACGGTCTATGGTCCCTGGGGCCGGCCTGATATGGCACTGTTCATTTTCACCAAGCGCATTCTGGCCGGTGAACCGATCGACGTGTTCAACTATGGCAAGCACAAGCGCGATTTCACCTATATCGATGACATCGTCGAAGGCGTGATTCGAACCTCTGACCATATCGCTACGCCTAACGAGAACTGGAGTGGGGCTGATCCGGATCCTGGCACGAGCAGAGTGCCTTACCGCGTTTACAATATCGGTAGCAACAACCCCGTCGAGCTGTCGCGATATATCGAAATTCTCGAGTCATGCCTGGGTAAAAAAGCGGAGCGAAACCTGCTGCCATTGCAACCTGGCGATGTACCGGCGACCTTTGCCGATGTCCAGGCACTCATCGACGATGTTGGCTACAAACCTGCCACGCCGGTTGAAGAAGGTATCTCCCGTTTCGTTGACTGGTACAGAGACTACTACAAGGTTTGACTTGAGATGAGCAATACAGCATCAACCACCGAGAAGACGCTGAATATCGCCGTGCTGACGGTTTCAGATACCCGCGATGCGAGTAACGATACTTCCGGCGATGCACTGGTGACAATGCTACTTGAAGATGGTCACTCGCTTGAAGACCGTGCAATCGTCAAAGATGATGTCTACATGATGCGTGCGGTGGTTTCCAATTGGATCGCGGACCCTGACGTTCAGGTCGTTATCGTGACTGGGGGCACAGGGTTTCATTCACGCGACAGCACCCCAGAAGCCTTGCAACCCCTGTTCGACAAGAGCATCGACGGCTTTGGCGAGTTATTTCGCCAGCTTTCATATGAGGAAATTGGCACTTCGACCATTCAGTCACGCTGTGTGGCGGGCCTTGCCAATCGCACGCTGATCTTCTGCCTGCCTGGGTCAACCGGCGCCTGTAAAACGGCCTGGAACCGAATTCTCAGCGAACAGCTCAATAGCAGTCATAAACCGTGCAATTTTGTGGGTATGCTCACGGCCTGAAGAGAGCAGGCGCGCCCGTTTGTGCAATTAACTGCTCAGACGGGCTAAATATTCTCATATTTCGGCGATTGGCGGCTTGAACGGCAGGTCCGAATTTGCTTAAATACACGCCCTCAGTAGGACCGTAGCTCAGTTGGTTAGAGCGCCACGTTGACATCGTGGAGGTCACCAGTTCGAATCTGGTCGGTCCTACCAATTTCTTAGTTCAAGCCTCCCCAGTTCATTAGTCCCGGCCGTTTCAGGCCTTCATGCATAGTCATAATCGCCGCCGCTTTCCAGCGCAGCCTTGTAAGCAGGTCGTGCGTGAATCATGTCGACAAATTGCCTGATGTTTGGATACTTGCCGTCGATTAGTCCTCGGGCCGCTGCGGCTTCCAGCGGAAAGCTCATCTGTATGTCGGCTGCTGTCAGGTGATCACCGGCAAACCAGGTTTTGCCAGCCAGATGTTCGTTCACGAAGCTGAAATGCTCCTTCAGTCGGGGCTGAGTGAAGCTCCTGTCGATCTGCTCGGCAATCTTGTTGGCCACGGGTTTTACCAAGAATGGCATTTTCGTTGCCCGCAGCTTTGCAGTGATCAGTCCTACCAGCAGAGGCGGCATCAGCGAGCCTTCTGCGTAATGCAGCCAATAGCGGCAGTCCCAATAAGCTTTATCAAGTTTGCCGCCCTTACGCTCCGGCAGTAGCGGCGCATCGCTCCTGTCCTTGCTGCCATAGGATTCCGCAAGGTATTCGACGATTGCACCTGACTCGGCGATGGTCTGGCCAGTGGCATCGTCTGTAATGACCGGTGACTTGCCCAGCGGATGAACCTGCTTCAGTGACTCTGGTGCAGCCATTGTTTTCGGGTCGCGCTCGTATCGCTTGACCTCGTACTCCAGGCCCAGTTCTTCCAGTAGCCAGAGTATGCGCTGCGAACGCGAGTTATTCAGATGATGAACGGTAATCATTTCTTAGTATCCTGTGTGTTTGAGCGAAAATCCGCTGCGACGAAGGGTAGTAATACGCCCCAGCCAGTTTTGAGGATTCTTACTATGTGCGGGAGTGGTTCTCATATCAGACCATTATCCAGGCTTGCGGCCACTATCAGCCCAAGTTCTCGCGCGTTTTCAATAAAATCCGAACTAAAGTCACCTCTACAAACCGTCGGCGGACGGATTTCCCGCCACCGCAGTCCCGTCGTGATGCTGGTTACGCCACGGCAGGTGCCCGTGCCGTCGTGTCCAGCGCGCACTAGCAGTGCGTAGGGCTTGCCTTGGGTGTGTTCAAGGCAGGGGTAATAGATTCGGTCGAAGAAGTCTTTCAGTGCGCCGCTCATATAACCGAGGTTTTCCGGGGTAAACAGAATGATGGCATCAGCAGCGCATACATGCTCGGCCGCCGTATCAAATGGTGAGCGGACATCAGTGCTTACGGCTTCAATAGTGTCGTCAACTGCACCCCGCAGCAGTGCCTGTTGCATCGCTTGCGTGTTCCTGGATGGGTGGTGCGACACGATCAGCAAGTGCTTCTGGTCTGTTGTCATGTGATCTCGCAATGTCAGACAGGCGCAACTAAGGTGGGCGCAGACAGAGTAGGCTGCTACTGTCGCCCGAAAGCTCGAGCAAGTTTCATCACCAGCTTCAAACCACCAGCGAACAGGAGGTTGATAATGGCCAATCTGGCCACCAGAATGCGCAAGCTCTCATCCAGAAGTCGGGACAAAGTACCCGAGCTCGAAGTGCTTAGACTGATGGCCGAGCACAATCCTCGTAGCTGTGAGCTACAGTTGCTCGACACGGTAAGTGTAAAGCAGCACGAGCTGCCTATCTACGCCATGAAGATCGGTCGCGCCGACAGTTCGAAACCGGCGCTGGCACTAGTCGGCGGTATTCACGGTATTGAGCGCATCGGTACCGAGATCATACTGGCATTCGTACGAACCTTGCTGGCGCGATTACGCTGGGACGACGCGCTGAGGGCAGAGTTGAACGAGGTGCAGCTGTGGGTGCTCCCAGCGATGAACCCCAGTGGCATGTGGCTGAACTCGAGAGCCAATGCTGCTGGTGTGGATCTCATGCGCAACGCGCCTGTCGAAGCCAGCATCACGGTGCCGCCCTTACTCGGTGGTCAGCGTTTAAGCCGCAAGCTACCCTGGTTTCGTGGCAATCCTGATCAGCTTGAACCCGAAGCGCAAGCGCTCTGCGATTTCGCGCGCGCTCATCTGTTCACCGCGCCGTTCAGCATGGTCCTCGACTGCCACTCCGGTTTTGGCTTCAAGGATCAACTCTGGTTTCCTTACGCCTGCAGCAAGGAGCCCATAGCGCATATTGCCGAGGTCTTTGCATTTCACAAGCTGCTTGCCGAAACCTACCCGCATAACATATACACCTTCGAGCCCCAGGCGAACGTCTATAACACGCATGGCGACCTCTGGGACTATCTCTACCAATTGGCGCTTGCAGAAAAGCGCTGCTTCCTGCCGCTGACGATGGAGCTGGGTTCCTGGCAGTGGATTCGGAAAAACCCGCGTCAGCTTACCCAACTACTCGGCTTCTTCCATCCAATCATGCCGCATCGTCTCGAGCGTGTGCTGCGCCGTCATCTCACCTTCTTCGATTTCATGAAAGATGCAGTGCGCTCTCACGCCAATTGGCTGCCGGTCTCAAACGATCGCCTGGCTTTCGAAGCCGCAGCGCGTCAGCTCTGGTACACGCCGTCATGACTGTAGCGAACGGTCAGGCCGCAGTCATGACAGGGCAACCGACCATCGTGCTCCTGCGCGGATGGATGCGGGATGGACGCCATTGGGAGGCCTTTCCTGCAGTACTGAGTCAGAAGCTTCGGGAAGCGGCAGTCGCCAACCCATCTGGCTCAGGGGCTCCTGTAATAATTGCGCCCGATTTACCCGGAAATGGGCGCCGATGCGTGGAGCGGACCCCAGCCACGATTACCCAGATGATGCAGGCGATTCGAGAGGAGATAGACGGTGGCCCGCTGCTGCTCATCGGCATATCTATGGGTGGCATGTTGGCGGCTGAGTGGGTCCACCGCCATCCTGACGAGGTTGTTGGCCTCGTCTGCATCAATTCCAGCATGCGGCCGCACGCCTATCCCTGGGAGCGCTTGCGGGTCAACAACTGGCTCCGGATACTCACCCGCCTGGCCACGACGCTCGTGAGGCGATCGGGAGAGACGGCAGCTATCCGCAGCTTGGAACGTTTCATCATGCAGCTGACATTGAGGCCGGAGTTCCACGCTGAGGCCCGACTCGAGCAGTGGGTGCGATGGACCGAGGCGCAGCCAGTGGCGCCAGCTAATGCACTTCGTCAGCTACGCGCAGCCGCTGCCTACAGGGACCCTCTGCGGGCGCCACTCCATATACCCTGTCTTGTTTTGAGAAGCCTGGGCGATGCCCTGGTCCACCCTGTCTGCTCAGAGCGCCTGGCGAGGGCATGGCGACAGAAGCTGCTCACACATCCCGAGGCCGGCCACGATCTTCCGGTAGAAGATCCTGAGTGGTTAGCTGAAGCGCTGGCTTCGTGGTATAACAGCCATTGGCCGCTCAAAAAAGCGGCAGAGCCCAGCCCGAAATAACCGCGACTTGGATATCATGGAGAGCCGCATGAAGTACCTGCGTAATTTCAATCAGAAGCTCCTGGATGTCAGGCATCAGAAGAAGTTGACCCAGGAGGACGTGGCCATGATGTGCGCGGTGTCCGAGAGTCAGGTCCGCAGCTGGGAAGCGCTGGAGGAGGGGCGTCGTAAATATCCGGACGTGGATCAGTTGATCGACTTCTGCGTTAAGGCCTCCGTGCCGCTGGAAGTGCTCCTCGATCTCGATACCACTGGCAGCATGGAGCGTCAGCTGGTCCTGCCCGGGCTGGATAGCGACGAAGATGATGATCCGGCTACCCGGATGCTGGGTGCGCTCGCAGAACTCGGTGAGGAGCTTGAGAACAGACTGCCAGACGAAGATGAACGTGAGCTATTGAAACGCTACCGACAGTGCGATGATGAAAAGCGCACCTTCATCATGCAGATGCTGCCCAGGGCGAATAGGTCAGCAAATAAAGGCGCCGCTACTCAGGCCAAAGTTGACTCGGCCGCAGGCAGCAAAGGCAAATCGTCGCCCCAATAAAAAATAGCCGCGCAGCAGGCTTGCCGGGCGGCTATTTACGTCAGGCTTCTTCAGTCCCGCCTGGCCCGACCGGGGTCAGGCTCTGGTCAGACTAGTTCTTGCCTTTCTTGTAGTAGTTCTCGTACACATGGTTTGTCGCTTCGACAAAGCCTTCGATGGAACCGCAGTCGAATCGGCGACCTTTGAACTTGTACGCCAGTACACAGCCATCTTTTGCCTGCTGCATCAGCGCGTCGGTAATCTGTACCTCACCGTTCTTGCCAGGCTTGGTGTTGCGAATGATGTTGAAGATATCCGGCGTGAGAATGTAGCGGCCAATGATGGCGTAGCGACTTGGCGCATCTTCCTTCTTCGGCTTTTCCACCATGTCGGTGACCCTGAACAGGCCGTCCTTCATCGGTTCACCAGCGATCACACCATATTTGTGAACCTCATCTTCAGGCACTTCCTGGATAGCAACGATACTGCAGCGGAACTGGTTGTACAGTTTGGTCATCTGCGCAAGCACGGACGGACCACCATCATCAACCAGACAGAGGTCATCCGCCAGTACGACTGCGAAGGGGTTATCGCCAATCAGCGTCTGTCCCGAGAGAATCGCATGACCAAGGCCAAGCATCTCGTTCTGACGGGTGAAGGTGAACTTGTTGTTGTTGATCAGGCTGCGGATGGTAGTCAGCAACTCTTCCTTGCCTGAGCCTTTGATCTGATGCTCGAGTTCGTAGGAGTAATCGAAATGATCGGCAATGGAACGCTTGCCACGCCCGGTCACGAAGCCGAAGTTGTCGATACCGGCTTCGACCGCTTCTTCGACGCCATACTGGACCAGGGGCTTATTGACGATGGGCAGCATTTCCTTGGGCATTGCCTTGGTAGCTGGCAGAAAGCGTGTACCGTAGCCGGCTACCGGGAAGAGACATTTCTTGATCATAATCACTCCTTGTTGATGGATTCAGTGTATATCAGTTGGGAAGCCTGAAAAATAAGCATACGTGCTGAATGAGGCTATTTCTCAGGCGGGGGCATCATTCACGTCGTTCGATGATTTATGGCATCAGGATGTGATCAGATGTGGCCGGAGTACGCCAAGCTTGAAAATGGCGGCCACTGAAAGTGCATCGCTGATGCTGCCATCCATGGCCATGTTCCAGGCTTCACGAAAGGGCACACGTCTCACGGTAAGCTGTTCAGTGGGATCAGGGGTGGGCGCAGCATGTTTCAGGCCCTCTGCCAGAAAAACAACGCCGAGCTCATCTGTCACACAGTTACTGGTATGAAGACGAACGAGCTCGGTGTATCGAGTAGCGGATAGGCCAGTTTCTTCGGTCAGCTCGCGCGCGGCACCATCGAGCAACATCTGTTCGAAGGTCTCGCCTGTCTGAGTCTGCTCTGTCAACTTGACGCCACCCATCGGCACTTCCCACGACCAGGCGCCGAGCGGATATCGTAGCTGCCCCACAAGCCAGGTGTGGGCCTCGTCATCGATAGGGATGATGCCTACAGCGGTATTGTGCATATGGATAAGGCCGTAGATGGTATCCACACCTGTCGGTGCGGTGACCTCATGATGCTCGACGCGAATCCATGGGTTGTCGTAGACCACCGCCTGACTACGGCGAATCCATCTGGCTGCTTGAGTGTTCTTCTCTACCGACTCGCGTACCAAGGCTTTCCCTGACTTACTTTCCATTGACGAACCAGTATTTTTCCCAGCGATCGAAAACTTTCACAGGATATTTGATCCTGCCGTAGCTGCCATTATACCTTGCCAGCGCTTCGGTGAGGTTGCCTTTCGAACGCTTGATATAGTGTCTGAGAATGGTGCAGCCATAGCGAAGATTGGTGGCCATATCCATGAGATTGTCATCCGGCCGTCCGATCTCGTTTTTCCAGAAGGGCATGACCTGCATCGCGCCCTGGGCGCCGACACTCGAAATTGCAAAGCGATCGAACAGACTTTCGACATGTATCACGGCCAGCACCAGTTCCGGACTGAGGTTGGCCTTGGTCGCTTCCAGATGAACCAGCTTGAGAAACATGAGTCGCTCATCATGGTCTTTGACGTATCGCGAGAGGCGTGAAGACATATCGACCAGCCACACCTCGGCATCGAAGCGATCCGGAAAGCTGGCTGCGTCGTTGACCGTCTGCCGCAGAGCAGCGGCAAGCTCCGGATCAGGCTCCTGCGCCGAAGCCTGTGCGTCTACACTGACGAGGGCAAATGCCAATAGCACCACCGCACAGGCATGCGCCCACGCATGACTACTTCGACTGCCCTTCGGCCGCCGCGTCATCCACGATAAGACGCTCGCCAGTTTTTGGATGGGCGAGGGCTGATTCAAGAAAGCTGAGAGCATTATCGACCGCGATACTCCGGTTTTCAGTGTCGTTGCGCTGTCTATATTCTATCTCATTTTCAGCCAGACCCCTGTCTCCGATTGTAACGCGGTGCGGAATGCCCAGCAGTTCGGCATCAGCAAACTTGACGCCAGGGCGTTCGTTGCGATCGTCCAGCAAAACGTCGTAACCACGGTTACGCAGCTGATTGTATAGCGTGTCGCTCAGTTCACGAACAGGCTCTGATTTCTGATAATTCAGCGGAATCAGCACGATAGTGAAGGGCGCCAGCGCTTCGGGCCAGATGATACCGGCGTCATCGTGGTTCTGCTCGATGGCGGCTGCCACAATCCGGCTTACCCCGATGCCATAGCAGCCCATCGTCATCACGACCTTCTTGCCGTTTTCATTCAGTACGGTGGCATTCATCGCCTGTGAATATTTGTCACCCAGCTTGAAGATATGCCCGACTTCGATACCTCGCTTGATGTCGAGCGTGCCCTTGCCGTCGGGGCTTGGATCCCCGCTCACGACATTGCGGAGGTCAGCGACAATGAAATCATCACCTATGTCGCGCTTCCAATTGAGGTTGGTGCAGTGACGGCCTTCCTCGTTCGCCCCGGCAGTGAACAAGGGAATCACTGCCGCAGAGCGGTCGACGATAAGCGGGATGCCTTTTGCCTTGAGTGCCTGCGGTCCAATCGACCCCGGCTTGCAACCGATGGCTTCCTCGATAACCGCTTCATCAGCCATGGTCAGCGGCGTATGCACTTCCTCGAGCTTCTCCGCCTTTACCGTATTCAGGCTGTGATCACCGCGAAGGCACAAGGCCACGAGACCACCCTCGGCGCCGTTGACCAGCAGGGTTTTTACGGTAGCCGAGGGGCTGATATTCAGGAATCCGGAGACTTCGCCAATGCTTGTCATGCCGGGCGTAGAGACTGATTCAGCCGCAGGCATGCCGCTGCTGTCGATATGGGCAGTAAAGGCATCCGTACACAATTCGCCATCGGGACCTACCGCAAGCGCTTCAGCCTTTTCGATGTTCGCGGCATAATCGGAGCCGCTACTGAATACGATGTCGTCTTCACCACTGTCGGCAAGCACATGAAACTCGTGCGAAGCTGAGCCACCGATACTGCCACTGTCAGCCTGAACTGCGCGATAGCGCAGGCTCAACCTGTCGAAGATGGCCGAATAGGCCTGGTACATGATTTCATAGGTCGAATCCAGGCTGTCCTGGTCGACATGAAAGCTGTAGGCGTCCTTCATCAGGAACTCGCGCGCGCGCATTACACCGAATCTGGGGCGCCGTTCGTCACGGAACTTGGTCTGGATCTGGAAGAAATTCGCTGGGAGCTGCTTGTATGAATGCAGCTCGTTGCGCATGTGATCGGTAATGACCTCTTCGTGCGTCGGGCCGACACAGAACTCCCGCTGATGGCGGTCCTTCAGGCGCAGCAACTCGTCGCCGAAATTGGACCAGCGTCCGGATTCCTCCCAAAGTTCCGCCGGCTGTATACCCGGCATCAGCACTTCCTGGGCACCGGCCTTTTCCATTTCGTCACGAACGATGGCTTCAACTTTGCGCAGGACCCGCAAGCCCATGGGCAACCACGTGTACAGGCCAGAGGCGACCTTGCGGATCATACCGGCCTTGAGCATCAGCTGATGGCTAATGACCTCTGCGTCGGCGGGTGTCTCTTTCTGGGTAGCGATAAGATATTGGCTGGCCTTCATGATAATGTCGTCTGCTGCATGCGGATTGGGTCGTCCATCAAAAGGAATGGTCACTGGAACAGCATTCTAGTGTTCCGACTGCCTGCTTCGCAAACTTCCTCGCCACGGCGCTTCAGCCGAGGACGGCTTTCAGCGCCTCGTCCAGGGTCGGATAGTCATATTTGAAGCCCAGTGCTTCAACGGCTTTCGGGATGGCCTGCTGACCGGTCAATAGCAGCCGCGACATTTCACCGAAACCGAGTTTGAGCGCAAAGGCGGGCAAGGGTAGTACCGCGGGCCGATGCAGCGTACTTGCCAGAGCCTTGGTGAAGTCGGCATTGCGACGGGTATCTGGCGCACAGGCGAGAACCGGACCGGAGAAGTGCTCGTCGTCGAGGGCCGTCAGAATCAGCCTGCAGAGGTCGCTGACATGGATCCAGGGCATCCAGTGCTGGCCGTCGCTGATCGGGCCGCCCAGACCAAATCGGAATGGTGGAACCAGTCGCTTCAGGAAGCCTGCAAGATTGCCCTCAGTATCGCGCCCGAGTACCGGTGCAATGCGAGGAATGAATACTCTAAGACCAAGTTTTTCCGCTTGCAGTGCTGCCAGCTCCCAGTCACGGCAGAGTTCATGCTGAAACTCCTGATGCGGAGCTGTGTCGTCGGTCACCGGCTTATCGCCCTGAGCACCGTAGAAGCCCACTGCCGAGGCTGATACCAGCACGCGAGGCCGCTTGTCCAGCGTAGTGAGCCAACCCACCAGTTTTTCCGTCGTATGAATCCGACTGTCGCGGAGCACCTGCTTGCGCGAGTCGCTCCAGCGCTTGTCGGCAATTCCTGCGCCCGCCAGGTTAATGACTGCATCAGGCGTAGCCAACCCGGCAAGCTGGTCGAACCGGTCGACACACAGGATGCCATGACGCTGGTTGGCGGCGAATGATTTGGGATCGCTACTCACCTGCGGTGCCAGCGATGTGTCGAGATCGGAGTACTGCTGTCTGAATTGTTTGACGGCATCATCGGGTTCGCGCGTGAGCACACTGATCAGAAGCCTGCCTTCGACAGCGGAAGCCCCTGATCCGGCTCGTCCACGCAGGAGGCGATCGATCAAATGAGTGCCGACGAAGCCGGTCCCGCCGGTCAGCAATACGTGCGAGAGGTTTTCGTTCATGAGGCGGACTCCCGTATGCTTTCCTGAATGATGTCAGCGACGGCGTTGAAAAAGCTCGGATGACTACCTACCGGCGGTAGCAGAGTCAGGCTGACAGGCAGCTGCTTCTCCAGTTCACGAATCATGGCCGGAACATCTTCGCGCAGATGTCGACCAGCGGCGAAAAACAGGGGCAGGACCGCGATTGACTTCGCCCCGGCCTCGACGGCGCTGGCGACTGCCTGTTCCAGGGTCGGCTCGCTCAGCTCCATATAGGCGAGCGTGGTGGGATGCGCCGCAGGCATATCTTTCAGTACAGCTTCATGCAGCGCTTCGAACGGGGCCGCCCATTGCGGATCGCGACTGCCATGTGCCATCAGAATTGTATGATCAATAGTCATCTTAGTGTCCCGTCTGGTTAATACGCATACTTAAAACTCGCCCTCCGGGGTGCGCCCCCTGGCCGCGTTGCAAGCCTTGGCAATGGCGTGACCTTTCTCGAACACCCTTTGCTGCGGGCTGCGCCTTGCCATCCAGCCCTGGGACACGCATTTTAATTATGCGTAGCAACCAGACGGCACACTAGCCTCGTAGAAGATGATGCAAGGCACTGTAGCCCGACGCCCAGCGTCCTCCTGCCGGACCTGGTTATACGACTGAGGAAGAATATGTGGTCAGCCGATGAAATACTAAGATACTGGTTCCACGACAGGGAAACATCTGCGCGCGCGCTCCGGCGACGGTTCTCCGGCATGGTATTACTGGCTAGCGAGGGTACTTTCGACAATTGGGAGCGCAGTCCTGAAGGCGTCCTGGCGCTCATAATCCTGCTGCACTTCGTCCAGAACAGCATGTTCGCCAATACGGTGCTGGAGAACAACTATCTGCCGAAGGTCGAGGCCCTGTGTCTGCAGGCCGTAGCGAATGGAGATGATCTGGCGCTGGATGCTTATGAGCGTGCTCACATCTATGTCGCCATGATGGCGTGCCGGCCAGCACGTGTGCGCCAGCAGGGGCAGGCGCTATTCGAAGGCCTGAGAGACGAGCTGGAACCACAGCAATTGGCTGCCTTGCAGACTACGGCTGTCAAGGGCTCCCTGACCGTTTGAACCTGGGCGAGCATTCTCTTGCTCGACATGTGGATTAATCCACATCAGGAGGCTTGCAATGAGAATAACAGCTCCCTATACTGCGCCCTCACTGGTTCGCAGGCAGTTTTAGCTTAGCCGGATCAGCGTGTTACGGCACCGTCCATGGCCGTTACACGATCACCATTTGCGGGAATAGCTCAGTGGTAGAGCACAACCTTGCCAAGGTTGGGGTCGCGAGTTCGAATCTCGTTTCCCGCTCCAGATTTGCCAATACCCATTCATTTCACGCCAAGCGACCTTAGACTGCCGTTGCTGTAATAATGGCGCGTTTTGGTGCTGGATAACCCTCAATCGTCAACGTCGAATCATCTGGCGAAAGAAAATCTGCCAGCGACTGGAAGCGCATCCACGGGGTCGCACGCTGCTCTTCTACAGTTGTCACGCTCACATCACAAAGTTTCACGTCTTTCAGGCCACAGCGCCTGAGCCATCGCATCAGCATCTCCGGTGATGGAATGAACCACACGTTGCGCATCTGCGCATAGCGATCTTCCGGCATGAGCACCGTCTGTGCATCACCGTCGATCACGAGCGTCTCGAGGACCAGCTGACCACCCGGTCGGAGCGCGCTCTTGAGTTCAAGAATATGATTCAAGGGTTCTTTGCGGTGATAGAGCACACCCATCGACAGCACGGTATCGAAAAGCCGGCTACGCGACCCCGAAGCGGTCGGCAGGTCCTCAGAGCGCATCGGCAGATAGAATACTGGTTCATCGCGCATGAAATGCTTGAGCGCCGCGAACTGGTAAAGAAACTTGATGGAAGGGTCCACCCCAACGACCAGGCTGGCCCCGGCGCCACGTGCTCGCCAGCAGTGATAGCCACTGCCGCAGCCGACATCAAGTACAGCGCGACCTTTGAGCGGGTCCAGCCAGGGCTCGAGACGTTGCCATTTCCAGTCAGAGCGCCACTCTGTGTCGATGAACACGTCGAACAGGCTGAACGGGCCCTTTCGCCAGGGATGCAAGGCGTCCAGGGCTGCTGTCAGGGCTTCGTTGGTCTGGGTCGAAATGCCTCGTGGGCTGGTGATGGCCACCACGGGCTCATCAAGGCGGCTGTTGAACTTGCCTTCGATTTGTAGGGCCTGCAAGGCATCCATTGCGGCCTGCCACGCGACCTGATCGCCGTGGTCACGCTGCCCGATGAACGCTGCGCTTGCCTCTCGATAGCGCTCGGCAATGTCGGCGTCGCCACGTTTGGATAGCGCTTCGAACGCTGGCAGGAGTATCCAGTCGTAGAAGCTACCGTAGCTCGCCCATGTTGGCCTCACTTGATGGCCAGGAACGCGCTGAAATTGAGGCAACGGAAGCACTCTGTGACCTGACTGAAGCCAGCCTCTTTCAATCGAAGGATATGAGTCTGCGAGCTCTCAGGCAGAAGTACGGCTTCCAGTGCTGCTCGCTTGGCTGCAATCTCGAGTTCAGAATAGCCTCGGCTGCGTTTGAAGCGTTCGTGAATGTCGATCATCAGCCGGTCGACTTCGCCATCATCATAACGGATCTTCTCGGCCAGAAAGAAGGCACCTCCGGCTTCCAGGGCATCAAACAGCTTTGCTAGAAGGGCAGGTCGCTTATCGGGGGCAACAAACTGCAGCGTGAAGTTGGAGACAATGAACTGGCTGGGCTCGAAGACCTGTTCGCAGATATCTGCTTCCTGAAGCTCGATCAGTGCCGCTGCGTCCGGATCACGCAGGACGTTCTGTCTGCAGCGTGTCAGCATCGCCGCAGAATTATCGATGCCGATGATGCGGGCACTCGGCTGCGCGTCATCGACAGGTCCCTTCAGGCCCTGGGCAATCGCCAAGGCTGATGCGCCAAGGGAGCAGCCCAGATCATAGCAGCGAGCACCAGGGCCAGCATAGCGGCCGGCCAGCACTGTGATGAGCTCGAGCATGAGCGAATAGCCCGGCACTGAGCGGTTGATCATGTCGTGGAAGACATGTGCAACCGTTTCGTTGAAGCGGAAAGGCGCTACTGACGCTGCGGATGCCGCGTCATCTGATCTGGTGGAACCTGCGTCGATAGACCGGTAAATTTCGTCTCTCAAAAGACTCCGAAGCTTTTCACGAGGGCAATGGTAGCGATAACGATACCAGTAATCGCGAGCAGCATGCCAGAGCCGCCTGAGCTGCCTTGCGCACGCTCAGTTTCAGGCTGATCATGCAGTGCGCCACGAGCCACCGCAATCTTCTCACTGACCAGAGCCTCGATCTGCGCCTGAGCATCGTCGCTCAGGGCGGAACTGGCGCGTGAGTCGTCGGCAAGCTGCCGCTTCATGTCGGCAATAGCTGAGTCCAGACGGCTTTGCCAGGCCTGCAGGCGATCTTCTATGGCACTATCGACTGCGCCCACGGCGGAAGCTGTAGCGACATCGGACATTTCCTCACGCAGGCGAGCCACAGTCGCGTCGATATCGACGCTGCCGTCGGTTTTTTGTGTCAGGACACTTTCTTCGGCGATCACACGCATCTGCTGATCGAGGTCCCGGCGCCACTCGCTCAGGGTCTCGTCCATAGCGGTCTGCACGCGCTCTTCCACAGCTTGGATTTCCGAGTCGAACATTGGACGCAGGGTCTGCTCCACGTCGGCCACGATCCTGGCTGTCATGGTCTCATCTTCGGACGCCTTCACAGGCTCGGCAGCTACAGGCTTCACCGCCTGCATGGCCTTGTCGATATCTGTCTGGATCTGCGGTCGGATCCGGCTTTCAAACAGGTCGGTGAAGCGGGATCTCACTTGTTCACTAACCGACGCGCGAATATCGTCTGGGCTCATCGAAGGCGCTACCGCTGCCTCTGTAGAGGCGAGATCGACCACTTCGGATTCGATCGACTTCAGCCTGGATTCGATGCCAGCAAATGCCGGGGCGAGCAATTTCTGGTCGAGTGCCTGTTGTACCTGGGCCACGATCCTGTCCAGAGAGGCCTGGTCGAGCTCCGACTGAAATACCTTTGGCTGCGGAATAGGCTGCGCAGCAATCGGTTCAGGCGCAGCAGGCGCGACAGTTTGGGCCGACGAAGGCGCGCTGCCGGCTTCGCGGAGCACTGCAGCCAGTGCATCAGCCTGTGGCGGCTTCGATAGCGTGCCGGAAGCGCCTATGGCTCGAGCCTGCGCATCATAGTCATCCACGCCTTCCTTGCCGGTACACATGATGACGGGGATATGGGTCGTGGAGGCATTGCGCTTGATCTCCTGCGTGGCCTCGAAACCATCCATCTCGGGCATGAGATGATCCATGAAGATGATGTCGGGCTTCTGCATGTCGATCATCGCGAGCGCATCTCTGGCAGATTCGGCCGTCTGCACCCTCAATTGGTGCTTTTCAAGTAAACGCTGCAGCGTAATCCGGGCAAGCTTGGAGTCATCGACAACAAGCGCGGTCTGAAGTGCCATGCAGATAGATCCTGTGAGATTGGGCGTAGGGCAGTGCGTATCCCTTAAATCTAGCACAATCTGTGGCAGTTCAAGGAAAATTGACGCAAAGCGGCGCACGCTTTTGATATGAAACGGCTGAATCCCGCAGCCGATTCGACAGTTACAGGCGTCGGTTCGTATAACACCTCAAATCATTGGAGTAAGCAGCATGTTTTTACGTAAGGATCCAGCGTCCCTCAGGATAGTCGAACCTGAAAATGCCTTGAAAGGGCGCGATGAACCACAGCCACTCGAAGGATCTGCTGGTGTTCACGATGTGCTCGGTACGCCGTTGAAGGGGCCGTTCCCTGACGGCCACGAGTCGATCATCCTTGGACTTGGCTGTTTCTGGGGCGCTGAACGGCTGTTCTGGCGCCTCGAAGGTGTGTATACCACCGCGGTCGGTTATGCCGGTGGCACTACGCCGAACCCGACTTACGATGAAGTCTGCAGCGGGCAGACGGGCCACACTGAAGTGGTGCTCGTTGTATTCGATCCGAAAATAGTGCCTCTCGAGCGCCTGCTCAGGGTGTTCTGGGAAGCACACGATCCGACACAGGGTTTCAGACAGGGTAACGATGTCGGTACCCAGTACCGTAGCGCCGTCTACACGACAACACCCGCGCAGCATGAGATTGCTGCCCGTTCGGCAAAAATCTACGAAGAGGCGCTCGCGCAACAGCAGCGTGGTCAGTACCGAATTACCACGGAAATCCGCCAGAACGTTCAGTTCTATTACGCCGAAGGCTATCACCAGCAGTACCTCGACAAGCACCCCAATGGCTACTGCGGCCTGGCTGGCTGTAACGTCGAGTTTCCAATGAAGGCGACGGCGCAGTAGCATACGCGCCTCGAACGCTTCTGCTCATCACAGGAATATCCATGACCACTACTGAAAATTCAGCGAATGGTGGCGCCTCGTCACGTCGGGTGCGGACCCGAATCGCGCCATCGCCTACCGGTGACCCTCACGTCGGCACCGCCTACATCGCCCTGTTCAATCTCTGTTTTGCACGCCAGCACGGCGGTGACTTCATACTGCGTATCGAAGACACCGATCAGGCTCGCAGCACGCCAGAATCCGAAGCGCTCATCCTTGAGTCGTTGCGCTGGCTGGGCCTGAGCTGGGCCGAAGGTCCGGATGTGGGCGGTCCGCATGCGCCGTATAGGCAGAGCGAGCGGGGCGACCGCTATCGCAAGTACGCGGAACAGCTGATTGAAAGCGGCCACGCCTTCTACTGCTTCCGCACGTCAGAAGAACTCGACCAGATCCGGGAAGAGCGCAAGGCAGCAGGGCTCAACCCCGGAATCAAAGGTGACCTCGAGTTGCCAAAGGACGAGGTCGAGCGTCGACTTGCGGCCGGCGAGCCCTACGTCGTTCGCATGAAAGTGCCAGACGAAGGCGTCTGCGTGATCGACGACATGCTGCGTGGCACCATTGAAATCGAATGGTCACAGGTGGATTGTCAGATCCTGCTGAAATCGGATGGCATGCCGACCTATCACCTGGCCAACGTGGTCGATGATCATGAGATGGAAATCTCCCATGTGATTCGAGGTGAGGAATGGATCAGTTCTGCGCCCAAGCACAAGCTGCTGTACGACTACTTTGGCTGGGAACTGCCGAGCTTCTGTCATATGCCGCTGCTCAGGAACGAGGACAAGACCAAGCTGAGCAAACGCAAGAATCCGGTGAGCATCCGTTACTTCGAGCGCCTTGGTATCCTGCCCGAGACCCTGCTGAATTTTTTGGGTCGCATGGGCTGGTCCATGCCTGACGAGCGGGAGCGCTTTGACTTGGCGACCATGATCGAGCATTTCGATATCAAGCGCGTATCGTTAGGTGGCCCGGTATTTTCGGTCGAGAAGCTACTTTGGCTCAATGGTGTGTGGATTCGTGAATCCCTGGACGATGTGAGCTTTGCCGAGCGGGTAGAGCAGTGGGGATACCCCATGCGACACCTGGAGCCTGTCGTCAATCACGTCAGGACCCGTGTAAGCGCGTTTTCCGACATCGCGCCCATGACCACTTTCCTGTTCGCTGGCGAGCTGCCTCTGACGCCTGCTGACTTCGAGCACAGCAAGTTTTCGCCCGAAGATATGGTCTCGGCACTGCAATTAACGAGCTGGACACTTGACGCGCAGCAAGTTTGGGATAAAGATGCGCTCTTTGCCGCGCTCAAGTCGCTGGCCGCTCATCTGGACGTCAAGCTCGGCGTCTTCATGTTTCCGGTTTTCGTGAGTGTGGCTGGTACGAGTCAATCCTGGTCCATCGTCGATTCGATGGAGATGCTGGGCCCTGATATGACGCGTGCCAGACTGCGATCGGCTATCAAAATTCTTGGCGGTTTGTCAAAGAAAAAGCTGAAGCAGGCGGAAAAAGATTATGCCGAGTTTTTAGCGAAAAAAAGTGAATAAAAGCGCTTGACTCATAGGGGGCTTATCCATAACATACGCCCCCGTTGTGCTGGTCAACGGGGCCATAGCTCAGCTGGGAGAGCGCAACGCTGGCAGCGTTGAGGTCGACGGTTCGATCCCGTCTGGCTCCACCAATCCGGCGCAATGAAAGTGAGTTGTACAAGTAAGTTGTAGTAGTAATTGCAGTGATGGACGTATTGAGCGAAAGCTCATGAGTCAAAGTTTTAGTCCCCATCGTCTAGAGGCCTAGGACACCGCCCTTTCACGGCAGTAACAGGGGTTCGAATCCCCTTGGGGACGCCATCTTCGTGATGTGTCGCAGACCCGATGTGAGATGGATCAGCAAGAACTGAAGTTCGAACTGCTCCAGGGTTCTGCAAATGAAAAAGGCCAGGATATTAGTCCTGGCCTTTTTTTTCGTCTGCAGAAAAGTGCAG
Organism: Gammaproteobacteria bacterium UBA2679; assembly: GCA_002354735.1. Taxonomy (GTDB): domain Bacteria; phylum Pseudomonadota; class Gammaproteobacteria; order Pseudomonadales; family Oleiphilaceae; genus Allohahella. The sequence continues at coordinate 76,110 of DEMD01000003.1, read as the reverse complement.
CGCTGGTGGATGACACACCTCGTCAGTCGGTCCGAGCGACGAGGTGAACTGCGCTGAGCTGCTTCAGCGCTCCGCTATGGCCCCTTTCCGGACTCCTTCGAAGGCTTTGACCCTGAATCGGTTCTGGGGGTTCTGCCGCTTGAGTCTGGCCGCAATATGCTCGGCAATGCACTCCACCGTCGTTTCCGTTTCCAGCATGTAGACGGAGTGTTCCCCTATAACGAGCCTGAAGCGTCCCTGAGAGCTCTCATACTCGAATACAATATGCTTGCGCCCGTTGTGTACTTCTTCGCTCACAACGTCCTCTGAGTGCCCCAGATAGATATCCTTCCAGCGCTTGGCCCATTGATACTCCGTCAGCTGGCTTCTGCGGCCGTCGCTGTAGATCTCGATGCGCGACCGGTGGCCATGAGCAATGCGCTGACAGTCACCCTCATGCTTCTTCAGGCCGTGGGTATAGTGGTAATAGGGCCCCTGAATCACTTCTTCGCGCAGGTAAAGGCTTAGCTCCTTCACGTTCGGGGGGAGTGCGGCCTGCAGCTGCTGCTTCAGAAGGGGTACTACAGTGTCAATCTGTATATCTGCGAGCGGCAGGATCACGATGGCCTCTGCCGGGCAGGAGAGCCTGACGAGGCTGCCATCGGCGAGCGTGGCAGAAACGTCAGTACGTGCAGTCTCACCCTCGTCGTAGTGCTCTACGTCGAGGTATTGCAGTTGTTCGGGAATGACGAGCTTGTGGTCGATCGTGGATTCGATCGACTGTTTGAGGAGTTTCTTGACGTGTCCAAAGTCGAATACCATGCCCTGGGCATCGAGTTCGCCTGCGAGTTCAATGTCGACGATCCAGCTTTCCCCGACGATTCCCCTGCCGGGATGCAGGTAGGAAAAGTCGAGTACGGTGAGATCATCTACGAAAAGTCGGTTCATTACCTGTCCAGCTGCTGGTGTGCCGGACAGTATTAACCCATGAAGCCGACCAGATAGGCAATACCGAGAGAAAAGACGCTCAGGCTGACGGCAAGCGCCAGACCGTAAGTCTTTCGATTTTCACGTCTTTCCTTCTCGGCATACATCTCTATGGTCCTGCGGGCAATATCCTCCGCAGTCTCCCTGGATATGTCATGCGCCTGCTGTATGGCTTCGGCCTGAAGCTGTTGCCAGAAATCTGTATCGATGCTCTGTACCGAGGTCAGGTGATCCTTCAGCTCATCGAGCTGCACCGGCGTCATGCCCTGGCTGGAAGGCGCTGGACGCTCCTTCACAGCTCGTCGGATATCTTCCATCTCCTGGGTGACCGCAAGCGTTACGCTCTCGGTCAGCGTGTCTCGCAGGTTGTTCAGCTTGTTTTCGACGATGCGGTCGAGTTCGGTCGTCAGGGTGGACGCCTGCTTGTTCTGCTCGTCGATGACCCGCTTGATGTGATGATACTGCTCGTCGAACAGGTCGGTCAGCAGCTCGTGAATTCGCGTATTCATCGACACTTTCACTGCCGAGCGGGCAATGTGCTCGATGGCGTCGGCGTCAAGTGCGCTGGAGAAGACCTGATTGCCGGCCACCGGCGCGGGTGTCTTGGCCGACGATGACGAGTTGGCTGCTTCGAGGAACTGTGAGTAGGCAGAAGCCTGCGCTGCAGTCAGCGATGTTTCATTGTCATCGGCATGCACGAAATCGAGCGCCGTCGGATCAACCGGCTCCTTGTTCAGGTTGCCGGTTGCAATGTCATTGCCAAGCTCCTGTAGCAGGCGGTCGATATTCTCACTCTGCGGTGGCTTGGTCAGGATGGTGTAGATACCGAAGCGCTTGGCAGCTTCCTCGAATTCCCGCGACTTCTTCGACGTGCACATGACCACCGGAATGGATGCCGTATCAGGATTGGCCTTGATGGCCTTGGTCGCCTCGACGCCGCTCATGCCTGGCATGAGGTGATCAATGAAGATCACATCGGGTGCTTCGTTGGCTGCCAGATAGTCCAGGGCCTCTTCCGCAGAGCCGGCCATCGTTACGACCAGGTTCTTGTTCTCAAGCAACTTGCTCAGGGCAAACCGGGCGACCTTGGAATCATCGACCAGTAAAGCTTTTCTGATACTCATTTGAGTCCCCAGTTCGCGTCTGTCTTGTTTAAGTGCTGACATAGTTCCTACCATCCCTCCAGCTCCGGACAGGCCGTTGCTCTGTAACTTTGTTCTCGATAACAGGTGCCTGGCTCGCTCGTCCTCGCTGTAAAGACTTCGCCCTGCGCCGTTGTAAGTTTGGCCTGGCCGAAAGGTTCGCCAAATTTGAAATTGCCAGTGATCTTGCTGCCGTTCGGGTTCATGAACTCACCGAGGCCGTGGAACTTGCCATCGAGGAATTGGCCGACGTAGCGCTTGCCATCAGCGAAGGTGAGGGCGCCCTTGCCCTGATACTTGCCATTGGCAAAAGTTCCCTCGTAGTGCGAGCCATCGCCATAGGTGACGGTGCCCTGGCCATGAAACTCATTGTTCACGAAGCTGCCTACGTATAGGTCGCCATCCGAGCTTGTGAATGTGCCTTCACCATTCAGCTTGCCGTTGCCCCAGAGGCCAGTGAAGATATCACCATTGGCCAGCGTCAACGTACCCTGACCGTCGTACTGCCCGCTGCGGAAGGTGCCGACATACTTGGTGCCATCAGGCAGGACCAGTGTGCCACTACCGTGGTACTCGCCATCCAGCCAATTGCCCTCGTACCGTGTGCCGTCCGCTTTCTTCAGACTGCCAAAGCCTTCGAACTGTCCGTCGTCGAAGTTGCCGGTATAGCGCGTGCCATCACTGGTCTGATATTTGCCTTCACCGCTGCGAACGTTGTTTCGCCAGACACCATCGACGAAATCGACGCCTTTGATCTCGTTCAACTTCGCATGGACAATGCGCTTTGCGCCGGGCTCAAGCCTGACCTGCGTTGACCAGGCTTCATAGCCGGGCTTGGTCACTGTTATTTCGTAGCTGCCGGGCTTCAGCCGCTCGGTAACCGCCGTCGCACCATAATCACGACCGTTGATTGATGCGCGGTCGCCGGTGACATTCGAGCGAATGACCAGGGTGCCGGTAGTTGGCGTTGGCGCAACGGGTTTGACGGGTACCGCGGGTGCTTCGACCACGGGCTCCGAGACTTGCGGTGCTTCAGCTGTTGCGTCGGCAGGGACCTGTGTCGATTCTGCCTGCTCAGCAGCATCGTTTGCCTGTTCGCTCGCACGCTTTGCGATATCTGCCGCGGATTTTGTGGCATCTGAACCCGAGTCCACAGTGGCCATGGCGAGCGTACCGGCTATCTTGTCGGCCGCTTCGGAGGCATCGCCACTGCTCGGGCCACTCTCGGCCTCGAGCTGATCGACGAACAGTATGGCCTGATCGACATCTTCGTTAGCTGACAGGGCCTCGGTATTTTCATCATAGGGACTGAAGTCGCTGAGCGTTTCAGGCTCGCGGTCGACTCGGCCCTGCGCGTCGGCAGTGTCTTGCCAGAGACTGCCGATAGCCGCACTGGAAGAGCGCTCGGACGCGCCCCTGCTTGCGTCAGCCGGCATGGATTGATCTTTGCTCGAACCAGCAAGCTGAATCGAGGGTGGCAGCAGGTTGTCAAGACGACCATGTTCGTAAGCGGCGAAGGCCGCTGTGATGAACAGCATGAATACCAGCAGATTTACGAACAGTAGCGGTCTCAGGTCGACCATGAGTCCCTCAAGGGTACAGGTAACAGGCGTCAGTGTAGCCGTTATTGTAACAGATTGTTGTGAACTGAATCAGGAGTCAGCGCGCTGACTGTCTGATTTTTGTACTGTCTCCGGGTCATTCTGCACCAGGTCGGCAGCTTCGATATCAGCAGCCCTTACACCAGGCGCTCTCAGCGCCAGCCAGGCCTGCATATGATATTTGGTCGCCTGTTCCAGCGGATTCCTGAATGGCGTAAGGATCAGGTCGAATATCGTAAACGCAAAGCCGATGGAGAACCAGGCGATAAATACGGTTTCCAGGGCGGCGGCCTGTGCCTGCGGGTTGGCCTGCACGAAAGACTGCAGCGAGGGCAGGAGGTTGTTGACCATTACGACCGGGTTGAAGCGGGCAAACACGAGCGGCAGCCAGAACGCTATCACGATCGGGAAGAAGCCAAAGCTCCATATCATGCGACGCGTAAGATAGAGCACAGAAGCTGTCACCAGCTTGCGCAGCATACCGGGCTGCCGTTTAAGCTCCTCGATATAGCGAGTGCGCTCCCTGACATACTGGCGCGAAAGCAGTGCCGTGTCGAAGAATGCTGTGTGAGGTTCGGCTGGGCTCGTGACCTCGGCAGCGCCGGGGTCTGATTCAGGCGCAGGCAGCGGCCGGTCTGATAAAAGGCTTTCGGTCGACGATCTCGTGGCATCAGGCACAGGCAGTGCTGTCGCCTCGTCGCTTGCTGAAGACGATTTCATCATGGCTGGTCAGATCGCAACATAAGTTCACCACAGGATTCACGACAGGCCGGCATACCCATGCCTATTGCGCCGATAGTTATCAGTCTAGTCACAACCATAGCACCCTGTGATAGGCTTGCCGCTGAACCTGTCATCATTTGGCACAAAAATTTATGAGAAAAAATGCTAATCAAGCCGCGGTGGATGACGCTGCAAGCCCCGCTACCGCCCATTTTCGCCTGATTTCGACCGAAAACATCGAATCGTTGAACGTCAACCTGCAAACCTGGTATCACGAAGCCAGCCGCTGCGTGCACTATCACCTTGCATCCGAGAGCGATGAGAATGTCTGCCTGATCGGCCTGCGCACGGTGCCCACCGATTCAACTGGCGTCGCTCATATCCTCGAGCACACCACCTTGTGCGGAAGCCAGCGCTATCCGGTTCGTGATCCTTTTTTCATGATGACCCGTCGCTCGCTGAACACCTTCATGAATGCCTTCACCAGTGCGGACTGGACGGCCTATCCATTCGCCAGTGAAAACCGCAAGGATTTCTTCAATCTGCTGGACGTCTACCTGGACGCGGTCTTCTTCCCCACACTCAACGAGCTGGATTTCGCGCAGGAGGGTCACCGTATCGAGGTGGCGGAGCCGTCCAATCCCGAGTCGCCGCTGGTCTACAAGGGTGTGGTGTACAACGAGATGAAGGGCGCGATGAGCTCGTCCATGTCCCAACTCTGGGCCGCAGTGACCCGTCACCTGTTTCCGAGTTCGACCTATCACCACAACAGTGGCGGCGATCCGGCTGAAATCACCGAGCTGAGCTACGAGCAGCTCAAGCAGTTCTATACCACACACTATCATCCTTCCAACGCCGTCATCATGACCTTTGGTAATCTGCCGGTGGAAGAAATCCAGCAGTCGCTGCATGACAATGCGCTGCGCCACTTCGCTGCTGTACCTGATGGTGTCGCAGCTACGGTGAGCGCATCGGACGGCCTGTCCAGGCTGATCTCGATTCCGGCCGAAAAACGCTACGCCGCGCCATTGACCGCTATCGAACATTATCCCTGCGAGGCTGATGAAGAAAACGGGCTGAAAAACAAGACTCATATCGTCATGGGCTGGCTGCTGGGCGACGGCAGTGATCTGGAGCAGAATCTCGAAGCGCATCTGTTGGCGAACGTGCTGCTGGAACACAGCGCGTCACCACTCATGCAGGCGATTGAAACCACTGATCTGGGCAATTCACCCAGCGGACTTTGTGGGCTCGAAGACAGCTTCCGCGAGATGGTATTCGTGTGTGGTCTGGAGGGCTCCGAAAGAAGCCACATCGAAGCCTTCGAACAGCTCGTACTTGGCGTACTGCAGGACATCGCCGAGAACGGCATCGATCAGGACAAGTTGCAGTCGGTACTGCATCAGCTCGAGCTGAGCCAGCGGGAGATTTCCGGCGACGGCTACCCCTACGGTCTTCAGCTGATTCTGGCAGGTCTGTCACCGGCTCTGGCTGGCATCAATCCCGGTTCACACCTGGATATCGATGAGGCTCTGGAGTCGCTGAGACAGAAAATCGCCGATCCTGACTACATCTGCGGACTCGTGCGTCGCCTGCTGTTGGAAAACATGCATCGAGTGACCGTGGCGCTGGTGCCCGACGAACAGATGGCGGCAAGGCAGGCAGCCATAGAAGCCGGCAAGCTGGCTGAAATCAATTCCCGCCTGAACGCTGAACAGAGGCAACAGCTGATCGAGCGCGCTGAAGCGCTTACGGCAAGACAGGCCTCGGTTGACAAGCCAGATATTCTGCCGAAAGTTGGGTTGGCGGATGTGCCGCCGAACAAGCCAATGGTCAAGCCAGCTGAAGCGCTTGGCAAGTCCAGTGACAAGGGACAGTTACTCACGGCTTATGACCAGGGGACCAACGGTCTGGTCTATCTCCAGTATATGTCCTCGATTCCACAGCTTAGCGATGAGGAGCTGAGGCTGTTGCCCTTACTCTCGGCCATCATTCCAGAGCTTGGCGTAGGCAAGGCCAGCTATCTGCAGATGCAGGAGGAGCAGTCAGCCAGTACCGGTGGTATCGGTGCATTCACGCAGTATCGTGGTCCGCTGGATTCGTCGGCCTTCTGTGGCGGTGCCTTCGTGCTTGGCGGTAAGGCGCTCGAGCGCAATGGTGACAAACTGGCTGATCTGATGACGCGAACGATGGCGGAGTGCCGTTTCGACGAGCTCGACCGCATCCATGAGCTCTGCAGTCAGATTCTGACACGGCGAGTCGAGCGCGTGACGGGTTCAGGTCATAGCCTTGCCATGTCGCTGGCCGCGTCGGGTTTGAGCGCAAGTGCTGCGGTCAGCTACAAGATGGGTGGCATCGAATCTATTCCATGGCTGCGCGAAACCATCGCTGGCTTCAGCGATCGCGCCAAGCTCGAAGTGTTCGCAGGCAAGCTTGAACAGCTGCACCAGAAGTTGCTTGCAGAACCTGGTCAACTTGCAGCCATTGGCGAGTCTGCCTTTCTTCAGCGGAGCCAGTCGATCGTTGACCGCTTTGGCGCCGATCTGAAGCTTGGTATGGCGGGACTGGACCTCCGCACCGTTAGCCTGGAGCAGCCAATACAGGTGCAGCAAGCATGGCAGATCAACTCGCAAGTCAATTTTGCCGCGATCGCAGTGCCTACCGTGCCCGCTGATCATCCAGACAATGCGCCGCTTACCGTCATCGGCAATCTGATGCGAAATGGCTTCCTTCACCGGGCCGTGCGCGAGCAGGGTGGTGCCTATGGCGGCGGTGCAGCACAGGATGCGAGCAGCTGTGCCTTCAAGTTCTACAGCTATCGCGATCCGCGGCTCAACGAGACGCTGCAGGACTTTGCCCGTTCAGTGGACTGGCTGCTGGAGACCAGGATTGAGGACGCAGCGCTCGAAGAGGCCATCCTCGGTGTGATTGGCGGATTGGACAAGCCTCGCTCGCCAGCCGGTGAGGGCAAGACCGCTTTCATCAATGCCTTGTTCGGTCGCGATGACGATTATCACGCCCGCTTCAGGTCGAGCGTGCTGAAAACCGGTTCTGCCGAGTTGAAGCAGGTTGCTGAGCGTTACCTGACGGCAGCGGCTGATGCCGCCAGGCACTCTGTAGGTCTGGTTGTGGGTGAGCGCGGCGCTTCTCAGCTGGATACCAAACGCTTCAAGTTGCGCAAGCTCTGACGTGAGTGCCGGGGCATCCACTCAGGATGCCCCATGCCGTCTATGGCGCCAATGTCGCTGGGGTGCTAGCGAACCCGCCTTTCTATGCCCGTCTCCATGAGGATGCGGGTCGCTATCTCTTCAACGGAATAATGTGTGGAATTGATGTGAGGAATGCGCTCGCGCTGATACATCAATTCGACTTCCTGTACTTCATACATGCACTGCTTGACCGACGCATAGCGCGAATTCGGCTTGCGCTCGTTCCTGATCATGACCAGACGATCGACATCGATGGTGAGTCCAAAGATCTTCTCGCGGTAAGGTTGCAGCACCTTCGGTAGCTTCTGGTCGAGGATGTCGTCGTCAGTAAGCGGGTAGTTCGCCGCCTTGAGGCCGCACTGCAGCGCGAGATAGATACAGGTTGGTGTCTTGCCGCTTCTCGATACACCGACGAGTATCAGATCAGCTTCTGAGTACTGCCTCGTTCGCGCGCCATCATCATTTTCGAGGGCAAAGTTCATGGCCTCGATGCGTTGATTATACCGTTCGCTACCAGTGATCGAGTGAGATTTGCCCACGGTGTACGAGGACTTGTGACCTAGCTCCATCTCCAGCGGTTCGAGGAAGGTGCCGAAGATATCGATCATGTAGCCCTGGCTGGTGCGTATGACGCTGCGGATTTCGCTGTTGACGATAGTGTCGAAAATAATCGGGCTACCTTCATCGGTATCGGCGGTTCGATTGATGCGGGCAACCACGTTCTGGGCCTTCTCCACACTGTCGATATAGGGCAGGGTGATGCGCTGGAAATCGATTGTCTCGAATTGCGCCAGGAGCGCCTGACCAAGCGCCTGGGCGGTGATTCCGGTGCCATCGGAAATGAAAAAGGCGGTACGTTTCATCGATAGAGTACTCGTGGCGAATAGGCTATGATAGCCTACAGAATTCGCATTCAAAATTCTCGAAACATTCTGAGAAGAATCTCGCAATAGTAAGAGACCTAACACTGGAGCCTCATAGCCTGGGGCCCATGGTATGAGACAGGGAGATAGACTTTGGCAACAAACATCATCTGGTTCGACAAGCTGGGCATGCACGATGTCGACAGGGTCGGCGGAAAAAATGCTTCGCTGGGTGAAATGATCAGCAATCTCTCAGGCGCCGGAGTCACCGTGCCGAACGGCTTTGCGACTACTGCAGATGCCTATCGCGAGTTTCTTGAACAGGATGGTCTGGCACAGCGGATTAAGGAGAGGCTGGACCGACTGAATATCGACGATGTTGTCGCGCTTGCCGAATGCGGCAGGGAAATCCGCGGCTGGATAACCGATGCGAAGTTGCCTGCAGGTCTGGAAAAAGATCTTGCAGCTGCTTATGAGGAAATGCAGAAAGGCGCGACTGAAGCACCAGTCGCCATTCGCTCTTCGGCAACCGCTGAGGACCTGCCGGACGCGTCTTTTGCAGGTCAACAGGAAACCTTCCTCAATATCACTGGTCTGGACCATGTCCGGCATGCGGTAAAGGAAGTGTTTGCATCTTTGTTCAACGACCGAGCGATTTCCTATCGTGCGCATCAAGGTTATGCCCACGAGCACGTAGCCCTGTCAGCTGGCATTCAGCGCATGGTGCGCAGTGAATCCGCCAGTAGTGGCGTCATGTTCACGCTGGATACAGAGTCAGGTTTCGATCAGGTTGTGTTCATCACATCTTCCTATGGTCTGGGCGAAACCGTTGTGCAGGGCGCTGTGAACCCTGATGAGTTCTATGTCTACAAGAAGAACTTCGAAGAGGGTCGTCCAGCGATTCTCAAGCGCAATCTCGGTTCCAAGGCTATCAAGATGGTTTACGGCGAGCATGCCTCAGCCGGCCGCTCCGTGCGCACCATCGATGTCGATCCCGCAGACAGGGGGCGCTTCTCGCTCACTGATGATGAAGTCATCGAGCTCACCCGGATGGCCATTGAAATCGAGAAGCACTACAAGCGGCCGATGGATATCGAATGGGCGAAAGATGGCGACGACCAAAAGCTCTATATCGTCCAGGCACGGCCGGAGACGGTCAAGAGTCGTAACAGCTCCGCGATCATGGAGCGCTATCTGCTCCAGGAATCAGGCACAGTCATTTGTGAGGGCCGCAGTATCGGTCAGCGCATCGGCAAGGGTCCTGTTCGTCTGGTGCACTCCATCAACGAGATGGACAAGGTGAAAGATGGCGATGTGCTCGTCACCGATATGACCGATCCTGACTGGGAGCCGGTCATGAAGCGGGCATCTGCCATCGTGACCAATCGTGGTGGACGAACCTGCCACGCTGCCATCATTGCCCGCGAGCTGGGCATTCCAGCCGTTGTAGGCTGCGGCGACGCGACCGAAATACTGAAGGAAGGCCAGAATGTCACAGTATCCTGCGCTGAGGGCGATACCGGCCTGATCTACGAAGGTCTGCTCGATTTCGAACTCCGCCAGAACAGCATCGAATCCATGCCGGCGCTGCCGTTCAAAATCATGATGAATGTTGGTAACCCGGATCGCGCATTCGACTTTCAGGGGCTGCCGAATGAGGGCGTCGGTCTGGCGCGTCTCGAGTTCATAATCAATCGCATGATTGGTGTGCACCCCAAGGCGCTGCTTAATTTCGAAACCCTGCCACGCGATGTGCGTCAGGTCGTCGAGAAGCGCATCAGCGGTTATGCAGGTCCGGTTGAATTCTTCATCGACAAGCTTGTTGAAGGGATCAGCACACTGGCGGCCTCGTTCAATCCGCAAAAAGTCATCGTTCGTCTCTCAGACTTCAAGTCCAACGAATATGCCAACCTCATTGGCGGCACGCTGTACGAGCCCGAGGAAGAGAATCCCATGCTCGGTTTCCGTGGCGCGTCCCGTTACATCTCCGAGACCTTCCGCGATTGTTTCGAGCTCGAATGCCGCGCGCTGAAATATGTGCGTGACACCATGGGCTTTACCAACGTCGAGATCATGGTGCCTTTCGTTCGGACAGTCGGTGAAGCGAAGCAGGTTGTGGAGCTGCTGGCTGAGAACGGGCTGACACGTGGTGAGAACGGCTTGCGCGTTATCATGATGTGCGAACTGCCCGCCAACGCGCTGCTTGCCGATCAGTTCCTCGAATATTTCGATGGTTTCTCAATTGGCTCGAACGATCTGACCCAGCTTACCCTCGGTCTGGACCGTGACTCTGGCGTGATTGCCCATCTTTTCGATGAGCGGAATGATGCGGTCAAGGCGCTGCTTTCGCAGGCCATCTCAGCCTGTAGGCGACAGAACAAGTACATCGGTATCTGTGGGCAGGGTCCCTCGGATCATCCGGATTTTGCCCGCTGGCTCATGGATCAGGGCATCGACAGCGTGTCGCTGAACCCCGACTCAGTCATGGATACCTGGTTCTTCCTTGCGGAAAAGCAGCTTTAACGGAGGATTGCACACGATGAATTTTTCTACACCAGATCTCTGTGACGATCACGGAATGGACGTGCAGGTACTGGAACCATTGTTCAGCAACTTTGGCGGCAGAGAAATTTTTGGCGGCGAAGTCGTGACCGTCAAATGCTTTGAGGACAACTCCATTGTGAAGGAGCAGGTCGATGAGCCAGGTAAGGGCAAGGTCATGGTTGTCGATGGCGGTGGCTCCATGCGCGCCTCTCTGCTTGGCGACATGCTGGCCGAAAAGGCTGCTCAGAACGGCTGGGAAGGCCTGATCATCTATGGTTGCGTACGTGACGTCGATGAGCTGGCAGATACCGATCTGGGTGTACAGGCACTGGCCTCGATTCCCAGAAAGACCGAGAAGCGCGGTCTTGGCGACCTGAATGTACCGATCAAGATTGCCGGCGTTGATATTCAGCCCGGCGATTTTATCTATGCAGACAACAATGGCATCATCGTCTCCAAGCAGTCACTGGTGCAACAGTAAGCAATCCGTTAGCACCAGAACGAGAAAAGCCGCGAACTTCGCGGCTTTTTTATGTCTCTCAACTTGGCTCAGGACGCGACCTCGGTGATTTCAACACCAAGAATGTACTGATCCTCATGCTGGTGAGTGCGCAGTACGCTGATTCTTGTCTCAAAGGAAGGAAACGAGGGGTTATTCGACGGCATCGTACTGTAGAGTTCAGTGCCAGGCGCGATTTCCTCATTCACCAGTATTTCCATCCCAGTGCCGCTCAGATTGCGGCAGATGCCTTGTATTCGCTCAGCATTCTCACTGCCGTCCGCCGTTCGGCGTAGCTCGATTGGCGCATCGACTTTCATTCGAATAAAATTTCTTTTCTCGCTGTAATCTCTCATGACGCAGGGTCTCTGTGGTCGTTGTTTTTCCTGGAAGGCTACCAGCTGCTTCTCTTCTGCTGCCTGAACATTGGCAGTATCACCGCGATCAGAATCCCGAGTGCGACAAGACCGCCGCCGTGTAGCATCGCGTTGCTGTTCTTCTCTTCTTTGAGTCGATCATTCTCTGCCGTGAGCAGATCGACTTCATTCTTGAGCCGCTCGTTGGTTTCACGAAATTCGCGATTGGTGGCGTCGAGCGCGATGGCACCTTCAGAGATGCGCTTGAGCTCGCTCAGTTCGTGCTCAAGGGCGACGTTTTCCTTGCTGAGCTTGGCACGTTCGCCATCCATCGCTTCGGCGCGTTCACGAAGGGTGAGGTTCTCGCTGCGCATCTTCTCAAAATCAGCGCGCATCTGATTGGTTTCCTTGGTCAGCTTTTCGAGCCGATCACGGGCGATAGGCTGATCCGATAGAAAGCGTGTTGGCAAATAGCCTTCGATACCGCCCGGCTCTCTGACTTTGCTATAGCCGGTTTCCTTGTTGGAGGAGAGCACTTCGACTGGCGTGCCGCTCTTAAGGCCACGATGAACGATTCGGTAATTGAGTCCTTCACCGCTGTTGAGCGGAGCAAACAGTGTATCGTCGATATATTTCCGTTCGGCCAGCGCAGGGAATGATAGGATAAGACCTACGACGCAGATGAAATTGATGAGCGGGCGTGAAATATTGGTTCGAACTACCGGCCCGGAAGTCTCAGAAACTCGTTTCATGTTGTTTCAATTTATTTGATGAATTTGAGATTGAAGGCAGAGCCTGACAGGTTCTGATGCTGCCATGACGATCCGATCAGCGATCATTTGAAATATAGCATAGAACACAGAAAGCCTTTACAAAAGTCAGAGTTGGAGCAGAATTTTGCAGTTGAAACAACACACTTTCGATGGCCACTGTCATAGTACAGCCTCGGATGGTACGAATAGCCCTCGAGAGCTTGCCGCACTGGCTTTTGGTCGAGGTCTTACGACACTCTATATGACTGATCATGACACGCTCAATGGCTATCACGAGCTGCTGACAGCCGCTACATTAGCTAAGCCAAGCAGTGATGAGAGCCTTGACGGAGACATTGCCCTGAGCGTTGATGGCGCGGATCAGCGCCTCTGGGTTCGTTCACCTCAATCTGACCACAGCATGTCAATTGAACCTGGTGCCGAGCTCTCCTGCGAATGGGCAGGTAAGACTATCCACATCCTCGCCTATGGTCTCGATATACATCAGCCTGCTTTGCAAGGGCTGCTTGAGACGCAGATGAGTCGGCGGCGTCATCGCGCAGATACCATTGTCGCCAGGGTGTCAGAGGCTACCGGACGCCAGGACCTGCGCGAGCATCTTCCCGATACCGAGCTCCTCGCCAGACCACACTTCGCTCAGGCCTTGGTGGCCATGGGTGAAGTGCGGACGGAAAGGGAGGCGTTTAATCGCTATCTTGGACAAGGAAAGGCCGGCGATGTAGTCGTCGACTGGCCGGAGATGGCTGCACTGCTCGAGGAGTTGGCGGCTTGTGGCGTCGCGGTATCACTTGCTCACCCAGATGCCTACAACCTTTCAGCCACACGGCTCCGCTTATTGGTTGACGAATATCAGGACATGAGTAGCGCCTGTGAGTTACGCGCACTTGAAGTTGCTACGCCTGATGTCAAACAGGGCAGGGCCGCATGGCTGGCTGATCTTGCTCGCAAACATGAGTTGTTTCAGACCGCGGGAAGTGACTATCACGGGAGACGGACACCATGGCGGCGTCTTGGTCTTTTTCCGGACATGCCCGGACTGAAGGAAGGGTCAGGGCCTGCAAACTGCCGGAAAGCAGTTCCCAGCTTGTTCGAGGCCCTTAATTGATTGCGAGGAAATTACTCGCCGTTGAAAATCAGATAAAGATCGACCAGGCGCTCTGGAATGCTGAAGTCGCCATCGGAGCCCCGCTCTAATAGTTCGGCCAGTGACGTCGACGCTAGCTCGGTATCGTCAGAAAGATCTTCCACGTCGGCTACGGCCAGTATGGGCGCAATCAGCGTGGCGACTTCTTCAGCCTGATCGGCAAACCAGCGATCCTCCAGCGTCAGGACGATTTCGGTGAAACCCAGGCACCAGTTCTCGAGGGCGGTCTGACTGTTCTCGCTAGCTGCATCCTTGTCAGTCTCAATTTCATCAGGCAACGCAGGGAGCTGTTCATTATCGAGCTGACGACGGATGTGCCTGACGAGCGCTGCAGTTTTATCAGACAGAAAGGCTGCATCCTCGGGCGAGCAGCTTACGCTATCCTCGCCCGCCTGTTTGTCGGGATCCGATTCGATTGATTCTGCACCGAGTATGAAAGCGGCAAGATCAAAGGCGTCATCATGAGCAGGCCCAACCGCCAGTGCACTGCAAAGGCCATGGAGTCCGACACAATCGATGGCATCAGGGAAACGATCGGAGAACAGCAGCGCTTCGAGGCGCTGCATATCATCGAGTGAATAGGGGTAGGCCTCTGGCAGGCCCCGGGCGTCAGCCATGGGCCGAGGCTCCATCACCGTTATCGTTCGTTGTGTTGCCATTGGCATCCGACTGACTTCCGGAAGCATCAGCAGCAGATGTCGAATTATTGGCATCCATCTGTTGACGACGCTTGCGCTCGCGCGGGTCGTTATGCGCTCTCACGACATTGCCGTTATTGTCCGTAGCCCCTGCTGCGCTCTCGGCAACGTTCCCGTCTCGCTCCGCGGGCGCACGTCTGCCCTGAGAAGCCTGTTGCCCCCGTGAAGTGCGCGCAGGGCGTTGGGTTGACGCTGCATTTTGAGGCGCCTGTGGGCTCACGCGGTTTTCTACTCGGCGCGGCTCAGCAGTTTCGGGTGCCGCAGTCTCGGGTGCCGCTGTCTCAGTTGTCGGCTGGCGCTCTTTTTTCTCAAATGGCTCTGAAGTGACTGCATCAGCCGCGGCGGTCTTTTCAACGATGTCATGCGTAGCCTGCTCAATCTTGTCCGGATTCAGCGTCGTGGCGCTTTCGGTTCCGATAGGCGCAGAAGATGCTTCACGCGTTTTCTGCTCGGATCTTGGCGGCCGCTGAGCAGGTTGTGCCTCAGTCTGTGCTGCCTTGTCCTGGCTCGCGTGAGCTTCAGTCTGAACCTGTCCTGGCGCCGCATCTGGGGCTGCAGCTGCGCGTGTCGGCTCTGGTGTTTTCACTGACGAACCACTACCGCGATTGCGTCTTGGACGAGCGAACTCACTAGCCTTCTGCGAATTGTCCGCCGTCTCCGGAGTTTGAGTAGTTGCCTCAGCGCTGTGATCGTTGGCGTTGTCTTCAGCCGAGGAATCCTGGCTGCCATTTCTGTTTTCGCCACCCTGTCGGTTCTGACGGTTTCCACGGTTACGGCCGCCTCTGCGGGAACGTCGCGGTTCGCCCTCGGCGCCTGGAGCACGATTTCCAGAGTTGCCCGGCTGGGCGTTGTTGCCGGCGTCGTCCGTTTTGGCAGACTCACGCTCCGCTCGTCCCGGACTCTGCGAGTCAGCTGATGGCTGTGACCGTCTCGAGCCGTTACCGTCACGCTCATTGGGCGTGCGACCGGATGTATTGCCGGTCTGCTCACCGCGAGCAGGTCGGTCGCCACGGTTACGCGGCGGCCTGTTGCGATCGTTGCGCTTGTTTCTTCGGCTATCTTCCCGCTGGTCAGCAGGCGACTGCGCCTGCGGCTGACGAGGTTTCTGCGTCGGCGCTTCTGCCTGGGGTTGAGCACTCTCCGGCGATTGATGTGCAACACCAAACATTGCGCCGAGCTTGTTCTTCAGCCTGCTCAACAGGCCGGCTTCCTGAGTCGCCTGTTCAGGGGCTGCTGCAGGTGCCGCAGGCACGGGCTCTGCAGCGGCCGCTGGCTTGGCCGCAGCTGCAGGCATTGGAATAACACCCTTGACGGCAGCTTCTTCACGGACCGGACCACGTTTGAACATGAAGTCCATCGACTGATCGTCGTCAGCCAGCTCTTCCGCGGTAACGGTATAGCTGGTCTCGCCAAGATTGCTGGCGTCATCGCGAATACGCTGAACTTCGAATTGCGGTGTTTCGATAGAGGGGGTCGGTACGATGATCAGTGAAACCTTCAGCCGTTTCTCGATGGCACACAGCTGAATCCGCTTTTCGTTGAGCAGGTATGTGCCGACATTGACCGGACAGATGGCGCGAACTTCAGTCGTCCGATCCTTGACCGCCTCTTCCTCCATGAGACGAATGATCGTCAGGGCGAGAGATTCAATAGTTCTGATGGTCCCCTGACCCTCACAGCGCGGGCAGGTTTCGGAGCGTGTTTCACCCAGTGAAGGGCGTAGACGCTGGCGAGACATTTCCAGCAGACCGAAGCGGGAAATCTTGCCCATCTGTACTCGTGCACGGTCAATTTCGAGAGCAGCGCGCAGCCGGTTTTCCACTTCACGCTGATTCTTGTTTGACATCATGTCGATGAAGTCGATTACAGCAAGCCCGCCCATATCACGGAGCCTGAGCTGGCGCGCAATTTCGTCGGCCGCTTCGCAGTTGGTCTGGAAAGCAGTTTCTTCGATGTCGCCACCCTTGGTTGCTCGGGCGCTGTTGATGTCGATGGAGATGAGTGCTTCAGTCGGATCGATAACGATCGAGCCACCGGAAGGCAGGCGTACCTCACGCTGGTAAGCTGTTTCGATCTGACTTTCGATCTGGTAGCGATTGAACAGGGGGATGTCTTCTGCGTAGAGCTTGACCTTGTTTTCCATGCTTGGCACGACGGCCCGCACGAAGGTCAGTGCATCCTGGTACACCTCGGGGTTATCGATCAGAACTTCACCGATGTCGTTACGGAGATAGTCACGCACCGCTCGGATAACCACGTTGCTTTCCTGATACACAAGGAAAGGGGCCTTTCTGGCAGCGGTAGCCTGTTCGATGGAGCTCCACACCTGAATCAGGTAATCAAGATCGCCCTGCAGTTCCTCAGTTGTTCGGCCCACACCCGCGGTGCGAACGATCGTACCCATGCCCTTGGGGGTTTCGAGTCCGCGCGTGGCGTCCTTCAGCTGCTCGCGTTCTTCGCCCTCGATGCGACGACTGATACCGCCAGCTTTGGCATTGTTCGGCATGAGCACGAGATAGCGCCCGGCGAGGCTGATATAGGTCGTGAGTGCGGCGCCCTTGTTACCGCGCTCTTCCTTATCGACCTGAACGATCACTTCTGTGCCTTCACGAAGGATCGGCTTGCCGCCTTTCTGGTCGTTCTGCGGCTTTTCGAAATAGTTCTTAGCCACTTCCTTCAGTGGTAGAAAGCCATGACGCTCTGCACCAAAATCGACGAAGGCGGCTTCAAGGCTTTGCTCTACGCGGGTAACCTTGCCCTTATAGATGTTCGCTTTTTTCTGCTCGCGAGTGGCTGCTTCTATATCAAGGTCGTACAGTTTCTGGCCGTCTACCAGCGCAACACGCAGTTCTTCACGCTGTGTTGCATTTATAAGCATTCTTTTCATTTGATGGGTCGCTATTATTGTCCGTGCAGACGGCGACATGACTGGCAGAGGGGGCCTGATCGGCTGGCTCGACGAACTCGTGGTTCATCAGAGGTGCAGCAGGCTCTGAGATTGATCCGCAGCGAAAGGTGCTCTGAGCGGCCTCGATCGGTATCGAGGCGGTCGGCACGCGTCCCTTCGGTCAAAATTGCTGGCCTAACTATGTGCTGCGGCAAGTGCTGCGCACCTTGAAAGGTCCGGCGTAAGTCTCTGTCAGTGCATAATGCGGCCATGCACGTTCTGGTATGTAGAGATATGGAGCGTATCGGGTCTTCTGAGAGCAGTGTTTCACAATCGGTGAAACCAAATGCAATCCGGTGACATAAGCTGATACGCCTACGGTTGCTGCTAGCATCAGCCCGAGCACCTAGGAGGGATGTTCGCCCGCGTCTGGATGGTTCGGACGCTGATATCAGCAAGCTGTCAGGCTATCGCAATTGGATTTCGAAAGCGGGAACGGTATAGTTAGCGGCCCACGTCTCTCGTGCTGTGAGTTCTGTTTGAGCTCTAAGTAACAACGAGTCGTGCGTGATGGCTGTCATAGACGCCGCCTGACAGATGGAATATAGCAATTGCAACGATTGTTTTCAATCGACGCCATCATTGTTTCGTAATCATCCGGCAATGTAAGCTGAGCCCGCAAGCCGAGTCCGTATTACCCTGCGTGCGCCGTCAACTCGCACTGAACGGCAGATCCACCTGATTTTCATATGTTGAATAGAGGAGAGGTTTTGGTCAGATTCGTGAATATTACCGAGGACGCTGATGGGCAGCGGCTGGACAACTTCCTGTTCAGGGTCTGCAGTGATGTGCCCAAGTCGCGGATCTACAACGCCATTCGACGAGGTGAAGTCCGGATTAACAAAGGACGTTGCAAGCCAAGCAACAAGCTCAAGCTCGAGGATGTCGTGCGTATTCCGCCCTTTAGCGGCAAGTCTGCTGTTGACGCCGAGGCTGGTCCAGGCAATACGTCGCCGGCCGAGCGTTTCGTCGCTGGCCGGATCGCTGCGGATGCGCTTACCGACATCGTGTTTGAGGACGAGCTGCTCCTGATCATCAATAAGCCATCGGGTATAGCGGTTCACGGTGGTTCGGGCTTGCAAACGGGCCTGATCGAGTCACTGAGACTTGTGCGCCAGTCCGACCATTTTCTTGAGCTCGTTCACCGTCTCGACAGGGAAACTTCGGGTTTGCTGTTGATCGCAAAGAAACGCCGCGCGCTTCTGCGCTTGCAGTCTATGCTGCAGGAGGGGCGAGTGGAGAAGATCTATCACGCTTGGGTGGCCGGACAATGGCCGAAGCATGTGACGGAGATAACTGCGCCGCTGAAAAAGTTGGTAGGGCAGGACAAGGGCGTAATTGTCGCCAGTGATGGCAAAGCCTCACAGACCCTGTTTTCGGTGATCGGTCGTACTGAGCATGCGACGCTGGTTGAGGCGCGTCCGGTCACTGGAAGGACGCATCAGATACGGGTTCATGCGGCCTACGCAGGCTGTCCTGTCATCGGTGACGAACGGTATGGGGATCGGACAGTCAATCGGCGGTTCAGCGAGCAGAACGTCAGGCGGCTGTGTCTGCATGCGGCCGAACTCGTTCTCAAGTGGGATGATTCGCCACATCAGCGGCTCAGGGCGCAGTGGAATCCTGAGCCCGGTCTGCATCTGCCTGTACAAACACCTGAAAAATCTGATATCGATTATGGAAACGACTAAATGACTCAAAGAGTGGAAGACGGCTCGCGCGGCCCTACAAGGCCGGAGAGTGAAAAAGAATGGCGCCTCATTCAGCGGATCGTCACTGAAAGTGTGAGTGAGCAGCGTCGCTCCCGTCGTTGGGGAATTTTCTTCAAGCTGCTGACATTCGTGTACCTGTTCCTTATTTTCTTTGCCGTGCGCTTCAGTATGAGTGGTAGCGGTATCAACGTGGCGCCTGGCGAGCATACGGCCATTGTCGATATCGAAGGTGTCATAATGGCCGGCGAAAGTGCCAGTGCAGACCGAGTGATCACCGCTCTGCGGGCTGCATTCGAAGCTCCGGATGCCAAAGCTGTAGTCATCAGGATCAATAGCCCTGGGGGGAGTCCGGTCCAGGCTGGGTACATCTATGACGAAATCCGACGTCTGCGAACGGAGTATCCGGATAAGGAAGCCTATGCGGTCATCGTCGATATCGGGGCCTCCGGTGGCTACTACATTGCTGCAGCTGCAGACATGATTTATGCCGACAAGGCCAGTCTTGTGGGTTCAATAGGCGTAACGGCAACCGGCTTCGGATTCGTCGAGGCGATCGAGAAGCTCGGTGTCGAGCGTCGTGTGTTCACTGCTGGTGCACATAAGGCCTTCCTGGACCCGTTCATACCGGTGAAACCTTATGAGCGTGAACTGTGGGAGGACGTGCTACAAACGACGCACCAGCAGTTCATCGAGCAGGTCCGCAAAGGGCGGGGAGATCGGCTCGAAGAGGAGAATGAGCTTCTCTACTCGGGGGTCATCTGGTCCGGCGAGCAAGCGCTTGATCTCGGCCTGATCGATGGTCTTGGCAGCTCCTCCTACGTGGCTCGGGAAATAATTGGCGCGGAAGAGCTCGTTGACTATACCTTGCGCGAAAACCCCTTCGAAAACCTTGTGGGACAACTTGGGGTAAGCATTGGCAAGGGCATCAGTGCCTTGTTCGTCGAGCAGAGCTTTCCGCAGCTTCGTTAGCCACTAGAGATCCTGGGGTTTGCTGAACAGGTTGAATCCAGCGGCCCTCAGGATCGTAGCCAGGCTGATGAGTGGTAAGCCTATGAGCGCTGACGGATCGTTACTACGGTAGTTGGCGAACAGGCCGATGCCATGGGACTCGATCTTGAAACTGCCTGCGCAGTCGTAAGGTTCGTCCAGAGCCAGATAGCCGTCGATTTCGTCTGCCGTCAGGGCGCGGAAGCGCAGGGTCGTGGTTTCGACAAGGCTCACGACCCTGTGGCGGGTGCTGCAGGCGGCTTGTGCCGCTCTGAACCAGTCGCGGTCTTCGAATGCCGACCGCGTTTGGTCCCTGGTATCGTGTAGCTGGAGCTCGTGGGGCAGCAGGACGGCCAGTGCTGTATGAAAAGTCGCTTCATTGTCAGCGCACTCGCTGAGCTGCGCTCGAGCGGCGAGAGCATTGCCAGGCTTGTGCAGAAGGTTGCCATTGCAGCTTCCGGTCTGATCGCTGCCGATAATCACGCTCGCTGCGTTCGTCCTGGAAAGTGAAAGGGCTTTCTGTAGGGCATGATGGCAGGCCAGTGCGGCCGGCTCATCTTTGAGTCGCTCTCGAAGCGGATCTGCAGCTTCATCATAGTCGGGCGCGACGCCAGAAAATGGCAGATTGAGCTGGCGGAGAAGATCGGCGCGATACCTGGAAGTTGAGGCAAGTATAATGGGGTATGGCTTATGCTTTACTTTGACTGCGTCTGTCATTAAAATGCGCGCCCTATGAAAAAACCGACGGAAATGGATGCGCCAGGCGCCCAAAAGAAGGACTCTAAGGCAGCTGGATCGCTATTACCACCGCGTGTTGATGCTGACTCGTACTGCGATCGACGTGTCAGTCTGAAGGGCAGTATCCAGGTCAGGCAGCTGAAAAGGCTCGATAAAGTTCTAGTGGACAGTAGTTCGCAGACGATCAACGGCGCATTCGATTTTAGCCGTGACGAGCTTAAGCAGTCGATTGTTCAGGGCACCATCAAAGGTAGCGTTTTCGCTGAATGTCAGCGATGCGGCCAGCCGGTTGGTTTGAACATCGAAGCGACACGCGTATTTGGCCTCGCTCGTTCGGAAGCCGATTTTGAAGCAATGCCGGTAGAATATGAGCCGGTGCTGCTGGACAAGGGCAGTCTTGAGCTGCATACCCTTGTCGAAGACGAGTTACTGCTTACGGTGCCTCAGTTCGTGTATCACGAGCCGCTGCCGGTTGATGGCGAAATAGGTGATCTGCAGCTCAGACCGTGTGACCTGCAGTCCACGGTCTCGGTAGGTTCTGTTGAGCCTGAAACTGATGCAGATGACGTGGTTGCTGAGCCAGCAGGTGCAGCCAGTACGGAGACTCACAGACCTTTCGAGGGTCTGGACAAACTATTAGGGTCTAAAGAATAACTGGTCCTGCCAGTGCGATTGCGATGCAATCCGGCGGGATCTCACAGCAATTTTCCTGAAAATGAATTGAAAGGGGTTTCACAATGGCAGTTCAGAAAAGCAAGAAAAGTCGTGCAATGCGCGGCATGAGACGTTCGCATGACGCACTTTCTGCGCCTGCTCTGTCTACCGATCCAACTACTGGTGAGCGTCATCGTCGTCACCACATCACTGCTGATGGTTTTTACCGCGGCAAGAAGGTCATCGAGACTGAGCAGGAATAAACTGCTCAGTTAGGCCTGCTGAGAAGGCAGCCGAGTGATGGCTGCGAACTGCACGATCGCCGTTGACGCAATGGGCGGTGATCGTGGGCCCGGCGTCGTGTATCAGGCCATAGTCGATGTGCTTGAAACCGACCCGGCGCTCAAGATTATTGTTTTCAATCAGACGGTTGCCCAGTCAGCTGTGATGCCCGGCATTGCAGATGCTGATCTGAAGGCTCTGATCGCTGATGGTCGGCTAGAAGTCAGACACTCTGCGAGTGTCATCGACAAGTCCGATAAACCTACCTATGCCTATAAGCATCGTGCTGACAGTAGCATGGCTGACGCTCTGCGGTGTGTAGCTGCGCAAGAAGCACAGGCTTGTGTCACTCCAGGCAATACAGGCGCCCTGCTTGTCTTTGCCAAAGCGCTTGTCGGCACTCATACCAGTATCGAGCGCCCGGCTTTTATCAAGCGTCTCCAGCTTGGCTCGGCCATTTCCTACGTACTTGACCTGGGTGCCAACGTCGACTGTCGGGGCGAGAGACTGTTCCAGTTTGCCGTGATGGGCTCGGCGCTGGTGTCTGCTCTGCATGATATCGAGCGACCTCAGATAGCCTTGTTGAATATCGGATCTGAAGACATCAAGGGCAATGAGCAGGTCCGCCTCGCAGCTCGGCTCATTGAGGAAGCGAAGTGGCTGAACTATCGTGGTTTCGTCGAGGGTGGGGCGCTGTTCAATTCAGACGCCAATGTCATCGTGTGCGATGGCTTCGTCGGCAATGCGGCGCTGAAAGCCGGGGAAGAAGTTGCCCGGCAGATTCTGAAGCAGGTCGATGCGATGCTCACTGGCCACTGGTGGTCTTTCTTTGTCAGACGGCTGTCGCGTCCGCTTTTCGCCCGTATCCGCCTCGGAATTGATCCTGACCACAACAATGGCGCCTCCCTCGTGGGACTACTCGGGACCGTCGTCAAGAGCCACGGTGCCGCCGATCGGCGCGGATTCGCAGCAGCCTTGAGGCAGGCGGCATCAGAAGCCCGATCAGAAGTGGCGCTCAGAGTCTGTCGCGAGCTTGATAGCATTGCTTTTAATGCTTAATGTAGGCGCCTTCCAATAATATGAATAACCAAGGTAACACTGCATGAGCTATGCGCTTGTCTTCCCTGGCCAGGGCGCCCAATCAATTGGCATGCTTCAGCCGCTCGCTGAAATGAGTGCCATCATTGCTGACACCTACGCAGAGGCCTCTGAGGCCCTTGGCTATGACTTATGGGCGGTAGTATGCGATGGTCCTGAGTCGAAACTGAACTCAACTGAATATACCCAGCCAGCAATCCTTGTCGGCAGTGTGGCCGTTTATCGAATGCTCAGAAGCGGTCAGTTTGAAATCGAAGGCTTCAGTGGTGAAGCGCCAGTCGCCGTGGCCGGGCACAGTCTTGGTGAATATTCCGCGCTCTGTGCTGCCGGTACCGTGCAACTCGGTGCTGCAGCCAGACTCGTTGCCGAGCGGGGCCGCCTCATGCAGGCAGCAGTCGCCGGTATGGACACCGCCATGGCCGCAGTTCTTGGTCTTGAGGACCAGGATGTGATCAATGTCTGTGAGCATCTTTCCCAGACGATGGGACAGAAAGAATTGGTGGCAGCTGTTAACTTCAACTGTCCTGGTCAGGTCGTGATTGCGGGTACCAAAAAAGCTGTTGCCCGCGCATCGGAACAGCTGAAAGGAGAGGGTGCCAAACGTATTGTTCCAGTCCCAGTCAGCGTTCCCAGTCACTGTATTCTCATGAAGTCGGCCGCTGAGGAATTGGCTGAGGCCATCGAGACAGCAGTTGTGAGCGCGCCGGCCGTGCCTGTCATTCAGAATCTCGACGGTGAAGTGGCGCAAGACTTGAAGACCGTAAAAGACAAGCTGGTACGCCAGCTCTATACGCCGGTTCAGTGGGTTAGCAGCATGCAGACGCTGCTTCGCTATCAGCCGACCGTCGTGCTCGAATGTGGTCCAGGCGCGGTGCTGAGCGGTCTGCTCAAGAAGATAGATCGTTCTGTGTCCGTCAAGGCTCTTTCGCGAGCTTCGGAGTGGCGTGCGGCCGGCGAAGCAGCAGCCAATGAGGTGGCGGGCTAATGGCAGCAAATGATTCACAGATTCGAGTTGCCGTTGTAACCGGAGCCTCCAGAGGCATCGGAGCAGCCATAGCTTGCGCCCTGGTCGATGCAGGTATTGTCGTTATCGGCACCGCTACGAGTGAAAACGGCGCCGCTGCAATTACAACGGCCCTTCAGGGTCGGCCCTCATCAGCGGCCCCGTCTTCGAAGGGCTGTGTTCTTGACGTCAGCAATGCCGAAAGCCTTGCTGGATTTACTGAACAGCTTCAGGCCGAAAAGATCGTTGTGAGTATCCTGGTCAACAACGCGGGCGTGACCAGTGACAATCTGCTCATGCGTATGAAAGACGAGGCCTGGGACAGTGTAATCGCCACCAATCTCAGTGGCGTGTTCCGACTGTCCAGATATTTCTGCAAAGGCATGATGAAGCAGCGCTGGGGACGTATCGTCAACATCAGCTCTGTCGTAGCCAGTATGGGTAATGCAGGCCAAACCAACTATGCGGCTTCTAAAGCTGGCGTCGAAGGCTTGAGCCGCGCTATGGCGAAGGAGCTGGGCTCACGAAATATAACAGTCAATTCAGTGGCGCCCGGTTTCATCGAAACCGATATGACTGCGGGATTGAGCCAGGAACAGCGAGACGCGATGCAGAATGCCATTGCGTTACAGCGTCTCGGCCAGCCCAACGAGGTTGCGGCCCTGGTCGCCTTCCTCTGCTCAGACTCAGCCGGCTATATCACCGGCGAAACAATCCATGTAAATGGTGGGCTCTATATGGGCTAGAGGCTTCGCCTCGGTCCTTTTTTGTTGGTACACTACGGCTCTGGCATTCGGAGCCGGTTTAAAATGAAGCGAGGAATATATGAGTACTGTTGAAGAACGCGTCAAGAAGATTGTTTGCGAACAACTGGGCGTGAAAGAGTCTGACGTGCAACTGACTTCCAAGTTCGTGGAAGATCTCGGTGCTGACTCGCTGGACACCGTCGAGCTGGTTATGGCGCTCGAAGAAGAATTCGAGACGGAGATTCCTGACGAGGAAGCTGAGAAAATTACTGCGGTTCAGGATGCTATCGATTACATCGTTTCGCATCAGTAGCATCTGATTGCTCCAGGGTAACGGATGTTTCTGCTGGCGGACTGGTCTCGTAAGCGGCCTGCTGTCAGTATTTCCCATGCCATGGTCGTATATCCAGCTGGCGTCGATGCAGCTGACTGATAATAGTTGAGCGGCGCCGTGTTTTCTGAGCTGGACCGATGTTTCCGCTATGGAGACGGGCTTTTCGAAACTATTCTTTTTGTTGATCAGGAGCCGGTGCTCTTTGATGAGCATATCCTTCGTTTAATACGCGGCGTGCAACGTCTGGCCCTCGACTATGTTGTGGACCCGGCGAACCTGCTCAAGCGCTGTCGACTAGCCCGTAACACGGCGACGGAGCTCGCTTCCGCCCAGCGTCATGTAGTGCGAGTGCAACTGTCAAGAGGTGAGGGCGGACGTGGTTACACACCGCCTGATCCACCCTCGATCGTTCGTGAAGTCATCACCTGTCATGCAATCCCCCTCATTCCAGATGTGATCAAGGTGCGTCTTCTCGACACTCGCTTGATGATCAGTCGACTGCTATGTGGCATAAAACACTGCAGTCGGCTTGAGCAGGTTCTCGCGGCAAGCGAGCTACTCACAGGCAATAAAAATGGAAGTGCTTGCTGTTGGGAGGGCCTGATGCATGACGAGCTCGGTTTTCTGATTGAAGGCACCCGTAGCAATATAATCATTGAGACCAAAGGGCGTCTGCTGACGCCCTTGCTCGATAGGAGTGGTCTACGGAGTACTCTCCTCGATTCATTAAATGCGTCAAACGCGGGATCGGAAGCCGTTAAGTCTGTCCGCATGCGGCTGGATGTAGATGGCGAACTGCAGGTGCTTGATCAGGTGCTGAATGACGAATGGCTGCCAGCGGACAGACTGCCTCCCACGGCTTGGGAGGCCTGCCCCATAGATGGTCTCGCACTCTGCAACAGCGTGATGGGTGTGCGCCCAGTGAGTGAACTGGCTGAAATAAAGCTGCCCAACGGTCGGCTGATCACGAATTTCGCTGCTGAATTGAATGCCAGGTGTGGCTATGCCTGATCATGGCGATAACAACAATAACCATAGAGGCTCAGGATGCTGAAGCGCTTAACGATCACGGCCGTGGTACTGCTTTTCCTTACGCTGGCTGCTGCAGGTGTGGCGTGGTTCTGGGTGCAGAGTGCCCTCGAGCGTAGCGGACCAATGCAAGAGGCCGTAGAGCTTCACGTGAAGCCCGGGTCGAGTTTGCGCGCTGTGGCGGGTTCCCTTGCAGAAGCAGGTGTCATCGAATATGACTGGCTGATGTACTACTGGGGCCGATACAAAGGGTACGATCGGGGTGTGAGGGCCGGTGAATACCGCTTCGAACCAGGCATGGTGCTCGAGGATATATTCGCCTTGCTGCAGAGCGGCTCCAATGTACAGTACCTGTTTACGATAGTTGAAGGCTGGCGAACTGGTGATATGCTCCAAGCGCTCAGCCAGCAGGAGCGACTCCAACACACGCTCACGGCCCAGTCCGCGGTAGAGCTCGCACAGGAGCTTGAGTTCCCCGAAACAAATGCAGAGGGACTGTTCTTGCCTGAAACCTACAGCTATCGCCGAGGTGAGACTGACCGCTCGGTTTTGCTCCGGGCCAATCAGGCCCTGCGACTTGTGCTTGAACAGAGCTGGCAATCGCGAGCCCCTGACTTGCCTTTAAATACGCCTTACGAGGCGCTGATCCTGGCCTCCCTGATTGAAAAGGAAACTGGGGTCGTGGAAGAACGACAGCGTATCGCCGGTGTTTTCACTTCCCGCTTGAAACAGGGCATGCGACTACAGACCGATCCAACGGTCATTTATGGTATTGGCGAAAGCTATGATGGCAATATCACCCGCAAGCATCTTCAGACCATGTCTCCGTATAATACCTACCTCATCAGCGGTCTCCCGCCGACGCCAATAGCACTGCCGGGCGCTGCCGCAATCATGGCGGCGACGCAACCCGATGAAACCGGCGAGCTTTACTTCGTGGCCCGCGGTGACGGTTCGCATAAGTTCTCCAGAACTTATCCTGAACATCAGGAGGCGGTGAAGGAGTTTCAGCTCCAGAGGCGCCAGGATTATAGATCGGCTCCGGCCGTGCAATTGGAGAAATAGCCTTGCGCTCGAGCGATCATGTTGAATCTGGCACACCTGCGCGAAGAGGACTTTTCGTCACCATAGAGGGGACTGAAGGCGCCGGCAAAAGCACCAACCAGCGTTTCATAGCAGGCTTGCTTGGTGCACACGGCGCTGTAGAGCAAACCAGGGAGCCGGGGGGGACTACGCTCGGCGAGGAGCTCAGAGCGCTGCTGCTCAAAGTGCGCCCTGAAGCCTTCCGGTTTAGTGCGATGGCTGAACTCCTGCTGATATTCGCAGCCAGGGCACAGCACGTGGAAGAGAAGATACTGCCAGCACTGGAGGCCGGTGTCCATGTCGTCAGTGATCGCTTTACCGACGCCACCTACGCCTATCAGGGCGCCGCACGGGGGCTGGACCCGGCGATTATTCGTCAGCTTGAAATTAGCTGCATCGGCGACCTACAACCCGATCTGACTATTTTCCTGAAGGTTGATGCGGCCACTGGGCTGGAGCGGGTCCGCGCACGAGGCGAAAGTGATCGTTTCGAGCAGGAGAAGATCAGCTTCTTCGAGTCGGTCCAGCAGGGCTATCTGCGTCGGGCTGAGACCTTTCCGGATCGCTTTCTCATCATTGATGCAAACCAGCCCCTCGATCAGGTCCAGTGCGCCATAGGCGAGGCGGTCGGCAGGGCTCTCGATAGGCGTTGAGTCAGAGAACATAAAAAAACCGGGCACTAGGCCCGGTCTGGCGAGATTGATTGTTCCAAGAGCATTGTTCCGGGAAGGAACAATGCTCTCAGTCGATTCAAGCAGAGAGTCTGGTCACTGATTCCTTGGACTTATCAACATAATTTTCCATCGTGTGGAAATTCATGTAGCGATAGATGTCACCAGACATGCTGTCGATCTTTGCGGCGTACTCCATGTACTCCTCGACCGTCGGCAGACGGCCTTTAACAGCGCCAATGGCTGCCAGCTCTGCAGAAGTCAGGTAGACGTTCGCGCCATCGCCCAGTCGGTTCGGGAAGTTACGGGTAGAAGTCGACAGTACAGTCGCGCCAGCTTCGACTCGTGCCTGGTTACCCATGCAGAGTGAACAGCCTGGCATTTCGGTGCGCACGTCGTTCTTCTTGTAGATGTCGTAGTAGCCTTCGTCGATCAGCTGCTTCTCGTCCATCTTGGTCGGCGGAGACATCCAAAGGCGAACCTGCAGTGGCTCGGAGTTCTGCTCGAGCAGTTTACCAGCCGCGCGGAAGTGACCGATGTTGGTCATGCACGAACCGATGAACACTTCGTCGACCTTGTCGCCAGCGACGCTTGAAAGCAGACGGGCATCGTCCGGGTCGTTAGGTGCGCAAACGATCGGCTCCTTGATTTCACTCAGGTCGATTTCCAGCACTTCAGCATATTCAGCATCGGCATCAGCCCGCATCAGGGAAGGCTTGGCCAGCCAGTCTTCCATAGCCTTGGCACGACGCTCAAGGGTACGGATATCGCCGTAGCCTTCCGCGATCATCCAGCGCAGCATGATGATGTTCGACTTCAGGTACTCTGCAACAGAGGCTTCTGACAGTGTGATGGTGCAACCTGCAGCAGAGCGCTCGGCAGAGGCATCGCTCAATTCGAACGCCTGCTCGACGGTCAGGTCTTCCAGGCCTTCGATCTCGAGTACGCGACCAGAGAAGGCGTTCTTCTTGCCCTTCTTGTCTACAGTCAGCAGACCCTTCTGAATGCCGTAATACGGGATCGCGTGCACGAGGTCACGCAGGGTGATGCCCGGCTGCTTCTTGCCCTTGAATCGCACCAGAACCGACTCAGGCATGTCCAGCGGCATGACGCCAGTCGCGGCACCGAAGGCTACCAGGCCAGAACCGGCCGGAAAGGAAATGCCCATCGGGAAACGGGTGTGCGAATCGCCGCCGGTGCCGACGGTGTCAGGCAGCAGCATGCGGTTGAGCCAGCTGTGGATGATGCCGTCGCCAGGACGAAGTGAGACACCGCCGCGGTTCATGATGAAATCAGGCATGGTGTGCTGCATTTCGACGTCGATCGGCTTCGGATAGGCTGCCGTGTGACAGAAGGACTGCATGACCAGGTCGGCAGAGAAGCCCAAGCAAGCCAGGTCTTTCAGCTCGTCACGGGTCATCGGGCCAGTGGTGTCCTGTGAACCGACTGTGGTCAGCTTTGGTTCGCAGTACAGGCCAGGCCGTACGCCTTCAACGCCGCAAGCCTTGCCAACCATCTTCTGCGCCAGGGTGTAACCCTTGTTGGAATCAGCCGGTGCCTGTGGGCGACGGAATACCTTGGAGTGGGACATGCCCAGTGATTCGCGAGCCTTGTCAGTCAGACCACGACCGATGATCAGGTTGATACGGCCACCAGCCTGGACTTCGTCGAGCAGTACATCGGACTTCAGTTCGAACTCCGACAGCACGTCGCCGGATTCGGACAGGATCTTGCCGTCGTACGGGCGAATCTCGACCACGTCGCCCATGTTCAGCTCATCGACAGGTGCTTCGAAAACGAGGGCGCCAGCATCTTCCATGGTGTTGTAGAAGATAGGGGCTACCTTGTTACCGATACAGATACCGCCAGACTTTTTGTTGGGAACGCCTGGGATGTCTTCACCGAAAAACCACAATACCGAGTTGGTGGCTGACTTTCGTGACGAACCTGTTCCAACTACATCGCCAACGAAGGCGACCTTGATACCGCGGCTGAGCAGATCATCGAGCTGCTTCATCGGGCCGACCTTGCCCGGTTCGTCAGGTGTCAGACCTTCACGGGCCATCTTGTACATGGCACGGGCGTGCAGTGGGATGTCAGGGCGCGACCAGGCATCAGGTGCTGGTGAGAGGTCATCAGTATTGGTTTCGCCAGTGACCTTGAACACGGCCACGCGGATGCTCTCAGGCACTTTCTCACGCTTGGTAAACCACTCAGCATCAGCCCATGATTGCATAACAGCCTTGGCATGCTCGTTACCAGCCTGTGCTTTTTCTTCGACATCGTGAAACATATCGAACATCAGCAGGGTGTGCTTGAGCTCGGTTGCTGCCATTGCAGCATACTCGCTGTCATCAAGCAGTTCGACCAGTGTGGCGATGTTGTAGCCACCGAGCATGTTGCCCAGTATCTTGATGGCACGCGCACGATCGATCAGCGGGGAAGTGGTCTCGCCCTTGGCGATGGCAGACAGGAAGCCAGCCTTGACGTAGGCAGCCTCGTCCACGCCAGGTGGTACGCGATTTTCGAGCAGGTCGAGAAGGAAATCCTCTTCACCAGCAGGTGGATTCTTCAACAGTTCTACGAGCCCGGCGACCTGATCGGCGTCCAGGGGCTTTGGAACGACGCCCTCAGCTTGTCTCTCTTCTACATGTTTGCGATAGGCTTCTAGCACAGATCTTTCCTCGTGTCGGGACAAAGTACGAACGTCGATAGTTCGGCTGGCGCAGGTGGTCGCGCAGTTCGGGCGCATATTCTACGCGAAATGTGCGCGTAAGTTAATCTTTACCGGTGGCGGGGAGGGGAGGGCCATTCCTGGAGACAACAACCGGCTGCTTTGAGGATAGCACGGGCGCCAGAATCTGAATTCGGATAGACTTTAAGGTTCTAATGAATCAGGAAATAGCAGGAATTTGCCCGTGTCATACCACGCTCCACAGGATCAAGCGCTGTCTGCCCAGCTCTTAAGCATGCTTGCCGATATCAAGGTTTTTTTGGGCGTGTCTACGCCGACGCTCTGGCTGCAGACGGCGGTGAATAATCTGGAAGCTCTGCTTGTAGACCATGCCCAGTGCGAGAAGAAGGCGGCATCGGCGGCCATGCAGCTCATGTTTCGCTACCCGCAGGACGCAGAGTTGTGTCGGCGGATGTCAAAGCTGGCGCGGGAAGAGCTGCGTCATTTCGAGCAGGTTGCTGCACATATGCAGGCCAGGCAGATCGTCGATCGTCAGCAGACGGCCTCGCGCTACGCAAGTTCTCTGAAGACTCATATTCGCAAGGATGAACCGCATCGTCTGATCGATGCCCTGCTGGTCGGCGCCTTTATTGAAGCACGCTCCTGTGAGCGCTTCGCAGCACTCGTGCCATGGCTAGTCGACACCGGTCGGCCAGCAGATCTTGAACTGGCTGACTTCTATCGAGGCTTGCTGGCTTCGGAGGGACGACATTTCAAGCACTACATCGAACTGGCTGAAGCGCGTGCTGGCTATTCACTAGAGGCGCGGCTGGCCGAACTGCGAGCAGTCGAAAATACGCTGGTCATCGCGCCAGACGAGACTTTCCGCTTCCATAGCGGGCCACCTCTGCTGCTGGCAGGCTGATTCGACAGCTGTCAAAGATCGCCCGCCGACTTGGCCAGATGGTCTGGAGACAAACGCAGCAGCCTGATGCCATCTTCGTTTGCACGTATGTAATGCATATGCTCATGCCAATCACCCAGGACATAGCGTAACCGGGGCGTAGCGCCGTCGCCAGGCGTTGCGTGCAAGGCCGGACGGTGCGTGTGACCATGAATCATCACGTCGCAGTCAGTCCTGTCGAAGCAGCCAGCCACTGCAGCCGCATTCACATCCATGATGTCCTGGGCCTTGGTCGAATTGTCTGCCTGGCTCATCGTTCGGAGTTGCGCCGCCAGTTTGAGCCTGTCCTCGACGGGACGCGCGAGTACCGTCCGCTGCCAGGCCTGATCGCGTGTCAGGCTGCGAAACTTCTGGTAACGCACGTCGTCGGTGCAGAGACTGTCGCCATGCAGGAGCACGACCTTCCGGCCATAGATGTCGGTGACGTATGGATCGGGCAGCAGTGTACCGCCACATCGCTTCGCAAAGTCATCGCCCAGTAGGAAGTCCCTGTTTCCATGCATGAGGAAGATGTCGCAGCCCGACTGGCTCAGCCGCTCGAGCCGCTCCGCAATCTCGTTCTGCCATGGTGCTGCCGCATCGTCGCCAATCCAGGCCTCGAAAAAGTCACCCAGTATATAGAGTGCACTTGCGCTCGGCTCGATCGCATCCAGGAACCTGTGGAAAAACAGGAGTACACCTGGTCGTGATTCGTCCAGGTGCAGGTCACTTATAAAATAGGTGTGCTGTTTCATCGCCAACGGGAGGGGCGTCCTTTTACTTGGCTGAGTCGACGATTGTGGCTTTCTTGATGATCACGTCTTCGGCAGGTACATCCTGATGCATGCCCTTGACTGTCGTCTCGACTGACTTGATCTTCTCGACAACATCCATGCCCTTGACGACTTCACCGAACACCGCATAGCCCCAGCCTTCGGTAGTCTTGGCGCTGTGATCGAGGAAGCCATTGTCGGCTACGTTGATGAAGAACTGGGCGCTCGCGGAATGTGGGTCCATGGTTCGAGCCATGGCGACCGTACCTTTCTTGTTGCCCAGACCATTGTCGGCTTCGTTCTGGATAGGTTCTTTAGTCTTCTTGGTCTTCATGCCTGGCTCGAAGCCGCCGCCCTGAACCATGAAGTTGGAGATGACACGGTGGAAGATTGTGCCGTCGTAAAATCCGTCCTTTACATACTTCTCGAAATTGGCTGCTGTCTTTGGCGCTTTCTCATGGTTGAGTTCGATGTAGATATCGCCCATGGAGGTTTCGAGTTTGACCATTGATGAGTCTTCCTGTGTGGCTTTGGGTTGGATAACGCGTCTGCCATTGCTTAGCTAGGCAACTTGCTGGAAAATAGCAGGTTTGATCACAGAGTTCACCTCTGTATCCTCATTCAGCATTGACAGAGAGCATCATGGCAGATTCCAGTGCTAGCGGCACGCCCACAGGCGCGGCAGATAGCGAGTCCAATACCGAAAAGCGGCACGCTGATGTGCATAATTTCATCCTTGCCAGAGTGGACAAGGCGCTTTCCGAGGGGCTGGATCCATCCGCCCTGCGCACACGCTTTCCGCCCGAGCCCAACGGTTTTCTCCACCTGGGTCATGCCAAGTCCATTTGCCTGAACTACAGTGTGGCGGAGCGGGGCGACGGTGCCGCCATGAATCTGCGCTTCGATGATACCAATCCCGAGAAGGAAGAGCAGACCTACATTGACGCGATCCGCGAAGACGTGCTCTGGTTGCTGAATGAGGACGGCAAGGCCAAGCAGCTCGCCGATCTGCCCAGTTTCGGTGTGGAGCGTTTCGCTTCAAGTTATTTCGAAGAGATTTATCAGGCAGCGCGACAGCTGATCAACAAGGGCCTCGCCTTTGTTTGCAGTCTGACGCCTGAGGAGATGACTCAGACTCGCGGCACCCTGACCTCGCCTGGTCAGAATAGCCCATATCGCGACCGCTCCGTTGAGGAGAACGTCAAGCTGTTCGAGGCCATGCGAAACGGCGAATTCGAAGATGGTCAGCATACGCTGCGAGCAAAGATCGATATGGCGTCGCCGAATATCAATATGCGCGACCCCATCCTGTATCGGATTCGCAGAACCGAGCATCATCAGACCGGCGCGATCTGGCCTATTTTCCCGATGTACGATTTCACGCACCCCATCAGCGATGCGCTCGAAGGTATCAGCCATAGTCTGTGCACTCTGGAGTTCGAAGATCATCGGCCGCTGTATGACTGGGTAATGCGGGAAGTCGACTTCGCGACGCTCGGCGCCCCGGATGTGCCAGCACTGCCGGTGCAAATCGAGTTCGCCCGCCTGAATCTCAATTACACGGTGCTCAGCAAGCGAAAGCTCAAGCGACTGGTTGACGAGAACATTGTGAACGGCTGGGCTGATCCACGCATGCCGACGATCGCTGGCATGCGCGCCCGAGGTTTCACCGCGAAAGCACTCAATCACTTCTGTCGCATGATTGGGGTGACACGTAGCGACGCAGTGGTCGATGTGTCCACTCTGGAATTCGCTGTGCGTGAAGATCTCAACGAGCGCGCGCCAAGGGCCATGTGTGTGCAGGATCCGCTCAAGGTGATCATCACCAATTACCCTGAGGGTCAAACTGAGACGCTCGATGCGGCAAGGCATCCGCAAAATCCGGATTTTGGTACACGGACAGTGCCGTTCTCCAGAGAAATCTATATCGAGGCAGACGATTTCCGCGAAGAAGCCAACAAGAAGTTCAAACGTCTTGTTCTTGGCAAGGAAGTGCGCTTACGCAACGCCTATGTCATTCGCTGCGTGGATTGTGTGAAAGATGCTGCTGGGAAAATAACTGAGCTCCACTGCGAATATGACGACAAAACGCTGGGCCGTGATCCCGAAGATCGGAAAGTGAAAGGGGTCATCCACTGGGTGTCGGCCGCCCATGCGGTGCCGCTGACCCTGCATCTGTACGATAGATTGTTCAGTGAGCCCTTGCCTGAAGCCAATAAGGATGTCGACTTCCTGGAAGGTCTCAACCCTAACTCGCTGCAAATCGTCGAGGGCGCGCTGGGTGAAGCCTCACTGGCGCAGGATGGTGGTGGTTTTCCACTTCAGTTCGAGCGTACCGGCTATTTCATAGCAGCGGGGCCGCAGGCGCCCGGTGTTTACTACAGAACAGTCGCACTCCGTGACACCTGGGCTGGAGGTGCGGATGACAACGGCTAACACAAGCGTCGGGCCGGCGCCGGGAAGACTGTTCATTCACGACACAATGAGTGGTCAGAAGCGGCTGTTCGAACCTCTGCATGCTGCGGATAGCGGCGACGGCGCCACCGTAGGCATGTATGTCTGCGGGATGACCGTCTATGACTACTGCCACATCGGCCACGGACGCGTCATGGTGGCTTTCGATGTCATAACCCGTCATCTGCGGGCGCTAGGCTACCAGCTCAAGTACGTGCGCAATATCACCGACGTCGACGACAAGATTCTGAAGCGTGCGGCGGAGAACGGCGAAGACCCCGTGGCCCTGACTGATCGGTTCATCGATGCCATGCATCAGGATGAGCGCGCATTGGGAGTTCTGCCTCCCGATGCCGAACCACGGGCCACTAGTCATATCGGCGGAATCATCAAGCTGATTCAGCGCCTGATTTCACAGCATGCTGCCTATCATGCCGATAATGGCGATGTGTATTTCTCCATCGAGGCCTTCCCGGAATACGGTAAGCTGAACCGGCGTAAAATCGAGGAGTCAGTCGCGGGCGCAAGGGTCGAGGTCAACGAGGCCAAGCGTCATCCTGCAGACTTCGTGCTCTGGAAGGCGGTATCAGAGTCTGATGCGGGCAGTAGCGGAGCGCCGCCACTGAGCTGGGAATCGCCGTGGGGGCAGGGCAGGCCTGGATGGCACATCGAATGTTCGGCAATGTCTTTCGACGAGCTTGGAGAATCTTTCGACATCCATGGCGGTGGTCCGGATCTCAAGTTCCCGCACCACGAAAATGAAATCGCACAGTCAGAGTGTGCATCCGGCAAGCAATTCGCCAATTTCTGGATGCATGCCGGAGCCGTCCGGGTGAACAAGGAGAAGATGTCCAAGTCATTGGGTAACTTCTTCACCATCCGCGAAATACTCGAAAAGTATCAGCCCGAAGTGCTGCGCTTCTTTCTGGTTTCGAGCCACTATAGAAGTGCTATCGATTATTCGGAGCAGGGGCTTGCAGAGGCGCGACAGGGGCTCGATCGACTATATCAGGCTTTACGTGATGCGTCTGGCCAGGAGGGGGCGAAAGCCGAGGTGCTGGACGAGGATCTTGTAGCGGCCTTCGATGCAGCCATGAACGATGATTTCAATACTGCCGGAGCGGTAGCCGTGCTTTTCACTGCTGCTAAAGAGCTCAACAAGCGCATTCGCACAGCAGAGCCGCCAGGCGAACAGCTGGCGACCTTGAAAGCGCTTGGCTCGCGACTTGGTTTGCTCGAACAGGATCCGGAAGCCTATTTCCTCTGGTCGCCAAAAACGGCTGATTCGGCGCTGGGCGAGGATGAGATAGAGCAGCTCATCGAGCAACGGAAGCAGGCGAAGCTAGCCGGTGATTATGCCGAGTCGGACAGGGTGCGGGATCACCTGTTGGCGCGTGGTGTCAAACTCAGAGACACCCGCGATGGTACCAGCTGGCAGCGCGTCGAGCCGTCCGGTCCTATTAAGGATTAAGCGTCGCCGCGAGTAGGGTATTCTCGAGCAGTGTAGCTACCGTCATGGGGCCCACGCCGCCCGGCACAGGCGTGATAAGCGAAGCACGCTGTGCGGCGGCGTCGAATTCCACATCGCCGCATAGTCTGCCGCACTCCAGTCGGTTGATGCCTACATCAATGACTACAGCGCCTGGCTTGATCCACTCGCCCTTTACCAGTCCCGGGATGCCAACCGCCACAATAAGAATATCCGCCATCGCCACCTTGTGAGCCAGATTGCTGGTGAACTTGTGGGTGACCGTCACCGTGCTGCCGACCAGCAGCATCTCCAGTGCCATGGGGCGACCGACGATATTCGATGCGCCGACTATTACGGTATCCTTGCCCTTGGGATCGATTCCACTTTTTTGTAGCAAGGTAATGATGCCCTTGGGCGTGCAAGGTCTGAGGGCCGGCATGCGCTGTGCCAGCCGTCCGATGTTATAGGGGTGGAAACCGTCCACGTCTTTCGCAGGGTTGATGCGTTCGAGCAGTGGTGGGGCTTCCAGATGCCCAGGCAGAGGGAGTTGCAGCAGGATGCCATCGATTTCGCTATCAGCGTTGAGTTCGTCGATCAGCGATTCGAGTGCGGCTTGTGATGCATCTGACGGCAGGACGCAGCGGCGGGACATCACACCGACTTCTTCACAGGCTTTGGTCTTGTGACTTACATATACGGCCGATGCAGGATCTTCACCTACGAGAATGACAGCGAGCCCCGGTGCGCGCAGGCCGTTCTTCGATCTTTCATCCACGGCCCGCTTCACTTCGGCTCGAATTCCGGCTGCAATCGCCTTGCCCGGTATGAGTCTTGCGCCACCCTTCACAGCTTCCTCAAACGTGAGCTCGGTTGCGGGGCGGTGGTCGTGGCTGATAGTAGACTTGTTCTCGGTCGGCATGAATGGTCTCTGGCTGGGAATCCGTTGTCGAAGGCGGCGCGTTGGCTGGCGGCGTTTCGAGGCTGTGTTGGCGGCACAAGTGTAGCGAAATTTGCTCGTGCTGGTAAGCATGGCCTGGTTCGCGAGCGCCTCGGTCTCTGTGATGCAGAGCACGCTTGTATTGATTCTGCCGTCCCCAGCCCGTATTATCCGCGCTTCAATGTAAAGGTACTACCATATTGCATGAGCGCCCGTAGCTCAGTCGGATAGAGCAACGGCCTTCTAAGCCGTGGGTCAGAGGTTCGAATCCTCTCGGGCGCGCCACTCAATCGGGGTTTCGTTGCATTGAATGACAACAAATGTTTGACATCACGGCAGGGCATTATTAATATCTCGGCCCTGAATATTGCTCGAATCAAGTTGAAGTAGCTCCACACGGCAGATCTGTTGTGACAGAGTGAGATAAACGAAAGTCGAGTAAAAAAGGTTCGGCACCCTTGGCAAAAGGGGTTGTAGTCTGCAAGGCCGTCAAGGCTGGAAGGCGCAGCATGCTGGAGATGGTGGGCGTAGCTCAGCTGGTAGAGCTCAGGATTGTGATTCCTGCGGTCGAGGGTTCGAAACCCTTCGTCCACCCCAATTCGATTGCGAATTGACGACATGCGAAAGTGGCGGAACTGGTAGACGCGCTGGATTTAGGTTCCAGTGCCGCGAGGCGTGAGAGTTCGAGTCTCTCCTTTCGCACCAATGTCGGAGTGCAATCGCCGCAATACCCGGCGAGTTATTTGCCAGATAATTGCCAGACCGAATTTTGTCAGACATGTGCTTGTCTGAAGCGTCATCGATACTGATGGCGTGCTGAACAGTTACCGTACTAACTACCGCAAACGGGGATTTCCCCGATATCCGATCATATTGCTACAACAACGCGCCTGGCGAGCTGTCCGAAGCCAATCAGTACTGACCAGGCTTAGAGGACATTCATGCAGATCTCAGTAGAATCAACTTCCCCAATCGAACGCCGCATGACCATCGACGTGCCCTCGGCCACTGTCGAGTCTGAAGTCAACAAGCGACTCCAGAAAGCCGCCGGATCAGCTAAAATCAATGGCTTCCGTCCTGGCAAGGTGCCTATGTCCGTGATCAAGGGACGTTTTGAGCCGTCTGTGAGACAGGAAGTGGTCGGCGAAGTTATGCGCGACTCTTATATTGCTGCGCTGCAGAAAGAGTCCATCAATCCTGCTGGTCGTCCAAAGTTTGAACCCCTGAACCTGAAGTCCGGAGAAGACCTCAAGTTCGTGGCTGTGTTCGAAGTGTATCCGGAAATCGAGATCAAGAACCTCGACAAGATTTCGCTACAGCGTGAAACCACAGAAGTGTCTGATGCCGACATCGACACCATGATCGAGACACTGCGCAAGCAGAGCGCGAATTGGGAAACCAAAAAGGGCCCTGCCGAAGACGGTGACCGTGTAATCATCGACTACAAAGGCATAGTCGACGGCGAAGCTTTTGAAGGCGGTACAGCCGAGAAGCAGGAGATCATCTTAGGCGCCAAGCGCATGATTCCTGGTTTTGAGGAAGGTCTCATTGGCCTGTCGGAAGGCGATGAGAAAACACTGGAGCTCCAGTTCCCCGAGGCCTATCACGCTGAAAACCTTAAAGGCAAAGCTGCCCAGTTCGAAGTAAAGGTACACACGGTTGAATCGCAGCAGCTGGCTGAAGTCAACGACGAATTCTTTGCGCAGTACGGCGTTTCCGAAGGTGGGGAAGAAGCTTTCCGTGCCGAGGTCAAGCGCAACATGCAGCGCGAAGGCGATCAGGCGATCGAAAACAGATTGAAGAACAGTATTGTTCATCAGCTGATTGAACATAACGAGTTTGCGGTGCCGAGCGCTCTGGTCAACCAGGAGATCGATCGCCTGCGTGAAGATGCCGTACAGCGCTTCGGTGGTGGCGGGCAGATCCAGGCCAGTCAACTGCCGGCCGAGCTATTCAAAGATCAGGCAGAGAAGCGTGTGAAGACTGGTCTTATCTTCGCCCAGATCGTCAAGGATCAGGGTATCAAGGCTAGCGACGATCTGGTTGATGAGAAGATTACAAATATGGCTGCCTCTTATCAGGAGCCAGAAGAGTTCATCAAGTACTACAAGTCGAATGCAGAGCAGCGTGCTCAGGTCGAATCTGTGGTGATGGAAGATCTCGTGGTGAAACACATCATGGATAACGCCAAGGTAGAAGATGCCCAGGTGAGCTATCAGGAAGCGATCCGCAAGGATGAGCCTGCACGTGGCAAGGCCGATGAGTCGGCTGATAGCCCGACTGAAGCCGCTTCAGAAGATTAAGCTTCCGTTACGGCTGGGGGTAAACCATTCGGTCTGCTCCCGGCTGTCAGGCGTCTCGCCGGCCCGTTTCAGGGCATCTAGTGTATTATAGTTATGCTTCTCTACAGGGCCTGACGGCCCTGACTTTGATTGCGCTTCGTGGCATTTTTATCTAGTCTTTGAAAAAGCCGTATCGGCCAACGCCGACGTATCTTAAATCGTCGAACTAGCTGACTCCGCTTTCACCTTCAATCGGAACCTGTTGAATGACTATGTCAGATCCAATGAACGCCCTCGTACCTATCGTTGTTGAGCAAAGTGCTCGTGGTGAGCGTTCGTACGATATCTTTTCAAGACTCCTGAAAGAGAGAATCATCTTTCTTGTCGGTCAGGTTGAAGACCACATGGCAAATCTTATCGTGGCCCAACTACTTTTTCTCGAAAGTGAAAATCCGGACAAGGATATTCACCTGTATATCAATTCTCCAGGCGGCGTCGTCACCGCGGGTATGTCAATTTACGACACCATGCAGTTCATCAAGCCCGATGTGTCGACCATGTGCATGGGTCAGGCGGCCAGTATGGGAGCATTTCTTCTGGCTGGTGGTGCCAAAGGTAAGCGTTTCGCACTGCCGAACTCCAGAATGATGATTCACCAGCCGCTTGGTGGCTTTCAGGGGCAGGCCTCTGATATTGAAATCCATACCAAGGAAATCCTGAGTCTACGGGATAAGTTGAATGGTATTCTTGCTAAGCATACGGGCCAGAGTATTGAGCAAATTGCCAAAGATACCGACCGTGACCGCTTTATGAGTGCTGACGCTGCGGTAGAATATGGCTTGATCGACCAGGTTCTGGATGAGCGCAGTCAGCCCGTCTGAGCGAAATGGGAAGCGGTTTGGTAGTAGGCCGCGCATGAATGGTGTTCGTCCTGCCGGCCAGTAGCCGGCAGATCGTCGGGCGGGCGCGGATTCGGTGTTTATGAGGTGATATGATGGCTGATGACAAAAACGGCAAAGGCGAAGATAGCGGCAAGCTGCTGTATTGCTCCTTCTGCGGTAAAAGCCAGCACGAGGTTCGCAAGCTGATTGCGGGACCTTCAGTTTTTATATG
This sequence comes from Gammaproteobacteria bacterium UBA2679, assembly GCA_002354735.1. GTDB lineage: Bacteria > Pseudomonadota > Gammaproteobacteria > Pseudomonadales > Oleiphilaceae > Allohahella. Next base: position 35,661 of record DEMD01000003.1, on the reverse strand, counting down.
TGATGAATGTGTCGACCTGTGTAACGACATCATCCGTGAAGAGATACAGGAATCCGGCTCGCAGGACGATTCAGATCGTCTGCCTACGCCGAAGGAAATCAAGGAGACGCTCGATGAGTATGTCATCGGGCAGCAGCGTGCGAAACTCGCGCTGGCGGTCGCTGTATACAATCATTACAAGCGTCTGAAGTACGAAGACAAGAAGGGCGAGGTAGAGCTGGGTAAGAGTAATATTCTGCTCATCGGCCCGACTGGTAGCGGTAAGACCCTGCTTGCAGAGACTCTTGCTCGTCTTCTCAACGTCCCATTCACCATAGCAGATGCGACCACCCTTACTGAGGCTGGTTATGTTGGTGAAGACGTTGAAAATATCATTCAGAAACTTCTGCAGAAATGTGATTACGACGTCGAGAAGGCGCAGCGTGGTATTGTCTATATCGACGAAATCGACAAGATTTCGCGAAAGTCAGACAATCCATCCATCACCCGTGATGTGTCTGGTGAAGGTGTCCAGCAGGCCCTGCTCAAGTTGATCGAAGGTACTGTTGCCAGCGTTCCGCCTCAGGGTGGCCGAAAGCATCCGCAGCAGGAGTTCCTGCAGGTGGATACTTCGAATATCCTCTTTATCTGTGGCGGCGCATTTGCGGGCCTGGATCGCATCATCAGTGATCGATCGGAAAAGAGCAGTATCGGCTTTAGTGCAGTGGTCAAGAGCAAGTCTGATTCCAAGGCCGTGGGTGCGCTCCTGAAGGATGTCGAGACTGAGGATCTGGTGAAATTCGGTCTCATCCCCGAATTCGTCGGTCGATTGCCGGTAATTGCCACGCTGACTGAACTTGATGAAGAAGCCCTGGTGCAGATTCTGACTGAGCCTAAGAATGCGCTCACCAAGCAGTATGCGAAGTTGTTTGAAATGGAGGGCGTCGATATCGACTTCCGTGACGACGCGCTTCGAGCAGTGGCTCGCAAGGCCATGGATCGCAAGACCGGTGCTCGAGGACTTCGTTCTATTCTGGAAGGTGTATTAATGCATACCATGTATGACATACCGTCGCAGAAAGATGTCTGCAAGGTCGTTGTCGACAATGGTGTGATATCTGGTGAGTCAGATCCGATTCTGATTTACAAGAACTCCGAACAGAAAGCCGCGTCCGCAGAGGACTGAGTCGGTCTGCCTGCTCAGTACCATCTCTAACCATCGAGCGCCCTCCCGGCGCTCGATGCGTTTCTGGCCTGCGCCAGGCTCCCGGATCGAGATCCGACTGGCGGCCTTTAACTTGTAATTCACTTTTACGCCCCCAGATAACCATCATATTCTCTTCAGATTAAGCCTGAGTCGTAGTGCTGAACCTCGTTTGGTTCTGGTGTAGTCTACAAGGGCCAATTCTCTCAAGTCAGTTCGAGGTTATTTATGAGTGATTCTGCGTCAGTGGTCAGCATGTCGGTTCTGCCATTGAGAGATGTCGTTGTCTTCCCCCAGATGGTGGTGCCTCTCTTCGTTGGTAGAGACAAGTCTATAGTTGCGCTCAAGGCGGCAACGGAAACCAGCAAGGAAATCATGCTGGTCGCACAGAAAAACCCTGCAGACGAAAATCCTGGCCGTAAAGGTCTGCATTCGATCGGCACAGTAGCCACCATCCTGCAAATGCTGAAACTGCCAGATGGCACGGTCAAGGTGCTGGTCGAGGGTAGTAATCGCGCAGAGCTCGTTCATTTTGATCAGGACGACTACACCGCCGCGACAGTCAGGCAATTCGCTCCGGATGTTGCCAGAGGCGATCTGAGCGAGCTGCTGGATGTCATGAGTGGGAAGTTCGAGGAGTACGTCAAGCTCAGCAAGAAGATCCCCCAGGAACTTGCGGATTCGCTAAAGACGATTGACGAGCCATCCCGATTGGTTGACACCATTTCCGCGCATCTGGAACTGAAGCTCGAGTCGAAGCAGGACCTCCTGGAGACGCGTCAGCTTTCAGCCCGTATCGAAAAGTTGATCCAGTATCTGTCTGGCGAAGTCGATCTTATCCAGGTCGATCGCCGGGTACGCGGTCGCGTCAAGAAGCAGATGGAAAAGAGTCAGCGTGAGTACTATCTGAACGAGCAGATGAAGGCTATTCAGAAGGAGATCGGTGACCTCAATGAGGCGGGTAATGAGTTCGATGATATCGAAGAGCGGATACGTGCGGCGGGCATGCCGGAAGAGGCGCTTAAAAAGGCAACTGCGGAGCTTGGCAAGCTGAGAATGATGTCACCGATGTCTGCTGAGGCCAACGTGGTCCGCAGCTATATAGACTGGCTGACGCAGGTGCCGTGGAAGAAGCGCACGCGGGTCAAGCACGATATTGCCCGCGCAACCGAAGTGCTCAATGACGATCATTACGGTCTTGATGAGGTTAAGGAACGGATACTCGAATATCTCGCCGTGCAAAGCCGCGTGCGTCAGCTCAAGGGGCCTGTACTGTGCCTGGTGGGTCCCCCTGGTGTCGGCAAAACTTCCCTGGGGCAGTCCATTGCTGAGGCCACCAATAGAAAGTTCGTCAGAATGGCGCTTGGTGGTGTTCGTGACGAAGCCGAAATCCGTGGTCACAGACGCACGTACATCGGTTCCTTGCCTGGAAAACTGATACAGAAGATGGCGAAGGCCGGCTCACGCAACCCGCTCTTCCTGCTTGATGAAGTTGATAAGATGGGCATGGACCAGCGTGGCGATCCTGCGTCGGCCTTACTGGAGGTGCTCGACCCGGAGCAGAACCATACTTTCAATGACCATTATCTCGAGGTCGATTTCGATCTTTCGGAAGTGTTGTTCATCTGTACGTCGAACACGCTGAATATTCCGTCAGCCCTCCTGGATCGTATGGAAATCATTCGCATACCGGGCTACACCGAAGATGAAAAGGTCAAGATCGCGCAACGCTATCTCTTGCCGAAACAGATGAAGAATAACGGCCTGGCAACTGATGAGCTCACCGTTGAAGAGGAGGCGATTCGTGAAGTCATTCGCTACTACACGCGGGAAGCGGGTGTGCGCGGGCTGGAGCGCGAGCTCGCCAAGCTTTGCCGTAAGGTGGTCATGAAGCAGATTCAGGCCGAAGCTGGCGATAAGAAGTCGACCAAGAGCGCTCCAGGCAAAGCCGCTAAGCAGAAGAGTGCTGGCAAGAAGCGCAAGCCTATTACGGTGGCTGGTGGAAAGCTGGGCGACTACCTCGGCGTACAGAAGTTCAACTACGGCAGGGCAGCCTCTGAGAACCGCATAGGGCAGGTCACTGGCCTGGCGTGGACTTCGGTGGGTGGCGAGCTTCTGAGCATTGAGTGCAGCGCCGTGAAGGGCAAGGGCAAGGTCATCAAGACCGGTTCGTTGGGCGATGTGATGCAGGAATCGATTCAGGCAGCGCTTACCGTGGTTCGTGGACGCAGCCAGTTATTGGGAATCGCCGACGATTTTCATGAAAAGTTCGACATTCATGTCCACGTGCCTGAAGGCGCCACACCCAAGGACGGACCAAGTGCCGGCATCGCGATGTGCACCGCGCTAGTGTCCAGTCTCAAGAGCATTCCGGTTAATGCGAATGTCGCCATGACCGGCGAAATCACGCTGCGCGGCGAGGTGCTCGCGATAGGTGGACTCAAGGAAAAATTGCTTGCAGCACACCGCGGTGGTATTACCAAAGTCGTTATTCCACACGATAACGTCAAGGATCTCAAGGAGATACCGGACAATATCAAGGATGAGCTGGAAATCATTCCGGCGCGCTGGATCGATGAATTGCTCGCGATTGCGCTTGAAAGCACGCCGTTCACCAAGGCGTCTGCCGAGTCTGCCAGCGAGGACGGTGTCGCAAAAGTAGATGCCGAGAAGCCCGACAAGAAGAAGGATGATGAGGGTGATACCGACCATCGGGCTCACCATTAATCGTCTGCGGACCGTGTGAATCTGGCCTGGCGCCCGGGAAAAAAGGGCGTTGGGTCGGTGAAATCGGTTGACCCTATTTTGGCGAGTTGGTATAACTTGCGCTCTGTGAAGCGTTGTGTATCAAGGGCTTCAGACCGATGTCGGTTTGTAGGCGCTTCGTCAAGACACTTCCGGCTTTGCCCATTGCCAGCTAAATTTTAACAATTCTAACCTTCAGTTCTAAGACAAGGGGTTCTTTGTGAATAAATCCGAACTTATTGATGCCGTCGCCGAATCTGCCGATCTTTCCAAGGCAGCCGCCGGCAGAGCATTGGACGCAATTCTGGATTCTGTGACAGATACACTCGCCAAGGGCGATCAGGTAACGCTGATCGGTTTTGGAACATTTGCCGTCAAGGAAAGATCAGCGCGTACAGGCCGCAATCCGCAGACAGGCAAGGCTATCGACATTGCTGCATCAAAGGTGCCTTCATTCAAGCCCGGCAAGGCGCTGAAGGATGCTGTGAACTAAGCATATCTACTGCGGAAGAAGGCGTGTCATAGCGCCTTTTTTTTTGTCTGGCAACTGTGCTGCTGACCAGTGCCAGGTTCTGCGCTACACTCGTCCACCCTTCGTTAAGCTACCGTACCCTTTATGCTACAGAATATTCGCGATAACGCCCAAGGCACCGTTGCCAAGATCATCGTTGGCCTCATCATCGTCACCTTCGCACTTTTCGGTGTCGAATCGATTATCGGCAGTATAAGCGGGGAGCCTGAAGTGGCTGTGGTCAATGGTGACCCCATCACCGACACCGAATTCCAGAGAGCGGTCGAGCTCAGAACCCGACAGCTCTACAATCAGATGGGTGAGGGCTTCAATCCCTCGCTGATCGATGAAAACGCGCTGCGTCGCAGTGTGCTTGAAGATGAAATAACCAAGCGTGTGCGACTGCAAGCCGCCGAAGATCTGGGGCTGACTGTTTCGGATCAGGTAATCAACCAGTTCATCCTTACCTGGCCACAGGCTCAGGTTGACGGCAAATTCAATCAGGACCGTTTCCTCTCGGTTGTCAGTAGCATCGGTCTGTCGCCTACGGCATTCCGGGAAGAGTTGAGAAAGGATCTCATGCTCAATCAGCTGTCCAACGGTCTTAGCCAGACAGCTGTCGTCACTCAGGCCGAGCTCGATAATATTCTTCGCATCGACAGAGAGCAGCGCTCGTTCGCTTACGCCCGCCTCGATGCTGCAGCACTGTCCGATGACGTTACCGTTACCGAAGAAGATGTCGAGGAATACTACGAGGCCAATCAGTCCGACTATGCGCTACCGGAGCGTGTAAAGCTCAATTATGTGCGTCTGGATCATGATTCCGTCGCGGCTGGCATCGAGCCTGCCGAGGGGGAACTGAAGTCGCTGTATGAAGAAGAGAAGGCCACATTTGCAGCTAGCGAGGAGCGACGTGTTCGCCACATCCTGCTAGAGCTCAACGACGATCGTGATGAGAAGGAAGCGCTTGCAGCAGCAGCTGAGCTTGTGAAGCAGCTTCGAGGCGGCGCTGATTTTGCTGCACTGGCAGCAGAGCGGTCGGATGACCTTGGTACGAAGGACGAAGGTGGCAGTCTCGGCTTGATCGCGAAGGGCACCCTGCCAGAGCTGGACGAGACGATTTTCTCTCTGGAGGAAGGTGCGATCAGTGATCCGGTGGTATCTGACTACGGTGTTCATGTCGTCAAGGTCGATGCCATCGAAAAGGCCGACGTGCCCACCTTCGATGAAGCGAAGCCGAGGTTGCTCGATTCACTTCGCAAGCGTCAGGCGGAGAGCCGTCTTCTGGAGCAAAGCGAAAAGCTGGCAGACCTGAGCTATAGCGCTGGCGACCTCAAGGGCCCTGCGGAAGAGCTGGGGCTGGAGGTGCTGCAGACACCTCTCATTGATCGCAAGGGCAAAGTCTATCCTGAATCAGGCTCGTCGAAGCAGCTGGACGAGTTCGAGAGGCGTCTCGTTCGTAATCCGACCGTCCGGGCTCAGGCCTTCTCAGACGATGTTCTCAAAGATGGTAACAACAGTGAGCTGATAGAGGTCGATGAGGAGAATAGTGTCGTGCTGCGAGTGTCCGATAGGCAGGACGCCTCAGTGCAACCATTGTCCGAAGTTTCAGCCGCTATTCGCAAGAAACTCACCAGAGAGAAGGCGCTCAAACAGCTCGAGGCGCGGGTTGAGAAAGAACTTGAGTCATTCCGTGCAGCCAGTTCATCTGACGCTTCGACTTTGCCGGATATAGAAGGCGCTGAGTGGACAGAGGTCGAGAACAGCCCCAGGCAAAATACTCAGCATGCCGATGCTGCTCGTCTTGCGTTCACCATGCAGAGGCCTGCTGATGGCGAAGGTGCTGCTGCAATGCCTGTGCAGACCTTCACCGAAGGCAATGCCATATTTGTCATTGCGCTCAAGGGTGTAAGTCACCCTGAAGAGACGCTCTCAGCTGCTGAACGCGGTACGCTCAAAGCGCTGCTGCAAAACAGGATCGCGCAGCAGGAGCTCGGTCTGTATTTCGAGCGTCTTCGGGAGACGGCAGAAGTCGAAAAACCCTAGCAGCGCAGGCCGCTGCGGGGGCAGTTTGCTAACTGGTTATCTTTAAACAAAGTGATAATCGGGTACTGTTGCCAAAGTTTTGTGTAAGCAAATGTTATCGGTATCAGCGGGTCGTGGAGCCATCTCTACGCCGCTGCAACCGATCATCGAAAACCATACCGCCCGGCGCAGAGTTATGTTTCTGATACTCACAGGTTCGATACTGGCGTTCAAGACGGTGGATGAGTTTGTACTCTCCCCGCCCTACGAAGACGGCCAGTATGTGCATCAATACGGCATCAACGTGAGTAACGCCGACTTGGCCTTCGTTCGCTATAACTACGAAGTTGAGCCGGCGAAGGTCCAAAAGTTCCGCAATATCACCAAGCAGGCCTACGACTACAGTTGCGGGTCGGCTGCCTTGACCACCGTTCTCGAGCATTATCTCGGCCGTACCTTTGAGGAACGGCAAATCATGGAAGGTCTGCTGCACTACGGGGATGCAGATCGCATTGTCGAGCGCCGTGGCTTTTCAATGCTCGACTTCAAGCGTCTGGTTACAGCCCTGGGCTATCCATCAGGTGGTTTCAAGGCTGAAATGGAAGATCTCAAGGCGCTGGATCATCCGGCCATCGTTCCGATCGAATACGGTGGTTTCAAACACTTCGTCGTGGTCAGAGCTGTCAGAAACGGCCGTGTCTTCATCGCAGATCCTTCGCTGGGCAACATGACCTTCACCGAGGAGCTGTTCAAGGAACATTGGGACCAGAACGTGCTTTTCATCGTGTTTCCGGGGACAGCAAAGCCTATCGATGGGCTGGAGCTGAGGGAGGAAGATATGCGCTTCATTGATGAGCAGACATTTACGCTGAACGCCTATCGCCACTTTCCGGAGTTCCACGAGGCGACCGAGTTCAAGTTACAGAATGCTTTCGAGCGAGCTAAGAATAAACCCGACGGAACGGTTGAAAATACTAATAAGTTTCTACACTTCAAACGCAATTAAGCGCTGGCTGGTGCGGTTCATTCCGGGGGACACCAGTCTGCAGTGCAGAGAAACAATAACTAGAAAGGAATTTAAATGAGACACTGGGTAGTACGTCTTGGCGTTGTGACGACTATGATCGTAGGTAGTCAGCACCTGCAGGCCGAGGAGGAGTCTTCTTCGGTAGACAAAGCTCGTGAAGCCTTGACTCAGGGTGAAGGGGATACGGATTCTGCACAGCAGCTGGAAGAAGTTTTTCAGGCTGCCGAGAAAAATTACTCGCTCTTGAAGAAGGGCAAGAAGTCACTGACCTATGCCTTTGACTACAGCTATTTTGGCGATCAGCGCCTCGACATTGACATCGTCAACGGCACTCCCCGTAACTTCGACGTCGTGCCTTCGGCCCAGCACACATTCACCAATAGCTTCAGCATCGACTTTGGCTTGCTGGATAACCTGACCCTTTCGGCCCGGATTCCACTCGTAGCAAAATACGATACCCAGGAAGAGCGCGCTAACACGGACTGGGGCGACGTCACACTGACCGCCCGATGGCAGCCCTTCGCCTATGTGCCGGGTGAAGCGTCCTATACCCTGTTTGGTGGCTTCAAGACGAAGACGGGCACCAGCCCCTATGAGATCGACCTGAACCGTCAGATCTCGACGGGCAGCGGTTATTACAGCTTCAGCGGCGGCGCTAGCTGGTCCAAGGTGCTGGATCCGGTTGTTGTTTTCAGCAGCCTGTCGTTAAGCTACGGGGTGAATCAAACCGATCTTAATCAGGTGCGGGGTAGTCTTATTCTGCGTGAAGTGGAACCAGCTAACTCACTGTCGCTTTCCACCGGCTTCTCCTACGCGCTTTCATACGATGTCTCTCTGAGCGTCTCGTCACAGCTGTCCTACTCAGATGAGACCAGACTTAAGCTATCAGGCACTGGCGGCGCTGAGGCGACCATCACTGCCGAGGATCAGGTCAGTGGCCTGATGAGCTTTGCCCTTGGTATTCGTGTCTCTGAGACGAAGATCATCAACACGAGCGTTGGCTTCGGTCTCACAGAAGAATCACCGGACGTGCTGTTGGGTGTTTCAGTACCCATCAACATCGACGGCTTGAAAGACGCTGAATAAGCCGGGGCTCATGCTATGAAACCTATAATCGCCGGTCGGCCAGCGAAATATCCTGCTCGCATCAGAGAAAAGGGCTTCAGGGAACGCTTGGCTTATCCACTGCTTGCGCTGGCGCTCTCGACGCCAACGGCACAGGCCCAGCTTGCGACCAACCTGATCACTTCGCCTAAAGCCTTGGCGCTTGGCAATGCCGTGACGGCAGACACGCCCGGAATCGCGGCCATTCATTTCAATCCAGCTGGTCTGACCCAACTTGAAGGGCGCAATCTCAATGTTACGCTCTTGAACGTCAGAGCGAGTATCCAGACAAAGTTCGATGCACCGCCGGGATACAACATCTTCGGCATCGACGGCGTGGAAAACGACCCGATCCTGTCTAAAAGTGGCAACGGTCGAACGATTACGCTGGCAGCCTATTTGCCAGGCTTCGGTATCATCCGCCTGCCTAAAGGGCCTGGTGTGCTCCCTTCAACGGGGTTTTCGTACAATCCGCCGGGCTCGAAATTCACCTTCGGCAACATGACCTACGCGCCTGATCTCGTCGGCTATTACCGTTCGCACAATGATCCTGGTCGCTATCTTGCCAAGACAGCCGTGCTTCAGCGCTTTACCTACCTGTCACCGACCGTAGCCTACGAGATCGATGATCACTGGTCCGTTGGCCTGGGCATTCATTTCTCGCAGCAGGCCATCGGTATCGATACCTTCGCACGTGCACCCAACCTGCTGGTTGGTGTAGCGGAGGAACTGCAGACTGCCTTCAACTGTGAAACCGGTAACGAACCGCTCGCACCCTTTCTCGGACTATGCGGCGGTGATATCGGACCGTGGGATGACATCGGTGGTATCACCATTGAAACCCAGGAAACGCTGTCACCCAAATATGTCCTTGGTCTGACGTGGACACCAACTGACTGGTTCAGCTGGGGGGCAAGTTATACCAGTGAAGCCAAGATGAAGCTCAAGGGTCAATTCGAGGTCCAGTATACCGAAGATTGGCAGGCCTTCTGGCAGCGCTTTACGGGCTCGCTATTCGGGGCAATAGGCGGGGCCATCTTCGGCTTGCCAAGCGGCGTTCCCAAGGAGTCCGGCAACGTCTCAATGGACTTCACGCATCCAGCGCATTTCCAGACCGGCGTCAGCGTCAAGCTCAATCACGCCTTTACTGTAAACGCAGACCTGGGCTGGACCGACTATAGCTCGTGGGATGCCTTCGACTTCACATTTGACCGCCCGCTCGAATTTCTGGGTGCCGCACGCCTGCTGTCGCCGAATGCCACGGAAACGACGCTGACGCTGCCACTTGAGTATCAGGACGTCTGGAACCTCGCTTTAGGGGTGGAGTTTCATGCGACCAGTCGTCTGGATCTACGGGCAGGTGTCGAATTCCGCGACTCCCCAATTCCGAGAAACAGACGAGATACCGCCGCCCCACTGGGTGACGCGACATTATATGGACTCGGCCTGGGCTACAAGTGGGATCGGGACTCGAACGTTGACGTGGCGATTGGCTATCTGCGCTCAGCTGTCAGCATTCCCGCCAACTCGAGCTTGAACGTCAACTCGACAGCCATCAACAATATTATTCTGAACCCGTATGCGGGCCTGGACGTGAGAACGACAACAAAGATTGTGCAGGCGGCCATCTCGTTCACCACGAAATTCTAGAGCTGGACCAGACAACTGTATGGCACTCTCGTTGATTACTGACTGCTCGCAACGGTCAATCGTACTAGGCCTTGGGCTGCTTTTCCTCGGATTTGCCTATCCGATCAGTGCTGAACGCTACGAGACCATTACACGTGAAGATGGCAGCGTGGAAGTGCGACGTGTCGAGTCGACAGCAGCTTCAGATGATGCAGGGGAAGAGCAGGGTCTGCAGGAGGCTGATGCAGGTGATGACCATGCAGGTCCTGCTGCGCCGAGTGCCGATGCGCAGGACCCAGCAGCCAAAAGCGGCGTGTCGCTCGAAGCTGAAGTTCGCGAAGCTGAAGCTGAAGCGGCAGCCGGTGCCGAGGCAAATGGCGGGCGGTTCGAGCCGGATGAAAGTTATATCGATGCGGCTGAACTGGAGAAATCCGGCTTTCAGCGCGACGGCCGGCAGAAGTTCTACACCTATATCGATGAGTCAGGCCAGTTTCATAGTCGGCCCTATCAGGACGTAGGGCAGACGCAGAAGCCCGAGGCTAGCCTGCCTGATGGCCAGCAGATTCTTGCGGAGGAGCAGTGGCTGTCGGGGAGGCCTGTGCCGGAGGGAGCAGACGCTGAAGCAAGCAGAATTTTGGGGCTGAACCAGGCTCAGGAGACGCGTGACATTGACCGTCTGGCCAACAGTTGTTGTGCCGAGCTGCTGGACTACATGCGCAAGCTTGAGTACCCGGTAGATGAGCTCGATGGTGAGGATGGCATCGTCCTCAACATCGCCGCGGACGAGGCCGACTATGGCTTTGGAACGGGACGTAGCCTGTTCCGGGTAGTCAGCCTCGATGAACTGGAGCGCACCAGACGCGTCCGTCTTCGCTCCTTCGTCAACGCCAACAAGTCAGATCTTTACTATCCGGCGGTCCTGACGCTCGACAAGGACTGGAAGCCGGTTCGCCTGTTCAACGACATCGTTTACAGCTACGAAGCAGAGTCCTGGTTTCGGCGCGCCTATCTGGAGGGATTTCTCGAATTGGATCCCGAACGCGAGGCCTATGCCGTGATTTTGTCTCGCCAGCGGGATCAGTCACGCAAGAGTGTGGTATATCCCGACGAATATGGCCCCGATGTATTGAACCATGTGCGCCACGGGACCGTTCAGCTCAGTCTTGTCGGTGTTCCCTGACCACCTCCCGGTGCGTCGAAGAAGAAGCAGTCACATGCCTCCCAAAGGCATTCCAGAAGTTGCCCAGCAGCGCCTGCACGTCGCCCGATGAGGTCGTGAACAGGTTGTCGAGGTCCAGGTAGTATTGCGCCAGCGGTTCGGCAGTGGCCTGCATATGTTCGATGCAGTCGGCCTGGCTCATGGGCGTCGGAGCCAAATCTTCACTTGTCAGGTCTCTGCCGTCGAGGTCTGAAGCACTGGGTTTGATGTAGCCGATGTGGAGTGTGTGTATGAGGATCCGTGCGTCCCGTCGACGCAGACTGTACAGTGAGTGAAATATCAGAAAGTGCAGTTGAAAGAGGCCAAGCGGCGAACGAAGACCAGCTGAGTCGATGAGGGCATAGGGTGGGCTGGAAAGCGTCTGGATCAACTGCTGCTCGGTAGTGGGTCCGCGATTCGTGCGCAGTAGCTCGCCGATTGCCAGTTGCAGCGCTTCGATCCGCTGAGACAGCGCTGCTCTCATTGACACCATATCGTCGGTTCGACACGGCAATGTTGGCGCCGATCTTGAATCCTCATCACAGTGAAGCGGATTTTGCTGCAATAGCGACTTTCCCATTCGATAAACCACTTGTCAGGAGAAGGCAGTCTGATCATGAAGCTCCGGCCGAATTGGACCAAAACCATACGATCTCGAATGCCTAGTCTAGGCCTTGTGTTGTCACTTTGCCTCCTTTTGGCCAGCCCGCATCTGATGGCGGCGCCGAAGTCGGACCTTTGGCCGTTCTGGGACAAATCCGACGAACAGTCGCAACATGAGATTGGCCACGAGCGCTGGACCAGCATTCTCAATAGTCATTGGAGTCATGACGAACAGGGCAACGCGCTCGTGGATTATGCCGCGCTGAAAGCAGATGACGCCGAGCGCTTGCGCGCCTACATCGACGGTTTAACAGCCATCGACCCGAGAGCTCTAAACAGAGCTGAGCAAATGGCGTACTGGATAAATCTGTATAACGCCTTGACCGTTCAATTGGTCATCGACGCGTATCCTGTGGACAGCATCAAGAAGATCAAGGGCGGCTTCTTCAACACCGGCCCGTGGGATGAGAAAGTCACTACGGTCGCGGGCAAGAAGCTCACGCTCAACGATATCGAGCATCGAATCCTGCGACCGATCTGGCAGGACAAGCGCATTCACTATGCGGTGAACTGCGCGAGCATTGGTTGTCCGAACCTGGCTCCCAAGGCTTATTCGGCCGATGCACTCGAGCAACAGCTGGACGAGGCAGCAAAGACCTTTATCAATCAGAGTAAAGGCGTGGCGGTGCTGGGAGAAGGGCATTTTCGGTTGTCTTCGATCTATGACTGGTATGCTGCGGACTTTGGCACTGAGGCTGAGCTCTTCCAACACTTGCAGACTTATCACGCGAGCCAGCTGCTCGCCGGTGGCAATAGGCCTGAAGACATCGACTACGACTATGATTGGCGCTTGAACGACATCAGCCGCTGAGCAGTATGATTGGCGCTTGAACGATATCAGCCGCTGAGCAGACTGTGGCCGATTCGCCTCATGTAGTATCATAGACATTTTGCCGCTTCGAGGTTTACGCACGCCCATGTCAATCAATACAGATGCCGCTGGACGCCCGCTAGGGCCTACCGTCCAGTACACTGATGCCTTTGCAGCTGCAGCGGGCGGCCGCATCCCGTTACGGGCAGTGGATGAAGCCGACGATCAGCAACCGGGACTGCGGCCTGGTTCGGTCAATGCCAACAAGCTTGAGAAACGCATTCGTCGCAACGTCGGCAAGGCCATCGCTGATTTCAATATGATCGAAGCCGGTGACAGGATCATGGTGTGCCTCAGTGGCGGCAAGGACAGCTATGCCATGCTGGACATCTTGATGGCCCTGCAGCGAAGCGCGCCGGTCGAATTCTCCCTCTTGGCTGTCAATCTGGACCAGAAGCAGCCAGGATTCCCCGAGCACGTGCTGCCGGCGTATCTGGAAAGGCTTGGTGTCGATTATCGTATTGTCGAACGTGATACCTATAGCATCGTCAAAGATCGTATTCCTGAAGGCAAAACCACCTGCGGTCTCTGTTCCAGGCTGCGCAGGGGTATCCTGTATAACTTTGCCCAGGAAAACGGCTGCAACAAGATTGCGTTGGGGCATCACCGTGACGATATACTCGAAACACTGTTCCTCAACATGTTCTTCGGCGCCAAGCTGAGTGCGATGCCGCCCAAACTGAAGAGTGATGATGGTCGCAATGTCGTCATTAGGCCGCTCGCCTATTGCGCGGAGAAGGATCTGAGCAAGTTTGCCGATCTGAAAGCCTTCCCGATCATTCCCTGTAACCTCTGCGGTAGTCAGGAAAATCTCCAGCGCCAGAATATCAAGGACATGTTGCAGGGTTGGGAGCGTGAAACGCCTGGAAGGCTGGACAACATGTTCGCTGCGTTGCAGAACATTGCACCTTCGCAGTTGTGCGATACGCAGCTGTTCGATTTCGCCTCACTACGCTCAGAAAGCCTGACCGGTAACGCGGCGTCCTGAGTCTCATCTCTATAAAAAAGGGCCCTTCGAGGGCCCTTGGTCTTACGGTCTGTCAGTTCTAAACTCGCGCATGTGTGCCGTGGCTGCGCTCGACGTGAATGCCTTTGTAGTCGGTCAGCGCGACGACAATCAGCAAGCCTACACCAGCGATGATGAAAAAGTTCCTCGCTGCCTCATCATCTGCAAAGCCAAACAGCCAGGGGAATACGATCCAGGCTGCAGCCATGAGGCCTTCCAATACACCGTGAACCGGGAACGGCAGAAGCTTGACCAGGCCGAGCGGATATTTCGTGATAATGGAAGTCAACAGATACACGACACCAATCACATAGGATAATGTCGCGGCGACTTCCACGAAGTTGAAGACGCTTGGTGCAATCAGAAATGCGATCGCGAGCAGATAATCGAGAACTCCATGAACTTTCGGATCTAATACTTTCATAACCATACTCTCCCTGAGGTTGAAGTGGTATTCGCGCGGAATATCAGCATGTTGCGTGCCATTCTCCAGGTAAATTATGAATTCGGGGCCGTTTTCCTTGCCTGAGAGTATCTGCTCCCCGCTGGCCCCTTTGGAGGTATACGCTTTTGCACGCTCGCGGTTCCCTGTCGAAGACGCGGTGCATTGTCAGGCGATGATGGCGCGAGCGAATCTCAAGCTGTAACAATTGTAAAATCGTAAATACAGTCCACCCCGGCGGCTGACGATAAGCCATTTTTACAAAGCGTCTCGCCCGATATTTGACACAGATGACGCTCGTAAATATTTGCTGTACCTTCAGGATCAAAGCGTTTTACCTGTACCGGAGGGCCAAGTGAGCGAGAAAATATCGGTTTCAGCCAATGATGTTCAGCAGATCAAGGCATCGGACCTTTTCGTTCAGGCGCTTGAGAAAGAAGGTGTATGCTTCATTCTCGGTGTGCCGGGCGAAGAAAACCTCGACCTGCTCGAGTCGATTCGAAAATCCAGTATCGAGCTGATTCTCGTTCGTCATGAGCAGGCAGCGGCTTTCATGGCTGCAACTTACGGGCGCTTGACCGGCCAGGTAGGTGTCTGTCTTTCGACGCTTGGCCCGGGCGCGACTAACCTGGTTACCGGTGCGGCTTACGCCAAACTTGGCGCTATGCCGATGCTGATGATCACCGGGCAGAAGCCGGTGAAGAAATCCAAGCAGGGCCTGTTTCAGATCATCGACACAGTGGGCATGATGATGCCCCTGACCAAGTTCACGCATCAGTTGATCAACGCGAATAATATTCCGGCGCGTATCAGGGAGGCTTTTCGCCTGGCCGAAGACGAGCGACCTGGCCCGGTTCACCTGGAACTGCCGGAAGATATCGCCAAAGAGCTGCCGGACCGTGATGTACACATCTTCGAGCGCAGCTTTGTGCGGCGACCGTCGGCCAGTAGCGCCAGTATCGAAGAAGCCGTCAGACTCATCGCCGAGAGTCGCCATCCGCTGGTGCTCATCGGTGCTGGCGCCAACCGCAAGCGGGTCTCGGATGCGCTGCTGAGCTTCATCGAGTCCTCAGGTCTGTACTTCTTCGATACCCAGATGGGGAAGGGCGTGGTGGACGAACGTCACCAGCGCTTCCTTGGTACAGCCGCGCTTTCCAGTGGAGATTACGTGCACTGCGCCATCGACTATGCCGATCTCATCATCAATGTGGGGCATGACGTCGTCGAGAAGCCACCTTTCTTCATGGAGCCGGGCGGCAAGAAAGTCATCCACATCAATTTCAGTCCTGCCGATGTCCACCGTGTATATTTTCCGCAGGTCGAGGTTGTCGGGGACATTGCGAACTCATTGCAGGATCTGGAGCGGAGTCTGGCGGCTGCACGCGTCAACCAGTCTCATGCTATCGAGCATGACCTGAGCTATTTCGAGAAGGTGAAGGTGGAGGTCGAGCGCCAGATCAGGGAGCGCTGCGACTCCGACGCCTTCCCGGTGCTGCCTCAGCGCCTGGTCGCCGATGTTCGCAAGGTCATACCGGACGACGGTGTGATTGCGCTGGACAATGGCATGTACAAGATCTGGTTCGCAAGGAACTACAAGGCTCACAAGGCCAACACGGTTCTGCTGGACAACGCGCTCGCCAGTATGGGCGCCGGTCTGCCCAGCGCCATGATGGCGGCCTACCTCAATCCGACGACCCCTGTGCTCGCGATCTGCGGCGATGGCGGCTTCATGATGAATAGCCAGGAAATGGAGACCGCTGTGCGTCTGAAGCTCAATCTCGTGGTGCTCATCGTCAACGATTCAGCCTACGGCATGATCAAATGGAAGCAATCTCAGGAAGGCTTCGAAGATTTTGGCTTGAGCTTTGGCAACCCCGATTTCGTGAAGTATGCCGAAGCCTATGGCGCTGAAGGGCATAGAGTCGAAGCCGCGGCAGATATCGTGCCCTTGCTCGAGCACTGCTTCAAGGTGGGCGGCGTGCACATCCTCGACGTGCCAATCGACTACTCCGAGAACACCCGCGTGTTTACCAACGAGCTGTCCGAACGCATCTGTCTCCTCGCCTGATGCGCCACTACGACCACTCGCCCAACGGGCGGCCGCTGTGATCACCGGGCTCTTTCTGTTCCAGAACGACCTGCGGCTTGACGACAATCCGGCACTGCAGCGCACAGCTCGCCAGGTCGATCACCTCTACTGCGTTTATTTCATCGATGCAGCACTCTTTACGCACGCAGAGTTGCAGTTGCGTCGCATCGGCTGTCATCGCTGGCGCTTTCTGCTTGAGACACTGTTCGCGCTCGATACGGAGCTGCGTCGGGTAGGGCAGGTGCTCCATGTGTTCTACGGTCAGCCCCGGCGCCTGCTGCCGCAGCTGCTTGCAGCCACAGGAGCCACGACGCTTGGCCTCAGCGCTCACCCGGGACCGTATGAAAATGCCACGATAGAAGCAACCCGCGCCTATTTTCCAGATCTCGGATTAATCGAGGAGTTCGGCAGCACCCTGTTTGAACCGGAACAGTTGCCCTTCGAGCTGGCTGAAATGCCTGATGAATTCACGCGCTTCAAAACAGCGGTGGAAGGTCGCAAGGCTCGAAACCAGAGCACGCTCGGAAAACTACCTTCGGCCGGCCGGGCCGCGGTGCTCGAGAGCCTGATGCCTCTGTGCGTCGTCAAGATCGACGACGGCAGCCTGCTACTCCGAAGACGCATATCAGACGGCAGCCCGCCAGATATTCCCCAGCTGTCCAAACCAGCCATACCAGCGGGGCTTGAAGAGCCCGTTGCTGAATTGACCGATCGTCTCAAGGGCGGCGTCGGAGCTGCCAAGACCCAGCTTGATTATTATACGGTACAGAGCAGGCTGATCAGCCGCTACAAGGCAACGAGAAACGGGCTCGATGGCTGGAACTTCTCGTCGAAGCTCTCGCCATGGCTGGCCGCTGGATGTCTATCGCCGGTACAGGTCGCCGAAGCCATAAGCAGATTTGAGTTGGCTCACGGTAATAACGATTCCACTGACTGGCTCTACTTCGAGCTACTGTGGCGTGAATACTACCAGTGGTTGCTCTACAAATACGGCCGAAGACTTTTTCTGAAGAAGGGTATCCAGCAGAAGCGCAAGCTGACCACGTTCTACCCGCAGGCCTTCAAATCCTGGTGCGAGGGCAGCACAGAGTGGCCGATCGTCAACGCCGCCATGCGGCAACTGAAGTTCACTGGCTGGATGTCGAACCGCGCGCGGCAACTTGTCGCGAGTTGCCTGGTCAATGAATTACAGGTGGACTGGCGTTATGGCGCTGCCTGGTTCGAGCAATGGCTTGTCGATTACGACGTGGCGAATAACTGGGGTAATTGGCAGTATCTGGCTGGCGTCGGCACAGACCCGCACGGGCAACGGCGTTTCAACCTGCATGAGCAGGCTGAGCGTTATGATCCCGAAGGGCGCTTCATCATGCGCTGGCAGACTCAGGAACAACAAGAATAATCAGGAAGGGCAATAATGGTGGGCCTGGCAGGACTCGAACCTGCAACCAATGGCTTCGAAGGCCACTACTCTATCCAATTGAGCTACAGACCCTTAAAAGGCACTACCACCAGCTTCTTGTGAACGCTTCCGGGTAGCACACCCTCTTGGGCAGCGTGGATTGTAACAGACTTCAAACTTATGGCAATCGCCGATGCATCGCTAATCCGCTAAATTCGCCTCTGGCGGGCGCGGATGCCGCCGATAAGTATTCAGGCAAGGCATTTCTTGCTAGTCTAGGGTCCTCGCCGCCGTCTAGATCCGGAATACCCGTTTTATGCTAGAGCCGTTGAATACCCTCAGAGAAATATTCCAGGTGGCAGCCGATCTGGACGAGCCGGGTCAGCTCCTCGAATTGATCGTCTCGCGTGTCCGCCTGGCCCTGAAGGCTGAGGTCTGCAGTATCTATCTACTTGATGCAGTTGAAGATTGTTTTGTGCTCAAGGCTACTGAGGGCCTGGACAAGAGTGCCATCAACCAGGTGCGTCTGCCACGTGGTGAGGGCCTGGTTGGCTACATTGCTGAACATCAGGCGCTGCTGAACGTCGAGCGCGCATCGAAGCATCCGAGTTTCGTATTTTTTCCCCAGACCGGCGAGCAGGCGTTCGAGTCATTCCTCGGCACGCCCATCGTCCATTTCCGCAAACTGATCGGCGTGCTGACCATCCAGAAGCACGCTGCCGAGAAATTCACCCTCGAGCAGGAAGCGTTTGCGATTACCATCGCTGCTCAGCTGGCCGGACCGCTCGACCAGTCGCTGGATAACGGTGACCTGCATCTGCGTGATGAGCGTGTGCCGGACGTCAACATACGCTTTCGTGGCGTCAAAGGCGCCAGTGGTCTTGCCATGGGTAAGGCGCTGTGGTTGAAGCGCAAGCACACGCTGGCTGGGATCGTCGACACCAGGCTGGCCGATGTCTCGTCCGACAGGGATGCAGATCGGGATGCAGAGGTCGAACGTTTCAGGGTGGCGCTGGCAGCCGCCAAGGAAGACCTGAGGGAACAGAAGGAGCGCATGCGCGGCAATCTGCCGAAGGATGTGCTCGCACTCTACGGCATGTACCGCATGATTCTGGAAGATCGCAGCCTTGCCGACGAAATAGAGACCTATATCAAGGCTGGTTGGACTGCGGCGACGGCTCTGCGCAAGACCGTAAAGAATCATGCGCGGGCCTTTGAGACCATGGAGGATGATTATCTCAAGGCAAAGGCTGAAGATATCCTCCACATTGGCCAGCGCGTCTATGCCCAGCTTCGTGGCGAAGAGGATGATATCGCGGGAGTAGCGGGGCCGACGATACTGGTCGGCTCTGATCTCAGTATCAGTGACATCGCAGAGTTTCCGACGGAGCAGCTGGCAGGCATCGTCTGTACCAAGGGCTCTGCGCTGTCCCATCTGGCGATATTGGCCAATGCGCTGGGCGTACCGGCCGTGCTCGGCGTTGGTGAGCTGGATCCAAACCGCATAGACAAGGCAGAAACTATCCTCGACGGCTACCGCGCCATCGTCATTTTCAAGCCGGTCGAGCAGTTGCAGCGTGAGTACCGCAAGCTCCTCACCCAGGAATCCGCGCTCCTCAAGGGGCTGGATGCGCTTCGCGACCTTCCGGCAGAGACCCCGGATGGTACGGCCGTAACGCTCATGGCCAATACGGGCTTGCTGGCTGACATCACGCCTGGGCTCTCCCGAGGCGCGCAAGGTATAGGGCTGTATCGCTCCGAAATACCCTTCATGATGCATGAGTCGTTTCCATCTGAAGGCGAGCAGGTTGAAATCTATCGGCCGGTTCTCGAGGCTTATCATCCCAAACCCGTTTGCATGCGAACGCTGGATATCGGTGGGGACAAAAATCTGCCTTACTTCGTCTTCACTGAAGACAATCCTTTCCTTGGGTGGCGGGGCATACGTTTCACGCTCGATAACTCGAGCATCTTTCTCTCGCAGATCAGGGCAATGCTGCGAGCGAATATCGGGCTGGATAACCTCAGTCTGCTCTTGCCAATGATCAGCCGGCTAGATGAAGTGCTCGAGTTCAGGCAGCTGCTGACCGAGGCAGTACTGCAGCTCGAGAGTGAGGGCTATGAAGTCAGCCTGCCGAAGTTGGGTATCATGATCGAGGTGCCGTCCGCGATGCTGATTCTCGATCAGCTTGCCGAGCATATCGACTTCATATCTATTGGCAGTAATGATTTTACCCAGTATCTGCTGGCCGTTGATCGCAACAACGTCAAGGTGTCCCAGCTTTACAGCTGGTTCCAGCCGTCGGTGTTGCGGGGGCTGAAATCTGTCGTATCGCAGGCGAAGGCGCTCGGCTTGCCGACGAGCCTCTGTGGCGAAATGGCCGCCGATCCAGCTGCCGTTATTTTGCTGATGGGAATGGGGATCGATCAGTTGAGCATGTCGGCCTACACCTTGCCGAAAACAAAGTGGGTTATCAGAAGCATTCCGCAGTCAGTAGCCGTGTCGGTGTGGAATGAAGTCCAGATGATGAAGACGGAGTCTGCCATCCGTCAGCGATTGACCGAGGTGCTTGAACAGCATGGGCTCGGCGGTCTGATAAGAGCCGGGGCGCACTAGGAAGACCGGACATCGGGTGCCGCAAGACCGGTATCTGCATAAACTAACAATAAGAGAGTACATGTGTGAAGGATACCGCTGCCGTCCTCGATTGGCGCGAGTACAGACTTGCGCAGATCAAGCGCAGGCTTAACCTGGTCTATGCCACCGCATTGATGTTTTTCATCATCTACAGCGTGCTGGACTATCTCATCTTCCCGGCTCGCGTAGCGGCACTCACGGTGTCCCTGCGTCTGCTCGTTGTCACACCCTGCATGCTACTGGTGCTCTGGGCACAGCACCGTGACTGGCCTTATGAACGATTCATGACGGTCTATGCCGGAAGCTATCTGGCCGCTGGACTGAGCGTGGTCGCTGTTATTACGATCAGTCACATGAAAGAGGTTCCGGTACCTTACGACGGGCTCTTTCTCGCACTGGCCTTCGGTTATTACCTGATCGCGCTTCCGGTGTTACTGACCTCGCTGATCTCCTTCACCTATACGCTCGTCTACCTGGCCCTGGCCTGGGCCTACGATTTTGCGCATATTTCGTGGCTACTCGAAGCGTACTTTCTGCTCAGTGCCAATGTGCTGGGCGTGATCGGTGCTGTTCTGCTGGAGCGCTCGGCGCGGCAGAACTTCCGTCAGCTGTGCTACATCGAGTCGGCGCGGAAACGAGCCGTACAGGATAATCGCAGCAAGACCAGGTTTCTCGCGTCGGCCAGTCATGACCTTCGTCAACCGCTCGGCGCGATACAGTTGCTGCTCAGTGGGCTGGGCGACCAGGTCCGCGCGCTCCCGGAAACACAGCCTTCGCCACAGCAGCAAAACGGTGCTGCCGACACAATGAGTAGCCCGAGGACTGACGAGCTGCTCATGATCGTTCAACACCTGAAGTTGTCGAGCGATCTGCTGCAGCGTCAACTTCGCTCGTTTCTGGATCTCAGCAGTCTGGAACTGGGCGTTATCAGTCCGGCGCTGCAGCGCTTCCAGCTGAGCGAAGTGCTCGAGGGCTTACGCGCAGAGTTCCCCAGCTTCATTTTCAGTCTCGAGAGTCCAGGAGACGGCGCGGCAGACGTCATGCTGGCCTCCGATCGCGGTCTGTTCGAGCGTATCTGCAGCAACCTGATGGATAATGCAGTCAAGCACGCCCGTGCGACCAGACACGAGCTGAAGGTGCGACTGCCCAGGACGCGTGGCGATAAGCTCATCCTCGCAATCTGCGATAACGGCACCGGGCTCAGCAAGGAGCTCATTGCGCATATCAATGACCCACCTGAAGATCGCAGCGAGTTTTTTGCCAATGCCAAGGGCACCGGCTTGGGATTGGTGACGGCTACAGAACTTGCAAGGCTGCTTGGCATACAGATTCGCGCCAGCAGGATAAGCGGTTCTGAAGATACAGCTTCGAATACCGGTGAGCGTCGAGGGGGTACTGAGCTGGTGATCGAGGTGCCGTCAGAGATGCTGGACGAACTGCAGCTCTAATGCACTGGACAGACGTTCAGCTGTCATTATGCCCAAGAAAGCCGAGCTGGAAGCCTCGTCGCACACACTCGGTGCGATTGTGCGCTTCCAGCTTGTTGAAAAGCGCCTTGAGATGACTTTTCACGGTATCTTCCTGACACTGGAGAATGCTCGCTATCCTCTTGTTGGGCAGACCTCTGGCCAATAGCCCGAGTACCTCGATCTGCCTGGGCGTCAGATTCGGCACAGCTTCATCCAGTTGCAGCGTTGCTTCCGTAGTGGCGGAGCGTGAATAATTCGAAGGCGTGACGATCTTCCTCGACAGCACATCACTCAGTGCCTGGTCGACCTCTGCCAGTGGTGCGGATTTACTGATGAAGCCGTTCGCCCCCGCACTGATGGCCATCGTGACGTCACTGGGTGAATCATTGGCCGACAGAATGACCACAGGCAAATCCGGCTGATTTCGCTGCAGATGTGCGAGCAGTTCATGGCCATTGCCATCGGGTAACATCATGTCCAGCAACAGGAGATCAAAGCCTGGCTCTCGCTGGAGCCGCGCTGATGCGGCATGTAGCGAATCGGCGTATTCGAAACGCAGGGGACCGTGATCGTTTCGGACCCGACTGTTTTTCATGGCATGGAGAGCCAGCGCCAGACCCTGGCTGTAGATCGGATGGTCATCGACTGACAGAACGCTCAGCACTGGTCTCATATCGGCCTCCACGCTTGCTGACATCAGGCCGCCGCTCCGGCTCCCGAAGCGGAGCCTGAGCGATGTGTCACCTGGTCTTCAGCGACTTCGATGATGCTTTGTCGGAGATCTGAATCGAGCACAAATCGCGCCTCGTCTGCTATGCGGTCCAGTTTCCGATTGTATACGATAAAACCTTCTTCATTGTGGCTAACCACCCGCTGTGAGCGAAGCGTGTGGATGAAATTCCGGAACAGTGTCTTGTCGAAGAACTCCGGCGCGTTGAGGCCGTAAAGGATCGACATACGCTCGGCCATGGCCGTACTACGCTCTTCAAGTTCGAGGTCGGTGAGTCGACCAGAGCCATGGCGTCGCAATATGGCAATCACTGTGTAATAGCGTTCGAGCGTTGGCAGAATGCTTCTGGCCAGGCTCTGCAGACACACCGCCTGCAGCGAGCCCGGCGGCGGTGCGTGATAGACATCTCCGCTACTCGAAAGCATGCCAGCATCGATAAGCGCCGCCAGCCACGCGTCCACGCGCGCAGACAGTTCATCTTCAGACCAGCGCAGGAACAGCTCCGATCTGATGTAGGGATAGATCGAAGACATCATCCAGTGCAGACGCTCTGACTTCAGTTCGTTCTCATGCTGGAAGAAGGTGGCAATCAGCCCTGGCAGCGCCAGCAGGTGCAGAATGTTGTTGCGATAATAAGTGAGCAGGATTGCGTTGCGTGCATCCAGCTGAACGATATCGCCGAGCTTCTGCGGCCGTATCTCGACCAGCCCCATTTCGACCAGATAGTCGATCCAGCGCGGGCCATCTACGTCTGGGCAGGTCATCTCAGCGCTATACGGACAGGCTCGCAACAGGCCCACCAACAGCTCACTTTGCCGGACCAGAATGGTGGCATCGATTGACTGCCTGGGCGTGGCGAGCAGGAAGGTCGAAAGAATGTTGACCGGGTTGAGTGCTGCAGCCGCGTTGATGCCGACAACTATGCGATCGGCTACGTCGTCGACCACGGGCTTGAGCCAGTTTGGACGGTCAGTGGCTTGCAATGGCTGCTCTCGCCAGTCTGGCCGATGCTCGTTCAGAATTTGAGACAGATACATCGGCTGACCGAAGTTGACGCTGACCTGGCCGAAGGTGTTACGCAGATTCTTGATGGACTTGAATACCGAGAACAGCGACTCCTGCTGTTTCTTCTTGCCACGAAGTTCGCCGAGATAGGAGCCCGCTTCCAGAATCTTTTCATAGCCGACGTACACCGGTACGAAAATCAGTTCCTTCTTTGGCTCCCGCAGATAGGAGCGAACCGTCATCGCCACCATGCCGGCCTTAGGAGCCAGTGTTCTGCCTGTGCGACTGCGGCCACCTTCGACGAAATATTCGACCGGGAAGCCCTTCACAAACATGGAATGCATATATTCGGTAAACACTGCCGCGTACAGCTGGTTGCTCTTGAAGGTACGACGCATGAAGAATGCCCCGCCGCGACGGAGCAGAGAGCCGAGCACCGGCATATTGAGGTTGATACCGGCGGCAATGTGCGGAACCATCAATCCATTGTTGTAGAGCACATAGCTCAGCAGCAAATAATCGATATGGCTTCGATGACACGGCACATAGATAACGCTGCCTTTCTGTGCCACATCCTTCACAGCTTCGATGTTGTTGACAGCCACACCGTTGTAGATCTTGTTCCAGACCCATGACAATACAATGTCGAGGAACTGTACGGCGCCAATCGAGACGTTAGAGGCAATTTCCTCCGCGTATTTCTTCGCGCGTAGTGTGGCTTTTTCACGATCGATCTTGGCCGTGCGCATCTCCCGTTCGATGGCGAGTTCGACTTCCGGCATGCGGATCAGACGTGAAACCAGTGTTCTGCGGTGCGACAGATCCGGCCCGACCACAGCCTGACGCATAAGCCGGAAATGGACCCGCAGCAGTCTGGCAGTCTTACGAGTGGCGCGTGCCGTATCAGGGCTGCCTTCCAGGATATGACTCAGGGAGACTGGCTTGCTGAACTGCAGGAAGACGTTCTTGCCATGAACCAGTATGACGAAAAGCTGTTTGAGACGGCCACCGACTGACCAGGCATCCGTCAACAGCAATTTGAACAGTGACTTTTCTTTCTCGGGCGCCCGACCCCAGTACAGCGTGACCGGCACCACCTGAACATCGAGTTCGTTGGTATGACTGGCTTCGATGAGCCTCCGTAATCGATCGCTTATGGTCGGCGAGGGGCGCTTGCGGAAGGTTCGACCGCGCTTCTGGTAGAGAAAGAAATGGCTTCTGCGCAGCGTTTCACTGCCCAGATGCAGCGCAGCCTGTGAACTGGGCATGCCAGCCTTCAAAATCTCCTGCTCGAGGACCAGTCGGCTGCTGAGCGACTTGTGTTGTAGCACGTATACCACTGGTCTGGCTGGATCGAGGCCCAGTTTACTGGCGTCATTGCCAATAACATCGGTACGCACCCAGAGGAAAAGGATCTTGCGTAGCAGGGTAAAGAAGTAGGAACTTATGATATGCATGTTTCTGTTATCAGGCCCGGTAGCTCAGCGCGTGTTCTGGCAATGATGAAGTATGCGAGCCGGCGCGCTATCATCCGGTACTCAATCACCTTATCAGAGCATCTTGGGCGGCAAGTGTAGCAAAGTCTTCCTACTCTTTAACCGGCTTTTTTCTGCTCGCCAGTCTGGCGGGCCGCTCGCAGTAAAAGAGGAGTCTGCCTTGCCAAAATTTGACGCCCTGCTTACGCCACCAGGTGCAGTTGCCGGCCGCTCCGGATTTTATGGTCGAGTGCCATATACCGCCTCACTCCTGCCACGAAGTGCCGGTGCTCGGTTCATGCTACTGTCGAACTCGCACATCGTCCTGTCCGAAAGCACAATCCTGGATCCGTCTGACTACAGGCACTCCGCGCTTCAGTTACCGATGGATGACTTTGCCAATGCGCTCTTGGTCCTGGATGGCGTCGAGGTGGGGCACTTCGAGGTCTATCCTGACCCAGCGTTGGCCGCCCCGCCGCTGTTGAACGCCAGCTCGCCAGAGTTCGGGACCTTGCCGGTGCTTGCAGTAGACCAAGTGCAGCTTGAGGCGCTCGACCTGCCAGATGGCCATGCTCTTGTGCCCCTGAGAACTGCGCTGTTCCAGCTCGACCGCTCCGAACACAGGCTATTCAACCGTCTGGTTCAGTGGAGTCACTGGGTGCTGCAGACGCGGTACTGTGAACAGTGCGGTGGCCGTCTCGAGACCTCAGCCACCGAGTTGGCGCTGTTCTGCAGCAACTGCGTCAAGCCTGTCTATCCTCGGGTGGCGCCTTGCATGATCGCCGCCGTTCATCGGCCTGGCGAGTTGTTACTGGCGCAGAACGTGGCCTTGAAAAGCCGTGGCCTCTATAGCTGCGTGGCAGGCTTCGTCGATCCGGGCGAGTCTGTGGAAATGACCGTGCATCGTGAGGTTCGTGAAGAAACCGGCGTTCTGCTCAGATCAATACGCTACATCGAATCCGAGGCCTGGCCTTTTCCACATCAGTTGATGCTCGGGTTTCTGGCAGAGTACGAATCGGGCGACATTGTCCCGGAGCCAGGTGAGATAGAGGATGCGCAGTGGTTCAGCATCGATGATCTGCCACCAATTCCACCCAAGCTGACCATATCCGGCCGCTTGATACGTCTGGCCGTCGACGAGCTTCGCGCTCAAAGAGGCTATTGAGTGCCAATGTCGACCTGTGATGTCCTGGTGATGGATTCAGGTAGCGGCGGGCTGAGCATCTGGCAGGCACTGACTGCCACCATGCCGGCACTGGAGACGTTCTACCTCGCTGATTTCAATCATTACCCCTACGGTGAGCAGACCGAAGCAGCGTTGATAGACCGCCTACGCTACCTCGTAGGGCGTTGTGTCGAGATGTGGCAGCCAAAGATCGTTGTCATTGCCTGCAACACTGCCAGCACCGTGGTGCTGGATGCACTCCGCGCTCAGTTCCCGCTGCCTTTCGTCGGCGTTGTGCCTGCAATCAAGGTCGCTGCCGCGGCCAGCCGACAGCACCGTATAGGCTTGCTGGCCACGCCAGGCACTATCAAGCGCAGTTATATTGACCGGCTTGTCGAGCAGTTTGCTGCGCACTGCACGGTCGTCAGGGTCGGTAGCTCAGAGCTGGTGCATATGGCTGAGCGGCGAATTCGGAATTGGGGCGAAGAAAGCGTTCAGCAGCAGGACGATGCTGAGCAGCTCACCGCAATTATCGAGCCCTTCCGCGAAGCCGCTTGTGATCAGGTGGTGCTCGGTTGCACTCACTTTCCATTGCTGCGAGCTGAGTTTGAAAAGGCGCTTCCAGAGGCCGCATGGGTCGATTCAACGGCAGCTATCTGTCGCAGGGTAAATGCCCTGTGGGCTGAAGTCGCAACAGGGGAGGCGGGCCTGGGGGGGCAAGAACGACGGGCGCATCACGTGCTACTGTACACCGAGCCGAAGCCGGCTGCGGGGGCCGACCGGCAACGCATTGCGGTGGTCGACGAGCAGTGGCGAGCTGCCATGCGCCGAATGGGCTTTGATAGCATCGAGCGGTTCAAGTAGAGTTGAGCCGCTCGACCTGTCGTTATGGGTGCGGCGTCAGATCAGCCGGGCGAGTTTGAAGACTGTCAGGAACTCGAGAGCCGGAATGCCACGTCGATGACAGGTGTATATCCTGTGAACATCACCTCTGAAGCGTGACTTCGTAAACTCCAGCCCCTTGAAGTTGTACAGGAAGCTGCCTTTCTCATAAGTGAGTCTAAGTGCTTTTTTCAGCAGCTTGGATTCCTGAGGCTCATCGGGCCCATCGAACATCAGCGGCACCAGGCCAAGGTCTAGAAAGGGTACACCTTCAGCCTTGAATTGCTCCATCGCGTGGACGATCAGGGTGTAGAAAATGCCCTGTTTGAAGTCGGCACAGGCGCGCGAGATGTTCGGCACATAGCTGATAATTTCGTTGTTCTTGTAGATCGGATCGAAATACACGAAGCCCACGGCCTTGCCATCCTGATAGGCATAGAAATGACGTTCATTCTCCTTGTACTCCATCTGCATGGGACGGATGAAGAAACGAATTTCCTTTTTCTTGCACTTGCGCGTCTTGATCCAGGCGTCGGATATTTCGCGGGTGTGGTCGTCGCTATAGCGTTCCTGAACTGTGATGCCCTGTTTTTCAGACTGGTTCAGCGCAGTACGGATAACCTGCTTCTTCTTGCCGCTCAGCGACCACTTCGCGAGATCAATGCGGATCTCGGAGCCAAGCTGAGTACCGTAGAAGTTGTGACGCTCGTTCAGATAAGTCGCGACGGGTTTGGTCACCTGCAAGTAAACCGCATTTGGAAAGCGCTTGTTGAACAGCTCGAGCATCAGGGCGAACTGCTCTGGCGCAGAGACCGGATCGGCCAGAACGAAGATCTGTGACCACTGGCGCATGAAGGCGATGTAGCCGACGCCGGGCACGTCGAAAAATTCCATATTCGGCTGCAGGGTCGAAAAAGCCTGCGAGTGAATCCCATGCTGCTTCAGCATCTGCACGCGTTCAGCAAAGCTGAATTTGCCGATACCGCTATTGGGAAGATCCAGCGTACTACTCAGGTCAAGAACAAGACTCGACTGGCTCATGGCATTCACCTCTGACTGACTCTTAAGGATTTTATAGTTGTTCTATCGTATTTGATTCAGGCCTTGGCCTTCGCAGCTGCAATGGCCTGCTTGTCGCCAAGGATGGACCAGTAGTTGGCCAGGCCCGCAAAGCTGAAACGCTTGATGGACTTAATTTCAAGACCGGCGCGACGCATGGCTGCAGGATAATCGTAGATATTGTGCAGAGCGTTACCCGCAGTGAGCCAGAATAGCGACACGGCGACGTACCAGTAAGCCTTCTGAAACTGTCGGCGCAGGATGTTGCCCTGTGGCAAGGCGAAGTCACCAACAACGATTTTGCCATCGTCTTTTGCGAGATCGATGAGTTGCTTCAGTACACGATCCATCATGTCTTCACTGAAGACGTTCAGGAAGAAGTTGCCCACCACCATGTCGTACTGACCGAACTCTTCGAACTTGAAGATGTCGGCCTGGACGCGGCGGATATCGAGATGCGTCTTGCCCTGCTTAACCAGTTCGTCATCAAACTTGCGCAACATGGTCTCGGACAGATCGACCACTGTGACACGAGCGCCTCTTTCAGCAGCATGTATCGCATCCTTGCCATGACCGACACCGGCGAACAGGACACTGTCGCCAGCCTTGAGATTGGCTTCGTCAAGCATCGCGACCTTGGCTTCGTGTATGGCCTTGCCGCTGTAGAAAGCGCTGAGCAGATCATAGACCGGACCGACGAACCTGTACTTGTCTCGCGCTTCGGCAGGGCGTGCTGCGGTAGAGGCAGGTGAGTTGGCTGACTGAACTGGCTGTTGGGCGCTTTGCATAATGCTGTATCCAAATTCTATGGAGTCGTGGTGACTGATGTGTCCATCCGTCGGATGACTCGCTGGTTGATTCAAGCACTTCGATGGATTGAAGACGCCATGAAAGCTGAAGCCATACTATGTTACCGACTGTAAGAGAACTGTGAGACAGGCCGCAAAACGCTACGAAAAGCTTGTAATGCAGAAACAAAAAATGCTGTAATTTCAATAATCTGAAATAGATTGTCCTACAAACGGATAACCGATTGAGGCGGGTTTCACAGGACGCGGCAGCGCTTGTTGACAAGCCTTGCCAGACTGCCCCGAATCGGCGTCTACTTCAGCTGTACGGCAGATACCAAAAACAACTATTGATCTGTACCATTGGACCATCATGCCAAATGTGACGTCGATCACAGGCGTGGATGGGTTAACAAGGATGACAATCAATCAGAATGGAACGGGAGTTTCTATGTCTTTTAGTATCGCTACAAGTCTCGCAAACAAGACTGTGCTTATCACAGGCGTCAGTGGATTTCTCGGCAAGGTTGTGCTCGAGCGGTTGCTGGCGGAGGGCCCTGTAGGCCTGAAAATCAAACTGCTGCTCCGTGGCTCAAGCAAGTTTACCGATCCACGACAGCGGTTCGAGCAGGAAGTACTCAGCTCGTCGATTTTCGACAACTTGCGTGAGAAGGGCGATCTCGAGAAGCGACTGGTTGACGTCAGCTGTGTCGCGGGGGAATTGACCCAGCCATCGCTGGGATTGGGTGCCGAAGCGTTTGAAGCGCTCGGTAGGGAACTGGATTTGATAATAAATTCTGCGGCAAGTGTTAACTTCCGCGAAGCGCTTGATCAGGCATTGTCGATCAATACGTTCAGTCTGCAGTCATTGATGTCGCTGGCTGACGTAAACGGGCGTTGTAAGTTTTTGCAGGTGTCCACCTGCTATGTTCATGGCAAGCGACCTGGTGTCATCTTCGAGCAGAATAACGCTCCGGTAGGTGAAGCTGGTGTGGAAGCGCGAGCCGGTGGTTGTTTCGAAGTCGATGCGTTACTGCGACATCTGCAAAGCGCCGCTGCTGCGGTAAAGGCAGCTGCAGTGGACTCGGAAGCAGCCGAACATGCGCTCATCGAGCTTGGGGTAGAGGAGTCGAGGCTGCGTGGCTGGAACGATACCTACACCATGACCAAGTGGCTGGGGGAACAGCTGCTGTACAACCACTTCGGTGATAGCGGGCGTTTAACGGTCGTGAGACCGGCAATCGTTGAAAGCACTCTGGCCAGTCCTGTACCAGGCTGGATCGAAGGCGTGAAAGTGGCTGATGCCCTGATTCTGGCCTACGCCAGGGAACGCGTCACTTTCTTTCCTGGTCGGAAGAAGTCGGTCATCGATGTCATTCCAGCCGACCTGGTTGCCAATGGCATCATCACGGCCGCAGCAGAGCTGCTCACGCTGACCTCCGGCAGGAGGATTTATCAGGTAGGCAGCAGCCAGCGCAATCCGGTGACGATCAACGAGCTTGTGGAACATGTCAGTGAGGAGGCGCAAACGAATCATGCGGCGCACGATCGGCTGTTTTATCGTCGACCTCAGCGACCGTTTATCGTACTGCCAAGACCGGCTTTCAAGCTGATGCTGTCTGGCGTGAGTGCGGGACTCAAGCTTAAGGGCATGCTCAGTGGCATTGCACCGAACGAGCAGAAGAAGATAGAAGCGACCAATAAACTGGCGATGATATTCTCCTTCTACACGTCGCCGAACTATGTGTTCGATATGTCAGAGATGCTTTCGCTCTCCAAGCGCCTCAGCGCTGAAGAGCAGAAGATGTTCCCTGTGGATCCAGCGACGTTCGATTGGAAGCATTACATGCGCAACGTGCATATTCCGGGTTTGAACCGTTACGCGCTGAAGCCGAGAAAGCCCGAAGAGGCGGTCGGTGGTGAAGGCTTAACGGAGCTGAATCTTTCCGCTGCCGGGTAAACCACCTGGGCCGGCTACACCTTCCTGACCAGGAACCACGATTGAAGAAGCCTGCTGACGGCGGTATTCCTGCAGCTCCTTCATCGTATCCTGCATGGATTGTTGGGCAGCCTCTGCAAAGCCGGCCACCGCTTCGGATAGCGATTCGGCCTGCAGTTCGAAATTAAGCGGAATGGCGCCTGCTGGTGTCATCATCTGCGCCTGGCCGAAGTAGAGTGTAGTACGGCCGGGATCTTTCTCACCTTCGCTGGTTACCGGCGTCATCCGCCGAATCGTGCCCACCTTCTGATCAGTGAATACTGCTTCCTCGTAAAGATTGTTCGCATCCATTGAATTGGCAGGTGCTTCTTTCTGTCTGTCCGTCATTCTCAACTCCGTTCCTGATGTGTTTGCTATCCGCAATTTGCTTAGCCGACCACCTTAACGTGCCGGACCGATCCGCTCAAGTTGCCTTGCCGCCGCACTACCACGGCAGCCGTTCACCATTCCAGGCGATGAACTGGCCGCTATCCACCGGTCTCAGCTCTCCGATGCGAGCAAGCAGATGCCCGGCTGCCGATTCAGGCGAGTGTAGTGTTTTCTGATAATTGGCAGTCACGAAGGGCTTGCTCAGGCTGGTGTTTACGGTGCCTGGATGCAGTGCTACGCATACGCAGTGGGGCAACTTGACACCCCACTCCAGTGCAAGCGTCTTCAGGAACATATTGTGCGCGGCCTTGCTGGCGCGATAGCCGTACCACCCACCGGTTCGGTTGTCGGCAAGGCTGCCCACTCTGGCGGACAGTGACGCGAAAACAGATGTACCCTTGTGCTTCAGCAGGCTCTCGAGCGCCTGAGCCAATAGGAGAACAGGGAAAGCGTTCGCCGCGAAAAGCGCGTGCAGCTGGGGCAGAGCCACCTGCCTGAGAGATTTCTCCGGCCTGACGTCTTCGCTATGCAGCAGACCGATACAGTTGATGACGAGGTTGATCTGGCTGGTATGCTCATGAATCCGGGTCGCCAAGCGTTGATAGCTTGCGGGATCGGCAAAATCGGTTTCGAGTCGAATGAGGCGACGTTCGTTTGGGAATGCACAGGACTTCGCGCTGCTTCTATCTACCGTAAAAACCTTCGCGACTTTGCTCTCATCGGCAGATAGCAAGGCGCTCACAATCGCGCTACCAATGCCACCGCTACTGCCAGTCACCACCGCCCTGATCGGTTCGTTTGTCCACTGCTGTTCTGGCAGGGCGAAGTTGAAGTCATGATGCGGCGACATTGGGGGTAACCTCGGTAAGAGAGGCCTCGACCTGCGGGACTCTAGGTACATTCCGCAGGCTCCGAGATGGTCGGGATTACAATAACTTGATACGAAATCGGGTACCGTATCGGCCAGTCTTATTCACTTTGTACCGTAGTCCCTGATACGCCTTATGATCACAATATTTACTGCGAGCGTTGCTGCCCCAGATCTTCGGTGCCTGGTCCGCTGGACACTCGTCGGCCTGATGACATTCATCCTGTGTGCAAATTTACGGGCTGAAACCACGCCTACGCATGCACTTGCCCTGGAAGGCCCTACGATTCTCACGACATTGCCACCGCGCTGTACAGTCGGTGCTGAAGCCGGAGCGGACCAAGATGTGGACGACGTCGATGAGGACACTGATGAGGATGAGCCAACCACGCAGATATATCAGGTGAGGCCGGCGAAGGCTGGCCGGGCGCATTGTGAGTCGTTCCGGGAGCTCCAACTAGCGCCAGTCGAAGACAGCCGTTTCCGTTTCTGGCCGCCGGCACCCGACGATGTTGAAGCCATGTTCCGTGCCTCGGCAGAAGTTACTGCTTCTGAGGACAGTTCAGCAACGTCTGCCGCACAGGCAGTGAAGGATGAGCAACCCACGCAGGCGCTCATCGCACTTTGTGAACGCAACCGCTTTGGTCGCAGCCTATGCGGCCTGCAAGACAGGGCTGGTCAGCTGGTTGTGCCCCTGAAGTTCGATGAGGCACGCCCTAATCCGGATAGTGATTTGCAGGCGGTACGGTTCGACAACAGGTGGGGCTATTACAGTATCGCTCAACAGCGGCTTATCGTGGTCCCGCAGTTTGTCAAAGTCGGCGATTTCACCGAAGGATCAGCCTTCGTCGAAACGTCGGATGAGCCCACGCGAACCTGGCTCATCGACGAAAATGGCAACCGTATCAGGGAACTGCCTGTCGGTGCCCGCATCAGCGGCGATTATGAAGAGGGCCTGTCGTTGCTGCGATTTGATCAACGCTTCGGGTACGTCGACGAGCGAGGAAATGTCGTTATTTCCGCACAATTCATCAATGCCGCACCGTTCAGGGATGGTCTGGCCTTCGTCCAGTACAGCCAGGAGCCGGATCAATATGCGCTTATTGATCGCAAGGGGGAGGGGCTACTGTTCTTTCAGTTCCCTGATACTCGACTGTTGCCACTTGGGCAGCAGCAATATCTGGCGCTTAGTGGCTGTAACAGCCGCAATGGCTGCCTTGCCCGCTGCATATCACTCGGCGTCGATGAGTCGCCGAACGTCCAGGTGTTTGATAGTGAAGCCGCTGTGGCCCTCGAAGTGAGCTGTCTTGCACAGGATGCGACGGAGTGACCTCCGCAGAAAATACCCAGCCCTGCTGAGCTCGTGACGGAAAGTTAACGTAACAGCTGCTTTGGTCCCGGAGCTATTCTCGCTCCAGAATTTGGCTGCATGGTAACGCTGACTTGACATCGATCTTTCCTGCCCCGCTACCCATCAGGTGCTTATGCAGCGGCATCCGGTTCATGCTACTGCTCTGCATCGTCTACCTGACTGGCTGCGGGGGCATGCAGTCGGTATTGGATCCTGCTGGCAAGGAGGCCTCTACACTTGCCGAACTCTTCTGGGTGCTGTTCGCCGGCGCCGTAGTGCTTTGGCTGCTCGTCAACGGGCTGTTTTTCTACGTCACTCGCCTCAATACCCGCTCCATGTCGCGCCGTCTCGCCGAGGCTCTCATTATTGGTGGCGGTATCGTATTTCCAACAGTGGTGCTGGCGGGTTTGCTGAGCTATGGCCTCATGATGATGCCTGAACAGCGTGAGGCGGGGGACGATCTCGTGCTCAAGGTCACCGGCGAGCAGTGGTGGTGGCGGGTCGAGTATTGGCCCAAGGGTGCAGATCAGCCAATTGTCTCCGCCAACGAAATTCGCCTGCCACTGAACCAGCGTACGGAAGTAAAACTCACAGCCGCCAAGGTAATTCACTCCTTCTGGATTCCGGCGCTCGCCGGCAAGATGGATATGTTTCCACTGCGTGAGACGCGTCTGGCGCTCGAGCCGCAGCGGGTCGGCACGTTCAGGGGGCAGTGCGCAGAGTTCTGTGGCGAATCGCATGCCCGAATGGCTTTCAAGGCGGTGGTCATGCCTGAAGATGAATTCGACGCCTGGCTTGAGCAGCAGGCTGCGCCGGCGCAGCCGCCGGCAGATGAGCTCGCTGAGCGAGGGTTGGCAGTCTTTCAGGCACAAGGCTGCGGTGCTTGCCATACCGTTCGAGGTACGCCTGCGAGCGGACGGGTTGGCCCGGATCTGACCCATGTTGGCGGACGAGAAACACTGGCGGCAGGAACTTTGCCGGTTACGCAGGATGCATTCGTGCGGTGGCTGAGCGAAACCAAACACATCAAGCCAGGGGTGAAGATGCCATCATATGACATGCTCAGCCGGGAAGAGCTCAATGCGCTTGGGCATTATCTGGAGGGGCTTCGCTAGTGGCTGACGAAACCACGGGAAAGAGTAAGGCACTCTCGGACACGCTTGCACCAGAGGGCACCTATCCGCCTACTGAAGCCATGCTCGAAGCCCCGGTCGATCGGGAGTTTCAGCAGCAGTCCGCCGACAGACTGAGGGCGGTCTGGGCAACGCCGAAGGGCTGGCGCTACTGGTCTGCCGTCAATAACTCGGAAGTGGGCAAGTGGTATTCGCTCACCGCGCTGTTC
Organism: Gammaproteobacteria bacterium UBA2679; assembly: GCA_002354735.1. Lineage (GTDB taxonomy): Bacteria > Pseudomonadota > Gammaproteobacteria > Pseudomonadales > Oleiphilaceae > Allohahella. The sequence goes on along the minus strand of DEMD01000003.1, from coordinate 629 downwards.
TTCATGCTGCTCGCGGGCGTTTTGGCATTAATGATGCGCGTGCAACTGGCGGTTCCTGAAAACGATTTCCTGTCCGCCAATACCTTCAACCAGTTCTTCACCATGCACGGCTCCGCGATGATGTTCCTGTTCGCGGTACCGATGTTCGAGGCCATCTCGATCCTGTTGCTACCGGCCTTCCTTGGCGCAAGGGATATGCCTTTCCCTCGGCTGTCTGCCTACGGCTTCTGGTGCTTCGTCATCGGTGGCATCTTTGTGATGGGGTCCTTACTGTTTGATGCCGCACCTGATGCCGGCTGGTTCATGTATCCACCGCTGGCCACCCAATATTCAGGTATTGGATCGGACATCTGGCTGCTGGGCTTGTCGTTCATCGAAGTGGCTTCCATAGCGGCGGCAGTCGAGCTTATCGTGGGCGTGCTCAAGTGCCGTCCGCCTGGCATGCGCATCAACCTCATGCCGCTGTATGCCTGGTATGTGCTCGTTGTCGGCGGCATGATCGTGTTTGCGTTCCCTCCGCTGATCGCTGGTGACTTCCTCTTCGAGCTCGAGCGCAGCATGGACTGGCCCTTCTTCGATCCCACACGCGGTGGCGATCCCATGTTGTGGCAGCACCTGTTCTGGATCTT
>DEMD01000008.1 GCA_002354735.1 Gammaproteobacteria bacterium UBA2679 | reverse complement strand
CTAGAAAGTTAGGGGCTTGCCAATGCCTGATGAAGCTATAGCTATTGCTCCGATCCATCCCCCGGCGACCAAATCCATGTTCCCAAGGCTCCACGCCCTCCATGAGAGTCTGCCGAGGATCACAAATAGGGGCAACAGCCAGCCAATTGAAACGCTTAATCGTCGCCGCATTGGGTAAAAAACCCAGTGACCACCAGGTTCAATGTTAGGCACGATCTGCTCCCCTAATGAAATATTTTTCGACATCTAACCTACGAGGGGACAGCCGCAGCGCAATATCCCCAGCTCAGCAAATCCGACAGCGCCCCTGATTGCCAGAGCAGCTCAAATCCTATAGCAGCCCGTAGGATGAGCCAACCAACGTCACCCGGCTGCCTCACAACTGCAATGCAGATTACAATAAAAAAAGCGATCCACCATATTTGTTCCATATCAGACTCCAGTATCCGACCAAGACGGTCATGAGACGCGGATTATTCCATGGCGAGTCTGAACTCATGTCGGCCAAGCTGAGCAATCCTGTGACCTTCCGCCGCAAATGCTTAAAGTTACGGATTTGTAATGTGGCATCAACAATATCGGATGATTGACGTGCGAGATAGCTTACAAAATGATCAGCTTGTTGAGCTTCGTGAGGAAGACAGCAGTAACAGCAACTTGAGCCATCAAGTGCAGAGGCTGGAAAGCTCGGTGGAACTTTTTCTCTCATCGCACACGCTCCTCTAATACCGGCTCGACAATTTGCTGCAGCTTTTCTGGTTAACCTCCGACTGAAGCTTTAAGAGGCCTCCTTCGATATTTTCCATAGGCACCAAATATAGGCATTTAGCCTGTAACAGGTTGGAATCCAAAGCTGCGGAAAATATTAAGCTGCAATTTCAATCACCTTGAAAACTTCGCCTAAGGTTGGAAAACAATTCTCTGCGTAATATCAATAACTTAGGCGAAGTTTTCTGCTTGACTATGCTCGATCTGTATACCACAGTCTTCAAGCCAACCAAGTATCGAATTACCTAAAAAATCACAGTGATGCGAGCATCAGACATCGTACAAGCACTAGTAGGATAGGAGGGTGCAAAGAAGAAAGGGGTTGCCGCCTAGATCTGAGGGTCTCGCCAGATTGCTCAGACCAGGCGGAGCATGGAGTGGTATCTTCCATGGCAGTTCACATTAAGGGTGCTGAAAGATATTAGCACAGGGAGTTCCTGCCGCAATTGCTGCCCTCACCAACCAGGAGCTGATCATGCGGAGGCTATTTGTAGTTTTCTATGTCAGTGTAATGTTCTGGCGCATCGAAATCTGGTGCGTCTATCGAAGCAGAAAATAAGCCGTAGGGCACTAACCTGACCAACAGCCCGTCTCAAGGCGGGCTTTTCTACCGGCGCATGAATTCCAAGCGAGTTTGTCCAGGCGTCCTACTAAAATGTTTTATCGAGAGTGAGCCACACGAGCTAGGCTTCGCCTTAAATATCAACCTGAATGCCCAGCAATTTCTGCATTGGTGAGTCGCCCCGGAGCTCCATGATAGTTGCAGCCTGTAGAGCTACCCTCTCGTCTGAACTCAATTCATTACTCATGCTATCGAAGTTTTCGAAATTTATGGCAGCGACATACTGCATTCCGGATTCCTTTAGACTATCCAAAACACTGCTAAACCAGCGTGCCCTTACCCCCGGATCAAGATGAGCGAAGAGACGATTATCATGCCACAAAAACTTCATAAGATGATTGGATCCGTGGTGGAAGACCAGCCAATCAAAACATAAGATCTTGGCATCGCGAACCCCGTCAGAACCGTCGGCCTCCAAATGAACCTTTAGGTCATAGCGGATAGTGTTGGCATTCGTGTTATTTTCCAATGTAATGCCAGAGGCAGCATGTGGGTAAAGCTTTCCAGTCAGCGCCCGATACCGACGCTCCAAATCTTTTAGAGGCTCAGAGGCGACATATTGGTTCGCGAGTAACGACTCCGTGCTCATTATTTCCTGGAGCAGCAAGATCTCCTCACTCACCCTCGCCTCCATGTGAAGGTAGTCTTCGAGCATCTGCAACTCTTGCTCTTTTGCGGCTAGATCATTTGCAACAGACCTATACTCCTCCAGCGCGGTCTTCCCCTCCAGTATCCGTAAGGATCGGTCCCGCTCCTTTGCTACGCGAGCCCGAGCCTGATCTTTCTCTAAGATGTTGGCTTGAATCTCCAAAAGCTCAGAGGAAAGCCGACGCTTCCGATTCTCAGTTAAACTTCTGTGAAACGCTTCGACAGCGTTAAAATGCCGCAGCATTTCAGGTTTGAAGGCCTCTTCTAGGCCCGAGTACAGCCCGAGCATCTCATTACTAGAAATATCTGGAGTACGCTGTAGTTGCTCTGTAATTCCTTTCACCTGGAATTTATAAACTTCAATCTCGCTCTCAAGTTCACGCAACTCACGAGTCATTTCGTTGGCGGCTTGTTCGAGGTGAGCGTAGTTTTCTGCGATCACTAGACCTTCGAGATCGGCTCGTATGCGAGGAATTTTCTCCTTCAGCCAGTTAGCCCGCACTCGTGCATCAGTTCCCCCTCTGAAGAGTTCTTGTAATTCGGGAGTGTCCCGCCAAATTCGTTTTGCTTTCTTAAGATCGTCTAGAGTTTGTTTATGCTTGTTCTTGTGCGAAGCCAATGTCACGTCGAGGCCAAGCAAGAAAAGGGTAGCTACTAACGCTGCGTAGGGGGTCTCCGCAGATGTGGAGTCCGGATGTTCGCAATCAGCCTGTTTGAGCCTAGCGAACCTTTTAAAGAGAGCACGGAAAGATAAAGGACTAGGGGCTCCAGTGAGATCAAAGACGCCGCTGTCATTGAGAAAATCTCTTAACCTATTCTGAGGAATTGCTTCCCCATTTAATAAAATTGTCCGCCCATCGGAGCTGCGTTCGACCGCATGAGATACCTCACCTATCTCGAAGTCCAGTCGAAAGACCCAACCGGGCAGAGCGAGCCCCAAGCGCGGATCCGACTTCGCGCCAAGACAATGATGGACAAGACGCAAAGCAAGGGATTTTCCGACTCCATTGGAGGTTGCCCCGTTATCGGTTGGAGAGGAACCGACAAGCAGGTTCAGTCCAAATCGTCGAAACTCTATAGCGCGAAAAGATGCTTGATTCGCGGAGAGTCTAATTAGTCGCATTTGAGGACATCTGGTGATGTTCCATCAATCTAATAGCATCGCCATCCACTGGTTCGATGACCTTGATTGCATAAAGAATATCCACCGCCAGGAGAAATTGGCTGAAGGTCAAATTGGTCGAGCGCGCTGTGGAATCTACCACTCTTTCTAACTGCATCCATACAGCATCTAGAGTCTGAGGCGTATAGGACAAGTGTTGACGTACAGCGCCAGCGAGTGCGAGCAAGCTATCAGCAAATCTGACGTGCTTATGTGGAAGGAGTTGATAACGGTCGTTCATATAAATCACAGGTCTCAAAGTATTTGGCCATTACCACGTACGCAACACTCTCCAAACCGATCCTAGCGGCTGCACAATGGTCCTTATAACACGGTGGCAAAAGTTTATTTAATATGTATACGAACCGATCTGCAGAAGCATCAGCGAAGTTGCCCGTGATATCGGTAAGGCTGGCATTGTAGATCGCAGCAACCTCGTCACGGATCTGTTGCGCCATACCCGGTCTGTTATTGAAGAAAACCTCAACTGAATTCAGCTGATAGCTCGCGCTCTTCAAAATGTGACGAAATCTTTCAGGCAGTCCATTGAACTCCAGCTTCTCATCGAAGTCAGGGGCAGTAGAGTCCGACATCAATTCGGTGTCAACGGAGGCCATTCTGTCTGCAAGATGAGTGAGGAGGTCACCGACGAAACGCGGATCTATTTGGGCAGGAAGAGTCGTAGGAACGCCGTTAACTATCGCGGCCTTCTTCGCATCACTGAGCTCCAAAAACAGCCTTTCGAGATCACCGCCCTTCATGCAGTCAGTAGGAATATCATAGGCCTCGCTAACTTGTCGCAATGCCTCCAAAACGGGAGGCGGAACGCCCCGAAACCGGTCATTAAAGACAAACGTATAAGCTTTCAGATCCGGCCAATTTGCCTTTAGCTTCTCGAAATCTTTAGCTGCTTTTGTTGCTGCTCTAGCTGGGTTCAATTCGTGCGAACTCGGACCGTAGACTTGGAAGTAAAGACCTTCGCTTTTGAGGAAGCCATCGTTCCCACCATCCCCTTGCGAACCCCACGGCTGCACTGGACAGTAGTCTGCGCCGTACTGCGCCTCCATAAGATCGTTAAAGAGCTGTTGAAAAGCTTCACCTGACAATTGGTGCAGCTTCAACTTGAAATGCATCATGAACCAGAAATCGTCTGCTACCGACATCGCTACCTTATACCCCGTCTCTTCGGCCAACTATAGTCGAGACGAGACCATCAGTCTTGCTTGTTCGTCATGTTAAAGACACTGAGAAAACTCTTTGCTGATTGCAACCTTCGTAGAGAGCATGATGTGGAACAGCAGGTACCGTCGTCTGATGCGAAAAACCAAGAATTGACAGGTACAGCCTTCTGGTACAGAATTCACATTCAGGAAGGCCTAACCTTTGAATAAACACCGGGTTACTGCTCGTGTATATAGTGTCCCTGGTTCGATTCCGGGTCTGGGCACCATTATTTCATGCACTAAGGCTCATCATCTTGATGGGCCTTTTTGCTTTCTGGGCCACACTCCTCCTTATTCAGGTCGTCGGCCATCTGCGCCACACAATTCCGCTAGTTTCTCCAACCGCTCACAGTCTAGCTGTCCAGTAATACGACGGCATCTGTATAGCCTTCGAGCGCGTAAGCCATAGAGACGCCGGCCACGGGGCCGACGAATGGAACTCAGTCGTAAAATCAACTGGAGCCTGTCTCATGCTTGGACGACCAATTCAGAAAACGCTGACCATCGCCACTGCTATCACTGCCGCAGCGCTATTCCCATTGAATGCCTTGGCTGCCGATGACGATCCTCTCGAAGTGACCGTGCACAAGGTATCCGACACGGGCGTAGGCGAAAAAATCGGAACGATCAGATTAAGTAATGATGAATCCGGGCTTGTAATCGACCCGGATCTCAAGGGGCTCTCCCCTGGCGCACATGGTTTTCATGTTCACCAGAACCCTGACTGTGGACCTAAGGCGCCTGACGGCTCCACTGGTGCAGCCAAGGCTGCTGGCGGTCATTACGACCCTGCTGACGCGGGCAAGCATGCTGAGCCCTGGGGCGAAGGTCATAAGGGTGACATGCCGGTATTGGTCGTGGATCAGTCTGGCAACGCGGATAGACCAGTGCTCGCGCCCAGGCTTACTGTTGGCACCGTGATCGACCGCGCAATCGTCATTCACGAGGGTGGAGACAATTATGCCGATGAACCCGAGAAACTCGGCGGTGGTGGTCCGCGCGTCGCCTGTGCGGTGATCAAGAGATAGTTATCTCAGTTTCGGTCCGAGGTGCTGTAGTGCGCGGTCGGCCCAGTCATCCGGCGTGATGAAAAAGCGTGTGTTTTCAACAAGCCTGCCGTTTACCAGGCCAAGTGAAGCCACCATCAAGGGTCTGGCGGCGCTCAGCCTGGGAGTCTCGCTGAGCTGCTCAAGTGCCTCGGCTGTGAAATAGGCTTCGATCCGGCTTACCAGACTGTGGAAGTCCAACGCTTCCTGAGCGCTATGCGCCGGCTGGAGCCAGACCGCTTTTGGCAGGATGACCCAATGATCACCGAAGCCACTGAGCTGCTCCAGATGAGTCTTCTGGATCCAGTAACCACGGCAATGGTCAGGTGTCAGCAAAGACTTAACCATCTCCATGCTTGGAGTAAGTTTATCCTGGGTGACTTCTGGGAGCGTAGCAGTGCTGTCGAATGGGTAGAACAAATAGCCCTTGATGACGAGTTCGACCTGCTTCACTGCGAAACCCAGGGATGCCATGAGCTTCTTTGCGACAGCATCATCTGAAAGGCGCAGCTGTCGCTGCAGTAGTGCCTCCAGCTTCAGGTCAAGCCTGTCTCTCTGGCCCGGACCGAACCAGATGTAGTGGCCGGCAGCCGAGGGCAGTCCAAGGTAGAATTTGACCGCGAGCTCCTGATGCACAGCCCCATTGGCACTCTCTAAAAGCAGGTCAAACTCGCCTAGGGTCTGCCCTTCGTCGATCACCTGAAGATTGGCCTCGAGCACGTCGTACGGACCGAAGAAGCGGCAGGCCGCGAGATAGGCCTGCTCGAACCGTACACCTAAAAAGTGACTTCTCATCACCATGGACTCAGCCAAGGCGCCCAGCTCGTGATGCAAATTACGAGCGTCGTCGGCCAGAGCATTCCGGCAGGCTGCCTCAAGCGCCTGACTGTGTACCGGCTGGTAATCGGGGTGAATGAGCATGTGTGCGCTGCTGCCCGCCCACAAGATCTCTTCAGCGAGCTGCTGTGGTGATATTGGAGGCTTGTGCTTCATGTTTACCGTCTCGTCCGCACTGCTGATTCAGCGCCCAAGTGTGCAGCTTCAGAGAAAGCGCTTCAACTCCGGCAGACATGAGCCACAGTTTGTCCCAGCGCGCGTAGCCAAGCTCAGTGCATTGACCGTTTGGGCGCCATCGAGCACAGCAGCTTCGAGGGTACGCTCGCCAACACTGAGACAGGCGCAGACAATGGCGCCGCAATCGATGCCGTCACTGGCTCGGCCCGCCAACAGCGTGAGCACTTCGTCCTGTGTTTCGTGAGTTCGCAGGAGGGCTGACTCAAGGAAGAGACGGTTTGGTCCGGCATCTTTCATCAGACATCGAAAACTGGCGTGCACCAACTGACCATCTTGCAGGCAAATTCGGCGCACATCGCCACGGAAGCTGTCGTTGCTTTCAATCGTAGCTGGATCGGTGGCATTGAGATTCTTTTCGAGGTTCAACCATTGTGCTTCAGTACCGGCAAGCTCAAGACGGTAGCCGCCTTCACATCGGATTCGGGCGGCGTACGGCATCTCGGGCAAGGGTAACTTCACTTTGCTGACAACGAAGCCTCGCCAGGACACTTCAGCCCTGGGAATACGCGTGACATCAACCGAGCTACCCTTGTTGTCCGGCTGCGCCGATACCGGATCCACCAAGGGTGCGACAAGTGCATTACAGCCACTGCGCCTTGCGAACTGTTCAGACCAGTGCATAGGCATGAAAAGCTCCCCAGGCCTGCCATCTGCGCTGATCTGTGCCTTTACTACCGCGTCACCCCAGTTATTGGAGAGACGAACGAAATCACCACTCCGTATATCTCTGCTGGCGGCATCACTGATGTGTATTGTCACGAAGGGCTCATCGATGTGTCTGTTGAGACGCGGCGCCAGCCCCGTTCTCGTCATCGTATGCCATTGGTCGCGTATTCGCCCGGTATTCAGACGCAAGTGTGATGTGCCCTTCGCTTCAGCAGGGGCGATCAGAGAACCGAGCGAGATGATCTCCGCTCGATGGCTCAGCAGCCATTGGCTGCTGCACAGCCGACTGACATCATCTGATGTCGCACTTTCAGACCTTGCCGGCAAAGGCCATTGCTTAGGCTCCAGCGCATCATAGACCTCAGCTGAGAGCTCACCCAGTTGACTGATGTCGAACACTCGTCCGAGTCCATCTACGTCTTGAGCGTGCCCGCTCAGGCGCGCGTGCTCACTGAAGATCTCATGTGAACTGTCGTAGTCGAAAGCGTCCTCATGGCCCATATCACGCGCTACGCTGGCCAGCGCCCACCAGTCGGGCCGGGCTTCGCCCGCAGCGGGCAGGAAGGCGCGTTGTCTGGAGATTCGTCGCTCGGAATTGGTCACGGTTCCGTCTTTCTCACCCCAGCCAGTCGCCGGCAGCAGCACATCCGCATAAGCGGCCGTCGCGGAGTCCTGAATACACTCTGAAACGATGACGAGCGGGCAGCGTTGCAAAGCGGCCTTGATCCTGTCGGTATTGGGAAGACTAACGACGGGATTTGTGCCCATAATCCAGATGGCCTTGATCCGCCCGTCATACACGGCCTCAAAGAGGTCGACGGCAGGCAGTCCTGGACCCTTGACCATGTTCGGCGCCTGCCAGAACTCGCCCAAGGCCGCAATCCCCGCCTCGTTGAACGGCAGATGTGCTGCCAGCTGATTTGACAGGCCGCCGACTTCGCGCCCGCCCATGGCATTTGGCTGTCCAGTCATCGAGAACGGTGCCGCTCCCGGCTTGCCTATGCGGCCCAGCGCCAGATGCAGATTGGTAATGCTATTGACCTTGTCCGTGCCATTGGACGCCTGATTGATTCCCATCGAGAATACGGTAGTCATCCTCGGCTGCTGCTCTACCAGCGTCAGGAACGTGTTCAACTCGTCAAGTGGCAGGTCACAGTGGGATTCAAGCACCCGCAGTACCTGATCTTCGGAAAGTTCATCACCTGGCTCGGCACCTGTGAGCTCCAGGTAAAGCGCCGTGAATGCCCGGCAGGTCTCCGCAAGTGTGTCCTCCAGGCCAAGCGTGCACGACGCCACGAACGCCTTATCGATGCGCCCTCGGGCCTGCATGATCAACAACACGCCGGAAAACAGCAAGGCATCTGACCCGGGGCGGATTTGCAGATGTAGATCCGCGCCATCACAACTTGCTGTTCGTCGAGGATCGATAACGACCAGGCGTTTATCGGGATTGGCTGCACGCGCAGCCAGCACGCGCTGATGCAGTACAGGATGACACCAGGCCAGATTTGCGCCTGCCAGTATCAGCAGGTCCGCGATTTCGAGATCTTCGTAACAGGCCGGCACAAGATCTTCACCAAACGTGCGCTTGTGACCGGCCACAGCTGATGACATGCAAAGGCGGGAGTTGGTATCGACGTTGGCCGAACCGATGAAACCCTTCATCAACTTGTTGGCGACGTAATAGTCTTCAGTCAGCAACTGTCCCGAAAGATACATGCCGATCTGCTCGGGACCGCCGTCGGCAATCAGTGCATTGAAGCGATCGGCAATAAAGCGGGTAGCCTCCTTCCAGCTCGCGCGCTTGCCCTGTATTCGAGGGTGCAGACATCGGCCCTCGAGGTGAAGCGTCTCCCCAAGTGCACTGCCTTTCGAGCAGAGACGTCCTAAATTCGCCGGATGGAGCTTGTCGCCTTCGATCTGGACCTGACGTTGGTCGACATCGGTGACGCGGGCGCGGATTCCGCAGCCGACGCCGCAGTAGGCGCATGTTGTACGGACCTCGTTTGGCATCAGAGGATCAGGCTGCAGCAAGATAACGCTGACCGTGGAGCAGCGCATCTGCAAAGGCTTCAACGCTGTGGCCGCTCTCGATCAGGGACTGGTACCAGCCGGCATCCCGGGTGTCGCCGTAGAGTACCACCCCAGCAAGCGCACCACCGGTGATGATCAACCGCTTGTAAATACCAGCCTCTGGAACTGATAGCAGCATTTCCCGCCTTTCTGGCCTGGCAGTGCCGCTGGAGGTCTCACTGATATCCCCCATCGAGAAGAGATTGATACCGGAGATCTTCAGACGGGCTGACAATGGCCGCTGTACGAAATAATCGTAGCCACGCTCTCCGAGGTGATTGGCGCATACCCTGGCCTGATCATAAAGCGGCGCTACCATGCCGAAACTGGTGCGGCGGTGACTGACGCATTCGCCGATGGCGTAAATCGCCGGATCGCTGGTTTGCATACAGTCATTCACCACAATGCCGCTGCTCGTTTGCAGGCCGCAGTGTCGTCCGAGCTCGTCCTCAGGTGTGATACCTACCGCTACCACCAGTAGCTCAGCACCAAGGCTTCGTCCGTTTATAAGGGATATTGATTTGACCGCATGTTTGCGTCCCGCGCACTCGATCAGCTCAACGCTGCTGATGTTCGCTTCGAGTTGGAAACGCACGCCACTGGCCTCAAGCGCCTTCTGCAGAAGCCGGGCGGCGGTGCCATCCAGCTGACGGTTCAGTATGGTAGCAGCCCGATGAACGACGGTGACACTGAAGCCAAGTTTGTTCAGACCATAGGCTGCTTCCAGCCCGAGCAAACCTGCGCCCACGACGACGGCTGATGGCGCTCCTGTATTCGAAGCCATCATGGCTGAGGCGAGCGCCTGCATACGCTCGACATCGTCGAGCGAGCGAAATGCCATGAGTGCCGGATCACTGCTGAGTGCGCTAAACCATGGGGGCAACGCAGGTTTGGAGCCACTGGCAAACACCAGTCGATCGTACGGATAGACGTACCCTTCGGCGGTTCGAACTGTCCTTCGCGCTCTATCGACCGCGACGACCTTGTGCTTCGCACCCGACAATACCCGTACTGCTCGCTGCTGATACCAGTTCTCAGGCTTCAGTGCCAGTTCGTCGCTGCGCTTTTCGCCTGCCAGGACCGGTGAGAGCTGAATCCTGTTATAGCCAAAGTGCCGCTCGTCGCCAAATATCGTGACGTCGTAGCGGACATCCTCGTAGCGTTCGAGCTCCTCAAGCAGACGTATCGCGGCCATACCACCGCCGATGATGACAAGTGCCCGCCTGCGCGCTCCAGACGGCTGCGCCACGCTGCTCACGCTGCCGCCGAAGCCTCGACTGAGGTAGACACCTGAACCAGACCATCCTGAATTCTCACCTGATAGACAGGTATGCTCACGGAGGGATCTTCCAGGCAGCGGCCAGTCGTTAGTGAGAAGTGCTGTTTATAGACTGGCGAGGCCACGACCAGCTCGCCCTTCAGATCACCCACAATACCTCGCGACAGCACGTTCACCTTACTGAACGGGTCGAAATTAGACAGCGCGTATGGCTGGTTATCGATGATGAATATCGCCACCTGTCGGCCGTCTACCAGCACATTCACACCGAGGCTGCCGATAATGTCGTCGACACTGCAGACTGTCATATAGTTACTCATGGTCTCATGCTCCTGTTGCCTTGGGTTGGGTGTCGTGACCAGTTCAAGCTGATCTGGCCAGGATCCTTTCTTCGTTATTCGCTGGACGAATCTGCCCCCGCTCCTCCACGAAGAGCACTTCCTCATCGTGCTGCTCACTGTTGACGAAGTGACGGAAGCGCTTGAGCTTCTCAGTGTCTTCGATGGTCGTTTTCCACTCACACTGATACTGGTCAACGAGATACTGCATCTGCGCCTCGAGTTCCTCGGCGATGCCCAGGCTGTCGTTGCAGACGACGTCCTTCACGTAGTCCAGGCCGCCTTCAAGGTTGTCCAGCCAGGTGCTCGTGCGCTGCAGCCGATCCGCGGTCTTGATGTAGAACATCAGATAGCGATCGATGTACTTGAACAGGGTCTCGTCATCCAGTCCGGTTGCCAGCAGATCAGCATGCCGTGGCTTCATGCCGCCGTTGCCACTTACGTAGAGGTTCCAGCCATTTTCCGTGGCGATGACGCCCACGTCCTTGCTTTGGGCTTCGGCGCACTCTCTCGTGCAGCCTGATACCGCCAGCTTGAATTTGTGCGGAGAGCGGATGCCCTTGTAGCGATTTTCGATCCTGATCGCCATACCGACGCTGTCGAGCACGCCGTAGCGGCACCAGGTACTGCCGACACACGACTTCACGGTTCGCATGGATTTGCCATAGGCATGGCCAGTCTCGAAACCAGCGTCGATGAGCAATTTCCAGATCTGTGGCAGGTCATTGAGCTTGGCGCCGAAAAGATCGACGCGCTGGCCCCCGGTGATCTTGGTGTATAGATTGAAGTCACGACCAATCTCCCCGAGCACAATAAGCTTCTCAGGTGTGATCTCGCCGCCGGCTATCCTCGGAACAACCGAGTAGGTCCCATTCTTTTGCAGGTTGCCGAGAAAATAATCGTTAGTGTCCTGAAGGCCGGCATGCTCTTTTTCGAGCACGTATTCGTTCCAGCAGCTCGCAAAAATAGAGCCGACCGTAGGTTTACAGATGTCGCAGCCGCGACCGCGACCATGCTTGGCAATCAAGTCTTCAAAGCGTCGGATATTGCCTACCCGCACGAGGTGATAGAGCTCCTGACGGGTGTGCGAAAAGTGCTCGCAGAGATCGCGGTTGACCTCCATCCCGAGCTTTTCGAGCTCGTTGTTCAGTACCTGGCCCAGCAAGGCTGTGCAGCCGCCACAGCCTGTGCCTGCTTTGGTGCAACTCTTCAGCCCGCTAAGCTGGGTCTCCCCACCTTCGATAGCGCTGCAGATATCCGCCTTGCTTACGTTGTGACATGAGCAGATCTGTGCGGTCGCTGGCAGCGCATCCACACCCAGTCCAACAGGCGCATCGCCGAACGATGGCAGAATGAGTTGCTCTGGATTTTTTGGCAGCTCAATGGCGTTGAGCATGTACTGCAGCAGCGTGCCGTAGCTGTCGGCATCGCCGACGAGGATCGCGCCGAGCAGGTGCTTCTTGTCCTGGCTCACTACGATCTTTTTGTAGGTCTGCGCATCTTCATCGAGCCAGGTGTAGGATTTCGCACCAGCCGACTTGCCATGCGCATCGCCGATGCTGGCCACGTCCACACCGAGAAGTTTTAACTTGGTACTCATGTCTGCGCCGGTAAACGACGACGCCCTGCCGAGCAGATGATTCGCCAGCACTTCGGCCATCTGATAGCCCGGAGCGACCAGGCCGAAAATCTGGTTGTTCCAGAGTGCGCACTCACCGATGGCATAAACATTAGGGAGCGAAGTGCGGCACTGGTTATCGACCACGATACCACCACGCGGCCCTACTTCTATCCCGTACTGTTTTGCGAGTTCATCACGTGGCCGAATGCCAGCGGAAAACAGAATAATGTCGGTTTCGAGGTGGCTGCCGTCAGCAAAGATCATGCGCTGAGCACGATCCTCACCATCGACGACCTCTTTGGTGTTCTTCGAACAGTGCACAGTCACGCCGAGCTCTTCGATCTTCTGCTGCAGCAGGGTACCGCCCTGGCGATCCAGCTGCACAGCCATCAACTGTGGGGCAAATTCAACGACATGGGTCTCAAGCCCCAGATCCTTGAGCGCTTTGGCAGCTTCGAGACCAAGCAGGCCGCCACCCACGACGACACCAACCTTCTTGCCTTTTGACGCTGCAATCGTCGCATCCAGATCTTCGATGGTGCGATAGACGAAGCAGCCCGCACGATCATGGCCGGGGAATGGTGGAACGAAGGGATAAGAGCCAGTCGCCAGCACCAGCTGATCATAAGGGACCACTTCACCAGACTTCAGGGTGACCCGCGATTGCGTTGGATCGATGTGGGCTACACACGCATTCAGGCGCAGATCGATCGAGTTGTCTTCGTAAAAACCAGGCCTGATCAGGGAGAGTTCTTCGGCAGTGGTGCCGGAGAAGTACTTGGAAAGCTGCACTCGGTCGTAGGCGCCGCGGGGCTCTTCCCCCAGCACTGTGATCCTGAAATCATGATCCGCATCGCCGGCTGCAATGGCTTCGACAATCGACTCAACAAACTTGTGGCCGACCATGCCGTTGCCGACCACGACGATGTGCTGCTGCGAAGGAAGGGTTTGGTTCATGTCTGCCTCGAATAATAGCTGTACCGAATTGATTACCTCCCATACAGCAATATCCAGACCAGCCTAAACGAAATTCGTTTTAAACGTTAAATATCAATTACCTAGACCATCACCTTGAACTTCCAGCCTCTTTGGAAAGGGATGTTTCGCACTAAGTTGAAGCAGACACCACAAGGTAAGCGGTCCAAATTGAGTCGCGCCTTGGTCGCATGCCAATCTGGTGCACGACAAGATGCCGCCTTCCGCACCGATGCGGTGCAGTAAGGAAATGTTGCTTTTTGCAACTACAGCCTGTCTCGGCTTTGGTGAGTGCTAGGCTTTGAGCTTATCTCTTTTCAGAATCAGACACTGTGCCGACGCCTATGAATAATGCCGCTTCAAACCCGAAATTTTTTGCCATCAACGCTTTGGCAGTCTGCCTCGCCGCCACTGCCATCAACGTGTCCGCTGCACCCCGTGGCTTCTCCGATGCCAGATCGGCGGCTATGGGCAGGACAGGCATCGCCATCGAAAATCCCCTGGCAGCCCCATTTCTGAACCCGGCGTTGCTGGCTATGCCGAGCGCCCGGGACAAACGCCGCACCGCCCTATTACTGCCGTCTTTGCGTGCCAGTGCAGCGATGGATGAGGACCTGGTCGACAACATTGACGATTTCCAGGATAACGATCGCTGGGACGAATTCGTCAACGCCGTTGATGCCTTCAATGGTAGCAATAGCGGTGCGACTGAAGCAGAAGCACGCGATGCTCTCGCCAATGCCATAGAGAAGGCCAGAGCTGTCGACGCCAGCCTCGGTGAGATAGACCGTGAGGCTCTGCAGGTGCGATTGGGCCTGGGCACCGCACTGTCGAGAACCGGAGGTGACAAACCTGGCTACGCAGTCTTCGCAGGCACCAACGTCGAACTCAACGGCATCTCAAGATATAACGATTCTGGCACGGTCAACGCCGTCATCGATGCGGCTCAGGCAGCACTCGATGCAGCTGACGCCAACGATACTTCTGGTCTTGATGCGGATCTGGAGCGACCTACTGATGACCCGCGGTCCAATGCCAGCATTCTTGGTATAGCGATCGCTGAAGTTGGTATTGCCTATGGTCATAATTTCAGGCTGAACACGATGAACCTTCAGGTTGGCGCAGCGCCGAAACTGCAGCACGTCCGCACCTTCGATTACACCGCCAACGCCAACTCGTTCGACGAAAATGATTTCGATGCCGGAGAATCTGAAGAACAGAAGACCGTGTTCAATATGGACTTGGGCGCCTCTGCTCAACTCGATAGTCTCGAAGCGATGTCCTTCGCGCTGGTTATCAAGAACGTCGTTCCCTACGATTTTGAAACAGCGGGCGGCAATACAATGGAGCTCAATCCGCTAGTTCAGGCCGGCCTTGGCTATACCGGCGAAAACTATGTTGTGACTGCGGAGCTGGACCTTACCCGTAGTGAGGGGGTTGGCTTCGAGGGGGACCGCCAACTGCTGGCTATCGGCGGTGAATACAGTCCTCTCGACTGGCTGCACCTGCGCGGTGGATTCAGCAAGAATCTCAGACACGGTGGCGCCGAAGGCGGTGATATCGACCAGGATACCCTCTTGAGCGCCGGGCTTGGCTTTAGTCCGGGCGGCACCAGAATTGATCTGGCCGCCTTTGTAGGCGAGTCTTCAACGGGCGCAGCTTTCCAGCTGGGCTATCTGTTCTGATCCTATCCTCGGTTTTCGGAGTATGACTCAGTAGGCTTGCTGAGTCCCCAGTCAGCAGGCAACCCCGCTAACTGAGGAGCCCGAAGATGAAGCCAGACACTCGCCTTTTAACCAGTCAGTGGTACAAGTCGAAGTTGTTCTGGCTACTCTTCGTTATTCTGCTCTACGCGCTCATCGGCTTTTTCCTCGTACCCTACCTCATCAAAAATTATACTGAAGACGCCATCGAGCAACGCTTCGGCTGGACGGGCGGTCCTGCAGACGTCAGCTTCAATCCTTTCGAGATGTCCCTCGAAGTGAATGATTTCGACATGAGGGATGACTCAGATCAAACCGTCGTCTCTTTTTCGGAACTCTACATCAACTTTGATCTAGGCTCGCTGTATTACTGGGCCTGGACACTCGAACCGTCGCACCTGAACGACCTGTACACGCTGGTGGAAATCGACGAGTCCGTCCAGACCAACTTTGGCAAGGCCTGGGCAGCACACAACAAGCCCGCGCCCGAGGATCCGCAGGATGCGGTCGCGCTGCCACGTATTCTTCTGAAGGAAATCGTGCTGACCGACGGCCGCGTCGAAGTAATTGACCGCAGCCAAGGCAGCAAAATTCAACACGACATCAGCCCTATAGACCTTCTTGTCAGTGATTTCGTCACTTATGAAGGCCGAGATGGTCGCTATGTCGCTTCCATAACGCTGGGTGAGTCGCAAAAAGTCCAATGGGAGGGCTCTATTGATGCCGAACCATATCGTTCGAATGGGCGGCTCGAATTGTCCGGCTTCAACCTCGCGCACCTTTGGCCTTACGTTCAGCCTCTTGTTGACTATAAGGTCAGCTCAGGGCGCCTCGATGTCAGTACCAGCTATGTCTTCAGTTGGCAGCCTGATACACAGCAGGCCCTGCATCTTCAGGTTAGCGATGCCTCCGCTGAAATCAGCGATCTTGCTGTTGAGCTACCAGAGACCAAGGCGTTCGATACTGTCGAACTTGGCACGATAGGCAAGATGGGCTTGCGGGGCGTCGACTACGATTACAACGCCGCCGATCTCGATATTCAGGAAGCCTATCTCACTGCTGCAGACCTCACGCTTATCCGCAATGCGCAGAGCCAGATCAATGTGGCATGGCCTTACACCGGCATGACAAACGAGGCTGACACTTCTGAAAACCAGCCTTCAAGTGCAGACGCCAATGCAGATGCCGGCTCTTTCGAATGGCAGATCGAACGCATAGACCTGAGCGATTCCCGTGTTACCTGGATAGACCGAACGCTCAGTAATCCGGCTAACATCAGTGTAGAGAAGATTTCCGCGCAGATGCAGGGCCTGAGCCAGAACCTGGATGAGGAGAAGGCATTCAGCGCATCGATGACGCCGGAACAGTCAGGACCGGTTGAAATTGAGGGTACTATTGTGCCTTCCAAAGCAAAGGTCGAATCGGCGCTAACGATTCAAGAGCTCTATGTGCCACTCGCACAGGCCTACGTGAGCCAGTTCATCGACTTGCAGCTAAACACGGGCAATCTGTCGAGCAAGGGTGAACTGGTGCTAACGGGCGATAGCGATATCGGTCATTTCAGTGGCAACATTGACGTTGATGACTTCGATGCCACAGACCCTCTTCTCAAGGCAGAACTCATAGGCTGGAAAAGCCTCCGCACTGGGCCCATGAGAGCGGAATTTGCACCAGCAGTAGTCACTATAGACACGTTGACCGCCATCGAGCCCTACGGGCAATTCAAGATCAACGACACCGGCGAGACTAATTTTTCGGCGCTGTTTCCAGCGACACCAGATGCCGGAGGAGAGACACCAACTGACGCGCCCGAGGCTTCAAATGGTAGCAGTGATGTCGCAGTAGAGCCGAAGGCAGAAATCAACATCGCGCGCGTTCTTTTTGAAAACGGTCGCCTCTATTTCGAAGACAACAGCATCGAGCCCTCCGTGGTGTTGCCAATGAAATCATTGGGCGGGGCCATCACCGGCATGTCATCGCGACCCGACGCCCGCAGCGAAGTGGATATCGCAGGATCGGTCGGCGAATTCGGCACAGTAACCATCAAGGGGGATCTCAATGCCCTGGCTGAGCAGCTCTATCTGGACCTCGGCCTGGTGGTAAAGAACTTCCATCTCACCACAGTGTCGCCCTACGCAGCCAAATACATCGGGCGCAAGATCCAGCGTGGGCAGCTCAGGCTCAACCTCGACTACAAGGTGGAGGCAGGCGAGCTAAATGCCTCAAACGATATCGTTATTGAGGAGTTTTCACTTGGGGAGTCGGTGGACAGCAAGGAAGCCATCGACCTACCGGTCAGCCTGGCTATCGCATTGCTGAAGGACTCCAATGGAACTATCAACCTGGACGTGCCAGTGAAAGGCAGTCTGAGCGATCCGAATTTCGCTCTCGACAAAGTCATCTGGAACGCGTTCACCAATCTTCTCAAGACAGCGGTCAAGTCGCCATTCAAACTGATAGGACGACTTGTCGGCAGTGGCGGAGACAACATCGAAAAAGTAGATTTCGAAGCCGGCTCCAGCACCCTATCAGAAACCGCCAAGGGTTCTATCCAGAGTCTCTCTACAGCATTGAAGGAGCGACCGGATCTCAAAGTCGGAGTGACTGGTCGCGCCTCACGTGCAGTTGACGCTCCGGCGCTGGCGCAGTCGCAGCTGGCGACAGAGATGGGTCGTCGCCAGCTTATGGGTGGCAACGAGATAGCCTCGTATGAAGATTATCTCGAAGCCAAAGGCAGTGAGTTACCTAAGCGGACACGCGAAGCCGACCCTGAGGCCCAAAACGCCGAAGCGCCTCAGAATAGTGATGCCGAATATTTGGCCCTGCTCAAGCAAGCGGCACAAGACAGTATTGAAATCAGTGACGAAATGCTCATGCAGCTTGCCCTCGAACGGTCTAAGGCAGTTTATCAGCGACTGGTTGAAACCACCTCGCTCGACCCTGCGCAGATTTCAACCAATGAACCCGTAGTTGATAACGCCAAATCTAGCGGCCAAGAGCGCGAAGGCAGAATCGCTCAACCATTTGAACTACAGGCGCGGTAATGTTTTTGCAAGAACAACCCCCTTTTTACATTACAGCAACATCTATTTACACAAACCATCAATTTGTTTCCACGGACTATTGCTAAAATCTAATCTAAACCTGTCTTAACTACCTATTTACTTTGATTTTTCCTTTGCTCAAACTTCATACAGCTTAGAATTAAGTTGGCCTGGCTCTTGCTTAGGCTTAAGGAAGGTTCAGCTAATTTCTCATTTTGGGGTTTTGTGTATGCGGTATGGCAATGTGGCAAACGGTTTCAAGCTCACGGCACTTACGATTGCGTTGGTTTCGCTAGCTGCCTGTGGCGGCGGTGGGAGTAGCAAGAGTAAAGGACCAGGGGCAGGCTCTCTACCGCCGCCTACTGATGAGGAAACTACGTTGCCACCCGGAACTGTGCAACCTCCGGTCGAGGAAACTGCTTTCGAGACGCTTGAGCAGGCCATCAGCACCTATTCCTCTGAAAAACACGGTCGACCAGCCAATACCGCCTCTGAGCAATGCTTACCTGTGGATTTCTACATAGAAAACACACGCAAGCTTCAGGTTGGTTTTCGTGGTGGCAATGGTCTATCAGCAGTTGAGCAAGACAAACTTGTTCGCATAGCAGCACTGGCATTGGATACCACTCTGACTAACTATGGTTTCAGTGGTGCCGAGCTGCCTTTGGTGTCCTCGACGCAACCTTATTATGTCTGTGTGAAGGGCTCGAACTCTCCCCTCAACACGCAGGAATTCTTTGCCGAGATGGGGCCCTTCGACAAGGATAAGGGTTTTTATCGTCAAGCCAAGGACCAGTTCGCAAATATGTTTGTCGAGAGAATCCGTACGAACGCTGACAACTATTCCGAGGTCCACTTCTGGTTCGACGAGGGGCTCTCCAACTTTGCTGGCGACAACTTCCTGATCGGTTCAGCAGACACATGGAGAGACAACCTCACAGGTTCTTTGCCAAACCCGATGAACATTGAAGCCCTACCAAATGCTCAGGTTGGGTCGCCTTCAGATCCTTCCTCTAACTATTTCGTCATGTATCCATATTATGCGACGACTATCGCGTTTTTTGAGAGTGATACTGGACTGGGTCTTGATCGGTCTGACTTCGCTGCTTGGCTGCAGAAGGGTGTCGAGCTCAATAGTTTTTCCCAGGCTTTCAATGCTCTTAATCTCGGTGCCAATGCACCTGGCGGAGCAGTGACTTATTCGCAGCTCAAAACAAATATCGTTTCTCTTGTGGCCGATTGGCTAGCTTTAGAGGGTAGCACTACAGCCTTAACGGATTGGACAGGCGAAGCCATAAGCGATGTCGTGGTGCAGCGAAAGCCTGACTGGCAATTTGCGCCGGTCAAAGGTTTCGATTTTGAGCAGAGCGGTACCACCGTTACCTTTGACTCTTTGGTGTACACCTTTGCAGACGACAATTATGATCTGTACTTTCGAACAGCGTCAGCATGTTACGGGGGACTTCAGCTTAGCGTTGTAGGCGGTAAGGCCGCCACAGCTGTTTCTACTGCTGGTGCCGTCGAGATCGACTGCAGCACGATTCCACTGTAGAGAAATTTGCATTATAAAAGGCGTACCTTATTCAGGTACGCCTTTTTTTTGCTTCCGAGCTTTGCTGGCATCCATCCAGTCGAGGATGTAGTTGGTAGCATCCACTTCGTCGCTCACCCCACCCCGCCAAGTCAGCCATGCCAACCATTGAGGTTCACCTGGCCACGTATGGCCGGCATTCTCCAGGGTCATTACCTCGACGAATTTCTGCGATTCGCAGTCACCAAAGAAGGCCTGATTTCGGACACTGCCGTCTTCATTGCGATTGAGGCGCAACGTTATGGGATCCGGCTCGCAGCCATTGATTTTCCTGAAGGCTTCCACCGTTTCGTCGCGGGAAAGGATATTGCCGAACAGGAAGTCGAGAAAGAATATATCTCCACCGCTCGAAGGCAGAATCCAGTCGTCATCGCCATAGATCATCAGGAGGTCGGAATAGGCCTGCGGCTCGCAGTCCTGTACCAGACGCCCTGGCAAGCTACTGACAACCGTTGCTGCACCGGCAATTTCGAGGCCGCCGAAACCGCTCTCCTGCGACTGGCAGAGAATGCGCATGGCCAGCATGCCGCCACTGGACATACCAACGATATAGAGCGGTCGACCAGGATAGTCAGCAGCCACCGTCTTTACGGCACCGGATATGTAGCCGAGGTCATCGGCATCGAGCCATTCGGCCACCGTCGTCCGGCCACCACGACCGTCATTCCAGCTGCGCCCGATACCCGAGGGGTAGATGACCACATCTCCACGCGCCACGGCCTCCTCCGCGAAGCCTGTAATCCATTCGGTCAGACCGGGAGGCGCCAGCGCAGGGTGTAGCATGAGAATAAGTGCGGAGGGATCGTTTGGTTCAGTTGTAGATGGCGAAACGACGTAATAACAACGATCAGAGCGATCGTGTATTTCACACACTTCACGGGTGTGATCAAAGCTCCCAAGCACCGTATGGTAGGCACAGCCGGCAATAGCCGACGACAGAAGCGCAGCGGAGAAGGCTGCTGCACTTTTTTTTATGCCCCCACGTAAGCGCATCTATTTCTGTGCGTTGAGGTCGACGAGCCCAGCCTGCTGCATCTTGAAAGCGCCGATCTTGTCCAGTGCAGCCTTTCGCTCCTCCTCCGTGGTTTTGGATGCCAGGAAAGACGTGAACACTACAGCGGGTTTGAAACCTTTTTCAGAGGCCAGCTTCGCCCATTTCAAGGCTTCGATCATATTCTTCTCGGTGCCGGCTGCTGTAGCGTAGGCATACGCTGCATTGTACTGCCCAAAGGGATTGTCCTGTTCGGCAGCTTTCAGGAACCATTCCAGCGCCTTTGCTTCATCCTTATCGACACCTTCACCAAGGCTGTAGCGCAGACCGAGATTATATTGAGCGGTGGCATTGCCGCCTTCAGCAGCTTTACGGAACCATTCCACGGCTTTGGCATGATCGAGTTCCACACCCTTACCATTGTTATAGGCCTGGCCAACGCTATTTTCCGACGGGTGATGACCGGTCTTAGCGCCGATCATGAACAGCTCGAATGCTTTATCGAAGTTCTGCTCAGTGCCACGGCCGTGATCGTACATCATGGCCAGCAGATAGGTAGCCGCCACTTCACCCTTGTCACTCTGTTTCTGAAGCAACTTGATGGCGTCTTCATACTTCTCTGCCTTGAGCAACTTGGCCAGCTTATCGGCCTGCTCTATGGCCTGTGCAGGCTGGACAGTGAAAAGTGCCGTGCAGAAGATTGCACTGACGATTGTTTTCTTTGATATCAAACGGATAAACGCAGTTAGTCTGGACAAGGACGGAGTAACCTCTTGTTGTAATGGTAGCCGACGGGTCAGCGGCGACCCGTCTCCTCAAGTACTTCTTATGTCTCGCATGCTAACACAGCCGCCTACAACAACATGTGGCGTATATCACCAAGCAGCTCACCTAACAAAGATGTAAAGCGCGCGGCATCAGCCCCATTGACTGCCCTATGATCGTAAGACAGCGATAGCGGTAGCATGAGCCGTGGCTGGAAGCTGCCTTCCACATATACCGGCTTGATGCTGGCCCTCGACACGCCAAGGATAGCAACCTCGGGCGTGTTGACTATAGGCGTAAAGGCCGTACCGCCGATGGCACCCAGGCTTGATATGGTGAAGCATCCGCCCTGCATCTCGCTCGACTTGAGCTTCTTGTCGCGAGCCTTGTTGGCCAGTTCAATGCACTCGCGTGCGATGTCCCAGATGCTTTTCTGATCGACATCACGAATGACAGGCACCAGCAGGCCAGACGGTGTGTCGACCGCCATGCCGATATGCACATAGTCTTTGTGCACGAGCTCATGCCGGTCGAAGTCCTGCGCCACGTTGAACTGGGGAATGCGTCGAAGCGCAATCGCACATGCTTTCAACAGAAAAGGCAGAATGGTCAGCTTCGTATTCTGCCGTTCAGCAGCAGCTTTCTGAGCCTTGCGAAAGTCTTCGAGTTCCGTGATATCAGCTTCGTCGAATTGAGTAACGTGAGGAACAGTCTGCCAGCTGCGGCTCATGTTCTCTGCGGTCAGTTTCTGTATTTTCGTCATCGCCTGACGACTGGTCTCACCAAACTGGCTGAAGTCCGGTAATGGAACCGAGGCTATGCGAATACCGCCGCCGGCACTGCCCGCTTTGCCAATAGCCTGCATATTGGACTTCACGAAGTCCTGCAGGTCCTCCTTGAGTATCCTCTGCTTCGGCCCCGAGCCCTCTACGCTTTCCAGCTTGACGCCGAGCTCCCTGGCCAGCTTTCTGACTGCTGGTCCCGCGTGTACTGCACTTGAGGCTGGCTCGCGGCCATCGGTCGCCTCACGCCGCACCTTCGGCGCCTTCTCAGGCCTCTGAGAGTCGGCTTCGTCCGATTCACCTTTCTCTGCAGCTGCTGAGGACGTGCGTTCGGCAGACTTTCCACCGTCTTTCGCCGCACCAGTGTCCGATTTGCCTTTTTCTTCGGAGTCAGACGATCTGGCACCACCACCCTCGACCTCGATCCTCACTACAGGCGAGCCCTGTTTGACCTTATCGTTCACAGCCACGAGGATCTCGACAACCTTTCCACCTTTCGAGGCGGGCACATCCATGGTCGCCTTGTCAGACTCAAGCACGACCAGCGAGTCTTCAGGCTTGATGACGTCGCCAATTGCAACGCTGATCTCAATAACCGGTACCTCACCAAAATCACCGAGATCAGGCACGGTGAGGACTTCAGTCGACCCAGCCTCGTCGCCGGTGTCGGCTGAGCGCTCTACGCTCTCCTTGGCCTGCTGCTCTTCGCTACCATCTGAATCACGGCTGGCTGAATCACGGCTGGGTGCTGGCGTCTCTTCCGCCCGGTCGCTTTCATCAGCATCGGCCGACTCTCCGCTTTCGTCACCGTCGGTTTCCGTGCCGTCCTCTTCGTCATCAGCCTTGTCACCGGCGTCTGCCTCCTCAAGCTCGGCTATGACGTCACCTTCGTTCAGCTTGTCACCCACCTTGACCTTGATGGACTTGATTCGACCACCCTCTGGCGCCGGAATATCCATCGATGCCTTGTCGGACTCCATTGCGAGAATGGAATCCTCTGCTGCGATATCATCACCTTCCGACACATAGATTTCGATGACTTCGACGTCACTGGCACCACCGAGATCGGGAACCCTGATTTCCTTGCTCATCTCTGCTCTCCCCGATCAGGCTACGGCTGGATTCTGTTTGTCAGGGTCGATGCCCAGATCTTCGATGGCCTGGGCCACGACATCTGATGTGAGCACGCCGTCCTGGACCAGCGCATCGAGCGCAGCGACCGCGATGTAACGATGGTCGACCTCGAAGTGCGATCGAAGCTGCTCGCGGGTATCACTTCTACCGAAGCCATCCGTGCCCAGCACCTGGTAGATGTGATGGGGCACGAACTGGCGAATCTGATCGGCAAACAAACGCATGTAATCCGTGGCGGCGATGACCGGCCCCTTCTTGGACTTCAGGCATTGCGCCACATAGCTTTCACGCTTGTTTTCTGTCGGATGCAGCATGTTCCACCGCCGCACGTGGTGGCCGTCTCGCGCCAGCTCGGTGAAGCTGGTACAGCACCAGATATCCGAATCGATATCGTACTTGTCATTCAAGAGCGTGGCCGCTTTGCGCACCTCGTTAAATATCGTTCCACTACCGAGTAATTGCACCCTGGCCTTGCCGTTGCGACTCCCTTCTTCGAAGAGATACATTCCCTTGACGATTCCGGACTCGACACCCTCTGGCATCGCCGGATGCTCGTAATTCTCATTCATCAGAGTGATATAGAAATACACGCTCTCGTTTTCGGCATACATGCGCCGCATGCCCTCGCGAATGATGACGGCGACTTCGTAGCCGAATACCGGATCGTAGGAAATACAGTTCGGGATCGTGGCGGAGAGCACATGACTATGTCCGTCCTGGTGCTGCAGACCTTCACCATTGAGAGTTGTTCTGCCTGCAGTGCCGCCGAGCAGAAAACCGCGGCAACGCATATCGCCGGCTGCCCAAGCCAAATCGCCTACCCGCTGGAAACCGAACATTGAGTAGTAGATGTAGAAAGGGATCAGCGGATAGTCATTGTTGCTGTATGAAGTCGCCGCAGCCATCCAGGCGGCCATGGCACCAGCTTCGTTGATCCCTTCTTCGAGAATCTGACCCTGCTTGTCCTCGCGGTAGAACATCATCTGGCCGCTGTCATTTGGCGTGTACTTCTGGCCCTCTGAGGTGTAGATGCCCAGCTGCCTGAACATGCCCTCCATACCGAAGGTCCGCGCTTCATCTGGCACGATGGGCACGATGCGCTTACCAATCTGCTTGTCCTTGACGAGCGTGTTAAGCACCCTTACGAATGCCATGGTCGATGAAATTTCACGACCATCGCTCCCACCAGTCACGGCTTTGAAAGCATCGAGACCAGGGATTGGCAGTTTCTGTGTATCGGCACGACGCTTCGGCAGATATCCCCCGAGCTTCTCACGGCGCTTTTTCATGTAGACCGCTTCCGGCGAATCCGGCGAAGGCCTGTAGTACGGCAGCGCCTCGATTTCGTCGTCAGGAATGGGCACACCAAAGCGGTCGCGGAATTTCTTCACCGTCTCGATGTCCAGCTTCTTCAGCTGATGGGTCGTGTTCTGGGACTCGCCCTGCTCACCAAAGCCGTAACCTTTGACTGTGTGCGCCAGTATGACAGTCGGCTGGCCTTTGTGGTGGGTCGCCGCATGGTAAGCCGCGTAAACTTTGTAGGGATCATGGCCGCCCCGATTGAGCCGATAGATATCTTCATCGGTGAGGTCTTCTACCATCTTTAGCAGCTCAGGATACTTGCCAAAGAAGTGCTTGCGGGTATAGGCGCCGCCATTGGACTTATAGTTCTGCATTTCACCATCGACGGAGAGATCCATGGCTTTCTGCATCAGTCCATTATCGTCCTTTTCGAACAAGGGATCCCAGTGTCGCCCCCAGACGACTTTCAACACGTTCCAGCCGGCGCCCCTGAATACTCCTTCAAGCTCCTGGATGATCTTCCCATTGCCCCGTACTGGGCCATCCAGCCGCTGCAGGTTGCAATTGATCACGAAGATGAGATTATCGAGTTTCTCACGCCCCGCAAGGCCAATGGCGCCAAGCGTCTCAGGCTCATCACACTCGCCATCGCCGACATAACACCAGACCTTGCGCTCGGAATGATCGCTCAGTTCGCGGCTGTGAAGGTATTTCATGACATGCGCCTGGTAGATCGCCTGAATCGGACCAAGGCCCATCGACACAGTCGGAAACTGCCAGTATTCGGGCATAAGCCAGGGATGCGGATAGGATGTCAACCCGCCGCCATCAACGTCGCTTCTGAAGCGATCCATTTGTTCTTCGGTGATGCGGCCTTCGAGATAGGAACGCGCATAGATACCAGGCGATGAATGACCTTGCCAGTAAATAAGGTCAGCCTCGCGCTTGTCGTCACCGCCGTGAAAGAAATAGTTGAATCCGACGTCGTAAAGAGTGGCAATGGACGTGAAGGTCGAGACATGCCCTCCGAGATCACCCGGACGCTTGTTAGCCCGCAACACCATCACCAGGGCATTCCACCTCACAAGCGAGCGTATCCGCCGCTCCATGAAGAGATCGCCGGGCATCCTGGCTTCCTGGGTGACCGGTATCGTATTTCGGAAGGGCGTCACG
Organism: Gammaproteobacteria bacterium UBA2679; assembly: GCA_002354735.1. GTDB lineage: Bacteria > Pseudomonadota > Gammaproteobacteria > Pseudomonadales > Oleiphilaceae > Allohahella. Next base: position 55,051 of record DEMD01000008.1, on the reverse strand, counting down.
ATGGAGTACGGTAGCTGGGTACCATCGCGTGTGGCGCGTTCGGCAAGTCGGGTGAGCAGGTAACGGGTCCGCTCTATTCCCTCGTTCTCGAGAACCGATTCTAGCGAATCCAGCCATTCACGGGTTTCAATCGGATCTGCATCGTCGTGCATCGAACGCTCCTGAATTTTATTATCGATTTAATGAGGAACCACTAGATAGCAACTACGAAAACGAGCGGCTCACAGCCTTGCGTCATACTTTCGGCGTGCCCAACTATATGAACAATCGAGCAGGGAAATAAAGGGCTGGATAAGAATAAACGCAGAAACAGGCGCAGGATATCGAGCGCCTGCGGTTACTGAGGGACTTCAGACGATGCTGAATGAGTAATCGTGAAGGAATTTTTCGTCTTTCTCGGAGATTTTTTCGATCTCCGTCCCGGCCATGTAGCTTGCGCTTCGAATAACGCTATGGCGAACGACAACGATGCAGAGAAACTCCCAGGTCTTGCCGCCATGACGGACCTCTATACGCAACATAAGCCTGGTATTTAGTGGGTACTGAATCTCGGTATCGAGTAGGAAACCCTGTGCTGAAGCGTTCTCAACTTTGCAAAGGCTCATAGATTTATCAGGCGCTTGCGCAATACAGCGCCAGCCAGCTGCCCGGCGGGGACTACGTCGACCTTCTTCGCTGCTCATAGAGTTCGCATGGCGGACAAAATGTGTTCGCCACGGTGATGCCCGATTCTTGCCGTCACGATTCCTCCGCGAGTAGATGTCTGGAAAATACGTCCAACGATCAAGTATAGGCCAGTGCACCGCCGCGTCACCCTGACGCTGCCACTTTTCTCCGCGAACAATTGCCAGTAGTATCGCTGCAATGCTGGCCGAATCGATCGCCGCATGAGCCTCTCATACTGAAACAGGAAAAGTGGGACATGAAAAAAATTATAAGACTGACCACGGTTGCCACATTTGCGGCCTGCTCCATGACTGCAATGACAGCAATCGCGGAAGACATCAAGATTGCCATTGCCGGCCCTGCAACTGGCGATGTCGCTCAATACGGTGACATGCAGTTCATGGGTGCCAAGATGGCGGTTGAGCAGATCAACAAAGCCGGCGGTGTCGATGGCAAAATGCTGAAGGCAGAAATTTTCGATGACGCTTGCGAGCCAAAGCAGGCCAACCTCGTAGCCAACAAGATTGTCAACGAAGGTTACAAATTCGTGGTCGGCCACCTCTGCTCCGGTGCGACCCAGCCTGCTTCGACTATTTATGAAGACGAAGGCATCGTCATGATCACCCCGGCCTCGACAAGCCCTGAGATCAGTGACCGCGGCTATACCATGATTTTCCGTACCATCGGCCTGGACAGTGATCAGGGCCCTACCGCCGCTACTTATATCGCAGACAAGGTCAAGCCAAAGGCTGTCGCCGTCATTCACGACAAGCAGCAGTATGGCGAAGGTATTGCCACTTCGGTCCGTGACAGCCTCAAAGAGAAAGGCGTCCAGGTCGTGATGTTTGAAGGTATCAACAAGGGTGACAAGGACTTCTCTTCGCTGATCTCCAAGATGCAGAAAGAGAAAGTGGACTTCGTTTACTACGGCGGCTATCACCCGGAACTTGGCCTGCTACTGCGCCAGTCTGCCGAGAAGAATTTCAAAGCCCAGTACATGGGACCTGAAGGCGTAGGTAACAAGGATATCAGCACCATTGCTGGTGACGCCTCCGAAGGACTTCTGGTGACCCTGCCACCAGCTTTCGACAAGCGCGAAGAAAACAAGGATCTGGTCAAGGCATTCGAAGCCAAGAAGGAAGATGCGAGCGGCGCCTTCGTCCTCACATCTTACGCTGCGGTGAAGGTCATTGCCGATGCTATAGAAGGTGCAGACAGCACTGACACATCCAAGGTCGCCAAATACATTCACAACAACAGCTTCCAGACGCCCATGGGCGAGATTGCCTTTAATGAGAAAGGCGACATCGCGAACTTCAAGTTCGAAGTTTACAATTGGCACAAGGATGGTACCAAAACTGCTGCAGAATAGTGGTAGGATAGCCACCGTTTTGCGGGCGCCGCTGCCATGGCTACAGCCTTGTTGGCGGCGACAGTGAATGTAGACTGAAAAGCCCAGCCACAAGCTGGGCTTTTCGCATGATCAGAGAAGAGCATTACACATGGGCGATTTCTACTATTTCCTACAACAATTCATAAACGGCATTACCCTCGGCAGCGCCTATGCGCTCATCGCCATCGGCTACACAATGGTCTATGGCATTATCGGAATGATCAATTTCGCCCACGGCGAAATCTACATGATCTCGACGTATGTGGCCTTCATAGCCATCACCTGTCTGGCCATGCTTGGCATCGAATATCTGCCGGTGGTCTTCCTGATAGCGCTCCTGACCACGGTGCTCATTTCGAGCACTTTCGGCTACGCACTTGAACGTGTGGCCTACCGTCCTCTGCGAGGCGGGAACAGACTGATTCCATTGATCTCCGCTATCGGCATGAGCATCTTCCTGCAGAACTATGTGTTACTGGGTCAGAGCTCACGGGACGTCGCGCTGCCGCAGATGGTATCGGGCGGCATCACCATGGGTGATGACGACGCCTTCCAGGCCACGCTCTCATACATGCAGATGATCATCCTGGTGGTCACGCTGATCAGCATGGCGTTGCTATCCTGGTTCATTTCCAGATCTCGTACCGGACGAGCCTGTCGTGCCGTGTCAGCAGACATGAAGATGGCGAGTCTGCTCGGTATCGACACTAACAAGATCATAGCCATCACCTTTATCATCGGCGCAGCCCTTGCGGCAGTCGCTGGCCTGCTTCTCGGCATGCATTATGGCGTAGCCAATCCCTTCATCGGCTTTATTGCCGGGCTGAAAGCCTTCACCGCGGCCGTACTCGGCGGCATTGGCAGCATACCTGGTGCTGTACTGGGAGGTCTCATTCTTGGCGTTGCCGAGAGCATGACCGCCGCTTATATCAGCTCTGAATATCGCAACGTGGTCGCTTTTGCGCTGCTGGTTCTCATACTGCTGTTCCGGCCGACGGGGATACTCGGAAAGCCTGAAGTCGAAAAAATCTAGGATACGCCAGCATGCGCTCAACCTTACCCAACGCAGCTTTAGCTGCTGTCATTATGTTCATCCTGACTTTCCCCTTGCTCGGCCTCAAGCTGGAGCGGGAAGGTGTTACCCTGAGTGTGAATGGTGCCGATACCGAGACCTGGATCCTGATTGGTCTAGGCGTCGCTGCCGTGTTCTTCTTTCAGCTCTTCAGACCGGCTATCACCGCCGTCCGACAACGCGTCCTTGGTGTTCACGCCAGCCACGGTCGCTTCAATTTTGACGATGGTTTCGAGCAGAAGTTCGAGAAGGTGGCATTGGCAGCGCTGCTTTGTCTCGCGTTGATCTGGCCCTTCATCAGTGATCGCGGCAACATCGATCTGGCCACGCTGGTGCTGATCTATGTCATGCTTGGGCTTGGTCTCAACATCGTTGTCGGTCTTGCCGGCCTTCTAGACCTCGGTTACGTCGCCTTCTATGCGGTAGGCGCCTACAGCTATGCGCTGTTGTCACAGTACTGGGGTGTCTCGTTCTGGGTGGCTTTGCCCATAGGCGGGCTGTTAGCCGCTTTCTTCGGTTTTTTACTCGGCTTTCCAGTTTTGCGCCTGCGGGGCGATTATCTCGCGATCGTGACGCTCGGTTTCGGTGAGATCATCCGTGAACTTCTCAATATTCATACGGATCTCACGGGCGGTCCGAACGGTATCGGCGGCATCCCAAAGCCTACCCTGCCTGTGATACAGCTTGAACCGGAGCCAGCGCTGGTAGCCCTGGAATTTGGCCGACGTGCCAAGGAAGAAGGCAACCTGACTTTTCATGAATTCTTCGGGCTTGAATACAGCTCGGAAACCAAGGTCATGTTTCTTTACCTTATCGCACTGGCGCTGGTCCTACTGACCTTGTTCGTGATTCGCCGGCTGACAAAAATGCCGGTGGGTCGCGCCTGGGAAGCCTTGCGTGAAGATGAAATCGCCAGCCGTTCGCTCGGCTTGAACAAGACTGGGATCAAGCTTTCTGCCTTCACTATAGGCGCCAGCTTCGCAGGCTTCGCCGGCTGTTTCTTTGCTGCACGTCAGGGGTTCATCAGCCCTGAATCGTTCACCTTTATAGAATCGGCCATCATTCTGGCCATCGTCGTACTTGGCGGAATGGGCTCTCAGATCGGGGTCATTTGCGCCGCTGTCGTCATGATCGTTCTACCAGAGCTAGCCAGGGAGTTCGCTGAATACCGCATGCTGATCTTCGGCGCCATGATGGTGCTGATGATGATATGGCGGCCCGAAGGGCTCCTGCCGGTCAAGCGCTCACACATTCAGATCAAGACCTCACAGGAGTCGTAGGAAATATGTTGAGAGTCAGAGATCTGACCATGCGCTTTGGCGGCCTTGTTGCCGTCGACCAGGTAAACCTTGACCTGAATGAACAGGAGATTGTGTCTGTCATAGGACCAAACGGTGCTGGCAAGACAACCATTTTCAATTGCATCAGTGGCTTTTATAAGCCAAGTGGCGGCGAAATCAGCTTCAGGAACTCGCCTATCCACAATTTGCCGGACTTCAAGATTTCCCGCTTGGGCATGGTGCGGACCTTCCAGCACGTGCGTCTGTTCGGCAGCATGACCGTGATCGAGAACCTGCTCGTCGCCCAGCATCGCCACGTCAACACAGGCCTGCTGGCCGGGCTGTTCGCCACCAAGAATTACCGTCAACGTGAAGAGGACGCCATGGAGCGGGCCACTTACTGGCTCGAGAAGCTTGACCTGATACAGGTAGCCAACCGTGAAGCTGCCAATCTCTCTTACGGTCAGCAACGCCGGCTGGAAATCGCACGATGCATGGTAACCGAGCCTCACGCGCTGCTGCTGGATGAGCCGGCTGCAGGCCTGAACCCGCGAGAGACGCGCGACCTCAACGAGCTGATCATGCGCCTGAAGCTGGACTACAACGTGGCAATCCTCCTGATCGAACATGATATGGGACTGGTGATGGACATATCGGACCGAATCTATGTGGTCAACCAGGGCCGGCCTCTGGCGACTGGCACACCCGAAGAGATTCGTAACAATCCCGAAGTCATCAAAGCCTATTTGGGAGAAGCCTGATGCTACGTTTCAATGAGGTTCATGCCCATTACGGCAAGATTGAGGCGCTTCACGGAATTACGCTGGAAGTGAAGCAGAACGAAATCGTCACTCTGATCGGTGCCAATGGTGCCGGAAAGACGACCCTGCTGATGACACTCTGCGGAGACCCGCGGGCAAGTAGCGGCACTATCGAGTTCGACGGTAATCCAATTCACGAACTGCCTACGGCTGAGATCATGCGTTCGGGCATCGCTGTGGTACCTGAGGGCCGTCGAGTCTTCTCAGGCATGACTGTAATAGAGAACCTGCACATGGGTGGCTTCTTTACCGACAAAGCCAGTTTCCACCGTATCCTTGATGAAGTGTTCGAGCTCTTTCCGCGGCTGGCGGAGCGCAAGGAGCAGCGTGCAGGAACCATGTCGGGTGGTGAGCAGCAAATGTTGGCAATCGGGCGGGCTCTTATGAGCAAGCCTCGACTTTTGCTCCTAGACGAGCCATCGCTCGGCCTTGCGCCTATTATCATTCAGCAGATTTTCTCGACGATTGAAACGCTGCGGGACAAGGGTATGACCATCTTTCTGGTTGAGCAGAACGCCAACCAGGCGCTGCAACTCGCAGACCGTGGCTATGTGTTGGAAAATGGTAGCATCGTGTTGGACGACACCGGAGACGCACTTCTCGCCAATGACGCAGTGAAGAACGCCTACCTCGGCGGCTGATTCAGCCAGACTGGCTACGAGTTAAAAACAGAAACGGCGCCCCGAGGCGCCGTTTCTGTTTTCAGGCCAGGGATCTTCTCCCCTGCCTGCGATACTAGTGACCGTAGTGTCCGAAGCCTGATTTCGAGGTCTTCGGACAGCACTGCCAAGGCTTATTCTGCAGACTGCAGCTCAGCCTTGTCTTCTTCGGTCACTTCCTTCATGGACAGCTTCACGCGGCCTCGATTGTCGACGTCCAGCACCTTCACAGGCACCATGTCGCCTTCCTTGATGTAGTCAGACACATTCTCGACGCGCTCCTGGGAGATTTGCGAGATGTGGACCAGACCGTCCTTGCCAGGCAGGAAGTTGACGAACGCACCGAAGTCCACGATCCGCTCCACGCGACCTTGATACACACGGCCGATTTCCGCTTCAGCAGTAATTTCATTGATACGGAACAGGGCCTTGTCGGAAGACGCCTTGTCCGCCGCGAATATCTTGATGGTACCGTCGTCTTCGATGTCGATGGATGCACCAGACTCTTCACAGATAGAACGGATAGTTGCGCCGCCCTTACCGATGATGTCACGGATTTTCTCGGCATCGATCTTGATGGTTTTCATTTTCGGTGCATTGTCCGCCAGTTCTTCACGTGACAGCGCCAGAACAGCGTTCATCTCGCCCAGGATGTGCAGTCTCGCATCCTTGGCCTGGTTGAGCGCCTGCTCCATGATTTCTTCTGTAATGCCGGTAATCTTGATATCCATCTGCAGCGCAGTGATACCACCTTTGCTACCAGCCACTTTGAAGTCCATGTCGCCGAGGTGATCTTCGTCGCCGAGGATATCGGTCAGTACTGCAAAACGATCACCTTCCTTGATGAGACCCATTGCGATACCAGCAACAGGTGCTTTCAGCGGCACACCGGCATCCATAAGGGCAAGCGAGCTACCGCACACACTGGCCATCGAGCTGGAGCCATTGGACTCGGTGATCTCTGATACCACGCGAAGGGCGTATGGGAAATCGTCATAGTTCGGCATCATCGCCTGAATACCACGACGAGCCAGACGGCCGTGACCTATCTCCCGACGGCCTACGCCACCGATCCTCGAAACTTCACCGACCGAGTACGGAGGGAAGTTGTAATGGAACAGGAAGTTCTCTTTCTTCTCGCCTTCCAGGGCATCTATGCGCATGACGTCACGCGTGCTACCCAACGTGGCCACTACAAGAGCCTGCGTTTCACCACGGGTGAAGAGTGCTGAGCCGTGGGCATTCGGCAGTACACCTACTTCAACGGAAATCGGCCGCACAGTCGTGGTGTCACGACCATCAATACGCGGCTGCTTGTCAAGAATCTGATTTCGAACAGTGGCTTTCTCGAGCTTGCTGAAGTAGCTCTTGATCTCTTCCGCATCAAAACCGTTGCCATTCTCGTCAGCCTTCAGCTGCTCCACAGCTTCCTTCTTGAGATCGCCAAGCGCCTTGTACCGCTCCATCTTCTGACGAATCGTGTAGCTCTCGGCGACGCGTGATCCGAACTTGTCGGCCAGAATCGCCTTGAGCTCTTCGTTGACTGAAGGTGGTGTCCACTCGAATTTCGGAATATCGACCTTGGATGCAAAATCCTTGATGGCCTCGATAGCGACCTGCATCTCTTCATGGGCGTAGAGTACAGCGCCGAGCATGATGTCTTCGGAAAGTTCACTCGCTTCGGATTCAACCATCAGCACAGCATCGGCTGTACCCGCAACGACCATGTCGAGACGTGACTTTTCGAGGTATTCGAAGGTTGGGTTCAGCGTGTAGCCGAGTTCGTCGGTATACGCTACACGCGCACCAGCCAGTGGGCCCTCAAAAGGCAGACCTGCAATTTCGAGAGCGGCTGCGGTGCCGAGAATAGCTGCGATGTCTGGATCCTGGGTCTTGCCAGCTGAGAGAACAGTACAGAGGATCTGAACTTCGTTATCAAAACCCTTCTTGAACAGCGGGCGAACTGGTCGGTCGATCAGACGCGAAGTGAGCGTCTCCTTCTCACTTGGTCGGCCTTCACGCTTGAAGTAACCACCGGGAATCTTGCCCACGGCGTAGGTCTTTTCCTGATAGTGGACCGACAGAGGGAAAAATCCACGGCCTGGCACGGCTTCCTTTTGGGCAACGACAGTACAGAGCACAACCGTATCATCAATCGTGACCATGACAGCCGCTGTAGCCTGACGAGCGACACGACCGGTTTCGAATGTGACTTGAGCGTTTCCATAGCGGAATGATTTTGTAATTGGATTCACTGAATTTCCTTCAAGTATTGTTGGATCAGTGCTGGACGCTAGAGTTGGCAATGCTGATCAAAGCCATACGGAGACGCCCAACGAGAACTCATTCGGGCAACAGACACTGATGCGTACGACGAATACCGAGGAAATTCTGAGAAACCGATTTAGGACTGGCCATGACGGCCCTTGATTCTACCCATAGACGATGCAGGCATCGCTTCACATCAGAACCAGGAACACAGACCAGTAATTCGGCTTTACGGAAGTCCCTCGCGATTCGAACAATCAATTGTTTACTACACGAACGCGGGGATTATAACCCTCGGCAGCCTGAGCTGCCAAAGGATTATGAAGAACGGAGAAATGACTAACGACGCAGACTCAGACGCTGGATGAGGCTCAGATACCGCTCATCATTCTTGCGCTTGAGATAGTCAAGCAGCTTGCGACGCTGGTTGACCATACGAATCAGACCACGACGTGAGTGGTGATCGTGCTTGTGAGCCTTGAAATGATCCTGCAGCTTGTTGATGTTGTGCGTCAACAGAGCGACCTGGACTTCCGGTGAACCGGTATCGCCTTCCTGAGTCTGATAATCCTTCAGGATGCCTGCTTTTTCTTCAGCTGATAATGACATAGATATTTCCTCAGTATGCTTTTATGAAAAGAACCCAACCGCGCATACATACAGTCGGCTCCGTTATAGAATTCTGCTATTGCAGGCTCGCCACGATTGCGCTGGTATTCACCAACTTGCATATCTCGAGTCTCAGCCTAGCGTGGGCTGCACTTCCTACGGCCTCCTCGGACGGGTGGACGAGCCCTAAAAAACAGCCCAGTCCATATACCCGATACAGCGGCTTCTCTGGCAGAGAAGCATCCGCCAGATCCTGCGGCTTGCTCGCCTTCAACCCCAGGCCAAGGCCGGGGTCGCGGATTATAACCTCTCTGCCGACGATAAGCGAGCGCGCAGCAGCAGCATCAATGTCGAGCCTCGGCAGGTGGCCTAGTGCAAGGTCTACCGGACGAATAGCAGCAACAAGAGACCGGGCTTCAGCCGCAAGGAGCTCAGGCGCGCGCTCTATACGCTCATCCGCACTGTCCAGCTGCATCTCATAACGATCAGGCAATTGGTGCGCGTCTTCAAGCGTAAACGGGCCGCTGGCTGTTCGCCTCAAGCTGGCGAGATGTGCACCGTATCCAAGTTTGCGACCGATATCCTCCGCCAGCGTTCTGATATACGTGCCTTTACTGCAGGTCACTTTCAACGTAAGCAAGGGCGAAGCGTGAGAAACAAGGTCCAGACTGCGAATCTCTATGCTGCGCGAAGGGCGGTCAACCGCCTTCCCCTGCCGTGCGAGCTTGTACAGTGGCTGACCTTTGTGCTTGAGCGCGGAATACATTGGCGGAATCTGCTCGATTCGACCAATGAACTGGCTGATCACTTCTTCAAGATGCGCCACATCCAACTGGGGAGGCACAGGTTTCTCCTCAAGGATTTCACCCTCGCGGTCGCCGGTCGAAGTTGTCTGTCCCAGACGGACTTCCGTCAAATAGGTCTTGTCGGCATCGAGAAAGAAGCGTGAGAACTTGGTGGCATCTCCTAGACAAATCGGCAGCAGACCGGTGGCCATCGGGTCAAGGGTTCCCGTGTGGCCAGCCTTCGCCGCACCAATAAAGCGCTTCACACGCTGTAAGGCCGCATTCGAAGACAGCCCCAGAGGCTTGTCGATGCAAAGCACACCATCGAGTTGTTTCATGAATGATTACCGCAACTTGCTGCACGACCAGGAAAGCCGTAATAGAAAACGGCGGGAGTCCCCGCCGTTTGAATAGTGCCTGACATCAGCTTTCTCTGCTGTCACCGTCGGCGTCATCTGCCGAAGGATTGTCGTCTTCAATATCTTGTGCACTGCCTTCTGCGCCAGAGCGAGCCTGGTCTTCAGCGCGCGCCTTGCTGATCAGTGCACTGATATGCAGTGAATTATACAGGGCGGTATCGTGATGAAAACGAAGCTGCGGCAGCACCCTGAGCTTCATGGCCTTGCCGAGCTCGGACTTCAGAAAGCTGCTCGCATCTTTAAGAACGAGCAGCGCCTGTTGAATACCCGCATGATCTTCCAGATCGCTCTGGTTGAGCTGCGTGACATAAACGTCAGCGTACCCGTAATCCTTCGAGACCTTCACACTATTCACGGTGATCATACCGAGCCGTGGATCCTTCACGTCACGTTGAATAATGCGTGCGAGCTCCTTCTGCATCTGTTCAGCAATCCGCTGCTGCCGACTAAACTCTCTTGGCATTACAGCGTGCGCTCTATCTGAACCCGGTCGAAGACTTCGATCTTGTCACCGATCTTCACTTCATAGTTGCGAACACCGATACCACACTCAGTTCCTGAGCGGACTTCGGCGACGTCATCCTTGAAGCGACGCAGCGACTCGAGCTCACCCTCGAAGATAACAACGTCATCTCGAAGTACCCTGATCGGCTTACTACGATATACCGTGCCTTCGACAACGATACAGCCAGCGACCTGACCAAACTTGGGCGACTTGAACGTATCGCGAACTTCCGCAATTCCGAGAATATCCTCTCGGAATGCCGGAGCCAACATGCCAGTCAACGCTGCCTTCACATCATCGATAATGTTGTAGATGATGCTGTAGTAACGGAGCTCGACACCTTCACGCTCGAGAATCTTGCGTGCCGTGCCATCGGCCCTGACATTGAAACCAACGACTATGGAATTCGTAGACACGGCGAGGTTTGCATCGGTCTCGGATATTCCACCGACACCAGAGCCGACAATGTTCACCTGCACTTCTTCGTTACCAAGTTCAGTCAGTGAACTGATGATGGCCTCGAGAGAACCACGAACATCGGTCTTGACGACCATATTGAGGATCTTGGTCTCGCCCTTACCCATACTCTGGAACATGTTCTCGAGATTAGTCGACTGCTGCCTCTGCAGACGTTCAGATCTCACTTTCTCCTGACGGAACGCTGCGACTTCACGCGCCTTTCGTTCGTCAGCCACTACGACGAATTCGTCGCCAGCTTCAGGAGTCTCATTCAGGCCAAGGATTTCAACCGGAGTAGATGGCTCAGCGGAATCGACAGTTTTGCCATGCTCGTTCAGCATCGCTCTGACCCGTCCGTACTGCTCGCCAGCCAGGACAATATCACCCTTCTTCAGGGTACCGTTTTGTACCAGAACCGAGGCTACTACGCCGCGCCCCTTGTCCAGACGCGACTCGATGACAACGCCACGCGCAGGACCTGATTTGACAGCAGTCAGCTCAAGAAGCTCTGATTGAAGGAGAATGGCATCCAGCAGGTTATCGATGCCTTCGCCGGTGTGTGCAGAGACATTGACGAACTGCACATCACCGCCCCACTCTTCAGAAATAACATCGAGAGCAGACAGCTCGTTCTTGACGCGCTCCGGATCGGCATCTTCCTTGTCGATCTTGTTGACAGCGACAATGATCGGCATGTCAGCAGATTTAGCATGCTGAACCGCCTCCTTAGTCTGCGGCATGACACCGTCATCAGCAGCCACCACGAGAATGACAATATCCGTGCTCTTGGCGCCACGTGCACGCATCGCAGTGAACGCGGCGTGGCCAGGCGTATCCAGGAAGGAAATCTGACCCTTGTCTGTCTGCACCAAATAGGCGCCGATATGCTGGGTGATACCTCCAGACTCGCTGGCGGCAACCTTCGCACGACGAATGTAATCGAGCAGCGATGTCTTACCATGGTCGACGTGACCCATGACGCTGACGACCGGTGCACGGGTAGTCACCTCGCCTTCATAAATGATGGAGTCCATCATCTCGGTCTCGAGTGCATCTTCACGAGTCAAAGTGACCTTATGACCCATCTCCTCGGCGACCATCTGAGCAACGTCCTGCTCGATCACCTGATTGACGTTGGCCATCACGCCCATGCCCATCAGCTTCTTGATGACTTCGCCAGATTTAACGGCCATCTTCTGCGCAAGTTCACCTACAGTAAGAGAGTCCGGTATGGAAACGTCCCGCGTGATCTTGGCAATATTCGGATCGACCGAAGAGGAGCCACCACGACGCTTGCGGCGCATCCGCGGTGCTTTTGCACGAAGTGAACGAGGTGCATCTGCAGTCTTGGCAGTAGTGAACTCAGCCTCAACTTCTGTGCGCCGTGGCTTGGCAGCAGCAACTTTAGGCTTCTGCTTCTTGACCGGAGGCGTGTCCTCCTTGTCTTCACGGGTACCAGCCTCTTCCTTGTGACGACGGTGCTTACTCTTTTTGGCTTCTTCCGCTTCCGCGAGCGCAGCTTCCTTGGCAGCGCGGTCAGCCTCTTCAGGCGTTACCGGCTCTGAAGGTTTAGCTGCTGCGGCAGGAGTGGCTTGCTCTGCAGTTTCAGGCGCAGGCGCTTCGGCACTCGAGGTCTCAGCCGCCACTTCAGCAGTTTCAGCAGAGGATTCGGATACAGAATTCGTAGCCTCGGGCGCTGTGGATTCTGCCGAAGTAGTTTCTGCTGTTTCGGCCTGAGACGCTGTAACAGCAACCTCGGCTTCTGCCGGAGCAGCTGCCTCAACCGGCACTTCTGGCTCCGGCTCAGCCTCGGCAGTGATATCCGCACGCTTGACGTAGGTTCGCTTCTTCCGCACTTCCACGTTCACGGTTTTCGAACCAGCCGAGCGCAGCTTGGTGGTCGTCTTCCGCTTCAATGTAATTTTTCTGGGCTCAGCAAAAGCCTCACCGTGGCTTTGCTTAAGATGCCTCAGCAGGGTCTGCTTTTCGTCATCAGTGATAACATCCGAAGCGCCACGCCCCTGGATGCCGGCTTCCGCCAGTTGCTGAATAATCTTGTCGACCGATGCACCAACATCGTCCGCAAGTTGTTTGACTGTCACTTCTGCCATCTGAGCGTCACGCCCCCTATTTTATTCCTGTGCTTCGAACCAAGGCTTTCTAGCGGTCATAATCAATTCTGCCGCCTTACCTTCGTCGATCTCAGGAATATCAATCAAATCATCAATCGCCTGTTCGGCGAGATCTTCCATCGTTACGATGCCACGACTGGCCAAAACATATGCAAGGTGTTTGTCCATACCTTCCATCGACAGAAGGTCTTCTGCAGGCTCAACGCCTTCCAGCTGCTCTTCTGTCGCCAGGGCCTTACTTATCAGTCGATCTTTCGCCCGACCGCGCAACGCGGTCACGATTTCTTCGTCGAAGCCATCAATGGCAAGCATTTCTTCCATCGGAACATAGGCCACCTCTTCGATTGAGGTAAAGCCTTCCTCTACCAGAATCTCGGCAAGCTCTTCATCGACATCGAGCTCCCGAATAAAGATATCCCGGTATTTACCTGACTCTTCTTCCTGCATCCGACCAGCTTCTTCTTCTGTCATCACATTGATGATCCAGCCAGTAAGCTCCGACGCCAGGCGCACGTTCTGTCCACCACGACCAATGGCCATGGCAAGATTATCGGCTGCGACAGCAACCTGCATCGTATGCGAATCTTCATCCACGATAATGGACGCACATTCTGCTGGCGCCATGGCATTCACCACGAGCTGAGCCGGATTGTCGTCCCACAGCACGATATCAACTCGCTCATTATCGAGTTCGCCAGAGACTGCCTGGACGCGTGCGCCACGCATACCCACACAGGCGCCGACTGGATCGATCCGACCATCGTTGGTCTTGACAGCGATTTTCGCACGAGAGCCGGGATCGCGGGCAGCAGCCTTTATTTCGATTACTTCTTCAGCAATTTCCGGCACTTCTATCCTGAACAGCTCTATAAGCATGCCTGGATTAGTTCGACTCAGGACTAGCTGCGGCCCCCTGTTGTCCTGCCTGATATCATGAAGAAGCGCTCGTATTCGATCGCCGACCTTGAATGACTCGCGGCCGATAAGCTGATCTTTCGGAAGCAGGGCTTCGGCGTTGCTGCCGAGATCTACAATTATATTGTCTCGAGTAACCTTCTTGACAACACCGTTGACGAGTTCGCCAACCCGATGCCGATAGTTATCGACAATCTTGATTCGCTCAGCTTCCCGGACCTTCTGCACTATGATCTGCTTCGCTGCCTGAGCGCCAATGCGGCCGAAAGCTTCAGGCTCTATTTCTTCTTCATAGATGCTGCCAGGCTGCAGTGACTTGTCAATCGCTTCAGCTTCCTGCATGGTCAACTCAGTACCAAGGCCAGGCACAGCATCGTTATCAACGACGAGCCAACTACGATAAGCCGTGTAATCGCCAGTTTTACGGTCGATGACAACCCGAACATTGGCGTCCTCGTCCTCAAAGCGTTTCTTGGTAGCAGTGGCAATGGCCAGCTCAATCGCTTCGAAAATAACGCCCTTGTCGACGCCTTTCTCGTTAGAAACCGCCTCGACAACCAGAAGTATTTCTTTGTTCATTTTATCCCCAAGTACTTGGAAGCACCTTTAAAACTGAGGCACCACATTGGCCTTATCTATGTAATCGAACGGGAAGACATGCTCTTCATTATCTGACTCGAGCACGATTTCGTCTCCCTCCACGGCCTTGAGCAGCCCTTTAAACTTCCGGCGGCCGGCGTGCGGCGTGCGCAGCCTCAGCTCAATAATCTCACCTACATTGGCCTGGTAGTGCGTCAAATTGAATAACGGGCGGTCCCACCCTGGCGATGACACTTCTAGGGTGTACCGACCGGCGATAATATCTTCCACATCGAGCACTGCACTGACCTGCCTACTGGCTTCGGCGCAATCATCGACCGTAACACCAGCATCGCCTTCCTTGTCGATAAAAATCCTCAGCAGGGACCTGTTACCTTGCGCGTGAAACTCAAGCCCCCAAAAGACATAGCCAAGGGCTTCGATCACACCAGATATTGTCTGTTCTAAATCGTCTTTCCTGGACACGCCTGTCTGGACCTTTAATGCTTGCGTTAAAATCGGCACAAATAAAAAAAGGGCTTCATAGCCCATTTGATCAGTCGCCCGGCAACGGTTAAACCTTGCCAGAGCAACTCTAAGTACGGAGCGGAGAACTCACTGCGTCCAGCACCGGGCCGTGATTATAGGCGTCTTCGCCTGACTCGGTCAACGCTGGAAGAAAAGAGAGCGGACAACCCGCTGAGGACTGATCGGAAACCGATCTCGGTTTAGCCAGCGAGTACACCTGTTAAGGCGTTAACCGTACTGCTCTAAACATCTTACACAATAATGGTGCCGAAGGCCGGACTTGAACCGGCACGTCCTGACGGACACTACCCCCTCAAGATAGCGTGTCTACCAATTTCACCACTTCGGCAGTGAACTACTCAAATCTGTTTTATCTTTACTCGGGCGAGGGAGCCCGTTGTAATCTTAATTTTCCCTGGAGCCTTCGTCAGTCGACTCCATGTCGGCGTCAATTGTAGGCATGTCAGCATCGGAGTCAATAGCTGGCGCGGATTCACTCTGCTCAACAGGCTCTTCTATACGCATCTCAGGCAAATTGTCGTCTGACGTGACATCCGCATCAATGCTTTGATCTTCCACAACAGCGGGCAAACCGAGCGGGTTTGATTCAACCGTAACGCTGCGCTGCTTGGCGAGATATGCCAGCCCGAAACTTGTCAGGAAAAAAATGACTGCCAACCAAGCCGTCATTTTACTCAAAAATGAACTTGAGCCCTGCGATCCGAACACTGTCTGAGAAGCACCACCACCAAAGGCGGCGCCGGCATCAGCACCCTTTCCATGCTGCAGCAGCACGAGCCCGATCACTGCAATGGCGACGATAACGTGCGAGACAACAACAAGGATTTCGATTGAATCCACTTGATTTCCTATCCTTTTACCAGCGCATCAGCGATACGCACGATTTCAACGAATTCATTGGCGTCAAGCGACGCACCCCCGATAAGGGCGCCATCGATATCGGCCTGCTGGAACAGCTGATCAGCATTTGCTGACTTTACGCTACCGCCATACAGAATCTGTATTTTTTCGGCCTCATCACCGAGGCTTCCGGCTATTTCCGCCCTAAGCGCGGCGTGCATGTCCTGCGCATCTTCTGCGCTAGCCGTCTTTCCGGTACCAATGGCCCATACCGGCTCGTAGGCTACCACGACTCTACCTTTAGCTACGAGATCAGCCACTTCCATTTGATCAAGCACTGACATTAACACGCTGACCTGGGCACAGCATACCGCCTTCGCCTCACCAGAATCCCGCTGCTGCAGACTTTCGCCTACGCAAAACACGACACTCAGGCCTGCATCGATTGCACGGCGCGCTTTCGCAGCCAGCGCTTCGTCGTCTTCTGCGAAGATCTGGCGTCGCTCTGAATGCCCCACAATAACAGCGGAACATCCGAACGAAGCGAGCATTTCCGCGGCTATCTCACCAGTGAATGCACCTGACTCAAAGCTGGAGCAGTTTTGCGCACCGTATTGCAGCTCGGTACACAGCACCTGCGCCTCAGCGATCGATGTATATGCGGGAAATATCAGCACATCCACATCCGGCTTCAGCTGATGCAGACCCTCATTTACAGCCGTCATCAAATTTGAGGCCTCAACTCGGCCACAATTTGATTTCCAGTTCCCTGCTATAAGCAGTCGACGCATCAAATACACCTGACAAAATTACTGAACCGCTTATAAGCTGCGGCTCACGAGGCAGTAACAGCCTCGATTCAGCGAGGTGCGAATACTACAGAATGCGCGCATAGGATACAAGCGCTACATCGCTACATGGATGCCTTCACAACCTCGGCCAACTCTTCGGCCTGCGATCGAACGAGAGCCTCATCGGACCCCTCCACCATCACGCGGATCAAGGGTTCTGTTCCGGAGGCTCGGAGAAGGACCCGGCCAGCACCATTGAGCTTGCTCTCAGCAGCGGCGAGCGCCTGCGCCACCTCAGGAATCTGCATAGGATCTCGTTGCTCATTGATGCGCACGTTGATCAACACCTGCGGCACCTTAGTCATGTGCTGCTTGAGCTCGTGGAGCGACTTGTCCGCCTCGAACATGGCTGCAAGTACCTGCAGCCCCGAGATAATGCCATCTCCAGTAGTAGTGTTCTCCAGACACACGATGTGCCCCGAACCTTCACCACCTAGAAGCCAGCCGCGTTTGCGGAGCTCCTCCATAACATAACGATCACCGACTTTTGCTCGAACGAATGGAATATCATTGGCTTTGAAGGCCAGTTCGGCGCCGAAGTTGGTCATCAGTGTGCCTACCACCCCACCCCGAAGACGACACTGCGTTTGCCGTGACATCGCGATCATAAAGAGGATCTCGTCGCCATCGACAACTTCGCCCTTGTGATCGACCATGATGACCCGATCGCCGTCGCCATCAAGCGCAATACCCAGATCCGCCCCAAGCTCCAGCACTTTCGCTGCCAGACGTTCAGGGCTTGTGGCACCGCTCTCTCGGTTAATGTTCAGGCCATCCGGGTCGACACCTATACTATCAACCTTGGCACCGAGTTCACGAAAGACCTTCGGCGCGACCTGATATGCGGCACCTTGCGCGCAATCGATAACGATATGAAAATTTGCAAAACTCATCTGAAAGGGCACGGTACTCTTGCAGAACTCGATGTAGCGACCCTTCGCATCATCAATTCTCGTCGCTCGCCCTAGTTGATCGCCCCCGACCACCTCAATCTCGTGATCGAGTAGCGATTCAATCTCCATTTCGACAGAATCAGGCAGTTTGACACCTTCGGATGAGAAGAACTTGATGCCGTTGTCGTAGTAAGGATTATGGGAGGCACTGATGACCACACCGGCTGATGCACGGAAGGTTCTGGTGAGATAGGCTACAGCTGGTGTAGGCATAGGCCCCAGAAGCGCCACCTCCATACCTGCGGCCGCGAAGCCTGCCTCCAGCGCCGACTCGAACATATATCCGGAGATGCGGGTGTCCTTACCAATCAGGACTCTGTTTCGCTTGCCTTCCTTACGAAACACCCTGCCGGCGGCCCAACCGAGACGAAGCATGAACTCGGGCGTAATAGCCCCTTTTCCAACTTCTCCTCGAATCCCGTCCGTGCCGAAATACTTCCTTCTCATAACTGTCCTCTCACAAAAGCGGCTGCCACTTTAACGGCATCAATAGTTTCGCGCACATCGTGCGTTCGGATCACTGCAGCGCCGGCCTGCGCTGCTATCGTCGCAACTGCCAGTCCGGCTGCGAGCCGTTGATCAACCGGTCGTCCAGTCAAATGCCCCAGCATACTCTTACGCGAGACGCCGACTAATAGAGGATGCCCAGAAGCCACGAATTTCGGCAAGGCCTGCAGGAGCTGCAAATTGTGCTGGATCGTCTTGCCGAAGCCGAATCCGGGATCCCAGGAAATACGGGATCGTGAAATACCAGCCGCCACTGCGGCATCCGTCCTTGCGATCAGAAACTGTTCGACTTCGGCGACAACGTCAGTATAGGCAGGATTCTGCTGCATGGTTGCTGGTGCCCCCTGCATGTGCATTAGACATACGGGAACACCGCAGCGACTGACCGCTTCGAGCGCACCTTCACGTGAAAGCGCACGGATATCGTTAATCATCCATGCACCCAGCCGAACAGCCTCAAGCATAACTGCCGGTGTGCTTGTGTCGACGGAGATAGCGATGTCGCTAGCACTGCGCAATCGTTCGATGACGGGGCAGACTCGATCCAACTCTTCCGCGACGGACACTGGTGCCGCACCCGGTCGAGAGGACTCTCCACCAACATCAATAATGTCGGCACCCTCGTCCTGCATACTCAGTGCGTGACGTAGGGCCAGCTCCAGAGTAGCGTGACGACCACCATCGGAAAACGAGTCTGGCGTGACGTTTAGCACACCCATCACTGCCGGTGGATGGGTCATGGAAAGAAAAGAGTTCGGCTTCATGACTGTCTTCAATTAAAAAAAGCCCGGACAGAGCCGGGCTTTCAGATGGCAGAGCTCGAATTCAGTGGTTGCTTGCTGTACCGCCAATTGTCGGCTTTCCACCACTTTCCGGACGTTGTGATCCACCGGCATCCGCCGCATCACCCGTTTCGGTTCCAAAGGAGCCACTTCCTGAATCTCCTCCAGGAGGCTTGCTGCCATGCCAGCCTTTCGGCTCTGGCGGCTCCTTTCCGGCCATGATCGCATCGATCTGAGCTGAATCGATGGTCTCGTAGCGCATCAGGGTATCCGCCATAAGATTGAGCTTGTCCATGTTTTCTGTCAGCAGTTTCCGTGCGTGCTCGTAACAGTCATCAATGATCTTCCGAACCTCGTCATCGATACGCTGAGCCGTTTCCGGCGAATACACTTTTGGCGAACTGCCGGCTGAACGACCGAGGAAGACCTCCTCTTCATCATCGTCATACATCAAAGGACCAAGCTTGTCTGACAGACCCCACTTGGTAACCATATTCCGCGCAATTTCAGTCGCACGCTTGATATCGTTCGACGCACCAGTCGTCACACCTTCAGAACCGAGTGTAAGCTCTTCGGCTATGCGACCACCAAAGAGAGAACACACCCTGCTGATCAGGCTTTGGCGACTGTGGCTATAACGGTCTTCCTCAGGCAGGAACATGGTGACACCAAGCGCCCTACCCCTAGGAATGATACTGACCTTGTACACCGGGTCATGCTCTGGCATCAAGCGACCAACGATCGCATGGCCGGCCTCATGAAATGCGGTATTCCGCTTTTCCTTCTCGTTCATGACCATCGATTTGCGCTCTGCACCCATCATGATCTTGTCCTTGGCCAGCTCGAGTTCAACCATGCCTACAGAACGCTTGGTTGATCGAGCGGCGAACAGGGCCGCCTCGTTGACCAGATTGGCGAGATCTGCACCAGAGAAACCGGGTGTGCCACGCGCAATGACAAGCGGATCCACATCATCTTCTAGCGGCACCTTACGCATATGCACCTTGAGAATCTGCTCGCGCCCCAGAATATCAGGCAAACCTACCACTACCTGTCGGTCGAAACGACCTGGGCGCAGTAGCGCTGGATCCAGTACGTCCGGACGGTTCGTCGCAGCAATTACAATGACACCTTCGTTGCCTTCGAAGCCGTCCATTTCTACCAGTAGCTGGTTGAGCGTCTGCTCACGCTCATCATGCCCACCGCCAAGACCAGCACCGCGATGACGACCCACGGCATCTATCTCGTCGATAAAGATGATACAGGGCGCCTGCTTCTTCGCCTGTTCGAACATGTCGCGAACTCGTGACGCACCTACACCAACAAACATTTCCACGAAGTCCGAACCGGAGATGGTGAAGAACGGTACTTTTGCCTCACCTGCTATAGCCTTCGCAAGAAGCGTTTTACCTGTGCCGGGCTGACCTACAGCAAGTACGCCTCGCGGAATCCGACCGCCAAGACGCTGAAACTTTGACGGATCCCTAAGAAAATCAACGATCTCCTTAACTTCTTCCTTGGCCTCATCGCAACCCGCAACATCCGCGAAGGTCGTCTTAATCTGATCTTCGCCCATCAAACGAGCTTTGCTCTTGCCAAAAGACATCGGGCCGCGACCACCGCCTCCACCCTGCATCTGACGCATGAAAAACATGAAGACAGCAATGATCACTAGAATCGGAAACGACGCAACCAGCAGCTGCTGCCAAATACTCTGACGCTCGGGCTCTCTGCCCTCGATAGCGACATTGGCCTCACGTAGATCGTCGATCAGACCAAGATCGAGGATCTCTGGCTTGACTGAGGTGAACTGTGAACCATCCTGCCGCTGCCCCTCGATGGTCATGCCGTCGATGGTGACTTTGCTGACTTGTCCCGACTCCACTAACTGGAGAAACTCCGAATAATCGATCTTTTGATTACCCGCTGGGACGTTGAAATTATTGAAAACCGTAAGCAGGACTGCTGCGATGATGAGCCACAACAGCAGGTTCTTGGCCATGTCGTTCAAGGGGATACCCTCATTAGTTCAATGGGTGTGGTCTGCTGATAGCTCAGACCATGTTGTAATCTAACACACGCGGGCGAATTTGGCCTGCCCTAAGCAGCGCAAGCACATTGCGGGCGATTACGATTCCGCAATGTCATTAATCGCCTATCCCTATACTCAGGTATACGACGCACGACTACCGACGGACAACGCCGTCGCGCCACTATCGATATATCGGGGCCGCGAGCGCAATTGCAAGGTCAGTGTCGCGACTGACGTAATGATAGCAGCTGCAGCCGGATCGAAATGCGAATGAGGTACTTGTAATGGCATCCCGTCCGAACTTGGCTGGAGACCAGGCGATTGGCTGTGGACCGCAACAATCCGTACATGCTGTCACGACATATCAGACGGACCGAACGACCATTTTGCCGACCTCTTAGAGATCCAGGTCGCCATCTTCGTAGCAGACGTATCGCGGCCCGGGCTCAAACGGCTATAATGCGCGATATACAGGCGACCTCATCAGACGCCAATCAAGTAGTCCTGCAAGCAGATACGCATATGACAGATCAACATAGCAAACGTTCATCCAAACGGGTTGAAGCCACCGCCTCGCGCACCAGCCCAAGTCAGGCCGCCAAACTGAAGACTGTCGATAAGAAAAGTCTTCGAGCCATTGCTCATGAGCTCAAACCGGTGATCATTGTCGGCGAAAAGGGACTGACCGAGACCGTCGTTGGCGAAGTTGAGCGAGCGCTTGCTGACCACGAGCTGATCAAAGTGAAGCTAGCAAGTAATGACCGGGACGAGCGTAAGGACATTGTCGAAGGTATCATCGCAGCAACCAAGGCTACGCAGATTCAACTTATCGGCAAGATCCTGGTACTGCTCAAGCGTTCCAGGGAGCCAAAGCCCGGCCTATCAAATCTGATCCGGTACCAGGCCTCGGCAGGTAAGCGTTAGACGCCTACCGCCTGAGCTATGAGCATCATTCAAGATGCTCGACTTTCTCTATCTCAAACTCGACGTCGCCACTGGGCACGCGAACCATCACAACGTCACCAACTTCCTTGCCTATTAAGGCTCGAGCAATGGGTGACGAGACCGAAATTCGACCATTCTTGATATCGGCCTCATCTTCGCCAACGATTCTGTAGGTCGAAGTCGCTTCAGTCTCTATGTTTACCATAGTCACCGTCGTACCGAAGATGACCTTTCCGGTTTCCGGAATAGTCGTCACGTCGATTACCTGAGCATTGGACAGTTTGCTCTCAATTTCCTGAATACGGCCCTCAGCAAAACTCTGCTGTTCGCGAGCCGCGTGGTATTCAGCGTTTTCCTTGAGGTCGCCATGCTCTCTGGCGTCTGCGATGGCCTTGATAATCTGCGGCCTCAGTTCCGTTTTCAGATGGGTCAGCTCTTCGCGGAGCGAGAGTTCACCAGCCTTGGTCATTGGTATCCTGTTCATAACTTACCATTATCCTGAATTGGGTTTAGGCGGCGCTACCTGCGTGGATGGACTGCAAACTACGCGTCTTGTGCGCTACGCCAGCTCGAATTGCCCTGTAGAACGCCTCACCACCTGCCAACGTCGTTGTGTAGGTAATCCGCGAGACCAGGGCGGACTTGCGTATTTCCGCGCTATCAGCCACTGCAACTCGACCCTCAGTCGTGTTGATGATGAGCTGCACTTCTTTGTTCTTGATCGCGTCGACGATATGCGGTCGACCCTCGCGAACCTTGTTGATCTTCTTGACCTTGATCCCTTCCTGCTCGAGTCTCGTCGCAGTGCCGGAAGTCGCCATGATCGAGAAGCCAATATTGCTCAGGTTCCGCGCCAGATCTACTGCACCATCTTTGTCGGCGTCTCGAACGCTGATAAAGGCGGTACCACCGGTAGGAAACTTCTCACCGGCAGCGGCGGCGGCCTTCGCGAATGCTTCATCGAAGGTTTCTCCGATACCCATGACCTCGCCAGTGGACTTCATCTCCGGACCGAGGATCGGGTCGACACCCGGGAACTTGTTGAAGGGAAAGACCGACTCCTTCACATTATAATGCGTCGGAATAAGCTCTTTCGTAAAGCCTTGTTCTTTAAGACTTATACCGGCCATGCATAGCGCGCCGACCTTGGCGAGCGACCTGCCGATAGCCTTGGACACAAAAGGTACGGTTCGCGAAGCGCGCGGATTCACTTCGATGACATATATCAGGTCATCCTGGTAAGCGAGCTGGCAATTCATGAGGCCGACAACACCGAGCTCGACCGCCATCTTGCGCACGACTTCCCGCATATCCGCCTGGACTTGCTGACTCAGGCTGTGGGGAGGCAGTGAACATGCCGAGTCTCCCGAATGCACGCCAGCCTGCTCGACGTGTTGCATGACACCACCGATAACGACATCAGTGCCATCGCATACAGCGTCTATATCGACTTCAATCGCGGCGTTGAGAAAGTGATCGAGCAAGACCGGGGATTCGTTTGAGACGCTTACGGCAGTTCGCATGTAGCGCTTGAGGTCGGTCTCGTCGTAAACGATTTCCATCGCCCTGCCACCAAGGACGTAAGACGGACGGACGACCAGCGGGTAACCAATATCTCGTGCAGCTATAATGGCCGCTTCGAGAGAGCGGGCAGTTGCATTGGGCGGCTGCAGCAGATCCAGATCCTGGATCATCTGCTGGAAACGCTCGCGATCCTCTGCGCGGTCAATCGCGTCCGGCGTGGTGCCGATGATAGGCACACCGGCTGCTTCAAGACCACGAGCCAGTTTGAGCGGCGTCTGACCACCATAATGGACGATGACACCCTGCGGCTTTTCGACCTCATAGATGGCGAGTACGTCCTCCAGGGTCACGGGCTCGAAGTACAGCCGGTCTGACGTATCGTAATCGGTAGATACAGTTTCCGGATTGCAGTTGACCATGATGGTTTCATAACCATGCTCTCTCAGGGCGAGGGCAGCATGAACGCAGCAATAGTCGAACTCGATACCCTGGCCTATTCTGTTCGGGCCGCCGCCAAGCACCATGATCTTCTTGTTCGAAGTCGGATTGGCCTCGCACTCTTCGTCGTAGGTCGAGTACATGTAGGCGGTATCTGAGTTGAACTCAGCCGCACAAGTATCCACTCGCTTGTATACCGGGTTTACACCAAGGGACTTGCGGCGCTCTCTCAAAGAAGACTCGCTGACCGAAAGCACTGCAGCCAGGCGGGCATCCGAAAAACCTTTCCGTTTGAGTCGACGCACCAGCGCCTCATCGAGCGCTTCGAGCTTGAGCGACTCTAGCGCCTGCTCCTCAAGTACGATGTCTTCGATGTAAGCCAGGAACCATGGGTCAACATGGCACAGTGAGTGGACCTGATCGATGCTGAAGCCATGCCTGAAGGCATCGGCGATTGACCACAAGCGTTCAGGCGTCGGCGTTTTCAGCGCCTGCACGATGAAATCTTCGGCCTCATCGGCAGAAAGTGGCTCGTCCAGTGCGTCGAGCCTAGACTCAAAACCGTCTGACCCCACTTCAAGGCCGCGCATTGCCTTCTGGAGAGACTCCTGGAAGTTACGCCCGATAGCCATGACTTCACCGACAGATTTCATCTGCGTGGTCAGGGTGTTGTTGGCCTGCGGGAACTTCTCAAAGGTGAAACGGGGAATCTTGGTAACAACGTAATCGATGGTCGGTTCGAACGAAGCTGGCGTCGCACCACCGGTAATGTCGTTCTCCAGCTCATCGAGGGTATAACCGATTGCCAGCTTCGCGGCGACCTTGGCGATTGGGAAGCCAGTCGCCTTCGAGGCAAGTGCTGAAGAGCGCGAGACCCTAGGATTCATTTCGATGACGACCATCCGACCCGTATCGGGGTCGATGCCGAACTGGACGTTGGAGCCACCGGTTTCAACACCGATCTCCCGAAGTACGGCGATCGATGCATTTCGCATCAACTGGTACTCTTTGTCAGTGAGTGTCTGAGCCGGAGCCACCGTAATCGAATCCCCGGTGTGGACCCCCATCGCGTCAAAGTTCTCGATAGCACAGATGATGATACAGTTATCGTTCTTGTCCCGTACGACTTCCATTTCATATTCTTTCCAGCCAATGAGCGACTCATCTATAAGCAGCTCATTCGTTGGCGAGAGATCGAGTCCGCGCTCGCAGATCTCGATGAATTCATCACGATTGTACGCGATACCACCACCTGACCCACCCATGGTGAACGATGGTCTGATGATGGTCGGAAAGCCAATCTGGTCCAGCACCTGCAGTGCTTCTTCCATGCTATGGGCCATCGCAGAGCGCGGCGTATCAAGACCAATGGCCTTCATCGCCTTATCAAACTTCTCGCGATCTTCAGCCTTATCTATGGCCTCCTTCCTGGCGCCAATCATTTCAACATTGAATTTGTCCAGCACACCGTGCTTCGCAAGATCCAATGCGCAGTTGAGCGCCGTCTGGCCGCCCATTGTCGGCAGCAGTGCATCGGGACGCTCGTCCTCAATGATCTGTGCCACTGTTTGCCAGTTGATAGGCTCAATGTAGGTCGCGTCCGCCATGACGGGATCAGTCATGATCGTGGCAGGATTGGAGTTGACCAGAATGACCCGGTAACCTTCCTCTCTCAGCGCCTTACAGGCCTGGGCTCCTGAGTAATCGAATTCGCAGGCTTGCCCGATTACGATAGGACCGGCGCCGAGAATCAGAACACTTTGGATATCCGTGCGTTTTGGCATGTACAGTAAGTCCTTCGAATTTAAATTCTGACCAACGGAGCCTTTGACTCCATCAAATCGTTGAAACGGTCGAACAGATAGATCAGGTCATGTGGACCGGGGCTCGCCTCGGGGTGACCCTGAAAGCTGAACGCGGGCACGTCAGTTCTGGCAACACCCTGCAAAGATCCATCGAACAGGCTCTTGTGCGTTGGCACCAGGTTGGCGGGCAGTGAAGCCTCATCGACCGAGAATCCATGATTCTGACTGGTGATCTGTACCTGACCTGTTGCGAGATCCTGTACTGGATGGTTGGCCCCGTGATGACCAAACTTCATTTTGAAAGTCTTCGCGCCGCTGGCCAATGCCAGGATCTGATGTCCAAGACAGATGCCGAAGAGCGGGACGCTGGCTGCCATCGCCTGTCTGGCAACTTCAATCGCATAGTCACATGGTTCAGGATCGCCCGGCCCATTTGCGAGGAAGATACCATCCGGATGAAGCGACATGGCCTCTTCAAATGGGGTCTTCGCAGGGACGAGTGTCACTTTGCAGCCGCGATCCGCCATTAACCGGAGGATGTTGTGCTTAACACCGTAATCATAGGCGACGACATGGAAGCGGCCTTCAGTGGATATCTGCTGAGGACCATCAAGTGTCCAAAGGCCTTCCGACCAGCTACACCGCTCCGTTCGGCTAACGCTTGCCGCGAGATCACGTCCGGCTAAGCCGTCCACGCTACGAGCAGCTTCGATAGCAGCTGACTCATCTATACTTTCGCCAGCCACGATACAGCCGCGCAGAGCGCCCTTGTCTCGCAGGACCCTTGTAAGCCGCCGGGTATCAACGCCGGCGATCGCGACAAGATTCTGTTCGGCAAGATAGGCCTGCAGCGATTTCCTGTTACGCCAGTTACTTGCAAGCAGAGGTTCATCCCGAATGATGATTCCGTCTACCCAGATCCGTCTGGATTCGACGTCATCCTCATTGATACCGGTATTGCCGATATGCGGATAGGTAAAAGTGACGAGCTGGCGAGCATAAGAGGGATCAGTCATGATCTCCTGATAGCCAGTCATGGAGGTGTTGAAGACAACTTCCCCTGTCGTCTGCCCGGCTACACCGAGCGAAACACCGTGAAACACACTTCCGTCTTCGAGTGCCAGTATAGCCGGCACTGCAGACGGACGACCGGACGCGAGTTTTGAATTCATAGGCGGCTGAAACAACTTTCGTTTGTAGACTTTCGTCTGTGGCTCTTTAATCCGTAGCCCAAGGGCGCATGTGACTGCAAAAGGAAGATGCTGCTGATGCATTACCCATTTGCAAAAAAGCGAGACAGAGAAATGCTCTGGCCCGCTTCGAAAACAGTTCGTTCAAACTCTCTTATGGTACTATTCGAGGACGATCCCGTCTACGCCATGCTTCACCAAAACTGGATTTTCTATTCGCCCGACAGACCCAGAACGTCGCGCATGTCGTAGAGGCCGGGCGGTTTCTTAGCCAGCCATACGGCCGCCTTTACCGCACCTGTCGCGAATGTGAGTCGACTGCTTGCCTTATGGGTAAGTTCCACACGTTCTCCGAGTCCGGCAAACAAGACGGTATGATCCCCTACCACATCGCCACCACGGACGGTTTCGAAGCCGATTTCCCGAGCCGTACGTTCGCCCGTGTGCCCCTCTCGACCGTATACAGCGCACTCGGCCAGCGACCGACCGAGTGCATCAGCCGCGGCTTCGCCCAGTCTGAGGGCTGTGCCGGACGGCGCGTCTTTCTTGAAGCGATGATGAGTCTCGATGATTTCAACGTCGTAGGTGTCACCGAGCAGACTGGCCACACGACCGACGATATCGATAAGAACATTGACACCAACACTCATATTCGGCGCAAAGACAATCGGTATCTGCCTGGCCGCCTCATCAAGCAGCGCTTTCTGCTCATCTGAAAGCCCAGTAGTCCCGATGACAATGGGGCGATCGAGACGGGTCGCGAGTTCAAGGTTCGCGGCAAGCGCCTCGACTGACGTAAAGTCGATAATGACATCGCAGCTTTCGTCGAGTGTCGCGGTCACCTCAACGTCAGTCGAACCAACACCAGCCATGACGCCAGCATCCGTTCCGATAAACGGGCTTCCCTCTCGGACCGTAGCGCCTGCGAGCACTGCCTCGGGACTATCCTGAATGGCCTCCACCAACGCTCGGCCCATTCGGCCGGCTACGCCGAGCACGGCTATACCTGTGGATAAAGTAGGCGCCGTCATCAGGAGAACTTCGTGCTGTCGAAGAAGCTCTTCACGCCCTGGAACCAGCTTTCCCGCTTGGGCGCCTGCTTTCCGCCAGCCTCCATCGATGACTGAAACTCTTTCATGAGCTCCTTCTGACGCTTCGACAGGTTAACAGGCGTCTCCAGCACAACGCGACAAAGCAGATCGCCAGCTGCTCCACCCCGGACGGGCGCGACGCCCTTGCCACGAAGTCGGAACAGTCGCCCGGTCTGGGTTTCCGGTGGTATCTTCAGCTTCACACGCCCATCCAGTGTGGGCACTTCAAGCTCCCCTCCAAGCGCCGCATCAGCGAAAGAAATCGGCACTTCGCAATACAGATTCTGACCGTCTCTGGCGAACAGGGGGTGCTCTTTGACCGCAATCTGCACATAGAGGTCACCCGGCGTACCACCGTTAGCCCCCATTTCCCCTTCACCAGCAAGTCGGATACGGTCACCAGTATCCACACCGGGTGGAACCTTTACCGACAGTGTTTTGTCTTCTTCCACAATGCCACTGCCATGACAGCGGCGACAAGGGTTCTTCACCATCTTGCCTTTGCCCCGACAACGCGGACAGGTCTGCTGGATAGAGAAGAAGCCCTGCTGCATGCGCACCTGGCCTGCGCCATGGCAGGTCTCGCACTCTTCGACCTTGCTACCCTTTTCGGCGCCCGTGCCGTCGCACTCACCACACTCTTTCTGGCTTGGGATCTTGATCTTGACGGTTTTGCCACGAACGGCGTCTTCCAGATCCAGATCCAGCGTATATCGAAGATCTGAGCCACGATTGGCTCGGCTGCGGGCGCCGCCGCCTGCGCCACCAAAGATATCGCCGAACACATCACCGAATATATCACTGAAGTTAGCGCCCTGACCGCCGTAACCACCGCCTTGGCCACTTACGCCAGCATGGCCGAACTGATCGTAGGCGGAGCGCTTCTGGTCATCCGCAAGAATATCGTAGGCCTCAGTCGCTTCCTTGAACTGTTCTTCAGCCTTGGCATCGCCCGGATTTCTGTCCGGGTGATACTTCATGGCTAGACGCCGATAAGCTTTCTTGATCTCTTTAGCATCAGCGCTCTTTTCAACGCCGAGCACTTCATAGTAATCACGGTTGGCCATTATAGGTACACCAGCAACTTGTTGATCTTTCTAACTTGCTGCAAGAAACGCCTAGCGCGAATCGTGACAGCTTCAGAAATGCAAAAGCAGCAGACACCTGGTCTACTGCTCGGGCAAAGAGTGAGCCTGAGGTAGGTCGGGCAGACTTGCCTGCCAGACTCACCTCATACTCATGCGTCAATCGGACGATTAGCGCTTTTCGTCCTTGACCTCTTCGAACTCGGCATCGACGACTTCGTCTTCAGGCTTCTTGTCTGAGCCCGACTTGGCACCAGCCTGCGGCTCGGCCTGACCCGCGCCTTCACCTGCCTGTTCGGCGTACATCTTCTGCGCCATATTGGAGGACGCTTCGCTCAGCTTCTGCGTCGCACTGTCAATCTGCGCCTTGTCATCACTCTTCAGGGCATCCTGCAGCGCACTGATAGCCGACTCGATGTTGGCCTTTTCTTCGGCACTTACCTTGTCGCCAGCTTCTGCAAGCGTCTTCTGAGTCGCGTGAATCATGCCGTCTGCCTGATTGCGCGCCGTGGCAAGCTCTTCAAAGCGCTTGTCTTCGGCAGCATGCGCTTCGGCATCGCTGACCATCTTGTCGATCTCTTCATCCGTCAAGCCTGAAGAAGCCTTGATGACTATAGACTGCTCCTTGCCAGTCGCCTTGTCTTTCGCGCCTACGTGCAGAATACCGTTGGCATCGATATCGAAGGTAACTTCAATCTGCGGAGCGCCACGTGGAGCAGGCGGGATACCAGCCAGGTCGAAACGACCGAGGCTTTTGTTATCCTGTGCTCGCTTGCGCTCACCCTGCAGTACGTGAATCGTTACGGCAGACTGATTGTCTTCAGCTGTACTGAACACCTGCGACTTCTTGGTCGGAATCGTGGTGTTCTTCTCGATGATCGGCGTAGATACACCACCCATTGTTTCGATACTCAGGGTAAGTGGTGACACGTCGAGCAGCAGCACGTCCTTGACGTCGCCAGCCAGAACGGCACCCTGGATAGCAGCACCGAGTGCAACCGCTTCGTCAGGGTTGACGTCTTTCTTCGGCTCTTTACCAAAGAACTCAGTCACCTTGGCCTGCACCATCGGCATACGGGTCTGACCACCTACGAGAATGACCTCATCGATTTCGTCCGCAGAATAACCTGCATCTTCAAGAGCCTGCTTACATGGCGCAAGACTGCGCTCTACCAGCTGTTCAACCAGGCCTTCAAGCTTCGAACGGGACATCTTGACGTTCAAGTGCTTGGGACCACTAGCATCGGCAGTAACATAGGGCAGGTTCACGTCTGTCTGCTGACTACTGGACAGTTCGATCTTGGCCTTCTCGCCGGCTTCCTTCAGACGCTGCATCGCCAGCGGGTCGCCACGCAGGTCGATACCGCTGTCCTTCTTGAACTCATCAGCGAGGAAATCGATGATACGCATATCGAAGTCTTCACCACCGAGGAAGGTGTCACCGTTGGTCGCGAGCACTTCGAACTGCATTTCGCCATCAACATCAGCAATTTCGATGATTGAGATATCGAAGGTACCGCCGCCAAGGTCATAAACAGCAATCTTCTTATCGCCGCCTTTCTTGTCCATGCCATAAGCCAGTGCTGCAGCTGTGGGCTCGTTGATGATACGCTTGACGTCCAGGCCGGCAATCTTGCCTGCATCCTTGGTCGCCTGGCGCTGCGAGTCGTTGAAGTAGGCTGGCACGGTGATGACCGCTTCAGTCACTGACTCACCAAGGAAATCCTCAGCAGTCTTCTTCATCTTCTTAAGCACTTCAGCCGACACCTGTGGAGGCGCCATCTTCTTGCCTTTCACTTCGACCCAGGCATCGCCGTTGTCGGCCTTCGCAATCTTGTAGGGCACCATCTTGATGTCTTTCTGAACAACGTCGTCTTCAAATCGACGCCCTATCAGACGCTTGATGGCATACAGCGTATTATTAGGATTCGTTACGGCTTGACGCTTTGCAGACTGACCTACCAGGGTCTCACCGTCTTCGGTGAAGGCAACGATGGATGGCGTTGTTCTCGCGCCCTCGGAGTTTTCGATGACGCGAGCCTTACCGCCTTCGAGCACCGCCACACAAGAGTTGGTTGTACCCAGATCTATACCGATTATCTTTCCCATTTGAAACTCCGCTTCCTAATTCGTTTGGCTAGTTCGTACTGGCTAATTCAATTTCGAGATCGTTCCACCTGCCGTAGCTATGGCTAAGAACGAAATCATGTTCCTGCGATCAATATTGCGGCAGTTCTGACCATTTCAAGGCCCCCACTGCTCGATCGGCATACTTTATGTATCACGGCGCCTTGGCGACGATGACCATAGCAGGTCGCAACAGTCGTCCAGACAAGGTGTAGCCCTTCTGCAGCACTGCCATGACCGAGTTCGGGGCCATGTCAGGGTTGGCCACCATGGACATGGCCTCATGAAACTCCGGGTTGAAGGGCTCGCCTACAGGATTGATGGGTTCGACATCAAACTTCTTCACCGCACTCAGTAGAAGCCCAAGGGTCATTTCAACACCCTCTCGCATGACCGCCTCTGACCGGCTGTCGCCTGCCTCGGCCTCAAGCGCCTTCTCAAGACTATCGATGACCGGTAGCAGCTCCTTCACGAAACGTTCGAGTGCGAACTTGCGTGCCCGCTCTACATCGCTGTCGGCTCGCCTCTGAACGTTGTGCATCTCGGCCTGAAGACGGAGCATCTGCTCGTGCTGGTCGGCGAGCCGCTTGTTGAGCTCCGCGGTATTGCCAAGCAGCGCAGCGATATCCACGGCACCGGATGTGTCGGCACGGCCGCCGTTTTCGCTATCTGCACCCTCTGCGTCATTATCGGTCGCAGTAAGTGCCTCTTCCTCATAGTCACCAGAGTGATCAGCATCTGCATGCAGCGCATCCTCATGACGCTCTGCCTGATGGGACGGATCATTCTTGTCCGCCTGCATACCCTGCTCTTCAGACTGTGTGCCTGAATTTTCATCAATTGCCATGTCAGCTCCTGAAATAGCTACCCAAATTATTCCGTACCGCATTGATGGGGGCTGGTGGCGCGAATTCAAGAGCCGATGAAGTGATTTGCCCCTGCAGTGGTTGTCTATTTAAACAGTACTGTATATATTAACAGCTCAAAGGTGCGAACAGATTCGTTCTGCTCTGACCTGCAGTAACCAAATACTTAGCCAGATATCCAGATATAGAGGCACCGCAGATGCTTACCGAGCTTTCGATACAAAACCTCGCAATCGCCGACCGTCTTACGATCGAATGGCATAAAGGCATGACGGCGATCAGCGGTGAAACGGGCGCTGGCAAGTCAATACTGCTGGAAGCACTGGGCCTGTGCATAGGTGATCGGGCTGCGTCAGATATCGTGCGGCATGGCAGCGACAGGGCAGACATCAGCGCCAGCTTTGACCTCAGCGGGCTAGCGGCCGCCGTACAATGGCTGAAAGAAAAGGAGCTACAGGATGGCGAGGAGTGCATTATTCGACGCACCATCAGCAAGGAAGGGCGTTCGAAAGCCTATATCAATGGCAGCCCGGTACCTCTAGCCGATCTGAAGGTATTGGGTGCTCAGCTGCTCGATATCCACGCCCAGCATGAACACCACGCCTTGATGCAAGCCGGCGCCCAGACTCGTCTGCTTGACAGCTATGGCGGCCTCGAAACATTGAAGGCTGAGGTCGGCTTCGCGTTCAGCAACTGGAAACAGCTCAGTACGCGTCTGAGCACCATTCGTTCGGGCGCCGCTGATTCACAGGCAAAGCTGCAACTCCTTACCTATCAGGTGGAAGAGTTTGACCAGCTCGCTCTCAAGGCCGGGGAAGTTGAGCAGCTGGAGGAAGAGCAGCATCAGCTGGCACATGCAGAAGATCTGCTGGGCCTCTTGAACAACGCTTCAGAGAACCTCCTCTCCGGAGAGGGCGGTTTGAACGATCAGTTCAAGCAGCTATCCAGCTGCCTCAAGCAGGCGCTGCAGTTCCTGCCAGCATTGTCGAGCACGGTGGACATGATAGAAGAGGCCCGGATCCGCATCGAAGAGGTCGATAGTGACGTTCGTCGTAGTGTGGATGCTGTGGAAGTGGATCCAGAGCGGCTCAGAGAGGTTGAAGCACGGCTCAGTCAGATATACCTGCTGGCGCGAAAACATCACTGCGAGCCACAGGACCTTGAAACCACCTATGAGCAGCTGAGCGCAGAGCTGGCCGAACTGGCTGCCAAGGTCGTCGATCCAGAAGTGCTCGAGGCCACTTGCAAGGCGGCAGAGAAGACTCTGTTGTCGCTGAGCCATGAGCTTGGCAAGCAGCGGCGAAAGGTCGCAGAGGAACTTGGCGACAAGGTAGTGGCCCAGCTCAAAGCGCTGGACATCAAGGCGGATCTTGCATTCGAGCTTCGCCCACTGGACGAGCCCTCACCTTCTGGAAGCGAACGCGTAGAGATCTGCATCAGCCTGAACCCAGGCCAGCCGCGAAAGCCTCTGCGCAAAGTGGCGTCAGGCGGCGAACTGTCTCGAATCAGCCTGGCCATTCAGGTAGCGACAGTCGCCAAACAGGCAATGCCTACCATAGTCTTCGATGAAGTGGACGTGGGTATTGGCGGCGGCACTGCTGAGATAGTCGGTCGGATGCTCAAAGAAATTGGCGCGCACTCTCAGGTGCTCTCTATTACTCACTTGCCGCAGGTGGCGTCATGCGCTCACCAACATCTCATGGTGAGCAAGGCCGTGGAAAACGGCGCAACCAAATCGAGCGCTCAGCACCTCGAAGGCAAGGCGAGAACGGCAGAAATAGCCAGGATGCTTGGCGGCATCGAAATTACGCGGAAGACCCTGGCCCATGCCGAAGAAATGCTTCAACTCGCATCATGAGCGACTGAACCCGAAGAGGGTTCAGTTCTTTTTAGATGTTGAACCTATTGGCTTCACATACAGAATGAGACTGTGGTCGACGAGAACGAAGCCATGTTCCTCCGCAATCTCCCGCTGTCGCTTCTCGATAACGGGATCACAGAATTCGATAACAGCGCCTGTCTCGGAGCAGACCATGTGATCATGATGATCGTCATGGTTCAGTTCGAAAACAGAATGACCGCCTTCAAAGTTGTGCCGAAGCACCAGGCCTGCGGTCTCGAACTGAGTGAGAACGCGATAGACGGTGGCCAGACCAACGTCATTACCCTCTTCCATTAAGCGCTTATAGACCTCCTCCGCACTCATGTGGCGGTTTTCAGCCTGCTCAAGTAGATCGAGTATCTTCAGGCGCGGCACAGTGACCTTCAGGCCTGCTTTCTTCAAATCAGCGTTGTCGTAAGTCGTCAAAACATTCTTCCATCATTTGGCTTCGTGGCAATAGTCTACCCTCATGAGCATCGAGAATCACTAGAGCCTTGTTGAAACCCCGACCAGAGCGCGTACAATGCCGGAAGCATTTTGCGCCCTATTCACCGAACACCTGCGTCGCCCTTACCATGCTTCCAAACCACCATTGTCATCGTACCTCCGGCTCGACTGCCTTTGTCAGCCCTGCACTTGCCGAGCGCGGTGCTGTCATGAACCGCGGCTACCGCAGCAGGGTTCTGCGAGCCAGTTTCCTCATCGCATTACTCGCAAGCGCAGCGGCTTGCTCCTTCCCTGGGGTTTACAAGATTGACGTGCAACAGGGCACGATAGTGGAGAAGGAAGCCGCCGAAACTCTTGAGGTCGGTATGACACGGGAGCAGGTACACTATCTGCTCGGTACGCCTTTGCTCGAACCGGTGTTTACCGATGATTATGAGAACTACGTTTACACCATTCAGCTTTCAGGCGGCAAAATCCGGAAGCAGCACATCAGGCTCGAATTCGATGGTGATTCGCTGAGTAAAATAGCAAAACTCGATCTTCTACCCCCTGAGCTGGCCAATCCTGGTGAAGTCTACAAAGTCCGCGGTCTTCGAGAGGCTGAGACACTGGTGGAAGAAGCCACGATTACCCAGACGAGAGGCGTGGACCGCAGAGAGTAGCTGCCAATCGGTGCGGTCTAAGCCTTACGTGCCCTGGCGAGACGTTGTGATTTAGGATCGATTAGCAGAGGCCGATACAATTCCACGCGCTCACCGGCTTTCAGCACACGGTGCTCGGGATCGTTGATGACCTTGCCGAATATCCCTACTGCATGCTCGCCGGACGCCAACTCGCCAAAATGCTCCGTTATAGCAGACCTTCGGATTGCCTCTGAAGCAGTACTGCCTTCAGCAAGTTCCACCGCGATGACGATTTGCCGATCTGGTCGAGCGTAAGCAACCTCCACCTTCAATACAATTCACCTGCCCGCTTGATGAAGGCGTCCATGACCTCTCCAGCCATAGACTGCAGCAAGGGTTCGGCGGCAAATGAAGAAAGTCGACCGCTTAGTCCGTAGTCCAGGGAAAGCGTTACCCTGCAACCCTCTGCTCCCAAAGGTTTGAACTGCCAGGTACCTTGTAGACGCG
Organism: Gammaproteobacteria bacterium UBA2679; assembly: GCA_002354735.1. Taxonomy (GTDB): domain Bacteria; phylum Pseudomonadota; class Gammaproteobacteria; order Pseudomonadales; family Oleiphilaceae; genus Allohahella. The sequence continues at coordinate 19,445 of DEMD01000008.1, read as the reverse complement.
AAAGCGGCCCGTCGACCAGTTGCATGTGGATCGACTCATGCGGGCTCAGTGTGTTCCTGGTTGTAAACGAGTGGAGGACGCGCCCTTTCCCGACAGTCAGACTGGCCGTCATGGCTCGTTCACCGGCTGACAGCACGGCCACCTGCCGACACCACGGCAAAAACTTCGGGTAGGCCTCAACATCATTCACAAGTTCAAACATCTGCATTGGCGTACGCAAAATAAGTGCTGATCTTGTTATCTCAGCCACTGCATAGTCCGTGTCGTCGCATCACCTATTCCATGTATTAATATGTTCAAGACTTATCTGGCCCACTCGCAGCGCCACTGTCAGGCGCTTTTTCCGAAGGTTCGGCCTCGGGCTCTGGCGTTTCGGAAACGGCCCCAGATTCGTTCGCAGCACCTTCGCCAGGCTCATTGGCCTTATCATTTGACTCAACGCCGCCCTCTTTAATCACGCCGGTATCCAGATCCGCCTCAGAAGCCGTGGCCGGGTCCAAGTCTGCACCCGACGGCTGACCGAGCTCGTTTGACAGCGTGTCTGGCTCTGGATCAATGGCGCCAGCCTCTACGTCCACATCATCTTCCTCTGGAATAGCCGGATCGGCACAGATCACCAGCATTTCCGAGCTATCTGCCCTGCACAGCCGTTGACTGGTGTGACCAGCGGCGAGCATGGCGAAAACGACGCTCAAACCGATGAGAACGCTCAAGCCGATTCGCTTCGATTTTTCCAGCGGCGGCGCGGACCAAAGCATACTCGTAAGCAGGAGCCCCAGGCTGGCAGGCAGGATCATAGCGGCGAGCAGAAAATTCAGCCACTGAAAGGCGGTGAGCTGTAAGAGGCTACCCTGCAAGAAGGTGAAATAGAGCGCGACTGCCAGAATAAGCAGGACCACCACCAAACCTGCCATCTTCAGGCTGATACCTGCCCGCTCTGAAACGTAGGTCACAAGCGGAGCCGTAAGATACATCGCTGTGCTCCAGCACAAGAGGCACGTGAGAACGTAGAAACATGAAAGATAGAAACGGCCTTGTGGTATCGAATGCAGGGCTTCAGGCAAGGCGATGTAGATGAGCGTGAACGGATCGCTGCTGATCAGTGACGCCTGCGCTGACCAGGCCAGCATCACGAAGGTCACCAGAGCGCCACAAGCCAGGTGCGCCGCTGCGAACAAGCCGGTGCGCGTAGCCAGCCCACTGACCGTCAATTGTTTTTCACCGAAGAGACAGTAAACACCGGTCGCTGCGGCTAGTGCGAAAATCGTGTAAAGCAATACGTCCAGAATCATACTCAAGCCGAGGCGCGTGCCCTCACCTGCAAACATGAAGGCCAATGCTGCACCATGGTCACCGAATAGCCAGCTGTGCCTGAGGCACAGCACCAGAATAAAGGCTATGAGTACCAGCCCAATCAGACCAGGGCGCGCCAGTCCGTGCATGGAGAAGCGGATCCATGGCAGTAGCAGGAACAGGGCGAACACCACCAGGGTCAACAACTGGATAGACGTGTCAGCCACTGGCAGACTATCGTAAGGTAGGCCGCCGGATTCTGTCTGTGGCTGAAAATTGATGAGTACGGTCTTCAGCAGTACACCGAGAAGCTCCGAACCAAAAATAAGGTAAGCGCAGAGCAAACCGATCAAACCAATCGTCAGTAAGTACGCTGCAAAACGAACGAGTGGAGCATGGGGCTGCGCAAGACAGTAACCGAGAATATTACTGAAGCGCGCGTTGGCCCTTCGGCTATTCGGGTGCCGGTGAGTCTGGCTGCGAACGATACTCGCGAAACGCAGTTGGACGTAAACAGCCGGCCCAGCGAGCAGTAGCGTGCTGAGACAGTAGACCAGCGCGACATCCAGCAAGCCGTACTCGATGATCAGTCGCGGAAACTCCCAGAATACGCTGAAGCCAAGAACGATGCAGAGTCCTGCCACCGTAATCGAGTTAGGCTTATTGATAACGTGCTGTACTGATTCCAAAAAATGATTCCTGAGCCCGAAGTGCTGCTGCCTACCCCGTGTTAGAATGTGCGCCCGTGCCGGAGTGTGCTACGATTCCCGGCCAGCGAATACAGATGTATTTGCGATAGTAACGAATCACCCGAAACAGATCAGGTCATTTTGGCAAATTCAAAGAAGAAAGACAGTCTGGGCACTATAGCTCGAAACAAGAAGGCGCGCTTTGACTACCACATCGAAGACAAATTCGAAGCTGGTCTGGTCCTGCTTGGTTGGGAAGTCAAGAGCCTGCGCGCTGGCAAGTGCCAGCTCGTTGACTCGTTCATATTCCTCAAAAATGAGGAAGCCTGGCTGCTTAACGCCCACATTACTCCCTTGAAGGAAGCGTCAACTCACGTTATTGCAGAACCGCTGCGGTATCGGAAGCTGCTGCTCAACAAGCGTGAAATCGGCAAGATTATGGGCCGAACCCAGCAAGAGGGCATGAGTTGTGTCCCGCTCTCACTCTACTGGAAAGACAACAAGGTCAAGTGCGAAATAGCCATCGTGCGAGGCAAGAAGGATTTCGATAAACGCGAAACCGAGAAAGATCGTGACTGGGAACGCTCGAAGCAGCGGATCGTCCGTGAACACGTCAAGCAGTAAAGTCTTGTTCCTGTCATGATATGGAACAAGTTGCTGCCTTATATACTCTACCCCACCACCTGGTGTCTGATTCTCCTGTTCGTTATCGTCATTTTGGCGTGGCGATTGGACCAGACGCTACTTCGTAATCTTGCGCTTAGTGGTTTTGCCCTTCTCTGGATCACTGCATCGCCCTGGTTTGCGAACTGGCTATGGGGCGGCCTCGAAAATGCCCATGACATCTACCATGCAGACGACATGGAAAAAGCAGATGCTATCATCCTGCTGGGTGGCGGCGTGCAGCTCCCAAAACCGCCACGGGTTTATGCCGACCTGAATGCTGCTGCGGATCGGGTGCTTCAGGCAGCACTACTTTACAAAGCCGGCACTGCCGAGCGCATCCTTGTTAGTGGTGGCCAGGTGTTTCCGCAGCCGGGACTAGGCTCAGAGGCTGACTATCAGAAATTGATTCTGCTTCAGCTGGGCATACCTGAGGAAGCCATCGTACTCGAGCCTGATAGCCGCAACACTGCACAGAATGCAGAATTCACACTGGCTTTAGCGAAGAGCCTAGGTTACAGCCGACTGATTCTCGTAACATCTGCCTACCACATGCCGCGCTCGAAATTTCTGTTCGACTTCCAGGCCAGGCGCCTCAGCAGTGCAGAGTGGGCTCCAGAGATCACTGCTTTTCCAACGGATATTCGTGTGACCGAGCAGCATGGGCCGGTCCTGCTTGGTCTGATACCTGATGCCGGGAGTCTGGCCATGACTCAGGAAGCCATCCGGGAATATATCGGTTACTGGTTCTATCGATTGCGCTTTCGTTAGCCCCCTCAACAGCGCCTTTGAGGGGGATGCATGCTTGAAAGCATCACAAGTGTATCCTAGGCTTTTCGAGCGCCGCCCCTCCTGAGAGAAACTCGCAAGTATGTGTTATTTATCGCCGTCTATAGGGCGTCGTCCTTCGATCGTGCCACCCGGTCTTATTCATGCCCATTTCAGCTAACAATTTTACGGTCGAGGATCTGCTCCGCAGCCCTGACCTGGCCAGCTCAACGCTCGGCTCGCCGGATCGCTGGCCAAAGGCGCTGTTGACGGTCGTCAAACTGATGGTGGACTCCCAATTCCCTATGTTCGTCGCCTGGGGCCCGAATCTCGCCTTCCTGTATAACGATCAGTATTCCCGCATCATGGGCAACAAACATCCAGCCGCCTTTGGTCAGCCCTTTTCCGAAGTCTGGTGGGAAATCTGGTCGGAGATCAGCCCAATCGTCGATAAAGCGCTTGCCGGAGAGGCTACTTTTCACGAAAACATGCCGCTCGTTATCGAGCGTAACGGCTTCCCCGAGCATGCCTGGTTCACGTTCTGCTATTCGCCACTACGGATTTCGGACGACGAAGTAGGCGGAATGTTCTGCACCGTAACCGAGACCACCGTGCACGTCCTGAGCGAACGGCGGAACGCCTTTCAGTTGAAATTGTCGGATAGTCTGGCATCAATTGCCGATCCCGCCGGAGTTGTCACGACCGCAATCAGAATATTGGGTGAGGAAGTTAATGTTTCGCGGGTACTGTTTTCAGAAATCAACGAAATTGAACGGACGTTTCTCATCAGGCAGGACTGGACGCAGGCAGGCGTCAGCAGCATTGCAGGCTTTTATCGACAACTGGATGATTTCGAGTCCGACATCATAGTCGAACTGAGTCATGGGCGTGCCGTGCTCGTCGACGACGTGGCCAAGGACCCACGACTGCGCCATCAAGCCGCCACCTATAGCCGTGCCGGCATTCAGGCATTTATAGCCATTCCCCTGGTCAAGTCTGGCAAACTCAGGATCGTTCTTCAGCTTCATCAGAGCCAGCCCTATCATTGGACTGAAATCGATCTTCAGCTGGCTCAGGACATGGCCGAACGTAGCTGGTCGGCGGTGGAGCATGCGCGCGCCCAGGCAGAACTTCGGGCGGAGCGGGACCAGAGCCGACATATCTTCGACAGCATGACGGAGGGCTTCGCCATCGTCGATGCTGACTGGAGAATTCTGCGGATCAACGCCGCGGGGCTCAGGATCAGCCGAACGTCTTCGGCTCAAGTCGCTGACCGGAACTTTTGGAGCATATGGCCAGGGCTGTCGCAAGATAGCCTCGAAGCCTGTCATGGTGGCGTGATGCTGCATCGCCAACCCGTGAATTGTGAGCAGCATTTTGCACTGGGTGACGAACATCCCAGCATCATCGAACTGAGGATGTATCCGGTCCCCGAAGGCGGGGTAGCCATCTTTTTCCGTGATGTAACCCAGCGCAAGCGCATTATCGAAAAGCTCAAGGAGACCGACCAGCGAAAGGATGAGTTTCTGGCAATGCTGGCCCACGAATTACGTAATCCACTTGCGCCCATCAGCGCAGCTGCTGAACTGCTGCAAAGCCGGCAGATCGATGCTTCCGAGATTCAGCAAACAAGCGAGGTCATCTCCCGGCAGGTCAATCACATGACCAGCCTGGTTGACGATCTCATGGATGTCTCTCGGGTCACTCGTGGGCTGATCACACTTGCAGACGATATGCTCGATGTAGAAAGTATCGTATCGGCAGCCGTCGAGCAGGTTCGCCCACTCGTCGATGCGCGGCGCCACCAAATCCAGGTCCTTGTCCCGCCGAGTCAGCTATGGGTGCGGGGAGACTTGAAACGGCTCGTCCAGGTGCTAAGCAACCTGCTCAACAATGCTGCCAAATACACTCCTGAAGGCGGAAATATTAGAGTGAGTGCCAGAGCCGAGGATAGCGAAGTAGTATTCGTGGTGAGCGATAACGGGATAGGCATGCCCCCCGAGCTCATTCCATCAGCATTCGAACTATTCACTCAGGCGAAGCGCAGCTCCGACCGTTCACCCGGAGGCTTGGGCATTGGACTGGCGCTGGTCAAGCGACTGGTGGAACTACATGGGGGTAATGTCTCAGCTGAAAGCCCGGCTTCAGGCAAAGGCAGCGAGTTCACGATCAGATTGCCAGGCGTAGTGCCGAATGTCAGGGAGGCTTCACCCGCTGTCGATGTCTCGAAAGCACCCAATGGCAGTTCCACGCTCAAGGTTCTGATTGTCGACGATAACGTTGATGCAGCCGTTATGCTCGCAATGCTGCTCGAGGCAGCGGGCCACTCAGTGAGTGTCGAACATAGCTCCGAAAAAGCGCTTGAGCGCGCCGAGACGGAAAGGCCCGACGTCTGCCTGCTCGACATCGGCTTGCCCGACATGGATGGCAATGAGCTGGCCCGTCAACTTCGGAAGCGGTCAGGTACGGCGTGCAGTACCTTGATCGCTGTGACTGGCTACGGACAAGACAAAGACCGTGAAAAGACCGCAGCCGCGGGCTTCGCGCATCACCTCGTGAAACCAGTCAATGTGCCTGAACTGATGACGCTGCTGTCAGAGCTTTCGCAGCAGCCCTGAGGCACCCAATGTCTCGCATCCGCCTCACTCCCAGTTAGTCAGCCAAGGCTGTCTTACCGCGATGTAATCGTTATTCTCGCTTGGATACAGCCAGGTCGACTTGAAAATCGTCTGGCTGGCTCTATATATGAGCAAGTCAGTGTCGTATACTGACTAATCCTGGGGACGACTTGGTTTCGACGCCGATTACAAACCCAAAGGTGCATGTCGTGAGGGCAGAGACTCACGTACTCCAATCTCTGAAAACTATAGTTGCAAACGACGACAACTACGCTCTAGCGGCCTAAACCCCCGTTAGCGCTCACGCCAAGATGCTTATATCGCGGTACTGAGCGTCATCAGAATAAGCTAGCCATGAGGAATGTCTCCTACCGACTGGCGAAACCTTAAGGAGAATCGCTGTTTACACCCTGCCCCCCGGGTCGTTTACGGCTAGATCAATAGAGGGAAACTAAGCATGTAGAGCCGATGGCAGAGGATTGGCGGACGCGGGTTCAATTCCCGCCGTCTCCACCAAACATCGTAAAGCCAGCCCCGCAAGGGCTGGCTTTTTTTATGCCTGCAGCAATACCACGGAGTGCCTTATGGACATCACGATCTACCACAATCCGGCCTGCAGTAAATCCCGTGCAGCCCTTAAGCTGATCAAGGATGCAGGGGTCGAGCCGACCGTCGTTGAATATCTGAAGAACCCGCCTGACAAGGCGACCCTGACCGCGCTGGCAGACCGTGCTGGTGTCTCGGTACTTGAGCTCATGCGACCGAATGAGGATGAGTTCAAGGCCATGAATCTCGGTGATGCCACGACAACCGAAGAAGCTCGTCTAGATGCGCTGGCGGCGCACCCAAGGCTGATCAATCGGCCGATTGTGGTGGCGCCGGCCGGCGTAAAGGTGTGCCGGCCGCCTGAGCTGGTGCTCGCTTTGATAGACGCCTCACGATCGTGAGTCAGTACACTGCCTCACGCTCTTCCAGGCGCTCGAAGGCTGCCTCAAGGTCTGTCAGCACTTTCTGCGCCTGAGGCGTCTTTCGGGACACGACGAACTTGCAATTGAGCAGCGAGATCAGCGTGCTTTGCAAGTCGGGCACTTCGACCTGCCTGAGCGCGGTGTCAACCGGGCTTTTGTAGTCCAGCAGAATGTCCCCCCGACCCAGGTTCAGCACCTTGAGGGCCTGTTCGTGCTCGTCGACCTCCAGCGCATTGATGCCATTAGCGGGATCCAGAATTTCGCCTATCCAGCCACCGTAGCTGTATCCGCGCAGGATGATGACCGTCTTTCCTCTCAGATCTTCCCAGCGTTCTATTACCGGTGCATCGCCCTTGGCGTAGGCGCGCAGCTCGATATGCGCGATCGTCTTCTCTCCAGCAATTGTATTGCCCTCGAAGCCAGGAACAGTGGATATGCCGAGGAACAGATCGACCTCGCCCGTGCCCATGTACGAAGCCAGCCTGTTTGCGGGATAGTGCTTCGCCTCCCAGCTGTAACCAGCCTCTGCGAGCGCCCGCTGCCCCAAATCCAGTAGTTCTCCAGCAGGCTTTCCATCGGCATCCACATACGACGCAGGCGGAAACTCGACGAAGCCTAGAATGAGAGAACGTTGCAGAGTGGACGTGTTTTCTTCCGCCTGAGCGAAGGTTACAGCCGAAGATAGCAGCAGACTGGCGAGAATTCGCGTACTGCCGCTCCCTGGTCGCCACCAGGACCTGAAGATCAGGCGTTGGAGGCCAGGCTTCGCACAATGTTTGGCCGCAGAAGCGGGAATAAACAAGCTCGTCATCAAGTTACTCCAAACAATGGCCAGGGTCTGCCGCTGCTCATGCATTTGCGCAACAGGTTCCGGTACTTTGAACGCCAACTTTAACACGCCACTCGATTCACGTAACTTCGCACTTCCCTCCTCATCATCTATACCTAATAGGCAACAAAAAAAATCTTGATCGATGTAGTCCCATCTTTCTGCTGTAAGGAAAAGTTGATGATCGATGCCCTACCCAGCACAACCATGCCCAGTCTTCCCCAGAACGACAGCCCCACAGCCCAGTCTCAGCGCCAGTTCCAGCTCTCCCTGGCGCGCACCAACTACAACTACATGCAGTCGTACCTGGAGCATGTGCCATTATCTGCCGGGGTACCGAAAGGCGAGGAGTTTTCGCTGGCCTACACAGCCAAGGTACTGCCAGTATTCCTGCGTCTCGCCGCGAATTTCAAGTATGTCGTACTCGGCATTCTTGCAGAAGAGCTGGAAGACGATCTGCCCACTGAAGCAATCCGGGATGTTGAAAAAGCCTGGGACAAGCTCGAAGACAACCTGAGCATCTTTCATCTCGAGCGTGACCTGGAGAACCTGAAGGGTCTGCTGGGTAGCCTGAGCAAGGTGCCTCGAGCCCTGGAAGGCCTGGTTAGAATTCCAGCTGACCTTCAGCGGATGGCCACAGGCCTGAATCAGGTATTTGAAGAAATGCTTCGTGATGGCCCGACGGCTTTGCTGAGATCGACCCTCTTCAGCATGCTTGATCGAGATGGTCGACGGGATTATCTCCAGGCGACCGGCGTCGCTGACTACACAAAGCTTTTCGAGCTCCTGCCCAAGCCGCAGACATTGGAGGTCACGAGGCAGCCATGGATGAAGAGCAAGGCCGAACCTTATGAGCAGGATTGGTATTTTGGCTATCTACAGACTGCAGGGTTCAATACGACCATTCTGACGGGAGTCAGACTCGATAAGGATGCGCCGGCCTACGCGACGCGCTTGTCCGCACTGCTCAAAAAAATGCCGCTCACAGATGCGATACTCCAGTCAGTAACCGGGGATGCAGGACTGACGCTGAAAGCTGCCGCCAAAAAAAGACGGCTTTACGTATGCGACTATTCGATGTTGGCCGACGCCAGGACTGATCCCAATCATGGTGAGGAGCGCTATGTGGCCGCGCCGATCGCCGTGTTTTACTGGAATCCCGATCCTGGCCCGGGATACCCCGAGAGCAACGGCGCAATGCAGCCGATTGCCATTCAGCTGCAACAGCAACATGACGCAGAATCTGCGCCTATCTTCACACCCAACGACTGCGCTGACGCCAACGATGCCAAGGGCCTGAAGTGGCAACTCGCCAAGACGCTGGTGAACGTGGCCTGTGCGATGCAGCACGAAAACGTCGCCCACCTCGGCGCCTGCCACCTGACGCTGGACCCGATGATCGTTGCGGCACACCGCCAATTGTCTGATCAACATCCTTTACTGCAGTTGCTGATTCCACATTTCCGTTTCACGCTGAACATCAACGACAACGCCATGCACAGTCTCGTTATTCCTGGCGGGGTTGTGGCCAACACTGTCGGCTTGAAAGTGGAGTCATCCCTGGCCATGGTCGCCGAGGCAAGGCAGGCCTGGCGGTGGGACGAGCAGAGCCCGGATCGCTTGTTTGACGCTCGCGGCGTCGATGCCGGCAGCCTGCCCGACTTCGCATTCCGGGACGACACGCTGCTACTGTGGGCCGCCATCAAGCGCTACGTGACAGCCTATCTGGGGATCTATTACGCGGACGACACTGCAGTGGCCGGCGACAGTGAACTGCAGGGGTTCATTAGCGAGCTTGTCTCACCCAGGTTTGCTGATTTCAAAGGACTCAACGGTCTGAAGCCGACTGGCGACCCCCAACAGCCATTCATGATAGACAGCCTCGACTATCTGATTCAGATTGTCTCCCACATCATCTACATCGCAGGGCCGCTGCATGCATCGGTCAATTATGCGCAGTATCCCCTCATGTCCTTCAGCCCCAGCGTCTCAGGTTGCATCTATAATCCACTGCCGGCTCGACGTACTGTGATCACAAGCAAGGACAAGGCTGTAGGGTGGTATCCACCTCTGGACATCGCACTGTACACACTATCGTTTGAATATCTCTTGAGCGGCGTACAGTACGATACCCTCGGGCAATATAGTGATGATCCACGAGAGCCTTACTTCGCCGACCAGCGGGCTCAGGAGGCGGTTAGCGGCTTTCAGCATGCGCTGGCATTGGCAGAGATCGAAATATGCGGACGAAACAAGACGCGGCCCATGCCATACCTGTTCCAGTTGCCCTCGATGATACCAAACAGTACCAGCATCTGAAGTCGACAGCAGAAACTCAGTCGGCGACGCAGAAGCGGTTTCGACCGAGATCCTTGGCTCTGTAAAGTGCCTCGTCTGCCTTGGTGACGATGAGCTCAGCATCGTCACCGTGGACAGCAGACATCGTGCAGACGCCGAGACTGATGGTGACGTGATCGCCCTCCTCTACACAGGCGTGAGGTATCTTCAGACTTCGAACTGCCTCCAGGCAGTTTCGTGCAATCTGAAGGATATCCACGTCCTTCGATCCACTGATGAGAATGGCAAACTCCTCACCTCCATAACGCGCAAGCAGATCACTCGAACGATGCACAACATGCTGCAGCGCCTGGGCGACAGCATGGATACAGCGGTCGCCCACAGGATGACCGTAGTGGTCGTTGTATAGCTTGAAATGGTCGATATCGATCATGAGCAGGGAGAGTGGCAGACCGTCGCGCTGGCTTCGCGCCCACTCCCGCTTGAGGACAGTATCGAATTCCCGACGATTGGCGACGCCGGTCAGGGCATCGATACTGGCCAGCCGATGAAGCTCTTCGGTCCGCAGCCTGACCTTTTCTTCCAGTTGGCCATAGTGACGAGCATTTACCAGCGAAACGGCAGCCTGGGCGGCAATGAGTTCTAGCGTATCCTTGTGCTGATGAGTAAATGTTTTTTCAGTGAGATTGTTCTCGAGATAGACGATGGCGATAAGCCGCCCCTGACCGATAATTGGCAGACACAGCACAGATTTTGGGCGGTGCCGCTGAAGATAGGCGTTATTGAGAAAGCGTTGGTCTTCCGCTGGCTTCTCCAATAGCAGTGTTTCACAGGTATGTTGCACATAACGGATGATCGCGTCTGGCAGCAAGGACTCCGCCTGTTCTGTCGTTCCCACATACTGGTGAGTCTGCACCTCGTGATCGGCACCGAACAGACGGCAATCGATCTCGCCGGTTCCTGCATCGACATTTCCACACACGCCGAGCCTGAGCACCCCCTCGTCGTTGACCGCGATGCCACCGTGTTGCGCACCGGCATTCACCAGGAGGACTTCCATCATTTTCTTGAGCAAATCGCTGGTATTCACTTCCTGTGAGAGCAACTGATTAGCTCTCAGCAGTGACTGATAGTCGAGCAAACTGGCCGGGGAGACGACCTTCGTCGCACTGAATAGAATCGGATCACTGTGGCTACCATAAGAGACATTCCGCCAGGTGCCCGACAGCGTCGGCCACTCACGCTCGATGAGCACACACTTGGCCGAGGCTCCCCAGCGACCATAGTGATAATGCGCCTCTTTGATGAAATGCTGAGCCAGACGCTGTTGCTGCCGTGCCAGCCAGAAGCGTGCGTATCGCTCGCAGGCAATGGCCTGGCACTGCAGGAAGCCTGCCTTTTCTGCCGCATCTATCGCCTGGTCGTACAGCGTCATTGCCAGCTCACTGTCAGCCTCGATTCGTGCGAGTTCTGCGCTGATCAGCAGGTGTTTGTGCTCGAAATTCTGCGGACTGTCAGCAGCCCACGTTCGGAACAGATTTCTGTATTCTAGAGCCGAGCCAATATCCTCGTCGTTGGGCTTTGCCTCGTTCAGCAGTATCAGCGCCGAATAAAAGCTGGCATCGGTGACGGATGGACTGTCTGGCAGAAACGCGCCGATCATGCCGCGGTTTCGTACGAACTGCTGCTGCGCAGGTCTGTCCCCCATGAGATAGGCATGTCGGATCATGGCGCTACTGTAGAACGCCAGGTCAATTGATGGCGTCGTGAAGTCACCATCGAAGACATCCAGCGCGTGCAGCGAGTCAGAGTCAAGTGACTTCGGATCGGGCGTCTTGCCTTGGAGCGCCAGAATCGACTGATAGCTGCACAGCTTCAGATATCGCGCAATCGGCAACTGGTGGTGTTTGCGCAGGAATGCCAATCCGCGGGTGGCTTCGATTTCAATCTCCGGCAGTGGTCTGCCGCTGATAAGCTGATTTCTGATGCTGAAAAGGATCGAGTAGCCGGCATAGACCAGGTTGATCCCTTCTCGTCCCCAGGCTGCCACCTGAGCGAGTGGATCGAAAGTATTGATGATCGGTTCGCACCAGTGCTGATAGGTTGAGGAGAAGTACTGGTAAGTGGTCGCACGGTAGTATTTGTTGTCCCATTGGTCAGACATTGTCTTGGCCAGGCGGCCCATTCGGTAACACTGAGGATAGGCTTCCCCCATGGACGACATGGCCGTAGCATAAGTGAGGTAGCCAATCGCGCTGAGCTCGCATTGCCCATGCTCGAGCGTAAGCTGGACCATCCTGCAGGCATTGACGGCGTAGGATTTAAAAGCGCCGACGAGATAAAGGGCAACCGCCAGCGCATTGTGAAGCTGCATGCACTGCAGGCTGACCGCGTCCGACATTTCCCCTGCGGTCAACAGCTCCACTTCTTCGAATGCTGTTAGCGCAGCCTTGGTGGTCTGGAACGTCTCTAGCAGCTCCGCGTCCGCTGCCTCCTCGTTTTCCGGAAACTGGTAACCGAGCTGCTGCAGGCTTGCCAGCATCACTGCTATGGCTTCTGGGAAGCGTCCCTGCATCTGATACTGCTGTGCCTGCACCAGACTCAGCTCGACCAGGTCTGAAGGATTCTGCGAAGCAGACTGGACCACCGTATAAATCGCATCGGCCGCTTCGAAACGGCCCGCCAGATATTCAGCTTCGGCAAGCGCTTTATGTATCGAAAAGGCCAGCGATGCCTGCTCCGTCCAGGCCGATGCAGGCAGCAGTTTCTGGGCAGTGCCAAGAAATCCTGCTGCAGCTTTATAGGCTGCCGCTTTTTTCACCTTAAGGCCCGCACTGAGGTTCAGTGCGACCAGTTGCGCACGCTCATCCTCGGCATCGATCAAATCGAGAGCGTTGTTCAGGGCCTGCAGTACGATGAACGGATTATCTTCGATTTCTTCCGGCGTACTGGCGGCCAGCAGATGGCGTCCGATACGCAGCTGCAAGGCCTGCTGCTCATTATTGGGCGTCAGATGCCACGCTGCCTGCTGCACGCGGTCATGCAGGAAATGGCAGCGTGCTTCGCTTAGTTGCCCACGGTCCTTGCTGGACAACAGGTGATCGTCGAGCGGGACGATGAAACCCGCGTTCAGCACAGGCTTCAGTGTGGCTGCAGTGGCAATCACATCATGCTCGAATACGGCCGCGAGCTGTCTAACCGTGAACTCGTTTCCCAGATGGGCTGCAATCGCCAGTAACGACTGCGCCGCACCATCGAGCTGCTGAAGCTTACAGACCATGAAATCAACGACGTTGTCCGTGATATCACGTTGGCGGATGCGTTTGACGTTCCATCGCCAACAGCCGAGGACATGGTCGTGCCAGATGTCGCCCTGGTCGTGCAGCGTTTCAAGGAACTGAGTCAGAAAGAATGGGTTACCATGCGTCTTCTCGAGGCAGAGCTGAGTCAGATCACCAGTTGCCTCTGCCGGGCAATGCAGAGTATCGGCAAGCAGTGCTGCGATATCCTCAGCTTGCAATGGCTCGAGCTGCACGCTTGCAACCGGGGTTCTGCCCTGCTCCAGGGTCGCCAGGGTATGCGTGAGCGGGTGCCCTTCGTCGATTTCGTTGCTTCGATAGGCGCCTACTACCATCAGGGCCGTATCAGGATGATTGGCCAGTTGTTTCTCCAACAGCGTCAGTGTCGGTACACCGGCCCATTGCAGGTCATCGAGGAAGAGCACGAGAGGCCGCTCGGGCGAACACAGTGCATTGATGAACTGAGACCAGGCCAGTACAAAGCGCGCTTCGGCCTCTGCAGAAGGCAGCGGCGGCACTGCAGGCGGGTGGCCAGTTATCAGCGCCAGCTCGGGCAGTAATTCCACGATCACACCCGCGTTATTGCCCAGTGCCGTGGTGAGTGTTTCGCGCCAGGCGTCCAGCACCACTTCAGGCTCGCTCAGCAATTGCTGAATCAACATTGGAAACGCCTGAGTCAGCGCGCTGTAGGGCTGCGAGCGGTTGTACTGATCACATTTCCCGGAAATGAAAAAGCCCTTCGTCGCAAGCTCTGGCTGTTGCAACTGCTGAACGAGCACCGTTTTTCCGACGCCTGAGTAACCGGCGACCACCACCATTTCCGAGTGGCCTGAAGACACTCGTTCGAAGCAGTCCGTCAGTACGGCCTCATCAGCGGTCCGGCCGTAGAGCTTTCGCGACACGCGGAATGTCTGGGGCTTATCCTTGCTGCCAGGCGCGAAGGCCTTGATATACTGATATTGCTGCCATTGCTGTTGGCATTCGTCGAGATCGGCCTGAATACCAAGGCTGCTCTGGTAACGCTCATCTGGCAACTTTGCGAGCAGCTTGTGAACGATGGCAGCCAGTGAGGCCGGAATGTCGCTTCGCACGGCAGTCAGCAATTCTGGCTCTCTGGCGATATGACTGTGCATCAGCGTCATGAGATCGTCGGTCATGAATGGCAGCCGACCGGTAAAGAGCTCGAAGAGCGTGACACCAAGCGAATAGAAGTCGCTACGGTAATCTACCTCCAGCCCGGTACGACCTGTCTGTTCCGGTGACATGTACTGAACTGCTCCCCACCGATTTCCGACGTCGTGTGGAACAGGCTTGGCGCGAAGGCCGGTTGCGAGGGAAAAGTTGCACAGCTTGAGGTGTAGCGTCTCGGGATTGATCAACACATTGCCTGGATGATAATCACGATGAATGATCTGATGCCGATGCACCTCACCCAGGGCTCGGACGAGGCGACAAGCGATCTGTAGCCGCTGATCCAGGGACAGGTCGTTATCTCGCAGAAAGTGCGATAGCGTGACAGATGGGAAGTTCTCAAGCACCAGAACGTAAATATTGTTGTGGTGCTCCAGAGCGAGGACGCGCAGGATGTATTCTGACTCTATCGTCTGCAACACCTGGTATTCGTGCTTCCAGCGTGCATCAGAATCAGCAGATGGATATTCCGTTATCTGGAACTTGACGATGACATCGTCGCCGTCGTAATCCGAATGGTCAGGACCGGCATTTGCCAGGGCAACTGCCGCATCATCCCGTGAATACAGGACGTCCTTTATCGTAAAGCCAGAAAGTCTCATCAACCGATTCGCCGTCACCTTGAAAAGTCGATCGTTCCGACGGGCATATCGCGAGCGAACGCCTGTACAGTCTCATTACACGGTGTTGCAAAACCGTCGATGCATTCAGCATAGCCTATCGACGCGGTTTGATGAGTTTTTCAGCCCTCCCTTACCAGCGTGAGCGCCACAGCGGCGATCCGTTCAACATCCGCGTAGGCGGGCTTCAAGAGCTCCTCGCCAAAGACATCAGGGTCAATTTCGCGGTAATGCCAAGTACAGCGCTCGTTGTTCAGACGTTCCCGTAGCGCCTGTAGAAAGCCGTCGTGACCGTTAACGATCGCAATGCCCGTGTAGAGTAACAGCGTACCACCACTGGCTAAGCGTTGTAGGGCACTTTCCACAATCTGGAAAGACAGACCCGAGCCAAGCTCACCGCCACCGTGGCGATAAGCGCGCTCCTGGGCATCGAGCATATAAGGTGGGTTTGCGACAATGAGGTCGAACTCACCTTCTACATCGTTCAGCAGATTACTCTGACGCGACACCACATTAGGTGTCTCTGCCAGTTTGGCATTGACGGCGGTGAGTCGAAGGGCCTTGGGGTTGATATCCACCCCAAGCACCTGCGCTTCCGGCCGTCCCCGGGCCACCAGAACAGCACCAGCGCCAGAGCCACAGCCGATATCCACAGCGCGTTGCACCGTTTTATCACTGCTCTGGAGATAGGCTTCGATAAGGCTGGCAAAACGATAGGTATCAGGGCCGAAGAATACCGAGTCGTCAGCTTCCGTGGGATAAGCCGAGTGTGCGAAGAGCAGACCGCTCAGGCTGGACCACCTCAAGGCACTGCGCCAGATTTGTCCATGTGGCAGAAGCACCTCCGCTCGATGCATCTGCTCGAACAGCTCATCGCCAACGATGGTTCGCTCGAATGGGCGACTCCAGCCAAACACATCTCGCAAATCCTGTGCTCTGCGACTGCCGGCACGAGCATTGTTGAATTCATGTGTGGCGGGCGTTACTGCGGTGTAGTGATAGCCCGACTCAATCAGATAACGCCCAAGAGCCAGTAGTTGCTCATCAGCGGCACTCACGGCAGTGCCGCCGAGAACTGACGGGTTGCCAGCAGGCCGACAGCTGTTGCATGGCTCGATGGCGCCATCAGGCGGATAAGCCGCTGCATGCGCAGTTCCAGAGGTAGGAGTTCGAGCTCACGCGCCAGCTCACTCACGTCCTGATCGAGATCACCCTTGGGACCACTACGCTTGCTGACAGCCACACGCTCCGGCCGTCCCGGCGCGCGTCGGTGACGAATGGTGTGGGGTCCCTCGTCGTCGGCAGTCGGGGCAGCATGGATGTTTTCACCATGATTGAGCCAGTCACCGCCGATCCAATCGAAGATCAGCTGCTTTTCACAGGGGCTGAAGACCCCAAACATCGGCGCCTCGTTACCATCGATGAGTCGCCAGAAGCGGCTCTGCTTTGGGTCTTCATGACGTTTGACCCAGTTATTCTCCACCAGCGCCTGGAGGAAATCCGACATCTGGCCCGATGTCATGAGCCATTCATTGACGGTTTTCCCGCCAATGCTACAGAAGTCGGAATGGAGGTGGCGGCCAAAGATGCTCTTCCGTTCGAGCATCGCCACCAGCGCCCGTTCGAGATCAAAGTTCTCGATGATGTCGGCCGTACTCAATCCAAGCTCGTTCAGACGATAGCCCCTGCTTACCCGCTCGATAAAAGCCGTCGGATCGCCACAGGCTGGCAAGGTAGCCAGAAGCGCCTGCACGGCCTTACGGGCATGGCCTGTGCTCGCGTTATCGATGGTGACATGCAAGGTAAAGTAATAGGGATCTATCGCCAGCTCATCGAGCTCGAAAGCTGTAATAAGCAGATGCAAAGGCAGTTGTTCATAGCCCAGATTGTAGCCGATCAGCTCGGGCACGAATTCATCAGCGTGATAACCCATCGCGAGCTGCAGCGCACCCTGAAGATAATGATCATCCCCAAGTTCAGGCAAGTCCTCGGCGCCGTAGGCCGTCAACAACCGCTGGTACAACACGACGTGGTTCTGGGCGGGATCGCCATCTCCGAGTTCTTCGAGGTAGGTGCGAATAAGCGGATGAAAACGGTCATCACGCCAGTGCTGCAACACACCATAGAGCCACGCGCCATCCACGAGCTTGGTAGGGGCGGCTTGCTGCAGAAACGAAAGCGCGTGCGAGCGGGAGCTGAAGTAACGACGAGGCTCACCGGCCTTGCGCGCCTCTAGATAGCGTGCATAACGCTCGCCCGTGGCAAGGGCTGCGTTTTCCATCCAGCCTATAAGTTTGTCAGCCTGGAGCGGCATGTCGCACGGCAGATCGGCAGCCTCTTTCAGCTTGTTCTTGAGAAACGCCCTGGATGTGCCATGATTTTCAGGTGCCAGCGGCTCTGTCATCAATGCTTCATAAAGCCCTCGGGCAGTTCCAGCGGACGAAATACTTGTATAGTCCTGCAGAGATCGATGAATCTGCATACGGCTCAGGCCTCACATTTTCCTACCAGTCAGAGCCTTTCGTACGTTAGCGTGGAGTAGCCAGTTCAGCTGTATCATGAACATTTGCACAGGACCAACAGCGCGCCTCAAGCTGTTAGCGATTATTCTGGGCCTTTTTCTTCAGGGCTGCGCCCTGCCCTCGTTGAAGGAACGGAGTCTATCGACGGCGTTGCCGGGTGAGGTTGCGCAGAACACGGCTTTGGGGCGTGCTGTCGGCCCCCAGGCGCAACGTCATCCTGGCAAGAGCGGCGTGACCATGCTCGCGGATCCTCTAGCGGCCTTCGCGGCGAGGATTCTGCTAATTGGTATGAGCGAGCGTACGCTCGATCTGCAGTACTACATCTGGCAGGATGACACCACTGGGATGCTGCTCCTGCAGGCGCTGCATGCAGCGGCTGAACGTGGTGTACGAGTCAGGCTGCTAATCGATGACAACAGCACGAGCGGACTCGACACAGAACTGGCCGCCCTTGCCAGCCACCCCAATATCGATGTGCGACTGTTCAATCCCTTCCTGATCCGTGGCGCAAAGTGGCTCAACTATTTCACCGATTTCAGCCGCCTTAACCGGCGCATGCACAATAAGTCTTTCACCGCTGACAATCAGGTCACCATCGTGGGCGGGCGCAATATCGGCGATGAATACTTCGGTGCAACGGAAGGCGTGCTATTCGCGGACCTCGATGTGCTGGGTACCGGACCTGTCGCCCAGGCGGTGTCTAAGGATTTCGACGCCTACTGGGCAAGTGAATCCGCCTATCCGGTCGACACCATAGTGTCGGACGTGGAGGCCACCGATCTCGCCGACCTGGCGGCTGAACAGTTTGGCCTCATCGCTGAGTCAGCAGAGGTCACACGATATCTTCAAGCCGTCAGCGAGTCGCCTTTCATGACACGCTTTCTGCAGCAAGAGCTCGAACTCGAGTGGACGGAGGTCCACATGATCAGTGATGATCCTGCCAAGGCGCTTGGCAAGGCCTCTGAAACTGAGCTGCTCACCTCGCATCTGGCCCGAATCCTCGATGTTCCGCAGCGCAGTGTCAGGCTGGTTTCACCATATTTCGTGCCCACCGAAGCCGGCACCCAGTCCTTCAGAGAGATGGAGGCCAGTGGCGTCGAGATCGAGGTGCTGACCAACTCCCTGAATGCCACAGATATTGCCGTAGTGCATGCCGGGTATGCGAAACAGCGCAAGGCGCTGTTAAAGGGCGGCGTATCTCTTTACGAGATGCGACAATTCGCGGCACCTCCCGAGCCAGGTGGTCACATATTTTCACTCAGCCGCAGTGGCTCAAGCCTTCATGCGAAGACCTTCTCGATAGACGGCGAACGCGTCTTCGTCGGCTCGTTCAATTTCGATCCGCGGTCAGCCAACCTGAACACAGAACTGGGTTTTCTCATAGAGAGTACCAGCATGGCCGGGAAAATTGATGAGGCCTTTGAATTCGACGTGCCTGGCTACGCCTATGAGGTGCGCCTCGACGCGGACGACGATCTGTATTGGGTGGAGCAACGGGGCGATGAACAGATTCGATACGATGTCGAGCCTGAGACGAATCTGTGGGAGCGCTTCCTGGTGAAATTCTTTTCGCTGCTGCCTATCGAGTGGCTGCTATAGATTTGCCGACAACCGTAGGCGCGAGCGTCAGGCCAATTAGCCACGTTGTCTTGACTTGCTCATTGAACTAGTGTCCCGTCTGGTTAAT